>NZ_JCACWC010000003.1:85000-2812500 GCF_059070375.1 Sinorhizobium sp.
GGCGATGAGCATTGGCAATGAGAACGATCAAGTGAAAGAAGGGCATTTGGTGGATGCCTTGGCATGCACAGGCGATGAAGGACGTGATACGCTGCGAAAAGCCGTGGGGAGCTGCGAATGAGCTTTGATCCATGGATCTCCGAATGGGGCAACCCACCTTAGATGCTTGGAAAATCATTTTGGTTGGCCGCTGGTATCGAAGCCTTAAGGCTTCGCAAGGCCAGAGGCCGTCGCCGGTTATCCGGCGTCAAGAAACCAAAGTGGTTTCCAAGCATTGTTGAAAGGTATCTTATCCTGAATTCAATAGGGATAAGAAGCGAACGCAGGGAACTGAAACATCTAAGTACCTGCAGGAAAGGACATCAACCGAGACTCCGCAAGTAGTGGCGAGCGAACGCGGACCAGGCCAGTGGCAATGAGGAATGAAGTGGAAGGATCTGGAAAGGTCTGCCGCAGTGGGTGACAGCCCCGTACACGTATAACACTCATTGTCCTTGAGTAAGGCGGGACACGTGAAATCCTGTCTGAACATGGGGAGACCACTCTCCAAGCCTAAGTACTCGTGCATGACCGATAGCGAACAAGTACCGTGAGGGAAAGGTGAAAAGCACCCCGACAAGGGGAGTGAAATAGAACCTGAAACCGGATGCCTACAAACAGTCGGAGCCCGCAAGGGTGACGGCGTACCTTTTGTATAATGGGTCAACGACTTAGTGTGACATGCAAGCTTAAGCCGGTAGGTGTAGGCGTAGCGAAAGCGAGTCTGAATAGGGCGTTTAGTATGTCGCATTAGACCCGAAACCGAGTGATCTAGCCATGAGCAGGTTGAAGGTTGGGTAACACCAACTGGAGGACCGAACCCGCATCTGTTGCAATAGATTGGGATGACTTGTGGCTAGGGGTGAAAGGCCAATCAAACTCGGAAATAGCTGGTTCTCCGCGAAAACTATTTAGGTAGTGCGTCGACCGAATACCCTCGGGGGTAGAGCACTGGATGGGCTATGGGGACTCACCGTCTTACTGATCCTAACCAAACTCCGAATACCGAGGAGTACTAGTCGGCAGACACACGGCGGGTGCTAACGTCCGTCGTGAAAAGGGCAACAACCCTGACCTCCAGCTAAGGTCCCCAAGTCATGGCTAAGTGGGAAAGGATGTGAGGATCCCAAAACAACCAGGATGTTGGCTTAGAAGCAGCCATCATTTAAAGAAAGCGTAACAGCTCACTGGTCTAAATAAGGGTCTTTGCGCCGAAAATGTAACGGGGCTGAAGCCATGCACCGAAGCTGAGGCTTATACACTTAGGTGTATAGGGGTAGCGGAGCGTTCCGTAAGCCAGTGAAGGGATACCCGTGAGGGGTCCTGGAGGTATCGGAAGTGCGAATGTTGACATGAGTAACGATAAAGAGGGTGAGAGACCCTCTCGCCGAAAGACCAAGGGTTCCTGCTTAAAGTTAATCTGAGCAGGGTTAGCCGGCCCCTAAGACGAGGCGGACACGCGTAGTCGATGGGAACCACGTTAATATTCGTGGGCCTGGTGGTAGTGACGGATTGCTCAACTTGTCCGGACTTATTGGATTGTCCGGGCGGGGACGCGGTTCCAGGAAATAGCTCCACCGTATAGACCGTACCCGAAACCGACACAGGTGGTCAGGTAGAGTATACCAAGGCGCTTGAGAGAACTATGTTGAAGGAACTCGGCAAATTGCACGCGTAACTTCGGAAGAAGCGTGACCCTTTTCTACGCAAGTAGGATGGGGTGGCACAGACCAGGGGGTAGCGACTGTTTATCAAAAACACAGGGCTCTGCGAAGTCGCAAGACGACGTATAGGGTCTGACGCCTGCCCGGTGCTGGAAGGTTAAGAGGAGGGGTGCAAGCTCTGAATCGAAGCCCCAGTAAACGGCGGCCGTAACTATAACGGTCCTAAGGTAGCGAAATTCCTTGTCGGGTAAGTTCCGACCTGCACGAATGGCGTAACGACTTCCCCGCTGTCTCCAACATAGACTCAGTGAAATTGAATTCCCCGTGAAGATGCGGGGTTCCTGCGGTCAGACGGAAAGACCCCGTGCACCTTTACTATAGCTTTACACTGGCATTCGTGTCGGCATGTGTAGGATAGGTGGTAGGCTTTGAAGCGGGGACGCCAGTTCTCGTGGAGCCATCCTTGAAATACCACCCTTATCGTCATGGATGTCTAACCGCGGTCCGTCATCCGGATCCGGGACAGTGTATGGTGGGTAGTTTGACTGGGGCGGTCGCCTCCGAAAGAGTAACGGAGGCGCGCGATGGTGGGCTCAGAGCGGTCGGAAATCGCTCGTCGAGTGCAATGGCATAAGCCCGCCTGACTGCGAGACTGACAAGTCGAGCAGAGACGAAAGTCGGTCATAGTGATCCGGTGGTCCCGCGTGGAAGGGCCATCGCTCAACGGATAAAAGGTACGCCGGGGATAACAGGCTGATGACCCCCAAGAGTCCATATCGACGGGGTTGTTTGGCACCTCGATGTCGGCTCATCGCATCCTGGGGCTGGAGCAGGTCCCAAGGGTTTGGCTGTTCGCCAATTAAAGCGGTACGTGAGCTGGGTTCAGAACGTCGTGAGACAGTTCGGTCCCTATCTGCCGTGGGTGTAGGAATATTGACAGGATCTGTCCCTAGTACGAGAGGACCGGGATGGACATATCTCTGGTGGACCTGTTGTCCTGCCAAGGGCATAGCAGGGTAGCTATATATGGAAGGGATAACCGCTGAAGGCATCTAAGCGGGAAACCCACCTGAAAACGAGTATTCCCTTGAGAACCGTGGAAGACGACCACGTTGATAGGCCGGGTGTGGAAGTGCGGCAACGCATGAAGCTTACCGGTACTAATCGTTCGATCGGCTTGATCGTTCCCATTGCTTATGCTCATCAAAGATGAGCATCATTCTTCTGTCCTCACGCTGACGCGATCGCAAGATCGCTGCGCTGCGGACGGCGCGCCGGACAACCGGCGGCTCGGCTCTGCCGGCTGCTGGAATGATCCGGACAAGACATCAAAAAAGACGTGTTCAAAAGAAGTCGAGGCGTTAAACCGCCCGCTTCACCAGCTTCTCAATTCGGTTTGCGCCCTTAAGGCGCAAATCTTGCGCTTTGCCGACCTGGTGGTTCTGGCGGGGTGGCTGCACCCGTTCCCATTCCGAACACGGCCGTGAAACGCCCCAGCGCCGATGGTACTTCGTCTTAAGACGCGGGAGAGTAGGTCGCTGCCAGGTCTGCAAATCGCAAGAGAAACAAACCGATCATCTTCTCTCACACGGCCGAAACAAACCGGCCAACAGACCGACCTTTTGCCGCGCAAAACTCGGATAACGCGGGGTGGAGCAGCCCGGTAGCTCGTCAGGCTCATAACCTGAAGGCCGCAGGTTCAAATCCTGCCCCCGCAACCAACGATCTCTGCGATAACAAAGAGCCCCTACCCAGGGGTTTTTTGTGTTTTTGGCGCTTATCGAAAAAGCTTCTCTTTCTCACTCCTCTGCGACCTCTTGTGGATGCGGACGGGTCTCCGTGCCAAGCATCAATGACGAAGGCCACGCAGACCTGCTTCTTCCGTCAAGGTGAATCCTGACCTCAGGTGACGGCGTAACCGCCGTCGACCGGTACGATCGTTCCCGTGATGAAGCCGGCGTGCGGGCTTGCGAGGAAAAGCGCTATGCCCTGCAGGTCCTCCGGCGTACCCCAGCGGGCCATCGGCGTTCGCGCCAGAATCGGACCGGCGCGTGCCGGATCGTCCTGCAGCGCCTTCGTCAGTGGCGTTGCAATCCACCCGGGGGCAATGGCGTTCACCCGCACGCCCCTCGGGGCGTAGGCGATCGCCAGGGACTTGGTGAGCTGGGCGATGCCGCCCTTGGAGGCCGAATACGCCGGCACCAGCCCGCCGCCGAAGAAGCTTAGCATGGAGGCGATATTGATGATGCAGCCGTTGTTGGCCGCCAGCCTGTCCAGCGATGCCTCACAGACGCGCATCGTGCCGTTCAGGTTGATGTCGACCACGGTGTCGAAGACGTCGGGATCACGCTCCTGACCCCGGCGGATGATGCCGGCGCAGTTGACGACGACATCGAGGTCGCCGAGTTCCCCAATGAAGCCCTTGGTGGCATCGTTGGACCGGACATCCAGTACGCCGTAGCGAATCCTGCCGTATGGGTCGTTGCTTCGTGCCTGGGCGCATTCGACGTCCGTTGCGCCCGTGGCGTGAACCGTTGCGCCGGCGTCACGAAAGCATTGAGCGATGGCTCTGCCGATGCCGCCTGTTCCTCCTGTCACGAGGACGGTGCGCCCTTCCGTCCAGCCGCGGGCCCATTCCGCGGTGTCAGCGGATGAACTGATCGACATAATCCGCCCCTAATCCGACCTGCGCGTAGTGAGCGCGGCACATGTCGATCTTGGTAAACACGTCCTCGTAGCCGATTTGGCTGTTGTCCTTGTCGAGATAGACCATGCAGCCCGAGATGTTGAAGAAGGTGATCATCTCGTCGCAATCCTCGGGGACGTTCAGCGTGTGGATCTCGCCGGGCGGCTCGAACACGAAAGAGCCTTCCTCCGCCACCCAGTCGTGCTCGAAGTAGTGCCATTTGCCCTTCATCACCATGCCGAAGACTGGTGCGGGGTGCACATGCCGGGACAGGATGCCCGAGCGGGTGACCTTCAGGAGGTTGCACCACTGCCCTGTCAAGGTGTTGAGAAACATCGGCCGGAAGAAGACGTCCGGGGCCTGAGGCACCCAGACGCGCGGATCGTCCGGTATCGCCTTGATGGCAATTTCCGCCGAGGCAAGCTCGTGGGTAGAGCCCTTCATGAACTTGTACATATTCCCAACCTTTCTGCAGGCTGCGCCGATCTCAGTCACGCGAAGCTTCGCGCCGCATGGGTTCGCGGTGTCACGCGAGCTTTTCCAGCGCCCGCATGGCCATCGCATGGTCTTCCACATCCAGCAGGCCGCTAATGGCAACGGTACCTGCGATCCCGACGTTCCGGACGCGAACGGGAACGCCGCCACCGCTGGCCGCAAAGTCCGCAGGGGGGAGGCGATAGCGGGCGTGGAAATCCGTGGCATTGCGCTCGCAAAGCAGGCGCATGTAGAGCGAGCTGCGGTTGAACCGTTCGACCACCGCCCGCTTCCGGCGAGCCCACACCAGGTTGTCCGGAGAGGCTCCGGGCAGCAGCGCCGTAAAAACGGCGGTACCATGGTGGCTGACTTCTATCGCGATCGGCAGGCTCTTCACAGAGGCCGTCTCGCGAATGGCACAGCCGAGCCGCCATGCCAGTTCATAGTCGAAGCCACCGAGCTGAATGGTCTCCTCCTCGGCGATCAGCTCTTCTATCGTCAGTGCCGCTGCCATGGTGATATCCGGTCCTTGCATTTTTCTTTTCGGCGAAGCGGCTCGGCCGCTCCGTCGCGCCTGAGCCTTGTTGCGTCCTTCGATCAGTCGGCCATCTGAGCATTGCGCCAGGCGACGTATTCGTCCTGCACCGCTTCCGTGAGCGGGTAATACTTGCGCAGATCGCCCCCCTGTGACAGGCGAAACCGGGCGAACTCTTCCCACTCGGCGTGTTCGCTCGAACGCGCGATCACTTCGACCGCAAGCGCGCCCGGCACGACAATCACCCCGTCGTCATCGGCCACGATGATGTCGCCCGGCATCACCAAAACACCGCCGCATGCCACCGGCACGTTGACCGCAAAGGGGATCAGCCCGGTCTGGGCGTGATAGTTGGGTGTCACACCCCGCACCCAGATGCCGAGATCGAGTTCCTTGGCCCTGGCGGAATCGCGGATGCAGCCGTCCACGACGATGCCCGCGCCACCACGGCCGGCCAGGAAAGTCAGCATCATCTCGCCGAAGATACCGCTTGCCATGTCGCCGCGGGCATCGACGACCACCATGTCGCCGGCCTGGGCCGGATAGAGGACGTGGCGATGCAGCTGCAGTTCGGGATTGTCGTATTCGTTGGAGCCGTAAAGATCCTCGCGCTTCGGCATGCACTGCAGCGTCAGCGCCGGACCAGCCACCGAGCGGCCGTACTTCAGGGGAAGCGGCCCGCGGATCTGCGGGTCACGGATCCCCATGAGGCTCAGTTCGCTGCTGGCGGTTGCCGTGCCGATCAGAGCCAGGGCGTCGCACAACTCACGTGCCGGTCGGTTGATGTCTTTGATTTCTGCGGGAGACTGCATGTCATGAACCTCGAAGTGGGAATTTGAAGGCGGCGATCAGACCCAGCCGCCGTCGATGATGTAGTTCTGGCTGGTGATCACCCGCGCGTCGTCGGATGCCAGGAAGAGAGCGAGCTTGGCGACATCCGCCGGCATCAGCCGTTGCTTGAGAGCCTGGCGTTCCTGACGCATGGCATCCGCCTCCGGCGTCAGCCAGAGATCCAGTTGTCGCTGCGTCATGATCCAGCCTGGCGTGACGGCGTTGACGCGGATGTTGAACGGGCCAAAGTCCCGGGCGAGCGACCGGACAAGCCCGATAATGGCCGACTTGGAGGCGGTGTACAGCGCCATGCCGCCAAATCCGGCCATCCACGAGATCGAACTCATGCAGATGATCGCTCCGCCGCCAGCCGCCCTCATGTCGGGCAGCACCGCCTGGGAGGCGAAGAACTGGTGCTTGAAGTTGGTGGCGATGCGATCGTCGAAATATGCCTCTGTCACATCCTCCGTCGCATGGCGTTCGTCATGCGCGGCATTGTTGACGAGAACGGTTATCGCTCCCAGCTCAGTTCTGACGGTCTCGATGCCGGCGCGGAGCGTTTCCGTGTCGCGCAGGTCAAGGGGCACGAAGAGAACCTGGCTGCCCTGCGACGTCAAGGCATTGGCTAGAGCCGTGCCGGCCGTCTCGTCCCGATCCAGAAAACCGACCTTGGCTCCCTGCTGGGCGAAGGCTTCGACCAGCGCTGCGCCGATACCGCTTGCGCCCCCGGTAACCACGACCGTCTTTCCCTTCAGGTCCGGATAGATCGCCATCGTCACGCCGCCTCCCGGAAGTCGATGCGCCGCCCGCTCTTGCCGTCGAAAAGCTGGATACGCTCGGGGAGGAGGGAGACATGCAGGATCTCGCCGGGCTTACGCAGGATTCGTTCGCGGAAGACGCCGATGATGTCGTGGCCGGCAAGCCGCAGGAGAACTTGTGTCTCCGCGCCGGTGGGCTCGATCGTGATGATCTCGGCCGCATGCCCGTTCGCGTCGAGCAGGAGATGTTCGGGACGGATGCCGAGCTTCATCTCCCCTCCCTCGAATTCCGTCACCGGAAAGGGCAGGGCAATGCGGGTGCCGTCGTCGCCGATGAAGCCGCCGCCGCTCACCTTGCCGCCAATGACGTTCATCGCAGGGGAGCCGATGAAGCCTGCAACGAAAAGGTTTGCCGGGTAATCGTAGAGTTCGAGGGGAGATCCCACCTGCTCCACGATCCCGCCATGCATCACGACGATCTTGTCGGCCATGGTCATGGCCTCGATCTGGTCGTGCGTCACGTAGACGGTCGTCGTATTGAGCCGATGGTGGTTCTGCTTGATCTCCGACCGCATCTGCACCCGCAGCTTCGCGTCGAGGTTGGACAGCGGCTCGTCGAAGAGGAAGACTTCCGGATTGCGCACCATGGCGCGGCCCATGGCGACGCGCTGGCGCTGCCCACCGGACAGCTGACGCGGGTAGCGGTCGAGATAGTCGACGAGGTTGAGCATGGCCGCAACCTTGGCGACCCGGCTGCGGATCTCCTCCTTGGGCGCGCGGGCAAGCTTCAGCGAGAAGCCCATGTTCTGCTCGACCGTCATGTGCGGGTAGAGCGCATAGCTCTGGAAGACCATGGCGATGTCGCGCTCCTTCGGCTGAAGGGAATTGACGACGCGGTCGCCGATGGAGATTTCTCCTGCCGAGATGTCCTCGAGCCCGGCCAGCATGCGCAGCAAGGTCGACTTGCCGCAGCCGGACGGGCCGACGAGAACCACGAATTCGCCGTCGGCTATGTCGATTGACACGCCATGCAGCACCTCCAGGGCGCCATAGGATTTCCGAACGTTGTTGATCGATACCGGTGCCAATTGCAGTCTCCTGTCAGGGCGTCTCAATCATCCCAGCGGGGTGATTTGGCCGGATTGATATGCCGTGCGGAGCGGTCCAGCATGCGGATCCGCGTGATCTCGTCGGCGGTGAGGTTCACGTCTTGCGATGCGAAGTTGTTTCTCAGATTTTCAAGGCTGGAGGAGGCAGGGATGACGGCGTGGCCTTCCGCCATGAGGAAGGCCAGCGCGACGGCAGCGGCAGTGACGCCGTGGGTCTCGGCGATGGCCTTCAGCAGCGGGTCGTCGTTGACGGCTCCCTTGTAGAGGGGCTGGTAGGCAGTCAGCGCCAGTCCCTTGCTGCGGCAGTGGTTCACGAGCCGTGGTGCCTGCAGGTAAGGGTGGATCTCGACCTGATCCGTGGTGATCGTATTCTCGCCCAGAAGAGCGAAGGCCTTGTCGAGGAGAGCGATCGGGAAGTTGGAGACGCCGATATGGCGGGTCCATCCGCGTTGCCGTGCTTCGGCCAGCGCCAGCATGTAGTCGTCGAACGGCACCTCATCATTCTGGGATGGCCAGTGAATGAGCAGCAGGTCGACCTGGTCGGTACCGATCGTCTCGAGGCTCTTCTCGACGCTCGGCAGGAAATCGGTTTTCGACAGATTGGTGTCTGCGACCTTGGTGGTGACGAAGAAGTCGGACCGCGGCAGCCCGGAACGGCGGATGGCTTCGCCGACGCTGCTTTCGGTATCATAGCTTTGGGCCGTATCGATGTGGCGATAGCCGATCTCGATCGCCGACAGGATCGCCCGGATGCCCGCGTCGCCCGTGCGTCCGAATGTACCGAGGCCAAGTTGGGGGATAGGGGAGGTATAGGTCATTGCATTCCTCTCTCAGCCCTTTGTCGCGCCGGCGGTCAGGCCACCGACAAAGAGCCGCTGCATGGATAGAAACAGGATGGCAATCGGCAGGGTCATCACCACGGAGGCTGCCATGACGGCGCCCCAGTCGGTGTTGAACTCCGTCGAGAACTCCGCAAGCCCGATGGGCAGCGTCTTCACCGAGGAGTCGGTGGCAAAGCAGAGCGCGAAGATGAACTCGTTCCAGGTCGTGACGAAGGCGTAGACCATGACGGAGGCGAGACCGGGCAAGGAAAGGGGAAGCGTGATGCGGAAGAGGCACTCCAGGCGGCTGGCGCCGTCGATGATCGCTGCTTCCTCCAGTTCGACCGGAATGTTCTTGAAGTAGCTGGTGAGCATCCACACCGACAGCGGCAGCGTGATGATCATGTAGACGAGGATCAGGCCCCAGTAGGTGTTGACCAGATTCAGCACCCGAAGCGTGACGAACAGGGGCACGATGATGGCGGCCGTCGGCAGGAGCTGGCCCACCAGCACGAAGGACTGGAGAAGCGGCTTTCCCTTGAAGTTGAAGCGGGCAAAGCCGTAGGAAGCAAAGATCGCGAGCACCAGCGCGAGTGCCGTTGATCCGACGGAGATGACGATGCTGTTGAGGAAGTAGCGCGGGATGTTCGATTCAAACAGGACTGTGCGATAGTTATCCCATGTGGGGGCCGCGGGCCACCAGATCGGCGGAACCGTGTAGAGCTCGCGCAGCGTCTTCACCGAAGACAGCACCATCCACCAGAAGGGGAACAGGCAGACCAGGACCAGCAGAACCGAACCGAAGAGGATCAGCCAGCCCGGCAGGCCTGGGCGCTTGAGGGTCTGAAGCTTGTTCAACGCGCTTCCTCCGGGTTGGAGGCCAGCGTCCGGATGTAGATGAACACAACCACGATCGCGACAGCAAAGAACATGACGGAAAGGGCCGCCGCCTGTCCGAACTGGACGCTCTCAAAGGCTGTCCTGAAGATCTGGATCGGTGTGATCAAGGTCCGGTTCGCCGGTCCTCCGCGGGTAATGGCATAGATAATGGTGATGTGGTTCAAGGCCCAGATGACCAGGAGAAGCGTGACCGCGACGATCACCGTCCGAACCTGGGGCAGCATGACGTAGCGGACCTCTTCCCAGAAGCTTGCCCCATCGATGCGGGCCGCTTCGTAGAGATCGTTGGAAATGGACTGCAGCCCGGCCAGGACCATGATGGCGACGAAGGGAAACATCTTCCAGATGTTGATTGCGATCATCACCGGCATCACGGTGCTGCCGTTCGTCAGCCAGCCGACCGGCTCGTCGATCAGACCCGGGCTCGTGAGCATGTAGTTGATGATGCCGAACTCCGTGTGGAGCATCCATGCCCAGGTGGTTGCGGCAACGATGCCCGGCACCACCCACGGCACCAGGGTCACAGAGCGGACGACGGCCCTGCCGCGAAAGTTCTGGTTCAGCAGGATTGCCGTCAGGACGCCGAGGATGACCTGAAAGACGATGGACCCGAACACCCACCAGAGGGTGTTCCAGAATGCCGTCGGTGTGGCGCGCGCGGACAGAATGCGCCGGAAGTTGTCCAGCCCGACATAATTTCCGGCATTGTCCGTGACGCTCAGCAGCCCGGTATAGGCGACCGGATAAGCGATCAGCATGCCCAGCACCATGAGCGCGGGTAAAACGAACAGGTATCCAGTGGATTGTTTCTGCATCCGATTTCATTCCTGATTACAGGACGGGAAGGCGTCGGCAGGATGCCGAGCGCCTTCCGGACGGGAGGGATCTAAAGAAGCCCTTCGATTTCTTCGGCGGCGCCATCCATGGCGGTCTTGACGTCCTCGTCGCCGAGAAGGATGCGCTGGATCCCATCGAAATAGGCCTGGGATATCTGGACCCAGTTCGGATGGGCCGGCACGGGCCGTCCGAACGGGAGCATTTCCTTGAAGACCTGCAGGATCGGGTCGTTGAAGCGTTCGGCTTCCATAGCAGACAGGCGGGCGGGGAAGGTGTCGGTCAGAACGGCCTGGTTCTCCGCCTCGGCAAGGAAGCCCAGGAGCTTCTTCGCGTCGTCGGGGTTCTTCGCCTCGCTCGGAATGACAAAGCTCCACCCCCCGAGGATCGCTGCCGTCTTCCCGTTGTCGGGATGGGGGACCGGGATTACGCCGATGTCGATATTGGGGTTTTCCTTGCGGATAGACTGGATATCGAACTGACCGGACTGATACATCGACACCGTCTCGGCGATGAACAGCCGGCGATTGGCGGTGCCGTCATTCTCCAGCGTCGACGACGGCGAAATGCCTTCCTTCAGGAAGTCGGTGTAGAAGGTCACGGCTTCGATGGATTCCGGGCTGTTGACCAGGACCTGCTTGCCGTCATCCGAGATGATGCCGCCACCCAGCATCCACATGAAGGGCAAGGACCGGAAGATGGTGTTGCCGACTTCTCCGCCGCCCGTGATCGCAAAGCCGGACTTCCCGTTGGTGGTCAGTTTCTTGGCAGCGTCCTTGAAGGCGGTCCACGTGGTCGGCGGGTTTTCGGGATCGAGACCGGCCGCCTTGTAGTCGCCCTTGTTGATGATCACGGCATGGGTTTCGATCCGGTAGGGAATGCCCCACAGCTTGCCGTCCCAAGTGTCGTACCCCAGGGCGGCGGGAATGTAGTCCTCGCGATCGGTCAACACCTCGTCGACGGGCAGGACCAGGTTATTTTGAGCGTAGCCGTTCACCCAGCCATGCTGCACGTCGATGACGTCCGGCGCAGCTCCCGACTGCAGGGCCGTCAGGATGCGCTGCGGCAGTCCGTCGGTGGTGGTGATTTCAAGCTTCACTGTCACGTCCGGATTGGCAGCCTGAAATTTCTCCACGAGATCCCGGGCACGGGCCTCGTTGAAGTTCGGCGTCCACCAGACCACTTCGCCAGCCCAAGCAGCGGCCGACATTGCCAGAAACGACGCTGTTGCGGCCATCGCCAGCTTCATAGTCAACGTTTTCATGTTTACCTCCCAACTGAATCCGTTGTCTGTTTTCCAGCCGTGTGGCTGGCATGATCTATTCCGCAGCCGCCGAGGGTTCCTCGGCCCGATGGCCGGCGGACCCGGAAGAGCTTCTGGTCAAGGCGTCTGCGTGTGCGACAAGCGCCTTCATGTAGCCGATCGTGTAGGCATGTCCGGCGTGCCATGGGGCCGGGCACTCGAGTTCCGGAACGTGGTCAGGAACCAGTATCCCGTCGTATCCTTCCTCGTGGAGCACGCGCACGATGCGGGCCATGTCGACGTCACCGTCGTCCACGAAGGTCTCCACGTAGTTCGGCACCTTTCCGCGGACATTGCGGAAGTGGACATAGGCGATGGCGTTTCGACGGGCAAAACGGCGGGTCGTCTCATAGACGTCGCCATCGGGCATTTCCGCCAATGAGCCGACGCAGAATTCCAGCGCGTTGGCCGGGCTCTCTACGAGCGAAAGAAGCCGGTCGTATTTGGCGTGGCTGTTGACCAGCCGCGCGGTGCCGCGCAGCCGTTCGACCGGCGGATCGTCCGGATGCGCGGCCAACCGGACGCGAAATTCTTCCGCTACCGGTAAAAGCTTCTCCAGGAACCAATGAAGCCGCGACCAAAGTGTGGCCTCGTCAACCGTCTGAGGCTTTGCCCCGGGAACGGCCAGGCGGTAGCGCATGTTGCCGACCATGCCGTCGGGGACAGGGCTTTCAGCGTCGAATTCGTCGATGGCGAAGACGGCCGTCACCGCATTGCCGCGCGCCACCGGCTTGCGCTGCCATCCCCACACGCCGGCGATGGAAAAATTATATCCGAGAACAGGTATGCCAAGACGCCCCATGTTCCTGACGAGGTCCTGAAGGTCCTGCATCTGCGCATCCTTCTTCGGACCGTCGAGCAGAATGTCGGACCAGAAGTTGGGCGAGATGTTCTCGAGGGCGGCGACCCTGAGGTTGTGTCGCGAGAGCATCGCCACCAGGTCCGTCAGGCGATCATAGGACCACAGAGGCGCATCGATGCATTCGCCGTTGATCGGGCCGACGACGCCACCCGCGGCATAGGCGCTCGCGTCCGCGTTCCGTCCATAGTCGGTGAGGTGGACGACGACGTCTTCCACTCCGAGCTGACTGGCGAAACGGGCACCCGCTTCGCTCAGAAGCGGCCCATACAATGAGATTCCGACCTTCAAGCAGCTTTCCCCCCGTTGCTGCTTAAGTGAGTTCATATTTGAACTGCACTTGTTCTAAATATAACTATGTGGCGAAGGGGAGCCGGTGTCAACTCCCTTTCCCGTGACTTCTATTCGCTTTCGTCCGCCGCGAATGTGTGAGCGCCCGTCGCTACGCCGGTCGTGTTCATGGACCCATCGAAGAGCGGAACATTGGTTGGCTGATAGGCAAAGCGCTCGCAGGCTTCCTCGATCAGTTCGACGCCGAGACCCGGCGCTGTGGGCGCCAGAATTGCCCCTTTGTCGAACTGCAGGGTTTCCCGGACAAGTTCCTTGCGCCAGGGGACATCCATCGATACGGTCTCGAAGACCGAGAAATTCGGCATGGCGAGCGAGGCGTGCAGCGTCATGGCGTTCATGACCGGCCCGACGGGATTGTGAGGCGCGACAGGAATGAGATGCGTGTGCGCCAGATGCGCAACTCGTTTCGTCTCGCTCATCCCGCCGGCGTGCGACACGTCGGGCTGCAGGATATCGACAGCCTTCTTGGACAGGGCCTCGAGAAATTTCCCCGGTTCGTACCAGCGTTCGCCGGCAGCGATCGGCACCGGGCTGGCGGCACGCACTTCTGCCAGCGCATCGATGTTTTCCGGCGGCGTCGGCTCTTCGACCCACGTCAGATCGAAGGGTGCCAGTGCCCGGCACATGGCAATCGCCGTCGGGACATTGAGGCGGCCGTGGACGTCGAGCATCAGATTGACGTCGGGCCCCACCGCATCTCGGACGGCCTCGACGATCTCGATCGTCCGGCGTCGCTGCCGACGGTCCATTTCAAGATCCGCGGTGTCGAAAGGATCCCATTTCAGGGCCCGGTACCCCATAGCGACTGCCTTGCGGGCATTGGCCGCGTATTCCTCGAGTTTTGTTGCACCGAAGAACCAGTGGTTGGCGTAGCATTCGACACGATCACGGAATTTGCCGCCGAGCAGTTCGAAGACGGGAACGCCGAGCGCCTTGCCCTTGATGTCGAGGAGGGCGGCCTCGATGCCACCGAGCGCCGTGCGGAAGACGGCGCCCGTTCGCCAGTAGCTGTCCCTGTGGAGCTGCTCGATGATGGCATCCACGGCAAAGGGATCGCGGCCGACGAGGACCCGTTCCAGCTCCTCCAGAGCCGCGACGACGGTCTTCGTCTTCCATTCCAGCGTTGCCTCGCCGACGCCCTCGATCCCGTCGTCGGTGTAGAGCTTGACGAAGACGAAGTTCGTCCTCTGGGCGTTCGCGACAAATACTTTCTGGGCCGTGATCTTCATGGGCGGTTCCTGCCGGGTTGGGCCAAGGCTTCCTGCAGCATGGCGCGATAGTCCTCCGCTGTCGGAGGCAGAGGGTTGGTGGCGTGGCTGTGATCGGCAAGCGCCCGCTCGATGACCCAGTCGAAACATCCTGGGGTGACGCCCATGGCCGCCAGGCCGGCGGGCATGTTCAGTCGGCGGTTCAAGGCTTCCAATTCGCCAGGCACGTCGGCGCCTGCCGGAAGTCCCATGGCTGCCCGCAACCTGTTCAGCTTGTCACCGACCGCCGCAGCATTGAAGCGTACGACGATCGGCATGAGGATGGCGTTCAGCGTGCCATGATGAAGCCTGGGCTCCTTCAGGCCGCCAAGCGCATGGCTGAGCGAATGGACGGCGCCGAGACCCTTCTGGAAAGCCAGACCGCCATGGAGTGCTCCGAGCATGACCTCGCTGCGGGCTGTGATGTCGCCCGGCACGGCGAACGCCTGGGGAAGATTTCTCCAGATGCGGCCCGCGCCATCCAGCGCGATCGCTTCCGCGGTCGGATTGAAGCGCGGCGAAAACAGGGTTTCGATGCAGTGGGAAAGGCCATCAAGTCCCGTCGCTGCGGTGAGCGCCGGTGGCAGATCGAGCGTGAGCAGCGGGTCGCAGATGGCGCGCCGCGGGATGAGGTGCGGACTGATGAAACCAAGCTTGCGGCCGTCGTCCAGCGTGAGCAGTGCCGCGCGCCCGACCTCTGCGCCGGTGCCGGCCGTTGTCGGGATGGCAATGACCGGCGCGACGGTTGGTCGGATGCGCTCTACGCCGCCGTAGATGGCGGCGTACTGCTCCAGCGATCCCTCATGCGTTGCCCGGAGCGCGACGCCCTTTGCCAGGTCGATCGGCGAGCCGCCGCCGAGGGCGATCACGCCGTCGCAAGAACGCGCGCGATAGACCTCGAGCGCATCGGAGACGGCAGCTTCCGTCGGGTTCGAGGGCGTCTCGAGATAGGAGGCGGTCACCTCAGGCATCAAAGCCTGCACCTTGTCGGCCAGCCCCGAGGAGGCCAGGCCCTGGTCGGAAATGAAGAGCGGCCGAGATATTCCGAGCTCAGCCATGGCTGCGGGAAGGCCTTTCAGCTCTCCCGGGCCAAAATCGATTGCCGTCAGATAGTTGATCCTGGGCATGATCAGTTCCCCCGGAGGCGGGCAATCGCCTTCGCCTGCATTCCGTCCGAGGCCATCTCCATAAGCTCAATGCGATGCCCGTCCGGGTCCACGATCCAAGTCTGCCAATTGCCGTCGGCGCCCTGGACCTTCGGTCGGAAGAGCGGAATTTCAGCGGCTTCAAGCTCGCGGACGGTCTGATCTATGCTCGGGACGGAAAGGCACATGTGGTTGTATCCCACGGCCTCCGCTCCTGGAGCGTCTCCGCCCCGGCCCTCCGGAAAGACCTCAAGATACTGATCGTCGGTGATGCGCAGATAGACGAGCCAGAGGCGCCCGTCGCGGTCGAGGCGCAGAAGCTCCGAAAAGCCCAGCTTGTTGATGTAGAAATCGAGGGTGCGGGCGATATCCTGCACCCTTATGGCGACATGGGTAATTGCGGAAACGGTCAGCATTCTGAGCCCCTGTACTTGGCCAATGAGGGAGGGTGCTGGTGGTTTTCATTTCGCTGGGGTGTTTTGTCGCCGTGCGGGTGCACTTTCGCGGCATGTCAGCGTGAAACCGAATTCGGACGTCCGCCTCCTTCGGCTATCCAAATATGAACTTTGACAGTTCATATATGTATGCTAATGACGAGCCGAGTTTTGTCAACAGGGCAGGTGCCGATGAGCGAAGCCGCAGAAGATGGCGTGAGCAAGCACACGATCCCGGTCATAGACCGGATGATGGATGTGCTGTGCGAGATCGAACGCAAGGACAGGGGACTTTCGATCAGCGAATTGACGGAGGCGCTCAAGCTTCCCCGAACGACCATCTACCGGATCCTCAACTCGCTGCAGCAGCATGACATCGTCTACCGTGACGACACGGGCAGCTATCACCTGGGACGCCGGCTGCTGTCGCTTGCAGCCCATGTCGGCGTCCGGGCGACGGAGTTCGACCTTGCCGCCCTCTGCCAGCCGTATCTCGACAAGCTGGCCGCCGAACTGGGCGAGGGGGTCAAGCTGAGTATCCTCGATCAGGAGGGAATCCTTGTTCTCGCGGCAGCTCAGGGCAAGCGGGAGTATGCCCTGACAGTGGCGCCGGGGCAGCGCATGCCCATCCATGCTGGCGCGGCGAGCAAGCTGCTGCTCGCCTATCTGCCGCCAGAAGACCTGGATTACTGGCTCGCGCGTCCGCTCGTTGCCTTCACCGCTAAGACCATCACGGATCCCAAACGGCTGCGCAGCGAACTCGCCCGCATCAGGCGTCTCGGATGGGCGCAGGACAAGGGGGAGAACGCCCCCAGCATCCAGGCTTTCGCAACGCCGGTGTTCACGCGCAGCGGCAGGATGCTGGCGGCGGTCAGCGTGCCGTTCCTGGCCGGCACCCAGCCCAGCCGCATGGAGGAGATCCGCCTGGCTGCGATAGAGACCGCCAAGGCCATCAGTGCCGTCATTCCAGTCTGAATTGTGCCTTGGGGGGAACCCGCATGAAAATCGTCGACATCAAATGTGCCGTCATCGGCAAGAGCCCGATCGTCCGGATCGTCTCGGACGAAGGCATATCGGGCTTCGCCCAGGCGGAAACCTGGAAGCCCTACCTGAAGCCGCACATCATGGCCTTCCGCGATGCGCTGATCGGTGAAGACCCCACCCTCGTGGAGAGGGTGATGCTGAAGATTCGCCAGAGAGGCGGGTTCAAGCCCTGGGGGAGTGCCGTCAGCGTCATCGAAATGGCGCTCTGGGACCTTGCTGGAAAGGCGGCGGGCCTGCCCGTCCACAAGCTGCTTGGTGGGAAGGTGCGTGACCGGGTGCGGGTCTACAACGGCTCGATGCGATTTCCCTTCGCCGGCCATGAACCGCAGGATTATGCCGACGACATCGCGAAGATGATGGCCCTGCCGGAGGGCTTCACCATCATCAAGCAGCCGATCGGCTTTCATTCGCCGATGAAGCGCGAAGTGCCGAACTTCTACTATGGGGAGCCGAGCGCCAGCCCCTTTCACGGCGCTCTCGATCGGGGTCCAGTCACGGAAAAAGGCCTCAAGCATCTCGTAGACTGCGTAGCGGCCATGAAGGAGGTGGCTGGCGACACGGTGGGGCTGGCGCTGGACTGCGGACCGGGCTGGATGCTGGCGGACGCGATCCGTCTGGCGCGGATGCTCGAACCCTTCAACCTCCTGTGGCTCGAGGATCTCCTGTCGGGGGACTACACGCCCTGGGTCAATGCCGGCGTCTACAGGGAACTCACCCGATGCTCGACGACGCCTATTCATACTGGGGAGCAGATCTATCTGCGCCAGAACTTCAAGGACCTGATCGAATCCCACGCCGTTCACGTGATCGGACCGGACCCCGCCGACGTAGGGGGAATCGCTGAACTGAAATGGATCGCGGAATACGCGGATCTGCATGGCATCACCGTAGCCCCCCATGGGACCGCGAACGGGCTGCTGGGGCTGGCGGCCCTGGTCCAGGTTTCTGCGACCCTCCCCGCCAATTTTATCGCCTTTGAATACACGACGGCGGATCCGGAGTGGTGGACGGATCTGGTCGATGGGTTCCCGGCTCCGATCGTAACCAACGGCATGATCGACGTTCCGGACCGGCCGGGCATGGGCGTGGAGATCATCGCCGAACGCGCCAAAGCCTACCTGTCGCCGGAAGACCACGCCTTTTTCGATTGAGGAGCAGACCGATGCACAAGATCGGTATTCTAGGCGCGGCCGGCATCGCGCCGCGGTCCATCATTCAGCCAGCGCGTCGTCGTGACGACTGCGTCATCCATGCGGTCGCCTCCCGGCGTCGCGCCGCTGTCGAGGCCTATGCGCGGCTGCATGGGATCACGAAGGGTTATTCAAGCTATGACGAGCTTCTGTCGGATCCGGACATCACCATCATCTACAATGCTCTGCCGCCGGCCGCGCACGCCGAGTGGTCGATCAAGGCGCTGAAGGCCGGCAAGCATGTGCTCTGCGAAAAACCTCTGGCGATGACGGCCGACGAGGCGGAGTTGATGGTCGAGGCAGCCGAGACTGCCGGGAGAGTGCTGGCCGAAGCGTTCCACGACCGTTACCATCCCGTCTTCCTGCATCTTCTTGCGCGCAAGGCGTCGCGAGCGCTCGGGGAGATCCGCGCGTTGCGGGCGGAATTCCATGTCGATATCCCGTTCGATCCGCACAACATCCGGCACGACCCGGCGCAGGGTGGCGGAGCCATGATGGATCTCGGATGCTATCCGCTGCACTGGCTGCGCAGCTTCATGGGCCAGGAGCCCGAGATCCTCTCCGCGCATGCCGAGCTTACGCCGCTGAACGTCGATCAGCGGATGGAGGTGTCGATGGGCTTTGCAGGCGGGGTTGAAGCGCAACTGGTTGCAGACATCGCCAGCCCGCCGTTTCGGGGATTGCTTCGGGTCGAGGGCGAGAAGGGCGCGATCGAGGTCGACAACCCCTGCCTGCCGCACAAGGGACATTCCATCCGGGAATGGTTCGGGGACAGCTACCGCGAGTTCACGTTAGCTGCCGGCACCACCTACGACTACCAACTGGCTGCATTCGTGGACGCGGTAAACAATGGGACTTCGCTGCCGACGGGCGGCCAGGATGCCATCGGCAACATGAAGGCGCTGGACGCGATCTATATTGCCTCCGGGCTTCGCGCAAGTTAGCGCGGCTGATACTGATGTTGCCTGCCACGTCGCGTTTAAGGTCGAGTTACGGCGGCTGTCTGCAGGGTCGCTTTCAGCATAGCAATACGGGGCGTTCAATCCTTCCGTAGTGCAGCCCCGCGGACCGCCATTTTTCCATCTAATTGCCCGGTTGAGCGCCCGGAAGGTTATGGTTAGGTTCGGGGCATGGGGATGCTCAAGGATATCGGCGGACTGGCGGCATTGACGGCGCGCCTTCTTGCGCGTTTCTGGCCGCAGCTTCTGCTTGCCGCGACGCTCGGATATATCGCGCGTGTCCTGCTCCTCGAGGCTGCGGTCGGCGTCGGCCTGAAAACCCCCCTTGGCGGAATGGTAACGCTGTCGCTTGTCGTCCTCGTCAAGCTGCTGGTGGTCATTGCGATGTTCGCGATCCTGCGTCCCGGCCTGCCGGTGCTCGCCGCGTTGCGCGGCGTGGCGCCAGCTGCCGGCTCGACGAAGAAGGAACGGCAGTTGAATCGCCTTCTGGTGATTGCCTCCGCAGCCCTCTTGCCGTTCTTCGCCTATTACGCCGCGTGGGGTTTCCTCGGCGACACGGTGCGCGAGTATTCGCGTCTCGCCCTGGATCGGGTGGCACTGGGAGAACGGTTACAGATTTTCGAGCTCCTGCGCTCGCGCAGCCTGATTGCGGCGATCCTCGCCTGCTGGTTCGTGCGATGGCTTGCCAAGCGCGCCAACGGGCGCCTGCAGTTGCCGTGGCTGCGTTTCGTTATCGTGGCGGCGGACGCGAGCTGGATCTTCATCGGGCTCTATGCGCTGGACAGATGGAAGGACGACTTCATAAGCTGGCTCGGCGCCGGCGCGTTTCTCGATGCGGTGGAAGCCGGCATCGCCGGATTTTCCATGGAAGCACACGCGGCAGCGGGCGGCACTGCGGTGGAGTTCCAGGAGCCTGGGCTCGTCACGCAGGCGCAGGAACTGTTCTTCTACGCCCTCCTGCCGCTCGTCTGGCTCGTAATGGCTGCCATCGTCTATGGCTACGACGTTTCGGCAAAACCCGTCGCCGCTCCGTCGCCGCCCGCTCGCGCCACCACGCTACGCAGATGGCTGGCCGATTTCGCCGCCCACTTCCTCGGAGGCTATCGGACCCGCTACCGGCCGGTCTGGGCCTGCCTGCGCACGGTGCTCGGCGCCGGTCTCGGGACGTTGCTCGCCTTCGTCGTGCTTTACCGCGCCACCAGCTGGCTCCCCGCCTGGGCGTGGTACGGCGCAACCCGTCATCTCGGCCCGTACGACCTCGAAACCTGGCAGCGGATAGGCGACGTCCTGGCCGTTCTGGTCGGCAGTCCGACCGAGCTCGACGGCGGAATCCTTTTCGGTCCGGTGCGGATCGCCCTGCTGGCCGCCATGCTGGAATACGCCGTATCCCGATCCGGCGAAGCCGGCGTCCCACAGGCTTATGGTCACCGGAAAAGCGTTATTTCAAGAGAATCGGAGGCGAGCCGGTCAGGGCAAGCGACAGGGTGAACCCGTCTGCCTGCCGCGGCACGAGAAAGAGCTAGACCACGCGAAGCGACGCCTCGCCGGCCTCACCGATCGTCAGCGTCGTGCATTGCGGCCTGTCGGCAATTGCCGGATCAGCCTGGCGTAAAAGACGGCCGGGCAGCGGCAGCGGGTCCCAGCGGCGGCCAGCGCCATCCGTCAGCGAGAGCGCGCAGGGCAAGGCCTGCTTCAAGACGTCCGCTGCCTGGACCGAGACGTCGATTTCCGCCAGCATGAGGCTCGTGTCCGGCAAGGTTCCCGGCAGGCGGCGCAGCGATGTGAGCCGCCAGCTGCCGCCGGCGCCTTGCCCGCTGCCGTCGCGCTCGACGGTCACAGGTGGTTGCATGCGCCGTTGCAGCCATGCGGCGAATTCGCCCCGGGACCCGACGAGGACCGCGAGCGGCACGGCGGCGAGCAGCGATACGAGGCTGATCCAGTAGCTCGTTCTCTCCCGTGACGAAGCCCGTGCGCTCATTGCTGAAACTCCAGCGACCAGGGCATGATGCGGCCGCCGCGTGCAAGGGTGAGGGACTCGTGCCTGCTTTCCGGCGGCACGCTGTCCATGGCGATCTCCACCTGCTCGGACAGGGGAGTCAGCGCGGTCTCGGCGACCAGCAGTGTACCGCCCTCGATCTGGTCCTCGGGCAGCTCGAATATCAGCAGAACCGGGCGTGGAATCCCGGGCTCCAGGCGCTCGGCACCCAACAGCCCGAGCGAACTGCCGATGCGCGTGCTCATGGCAAAGCGAAGGCCGGAGGGGCCGCGCCACGCAGCCGAGGTCAGCGATATCGATCGGTCTTGCGCCTTCGCCGCCGCTTCGACGACAAGCCATTTTCCGGAGGTGGTGTAGGTACGCGGCTCGCCGAAATGCGAAGCGACCAGTTGCCGGGCGAGATGCACCTTGGCGACCCCGAAGACGAAGCGTTCGGCCTGCGCCGGTTTTCCCTGCGCGGCCGGCACCGCCACGGGCGACAGGATTTCGCTGTAGGAGGGCGTCGAGTGCTGCATGCCGTAGAGCGCCGCCGTCGCCAGGAGCAGGGCGACGATATTTGCGAAGGCCTTCATTGCCTTGCCCTCGCCGCTTCCTGCTCAACAGTCAGGGACACCACCGCCACCGGATCACGGTCGAACCAGTTGGAGGCGCCATAGAGATTGTCGCGTTTCTTGTAGATCTGGCTCCCGATCAGCAGGTCCAGCTCACGCGGCGGCATTTCCCCCGCCGGCCATTCCCATACGGCGGTCAAACTCTCCGGCATGCCCGGGTGCAGGCCGGGGCTGAACGCCTTGTCCCGTGTCAAATAGAAGTTGGGGGAGGCAAGTTTCGCCTCCAGGCCGGCAAAGGTGAGCAGTTTCGCCGGCAGGTGGGCGGTCGCCGCCGAGCGGTTGCCGGCCTCGAAATCGACAAGCAGGAAAGTTTTCGGTTCGGGCGGTCTCCTGCCGGAAGGGGGGACATCGCTCACGCGGGCTCCGGCGATAGTCACGTGCCATCGCCCGGTATCGACCGTCTCGCCCGGCCCGGCGGCGCGCAGGGGTTCGGGATTGGCGGCGCGATAGATCGCCGCTCCGTAGGAGATCGCACTGGCCGCGAGAGTGCCGATACTGGCGGCTGCCAGCGCAATGAGCCGTTGCCGGTAGCTCCGTCGTTGCTCGTCCATCGCGACACCCGATCCGCAGCCGTCCACAAGTCGACCCAAGCCCGCGGAGAAACCTAGAACAATTTTCGCCAAGGCGCCACGTTCTCGATTCGATGCCCGCTGCCCAATCGGAATTCAACGCACGCTAGCATGATCTGTGCCCGATTCGGTCACCACGGCGTCCATCCGGATGTCATGCGCCTGAGGATAAATAGTCCTTATCCTCGACTGTGCGAAACCAACGCCCAGCACGCGACGCGTCGCCGCCATTGCCGCCAGTGTCCGGTCGTAATAGCCCCCGCCATAACCAAGCCGATAGCACGACGGATCAAAGCCCACGACCGGGGCGACGACGATATCGGGGGTGCATGAAACAGGCCTGGCCGGAACGGGTATGTTCCAGATACCACGGACGAGTTTGTCGCCTGGCCGCCAGATGCGAAACTCCAGAGGCTGTCCTTTTTCGACCACGACCGGGAGCGCACATCGGCCGCCGTCATCGGCTATTTGCCGAATCAGCGGTCTGAGATCGGGCTCACCCCGAAACGGCCAGTAGACGCTGACCACACGGCCGCGCACGGGTCCGATCTCGGCAAGTAGACGGCTGACGATCTGCGCTTCGCAAGCGGCCCGAAGGTCGGGAGATATGGCCAGGCGTTGCGCGATGAGGCGAGCCCGTTCGCTTGTCCGCCACCGCCTGACATCGGCACAGATCGACCGGTCGGATGACAGGCCCGCATAGGCCGGGTCGAGTTCGTGCATCAAGCAGGGTGGCGACGCAAAAGTCGGCGGAATATCATCGTCGATGTCCATCCCTGTCTACCTCCTCAATCGATCTTCGCTCAACAGGCGCCCAATCCAAGTTCAAGTCCTTCCAGAAGATCGTCAATGTGTTCCAGCCCGATCGAAAGTCTGAGAAGCTCGTCGCGAATACCCGCGCTCTCTCTGGCTTCAGCCCCCATGTCGAGATGGGTCATGGTGGCCGGATGAGCTACGAGACTTTCGACCCCTCCAAGCGACTCGGCCAATGTGAAGCAGCCAACATGTGCCAGGAACCGCCGAACGGCGGGAACGCCCCCTTCAAGTTCGAAACTCATCATGGCGCCGAAGCCGCGCTGCTGCCGTCTTGCGACTTCGTGGTCTGCGTGATCCGGAAGCCCCGCGTAGTGGACGTGCCGCACCGCAGGATGGGCGTCGAGATATTCGGCGATCGTCATGGCGCTGCGTTCTTGGCTGGACATTCGCGCAAACAACGTTCTCAGCCCGCGCAAAGTCAACCAGGCATCGAAAGGTGCAGCGACTGCCCCGGTGACGTTGGCCCAGCGCTTGAGATCACGTGCCTCCTGTGGCTCGGCAGCGATCACCGCACCGGCGATGACGTCCGAATGCCCGTTCAGGAATTTGGTCGCCGAGTGAATGGCGTAATCGGCTCCGAGAGAAAGGGGCCGCTGGAGAGCGGGGGAGAGAAACGTGTTGTCGACGGCCACGGCGGAGCCTGCCGCCTTGGCGAGACTGGACAATCGGGCAATGTCGGTGACGCGCATCAGGGGATTGCTGGGGCTCTCGATGAGGACGAGAGCCGGAGCATCCGCTAGTGCGGCCTCGAATCCGCCGAGATCCCTCTGGTTGGTAAGCCGGAATGTGAGGTGCCCCAGATCGGCACGCGCCTTCAGCAGTCGCAATGTACCGCCATAGCAATCATGTGGTGCCAGCACGAGATCGTTTCGCCTCAAGCGCCCTAACAGGAGGTCGAGCGCGGCCATGCCGCTCGGCGTGACGACCGCGCCGGCGCCTCCCTCGAGCTTCGCAAGTGCTTGCGCCAGCAAGTCACGGGTCGGATTTCCAGAGCGGCCGTAGTCATAGGCGCGCGGCGTGTCGAAACCGGCGAACTCGTAGGTGCTGGACAAGTATAGTGGCGGCACCACGGAGCCGAATGCCGGGTCGGTCGCGACCCCGTGGGCTGCAGCCGTGGTTTCGGCTCTGTCAGAGGATTTTCGCTCGAACATCGGCAGTAGGGCCCTTCATCAGATGGCAGCAAAGCAGCGTGGCTGGTCGGGATCAGCCGAGGCACGCGGACCAGGATGGCAAGCGGGAATTCCGCTGACAAACGAATTGAATTGCTGGTTAACCGCAAATATTCTGCACTTATTTGATGAGTGCGTGCCGCCGGCAGTCAGGCTGACGTGGCGACGCTATTTGCGCGGGGCGAAGATGGACATCAGCATTGCGCGTACGTTCCTCGAGGTGGTCAAGACAGGAAGTTTCGTGAATGCCGCTGCCAATCTGAACATCTCCCAGACCGCAGTCAGTGCGCGAATTCGCGTGCTCGAGGAACAACTCGACAGGCCCATGTTCATTCGGAACAAGGCCGGTGCCAGGCTGACCCCCGCCGGAGAGCAGTTTTTCCGTTTTGCGACGAGCCTGGTGCAAGTATGGGAGGCGGCGCGAACCACGGTCGCTTTGCCCCCGGGGCGTGAGGCCATGGTGACGATCGGTGCGGAGCTCAGTCTGTGGGATCCACTGTTGAAGCATTGGCTTTTGTGGATGCGCCGCGAATGCCCCAGCGTGGCCATTCGAACGTCGATCGACAGATCGGAGCGGCTGATGGAGCTCGTGCAGGACGGTTCACTTGACGCGGCGGTCCTTTATGGAGCGCCAAATCGTCCAGGCACGCTTACGGAGCTGCTTTTCGAGGAAAAACTCGTTTTCGTCCGCACGACGGCCATGCCGCAGCCGCCCGGACCGGAAGACCTCGTTGGCATCGATTGGGGAGAGGATTTTGCCGGCAGCTATAGGGCGGCTTTTCCGGGCGGTCCGAGTCCGGTGGTGGCGATCAGTTATGGGCCGCTTGCTCTCGACTACATTCTGGCAGTCGGCGGATCCGGATATTTTCGGCAGGGCTTCGTTCGGCCCTATCTTGCGGACGGCAGTCTCGAGCTCGTTCCCAACAGTCCGGAATTTGCCTACCCCGCTTATCTCGTTTCCTCAGCTAAGGCAGATCGGTCTATGCTGGATCGCATTCGGGCGGGATTGAGGGCCGCCGCGTCCTGTGCCGGCGTCTGAAGCGGGTCGGAGAACTCGCGTCGGATCAAATCACCTTCCCCGATCGTTGCGGCGAACAGCCGAAAGGATATCCGATGAAACCAATCAATATTTCCGAGAAGCTGGCTCTGTTTTCGAGCCATTGGGATCCGCACGTCGTGTCCGATTACAACGACAACGATGTCATGGTCGTCAAGTTTAAAGGGGAATACCCATTTCACAAGCATGAGACCACGGACGATTTCTTCTACGTCCTGGAGGGCGAAATGATTATGGACATCGAAGCGAAACCCTCTCAGGTGGTCAGAGCTGGCGAGCTGTTTGTGGTTCCGAAAGGCGTTGTGCATCGTCCCCGGGCAGAGATGGAGGTCAAGGTTCTTCTAATCGAGCCAAAGGGAGAACCCAATTCGGGTGACTCGGACCGAGCACCGGCGCCAAAAACACGCATCTAGCGCCCGGACGACCTGGTCCTGCATATAATATCCACGGCTCGACGCCTCAGATACCCTGCCCGTTGCCCTGCATTATTTCGGACAGACCATTATGCGAGAGACTTTTGGCCAAAGTTGCGAGCAGATCGGTCTGGGATATGATGCCCACAACCTTGCCGCCGTCGTCGAGAATGACGACGGCGTGTGTCGCCCCGTCCGTCAGGCGGGGGAGCAGGCCGATCGCAGGGTCGGATGGCCTGGCGGTAGCTGCCGCGCTTATCGGCAGTTTGCTGCCGGGCTCTTTGCCGGCGAGCTCCCGCAGGCCCACCGTACCCTGAAGCTTCTCGTTCTCGTCAAGCACTGGAAGTGTACGAATGTCGTGCTTCAACAACAGGTATCGTGCATGCTCGGGGGTCGTGTCGCCGGGCACGGTTACGACGTCGCGGGACATGATGTCGGCACAAGTCAACTCTCCCCTCTGTCGGACGAGGGCCTGCAGTTCGACTTCCCTCAAGAGGGCATCGATGTCCTCCCGGCTGATATCGAGTGTTTCATTCAACCGCGCGATTGCCGAGTCTATGTCCTCGGAATTGAAGCCGACACGAAGCGCAGGTGGAGGATCCGCCGTCGCATGTGTATTCACCGGCGCAATTCCGGGCCGATGAGGATATTGGCGGCGCGCCAGCCTATGAAACACAATGCCCAATCCGACGAGGATCAGGGAGTTGATCGCAACGGGTATGAACGGGAACCAAAAACCTGAGCGTGCGACCGCGGCTCCACCGATGACAGCCGTCAGCGCGGCGGCGCCTCCTGGCGGATGAAGCGATCGCGTGAGCGACATCGCAAGAATCGCCAGAGCGACTGCCAGGCCGATGGCAAGCATCTGGTCCGCCACGATATAGGTCACGGAGACGCCGATCAGGGCGGAAACCGTGTTTCCGCCGATGATCGACCAAGGCTGCGCAAGCGGACTGGCCGGCACGGCAAAGAGCAAGACGGCAGAGGCGCCGATGGGCGCAACGATCAGCGGCAACTGGGGGTCGTCCCCAAAAACGAACCCGCAAACCAGGCCGGTGACACAAATCCCGATCAACGCTCCGATACAGCCGATCAAGCGCTCTTTCAGCGTTGCACCCGCCAGAATCGGCGAGAACAGCTTGAATCTCGGCAAACGGCCGGACTTTCGAACTTCGTGTGGCGGAGGGGGGACAATCATTCGGGAGCGTCGGATGCAGTTGCTTATTTTTCGAAGCTTATGTGCCTATAAAAAGGGCGAAGCAATAGCACGGACGGATTTCTGTGTGGTTCCAGCGACATTTCGGAAATGGGCCAGTGTGACCGGGCGCGATGACGCGGATCGAGGAGAAGTGCCTCGGCGTAGCGATCACTATCGCATCGCGCGTTTTCGTTCGCTGCTGCGGCCCATTCCAGGGGAGGCTGGAAGTTGGCACGTAAATTGCTGCCCTAACACGACCACAGTCGGGTACGGGTGCAACTTGGATTTCTTCGGCTTCTCCTCTTCTGTGCTGATTTGGCTCGCTCTAGGCTTGAGCGGCCCTGCGTTTCTTTCCGCTTTTCGCACTGGATCCCTTAACTGGGAATCCGCGGCCGAGACGACTGTCGGAGCCGCGGTTTTCGTCGGAGCATTGGGTCTGTATCTCTCTGCCGGAAGCGTTCTTGCCGCAGCGGTCGCCTCTCTCGCAGCCCTCGCGATCGCCCCCATGTTTCGCGTGAGGAGTCGACGGTTGCCGATGCTGGCCGTTTCGATTCTCTGCCTGGGCATGTATCTCTAGAGAATTTCCTTTCTCACTTCGCGTGCGCCGGTGGAAACCGTTTTCCTCACGCCGCCGGCAAAGCACGCAACGCCCGGAGGTCTACTCGGGCGGGCTCTCGCCGTCGCATTGCCCCTTGGTCCAACTTCTCATGCCCGTACGTCCGACCGATAATCTGGCCGGCTTACGTGGCCGGCACTCGAGCTTGGGAACGGTTTCCAGCTCCAGGGAGCTGTCACGGCAAGACCACGCCTTGATGTGCAGGGATGCAAGCCGCGCATCGGAAAAACACCTATTTATCTATTCAGGAGCAAAGCATGAGCCCTCCAGATGCCGAAAAGCGCGAGAAAGTGCAGGATTCCTTGTCTTTAGATCGTCGAAGCCTCCTGCTCGGCGGCACGATGCTTGCTGCAGCTGCCGCAAGCGGTGTCACGGGCGTTGGCACTGCAAAGGCTCAGCAACAGCCGGCAGCTTCCGGCGGGAAACAGCCCAACATTCTCGTCATCTGGGGAGATGACATCGGTACCTGGAATATCAGCCACAACAATCGTGGCATGATGGGTTACAGGACCCCGAACATCGACCGGATTGCCCAGGAAGGCTTGTCGTTCACGGATTACTACGGTCAGCAAAGCTGCACAGCGGGTCGGGCCGCCTTTATCGGCGGCAACGTCCCCGTTCGCACCGGCATGACGAAGGTGGGTCTACCGGGTGCGAAGGAAGGTTGGCAAGAGAGCGACGTGACGATGGCCACCGTCCTGAAAAGCCAAGGATATGCGACGGGTCAATTTGGCAAGAACCACCAGGGCGACCGCGACGAACACCTCCCGACCAACCACGGTTTCGATGAGTTCTTCGGCAATCTGTACCACCTGAACGCCGAGGAAGAGCCTGAGAACCGCGACTATCCGAAAAGCACGGACTTTCGAAAGAATTTTGGCCCGCGCGGCGTCATCAAGGCCAGCGCGGACGGAAAGATCGAGGACACCGGGCCGCTGACGAGAAAGCGGATGGAAACGGTCGATGCGGAAACCCTCGCTGCGGCTCGGGATTTCATCTCACGTCAGCATGAGGCGCAGAAGCCGTTCTTCGTCTGGTGGAACGCCACGCGGATGCATTTTCGTACGCATGTGAAAGAGTCCAATACCGGGATATCGGGACCGAGCGGCGACGAGTACCATGACGGGATGGTCGAGCATGACATGCAGGTCGGCGAACTGCTGCAGCTTCTGGACGATCTCGGCATCGCCGAAAACACCGTCGTCATGTACTCCACCGACAATGGGCCTCACTACAATACATGGCCGGATGCCGCCACGACGCCCTTCAGAAGCGAGAAGAACTCGAACTGGGAAGGAGCCTATCGCGTTCCGACCTTTGTGCGCTGGCCCGGTCGCTTCCCGGCCGGAAAGACGTTGAACGGTATCGTCTCGCACGAGGATTGGCTGCCGACCTTCGCCGCCATCGCGGGGGCACCGGACATCAAGGAAAAACTTCTTGACGGGGTCGATCTGAACGGCCGTCATTACCGCAACTACATCGACGGCCACAACCAGCTCGATTATCTGGAAGGCAAGGTCAACGAGTCACCGCGTCGTGAGTTCTGGTACGTGAACGACGATGGTCAGGTCGTGGCGGCGCGTTACGACGATTGGAAAGTTGTCTTCCTGGAAAATCGGGGCGAAGCCTTCGGTGTCTGGCGCGAACCCTTCACCGAGCTGCGCGTGCCGCTGCTCTTTCACCTGCGCCGTGATCCCTTCGAGAAAGCGCAGCACAATTCGAACACCTACAATGATTGGTTCCTGGAGCGCGTCTTCGTCATCGTGCCGATCCAAGGCATGGCAGCGAAGTTCCTGCAGACGATGAAGGATTATCCTCCCAGCCAATCGCCTGGTTCGTTCAATCTGAGCAAGATCGAAGCTGCTTTGCGCTCGGCCGGCGGAGGCAAATAGCTAATGAGCCAGCGACGGTCCGATCCCATTGGCGGACCGTCGCTGGACTATTCATCGAAGGATTTACACCACTCGGTGGGACCGTATTGATCGACGGTACTGGGCGCGGGCTCAGCCGGATATCAGCTTCGAGAGCTGTTCGGACACCTTCAGGCCGGACGCTCTGTGAGCTGCAATCACACTGTTGGCCATCAACATGGCGATAGTCATCGGCCCGACGCCGCCGGGGACCGGCGTAATAGCCGATGCAAAAGGTGCGCACTCCGCGAAGGCGACGTCGCCGACCAGCCTCGTCCTGTTCTCCCCCTTCTCAGGTGCGGGAACACGATTGATCCCGACATCGATGACGGTGGCGCCCGGCTTCAACCAGTCCGCTTTGACCATTTCGGGCCGGCCGACCGCAGCGATCACGATATCGGCGTTGCGGCAAATCGAAGCCAGATCGGTGGTGCGGGAATGGGCGATCGTCACGGTCGCATTGGCATTCAGCAGCAGCTGTGCCATCGGCTTGCCGAAGAGATTCGAACGACCGATGACCAGCGCATTCAGGCCGGAAAGATCGCGACCGTGTACGCGGCGCACAAAGACCATCGCGCCTGCCGGGGTGCAGGAGATCAGGCCGTTCTCCAGATCGCCGGTTGCGAGCTTTCCGGCATTGGCGACATGCAGGCCGTCGACGTCCTTTTCGGGCCGGATCGACTGAATGATGGCATCTGCGTCCAGATGTTCCGGCAATGGCAGTTGCACGAGAATTCCATGGATGCCGTCATCGCCGTTCAGTTGATGCACCAGGCCCGCAAGCTCCTGCTGCGTCGTTTCCTTCGGCAGCGTATGCTGTACCGAAAAGAAGCCGCACGCCTTGGCCATGCGGCTTTTTGCGCCGACATAGGCATGACTTGCGGGATCGTCGCCGACGATAATGACGGCAAGTCCTGTTTTCTTGCCCGTCTGCTGCTGCAGCTCGGCATTTGCGTCTTTTATCGCCCCGTTGATGGAAGCCGCTACGGCCTTGCCGTCGATGATCGTCGTCATGTTCGCTATCCGACAGTGGGGTTCAGCCAAATTCCAGGCCCATTCGGGCAAGGTCGTCCCAAAGACTTTCTGCAAAGCCCCGCAGCACGATGATCTCGAAGGTTTCCGCTCCGACGCGGGTGACATGGGCCGCGATATGGCCGATCAGCGTCACCGCGGACTGCCCGATCGGGAACGCGGACGGGTCGAGGTCGAGCGCTGTGCCTTTCGAAAGCGCGCGATGCGCCATCTTTCCCTCGATCCGGATGCGGACGCGGCCGTGGCTCTGATCGACACCGGTGGCGCGCGGTTCGAGGGCGGCAAAGAGGCTCTTCATTTCCTGATGCGGGATAGGTGCGTCGCTGATGATGAACCACTGGTCGGGCGAAACCGGGCGCAAAGCGTGCGGAGCCGCGTCGGTGAACCTGCCGAGAAAGGGCACGATGTCCTCCTGACCCGGCCGGGCGAGAACATGGATGATCGTGCCTTCCGGAAGTGGCGAGAGCCTGAAATCGGCGAAAGCGACCGTCTGCTTGCTGCCGAGCGCCGGACGAAGGGTTGGACGGAATTCAGACATGGAGCCTCTCGTTCTGAGGGTCGAAGAAAACCGGATTGCAGAGACGTGCAGGCGTGGATTCTCCGTGAAGGCCGCTCCAGACCAGCACCTCTTCGCCGTGACGGTTGCGGCCGTTCTTGACGAGCGCCAGCGCGATGGTGGATCCGACATGCGGAGAATAGGCGCTCGAGGTGACATAGCCCTCGTCGTTTTCGAGGGTGGCTGCCGCCCCCTTGGCGAGAATGTGCGAGCCGCTGCGGAACGACTGCTGCGGATCGAGCGGTACGAGGCCCACCAGCTGCGGCCGGTCGGGCGCAGTCAGCCCCTCCCGCTGAAGCATCGCCTTGCCGACGAAATCCGGTTTGCTGGCCGAAACCATTTTCCCGAAGCCCAGATCGGCCGGCACGACGGTCCCGTTGATCTCGTTGTGCGTCACATGGCCCTTTTCGATGCGCAGAACGCTGAGCGTCTCGACGCCGTAAGGCATGATGCCGTGATCCTTCCCCGCCTCCAGGAGTGCATCGGCGACGCTTTCCCCGTAGCTGGCCGGAACCGCAAGTTCGTAGGCGAGCTCGCCGGAGAAGGAAATGCGAAAGAGGCAGCCGTGAAGGGCGCCGCCAAACAGCGAAACCTCCTTCGCTGCAAGATACGGGAACGCCGCGTCGGATATATCCTCGTCGACGATCTTCTGCAGGATCATGCGTGCTTTCGGACCGGCAATCGCCATTTGCGCCCACTGGTCGGTGATGGAGGCAAGACGCACGTCCAGTTCCGGCCAGAGCACCTGCGCACAGAATTCGAGGTGGTTCATGACGCCGGCCGCATAGGCGGTGGTGGTCGTCATGAAAAAGCGGTTCTCCTCGAGTCGGCTCGTCGTGCCGTCGTCGTAGATGAAGCCGTCCTCGCGCAGCATGAGCCCGTAACGCGCCTTTCCGACGGGCAGTTTGAGGAAGGCGTTGCAGTATACGCGATTGAGAAATTCGGCGGCGTCGCTTCCTGTTATCTCGATCTTGCCGAGCATCGAGACGTCACAGAGTCCGGCATTCTTCCGTACGTTCAGGACCTCTCGCTCGACGCTCTCCCGCCAGGTCCGCTCACCGTTCAGCGGGAACCAGGAGGATCGATACCAGAGACCCGTCTCGACGAAGACGGCACCGTGTTTCTTTGCCCAGTCATGAAGCGGCGACTTGCGGACCGGCTGGAAATGATGGCCCGCATGCGCGCCGGTCAGCGCACCGAAGGATACCGGCGTGTAGAAAGGGCGGAAGGTCGTCGTCCCGACCTCGGCGGGCGAGACGCCGCGTGCCTTGGCGATCAACCCGATCGCATTGACGTTCGAGAGCTTGCCCTGGTCCGTGGCCATGCCGGTGGTGGTGTAGCGCTTGGCAAGCTCGACATGGCTGTAGCCTTCGCGGACGGCCAGACCGATATCCCTGAGATGCACGTCGTTCTGGAAGTCGACGAAGGCCTTGTCCTTGACCCCGGGGATCGACCACAGCGGGGCAGGGGAATGTCTGCCTTCGTCGCCCTCGACCTTGGGAAGGGCGACCGGCGGGCAGGACAGACCGAACTCCTTGACGATGGCTTCAGCTCGTGCGGCGCCTTCCCCGAGGCAGGCAGCGAGGCCCGTCGTCGCTGCGGCACCGCCTGCAGCCTCGAGCCCCTTCAAGCTCCCGGGCGCGAGAAACGCCGCCTTTTCCGCAGACCAGACGGGCTTGCCGCCTCGGTGGCAGGCAAGGTGGATGACCGGGTCGAAGCCGCCCGCCATGGCGAGCGCATCGACCGCGATCGTTTCCGTTCGACCGCCGTGATGAACTTCGATCGCCGAGATCGCCTTGCCGCCCTTGGTGCCGCACACGACCGCTTCCCGGACGAGGCGCGCTTTGCCGCGATAGCCGACGCCGGCCGCAGGGCGGCTGTCGACGATGGCGACAACGTCGACGCCTGCGGCTTCGAGGTCCTGCGCGAGCGCATAGCCGCTGTCGTTGGTGGTGAAGATGGCGGTCGCCCGGCCCGGGGCGACACCGTAGCGGTTGAGATAGGCGCGCATCGCGCCAGCCATCATCACGCCCGGCCGATCGTTGCCGCCGAAGACGAGCGGGCGCTCTTCGGCACCTGTCGCAAGCAGGGCCTTTCCGGCAACGATCCGCCACAGCCTCTCGACGGGCAGATGGCTGGCGGGCTCCCGCACATGCTTCTGCACGCGCTCGAGCGCGCCGAAGACGTTGCCGTCATACCAGCCGAAGGCGGTCGTCCGCATCAGGACCCGGACATTCGGCATCGACCGCAATTCATCGCTTGCGTCGCGGGCGAAATCAGCCGCCGCCTTGCCGCCGATCGTCGCCGTATCGGACAGGAGCGAGCCGCCGGGCAGCGAGCCCTCGTCGACGAGAATGATCCGTGCGCCGGCGCGGCCGGCGGTGAGTGCAGCGGCTAGCCCCGTCGGGCCGGCGCCGATGACCAGCAGGTCGCAATGCGCCCAGCTCTTCTCATAGGCGTCTGGATCCGCTTCGTAGCTTGCCTTGCCGAGGCCGGCAGCCTTGCGGATGACCGGTTCGTAGAGCTTCTCCCAGAGCGGCGCCGGCCACATGAAAGTCTTGTAGTAGAAGCCCGCGCCGAGGAAGGGTGACAGTAGACCGTTCAGCGCACCGATATCGAAGTCGAGCGAGGGCCAGCGGTTCTGGCTCCGCGCCTCGAGGCCCTCGTAGAGCTCCTGCATGGTGGCGCGCGTGTTCGGCTCGGCGCGGCCGCCGCGGCCAACCGTGACCAGCGCGTTCGGTTCGGCGGCCCCCGCCGTCAGGATCCCGCGGGGCCGGTGGTATTTGAAGCTGCGTCCGACGAGCATCCGCCCGTTCGCAAGCAATGCCGAAGCGAGCGTGTCGCCTTCGAGGCCCTGCATGGGGCGACCGTCGAAGGTAAAGGAGAGCGGGACGTTGCGGTCGACGAGACCGCGTTTCGGCAAACGGTAGGAGCTCATTTGCGCGCCTCCGATCGAGAGCGGTCGGCCGCATCGTCGCACGCCGCAATCTCATGCGTCACGGTGTCCCGGGCAACGACGAGCCAGCGGCGGCACCCGGACGTGTGGTGCCAGTATTCCTCGTAGGCGCCGCGCGGGTTGTCGCGCAGGTAGACGTAGTCGAACCAATCGGCCGAATCCGCGTCAGCCGCCGGTCGCGACAGGGCCGCGCCCTTGATGGTGAATTCTTCCTTGGGTCTTCGCCCGCAATTCGGGCAGGGCACGAGGCTTGCCATTTCGGATGTTCCTTGGTGCGCGAAATCAGTGAAGGTTGGGCTGAGCGCCCTGTCCCTTTTCGTCGATGAGGAAGCCGCGCTCGAAACGGTCGAGACGAAAAGCTGCGGCGGTCTTCTGTGGCGCGCCCCGGGCGAGAAGGTGGGCGAAGCAGAATCCCGAGGCGGGAGTGGCCTTGAACCCTCCATAGCACCAGCCGGCATTCAGATAGAGATTGTCTATCGGGGTGCGGTCGATGATCGGCGAGCCGTCCATGCTCATATCCATGATGCCGCCCCAGGAACGCAGCACGCGCACACGGGACAATGCCGGGATCATCGCCTTGCCGGCTTCCGCCACGTGTTCCACGGTCGCGAGGTTGCCGCGCTGGGCATAGGAATTGTAGCCGTCGATATCGCCACCGAAGACTAGGCCGCCCTTGTCCGATTGCGAGACGTAGAAATGCCCGGCTCCGAACGTGACCACGCCGTCGATAAACGGCTTCAAGCCTTCCGATACGAAGGCCTGGAGCACGTGGCTCTCCAACGGCAGGCGCAATCCGGCCATTTCGGCGACCTGCGAGGAATTGCCGGCCGCCGCCAGCGCCAGCTTTCCACAGCCGACGAAGCCGCGGTTGGTCTCGACGCCGATGACGCGCCCGTTTTCCCGCCTGATCCCGGTCACTTCGCAATTCTGGATGATGTCGACGCCGCGGCTGTCTGCGCCGCGAGCATAGCCCCAGGCGACGGCATCGTGACGCACGGTGCCGCCGCGGCGCTGCAGGAGCCCGCCCTGAATGGGGAAGCGGGCATTGTCGAAATCGAGGAAGGGCAGCATCTTGCGCACGGCCGCCCGGTCGAGAAGGTCCGCGTCCACCCCGTGCAGCCGCATCGCATTGCCGCGCCGCGTATAGGCGTCGCGCTGAGCGTCGGAATGGAAGAGGTTGAGAACGCCCCGCTGCGAGACCATGGCATTGAAGTTGAAATCCTGCTCCAGCCCCTCCCAGAGCTTCATGGAGAGCTCGTAGAACGGATTGTTGCCGGGGAGCAGGTAGTTCGAGCGGATGATGGTCGTGTTGCGGCCGACATTGCCCGAACCGATATAGTTCTTTTCCAGCACCGCGACATTGGCGATGCCGAATTCCTTTGCGAGATAGTAGGCCGTCGCCAGGCCATGGCCACCGCCGCCGACGATGATCACGTCGTAATGGGGCTTCGGGTCGGGCTGGCGCCATGCCGGCGTCCAGTTCCGGTTGCCGCGCAGACCGTTCAGGAGGATGGAAAGTGCTGAGTAGCGCATGGATGCCGCCCCAAAAGTAATCCAAGGGGGCAGGTTAACATCCCGATCCTCCGGAGACTTGCAATTTTGGGACTTTCCGATGTAGGAATCGGTCATGACAGCATCTTCCGACAGCAAGAACGTGCAGAGGATCGGATTTTTGCTGGTGCGCAATTTTGCCCTGATGAGCTACGCATCGGCGACGGAGCCCCTGCGTGCGGCCAATCTTCTTGCCGGCCGGCCGCTCTACCAGATCGTCCCGCTTGCGCAGGGAGGAGGGACCGTCTCTTCATCTTCCGGGCTGTCGGTCGGCTGTGCGGATCTGGAGAGTGAAGCGGAAGCCTGCCATACCGTCTTCGTTTGCGCGGGCGGAGAGCCAACCGACTGGGCGGATACGTCTGCATCCCACACGACGCTCCGGCGGCTCTCGCGCCTCGGTATTCGCGTCGGCGGCATATCGAGCGGAGCCTTCGTGCTTGCCGCTGCGGGACTGCTCGACAGCCGCGACTTCACCATTCACTGGGAGCACGCGCCTGCGCTGAAGGAAGCATTTCCCCATCTCAACCCGAGACATGCGCGCTTCGTGCTGGACGGTGGAATTGCCACCTGCGGCGGCGGGGTGGCGCCGCTCGACATGATGCATGCGATGATCGCCGAACGCCTGGGAACCGACTTCGCCCGCCGGGTCAGCGACTGGTATCTGCACGCGGCCGTCGCCGAGCCGGCGGCGCCGCAGCGCGGTTCGGCCGCAGAGCGGTTCGGTACCAATCATCCCGCCCTGCTTGCGGTTCTCGAGAAGATGGAAACGGCGATCGAACGGCCGCTCGACCGGACTGTCATGGCGCGTCTGGCCGGGGTGAGCCCGCGGCATCTCGACCGGCTTTTCAGGGAGCATCGCGGTGCCGGCTTTCTCGACACCTACCGGGAGATCCGGCTGCGGCATGCCCGCCGGCTCCTGCAGCAGAGCCCGCTCTCTATCCCGGAGATCGCCTACGCCACGGGCTTTTCGAGCCCCGCACATTTTTCGAATGCGTTCAAACGCCTGTTTTCGGAGACTCCGGGAAGCCTGCGCCGCCGCAACGGTTCATGAGCTGACGCTTCTGATCTTGCCTAGTAAGAAAAAAATATTCTCCACAGTTGATGGTCCCGCGACTGCGTGCTAGCATCGTTCCATGCACGAATGGAGGGACTACGCGAATGTGCGGCATTGTTGGTTTGTTTCTGAAAGACAGCAGGCTCGAGCCGCAGCTTGGCGAGCTTCTTTCGGACATGTTGATCACCATGACGGACCGTGGTCCGGACTCGGCCGGGCTGGCCATTTACGGCTCGGCTACCGAGGGGAAGGCGAAGGTGACGATCCAGTCTGCGAAGCCCGAGATTGACTTCGCAGACCTTGAACGGGACCTCGCCGAAGCAGGCGTGCCGGCACGCGTTGCCGTCAAGAGCACCCATGCGGTCGTTGGGATCGCAGCCGCCAGGCTCGGGGATGTCCGTGCCGTTCTCGCCGCCATCCGCCCGGATGTACGCATCATGGGTGCCGGCGACAGTGTCGAGATCTACAAGGAAGTCGGCCTGCCGAAGGATGTCGTCGCACGGTTCGATGTGCGCTCGATGGGCGGTTCGCATGGCATCGGCCACACCCGAATGGCTACGGAATCGGCCGTGACCACACTTGGCGCACACCCGTTTTCCACCGGGTCGGATCAGTGCCTCGTGCATAACGGATCGTTGTCGAACCATAACAATCTGCGCCGGGAACTGATCCGTGAAGGAATTGCCTTCGAGACGCAGAACGACACGGAGGTCGCTGCCGCGTACCTCACGGCGGAAATGGCCAAGGGCAAGGATCTCGGACAGGCCCTGACCGGCGCGCTCGAGGACCTCGACGGTTTCTTTACCTTCGTCGTCGGTACCAAGTCGGGCTTCGGCGTCGTGCGTGACCCGATCGCGTGCAAGCCGGCGGTCATGGCTGAAACGGATCGCTATGTCGCATTCGGTTCCGAATACCGGGCGCTGGTCAATTTGCCGGATATCGAGAGCGCGCGCATCTGGGAGCCGGAGCCCGCGACCGTTTACTTCTGGGACCATCAGAAGGCCGCCTGACGGGTATTTCGGCCCCTTTCCAAGGATTTTTCAAGTATGCCTGTTATTGATCTCGCCACCACGCCGCTGCGTGAACTCAATAGGTCCCTCCATAATATTCAGCAGGGCTCGAACGATCTGTCCTTCGAAGTCGCCAATCCGCGCGGAAGCCATGCGGTCGCCGTCGGGATCGACGGTCCCGTCGTGGTCGATGTGAACGGCTCCGTCGGCTACTATTGCGCCGGCATGAACGACGGCGGAACGGTCAGGGTCCATGGCTCGGCAGGCCCGGGTGTCGCGGAAAACATGATGTCCGGCACAGTCGTCATCGAGGGCGATGCCAGCCAGTATGCGGGCGCGACCGGCCGCGGCGGCCTGCTTGTGATTAAGGGCAACGCGGCGTCGCGCTGCGGCATCTCGATGAAAGGCATCGATATCGTCGTCCATGGAAATATCGGCCATATGTCGGCTTTCATGGGCCAGTCGGGCCACCTCGTCGTGCTCGGCGACGCGGGCGATGCCTTGGGTGACAGCCTCTACGAGGCCAAGCTCTTCGTACGCGGCACGGTCAAGAGTCTCGGCGCCGATTGCATCGAGAAGGAGATGCGTCCGGAGCATCTGCAAAAGCTGGCCGAGCTCCTGGAAAAGGCTGATGTCAAGGATGTCCGTCCGGAAGAATTCAAGCGCTACGGCTCGGCCCGCAAGCTCTACAATTTCAACATCGACAACGCAGACGCGTATTAAAGGCAGGGACCAGTATGAGCTATCACAACCCGCTATACCCCGCCGCGCAAGTCCGCGACTTTCGACGACTATACGCTTGCGGAAATCCGCCGTGCGGCTGCGACGGGCATTTATGACATCAGAGGCGCCGGCACCAAGCGCAAGGTTCCGCATTTCGACGATCTTCTCTTTCTCGGCGCATCGATCTCGCGCTATCCGCTCGAAGGCTATCGCGAGAAATGCGACACCTCGGTCGTCCTGGGAACGCGCTTCGCGAAGAAGCCGATCCATCTGAAGATTCCGATCACCATCGCCGGCATGAGCTTCGGAGCGCTTTCCGGCCCCGCCAAGGAAGCACTCGGACGCGGTGCGACGGCTTCGGGAACGTCGACCACCACCGGCGACGGGGGTATGACGGATGAGGAGCGCGGTCATTCTCAGACGCTCGTCTATCAGTACCTGCCGTCGCGTTACGGCATGAACCCGAGGGATCTGCGCCGCGCGGATGCGATCGAGGTGGTGGTCGGGCAAGGGGCCAAGCCCGGTGGCGGCGGCATGCTGCTCGGCCAGAAGATCTCCGACAGGGTCGCCAACATGCGCAACCTGCCGAAGGGCATCGACCAGCGCTCAGCCTGCCGTCATCCCGATTGGACCGGGCCGGACGACCTCGAGATCAAAATTCTCGAACTGCGCGAGATCACCGACTGGGAGAAGCCGATCTACGTCAAGGTCGGCGGTGCGCGGCCCTATTACGACACGGCGCTCGCGGTCAAAGCCGGTGCGGATGTCGTCGTGCTCGACGGCATGCAGGGCGGGACCGCGGCGACGCAGGACGTCTTCATCGAGAATGTCGGCATGCCGACGCTTGCCTGCATTCGGCCGGCCGTCCAGGCGCTCCAGGATCTCGGCATGCACCGCAAGGTACAGCTCGTCGTGTCCGGGGGTATCCGCTCCGGCGCGGACGTCGCCAAGGCGCTGGCACTTGGAGCCGACGCGGTGGCCATCGGCACCGCGGCGTTGGTCGCCATCGGCGACAACGACCCGCACTGGGAAGAAGAATACCAGAAGCTCGGCACGACGGCCGGCGCCTATGACGACTGGCACGAGGGCAAGGACCCCGCCGGCATCACGACGCAGGACCCCGAACTGATGAAGCGCCTCGACCCGGTCGCCGCCGGCCGGCGGCTGGCCAACTATCTGAAGGTGATGACGCTCGAAGCACAGACCATCGCCCGTGCCTGCGGCAAGAACCACCTCCACAATCTCGAGCCGGAGGATCTGTGCGCGCTGACGATGGAAGCCGCAGCCATGGCGCAGGTGCCGCTTGCGGGAACGAGCTGGTATCCTGGCAAAGGTACCTTTTGAATGAAAGGATGACGGGCCGCACTTGAGAGGGTGCGGCCTTTTCGTTTGAAATTGAGTGTCGGAATCCAAAAGGGGAACAAAGTGACACTGGATCTCTCCACATTCGCCCGCGAAAAGGGCGTCAAATATTTCATGATCAGCTACACCGATCTCTTCGGCGGGCAGCGCGCCAAACTGGTTCCCGCAGAAGCGATCGCCGACATGCAGAAGGGCGGCGCGGGCTTCGCAGGTTTTGCCACCTGGTTCGATCTCACGCCTGCGCATCCCGATCTCTTCGCTCTCCCCGATGCGTCCGCGGCCATCCAACTCCCCTGGAAGAAGGATGTCGCCTGGGTGGCGGCAGACTGCGTCATGGACGACGCGCCCGTGGAACAGGCACCGCGCGTGGTGCTGAAGAAGCTCGTCGCTCAGGCCGCCCAGGAAGGTCTTCGCGTCAAGACCGGCGTCGAACCGGAGTTCTTCCTGATCTCGCCGGACGGATCGAAGATTTCCGACACGTTCGATACGGCGGAAAAGCCTTGCTATGACCAGCAGGCGATCATGCGCCGCTACGACGTGATCGCCGAAATCTGCGACTACATGCTCGAACTCGGATGGAAGCCCTACCAGAACGACCATGAGGATGCGAACGGCCAGTTCGAGATGAACTGGGAGTATGACGACGCGCTCCGGACCGCCGACAAGCATTCCTTTTTCAAGTTCATGGTGAAGTCGGTCGCCGAGAAGCACGGGTTGCGCGCGACCTTCATGCCGAAGCCGTTCAAGGGTCTGACGGGCAACGGTTGCCATTGCCACATTTCGGTCTGGGACCTGGAAGGCGAGGTGAATGCCTTTGCCGACAGCAAAGCGGAGTTCGGCCTTTCAGCCGAGGGACGCCACTTCCTTGGCGGCATCATGAAACATGCAAGCGCGCTCGCCGCGGTTACCAATCCGACGGTCAACTCCTACAAGCGGATCAACGCGCCGCGCACGATCTCCGGCGCAACCTGGGCGCCAAATTCGGTGACCTGGACCGGCAACAACCGCACCCACATGGTGCGCGTTCCCGGCCCCGGCCGTTTCGAGCTGCGCCTTCCGGATGGCGCCGTCAATCCCTACCTCCTGCAGGCGATCATCATTGCGGCCGGCCTTTCGGGCGTTCGCTCCAAGGCCGATCCCGGCCGTCACTACGACATCGACATGTACAAGGACGGCCATAAGGTAACCGACGCGCCGAAGCTTCCGCTGAACCTGCTCGACGCATTGCGGGAATACAATCGGGACGAGGAGTTGCAGGAGGCCCTGGGACGCGAGTTCTCCGCCGCCTATCTGAAGCTGAAACAGGGCGAGTGGAACACCTATTGCTCGCAATTCACCGAATGGGAGCACCAGACCACGCTCGACGTGTAGCACCAGGGATTTTCCGTCAGCTTGAAAGAACCGGATCGTTTCGCTGTTGAAAGACAGTGAAACGATCTTTGAAACGCCTCGGCCGACGTCCCGGCCGTGACCTGCAGGTCGCTTCAGCTCTTCCGGGCCATCACCGTGCGGATGCGCGCACGGCGGTAGGCGTCGGGGATCGACAGGGCCCAGACGAAAATGCCGCCTGCATGCCGCCCGATGAAGGAGCGGTCCGGTGGCGTCGTCATGTAGGTGATCACCGAAAAGAAAACGACGAAAAAAGCGAAGGCCAGGCCCCGAGCCGCATCGCGCAGGGCGACATGGCCGGCCCCGGGCAGCATCGTGGCCAATATCAGCACGAGATAGGGATTGATCGGCTTGGCCACGGCGGCCTCCTCAGCACTTTGAAACTGCGCACTCCCGGTCCGAAAACCGCTGAATACCTTCTGGAATCGCTCCCGCCGACGGCGGCAGCGAATAAGCAGGCTCATCGTCCGCCAGCGAGCCGCTCAGGGCCTCTGCTTCGGCGATCGTCCGGCGTATCGTCTCGGGCGCAATGGCCGTGATTGAAAACTGCGCCTGCCGCAGCAGCAGATGGGCGCCGCGTTGCCCCTGAGCCGCCTGGCGGACCAGCCGCACGCCGCGTGAAGTAATCGCGGCCTCCTTGAGCGTGGGATCGGCGAACAGCTTGCCGAACATGGCTGCGGCGCGTTCGACCTGCCGACGCGAAGCATTGCCGTCGCCGCGCATCAGGAGGGCGGCGTCGCTGGGCGGCGGGATCAACAGATGCGGCATCTCGTGCACGAGCGAGTAGAATTCGGCGCCGGTCGGCCGCGCCAGCGCACCGATCTTCGGCCTGGCACAGGGGCTGGTTTCGAGCAGGGTGAGCTTCAGCCACAGTTGTGGCAATCGTCGGCAGACCAGCGTGTCGGGGACGAGTTCGACCCGTACCTGCCGCCCGTCGTCCAGCCTGCCGGCGAGGATCGGAAAGTGATCTGCGCCGTGGGTTATGCGGGCGCCCGGAAAGTGCCGCGCTGCGTCGTCCAGGAGGCCGCGGCGCGCGGTAATGGCCGCCCGGTGGTCGCGGACCGCGCGAACGCTCATCCATACGCCGGAAGCTATTGCGAAGGCAGAGAAGGCAATTGTGGTGATCATACGATCGCCCTGGCTTGGTCGCCGGCTTCTGCGCGGGAAGCGCTCCGGACAGTTTCGTGAGGGCGGGCGGCGCGCGCCGAACGGGCACTGCGCGCCCCTTGAAGGCCGGCGGCTCGCAGGCGCCGCCGGCCCGACCCGATCAATAGCCTTGTGGCTTTGGCCACGGCATCGTGAACTGATCGCCGCGGCGTACGAACTTGTAGCGCCGGAAGTGAAACCACAGCGAAGCCACGATGTAGAAGCACATCATCGCGCTGAGCTGCGTGCCGTAGCCTAGGAACACGGCGAAATAGGCGGTCGAGCACAGAATGAGCAGCACGACCGTGGGTAAAGGATGAAACGGGTGCACGTAGCCGCGCTTGATCTTGCCGAGCGGCCACTTGTTTCGGAACATCACCATGTTGAAGGTCATGAAGGTGTAGCCGAGCAGGCCCGACAGGATCGAGAAGGTCACGACCTGGTCGAGCGGGGCGCCGAGCGCGAAGATAAGCGCGATCGGGACCAGGAATACGATCGCTCGATAGGGCGTGCGGTAGACCGGATGGACGGCACCGAACCAGCTTGGCAGATAACGGTCACGGCTCATGGAGAACCAGGCGCGGGAAGCGTCATTGATGCAGCCGTTGGCGGAGGCGAGCGTGGCGAATGCCGTGCCGACGAAGAGCAGGACCATCAGTCCGGTGCTGCCGGTGACGCGGGCGGCGTCGAACAAAGGCGTGCCGGCTTGGCCGAGATATTCCCACGGCATCAGGCCGGAGCAGATATACCAGGTCATGGTGGCCGCGATCAGCAGCGTCATGATGCCGGCCATCGTGCCGTAGGGAAGCGAGCGGGCAGGAGAGCGCACCTCCTCGGCCGCCTGGCAGGTACCCTCGATACCGAGATAGTACCAGAGCCCGAAATGCAGCGATGCCACGATGCCCACCCAGCCATAGGGTAGCGGATCGGAGGTGATGGCCGAAAAATCGAGCGGCACCGCCGAGGCGCCGAACTGCACCGATACGAACAACGCCACGATTGCAAGGAAGGCGATGGCGGTGATCACCAGGTTGAAGGTCAGGGTCGCGAGCACGCCGCGATAGTTGAGCCACGCCAGGAACATGATGGCGAGAACGATGAAGGGTTGCTGGTTGAGCCCGGCCTGGCCCTGCATTCCGGCCACGGTGTCGAGCAGGAAGCCGACGGTGATGGCGTTGGCGGCTTCGAGCATGGTATAGGCCATCACAAGGAAGAGGCCGACATTGAAGGCCATCAGCGGGCCGACGATGTGCTTGGCCTGAGCGTACTGGCCGCCGGCCGCGGCGACCGTCGAAGTCACTTCCGAGTCGATCATGGCGACGCAGGTGTAGAGCAGGCCGGCCACCCAGCAGGCCAACAGGCCGGCGATCATGCCGCCTTTGCCCACCGAGAAATTCCAGCCCATATATTCGCCGACGAGCACGATGCCGACGCCGAGTGCCCAGACATGTGCAGGCCCGAGCACCCTCAGCAGGCGCAGCCGGTCCGGCTCGGCTGCGGCGGATGTAGTATCGTCCATTTGCCGTCCTCCCCTCAGATCTCGTGGCGCTCTGCCGTCGCCTCGATCTCGCCTTCGCGAGAGGAGATCAGCAGTTCGTTGTCGTACGTGGTGTCGATGCGAACGAGATCGGCGAGCATCAGCACGCCGAACAGCGCCGAAAGCGCCCAGGCCGCGTATTCGAGTATGTCCCACATGGCCGCCGCCTCCCTAGCGTCGCTTCGTGCCGAAGCGTTCTTCGATCACTTCGCGGTATTCCCTGTCGGAAAGCCGGACCACCATCACGAAGTAACCGATGACGAGCACGGCCATGACGACGAGCGAGGCCCAACTGAAGCTATAGTCGAAGCGCGCGGTGATGATGTCGTTGGCGGCCGCCGGATCGGTGATGCCGAGCGCGGCCCACTGCTGCTGCTCGGTGGCGTTCTGGCCGAGCGCTTCCCAGGTCGGATCGGCGATCGGATCGGGCACCTTGGCCGCGCCCGCAAGGCCAAGATAGAGCGGTATGTAGAGGGCTCCGATGGTCAGCACGAGCAACGTGATCACGTCGAAGATCTGGCCTGCAAAGCTCTGTTTCGGAGGTTCGTATGCCATGATGCCTCCTAGCGGCTTTGCGGGCGCATCTCGTCGAGATGCTTGAGATCGAGGCTGTAGATGAAGTGCTTGTCTTCTTCGTAATGGCGCAGCATGGCAATGATGGCGGCTGTGTTGAAGAGCAGCACCAGGCCGCAGGCGACCGTCAGGATGACGGCGATGGCCGGCGTTGCGATGTAGGGCCAAACGGTAAACAGCGCGAAGAGCAGGGTGCACCAGAGGACCACGACGAAGGCCGTAAGGCAGACGCGGTCACGTCTGTGCATTACATCGATACGCTGGCTGAAGCTCGCATCTTCGCCAAGCTTGCTTAGTGTCGCTTCCATTCGCTTTCCTCCTCCAATGGTTCTTCCTCCGGGTAGTTTTTCGTTCCTTGTAACTTGGATGCCGGGAGCCGGCCGTTTTCTGCTTAGAAAAAATATTTGCCTAACAGGAATGTCAGGCAAAGCGAAACCACTGTCAAGTGACGCCGTCCCGACCTGGCCGAGCCCGGGAGATCGAGCGACAGTGAGGCGGGGGCTGACGGAGGCGCGGGCGCATTCCAGCGTGTTCGCGGCCATGCCTCGTCACGCGCAACACATCGGCGGAGCAGGCATAGGCTGCAGCGAGAGTTGATCTTCTACTCAGGGCAGAATACTTCCTCGGCCGCGCGCTTATGGCGTTGTGGAAGACCCAGAAATATTTACTATCAGTAAAAACGAGGCGAGATTGGCATGGGCAGGGAAAACGCGGAAAAGCATCGGAACTCGAAGAAGAACGGCAAAGCGTCCGTGGGCGCCGACGGCGCGCGCAAGACGGCGGCAGAGTTGGCGCGTGTCACGCCGTTCACTCAGGATCCGCATGCCATCCGCGATACTCGTGAAAAGGTGCTGGAAGTCGCGATCGGTCATGAGGTGCGTGCCTTCCGCAAGAAGCTCGGCATTACAGTAGCCGACGTCGCCTCCGCGACCGATATTTCGGTCGGCATGCTGTCGAAGATCGAGAATGGCAACACATCGCCGTCGCTCACGACTTTGCAGACGCTGTCCCGGGCGCTCGGCGTGCCGATCACCGCCTTCTTCCGCCGTTTCGAGGAGGAGCATAGCGCCGTGTTCGTCAAAGCGGGGGAGGGCGTCGACGTCGAGCGGCGCGGCACCCGCGCCGGCCACCAGTACAACCTCCTCGGCCATATCGGATCGAACACCTCCGGCGTCGTCGTCGAGCCTTATCTCATCACGCTGACCGAAGACTCGGACGTCTTTCCGACGTTTCAACACGATGGTCTGGAATTCCTCTACATGCTGGAAGGCGAGGTGGTTTACCGGCATGGCAACAATCTTTACCGCATGACTCCGGGGGATAGTCTGTTCTTCGACGCCGACGCGCCGCACGGGCCGGAAGAACTGACCACGCTGCCGATCCGGTATCTGTCGATCATTTCCTATCCGCGCGGCCGCGGAGAGGACTGAGGAAAGCTTCTGCTCATTTCTTTTCGCCCTACGCGCGATTTTCCGCCAAGCTGTGAAAGGAAAGTTGCCTCAGGAGAAATATATATTCCTGCAGATTGATTTCATCGATCTGCTCTGGTAGCAATTTGCGGCGTCGGCAACGAGGATGGATCGACACCCGTGCGCGCTACGAACGGCGAGGGGAGAGAAATGAACATGCAGAATTTCGTTCTGACCGTATCCTGCAAGTCGACGCGCGGCGTGGTTGCGGCGCTATCGGGATATCTGGCCGAGCAGGGCTGCAATATCGCCGACAGCTCGCAGTTCGACGATCTGGATACCGGCAAGTTCTTCATGCGCACCAGCTTCATCTCGGAGGAGCGGGTTGGCCTTGCGGCTCTCAAGGAAGGGCTGAAACCGATTGCCTCGAAGTTCGAGATGGAGACGGCTCTCCACGAACAGTCCGAGCGCATGAAGGTGCTGCTCATGGTGTCGCGCTTCGGCCATTGCCTGAACGATCTTCTCTACCGCTGGAAGATCGGCGCCTTGCCGATCGACATCGTCGGGGTCGTCTCCAACCACTTCGACTACCAGAAGGTGGTCGTCAACCACGACATCCCCTTCCACTGCATCAAGGTGACGAAGGAGAACAAGCCGAAGGCCGAAGCCCAGCTGATGGACGTCGTCGAGCAGACCGGCGCCGAGCTGATCGTTCTTGCCCGCTACATGCAGGTGCTTTCCGATGCGCTCTGCAAGAAGATGTCGGGGAAGATCATCAACATCCACCACTCCTTCCTGCCGTCGTTCAAGGGGGCGAACCCCTATAAGCAGGCCTATGAGCGCGGCGTGAAGCTGATCGGCGCGACGGCGCATTACGTCACCGCCGATCTCGATGAGGGACCGATCATCGAGCAGGATATCGCCCGCATCACCCATGCGCAGTCGGCCGAGGATTACGTCTCGATCGGCCGCGACGTCGAAAGCCAGGTGCTGGCCCGCGCCGTGCACGCCCATATCCACCACCGCTGCTTCATCAACGGCAACCGCGTCGTCGTCTTCCCGCCGAGCCCGGGTTCCTACGCGTCGGAACGGATGGGCTGAGGCCGATAGAGGCCGAAACCGGCTTACTCCCACGCCCCATTACCGCCCATCGCATCAGAGCCGGAAGCCGCACCAACTCCCGCGAATCGCCGCCTTAACCACGCGACAAAAATAATCGGGCCCGCTTGCTTCCCTGCGGAATACTGAATATATTCAGGAAATAAATATTCCGTATGGGAAAAAAGAGGGAACGAAATGGCTTTATCTTGGCGTTTCTCCGCCTTGGCGGATCGGCATCGCGCTCTCGGATCGAAACTGGAGGACTGGAGCGGCATGGGAACCGCCTGGACCTACGAGAAGGACATGTCCGAAGAGCATGTCGCGATCCGCACGAAGGCCGGGATCATGGACGTTTCCGGCCTGAAGAAGGTGCACCTGGTCGGTCCGCATGCCATCGCCGTGCTCGACTACATCACCACCCGCGGCATGACGAAGATCTATCCCGGACGCTCCGTCTATGCCTGCATGCTGAACGATCGCGGCCATTTCACCGACGACTGCATCGTGTACCGCACCGGCCCGAATTCCTGGATGCTGGTCCACGGCTCCGGCTCCGGCTACGAGGAGATCGTGAAACAGGCCGCAGGTCGCAATTGCGCAGTCCTGTTCGACGACGATCTGCATGATCTTTCGCTGCAGGGTCCGCTTGCGGTCGACTATCTCGCAAAACATGTGCCGGGCATCCGCGACCTTAAATATTTCCACCACATGCAGACGACGCTCTTCGGCGCTCCCGTCATGATCTCACGCACCGGCTATACCGGAGAGCGTGGTTATGAAATCTTCGTGCGCGGGCAGGATGCGGTGATGATCTGGGATCGCATCGTCGCGGAAGGCAGGGAGATGGGCATCATCCCCTGCTGTTTCAGCGTGCTCGACATGCTGCGGGTCGAAAGCTACCTGCTCTTCTATCCTTACGACAATTCGCAGATGTATCCGTTCGCCGACCAACCGCCCGGCGACAGCCTCTGGGAACTCGGCCTCGATTTCACCGTCAGCCCCGGCAAGACGGGCTTCCGCGGAGCAGAGGAGCATGCGCGCCTGAAAGGCAAGGAACGCTTCAAGATCTTCGGCATGCTGATCGATGCCGACGGGCCGGCGGATCTCGGCGACGAAGTCTATGCCGAGGACAGGAAGGTCGGTGTAATCACCTGCCCGAGCTATTCGACGCTGACGAAGAAATCCATGGCGATTGCCCGTTTGGACGTCGACAAAGCCGTCCAGGGCGTGAAGCTCGAGGTGCGCGGCAAGAACCTCAACGCCAGGGCGATCGCCCACACGCTGACCTTCGACGATCCGGAGAAGAAGAAGAGGACGGCCGTGGGTTAGGGGAGGCGGCCATGCTTGTCGAAGGCATTAAGAGCCGTCCGGTCTATACGGGACTTTCCATTCAGCCGCGCGCCCGGCGGCACATCTTCGCCCTGGAAGGGGAGGGCGCCCATGCCCTCCTCGACAGGAAGCCGGTACTCGACGACACGGCGCTGTCCCGCAGCGAGATCCTCTATGTCGCGCGCGGCTCGCAGGGCAAGGGAAACGGCGAGGCGCTGCGCGCGCTTGGCGCCCATATGTTCTTCGCAGCCCCGACGATCGCGACGCTGCTCTTCCGCCTCAGGGGCACGCTGACGGCCGCCCATATGGGGACGCGGCTTTATATCGCCGGCACGGAGGGCTTTATCGGCCAGGCGATGATGGTGGCGCTCGATCACGGCATGGACCATGCCTCGATCATCACCGAACACCGCGGCTCGCTGGCGCGCCGCGTGCAATGTGTCCACTGCAAAGGCGTCACCGAGGACGTCACCCACAGCCCCTTTCCCTGCGGCCATTGCGGTCTGCAGCTTCTCGTACGCGACCATTACTCGCGGCGCCTCGGCGCCTTCCAGGGCGTCAATGTCGATGCGGAAGAACCCGGCAGCGCGCCTGATCCGGAGGAGTTGTTCCTGTGAGCGGTGGTACTGAAATTCCCGTCCGAGTGACCCGGGTGACGCCGGTCGCTCATCGCATCAAACGCTTCCGTTTCGAGCGCCTGGACGGCCGACCGATGCCCTATTTCTCCGGTGGCGCCCACGTCATCGTTTCGATGAACGACAATGGTCACGTCCGGCGCAATGCCTATTCGCTGATGTCGGCACCATATGATTGTTCGGCCTACGAGATCAGCGTGCTGCATGTCAAGGATTCCCGCGGCGGCTCGTCCTTCATGCACGAGAAGGTGCGCGAAGGCGACGAAATGAAGGTCTCCCACCCCGTCAACCTGTTTCAGCCGGACTGGCGCGGCCGAAAGCATTTGCTGATTGCCGGCGGCATCGGGATCACGCCCTTCATCGCCATGATGGAGCAGTTTTCCCGCGAGGGCGCCTGTTTCGAAATGCATTATGCCATTCGAACGCGCGACCGCGGCGCTTACTGCGAGGACCTCGTCGCCCGCTACGGACCGCATCGGGTGAAGATCTATTGCGATGCCGAAGACAATCGCATTCCGCTCGCCCGCTTGCTCGACAGCCAGCCGCTCGGCACGCATCTCTATGTCTGCGGTCCCGCGGGCATGATCGACGGCGTACTCAAGACCGGGCTTGAGGCCGGCTGGCCGGAGCAGAACCTGCATTCCGAGCGCTTTCTGTCCTCCCAGCCCGGCAAACCCTTTTCGATTGAGCTGACGCGCTCCGGCAAGACCGTCCATGTGGGTCATCACGAGAGCATGCTGGAGGCGATCGAGGCGGCCGGCATCGATGCGCCCTTTCTCTGTCGCGGCGGTGCCTGCGGGCAGTGCGAAACGACGGTCGCCCTCTGCGACGGCAAGCTGCTGCATAACGACCTCTATCTGACCGACGCAGAAAAGGCTTCCGGCCGAAAGGTGATGCTCTGCGTCTCCCGGTTCGAGGGAAAGGCTTTGCATCTCGACCTGTAGAGCCGTTCCAGGAAAACCGTCCAACAGTTTTCCGCCCAGAAATGCGTGGTTTCAAACACTTGGATCGTTCGACGAAACGATCAATCGGGCCGACCAAGAGGAGAACGGGCATGGCAATCGCCTTCAAGCAGGAAACCTTCCGGGACGATTTCAGCTATCGCAACAGTCCGGAAAACATCCGGCGCTTTCCGTTTCCCTTCGACCGCGACGAATACATGTACGCGGTGAACATGGAACCGCACGTGAAGGGGCAGAAGGGCACCGCCTTCGAAAGCCTGATCGACGTCGATGAGCACTACGTCGCCGAGATGCAGGATCGGGCTCTGGTTCTGAAAGAGGACCCGCTGCGCTACCAGGCCCTGCCACACATGATGACGGCACAATGGGATACCCTGGAACTTCTGATGGAGGAGCAGGCCGCCGGCTTTCCCGAACATTTCACGCTCACCAGGAACGGCGATCAATGGCGCTGGATCAACCGGCCGCTCGGCATCGACGACACCTTCACCTTCGGCGATCGCTCGACGCTTCCCTATGAACCGCTCGAATACATCACCCGCCAGGCGCAGGGGGATTTCTGCATCGTCGACCAGCGCGACGGCAATCTCTGGATGGATGCCGGAATGGTGACGACCCAGGCCGACTGGTCGCTCGATTTCGACATCGGCATGAACTTCATGGAATGGCACGGCCCGGTGCCGCTCGCTCATCAGATGGGCGTCTTCGACCGCGCCCTTAAATTCCTCCTGAATCTGCAGCAGGGCAAGCCTACGCGCCGTTTCAACTGGACGATGACGATCAATCCGCGCCTCGATACCAGCCCGGAAAACTATCATAAATGGGGTCCGGACCGCGCCACGGTCACGCCAGAAAACGTCGGCGAGAAGGTGCATTTGCGCGTCGAGGTGCAGAGCCTGTGGCGCCTGCCGCGCTCGAACGCCATCCTCTTCGTCATCCGCTGCTATCTGATGAATATGAATGAGCTCGTGACGGTCCCGAAATGGGCGCGCCGCTTTCCGCGCGTGCTCAGCACGCTGCCGCCGGAACTCATCGATTACAAGGGCCTGACGCGCTATCGCCAGACCACGATCGACTGGCTTACGAAATTCGACGACGGCGCGCCGACCAGTCCCGGCACATTCCCGGATTGACGCCGCTTCCAGCGCTAAGACGACTGCATGCAATTGCAACTTCCACAAATCAAGGGGAATGCGTCATGACAAGAGTTGCCGTCATCGGTGCCGGTCCATCGGGCCTCGCCCAGTTGCGGGCCTTCCAGTCGGCCGCCCAGAAGGGTGCCGAGATTCCGGAGATCGTCTGCTATGAAAAGCAGTCCGACTGGGGAGGGCTGTGGAACTACACCTGGCGCACCGGACTGGACGAATATGGAGAGCCGGTGCATGGCAGCATGTATCGCTACCTCTGGTCTAACGGTCCGAAGGAGTGCCTGGAATTCGCGGACTACACCTTCGAGGAGCATTTCGGCAAGCCGATCGCCTCCTATCCGCCGCGCGCGGTGCTGTGGGATTATATCAAGGGCCGTGTGGAGAAGGCGAATGTGCGCGACTGGGTGCGTTTCAATACCCCGGTGCGCATGGTGCACTTCGACGAACAGACGAAGAAGTTCACGGTTACCGCTCATAACCGCCTCGAAGACCGCATGTATGACGAGGAATTCGACTATGTGGTCGTTGCGAGCGGCCACTTCTCGACACCGCACGTCCCTTATTTCGAAGGCGTGAAAACCTTCAACGGCCGCGTTCTGCACGCCCACGATTTCCGCGATGCGCTGGAATTCAAGGGTAAGGACGTTCTCATTGTCGGCCGGAGCTACTCGGCAGAGGATATCGGTTCGCAATGCTGGAAGTATGGGGCGAAATCGGTGACGACGAGCTACCGCTCAAAGCCGATGGGCTTCAACTGGCCGGAAAACTTCGAGGAACGGCCGCTGCTGACGAAGCTCGAAAACAAGACGGCCCATTTCGCGGACGGCTCGACAAAGGAAGTGGACGCGCTGATCCTGTGCACCGGCTATCAGCACCATTTTCCGTTCCTGCCCGATGAACTCAGGCTCAAGACCGCCAACCGCCTTTGGGCCGACCATCTCTACAAGGGCGTGGTCTTCGACAAGAATCCGCAGCTCTTCTACATCGGCATGCAGGATCAGTTTTACACCTTCAACATGTTCGACGTGCAGGCCTGGTGGGCGCGCGACGTCATGATGGGCCGCCTCGAGCTGCCGCCGGAAGAGGAGCTGAAGGCCAATTTCGACATGTGGCGCGCCCGCGAGGAAACGCTCGAACATGCCGAAGAGATGATCTGGTATCAGGGCGACTACGTGAAGGAACTGCTCGCCGAAACCGATTATCCGAGCTTCGATATCGAAGGGGTCAACCGGACCTTCATGAAGTGGGAGCACCACAAGGCGGAAAACATCATGGGTTTTCGCGACAATGCCTATCGGTCGCTGATGACGGGCAATATGTCGCCAAAGCATCACACGCCTTGGGTGGAAGCGCTTGACGACTCCCTGGAGGAATATCTGCGCACGTGACGATCTTCGCCTCGGTGTATGCCCTTCCCACCTGTGGGAGGGGCAAAATCGCGCCTGCGCGTCCGAGGTACACACTTTTCGTGGAAGTGCTTCAGGGCCTCTTGAGATTCGGGCCACCCGCCGCCGCTTGTTCGATTTCCTCATTCCTGTGCTTGTCACAGGAATCCAGCCAGACCAGGTCCTTGGGCTGAAAGAGCTCTTCTCGCGCCGCAGACGCGGCGCTGCTCTCATCCCTGTGACAAGCACAGGATGAGGACGGAGGAGAGGTTGCAGTCCTCCGAAAAGTCGCTGTAATCCTTTGAGCTGCTTCATGTTTTGTCCATTGATCGGTTACGATCAAAGGACACATGCAATGGCGTGCGGTTGGTACTCAAGGAGTTCAAGGGCATCGCCGAGCGTGCCGACGAAACCGACCAGAGCTTCAACGCCATTAGCCATCTTGCTGCAGCCGTCATAAACTCAAAATGAATCTCAACAGGCCTTAGTCTAGAGAGGATTACCCAAATCGGTTCAGGAGCGCGGCCGCTTCTTCTGCGGATCGTAGTGCGACAGCGGCACGACGACTGCGGGCAGGCGCTTCTGCTGACCGTCGAGCTTGCCGATCTCCACCTGCGTGCCGACTGTCGCATGCGTAACGTCGATCCGGGAAAGCGCGATCGTCTTGCCGAGGACCGGTGAACGGGTGGCACTGGTGATGACGCCGATCTGTGCGCGTCCGACATGCACGCAGTCGCCGTGGCCGACCGCCTCGTTCGCCTGTATGTCGAGGCCGACCATCAAGTGGCGCGGGTTTTCCTTGCGGCGGATCAGCGCTTCGCGGCCGATGAAATCGTCCTGCTTGGACTTCAGCGGCACCGTGAAGCCGATACCGGCCTCGAACGGGTCGGTCTGATCGTCGAAGTCGTAATGAGCGAAGATCAGGCCAGCCTCGATGCGAACCATGTCGAGCGCTTCCAGCCCCATCGGCCTCAGCCCATGCGGCTCGCCGGCCCGCCAGACCGCGTCGAAAACGGTCAGGGCGTCTTTGGGATGGCAGAATATCTCATAGCCGAGCTCGCCGGTATAGCCGGTGCGCGAGACGACGACGGGGGCGCCCTCGAAGCCTCCGATGCGACCGACTGCGAAGCGGAACCATTCGAGCTCACCGATCGTGGGCTGACGCGGTCCCGTCCAGACGGTCTCCTTGAGGATGTCGCGGCTCTTCGGGCCCTGAACGGCAATATTGTGCATCTGGTCGGTCGAGGAGCGCACCCAGGCTTTGAAGCCTTTCTTCTCCGCCTGTTCTCGCAGCCAGATGCCGCTGTAATCGTCGCCGCCGATCCAGCGGAAGTTCCTGTCGCCGAGACGGAAAAGGGTGCCGTCGTCGATCATGCCGCCATGCTCGTAGCACATGGCGGAATAGACGACCTGCCCGGTCGAAAGCTTGCGCACGTCGCGTGTCAGGCAATATTGCAGCAATTCCTCGGCATCCGGACCCGTGACCTCGAACTTGCGCAACGGCGAAAGATCGATGACTGCCGCGCGTTCCCGGCAGGCCCAGTATTCCTCGACCGGTCCCGCCGACGAAAACCGGTTCGGCAGCCAATAGCCGCGATATTCAGCGTAGTCTCGCGTCAGCGCGGAAAAGCGGGGGTGAAAAGCGGTTTCACGCGTCAGTTCGGGCTCGGCATCGGGTGTCATGCGATAGGCTACCGCTCGTGAGAATTGCTCTTTTCCGGAAAAGGTCCGGACGTGAATGTCGGTCGGATTCCAGCCGTTTGCCGCGTCGATATCGTCTGGGCAGGAGGAGGAGACGCAGACAAGGTCGGTCAGGGCTCGCATCAGCACGTAGTCGCCCGGACGCGACCAGGGCTCATCGAGATAGAGCTGATTGTCGTTGTCGATATTGGTGTTGTAGAAATAGTTGAGCGCTTCCCAGCCCTTGCGGCCGGGGATGCCATAAGGCGCAAGCGCCGCGTTGAAATTGTCCGTACAGTTGACGTGGCCGGGATAGCCCATGTCATCGTAATAGCGCGAATTGCAGGCGGTGGCGAAAGCGTCGTGACGGCCAACCGTGTCCTGTACGATCTCCACCAGCGGCTCGAAATCGCGATCGAAAGCCTTGGAGGGGAGGCCCGGCGCCGGGTAGCTGCGCCCGAGCAGGGTACGGGTGACGGTCGAGTCGAGAGCAAGGTCGAGGCCCTTGTCGATCTTGCGGGCGGCAAATGCCTGAAAGTCCGTGCACTGGCGGCCATAGACGTCGATGATCTGTATGAAATCTCCGGCTCGCACGAAATACGCCGACGCGGTTGCAGCCTTGATGCGGATGTCCTCGATCGGATCTGCCAGCGGCTCCGGCAAGGCGGAGGAATAGTCGCGGACCACCCTGCTGCGGCGGACCCTGACCTCAATGGGTGTTGCCGTGTCCTGTGCCTCGGGCGACATCGCCTCCGCAGGTGCGGCAACGATCAGCAGCCCCTTCAGCGCGATCGTGAATTCGACCCTGCTGCCCGGCGTGGATCGTTCCCCGAAGATGCGCACGGCGCCGGCCGTGGCCAGATCCGCACCGCGGCGCCGAAGCGCGCTGCGAATACGCAGCGCGCCCGCCTCTTCGCGGGAGAGAATGGTCTTGAGGCCATCGGCGGCATTGGTGAACGCCGCGCCGAGGCCTGCCGCCTGGAAGCGGCCGCTTTCGTCAACGAAGGAAAGTTCGCATGCCTGGCCGCCCTCGGCATCGGTGACCGTCACCAGGTCTCCCGCTTCGACGCGTAGGACCAGTGAGCCGCCACCCTTGCATCGGTATCGTTCCGTGTCCTTCGGCAGCGCCGGAATGCCCGGATAGCGGATTATGCTCGCCGAAACCGGCCTCCCCCCAAGCATCCCAGGATGGCGAACTTCCATATCACCCTCGCGGCCGAATGTTGGGCCCTGCCCGGGATCATGCTGGCAAAATACCCCACCGAAGTAAAGGAGATATATTGACTATGAAGAAACATTCTTCACTATGCATAAACGGCCGGATCTGAATTCAATGCATAAATGGGTGACCAAAAACATCGGGCCGGCTGCCGTGGGAGGCATGTTCAGGGAGACGTATCGAAGAACACGTCCGGAACAATTAAAAGGGGAATTCAGCAATGACAGATGTGGTGAACGCCGGCATTGCTGCCGGCACCGAGGGAAAGCTTATACGCGCGCTCGATTGGAAGGGCGCTTTCTGGGTGGCAGCTGGCGTGCCGCCGCTCGTGCTTTTTTCCATCGGCGGCATTGCCGGCACGACCGGCAAGCTGGCCTTTGCGGTCTGGATCATTTCGATGATCATGGGCTTCCTGCAATCCTTCACCTATGCGGAAATCGCCGGGATGTTCGCCAACAAGTCCGGCGGCGCCTCCGTCTATGGAGCGACCGCATGGCTGCGCTATTCGAAATTCATCGCTCCGCTTTCCGTCTGGTGCAACTGGTTCGCGTGGTCGCCGGTGCTTTCGCTCGGCTGCGTGATCGCCGCGGGTTATATCCTCAACGCCCTCTCCCCGATTCCTGCGGTGGATTCGCAGGCGGTGCTCGATTGGATCGGCGCCCATGCCGCCTCCGTCACCGCCGATAGCCCCCGTGTCGCCGAGTATATCGCGGCCCATGCCGGCACCGCGCCGGAAGATGCCGTCAAGGCGGTTCTCGCAGCCGACGGCGTAGCGGCGCTGACGCCTATGATCCGCAACTGGTCGCTGGTCAGCTTCAGCATTCCCTTCCTCGCCACGGCCAATATCAACGCCACATTCCTGATCGGCGGCATCCTGATGCTGATCATCTTCGCGATCCAGCATCGGGGCATTGCCGGGACGGCCAGCGTTCAGAAGTGGCTCGCTATGCTCGTCCTCGTTCCCTTGCTGATCATCGGCATCTATCCGATCGTCAGCGGCCATATCGTTGCCTCCAACGTCACCGGCCTCGTGCCTCCGACGGTGGCCTATTCCGGCGAGGACGGCACCTGGAGCAATGGCGGCTGGACGCTCTTTCTCGGCGGTCTCTATATTGCCGCCTGGTCGACTTACGGGTTCGAAACGGCGGTCTGCTATACGCGCGAACTGAAGAACCCCCGGACCGATACCTTCAAGGCCATCTTCTATTCCGGCCTCGTCTGTTGCCTGTTCTTCTTCCTCGTACCCTTCGCCTTCCAGGGCGTGCTTGGCCATGCCGGCATGCTGGCGCCCGGCATCATCGACGGCACGGGTGTGGCCGAGGCGCTCGGCGGCCTGATCGGCGCCGGCCGTATCGTCACCCAGCTTCTCGTCGTGCTGATGATTCTCGCGCTCTTCCTGGCCATCATGACGGCGATGGCCGGCTCCTCGCGCACGCTTTACCAGGGTTCGAAGGACGGTTGGCTGCCGAAATATCTCGACCATGTGAACGAGAACGGCGCGCCGACCCGGGCCATGTGGACCGACTTCGCTTTCAATCTGTTCCTGCTTGCCATCGCCTCGGATGTCGGCGGCTACTTCTTCGTGCTCGCCGTCTCCAATGTCGGCTACATCATCTTCAACTTCCTGAACCTCAACTCCGGCTGGATCCACCGTATCGACTCCGCCCATATCGAGCGGCCCTGGAAGGCGCCTACCTGGCTGATTGGCCTGAACACCGTGCTGGCCTTCGTCAACGCGCTCTTCCTGGGTGCCGGCGCCAAGGTCTGGGGCTACTCCAATGCGCTGTGGGTCGGTTTCATCTTCGCCGCGCTGATCCTGCCGGTCTTCGCCTATCGCCATTATTTTCAGGATCGCGGCAGGTTCCCGCTCGAAGCCATGGAGGACCTCGGTCTCTCCGGACAGAACCTCGGGGTCAGGAAAGCGGGCATGTTACCCTATCTGGCGCTCGGCGCAGGCCTCGCCATCGTGCTGTTCGCCAACTGGTTCTTCCAGCTGCCGGCCTGAATTGGGGGCAGCGGCACGCTCTGCATCGGATCGAAACATGGAAAAAGGCCCGCTTCGGCGGGCCTTTCGTGATCGTATGTCCGGCCGCGGAAGTGGGTCTTTCAGACATTGTCGCCTTCGGTCGATGTTCCCTGTGCCGTGCCGGCGCTGCCGGCGCCCCATTTCCAGCCACTGATCGACGGCATGTCCTCGCCGTATTTTTCGATATGGTGCCTGTGGTCGATCAGCCGCTCGTGGATCGCCTGCTTGAAATATGCGGCGCGGGCGCCGAGTTGCGGCAGCCGGTCGATGACGTCCTCGACCAGATGGAACCGATCCAGATGGTTGAGCACCACCATGTCGAAGGGCGTCGTCGTCGTCCCCTCTTCCTTGTAGCCGCGGACATGCAGATTGGCATGGTTCGTACGGCGATAGGTGAGGCGGTGGATCAGCCAGGGATAGCCATGGAAGGCGAAGATGATCGGCTTGTCCTTGGTGAACAGGGCGTCGAAGTCGCGGTCCGGCAGGCCGTGCGGGTGCTCCCCCGACGGCTGGAGCTTCATCAGATTGACGACGTTGATCACCCGTACCTTCAATTCCGGCAGGTGCTCGCGCAGCAATTGCACTGCGGCAAGTGTCTCAAGCGTCGGAACATCGCCGCAGCACGCCATGACCACGTCCGGCTCGCAGCCCTTGTCGTTGCTTGCCCATTCCCAGATGCCGAGGCCTTCGGTGCAATGCTTCACCGCCTGGTCCATGGTTAGCCATTGCGGAGAGGGCTGTTTGCCGGCAACGACGACGTTGATGTAGTTGCGGCTCCTCAGGCAATGGTCCGTCACCGACAGCAGCGTATTGGCGTCCGGCGGCAGATAGACGCGGATGATGTCCGCCTTCTTGTTGACCACGTGGTCGATGAAGCCGGGATCTTGATGGCTGAAGCCGTTATGGTCCTGGCGCCAGACATGCGAGCTCAGGAAATAGTTCAAGGAAGCGATCGGGCGCCGCCACGGGATTTCGTTGCAGACCTTCAGCCATTTGGCGTGCTGGTTGAACATCGAGTCGATGATGTGAATGAAGGCTTCGTAGCAGGAAAAGAAGCCGTGGCGTCCGGTAAGCAGATAGCCTTCGAGCCAGCCCTGGCATTGATGCTCGCTCAGGACCTCCATCAGCCGCCCGTCCGGCGACAAATGGTCGTCTTCCGGATAGATGTCCGCCATGAAACAGCGATTCGTGACCTCGAGCACGTCCTGCCAGCGGTTCGAATTGTTTTCGTCCGGACTGAACAGGCGGAAGTTCCCGGGCTTCAGGTTGAGCTTCATCACGTCGCGCAGATAGCTGCCCATCACGCGGGCCGACTCGGCCGTGGCCGTTCCGGGGCTCTGAACCGAAACCGCATAATCGCGGAAGTCGGGCATCTTCAGGTCGCGCAGCAGCAGCCCGCCATTGGCATGCGGATTGTCGCTCATCCGGCGGCGGCCCGTTGGGGCAAGCTCCGCCAGTTCCGCCGTCAGCCGCCCTTCACCGTCGAAAAGCTCCTCGGGCCGATAGCTCTTCATCCAGCCTTCGAGGATGCGGACATGCTCCGGCTTGTCCATGTCCCCCATCGGCACCTGATGCGATCGCCAGTAACCCTCGCATTTCTTGCCGTCGATTTCGGCCGGGCAGGTCCAGCCCTTGGGTGTGCGGAAGACGATCATGGGCCAGGCAGGGCGTTTCAGATTGCCGTTGACCCGGGCGTCGGTCTGAATGCGCCTGATATCGGCAAGCGCGGTATCGAGCGCGCCCGCCAGCTGCTGGTGCACGTCTGCGGGGTCATGACCTTCGACGAAAAGCGGCGCATAGCCCATGCCCTCGAAGAATTTCTGCAGCTCCTCTCTGGGTATGCGTGCGAGAAAGCAGGGATTGGCGATCTTGTATCCGTTGAGGTGCAGGATGGGCAGGACGCACCCGTCGCGCGCCGGGTTCAGGAACTTGTTGCCGTGCCAGCCGGTCGCGAGCGGACCCGTTTCGGCTTCCCCGTCGCCCACGACGCAGGCGACGATCAGCTCCGGATTGTCGAAGGCGGCACCGTAGGCATGGCTCAACGCATAGCCGAGCTCGCCGCCCTCGTGAATGCTGCCAGGCGTTTCCGGCGCGACATGGCTCGGGATGCCGCCGGGGAAGCTGAACTGCTTGAACAGCTTCCGCAGGCCCTCGGCGTCCTGGCTGATGTCCGGATAGACCTCGCTATAGGTGCCCTCCAGATAGGCGTGGGCGACGAGCGAGGGCCCGCCATGCCCGGGCCCGATGACATACATCATCTCGAGATCGTCGCGTTTGATCACCCGGTTCAGGTGGACATAGAGCATGTTCAGGCCCGGCGACGTACCCCAATGGCCGAGAAGCCGCGGTTTGATGTGCTCCCGCTTCAGCGGCTCGCGGAGAAGCGGATTGTCGAGCAGGTAGATCTGGCCGACGGAGAGGTAGTTCGACGCCCGCCAGTAGGCGTCCATCCGCTGAAGTTCATCTGCGGAGAGCGGATTGGCGGATAATGGATTTTGGCCGGAAACGTCACCTGCCGTCCTGGGGGAAGTCATGTATTCCTCCTGAAGCGAGACCTCGGATAGCGACGGCGCAACGAGCTGCCGAAGCTGCCGCTGCAGAATCTATGGCGGTGCGGCGCCAGGGCAATGCCGAGCAGCGGCGGGGATGGAGAACCGTGCGGAACCAGTTGCCTTAACCCGGCAACTTCGCCGCCGCATGACGCCCGCCCTGATAGCGCACGCCCTCCGAAGGCGCCTCCTCACGCTCTTCAATCGCGTGCCGGTAAGGTTCGCTGCTGTCCTGCGGGCGCCAGCCGAGGAAATCCGCATGCCCGTTTGACCACCAGACGTCACGGTTGGCGGAGACGCCGTAGAGAACCAGATGGCCGATTTTCGGGGCATCGAGAAGCCTGCGCACAAGCGCCAGGAAGTCGCGCGGGCTCAGCCAGGTGGAGAGCATGCGGCGGTTCGTGGGTTCGGCAAAGCAGCTGCCGATCCTGAGGCAGGCGGTTTCCATGCCGTATTTGTCGAAATAGAGCCGGGAAAGATCCTCGCCGAAGCACTTGCTCACGCCGTAAAGGCTGTCCGGCCGCCGCGGCGACAGGTGGTCGAGCGTCTCGCCGACGGGATGGAAGCCGGTCACATGGTTGGTGCTGGCAAAGAGAACGCGGTTCACGCCGGCCTTTCGCGCCGCCTCGTAGAGATTGTAGGTGCCGAGGATGTTGGCCTGAAGAAGAGCGTCGAAGTCGGACTCAACCGAGATCGCACCGAGATGCAGGATCGCATCGCAGCCGCGCACGAGTCGGTCGACCGCCTCGCGCTCGGCGAGGTCGCAATGCACGACTTCCTCGCCCTCTCGGGCGGGAAAAAGCGTGGCGACATCCGAAAGGCGCAGAACATCGGCGCAGCCCTTCAGTCCCTCGCGGGCATAGCGGCCGAGGCCGCCTGCGGCCCCGGTTATCAATAGTCGCGTCGTCATGCGTACAACCTGCTTCGCACGGATCGTGATGACTTCGGCTCCAATGACCAGTCGTCATCGTGATCAATGAATCTCGGGTTCGGGCAGCTTATGGGGCGATTGCAGGAAGGTGAAGTCGCAGCCTTCCGGTGCCTGCTGGATATTCTCCGCATGCATCTTCAGATAGCCCCTCGAATAATCGCGCTCCGGCGGCCTCCATTCGGCGAGCCGGCGTTCGATCTCGGCCTGGTCGACCTCGAGCGTGATCGTGCGGCGATCGACGTCGAGCGCGATGATGTCGCCGTTGCGGACCGCTGCCAGCGGGCCGCCGACATAGGCCTCCGGCGCCACGTGGAGGATGCAGGCGCCGTAGCTGGTGCCGCTCATCCGGGCGTCGGAAATGCGCACCATGTCGCGCACGCCCTCTTTTAAAAGCTTCTTCGGGATCGGCAGCATGCCCCATTCCGGCATGCCCGGTCCGCCGACCGGACCGGCATTGCGCAGGATCATCACCGTGTCGGCTGTGACGTCGAGATCCTCGTCGTTCACCGCTCTCATCATCGCGTCGTAATCGTCGAAGACGAGGGCCGGACCGCGATGTTCGAGCAGGGCAGAATCGGCGGCCGCGGGCTTCATCACGCAGCCCTGCGGCGCGAGGTTGCCTTTGAGAATTGCCGTGCCGCCGCGCGCGGCCACCGGCCTGTCCAGCGGGCGGATCACCTCCGGCAGATGGACTTCGGCCTCGTCGAGAGCGCCGCCGATCGTGCCGATCACATTGCGTTCCCCCGTATGCAGGAGCGGCTTCAATTGTTTCCAGAGCGCGATCAGACCGCCGGCATAGTAGAAGTCCTCCATCAGGAATTCACCGGTCGGCCGGATGTTGCAGAGAACCGGGACTTGGGCCGATACGCGGTCGAAATCATCGAGCGTCAGAGGAACGCCGCAGCGCCGCGCGATCGCGATAAGATGGATCATCGCATTGGTCGAGCCGGCCATCGCCATGTGCACCGCGAGCGCATTCTCGAATGCCTTCGCCGTCATGATGTCGGACGGCTTCAGGTCCTCGAAGACCATCTCGACGATGCGCGCGCCGGAAAGCGCCGCCATTCGCGCATGGCCGGCATCCGCCGCGGGGATGGCGGAGGCGCCGGGCAGGGAAAGCCCCAGCGTGTCGGCCAGCGCCGTCATGGTCGAGGCCGTGCCCATCGTCATGCAGGTGCCGAAGGAGCGGGCGATACCGCGCTCCATTTCGCTCCATTCGTTCTCGGTGATGCGGCCGGCTTCCTTTTCCGCCCAGTATTTCCAGACGTCCGATCCGGAACCCAGCATCCGGCCGCGATAATTGCCGCGCAGCATCGGCCCGGCCGGCACGAAGATCGTCGGCAGGTCGACCTGGATCGCTCCCATGATCGTTCCCGGCGTAGTCTTGTCGCAGCCGGCAAGCAGTACGACGCCATCGACCGGATGCGAGCGGATGAGCTCCTCCACCTCCATCGCCAGGAAGTTGCGGTAGAGCATCGTCGTCGGCTTCACATAGGTCTCTGCCAGCGACATGGCGGGCAGCTCGATCGGGAAGCCGCCCGCCTGCCAGACGCCGCGCTTGACCTCCTCCGCCCGAGTCCTCAGATGCGCGTGGCACGGATTGATGTCGCTCCAGGTATTGATGATCGCGATGACGGGCTTGTTTGCGAGTTCCGCATGGTCGTAGCCCATCTGATAAAGGCGGGATCTGTGGCCGAAGGCGCGGAGGTCCTTGACGCCGAACCAGCGAAAGCTTCGAAATTCCTCCGGCTTCTTGCGCCCGGTCATCGGCAGCCTCCTTTGCATTTGCGGGTGGGTCGGCTAGATTGCGCCTGTACAGAAAAATGACAGGTGAAGGCAGACCCTTGAACGACGTAACGTTGAAACTGAAACCGGCGCGGCGGGAGCGGCTTGCCGATGTTCTCTACGGGCAAATTCTCGAGCAGATCGCCAGCGGCCAGATGGCCGAGGGAGCCAAGCTGCCGTCCGAAGCGCATATCTGCCGCGACTTTCAGGTTTCCCGTCCGGTCGTGCGAGAGGCGCTGATGCGGCTGCAGGCCGACGGCCTCGTGGTTTCGCGCCAGGGCATCGGCACCTTCGTGAAATCGCGTCCGTCCGACAAGCTCACCAGTCTCGCCGCCTCGGCCGAGATCGCGATCTATCTCAGGGCTTTCGAACCCCGGCTCGCGCTCGAGACGGAATGCGCGGGCCTTGCCGCGATGCGCCGGACCAAGGCTCAGCTCAACCAGATCGGCGAGGCGCTGGCGGCCCTGGAAGGCGCCTTCGCGCGCGGGGAAACCGGATGGGAAGAGGACTTCGCCTTTCACCACGCGGTAGCGGAAGCTGCGGGCAACGAACTTTTTCCACGCCTTCTGGAAGAGCTGCGTGACATTCTCAGCGGCTCTATGCGCATGGCGCTCGGCCTGACGCGGCAGGGCTCCGATGACCGCCGCCGCCGTGTCCTCGAAGAACACCGCAAGATCTACTCTGCCGTTTCGGGCCAGAACCGGGATCTCGCCCGCCTTTACATGCGCTACCATCTGACGGAATCGCGCGCCCGTATTACCGGCTCCCATGGCGATCTCTGATCCGGTCATGCTCCGATCCACTTCAAGCGCTCGCCGGTAGCCCGGCTCGACCATTTGCGGCCACGCTTTCCGCCTTCGGGCGACACGCTGCCGCGGCGCACCGCGCCGAGCGGCAGGCCTTCAGGGTCGCGGTTTCGAGGGGCGTTTTCATGCAGATCTCCCGGCCGGTTTCTTGTATTTTTATTTTACAAGTTGAGCGAGGGCAAGAGCAATGATAGAGCTGACAACTGCGGCAACGAATTCAAAAATGGTAGTTTAACCGCCTCTGGGCGCAATTCTTCTGGCGACGGCCCGGGCCCATGGTGTGAAACATGTCTTTCGATTTAACATTTGAGTGTCTTCTGGATTCGCGTTGCGACGTCGCCGAAAGCCCGGTTTTCGATGAGCGCCGGAACTGCCTGTTCTTCGTCGATATCGGCCGCAGCGCCCTTCATCGCGTCGAGCTTTCGGGCGCCGGCCACGTCGAATGGACCGTCGAGGGCGGCGCCTGCAGCGCCGGCCTCGCCCGCTCCGGACGCCTCGTGCTGGCGCAGCGCGATCGCGTGGTTCTGTTCGATCCCGATGTCGGCGCGATCACCCGCGAAATCGCCGCGATCGAGCCGGACGTTGCGGATACGCGCCTCAACGACGGCAAGGTCGGACCGGACGGCGCCTTCTGGGTGGGGACGATGCACGATGTGCCCGACCGCCGGCCCGTCGCGTCGCTCTACCGCGTCTCGCCGGACGGCGCGGTGGAACGCAAGGTGGAAGGCATCGTCTGCTCCAACGGCCTCGCCTGGAGCGGCGACGGTGCTCTTCTGTTTCACTCGGATTCGCGCGGCGCCTGGATCGACCGCTGGCAGTTCGACCCCGCAACGGGCGCGCTTTCCGGGCGCAGGCGGCTGGCAAGCCTGGACGAGGCGAGCGGCCGACCGGACGGAGCCGCAACCGACGCGGAAGTCCATTACTGGAGCGCCGGCGTGTCGGCGGGCGTCGTCAATCGCTTCTCGCCCGAAGGTCGCCTTGTCGGGACGCATCGCATTCCGGTGCCGGCGCCGACCATGCCCTGCTTCGCCGGAGCGGACCTGAAGACGCTTCTCGTCACGTCGCTGCGGCCAGCGGGCATCGGCGAGAAAAACCGCTCCGGCGGCATTTTCGCCGCAAGAAGTCCCGTGGCGGGTGTGGCCGTCCACCGCTTCGACGATCGCCGGATTTGAGGCTGGCGTCTGCGGTCTGATCAGCGCTCCGGAATCGGCGGCAGTTCGGGCGCATCCAGACCCCTGAAGGGGTCGCGCCAGGCGTCGATCTCCTCGAGCCGATCATTCCAGCGGCAGATGTTGGGATAATCGCCAAGCGGCAGTCGGGCGGCGTCATTGAAGGGCAGAAAGCTCGCCATTCGGAAATCCGCATGGGATACGGCGTCTCCGACCAGCCAGTTCCGCCCGGAAAGCTCCATATCGAGTATCGCCGCTGCAGTACGGAACCTGCTCAACCCCTCCTCGACCAGCTGCTGGTCGATCGGGCCGAGCCCATAGCGCTGCTTCGTGCCGCGCTCGAACTGCACCATGTCGCAAGCCCTCACGAAGTTTTCCTTGCCCCAGCTGATCCATCGGACCATGTCGGGTTCGTCGTCGCCCATGCGCCAGAAATCCGATTGCACCGCGCGTGAAAGCCGGCAGGCGATCGCGTCGGCCTCCCAAAGGCTTTTTCCGGCCTCCACGAGTATCGGCAGCGAAAGGTTGGGGTTGAGCGGCCGAAACCGCTCCGCCTGCCCCGGCGCGAAAGGTGAGGCGAATTCGAACTCGACCTCGGCTGCGAGATGGCGTGCCACCGCGACGGCAAGCCTCGGGTTGGGATTGCGGCTGTAGAACAGTTTCATCGCATGGCCCTTCCGTCGGCGCCGAAGACGTGGCAGCGCGATGGGTCGAAGTGGACGGCGAGATTGGAGCCCCGCTCGACCTTCTGCTGCCCCTCCAGCGCGACGGTCAGCTGCTGGCGATCCGGCGTGATCCCGTAGAGCATGGTTTCGCCGCCGAGATTCTCGACGATCTCGACATTGACCGAAGCGAGCTCGATACCGCCCTCGCGCGCGGAAAGATGCTCAGGCCGGATGCCGAATGTGACGTCCTGCCCCTGTGTCGCGCCGTTCAGGCGACGGGGGAGGCGGATCGTTCCGCCGCAGACCTCGATCGCCGTTTCGCTTTCGGTGACGTCCGCGATCCGCGCCTTGAGGAAGTTCATCTTGGGGCTGCCGATGAAGCCGGCGACGAAGCGGTTGACGGGATTGTTGTAGAGATCGAGCGGTGCGCCCACCTGCTCGATCCGGCCGGAATTCAGGACGACGATCTTGTCGGCCATGGTCATGGCCTCCACCTGATCGTGCGTCACATAGATCATGGTGTTGCCGAGGTCCCGATGAAGCCTTGAGATCTCCACGCGCATCTGCACGCGGAGTTCGGCGTCGAGGTTGGAAAGCGGCTCGTCGAAGAGGAAGATCCGCGGCTCGCGTACGATCGCGCGGCCGATCGCCACGCGTTGCCGCTGACCGCCGGAGAGCGCCTTCGGCTTGCGGTCGAGCAGCTTTTCGATCTGCAGGATCTCGGCCGCCCGGCGCACCTTCGGCTCGATTTCGGCCCTCTTGAAGCCGGCCGTTTCGAGGCCGAAAGCAAGATTCTTGTAGACCGACATGTGCGGATAGAGCGCATAGGACTGGAACACCATCGCAATGCCGCGCCTGGCGGGTGCCACTTCGTTCATACGGTCGCTGTCGAGCATCAGCGTGCCGCCGGAAATCTCCTCCAGTCCGGCGATCATTCTGAGCAGCGTCGACTTGCCGCAACCGGACGGACCCACGAAGACGGCGAACTCGCCGGGGTCTATGGTCAGGTCGATGCCGTGGATCACATCGAGCGCGCCGTAGCGCTTCTCGACCTTCTGAAGAACGACGCTCGTCGCCATGTCAAAGTTCCTCCCTGCGGCCCTTTATCGGGTATTCGCACGCCAATCGGCATACTTCGGGCTGTCCGGCCCAAGCGGCAACTCTATTTCGCGGCCGGTATCGGCGGATTGATAGATCGCGGTGACCAGTTCCAGCGCGCGGCGCGCATCCTGCGTCGTCACGGGCAGGGGTCCTCTGCCGCTCAGGAAATCGTGGAAATGCGCCATCTGGGTGGTGAAGCGCGGCGAGACCGGACGCCAGTCGCCGGTCACTTCGTCTATCCGCGCCTGCACTTCGTCATTTGCCGCGATGATCTTCCACGGATCCTTACCCGGCGCATAAGGTTCGTGGCTGCTCTCGAAGGTGACGTTCTCGAAATGCAGCCTTAGCCGGCTGATCTGCTCCTGAGAGCCGAGCGTACAGGAAAGCGAAACGAAGGCGCCGTTCTTCATGAGCAGGCTCGCGGAGGCGCAGTCCTCGACCTCGATGTCGTTGACCCGGGTCGCGACCCGGCCGAACACGCGCGCCACCGGGCCGAGAAGATGCAGCATCATATCGTGCAGATGCAGCGCGTGGGTGACGAGCACGCCGCCGAGCTCCGTCGCCCACTTGCCCCTCCAGGGGACGGAATAATATTCGGGCGTGCGCAGCCAGAAAGTCTCGACCGAGCCGACATAGGGCTTGCCCGCGATGCCGGCCTCGATGATGCGCTTGGCTTTCTCGATGCCGTCGCCGTAGCGATACTGGAAGATCGGCATCAGCACGCCACGTGCCTGCTTCTCGGCTTCCATGATCGCATCGACGCCCGCGAGCGATCCGGTCAGCGGCTTTTCGCAGACCACGTGCTTGCCGGCGGCAAGGGCCGCGAGCACCTGTTCGAGATGGATGCCTGGCGGGGTGCAGATGTCGATGATGTCGATTCCATCGTCGGCGAGAAGTTCCTCGAAGTGGCGGGTCCGCTGCTCGATCCCGAATTCGTCGCCCACTTCGTTCATCCGTTCCTCGTTGAGGTCGCAGAGAGCCTGGACTCGGAACTTGTCCGGGTGCGGCTGATAGCCCTCGACGATATGCGAACGCCCGATGCCGCAGCCGATGATGGCGACTGTCTTCACGCTCATGTCAGTTCCTGTCCCCGTTCTGTTCGGCGATCGCCTGCGCCTGAAGCGCAAGCTCCATGGCCTTGAAGCAGCGCTCCTGCGGCATCGCGGTTTCGGTCCTGTCGCGGATGTCGGCGAGGAACTGGCGCCCGAAGGGCAGGTCGACGCGGGAGCAGTCGATATGTTCGACGCCGTTGCGGTCCGCGAGAAACAGGTGGTTGCCGCCTTCGCGCCCGGCGAGATCGACCGCCTTGCGGACCTCGATCGTTCCGGATGTGCCCACGATGAAGAGCCGGCCGTCGCCCCAGGTCGGCATTCCCTCCGGGGTCAGCCAGTTCACATGGATCATGCCGGTGGCCCGCCCCGTCGCGAGGTGGATGCTGCCCGTATCCTGCAGTTCGGGAGCGTCGGGAACGCTCCGGTTGCCGACGCTCGCCGAAAGCACGGTCGCGTCGTTGACGCCGGTGAAGAACAGGAACTGCTCGCACTGGTGCGATGCGATGTCGGTCAGGATGCCGCCATAGTCCGCGCGGCGGAAGAACCAGTCGGGCCGCGTCTCGCGGCGCAGCCTGTGCGGGCCGAGGCCGACGATGTGCACCACCTCGCCGATCGCGCCGGCGGCGACGAGCTCGCCGGCCTTGACCGTGGCCGGGCTCTCGAAATGCTCCGAATAGAGGATCGAGAAGATGCGGCCCGTCTCGGCCTGGACCCGGCGCAGCTTGGCGAGCTGGTCGAAGCTCGTCATGCCCGGCTTGTCGACAAGCACGTCCTTGCCGTGCTGCATGGCACGGATCGCCAGTTCCGCGCGCTCGCTCGAAACGGCGGCCGAGACGATGAGGCCGATGCTCTCGTCCTCGAGGATTTCCTCTGCCGTCGCGATGCGCGGGGCGTCTGCGTAGACGGCGGAAAATTCCGCGGCCAGCGCATCGTCCTTCTCGTGGAAACCGGCGAGGCGGGCGCCGGCCCGAAGCAGGCAGTCGACCTGGCCGTAGATGTGATTGTGGTTGAGCCCGACGGCAGCGAAACGCAATTCGTCCATGATGGTTTTCTAGCTCCGTCGCTCAGCGTTTCATGCCGGTGGTGGCGATGCCCTCGATCAGAAGGCGCTGGAAGAAGAGGAAGAAGAAGAACACCGGCACGAGCGAGAGCGTCGACATGGCGAAGAGCCCGCCCCAGTCGGAGGTGCTGCTCGAGTCGACGAAGGTCCTCAAGCCGAGCTGGATCGTGTAGCTGTTCATGTCGTTGAGGTAGATCAGCGGCCCGAAGAAATCGTCCCAGGTCCAGATGAAGGAGAAGATGGCGGCCGTCGCCAGAACGGGAAGCGATAGCGGCAGCATGATCTTCCAGTAGATGCGCCAGGCGCCGCAGCCGTCCATCATCGCCGCTTCGTCCAGTTCGCGCGGGATTCCGCGGAAGAACTGCACCATGAGGAAGATGAAGAAGGCATCGCTGGCAAGAAACTTCGGGACCACCAGCGGCAGGAAGGTGTTCACCCAGCCGAGATCGAGGAAGAGCACATATTGGGGAATGAGCGTCACGTGATAGGGGATCATCATCGTGCCGAGCATGATCGCGAACCAGAAATTCCGCCCCGCGAAGCGCAGCCTTGCGAAGGCATAGGCCGCGAGCGAGCAGGCGACGACATTGCCGACGACGGTGAGGACCGCGATGACCAGCGAGTTCCAGAAGAACCGCCCGAAGCTGACGTCGAGCCCGAACCAGCCGCGCAGATAGGAGGAGAAATCCACCGAGGAGGGCCAAAGCGACGTGGAGGCGAAGATCTCGTCCTCCGGCCTGACCGATGCCGAGATCATCCACAGGAGCGGATAGATCATGGCGATCGAGGCGGCGATCAGGGCGGCGTGAACGAGGACCGATCCCACAGGGCCGCGGCGGCCCGTCGGGACCGGCGGCGGGGCGGTTACCGAGCTCATGGTCGCGTCAGTCATCGTAGTGCACCCAGTAGCGAGAGGTGAGGAACGAGAAGGCCGTGAACAGCCCGATGATCAGCACGAGAATCCAGGCAAGCGCCGAGGCGTAGCCCATGCGGAAATTACCGAAGGCCTCCTGGTAGAGGTAAAGAGTGTAGAACAGCGTCGAATTGATCGGACCGCCGGTGCCGCCGGAAATGATGAAGGCGGGAGTGAAGGCCTTGAAGGCGTCGATCGTCTGCACGACCGCGTTGAAGAAGATCACCGGCGTCAAGAGCGGCAGCGTGATCTTGTAGAACTGACGGAACTTGGACGCCCCGTCGAGGCTCGCCGCCTCGTACATGTCCGTCGGGATCTGCCGAAGGCCCGCAAGGAAGATGATCATCGGCGATCCGAACTGCCAGACGCTCAAGACCACGAGCGTCCATATCGAATAGTTCGGGTGAGAGATCCAGCTCGGCCCCTCGATGCCGAACTGGGCCAGCAGGCTGTTGATCAGGCCGTCGCCGGCGAAGAGCTGTCGCCAGAGCACGGCGATCGCGACGCTGCCGCCAAGCAGCGACGGCAGGTAGAAGATCGCCCGATAGACGGTGAGCCCCCGGACGCCGCGGTCGAGAAGGATCGCGACGAGCAGCGCGAAGGCGAGCTTGAAGGGCACCGAAAGCACGACATAGAGAAAGGTCACCTTGATCGCCGCGGCGAATTTCGGGTCCGCCGTCGCGATGCGCACGTAATTGGCGGTGCCGATCCATTCCGGCGCGCGGATCAGGTCGAAATTGGTGAAGGAAAGATAGAGCGAGGCGATGGCGGGCCCGAGCGTCAGGCCGAAGAAGCCGATGAGCCATGGCAACAGAAACATGTAGCCGGCTCCATGGCTTGCCCATGTCCTGGCCAGGCGGCCCTGTGCGGCCGGGCGCGATGACGCGCCCGTGCCGACTGCGACAGCGGTGTCCTGCACGGCCGCCATCCTCCTTAACCTCGTGCAAGTATTTGGCTGACCTCGTTCACCAGCGTCTCGCCTCCTTGCTTGGCGTCGAGCTGACCGAAGCCGACCTGTTCGGCGACGTTGCGCAGAGCGAATTCCGCCTCGCCGGCACCGCTGGGCGGCGGCGGCGGCAGATCGCCGGCAAGCGCTCCGAGGCCCGAGACATAGTCGAGCATGGCGCGGCCGAGCTCGTCGAGCGTCGACGCCAGTTTCTCGCGTACGGCTGCCGATTCCGGTACGCCGCGCTCGACGCCCAGGATTTCGGCGGCTTTCGGGTCCTTGACGAAGAAGTTGACGTATTTTGCGCCGAGTTCCGGGTCCTTGGTCTGGGCCGAGACCGAGAAGAACATCGACGGCTTGCGATAATGGCCGCCCTTCGCATCCTTGTCGATCAGCGGGTGGCTTCTCAGCGCCAGTTTGTCCTTGTTTATGCCCTGATAGGCGACGAACTGATTGGAGTGCGCGAAGGAAGCGGCCGCCTTGCCGAGCGATAGGGGGCTCGTCTCCACATTGTACTGGTCGAGCGCCTGGATGTCCGGCGGGACGCAGGCCTTGTCCTCGCGCATTTTCTGCCACATGGCGAACCATTCGGCCGCATCGTTCGCATCATAGGCGATCTTGCCGTCCGCGGTGAACAATGCCTTGCCGCGCTGGCGCAGCCAGTTTTCGAACAGCGGCTCGACCGCGCTGCCGTCGGAGAGGCCATAGAAACCCTTGCGCTTGCCGGCCTTGGTGATCTCGGCGCCCGTCCGCGCCATCTCTTCCCAGGTCGTCGACGGCGTCGGAAGTTCGATGCCGGCTTCCTCGAAAGCGGCGGCATTGACCATCATCGCTGCCGAGTTGGCGCCGAGGCTGATGCCGTAGAGCTTGCCTTCGACGCTGCCGCCCTTGATCTGCACCTGGTCGAAATCCTCGACCTTGAGCACGGAACCGAGATAATCGTCGAGGGGCGCGAGCGCGCCGCGCCGGGCATATTCGACGATGTAGCGATAGTCCATCTGGATGATGTCGGGCGCATTGCGCCCGGCCACCTGGGTGGCAAGCCGCGGCCAGTAGTCGCTCCAGCCGAGGAATTCGCCGTTGATGGCGACGCCCGCGTTCTGTTCCTGGAAGAGCTGATTGACCTTGTTCGTGCGGTCGGCACGGGCCTGTGAACCCCACCAGAGCACCCGCAGCCGCGCCTCCTGCGCAAAGGCGGGCCCCAGTGCGGACATCGAAAGAAGTGCCGCCCCTCCCGCGAGTACGTTTCGCCTGCTGATCTTATGCGTCATCTGTTCCTCCTCCCTTCGGAACGCCTCCACAACGTTCCGGCCTCTTGCAACAAATAACTATTTGGTTACAAGTTATGGAGAAGCAGTGATCCTGTCAAGCAGTTGTGTGCCGAACTGTCATTGGCTTGTAAATTATTTTGACAAAGTTGCACCGAAGGCCGTTAAAGGCAAGAGGTTGCGGAGGTTGCGCGTGATGGACAAGATAAGAGGCGAGGCGAAAGGGAGGAGCGGGTCCGGGGGGCGCGCGGAGCGGGCGCTTCAGCGCGACCCCGAGCGCACGCGTGCCTCGATCCTCGCCGCCGCGACCCGGGAGTTCGCCGAAAACGGCATAGGCGGCGCCCGCGTCGATTCCATCGCCGAGAGGGCCGGCATCAACAAGCGCATGCTCTACCACTACTTCGGCGACAAGGAACAGCTTTATCTCGCGGTCCTGGAAGAGGCCTATGTGGGGATAAGAACGGCAGAAAAATCCCTTAATCTCAGCGACTTGGAGCCCGAGCAGGGAATTGCCGAGCTTGCCATGTTCACCTGGGACTACTTCCTGGAACATCCGGAATTCCTGAGTCTCCTCGGCACCGAGAACCTGCACCGGGCCCGCTGGCTGCGTCAGTCGACGCGTCTAAAGGAGCTGCATTCGAGCTTCATAGACAAGCTCTCCGACCTTCTCCGGCGCGGCAAGGCCGAGGGGCTCTTTCGGCCCGATGTCGATCCGCTCAACCTCTATCTGACGATCGCCGCCCTCGGTTATTTCTACCTTTCCAACCAGTACACGCTCTCGACGATCTTCGGCCGCGACCTCATGGACAAGAGCAATCTCGACGTCTGGAAGCGCCATATCGTCCATGTCACGCTGGCGTCGATCCGGCGCTGATCCAGGCACATGTCGTTTTTTTTGTTGACAAGTGCGATTCTCCTCTGCCACAAAGTAACCGATTAGTTACTGGCTTGGGAGGGCTGGTTCTTCCCCTCACCGGCCTCTCAGGGAGGAACGGCATGCCGCGTTTGGGTATAATATTGCACGGTGTCACCGGCCGCATGGGCTACAACCAGCATCTGGTGCGCTCGATCCTGGCCATCCGTGATCAGGGCGGGATCACGCTCCAGTCGGGCGAAAGGCTGGAGATCGATCCGATCATTGTCGGCCGCAATCGCGACAAGATGGAGCAATTGGCCAAGCGCCATACCATCGCCCGCTGGTCGACCGATCTCGACGCGGCGCTTGCCGATCCGAACGACCAGATATTCTTCGACGCCGGCACGACGCTGATGCGTGCCGAGCTCATCGGCCGCGCGCTCGACGCCGGCAAGCACGTCTATTGCGAGAAGCCGATCTCCGACGATCTGAGGACGGCGGTCAAGCTGGCGCGGAAGGCGCGCACCTCCGGGCTCAAGCATGGGGTCGTGCAGGACAAGCTGTTCCTGCCGGGCCTTCGCAAGCTGGCCCTGCTGAGAGATTCGGGCTTTTTCGGCAAGATCCTCTCGGTGCGGGGCGAGTTCGGCTACTGGGTGTTCGAAGGCGATTGGGGCGTTCCGGCCCAGCGGCCCTCATGGAACTACCGGAAAAAGGACGGCGGCGGCATCATCCTCGACATGCTCTGCCACTGGCGCTACGTCCTCGACAATCTCTTCGGGGAAGTGAAGGCCGTCTCCTGCCTCGGCGCGACCCATATCCCAAACCGTATCGACGAACAGGGCCGCTCCTACGACTGCGACACCGACGACGCGGCCTATGCCACCTTCGAACTCGAAGGCGGTATCGTCGCGCATATCAATTCCTCCTGGGCGGTGCGCGTGCGGCGCGACGATCTGGTGACGTTTCAGGTCGACGGAACCCATGGTTCCGCTGTCGCCGGACTCACGAAATGCTGGACGCAGCACCGCGTCAACACCCCGAAACCGGTCTGGAATCCCGATCAGCCGCAGACGATCGATTTCTACAGGACATGGGACGAGGTGCCGGATAGGCAGGCCTTCGACAACGGCTTCAAGGCGCAATGGGAAATGTTCCTGCGCCATGTGGCGGAGGACGGCCCCTGGCCCTATGGGCTCGAGGCCGGCGCCAAGGGCGTACAGCTTGCGGAACTCGGCCTCAAATCCTGGGCGGAGCGCCGCTGGCTCGACGTTCCGGAATTGGAGCTCTGAACCATGGTCAGCATCAAGCTTCCAATCGAAGGCAGGCTTGCCAGCTACGACCTCACGGGTAGGCCGGTGCCTTTCAAAAGGCGTGACGCCAAGACCTTTTCCAGGGTCGCCTTCGCCGCCGCCCATGTGGTCGCCGACCCGCTCGCCGACAACGATCCCTGGCTGGCGCCGGCGATCGACTGGGAGCGCACGCTCGCCTTTCGTCACCGCCTCTGGGATCTCGGTCTCGGCGTTGCCGAAGCGATGGATACAGCCCAGCGCGGCATGGGCCTCGGCTGGCCGGAAGCGCGCGAACTCATCCGCCGCTCGCTTGCCGAAGCGCGCGGCCGCCAGGGCGCGCTGATCGCCTGCGGCGCCGGCACCGACCATCTGGCGCCTGGGCCGGACGTGTCGATCGACGATATTCTCCGGGCCTATGAGAGCCAGATCGAGGCGATCGAGGCAGAAGGAGGCCGGATCATCCTGATGGCGAGCCGGGCGCTTGCCGCCGCGGCGAAGGGTCCGGAGGACTATATCCGCGTCTACGACCGCGTTCTCTCGCAGGTGAAGGAGCCGGTGATCATTCACTGGCTCGGCGAGATGTTCGATCCGGCGCTCGAAGGCTACTGGGGCAATGCCGACCACATGGCGGCGATGAAGACCTGCCTCGAGGTCCTCGAGGCGCATGCCGCAAAGGTCGACGGCATCAAGATTTCACTCCTTTCCAAGGAGAAGGAGATCGTGATGCGGCGGCAACTGCCCAAAGCCGTGCGCATGTATACCGGCGACGACTTCAACTATGCCGAACTCATCGCCGGCGACGAGGAAGGGCATTCGGATGCGCTGCTCGGCATCTTCGACGCCATAGCGCCGGTGGCTTCGGCGGCTCTGGAAGCGCTGGGCAGCGGGCGAAACGGCGAATTCTTCGAATTGCTGGAGCCGACGGTGCCGCTCTCGCGCCACATCTTCAAGGCGCCGACGCGTTTCTACAAGACCGGCGTCGTCTTCCTTGCTTATCTGAACGGCCTTCAGGACCATTTCATCATGATCGGCGGACAGCAGAGCGCCCGATCGCTCGTCCATCTCGCCGAGCTTTTCCGCCTTGCTGACAAAGCCGGGGTCCTGACCGATCCGGAGCTTGCCGCCGCCCGCATGCGGCGCGTGCTCGCCGTGCACGGCGTCGAGTGAGGCTTTGCGATGACGCAAGCCCCGCGCGTCAGGCTGGCCGAAGCGGAGGTTTTCGAGCGGCCGGTCGAATTCCGTTTTCCTTTCCGCTTCGGCTCGGCGCGCGTTGCGAGCGCGCCGCAGGCCTTCGTCCGGGTGCGGGTGGAGGATGCGCGCGGCCGGTCCGCCATCGGCTGGGCGGCCGAGATGATGATGCCGAAATGGTTCGACAAGAACCCGGGTCTTTCGCCGCAGGACAATATCGAGCAGCTGCGTGCCTCCTTGCGTCTGGCGGTCGAAGGGCTGACATCGCTGCAGGCGCAGACCCCCTTTGGACTGCACGCGGCTGCCGAGGGTGATCACCACCGGGCGGCAGCCCGGCATGGCCTGCCAGCCCTTGTCGCCTCCTACGGCCTGGCGCTCCTTGACCGCGCCATCCTCGACGCGGTGTGCCGCATGACCGGAGCAAACGCCGCCGAGGCGGTCAGAGGCAACCTGCCGGGCATCACCGACGCCACCGCGCCCGATCTGGGAGGCTTCGACCTTGCGCGGTTCCTCTCGCGCCTCGAACCCGGCCCGAGGCTGGCCGTTCGCCACACGATCGGCCTTGCAGACGCGCTGACGGCGGCCGATTTCGCGCCCGGGCAGCGGCTGGAGGACGGCCTGCCACAGACGCTGGAAGAGGTGATCGCCGCCTATGGCCACCGCTATTTCAAGATCAAGGTATCGGGGCGCCCGGCCGAAGACACCGAGCGTCTGCTCGCCATCGCCGCCATTCTCGACCAGGGCGTCGATGCGTATCGGGTGACGCTCGACGGCAACGAACAGTTCGAAAATGCCGATGCCGTTGCCGATCTCCTCGACCGGATCGCCGAAGAGCCGCGGCTCGAAAAATTGAGCGCCTCGGCGCTCTTCTTCGAGCAGCCGATCGCTCGCGCCGAGGCGCTGTCCAAACCGGTCACGGAGGTCGCCCGGCGGATGCCGCTCGAAATCGACGAGTCCGACGGCGATATCGGCGCGTTTCTCCGTGCCCGCGCGCTCGGTTATGCCGGCATCTCCTCGAAGTCCTGCAAAGGCTTCTACCGGGCACTCATCAACCGCGCTCGCGTGAAGATGTGGAACGCCGAGGCCGGGACCGCATGCTGTTTCATGTCCGCCGAGGACCTGACGACGCAGTCGGGCCTGGCGCTCCAGCAGGACCTCGTGCTGGCAGCGCTTATCGGCGCCGGCCACGTCGAACGCAACGGCCACCACTATGTCGACGGCATGGCCGGCGCCCCGGCGGCAGAACAGGCCGCCTATCTCGCGCGTCATGGCGATCTCTACGAAAGCGCTGGCGAACGGGCGCGGCTGGCGATCCGCGGCGGCGAAATCACCTTTTCCACCGTCTTGCGGTCCGTCGGCCTCGGCTCATCCGTCGAGCCGGACTGGGCGGCGACGGTGTCCTGAAGTCGGGAGGAGAACATATGCTGGTCGACGGGCTTTCCATCAATCTGGCGACGATCCGGGAGCAGTGCGGCTTCGCCGAAGCCGTGGATATCTGTCTAAAGCACGGCATCACGGCGATTGCGCCCTGGCGCGACCAGGTGGCGGCGGTCGGGTTCGACGAGGCCGTGCGTATCGTCCGCTCCAACGGTCTGAAGCTCACCGGGCTATGCCGCGGCGGCTTCTTTCCGGCGCCGGAAGCGTCAGGACGCGAAAAGGCGATCGACGACAACAGGCGCGCGGTGGACGAGGCAGCGGAACTCGGCGCCGATTGCCTGGTACTGGTTGTCGGCGGCCTTCCGGGAGGTTCGAAGAACATCGACGCGGCGAGGCGGATGGTTCTGGAAGGGATCGCGGCGGTGCTGCCGCATGCGCGCGCGGCCGGCGTGCCGCTTGCGATCGAGCCGCTGCATCCGATGTATGCCGCCGACCGCGCCTGCGTGAACACGCTCGGACAGGCTCTCGATATCTGCGACACCCTTGGCCCGGGCGTCGGCGTGGCGATCGACGTCTATCACGTATGGTGGGATCCCGATCTCGACGAGCAGATCGCGAGGGCCGGCAAAATGCAGGCGATCCTCGCTCATCACATCTGCGATTGGCTCGTCCCCACGAAGGACATGCTGACGGATCGCGGCATGATGGGCGACGGCGTCATCGACCTCAAGGGTATCCGGCGCCGGATCGAGGCGGCCGGCTTCCACGGGGCTCAGGAGGTCGAGATCTTCTCCGCAGACGACTGGTGGAAGCGCCCGGCCGAGGAGGTGATCGCGACCTGTGTGGAACGCTACCGGAACTGCTGCTGATATGCTGGGGCAGGATGTGTCTCCTACGAAATATGACAGGGCAAAATATGACAGGGATAGCGTGAGGGTATGATGGACAACAAGCGTCGCTTTGCGCTGGTCGGCACCGGCAACCGCGGAACCACCATGTGGGGCAGGGATCTTCTGGCCGGCTGGCGCGGCCTCGTCGATCTGGTCGCCATTGCCGATACGAACGCGCTGCGGGCCGAGCGCGCCCGCACGATGATCGCCACCAATGCGCCCGTTTACGGCAATGTCGATACCATGCTTGCCGAAACGCGCCCCGATCTCGTCATCGTCTGTACCCCGGACGACACGCATGATGATATCGTCGTGCGCGCCCTGGAGTCCGGCGCCGACGTCATCACCGAAAAGCCGATGTCGACCACGGTCGAAAAGATCCGCCGCATTCTCGACGCGGAGAAGCGGACCGGGCGGCGGGTGGACGTTTCCTTCAACTACCGCTTCGCGCCGACCGCAGCACGCATCAAGGAACTCCTCAATGCCGGCGAGATCGGCCGCGTCACCTCGGTCGATTTCCACTGGTATCTCGATACGCGCCACGGCGCCGATTATTTCCGCCGCTGGCATGCCTATACGGAACGATCGGGCAGCCTCTTCGTGCACAAGGCGACACACCATTTCGATCTCCTGAACTGGTATCTCGACAGCGATCCGGACGCGGTCAGCGCCTTTGCCGACCTGCAGATGTACGGCCGCAAGGGACCGTTTCGAGGTCCTCGCTGCAAGCTCTGTCCTCACAAGAGCGAGTGCGACTTCTACCTCGATCTCGAAGCCGATCCGTTTCTCGACTCGCTCTATGAGGAACCTTCCGAAATCGACGGCTATTTCCGCGACGGCTGCGTCTTCCGCGAGGACATCGACATCCCCGACACGATGATCGCGAATATCCGCTACCGCAACGACGTCCACGTCTCCTATTCGCTCAACACCTTCCAGCCGATCGAGGGCCATCATATCGCCTTCAACGGTACGAAGGGCAGGATCGAGCTTCGCCAGTACGAGGACCAGCCGTGGGAGACGCCGGCCGAGGACATGATCCTGCTCGTCCGCAACTTTCCGAAGGGCAAGCCGGCGATCGAACGGATCACGGTGCCGCATTCTCCCGGCGGACACTATGGCGGCGACGACCGGCTGCGGAATACGCTCTTCGCGCCGGATGCGAAGGATCCGCTTGGACAGCGCGCAGGTGCGCGGGCCGGCGCCATGTCGGTCCTTTGCGGCATTGCGGCGCTTCAGAGTTCGCGTACGGGCAAGATCGTGCGCCTGGCCGATCTGATGCCGGAATTGTTCACCGACGGGGCGCAGGCGGAACGCAAGCTCGCGGCGAATGCCGGGTGGCCCGCGCATTTTCCCTCTTGAACCTCTAGTTGCTAGAGGACTTAGCCTGCTTCCGGTTTCGTAAGGAGCATGGAATGACAGGCATATTTCGGGAAACGAGATTCCGCGTCGATGGGATGGATTGCGCGTCCTGCGCGACCAAGATCGACACGGCCGTCAGGCGGGTTGCGGGGGTCGAGGACGTGAATGTCTCGGTGGCCGCCGGCACCATGACCGTCCGGCATGCGGCGCGCGACGATATCGGCGCCCAGGTGATGCGGAAGGTCGGCGGACTCGGCTACGGGCTTGCGCCGCTTGACGTTGCGGCAGAACGGCAGCCGGCTCAGAGCGAGCACGCCTGCTGCGGCCACGGGCATGTTGCAGGCGGCCCGCACCAGGATCACGGCCATCCGACAATCCTTCCGGCAGGCACGAAGCCGTCGTCCCATTTCAGGGCGCCCTTGCCATGGTGGCGAACGGCAAAAGGCAGGCTCACGCTCGCCTGCGGCGTTGCCCTTGCCGCAGCCTATGCCATCGGCCAGTTCGTTCCCGGTACCGAGCCCTGGATTTTCATCCTCGCCATGCTCGTCGGCCTGGTGCCGATCGCGAGACGCGCGCTCATGGCAGCTGTTTCCGGCACGCCTTTCTCGATCGAGATGCTGATGACCATTGCGGCAGCCGGTGCCGTCTTCATCGGCGCCGGCGAGGAAGCGGCCATGGTCGTCCTCCTGTTCCTGATCGGGGAACTGCTCGAGGGCGTTGCCGCGGGCAAGGCACGGGCGAGCATACAGGCGCTGACGGCGCTCGTACCGAGATCGGCGCTCCTCGAAGAAAACGGCAGGACCGTGGAGGTCCCCGCCGAAAGCCTGGCCCCTGGCGCCATCGTACTCGTCCGTCCCGGCGACCGGCTTCCCGCCGATGGCGTCATCGTCTCCGGCGAGAGCGGCGTCGACGAGGCGCCGGTGACCGGCGAGAGCACGCCCGTCCTGAAGGAAGCCGGCGCGAACGTCTTTGCCGGAACCGTCAATGGTGACGGCGCGCTCCGGGTGCGCGTCACCGCCGCCGCAGCCGACAATACCATCGCGCGCGTCATCAGGCTTGTCGAAGAGGCGCAGGAGAAAAAGGCGCCGACGGAGCGTTTCATCGATCGCTTCTCCCGATATTACACGCCGGGCGTGGTGCTCGTCGCGGCATTGGTCGCGATCATCCCGCCGCTCGCCTTCGGCGGCCTGTGGCAGGACTGGATTTACAAAGGCCTCGCGCTTCTCCTTATCGGTTGCCCCTGTGCCCTCGTCATCTCCACGCCGGCCGCGATCGCGGCGAGCCTTTCGGCAGGTGCACGCCGCGGTCTTCTGATCAAGGGCGGCGCCGTCCTCGAAAATCTCGGCAGGATTACAGCCGTCGCCTTCGACAAGACCGGAACGCTCACCGAAGGCAGGCCGAAGCTGACCGACATCGTCGCCTTCGGCAGATCGGAAGCGGAGGTGCTCGACTACGCCGCTGCGCTCGAACAGGGATCCAGCCATCCGCTGGCCCGCGCCGTCCTGTCGCGTGCCGAAGCCGATGGATTGGCGCTCCTTCCCGTCGAAGGCGCCCGGGCCATCGGGGGCAAGGGCGTTGCCGCTTCCGCAGACGGCGTCGAGCTTTTCCTCGGCTCGCCCGAGGCGGCCCGGGAGCGCGCGCCGCTGGCGGCGGATGAACTGGCTCGGATCGAAACCCTGCAGGGTGAGGGGAAGACCGTCTCCGTGCTCGTCGTCGGCGGGAGGGCAGCCGGAGCGCTTGCCATGCGCGACGAACCGCGTGCGGATGCCGCGGCGGGCCTGAGGGCGCTCGCCGATCAGGGTTTGCGGGTGGTGATGCTCACCGGCGACAACCGGGCGACGGCCGAGGCGATCGCCGGCCGGCTCGGGGGCATTGAGGCGCATGCCGGGCTTCTTCCCGAGGACAAGCAGCGCATCGTAAGCGGGCTCAAGGCCGAAGGTCTCGTCGTGGCGAAGGTCGGCGACGGCATCAACGACGCGCCGGCTCTGGCGGCGGCGGATGTCGGCATCGCCGTTGGCGGCGGCACCGACGTGGCGCTGGAAACGGCAGACGCGGCCAGCCTCCATGCCCGCGTCTCGGACGTCTCGGAGATGGTGAAGCTGTCACGGGTGACGATGCGCAACATTCACCAGAACATCACGATCGCACTCGGCCTCAAGGCCGTGTTCCTGGCGACCACCATTGCCGGCGTGACGGGCCTCTGGCCGGCGATCCTCGCCGATACCGGCGCGACCGTCCTGGTGACGATCAACGCATTGAGGCTGCTGCGTTAGCTGGCCGGGATTTAACCCGCGGCCTTCCGCAAGGCCCCCAAACCCTCCCCTCAAGGGGGAGGGAAGCGCCTTCACGCACCCGCGCCATGGATGCAATCTCCCTGTGTATATTCGCGCTGGACTCTCACCGGCGATCCTATGAGAGTATAAGGAGATTTCGTCGCCTAGGCTTTCGCGCCTGAAAATCGATGATAAACTTATACCAAATGGTAAAAAAATTGTCGGCACGGTTTCTGCGATGAGCCGAAGCGGGCAAAAAGGGGATCGCAGGCCAATATGAACAATATTGCCATCGAATTGCGTGGAATAGACAAGAGCTTCGGGCTGGTCCACGCCAACAGGAACATCAATCTCAAGGTTCGCAAGGGCACGATCCACGGCATCATCGGTGAAAACGGTGCCGGCAAGTCGACGCTGATGTCGATCCTCTATGGCTTCTATCAGGCCGACAACGGTGAGATCCTGGTCGACGGCAAGCCTGTTTCCATTCGCGATCCGAATGCGGCGATCTCCGTCGGGATCGGCATGGTCCACCAGCACTTCATGCTGGTCGAGAACTTTACCGTGCTCGAAAACGTCATGCTCGGCGCCGAAGACAGCCAGATCCTCAACAAGGGCATCGCCAAGGCGCGGCAGGAACTGAAACGGCTCGAGAAGGAATATGCGCTCGAGGTCAATCCGGACGCCCTGATCGAGGAGCTGCCGGTCGGCCTCCAGCAGCGCGTCGAGATATTGAAGGCGCTTTATCGAAGGGCCGATATCCTGATCCTCGACGAACCGACCGGCGTCTTGACGCCGGCCGAGGCCGATCACCTGTTTCGTATCCTCGGCCAGCTCAAGGCGCAGGGAAAGACGATCATCCTCATCACCCATAAGCTGCGCGAGATCATGGCGATCACCGACGAGGTGTCGGTCATGCGCCGCGGCGAAATGGTGGCGACGCGCACGACGCGTGAAACCTCGGTCGAGGAACTGGCCGAGCTGATGGTCGGTCGGCGCGTGCTGCTTCGTGTCGAGAAGGGCGAGAGCAATCCCGTTGACGTGAAGCTCGCCGTCCAGGGGCTGACGGTCAAGGACAGCCGCGGCGTGACCATGGTCGATAACGTCTCCTTCGAGGTTCGTGCAGGCGAGATCGTCGGCATCGCCGGCGTGGCCGGCAACGGCCAGTCGGAACTGCTCGAAGCGATCGCCGGCATCCGCAAGGCCGCCTCCGGGACGGTTCTCCTCAACGGCAAGCCGGTGGACGTGACCGGGAACGCGGACCCGGCGAAACTGCGGGATCGCGGACTGGCGCATGTGCCGGAAGACCGGCATCACGTCGGGCTCGTGCTCAAGTTCGAGGAATGCGAAAACGCGATCCTCGGTTACCACCATGACCCGCGCTTCTCCAACGGCATGTTCCTGAACATCGATGCGATCCGCAAGGATGCCGAGGAGAAGATTGCCAAATATGATATTCGCCCGCCGAATGCACGGCTGAGGACGGCCAATTTCTCCGGTGGCAACCAGCAGAAGGTCGTGCTTGCGCGCGAGATGGAGCGGGATCCGGACGTTCTCATCATCGGCCAGCCGACCCGCGGCGTCGACGTCGGCGCGATCGAATTCATCCACAAGCGGATCATCGAGATGCGCGACCAGGGCAAGGCCGTTCTGCTGGTTTCGGTCGAGCTCGACGAGATACGTTCCCTTTCCGACCGCATCCTCGTGATGTTTGCCGGACGCGTTGTCGGCGAACGCAGTCCCGAGGCGACCGAAGGCGAGCTCGGCCTGCTGATGGCCGGTGTCGAAGGCCGCAAGGAGGCCGCAGAATGAGTACGCCCTATGCGAAACTCCCGGTATGGGTGGAATATGGCCTCATCCCGCTGATCAATCTTGCCGTCGCCTTCCTCGTCGCCGGACTCGTCGTTCTCCTCGTCGGCGAAAACCCGCTCGAAGCCGCCTATCATCTCATCAACGGCGCCTTCGGCCGCGGCGAATATATCGGCTTCACGCTCTACTATGCGACGACCTTCATCTTCACCGGGCTCGCGGTGGCGGTCGCCTTTCATGCCGGTCTTTTCAACATCGGCGGCGAGGGCCAGGCCTATGTCGGCGGCATCGGCGTGGCGCTCGCCTGCCTCTGGCTCGACCAGACTATGCCCTGGTACGTGGTCTTCCCGCTCGCCATTGTCGGCTCCGCCTTCTTCGGCGCGCTCTGGGCGTTCCTGCCCGGCTGGCTGCAGGCCAAACGCGGCAGCCATATCGTCATCACCACCATCATGTTCAATTTCATCGCCTCCAGCCTGATGGTCTATCTGCTGACACGCGTACTGAAGCCGCTCGGCTCGATGGCGCCGCAGACGCGCACCTTCGCCGAAGGCGGGCAATTGCCGAAGCTCGACTGGCTGCTGTCGATCTTCGGCCTCAATGTCGGCACGGCGCCGTTCAACATCTCGTTCCTCCTGGCGCTGGCGGCCGCCTTTGCGGTCTGGGTGCTGATCTGGCGCACCAGGCTCGGCTACGAGATGCGCACCATGGGCCATAGCCCGTCTGCCGCCCGCTATGCCGGTATCAGCGAAAGCCGCATCACCGTCGTCGCCATGATGATATCAGGCGGCCTTGCCGGCATGATGGCGCTGAACCCGATCATGGGCGAGCAGTTCCGCATGCAGCTGGATTTCGTGCAAGGCGCCGGCTTCGTCGGCATCGCGGTCGCGTTGATGGGGCGCTCGCATCCGGGCGGTATCATTCCCGCCGCGATCCTTTTCGGCGTGCTCTACCAGGGCGGCGCCGAGATCGCCTTCGAGATGCCTTCGATCTCCCGGGACATGATCGTCATCATCCAGGGTCTCGTGATCCTCTTTGCCGGGGCTCTCGAGAACATGTTCCGCCCGGCGATCACGCGCGCCTTCGCGATGCGCGGCCAGCGCGCGGCCGCCGTCGTGCAGACCAAGGGAGCCTGAAATGGACTTCTTCCACGTTCTCGTCGTGCTCCTGGAATCGACGATCCGCGTCTCCGTGCCGCTGGTCTTCGCAGCCCTTGCCGGCCTGTTCACCGAGCGCGCCGGCGTCTTCGACATCGGCCTGGAGGGCAAGATGCTCGGTGCGGCCTTTGCCGCCGGGGCGGCGGCAGCCGTCACGCAGTCCGTCTGGGTGGGGCTCGCTGCGGCGATCCTCGTTTCCGTGGCCCTGTCGCTCGTCCACGGCTATGCTTCGATCACCCAGCGCGGCAACCAGATCGTCTCGGGTGTGGCGATCAACTTCATCGTTGCCGGTTCCACCGTGATCCTGGGAGAGGCCTGGTTCCGGCAAGGCGGCCGCACGCCGGCGCTCGCCGAAGGCGCGCGGTTCCAGACGATCAACTTCCCCGACGCGGACATGATCCGCGAAATTCCCGTCCTAGGGCCGGTCTATGCGGACCTCCTGTCCGGCCATTTCCTGCTCACCTATCTCGCCTTCGCCATGGTGCCCATCAGCTGGTGGATTCTCTACCGCACCCGTTTCGGCCTGAGGCTGCGCGCCGTCGGCGAGAATCCGGGCGCGGTCGATACCGCTGGTATCTCGGTGATCTGGCTCAGATACCGGGCTGTCATCTGCTGCGGCATTCTCTGCGGCTTTGCCGGCGCCTATCTTTCGCTGGCGATGACGGCGGGCTTCGTCAAGGGCATGACGGCGGGCAAGGGCTATATCGCGCTTGCGGCGCTGATCTTCGCCAAATGGCGGCCGCTCAACGTCATGTTCGCCTGCCTGCTCTTCGGCTTCCTCGATGCGCTCGCGATCCGTCTGCAGGGCACGCCCTTGCCGCTTATCGGCCAGGTTCCGGTGCAGCTCATGCAGGCCCTGCCCTATATCCTCACCGTCATCCTGCTTGCCGGCTTCATCGGCAAGGCCATTCCGCCGAAGGCGGGCGGCGTACCCTATGTGAAGGAGCGCTAATCATGTCCAAGGACGAACTCTTTGTCGCGGCGCGTGAAGCCATGGCGAAGGCGCATGCGCCCTATTCCAAGTTTCCGGTCGGCGCCGCCATTCGCGCCGAGGACGGCAGGATCTATACGGGCGCAAACATCGAGAACCTGTCCTTTCCGGAGGGCTGGTGCGCCGAGACGACGGCGATCAGCCACATGGTAATGGCCGGCCAGCGCAAGATCACGGAGGTCGCGGTGGTCGCCGAGAAACTCGCGCTCTGCCCGCCCTGCGGCGGCTGCCGTCAGCGGCTTGCGGAATTTTCCGGCGCGAGCACCCGCATCTATCTTTGCGACGAAACGGGGATCAGGAAGACGCTGGCGCTCTCCGACCTGCTGCCGCACAGCTTCGAGACGGAGATTCTCGGATGACGGCGGCTGCGGACTTCCTCGGGGGCAAGCTCGGAGCGCTTGCGCCCCGCTACGGGATCGTGCTCGGTTCCGGCCTCGGCTCGCTCGTCGACGCGGTGGCGGAGCCGCTGCGCATCCCCTATGCGGAGATCCCGGGCTTTCCGGTGAGCGGCGTTTCCGGCCATGCCGGCGAGTTCGTGGCGGGCAGGATCGGCAACACTCCCGTCGCCGTGCTTTCCGGCCGTGCCCATTATTACGAACGCGGCGACGCCAGTGCCATGCGCGTGCCGATCGAGACGCTGAAGCGGATCGGCGTCGAGAACCTGATCCTCACCAATTCCGCCGGTTCGCTGCGCGAAGACATGCCGCCGGGCTCGGTCATGCGCATTGCCGATCACATCGCCTTTGCCGGCGCCAATCCGCTGATCGGCGTCGAAAGCGACGAGCGCTTCGTCGGCATGACGAATGCCTATGACGCGGCGCTGGCCATAGGGATGGAGGAGGCCGCCGAACGCCTCGGCATCCCGCTCGCGCGCGGCGTCTATATGTGGTTCTCCGGGCCGAGCTTCGAGACGCCGGCCGAAATCCGCATGGCCCGTATCCTCGGTGCCGATGCGGTCGGCATGTCCACGGTACCGGAGGTCATTCTCGCCCGGTTCTTCGGACTGAAGGTCGCCGCCGCCTCCGTCGTCACCAATTTTGCCGCCGGCATGACCGGGGCGGAACTCAGCCATGAAGAAACCAAGCAAATGGCACCGCTCGGCGGCACGCGGCTGGCGGCAATCCTGAAAGAGATGATCGCGAGCGAAGGCTGAACGGCCATGCTTCCGCAGGAAATCATACGAAAGAAAAGGGACGGCGATCGGCTTGATCCGGCGGATATCGCCGGTTTCATCGCGGGTGTGACCGATGGCTCGGTCTCGGAAGGGCAGGCGGCCGCCTTCGCCATGGCGGTCTGGTTTTCCGGAATGAATCGCGACGAATGCGTGGCGCTGACGCTGGCGATGCGCGATTCCGGGGAAACGCTCGACTGGAGCGATCTCGCACGTCCCATCGTCGACAAGCACTCGACAGGCGGCGTCGGCGACAATGTCTCGCTGATGCTGGCACCGATCGTCGCCGCCTGTGGTGCGGCCGTGCCGATGATTTCGGGCCGGGGGCTCGGCCACACCGGCGGGACGCTCGACAAGCTCGAATCGATTCCCGGCTATGACATCCAGCCATCGCCCGAGCACTTTCGGCTGGTGGTCGATGAGGTCGGCTGCGCCATCATCGGCCAGACCGCCGATCTCGCGCCGGCCGACAAGCGCCTCTATGCGATCCGCGACGTGACGGCCACGGTCGATTCGGTGCCGCTGATCACCGCATCGATCCTTTCGAAAAAGCTCGCCGCAGGGCTCGGGTCGCTGGTCCTCGACGTCAAGCTCGGCAATGGCTCCTTCATGACGGATCCCGCCGAAACCGAAGTCCTGGCGCGTTCGCTGGTCGAGGTCGCCAATGGCGCGGGCGTGCGCACCTCTGCGCTGATCACCGACATGAACGAGCCACTGGCGGACGCGGCCGGCAACGCGCTCGAAATAGAGAGCTGCCTGGCCTATCTGCGCGGCGAGAAAGCGGGAACCCGCCTCGATCAGGTCGTGATGGCCCTGGCTGGGGAAATGCTCGTTGCAGGGGGTATTGCGGCGCATGAAGCCGAAGCCGAAGCCATGGCGCGGCGCGTCCTGGAGAGCGGGGAGGCGATGGAGCGTTTCGGCCTCATGATCCGGCGGCTCGGCGGACCTGCCGATTTCGTGGATCGCCCGGGCGCCTATCTTGCCGAGGCGCCCGCGGTCCTTGCCGTGCCGGCGGGCCGGAACGGCTATCTGGCGTCCTGCGAGACGCGCGAATTGGGAATGTCGGTCATCGCACTCGGCGGCGGGCGCATCCGCCCGGATGACCGGATCGATCATCGCGTCGGTTTTACCGGCCTGCGACCGCTCGGGACGAAAGTCGAAAAGGGCGAGCCGATCGCCTTCGTCCATGCTGCCGACCGAAGTCAGGCCGAGGCGATCGCAAAGCGGGTTGCCACGCTCTATGCGATCGCAGACGAGGAGCCGGCGCAACGGCCGGTGGTCGTTTCGAAGCTGAGAGCGGGGTGAGGAAAAGCGTGTGCGGTTTTCCGCCCGCATCCCGCACCTTATCGGACGCGTTGACGAGATGCAGCGCCGCTTTCCGAAGCGGCAGGACGGCAGACCGACAACCCTACTTCGTTCCGTACATGCGGTCGCCCGCATCGCCGAGGCCCGGCACGATATAGCCCTTCTCGTTGAGATGGCTGTCGATCGAGGCGGTGAAGATCGGTACGTCCGGATGGGCGCCCTGGAAGTTGCGAATACCCTCCGGAGCGGCGAGGAGGCAGAGGAAGCGGATGTTCCGCGCACCGCGCTCCTTGAGCTTCTCGATGGCCGCGATCGAGGAATTGCCGGTGGCGAGCATCGGGTCGACGACGATGACGAGGCGCTCGTTGATGTTGTCCGGGGCCTTGAAGAAATATTCGACAGCCTGCAGAGTCTCGTGGTCCCGGTAGACGCCGATATGCGCAACGCGCGCCGAGGGTACCAGTTCGAGCATGCCCTCGAGCAGGCCGTTGCCGGCGCGCAGGATGGAAGCGAAGACGAGCTTCTTGCCCTCGAGCACCGGTGCGTCGGTTTCCACGAGAGGCGTCTCGATCCGTTCGGTCGTCAGCTCCAGATCGCGCGTGACCTCATAGCAGAGCAGCGTGGAGATTTCCTTGAGCAGCCGGCGGAAGCCCGCAGTCGACGTTTCCTTCTTGCGCATTATGGTCAGCTTGTGCTGCACCAGCGGATGACCGATCACCGTTACGCCGTCCATGGCTCATCTTCCCCGCGAAAATTGGCTATCCACCCTCTTTTCCATGGAAAGGGCGGGGGCCGCAAGAGTGTAGGTGGAAGTTGTGCAGCTCCGCCCGCTCATCCGCGCAACTAGACATGCAACGCGGCCAGCAACCTCTCTCGCGTGGGCTCGTCCACGAAGGCGGCTTCAATCGCGGTCTTCGTCATCCGGTCGATCTCGCTGTCGGAGAAGCCCATCGCGTGGAAGGCGATGTCGTATTCCTGCGCGAGCGACGTGTGGAAGAAGGGAGGATCGTCGGAATTGAGCGTCACGCGGACGCCGGCTTCGTAAAGCCGCCTAAGGGGATGCGAGGCAAAGTCCGGGAACACCTGAAGCGCGACATTCGAACCGGGACAGACTTCGAGCACGACGCCCTCGTCGGCAAGGCGCTTCACGAGATCGCCGTCCTCGATCGCCCGGACCCCGTGGCTGATCCGGGCCGGGCGGACATGGTCCAGCGCATCGCGCACGCTGAAGGCGCCGGAAAGTTCGCCCGCGTGGATGGTGAGGCCGAGGCCGGCATCGCGGACGGTGTCGAAGGCGCGGGAGAATTCGGCGACGCTGTGCATGCGCTCCTCGCCGGCCAGATTGAAGCCGGTCACGAGCGGATGCCGGCGCATCGCTGCATATTCGGCGGTCCTGATGACGAAGTCGGGACCGAAATGGCGGATGCCGGTGATCAGCATGCGCGATTCGATGCCGGTCCTCGCCTTCGCCGCCTCCATGCCGGCGGCGAGGCCCTCGATATAGGCGTCGGCGCCGAGCCCGATCGTTTCGCCATGGTCGGGCGAGACGATGATTTCGCTGTAGATCGTACCCGCTTCGGCAAGCTCCGTCAGATAGGTCTCGGCGAGAAGCGCATAATCGCCCTCGGTGCGAAACAGCGAGGCGACGGCATCGTAGCACCTTACGAAGCTGGTGAAATCCTCCCAGACATAGGCCCCGTCGCGGACGATCGCGCTGGTGTCGACGCCGTATTTGCGGGCCTGCCTCATCGCCAGTTCAGGCGGCGTCGCACCCTCGATATGGCAATGCAGTTCGGCTTTCTTCAGATGAGCGGTCAAAGGAGGCTTCTCCCATGTGGGCCGGCGCCAATGCCGAGATGTCTTGCGACGGTTTCGCCGATATGGGCGAAGCTGTCGGCGATGCCGAAGGAGCGGCTGCGAAGCGTCGGGCCGAACATCAGCACCGGCACGCGCTCGCGCGTGTGGTCGGTGCCGCGCCAGGTCGGATCGCAGCCATGGTCGGCGGTCAGGATCACCATGTCGCCGGGTTTCAGCCGGCGGTCGAGATCGGGCAGGCGTGCATCGAAGGCTTCGAGCGCGGCGGCATAGCCGGGCACGTCGCGGCGATGTCCGTAGAGCATGTCGAAGTCGACAAAATTGGTGAAGACGAGCGCCCCGTCTTCGGCCTCTTCGATGGCTTCCAGACTGGCGTCGAAGAGGGCCATGTTGCCGTTGGCCTTGGTGAGCCTGGTCACACCCTGATGGGCGAAGATGTCGCCGATCTTGCCGATCGCGTGCACCGTGCGCCCGGCCTTCTGCAGCCGGTCGAGAACGGTCGGTTCGGGCGGCGGCACCGAATAGTCGCGACGGTTGCCCGTGCGCGTGAAGTTGCCCGGGTCGCTGCCGACGAAGGGCCGTGCGATGACGCGGCCGATATTGTAGTCGTCGACGAGCCGGCGGACGACCTCGCAGAGGTTCAGCAGGCGCTCCAGCCCGAAGGTCTGTTCGTGCGCGGCGATCTGGAAGACGGAATCGGACGAGGTGTAGCAGATCGGCTTGCCGCTCCGCATATGGTCTTCGCCGTGGCGGGCGATGATGTCGGTACCCGAAGCATGGCAATTGCCGAGAATGCCGGGCACATCGCCCTCACGACAGATCGCTTCCACCAGTTCGGGAGGGAAGGCGTCGCCTTCGGCCGGAAAATAGCCCCAGTCGAAGGTCACCGGCGTGCCGGCGATTTCCCAATGACCGGACGGCGTGTCCTTGCCGCGCGAGACTTCGCTTGCAGCGCCGTAGATCCCGTAGACGCGTTCCGGCAGCGCCATGCCGGCGGGCAGCCGCCCGGTCGCGAGCCGCGCCGCATGCATGAGGCCGAGCGCCGACATGTTGGGCAGATGAAGCGGCCCTTCCCGCAGACCCGTCCGGTCGGCCGCTCCCGCCGCGCAGAATTCCGCGATATGTCCGAGCGTATCGGCGCCGAGATCGCCGAAAGCCTCTGCGTCCGGCGCATTGCCGATGCCGAAGGAATCGAGGACGAAAAGGAACGCACGCGCCATGAAACACCCTGACTAATCCCGAGCGCGAGCGCGATAAGCGGCGAGCCGGTGCCATTAAGATTTTCGCGGCCGTCGCCGCACAATCCGGCAGAAATAGCGCGCCGCCTTGTCCATTGCAATTCATGCATGCCGTCCAGGACCCACGCGGCGTGGGTGCCGGGAGGGAAGCCTCAGCAATCGGTGCAGTTGATGGTCGTGCCGAAGCGCTGGCGGTAGTAGGAGGTCCTGGAGAGAGGGATCGTGCCGCCGGCGTCCGAGCCGAACAGGGAAAGCTGGTGATTGACGACGAGTTCGGTGCGCACGACGAAGGCATTCACCGCGTCGAGATCCGCCGGAACGCTGACCACGGAATTGACCGCATAGGGAACCGTCGCACCGTCGCTCGCGTCCGACCAGCCCCGGGACCAGGCGACCTTGCCTTCGGTCGTGCCGTTCACCTGGATACCGGTGATCTTGAGGTCGTAGTCGGAGCCGTCATAGGGCACCAGCATGTTTTTTGCGACGTTGCGCATGTCGTCCAGAAAGGCCTTGGTCACCTGCTGCTCCTGGGTGACGATGTCGCTCACCGCACTCGAGGCCCGCCCGACCTTGCGCGCCACGGTGAAGCCGAGCGAAAGCTCGAAAGCGCCGATATACGCCGCGATCAGAAGCGGCGCGACAATGGCGAATTCCACGGCACCGGCGCCGCGCCGGTCCCGCAACAGTCCGTGGAAGACCCCCCACAGCTGCCGTTTGCATGCAGGAAGGCGTTCCATGGCGGCCTCAATAGTTTTCGTTGCGGAAGGTGGCGGTCGAGACCATCAAATAGTCGCGCGGCATGCTGTCGCCGGCAGGTCTGAGCTTGGTCACCAGGGGACGAACGAGATCGGTGATCACGGTCCAGCGGTAATAGGCGCGCACCATGGTGTAGTCGTTCGGGCCGCCGGGTGCGAAAGTAAAGCCGCTGGTGTCGAGATCGGAGCCGATCCGCGGCACGGCTTCCGGAAAGACACTGAGATCGGCGGGGAGCTTGCGGACGTCGAGATAGAGTTTCGAAGCTTGCGTCGCCTCGGTCGCCGAGCAGGTCATCATGATCGCGATTTCCTCGCAGAAGGCCTGGCGGAACTGGGTTTCTGTCGTGAAGCCGGGCTTGCCGGTATCGGTAGTGATTTCACCCGTGCGGATTTTCCGCGCCAGCGTATCGGTCGCATTGGCCAGCAATTGCTCGCCGGCAAAAGCGACGAATGTCTCGATCGAGGCGAAGACGACGATGAAGAAGGGCAGTGCAAGGATCGCGAATTCGATCGCGGTCGCACCTTTCCGGTCGCCGATGAAGCGCCGAAACAGGGCGCGCGGCAAGGGAGCCCGGGGAGTGGATGCTTTCTCTTCGATCGACATCGCGCCGTTCCATCATGTCAACTGGTTGGCGCAAAATACACGGCGACTGTTGAAGATTCGTTTTCGAGGACCCGGAGAATTTTAGTGGTTCTGAAGCTGAGGGCGGAACGGCCCCTCATCCCGCTGCCGCGACCTTCTCCCCGCACGCGGGGAGAAGGGACAAGCGGCTCGCTTTGCGGCTTAAGTCCCCTCTCCCCGCTTGCGGGGGAGGGTTAGGGTGAGGGGCAGGGCGAATTTTCCGGTCTTAATTGCCGCTCGAAGCGGAAGCCTGCCGTTCCGCACGCTCGCAATTGGGCGTGCAGGAGAGAACGGTGCGGACGGTCTGCTTATAGACGCGCACCGTGTTGCCCTCGTCGATCGATACGAGGATGCGCTCGTCGACCATGGCGTTGCCGTCCTGGTCGAGAATGACGAGATTGGTGGTGCCGAAATTGCGCCCGGTCAGCACGATGGTCTTCGCATCCGCCACGGTCGCGTCGGCAACCTCCGCATTGCCGATGATCACCTTGCTGACCGGCCGGTCGAGCTTCAGCACGCGGGCGTGGTCCATATAGACGCGCATCATTTCTTCAGCCGCGCGGGCGCCGCCCGGTGCGGCGATCGCCAGAAATGCAGTCGTTGCAAGCAGTGCGGCCCGTGGGGTCGCTGAGGGCGTGTTCATGGCGCGTCCTGACGGTCTATCTGCCGCATCTTGGCGCCTTTTGGTGAATGAATGGTTACGCCGATGCGGCGCAATTTAAGGCATCCGTTTTCCGCACATTTACCCAGGAAAAAGCGAGTTTCCTTTAACGTCACGGTAACCGGTTTCCTTAAGCGGAAAGCAATTAGCCCCCGCTAAATTCAGGGTATCCGATCAACGGCAACAGTTTGACGGACGTGCTGAACAACAAGTGAAGTTTGAGGAGAATAGTCATGAAGACCATTTTTGCACGCCTGATGAAGGACGAGTCCGGCGCAACCGCAATCGAATACGGCCTGATCGCAGCTCTGATCTCGGTGGCGCTGATCGGCGGCGCCGGGCTGCTCGGAGACAACCTAGACAAGACCTTTGACAGCATTGCCACGGAGATGGGCAACGCCGACACTAAAAACTACGGCACGCCGTGATCCACATGCCGAGAGTTGCCATTGGGTAACTCTCGGCTCTTCATCACTGACGATACCGCTGGCATAAATACGCAATAGGCCGTCCCGTGATTGACGCAGCAATCTCCGTGATTTTTCCGCTTTGCCTGGCGTTCGCCGCGCTGTCTGATCTGCTGACGATGACGATTCCCAATCGTGCCTCAGCAATTCTGTTGGGTGCGTTCTTTATCGTCGCACCGCTATCGGGGTTCGACCTCGCCCAGCTTGGGTTGCATCTCCTTGCTGCGCTCATGGTTTTCAGTGCTTGCTTCTGCTTATTCGCCGCCAATGTCATGGGTGGTGGCGACGCGAAACTACTAACTGCAAGCGCCATCTGGTTCGGCCTCCATGCGTCGCTTGCTGCGTTCCTCGTTTACGTCTCAATCTTTGGCGGCCTGCTGACCTTGATCGTTCTACTCTTCCGCCGGCAAGAAAACTCAATACTGGCGGCGGGCATTCCGGTTCCACGCCTTCTCTTGACCGCGAAAAAGATACCTTATGGCATTGCAATCGCGCTCGGCGGCTTGGCGGCTTACCCCTCATCACCGTTGATGCAGTTAGCCTTTGCGCGACTCTCCTGAAGCGCTTCCTTTACCGCGACATGGTCGCGAAGCAATCCGTTAACCATCCGCATAAGCATTCCATTAACCATAATTACACCAATTCCTGATCAACCTGATCCTGGGCAATTCTTGGGGGTTTGGGGCGATCATGAGACCGGTGCGCATTATCATTCTGGCGGTGGCCGTCGGCTCGGCTGCCTTGGCCGGGCTGCTGGCGATGAAGCTCACCCGCGCGCCCGCCCCGCAGACGGCGGAACCCGTCATCGAGCAGGCACCGACCATCAACGTGCTGGTCGCCGGTAAAAGCCTGCCGGTCGGCTCCCGTCTCGGCGCCGATTCCATCCATTGGAAGGCCTGGCCGAAGGACGGCGTCGCCGAGGGCATGATAACCGAGGAAAACCGTCCCGCCGCCGTCGAAGATCTTGCCGGCGCCGTCGTCCGCCTGCCGATCTTCACCGGCGAGCCGGTCCGCCAGGAAAAGATCGCCGACGCATCGAACCGGATCATGTCGTCGCTGCTGCCCGCCGGAAAACGCGCCGTCGCCACGGAAATCACGGTCGCGACCGGGGCGGGCGGCTTCATCCTGCCGAACGATCGTGTCGACGTGATCATGGTGCGCAAGTCCGACGGCGATCTCTATCTGACCGAAACGGTGCTGAGCAATGTCCGCGTGCTGGCGATCGACCAGCAGATCGAGGAGAAGGAAGACGGCTCGAAAGCGGTCGTCGGTACGACCGCGACGCTGGAACTTACGCCGGATCAATCGAAGGTCATGACGGTTGCGCAGCAGATGGCGGACCGCATCTCGCTGGCACTGCGCAGCGTCGCCGACGCGCAGGAGCCGGATACCACGGCTGCCGACTACCTTCTCAACGGCGACGGCCGGCCGAGCATTCAGGTCATCAAGTCGGGCTCCATCGTCAAGGGCGACGGTGTGGCCCTCCAGAACCAGAAGTGAGGCGGGGCGCAAGGTGAAACCGATCGCAAAAAAGTTTCGGGCGTCTGTCGCAGCCGGCCTTTCCTTCTGCGTGACCTTTTCGGGCATGGCGCTGCCGACCCTCCCGGCCGCCGAGGCCGCCTCCTCCTCGGTGGTGAGGATCGTCGACAGCGGCCCCGGCGCCCGCAAGACCATCAATCTCGGTCTCAACAAGGCGGTCGTCGTGGACCTGCCGAGCGACGCCCACGACATCCTCGTCGCCGACCCGTCGCTCGCCGACGCGATCACCCGCACCTCGCGCCGCATCTATCTTTTCGGCAAGTCCGTCGGCCAGACGAACATCTTCGTCTTCGGCCCGGGTGGAGAGGAGATCGTCAGCCTGGAGGTCGCCGTCGAGCGCGACGTCGCCGGTCTCGAATCCAATTTGCGTCGCTTCATTCCCGATGCGGATATCAATGTCGAAATCATCTCGGACAACGTGGTGCTGACAGGCACGGTCCGCACGCCGCTCGACTCGACCAGGGCCGTCGATCTCGCACGCGCTTTCCTGAAAGGCGGCGAGGCGACCACGCGCAACATCACCGCGCAGGGCAATAACGGCGATGCCGATATCTTCGCCGAGGACCGGCAGAACTCGCAGATCGTCAATCTGCTGACGATCGAGGGCGACGACCAGGTGACGCTGAAGGTGACCGTGGCCGAGGTCAGCCGGCAGGTGCTGAAGCAGCTCGGCTTCAACGGCCGCGTCTCCGATGGCGAAAGCGGCATTACCTTCCGCAACCCGGCCAATCTCGGCGACGCCATCGCCGTCGGCACGAACGCCCTCATCAAGGGTTCTATCGGCCCCACCACCATTTCGAGCTATATCAACGCAATGGAACAGGCCGGCGTCATGCGCACCCTCGCCGAGCCGAGCCTTACGGCTATTTCAGGCCAGGAGGCGAAGTTCTATGTCGGCGGCGAGTTCCGACTTGCCGGCGTGCAGGAGGTTTCGGCGGACGAGGAGACGGGGGAACCAACCGTCTCGCGCGAAGTGAATGACGTTGAATACGGCATTCGGCTAAATTTCAAGCCGGTGGTTCTTGGTCCCGGCCGTATCAGCCTGCGGATCGAAACGGATGTTTCCGAGCCTACCTATGAAGGCTCGGTGGTCACCGGGAATGGGATGGCCAGCATTCCCGGCAACACCTTCCTCGGCATCCGCCGGCGCGAGGCCTCGACCAGCGTCGAACTGCCGTCCGGCGGCTCGATCGTGATCGCCGGCCTCGTCCAGGATAATATCCGCCAGGCGATGTCGGGCCTGCCCGCCGCCTCGAAGATCCCGATCCTCGGCACGCTCTTCCGCAGCAAGGACTTCCAGCGCAGCGAGACGGAACTCGTCATCATCGCCACGCCATACCTCGTCAGGCCGGTTGCCCGCAGCGCGATCTCGCGCCCGGACGACAACTTCAATCCGGCGAACGATCTCGAAAGCTTTTTCCTCGGCCGCGTCAACCGGATCTATGGACGCCCCGAGGCTCAGCCGCCGGCCGGCCGCTATCACGGCAATGTCGGCTTCATCTACAAATAGGCCGGCCATGAAGAAGCGAAGCGCAGCTCGAAACAGTCCCGAAAGGCAGCCTCCGATGGCCCTGAACCGCTTTCCGTATCGCCTGGCCCTGGGCGCGCTCGTCGGCCTGCTGCTGGCTGGCTGCGCCAATAAGGACAGGCTCGCGACCGGTGCTCTTCCGGACGATTACCGCACCCGCCACCCGATCGTGCTGACGGAGGGCGAGCGGACGATCGACATTCCCGTCGCCTCGGGCGACACGCGGCTCACTCAGGGGACCCGCGACGTCATCCGCGGCTTTGCCACCGAATATCGAAATGCGTCGAGCGGCGTGATCCAGATCATGCTGCCGCGCGGATCGGTGAACGGCCATGCCGCGCAGATCGTCCGCAAGGATATTCGTCGCGTGCTGGCGGCGGGCGGCGTGTCACCGAAGAAGATGATCGAAACCACCTATGACGCCTCCGTGACGGGCGATGCCGCACCGATCCGCCTGAGCTATGTCGCGATAACTGCGCAGACCGCACCCTGCGGCGCGTGGCCGGAAGATCTGGCGCTGAACACGCTGGAAAACCGCAACTACTACAATTTCGGCTGTGCCACCCAGTCCAATCTCGCCGCTCAGATCGCCAATCCGACGGATCTCGTCGGCCCGCGCCAGATGTCGCCGATCGACGCCGAGCAGCGGGGCCAGGTGATCGACAGCTGGCGCGGCACGGAAAAGGGCGACGGCGGAACCACGATCGTCTTCAACTGAAACGGGCCTTCAAGGAAAAGCGATGAACGCGATTGAATACACGATCGAAAGCGGCGCTGCCGGCGATTGGCCCGCGGACGGGTCGCGCCCCGGCGACCTCGAACAGCTCCGGCCCCTGCCGCGCATCTCGATCCATGCCTTCTGCGAAAGCGAAGCGGTGCAGCGACTCATGGAGCGTTGCGGCCAGGATCGCCGTATGGCGAAGGTCAGCCTTCGCATCACCGGTGGCGGCATCGCCGCCGCCGCGACCACTTTTACCAGCGTCTCGACGCCCAATCTGATCATTCTCGAAACCGCGGCCGAGACCGGCTCGCTGCTTTCGGAGCTGGCGCCGCTCGCGGAGGTCTGCGATCCGAGCACCAAGGTCATCGTCATCGGCCGCCATAACGACATCGCTCTCTATCGCGAGCTGATCCGCAACGGCATTTCCGAATATATGGTCGCGCCGGTCGGGATGGCGGATATGCTGAGCGCCGTCTCGGCGATCTTCGTGGATCCGGAGGCGGAGCCGCTCGGACGCAGCCTTGCCTTCATCGGCGCGAAGGGCGGCTGCGGCTCGTCGGTCATCGCCCATAATTGCGCCTGGGGCATTTCCAATCTTTTCTCGACCGAGACGATCCTTGCCGATCTCGATCTGCCCTACGGAACCGCCAATATCGACTTCGATCAGGACCCCCCGCAGGGGATCGCCGAGGCCGTATTCGCACCGGATCGGCTGGACGAAGTCTTTCTCGACCGGCTCCTGACCAGATGCTCCGATCATCTGTCGCTGCTCGCCGCCCCCTCCATGCTCGACCGCGCCTATGACTTCGAGACGGGTGCGTTTCAGCCGATCCTGGAAGTTCTCCAGCGCAGCGCGCCCGTATCCGTTCTGGACCTGCCGCATGGCTGGACCGACTGGACCCGCTCTGTGCTTTCCGCGGCCGACGAGGTGGTCATCACCGCCGCCCCGGACCTGGCAAGCCTCAGAAACGCAAAGAACCTGCTCGATGCCTTGAAGAAGTTGAGGCCGAACGACAAGGCACCGCATCTCGTGCTCAACCAGGTGGGCGTGCCCAAGCGTCCGGAGATCGCTCCCGATGAGTTCTGCGCGTCGTTGGAGATCGAAGCCGCAGCGATCATTCCGTTCGATGCGGTCCTCTTCGGCAATGCCTCCAACAGCGGACGCATGATCGCGGAGATCGACCGGAAGTCGCCGGCCGCCGAGACCTTCTCGCAGCTGTCCCACCTCTTGACCGGGCGCACCACCGTGAAGAAAGCCAGACGGGGCGGCCTCGGCAAGGTTCTGGCGAAGCTCGGCAGGCGGTAGCGGACTATTTCCGATCCCGCACCCGAAGGGGCGGGGATCGATGAAGCAACTGGAATGAACTGATGTTTGGCAAACGCGGAAATGAAGGTTCTGGCAAGGGTGGTGCGCGCGGCTTCTCGCCTGCGCCCCCGATGCCCGCGGTCCAGCTGGTGCCGGTGGAGCGTTCCGCCGCGCCCGTTCTCGGCGAAACGATCGCTGCGCCATCCCGCCCGCAAGCGGCGGCGCCGCCTCAGCGGCGCCGAGCGCCGAGGGCGGAAGATTATTACGACACGAAATCGCAGGTCTTCTCCGCGCTGATCGATACGATCGATCTGTCGCAGCTCTCCAAGCTCGATATCGAGAGCGCCCGCGAGGAAATCCGCGACATCGTCAACGATATCATCACCATCAAGAACTTCGCGATGTCGATCTCGGAGCAGGAAGAACTGCTCGACGACATCTGCAACGACGTGCTCGGCTACGGACCGCTGGAACCGTTGCTCGCGCGCGACGACATCGCCGACATCATGGTCAACGGCGCCGGACAAACCTTCATCGAAGTGGGCGGCAAGGTCGAGGAATCGGAGATCCGATTCCGCGACAACGGGCAACTGCTGTCGATCTGCCAGCGCATCGTCAGCCAGGTAGGCCGCCGCGTCGACGAATCGAGCCCGATCTGCGATGCGCGTCTGCCGGACGGGTCACGCGTCAACGTCATCGCGCCGCCGCTCGCGATCGACGGTACGGCGCTCACCATCCGCAAGTTCAAGAAGGACAAGCTGACGCTGGAGCAGCTGGTGCGCTTCGGATCGATCACGCCCGAGGCCGCCGTCCTGCTGCAGATCATCGGCCGCGTCCGCTGCAACATCGTCATTTCCGGCGGCACCGGCTCCGGCAAGACGACGCTGCTCAACTGCCTGACGCGCTATATCGACAGCACCGAGCGGATCATTACCTGCGAGGACTCGGCCGAATTGCAGCTGCAGCAGCCGCATGTCGTCCGGCTCGAGACGCGCCCGCCGAACATCGAGGGCGAGGGCGAGATCACCATGCGCGACCTCGTGAAGAACTGCCTGCGCATGCGCCCGGAGCGCATCATCGTCGGTGAAGTGCGCGGCCCGGAAGTCTTCGACCTGTTGCAGGCGATGAACACCGGCCATGACGGTTCGATGGGAACGATCCACGCAAATACCCCGCGCGAATGCCTGAGCCGCATGGAATCGATGATCGCCATGGGCGGCTATACCCTGCCGGCCAGGACCGTTCGCGAGATCATCTCCGGCTCGGTGGACGTGATCATCCAGGCCTCGCGCCTGCGGGACGGATCGCGCCGGATCACCCACATCACCGAAGTCACCGGCATGGAAGGCGACGTGATCATCACCCAGGACCTGATGCGCTACGAGATCGACGGCGAGGACGCCAATGGCCGCATCGTCGGCCGCCACGTCTCCACCGGCATCGGCCGGCCGCATTTCTGGGACCGGGCCCGTTACTTCAACGAGGACAAGCGGCTCGCTGCGACCCTCGACGCGATGGAAAAGCAATAGGCGAAACGGCTGCGGTCCCGCCGCTCCGAATAAAGGACAGACCGAGCGATGTTCGGCATAGACATCACCGTCCTGGGACTGGCCGGCCTCGTCGCCCTGGCGGCGGCAGCACTCGCCTATGGTGTGCTCTATCCCCGTATCGAGACCGAGAAAAAGGCGGAGGGCCGCCTGCGCCGGGTCAGCGCCTCGGAGACGGACCGCACCAAGATCAAGGCGGCGCGCGACCGCGTCAACGAGATGTCGAAGCGTCGCAAATCCGTTCAGGATTCGCTGAAGGACCTCGAGAAGAAGCAACAGGAAAAATCCGCCAATGCGGCGCCTTCGATGAAGAAGCGCCTGCTGCAGGCCGGTCTTTCGATATCGATCGCTCAGTTCTATCTGTTCAGTGCGCTTTTCGGGTTGTTCGCCTTCCTTGTCGTCCTCCTGGCAGGGGCCGGACTGATCATTGCCGCAGGCGTCGGCGTGATAGGCGCGGCCGGCCTGCCGCGGTGGATCGTCGGCTCGATGGTCAAACGCCGTTGCAGAAAGTTTCTCGACGAGTTTCCGAATTCGCTCGATGTCATGGTCCGGTCGATCAAGTCGGGGCTGCCGCTGAACGACGCCTTGCGGCTGATCGCGAGCGACGGGCAGGAGCCGGTCAGGACCGAATTCCGCCGTGTCGTCGAGTCCCAGCAGGTGGGCCTCAACGTTCCCGAAGCCTGCGCCCGCATGATTCACAGCATCCCGCTGCCGGAAGTGAACTTCTTCGCGATCGTCATCGCCATTCAGGCGCAGGCGGGCGGCAATCTGTCCGAGGCGCTCGGTAATCTCTCCAAGGTCCTGCGCGAACGCAGGAAGATGAAGGCGAAGGTCAGCGCGCTGTCGATGGAGGCCAAGGCGTCCGCCTGCATCATCGGCGCGCTGCCCTTCATCGTCGCAACCCTCGTCTATCTGACTTCACCGGACTACATGATGATTTTCTTCACCGACCCGCGCGGCCACATCATCATGGGCGCTTCCGCCGTTTGGATGAGCATCGGCATCTGGGTGATGCGCAACATGATCAACTTCGACATCTGAGGATCCCGTGGCCGGCTGGATAGAGACGCTTACCGATCTGAACATCCTCGTCGCGGCGCTCGTCTCGATGGCCGTGCTCGCCACGTTCTATTCGCTCGTGGCGCCCTTGCTCGAGCGGGGAGACCTCGCGAAGCGGATGAAGTCGGTCGCCACCGAACGGGAGCAGATCCGCGCCCGCGAGCGCGCCCGGCTCAATGCCGAGGCGACGACCGGCAGGGCAAGCCTCAGGGCACAGCACAACACCTCGGTCCGGGAGATCGTCGAGCGGCTGAACCTCAGAAAGGCTCTGGTGGACGACAACACCGTCAACCGCCTGAAGACGGCCGGCTATCGCTCGCAGAACGCGCTCAACACCTTCCTCTTCGCCCGCTTCTGCCTGCCGTTCCTGTTTCTGACCGTTGCGGTTCTCTATATTTTCGTGCTCGGCAACTTCGCCGACAAGCCGATCATGGTCAGAGTGTCCTTCGCCATCGGATTCGCCTATGTCGGCTTCTACGCGCCGAACATCTTCATCGCCAATGCGATCTCCAAGCGCCAGCAGTCCATTCGCCGCGCCTGGCCGGATGCGCTCGATCTCCTGCTCATCTGCGTCGAGTCCGGCGTCTCGATGGAACTCGCCATGCGCCGCGTCGCCGACGAGATAGCCGTGCAGTCGCAGCCGCTGGCGGAGGAACTGGTGCTGACGACCGCGGAACTCTCCTTCCTTCCCGAAAGGCGCATCGCGCTCGAAAATCTCGGCCTGCGCACGGGGCTCGATGAAGTGAAATCGGTGACGCAGGCGCTGATCCAGGCCGACCGCTACGGCACGCCCGTCGCTCAGGCGCTGCGCGTTCTGGCGCAGGAGAGCCGCGACCAGCGCATGACCGCTGCCGAGAAAAAGGCGGCCGCACTGCCGCCGAAGCTGACGGTGCCGATGATCCTGTTCTTCCTGCCGGTCCTCGTCGCCGTCATCCTCGGCCCCGCCGGGATACAGGTGGCGGACAAGTTTTAGGATGGAAAGGCAAAGGTGGATTAACCGCCCTTGAAAGGGACTGCCGCCTTTACCGGCTGTACTGCCTCACCCTAGCCCCTCTCCCCGGGGAGAGAGGGGACTTGGAGAGGGCGGCATATCCCTTCTCCCCGCCTGCGGGGAGAAGGTCGCGGCAGCGGGATGAGGGGCGCGTGCCGCCACCCTTGCAGGTGGCGGTGCCGGCAGGTCAACCTTCAATCCGCCTTCACCGCATCCGCCTTTGCCAGCTGCTTCCACGCGCCCTGCTGAGACAGCATGGAGCGAAGATAGGCGACGTTGGCCTCCGCCTGCTCGGCTGTCAGTTCCTGGCGGGCGATGGCTTCCGCTTCCTGGAAGCGGCCCTGCAGGCCGACGGCAAGCGCGAGGTTCTGGCGCACGCTGCTGCCGGCATCCGGTTGGCTCGCCGCGGATTTGAGGTAGGTCTCGGCCGTCCGCAGATCCTTCGAGAGCAGATAGGACATGCCCAGATTGGAAAGGACCGAAGGCTCGTTGGGCTTGAGGTCCAGAGCCTCGCGGTAGCGCAGCCGTGCCTCGGCGGAGCGGCCGAGCTGGTCGAGGATGGCGCCTTCCGCGGATTTCAGCTTCCAGTCGGGCCGGTCCGGCGTCTGGGCACGGCTGATCGTTGCGAGCGCCTGTTCCAGCTGACCCGCTGCGGCCTGGGCCTTGCCGTAGGCTCCGAGCACCTCGCGATCCGCCGGATGGTAGATCGCCACCTGTTGCATGACGGCAAGCGCCTGTTCGTTGCGGCCCGTCATGCGCAGGAGATTGGCGTAGTTGAGCCCGGCCTCCCGGTCCTTCGGATTGCGCTCATAGGCCTTGCCGATGCGTTCGGCGGCGGCAGCGAGTTCGGTCGCGTTCATCGACTGCACCGGCCTCGTGAGCTTCGGGATCGATCCGGTCGTCAGCTCCTTCCTGCCCTGTTGTCCGGCGCAGGCGGAGAGCGACAGCGCCACCATCGCAACGGCAACCCCCGTTGCGAGGCGGCACAGGGATAAGGAGAAAGTGTCTTGCATCGTGATCGAAGCCCCAGCCATCCAGTCCTGCACCGGAACTCCAGACAAAAGCGGCGCAACTTTCACTCCAGCAATAATCTGTTAACCCTAACGGAGCGTTAATCGCACCTGTTCGCATCCGCCAGTCGAGGATTCCAATGGCTCCCTATCAGTTTATCGAGCGGCCATCGCCGTTCAACACCAGCAACGGCAAGACGCTGCCGATCTTTGCGGTGACGCCCGCGCATATCGAGACGGGGAGCATCGATCCGATCGCGCTCGATTGGGCGAAAAAAGCCGGCTTCAAGGCGGAATCCGGCGCGGTGCTGCTCATCCCCTCGGCGGATGGTCATCTCGGAGGTGCGCTGTTCGGGCTCGGCGCCAACCCGTCAGACACGCCCTTCCTGACCGGCAAGCTCGCCCGGGCGCTCCCGGCCGGCAAATGGCACATCGAAACGGCGCCGCTCACCGCCAATCGGCTGGCTCTCGGCTACGGCCTCGGGTCCTACCGTTTCGAGCGCTACAAACCGGCGAAGACGGACGCGCCGACGCTGCTCATTCCGGCCGATTCGGATGCGACCGATATCAAGCGGCAGCTCGCCGGCGTTTTCCTGGCGCGCGACCTGATCAACACGCCGACCAACGATATGGGACCGGAAGCGCTGGAAGCTGCATTCCGGGCGCTGGCCGCCCATTACAAGGCCGACGTCTCGGTGATTTCCGGCGAAGCCCTGCTGACCGAGAACTTCCCGCTCGTCCACACGGTCGGCCGCGCCAGCGCCGAAGCGCCGCGGCTGCTTGAAATGCGCTGGGGCAGGAAGGGCCACCGGCAGGTGACGCTCGTCGGCAAGGGCGTCTGCTTCGACACCGGCGGGCTGGACATCAAACCGGCGTCCTCGATGCTGCTCATGAAGAAGGACATGGGCGGCGCTGCGAACGTCATGGGCCTTGCGCTGATGATCATGGATGCAAAGCTCAAGGTGGATCTGCGCGTGATCATTCCCGTGGTCGAGAATTCGATCTCGGCGAATGCCTTCCGTCCCGGCGACATCTACAAGAGCCGCAAGGGTCTGACCGTGCAGATCGACAACACCGACGCGGAGGGACGGCTGATCCTCGCCGATGCTCTCGCCTATGCGGACGAGGAGAAGACGGACCTCGTCATCGACATGGCGACCCTGACGGGCGCCGCCCGCGTGGCGCTGGGGCCGGACCTGCCGCCTTTCTTCACCGACGACGATGACCTCGCCCATGATCTTGCCGAAGCGAGCCTGACCGTGGACGATCCGGTCTGGCGGATGCCGCTCTACAGGGGCTATGACAAGGATGTTTCCGCCCGCATCGCCGATCTCACCAACGCCCCCTCGGGCGGCATGGCCGGTTCGATCACGGCGGCGCTGTTCCTCAAGCGTTTCGTGACGAACGCGAAAAGCTGGGTCCATTTCGACATCTTCGGCTGGGCCCAGTCCGAGCGCCCGCATTCGCCCATCGGCGGTGAAGCTCAGGCGATCCGGGCGCTTTACCATCACATCGGCAGGATAGCGGGGTAGCTATTCGCGCAATGGAGCCGTAAAGAAACGCTTGCGTAACGATCGCCGGCTATGCTCCCGGACACGTGATCCACGCAGGAGTTTCCTTTGCCGGTCGAACTTACCCCTTCTCAGGCGCTGGGGCTCTGGCATGCCGTGTCGCTCGAACAGGTGCGCGTCGACAGCCGCGATCTGACCTTGCGCCAGATGGCGATCCTGTTACAGATTTACCTGGTGCCGCCGCCCCATACGGTGCGCGGCCTCGCCGCGGCGCTCGGGGTGACGAAGCCGGTGATCACGCGCGCGCTCGACACCATGGGTGCGCTCGGCCTCGTCGACCGGATCCGCGACGAGCGCGACAGGCGCAACGTCATCATCAAGCGCACCGTCGAGGGCGCGCTTTATCTTGAAAAGTTCGGCGATCTGATCATCGATCAGGGCCGGAAAATGTGAGCTTATCCATGTCAGAGGTCCTCGACCGCCGCCTGAATGCCTATCGCGAGGATCTCGCGGAGGAACGCCTGCGCGGCATGGTCGAGGCAAAGCGCTTCGTGGAAGGCACGCCGGCGGCCGTATCCGTGCCGGTGACGCCGCTGCGGTCGAGGCCGGAGGCCGGCTGCGGTACCGATACGGAGCTTCTCTATGGCGAGACGGTGCGCGTGCTCGACGTCGCCGACGGATGGGCGTGGGTGAAGTCCGATCTCGACGGCTATGTCGGCTACGTACCGGAGGATGTGGTGCAGCCCCCGCAAGCGCCGGCGACGCACCTCGTGGCGGTGCCGAGGACCTTCGTCTATCGCGGCGCGGATCTGCGCTTTCCCCAGGCCTTTGCCCTTTCTATGGGAAGCCGGATCGCCGTCTCCGGTGAGGCCGAGACGCGCGGCACGCGCTATTTTCTGCTGGATGGCGGGCTGGCGATCGTCGCCGATCACTGCATCCCCGCAACCGGCGCGCTTACGGATGATTATGTCGCAATCGCGACCCGCTTTCTCGAAACGCCCTATCTCTGGGGCGGCCGCTCCGGCTTCGGCATAGACTGTTCCGGCCTCGTGCAACTCGCGATGCAGATGGCGGGGCGCAATGCGCCGCGCGATTCCGACATGCAGGCAAGCGGACTCGGCCGCCTCATAGAGCGCGAAGATCTCGCGCGCGGAGACCTCGTCTTCTGGAAGGGCCATGTGGCGATCATGGAAGACGAGAAGACCCTGGTGCATGCCAACGGACACACGATGACGGTGGCGCGCGAAGGTCTCGAAGATGCCATCCGGCGCATCGCGTGGCTTTACGCGCAGCCGACGGGATACCGGCGGCCCTGATCCCTGGATCGTCCGGCTTTCTTGAGCCGCGGCCGCCCCTCATCCGCCTGCCGGCACCTTCTCCCCGCAGGCGGGGAGAAGGGAATCGCGGATTCGCCTTCCCACCATCTCCACAGGCGCGCCGTGCCCCTCACCCTAACCCTCTCCCCGCATGCGGGGAGAGGGTTAGGGTGAGGGGCGGTCGTCCCCGCGCGCGGGGAGAGGGTAAGGCTGAGCGGCGGTCGCCGCGCGCCGCGAAATCAATAGCCGGCTACCTTATCCACCACATGCTCGAGGGGCAGCCCGCGCTCGAAGCGCGCGATCTGCTGCTCCACATGCACAAAGAGCGCCCTGACGTCGGAAGAAGCGGCGACATGCGGCGTCACATACACACCCGGCATGTCCCAGAAGCGGCTTTCCGGGGAGAGCGGCTCCTGTTCGAAGACGTCGAGCGATGCGCCTCCGAGAACACCGGAATCGAGGCAGTCCAGAATGTCGGCCTCGACCTGACTGCCGCCACGGCCGGCATTGATGAAAACGGGCGCTCCGAACGGCCCCTTCCGGCTGAGCTTGGCGAAGAGGGCGGCGTTGAAGATACCCTTGGTATCCGGCGTCAGCGGCAGCAGGCCGACGAGAAAATCCGTCCTGCCGAGAAATGCGTCCAGTCCGGCGGCGTCGTAGGTCTCTACACCCTCGACCACCCGTTTGCTTCGCGACCAGCCTATCACCTTGAAGCCCATCACGGCGAGCTTGCGGGCGGAGTCCTGGCCAAGCACGCCCATGCCCATGATGCCGACCGTCACGTCGGCTGCTTCCGGCTGGCTGAGGTCGCGCCATTCGTGCTTCTTCGCCAGCGCCTCGTAGGCGCGGTGCTGGCGAAGATGCAGGAGGCACTGCATCACCACCCACTCGCTCATCCGCGTCGTCAGCGTCCGGTCGACGAAGCGCACCAGGGGCACGTCCGGCAGGCCCGGCAGCGTCAGCACGTGGTCGACGCCGGCGCCGCCGGAAAAGACCACCTTGAGGTCGGGCGCGCGGGAGAAGAGGTCCGGCGCGGATTTCCAGACCACCGCATAGTCGATGCCGGAGAGGTCGCGCCCCTGATGCGTCGGGTCGGCGAGATCGATCACCTCGCGGCCGGGAAAGGCGCCCGCAAGGGCGGATTCGACCTCCTCGGGGATGAATTTCAGGTCGACGATTACGGGGCTTTTGGCGGACATGGACGCAACTCTACTGATGAATGGCGGCGAGATTGACCGCTTCGAGGTTGAAGGCGGCGGCCATCAGCGCCTTGGTATAATCTTCCGCCGGCGCCTCGAAGATGCGCTCGGCGGGTCCCTGTTCCACGACCTTGCCGAGCCGCATGACGATCACTTCGTTCGCGAGCGCGCGCACGACCCTGAGGTCATGGCTGATGAAGAGATAGGCGAGATTGTGCTTGCGCTGGAGATCGCGCAGGAGATCGACCACCTGGGCCTGCACGCTCATGTCGAGGGCGGAGGTCGGCTCGTCGAGCATGACGAACTGAGGTTTCAGCACCATCGCCCGGGCGATCGCGATGCGCTGGCGCTGGCCGCCGGAAAATTCGTGCGGATAGCGCCAGCGCGTCGCGGGATCGAGGCCGACCTCTTCCAGTGCTGCGGCGACGCGCTGATCACGCTCGCCGTCCGTCAGCGCCTTTTCGTGGATCTTCAAACCCTCGCCGATAATATCGGCGATCGACATGCGCGGGCTCAGCGATCCGTAAGGGTCCTGAAACACCACCTGCATCCGGTTTCTGAGCGGCCGCATCTCGCGGAAACTGTAGGCGTCGATGTCTTCCCCGACGAAGGCGATGCGGCCCTTGGACGAGATCAGTCGCGTCAGCGCAAGGCCAAGCGTCGTCTTGCCGGAACCGGACTCGCCGACCACGCCCAGCGTCTGGCCGGCGCGGAGCGTCAGGTCGATGCCGTCCACCGCCTTGACGTGGTCGACCACCCGGCGCAGGAAGCCCGCCTTGATGGGAAACCAGACTTTCATGTCCTTGGCTTCGATCACGATCGGCCTGGAGGCGTCCGAGGGCGGCGGTTCGCCCCGCGGTTCGGAGGCAAGCAGGTGGCGGGTATAGGCGTGCTGCGGATTGGCGAAGATCTCGGCGGTCGGTCCGGTCTCGACGATCTTGCCCTTGGTCATGACGCAGACCCGATCGGCGATCTTGCGGACGATGCCGAGGTCGTGGGTGATGAACAGCATGGACATGCCGTGCTCGTCCTTGAGCGACTTCAAGAGCTCGAGGATCTGCGCCTGCACCGTGACGTCGAGCGCCGTCGTCGGCTCGTCGGCGATCAAGAGCTCCGGCCGGTTGGCGAGAGCCATGGCTATCATCACGCGCTGGCGCTGGCCGCCCGAAAGCTGATGCGGGTAGGCGCCGAGCCGCTTCTCCGCTTCGCGAATGCCGACCTGCTCGAGGAGCTCCAGCGTTCTCGCGCGGGCGGCCGCACCCTTGAGTTGCTGATGGATTTCCAGGATTTCGCCGATCTGCTGCTCGATCGTGTGCAGCGGATTGAGCGATGTCATCGGCTCCTGGAAGATCATGGTGACGTCGTTGCCGCGGACATGCCTGAGCTCGTCGTCGCTCGCCTTCAGGAGATCCTTCCCGTTGAAGAGGATTTCGCCGCTCGGATGGCTTGCGGCGGGGTAGGGCAGGAGCTTCAGGATCGAGTTGGCGGAGACGGATTTGCCCGAGCCGGACTCTCCGACCAGCGCCACGGTCTCGCCGCGCCTGATGTCGAAGGAGATGCGGTCGACAGCAAGCGAGGTTTCGCCGCCCTGGTGGAAGGCGACGGAGAGGTCGCGCACGGAAAGGAGGGTATCTGTCATCGTCGCGCTCACCGGAACGTCTTTCTCGGGGTCGAAGGCGTCGCGCGTCGCCTCGCCGACGAAGATCAAAAGCGACAGCATGATCGACATGGCGAAGAAGGCGGTCAGCCCCAGCCACGGCGCCTGCAGGTTGGACTTGCCCTGCGCGATCATCTCGCCGAGCGACGGGGAACCCGGAGGCATGCCGAAGCCGAGAAAGTCGAGCGAGGTGAGCGTGGTGATCGAGCCCGAAAGAATGAAGGGCAGGAAGGTGAGCGTCGCCACCATCGCGTTCGGCAGCAGGTGACGGTACATGATGGTGCCGTTGCCGACGCCGAGCGCGCGCGCCGCGTTGACATATTCGAAATTGCGGGCGCGCAGGAATTCGGCCCTGACGACGCCGACGAAACCGACCCAGGAAAAGAGCAGCATGATGCCGAGCAGGATGAAGAAGCCCGGCGGCAGGATGGCGGCGATGATGAGCAGGATGTAGAGCACCGGCATCGACGACCAGATCTCGATGAAGCGCTGCATGAGCAGATCGGTCCAGCCGCCGAAATAACCCTGCACGGCACCGGCCGAAACCCCGATCACCGCCGAGGCGATGGTCAGCGCGAGACCGAATAGGACCGAGATGCGAAAACCGTAGATCATCCGCGCCATCACGTCGCGGGCCTGGTCGTCGGTGCCGAGCCAGTTCAGGTTGCCGGCTATGCATCCGGGGTCGTCGACCCCTTGCGGATAGGCGGAGCAGCGCTCTTCTTCGCTCATCAGCCAGAAAGGGGGCGTCGGCGCCGAATGGGGGATGCTGGAGTTGACCGTCTGGTAGGAATAGCGGATCGGCGGCCAGACCATCCAGCCGTTCGCCTCGATCTCGTCGCGGACGAAATCGGACCGATAGTCGGTCTCGGCGAGGAAGCCGCCGAATTTCTCTTCCGGATAATCGATCAGCACCGGAATCAGGATCTCGCCCTTGTAGGAGGCGAGGATCGGCTTGTCGTTGGCGATGAATTCCGCAAACAGACTGAGGCCGAAGAGGAGAAGGAAGAGCCAGAGAGACCAGTAGCCGCGGCGGTTGGCCTTGAAATTCTGCCAGCGGCGGCGCCCGATCGGCGTGAGCCAGCCCTTTTCCGGCGCGCCGGCATAGGCGGTAGCGGTGCTCATCAGACGTCCCTCCGCTCGAAATCGATGCGCGGGTCGACCCAGGTGTAGATGAGGTCCGAGACGAGGCTGACGACAAGGCCCATCAGCGAGTAGATGAAGAGGGTCGCGAAGACGATGGGATAGTCGCGTTTGACGACCGCGTCATAGCCGAGCCGCCCCAGCCCATCGAGCGAGAATATGTATTCGATGAGCAGCGACCCGGTGAAGAAGGCGGAGATGAAGGCGCCGGGAAAGCCCGCAATGATGATCAGCATCGCATTGCGGAACACATGTCCGTAGAGAACGCGCCGCTCGGTCAGGCCCTTGGCCCGCGCCGTCGTCACATATTGTTTCTTGATCTCGTCGATGAAGGAATTCTTGGTGAGCAGCGTCGTGGTCGCGAAGGCGGAGAGCAGAAGCGTGATCAGCGGCAGCGTCATGTGCCAGAAATAATCGAGGATCTTCTCGTACCAGGGAAGCTGGTCGAAATTGTCGGAGACGAGGCCGCGCAGGGGGAACCAGTCGAAGAAGGATCCGCCCGCAAAAAGCACGATCAGGAGAATGCCGAAGAGGAAACTCGGCACAGCATAGCCGACGATGATGACCCCGGAGGTCCAGACGTCGAAGGTGGAACCGTCGGAGACCGCCTTCCTGATGCCGAGCGGGATCGAGATCGCATAGGAAAAGATCAGGATCCAGACCCCGAGCGAGATCGAAACCGGCATTTTCTGGATGATGAGGTCGATGACCGGCGTATTGCGGAAGAAGCTCTCGCCGAAGTCGAAGCGGATATAATCCCACATCATCGTGACGAAGCGCTCGAGCGGCGGCTTGTCGAAGCCGAACTGCTTTTCGAGCTTGGCGATGAAATCGGGATCGAGCCCTTGCGCCCCGCGATACTGCCCGCCATCGCCACCGCCGATCGGCATGAGGTCGCCGGCATTGCCGGAAAGCCTGTCGGAGCCGGCCGCGTTGGTGAGGTCGGAGATCACCTGCTCCACCGGCCCGCCCGGCGCGAACTGCACCACGGCGAAGGAGATGGCCATGATGCCGACGATCGTCGGGATCATCAGCAGGAGCCGGCGCAGGATATAAGCACCCATCAGGCGAACCTCTGGATCGACGAATTGCTGGCGAAGCAGACCGGCGCAGCGTCGACTGGAATTGCTCTAATGTGCCTCAAATCCTGCATCTCCCAGCGGCTGCGGCCTCTGCGGAGCCGTTCATGTTTCGTGATTCGTTTCCCGCATTTGGAATCGAGACAGCTCCTGAGCGCAAGAGCTTCATTTTGCAGCCGCGTTTTTCGACCACCACGAATCCGGGAAATCCATCCCGTAATAGGGAAGCTCCTTCGGGCGTGCCAGGTGGTTCCAGTAGGCAACGCGCAAGGCCTTCGAGTAGAAAAGCGGCACGACGTAGTGATGCGCGAGAAGCACGCGGTCGAGCGCCCGTGTCGTCGCGACCAGCTCCTCGCGGTTCGGCGCGAAGACGATTCTCCGGATAAGTTCGTCAATTGCCGGATCAGCGATGCCGGCATAGTTTCTGGATCCCGGCTGGTTGACTGAGGCCGAACCCCAATAGTCGCTCTGTTCGTTGCCGGGCACGAGCGTTTGTGCCCAGATGCCGTAGATCATGTCATAGTCGTAACTTCTGACGCGGTTGGTGTATTGCGAGTCGTCGACGGTGCGGATGCGAGCATCTATCCCGATCTTCCTTACGCTGTTCACGAACGGTGTGACCGTTCGTTCGAAGGAAGGATTGGACAGAAGGATCTCGAAGCTGAACGGCTCCCCGGTCTTCGCGTTCACCAACCGGCTGCCCTTCAGTTCGTAACCCGCCTCCTTGAAGAGTGCGAGCGCCGTGCGCAGGTTGTCGCGCACCTTTTGGGGATCGCCGTTGACAGGGTTCTTGTAGGGTGTGGTGAAAACGGCGGCAGGAACCTTGTCTTTCAGTTCTTCAAGGATTTCTTTCTCGCGTCCTTCGGGCAGGCCGGAGGAGGCAAGCTCCGTGCCCCAGAAATAACTGTCGACGCGCTGAAACGCGTTGTGTGCGAGGCTGCGATTCAGATCCTCGAAGTCGAAGGCGTAGTTCAACGCTTCGCGCACCCGCTGGTCCTTGAATTTTTCGCGGCGCATATTGGGTACGAAGGCCTGCATTATGCCGGTAGCGCGCAACGGGTTTTCGATCTCCTCTCGGATCACCCGGCCGTCTTTCATCGCTGGAAAGTCGTAGGCCGTGGCCCAATGGCTTGCGCTGTTGTCCTGATAGAAATCGACATTGCCGGCACGGAAGGCCTCGAACTGCACGCTCCTGTCGCTGAAGAAGGCGTAATTGATGGTGCGGAAATTATATCGGCCGACATTCACGTTGAGATCCTTGCCCCAATAGTCGTCCCGCAATTCAAAGCGGATCGAGCCGCCCGCCTGGAACGAGGCGATCTTGTAGGGGCCGGAGCCCATGACCGGCTCCAGCGTCGTGCGGCTGATATCGCGCTTGCTCCCCTTGGCGTCCTGCCCTTCCCACCAGTGCTTCGGCAGGATCGGAAACTGGCCGAGAATGTTCGGCAGTTCGTGGTTATTCTTCTCGTCGAAACGGAAGGTGACCTCGCGTTCGCCTGTCTTTTCCGCCGAAATAACGTGGCGATAGTAGTTGGAAAAAAGCGGATTGTGCTCTTTCACCATGTTGAAGGAGAAGACGACATCCTCCGGGGTCACCGGTTTGCCGTCTGCCCACTTGGCCTCTGCCCGCAGGCGAAAAGTGGCGGAGGAGATATCGGCGGGATATGAGATCGCCTCTGCGAGCAGGCCGTAGGATGTGGTGATCTCGTCCTCGGCGGATTTCAGGAGCGTTTCGAAGACCAGCGAAGAAAGGCCGGTCGCCACCTCACCCTTGGCGAGGATCGGGTTGAACGAGTCGAACGTCCCGTTCTCCGAGAGCCGCAGCTCTCCGCCCTTTGGAGCATCCGGATTGACGTAATCGAAGCGCGGGAAGCCGTCCTTGTATTTGGGTTCTCCGACCGACGACGTAGCGTGGCGCCAGACGGGCTGTTCCTCGGCGTTGGACGCAGGAGGAACGAGGAGAAGCGCTGCTGTCAGAAACGAGGCCGCGAGGCCAGGCTTCACGGTCCTGCAGAAGTTTGGCATCCGGCCGGTACCCCTTTTTGTTTCAATGTTCTTTTTTAACGAACATAGGCGAAATCAGGGCAATTGACAGAACCTGCCCAAAATCAGGCGAAATTCTTCGGTCACATCCCGGTGAGTCGCAAGGCTGCTGCAACCGCGGCGAATCAGGATAGGAGAGGGCGGCGGACAGAGAGCGCCGCGCGTCCTGCCAGAAGCGCAAAGGTCGCTGCAACGCTTCAGGCTGCCGCATGTTTTTGTCCTTTGATCGGGACGAGCAAGAAAACATTCGGTAAAGCAAGGTTATGGGGAATGGAATGAGATTTGATGCGCGGGCTGCGCTTCGGCGCTGCGGTTCGACCGTCCTGGCTCTGATCATGGGGGTGAGCCTCGTCTCCGCCGAGGCGGCTGCAAACGACGCTCCCCCGGCCAAGGAACTCTTCGGCGCCAAGGACTTGCCGATGCAGGCGGCGCCGGCTTCGTTCGGCTTCTACTCCAAGGGCTGCCTTGCCGGCGGGGTCGCCATCCCCACCGACGGCCCGACTTGGCAGGCGATGCGCCTGTCGCGAAACCGCCGCTGGGGGCATCCCGCGATGATCGCTCTGATCGAGCGCTTCTCCCACGATGCCGTCGAGAAGATCGGCTGGCCCGGCCTTCTGCTCGGCGACATCTCGCAGCCGCGCGGCGGACCCATGCTTTCGGGTCACGCTTCGCATCAGATCGGGCTCGATGCGGATATCTGGCTGACGCCGATGCCGCAGCGGACGCTGAGCTACCAGGAGCGGGAGACGATTTCCGCGACGTCCATGCTCGACAAGAGCAAGTTCCTGACGGTCGATCCCTCCATCTGGACACCCTCTCACGCCCGGCTGATCATGATGGCGGCGAGCTATCCGCAGGTCGAGCGGGTCTTCGTCAACCCGGCCATCAAGAAAAAGCTATGTGAAACCTGGAAGGGCGACCGCTCGGCGCTCGGCAAGGTCCGGCCGATCTACGGCCACGACTATCATTTCCACATCCGGATCAAATGCCCTGACGGCTCCAAGGGCTGCAAGGACCAGGCCGTGGTTCCGGCGGGTGACGGCTGCGACAAGTCGCTCGCCTGGTGGTTCACGGACGAGCCCTGGGCAAAGCCGACCCAAAAGCCGGCCGCGAAGCCGCAGAAGCCGAAATTCGCGACTCTCGCCGATCTGCCGAAGGCCTGCGCCCTCGTGCTGAACGGTCCGGCACCCGCTTCCGAACAGGAGGTAACCTACGGCACGGCCTATCGCGCTCCTGCCGCCATTCCGGCTGCCGCGACCAGCATAGAGGCCGTAATCAGCGCGGCAGGCGAAGGGCTGCCCGCGAACATTCCCGTACCCCTGCCGCGGCCGGGCCTGCAGTAGCGCCATTGCAATTTGTCGATGCTCATGTATAGGCGTTCAATCGATTTAAATCGGTTCGCATGAGTGCGCCTGCCGCATCTGTGCGTCTTGAACCTTGCCCGGGGGCTCTCGCATGGCAGATCGGAAATGTCTCGCCCTGATCGCCCATGATCAGAAGAAGGATGACCTCGCGTCTTTTGCCAAGGCGAACGAGGCGGTCCTCTCCAAGTGGAAGATCGTCGCCACGGGGACGACCGGCGGACGTGTCCTCGACGTGTGTCCGGCGCTCGACATCGTCCGGCTGAAGAGCGGTCCGCTCGGCGGCGACCAGCAGATCGGCGCGCTGATCGCCACGGGGGACGTGGACTGCCTGATCTTCTTCGTCGATCCGTTGACGGCCATGCCGCACGACGTCGACGTCAAGGCACTGATGCGGCTCGCGATCGTGTATGACATCCCTATGGCGCTCAACCGCGCGACTGCCGAGCAGTTGATCGACTTCAGGCGCAACTGATACATAAACCCCGGACATTCACGCCGCGATCAGGACGGACCTCTGCCATGCCCAATGCGAGTGAACACAGCTTTCCCTTCCCGATCCTGATCGGCGACATCGGCGGCACCAATGCCCGGTTCGCATTGCTCATCGACGCCTACGGCGAACCGAAGCAGCTTGCCCCGATCAGAACGGGCGATTTCGCCACGATCGAGGAGGCGATGCAGAAAAGCATCCTCGACAAGACCTCCGTCCAGCCGCGCTCGGCGATCCTCGCCGTAGCCGGGCCGATCAAGGGCGACGAGATACCGCTGACGAATGCCGGCTGGGTGATTCGCCCGAAAGACATGCTGGCCAGCCTCGGACTGGAGGACGTGCTGGTCATCAACGACTTCGAGGCCCAGGCGCTCGCCATTGCCGCGCCGGCCGATCAGGATGTCGTTCAGATTGGCGGCGGCGCCGTCCGGCCCTTCCATTCGCGCGTCGTGCTCGGCCCGGGTACCGGTCTGGGCGTCGCTGGACTGGTCTATGCGCAGCATACCTGGATACCCGTGCCCGGCGAGGGCGGCCATGTCGATATTGGCCCCCGAACGGAGCGCGACTTCCGGATCTGGCCCTTCCTCGAACCGATCGAGGGACGTATGGCCGGCGAGCAGATCCTGTGCGGCCGCGGCATCATGAATCTCTATCGCGCGGTCTGCGCGGCCAATGGCGAGGAAGCGGTTCTTGCGGATCAGGCGGCAGTGACGACGAGCGCCCTGTCCGGCGCCGATGCGGCGGCGGTCGAAACCGTGTCGCTCTTTGCCACCCATCTCGGGCGCGTTGCCGGCGACATGGCGCTGATCTTCATGGCGCGCGGCGGGGTGTTCCTTGCCGGCGGCATTTCGCAAAAAATACTGCCGGCACTGACGAAGCCCGAATTTCGCGCGGCCTTCGAGGACAAGGCGCCGCATTCGGCGTTGATGCGGACGATTCCGACCTTCGCCGTCATTCACCCCATGGCGGCGCTCTCCGGCCTCGCGGCCTTTGCCCGCACGCCGAGGGACTTCGGTGTTGCAATGGAGGGACGCCGCTGGAGAAGGTGACGCTGCGGCCGGCGCAGAGACTCGCCAAAACGGCAGCAAAGCACTATAGAGCCCCCGAAAGCGATGCCGGGGTGCGGTACGCGAGCGGGCTCAGGGAAGACGGGCTTATTGAACGCCAAGGATAGAAACAAGCGCGCAGTCGATTCCGAAACGATCACGGGAATCCTGAGGCGCGTCATCGCCGAGAACGGCCGCGACCACATTCGTGGCTATGCTTTCGCAATCGCATGCCTTGTCGTGGTGGCGGCGACGACCGGCTTCACCGCCTGGATCATGGAGGCGGTCGTCAACGAGGCTTTCGCCAACAGGCGCGCCGACATCGTGCTCCTGATCTGCGGTGCGATCTTCGCCGCCTTCGTCCTCAGGGGGCTTGCGACCTACGGGCAGGCGGTCGCCCTTTCCAAGATCGGCAACAACATCGTGGCGCGCTATCAGCGCCGCCTTTATGCGCATCTGATGGCGCTCAGCGTCGGCTATTTCCACGAGCACCGCTCGGCCCAGCTCGCCGCCAAAGTCAGCCAGAACGTCAGCGGCATCCGCGACGTGCTCAACATGACGGTCACGTCCGTCGCCCGCGACCTCCTGACGCTGATCGGCCTGGTCGTGGTCATGTTCAGCAAGGACTGGCTCCTGTCGCTGATCGTCTTCTTCGTCGCGCCGCCATTGCTCCTCGGGCTCCGCTACATTTCCAGGCGCCTGCGCCTGGCGACGCGCGAAGCCGTCGAGGTCAACAGCCGGGTTCTCGGCGCCATGCAGGAGACCATCCAGGGCATCACCATCGTCAAGGCCTTCACGATGGAGAACGAATTGCGGCGCAAGGTCGAGTCGATCATCGATCGTGCCGAGAACCGGGCAAACCGCATCGCGCGCCTGAGCGAGCGCACGGCGCCGATGACCGAGACCTTCGCGGGACTGGCGATCTCCAGCGTGCTTGCCTATGCGGCCTTCCGCACGATCTATCACAACGTGCCGCCCGGAGCGTTCTTCGCCTTCGTCACCGCCCTGCTCATGGCCTATGATCCGGCTCGCCGTCTCGCGCGCCTGCAGGTTTCGCTGGAACGCGCGGCCGTCAATGCCCGCATGATCTACGAGATCCTCGATACGGTGCCGCACCAGCGCGACCGTCCGGACGCCACCGAGCTGAGGCTCGGCGAGGCGACCGTCGAATTGCGCGACGTGCGCTTCGCCTATGGCACCGGCGACGAGATACTCAAAGGCGTCAGCTTCCGTGCGGAGGGCGGCAAGACCACCGCTCTCGTCGGCCCCTCGGGCGCCGGCAAGTCGACGATCATCAGCCTGATCCCGCGCTTCTACGATCCGATGTCCGGCGAGATCCTGATCGACGGCCAGAATATCGCTGGCGTCACCAAGCAATCGCTTCGAGCCGGCCTCGCCTATGTCTCGCAGCAGCCCTATCTCTTCGAAGGCTCGATCCGCGACAACATCCGCTACGGCCGGCCCGATGCGACCGATGCCGAGATCGAGGAAGCGGCCCGGCTGGCCTATGCGCATGATTTCATTCTGGCGCAGCCGCAGGGCTACGATACGCCCGTCGGCGAGCATGGCGTGACGCTTTCCGGCGGCCAGCGTCAGCGCCTGTCGATCGCCCGCGCGCTCGTCCGCAACGCGCCCGTCCTGCTGCTGGACGAGGCGACATCGGCGCTCGACACCGAGTCGGAAGCGGCCGTCCAGAAGGCACTCGAAGAGGCGATGAGCGGCCGCACCGTCATCGTCATCGCGCACAGGCTTTCCACCGTCGTCAACGCCGACAAGATCGTCGTCATGAAGGAGGGTACCGTCGTCGAGGAGGGCTCCCATGAGGAGCTTGCGCGGCGTCCGGACGGTCTTTACGCTCGCCTCCACAATCTCCAGGGCAGCGGAGCGGATACGGTCGCCGAGGCCCAGATTCTGTAGCACAAGGGATTTTCAGATGAACGAAACGGACATGAAGCTCGTTGTGGTCGGCGCGGCCGGCCGTATGGGCCAGACATTGATCCGGATCATTCACGAGACGGCCGGGGTGAGCCTTCATGCCGCGATCGAGCGGACCGGATCGCCCTTTATCGGCCGGGATGCCGGCGAGCTTGCCGGTGTCGGCCCGATGGGGGTCGCCGTTACCGACAAGCCGCTCGAGGCCTTCGTCGGGGCCGAGGGCGTCCTCGACTTCACGGCCCCCGCCGCCACGGTGGAATTCGCCGGCCTCGCGGCGCAGGCACGCATCGTCCACGTGATCGGCACGACCGGCTGCTCGGCGGATGACGAGGCGAAGATCCGCGCCGCCGCCCGTCATGCCCGCGTCGTCAAGTCGGGCAATATGAGCCTCGGCGTCAACCTTCTCGGCGTGCTTACGGAAAAGGCGGCGCGTGCGCTTCCGGGCCGGGGTTGGGACATAGAGATCCTCGAAATGCACCACAAGCACAAGGTCGATGCGCCCTCGGGCACAGCGCTGCTTCTTGGCGAAGCGGCGGCCAAGGGGCGCGGAATCGGTCTTGCGGATCACTCCGTGCGGGTCCGCGACGGCCACACCGGTGCGCGGCCCGAAGGGTCAATCGGTTTTGCGACGCTTCGCGGCGGCTCCGTCATCGGCGAGCACTCGGTTGTGATTGCCGGAGAGGGTGAGATTGTCACGCTTTCGCACAGCGCGACCGACCGCTCCATCTTCGCCCGCGGCGCCGTCGCTGCCGCCCTCTGGGGCCGGAGCCAAAAGCCCGGCCTTTACTCAATGCTCGACGTTCTCGGGCTCGACTGACATCCGATAGTTCACAATGAGGAAATCGAAATGAGCGGCACCCTCGTCCTTGTCCGGCACGGCCAGAGCGACTGGAACCTGAAGAACCTCTTCACCGGCTGGCGCGATCCCGACCTCACCGAGCTCGGCATCGAGGAGGCAAAGGCCGGCGGCAAGGCGCTTGCCGATTACGGCATCAAGTTCGACATCGCATTCACCTCCGTCCTCATCCGGGCCCAGCGTACCTGCCAGCTCGTCCTCGACGCCGTCGGCCAGTCATCGCTCGAAACGGTCCGCGACCAAGCCTTGAACGAGCGCGACTACGGCGACCTCTCCGGTCTCAACAAGGACGATGCCCGGGCGAAATGGGGCGAAGAACAGGTCCATATCTGGCGCCGCTCCTACGACGTGCCGCCGCCCGGCGGCGAGAGCCTGCGCGACACCGGCGCGCGCGTCTGGCCCTATTACCTGACCGACATCCTGCCGCGCGTGCTTTCGGGCGAGAAGGTGCTCGTCGCCGCCCATGGCAACTCGCTACGCTCTCTCGTCATGGTGCTGGACAAGCTGACCAAGGAGCAGATCCTCAAGCTCAATCTCGCGACCGGAGTGCCGATGGTCTACAAGCTGAACGCGGATTCGACGGTCGCTTCGAAGGAAGTGCTCGGGGATATGTCCGGGGCGCATTGAGGGCGCTTGATGGCAGGGGTTTTAACCCCTCCCGAGCCCCTCCCCAAAAGGGGCAGGGGTTCGCGAGGGGCCCTGTTTCCTACCCCATCATACCAGGAATGCTCCCTTCAAGCCTTCCCGGCCTCCCAGCCGAGGATCGCGCGCTTGCGCGTCAGGCCCCAGTGATAGCCGGTGAGATCGCCGGTCTTGCCGAGCGCACGGTGGCAGGGGACGACGAAGGAGATCGGGTTGCGCCCGACCGCGGCGCCGACCGCACGCGAGGCCGTCGGCTGGCCGAGGTTTTCGGCGATCCTGGAATAGGTCGTGGCCTTGCCGAGCGGAATCTGCAGCAGGGTCTGCCATACGCGGATCTGGAAATCCGAACCGATCAGGAAAATCCGGAGCGGCTCTTCCGCGCACCAGCGGTCGGGGTCGAAAATGCGTGCCGCATAGCGCGCCGTCGCCGCGCTGCCCTCGACATAGACGGCGTTCGGCCACCGGGTGGCCATGTCTTCGAAGCTCGCGCGCTCCTCGCCCGAATCGGCGAAGGCAAGGCCGGCGAGGCCGCGGTCGGTCACCATCACCAGGGCCGTGCCGAAGGGCGAGGGGTGAAAGCCGTAGCGGATGGTGAGGCCGGCGCCGCGCGCCTTCCACTCGCCGGGCGACATGGCCTCATGGGTGACGAAAAGATCGTGCAGCCGGCTCGGACCTGACAGACCGACCTCGATGCTGGTCTCGAGCAAGGGCATGTCTTCCTGGCGCAGGAGCCGCTTGGCATGATCGAGGGTGACCGCCTGCAGGAAGGCCTTCGGCGAAAGCCCGGCCCAACGGGTGAAGACTTTCTGGAGCTGCGTTGGCGACTGGCCGAGGCGCCGGGCGAGCGACTCGAGCGAGGGCTGCTCGCGATAGTCTTCGGTCAGCATCGCGATCACACGTCTGACCGTGTCGTAGTCGGTGCCTTCCGGGGTGATGTCGGTGGGAATGGATGTAACGACGTTCATGATCATCTCCTTGTGCCACAGATAATCATGCAGGCGATGCTATAACCACCCGATTCTTGTCGGCCAACCGGCTCAACGCGACCTGGCGGTCGCCAGCGCCCGGGCGAAGGCGACGGCGAAGGTTTCGCGGTCGTCGCGGTTGAGAAAGGAGCCGATATCGGTCTGCCGGCCGCCGCCACTGATTTTCATCGACACGATGCCGATCTCCTGATGACGCTTGATGCTGAAGCGCGCCCAGAAGGTGTTGAAGCGGTGCTCGATCATCCTCCCCGAGGGCGCGAACTTCCTGACCGACACGTCGGTGCGCGAAACGCTGACCTCCTCGCGGGCCCGCGCAGTGTGGTAGTTGAGCCAGAAGGCACCGAAGAGCAGGATGAAATCGAGGCCGAAGAAAAAGACGACCGGCCAGGCGCCGATGACCAGAAACACAACGATGTGCATCAGGCTCATGATGCCGGCGATCATCAGGAAAATCTTGAGGCCCCTATGTCCCAGCGAGCGGTAGGGGGTGAGTTCGGCCGCAAAAATCGGCTCGTCATCGATGTTTGGCGCAGCGTTGCCTTTGATCATGACCCTTGACTATAGATGCAGCATGAAAAACGTGAAGCTCAAATCGCCACCACAAGCGCCGAAGCCGGCGAAAGCGACAACGCGCCGCACGGGGCCGCGCAGTGCCTACCGCAGGGCGGAAGTCGAGGAAATCTTCCGCCGATTTTCGGTGCAGCGTCCGGAACCGAAGGGCGAGCTCGAGCACGTCAATCCGTTCACGCTCGTCGTGGCGGTCGCTCTCTCGGCGCAGGCGACGGATGCCGGCGTCAACAAGGCGACCCGGCAGCTCTTCGCTGTCGCCGATACGCCGGAAAAGATGCTGGCGCTCGGCGAGGAACGGGTTCGCGATTATATCAAGACGATCGGCCTCTACCGCAACAAGGCGAAAAACGTCATCGCTCTCTCCGAGAAGCTCATCACCGACTTCGGCGGCGAGGTGCCGCGCACGCGCGAGGAGCTCGTGACGCTGCCCGGCGTCGGGCGAAAGACCGCCAATGTCGTGCTCTCCATGGCCTTCGGCCAGCCGACGATGGCCGTCGACACCCATATCTTCCGCATCGCCAACCGTATCCGTCTTGCGCCGGGCAAGACGCCGGACGAGGTGGAGGCCCACCTCCTGCGGGTGATCCCCGACCACTATCTGCTCCACGCCCATCACTGGCTGATCCTGCACGGCCGCTACGTCTGCAAGGCGCGCCGGCCGGAATGCGAGCGCTGCGTAATAGCGGACCTCTGCAAATCGCCGGAAAAGACCTGCGACATCCCGGCCCCGCTCGTGGAATTGCCGCCGCAAGCGATCTCGCTCGCCGCTCATTGAGCGATCAGGCGATCGATCAGCCTGTCGATGGCGTAGGCATAGTCGGCCCGTGCGGCGCCCGCATCGATCTCGAGCGCAGCGCGGTCGAAGGCGGCCGATAACAGGAATGCCATCGCCTTGACCGTCTTCTCCTCCAGGCGGTGCGGAGCCATGGCGGCAGCGAGGCCTTCCTCCAGCGTTCTGCCGCCATGGGCGGCGTCGAGAGCCGCCATTTCGGTGACGCCCAGCACGGCCGGCCCGTCGAGCAACAGCAGGCGTACCCTGCCCGGAACGGCCATGGCGTCGAAATAGCCCGCCGCTCCTGCAAGGAGTGCCTCACGGGGTGGGAGGGGAGCACCGGCCAATTGCTCGATCGTCGCCGCGACGTCACGTGCTTCCCGTTCGACGATCGCCCGAAACAGCGCCTTCTTGTCCTCGAAGTGGTGATAGAGCGCGCCGCGCGTTAGCCCGGCTGCGGCAACGATGTCCGGCGTCGCCGTTTCGGCGTAGCCTCTGGAGACGAAGAGCGCGCGTGCGGCATCAAGGATCGCCGTGCGGGTGGCATCGGAGCGCTCCCGGTTGGAGCGTCTTGGTTCTTTCTGTTGCATACATGCAGCCTGTATGTTATTGAACGGATACATGCAGATTGTATGTTATCGAAAAACGGGGGGAAAGATGAAATCGACAACCTATTACCCGGTGATCATGACGCAGGACGTTCGGCAGACGGCGGATTTCTACGTCAAGCATCTAGGCTTCGAGGCGCTTTTCGCGAGCGATTGGTACATGCACCTCCAGTCGACCGAAAACGATCATGTGACGCTCGCGGTGCTCGATTACCGTCATGAGACGGTGCCCGAACGGCACCGGGCACCGGTGCAGGGCCTGCTCCTGAATTTCGAGGTGGAAGATCCCGATCGGCTCTATGCCACGATGCGTGACGCGGGCCTGCCCATCCTCAAGCCGATCTGCGACGAAGACTTCGGCCAGCGTCATTTCATCACGGCAGATCCGAACGGCGTGATGATCGACATCATTAAACCGATCCCGCCAAGCGCCGAATTCGCCGCCGCCTATGACGCAAAGGCGCTGCCGACGTGATCGTCGGCATCCCCTGAATTCCGCCGCATGCGGGAGCCTTCCCGCATTTGAAGAAGCGCATAACGCTGTTGCGTCTTCCAAATGACCGGAAAACCGCTATTAACGAACACCGGTCACCAAGGAAACCCGGACGGAGTTCATGGCAAAATACGACGTTCTGACGATCGGCAACGCGATCGTCGATATCATTGCGCGCTGCGATGACAGCTTTCTCGAAGAAAACGGCATCATCAAGGGCGCGATGAACCTCATCAATGCCGATCGCGCCGAACTGCTCTATTCGAGAATGGGACCGGCGGTCGAAGCCTCCGGCGGCAGCGCCGGCAATACGGCGGCAGGCGTCGCGAGCCTCGGCGGCCGCGCCGCCTATTTCGGCAAGGTCGCCGACGACCAGCTCGGCGAAATCTTCACCCATGATATCCGCGCACAGGGCGTCCATTTTCAGACGAAGCCGCTCGACGGCCATCCCCCGACGGCCCGCTCGATGATTTTCGTGACCGAGGACGGCGAGCGCTCGATGAACACCTATCTCGGCGCCTGCGTCGAGCTCGGCCCGGAGGACGTCGAGGACGACGTCGTCGCCCAGTCGAAGGTCACCTATTTCGAAGGCTATCTGTGGGACCCGCCACGTGCCAAGGATGCGATCCGCGAAGCGGCGCGCATCGCCCACGCCCATGGGCGGGAAACGGCGATGACGCTGTCCGACAGTTTCTGCGTGCATCGCTACCGCAGCGAGTTTCTCGAACTCATGCGCTCGGGCACGGTCGATATCGTCTTCGCCAACCGGCAGGAGGCGCTCGCGCTTTACGAGACCGAGGACTTCGATCGCGCGCTCGAGCTGCTGGCCAAGGACTGCAAGCTTGCGGCGGTCACGCTGAGCGAGGAAGGATCCGTTGTCGTGCGCGGCGCTGAGCGCGTACGCGTCGGCGCGAGCGTTCTGGAGCAGGTGGTCGACACCACCGGCGCCGGCGATCTCTATGCCGCCGGCTTCCTCTTCGGCTATACCAGCGGCCGCTCGCTCGAGGAGTGCAGCAGGCTCGGCAATCTGGCAGCCGGTATCGTCATAGGCCAGATCGGCCCGCGGCCGCTGGTCTCGCTTGCAACCGCTGCCCGGCAGGCAGCTCTCGTCTGAGGCGCTCGTCCGACCGGCCAATCGAAAGCCCGCGTTCATGCTCATCATCTTGGGAGGCTTGCCCGGATCCGGGAAGACGACGATTGCTCGCGCTTTGGCGAAGCGATTGCGCGCGGTGCATGTGCGCGTCGATACGATCGAGCAATGCATCCGGGTTTCGGGCGGTCCGGGCTCCGACGTCGGGGCCGCAGGATATGTAGCGGCCTACGGGGTGGCTGAAGACAACCTCACGCTCGGCCACACCGTCGTCGCGGATTCCGTCAATGGCCTGGGTGTGACGCGGGAGGCCTGGCTCGCCGTGGCAGACCGATCGGCGGCACGGGCGGTCGAGGTGGAGGTCGTCTGCTCGGACAAGGCGGAACATCGCCGGCGCGCGGAAACCCGGCTTTCCGACGTACCGGGTCTGACGAAACCAAGCTGGGAAGAGATTAGCGATCGCGTTTACGAAGATTGGGGATCGCGACCCCTCGTCATCGACACCGCGAAGAAGAGCCCCGACGAGCTTGTCGCCGATCTCATTTCGAAGCTCGAACGCCAGAAACGGGGAGCTGACGCCCTCCCTCCCGCACCGCTTACTTGAAGGCCTCGCCGGGATAGGCGCCCCAGATCTCGCTCTGGGCAATCCAGCCTTCGACCCCTTGCGTGTCGGCATGGCACCAGTCGCCGTTGCATTCGCCGATGTGCAGCATGACGCCTGGTTCGACGCGCGCGACGATCGGCGCCGTGCTCTGCGGATCGCGCCGCATGTTGACGAAAACTCCCTCTCCCTTGCTGCGCATCCACGGGGCGGCCAGTGCCGTGCGGTCGCCGGAGAGAAGCGCCTGGTTGACCCAGCCCTCGGTTCCGTCGGCGTCGCGGATACGGCGCCAGTTGTCATATTCCTGGATGATCTCGACCGGCACGCCGGATTTGAGATAGCGGAACGCCACCGCATAGTCGACGCTCGGGCCGATTCTCAAGTTCACGCTTTTCGCCTTCAGGCTGACGAAGCGGGGGAGGGGAAGGCCGCTCGGCCCCTTCGCCGCCTGCGCCTGGGCGGTGCCGGCCGTCAAGACCGCTCCGAGCAAGGCTGCCATCGTGAGGGTGGAAACTCGTGAAATGAAGTGACGCATGACGAAGCTCATCTTCCGAAGGTAAGCAGGGCTTGGCGCAAGCCCTTGCGGTGCTGACCGGCCAGGCGCTCGCAGATTCCCGCACTTTTCAAATCCCCGCACGGGGCGGCGAGTTTCAATTGTGTTCCCCACCGGGTCTGGTAGAAATTGCGGCTGTAGGGAGAACTATCACCCGACTTGGTTAAGGACCCGTCAACGAGGGCGCCGCTCACAGCAATGACAAGCAAGAAAAAGCCAACGGTCTACATCACCCGCAAACTGCCGGATGTCGTCGAAACCAGGATGCGTGAGCTCTTCGACGCGGAGCTGAACATCGATGACACGCCGCGCAGCCAGCCGGAGCTGGTCGCCGCGGTCAAACGGGCCGACGTGCTCGTGCCGACGGTGACGGACCGGATCGATGCGGCTCTGATCGAGCAGGCCGGGCCGCAGTTGAAGCTCATTGCCGCCTTCTCGAACGGCGTCGACAACATCGATGTGGATGCGGCCGCGCGCAAGGGCATAACCGTCACCAACACGCCGAACGTCCTGACGGAGGACACGGCCGACATGACCATGGCGCTGATCCTCGCGGTGCCCCGCCGGCTCGCCGAAGGTGCACAGGTGCTGACCGACCGCAAGGGGGAGTGGGCAGGCTGGTCTCCCACCTGGATGCTGGGCCGGCGCATTGCCGGAAAACGCATCGGCATCGTCGGCATGGGGAGAATCGGCACCGCCGTCGCCCGCCGTGCCAAGGCCTTCGGGCTTTCGATCCACTATCACAATCGCCACCGTGTCAAACCGGAAACCGAGGAGATGCTGGAAGCGACCTATTGGGACAGCCTCGACCAGATGCTCGCCCGCGTCGACATCGTTTCCGTCAACTGCCCGTCGACCCCGGCGACCTACCATCTGCTCTCGGCCCGGCGGCTGGCCCTGATGCGGCCCGACAGCTACATCGTCAACACCGCGCGCGGCGGCATCATCGACGAGGCGGCGCTGATCAAGAGCCTCCGCGAGGGCAAGATCGCCGGCGCCGGGCTCGACGTGTTCGAGAACGAGCCGTCCGTCAATCCGAAGCTCATCAAGCTCGCCGGCGAGGGAAAGGTCGTTCTCCTGCCGCATATGAGCTCGGCGACGCTGGAAGGCCGTATCGACATGGGCGAGAAGGTGGTGATCAACATCCGCACCTTCTTCGACGGCCATCGCCCGCCGGACCGGGTCCTTCCGGGGCGGGATTGAAACACCACCACTTCGGCACAAGCCGCGGTGCTATCCGCCGAGGGGTCGCATCCTCTCTGCCCTCGTCCCTGTGCTCGTCACGGGGATGAGAGCAGCGCCGCGTCTGCGGGGCGGGAAGCGTTCTTTCAGCCCAAAGACTTGGTCTGGCTGGATTCCTGTGACGAGCACAGGAAGGAAATCAAACGAGCGCCCGCCGGGTATCCCAGATCCCAACAGGCCTTAATGCGCCTCGTCCCAGTTGTGTGCCGCGCGCGCATCGACCTTGAGGGGCACCCTCATGTCGAGCGCGGGCATAGCGGCGTTCTCCATCACCGAGATGATGACCGGAATGGTGCGCTCGATCTCGCCATCCTCCACCTCGAAGATCAGCTCGTCATGCACCTGAAGCAGCATTCGCGCGGAGAGCTTTGCCGCTTCGAGTGCCGGCTCCATCTTGACCATCGCGCGGCGGATGATGTCGGCGGCCGAGCCCTGGATCGGGGCATTGATCGAAGCGCGCTCGTTGAAGGCGCGCATCGATGGATTGGACGAGCGGATGTCCGGGTAGTGGGCCCGGCGTCCGAAGATCGTCTCGACATAGCCGTTCTCGCGGGCAAAGGCCTTGGTGTTCTCCATATAGTCGCGAATGCCGGGGAAGCGTTCGAAATAGCGTTTGATGTAGTCACCCGCCTCCGAACGCTCGATCGAAAGCTGGTTGGCTAGTCCGAAAGCGGAGATGCCGTAGATGATGCCGAAATTGATCGCCTTGGCGCGCCGGCGGATCTCGCTCGGCATGCCGTCCACCGGCACGCCGAACATTTCGGAAGCCGTCATCGCATGGATATCGACGCCATCGGCGAAAGCCTGGCGCAGCTGCGGGATGTCGGCCACATGGGCGAGCACTCTCAGCTCGATCTGGCTATAGTCGGCCGAGACCAGCTTGTGTCCCGGCGCCGCCACGAAGGCCGTGCGGATCTTGCGGCCTTCGCCGGTCCTGATCGGAATGTTCTGCAGGTTCGGATCGGAGGAGGAAAGCCGCCCGGTCGCCGTCGCAGCCATTGCAAAACAGGTGTGGACGCGCCTCGTCTCCGGATGCACGAAGCCGGGCAGGGCGTCGGTGTAGGTCGATTTCAACTTGGTCAGCTGCCGCCAGTCGACGATCTTGCGAGGCAGGTCGTGCCCGGCGGCCGCGAGGTCTTCGAGCACCTGCGCGGAGGTCGACCATTGCCCGGTCTTGGTCTTGGAGCCGCCTGGAAGGCCCATCTTGCCGAAGAGAATGTCGCCGAGCTGCTTCGGCGAGCCGATGGTGAATGTCTCGCCGGCGAGGCGATAGATCTCGTCTTCGAGCGCCGCCGCCCCTTGTGCCAGCTCGCCGGAAAGGCGTGACAGGATCTGCCGGTCGATGGTTATGCCGCGTTCCTCCATCCCGGCAAGGACAGAAATCAGCGGTCGCTCCAGTCGCTCGTAGACGCGCGTCAACCCCTTGGCGGCAAGCCGGGGCTTCAGCACATGCCAAAGCCTCAGCGCGATATCCGCATCCTCGGCCGCATAGGTCGTTGCCTTGTCGATGTCGACGAAGTCGAAGGTGAGCGAAGACCGGCCGGTGCCGGTGACGTCCTTATAGGCGATCGGCTTGTGGCCGAGCCACCGCTCGGCAAGCGAATCCATGCCGTGGGCGCCGTTGCCGGCGTCGAGCACATAGGACATCAGCATCGTGTCGTCGAAGCTTCGCATGGCGATGCCGTGCCGCTTCATCACGAGGTAGCCGTATTTCAGGTTCTGCCCGACCTTCAGGACGGACGGGTCCTCCAGCAGGTCCTTTATCCGGCTAAGGGCTTCGCGGACCGGTACCTGGCTGTCGACGGGTCCACCCCCCAGGAGGTCGCTGACGCCGCTTTTGTGGGCGAGCGGCACATAGGCCGCCCTGATCCTGGAGCCCGACGGGTCGTTTGCGTAATCGGCGACCGCAAGCGAAAAGCCGACGAGGTCGGCGCGCATGGCGTCGGGCGACGTCGCCTGAGTGTCGAAGCCGACGAGCCCCGCCTCGCGGGCGTCGGCGATCCAACGCTCGAGCGTATCGAGATCGCGGATGGTGAGATATCCGGAATGATCGAACGCGGCTTTGCCGAAATAGGCCGCACGCGCCTCGGCGAGGCCCGCGGGCGTCGCGCCGGTCGTATCGGCATCCTGGCCGGAGGAGAGGAACGAGACAGCCGCCCTGGCCGCATTTCCCCTGGGCGGCGTCGCGCTCGATGATTGCGGCGACGGCGGCGGGCCGCCGGCCTCGCCGACGTCCAGATCCGGTCCATGCGCCTGCGCGCCCCATTCGACCGGCACATGAGCCGGTTCGATCGCTTCCGCATCCGTATCGGTCGCCGCTGCGACGCGGCGCGTGAGCGTGGTGAATTCCATCGCCTTCAGGAATGCGATGAGCTTCGGGCCGTCCTGCGAATCGAGCCTGAAGTCCTCGGGCGGAACGTCGAGCGGCGTGTCCTTCTTCAACGTCACGAGCTCACGCGAAAGGCGCGCCAGATCGGCATTGGCGATGATGGACTCGCGCCGCTTCTGCTGTTTGATCTCGCCAGCCCGTTCGAGCAGCGTGTCCAGATCGCCATATTCTTCGAGGAGCTGGGCTGCCGTCTTCGGCCCGATCCCGGGGATGCCCGGCACGTTGTCGGTCGAATCGCCGGTCATGGCCTGGAGATCGATCATCTTTTCCGGGGGGACGCCCCACTTTTCGATCACGTCCGGAACGGTGATCTGCTTGTCCTTCATGCTGTCGTACATCGACACTTTCGGCGTGACGAGCTGCATGAGGTCCTTGTCGGAGGAAACGATGGTCACGTCGGCGCCCGCCTCCTCGGCAAGCCGCGCATAGGTCGCGATGAGGTCGTCGGCCTCGTAGCCCTCCTTCTCGATGCAGGGCAGGTTGAAAGCGCGGGTGGCGTGGCGGATAAGCCCGAACTGCGGGATCAGATCCTCCGGCGGCGCCGTGCGGTTGGCCTTGTACTGGTCGTAGAGCCCGTTGCGGAAGGTCTTCGAGGAATAGTCGAAGATCACGGCCAAATGCGTCGGCGTCACGCCCACGGAGGTGTCGCGCGCGTCGGTCAAAAGCTTCCAGAGCATGTTGCAGAATCCCGCAACCGCATTGACGGGAAGCCCGTCCGACTTGCGGTTGAGCGGCGGGATAGCGTGGAACGCCCGGAAGATGAAGCCCGAGCCGTCGACGAGGAAGAGATGATCACCGTTTTTCATGCGGCCATGGATAGCGCGAGGCAGGGGAAAGGTCCATTGCGCTTTTCCGGCGCTACCCCATTTAAGTGGAGCGACAAAGGTCTGCCGGAACCCTGATATTCGGGTGCCGAACACTCACGCAAACGTTACGCATTTGTAATGCGCGATTCAGTCTCCCTATCCTTGAAATGCCACATTTGACTCCACAAATCATGTCGAGCGGCAATCATTCAATGCCGTGAGTCTGGTGATTGGCCTGTCCCCCGCCCGCACCAGATGAGGACAAAGGCCTCATCCCCCTCTCCGGGCCTTTGTCCCGCTTTCAAAGAGCCGCCACGGCGCAGCCTCCGCGCCGTGGCGGTTTTTTGCTGCCTATGCCCGTCAGTCGAAAGCGTATCGCCACACAGTCTCAAATCCCCGTGAAGTCGGCGCGGTTCGGCTTCATTGCAGGCATTGTAACTTGTCTTCGCGCTCCTTCCCGCGTAGGCATAGACATGGCCTTCAATCGTATGGAATCTGCGACTTACCTGGCCAGCTTGTTGGCGAGGGGTTTCTCGCGCGCCCTGCAGGAGCGCGGTCAGAAACTCGGCTTTGCCCCCGGGCAATTCCCGGTCCTCCTGGAATTATGGTCCGAGGAAGGGCTGACTCAGAGGCAGCTCCTCGACCGGCTCGACATCGAGCAGGCAACCATGGCCAATACGCTCGCCCGAATGGAGCGCGACGGCCTCATCGTCCGCCGCAAGCATCCTAACGACAAGCGTTCGCAGCAGATATTCCTGACCGAACGTGCCCGCAAGATGGAGGCCGCTGCGAAGGAGGCTGCTGCTGCAGCGGAGCAGTCGCTGCTTTCCGGCTTTCGCCGCTTCGAGAAAGAACTGATGCTCGAATATATGCGCATGGCGCTCGCGAATACGGCGCGCCACGGCGACGCTTCCTGATTTCACCCCGACAATTTATCGTTGCATCAAAAGTTTTCGCTTAAAGCCGCCGGGTTTCGATTCTAGTTTCGCCGCGAAACCCAAAAAGGATTCGCATGATGGCAGATATCACCCCGGTTCTCGAGCGCGCCGACGCAAATCTCCCGAAAAGCCTCGAGCGGCTCTTCGACCTCGTCCGCATCAAGTCCATTTCCACCGATCCCGCCTTCAAGGAGGAGTGCCGCAAGGCTGCGGAGTGGCTGGTGGCGGAACTCGGAGCGATCGGCTTCGAAGCCTCGGTTCGCGACACGCCCGGCCATCCGATGGTCGTCGCCCATCACGCTGCCGAGAAAGCGGACGCTCCGCACCTGCTCTTCTACGGCCATTACGATGTGCAGCCGGTCGATCCCCTGAACCTCTGGGAGACCCCGCCCTTCGAGCCCTCCGTCAAGGAGGTCGAGCCCGGCCGCAAAATCATCACCGGCCGGGGTACGGCCGATGACAAGGGCCAGTTGATGACCTTCGTCGAGGCAGTGCGCGCCTATAAGGAAACCCGTGGCGGCTTGCCCTGCCGCATCACCATTCTCTTCGAGGGCGAAGAGGAATCCGGCTCTCCGTCGCTCAAACCCTTCCTCGAAGCCAATGCCGGTGAACTCAAGGCCGACTACGCTCTTGTCTGCGATACCAGCATGTGGGACCGGGACACGCCCGCGATTTCGGCCGGCTTGCGGGGCCTCGTCGGCGAGGAGGTCGTCGTCAAGGCGGCGGACCGCGACCTGCACTCCGGTTATTTCGGTGGCGCGGCGGCGAACCCGATCCATATCCTGGCCGAAATTCTCGCTGGCCTTCACGACGAGACCGGCCGCGTGACGCTCGACGATTTCTACGAAGGCGTCGAGGAGACGCCGGCCGAGATCAAGGCTGGCTGGGAAACGCTCGGACAGACCGCCGAGAAATTCCTCGGCGAGATCGGCCTCTCTATCCCCTCCGGCGAAAGGGGCCGCTCCGTGCTCGAACTCACCTGGGCGCGGCCGACGGCGGAGATCAACGGCATCACCGGGGGCTATACCGGCGAAGGATTCAAGACGGTGATCGCTGCAGAAGCCTCCGCCAAGGTTTCGTTCCGCCTGGTCGGCAAGCAGGACCCGGCAAAGATCCGGGAGAGCTTCCGCGCCTATGTGCGCTCGAAAATTCCGGCGGACTGCTCCGTCGAATTTCATGCGCACGGCGGTTCGCCGGCTATTCATCTGCCCTATGATTCGGCGCTGCTGAGCACGGCGAAGGCGGCACTTTCGGATGAATGGCCGAAGCCCGCCGTGGTCATCGGCATGGGCGGCTCCATACCGATCGTCGGCGATTTCCAGCGGATGCTCGGCATGGAATCGCTGCTGGTCGGGTTCGGTCTTTCCGACGACCGCATCCACTCGCCCAATGAGAAATACGAGCTCGCGTCCCTCCACAAGGGCATCCGCTCGTGGGTCCGCATTCTGGACGCACTCGGCACGCGGTAACGCCTTGCAGGCGGGGGGCTATGGTGAACACCGTTCGGCCATTGTCCACCGCCTTCGGCCATGAATGACAAATCGCACCCGCTTGACGGATATCAAGTCGACTTTGCTTGACCTGCCTGCCTTGGGATGCTTCCCTTTTTGAAAACAAATCAAAGTGGGAAATGGGCTGTTGGCAAGTGCAAGGATCGGGACGCCTCGTCCCGAGCATGTTTCTTTCGTTACGCAGAATGGGCATCGCCACCTCGGCAGAACCGCGAAGCGCTTGGCGTGCCTTCAACCGGCCGCTGCTGATGGGCACCCGCATCGCCGCGACGCTTCGCCCGTGAATCGATTTCCGCCGGAAAATCACGCAGAAGCCCCGGCATGAAACGGTTCAAGGCATATTTCTGGCCCGTTGTGGGGCTTGCCGCGATCTTGGTTTCGGTGCGCGCGCTCGTCGATGAACTGCGCGGCCTGTCTCTCAACGAGTTCCTGGCGAGTTTCCAGGCCATATCGCTCGAAAGCTGGCTGCTCGCCATCGGTTCGACCCTTGTCGCCTATGCGGCGCTTGCCGCCTATGACCGGCTGGCGCTCGATCATCTCGGCCACCGCATCTCGCTGTGGTTCATCACCCTCTGCTCGTTCACCACCTATGCGCTTTCGCACAATCTCGGCGCCTCGGTTTTTTCCGGCGCGGTGGTGCGCTATCGAGCGTATCGGTCGAAAGGCCTGACGCCCGGAGAGGTGGGCGTGCTCGTCGCCTTCTGCTCCTTCACCTTCACGCTCGGCACGCTGATGCTCTCGGCCATCGTGCTGCTCCTGAGGCCGAATATCATCGAGAGATTTTCGGAGTTCCTGCCCATCGAAATGTCGTTGACGACGGGCGGCCTCATTCTCGCGCTCATCGCGCTCTACGTCCTCGGCAGCCTGGTCGGGATGCGGCCGCTGCGCACGCGCTGGTTCCAGCTGCATTACCCGCGGCCCTCCATCGTGCTGAGGCAATTGATCATCGCCCCCGTCGAGCTTCTGGGCGCTGCCGGCATCATCTATTTCGCGCTGCCCGAAGCCGGCAATCCCGGCTATGTGGTCATTCTGGGCATCTTCCTCGCATCCTTCTCCGCCGCGCTGCTCTCCCATGCGCCGGGCGGCATCGGTGTGCTTGAATTCGTCTTCATCGCGGCGCTTCCGGAAATGGACCCGGCCGACGTTCTGGCTGCGCTTGCCATTTTTCGGCTGCTCTACCTCCTCGTCCCCTTCGTGCTGGCGCTCGTCGTCATTCTCGTCTTCGAGCATTCCCGCTTTCTGGCCGAGCGTGCCGCGAAGGAGCCGTAGAGTTTCGCTGGAGCACTTCCAGGAAAAGTGTGTAACGCTTTTCCGTCCGGAAGTGCGCCGCTTCAAAGTCTTAAAGTGTTTCCGCTTTTCTCAGAATCGCGGAAACTCTAAGCCCTTGTTTTTCCGCAATTCCGGACGGAAAACCGCTACGCACTTTTCCTGGAATTGCTCTAGGCCTCAGGGGGAGTTGCAGGTGGCGGGGATCGCCTCCTCGATGGGGCCTTCCGCTTCGTCGAGCCGGGCCGTCTCGATCTGATAGGGCGTGAAGGGCGGCACCTGGAGCGACGGATTGATGATCCTCGTCACGTAACAGCCGGAGAAGAAGCGGGTCTTTCCGCCTTCTTCGATGGATTTGATCGCAACCGGAACAGCCGAATAGATGCTGCCGGCAGCGCCCTCCGTGACGACCTTGCCGAACTTCGCTTCCACCGACACCGTCTTGGCGTAACCGTCGGCGAAGGCCTTGAACTCGCCGACGGGTTTCGACGCTCCGAAGTAGCCGTAGGCTCTGGCATATTCCTTCCGGTTGATCGCGTTGTAGAGCGAGCGGACGAGCGCCGCGCCGTCGGAGCGGTCGTCGACATAGGGAAATTCCTCCTGTGCCCTGGCCCCGATCCCCTGCGCGGCAAGGGCGGCAAGGGCGATCAGCACGGTGCAGCGAACCCTCATTCTCTCTCCTTTCGAACGGATGAGCCGGCCGGCCGAGAAGCCGGCGCGCTCGCGAGTGTCCGGTACGATCCCGACGATTTTGAGTCGAAGGAGAGGCTTACCGCGGCGGCAGACCGGCCTTTCGCCGGCCGACGACATGCTCGCGCCAGATGGTGAAGATGCCGGCGGCGACCACCAGCACCGAGCCGATGATCATGTTCGTCGTCAGCGTCTCTCCGAAGATGGTCACGCCCATGACGGAGGCGAAAACGAGCTGCAGGTAGGTAAGCGGCTGAACCGCGGCGGCATCGAGCATGTCGTAGGCGCGGATCAGAAAATAGTGGCTCGACGTGCCGGTGATGCAGAGCAGCACCATCCAGATCCAGTCCGCCCCGGAAAGCGTCGCCCAGAAGAAGGGCCCGACGAGACTGATCGCGAAGGCGCCGACGATGCCGGTATAAAAGAAGCTGGTCATCGCCGAATCGTCGCGACTGGCAAGCCTGGTGGTGATGACATAGAAGGCGAACATCACCGCTGCGGCCAGCGGCAGCAGAAAGTTCACGTCGAACGACCCGTCTTCCGGCCGCAGGATCAGAAGAACGCCGATAAGTCCGACGGCAATCGCCGACCAGCGCCGCCACCCGACCCGTTCGCCGAGCAGAGGCATCGACAGGAGCGCCACGAAGAGCGGAGTGGCCGCGAGGATCGCCTGCGAATGCGCCAGCCCGACGATGGTGAAGGACGTGATCACAACGACGATCTGCACGGGCAACAGGACGCCCCGCAGGAACTGAATGAGCGGCTTTCTCGTCACCGCGGTCGCGGCAAATCCGCCCGGCGCCCGCGCCGCGATCACCGCAGCGAAGCCGGCAAATGCCCAGTAGCGGATCATTGCCACGAAGACCGGCGGGTAGATGGCGCCCAGATGCTTGGAGATGCCGTCCTGGATCGAGAAGATGACGATCGCCAGAAGCGCGAAGACGTAACCGTTTGCCTTGGATCTCATGGGGTGGTGATACACGCGCTTTGCGGCCGCAGCCACGAGTTTTTCGCCCTGTGCATCTGGCCAGATCCGAAGCGCGTCGCGCGAATGCGATGCGTTTTCAGGTATCGCCAGATACAGAAAGACCCCGAGCCGGGAGGAGGTGGCTCGGGGTCTTAAACTTGATCGGTTCTGGGAGGAGGAGTGAACCGACCGAATGCCGGGCGCCGTGGGAGGAGGTACAGCGCTTCGACAAGGAGGAGAATAGATTATTTTCGTTGAGGTAATAGTGCGAATGTTGCATTGCAGCATTGCGCCGGATGCAAGGCGGCGTTCAGCCTTCCGAAGGTGAGGAACCAGGAGGCCGGGGGCCGATGCAAGGTTTTGAACAATCTGCCTTTTTCGCAAGAGAGCTCTTAACTCCCCCTTAAATTGCCGCATTTAAAGTACAACGCATCGGGACCAGCGGACGGGGTGGAGCCTACCGCACGACAACGGCACGGCCGGGATCGCCTGCGGGCGATGGGCACCGGTTTGGCCCCCAAAGGGGATATTTCCTTCCGGCATGGCGAGCGGCAAATCAGGACAGCGGATCGAGCCTTCCTTCGGCAGTAGCGACGACGGCGGCGACCTGCGCGTCGACGCGAGCGACCGCGTCTCGGGCGGCGGCAGCAAGCCGAAGCGCGCCAAGCCGCCCGAACGCGGTGCGAGGCGAGAAAAGCCTGGCAGGCGCGCCGGCGGGCGCGGCTCCGGAAGAAGCGGCTCCGGCGGCGGGTTCTTCGGCCTCGTCCGGCGGCTCGCCTATTGGTGCATCGTGCTCGGCATATGGGGCGCGATCGGCGTCGGCGGGCTCGTGCTCTATTACGGGGCGCGCATGCCGAGCGCCACGAGCTGGTCGATTCCCGAACGGCCGCCCAACGTCAAGATTCTCGCGGCGAATGGCGACATCATCGCCAACAGGGGCGCGACCGGCGGCGAGGCGGTCGCTCTCGAAGACATGTCGCCCTATATCCCGCAGGCCGTGATCGCCATCGAGGATCGCCGCTTTTATTCGCATTTCGGAGTCGATCCGCTGGGGCTGGCGCGCGCCATGCTCACGAACGTCATGAGCGGCCGCATGGTCCAGGGCGGCTCCACGCTCACCCAGCAGCTTGCCAAGAACCTGTTTCTCTCGCCGGAGCGGACGTTGGAGCGCAAGGTGCAGGAGGTGTTGCTCGCCTTTTGGCTGGAGCAGAAATACACCAAGGACCAGATCCTGGCGATGTATCTCAACCGCGTCTTCTTCGGGTCGAACGCCTATGGCGTCGAGGCGGCCTCCCGGCGTTACTTCAACAAGTCGGCGCGCGACGTCAATCTCGGCGAAGCGGCGCTGCTCGCAGGCCTTCTGAAAGCTCCCTCGCGGCTGTCGCCGGCCCGAGACCCCGAAGCGGCGGAGGAGCGCGCGCAGCTCGTGCTCGGCGCAATGCGCGAGGAAGGCTTCATCAGCGACTCCGAGATCAAGACGGCGATGTCGCAGGCGCCGACACGGGCAAAGAGCTTCTGGTCCGGCGCCGAGCACTATGTCGCCGACATGGTGATGGACCAGCTCCCCGGCATGATCGGCGAAGTCACGCAAGACCTCGTCATCGATACGACCATCGACCTTGCGCTCGAGAAGAAGGCGGAAGAGGTGCTCGCCGAGAGGCTCGAGGCCGAGGGCGGCAAGCTCAACGCCTCCCAGGCCGCGCTCGTCTCGATCGACGGCACAGGCGCCATCCGCGCGCTCGTCGGCGGCAGGGACTATGCCGAAAGCCAGTTCGACCGCGCCTCCAAGGCGAAGCGCCAGCCGGGCTCGGCCTTCAAGCCCTTCGTCTACGCGGCGGCGCTCGAGATCGGCCGCACGCCGATGTCCGTGCGCAACGACGCGCCGGTCCGGATCGGCAACTGGACACCTGAAAACTATGATCAGAAATACCGCGGCGAGGTGACGCTCGCCGATGCGCTCGCCAATTCGCTGAACACCATCGCCGCCCAGCTCGTCATGGAGGTGGGGCCGCAGAACGTGGTCAAGCTCGCGCACCGGCTGGGCATAGATTCCGAGATGCAGGCCAATGCATCGATCGCGCTCGGCACGTCGGAAGTGACGCTGGTGGAGCTGACGTCCTCCTATGCGCCTTTCATGAATGGCGGCTTCAAGGCGACGCCGCACGTCATCCGGCGCATCTCCGCCGCCGACGGCACCGTGCTTTACGAAAACACCTACGACAACCCGCCGCGGGTGCTCGATCCGGCGATCGTCAGCGAGATGAACCGGATGATGGTGCGCGTGCTGACGGATGGCACCGGCAAAAATGCGCGCCTGCCGGGCTGGGAGGCGGCCGGGAAGACCGGAACGACGCAGTCCTTCCGCGACGCCCTGTTCGTCGGCTACACCTCCAACCTCGCGACCGGCATCTGGTTTGGCAACGACGACGGAAAATTCATGAAGAAGGTCACCGGCGGCGGCCTTCCCGCCAGGGCCTGGCACGATTTCATGGTTGCGGCGCATGAGGGTCTTTCGCCGTCGCCGCTCTTCGGCACGACGGGCGTGCAGCCCGTCTTCGACGAGGGCGGCATCGCTGCTGCCGACGAAATGCCGGCCGAGGGTTTCGGCACGGGTAATCCCGACGTCTTTCCCGAGCGCCCGGCAGGCATGGACAGCGTCGAAAGCATGGACGGCATGGCCGCGGTCGATCAGGTCCGGCCTGCAGAACAGGCCGGAGGACCAGTCCCGCCGGCCGGCGTCGGAGAGACCACCGGTGGGACCCGCCGAACGACGCTGTTCGACCTGCTGACCGGCGGCTGAACCAGCGGCAGCGGGCCCCCGTCGGGTGTTTGTGGATGACGGCTTGCATTTGCCGTCGTTCCCCCCGCAGAATGCCTTGCAGTCCGAAACGCCGGTCCTTATATACGCCGCATCGATGCAGCCGCGGCTGCGATGAAAGACAAAGACCATCCCGTTAGGGGCTGTCCCACGAATGCCTGACCGGGTTCCGACAGTCCGCTGCAAGGAGAGAACGACATGGCTAAAGTTATTGGTATTGACCTGGGAACGACCAACTCCTGCGTCTCCGTCATGGACGGCAAGGACGCGAAGGTGATCGAGAATGCGGAGGGCGCGCGCACGACCCCCTCCATGGTGGCATTCACCGAAGACGGCGAACGTCTCGTCGGCCAGCCGGCCAAGCGCCAGGCGGTGACCAATCCCGAGAACACGCTTTTTGCGATCAAGCGCCTGATCGGCCGCACCTTCGAGGATCCCACGACCCAGAAGGATAAGGGGATGGTCCCCTACAAGATCGTCAAGGCAGACAATGGCGACGCCTGGGTCGAAGCCCACGGCACCAGCTACTCTCCGTCGCAGATCTCCGCGATGATCCTTCAGAAGATGAAGGAAACGGCCGAGTCCTATCTCGGTGAAAAGGTCGAAAAGGCCGTCATCACCGTTCCGGCCTACTTCAACGACGCTCAGCGCCAGGCCACGAAGGATGCCGGCAAGATCGCCGGTCTCGACGTGCTGCGCATCATCAACGAGCCGACCGCAGCGGCCCTTGCCTACGGCCTCGACAAGAAGGAAGGCAAGACGATCGCCGTCTACGATCTTGGCGGCGGCACGTTCGACATCTCGGTCCTGGAAATCGGCGACGGCGTCTTCGAAGTGAAGTCGACCAACGGCGACACCTTCCTTGGCGGTGAAGACTTCGACATGCGCCTCGTCGAATATCTTGCCTCCGAGTTCAAGAAGGAGCAGGGCATCGACCTCAAGAACGACAAGCTCGCGCTGCAGCGCCTGAAGGAAGCTGCCGAAAAGGCGAAGATCGAACTCTCGTCCTCGCAGCAGACCGAAATCAACCTGCCGTTCATCACGGCGGACGCTTCCGGTCCGAAGCACCTGACGATGAAGCTGTCCCGCGCCAAATTCGAGAGCCTGGTCGAAGACCTGATCCAGAAGACCATCGCGCCCTGCAAGGCCGCGCTCAAGGATGCCGGCGTTTCGGCTGCCGAGATCGACGAAGTCGTTCTCGTCGGCGGCATGACCCGCATGCCGAAGGTTCAGGAAACGGTGAAGCAGCTTTTCGGCAAGGAGCCGCACAAGGGTGTCAACCCGGATGAAGTGGTTGCCATGGGCGCCGCGATCCAGGCGGGCGTTCTGCAGGGCGACGTCAAGGACGTGCTGCTGCTGGACGTCACCCCGCTCTCGCTCGGTATCGAAACGCTCGGCGGCGTCTTCACCCGCCTGATCGAGCGCAACACGACGATCCCGACGAAGAAGAGCCAGGTCTTCTCGACGGCCGACGACAACCAGTCCGCCGTGACGATCCGCGTCTCGCAGGGCGAGCGTGAAATGGCGGCCGACAACAAGCTGCTCGGCCAGTTCGATCTCGTCGGCATTCCGCCGGCACCGCGCGGCGTGCCGCAAATCGAGGTCACGTTCGACATCGATGCGAACGGTATCGTCCAGGTGTCCGCCAAGGACAAGGGCACGGGCAAGGAGCACCAGATCCGCATCCAGGCCTCGGGTGGCCTTTCCGACGCCGAGATCGAGAAGATGGTCAAGGATGCCGAAGCCAATGCGGAGGCCGACAAGAAGCGCCGCGAAGGCGTAGAGGCCAAGAACCAGGCCGAAAGCCTGATCCATTCTTCGGAGAAGTCGCTCCAGGAGCATGGCGACAAGGTTTCCGAGACGGACCGCAAGGCGATCGAGGATGCGATCGCAGCGCTCAAGAGCTCCGTCGAAGCTTCCGAGCCGGACGCCGAGGACATCAAGGCCAAGACCAATACCCTCATGGAAGTCTCCATGAAGCTCGGTCAGGCGATCTATGAGGCTCAGCAGACGGACGCCGCCCATGCGGATGCCGCCGCCGACGCCAAGCGCTCCGGCGATGACGTGGTCGACGCCGACTACGAGGAAGTCAAGGACGAAGACGACCGTAAGCGGTCGGCCTGACGGCTTCGCCTTTCGATGAACGGGCCCGGGAGCAATCCCGGGCTTTTTCATAGATGGTTCATGGGCTGCAGCCCGAGGCGTGGAAGCGAACCGACCCTGCGCAGGAAAGTGGCTGCGAAACCGCCGTTTTCCGACAAAAAACGGCTTCCGCCCCGACTTGGCTATGGTATCGCGCTTAAAGGTTTACTAAATCCTGTGGCAAGATAATCAGGCAGCCGTCGGATCCTTCGCGCTGGCAAGCCCTGTCGCTGATAACAGGACGATCTTTGAAGCATGAAACGTGATCTTTACGAAACGCTTGGCGTTCAAAAAAACGCGGACGAAAAGGAGCTGAAGAGCGCCTTTCGCAAACTCGCGATGAAATATCACCCGGACAGGAATCCCGGCGACCAGGAATCGGAAAAGTCCTTCAAGGAAATCAACGAAGCCTATGAGACGCTGAAGGACCCGCAGAAACGCGCAGCCTATGACCGTTACGGCCATGCAGCCTTCGAGCAGGGCGGCATGGGTGGAGGCTTCGGCAACGGCTTCGCCGGCGGCGGAGCGCACGGCTTTTCCGATATTTTCGAGGACATCTTCGGCGAGATGATGGGTGGCCGTCAGCGCCGCTCGTCCGGCGGACGCGAGCGCGGCGCGGACCTGCGCTACAACATGGAGATTTCGCTCGAGGAGGCCTATTCCGGCAAGACGGCGCAGATCCGTGTGCCGACCTCGATCACCTGCGACGTCTGCACCGGCACGGGCGCCAAGCCCGGTACCAGCCCGAAGACCTGCGGCACCTGTCAGGGCACCGGCCGTGTCCGCGCGGCCCAGGGCTTCTTCTCGATCGAGCGGACGTGCCCGACCTGCGGCGGGCGTGGCCAGACGATCGCCGACCCCTGCACCAAATGCCACGGCCAGGGCCGCGTCGTGGAGGAGCGGACGCTCTCGGTCAACATTCCGGCCGGTATCGAGGACGGCACGCGCATCCGGCTTTCCGGCGAGGGTGAGGCCGGCCTTCGCGGCGGCCCGGCGGGCGACCTCTACATCTTCCTCTCGGTCAAGCCGCATGAGTTCTATCAGCGCGACGGCGCGGATCTCTATTGCGCCGTGCCGATCTCGATGACGACGGCGGCGCTCGGCGGCAAGTTCGACGTTACCACGCTCGACGGTACCAAATCGCGCGTCACCGTGCCGGAAGGCACGCAGGCCGGCAAGCAGTTCCGCCTCAAGGGTAAGGGCATGCCGGTGCTGCGCTCCAGCCAGACGGGCGATCTCTATATCCAGATTCAAATCGAGACGCCGCAGAAGCTCACCAAGCGCCAACGCGAGTTGCTGCAGGAATTCGAGCAGATCTCCTCCAAGGAGAACAATCCCGAATCGACGGGCTTCTTCTCCCGGATGAAGGATTTCTTCGATACGTTGAGCGATTGAGGTAACGTCTCGGATGTTGCGCCTTCCCCTGTGCGGCCGCTTGGGGAAGGGGCCCGGGATTGCGCGGCTTGTCCCTTCTCCGGTGAAACCGGGAGAAGGCGGCGGCGGTTCCCCTGCATGGCGCCATCCGCCTATATTGCAGCTGAAATCAATTGCCACAGGCCGGCGGCGATGAGCAGCGTGCCCGCAATACGGGAGAGGAGGCGGCCCGGGAAGAACACCTTCTCCGCCAGCACGAAGATGGCGATTGCCGCAATCCAGAGCACATTCATGATGCCGCCGACGAAAAGAAGCGTCATCAGCGCCCAGCAGCAGCCGATGCAATAGAGCCCGTGGCGCAAGCCCAGTCCGACGGCTCCCGCCGGGTCGCGGCGAAAGCCGCCGTGGCGCTGCAGGAAGACGATCGGCGTCTGACACTGGCTGAGGCAGGCATCCTTGAGCGGCGTCCATTGGTAAAGACCCGCGACGATCAACACGACACCGCTGAAGATGCGACTGGCGCTTGCCAGCGCCGGCGACAGCAGGGTTCCCTCCATGAGCCATTGCCCAAGCGTCGCGGCAAGCGCAAATCCCACCCAGGCAAGGAGATAGCCGCCGGCGAAAAAACCGGTCGCCGCGAAGGGCTTGCCCTCCTTCCGGCTTTGCCGGCCGACCCGGGCATAGAGCAGGACCATCGGCGTTGCCGAAGGCAGCATCATGCCGACCATCATCACGATCCACATGGTCAGGGTGACGCCGGCTTCTACGGGACTCCAGGGACGCGGTGAAATGCCGAGGACGGTGCCGAGCGACAGGGCGGCGCCGGCTTCCATCTCCATGCCGTCCATCTCCATGGCAGGGTCCATCCGCATGTCCGCTCCCATGCCGGGACCGGACATGCTCATGCCGTCGCCGCTCATGGCTGCTGCCAGCCAAAGAGTGTATGTCCAGGCGATCACCGTCAATGCGGCGAGCGACGCTGCCACGATGACGCGATCCCGTCTGAGCAGGCTTTCAAGCGCGGTGTCGGCCGGCATGACGTCAGTGAACCACGCCGCTTCCGGTCATGTGCAGATTGGCGAAGTGGGCGTGCGAATCCGCGAGCGAAACTGCCAGCGGCCCGCTCGTCTCGGCCCAGCCGCGCCCCACCTCGCAGCGGTCGTATTCGAAGCCGTGCGGAAGGTTGATGCGGGCGTGGTGCTCCTCACCGGTCACCGGATTGACGATGGGCTCGCCGCGAGCCTCCATCCATCCCGGAATGTTGACGCGCGCCGAGCGCCTTTCGACGTCGATCTCGAAATCGATCGGCGCGAAAACCGGGTCGTGGAAGGTCTCGAAAGTCGTCGCGAACACCTGGAAGAAGGTCGCGCCGGGCTCGGTGTCCTGGCCGCTCATGATCCGTAGCAGCGCCTCCCGCTGCTCGTCGGAGGCACGCTCGTCGATGATCGGAACCACCGCGCCCCTGCCCTCATGAATGGCGCCGGGCCAGGATACGATCATGCCGCATCTCAAGCCGTCCAGCCGGGTGTCGCCATGGTGTCCCTCGTCGATATCGACGACCCCGATCGCGCGGCAATGCCCCTCGGTAGGCAGTGCGTTGAACTGGCACGGGCAGCCATAGGCGCAGTTGCAATGGATGAATTCGCGGCCCTTGATCGTCCACTCGACGTCCGTCATCGTTTCCTCCCCAGATACGATGGAAGTTTCACTCTCCTCCGAATGCAATTCTATTAGATAGCGGGAATATACTCCCCGCCGACGGCAATGCCAACGGGGTGCCTGGCGAAAGCGTCAGGCGATGAGGTCCACGGCGAAATAGCAGAGCGCCGAGATCAACGCTGCCGCCGGCATGGTGATCACCCACGCGACGACGATGTTGCCGGCGAGCCCCCACCGCACCGCCGACACCCGCCTCGCCGCGCCGACGCCGATGATCGCGCCGGTGATCGTGTGGGTGGTCGAAACCGGAATGCCGAGCCAGGTCGCCGCGAACAGCGTGATGGCGCCGCCCGTCTCGGCGCAGAAGCCCTGCATCGGGTTGAGCTTGGTGATCTTCGAGCCCATCGTGTGGACGATCCTCCAGCCGCCGAAGAGCGTGCCGAGCGCGATCGCCGCCTGGCATGTGATGACCACCCAGAAGGGCACGTAGAATTCCGAGCCGAGATAGCCCTGCGAGAAGAGGAGCACGGCAATGATGCCCATGGTCTTCTGCGCATCGTTGCCGCCATGGCCGAGCGAATAGAGGGAAGCCGAAACGAATTGCAGCACCCGGAAGGTGCTGTCGACCGCGAAGGGTGTCTGGCGAACGAACACCCAGGAGACGATCAGGATCAACAGCAGTGCCAGAACGAAGCCGATGCCCGGCGACATGACGATGGCGCCGGCGGTCTTCAGCAGTCCTTGCCAGACGATCGAGCTGAAACCGGTCTTGGCCAGCCCGGCACCGACGAGGCCGCCGATGAGCGCGTGCGAGGAACTCGACGGGATGCCGAAGACCCAGGTGACGATGTTCCAGGTGATTGCGCCCATCAGCGCCGCGAAGATCACCTGCGGCGTGACGATACCCGGATCGATGATGCCCGTTCCGAGCGTTTCGGCGACGTGCAGTCCGAAGAAGAGGAAAGCGATGAAGTTGAAGAACGCTGCCCAGAAAACCGCATATTGCGGCCGGAGCACGCGGGTCGAAACGATGGTCGCGATCGAATTGGCCGCATCGTGCAGCCCGTTGAGGAAGTCGAAGAAAAGCGCGACGGCAATGAGCCCCACGAGCAGCGGGAAGGCGAGCGTCGCATCCATCAGACGTTCTCGATCACGATGCCGCTGATTTCGTTTGCCACGTCCTCGAAGCGGTCGACGACCTTTTCCAGTTCGCCGTAGATCTCGCTGCCGATGATATAGGCCATGGGGTTGGAAGCGCCGTGGCGCTGGAAGAGATCCTTCAGGCCCTGCTCGTGGAGCTGGTCGGACCTATCCTCGACATGCGTCACCTCCTCGGCGATGGCGCCGAGGCGATGGGCATTGGCGCCGATGCGACTGAGGAGCGGAATGGCCTCGGCGACCAGATGGGCGGCCTCGACGACCGCCGCGCCCATGGCCTGCATGCCGGGGTCGAAGCTCTTCTGTTCATAGAGCCGGATCGTTTTCACCGTCTTGTGCATCATGTCGATCGCATCGTCCATCGACTGGATGAGATCCTTGATGTCGCCGCGGTCGAAGGGGGTGATGAAGCTGCGGCGGACGGCCAGCAGAACCTCGCGGGTGATCTCGTCGGCCTCGTTTTCGAGCGCGACGATGCGGTCGCAATGGCTTTCGATGTCGGGGCCGCCGGCAAGCAGCGCGTTCAGCGCCTCCGCCGCACCCATGACGGTGCGCGAATGGTCGGCGAAGAGGTCGAAGAAACGGTCTTCCCGGGGGAGGAGCTTGCGAAACAGGCCGAGCATCAGCGATCCATCCAACTGTCGATTGTCACGCAGTTGTCATATTGTACTTGCGCGCTCGGGGAAAGTTCCGATGCGGCCGAAAAAAAGGGCTTTCCCACAGGCGATTGGGCGGAAATGCGCAGCCCGGACACGGAATCGCCGCGGGCCGGAGAGAGGCAGACGGAACACCCCTTTCCGCCTTGCCTTGGCCCGGCTTTCATCCTACCTGACAGCAACGTCGAATTCGGACCCGCAATGCCCCACAAGGTCTTTCTCACACGTCTGAAACTGAGCGACTTCCGCAACTATGCAACGCTGGCGCTCGACCTCGACCAGCGCCATGTGGTGCTGACCGGCGAGAACGGCGCGGGGAAAACCAATCTGATGGAGGCGGTCTCCCTTCTTTCGCCCGGGCGCGGCTTGAGGCGCGCTGCCTATGCCGATATCTCCCGCGTCGGCGCCGCCGATGGTTTCTCGATCTTCGCCGCCATCGACGGCATGGAAGGGTCGGTGGAGATCGGCACGGGGACTCAAGGGGCCGAGGAGGGGCAATCACGGCGCCTCAGACTCAACGGCACTGCGGCCCGCACGGTCGACGAACTCACCGATCACCTCCGGGTGCTCTGGCTCACGCCGGCGATGGATGGCCTCTTCACCGGCCCTTCCGCCGACCGCAGGCGTTTTCTCGACCGGCTGGTACTGTCGCTCGATCCCGGGCACGGCCGGCGCGCCAGCGAGTTCGAGCGCGCCATGCGCAGCCGCAACCGGCTACTCTCGGAATTCCGACCCGATCCCGCCTGGCTGTCGGCCATCGAGCGCGAAATGGCCGGGCTCGGCATCTCCATGGCGCTCGCCCGTCAGGAGATGCTCGGCCTGCTCTCGGCCCTCGTCGAGCGAAGCCGGAGCGATGGGACCTTTCCGTCCGCAAGCCTGTCGCTCGCCGGCTTTCTCGACGACTGTGCAGGTATTCCCGCCTTTGAACTCGAAGAGCGTTATCTGGCAATGCTCGCCGAAGGCCGTTCCCGCGATGCGGCCGCCGGCCGCACGCTCGACGGGCCGCACCGCACCGATCTCCTGATCCGCCACCGGGAAAAGGACATGGAGGCCGAGCGTTGTTCGACCGGCGAGCAGAAGGCGCTGCTCGTCGGTCTGGTTCTCGCGCATGCACGGCTCGTCGGGGATATGACCGGCCACGCCCCGGTGTTGCTGCTCGACGAAATCGCCGCCCATCTCGACCGGGGACGCCGTGCCGCCCTCTTCGATCTGGTCGATGGGCTCGGCGGCCAGGCCTTCATGACGGGCACCGACCGGGCGATGTTCGACGCCCTTGGCGAGCGGGCTCAATATCTGGCCGTTGCAAACGGCCGCGTTTCCGGGTGACATAGAGCGCCGTCCGCGGAAATTAAATGGAGACGCATATGACGACCGATGCGACGCTCGCTCCTTCGGAGATTGCGCGCTACGCACGCCACATCGTGCTGCCGGAGATCGGCGGCCCGGGGCAGCAGAAACTCAAGGCCGCGCGCGTGCTCGTCATCGGCGCGGGCGGGCTCGGCGCGCCGGCTCTGCAATATCTCGCGGCCGCCGGTGTCGGCACGCTCGGGGTCGTCGACGATGACGTGGTCTCGTTGTCGAACCTGCAGCGTCAGGTGATCCACGCCACCGCCGATATCGGGCGGCCGAAGGTCGAGAGCGCCGCCGCGGCGATCGACGCCCTCAATCCGCATGTGAAGGTCATGACGCACGCGCTCAGGCTGGACGCCGAAAATGCAGATGCGCTCATGCGCCAATACGATCTCGTCGTCGACGGGTCGGATAATTTCGATACGCGTTATCTCGCCGCCGATACGGCCGCGGCGGCAGGCGTGGCGCTCGTCACCGGTGCCGTCGGACGCTTCGATGGCTCGGTCACCGTGCTGAAGCCCTACGAGACCGATGCCGAGGGGCACCCGAACCCCTCCTACCGCGATCTCTTCCCGGAGCCGCCGCCGCCGGGCACCGTGCCAAGCTGCGCCGAAGCGGGCGTCCTGGGCGCGCTCACCGGCGTCATAGGCACGCTGCAGGCGATGGAAGCGATCAAGCTCGTCACCGGCATCGGCGAGCCGCTGGTCGGCCGTCTGCTGCTCTACGATGCGCTCGCCGCCCGGTTCGACACGATCCGCTATCGACGCGGCACGCGCTGAGGACGCCATGGAGACGGTTCGCATCGACGCCAGCTTCGATCGTTACGAGGAGTTGCTGTCGCTGATCCGTGCGTCCTTCGCCTATATGGACGGCCGCATCGATCCGCCCTCCTCAGCCCATGCCCTGACGGCGGCCTCCCTTAACCGGAAAGCAAGAGACGAGATCGCCTTCGCGGCCGTCGCCGGGCGTGACCTCCTGGGCTGCATCTTCTGCAAGCCGGAAGCGGACTGTCTCTATATCGGCAAACTCGCCGTCGCTCCCGGCTTCCAGGGAAAGGGAGTAGGGCGGATGCTCATCGCCGCCGCCGAGGAAACGGCGCGTGGTCTGGGCCTGCCTGCGCTGAGGCTTCAGACACGCATCGAACTCACCGGGAACCAGGCCGCTTTTGCGGCTTTGGGCTTCGTGGAGACGGCGCGAACCGCCCATCCAGGCTTCACCCGCCCGACCTCGGTCGATATGCGCAAAGTGCTCAGCTAGATCACGATGCTTTTGGGTCGGGTCGACCTAAAACACGACCGTGATCGGTTTCAGGAAGTTGAGACGCGGGATGCGGGCGGAAACCGCACACGTTCTTCCTCATCCCGCTCTTTTCCTCATTCCGCTCCAGGGCCGAGGTGCGGGGAGGTATCGCCGCGAGCCGGCACCCGCCGGAAGCCCGCAAAGAGAGACTGGAGCGCTTCGCTCCCCTGGGCTACGAGGTCGAAGCGGCGGCCGAACAGCAGCCATTCGGTACAGAGCCCCATCATCATCCAGCGCAGGGCTCGCGCCGCGGTCGGCGGCGCCCAGTGCTCCTGCAACTGACCCCTTTCCAGTGCCCGGGCGAAGGCAAGCTCCAGAAGGGCATCGTGGCGCTCCTCGATCTCGCGCTGGCGCACGAGAACGGCGGACATGTCATTGTCGTAGTCGCAGCGCAGCATGATCGCGAGAATGCGCTGCCGCTGCTCGTCCGCGGCCAGGGTCGTCAACCAGTCGCTGGTCGCGCTCTCGACGATGGCGAGCGTGTCGAAGGCTTCCGTTTCGATCTCGCGTGCGATCATGTCTTCGTGAGGCAGCGGCACGGCCTCGTAAAGGGCGAGGAAGAGATCCGTCTTGTTGGCGAAATGCCAGTAGATGGCGCCGCGAGTGACGCCCGCCTCCTTCGCCACTTCCTCGAGCGTCGTGTTGGGAACGCCCTTGTTGTAGAACATCCGCTCGGCGGCACACAGGATCTTCTGTCTTGTAGCCTCGGCGTCGGCCTTGGTTCGGCGCATCTATTCAAATTCTCCTTCGGCGACGGCCCGCCCGCCGCCGTGGGCGGGCGGGCTGTCTTCGATATTATTCGGCCGGGCTGGCGGTTTCGGATGCTGGCTTGGCCGCCTCCGGCGCCGCTCTTCCGCGTTCGAAGATCTTCATCACGAACACGAAGAAGACCGGGACGAAGAAGATCGCCAGCACCGTCGCCGAGATCATGCCGCCCATGACCCCCGTGCCGATGGCGCGCTGGCTGCCGGAACTTGCGCCCGTCGCGATCGCCAGCGGCAGGACGCCGAGGGTGAAGGCGAGCGAGGTCATCAGGATCGGCCGGAAGCGCAGATGCGCAGCCTCCAGTGTCGAGTCGATGAGCGACTTGCCCTGTTCGCGGAGTTCCTTGGCGAACTCGATGATCAGGATCGCGTTCTTCGCCGAAAGCCCGATGATCGCGATCAGGCCGACCTTGAAGTAGACATCGTTCGGCATGTCGCGCATCGTCACGGCAAGCACGGCGCCGATGACGCCGAGCGGCACGACCATGATGACCGAGACCGGAATGGACCAGCTCTCATAGAGTGCGGCCAGGCACAGGAAGACGAGCAGGCAGGAGAGCGCAATCAGGAGCGGCGCCTGCGAGCCCGACTGGATTTCCTGCAGCGACTGCCCTGTCCACTCATAGCCGAAGCCCGCGGGAAGCTGGGCCACCAGGCGCTCCATCTCGGCGATCGCATCGCCGGAGGAGTAGCCGGGAGCGGCCTCGCCGCTGATGCGGACCGCCGGATAACCGTTATAGCCCACCGTTTGCGTCGGCGCCTTGACCCATTCCACGTCCGCAAAGGCCGAAAGCGGAACCATGCCGCCATTGGAGTTGCGGACGTTCAGGTTCAGGAGATCCGCCGTCTGCATGCGCTTCGTCTCGTCCGCCTGCACCGTCACGCGCTGCATGCGGCCGGCATTCGGGAAGTCGTTGACATAGGACGAGCCGAGATTGGTCGAGATGGTCGAGTTGATGTCGGCAAAGGTCACGCCGAAGGTATTGGCCTTCTCGCGGTCGATATTGACGCTGACCTGCGCCGCATCGGGCATGCCCTCGAAGCGGACTCCGGTCAGGACCTTGCTCTGGGAGGCGAGGCCGAGCAGCTGATCGCGCGCTTGCGCCAGCGCCTCTTGACCGAGACCCGCACGGTCCTGCAGGCGGAAAGAAAACCCGCCGGTCGTCCCGAGCCCCTGGATCGCCGGAGGCGACAGAGCGAAGCTGATCGCATCCTTGATCTGGCTCATGGCCATCGTGGCGCGGCCGGCGATCGACTGGGCGGAGTTGTCAGCATCGCGCTCGCTCCAGTCCTTGAGCGTCACGAATGCGAGCCCCGCATTCTGCCCGCTGCCGAAAAAGGAAAAACCGTTGATCGCCACGATCGTGTCGACCGCCTTTTCCTGGCCGAAGATGGTCTCGGTCTGCTCGATCACCTCCGTGGTGCGGTTTGCAGTCGCTTCCGAAGGCAATTGCATCATCACGATGACGAAGCCCTGGTCCTCGTCCGGCAGAAAGGACGAAGGGAGCTGGAGAAAGGCCCAGCCGAGGCCGGCAAGCAGCGCTAGATAGATGACCATGAAGCGGCCGGTCCGCCTGACGATGCCTCCGACGGCGCGCGTGTAGCCGTGCGACGTCCGGTCGAAGCCGCGATTGAACCAGCCGAAGAAGCCGCGCTTGGCGTGATGGTGACCTTTCGGAACCTGCTTGAGGAAGCTTGCGCAAAGCGCCGGCGTCAGCGACAGCGCAAGCAGCGCCGAGAACAGGATCGAGACGACCATGGTAAGACTGAACTGGCGATAGATCACGCCGACGGCGCCCGGGAAGAAGGCCATCGGGATGAACACCGAAGCCAGCACCAGGGTGATGCCGATCACCGCACCGGTGATCTGCTTCATCGCCTTGCGGGTTGCATCCTTCGGAGTGAGCCCTTCTTCCGACATGATACGCTCGACGTTCTCGACCACGATGATCGCATCGTCGACGAGAATGCCGATCGCCAGCACCATGCCGAACATCGTCAGCACGTTGATCGAGAAGCCCATCGCCAGCATGACGGCGCAGGTGCCGAGCAGGGCGACCGGCACGACGATGGTGGGAATGATCGTGTAGCGGACGTTCTGCAGGAAGAGGAACATTACCAGGAAGACGAGGCCGACGGCCTCGACGAGGGTGTGCAGCACCTTCTCAATCGACACCGCGACGAAGGGCGAGGTGTCATAGGGGACCGAATATTCGAGCCCTTCCGGGAAGAACTCCGCCAGCTCGTCCATGCGCGCCTTGATCGCTGCCGAGGTCGACATCGCGTTGCCGCTCGGAGAGAGCTGCACGGCGATGGCCGCCGAGGGGCTGCCGTTGAGTCGGGTGGAGAAGGTGTAGCTTTCGCCGCCGATCTCGAGGCGCGCGACGTCGCGCAGCCGCACGGCGGAGCCGTCGGCATTCGCCCTGAGCACGATGGCACCGAATTCTTCCGGGCTCGAAAGCTGACCCTTGATGACGACCGGAGCGGTGACCTGCTGCGTGATCGGATTCGGCTGGGCGCCGATCGAGCCCGAGGCGATCTGGGCGTTCTGAGCCTGGATCGCTGCCGTGACGTCGGCCGCCGTCAGGTTGAGGCCGAGCATCTTGTCGGGATCGAGCCAGACGCGCATCGAGCGCTCGGTCGCAAAGAGCTGGGCGCGTCCGACGCCGGGCACGCGCTGGATTTCGCTGAGCACGTTGCGGCTGAGATAGTCGCCAAGCCCGATCGCGTCCATCGAACCGTCGGTCGAAGTCAGCGAGATGATCAGCAGGAAGCCGGCGCCGGCCTCGTCCACCTGCACGCCTTGCTGCCTGACGGGATCGGGCAGGCGCGGTTCGACGCGCTGCACCCGGTTCTGAATGTCGACGGAGGCCTGGCTCGGATCGGTGCCCGGCTGGAAGGTGGCGTCGATCGAGACCGAGCCGGAGGAGCTGGTCGACGATTCGAAGTAAAGCAGCCCCTCGACGCCGTTCAGCTCATCCTCGATCAGCCGCGTGACGCTCTGATAGGTGTCCTGCGAGGAGGCGCCGGGATAGTTGGTATTGATCGATATCTGCGGCGGTGCGACATCCGGATACTGCGAAACCGGCAGGAGCGGAATAGCGATGATGCCGGCGATCATGATGAAGATCGCCACCACCCAGGCAAAGATCGGCCTGTCTATGAAAAAACTGGGCATGATATCGGTCTCACTTCACTTCGGTGCCGGGCTTTTCGCCGGCATCTGCCGAAGCGCTGGCCTGTTCGGGCGCGGGCTTTGCGTTCGGGTTCCAGTCGGAAGGCTGCACGGGCGCGCCCGGGCCGACTTTCTGGAAGCCCTCGACTATGACCTTTTCGCCGGGTTTCAGGCCGGAGGTCACCTGCCAGCGCTCGCCGACGGTGCGTCCGAGCGTGACGTTGCGGAATTCAACCTTGTTGTCGGCATTCACGACATAGACCTGCGACTGCCCGGCATTGTTGCGCTGCACGGCCTGCTGCGGGACGGTGATCGCGTCCTTTTCCAAACCCTGCTGGATCTGGACGCGGACATACATGCCCGGCAGCAGATCGTTGTTCGGGTTGGGGAATTCGCCGCGCAGCGTCACCTGGCCCGTGGTCGCGTCGACGGCGGCTTCGGAGAAGAGCAGCCTGCCCTTGAGGGCGTAGGGCGTCCCGTCGTCGAGGATCAGCTGAACTTCGGCCTCGTTGTTGGCGCTCATCCACTGGCCGTCCTTGAGCGCCTTGCGCAGGCGGATCAGATCCGTCGCCGACTGGGTGAAATCGGCATAGATCGGGTCGAGCTGCTGAATCATTGCAAGGTTCTGGGTGTCGTTGGTGTTGACGAGCGCGCCTTCGGTGATCAGCGCCCGGCCGATCCGGCCGCTGATCGGAGCCGTGACGTTCGTATATTGCAGATTGAGCTTGGCCTCGGCGAGCCCTGCCTCGGCGATGCCGACATCGGCCTCGGCCTGGGCGAGGGCCGCGATCGCATCGTCGTACTGCTGCACTGCGGTGACCTGCGCCTCCTTCAGTCGCGACTGGCGGTCGGCCGTCCGCTTGGCCTGATCGACCACCGCCTGAGCGCGCTTCAGCGTCGCCGCGGCGCTGTCCACCTTGACCTGGAACGGTGCCGGGTCGATGCGGTAGAGCACGTCGCCTTCCTTGACCATGGTGCCCTGCTCGAACACGCGCTCGACGACGATGCCGGAGATGCGCGGGCGGACCTCGGCGATGCGGGTGGCGGTGATGCGGCCGGGCAGTTCGTTGGTGATCGGCAGCGGTTCCGCCTTCGTCGTGAAGACGGCGACCGGCGACGGCGGAGGGGCGGCAGCCGCTGCCTGCTGTTCTTCATTCTTCTGGCAGCCCGCGAGAAAAATCACGGATGCCAGCGCGGCGGCCAATATCGGTCGGTTCATGCGCATCGCAATGTCCATATTGTCAAAGGACCGGCCGCAGTCGCGGCGTTTCGCAAGCGCTGCGCGGTCCAAAAGTGAGGTGAAGCGGAGCCGGTATCGGCGTGGAAAATACCGGAAAGCTAATATACAGACGCCAATGTATGTTAATTTCTGCCGCAGTGCAACAGAGTTTCGACGCGCCGGACGGGGAGGCAAAAAAGGGAAGAGCCGCAACGGTTTCGGCGTTGCGGCGCGTGGTGATCACGCAGGTGTGATTCGGGCCGAAGCTGTTTCAGAGTGCAAATCGGCCCGTCATCCGGCTGCCGCGACCTTCTCCCCGCCGGCGGGGAGAAGGAAATAGGGGGACCGTCTGCGCCACGATGCCATGCCCCGCGGGCGGGGAGCGGGCAATCACACCGGCGCTTCGTCTCTTACTGACCCGACTTGATCACGCGCCCGTCCGCATCGAAGCGGTGCATGCTGCCGATTACCGGCGTCGCGTGGACGATGTCGTCGGCGGCGTAGCGGTGTTCGCCGAAGAGGCGCACCGTCAGCAGGCCGACCGTCTCCGATTCGATATAGATGATCGTGTCGGCGCCAAGATGCTCGACATGGATCACCTTGCCCTTCCAGTCCCCGCTTTCACGGGAGAGGCCGATATGCTCCGGACGGATACCGATCGTCTTTGCCTCTCCGTCGCCGAGCTTTGCGGCTTCGATGAAATTCATCTGCGGCGAGCCGATGAAGCCGGCGACGAAAAGGTTGGCCGGGCGATTGTAGAGCTCCATCGGCGAGCCGACTTGCTCGATCCGGCCGGCATTCAGCACGACGATCTTGTCGGCAAGCGTCATCGCCTCGACCTGATCGTGGGTCACGTAGATCATCGTCGCCTTGAGGCTGCGGTGAAGGCGGGCGATCTCGAGCCGCGTGTTGACGCGCAGCGCCGCGTCGAGGTTCGACAGCGGCTCGTCGAAAAGGAAGAGCTTCGGCTCGCGCACGATCGCGCGGCCGATCGCCACGCGCTGACGCTGGCCGCCGGAAAGCTCGGCCGGACGGCGGGCGAGATAGGGTTCGAGCGACAGCATGCCGGCCGCCTTGGCGACCTTTTCTTCGATCTCCGCCTTCGGCACACCCGCCTGCTTCAGCCCGAGGCCCATATTGTCCTTGACGGTCAGGTGCGGATAGAGCGCGTAGGACTGAAACACCATGGCGATGCCGCGCTTGGCCGGCGCCACATGGCCGACCTCGACGCCGTCGATCTGAACGCTGCCCGAGGTCGCGTCCTCGAGGCCGGCGATAGTGCGCAGAAGCGTCGACTTTCCGCAGCCGGACGGACCGACGAAGATGACGAACTCGCCGTCCTTCACGTCCAGGTCGATGCCCTTCAGCACCTCATGACTGCCGAAGGCCTTGCGGATGGTTTTGAGTTGAAGTGATCCCACGTGTCGCCCTCTTGGGTTAAAGCTCGACCGGCTTGCCGGTGCGCACACTCTCGTCGGCGGCGAGGCAGATCTTCAGCGACTGCACCGCATCGTCCATGTGCCGGCCGAGATCGATGTCTTCTCGTATGGCCTTGAGCACGAAGGCCTGCTCGCGCTCGCAAAGCTCCTGGTGGCCGGGCTCGCCCTCCATCACCAGGTCCTCGTCGGATTTCAGGAACCGGCCGTCCGGTCCCGTCGCGGCGCTGTGCACGCGGATGACGGACGTTTTCGTGTGCACGTCGATGTCGTCCGATTTGGCGTTCTGATCCATGACGATCGACACGGAGCCGTTCGGAGACATCACGTCCTTCACGAAAAAGGCCGTCTCGGAGATCATCGGGCCCCAACCCGCCTCGTACCAGCCCACAGAGCCGTCCTCGAAGATCACCTGCAGATGCCCGTAATTGTACATATCCGCGGCGATCTCGTTCGAGAGCCTCAAGCCCATGCCGCGCACCTCGACGGGCCTGGCATCGGTGATCTGGCACATGACGTCGACATAGTGGACGCCGCAATCGACGATCGGCGGTGTCGTCTGCATCAGCGACTTGTGCGTCATCCAGGTCGGGCCGCTCGACTGCTGGTTCAGGTTCATGCGGAAGACAAAGGGCCCTCCGAGCTTGCGGGCTTCCGCGATCAGCCGCATCCAGGACGGGTGGTGGCGCAGGATATAGCCGACGACCAGCTTGCGGCCGTTGGCCCGGGCGCAGGCGACGACGCGCTCGGCATCGGCGACCGTCGTTGCCAGCGGCTTCTCCACGAAGACGTGGGCTCCCGCCTCCATCGCCATCACCGCATAGTCCGCATGCGTGTCGGAATAGGTGTTGATCGAGCAGAGCTCGGGCTTCAGCGCGGCCAGCGCCTCCGGGAACGACGGCAGGATCTCGTATCCTGCCAGAGCCTCGGGCAATGCCACCTTCGATCGGTTGACCAGCCCGGCGATTTCGAAGCCGGGGTTCTGATGATAGGCGAGCGCGTGGCTGCGGCCCATATTGCCGAGCCCGGCGCTGAGCACGCGGATCGGGGGTGCGGATGAATTCACTTGACTGCTCCTGCCGTGATGCCGCGGATCAGCTGCCGCGAGAAGATGACGTAAAGGACGAGGACCGGGAAGATCGCCAGCGACAGCGCCGAGAGGACCGCGTTCCAGTTGGTGACGAACTGGCCGATGAAGATCTGCGAGCCGAGGGTGACGGTCTTGGTCGCCTCGGCGGGCGCGAGGATCAGGGGGAACCAGAGATCGTTCCAGATGGGGATCATGGTGAAGACGGCGACCGTCGCCATGGCCGGGCGGATGAGCGGCAGCACCAGCCGCAGGAAGATCGCATATTCCGACAGGCCGTCGATGCGTCCGGCATTCTTCAGGTCGTCGGATACGGTGCGCATGAACTCGGACAGAATGAATACCGCCAACGGCAGGCCTTGCGCCGTATAGACGAGGATCAGCGCGGTCAGCGTATTGACGAGACCAGTCGCCACCATGCCCTGCAGGATCGCCACCGTTCCGAGCCGGATCGGGATCATGATGCCAAGCGCCAGATAGAGTCCCATCAGCGTATTGCCGCGGAAGCGGTATTCGGAAAGCGCGAAGGCGGCCATGGCGCCGAACAGCAGGACGAGCGTGATCGAGACCACGGTGACGATGATGCTGTTCTGGAAATAGCCGATGAAGTCACCCTGCTTCAGCACCGTTTCGTAGCCGATCAGGCTGAAGGTCTCGGGTGTCGGGATCGCCAGAGGCTCCCGGAAGATCGCGTTGCGGCTCTTGAACGAGTTTACGATCGTCAGGAACACCGGAAAGAGTGCAACGAGCGTATAGGCGATCAGGGCCGCGTGAACGGCGCCCATGCGCACGAAGGAGGCGCGTGCTTTCGACATCTTCTATCCTCCTTAGAACTGATAGCGGCGCATGCGGCGCTGTATGCCGAAGAGATAGAGCGCGACGCCGGCGAGAATGATCAGGAACATGATCGCGGCGATCGTCGCGCCCATCGAACGGTCGCCGAGCTGAAGCTGGAAACCGAAGAAGGTGCGATAGAGCAGGGTGCCCAGGATGTCGGTCGACTTGTCCGGGCCGGCCAGCGCGCCCTGCACCGTATAGATCAGATCGAAGGCGTTGAAATTGCCGACGAAGGTGAGGATCGACACGATACCGATGGCAGGCAGGATCAGCGGAAGCTTGATCTTCCAGAACTGGCTCCAGCCGGTGACGCCGTCGAGCTCCGCCGCCTCGGTCACCTCGTCTGGAATGTTGAGGAGCGCCGCATAGATCAGCATCATCGGAATGCCGATATATTGCCAGACGGAGATAAGCGAAACCGCGATAAGCGCGGTGTCGGGCTTGCCGAGCCAGGGCCCGAACAGCGATCGCAGGCCGACCGTGTCGAGAAGATAGGGGGCGACGCCCCAGATCGGCGACAGGATCAGCTTCCAGATGAAACCGACGATGACGAAGGAGAGCAGCGTCGGCAGAAAGATCGCCGTGCGGTAGAAGGCGCCGAAGCGCAGCTTCGGGACGGACAGCATGGCGGCGAGCGCGATTCCGATCGGGTTCTGCACGGCCATGTGGATCAGGAAAAAGACGAAATTGTTCTTGAGCGCGTTCCAGAAATCCGCCGCCCAGCGCGGGTCGCCGAACAGAACCTTGAAATTGCCGAGGCCCACGAAGGTCAATTGGCCGTCAACCGTGTTGTAGAAGGACTGGCGCAGCGTCTCGAAGAGCGGAAGGATCATCACCGCCGTGTAGACGACGAGCGCCGGCAGCAGAAAGACGAGGATGTGCCAGCGCCGCGGGCGCCTGATCTCGGTGACGTCGGTCGTGATTTCACGTGGGTTCATCGGCCTCTGGCCCGTTCTCAAACCGGCTGGCCATAAGGGCGCAGCCTCGATTTCTTCGAAATTCGGCGCGGCTTCCTGCCTTGCACCGTGCTTCCGCCAGGCGTCCCGGGGTCGCGGAGAGCCGGCAAGCCGCTTCGATCCGCCCGTTACAGGCGCGCGGCGCCGTAGCGCCGGTGCCCGAGCAATCCATGACGCCGCCCCGCATGCGATACGTTTGCACATGTCGGGGAGGGTGCGCAGACGGCGTCCACGCACCCCGTTTCGGTCTTACTTTACCGGCTTGAACCAGCTGTCGAGGCCGTCCTGGAGCTTCTTGGCCGCCGCCTCCGGCGTGTCCGTGCCGTTGATGACATTGGCCGACATGACCCAGGTTTCGTTCTCGAGGTTAGGGGTTCCGCGCGACAGGATCTGATAGGTCGAGCGGATGGTCGGCTTGCATTTCTCCCGCCAGGAGACGAATTCCTGAGCGAGCGGATCGGACATCTTCACCGCCGTCGAATTCAGGCTGAAGAAGCCGGGCAGGGCGTTCGCATAGATTTCCGCGAACTCCGGCGAGGCGACCCAGGTGAGGAAGGTCTTGGCGGCATCCGCATTCTTGCTCTTGGCATTGAGTCCGATGCCGATGTCGTTGTGGTCGGAGATGTAGCAGGTGTCGCCCGCCTTCTTCACCGGGGGCGGAAAGGCACCCATCTTGAATTCGGCCTGTGTGTTGAAGCCGGAGATTTCCCAGGAGCCGGCCGGGTAGATCGCCGCCCGGCCGAGCGTGAAGAGGTTCTGGCTGTCCGGATAGGTCTGTGCCTCGAAGCCGTCGCCGAGATAATCCTTCCATTTCGCCAGCACGCGGAAAGGCTCGACCCACGGCTCGTCGGTCAGTTTCTGCTCGCCTTTCAGCAGAGCCAGACGGCCTTCCTCGCCCTTCCAGTAGTTCGGGCCGATGTTCTGGTAGCCCATCGTGGCGGCTTCCCAGAGGTCCTTGGTGCCCATCGCCATCGGGATGTAGTTGCCGTCCGCCTTGATCTTTTCGAGGACCGCGAAGAACTCCTCCTCGGTCGTCGGAACGGAAAGGCCGAGCTGGTCGAAGGCATCCTTGTTGTAGATGAAGCCGTGAATGACGGAAGCCATCGGCACGCAGAAGGTCGCCTTGCCGTCGTCGGTCGTCCACGCGGATTTGGCGACGTCGGAGAAATTCTCCATGCCCGGAAGACCGGTCAGGTCGGCAAGATGCTTCTTGTTGTAGAGTTCGAGCGAGGCGTCGAAGGGACGGCAGGTGATGAGGTCACCCGCGGAGCCGGCGTCGAGCTTGGCGTTGAGGGCGGCGTTGTATTCGGTGGGGGCCGAGGGCGCGAATACCACCTTGATGCCCGGGTTCTTCGCCTCGAAGGCGGGGATCAGCTTTTCCTGCCAGATCGCCAGGTCGTCATTGCGCCAGCTTTCGATCGTCAGCGTTGCGTCCTGGGCTTGGGCAAGCCCGGCCGAGCCGAGAATGCTCGATGCGAGCAGCAAGCCTTTCATTGTTGTGCGGGTCATGCAGTTTCTCCCCTTTAGGCGCGTGTCGCGCGGTTTTGAATTCCCAGTTTATCTCTCACGCCCCGACGATGGCGATCGCCCGGCGCAAATTCTGATCGGCGCGCTCGAGCGCGTCTTCGGCATGGGCGACGTCCCTCGCTCCGGAAGCGAGCAGGATCGCCAGCTTGACCGACCCGGCGGCAAGGCCGAGAAGCCTGTCCGCCTCGGCGGCGCCGATGCCGGTTATGTCCGAGACGATCCGGATCGCCCGGCCGCGCAGCTTGATGTTGTCGGCACGCAGATTGACCATGTGACCATCGAGCACGTGGCCGAGATGGATGCCGACCATGGTCGAGAGCATGTTGAAAGCGATCTTCTGAGCCGTCCCGGCGCCCATGCGCGTCGAGCCGGACACGACTTCCGGAGGCGTCTCCAGGAGGATGGAGACGTCGGCGTTCAGAAGGAGCGGTGCGCCGGCATTGTTGGCCATGCCGATGACGCGTGCGCCGCGTTGCCCGGCCTCGTCGGCAGCGGCGATCGCATAGGGCGTGGAACCGCTGGCAGAAACCGAAATGAGGCAGTCGCCCGCCCCGATTCCGGCGTTGCGCACATCGGCGCGCGCGAGCTCCATATCGTCCTCATAGCCGCCGGCAAGATCGGTGAGGCTTTCGGCGCCACCGGCAATGAGAATGACGATCTGCTCCCGAGCTATGCCGTAGGTGCCCGGCAGTTCGAGGGCGTCCGCCATCGCCATCAACCCGGAGCTTCCTGCGCCGGCATAGGCAAGCCGGCCGCCCGAGGCAAGGCTGTCCGCCGCAAGGCGGGCCGCGGCGGAAATCGGCTCGATCGCCTGTTCCACCGACCTTGCCGCCTCCTGCTGACCGGCTGCGAGCAAGCGAAGGGCCAGCTCCGGACGCATGACGTCCAGGCCCTTGGCGTTGTCGCGGCGTTCCTCGGTCTTGGCTGGCGGCATGGCGTCGTTCTCCTCTTCTGGAATTAATGCCAAAAAAATACCACTTGTCTAGGAGAAATTTAACTTTTACCGCAAGAAACCACTGAAAAAAGAAATAAATCCATAATTTTCAAAGAAATAGGCTGGGGAATGATCTGTAGTCAGAAATCTCGCTTGGTTAATGGTATTTTTTTGGTATCTTGTGGTGACGGAGGTACCCATGGCGTTTTACCTGATCGGAATTGATGGCGGCGGAACGAGCTGCCGTGCGGCTGTGGCAGCCCTCGACGGCCGCATTCTCGGCCGCGGCAAGGCGGGCGCCGCGAACATCCTTACCGATCCGGAAACGGCGCTGCAGAACATAACCGATGCGGCGCGCAACGCTTTCGGGGATGCGGGCCTCGACCAGGCCGCAATTGCGGCATCGCGCGCCATCGTCGGCGTCGCCGGCCACAATGTGGGCGATGCCGTTCATTACGTGAAGAGGCGGCTTCCCTTTGCTCAGGCCGATATCGAGTCCGACGGGCTGATCGCGCTGCAGGGCGCTCTCGGCGACGGGGACGGGGCCGTCGCGATACTCGGGACGGGCACGATCTATATCGCGCGCCGGGGCGATGAGATCAGCTATGTCGGCGGCTGGGGCTTCACCATCGGAGATCACGGCAGCGGCGCACGCATCGGTCACGCGCTGCTGCAGGAGAGCCTGCTCGCCTATGACGGCATACATGAAGGCTCGCGCGTGACCGATGCCGTGCTTGCCGAGTTCAACCACGACCCGCGCGACATCGTCGACTTCGCACGCCTCGCCAAACCCGGCGAGTTCGGCCGCTATGCGCCGCGCGTCTTCGAATATGCCGAGCGCGGCGACCCCGTGGCAGTCAGCCTGTTGGAGGCTGCCGCTGCGACGGTGGACGAGGCGCTCGACGTGGTGGTTTCGAGGGGAAGCGAGAAGCTGTGCCTGCTCGGAGGATTGGCGCCGCTTTATCGCCGCTGGCTCGCCGACCGACATCAGCCGCGCTTCGTCGACGCGCAGGCCGATGCTTTGACCGGCGCCGTCGCGCTGGCGGCGGCCCGTTTCGGCTCCCATTCCGGGGTATCGGCATGAACCAGCAGCTCGCCGCCATTCTGCCGCTCGAAACCCTGCAGTCGGGGGGCGCCGGCCCGCTCTATCTGAAGCTCAGACAATCGCTCGAAGAGGCGATCCTGTCGGGCAAGCTCAATCACGGAGATGCGCTGCCGCCGGAGCGGGATCTTGCGGATTACGCCAATGTCAGCCGAGTCACGGTCCGCAAAGCCGTCGACGATCTCGTGCGTGACGGGCTCCTCGTGCGCCGCCACGGTTCCGGGACCTTCGTCGTCCGGCCGGTTTCGCGCGTCGAGCAGTCGCTCTCGCGCCTGACCTCCTTCACCGAGGACATGGCCCGGCGCGGCCTCAACACGCGTGCGGAATGGCTGGAGCGCGGGCTCTTCCATCCCTCGCCGGACGAGATGATGACCCTCGGGCTTGCGGCCGACGCGCTGGTGGCTCGCCTTGGGCGGCTCCGTATTGCCGACGACATGCCGCTTGCGATCGAACGCGCCTGCGTTTCGGCGGAATTCGTTCCCGATCCGCTCGCGGTCGCCTCCTCGCTCTATTCAGAGCTCGAGAAGAAACAGGCCCGGCCGGTGCGCGCGGTGCAGCGGATCTCCGCCTGCAATATCAAGGAACCGGACGCGGCCATGCTCGGCGTCGCGGTCGGCGCCGCCGGTCTTTCGATCGAGCGCGTCTCCTATCTTGCTTCGGGGCGTGTGGTCGAATTCACACGGTCGCTCTACCGCGGCGATGCCTATGATTTCGTCGCGGAGCTGACGATCCCGGAAAATTGAGCCCGGCGTGGCCGGACGAGGGAAGGGCGGGACCAAAAGTGTAAAGCGGTTTTCCGCCCGCATCCCGCCTGTTTGATGAAAGGACATGACGATGCAGACCAACATGCGGCGAGAAATCGACGAGATTCCCGAGGCCGCAGCCCGGTTGCTGGAGCGCTCGGCCACGGAGCTGGCGCAAGCAGGCGCGGCGCTGCGCGACAAGGATCCGGCCTTTCTGGTAACGATCGCCAGAGGCTCTTCCGACCATGCCGCGCTGTTCCTGAAATACGCGATCGAGCTCACGATCGGTCGTCCGGTCGCCTCGCTCGGACCATCGCTGGCGTCGATATACGGTGCCGATCTGAAACTCGGCGGTGCGGCGGCGATTGCGATCTCGCAGTCCGGCAAGAGCCCGGACATCGTGGCCATGGCCGAAGCCGCGACACGCGCCGGCGCCGTTTCGATCGCGCTGACGAACACGCTGCCGTCGCCGATCGCCGAGGCCTGCACCCACCCGCTCGACATTCTCGCCGGGCCCGAAATTGCCGTTGCGGCGACCAAGTCCTATGTTAACTCGATCGTCGCCGGTCTTGCCGTGCTCGGCGAGTGGACCGGCGACGCGACGCTCAAGCATGCGGTCGCCGATCTGCCAAACCAGCTTGCCAAGGCCGTGAAGCTCGATTGGCAGGACTTTGCCGACGACCTTGCAGAAGCGGAATCGCTCTATGTGCTGGGCCGCGGTCCGGCGTTGGCCATCGCCAGCGAAGCGGCGCTGAAGTTCAAGGAGACGTCCGGCATGCATGCCGAGGCCTATTCCGCGGCAGAGGTGCTGCACGGACCGGTGGCGCTGGTCGGGCCCCGGTTCCCGGTGCTTGTGCTGGCCGCCCGCGATGCTGCCGAGGCCTCTGTCGCCGATATCGCGGACGGCATGAGTGCCAAGGGCGCGGTGGTGCACGTGACCTCGGCACGGGCAAGCAAGGCAAAGCGCCTGCCCTTCGTCGAGACCGGGCACCCGCTCACCGACGCCTTGGCGCTGATCCTGCCGTTCTATGGCTTCGTCGAGGCCTGGTCCCGCTCGCGCGGTCTCAATCCCGACGCACCGGAGAACCTCAAGAAGGTGACGGAGACACGATGACTGCGAAGAAGACGATTAGCGGAGCGCGGATTTTCGACGGCATCGACTGGCACGACGGGGCAGCCCTCGTGATCGAGGCGGGACACGTCAAGGCGATTGCGCCGGCGGGACGCGTCCCCGTCGGCGGCGAGACCGTCGACGCGCGTGGCCTGCTTCTCGTGCCCGGTTTCATCGATCTGCAGGTGAATGGCGGCGGCGGCGCGCTTCTGAACGAAGCGCCGACCCTCGAAAGCATCCGGCAGATCTGCGCGGCGCATGCGAAATTCGGCACGACGGCGCTGCTGCCGACGCTGATCACCGACACGCGCGCGGTCAGGACCGCGGCCATTGCAGCAGGCGTCGAGGCGAAAGCCGCGGCGGTTCCGGGCTTCCTCGGCCTGCATCTCGAAGGCCCGCATCTGTCCGTCGCGCGCAAGGGGGCTCACGATCCGGCGCTGATCCGCCCGATGGGCGATGACGATCTTGCCGAGATACTCGCTTGCGCAAAGGCGCTCGGCCGTCTGATGCTCACTGTGGCCCCGGAAAACGCCACCAGGGAGCAGGTGCGGGCGCTGGCCGATGCCGGCGTCGTGGTGAGCCTCGGCCATACCGACGTGGATTACGACACCGCCTGCGCCTATGCCAAAGCGGGTGCCCGGACCGTCACGCATCTCTTCAACGCCATGAGCGGGCTCGGCCACCGCGAGCCCGGCGTGGTCGGCGCGGCGCTTTCGACCGGCACGCTCCACGCCGGCATGATCGCCGATGGATTTCACGTTCACCCGGCCTCGATGGGCATCGCGCTGCGCGGCAAGAAAGGCCCGGGTCAGATTTTCCTGGTCACCGACGCCATGTCGCCGATCGGCACCGACCAGACGAGTTTCTTCCTGAACGGACGGGAAATCCTGCGCCAGGGCGGGCGCCTGACGCTTGCCGACGGCACCCTTGCCGGCGCCGATATCGACATGCTGTCGTCGGTCCGCTTCGTCCACCAAAGGCTTGGTCTGCCGATCGAAGAGGCGGTTCGCATGGCCTGCGCCTATCCCGCCGACGCCATGGGGATCGCCTCGCACAAGGGCCGGCTCCTGCCTGGTACGGATGCGGACTTCGTGCTGCTCACGCCGGAACTCGCAATGAAATCGACCTGGATCGCCGGGGAGGCGGTTTTCGCGGCTTGAGGCAGCTTGGCGGAGCGATACACGGCAAGATGCCCCTCACCCTAACCCTCTCCCCGCAGGCGGGGAGAGGGTACTTGCCCTATGAAACACGGGCAGTTGTGGCTGGGCAGGCAGTCTCCGCTTGTCCCTTCGCCCCGCCTGCGGGGAGAAGGTGGCCGGCGGGCCGGATGAGGGGCGGACGCGGAAGGAAGCCTCACAACTTACGCTTAAATCTTCGCCCCTATGGCATCGAGCCGCGCCCGCATCGCCCTGATCGTTGCTGCGTCCGTGCGGCGACGCTCCGACGCGGCGAATCCCATCTCGACGAGGCGCCTGTCTTTAGCCGGCTCAGAAACAGAACAGGACGAATGAACCTCGGCGACAGCAAGCCTCGGCACGATCGCTCCAACTGTGTCGATGGTGATGCCCGATCCGGGCATGATCGAGAGCCGTCCCGCCGCCAGTTCGATCAGTCTTTCCAGCGTATCGGCCGCTTCCAGTGCCGTTCTCGCGCCGCCCGAAGTCAGGATGCGTTCGAAGCCGAGATCGGCGGCGATCTCCACCGCCTCGGCGAAATCCGGCACCAGATCGAAGGCGCGGTGCAAGGTGAGCCCCAAACCTGACGCATGGCCGGCGAGCTTCGTCAGCATGCGCGCGTCCAGGCGGCCGTCGGCGAGCGATGCGCCGAGAACCACGCCGGCGAGCCCGGCATGCCGCGCGGCATCGATGTCGTGTCGCATGACCTCGAGGTCGGCCCTGTCATAGATGAAATCGCCCGCCCGCGGCCGGATCATCGCATAGACCGGCACCGGCGGTGGAGCGGCGGCGGCCATCAGGCCGGGGCTGGGTGTCAGCCCTCCCGCCCCAAGCGCCGAACAAAGTTCGATGCGGTCGGCGCCCCCGGCAACGGCGGCCTCCAGACCATCGGGATCGTCAACGCAGACCTCCAGCAATATGCGGCTCATGCCGATCTCCCAGCGAAGCCGAGCAGGGCGGCGCCGATCAGGCCCGGCTCCACCCGGCACTCGCCACGCACGACGAGCGGCCGGTCGAAACGCCTGAGGATGCGCGCCCGCACCGCCCGGTCGATTTCGGTCAGCAGCGCTTCGGCATTGGAAAGACCGCCGCCCACCGGCACGATCGTCGCCCCGGTGATGTTGATCACGAGCGCCAGCGGCGAACTCACCAGATCGACGAAGACGTCGATCGTGCGCGCCGCCTCGGCATTTCCGTTCTGCCAGCCTTCGATAATGTCGTGACTGGAGAGCACCTTGCCGTGGACCGTCTCGTGGAGCCTTTCCAGCCCGCGAGCACCGCCGACCGTATCGACGCAGCGGCTCTGACCGCAGCCGCAGGGAAAGGCCGGTATGTCAAAGGGCGGGTGTCCGGCGGCGGCCGCGACGGCGGGGCCGTGACCCCACTCGCCGGCAAAGCCGCCATCGGCATTGATCAGCCGGCCGTCGATCACTAGTCCGCCGCCGACGCCGGTGCCGAGGATGGCGCCGAAGACGATGCGATGGCCGCGCCCGGCGCCGACACCGGCCTCGGCAAGCGCGAAACAATCGGCATCGTTGGCGATCACCACCGGCAGGTGCAGCGCCGCTTCGAGTTCGGCGACGAGCTCACGCCCGTCGATGCAGGGAATGTTGGCGCATTTGATCCGGCGCGTCTCCGGATCGATCACCCCGGTGATCGAGATCGCCACCCTTTCGGGCAGGCCGCCCGCTTCGTCGAGCACGGATTCCATCGCCTCGACGAAGCGGCGGAAATCCGTGAGCGGCGTCGCGCGTCGGGGCAGCGGGAATATCCGCTCCGGCGAATGGGTGATCGCGCCCTTGATCGCCGAGCCGCCGATGTCGAAACAGACGATCATGCATCGCCCCGGATGGTCGCCTCGGCGGCGAGTGCTGCGGAAAGCAGGCGGTCGTCCTGGTGATGAGGCGCCGAAAGCTGGAAGCCGACCGGCATGCCGGCCGCACCCGTGCCGCAGGGAAGAGAGACGCCGCAGAAATCCAGGAAGTTGCCGATCGATGTATTGCGCAGCGTCCTGGCATTGACCTTGAAGAAGAGATCGTCGTCGGCAAGAAGCGGATCGAGCGGCGGCGCCACATGCGGCAGGGTCGGATGCGCAATCAGCTCGCCGGCCCTGATGCTCTCGCCCGCTTCATGGATCAGCCGGTCGCGGGCGTCGAGGATGGCGATGTAATCGCTGACGGTGATCTTCTCGCCGAGGCGGCTACGGGCGACGACACGCGGGTCCATGCGCTCCGCCTCAGGCCCTTCCAACCGTTCCCGGTGCAGCGCGTAGGCCTCTGCCGTCACAAGAGCGCCGTGGCGGGCGGTAAGCTCGAAAATTTCCGCAAAGCTCGGGAAGGCCTGCCGGCGGACCTTCACGCCCGCCGCTTCGAGGCGCTTGATCGCTTCCTCGAATGCGGTCACGACTTCCGGTTCGGCATCGTCGAAGACGATCGTCTCAGGAACGACGATGGAAAGATCGGCGATCTCGGCGCGGCGGATCACCGGCGCGGTCAGTCCATGCATGGCGGCGTCTGCCCAGACCGCATCCTGCACCGTCTGGCAAAGAGGGCCGAGCGAATCGAGGCTTTGCGCGAGCGGGAAGACGCCTTTCATCGCGTAACGGCCGCGTGTCGCCTTGTAGCCGACGATGCCGGTCATCGCCGCCGGGATACGGATCGAGCCGCCGGTGTCGGTGCCGATCGCCAGCGGCACGAGGCCGGCAGCGACCGCAGCGGCGGAACCGGAGGAGGAGCCGCCGGGAATGCGATGGACATCCGTGGACCTCGGATTGCGCGGCGTGCCGTAATGCGGATTGATGCCGAGCCCGGAGAAGGCGAATTCGCTCATATTGGTCCGCCCGACGCTGACCATGCCGGCGCTGCCGAGGTTCGCGACCACCGTTGCGTCGGCCGCGGCCGGCGGCCTTTCAGCGAGAACGACGGAACCTGCGGTCGTGACACCGCCGGCAAGATCGAAGAGGTCCTTCCAGGCAACGGGCAGGCCGTCGAGCAGCCCGAGGGAGCGGCCGGTCTTGATGCGCTCGGAGGCCGCCTTCGCTTCGCGCGCCGCACGCTCCTGCGTGAGTGCGACGAAGATCGATCGGTCGGGGTGGTTTTCGATCCGCGTCAGGGTTTCCGCGACAAGCGCGACGGGGTCGAGCTTGCCGGACTGCGCGAGCACGGCGAGGCTAGCAAGTGTTCGTTGGTTGATCATGGTACCTTTTCCCGCTGGCGTTCCAGCGCTCGGATACGACTTTCCTTCCCCTGGATCACGATGTTTTTAGGTCGGGCGACCTGAAAACATGGGCGTGATCGTTTCCAGGAGGTTGAGACGCGGGATCCGGGCGGAAAACCGCACACACTTTTCCTCGTCCCGCTCCAGCATATCGCATTCGTTCGACGCACACGACAATGCCCTCCTCGTTATTCCGATAGAGCAGGCGGGGTGCTTCTGCGATGGTAAAGCAACCGGCGAATTGGGGGCTGTCGCCACAAAAGGAAACAGCAGCAGGCCCGAAAACCGTCTCCGGCCGGCTTGCCCCTGCCGGCCGCTCTGCCTACATGCCTTCCGGTTGCACTTACCGGCCAGGGAGACGGTCATGATTCTCGATGCGGCGCGCCTTGCCTTCGCCAATCTTTTCGCGACGGAGACCCGCACGGTCTTCTGGAAGGTCATCGGGCTGACGCTGCTGGCGCTCGTCGCGCTCTGGTTCGCGCTGCGCGAGCTCTTCGTCTGGCTTGCCCTGCCCTGGATCGATGCGCTGATGCCGGGCACACCCGACTGGGCGGGGTGGCTCACTTTCGTGGTCGGGATCTTTGCGAGCCTGGGACTCGCGCTCGCTCTGGCGCTGCTGCTGGCGCCGGTGACGGCGCTGATTGCCGGCTTCTTCCTCGACGATGTCGCCGAGGTGGTCGAGAAACGGGACTACCCCGGCGAGGCGCCCGGCACGCCGCTGCCTCTCGCCGAGGCGATCACCGGTTCGGCGAAATTTCTCGGCGTCGTCATTCTCGGCAACATCGTCGCGCTCTTCCTCCTGCTGGTCCCGGGCGTCAATCTTGTCGCGTTCTTCCTCGTCAACGGCTATCTGCTCGGCCGGGAATTCTTCGAGTTCGCCGCCATGCGCCATCGTCCGCCCGCGGAGGCGCGGCTCTTCCGTGCCAAACATCGCTCGACCGTATTCCTCGCCGGCCTCGTGCTGGCGGCCTTCCTAGCCGTGCCTCTGCTCAACCTGCTGACGCCGCTCTTTGCCGCCGGCATGATGGTGCACCTGCACAAGATGCTCTCGGCGCGGGACACCGGTTTTGCGGGCACGACCGCGGCTGCGAGAAGCTGATCGCACCGCGCTCCCTTGACACCTGGCCGCGCGCCGACATTCTGCGCCCGACTTTGAATCCGACCGACGGAGAAGCATGATGCGCGATGCAGAAGAGCGGATCACCCGGCTCGAAGAGACGGTGGCTCATCAATTGAAGACCATAGAGGAGCTTTCGGACCAACTGGCGGAGCAATGGCAGGTGGTCGAGCAGACGCGCGCCAAGCTCGATCGTCTGACGGAACGGTTCCTGAGCCTCGAAGAACAGGCGCAAGATGCGACTCCGGTGACGCGCCCGCCGCATTATTGATGGCTCTTGATCCCACAAAAAAAGCCTCCGGTCGCATGAACCGGAGGCTTTTGAATAAGGTCAGATGTGCGACGATCAGTACGGGCAGGTCTCGTCGGTCATATAGTCGTGAACCTGGACCTTGCCGGCGATGATGTCGGCCTTCACCTTCTCGACCGCTTCCTTCATTTCCGGCGTGATCAGCGCCTGATTGTGCTCGTCGAGCGCGTAGCCGACTCCGTCTTCCTTGAGACCGAGATTGGAGATGCCGAATTCGAACTTGTCGTCCTTCGCGGCCATGAAGGAGTCGTAGACGGCGACGTCGACGCGCTTCAGCATGGATGTCAGCACCTTGCCCGGCTGCAGCATGTTCTGGTTGGAATCGACACCGATTCCGAGCTTGCCCGCATCCGCTGCCGCCTGCAGCACGCCCACGCCGGTGCCGCCGGCAGCATGATAGACGACGTCGGAGCCCTGATCGATCTGCGACTTGGCGATCTCGCCGCCCTTGACCGGGTCGTTCCATGCATCGGGCGTGGTGCCGGTGTAAGCTTCGAGCACCTTTACGTCCTCACCGGTCGACTTGGCGCCGCCGACATAGCCGCAGGCGAATTTGTGGATCAGCGGGATGTCCATGCCGCCGACGAAGCTGACCGTCTTGGTCTTGGAGGCGAGGCCGGCAAGAACGCCGACGAGATATGAGCCTTCCTGCTCCTTGAAGACAATCGATTTGACGTTGGGTTTTTCGACAACCATGTCGATGATCGCAAACTTTGTGTCCGGATATTCGCCGGCGAGCTTCTCGAGCGACGCGGCCCAGTTGAAGCCGGCCATGACGATCGGGCTGTTGCCGTCGCTGGCGAAGCGGCGCAGCGCCTGTTCGCGCTGAGCGTCGTTGGCGATCTCGAACTCGCGATATTCGATGCCGGTTTCGGCCTTGAACTTTTCGGCTCCGTTGAAGGCCGCTTCGTTGAAGGATTTGTCGAACTTTCCGCCGAGGTCGTAGATGATCGCCGGCTTGATGTCGGCGGCCAATGCCGTCGCGGACATCATCGAGAATGCAAGGAGACCGAGAATGGTTTTTTTCATTGTAAAGCCCTGTTGTCGCTATTGATCTTTTCGGGTCTTCCGCCGGTCCCGAACGGGGCCCCCACCGCGGAACCCGCCCCTCTCTTAAGGCTTGGGTGGGCGCATCCTTGCACGGCTTCGGCAAAAAAACATCCAAATTTTTTCGGATGGTAAAAAAGCGATCCGGCCGCTGAACTGGCCGGCGGAGGCAGCTCACGGCGCAAAAAAGGGGTGCGGACATATGTCCGCACCCCGTTCGATCCTACGCATGTCGAGAGCGTCGGCTTCGACGCGCCGCGGAACGGTCAGGCGCCGATCGGGCAGCTGACGCCGGTGCCGCGCAATCCGCAATAGCCGTCCGGATTCTTGGCGAGATATTGCTGGTGATAGTCTTCGGCGAAGTAGAAAGGTCCCGCCTTCGCGATTTCGGTGGTGATCTCGCGATCATGCTTGCCGACCCGCAGCGCCTTCTGGAAGGCGTTGCGCGCAGCATTCGCCTCGGCGAGCTGCTCCTCGTCATAGACATAGATCGCCGAGCGGTAGGTGGTGCCGACGTCGTTGCCCTGGCGCATGCCCTGGGTGGGGTCGTGCTCCTCAAAGAATGTCTTCAGCAGGCGCTGAAGCGAGACCTTGGCCGGATCGTAGACCACCAGCACCACCTCCGTGTGGCCGGTCAACCCCGTCGTCGTCTCCTGATAGGTCGGATTGGGCGTGAGCCCGCCGGAGTAGCCGGCAGCCGTCACGTAGACGCCGGGGATTTCCCACAGGAGACGCTCGGCGCCCCAGAAGCAGCCCATACCGAAGAGGATCTTCTTCATGCCCTCCGGATAAGGGCCCTTGAGCGGCCGTCCGGACACGAAATGCGTCGTCGCGGTCGGGATCTCCTCCTCTCGGCCGGGCAGCGCCGTTGCAGCATCGGGCAGGATGGTCTTCTTGTTGAACATGTCGATCAGAAACATCTGAGGCTCCTTTCGTCAGCGCTCGTGGGAGCAAGCCGTGCGGCTCCGGCGCTCAGGCGGCAAAGCGCCCGGCAGCGGGTTTCTTCCTGTATCCGGCCATCCACAGGAGGAGGGCGAGGGCGAGGAATACGGCAAAGGCGGGCTGCGCCAGAATCCAGTGCAGCGCCCTGAGCCACATTGCAGGCCCGGCTCCGGTCCGCTGCAGCGACTGAATCCAGTTCAGTTGGTCGGACCCGATCGCCGCTATGCCGTCGGCAAGCGAAGTGATGACCGGCTCCGACGCCGCTACCGACTGAATGGAATCGATCGTCCCTGCAAAGACCGCAGCCATCAGCGCCAGAAAGCTCGCAAACCGAAGCAGCAACCGCATCCGCTCCCCCCTTTCGGCTCGTCCTGCGCAAGAGATAGGCGCAAGGGCGGGCAAGCGCAATGGCGGGTCATCCGCAGCAGCTTTCACGGCCTGTCAATAATATGTCAGAAACCAGTTGATCCCGCGCGCATCATCGGTATATATCGCGCCCGTCTCCCGGTTTCACCGGTGACGCGGAGAAGCTTCGCTTTTCCCCATCCAGCCGGATCGACCGCCGGCTGCAGAAGGATGGACAGGTGGCCGAGTGGTTGAAGGCGCACGCCTGGAACGCGTGTATACGTGAAAGCGTATCGAGGGTTCGAATCCCTCTCTGTCCGCCATGTTCCTTGATTTTCCGGCGTTTTTCCGAATTGTTCGCCTTTCGCCATCACTTGGCAGCCAGGTTCAGACTGGATCTTTGCTGGCGTCGGTGTTGCGGGGGGCAGTAGTCATCTTCTCTGGCTCGTCGCCGGTTTCGAATCTTCTTCTGTTGGATACGTTCTCGTTCATTTCGATCCCCTGCTTCGGTCGCAGGAGAAGCTATGACCGATTCATCGGCCAGAGTTTACGCAAACAAATACCTATCCTTTGCGGTCCTCATGATCGCTCTCTTCTTTGGCGCGATAGAATACGGCGATGGCATTGCGGATATGGGATTCGCTGAACCCGAAGATTCGGCGAGAGCGTTAATTGCCTCCTTCGTAACGGCTGCCGCCGTCGCGCATCACATAAAAGCCTCGCCGATCTCGCGCCAGAACAGGAGCCAGTAGGTTGACGAATTTGTCGAACCGTAACCTCTAGATCTGGCGCGGGATGAAATAGCCTTTGATCTGCTGCGAGTTTAGCACCGCGATCTGCGTGTGGCTTTTCTGGAAAAAGCCACCGCCAGGATAGGCGGGCTCGCCCTCCGTAAACAGGCCACGCACTGTGTCAAACCGCTCGACAGGAGAAGAGGACCCTGCCTGCTTGACTTGCACATCGATAACTGCGTGAAGGTGCTTGATGACGGCACAGTCAAGATATCTTAATAGCTTATCTTTATTTCCACCGTGCTTCAGATCCTGATTTTCAGGTATCGGAAGGCCGGCTACCTTTTGAGTTTGACAGAAAGCCTCGTACGCAACCTGCAGAAGTTCGAGATTTTCTCGGACGAGAAGGTCAAGGCAGTTTCCCAAGTCGATGACGGCGCCGAGCACGAAGGACTCTGAATATCGGCCGGTACGAACTTTCCAGTCAGCCCATTCCTTTGCGCGCCGGGGATCGCTCTCCCAAAAATAGGTGCCCGGTCCTAACCAGTCGAAATCTTCGTTGCTTGAGCGGAGTTCATCCTCGCCAGCGAGCACACGCATGCCAACGTTTTTGTCACAGCCGTGGTAGCCGAGTACAAAGGAAGTAGTTAGCCGTGTCACGTTAAATCAGAGAGAGCTGCTCTTGTTCTACGTCGCTCTTCCCGCCAAATTCCGGGGCGAGGTCGCCGTCCTCTGTGTAGATACCCTCATCGATTAGAGATCGACGCGCGGTATCGCGATCAACCGTGCTGCGACGAGCGTGATCGCGCAGAATCATTTTCAACGCCTCTCGCTGCTGGTCGGTCATGAGTTTCTCCCGATGAGCGTATGCGCTAAGACATACAAGTGACATACATACATATTCGTTTCGATTTCACAACAAAATGTTGAGGCCCTCAACTAGCGCGACAAAAGGTGCCCGTCTCCACCTTGACCACCACCCCAAGTCGAGCAACATTTCGTTCGGCAACATAGAGGGGCGACTCGTGAAGTCCAAAATCCTTGCCGCGGCAGCCATCGCCGCGACGACCTTATCCGCGTGCGCAACGAACGACTGACGGCATGTCGCGCATGACCAGCTACAAATTCCCGGTTCATCACGTCAAAATTGCGGACGATACGTACCGCGTATACGACCACAAAACCGACAACTCGATAATGGTGGCGCCGAGCCTCGGTACGACGATGGCGATAGGCGCAGCTCAAGGTGCCACCCTCGGGCTGGCCGACGCCATACCGTCTGAGAAGCGGCTTGAGGCAGCCGCGCAGCAGCACTTGGCCAACACTGGCCGCGGCGGGTGTAAAATTACGCGCGGATACCTTCTGCAAATGCCGCTATTCGAGTTCTGGTTTGAATGCCCAGCGGCCTCTGCGCCGAAGTACGAGCATAAGAATAAAACCGGTGCCTGATGTCTGTTTACGAAATCTTCCGCTGGGTTGCAGCGGCGACCACTCAATTCACTGCGATCGTATTTATTTGTCTCGCTGCCGTCGGTGTGTACTCAGCTCACAACGTCAATAGAGAAGCCTACCGTGCTGAAAAATCCCGCGCCGAGAGTGAACGTCAGGAGGCTACAGAGGAAATAGCGAGTCGCTGCAACATCATCTTCGACGTTGACCAAACTCTCCGCGCATGCCTTGCGCGCGAGTTGGAGGCCTATGAACATAAGGCAAACACTGACAAGGATCTGGAAGCTCAACAAGATATGGCCTTTTGGGCTGAAGCGTCGTTTTGGCTGACAGGATTTGCAACAGCCATCAGCGGGTTTGGTCTGTTCTTTGTCTGGCAATCACTGCGGCAGACACGGCAAGCAATTTCGACGGATCGAGAAGTCGGGCATGCGCAGGTAAGAGCCTATGTCTCCGTTGACGTCCAGACGCCCGTTGTAAGGCCAGAGGCGATCCCACAGCACGAATTCAACATTCGGAATACGGGCCAGTCACCTGCATACAAAGTGGCGTACATTGCTGGGTTTGACCTGTTGCCTGATCCCATGCCGCCAACGACGGGACATCTTGGTGGGATTGCGCCTAACCAGGACATGCCGCAACTCTCCATCGCAGCGGGCGAATCGTCAATCGGAGAAGCTTTCGGACATCGAGAACTTACGGACGAGGACTTTTCCAAACTGGTGGCTGGAAGACACGCGTTGTATTTTTTTGCGCGCGTGTTTTATGAAGACGTCTTTCGGCAACCGCACGAAACGTCATTTTGTGGCCGCTTGAATTTCGAGCCAGCGCCAGGGCATGAAGGCGTTGCCGTGCGGCCGTGGCTCGTAACCATGGTTGTGGACCAGAAGCGAACGTACTCAACTTGAGATGTTTTCGTTTTGCAACAGAACGCCAGGGGCGCGACCTAGCCGCGCCCCTGGCGTTCTGCCGATAAGTTGCCGCCACGTCCTCCAGCCACTTGCAGATCGCCTCGGCGGGCTCTTCAGCGGGGCTTCCGCCTGCGTCGTCGCGAATCTCCTCGGCGATCGCCTCTATAGTGCGATACTGCCGCCGATCGCCGCCGACGGCCGCAACGTCACCAAGTAACATGCGCGCCGTAGATCGCCGCCGTTTTTACGCCTCAGCCCGACGTCTGCGACCTTCGCGACCGTGTTGTCGGTGACGGACCAGCCGTCGAAAGCAGCCGGCAGGGTTCCCGCCACTGACGAAGCAAGATGGTGCCGACAGCCATACCTCACCGATCCTCATCGCGTAGTGCCGCGCCGGCGGAAGCGCGCATCGAGAGAGCGCGGCTCCGGAGCGCGATGACGAGTGCTGCCATGACCAGAACGCCCGCGACTGTGAAAGTGATCCGCATGCCGGCGGCAACGGCCACGGGTGGTGCGGACGCGATCTCGGGTGCAGCCGATGCGATGGCGAAGACGACTCCCATGACCGACGCGCCGGTAACGAGCCCGAGATTGCGCGAGAGATTGAGCATTCCGGAGACGACGCCGCGCCGGTCCGGGCGGACTTCCACCATCACGGCCGTATTGTTGGCTGCCTGGAACAGCTGGTAACCCGGCGTCAGGACGAGCATGGCGGCCAGGTAGCCGGCGACGCCGAACATCTCCGGAAGCACCGACAGGGCGAATGAGCCGGCGGCCATTGCGAGGAGACCTGCGACGATCATGAACGGGGCTCCCAGGCGGTCGACGGCACGGCCGGCCGGCAGACCGCTCAGGGCGGAGACGACCGGACCCGCCGACATGACGATCCCGACCAGCGCTTCGCCGAGGCCGAGCGAGCGCGAGAGGTAGAACGGCCCGACCACCAGCGTTGCCATCATCACCGTCGAGACGAGTGCGCTCATGGCAAGCCCCGCACCGAGCACCGGATCCCGCAGAGCCTCGATCCGGATCAAGGGGGTCGCCGCTCGCCGCTCGGCCAGTACGAAGAGGCCGGCGCCGACGACGGCGGCGGCCAGGAGAGCCATGTTGAGCGGACCGAAACGATCGCGCGCAACGGTCATGGCCAGTGCATAGGCGGCCAGCGTCAGGCCGAGCAGCACCGTGCCCGGAACGTCGAAGCCTGCATGCCTGGCCGCAGGCCTTTGGAGATCGGCGGGCAGCGAGCGATGAGCGAGAAGAAGGGCCAAAGCGCCGAGCGGCACGTTAACGAGGAAGATCGCCTGCCAGCCGAGACCGGCGACCAGGACGCCGCCGAGCGACGGCCCCAGCGCGGTTCCGATCGCCGACATGGTGCCCAGCAGGCCCATGGCGCCACCGGTCTTTTCCTTCGACACCGTCTCTCCGACCAGGGCCGTGGCGAGCGCCATCATGACCGCCGCACCGAGCCCCTGAACCGCCCGGGCGGCAATGAGGAGCTGCAGGCTCGGTGCAGCGCCGCACAAGCCCGAAGCCACGGTAAAGAGCAGGATCCCGGCAAGCAGCAGCCGCCGGCGCCCGACCATGTCGCCGAGCCGGCCGACACCGACGATGAGGGTGGTAATGGCAAGGAGATAGGCAAGGACGACCCATTGGACCTGCTGGAACGAGGCGGAGAACGCCGTGGCGAGGCTCGGCAGGCCGACATTCGCGATGCTGGTGCCGAGCGAGGACAGCAGCACGGAGAGCGAAAGGCTGGCGAGCGCCCATCGGGCCGAAGCCCTGTGCGGATTTGCACCTGCGGCATCGTCTGGCGCGGCAACGGCTGGTTTCGGCATGAACATTCCTTCCCTGGACCCTGAAGCGTTCGAGGAGAAGCTAGCCGCTCGACCATCATGGCGGAACACGCACGATTTGCACTTGATTCGTGCGTTTCACGCCATGTCAGAATGAAATCCGTGCTACTGTCGCTGCATGGCGAAACCCGATCTCAATCTCCTCGTCATCCTCGACGTGCTGCTCACGGAAGGCAGCGTCGCGCGCGCTGCCAAGCGGCTGCGCCTGAGCCCCTCGGCAATGAGCCGGGCGCTTCAGCGGTTGCGCGAGACGACCGGCGACCCGCTTCTGGTTCGGGCCGGGCGCGGCCTCGTTGCGACGCCGCGTGCGCTCGAGCTGCGCGAGAAGGTCGGCCGGCTGGTGGAGGAGGCGCAATCCGTCCTGCGGCCGCAGGAGAAACTCGACCTGAAACGGCTCGTTCGGACGTTCACGCTGCGCACCAGCGACGGCTTCGTCGAAAACTTCGGGCCGAACCTCCTTGCCCGGCTCGGCGCGGAAGCCCCCGGGGTACGCCTGGCCTTCGTGCAGAAATCGGACAAGGACAGCGGCCGGCTTCGGGACGGGAGCGTCGATCTCGAAACTGGTGTGGTGGGCGAGGCGACAGGGCCGGAGTTGCGGACGCAGGCTCTGTTCCGGGACCGGTTCATCGGCGTCGTGCGCAATGGCCACGCTTTGAGCGAGGGCGAGGTTACACCGGCCCGCTACGCAGCCGGCAGGCACATCCTTGTTCCAAGGCGGGGGCCGGAGAAGGCGGCTGTCGGCATCGATGATGCAATGAGGTCGATCGGATTGGAGCGCGAGGTCGTTACCATTGTGGGCGGCTTTTCGAGCGCCTTGGCGCTGGCTCGCTCCACGGACCTGATCGCCAGCGTTCCAGAACGCCACACCAGCGCCTTGCGTCAGGGAATGCACAGCTTTGCGCTGCCCTTCTCCCTGCCGCAGATCACGGTGTCGCTGCTCTGGCATCCGCGGCTCGATGCCGATCCGGCGCATCGCTGGCTGCGTGGCTGCATCCGCGAGGTTTGCACGGCGCAAGGCTCAGACATGCCGGCCCTGGCCAGTTGAGACGCGGCTCCCTTCACTTTGAATCTTCGCGCGCCCTTAGTCCGTTCTCCACGCTCGAAACACCGATGACCGAGGCGGCTGCTTCGCCGGCAGAGGCAATGTCCGCTTCGCTTCCAACCGTGCCGGAGAGCACGACGATGTTGCCTAAAGCGATCACCTCCATGTCGCTCGTATCGATCGTAGTTGCGTAGCGAAGGAAGTGCAGAACTTTCTCCGCCAGATCGTCATCGGTCAGATGAGGATCGTCGTCCTTGTGAGAGTAGTTCGGGTATTCGCTCGGCATTTCTGGTCATTCCCGTCCTCGATCGCAACGCTTGGCAGCGCCGGAATGTTCCGGTCGCGCATGGCCGCGTTCGCGCTGATTCTTCTGTAATTGCTGCATGTTGGCCTCTAATCAAGAAGGCCCGCAGCATGCGTCTCCCTTGCCTCCATAGCCCGAACAGGGCTATGGCTTGGAAACCCATCAAGGCTCTTCCATGTCCGACGTCTTCCTGAACGTTCTACCGATTTTCGTCCTGATCCTGACAGGCTGGCTCATCGTCCGGCTTGGCTATCTGAAGCCGGCCGTCGGCGAAGCGCTCGGCGATTTCGTCTTCCGCGTCGCGGTGCCGGTGCTGCTCTTCCGTACCATCGCAGAGGCGGATTTCAAGGAAGGGTCGCCCTGGCCGCTCTGGGTTGCCTATTTCTCCGGCGTCGCGGTGACCTGGACCATCGGCCATCTGGCGGCGACGCTCGGCTTCGGCCGGGACGCGCGCATGGGGGTGCTTGCCGGCGTTTCGTCCGCCTTCGCCAATACGGTGTTCATCGGCCTGCCGCTCGTTTCCCGCCTTGTCGGCCAAGACGGTATCGTTGCGCTGTCGATCCTGCTTTCCGTTCATCTGCCGGTCATGATGATTGCCGGAACGGTGATGATGGAGCGCGCGGAACGTCAGACGACCGGCGCACCGGGGCAGGGCATCTGGAAGCTCATGGGCGGAGTTGCCCGCAACCTCGTCCGCAATCCCCTCGTGATCGGCCTTGCCTTCGGCGCTCTGTTCCATCTCCTCGGACAACCGCTCGGCGGACCGGTGAAGATCGTCGTCGACCAGCTTGCGGGCGTGGCAGCGCCTGCGGCGCTCGTCTCGATCGGCATGGCCCTCGACAAGTACGGTCTTGCCGGCAATACCGGGCTCGCGGCCGTGACGAGCACCCTCAAACTCCTGGTGCTCCCCGGCGCCGTCTTCGCCGCCTGCCATCTGTTAGGGCTGAGCGACAGCTGGACCGCGGCGCTGGTGCTGACCTCGTCGGTCCCGACCGGCGTCAACGCGTGGCTGATCGCCAACCACTTCAATGTCGGGCATGCGCTCGCCTCCTCGACCATCACCCTGACCACTGCGCTCGGCGTGGTCAGCGTGTCGGTGTGGGCCTATCTGCTGATGTGACGGGGCGGGATTCCTGACCGAAGGCTGCGCTCAAAACAGCCGGTCGAGCCAGCCATGCGGGTCCGGCGCGCGCCCGTTCTGGATGTCCAGCAAGGCTGCCTTCAGGCGGCCGGCAACCGGACCGGCTCCGCCGTCGCCAATGGTGAAGCTGTGTTCGCGGCCCTTGACCTTGCCGATCGGCGTTACGACCGCGGCCGTCCCGCAGGCGAAGGCCTCGGTGAGGCGGCCGCTTTCCGCATCCGCCTGCCATTGATCGATGGCATAGGGCTCTTCGCGCACCGTAAGCCCCATATCGCGGGCGAGCGTGATCAGCGAATTGCGCGTGATGCCCGGCAGGATCGTGCCCGTCAGCGGCGGCGTCTGCAGCGAGCCGTCGCGGAAGACGAAGAAGACGTTCATGCCGCCGAGCTCTTCGACGAAGCGGCGCTCGACCGCGTCGAGGAACACCACTTGCTCGCAGCCCTCCTGCATCGCCTCCGCCTGCGCCGCAAGACTCGCGGCATAGTTGCCGCCGCATTTGGCCTCGCCGGTGCCACCGGGCGCTGCCCGGGTGTAATTCTCCGAAACCCATATGGTGACGGCCGGGGCGCCGCCCTTGAAGTAGGAACCGACCGAGGAAGCAATGACGCAGTAGAGATATTCAGCCGAGGGCTTCACGCCGAGGAGCACTTCCGTCGCGATCATGAACGGCCGGAGATAGAGCGCGGCTCCTTCACCGGCGGGAATCCAGTCGCGGTCGATACGAACCAGTTCGCGCACGGATTGGACGAACAGCTCCTCCGGCAGCGGCGCCATTGCGAGCCGAAGCGCGGAATTGCGGAAACGGCGCGCATTGGCGTCGGGGCGAAACAGCGTGGCGCCTCCGTCGGGCAGGCGATACGCCTTCATGCCCTCGAAGATCTCCTGGGCATAATGCAGCACGAGTGTCGACGGATCGAGATCGAACGCCTTACGCGGGCCGATCTTCGCATCGTGCCAGCCGCGGCCCTCGGAATAGCGGATCGTCGCCATGTGATCGGTGAACACGCGCCCGAAGCCCGGATTGGCAAGCAGCGCATCGCGCTCGCCGGTCGCCACTCTGGTCGGATTCTGCTCGAACAGGAAAGTCTGCTCACCGCTACCGGTCATCTGTCGTCTGCTCCTTCGTTCCGAGCGGTTGGTGTCGCTCGCGTTGCATATGTCGAATGGTGAAGGCCATTCTATATCATGATGCGGCCAGGCTCATCACATCTGCGGGATGTGAAAAAACCCGATCGACCGACCGGGTTTTTCAGAAAGACTGGCCGTGTGCTGACCGCAGTCAGTTTGCCGGAGCCGGCGCCGGAGCGCCGGTCTGACCTGCCGGAGCTGCTCCGCCTTCGGCAGGAGCAGGGGCCGGGCTGGCTTCAGTGGCTGCGGGAGCCGCACCGCCCTCGGCAGGAGCCGGAGCTTCAGCAGCGGCGGGAGCCTCCTGACCTGCAGCGGGTGCCGCCTCGGTGGAGCCTGCCGCGCCGGCGTCCGGCAGCGGGGCCGGGCTGTCGGCCTGCTCACGCAGCCAGGCGATGAGGTTGGCGCGCTCGTCGGTCTTCTTGAGGCCGGCAAAGCCCATGGCCGTGCCCGGCACGTGCTTCTTCGGCGCTTCGAGGAAGTAGCTCAGATGATCGTAGTCCCACACGACTTTGCCGCCTTCGGAAAAGGTCTGCATGCCCGCGGAATAGCTGAAGCCCTCATGCGAGGCGATCGGGCGGTTGACGACGCCCCAGAGGTTCGGGCCGACCTTGTTCGGTCCGCCCTTCTCGATGGTGTGACAGCTTGCGCATTTCTTGAACACGGCCTCGCCGGCGGAGGCATCGGCGCTGGCGAGCAGCGGCCCGATCGGTTCGGACTTCGCTTCCTCGCCGCCGGCAGCCCCCGCTTCGCCTGCCGTTTCCTCGGCGACGATGGCGAAACCTTCCTTCTCGGGAGCTTCGGAATGGAAAATGCCTTCCGACGCAATGGATACGGACATCAGAACGAAGACCGTACCCAACAAGGCACCCACACCCATGTTCACATATGGATTCATCTGCAAACGCTCCCTTAGCCACCGGCAAACAAAAAACCGGCCCATCTTGAAATCGCGCGGAACCTATGTCTTTTGGCTCTGCGTTGCAACAGAGATTATCAACCCCGGAGTGAGACGTTTTGACACTTTCTCCGGGTTTTCGAAGGCCGAACGATGAATCGTGAAAAATCGGGCAAAACCCTCGTACTCATTCCCGCGCGCATGGCGTCGACGCGCCTTCCCGGCAAGCCGCTTGCCGACATTTGCGGCCTGCCGATGATCGTGCAGGTGGCAAGGCGGGCGGCGGAGGCCGAGGTCGGGCGGATCGTGGTGGCAGTCGATCATCCCGATGTCTTCGCGGCCGTGACCGGCGCCGGCTTCGAAGCGATCATGACGCGCGTCGATCACCAGTCGGGCTCCGACCGGATCCACGAGGCGCTCCTGAAAGCCGATCCGCATGGCGAAGCGGAAATCGTCATCAACGTTCAGGGCGATCTTCCGACGATCGAGCCGGGTCCTATTCGTGCGGCGCTGAAGCCGCTGGAAAATGCCTCGACCGACATCGCCACGCTGACCGTGGCGATCACCGACGAACACGAAAAGACCAATCCCAACGTCGTCAAGGTCGTCGGTTCGCCGCTTTCCGAAAGCCGCTTTCGCGCGCTCTATTTCACCCGCGCCACCGCACCCTACGGCGAAGGCCCCCTCTATCACCACATCGGGCTTTACGCCTATCGTCGCAAGGCGCTGGAAAGCTTCGTTTCGCTGAAGCCGTCGACGCTCGAGAAACGCGAATCGCTCGAGCAGTTGCGGGCACTCGAAGCGGGCATGCGCATCGATGTCGAGATCGTGGATTCCGTGCCGCTCGGGGTCGACACGCCGGCCGATCTCGACAAGGCCCGCCGCATCCTTTCCGCCCGCGTCTGACACTCCGACATCAAGGGGACCAAAGTGACCGCCAAGACCAACCGGATTTCATTCCAGGGCGACTACGGCGCCAATTCCGACATGGCCTGCCGCGACATGTTCCCGTCGATGGAGCCGCTGCCGTGCCAGACCTTCGAGGATGCCTTCCTCGCGGTGGAAAACGGCGAGGCCGATCTCGCCATGATCCCGATCGAAAACACGATTGCCGGACGCGTCGCCGACATCCATCACCTCCTGCCGGAATCGCGCCTGCATATCGTCGGCGAATATTTCATGCCGATTCGCTTCCAGCTGATGGTGCTGCCCGGCGTCGGGCGCGAGGAAATCCGCACCGTGCACAGCCATATCCACGCGCTCGGCCAGTGTCGCAAGATCGTGCGTGCCAATGGGTGGAAGCCGGTGGTCGCGGGCGATACGGCCGGCGCCGCCAAGCTCGTCAAGGAAGTGGGCGACCGCTCGATGGCGGCGCTTGCTCCGCGCCTTGCCGCCGACCTCTACGGCCTCGACATCATCGCCGAGAACGTCGAGGACACCGACAGCAACGTCACGCGCTTCGTCGTGCTGTCCAGAGAGGAGAGCAGGGTTGACCGCACCTCGAAGGACGAACTGATCATCACGACCTTCGTCTTCAACGTGCGCAATATCCCGGCGGCGCTCTACAAGGCGATGGGCGGTTTCGCGACGAACGGTATCAACATGACCAAGCTCGAGAGCTATCAGCTCGGCGGCAAGTTCGTGGCGACCCAGTTCTATGCGGACATCGAGGGGCATCCCGACGATACAGGCGTGCGCCATGCGATGGACGAGTTGCGCTTCTTCTCGGAAAATGTGCGCATCCTCGGCACCTATCCGGCGCATCCGATGCGCGGCATGCTCTGACCATGCGGTGCGGCTTCGGCCGACCCGCTTCACCCCGGACGGCACGAGAAAATGGCAAAACTCGTTAACCGGCCACGCGTCCAGTGCATGCCTAATTTGCAATCGTGGAACTACTTAAATCTTAGGCAAATGCCTATTTAGCTCTCGTACAAAGAAGGAGCTAAAAAGATGAAAATCCGTCAGAAGATTACGGAATACGTAAAGATGCGCCGTGCGGTCCGCGAGCTGAACGCCCTCGACGATCACGCCCTGAGCGATATCGGTATTTCCCGTTCCCAGATTCAGGCTGCCGTTTACGGCCGTTAATACCGGGATGACCCCGCGCCGCATTTGACCGCGCGACATCCGAAGTCTTCCACACCCCGCCTCCGTGCGGGGTGTGAGCGTTTTATACACACGGTTGCTTACGGGCGTTCAACGTTTCTCACGCGGCATGGCTATTCGTCGTAAAGGCAAACACGCAGGCGATGCCCGTCCGGATCGAGTGCGACGAAAGTCGGTCCGAAATCCATCCGTGTCAGTTCCTGGGCGATCGGCAGGCCCATTGCGCGCCATTCCTCGTAACGCGCACGCACAGCCTCTTCCCCTTTTACCATGAAGGCGACTTCGGCTCGGGCGCCGTCACCGATAGGCTGAGGCTGCACTTTCTCCCTTGCCCACAAGCCGAGAACGAAACCGTCCTGCACCTCGAAGGACGAGAAGGTCGGAAAGGTGGCGGTCGGCTCTTTGGCCAGAAGCTTCCTGTAGAATTCGACGCTGGCCGGTGGGTCCATGACATAGAGGACGATGAGATTGGGTGTTGCCATGATGGTCTCCTTGTTTCGAGACCTGAAGTCTAGCCCGGCATGCTGCCAGTTTTTGTCAGCAGTCTGCGAGGCGGCAAAGAAACATCCGCGCATCGGATTCAGGCGGGATCGATGCCGTTCACGGCGCGCCAGTCCTTGAGCAGGGCTTGGCGGCGGCGCGGATAGCGATTGTCGAGCATCGCCGCTTCTGCAATCCGGTCCGTCCGGAAATGGCGGAAATCCTGCCTCAGCTCGCACCACGCCGCGAGCACCCGGACCTCTTCGAAGAAACCAAGCGCGAAGGGCCAGACCGTCCGGCGGCTGTCGCGGCCGTCATTGTCGAGATAGTGCAGTTCGACCTTGTGTTCGCTGCGGATCGCTTTGCGCAAGAGGCTAAGGTCGATCGTTTCGGCACCCGGCTTTCGCGGGCCCACCAGAAGGGTCGAATGCTCGAGTTTCTCTTTCAGGTCCGCCGGAAGCACCGAGCCGATCTTTGCCAGCGCATCGGCGGCTGCGGTCGCGAGCCTTGGGTCGCCGCGTTTGGCGACCCAGCGAGACCCTAGCACCAGCGCCTCGATCTCCTCCTCGGAAAGCATCATGGGGGGAAGCATGAAGCCGGGCCTGAGCACGTAGCCGACGCCGGGCTCGCCTTCTATATGCGCGCCCCGCGCCTGCAGGCTGGCTATGTCCCGGTAGAGGGTTCTGAGACTGACGCCGGTCTCCTCGGCGAGCCGCCGGCCGCTGACCGGCTGGCGATAACGCCTCAGCACCTGCATGAGTTCGAGCAGGCGTTCCGATCGGGACATGGCACCTCAGCTGCGCTCGGGCCAGGCCAGCCAGTCGCGCATGAGCTGGTGCGCAATGGCGCCCTTCGGCGGCGGAATGTGCTCGTCTCCGGTGTCGGCGACGCCCGTGGCGCGCTCCAGCATCGCCTCGGTTTCCGCCCGCGTGAACCAGCGGACGTCTTCCAGTTCCTGTTCGTCGCGCTTGATGGCGGTCGACTTCGCTTCCGCATAGCAGCCGATCATCAGCGAATGGGGGAGCGGCCAGGGCTGCGACGCATGATAGCGCACGCGGCCGATCCGGATGCCGGACTCCTCGAGCGTTTCCCGGCGCACCGCGTTTTCGATCGTCTCGCCCGGCTCGACGAAACCGGCGAGGCAGGAATACATGCCCGGCGTAAAATGCGGGCTGCGGCCGAGCAGGCATTGATCGCGCTCGACATTGATCGTCAGCATGATAACGACCGGATCGGTACGCGGGAAGACCATGTGCCCGCAGGCCGTGCAGATGCGCCTATAGCCGCCGGCCGCACCGTCCATCGGGCCGCCGCAGCGGCCGCAGAACCGGTTGCCGGCGTTCCAGACGATCAGGCTCGACGCCTGCGCAAACTGCCCCAGCAGGTTTTCCGGCAGCATCTGCTGGCGATAGAGCATGCGGGCATCGGCGATCTTGAAGGGCTCCGGCACCGTCTCCTCCGTCAGCCCCGAAGGCACGGCAAGACGCGGCTCGCCGTTCGGCAGAAAGCCGAGCAGGACCGCATCGTCCATGGTCGGCTCGAGCCCCGCCAGTTCATAGGGTGCGAAAAGCGGATCGATGACCTTCTCGTCGTGCTTGACGATCAGCTTCGCCCCGGAAAAAGCCAGGAAATGCGCGCCGGGATGCTTGAGCGCCGCCTCGATGCAGTCGTCGGGGCGATGCTCGGACCGGCGGTCCAGGTGGTTCTCCGCGAAGGCGACGAGCGTGCTCGGCTCGGGGTGCGGGCTGTGAAGATCGAAGATCGTTTTCGTCATGCTCAGAGATTTTCCATGATGCGTGCTGCGAATGCCCTGTGCTCCTCCTCCGGCCACGGTTCGGCCTTGCCGAAGCCCCAGACCGGGCCCGGCCAGTTCGGATCGCCTTCACGACGGGCGATGATATGCACGTGAAGCTGCCGGACGATGTTGCCGAGCGCGCCGATATTGATCTTTTCGGCGCCGGTCGCCTTCTTCAGGCCTGCCGCTACCATATTGGTCTCGAAGGTGAGCATCGCCTGGTCGAGCGGCGTCAGTTCGAAGACCTCCGTTATGTCGGCGCGCTGGGGTACGAGGATCAGCCAGGGCCAGCGCCGATCGTTCATCAGCCGCATCTGGCACAGCCCGAGCGTGCCGATCGGTATGCCGTCGCGCTCAAGTCGCTCGTCAAGCGTGAAGGTCGTCAAGAAACTCTCCTCGGCATCAAACGGATTCGCTTTGTTTTGCATATCGATACCAGTTTTTTAAAGGCTTGGCTTGCATTTGCTGCGGATATTGCCGATATGAAAGCCGGGAGGTTGGTGGTGGACGAGCCACTCGCCAACCGGGTCAGGTCCGGAAGGAAGCAGCCCTAACGAGCCCAGGCACGGGTCATCGTGCCAGCCTCCCACCTTCTCCGTCCTGTCGGGACACCACCTTCTTCGTCCCTGTCGGGGCACCACTTTCTTTGTCCCTGTCGGGACAAGAGTTCGAACAGCGGCAGGGTCGATGAGCGACGAAGCGCCCACTTCATCCCCGATTTTACCCGTCGAGAAACCGGCCGCCTACCGTGTTCTGGCGCGCAAATACCGCCCCAAGGACTTCTCCGACCTGATGGTCGGCCAGGAGCCGATGGTGCGCACGCTCACCAACGCCTTCGAAACCGGCCGCATCGCCCAGGCCTATATGCTGACCGGTGTTCGCGGCGTCGGCAAGACGACGACGGCGCGTATCCTGGCACGGGCGCTGAACTACAAGACCGCCGAGATCGACAAGCCCACCATCGACCTTCGCGTCCCCGGCGAACATTGCCAGGCGATCATGGACGGCCGCCATGTCGACGTGATCGAGATGGACGCCGCCTCGCATACCGGGATCGACGACATACGTGAGATCATCGAGCAGGTACGCTATCGGCCGGTCTCCGCGCGCTACAAGGTCTATATCATCGACGAAGTGCACATGCTCTCGACGCAGGCCTTCAATGGCTTGCTGAAGACGCTCGAGGAGCCGCCGGAGCATGTGAAGTTCATTTTCGCGACGACCGAAATCCGCAAGGTTCCGATTACCGTCTTGTCGCGCTGCCAGCGCTTCGATCTCCGGCGCATCAGCGCTTCCGATCTGGTCGGCCTTTTCTCCACCATTCTCGGCAAGGAGGGAGTGCCCTTCGATCCGGAGGCGCTGGCGATGGTGGCGCGGGCAGCGGAAGGCTCGGCGCGCGACGGCCTGTCGCTGCTCGATCAGGCGATCGCCCATGGCGGCGGTTCGGTCGAGATCGAAACCGTGCGTTCGATGCTCGGCCTTGCCGACCGGGCGCGGATCGTCGATCTGTTCGAGCATGTCATCAAGGGCGATGTCGCCGCTGCGCTTGGCGAGTTCACGGCGCAATACGAAGCCGGCGCCAATCCGACCGTGGTCCTCACCGACCTTGCCGACTTCACCCACCTCGTGACAAGGCTGAAATATGTGCCCGACGCGGTCAACGACCAGTCGCTGAGCGAGATCGAGCGCACGCGCGGGGCCGAATTCGCCGGCAGCGTTGCCGTGACGACGCTGTCGCGCGTCTGGCAGATGCTGCTCAAGGGCATTCCCGAGGCGGAGAGCTCGGCGCGCCCCGCAGGTGCTGCCGAGATGGTGCTGATCAGGCTCGCCCATGCCGCCCATCTGCCTTCGCCCGAAGAGGCCGCGCGGCGGCTTCTCGATCTTCCGGGTGGCGAAGGCGGCGGACGCCCGGCCCCGAACGGCGGCGGTGGCGGCGGTGCGCAGGCGCCTGCAGGCACCCCGGTCGAGGCCCGCGCCGTGGAGACGGCCGTTTCGCGTCCAAGCGGCAATGGCGCGACCATGCTGCGCGCCGTGCCGAGCTCCGTGCCGAGCTCCGGGCCCCAGCCGATCGGTATCGGCCGCATCGAAGAGCGCACGGTGGCGAGCGCCGCTCCTAAACCCGAACCGAAGGTTGCTGTCAGTTCCATCGGCGACATCGCCGATCTCTGCGCCAAGAACCGCGACATCAAGCTGAAGACGATGGTGCGCGGTTTCCTGAGGCTCGTGCATATCGAACCCGGCCGGCTCGACGTCAATCTGCCCGACGACGCACCGAAGACGCTGCTGAACGAACTCGCAGTCAAGCTCAAGGAATGGACGGGTATCCATTGGGTCGTGAGCTACAGCCGGGAGCAGGGCGAACCGACGCTGGTCGAGGCCGAGCAGCGCGCGCAGGAGCAGCGCGTCAACGATGCGCGCCAGGACCCGGACGTCGCTGCCATTCTTGCGCGCTTTCCAGGCGCCAGGATCACCGACGTGCGCATCCGCGCGGCGGTAGAGGAGGTCGAGAGCCTCGCTCCGGCCGCGGCCGAATCCGAGGACGGCGACATCGTCCCGGGCGACGACATCGAGTAGCCGCGTCGCACAGGCGCGGCGCTTCAGAGTATTTCCAGGAAAAGCGTGTAACGGTTTTCGTCCGGAAGTGCGTAGGGCCAAAGAATACCAGAGAACAGGAGACGACGATGCGCGACATCATGGGCATGATGGGCAAGGTCAAGGAAATGCAGGCCAAGATGGAGAAGATGCAGGCGGAGATCGCCGCGCTCGAAATCGACGGCACCTCCGGCGGCGGGCTCGTCACCGTCCGTCTCGACGGCAAGGGCCACATGAAAAGCCTTAAGGTCGATCCCTCGCTCTTCAAGGAAGACGATGTCGAGATCCTCGAAGATCTGATCGTCGCGGCCCATAAGGATGCCAAGGACAAAGCCGAGGCGGTGCAGGCGGAAAAAACCCGCGAACTGACCGCCGGTCTGCCGATCCCCCCGGGCATGAAGCTGCCGTTCTGATCCTCGGCCCCGCAGAGGCTGGCGCCAGCCGAGATGCGTGCTATCTTGCGGACCGTTTTCCGGGGGAGGGAGTGACATGACCGTCGCAACGCTGCTCGTCTTTGCCGGGGCGCTGCTGATTGCCGCCGGGTCGCCGGGGCCGAGCATTGCCGCGCTCGTCGCCCGGGTGCTGTCCAAGGGCGCCCGCGACGTCTTGCCGTTCCTCGCGGCCATGTGGATCGGTGAGGCGATCTGGCTCTCCTTTGCGGTTGCCGGTCTCGCGGCGATCGCCGAGACGTTCCATTGGATGTTCGTCGCGATCAAATGGGCGGGCGTCGCCTATCTCCTCTTCCTCGCCTGGAAGATGTGGTCGGCCGAGCCGCAAACGCCCGGCGAAAGCCTGCCGGAGGCGCGTTCGGCATCGAAGATGTTCTTCGCCGGGCTGACGATCACGCTCGGCAATCCCAAGATCATGATGTTCTATGTGGCGCTGCTGCCCTCGATCATCGATCTCGGCTCCGTCACCCTCTTGGGCTGGGCCGAACTGGTCGCGACCATGTTCGTAGTCCTCGTCGCGATCGATGTCACCTGGGTGCTTATGGCCGCAAAGGCGCGGCAGTTCCTCAAGAGCCGCCGGGCGGTAAGGATCGTGAACCGTGCCAGCGCAGGCACGATGGCCGGCGCGGCGGTGGCCATCGCCACGCGCTGAAGCGCTACGATTCCGATTGGCGGCGATAGACGGTTGGTCTAAAAGCCGGGCATGGCAAAGCGAGTCACCGGCCCCGAAATCGAAAAGCTGATCCAGCTCCTGGCGAAGGTCCCGGGCCTCGGGCCTCGTTCCGCCCGCCGCGCGGCGCTGCATCTCGTCAAGAAGAAGGAACAGTTGCTCGGCCCCCTTGCCGAGGCCATGGGCGAGGCCCATCGCAAGGTCAAGATCTGCTCCTGCTGCGGCAATGTCGACACTATCGACCCCTGCACCGTCTGCACCGACGAACAGCGCGACCAGGCGGTGATCATCGTGGTCGAAGACGTCGCCGATCTTTGGGCGCTGGAGCGCGCCGGCGCCATGAACGCCGCCTATCACGTGCTCGGCGGCACGCTGTCGCCGCTCGACGGCATCGGGCCGGAGGATCTGAACATCAGGGGCCTCATCGACCGCGTCGCCAAGGGCGACGTGCGCGAGCTGATCATCGCCGTCAACGCGACCGTCGAGGGCCAGACGACGGCGCATTACATCACCGATCGACTCGAGGGCATGCAGGTGAGGATCACGCGCCTCGCCCACGGCGTGCCCGTCGGCGGCGAGCTCGACTATCTCGACGAGGGAACGCTGGCCGCCGCGCTCCGGGCGAGAACGGTGATTTGAGCATTCGCCTCCGCAGCTTCAGTTTCAAGGAAAAGAAATGCTGAGATTCCTTTCCATTCTGCTCCTGGCCTGCCTGTCTTTCGCTACCTTCTCCTTCGCCGCTTCCAAGGCCGACGTCGAAGCGCAGTTCCGGCAGTGGCTTCGAAACGATCTCTGGCCGGAGGCGCAGAAGGCCGGCGTATCGAATGCGGCCTTCGAAGCAGCCTTCGAGGACGTCCGGCTCGACTGGGACCTGCCCGACCTCGCGCCGCCCGGCTTTCCGAAACCGAAGCAGCGCAAGCAGAGCCAGGCCGAATTTTCCTCTCCCGGATCCTATTTTTCGGAAAAGCGCCTGCAGGGTCTTGCTGCGACGGGCCGCAGCCTCGCCTCCGCCCACGCCTCGACCTTGAAGCGGATCGAGAGGACCTATGGTGTTCCCGGTCCGATCGTCCTTGCCATATGGGGCAAGGAATCCGGCTTCGGCCGGGCGAAGATCCCGCATCCGATCATGGATGTGCTGGCGACCAAGGCTTTCATGTCGACCCGGCCCGAGCTTTTCCGGCGCGAACTGATCGCGGCGCTGCATATTCTCGAAAGCGGTGACGTCAAGGAGGCGCAGATGCGCGGTTCCTGGGCAGGTGCCATGGGCCAGCCGCAGTTCCTGCCTTCGAGCTTTCTGAAATACGCCGTCGATTTCGACGGGGACGGACGCCGCGACATCTGGAATTCCGTGCCGGACAGCCTCGCTTCGATTGCCAATTATCTGGCGCAGAAGGGTTGGCAGAGCGGGCGCGACTGGGGTTTCGAGGTCGCGATCCCCTCGGGCGTCTCCTGCGCCCAGGAAGGCCCTGACCTTGCCCGCCCGATCGCCGAATGGGCCGGCATGGGGATCGGCCGCATTTCGGGAAAGGCCTTCCCGGCGGCAGAGCGTGCCGCGGCAGGCATGATGCTCGTGCCGGCGGGGACCCATGGACCGCAATTCATCGTCACGCCGAATTTCTACGTGATCAAGGAATACAATAATTCCGATCTCTACGCGCTGTATATCGGCAATCTGGCCGATCGCATCGCTTCCGGCGGCGGTGCCTTCCGCGGCAGATGGGGCGATGTCGGCGGCATGTTGCGATCCGATGTGCTCGCAATGCAGAAGGCGCTGGTCGCGAAAGGCTACGACGTCGGCAAGGCCGACGGGCTGCCGGGCTACAAGACGCGCCGCTCGCTCGGCGACTGGCAGGCGAAGAGCGGCCTCGAGCCGACATGCTTTCCCGATGTTTCGCTGAAAGCAAAGCTTCGGTGAGTGACGTGGCGGATGGGCGGCTCCGCCCTCCTCAATGCATCTCGACGGATCGCTTGTAGCGCTCGTAGTGATCGGGAACGATCGTCTGGCGCTCGATCATGCGATGGACACGCGGCGGGTTCGGGCCGCGATGGAACGCGGTCAGCTTGTCGCCGACGGCGGCGTCGGCCTGGGTGCGCCGCTGATTGTGGCGGACATATTCGACCCAGGTCGGCACGTGGTAGGTCTCGGTCCAGGTGGTCGGGTTTTCGAGGTCGCGCATCAGCGCCCAGTGGCCGGCTCCGTCGCGGATGCGGATGCGCCTCCGCTCCGCCATCGTTTTCAGGAACTCGGGGATGTCCTCATCGGCGATTTCGTAGTCGATCATGACGACGATGGGGCCGCTGCGCGGCTTCAGGTCGAGCTCGAGCAGCGGCTCGTTGAAGCGGTTGAGCGGGTCGAGATTGAGCGACTTGAACTCCGGCAGGGCGAAGCGCAGTCCGATTGCCGCCCCCGCGAGCATCAGCAGACAGGAGCCGATGAGTGCGTTGGCCGCGCCGTATTGTTCGGCAGTGACGCCCCAGAGCCAGCTGCCGCCGGCAATCCCGCCGAAGGTCATGGTCTGGTAGAGCGAAAGCGCCCGGCCGACGACCCAGCGCGGCGTGGAGAGCTGCACCGTCGTGTTGAAGAGCGACAGCGCCAGCACCCAGCAGGCACCGGAAACGGCGAGCACGAGGCAGGTCAGCCAGGCCTGCGAGCTGATGGCCGTGACCAGGGCGCTGAAGGCGAAGCCGGCGAAGGCATAGCGCACGATCGCCTCGCTGGTGAGGAATTCCCTCAGTCTTGCACTCAGGAGCGCGCCGCCGATCGCGCCGACGCCGAAGGCGCCGAGCATGACGCCGTAGGTGAGGGGGCCGCCGCCGACGAGGTCGCGTGCCACCAGCGGCAGCAGTGCAAGTATGGCGCTCGCCGAAAGGCCGAAGGCGAAGCCGCGCACGAGCACTTTACCGATATTCGGCGACATCGCCACGTAGCGCAGCCCCGCAGAAACCGCGCGCCCGAGCGTCTCGCGCGGCAGCCGGTTTTCGGGAGCGACCGGTTTCCACCGAGCGAGCGCGAAGAGAATCGCGAAATAGCTGAGCGTGTTGGCGGCAAAGGCAGCCGCCGCACCCGCGGCCGCCACGATGGCGCCGCCGATCGCCGGACCGACGCTGCGGGTAAGATTGAATCCCATGCTGTTCAGCGCGACTGCAGCCGGCAGGTCGTCGCGCGGAACCATGTCGCCGACCGAGGCTTGCCAGGACGGGTTGTTGAGAGCGGTGCCGCAGCCGAGAAGAAAGGTGAATATGAGCAGTAGCCACGGCGTAACGATACCGTAATAGGCGCAGACGGTGAGCAGCGCCGAGACGGCGAGCATGAAGCTCTGCGCGACGAGCATGATCCGCCGCCGGTCGAAATTGTCGGCAAGTGCGCCGGAAACCAGCGAGAAGAGCATGATCGGCAGCGAGGTCGAGGCCTGCACCAGCGCCACCATGTTCACCGATTGCGAAATGGACGTCATGAGCCAGGCCGCACCCACGGCCTGGATCAGCCCGCCGAAATTGGAGGCAAGGCTCGCGATCCAGATGGTGCGGAAGATGTCGTGCCTGAAGGGCGCCAACGGCGATATGCGGTTCGTCACCTCTGATCTCTTTCGGTTGCTCGTCATGTGGATTGCTTCGTTATAAACCTCGGAACGCGATGCGCCAGACGCTGAAACTTGCGTTCGGGCTGAAAGGTCCGACCCGGCGCCTGCGCGACCCTTGCAATTTACGGCAATGAAGCGTATATGAGCCTCAAATTCTTGATCGGTTAGATGAAGAGTGGGGCCGTGAGGACCCGCTCTTTTTTATTAGCCGGTCCGACGAGGAGAGGATCGTTTGTCCGATACGACAACGGCTGAAAATACGAATGAACCCCGGCTGATTACCGAAACCGGCCTCGACCGGCGTGTTGCCGACATCATCGAGCCGGTGCTCGTGGATATGGGTTTCCGCCTGGTGCGCGTGCGTATGTCCGGTCAGAACGGCCTGACGCTGCAGGTCATGACCGAACGCAACGACGGCACCATGACGGTCGAGGATTGCGAGGAGGTCTCCAAAGCGATCTCGCCGGTTCTCGATGTGGAAGATCCGATCGACAAGGCGTATCATCTCGAAGTGTCGTCCCCGGGGATCGATCGCCCCATGGTGCGCAGGTCCGACTTCATCCGCTGGCAGGGCCATCTGGTGAAGTGCGAGACGTCGGTCATGGTCGACGGGCGCAAGCGCTTTCGCGGCAAGATCGTTTCGGTGGACGAGGATGGCTTCCGGCTCGAGCGCGACCAGCCCGCCTATGGTGAAGAGGCGGCAGTCGCGATCCCGTTCACGGCGCTTTCGGAGGCGCGACTGATCCTGACGGACGAGCTCATCCGCGACGCGCTAACGGCCGACAAGAAAGCCAAGGCCGCGCGCGCCGCCAACGAAAACTTCGAAGACGAAGACACAGACAACGAATAAGGCTGGGTGCGCTTTCGATGCGCCTGCAACAGACGGAGACAAGACATGGCAGTCAGTGCTAACCGGCTCGAACTTCTGCAGATCGCAGATGCTGTGGCACGCGAAAAGGTCATCGACCGTGAGATCGTTCTGGCCGCGATGGCGGACGCGATCCAGAAGGCGGCTCGTTCGCGCTACGGTTCGGAATCGAACATCCGCGCCGACATCAATCCGAAGACCGGTGAAATCCGTCTCCAGCGTCTCCTGGAAGTGGTCGAGAAGGCCGAGGACTATTCGACCCAGATCCCGATCGAGCTCGCCCGCGACCGCAATCCCGATGCAAAGCTCGGCGATTTCATCGCCGATCCGCTGCCGCCCATGGATTTCGGCCGCATCGCCGCCCAGTCCGCCAAGCAGGTGATCGTGCAGAAGGTGCGCGAAGCCGAGCGCGATCGTCAGTACGAGGAGTTCAAGGATCGTGTCGGCGAGATCGTCAACGGCACCGTCAAGCGCGTCGAATACGGCAACGTCATCGTCGATCTCGGCCGTGGCGAGGGCATCATCCGCCGCGACGAGATGATCCCGCGTGAGAACATGCGCTATGGCGACCGCGTCCGCGCCTTCGTCTACGACGTCCGCCGCGAGCAGCGCGGACCGCAGATCTTCCTGTCGCGCACGCATCCGCAGTTCATGGTGAAGCTCTTCACCATGGAGGTGCCGGAAATCTATGACGGTATCATCCACATCAAGTCGGTTGCCCGCGACCCGGGCTCGCGCGCCAAGATCGCCGTCGTCTCCAACGATTCGTCGATCGATCCGGTCGGCGCCTGCGTCGGTATGCGCGGCTCGCGCGTGCAGGCCGTGGTCGGCGAGCTTCAGGGCGAGAAGATTGATATCATTCCCTGGTCGCCGGATCCGGCTTCTTTCATCGTCAATGCGCTGCAGCCGGCGGAAGTTGCCAAGGTGGTTCTCGACGAGGACGCGGAACGCATCGAGGTCGTGGTTCCGGACGAGCAGCTTTCGCTCGCGATCGGCCGCCGCGGCCAGAACGTGCGCCTTGCCTCGCAGCTGACCGGCTGGGACATCGATATCCTCACCGAGCAGGAGGAAAGCGAACGTCGCCAGAAGGAATTCAACGAGCGCACGCAGCTCTTCATGGATGCGCTGGACGTCGACGAGATGGTCGGTCAGGTGCTCGCCTCCGAGGGCTTCGCCCAGGTCGAAGAGCTCGCCTATGTCGAGCTCGACGAAATCTCCTCCATCGAGGGCTTCGACGAGGATACGGCAAACGAGCTCCAGACCCGCGCCCGCGAATATCTCGAAAAGATCGAGGCGGAAATGGATGCCAAACGCAAGGAGCTCGGCGTTTCCGACGAGCTGCGGACGATCGATGGCCTCACCAGCCAGATGCTGGTCGCTCTCGGCGAGGAAGGCATCAAGACGATCGAGGACTTTGCCGGCTGCGCCGCCGACGACCTCGTCGGCTGGACCGAGCGCAAGGATGGCGAGACCAAGCGCTTCGAGGGCATCTTCTCGAAGTTCGAAGTCACCCGGGAAGAGGCCGAAACGATGATCGTGCAGGCTCGCCTGGCCGCCGGCTGGATCACCGAAGAGGATCTGGTCAAGCAGCAGGAGGAGGAGCAGGAGCAGGATGAGACGATCGAGGTCGCCGAAGGCGCGGATCAGGACGCCTGATCGCGATGATCGTCGAGATCGATGCCGACAGCCTGCCTGCGGACAAGGGTCCGAAGGACCGGAACGGCAACAACCGGACCTGTATCGTCACGCGTGAGAGCGGCTCTCCTGAAGAGTTGATCCGCTTTGTCGCCGGCCCCGACGGCGTCGTCGTTGCGGATCTGAAGCGGCAGCTCCCGGGGCGCGGATGTTGGGTCAAGTCCGAGCGGCAGCTCGTAGAAAAAGCGGTGGCGAAGAAGCTCTTCGCCCGCGCTCTTCGCGCCGAAGTGAAGGCGAATGCCGGGCTCGCGGACGAGGTCGAGAGACTTCTCGCCGAGCAGCTCGCGGGCATGATGAACATGGCGCGCAAGGCGGGCCAGTTCATCTCCGGCGCGACGAAGACGGAGCAGGCGGTGCGCGGCCTTGCCGCGCTGGCCGTCTTTCATGCGATCGATGCGGCCGCGGATGGCGTCCGCAAGATCGATCAGGCCCGCAAGGCGATGAGCTTCGTCAGCGAGGACGAAACGGAAATACCCGCTTTCCGCCCCTTCACGGGGGCGGAAATGGAGGGACTTTTGGGAAGTAATGCCTTTATCCATGCCGCAGCGCTTGCAGGGCAGGCAGGTGAAGGTGTAGTGAAGCGCGCAATCATGCTCGAAAAGTACCGAGGATCCGTCCCGGTCCGGGCCGAAGGCGGCGCTGGCAAGCCACAGCAATGAAGCGCGTCACCGGCAGAGACCGGCATAGCGAGCATTGTTTGAGACAATTTGGAAGACAGGGTCAGGGGTTTCGTATCCGGCCCTGATCGCTAGGAACGGAACGGAATGACGGACAACAAAGACGACAAGACACTCAGCGTAGCGGGCAAGAAGACGCTGACCCTGAAGCCCTCCGGGGTGACGCAGGGCACGGTGCGTCAGGATATGGGTCGCGGTCGCACCAAGGCGGTCGTGGTCGAGACCAAGAGAACGCGCGGTCCGCTGAAGCACAAGGACGAGCGCCCGATCACGCCGGTTGCCGCCACGCCTGCCGCCCGCCCGGCTGAGCAGCGTCCGATGCCGCCGCAGCCCTCGGGTCGTCCGGCTCCTCAGCCGCAGCCGCACCAGCCGCGCCAGGAACAGAACCGCCCTCGCGGCGGTGTCGTCCTGAACGACCTCTCTGCCGGTGAGATGGAAGCCCGCCGCCGCGCCCTGGCGGAAGCCCAGATTCGCGACGCCGAGGAAGCCAAGCGTCGCGCCGAGGACGAAGTGCGCCGCCAGCGCGAGGAGGAAGAGCGCCTCGCCCGCGAGAAGGAAGAGGCTGCGCGCCGTGCCGCCGAAGAGGCTGCACGCCCGCCGGTAGAGGCTGAAAAGATCGAGGAGAAGGTCGAGGCTGCAAGTCCCGCCGTCGGCGAACGCCGTGTCGAGACGCGCCCGCAGCCGGGACGCCCGGCTCCGGCTGCAACGCCGGCGGGGCCGGACGGTGCAGCACTTCGCGGCCGCCGCGGGACCGAGAGCGAGGAAGACGAACGCCGCCGCAGCGGCGCCGGTGCTCCCCGCGGCAAGGTCGTGCGTCCGGAGCCGGCCAAGCCCGCTCCCCGTGCAAAGGGTGACGAGGGCCGCCGCCAGGGCAAGCTGACGCTTACGACGGCTGCCGTGGACGAGGATGGCAGCCAGCGCGGCCGTTCGCTTTCGGCGATGCGCCGCCGCCAGGAGAAGTTCAAGCGCAGCCAGATGCAGGAAACGCGCGAGAAGATCTCCCGCGAAGTCGTCCTGCCGGAAACCATCACGATTCAGGAATTGTCGCAGCGCATGTCCGAGCGTGCGGTCGACGTCATCAAGTTCCTGATGAAGGAAGGCCAGATGATGAAGCCCGGCGACCTGATCGACGCCGATCTCGCGGAGCTCATCGCCGGCGAATTCGGCCACACGGTCAAGCGCGTTTCCGAATCGGACGTCGAGGAAGGCATCTTCAACATCTCCGACGTGGACGACGACATGCAGTCGCGGCCGCCGATCGTGACGATCATGGGTCACGTCGACCACGGCAAGACGTCGCTGCTCGACGCCATCCGCCACGCCAACGTGGTTGCCGGCGAGGCAGGCGGCATCACGCAGCACATCGGTGCCTACCAGGTCGAGCAGAACGGCCAGAAGATCACCTTCATCGACACGCCCGGCCACGCGGCCTTCACGGCCATGCGCGCCCGCGGCGCCCAGGCGACGGACATCGCCGTCCTCGTCGTCGCGGCCGACGACAGCGTGATGCCGCAGACGATCGAGTCGATCAACCATGCCAAGGCGGCCGGCGTTCCGATCATCGTGGCGATCAACAAGATCGACAAGCCGTCCGCGAATCCGCAGAAGGTCCGCACCGAGCTGCTTCAGCACGAAGTCTTCGTCGAATCCATGGGCGGTGAGGTTCTCGACGTCGAGGTTTCGGCCAAGAACCAGACCAACCTCGACAAGCTTCTCGAGGCGATCCTGCTGCAGTCCGAAATCCTCGACCTCAAGGCCAATCCGAACCGGACGGCCGAAGGCACGGTGGTGGAAGCCGAGCTCGACCGCGGCCGCGGTGCGGTTGCGACCGTCCTCGTACAGAAGGGTACGCTCACTCCGGGCCAGATTATCGTCGCGGGCGATCAGTGGGGCCGTGTGCGCGCACTCGTCAACGACAAGGGTGAACATGTGAAGGCCGCCGGGCCGTCGACGCCGGTCGAGGTTCTCGGCCTCTCCGGAACGCCGGCGGCGGGCGATCGCTTCGCCGTCGTCGAGAGCGAGAGCCGGGCGCGCGAGATTTCGGAATATCGCCAGCGGCTCGCCCGCGAGAAGGCGGTTGCCCGCCAGTCCGGTTCGCGCGGTTCGCTCGAGCAGATGATGACCCAGCTCCAGACCTCCGGCGTCAAGGAGTTCCCGCTGGTCATCAAGGGCGACGTGCAGGGCTCGATCGAAGCGATCTCCGGCGCTCTGGACAAGCTGGGCACCGACGAAGTGCGCGCCCGCATCGTTCACTCGGGTGCCGGCGGCATCACCGAGTCGGACGTCTCGCTTGCGGAAGCTTCGAACGCAGCCATCATCGGCTTCAACGTCCGTGCCAACAAGCAGGCGCGGGATGCGTCCGAGCGTGCCGGCATCGAGATCCGCTACTACAACATCATCTACGACCTGGTGGATGACGTGAAGGCGGCGATGTCCGGTCTCTTGTCGCCGGAGCGGCGCGAGACCTTCCTCGGCAATGCCGAAATCCTGGAGGTGTTCAACATCACCAAGGTCGGCAAGGTCGCGGGTTGCCGCGTCACCGAGGGCAAGGTCGAACGTGGCGTCGGCGTCCGTCTGGTACGCGACAACGTCGTCATCCACGAAGGCAAGCTCAAGACGCTCAAGCGCTTCAAGGACGAAGTCTCCGAAGTTCAGTCCGGCCAGGAATGCGGTATGGCCTTCGAGAACTACGAGGACATCCGTGCCGGCGACACGATCGAGTGCTTCCGCGTCGAACATGTCACGCGGACGCTCTGATCCGATCCGGCAGGGTATTGGCGAGCGCCGGATCGGCTCCGGCGCTCGCTTTTTTTTGAGTGAGAAGCGCGCGACTCCGCCCGCCTCTCGCATGTTGGAACCGATCGCGTTTCGATGAGGGTTTGATACGCCCGATCGGCGCGGTCCAGGGTGAAACGATGGCCAAATCCACATCCTCCGCTCCGTCCCAGCGCATGCTGCGCGTCGGCGAACAGGTGCGCGCAGCGATCACGCAGGTGCTGCAACGCGGTGAAGTACTCGATCCGCTGATCGAAAACACGGTGATTTCCATTTCCGAGGTGCGCATGTCGCCCGATCTGAAGATCGCCACGGCCTATGTGACCCCACTCGGGGTCGCCGATCACGCGGCGGTTATCGAAGCGCTGAACAGGCATGCGAAATTCATTCGCGGGCGGCTCGGCCCGCAATTGCGGCAGATGAAATACATGCCGGACGTCCGGTTCCGGGACGATACCAGCTTCGACAACTATCAGAAGATCGACTCGCTGCTGCGCTCGCCGGAGGTCAGTCGCGACCTCGATCGCGACGCCGACGACGAAGAGTAAGCGACAGAACCGATGTCCAGACCCCGCAAACCAAAGGGCCGCCCGATTTCGGGATGGCTGATCCTCGACAAACCCCTCGATTTCGGTTCGACCGAGGCCGTATCCAAGATCAAGTGGCTGTTCAAGGCGCAGAAGGCGGGCCATGCCGGCACGCTCGATCCGCTCGCCTCCGGCATGCTGCCGATCGCGCTCGGCGACGCGACGAAAACCGTTCCCTACGTCATGGACGGCCGCAAGATCTACGAATTCACGGTGGCCTGGGGCGAGGAGCGCTCCACCGACGATCTCGAAGGCGAAGCCGTCCGCTCTTCCGCCGCGCGTCCGGAGGAAGAGGCGATCCGCGCCCTGCTGCCGAAATATACCGGCGTAATCGCGCAGGTGCCGCCGCAGTTCTCCGCGATTAAGATCGGCGGCGAGCGCGCCTATGATCTCGCCCGCGACGGCGAAACCGTCGAGATACCGGCGCGGGAGGTGGAGGTCTTCCGCCTGTCGCTCATCGGTTCGGCTCCGAATCTCGCTCACTTCGAGATCGAATGCGGTAAGGGCACCTATGTCCGTTCGCTTGCCCGAGACATGGGCCGCGATCTCGGCTGCTTCGGTCATATCGCGTCGCTGCGCCGCACCTTCGTCGCTCCTTTCGGCGAGGAGGACATGGTGCCGCTCGCCGACCTCGTGGCACTGGAAAAGATCGAGGACGAGGCGGAGCGTCTCGCCGCGCTCGACGCCTATCTGATCGACACGGGGGAGGCCCTGTCAGACCTGCCGCATATCGCGGTCAGCGACGACCAGGCGCACCGGCTCAAAATGGGCAATCCGATCATCCTGCGCGGGCGTGACGCACCGCTGCCCGCGCCCGAGGCCTATGCCACCGTTCAGGGCAAGCTCGTGGCGATCGGTGAGATCGCCGAGGGCGAGTTCCGGCCGAAGCGCGTTTTCGCTTCCCAATAATTCTGCTGGTCGAAAATCGATCTTGCGCGTTTAAAGTCGAGCGGCGCGGCACGCGCGGCGTATACTCGTTGTGCGCCGAAGCCCATATTGTCATTGTGGGCCTGCCGGCCGCGCTCGAATCATGGACGGGCGGCCCGGAAGCACACGGCACCCGCTCCGGTAATGCGGCAGGGAATCGGCAAGAGGCGTACATATGGTGGAAGCGTCAGAGAAGAGCCGGGAAGATGCTTCATCCGGCAGCCTGCAGGCCGCCGCCGGCTTCGTCCGCGATTATCTTCGCAGGCCCTTCAGCTTCTACCTGATCTCGCTGCTGCTGATCGCCATCATACCGCCTTTCATCTTTTCCTTCGTGATCCTGCAGCGCAATCTCGACGCGCAGAGGGAGGAAGTCACGTCTCTGCTGCGCGCTTCCACCGGCTCGGTCACGCGCATCGTCGAACGCGAGGTCGACGGCATGCTGACGACGCTCCGGGTGCTGGCGAAATCCGGCGCCGTGGACCTCGCCGACATGCGAGGCTTATACGACCGTGCATCGGTCGCATTGGCCAACACCGATTCCCACCTGATCATCGTCGACGCCGACCATGATCTTCTCCTGAGCACCCGCGTTCCCTTCGGGACGCCGCTCGGGCAGGCGAAGGATCCGGAGGTCGATCTCGCCCTGCAGAGTACCGCACCGCTGGTTTCAGGGGCTTTCCCGGCCGAAATCGGAGAGGGCTGGGTCTTCACCGTGTATCTGCCGGTCACGACGCCCGACGGAAAGAAGTATCTGCTGGGCCTTAGGCAGGATGCCCAGCGCATGACGAAAGCCGTCAACCGCGACACGCTTTCGCCCGGGTGGAATGCCGCGCTCGTCGACGGAAAAGGCAAGGTGATCGTCTCCTCGGACTCGTCGGTGAAATCCGGCGACCCGTTCTTTCTCGACGAATTGCCGTTGCTCAGCATCGGCGTCAGCAATACCACCGCGAGGGGTGTGGACTATCGCGTCGCGTCCGAGTTTTCGGTGGTGACCGGGTGGCGAATCGTCGCTTGGGCGCCGAGCGCCATCGTCGATCAGCCGATGCTATGGTCCTTCCTCTGGCTCTCCTTCGGCGGGATCATTTTCGCAAGCATCGCGGTCGCCGGTTCATTAACCATCGCGCGGCTGCTCACACAGGGCGTCCGGTTGCTGGCCATGGATGCACGGCGATTGGGAGCGGGCGAGCCCGTCGAAGCGCGCCGCTACATGATCACCGAGGTCGAGGCGGTATCGACCGCGCTCGCAAGCGCAGCGACGGCCAGGGCCAAGGCCGAAGGCGAGATTCGCCTGCTGATGCGGGAGGTCGCGCATCGCGCGAAGAACCAGCTCACCGTCATCCAGTCGATGCTGGCGCAGTCGGCAAATTCGGCCGAGGAGCCGTCGGATTTCGTCGAGGCGTTTCGCAAGCGCCTTGCGGGCCTCGCGCGCTCGACCGACCTCATGGTGGCCAACGCCGCCTCCGGAGTCGACTTCCGCGAGCTCGTGCGCAACCAGCTTCAGCCGTTCATGCCGGCGGAGTCCGACCGCGTCGTGCTCAGCGGACCTGCCCTGCGGCTGGACGCCCAGATGGCGCAGACCCTTGGCATGGCGCTGCATGAACTGGCTACCAATGCCATAAAGCATGGAGCGCTCGCCAACCAGACCGGCATGATCCAGGTCGAGTGGTCGGTGGCGGAGGGTGCGATCGACATTCGCTGGCGCGAGAAGGGTGCCGATATCGTCGCGCCTTCCGGAAAGAAGGCCCGCCGAGGCTTCGGCACGGTCGTGCTCGAGCGCATGCTCGGCCTTGCGCTTCGTGCGGAGCTCGAAAGGACGATGCATGCGGATGGCATCGAATGGCGGATACGCATCCCGCGCGGCGAGGACCTTTCCTCGCAGGAGCCAGGCGGTTGAGGGGCGGATCGTCCTGAGCAAACCACAACAAATGGATACCGGAGCATCGGTGCGCAACCGGAATTGACGGTGCGCGGGAGGCGGTGCCGCGCAGCGGTTTCATGACCCTTTCCTTTTGGAACGGATTCGGTTATAGGCACGCCAGCGAAAGGCGCCGCCTCTTCGTGCGAACGGCCGTAGCTGGACGACATCCCGGCTGCCGGCGACCCTCAAATCCTCGAACGAAAGGATCAAACGATGTCGGTTACTGCAGAGCGCAAAGCTCAGATCATCAAGGAATTCGCAACCGTAGAAGGCGACACCGGTTCTCCGGAAGTTCAGGTTGCCATCCTGACGGAACGGATCAACAACCTGACCGAACACTTCAAGGACCACAAGAAGGACAATCACTCCCGACGTGGCCTCCTCGCGCTGGTTTCCAGCCGGCGCTCGCTCCTCGACTATCTGAAGAAGAAGGACGAGGCGCGCTACACCAAGCTGATCGGTGCCCTGGGCATCCGTCGCTAAACGACTGGTCCGGCGGGTTGCCTCGGCAACCCGCCGGCTTTTTTCTACAGCCCGTGCGCTCTTCAAAAGGCCTAGGGTATTGTACAGGGCGCCACAGCGCCGCGCATCCTATCGGACGCGCAACGTCCAGCGGACCGGATGGGCCGGGATCGCGGATCAACCAATGGCCCGTCATGGGGCAGGATTGCAGGATGCTTCGGCGCCTGCTTGCCGAAGCGGCTGCTATACGCAGCGCGGCAAAGCGGTATGCGGCCGGTTTTCTTTGAAGCCTCCCGTTGTCTTGCCCGTGATGCGCCACCATGCGGCTTTGAGATCGCCCGCGCTTTTTGAGCCGCGGAAGGTCTGTCGCACACGAAGGACAGAACATGTTCGAGACACACAAGGTAGAAATCGAATGGGCGGGGCGTCCGCTCAAGCTCGAAACCGGAAAAATCGCGCGGCAGGCCGATGGTGCCGTTCTCGCGACCTACGGCGAAACCGTCGTGCTCGCCACGGTGGTTTCGGCGAAGGCACCGAAGCCAGGCCAGGATTTCTTCCCGCTCACCGTCAACTATCAGGAAAAGACCTACGCTGCCGGCAAGATTCCCGGCGGCTATTTCAAGCGTGAGGGCCGCCCCAGCGAAAACGAGACGCTGGTGTCGCGTCTGATCGACCGGCCGATCCGCCCGCTCTTCCCGGAGGGCTACAAGAACGATACCCAGGTCATCGTCACGGTCATGCAGCATGACCTCGAGAACAACCCGGACGTCGTCGCGATGGTCGCGGCATCCGCTGCATTGACGCTTTCCGGCGTTCCCTTCATGGGCCCGGTCGGCGGTGCCCGCGTTGGCTACATCAACGGCGAATACGTTCTCAACCCGCATCTCGACGAAATGGACGAATCCACGCTCGACCTCGTCGTCGCCGGCACGCAGGAAGCCGTGCTGATGGTGGAGTCGGAAGCGAAAGAGCTGCCGGAAGATGTCATGCTCGGCGCCGTCGTTTTCGGCCAGAAGGGCTTCCAGCCGGTGATCGACGCTGTCATCAGGCTCGCAGAAGTTGCCGCCAAGGAGCCGCGCGAATTCAATCCGGAAGATCATTCCGCTCTCGAAAACGCGATGCTTTCGATCGCCGAAGACGAGCTGCGCAACGCCTATAAGATCACCGAGAAGGCCGCACGCTATGCCGCCGTGGACGCGGTAAAGGCAAAGGTCAAAGAACATTTCCTGCCGGAAGGCGTCGAGAACCCGGCCCATACCGCCGAAGAGATCGCCGCTGTCTTCAAGCACCTGCAGGCCAAGATCGTTCGCTGGAACATCCTCGACACGAAGAGCCGCATCGATGGCCGCGACCTCGTCACGGTTCGCCCGATCGTCGCCGAAGTCGGCATCCTGCCGCGCACGCACGGTTCGGCGCTCTTTACCCGCGGTGAAACGCAGGCGATCGTCGTTGCCACGCTCGGCACCGGCGAAGACGAGCAGTATGTCGATTCCTTGACCGGCATGTACAAGGAAAACTTCATGCTGCATTACAACTTCCCGCCCTATTCGGTCGGTGAAACGGGCCGCATGGGTTCTCCGGGCCGCCGCGAGATCGGCCACGGCAAGCTCGCCTGGCGCGCCATCCATCCGATGCTGCCGACCACGGAACAGTTCCCATACACGCTGCGCGTCGTTTCCGAGATTACCGAGTCCAACGGTTCGTCCTCCATGGCAACCGTCTGCGGCACGTCGCTTGCACTGATGGACGCGGGCGTTCCGCTCGCCAAGCCGGTTGCCGGCATTGCCATGGGCCTCATCAAGGAAGACGACCGTTTCGCCGTCCTCTCCGACATTCTCGGCGATGAAGACCACCTCGGCGATATGGACTTCAAGGTCGCGGGTACGGACACCGGCATCACCTCGCTGCAGATGGACATCAAGATCGAAGGCATCACCGAGGAGATCATGGGTGTTGCTCTCAACCAGGCCAAGGGAGGCCGCCTGCACATTCTCGCCGAAATGGCCAAGGCCATCTCCGAGAGCCGCGGCCAGCTCGGCGAGTTCGCGCCGCGCATCGAAGTCATGAACATTCCGGTCGACAAGATCCGTGAAGTCATCGGCTCGGGCGGCAAGGTCATCCGCGAAATCGTCGAAAAGACCGGCGCCAAGATCAATATCGACGACGACGGCACCGTCAAGATCGCCTCGGCTTCCGCCAAGGAGATCGAGGCCGCCCGCAAGTGGATCCACTCGATCGTCGCCGAGCCGGAAGTCGGTCAGGTCTATGAAGGCACCGTCGTCAAGACGGCCGATTTCGGCGCCTTCGTCAACTTCTTCGGCGCCCGCGATGGTCTCGTTCACATCTCGCAGCTCGCTTCCGAGCGCGTTGCCAAGACAACCGACGTCGTCAAGGAAGGCGATAAGGTCTGGGTCAAGCTGATGGGCTTCGACGAGCGCGGCAAGGTTCGCCTCTCCATGAAGGTCGTCGATCAGGCGACCGGCAAGGAGATCGTTGCCGAGAAGGGCGAAAAGAAGGACGGCGGCGAAGCCGCCGAGTAAGCCGCTCTCGGCTGAAACCATTCAGGGCGCGGAGCGGATCGCTTCGCGCCCTTTCTCGTGACGAAAACGGAATCGAACCCATGAGCCGCGACGCGCTGAAAACACTGTTCCATCCTTTCGCAACGGGGATCATCGATCCGCCGGGAGAGGGAGAGCGGGTGCTCTTCCTCGGCGCCGAGGCGGGCTACCGCTTGCCGGAGGGCTTTGCTGCGGACGTCTCCGCCGTACAGCCGCTGAAGCCCCTTTACCGCGCGCTGACGGCAGCTCGCGCCGATGTGGCGCCGGTCGCGGCCGGCGACGGCTACGACGCCGCGCTCGTTCTGTGCGGCAGGCACAAGGGCGAGAACGAAGACCGCATTGCGCAGGCGTTGAAACGCACCCGCGCCGGCGCGCTGATCGTGGTCGCCGGCGGCAAGGAGGACGGCATTCAGTCGCTGCGCAAGCGGATCGACAAGTTCGGCTGGGATAGCGACTCGATGCCCAAATATCACGGTGTGGCCTTCTGGTTCACCCGCCCGGAGGAGGTCGCCGAGGCCATCTCGGCGCTCGCCAAGGTCCCGGTGCGCGTCGACGGCCTGTTCGTGGCATCGCCCGGCATGTTCTCGCATGACCGCGTCGATGCCGGCTCGGAACTGCTCGCGTCGCGGCTGCCGCGCGATTTCACCGGCCACGCGGCGGATTTCGGCGCCGGCTGGGGTTATCTCTCGGTCAAGCTTGCCGAGGCTTCGCCGAGCCTCAAGGGCATCGATCTGTTCGAAGCGGATTTCGAAGCACTGGAGGCGGCACGGGCAAACATGGCGGCAAATGCGCCTTCGACGGCGGCTCGCTTCTTTTGGCACGACCTGACGGTGGAAGAGACGCGCGACAAATACGACCTTATCGTCATGAACCCACCCTTCCACGAGGGCCATGCTGCCGAGCCCGCGCTCGGCGCGGCAATGATCAAGGCGGCCGCCAAGGCGCTGAAGCATGGTGGCCGGCTGATGCTCGTCGCCAATCGCGGACTTCCCTATGAGCCGGTCCTGGCGGAGAATTTCAAGGAAATCGGCGAGACCTGCCGCAATGCGCGCTTCAAGGTGCTCTGGGCGAAACGCTGACCCAGTGAACAGCCCCTCATCCGGCCTGACGGCCACCTTCTCCCCGCAAGCGGGGAGAAGGTTAGGTAAGGGGCAATCCCTGCTTAATCCGCGTCTGCGACCCGCAAGGCTTCGAGCGTCGGCATCGAAGTGATGTTGTAGCCGGAATCCACATAGTGAATTTCGCCGGTGACGCCGCGCGAGAGGTCCGAGAGCAGATAAAGTGCGGAACTGCCGACGTCTTCTATGGTGACGGTCCGGCGCAGGGGCGAGTTCTTCTGCTGCCAGGAGAGCATCGCGCGCGCGTCGGAAATGCCGGCGCCTGCAAGCGTCCGGATCGGACCGGCCGAGATCGCGTTGACGCGGATGCCGCGCGCTCCGTAGTCGGCGGCCAGGTAGCGGACCGAAGCTTCGAGCGCGGCTTTGGCGACGCCCATGACGTTGTAGTTCGGCATGACCCGCATCGAGCCGCCATAGGTGAGCGTCAGCATGGTGCCGCCCTCGCTCATCAGCTCCGCTGCACGCTTGGCAATCTCGGTAAAGGAGAAGCAGGAGATCACCATGGTGCGGCTGAAATTGTCCCGCGTCGTGTCGGCATAGAGACCCTTGAGCTCGTTCTTGTCCGAGAAGCCGATGGCGTGGACGACGAAATCGAGCTTGCCCCAGCGCTCCCTTATGGCGTCGACGACTGCGTCGACGGAGTCGAGGTCCTCGACGTCGCAGGGGAGCAGGAAGTCGGAATTGACCTCCGCAGCCAGCGGCTTGACGCGCTTGCCGAGAGCTTCGCCCTGATAGGTGAAGGCGAGCTCGGCGCCCTGAGCGGCGAGAGACTTGGCGATACCCCAGGCAATAGAATGGTTGTTGGCGACGCCCATGATGAGGCCGCGCTTTCCGTTCATCAGTCCGTTCATCGTGTTATCCGTTATAGCGCTGGAAGACGAGCGTCGCGTTCGTGCCGCCGAAGCCGAAGGAGTTCGAAAGAACCGTGTCGATCTTGGCATTGTCGATGCGCTTGCGGACGATCGGCACGCCTTCGAATTCGGGGTCGAGCTCGGTGATGTGAGCGCTTTCGCCGATGAAGCCGGCCTGCATCATCAGGAGACCGTAGATCGATTCCTGCACGCCGGCGGCGCCGAGCGAGTGGCCGGTCAGCGATTTCGTGGACTGCACATGCGGCATCTTTTCGCCGAAGACCTCGCGGATGGCGCCGATCTCCTTCTGATCGCCGACCGGCGTCGAGGTACCGTGGGTATTGATGTAGTCGACCTCGCCCTTCACCGTGGCCAGCGCCTGGCGCATGCAGCGCACCGCGCCCTCGCCGGAAGGCGCGACCATGTCGTAGCCGTCCGAAGTGGCGCCGTAACCGACGATTTCCGCATAGATCTTGGCGCCGCGCGCCTTGGCGCGCTCCAGTTCTTCCAAAACGAGAACGCCGGCACCGCCGGCGATGACGAAGCCGTCGCGGTTCGCGTCATAGGCGCGTGAGGCGACGGATGGCGTGTCGTTGTACTTCGACGACATGGCGCCCATGGCGTCGAAGAGATTGGACATGGTCCAGTCGAGATCCTCGTGGCCGCCCGCGAACATGACGTCCTGCTTGCCCCACTGGATCATTTCCGCGGCATTGCCGATGCAATGCGCCGAAGTCGAGCAGGCCGACGAGATCGAGTAGTTGACGCCGTGGATCTGGAACCAGGTCGCAAGCGTCGCCGAAGCCGTAGACGACATCGCCTTCGGCACCACGAAGGGACCGATCCGCTTCGGGCTGTTGTTCTTGCGGGTGATCTCCGCCGCTTCGACGATCGCGCGGGTAGAAGGGCCGCCCGAACCCATGATGATGCCGGTGCGCTCATTGGTGATGTCGCCGGCCTCGAGCCCGGAATCGGCGATCGCCTGCTTCATCGCCACATGGTTCCAGGCGCCGCCCTGGGACAGGAAGCGCATGGCGCGGCGGTCGACGAGGTCGCTCGGATCGAGCGTCGGCGCTCCCCAGACCTGGCACTTGAAGCCGTGCTCGGCAAAATCCGGAGAAAACGTGATGCCCGACCGCGCATCGCGGAGCGACGCGGTGACTTCGTCGGCATCGCTGCCGATCGAGGAAACGATGCCGAGGCCCGTTACAACAACCCGTCTCATGTCAGATGACCTTTTCTTCGATTGGAACCGTGCGGGGATCGCCCGCAGTTCAGTCGGCCTTTTCCTGGAAGAGGCCGACCCTGAGATCGGTGGCCTTGTAGATCGTTTCGCCATCGGCCTTCATCCAGCCGTCGGCGATGCCAAGAACCAGACGGCCGCGCATGACGCGCTTGAAGTCGATGCCGTATTCTACCAGCTTGGTCTTCGGCGTCACCATGCCGGTGAACTTCACTTCCCCGGTCGAGATGGCGCGGCCCTTGCCGGCCTCGCCGAGCCAGCCGAGGAAGAAACCGGTCAATTGCCACATTGCGTCGAGACCGAGGCAGCCGGGCATGACCGGATCGCCCATGAAGTGGCAGGGAAAGAACCAGAGATCCGGCGTAATGTCGAATTCGGCGCGGACATAACCCTTGTCGTTTGGCCCGCCCGTTTCCGAAATGTCGGTGATGCGGTTGAACATCAGCATCGGCGGCAGCGGCAACTGCGCATTGCCGGGGCCAAACATTTCGCCTCGGCCGCAGATCAGGATTTCCTCATAGCTGAAGCTGGATTGTCTGGTGGTCATGAATGGTTGCTTCCCGAGTCTATTATGTGTTCTCCGACCTGCTTTAGTGCAAGTTCGGTCTGATTTGAAGCGCAACCTGTCATCCGCGGCTGCGATGCGGGCTGCGGCTCGTGACGTTCCAAATAGGGCGGCATGCGGGTGTAGGAAAGCTCTCTCATCGTCGCCGAACCGCTCGGAATGGTGACATCATTCCGCCGTCGCTTACAGTATGAATGTGGCGGCGGCCAGAGTTAAATGCCCGCCTTCCCCCGCTTTGGGCCGATTTTCAGGCGTTTGCGGCCTTCGCACGTGCGGAATCTATTGAAAGCCGCGGCGCCAGAAGTTATATCGCAAATTGATAATCCACGGATCCCGCAGGTATATCGGAACGGCTGTCGATGACGAAAGCAACGCACATGTCCTCACAGGAGAGGCTGCGCAGTTCGGGTTTGCGCCCGACGCGCCAGCGCGTTGCGCTTGCCGATCTGATCTTCGCCAAGGGCGACCGTCACCTGACGGTGGAGGAACTCCACGAAGAGGCCGTCACGGCCGGCGTTCCCGTTTCGCTCGCGACCGTCTACAACACGCTCCACCAGTTCACCGAAGCCGGCATGATCCGCGTCCTCGCCGTCGAGAGCGCCAGGACCTATTTCGATACGAATGTCTCGGATCATCACCATTTCTTCATCGAGGGCGAAAACGAAGTCCTCGACATTCCGGTGAGCAATATTCAGATCGACAATCTCCCCGAACCGCCGGAAGGCATGGAAATTTCCCATGTCGACGTGGTAATCCGGCTGCGTCACAAGAGCGAGCGCTGAGCGTCGTCGCTCTCGCGCCACGAAGTCTCGTCACATCACGTCCTTCGGGTCGCGTCCGGGACCGGCCTTGCCCGTCGGCAGCGTCCAGCCGTATCGAAGCGCGCCGCCCCGCACGGCGAAGGCCGTGACGACGCCGAGTGCGGACGCTGCGGCAAGCGGCAATCCGACCAGGCTGGCCAGGACGAAGGCGCCGGCGCCGATGAGGGCGGCGCTGACGTAGATCTCCGGTCTCAGGAGGACAGAGGGCTCGCCGGCCAGAAGATCACGCAGAACCCCGCCGAAGGTCGCCGTCAGGGCGCCCGTGACCAGGGCGACGATAGGCGAGCCGGTCGCCGCCAGCCCCTTTGCCGCGCCCATCACGCAATAGGCCGAGAGGCCGAGCGCGTCGAGCCATACGAGCATGCGGTAGCGCGATTCGAGCAAATGGGACGTGAGGAAGACGGCCACCGCCACCGCCGCGCAGACGATGATGAAATTAGGGTTCACCACCCAGAACACCGGCGTCGCGCCGAGAACGAGGTCGCGGATGGTGCCGCCGCCAATGCCCGTCGCGGAAGCGAGAAACAGATAGCCGATGATGTCGAGCTGCTTGCGGGAGGCCGACAGCGCGCCGGTCGCCGCAAAGATTGCGACGCCCGCATAGTCGAGGAATTCGAGGATCGGCATGGGCTGCTCCGCTTGGCTGCAGGTCTCCTCTAATCGTAACCTATTAAAGAAAACATGCGGTAGGCTACCGCGGCAGCAGCGTCTCAGTCCGGCCGAGGAGATAATAGGCAACGAGCCCTGTCCATTCCTTGGCGGCCGTCGTCGCCAATTGGGCATTGAGCGAGGGCTGGGTGAAATCGAAGCCGAGCCGCACCTTGCCGCTCGTGCGATAATCCGTCGGCCAGGGCGTGACTTCCATGTCGTTTGCGCGAAAGAGGCCGATCGAGCGCGGCATGTGGTAGGCGGAGGTCACGAGCGCACAACGCTCAAGCCCGTTCCTGGCCAGCAAATCCCTGGTATAGCGTGCGTTTTCGAAGGTCGTCCGCGATTCTCCCTCGCGGATCAGCCGGTTGGAACCGATGCCGAAGGTCCCGAAGAATTTCTGCGAGGCATGCGCGTCGCCCTCGTAGATGCCGCTGAGCGAGCCGTCTCCGCCCGAGACAAGGATGCGGGCCTGCGGATAGGCCCGCGCGAGTCTCAAGGTTTCGACGAAGCGCTCGGCCGCCTGGTTCAGCTCCATGCCGCCGCGGCTAGCCATCACCACATTCTCGAAGGCGCCGCCGAGCACGATGATGCAGGCAAGCTCCGTGGGCTCCGTCGCGGGGCGGGGAAACCGGTCCTCGAGGATCTGCAGGAAATAGGAGCCGGCGGTGGTGAAGAGAGTGACGAAGAGGACGGCGAGCCCGAAGGCGCTCAAAGTACCGCCGCTGCGGCGGAAACGGCCGAGCATAAGCAGCACGCCGGCGAAGAGGGCGAGGAAGGCGAGGGACAGCGGCTGGGCTGCGAGCCAGAAGATTTTCGAGACGAGAAACATGGGCAGATCGTTCTTCGGCCTCGGCCGGTAAAGATTTCATGAATGACGGCGCCGCGTCTGGCGGCGTGCACAATACAGGACGATAGCCCGGTCCGCCTCGCCGGTTGCTGCACGGCAAGGCTTTTCTACGGCGCGCATTGCGAGGTAGCGTTCAAGCTGCTGAATTCTTTACGTCGGGGGATCGAAAAAGATTTTGGTGGAGCTAAGCGGGATCGAACCGCTGACCTCTTGCATGCCATGCAAGCGCTCTCCCAGCTGAGCTATAGCCCCATCAGGGTCCGGCTTTGCCGGTCCGGGAAGATCGCGAGGCGCGTTGCGCCCGGCGAGTGGCGGCTTATTACTTCTGCTAGGTGCAGATGGCAAGCCGAAAAGTGAGGGCCGGGACGAATTATTTTTTGGTTCCGGCCGGATGCTTCGATGCCGATCGCGTTCGACGGATAGGGCGGTTTCGTGCGCCTTTCGAAACGCTTGCGTGCAGGCATGCGGGCGCTGATCCGCCCGCGTCGCCAGTCTGTTCAGACGTCGTCGTCCTCGTCGGAAACGCCGATGATGTCGCTCATGTCGTCGTCATCGTCTTCGTCGTCGGTCTGGAGGAAGGTGTCGTCGTCGTCACCCTCGATCTCGACATCGTCGTCGCCGAGATCCGGCAGATCGTCGCCGCCCGAGGCTTCGTCGTCCGCTTCCTCGAGCGAGACGAGTTCGACTTCCGTGTTCTCGGTATCGACTTCCTTGACGTCTTCCTCTTCTTCCTTCTCGAGCACCTTGGCGACGGAGGTTTCCTCGAAGAAGGACAGCGGATAGGACTTGCCCGTGTAGGGGGAGACGATCGGATCACGGTTCAGATCGTAGAATTTGCGCCCCGTTTCCGGGTCGATGCGCTTTGTTCCAAGTTCCGGTTTTGCCACAGTCAAAGCCTCTTGAATGGCCGGCGAGCCGGCTCTTGCCGGAAAGCCGGCGGTTAGAAACGTATCAAGCTTATGATGATTAGCCGGTCCCCATAATCATCTTGGCGAGTTCTGTCAAAGATAAACTTCCGCGAGCTCCGGCCGTCATTTTCTTCGCAGCAGGAGGATGACCCTTTTCGCGCATTGTGTTAGGGAGCCGGCGAGACCGGCGGTCCGCCACCAACGCGCCGGAAAGCACCACCTTCCGCGCCAGCCGTCAGCCGGATTGTCAGAGGAAAACCACGATGTCTCACGGCTCGAACCCGCGGCCCGCCACCGCACGCAAGTCTTACGACCTCAAGGGCACTTTGCGCATTCCGGGCGACAAGTCGATCTCGCACCGCTCCTTCATGTTCGGCGGCCTTGCCGCGGGCGAGACGCGCATCACCGGTCTCCTCGAAGGCGAAGACGTGATCAATACCGGCAAGGCCATGCAGGCGATGGGCGCCCGGATCCGCAAGGAGGGCGACACCTGGATCATCGACGGTGTCGGGAACGGCGCGCTGCTCGCGCCGGAGGCGCCGCTCGACTTCGGCAATGCCGGCACCGGCTGCCGGCTGACGATGGGCCTTGTCGGCGTCTATGATTTCGATTCCACTTTCATCGGCGATGCCTCGCTGACCAAGCGCCCGATGGGCCGCGTGCTCGATCCGCTCCGCGAAATGGGCGTTCAGGTGAAGTCGGCGGAGGGCGACCGGCTGCCGGTGACCCTGCGCGGGCCGAAGACGCCGAACCCGATCACCTATCGCGTGCCGATGGCGTCTGCCCAGGTGAAATCCGCCGTGCTGCTCGCCGGCCTCAACACGCCCGGCATCACGACCGTCGTCGAGCCGGTGATGACCCGCGACCATACGGAAAAGATGCTGCAGGGCTTCGGTGCCAAGCTGACGGTCGAGACCGATGCCGAGGGTGTGCGCACCATTCGCCTCGAGGGCCGCGGCAAGCTGACGGGCCAGGTGATCGACGTACCGGGCGATCCGTCCTCCACGGCCTTTCCGCTGGTGGCGGCGCTCATCGTTCCGGGCTCGGACATCACCATCCTCAACGTGCTGATGAACCCGACCCGTACCGGCCTCATCCTGACGCTGCAGGAGATGGGCGCCAATATCGAGGTCATGAACAAGCGGCTTGCCGGCGGCGAGGATGTCGCCGATCTGCGCGTTTGCTATTCGGAGCTGAAGGGCGTCACCGTGCCGGAGGAGCGCGCCCCGTCGATGATCGACGAATATCCGGTGCTCGCGGTCGCCGCCGCCTTCGCCGAGGGCACAACCGTGATGAACGGGCTGGAAGAGCTCCGCGTCAAGGAGTCCGACCGCCTGTCCGCCGTTGCGGACGGCCTGAAGCTCAACGGGGTGGATTGCGACGAGGGCGAGGCCTCGCTGGTCGTGCGCGGCCGGCCCGGCGGCAAGGGCCTGGGCAATATCGCGGGCGGCCAGGTGAAGACCCATCTCGACCACCGCATCGCCATGAGCTTCCTTGTCATGGGACTTGCCTCGGAGCATCCGGTGACGGTCGACGATGCGACGATGATCGCGACGTCCTTCCCCGAATTCATGGGCCTGATGACCGGACTGGGCGCGAAAATCGAAGAGGCAGAGAACAAGGCAGCCTGATGACCTTCGTAATCGCCATCGATGGGCCTGCGGCCGCCGGCAAGGGAACGCTCTCGCGCCGGATCGCCGAGCAATACGGCTTCCACCATCTCGACACGGGGCTCACCTACCGCGCCACCGCCAAGGCGCTCATGGATGCCGGACTGCCGCTCGGCGACGAGGCGGTGGCCGAGACGATGGCGCGCGAGGTGGACCTTTCCGGGCTCGATCGCGCCGTGCTTTCGGAGCATTCGATCGGCGAGGCGGCGTCGAAGATCGCCGTCATGCCGGCCGTGCGCCGGGCACTGGTCGAGGCGCAGCGGGCCTTCGCGCGCAAGGAGCCGGGTACCGTCCTCGACGGACGCGACATCGGCACGGTCGTCTGCCCTGATGCGGCGGTGAAGCTCTATGTGACCGCTTCCCCCGAAGTGCGGGCGAAACGGCGCCATGACGAGATCATCGCCGGCGGCGGAAAGGCTCACTACGCCGCGGTTTTCGAGGATGTGAAGAAGCGCGACGAGCGCGACATGGGCCGTGCCGACAGTCCTTTGAGACCTGCCGAGGACGCGCACTTGCTTGATACTTCCGAAATGAGTATAGAGGCGGCATTCCAGGCGGCGAAGACGCTGGTCGACGCCGCCCTGAAAGAGAAGATTTGAAGAAGGCCTGATCCGGCCCAGCCGGTCTCCTTCTTGAAAATAGCCTGAAATTCCGTCCACGCGCCGGATTGCTCCATGACAGGAGCGGACTGGGTTCAGGCCTGTCTAACACCAACCCCCGGCGCACATGCGTTTCCGGCAGGAGACGCAGCAGGAGATTATATGTCTGCAACCAACCCCACCCGTGATGATTTCGCAGCGCTTCTGGAAGAGTCCTTCGCCAAGACGGACCTCGCCGAAGGCTATGTCGCCAAGGGCATCGTCACGGCGATCGAAAAAGACGTCGCAATCGTCGACGTCGGCCTTAAGGTCGAAGGCCGCGTACCGCTGAAGGAATTCGGCGCCAAGGCCAAGGACGGCACGCTGAAGGTCGGCGACGAAGTCGAAGTCTATGTCGAGCGCATTGAAAACGCACTCGGCGAAGCAGTCCTTTCGCGCGAGAAGGCCCGCCGCGAAGAGAGCTGGCAGCGCCTGGAAGTCAAGTTTGAAGCCGGCGAACGCGTCGAAGGCATCATATTCAACCAGGTCAAGGGCGGCTTCACCGTCGATCTCGACGGCGCCGTAGCCTTCCTGCCGCGTTCGCAGGTCGACATCCGTCCGATCCGCGACGTGACGCCGCTGATGCACAACCCGCAGCCCTTCGAAATCCTCAAGATGGACAAGCGCCGCGGCAACATCGTCGTTTCGCGCCGCACGGTTCTCGAAGAGTCCCGCGCCGAGCAGCGTTCTGAAATCGTTCAGAACCTCGAGGAAGGCCAGGTTGTCGAGGGTGTCGTCAAGAACATCACCGATTACGGTGCGTTCGTCGACCTCGGCGGCATCGATGGCCTGCTGCACGTCACCGACATGGCGTGGCGCCGCGTCAACCATCCGTCGGAAATCCTGAACATCGGCCAGCAGGTCAAGGTTCAGATCATCCGCATCAACCAGGAAACCCACCGCATCTCGCTCGGCATGAAGCAGCTCGAGTCCGATCCGTGGGACGGCATCGGTGCGAAGTATCCGGTCGGCAAGAAGATCTCCGGTACCGTCACGAACATCACCGACTACGGTGCCTTCGTCGAGCTGGAGCCGGGCATCGAAGGCCTGATACACATCTCCGAAATGTCCTGGACGAAGAAGAACGTTCACCCCGGCAAGATCCTGTCCACGAGCCAGGAAGTCGACGTGGTCGTTCTCGAAGTCGACCCGACCAAGCGCCGCATCTCGCTCGGCCTCAAGCAGACGCTCGAGAACCCGTGGCAGGCCTTCGCGCATAGCCATCCGGCTGGCACGGAAGTCGAAGGCGAAGTCAAGAACAAGACCGAATTCGGTCTGTTCATCGGCCTCGATGGCGATGTCGACGGCATGGTCCACCTCTCCGACCTCGACTGGAACCGTCCGGGCGAACAGGTCATCGAAGAGTTCAACAAGGGCGACGTCGTTCGTGCTGTCGTTCTCGACGTGGACGTCGACAAGGAGCGCATCTCGCTCGGCATCAAGCAGCTCGGCCGCGATGCGGTCGGTGAAGCTGCCGCTTCCGGCGAACTGCGCAAGAACGCCGTCGTTTCGGCAGAAGTCATCGGCGTCAACGATGGCGGCATCGAAGTGCGGCTCGTCAACCACGAGGACGTCACCGCCTTCATCCGTCGCGCCGACCTCTCGCGCGATCGCGACGAACAGCGTCCGGAGCGTTTCTCGGTCGGCCAGACCGTCGACGCGCGGGTCACCAACTTCTCCAAGAAGGACCGCAAGATCCAGCTGTCGATCAAGGCTCTGGAAATCGCGGAAGAGAAGGAAGCCGTCGCTCAGTTCGGCTCTTCCGACTCGGGTGCTTCGCTGGGCGACATTCTGGGCGCTGCGCTCAAGAACCGCCAGAACAACGAGTAATCGTTGACGGCTTGAAATGATAAGCCCGCGGAGAGCGATCTCCGCGGGCTTTTTCGCGGGCTACAGCGACCTCTGCGCGTCTTATGAGACGCGCGGCGCAGTGGGAAAACCGTTACACTTGTGCTCTAAGGCCTGTTGAGATTCGGGTCACCGGCGCCGCTTGTTTGATTTCCTCATTCCTGTGCTTGTCACAGGAATCCAGCCAGACCAAGTCCTTGGGCTGGAAAGGCTCTCCCGCGCCGCAGACGCGGCGCTGCTGGATTCCTGTGACGAGCACAGGAATGAGGGCGGAGAGGGTGCGGTCCCTCGGCGCGCTTCATAAACCGTGAAGATAAGATAGTTAGGCGGCGCGGCAGGCCCCGGGGCACGCCCGTATACGACGTCCCGCTTCGTTTGGACGCGAGAATGTAGACGTAACCTTTCATTGCGTGACAGGTTTGACCAATCCCATATTCGCAACGGAAGTTGTAGTAGCCGCACATCCCGGTCCCTCATTCCTGTGCTCGTCACAGGAATCCAGCCAGACCAAGTCCTTGGGCTGAAAGAACGCTTCCCGCGCCGCAGACGCGGCGCTGCTCTCATCCCTGTGACGAGCACAGGAATGAGGGAATCAAGCAAGCGGCGGCAGGTGCCCGAACCTCAACAGGCCTTAGGTCGACCCGACCTGAAGACATCTTGATCTAAGCCAGGCCGCCGAGCTTTCGGTAGAGGTCATAGGCGTCGACTGCCGGTCGCTCTTCGGTCTGATCCCCTTCGCCGCCGGCGCCATGTCCCTGCTGCCGGTCGTCGCTTTCCGTTTCTCCCTCGTCGTCCCTTGCGTCTTTCTCCGGCTCGCTCTCGCTTTCCCGCTTGCGCCGGTTCACCTCGTCGGCATCGCTTTCTTCGGCCGGCGGGTAGGGAACCAGGGCGAAGGGAAACATTTCGCGCGGAAGTCCGCTTTCGGGGACACGGGCGAAGCCCTGCGGCGCCATCGCGTCCTCGCCGGTCCGACGTTCTGCCTGAGGAGGAGGCAGGTCGCGAAGCGGTGCGCCCGTTTCGGCGTCGGGTGCGATATCCACCGTCGGTTCGCCGGCTGCTGCTGCGCTTCTGATCGCGCCGGTGGTCTCCCGTGGCCGCGCCGGCGTCTCGTTCTTCGGCGTCAGGGGCACGGCCGGTCCTGTGTCTCCCGTATCCCGAGGTTGCCAGCTCTTGATCGTCCCCGGCAACGCAAGGCTGTCGCGTATGATCGTTCTCAAGGCCTCCGCCGGCGGTTGCGCCATGCGCGCGGCACTTGGCATCCGCACGCGTGGCCTGTCGTTGTCCCTCGCGGAGCGCGACGGGCCGTCGGTGCCCTCCGAGACTTCGCCGCCAGGGAGTTTTTCAGCGCCGGCTTCTGCGGCTGCAGCCTTGTCGTCGGCTGCAGCCTTGTTCTCGGCCGTCGCAGGTTTTGCATCCTTCAGCACAGCGCGCGCACTCCCGTTCAGGTCCTCCGCCTGACTGGAGCGTGGCGCCGATGGTTGCGCAGAATCCGCTTCGCTATCCGGGAGCTGCTTATCGGAGCCTTCCGGCGTGACGGCCGGCGTTTCCGCCATCTCCGCCATCTCGCTCTCAAGCGGGCTTGCCGAAGCATCTCTCGCTGCAACTTCCGCACCTCGCGGCGCTGCAGGAGCGTTCGTGGGCGTCTTCGGCGAACGTTGCGGCCCGGCCGGAGCCTCCTCGTGCGCCGCTTCGATTGCCGCGCCTGCGGATGGCGTCTCGATCCGGACGCTATCCGTATCGGCGCCGTAGGTCTTCCTGAGCATCGCTTGCAGGAGCGCGAGGTCGCCAGGGATCGGTGCCTTGGCGCCCGGAAGCGCCGGCGGGGCGTGTGCAGGCAGGGGCAGGCTGCGGAGCGGGGTCCGATCGGGCGGCATCGCGCCCCGGCGGTCGGCCGTTATCGCCGCCGCGACGGCGACGCGCTGCGCAAGGTTGCGCGCTGACAGCTGCTTCTCCAGAAGCTGGCGTTCCGGCATTGGCAATGCCTCGATGAAGCCGGTCAACCGCCGAATGAAGGCGCGTCCGGTCTCCTGCGGCAGGGGTGGAAATTTGAGGATGAGCGCCAGGTCTTCGACCAACTTCACCAGCGCGTCCTTGGATAGGACCTCCCTGCCGGAGACATGGCGGGTCAGCGCATCGACGATCTTCCGGATCGCCTCGCTACGCTCCGTCGCCGGTAGCGGGCGGCGCAGGCCCTGCGTCGTCTCCTCGGCAGTTCCGACGGCTGTCCTGATGGCGATGAAGGCGGGCAGTTCGGGCATGATCCGCAAGCCTAGAGCACTTCCAGGAAAAGTATCTAACGGTCTTCCGACCGGAAGTGCGTTGGACCAAAGGGTTAGAGCATTTCAGTGTTTCCATGAAACATTGAAATGCTTAGGCCAAACGAGTTTAGGGAGTGTTAACCATGACGATGACGTGGTGCCACGCCGCAGTCTTGCGCGGCCCCTTGCGGGAAGCTCATTCACGGCCCATCCTGGCATGAGCTTGATGGAGCCGCCGATGACATTTCGCCCGCCGCAATCGCTGCGCCGTTTCGATCTCACCGGTAACGGGGTGAACGTTCTCGAATACGAACTGATGGCCGAGCGCGCCGACGCTCTGGGGCGCAATGGCCTGAAGGTCGAGAAGGCAATGGCCGCCCTGAATGCCTATGACGGCAACAGGCACCCGCCTTCCGAACGCGAGCGACTGCTCGACGAGGCAGCCGACGCGGTTTGGGCCTTCCTCATCCAGCGCGAGACCTGCGGCCTTCGCGACAGCCGCGATGCCGTGCGACGCTACGGCATTCCGAAGGAAGTCATGGCGCGCGTCGGGATCGTCAGGAAGCGCTGACCGACGGGAGAGCCGCGCGCCGGATGGAACGCGCGGAACTCGATGAAAAGGGTACGCTCCCCTACCGATAGGGCGAATAGCACACCCGATAAACCCCGCCATAGGTCAGGTACCGGTTGGTGGCCGGGTTATAGGACCGATAGCGCGACAGGCACCAGCCGACATGGCTGTTGCCGCCGCTCCGGACATAGCCGCCGCTATAGTAGCGTGGTCTATAGGAGCGATAACCGTAATATCCGGGCCCGGGATAGCTGTAATAGCCGGGGCCATAGTAGCGCGGCCCGTAGTAATAGCGGTTCCCGTAGTACGGCCGGTAGCGGTAGCTGGGTCCGAAATAGAAGCTGATCCCGGACCGTCGGTAATAGGGGCTCCAGCCCGGATAGAAGCCGGACCCTCCGTAATAACCGCGGCGAGAATAGCCGCCGCGCCACCCGTAACGGCCGCGATGCGTGGCATTCTCGATGCCGGCCGGCGCTTTGACCGCAATGTCGAGCGCCGGGCGCGGCATGGCCTGAACGGACGTTACAGGGGGAACCGCGGAGACGGCGGCGAGTGCGCAGCTCACAACGAAATTCCGAAATTTCGTCATTTTCTCCTCACTTTCCGAAAGCCGTTGCTTTCCGGTTTTTGTCCCTGCTCCTTTCAGCGCGGCGCGACTTATCAGACGCGCAAAGATCGCTGTAACTCTTCAAGTTGCTGCATGCTTTGGCGTCGATCGGGTCGACCGACGAAACATGCAGTAGACGTTTGGCGCCGCATGTTTATTCGTGGGCGTGCGCTCCACGTGTCGACGCGGGCGCGTTCCGGATTCCGCTCCTTCGCCGTTGCTCTAGAATGCGCCTCTCCGGCCCCCATGTCACTGGAATTCTTGCCCTATCATCGAGGACCCGGACGCGCTTTACCGCGCTTTTTCGCGATGCGAGACGAAAACTTCAAAATGCCTGTTGACACTTCGGTCACGGCCTTTTACATGCCGGTCCGTCGCCCAGATGGCGGAATTGGTAGACGCGCCAGCTTCAGGTGCTGGTACTCGAAAGGGTGTGGAGGTTCGAGTCCTCTTCTGGGCACCATTCCTTTTTCCAGTAACCGCTTTTGCGGTTCGGAAGTCAAAAAAGCCCGGTTTCCGGGCTTTTTTGCTTTCAGAGTTCCGAAGCGAATTCGGCGGGGCCGCCGTTCGCCGCGGCATCTGCCCTTCCTCAGGCGGCCGTTCCGGCTTCGGTAGTGTCAACCGTGCGGACGACGCCCACGACTTCGTAAATGTCGAGCGCCGTCGAACGGCCCTTTGCCTTGGCGGTGCCGAGCGGGCGGAACTTCACCATGTCCTTGCATTGGGCGACCACCGCACCGCTTGCAAGAACGCTCGTGCCGTAATCCTTGTTCATGCCCTCGAGCCGGGAGGCGACGTTCACCGTGTCGCCCATCGCCGTATATTGCAGCCGTTCCCTGGCGCCGACGCTGCCGACGACGGCCGTTCCGGTGTGGATGCCGAAGCGCGTGCGGAACTCCGGCAATCCCTTGGCGCGTTGCGCGGAATTGAAGGCCTGGAGCCTCTCCTCGACCGCGAGTGCGCAGCGACAGGCATGCTCGGCATGCCTGGTATCGGCGACCGGCGCGTTCCACATGGCGAAGACCGAGTCTCCATGGAACTGGATGATGGTTCCGTCGTGGGCGGCAACGACCTCGCTGAACAGGTCGAAATACTCCGAGAGCATCGCGACCACTTCTTCCGGCGAACGGCCCTCACTGATGGTGGTGAAGTCGTAGATGTCGGTGAACATCGCCGTCACTTCCTGCCGCCATGCGGCGCGGCCGCCGAAATGGCCGGATTCGATGCCCTTGCGCACCAGCTCCTTCGGAACATAGAGCGCGAAGGTGAAGATCGCGTCGCGAGCTCTGTTCATTGCGCCGTTGAGCGTCGAGATTTCCGCCACATGCGATGAAACGTCGATCGGAGTGGCGAAATCCAGGTCCTGCAGGCGGTTGGCGCTGTCGGTGAGCTGGTTGAGGGACTTCGTGATCAGATGCGCAAGCACGAGGGCCAGGAGAACGGCGACCACCACCACGGCGCCCGAGACGGCAAGTCCCTGGACGAGGGTCTCGTTTGCGGCCGCCAGCAGCTCGTCGAGCGGGGCCGCGACGACCACCCGGTGCCCGGACAGAAGCAATGCCGATTCGAGCGGCGCCACCGTGACGAGATAGGTGCGGTTTCCGACTTCGACGAGAGTTGCCTTCCCGGCCGGTGGCGGGTTGCGCCGGATGCTTTCGATCAGGCCATCCTCCTGCGGCGTGGCCACCGGTTGGTCCCTACCCTTCGATGCCATGATGCGTCGCATCATCACGGTGTCGGAATGGATGATCGGCCGTCCGACCGCATCGAGAATGAACGAGACGGATTCGTCCGTCAGCCGCTCGCGGGAGAGGAAGTCCGTGATCGTATCGAGCACCACATCGGCACCGATGACGATCTGCGGGTTGCCGCGGTGCGCTTGCGATATGGTCATCCCGAGATTGCCTGTCGTGGCCATCTCATAGGGACCGATCGCCACCGGTGCCTTGCCGTTGACGGCTGCGCGATACCAGGGCCGCGTCCTCGGGTCGAAGCCGTTGGAAGCAGCGCGGCGTTCGGCGAACTGCAGACCGCTCGCGTCGAGGAACAGGATCCGGTCGAACGGCTTGCCCCGGTCGTCCCTCTCCATCGAGCGCACGGCGATGGCCGCTCCCCGCGGTGCGTCGAGCGCCATGCGCCAGGCGGCCGAGTCCAGATCGACCACATGAAAGAACGCACCGCTCGGATAACCGACATAGACGCCGTCGATGTGCGGCGAGCGGGCGATGCCCTCGCGCAGCACCGCCACCTTGTCGTTCATGCGTTCGGGCGGCGGCACGAGAAAGGCATTGGCGACGGATGCGACGAGACTGACGAGCGCGGAGGTGTCCCCGGAAAGAGCGCCGAGCCGATCGACCAGGCGGCCGACGAAGGCGTCCATATTGTCTTCGGCATCGGCGATCGAAGCGCTGCGTGCGCGGTGGTAGTCAAGTCCCACCAGCGTCGCGGACACGACGATGAGCATAGCAATCATCACGAGACCGAGCAGCGACCGCAGAGAGCTGGTCCAGGTCCGGGAAGGCTTGTCCGCGTTGGAATCTTGCATGCTTTCGATGTCCTTGAATCCGGATTCCGATCTTTGCAGCATTGCAACGCATTTTCATAGCACCACCGGCCGTTTACGACCTGCGCTACAGCGCCGCGTGTCCGGTCGGACGCGCAAAGATCGCTGCAGCACTTCGATCTGCTGCGTGTTTTGTCGTTGGTCGGCTACGACAGTTTTGCGGCCCATCACTCTTCAGTTGACGGTGACGGGCTTCGAGCGCATTCGGGCCACCGTCTCCCGCTCCGCCCGCTTGCAGCGCATCGGCGGCAGGCTGCGGTCCATCAGTTCCATATCCTCGAGCACCATCTCGCCCATCCTCTTGAAGGCGACGTCGAGCGCACCGGCCCGGTGCGCCGAGCGCAGGAAGCCGGCCAGCCGGCGGACGGGATGTCCAGGGGGCAGGGGCTCCTCCGGGAAGACGTCGCTTGCCGCGCGGATATGGCCGCTTTCCACGGCTGCGATCAATGCATCGAAATCCACGACGCCGGCGCGGCTCAGGAGAATGAAGGCGGCGCCCGAACGCATGGCCGCGAAGGCCCTGGCGTCGAGGAAGCCCTCATTGTCACTGGTTACCGCTGCGACAACAAACAGGAAGTCGCTCTCGGCGAGGACCGTCTCGAGCGACGCCGGTTCGACGCCGGCGTCGAGAAGAACGGAGGCCGGCAGCCAGGGATCATGGACGCGGATCTTCGCACGAAATCCCGAAAGGACGCGGTTAAGCGCCTTGCCGAGATCGCCGAAGCCGATGATGCCGATCTCCGAACCCGAGAGGAGCCGGGCGGACTTGTTTCCCTCACCGCCCCAGCGTTCGCGGCCCTCGCGGAAATCGACATCCGCATCGACGATGCCGCGGGCGAGGTTCAGCGCCATGGCGAGCCCCATCTCCGCCACCGGTTCGGCGAAGACCTGGCCGGTGGTGAGCACGTGGATGCCGCGCTGGAAAACCACGTCGTAGGGCATGTTGTCGATGAGGTTGCTTTCGACGTTGAGAACGGCCCGCAGCTGCGGCATGCGTTCGAGCGTTTCTGCGGAAAGCGGCGGCTGTCCGACGATATAGCGGACCTCGGAGAGGACGGCGGAGCCGAGCCCGGCGATGTTCTCCGGATCGGCTTCGATCACGCGGTAGCGCCGGTGAAGACGCTCGAGCGCGTCGGGCGTGAAGATCAGATCGAGCGTACGCGGCGCGGGCGCGCTGATGACAAGTGGCCTGTCGCTTTGCGGCCTGTTGGTTTCGGGCATGGTTTCCTCCAGTCAGTGCCGTCCGGGGCGCAGTTTCGCCTGTCCCGAGCGCGCAATGCAAGCGTGCCTTTGTCTTGGTTCGAACTCAGTAGTTGAGGCCGCGCTTCTGCCGCTCGAGCGACGGCGGCAGCTCGCCGCTCTGGAAGATCGGGCCGCTTCCCTCGCGGCAGCGGTAGACCGTATCGTAACGGGGACGGCCGTGAGACGACTCGAAGGGGCCGTAGCGGTCGATGAAAACCTGCCGGCAAACGATGTTCTTATCGTCGCCCAGCGGGTTCGCCGGCCGTACGCCCGGCAGGTCGTGAAAGACCTGCGCCAGCTCGAATGTCGCCCCGCCGGCGAGGCCGGTACCGGGCGAGAGGGTCGACATCAGGGCGACGAGGGGAGGCGCCAGGGCGAAACGGAACCAGGTCATATGCGAACTTTCTCGGGGTGCCGGCAAACGGAACGTCTGCCGAAGGACAAGGTATCGCGGCCGGCCAACATGCGCTATAGGCCAGCTACGCTCCACAGCGCCGCGCGCCTGATCAGACTGGCCGGGTCGCTGCAGCACTTGTATCTCAGCAGGTTTCCTGAACCGTTCTCCGGGAATCATGCAAGTAACGATCTGGGGATTTTCGATGGCGAATACAATAAGGTTCCACGAGGGGGACATTTCCGAGACCGACGCCGCCCTTTATACGGGCGCGATCGCGATCGATACGGAGACGCTCGGCCTGGTCCCGCGTCGCGACCGCCTCTGCGTCGTGCAGCTCTCGTCGGGCGACGGGACTGCCGATGTGATCCGCATTGCCGCCGGCCAGAAACAGGCGCCGAATCTCGTCTCGATGCTCGCCGATCCGACGCGCCAGAAGATCTTCCATTTCGGCCGCTTCGACATCGCCGTGCTGTTCCATACCTTCGGCGTCACCGCGTCGCCGGTCTTCTGTACCAAGATCGCCTCGCGCCTCGCCCGCACCTATACGGACCGGCACGGCCTCAAGGACAATCTCAAGGAACTGCTCGACATCGACATTTCCAAGCAGCAGCAGTCTTCCGATTGGGCCGCCGACATTCTTTCGCCAGCGCAGCTCGAATATGCCGCCTCCGATGTGCTCCACCTGCATGCGTTGCGCGACAAGCTGACGGCGCGGCTCCTGCGCGATGGGCGGATGGAACTCGCCGAGGCCTGCTTTTCGTTTCTCCCGACGCGTGCCAAGCTCGATCTGCTCGGCTGGGAGGAAACGGACATTTTCGCCCATAGCTGAGTTCTACGGCGCCCACCGGTGCGGGAGCAGGCGCCGGTTACGATAGCCTGGAGCATTTCAATGTTTCATAGAAACCCTGAAATGCTCTAACCATTTGCTCTAACGCATTTCCGGACGGAAAACCGTTACATACTTTTCCTGGAAGTGCTCTAGCTCCTGTCCGTGTGGCCGAGATCGCGCTCGGGCTCGATCACGTCGCGAATGCGTTGCTTCAGCTCCTTGGGCCCGGGAAAGCCGCCGTCGCGCTTGCGTTCCCAGATCAACGCGCCATCGACGCGAATCTCGAAATTGCCGCCGGTCCCGGGGATGAGCGCCACTTCCCCAAGCGTGTCGGCGAATGTCGACAGCAATTCCTGCGCCATCCATCCGGCGCGCAGCAGCCAGTTGCACTGGGTGCAATAGAGGATGGTGACGCGTGGCTTTTCGCTCATCTCGCATGTCCTGTTCACTTGGCTTTCGCGCCACAGGAAACATGGAGCAGCGTCGTCGCGCAAGCGCCGCAATCCACGCCTTCACGCATGTCTCACATAAATGTCAGCTTGAGCGGTCATGTTTTTGACGCTGAGCCCTTGTTTTCCAAAAGGCCTGAGGCAAGAGAAACCCCTGATTTGCAATGGATACGAAAGGGATTTCATGACCGATACCGCTGCCAACAATCGACCGCGCGCGATCCTGCCGGCGCTCGAAAAGATTTATCTGCCGCTCGATACTTTCGCCGAGACGTTGCTGCGCGTCGTGGCAGGCCTGCTGCTCGTCACCCACGGCTACGGCAAGATCCTCAATCCCTTCGGCGCGGCCGGCATGGTGGAGGGGCTTGGGTTCTATCCGGGCGTTTTCTGGTCGCCCCTGCTTTCGGCGACCGAGTTCTTCGGCGGCATCTTCATTGCCATCGGCTTACTGACGCGGCCTGCTGCCTTCGCGGCGACGATCGTGCTGCTCGTCACCGTCTATTTCCACGGCATCGTCCAGGGACAGGGCCTTGGCGGGGCGGAGAAGTCCATTCTCTGGGCGGCGATCACGCTCTTCTTTGCCATTCGCGGCGCCAACAGCCAGTCCGTCGATGCCAAGCTCGGCCGGCAATTCTGATCTCACTCTTTGAATTGGAGCGCTTCCGGGCGACGACACATTTTGCCTGGAAGGGCTTTGAAAGCGGCCGGCTCGATCCGGCCGCTTCGAGCAATTGCACCGGCGGCACGCTCAGCCCGCCTGCGGCATCACGCTGCGGATCGTCATACGGTGTACCTTGCCGGCCCTGTCGACCCAGTCGATCGACTGTCCGACGGAAAGGCCGATAAGCGCCGCTCCGATCGGCGTCAGTACGGAAATCTTGCCGGCTTCGATGTCGGCCTCCCCCGGATAGACGAGCCTCACTTCCTTCGCAAAACCGTTGTCGGCGTCAAAGGCGACGGTCGAGCCCATCTGCACGCTGTCTTTGGGCAGCTTGCCGGGCGCGGCGATTCGCGCGCGGTCGAGTTCGGAAAGCAGCGCCTCCGCGACTTCCGGGACACGGTCGAGCGCCGAGGAGGCGATCGCCGTCAGACGTGCATGGTCTTCGGCATTGATGACGATCGAGGGAAGCTTCTTGCGGGTTGTCTTGTCCGCCATGATGATACCTGTGCCTGGGCGCACCGCTCTGCTTGCGCCGAAAGTGAAATGTCGAGGATGATTTACGCTCGCCGCTCGGGGGTGGAGGCTTGGCCCTCCGCTCGCCGATGCGCAGGCCCCCTTACCCGGAGAGCGCACGCATCCGGGCCGGGGTCAGGTTCCTGCGATGGGGCAGACCCGGAAAGAACAGCGGAAATGGATCGCGAGCACTGGCATGGTCTGAAGGTCGGAAACTTCGCCAACGAAGTCAAGCTCGCGTCGCCACTTGAGATACCGCAGCGCCCGTGGTGATCATGGCGGATCGCGCAAGAAGATCGGAAGCCTTGAAACGCAAAGTCCGTGGCGGCGGCGCTTTTCGTCACGCGGCCCGCAGGTCGACGACGCGCGTTTCGCCTTGCTTCAGGCCGATGCGCATATTCTATGCGCGTCGACCTGATTGGAAATCACTCGTCGCTCATCTTCAGCGCGGCGATGAAGGCTTCCTGCGGGATTTCCACCTTGCCGAACTGGCGCATCCGCTTCTTGCCGGCCTTCTGCTTCTCCAGCAGCTTGCGCTTTCGGGTGGCGTCGCCGCCGTAGCACTTTGCGGTCACGTCCTTGCGCAGCGCCGAGATGGTTTCGCGGGCGATCACGTTGCCGCCGATGGCGGCCTGGATCGGGATCTTGAACATGTGCTTCGGGATCAGTTCCTTCAGCTTTTCGCACATTTCGCGGCCGCGCTTTTCCGCCGCCATCCGGTGCACCATCATCGACAGCGCGTCCACCGGCTCGCCGTTGACGAGGATCGACATCTTCACGAGGTTGCCTTCTTTGTGCTCGGTGATCTGGTAGTCGAAGGAGGCGTATCCCTTGGAGATCGACTTCAGCCGGTCGTAGAAATCGAACACGACTTCGTTCAGCGGCAGGTCATAGGTGAGCATCGCGCGGGTGCCGACATAGGTCAGCTCGATCTGGATGCCGCGACGGTCCTGGCAGAGCTTCAGGATGCCGCCGAGATATTCGTCGGGCGTCAGGATCGTCGCACGGATCCACGGCTCGTGAATTTCGGCGATCTTGACCACGTCCGGCATGTCGGCAGGGTTGTGAAGCTCGCGCTCCGAGCCATCGGTCATAAACAGCTTGTAGACGACCGAGGGTGCCGTCGCGATCAGATCGAGATCGAATTCGCGCTCCAGACGCTCCTGGATGATTTCGAGATGCAGGAGGCCGAGGAAGCCGCAGCGGAAACCGAAGCCGAGCGCGGCGGAGGATTCCATTTCGAAGGAGAAGGAGGCGTCGTTGAGGCGCAGCTTGCCCATGGCCGAGCGCAGGTCCTCGAAGTCGGCGGCGTCGACCGGGAAGAGGCCGCAGAACACGACCGGCTGGGCCGGCTTGAAGCCGGGCAGCGCCTTGGCCGTCGGCCGCTTGTCCTCGGTGATCGTATCGCCGACGCGGGTGTCCGCCACTTCCTTGATAGAAGCCGTGATGAACCCGATTTCGCCGGGGCCGAGCGCCTCCATGGCAACCATCTTCGGCGTCAGCACGCCGACGCGCTCCACCTGGTACTTCGCATCCGTCCCCATCATGCGGATGGTCATGCCCTTTTTCAGCGTTCCGTCGATTACGCGCACCAGAACCATGACGCCGAGATAAGCGTCGTACCAGCTGTCGACGAGCAGCGCCTTCAAGGGCGCGGCGTCGCCGCCCTCGCTCTTCGGGGCGGGCAGCCTATGGACGATCGCCTCCAGCACATCCGGAATGCCGAGACCGGTCTTGGCGGAGATCAGCACGGCGTCGGAGGCGTCGATGCCGATCACTTCCTCGATCTGCTCCTTGATCCGCTCCGGCTCGGCCGCAGGCAGGTCGATCTTGTTCAGAACGGTGACGAGCTCGTGATTGTTGTCGATCGCCTGGTAGACATTGGCGAGCGTCTGGGCTTCGACGCCTTGGCTGGCGTCGACGACGAGCAGCGAACCTTCGCAGGCTGAAAGCGAGCGCGAGACCTCGTAGGCGAAGTCGACGTGGCCGGGCGTGTCGATGAGGTTCAGCACATAGGTCTCGCCGTCGTTCGCCTTGTAGTGCAGGCGCACGGTCTGGGCCTTGATGGTGATGCCGCGCTCGCGCTCGATGTCCATGCTGTCCAGGACCTGCTCGGACATTTCTCGTTCGGCGAGGCCGCCGGTCGACTGGATCAGCCGGTCGGCAAGCGTCGATTTGCCGTGATCGATATGCGCCACGATCGAGAAGTTGCGGATATGCGACAGGGGCGTCTTGGAAGATGGTGTGCTCATGGGCCGCATATAGCAGCGCGATCAGGCGGCGCAAAGCGGGAAATGAAGGCTTCGTTCACTATAAATTCGGGCGTCTGACCGGCCGTTCCGCTCGCGCTTCCGTCTCGGCGAGTGCCGCGGCATTCGGCACCTGGGCGCTTTTGAATTCGAAGGTGTCGCAGTGCTCGGGCGGGACGCGTTCGCGAGAGCGGAGGCGAACGAGCACGAAAAGGGCGTAGAGGAGCGCCACCGTCATCGTCGCATAGATGAAGGTCCGTTGGCCGAAGGCCGGCGTCAGCAAGGTCACGAGCATCGGAACGAGGGTCGCCGCTGCCGACCAGGCGACCAGCATGGTGCTGGCGAGCGGCACGAAATCTGCCGGATCGGTGCGATCGTTGGCATGCGCATTGGCGATCGAATAGACCGTCTCGACCGCCCCCGCGAACATCGCGAAAACCAGCATGAGCAGGAGCAGGTTGTCGAAGGAGGCGGCGAGCGCAGCGATGCCCGCGGCGATGACGAGCATACAGGTGGCGATGAGGACGATCCGGCGGTCGGTGCGGTCTGAAAGGGCGCCCATCGGATACTGGATGAAGAGCAGGCCGAACTGCATGACGAACATCAATGCCGCTACGTCTTTCTGACTGACGGAATTGACGGCGGCATAGATCGGCGTAAAGCCCTGTACCAGCATGGAGAGGCCGCCGGATGCAAGCACGCCGATGAAGGCGACCGGAGAAATCCGCCAGACCATGGGAATGTCGATGCTGACCCGGGCAGGGGCGGGCGGCGTGGGCAGGCGCGTGAGGCCGATCGGCAGGATGGCGACCGCGGTGAAGAAGATCGTGACGATCGGGGCGAGATTGCCCTCGACCGGGATTTGCCCGAAGAGCCAGGCGCCGGCGCCGAGCCCGATGACGTAGGCCATGTAGAAGAGCGCCATCGCCCGGCCGCGCCAGTGGTTCTCGCTGGCATGGTTGAGCCAGCTCTGCGTGATGATGAAATTCATGTTGGCGGCAATGCCGTAGAGGCCGCGTGCGACGACCCAAAGCAGCGGGTGGACGCCGAGGCTGATCATCAGCGCCGCGAGAATGACCAGCGCCATCGAGCAGGAAAAGGCGCGGGCGTGGCCAACGCGGCGAATGAGCGAGCCGCCCATGAGGCAGCCGATCAGCCCGCCGAAGGCAATCGCCGTCACGGCGGCTCCCGGGACCCAATCCGGCGCCGCCGAGCGCGTCAGCACGAAGGGCACATAGGCGAGCATCATGCCGTTGCCGACCGCGACCGATGTCATGGAGGCGACTATGCTCGCGATCGACAGCAGCGACGAAGGAGATCGATGCATCTGCCTGTCCTTCTGCCAATCGTATGAAGATGATCTAAATTATTGAAGTTGGATGTTTTTTAAGAATCGGCGCAGAGTCCGGGACGATAAAGCAGGACGCGGACCGGCGCTGTCGTCAAAGCGGCATGCGTGAATTTATTTCTCGCTTCGATCATCTTGACTCCATGATATGAGAAATGCACTCTCAGATAATGGAAAAAGTACTCGCCCCTCTCGAAGAGTCCATCGGCATGCGCCTGCGCGAGCTGCGCATGGCGCGGGATCTGACGCTTGACGACCTGGCCGGCCGCTCCGGCGTCAGCCGCGCCATGATTTCGCGCATCGAGCGCGGCGAGGCGAGCCCGACCGCGCAGCTTCTGGCGAAGCTATGCAGCGCGTTGGGCACGACGCTTTCGGCGCTTTTTGCTTCCGAGAGGGGCGAGGCCTCGCCCTTGGCCCGGCGCGCGGAGCAGCGGCTGTGGCGCGATCCAGAAAGCGGCTACCTGCGCCGTTCCGTTTCACCCGAAGGCGTCGGTTCGCCGGTCGACATCGTCGAGGTCGAGTTTCCGCCCGGCGCCCGCGTCGTCTTCGAGCGACAGCCGATGGACCGCGGCATCACGCAGCACCTCTGGCTTTTTTCCGGCCGCCTCGAACTGACGATGGAAAGCGGACGGCAGCTCTTGGAGCCGGGCGACTGCATCTTCATGGGGCTTGAAGAGGCCCACATCTTTTACAATCCCCACGAGGAACCGGCGCATTACGCCGTCATCCTCTGCCGCAACAAGGTCTGACATGCCCGACGCCGATATACGCGTGCTCACCGCAGAAGAAACCCTGGCCGCCCTGCCGGCTCTGGCCGAAATCCTCTCCGATTGCGTCGAAGGCGGCGCTTCGGTCGGCTTCATGCATCCCTTTTCGCCGCACGCCGCCGTTCAATTCTGGGAGGGCGTCGCCGCCGCCGTCGGGCGCGGCGAAACGGTTCTCCTCGCGGCCGAAGTCGATGGCCGAATGGCGGGCACCGTGCAGCTCGGCGTCGGCACCATGCCGAACCAGCCGCATCGCGCCGATGTCAGGAAACTGCTCGTCCACCGCGACGCCCGCGGTCTCGGCCTGTCGCGTTGCCTGATGGACGCAGCCGAGGCGGAAGCCCTCAGGCGCGGCAGAAGAGTCCTGGTCCTCGACACGGCGACCGGAGAGCCGGCCGAAGCGATCTACGAGCGCTTCGGCTGGACGCGCGCCGGTGTCGTTCCCGACTACGCGCTGATGCCGGACGGCCGCTATTGCGCGACGACGTTCTTCTACAAGCACCTTGCCATATAGGGCGGCTCGGATGGACCCGCCCGGTTGCCGTCGCAATCACGAAACGAAGAAGTGCGAGAGCCCCTGGCCGGCGGCGAAAGCGGCATAGCCGAGAACTGCGAAATAGACGGTGGTCGCGAACAGGAAGAAATAGCCGCCGGCCACCATCAGCCCGTCGCGTTGGATGATGCCGAGCGACAGGAGCAGGATGGCGATGCCGGGCAGCGTGTTCGACAGCGGAATCAGCCCGAGCGGAAACATGAGAAGCACGCCACCGGCCATGATCATCAGGCCGTTGAAACGGTTCATCAGGGCGCCTTCGGTCAAAAAATTGACTCGCGGGCGCACATAGCGGTCGAGCTTCGAGACCAGTGCCGCACCTTTGCGGAGCGTCGGCACGAGCTTTTCCGTGTCGATCTCCCGATCGAGGATGCGCTTCGGCAGCCAGGGCATGCGGTTGAGGGTGATCGCGAGCGAAATGAGAATGATGGCCGCCCCGAAGACGGTGCTGACGCCCGGAATGGAAACAGGGATCAGGAACGGCAGGGTCAGCAGCGCGCAAAGAAGGAGGAAGCCCTGCTCGCCGATCTCGATCATCAGCTCGCGCAGCGTGATCGTATTGCCTCTGATCGACGCGATCATGCCGGTGAGCGTGTCGCTGAGGCTGCGTTGCGAATCGCCGAACTCGACCGCCATGATTTTTTCCCTTCACGATTTGCGGGCGCTCCATGCGGCGCCCGCGGTTCGCATTCTTTACGCCGAACCGGGCCCGGCAGACCATAGCGCCAAGCGCGTGAACCTTCGGTTAGCGGGCCCTCTGGTCAGCAATATGGCGAGGTCCGGCAGAAATGGTGCACCGCAATACTCCCGATCGGGGAAAGTAGAAGGCCCCTTCATCTTCCTGCCGCAATCGATAGTATGAACCGATCCTGAGCACCAATGGGGACAATTGATTCGATGATCAAGAAATGCGCCATCCTGGCTGTCGTGGCCGTCTATCTTTCCGGATGCACCACCACCGATCCCTATACGGGAGAACAGAAGATGTCGAACACGGCCGGAGGCGCTTTGATCGGCGCGGGTCTCGGCGCTGCGACCGGTCTTCTGGTGGGCGGCAGCGCAGCGGGCCGGCGTGATGCCGCTCTTGTCGGCGCAGGCATCGGCGCTCTCGGCGGCGGCCTGGTCGGAAACTACATGGATCAGCAGGAATCGGAACTGCGGGCGCAGCTGCAGGGCACCGGCGTTTCGGTCACCCGCGCCGGCGACCGCATCATCCTGAACATGCCGTCGAACATCACCTTCGCGACCGACCGCGACCAGGTGATTCCGGCCTTCTACCCGACCCTCGACTCGGTTGCGATCGTGCTGCGCAAGTTCAACAAGACACTGATCGACGTCGACGGTCACACCGACTCGACCGGCAGCGCCTCCTATAACCAGGGACTTTCGGAGCGGCGCGCGGCCTCGGTCGCCAACTATCTCGCCAGCCGCGGCGTCGACCAGCGGCGCATGTCGGCAGTGGGCTACGGCCTGGAGCGGCCGATTGCGTCGAACGCCACCGAGGTCGGCCGCGCCCAGAACCGCCGCGTCGAAATCTCGATCGCGCCGATCAAACAGGGCTGAACGGCTTCAACGTTATGGCGAAGGGCCGCGCGGATCATCCGGGCGGCCTTTTCACGTTCCGATACGGCCTCACCCCTTCGGCGGATAGTCGTGCCTGTTCCCGCGGAAGTCGGTGACCGTGTAGCAGCCGCCGCCCTCCGCCTCGATCGCGCTGGCGCTGATGATGGCCTTGCCGTGGCCGCCGGGGATGTCGAGGATGTAGGCGGGTTGGCAAAGGCCCGAGACGCGTCCACGCAGCGAGGCGACGAGCGCCTGGCCCTCCTCGATGGACAGCCGGAAATGGCCGGTGCCGGGCGCAAGATCCGGATGGTGCAGGTAATAGGGCTTGATCCGCGTCTCGACGAAGGCGCGCATCAGCGCGGCGAGCACGTCCGGGTCGTCGTTGACGCCCTTCAGCAGCACCGACTGGCTCACCATGACGATGCCCGCATCGATCAGCCGCGCGGCGGCGGCGCGCGCCTCGGCGGTGAGTTCCCGCGGATGGTTGGCATGAAGCGCCACATAGGTCGCCTTGCCGCTGCTCCTCAAAGCGGCGATCAGCCCCGCATCCACCCGTTCGGGCTCGACCACCGGCACGCGCGTGTGGAAGCGCACGACCTTGACGTGCTCGATTTCTGCGAGCCGCACCATGATTTCGCCAAGCCGCCGGGGCGAGAGCACCAGCGGATCGCCGCCGGTCAGGATCACCTCCCAGATTTCCGGGCGCCCGGCGATATAGGCGAGCGCCGCATCGAGTTCCGCGGGCGTGAGCGTGCCGAGACCCTCGGGGCCGACCATCTCGCGGCGGAAGCAGAAGCGGCAGTAGACCGGGCAGACATGAACCGCCTTCAGGAGCACCCGGTCCGGATAACGGTGGACGATGCCGGCAACCGGGCTGTGCGTGCCGTCGCCGATCGGATCGGCACGCTCTTCCGGCATGAGCGTGAGTTCGGCCATGTCGGGCACGAACTGCCGCGCAATCGGGTCGTTCGGATCGTCCCGGTTCACAAGGCGCGCGATTGCTGGGCTGATGGCTACGGCGTAGCGGGACGCGACACGGGAAATCGCCTCTTCCTGCTCTCGACCGACGAGACCGGCGTCGGCGAGCTCACGCGCTGTTCTGATGGCGCGTTCCGCGGTCATGGCCTGGCCTCCGCGACCGGGGCCCAAAGAACCTGATCGATGCGGGATGCGCCCGTTGCCAGCATGACAAGACGGTCGAAGCCGAGCGCGATGCCGCTCGCCTCGGGCATGCCGCCGAGCGCCGCGAGGAAATCCTCGTCGATCGGGTAGGTCTCGCCGTAGACCCGCGCCTTTTCCGCCATTTCCAGCTCGAACCGGCGGCGCTGCTCGGCGGCATCGGTCAATTCGCCGAAGGCATTTGCGAGTTCGACGCCGCAGGCATAGAGCTCGAAACGCTCTGCCACGCGAGGGTCGCCGGCTGCAGGCCGGGCAAGTGCGGCCTCGGCGACCGGATATTCGTCGAGGATCGTGGCGCGCCCGAAGCCGAGATTGGGCTCGACCCTTTCGACGAGCACGCGGCTGAAGAGATCGGCCCAGCTATCGTCTCCGGCGACACGCAGGCCCACCTCCCGCATGGCCGCCGCGAGGCCGTCGCGGTCGGTGGAGCCGTCTTCCCGGATGGAGGCGAGAAGGTCGATCCCCGCGAAGCGCGCGAAGGCCTCGGCGACCGAGAGCCGCTCCGGCTCGGCGAAAGGATCGCACGCTCTTCCCTGATAGACGAGGGACCGCGCGGCGACTGTCTCGGCGGCGAGCGCGAGAATTCCGGCGCAGTCATTCATCAGCGTCTCGTAGCTCTCCTCGGCGCGGTACCATTCGAGCATGGTGAATTCCGGATGATGCAGCGGGCCGCGCTCGCGGTTGCGGTAGACATGGGCGAAACAGGCGATGCGCCGTTCGCCGGCGGCAATGAGCTTCTTGCAGGCGAATTCGGGAGAGGTGTGGAGATAGAGCGGCTGGACGGAGCCGTCGAGCCCAAGCGCCTCGGTCGCAAAGGCATGCAGATGCGCCTCGTTGCCCGGCGATACCTGCAGCGCTGCCGTGTCGACCTCGACGAAGCTGCGTTCGTCGAAGAACCGGCGGAGCGCCGACTGGATGCGATTGCGCCCGATCAGGAAGGGGCGCCGGTCGGCATGGACATCGGGTGTCCACCAGGGAGAAGCATGCGGCATGGTCGGTTCGGTCCAGGCTTTCTTCCGCGCGAATGCCCGCTCAGGCTGGCTATTTGCGCGAAATTAGGATAGTGGCGGCGCGAAAACTGAATTTTCGCGTCCCTTCCGGGCCGATCTCCGGCCCGCTCGTGTCGCTGATACCTCTGTTACAAGGAAGACTAATGGTCAAGGTCATCGCTTCTTCGGTCCGCAAGGGCAACGTTCTCGACGTCGACGGCAAGCTTTATGTCGTGCTCACCGCGCAGAACTTCCATCCGGGCAAGGGCACGCCGGTCACGCAGGTCGACATGCGCCGCATCTCCGACGGCGTGAAGGTCTCCGAGCGCTACCGCACGACCGAGCAGGTCGAGCGCGCCTTCGTCGAAGACCGCGAGCACACCTTCCTTTATGAAGATGGCGAAGGCTTCCACTTCATGAACCCGGAAAGCTACGACCAGCTCGTCATGAGCTCCGAAGACATCGGCGACTTGAAGGCCTATCTTCAGGAAGGCATGGCCGTGATGCTGTCGATCCACGAAGGCATTGCCATCGCCATCGACCTGCCGCGCCACGTCACTCTCGAAATCACCGAGACGGAGCCGGTCGTCAAGGGCCAGACGGCCTCCTCCTCCTACAAGCCCGCCGTGCTTTCGAACGGGGTTCGTACCCTGGTGCCGCCGCACATCCAGGCCGGCACCCGCGTCGTCATTGCGACGGAAGACGGGTCCTATGTCGAGCGCGCCAAGGACTGATCTGTCCTGACGGAGATCGAAACGGGGACGGTAGTCGATGACTGCCGTCCCCGTTCTCGTTTCACCGTTCAATTGAAGCGGCGAAACGCTCGAAGCCTGTGAAACCGAGCGCTTCCGCACGGAAAACCGTTACACATTTTTTCTGGAAGTGCTTAGGATGCCGCCCTCCGGATCGGGATGAGAGGCGCGGCACTGCATGTTTCCATTATCGCATATGATGAAGTCGTTCATTCGCAAGGGGACGCTCACGGTAATCGATGCCGACGGCAAGCGGCACGTCTTTGCCGGCGAGCCGGGGCCGAGCGTGACGATGCGGCTCACCGACAAGCGGCTCTATCGCAGCCTCGTCTTCAATGCCGAGCTCGCCGCCGGCGAAGCCTATATGAACGGGACCATGCGGTTCGAGGAAGGCTCGACGCTGCGGGACTTCCTGACGCTCTTTTCGATCAACCGCCTGTCACTCGGCTCCTATCCTATTCAGAAGCTGCTACGGGCGGTGAAGATGCGCTTTCGCAAGCGCCAGCAGGCCAACCCCAAGGGCAAGGCGCAGCAGAACGTCGCGCATCATTACGATCTCGGCAATGATTTCTACAAGCTCTTCCTCGACGAAAACATGCTCTATTCCTGCGCCTATTTCCGCGAGCCGCACGAGACTTTGGAGGCTGCGCAACGAAATAAGCTGAGGCTGCTTGCGGCAAAGCTCTGTCTGAAGCCGGGCATGAGGGTACTCGACATCGGCTGCGGCTGGGGAGATCTCGCCCTCTATCTCGCCTCGCTCGAAGACGTCGAGGTGCTGGGTGTGACCCTTTCCAAGGAACAGCAGGCACTCGCCTCCGAGCGGGCACGTGCGGCCGGAATGGCGGACCGCGTGCGCTTCGAACTCAAGGACTACCGCGACGTCGAGGGGCCGTTCGACCGGATCGTTTCGGTCGGCATGTTCGAGCATGTCGGCGTCCATCACTATGACGAGTTCTTCAAGAAACTGAATGCGTTGATGCCGGATGACGGGCTGGCCGTGCTCCATTCGATCGGCCATATGAGCCCGCCCGGCATGGCGAGCGCCTGGCTCCGCAAATACATCTTCCCCGGCGCCTATTCCCCGGCATTGTCGGAGGTCTTCGAGGTGGTCGAACGCAACAGCCTTTGGGTGACCGATCTCGAATTCCTGCGCGTGCATTATGCTACGACGCTCGCCCATTGGGGCGCGCGTTTCGACGAGAATCGCGACAAGGTGGTGACGATGTACGACGAGCGCTTTGCCCGCATGTGGGAGTTCTACCTGATCAGCGCGGAAATGATGTTCCGCACCGGCAGCCAGCTCGTCTTCCATATGCAGCTGTCGCGATCACGCGACGCGGCGCCGATCGTTCGTGATTACATCACCGATCTGCAGCGCACCTATATCGAGAAGGAAAAGGCGCTCGATCTGGCGGTTTGACTCAACCTCAGGGTTGCCCCTTCCAATCCCTCCCCACAAGGGGAGGGGGCGAGTGCGCGCCGCGAAGATGGACGCGTTGCCGCCGATCCACCGCCTTGACGCCTCACGCATCGGCGCTTATTTAGAATTATTCTAAAGAAGGTCTTGCGATGCTCTCCCGGCTTTTCTCCCGTTACAAACGTCCGTTCCTGTCCTTGAGCGAACAGGAAATCCTTGCCCTGGCCATATCCTCGGAAGAGGATGACGGACGCATCTATCTCGCCTATGCCGACGCTCTGCGCCAAAAATATCCCCATTCCGCAAGGGTCTTCGAGGAAATGGCGGAGGAGGAGAGCCACCACCGCAGGCCTTGATCGACCTGCACGTCGCCCGTTTCGGCAACCGCATCCCGCTCGTTCGGCGCGAACACGTGCGCGATTTTCCGGAGCGCAAACCCGATTGGCTGATCGCCGAGATGCCGATCGAGAAGGCGCGCGCCGAAGCCGAGGCGATGGAGGAGGCGGCGCACCGGTTTTACGTCGAGGCTGCGGCGCGCACGCGGGACGCGGCGACGCGCAAGCTCTTGGGCGATCTGGCGATTGCCGAGAAGTCGCATGAATCGCTCGCCCGCCGGCTCGGTGAGGAGCATACGCCCGTGGACGTGCGCGACGAGGAAGATGAGACCTCACGCCGCCAGTTCATACTCACCTATGTGCAGCCGGGCCTCGCGGGACTGATGGATGGGTCCGTTTCGACGCTCGCGCCGATCTTCGCCGCAGCCTTCGCCACGCAGGATACATGGCAGACCTTTCTCGTCGGTCTGTCGGCCTCCGTCGGCGCAGGCATATCGATGGGTTTCACCGAGGCGGCGCATGATGACGGCAAGCTTTCCGGGCGCGGCTCGCCGGTCAAGCGCGGGCTTGCCTCGGGCATCATGACGGCACTCGGCGGTCTCGGCCACGCTCTGCCCTATCTCATTCCGCATTTCTGGACCGCGACAATGACGGCAGCGGCAATCGTCTTCTTCGAACTATGGGCAATCGCCTTCATCCAGAATCGCTATATGGAAACGCCCTTCCTGAGGGCCGCCTTCCAGGTGGTGCTCGGTGGCGGCCTGGTTCTTGCCACCGGCATCGTCATCGGGAATGCTTAGAGCATTTCAATGTTCCGTAGAGACACTGAAGCGCTCTACCCATTTGAATCAACGGACTTCCGGACGAAAACCGTTAGACACTTTTCCTGGAAGTGCTCTGGAGTCGTGCTCGTTACAGCGAGCAGCAGCACCGCGTCTGCGGCGCGGTGATGAGCTCTTTCAGCCCAAGGACGTGGTCTTGGTGGATTCCTGTGACGAGCACAGGCGGGAGGAGTTTTGACGACGCGTACGCGTTACTTCAACGCCCGCTTTGGTATCTGAGGATTTCACCGACACGCGTAAAAAAGGCCGCAGGATGCGGCCTTTTTGAAAGGAACCGTTCGACGGGATCAGTTTCCGACGGAACCGACGAGCACTTCCCCGCCATTGTCGATGGTGACCCAACGGCCGCTGTGGGTCGTCGCCTGCCGCTTGAGGAAGCGGTAGGGCGTGTGCGTCCACAGCTTCACCCCATCGTCGAGATTGTCGAGAACGAAGTCGCCCTGCGCTGTGCGTACCGTCAGCACCGCATGGCCCTCGCCATCCGGCTTGCGCACCACCGTCATCAGCAGGTTGCCGGCGGAGAAGCCCTTCTGCATGAGGCGTCTGCGCTTTTCGAGCGCGAAGTCCTCGCAATCGCCCTGTCTCCCCGGATAGGACCACACCTCGTCCCGGCCGGTAAGCTCGATGTCTGTTACCGGCGCGATCTGCCGGTTGACGGAAGCGTTGACCTGGCGAATGGCAGCCCAGCCGCCGGCGGTGACACGCGGCGGCACCGTCGCCTTCGAACGGACGCTGCACTCGCCCCTGTGCTTCTGACAGAACTCGTAATGCCCGATCGGCTGCGAGGTCACCGCGCCGGTCTGCATCCAGGGAGTAGCTCCCGCCTGTGCGGGAATTGCCGTGTTCGTGGAGATGAAAAGCGCACACAGCGCCGCGAAACTTGCCTTAACCCCGGTCCAAGACTGCATACAGATCCCCTGCAACGCGCCCGCATCCGTACCTTCCGGATCGATCCGCGCAATCAAAAGTTGTCGACAGCTTTATTAGGAATTTCCCCTGCGCTGCTCTAATCGTTAATAAAGAGTTAATATACTCCGCTTGTCGGAGTCAATCGCCTGATTCGGACTAGTCCGTTTTATGGTTAAGGCTCGCGGCAGACGGACGCCGAAGCCCGCCAGCGCAGGGGTTTGGCAGTGCCTTGCGAAGCAATTTCAGGGAATTTTGATTAGGCCGGATGGACTAGTCGTGCGCTCAGGCCTTGGTCAGCATGGCGTCGATCGCCTGTTTCAATTTGGCAATGTCCTCCTCGCGGGACAACCGGTGGTCGCCATCGCGGATCAGGGTCATGACGACGTCGTCAGCCGGCATGTGCTCCATCAGTTTGAGGGCATGCGTGTAGGGGACGTCCGGATCGCGCATGCCCTGGAGAATGTGCACCGGGCAGCCGGTTTCGATCGGCCCTTTCATGACGAGGTTGTTGCGGCCATCCTCGATCAGCGCGCGGGTGAAAACATTGGGTTCGGGGCTGTATTCCGATGGCTCTTCGAAATAACCCCGTTCGGCGAGCGAGGTCCTTTCGGCATCGGTAAGATTGGGCTCGATGAGCTCGGCGGTGAAGTCGGGGGCCGGGGCGATCAGCACGAGGCCGCAGAGGCGGCCGACCCCACCTTCCCCGAGGCGGGCGCGGCTTTTGAGCTTCTCGGCAAGGCGCAGCGCGACCCAGGCACCCATGGAGGAACCGATCAGGATCATGCGCGCCGTCGCGGCGTGATCGATCACGGCGAGACTCTCCTCGACCCAGCGCGAGATGGTGCCGTCCCTGTAGTCGCCGTCCGACGCGCCGTGGCCCGAATAGTCGAAGCGAATGCAGTCGGTGCCGGCCTCGCGCGCGTGCCGCTCGACCTCCACCGCCTTCGTTCCGGTCATGTCGGATCGGTAGCCGCCGAGCCAGACGAGCGCCGGATGGCCTGGATGCTGCCGGTCTTTCGATTGGACATCCGACGGATTTCCGGCGCGGAAGATACGCATGGCGATGCTTCTGGCCGCATCTCCCGTTCCCACTTCGATCCGCGTGATCTCGGTTTCAGCCGGCGTGGTCGACATCGAGTAACTCCCTGAAGGCCTGATCATGACGGATTTCCTTCTAAAACAGATTCTTTCGGGCATCGACAGAGGATGATTTTCATTGCGGGCCATGCTATTGACTCTGGAGCCGCAATTCACACATTGCCGTCAGTGACTGTTTCAAGCGCTTCTGTTTGAGATCGCGCTGACCGTTTGACCGAATATTTACTATCAATAGCTCGAGGAGAGTACGACCATTCGCAGACCCTTCAAAGCGGACGCTCCAGTCAAGGAAGGACCGCGCGCAAACAAGGAAATCCGGGTCCCCCGGGTTCAGCTTATCGATGCCGAAGGCCAGAACTTGGGCAGCATTCCGATCGACCAGGCGCTCCGCATGGCGGACGAGGCCGGTCTCGACCTCGTAGAGATCGCACCGAACTCCGATCCGCCGGTGTGCAAGATCCTCGACCTCGGCAAGCTGAAATACGCGAACCAGAAGAAAGCCGCCGAGGCGCGCAAGAAGCAGAAGATCGTCGAGATCAAGGAAATCAAGATGCGCCCCAACATCGACACCCATGATTATGAGGTGAAGATGAAGGCCATGAACCGTTTCTTCGAGGAAGGCGACAAGGTCAAGGTGACGCTGAAGTTCCGCGGCCGCGAAATGGCCCACCAGGAACTCGGCATGAAACTTCTGATGCAGGTCAAGGACGACACCCAGGAAATCGCCAAGGTGGAAGCCGAACCCAAGCTCGAAGGCCGCCAGATGATGATGGTTCTTGCGCCGAAGTGATCGGCGGAGCCTGACAGACCAGACACGCTTGGTGAAGCCGCCCCGGGAGGAGTTCGTGGGGCGGCTTTCCTTTTTGGGAAAGCTTACGCGAGCGACCTCCGGACCGCTTGCCTTTTCCGGGATGTGCGGTTATAAGCCCCCGTCCGAACGGTCCGGCAGGGCATGCCGTGGCCGTTCTTAACGCTGGAAATGGGCTTCGTCTGCCTGTTTCGCATATCAAGAACAATGGAGTAGCAAAATGCCCAAGATGAAGACGAAATCGTCTGCCAAAAAGCGGTTCAAAATCACCGCAACCGGCAAAGTTCGAGCTGCTGCTGCTGGCAAGCGCCACGGCATGATCAAGCGGTCCAACAAGTTCATTCGCGACGCGCGCGGAACCATGGTTCTCGCTGAGCCCGATGGCAAGAAGGTCGTCAAGAACTACCTGCCTAACGGTCTTTAAGACGTCTGGCGATTTGGATTTTAAGGAGATCATGACATGGCACGTGTAAAACGCGGCGTAACCTCCCACGCCAAGCACAAGAAGACGCTCAAGGCCGCCAAGGGCTTCTACGGCCGCCGCAAGAACACCATCCGCGCCGCCAAGGCAGCGGTGGATCGTTCCAAGCAGTTTGCTTACCGCGACCGCAAGGTCAACAAGCGCAATTTCCGCGCGCTCTGGATCCAGCGCATCAACGCTGCCGTCCGCGAGTTCGGCCTTACCTACGGCCGCTTCATCGACGGTCTGAACAAGGCCGGTATCGAAGTCGATCGCAAGGTTCTGTCCGACATGGCAATCCATGAGCCGGCAGCATTCGGCGCCCTGGTCGAAGCTTCCAAGAAGGCGCTCGCCTATCTCAAGGAAGCCGGCACGGCAAACGAGTTTGAAAGCGCTGTCCGTTAAGCCAGCGTTTTCCCAAGACCGTTTCTGAAATTGTTGGGAAACCCGCGCTGGCAGGGCTGGCGCGGGTTTTTCTTGTTCGGCTCGCGGGGCGGTCCTAGCGCCGAAGTGTCGAACCGATACACGAACCGCATCGAGGCAGGACAGAATGAGCGAACTGGAAACATTGGAACGGACCTTGCTGGCGGAAATCGACGCCGCCGCCGACGAGGGTGCGATCGAGGCGGTGCGCGTCGGCGCGCTCGGCAAGAAGGGATCGATCTCGGAACTGCTGAAGACGCTCGGTTCGATGAGCCCGGAGGAGCGCCAGACCCGCGGCGCGCGCATCAATGCGCTGAAGAACACGGTGACGGAGGCGATCTCCGCCCGCAAGACGGCGCTCAAGGACGCGGCGATCGCCGAACGGCTGGCGCGCGAGACGGTGGACATCAGCCTGCCCGTCCGCTCCTCGCCGGCCGAGCGCGGCCGCATCCATCCGATCAGCCAGATCGTGGACGAGATCACCGCGATCTTCGGCGACATGGGTTTCTCGATTGCCGAGGGGCCGGATATCGAGACGGACTACTACAACTTCACGGCCCTGAACTTCCCCGAAGGTCATCCGGCCCGCGAGATGCACGACACCTTCTTCTTCGCGCCCGACGAGAAGGGTGAGCGCAAGGTGCTGCGCACGCACACCTCGCCGGTGCAGATACGCACGATGGAGGCTGGGCAGCCGCCGATCCGCATCATCATTCCGGGCAAGACCTACCGCCAGGATTCCGACGCGACCCACTCGCCGATGTTTCATCAGGTGGAAGGTCTCGTCATCGACAGGACGGCGAATGTCGCCAATATGCGTTGGGTGCTCGAGGAATTCTGCAAGGCCTTCTTCGAGGTCGATCAGGTGACGATGCGCTTCCGCCCGTCCTTCTTCCCGTTCACGGAACCCTCCTTCGAGGTCGACATCCAGTGCGACCGCTCCGGCCCGATCGTCAAGTTCGGCGAGGGCAAGGACTGGATGGAGATTCTCGGCTGCGGCATGGTGCATCCGAACGTGCTCAGGGCCGGCGGCCTCGATCCGGACGAATATCAAGGCTTCGCTTGGGGCATGGGCCTCGATCGCATCGCCATGCTGAAATACGGCATGCCCGACCTGCGCGACTTCTTCAATGCCGATGTCCGCTGGATGACCCATTACGGCTTCCGCCCGCTCGACATGCCGACGCTCTTCGGCGGCCTCTCGGCGTGACCCGCGCAGAAAATCAAGGACACAGGTGACATCATGAAGTTCACGCTTTCCTGGCTGAAGGACCATCTGGAAACCGACGCCTCGCTCGAGGAAATCTGCGCCCGCCTGACGATGATCGGGCTGGAAGTCGAGGATGTCGACGACAAGGCGGCGTTCAAGCCCTTCGTCATCGCCAGGGTGATCTCCGCCGAGCAGCACCCGAATGCCGACAAGCTCAGAGTGCTGATGGTCGACACCGGCTCCGGCGAGCCGGTGCAGGTCGTCTGCGGCGCGCCGAACGCGCGCAAGGGCCTCGTCGGTGCCTTTGCCGCGCCCGGCACCCATGTGCCCGGCATCGGCGTGACGCTCTCCGTCGGCAACATCCGTGGCGTCGAAAGCCGCGGCATGATGTGCTCGGAAAAGGAGCTGGAGATCTCCGACGACCACACCGGCATCATCGATCTGCCCGAGAACGCGCCGGTCGGCACCAGCTATGCGACCTATGCCGGCCTCGACGACCCGGTCATCGAAATCAACCTGACGCCGAACCGGCCGGATTGCACCAGCGTCCACGGCATTGCCCGCGATCTCGCGGCATCCGGTCTCGGCACCTTGAAGACGCGGCCGGCGCCGTCCTTCGCCGTGGAAGGCGAGACGCCCGTCAAGGTCCGCCTCGATCTCGGCGAGGACAGGCATCTCTGCCCCGGCTTCGCGCTTCGCCTCGTGCGCGGCGTGAAGAACGGCCCGAGCCCCGCCTGGATGCGCCAGCGGCTGACTGCCATCGGCCTCCGCCCGATCAACGCGCTGGTCGATATCACCAATTACCTGACCTTCGACCAGGGCCGGCCGCTGCATGTCTTCGACGCGGCGAAGGTCGAGGGCAACCTGACGGTCCGCCGTGCCAGGGAAGGCGAAAAGGTGCTGGCGCTCGACACGCGCGAATATACGCTGTCGCCCGCCAATGTGGTGATCGCCGACGAAGAAGGCGTCGAGTCGATCGGCGGCATCATGGGCGGCGAGCATTCCGGCTGTGACGAGGCGACGACCGACGTGCTGATCGAATCGGCGCTCTGGGATCCGATGAACATCGCCAAGACCGGCCGCACGCTCGGCATCATCACCGATGCGCGCTACCGCTTCGAGCGCGGCGTCGATCCGGAATACATGGCGCCTGGCCTCGAACGGGCGACCGAACTGGTGCTGGAGCTCTGCGGTGGTACCGCGGCCAAGATGGACGTCGTCGGTTATGAGGGCCACGAGCCCAAGTCCCTCGATTTCCCGGTCTCAGAGGTCAAGCGCCTGACCGGCCTCGAGGTCTCCTCCGAGGAGAGCGTTTCCATCCTCAGGAAGCTCGGCTTCGGCGTCGAGGGCTCCGGCGAACGCCTGACGGTAACCGTCCCTTCCTGGCGGCCGGACATCGACGGCAAGGCGGACCTCGTAGAGGAGGTCATGCGCATCCATGGCGTCGACAACATCGTCGCCGCGCCGCTTGCAAGCCACAATGCCGTCAACGGCAAGATCCTGACGGTGCTGCAGATCCGCACGCGCCAGGCGCGGCGTGCGCTCGCAAGCCGCGGCATGCTCGAAGCCGTCACCTGGTCCTTCATCCCGGAAGAGCATGCAAAACTCTTCGGCGGCGGCCGGCCGGAACTGAAGCTGGCCAATCCGATCGCCGCCGACATGTCGGACATGCGGCCGTCGCTCCTGCCGGGCCTCCTGGCCGCGGCGCAGCGCAATGCCGACAAGGGCTACGGCGATGTCGCGATCTTCGAGGTTTCCGGCATCTATGAGGGCGACACGCCCGAGGCGCAGCGCCGCGTCGCCGGCGGCATCCGCCGCGGCACCGCATCGCTCAACGGCACCGGCCGGTCGTGGTCGAACGCCGTAAAGGGCGGCGGCAAGCCGGTCGATGTTTTCGACGCGAAGGCCGATGCCATCGCCGTGCTCGAGGCCTGCGGCGTGCCGATGGCCAATGTCCAGTTCGAAGCCGGCGGTCCCGCCTGGTATCATCCCGGCCGCTCGGCAACGATCAAGCTGGGCCCGAAGATCGTGCTCGGCGCTTTCGGGGAGTTCCACCCGAAGACCTTGGACGCCCTCGACGTCTCCGGGCCGCTTTCAGGCTTCGAGATCTATATCGATGCCATGCCGGAGCCGAAGAAGAAGGCGACCCGCACCAAGCCGGCACTGGAGCTTTCGCCCTTCCAGGCAGTCAAACGCGACTTCGCCTTCGTCGTAGACAAGGCGGTCGAGGCCGCTGCGATCGTCAGGGCCGCGTCCGGCGCCGACCGCAAACTGGTTGCGGCCGTCAACGTCTTCGACGTCTTCGAAGGCGCATCTCTCGGCGAGGGCAGGAAGTCGGTAGCGATCGAGGTAACGATCCAGCCGGTAGAGCGCACGCTGACCGATGAGGATTTCGAGGCGCTGACCTCGCGCATCGTCGCCAACGTGGCAAAGAGCACCGGGGGCGTGCTGCGCGCTTGATGAATAGGTGAGGGGGAGCCGGTTTGGTTTCCTCATTCCTGTGCTCGTCACAGGAATCCAGCCAGCCCAAGTCCTTGGGCTGAAAGAACGCTTCCGCGCCGCACACGCGGCGCTGCTCTCATCCCTGTGACGAGCGCAGGGATGAGGAAAAAGCAGAGATTGCAATCCTCCGAAAAGTCCTACAGCGCCGCCGCGTCTTATGAGACGCGCAACTAGCCATGCCGGTGCCAGACCTTGTTGACGATCAGCCATCGCCCGTCGACCTTCAGCAAGGACAGGTAATCGGAATAGCGCGCGCCGGCGAATTCATCGATCACCTTCACGCTGGCGACGTCGCCGGTGATGTGGACCATCTCCACTTCCATGAGCGGCTGCGTATCCGGGGACGCCGCGCCTTCCCTCACGATGGAGGCGATGAAGGCGTCGCGTGTCTGCCACTCGACGGCTCCTCCTGCGTTGCCGACGATCGATGCGCTCGGATGGAAGGCCTTGCGCAAAGCTCCCTCGTTGGCGAAGGCCATGCCGTCGACATAAAGATGGACGACCGCGCTGATGGCCTGCTCTTCGGACATGGTTTTTTCCTCCTTTCCGGAGCGGTGACAGACGCGGCTATCCGCCCCGCAGGCCGCTCCTGTTCCCACGAAGGCGGACATCTTCTCATAGGTAGGACATCGCAATGGAATTGCGATGCCCTCCAGGACTTCGACGCTGCCGGCCGGGTCTTCACCTGTTCGTCATTGCCAGCGACGCGTCGGAATAGCGTTTTCCAGCGACCAGCGTTGGCGAGAGCGCTTCGCCGAGTTCGGCGCGTTCCCTGTCGGTGAGGACGATTCCGGCGGCAGCCACGTTCTGCTCCAGATGCTCGATCCTGCGCGCGCCCGGGATCGGAACGATGTCATCTCCCTGGTTGACCACCCAGGCGAGTGCGAGTTGGGCGGCCGTCACGCCTCTTTCCGCGGCCAGCCTTTCGAGGGTTGCGACCAGCGCGGCGTTGGCCTCGAAGTTCTCCTGTTGGAAGCGCGGCAGCGACCGGCGAAAATCGTCGGCAGCGAGGTCTTCGACCTTGCGGATGGTGCCCGTCAGCATGCCACGCCCGAGCGGACTGTAGGGCACGAAGCCGATCCCCAGTTCGCGGCAGGTATCGAGCACCTCCTGTTCCGGGTCGCGCGACCAGAGCGAATACTCGCTTTGTATCGCTGCGATCGGATGCACGGCATGGGCACGGCGTATGGTGGCGGCGCTTGCCTCGGAAAGCCCGAGTGCGCGCACCTTGCCCTCCTTCACCAGTTCCGCCATCGCGCCGACGGTTTCCTCGATCGGCACGGCGGGATCGATGCGGTGCTGGTAATAGAGGTCGATGACGTCCGTTCCGAGTCGCTTGAGGGAGGCCTCGGCGACGGCTTTCGCATTTTCCGGCCGGCCGTCGACGCCTTTGACTGCCTCGGCGGCGGGTTTGTCGGGGTCGATGCGGAAACCGAACTTGGTGGCGATCACCACCTGGTCTCGCCGGTTCTTCAGCGCCTTGCCCAGGAGCTTCTCGTTCTCATAAGGCCCATAAACTTCCGCCGTATCGAAGAAGTCGACGCCGAGTTCGATGGCGCGGTGTAGCGTGCGGATCGATTGGCTCTCGTCGGCTTCGCCATAGGCGAAGCTCATGCCCATGCAGCCGAGGCCGACGGCCGAAACGGTGAGTTCATTGCCGAGCTTGCGGGTCTTCATTGGATTTCCTTTCGGGCTGAACGCGCGGCCTGCGGGGTGGCATACGGCGTTCGCGAAGAAGATGGAGAAGCATATCGCTGGACTGAGCCTTTCGGCATGGGCCCGACGACAAGGCGAAGATAGGTGCCGCGCGGCCGGTTGAAAATCTCTGTCAATTCTCACGGGCTGTTCTATTATTTCGATCAATGAACCGCACACAGCTCTCCCAACTGGCCGTCCTTTCCGCCGTCGCCGCCCATGGCAGCTTTCGCGGGGCGGCGAAGGAACTCGGCATCGCGCCATCTGCCGTCAGCCACGCCGTGGGCAGTCTGGAGGCGAGCCTCGGCGTTCGTCTCCTCGCGCGCACGACGCGCAGCGTCGCGGCCACGGAGGAGGGAAAGCGCCTGCTGGAGCGGCTGCGGCCGGCGCTCGACGACATTGCCGAGGCGCTGCAGCGGGCGGCGGAGGCGCGCGATCGTCCGGCCGGAAAACTGCGCGTCACCGCCCCTCGTTTTGCAGCCGACCTCATTCTGGCGCCGCGCCTTGGCGACTTCCTCGGGCGCTATCCGGACATCGTCCTCGAAATCGCCAATGAGGACGGCTTCACCGATATTGTCGAGGAGGGGTATGACGCCGGCATCAGGCTCGGCGAGAGCCTGGAGGCCGATATGGTCGCGGTGAAGGTCGGGCCGGAACTGAAAAGCGCGGTCGTCGCCGCACCGACCTATTTCGAGCGCTTCCAGCGGCCGCGGCACCCGCGCGATCTGGCGGGCCATCGCTGCATCCGCCGCCGCTTCTCCAACGGCACCTTATATCGCTGGGAGTTCGAGAAAGAGGGGGAGGAACTGACCGTTTCGGTGAACGGCCCGCTCATTCTGGGCGAGGACCGGCCGATCATCGAGGCTGCGATCGGCGGTGCGGGGCTCGCCTATCTCTTCGAGCCGCGCGTCAGCGGATATGTAGGTGAGGGCAAATTGGTCCGGGTGCTCGAGGACTGGTGCGCGCCCTATGCGGGCCCCTTCCTCTATTATCCAACCCGCCGGCTGATGCGTCCGGCGCTCCGGGCCTTCATCGATTTCTTCCGCCACAGCGGGTGACGGCCGGCGGGGAGCGCCGGCCGTCGTGACGGCTTACGCGGCCTTCTTGTTCACTTGGGCCATCGCGAGTTTCGTCAGGTCCTCGTCGGTGACGACTTCTTCCTTCAAAGTCGCGTCGAGCAGCGATACCGCATCCTTGAGACCGATGGTCTTTGCCCAGGTCTTCAGGGTGCCGTAGCGGGAGATTTCATAATGCTCGACCGCTTGCGCGGCGGAGATGAGGCCCGCATCGAGCGCGGCCGTGCCCTTGAATTCGTCCATGATCTCTTCGCCCTCGGCGACGATGCCCTCGATCGCCTCACAGGTCTTGCCCTGCGGCCGCTTGCCGATCATTTCGAATACCTGCTGCAGCCGCTCCACATGGGTCTCGGTCTGCTCCTTGTGCTTCTCGAACGCGGCCTTTAGCTCAGGGGCCTGGGCTGCGCGCGCCATCTTCGGCAAAGCCTTCAGGATTTTCCGCTCGGCATAATAGATGTCCTTGAGCGTATCGTGGAACAGGTCGTCCAGCGTTTTTTCTTTGGCCATTTCGGGTTTCCTTCCTCGTCTGCTTCGTGTTGCCTTCGACCCGCAATCAACAGCAAAGGGCGAAGATTTGTTCCTCGCGACTGCAAAAAGCGCATGAGACGCGGGTCAAATTCGTCGCTTTCGCGAAGGGTGTCCGTTTCACTTCAGGCGGAAATCGGGTGGTTGCAGCGTGGCGCATCGGCAATGGTCCCGCCGTCAACGCAATCGGATGGAGAAGAATCATGTCGAGACTGGAAGGTAAGATCGCGATCGTCACCGGCGCAAGCTCGGGTATCGGCCGCGCCGCCGCGCTGCTCTTTGCGCGCGAGGCGGCAAAGGTCGTGGTCACCGCCCGCAACGAGAATGCGCTTGCGGAGCTTACCGACGAGATTGCCCGAGAGGGCGGCGAGGCGGCAGCGCTTGCCGGCGACGTGCGCGACGAAGCCCTGCATGAGGCGCTGGTCGAACTGGCGGTGCGCCGCTTCGGCGGGCTCGATACCGCCTTCAACAATGCCGGGGCGCTCGGTGCGATGGGAGAGATTTCGTCGCTCAGCGTCGAAGGCTGGCGCGAGACGCTCGATACCAATTTGACGAGCGCCTTCCTGGCGGTGAAGTATCAGGTTCCGGCAATCGCGGCGCGGGGCAGTGGTTCGCTCACCTTCACTTCGAGCTTCGTCGGCCACACGGCCGGCTTTGCCGGGGTCGCCCCCTATGCGGCGAGCAAGGCGGGACTGATCGGGCTGGTGCAGGCGCTGGCCGTCGAGCTTGGCGCGCGCGGCATCCGCGTGAACGCGCTGCTGCCCGGCGGCACCGACACGCCCGCCAATTTCGCGAACCTCCCGGGAGCGGCGCCCGAGACGCGCGGTTTCGTGGAAGGGCTGCACGCATTGAAGCGCATTGCGCGACCCGAGGAAATCGCCGAAGCGGCGCTTTATCTCGCCTCGGACGGTGCCAGCTTCGTGACCGGCGCGGCGCTGCTGGCCGACGGCGGCGCTTCGGTGGCGAAGGCGTGAGCGCAGAGCGTGAGCACAGCAACTGAAAGCAGGGAAGCATGAAGAAACCTGGGTCGATGAAATCGCTTGAAGACCTCGGGCGCGTACGCCTCTCGAAGAACTTTTTCCTGCGCGATTTCCTTCACTCCGAGATCGCGGAGTTCTACGGGATTCCGAATATCCCCGACGATCCGGAACTGGCGATCGAGGCCGGACGGAAACTGTGCGGCGAACTTCTGGAACCGCTCGAGGCGACCTTCGGTCGGCTGCACATCCGCTCGGGCTACCGAAACCGTGCCGTGAACGCCTTTGGCAACGCCAACAGGCTCAACTGCTCGACGAATGCGGCAACGGCCGCCGACCATATCTGGGACATGCGCGATGCGGAGGGCTGCATGGGGGCCACCGCCTGCATCGCCATTCCCTGGGTCTGGGACCGGGAACGTCACGAAGGCGGCTGGCAGAGCCTGGCCTGGTGGATTCACGACCACCTTCCCTACGCCTCGCTCTGCTTTTTTCCCAAGCTTTGGGCCTTCAACATCCAGTGGCACGAGAGGCCGCGCCGCAGGATCAGCAGCTACGCCGAGCCGCGCGGGCTGCTGACCAGGCCCGGCATGGCCAACCACGAGGGCAGTCATGCGCAACTTTACCCAGGGTTTCCGAAGCTTGCGGCCGGGGGCGGGTCTTCCTGACGAGGGCAAATCCCCTCTATTCGCTCACTTCGTTCAGCCGTCTTATCGCCTCTTCCGGCAACGTCAATTCCGCCGATCTCACCAGACTTGCCAGCTGGTCGGCATTGGTGGCGCTGGCGATCGGTGCGGTGACGCCGTCGCGGGCGATGATCCAGGCCAGCGCGATCTCCGCCTGTTTCGCGCCGGTCTCCTCGGCGATTTCATCCAAGACGCCGAGAATCCGCATGCCGCGTCCGTCGAGATATTTTTCGACGCCGCCGCCGCGAGCGGAGCCTTCCAGATCCTTGTGTGAGCGGTACTTGCCGGAAAGAAAGCCTCTCGCAAGGCTGAAATAGGTGATGACGCCGATCTCCTCGGCGATGCAGAGATTGCGTAGCGGACCGTCATAGGAAGCGCGGTCGTAGAGATTGTATTCGGGCTGCAGCACGTCGTAGCGGGGCAGGCCGTTCGCCGCCGCGACGTCGAGAGCGTCGCGCATCTGCTGCGCATCGAGATTCGATGCGCCGATCGCCCGCAGCTTGCCCTGGGAGAGAAGCGCATCGTAGGCGGCAAGCGTCTCTTCATAGGGTGTGTCGGGGTCCGGCCAGTGGGAGAGATAGAGGTCGATATAATCGGTCTGCAGGCGTTTCAGCGATTCCTCGACTGCCTGCATGATCCAGTGCCGCGAGAGGCCCTTGCGGTCGGGTCCGAGCTCCGAACCGACCTTGGTGACGATGACGGCGCTGTCGCGCGAGCGTCCGGATTGCTTCAGCCATTTGCCGATGATCGTTTCCGACTCGCCGCCTCTGTTGCCCGGCGCCCAGGAGGAATAGACGTCGGCGGTGTCGACGGCGTTAAAACCTGCATCGAAAAAGGCATCGAGAAGCGAGAACGACGTTTTCTCATCCGCGGTCCAGCCGAAGACGTTGCCGCCGAAGACGAGCGGGGCAATCGAGAGGCCGGTACGGCCAAGTCTGCGCATTTTCATGGTTTCGCTCCATGTGGTTGGATGAAAACAAGCTGCGATGGGGAGGATTGCGGCAAAAACATAGGCCAGCTCGCCATCGAATGACACCGGCATTCGTGGTTTTTCTGACCTCGCCACGGCTTGCTAGGTACGTACCTCGGGGATAGTCTCGGCGCAGCTAGTGACCCAGGGGAATGTCGCGCGTCCTTCGCGCCGCGCACGAAAAGGAGTCTGCCTCATGCTGCGTTTCGGAATTTTGTCGACGGCCAAGATTGGCCGCGAGCTCGTCGTACCCGCCATCCAGGACGCCGAGAACTGCGTCGTCACGGCGATCGCGAGCCGCGATCTCGCCAAGGCGAGGACCATGGCCGACCGTTTCTCCGTGCCGCATGCCTTCGGCTCCTATGAAGAAATGCTCGCCTCCGACACGATCGACGCCGTCTATATCCCGCTGCCGACGTCGCAACATGTCGAATGGGCGATCAAGGCGGCGGATGCCGGAAAGCATGTGCTTTGCGAGAAGCCGCTGGCGCTCAAGGCCGAAGAGATCGATGCCGTGATCGCGGCGCGCGAGCGCAACAGGGTGCTGATCTCGGAAGCCTATATGGTGACCTACAGCCCCGTCTGGCGGAAGGTGCGCTCGCTCATCGCGGAAGGTGCCATCGGGCGCCTCAGGCATGTCCAGGGCGCCTTCACCTATTACAACCGCGATCCCGGCAACATGCGCAACGTCCCCTCACTCGGCGGCGGCGGTCTGCCGGATATCGGCGTCTATCCGGCAATCACGACCCGGTTTTCGACCGGCAGGGAGCCGCTGCGCGTCCAGGCCAGTACCGAGCGCGATCCGGAATTCGGCACCGACATCTATTCGAGCGTTCGTGCCGACTTCGGCGATTTCGAGCTGAGCTTCTATATCTCGACACAGCTCGCCGCCCGCCAGGTCATGGTCTTCCACGGCGACAAGGGCTACATCGAGGTGAAATCGCCCTTCAATGCCGATCGCTACGGCCGGGAAGAGGTGGAATTGACCAACCAGAACCACGGCCAGTCGCAGCTCTTCCGCTTCCAGGATGCGCGTCAGTACAAGCTCGAGGCCGAGGCCTTCGCACGTGCTGCGAAAGGTGAAGCGGAGGATGTGGTGACGCTGGAAAACTCGCGCCTGAACCAGATGTTCATCGACGCGATCTACCGCGCCAGCGAAAAAGACGGCTGGGAGCCCGTCTGAAGCTAAAGGATCGGCCCGGCGCCTTTTGCGCCGGGCCTATCCTTTCATGCCGCCTGGATCAGCCGCGCCTGAGACGCGCCCCGCATCTTGAAGAAGAGAAAGTCGGCGACGCCCACCATGGCCACGACGATCAGCGCCAGTCCTGCGATCGTCAAGGCCGAATAGGCAGACGCAAGAATGGCCAGGCTTCCGACCTGCCAGAGTATGTCGCCGGCGATGCTGATCCGCGTTGCGAGGGCGCTCGGCCCTTCTTTTCTGGCCGCGGCAAGGTGGAAGGCGCCCCAGACGAGGAGCCCAGCGCCAAGCGCCATGATCACCGCAGGCGACAGGGCGGGACTGACGACCGCCGCAATCGGTGGCGCTGCCGCGAGGAGAGCCGAGCCGGCGATCAGCGAAAAGATGCCGTCGGCGAGAAATGTCTTGTTGAGAAGAGAGCGGGTGGAAAGGTCGAACATATCTGTCTCCATCGGTTGTCGATGGGCAGATGCTGGACCAGAGCGGTCATTAAACCAATTACCTCCGAGGTAATGTATTTTGTGCCGCGTTCGGGCGACGCTGCCCCCGCAACAGGGAAGATAAAGATGGAATTCGGCAGCCGCCTGAAGGAATGGCGAGGACATCGCCGCATGAGCCAACTCGACCTCGCAATGGCGGCGGGCATTTCCGCGCGCCATCTCTCGTTTCTGGAGACGGGCCGCTCCAAGCCGTCCGAGGGAATGATCCTGCGGCTCGCCTCGGTTCTCGACGTCCCCGCGCGTGAACAGGGCACGCTCTTCACCGCGGCGGGCTACCGGCCGCGCGTTGCGGCGCGGCCTGCGACGGGTCTCGATGCAATGCCTCCGGCTGTCGCGCATGCCATCCGGCTGATGCTCGACCGGCACGATCCCTATCCAGGCCTCGTTTTCGACCATCAGTATACGGTGCTGCTGACCAACCCGGCTTTCGACGCGCTTGTCGGTGCCACGGGCGTTCCGTTCAAGCCGGGGGAGAACTTCCTCGACGGCTTTCTCGGTGCGGAGAAGGTCCGCGGTCTCGTGGTCAATTGGGAAGCCGCCGCAGCCGATCTCGTTCAGCGGGTTCGCATGGAGGCGTGGCTGCAGGGGCCGCGCAGCCCATTGCAGCGAAGGCTGGACAGGCTGGTTGCCGACCCGGCGGTGGCAATGGCGATCGAGAACTTCCCGGCGACGGACCGCTTGCCGGTGCTGCCCATCGAACTGCGCGTCGGCGAAGCGTCGCTCAGCTTCATCACGACGCTTTCGACCTTCGGCTCGACTCAGGACGCGCTCGTCGAGGGCGTTCTGATCGAATCCTTCTTTCCGGCCGACGACGCGACCCGGCGCTTCTTCGGGCAGGGCGGGCGCGACGTCCAATAGAGCAATATCGGGAGAGGCGCACACTCTTCCAGAATTGCTCCGGATCGTTTCACCATTCCACACGGGACGGGAAACGATGTAGAAAAACGCGCCTTGCTGCTGATCTTCGCCGCTCTGTCGGCTACAAGTGACGTATGACTTCGTTCTTTGATTCCGAATCTCCCTCCAACGTCGCCGAATATTCGGTGTCGGAACTGTCCGGCTCGATCAAGCGCACGATCGAGCAGACCTTCGAGCATGTCCGGGTGCGGGGCGAGATTTCCGGCTATCGCGGTCCGCATTCGTCGGGCCACGCGTATTTTGCCTTGAAGGACGATCGCGCCCGCATCGACGCGGTCGTCTGGAAGGGCACCTTCGCGCGGCTGAAGTTCCGGCCGGAGGAGGGGATGGAGGTGATCGCGACCGGCCGGGTCACGACTTTCCCCGGCTCGTCCAAGTACCAGATCGTCATCGACTCGCTGGAGCCCGCGGGTGCAGGTGCGCTGATGGCGCTGATCGAGGAACGCAAGCGTAAGCTTGCCGCGGAAGGGCTTTTCGATGCGGGCCGCAAGCGGCCGCTGCCTTTCATGCCGAGGGTCATCGGCGTCGTGACCTCGCCGACCGGGGCTGTGATCCGCGACATCCTGCACCGCATTGCCGACCGTTTCCCGGTCCATGTCATCGTCTGGCCGGTGCGCGTGCAGGGCGACGGCGCCTGCGAGGAGATTGTGGCAGCGATCGAAGGTTTCAATGCGCTGCAGCCGGGCGGCGCCATTCCTCGGCCGGACGTGCTGATCGTCGCGCGCGGCGGCGGCAGCCTCGAGGATCTCTGGTGCTTCAACGACGAGGCCATGGTGCGCGCCGCGGCGGCTTCCGCCATCCCTCTGATCTCGGCCGTCGGTCACGAGACGGACTGGACGCTGATCGATCATGCGGCCGACCAGCGGGCGCCGACGCCGACCGGTGCAGCCGAGATGGCGGTACCGGTGAAGGCCGATCTCGAGGCCCAGCTCGCCGGTCTCGCAGCCCGGCTCAAGGGCGCCGCGGCGCGGCAGATGGACAATCGCCGCCAGACGCTGCGTTCGCTTGCACGGGCGCTGCCCTCGCTCGACCAATTGCTCGCCCTGCCGCGGCGTCGCTTCGACGAGGCGGCCGCCGGACTCGGCCGTGGCCTCCAGATGAACACGGCCAATAAGCGGCGAAGCTTCGAGCGCAATGCGGCCCATCTCCGGCCGGAGCTCCTGACCGCAAGGATCGTCGATCGGCGCCAGCGCGTCTTAGATGCCGTAAACCGGGCCGAGCGCATCGTCGAGCGCAAGCTTCAACGTGGCGCTCAGCGCATTTCGTCCGCCGATGCCTCGCTCCGCGTTCTGCCGTCACGGCTGATCGGCCAGGTTCATCGCGCATCGGATCGCGTCTCCAGCCTGAGCAGGCGTGGGGATGCGGCGATCGCCGCCGATCTGCGCAGGATGAAAAGCGCGCTTTCGGCGCAGGATCGCGTGCTGCAGTCGCTCTCCTATCACAGCGTTCTGCAGCGGGGCTTCGCGCTGGTGCGCGATGCCGCGGGCGAGCCGGTGAAACAGGCAGCTGCCGTGCATCCCGGGATGGCGCTTTCGCTGGAATTCGCCGACGGCCGCGTGGCGGCGGTCGCCGGCGAGGACGGCACTCCGCCGCAGTCACCGAAGAAGCGGCCTGCGCGCTCCGGCGAGCCGACGAAGCAGGGCAGCCTCTTCTGATGCATATCCTGATGGTGCTCGCCCATCCGCTAGAAGAGAGCTTCGCTGCGAGTGTCGCGCGCGTGGCCAGGGAGACGCTCGAGGCCAAAGGCCATACGGTCGATCTGCTCGACCTTTATCGCGAAGGATTCGATCCGCGGCTGACCGTGGCCGAGCGGGGCAGCTATTTCGATAAAGGTTACGACGCCTCCGGGGTATCGCGCTGGGTCGAGCGGCTGCGGGCTGCGGACGGACTCGTGCTCGTCTTTCCGCAATGGTGGTTCAATTTTCCGGCGATCCTCAAAGGTTTCTTCGATCGCGTCTTTGCGCCCGGGGTCGCTTTCGACCATGATGCGGCGGGCGGCCGTATCATTCCTCGCCTCGGCAACATCAAGCTGTTCTGGGCGCTGACCAGTACCGGATCCCCCTGGTGGGTCGTGCATCTCTACATGGGAAATCCGGTGCGGCGGCTGCTGAAGCGCGGCATCGCCGCCTTCTGCGGCAAGGGGCTGGACTTCCGCATGCTCACTCTGCACGACATGGATCGGGTGACGGAGGCGAAGCGGAAACGCCATCTCCAGCGTGTGAGGGCTCTGGTGAGCCGGATCTGACCGGCGACCTATTCGAAGACCGCGAGGAATTTCCTGAGCAGCGCGTCCAGAGCCTCCCGTTCGTCGGGTTCTATGCCTGCAACGAGGCGCTGCTGGTTGGCAACATGGTCAGTGACTGCGGCGTCCACGCGCTTGAGACCCTGCGGCGTCAGGGCGATGAGGACGCCGCGCCGGTCTTCCGGATTGTCCAGGCGTTCGACAAGCCCGGCTTTCTCGAGCTGGTCGATGCGGTTGGTCATCGTGCCGGAGGTGACCATCGTCGTTCCCAACAGATCGCCCGGCGAGAGCCGGAAGGGCGGGCCGGAGCGCCGCAGCGTTGCGAGCACGTCGAAACTCGCCGAGTTCAGGCCATGTTCGGCAAGGGTGCTTTCCACCTCACGAGCGAGATGGGCCCGGAGCCGCGATAGTCGGCCGAGCAGACCCATGGCCGTCACATCCAGCTCCGGCCGCTCTCTGCGCCACTGCGCCAGGATTTTGTCTACGTGATCCATATCCGTCTGCATTAGAGTACTTCCAGGAAAAGTGTGTAACGGTTTTCCGTCCGGAAGTGCGTTGGATCAAATGGTTAGAGCATTTCAGTGTTTCTATGAAACGTTGAAATGCTCTAGCGATCGGAGTGAACGCTTCATCCTTCCTGAAGTCGTAGCCACCATGTATCTTGACGTCAAGATAAATTGGATTAGAGTTAACTTGACGTAGAGATTCTTGAGGTGAAGATATGGGTATCCGCAGCTCCGATATTCTGCTTACGGCCATAGCGCCGGCCATATGGGGCAGTACCTATCTGGTCACAACGGAATTTCTGCCGGCGGGTTACCCGGTCACGGTCGCAATGCTCAGGGCGCTTCCGGCAGGGCTGCTGCTGCTGCTTGTCGTCCGGCAAATGCCGACGGGTGTATGGCTGGCGCGCAGTTTCGTGCTCGGCGCGCTCAACTTCTCGTTCTTCCAGACGATGCTTTTCGTTTCCGCCTACCGGCTGCCCGGCGGTGTTGCGGCAACCGTCGGAGCCATTCAGCCATTGATCGTGATCGTCCTGTCGCGCATCGTTCTCGGCTCGCCGGCCCGTGCCTTGAGCGTCGTTGCCGGCGTTGCCGGCATGGCGGGGGTCGCGCTCCTGGTGCTGACGCCGAAAGCGGCGCTGGATCCGATGGGCGTCGCGGCTGGCTTGGCAGGCGCCGTCTCCATGGCATTCGGCACGGTGCTGAGCCGACACTGGACGCCGCCGGTCTCGCCGCTCACCTTCACCGCCTGGCAATTGGCGGCCGGCGGACTGCTTCTGGTGCCGGTCGCCTTCCTGCTGGAACCCTCTTTGCCATCGCTCACTGCAGCCAATATTCTGGGCTTTACCTATCTCGGTCTGATCGGCACGGCCTTCACCTACCTGCTCTGGTTCCGCGGGTTATCGCGGCTCGAACCCTCCCAGGTTTCGCCGCTCGGCTTCTTGAGCCCGGTCGTCGCGATCCTCATCGGCTGGACCGTACTCGATCAGCAGCTGACGGCGGTGCAGGTGCTTGGGATCGCAACCGTCTTCGCAAGCGTGTGGATGAGCCAGTATGCACAGGCGACGCGCCGCGCGGCATCCGCCCCCTCTCTTCGAGTTTAACCAGAGGACCGACCTTCTCCCCGCAAGCGGAGAGAGCGGATGTCCGCAATGATACGCTGCCGCGAGTCTGCTTCGCCCCGTCCGCAGGAAGAAGGTGCGGCAGGCGGATGAGGGGCACCGCCATGCCGCAAAACGATCAGGCCCACTCGCCCTTGCGCATGACGGGCACACGGCTGCCATCGAGGCGCACGCCGTCGATGTCAACTTTGCCGGAGCCGATCATCCAGTCGATGTGGATCAGGCTCGAATTGCCGCCCTGGGCGCGGATCTGCTCCTGGCTGAGGCTTGCACCGTCGAGGAAGCACTTCGAATAGCACTGGCCGAGCGCGATGTGGCAGGAGGCGTTCTCGTCGAAGAGCGTGTTGTAGAAGAGGATGCCGCTGGCCGAAATCGGCGAGGAATGAGGCACCAGCGCCACTTCGCCGAGCCGCCGGGCGCCCTCGTCGGTATCGAGCACCTTGTTCAGCACCTCTTCGCCCCGCGAAGCCTTGGCCTCGACGATCCGGCCGGCTTCGAAACGCACCTGAATATTGTCGATCAGCGTGCCTTGGTGGGAGAGCGGTTTGGTGCTCGAAACATGGCCTTCGACGCGCAGCGCGTGCGGCGTCGTAAACACCTCCTCGGTCGGGATGTTCGGATTGCAGGTGATGCCGTTCTTGGCGACCGAGGCGCCGCCGTGCCACTCATGCCCATCGGCGAGTCCGACGGTGAGGTCGGTGCCGGGCCCGGTGAAATGCAGGGCGGCGAAGCGCTCTCCGTTCAGCCAGGCCGAGCGCCGGTGCAGCTCGGCATTATGGTCCTTCCATGCGGCGATCGGATCGTCGACGTCGACCCGCGACGCTGCGAAGATGGCGTTTGCGAGTTTTTCGACGGCGACCGCTTCCGGATCGTCCGGGAACATCTGCTTCGCCCAGGAGGGGTTCGGATAGGAGACGATGTTCCAGTTGATGTCGAAATTGGAGATCTTCTCGAGCGCCGGCTTGTAGGCGATCGAGTTCGCCTTGTTGGCGCGGGCGACCTTCGCCGGGTCCTGAGCCGAAAGCAGCATCGGGTTGTCGCCGGCGATGGCCAGGCGCGCAGCTCCTCCGGCATAGGCTTTGGCCATGCCTTCATAGAGCCAGTCGCTGGCGCGGTCGAAGCTCTCGTCGGGCGCATGGGCATAGCGGGCAAGCGTCGCTTCCTCGTCGGCGTAGAAGGTCGTCACCAGTCCGGCGCCTGCCATATAGGCGTGCTTGGTGATGAGACGCACGAGCGGCAGCGCCGCAATCGGCGCGGTCATCACCAGGTCCTGACCCTTCTGCAATTGCAGACCGATCTTGATGGCGACCTCGGCGAGCTTTTCGAGCTTGACGGGATCGATTGGATTCCTCGTGGATTGGAGGGGGGCGTTCATGGCGGCTCCTGCTCGTCTTCTTGCGGATGTCAGCGGTTTTAGACCGGTTCCGCGGAAAACAGAAGGGTTCTTCAGGCCGCCACTCTTCCGGTGTCGAGCAACGCCGCTTGGTGCTGCTCGAGGAACGCCATCAGCCGTTGTGGATAGTCCTCGCCCACTGCGGCTTTCACGCTCGGCCTCCCGGCCAGCGCCTCGCGCCAGGCGACGACCCGCGGCAGACCCTTGAAGATGCCGCGGTCGGAGATCTGATCGAACACGTCGAAATAGCGGAAGATCGGCGCAAAGACCGCATCGACGAGGCTGAAGCGGCTGCCTGCAAAATACGGACCCTCGGCAAGCTCCGCCTCCGCGGTCGCGAATTTCGCCTGGAGGACCTTGCGCTTGGCCTCCAGTGCCGCGGGGTCCTGCGTCGTTTCGTAGACCCAGAGATCGGCAAGGATGGAAGAGCCGAACTCCATCCAGCCGCGATGGCGCGCGCGCAGCAACGGATCGGCGGGATGAAGCTTCGGTCCGGTCTGCGTCTCCTCCAGATACTCGCAGATGACGCTGCTCTCGAAGAGGATCGCTTCGCTCTCGCTTTGGGGAATGCGCAGCAGCGGCACCTTGCCGAGCGGTGAAATCCTCAGGAACCAGTCCGGCTTGTCGGCGAGATCGATATTGACGCGTTGGAAGGGCACGCCCTTTTCCGCAAGCACGATCGCGGCGCGTTGCACATAGGGGCAGAGATGGTGGCTGATCAGGGTGAGTTGCGCGGTCATCGGTCGCTCCCGGTTCGATTTAGATGCATCTGCATATAACTTGTCTTGCCAGATGGGTCAAGATAGATGTAATTGCATCTATGAGCACGAAGAAGACGGAACGCAGCGAGCCGACCGAGGCCGCTACCCTTGCATGGATCGGTCTGATGCGGGCACAGCAGCGCCTGCTATCCGCCATCGAAAAGGATTTCAAGGAGGCGGACCTGCCGCCGCTGGCCTGGTACGACGTGCTGTGGGAACTGGTGAAGGCGGATGGCGGGAGACTGCGCCCCTTCGAGATCGAGACGCGCACGCTGCTTGCCCAGTACAATCTTTCGCGCCTGATCGACCGGCTGGAGAGGGAAGGACTCGTGCAACGGAAGGCCTTCGACGAAGACGCCCGCGGCTGCTGGGTCGTGGTGACCGAGAAGGGGCGGGACACCCGGAAGCGCATGTGGCAGACCTATGCGCCTTCGATTGCGCGCCATGTCGGCGCGAAACTGAGCGAAGGAGAGGCACGCGAGCTCGCGACGCTGCTTTCGAGACTCGGCTGACGCGCGCCCTTCTTCTGCGCAGAGATCAGGCGATCAAAGGCGCGGCGACTGCCCGCAACACGGCCTGCGCGTCCTTCGGTGCAAGCCGTACCTGCAGACCTCTTTGCCCGCCATTGATGAACACCAGTTCTTCGGCAAGCGCCGCTTCCTCGATTGCGGCCGGAACGGTCTTCTTTTGCCCGAAGGGGCTGATGCCGCCGACGTGATAGCCGGTGAGCCGCTCGGCGTCCGCCGGCTTCATCATGCTCGCCGACTTGCCGCCGAAGGCTGCGGCGAGCTTCTTCATGCTCACCTCCCGGTCCGAGGGCACGATGCAGCAGACCGGCTTGCCGTCCACCTCGGCCATCAGCGTCTTCAGCACGCGGGAAGGGTCTTCGCCGAGCGCCTCAGCCGCCTGCAGTCCGACGCGTTCGGCACCGGGATCGTAGTCATAGCTGTGAACGGTGAAGATCACGCCGGCCTTTGCGAGAGCCTGCGTCGCCCGGGTCGTCTTCGACATGGTCTAAGCCCCGAACGCGGCTTCGTAGAGTTCCGGCTTGAAGCCGACGAGCAGCCTGCCCTGGGCCTCGAGCACCGGGCGCTTGATCATCGACGGCTGCTCGAGCATCAGCGCGATCGCCTTGTCGGCCGTCAGGTCCCGCTTGTCGGCCTCATCCAGCTTGCGGAAAGTGGTGCCCGAGCGATTGAGCAGCGTCTCCCAACCGAGTTCGGCGCACCAGCGCTCGAGTCGCGCACGATCGATGCCTTCCGCCTTGTAGTCGTGGAAATCGTAGGAAGTGCCGCGGCTGTCGAGCCAGTTCCGCGCCTTCTTCATCGTATCGCAGTTCTTGATGCCGTAGATCGTAACCGTCATGCCGAATCTCTCCGTACTTCCAGATGCGGGAGGACATAGCCGGGCGCCGCGCGTCGGAAAAGGCCCGGAGCATAAGACAAGAGATCAGAGACTGGTGAACTTGCCGGCAACCTCGGCGGCTTCCGCCGTCTTGAGCCCGGCGATGTTGATGCGGCCGGATGCCGGCATATAGATGCCGTGCTCGGCCCTCAGCCGCATCACTTCCGCTTCGGAAAGCGGCAGCATGGAAAACATGCCCTCCTGATCGGCGACCGCGCCGAGGCTCTGCCAGCGGGTGCGGAGTCCCTCGGCAAGCGACCGCCGCAGGCCGGTCATCCTGAGCCGCATCGTCTCGAGCTCCTCCGCCCAGTCGCGCCTGAGTTCCGGGTCGTCAAGGATCGTCCGCACCACCGCTGCGCCGTGATCCGGCGGCATGGAATAGCTGGTGCGGGCGAGACCCGCGAGGTTTGAGCGCACCCTGTCCGCCGACGCAGAAGAGCTGGTCCGCGCGAAGATCGCGCCCGTGCGCTCGCGATAAAGCCCGAAGGACTTCGAGCAGGAAACCGCGACGAGCGCTTCCGGGACGACGCCGAGAAGATGCCTGAGGCCCGCGACATCCTGGTCGAGCCCGCGGCCGAACCCCTGATAGGCGAGATCGACGAGCGGCAGCAGGCCGCGCTCGGCGACCAGGGCGGCGATTTCCATCCATTGCGCTTCGCTCAGGACGCCGCCGGTCGGGTTGTGGCAGCTTGCATGCAGCAGCACGGCGTCGCCGGGTGCGGCACCTTCCAGCGCGCTCACGAGGTTATCGAAGATTACCGACTGCGACGGAATGTCGAAGAAGTCGTAGGTGGCGATATCGAGCCCGGCCGCCTTGAAGATCGGCGCGTGGTTCGGCCAGCTCGGCAGCCCGAGCCAGATGCCTCGGCCGCCCATGCGCGCAATGAGGTCAGCCGCCAGGCGGAGGGCGCCGGAGCCGCCGGGCGTCTGGACGCCCGCAACGTGGCTCCGCTCGACCGTGTCGCCGCCGACGAGTTCCCATAGCCGATCGAGGAAGACGAGGTCGCCTTCGGGGCCGATATAGGCCTTGCTGTCCTGTGTTTCGAGCAGCCGCCTTTCCGCCGCCTTGACGGCCCGGAAGATCGGCGTGCGTCCGGTCTCGTCGCGATAGACACCGACGCCGAGATCGACCTTTCCGGGGCGCTCATCCTTCCTGAACAGGCCGATCAGGGCCAGCAAGGGATCGTCGGCTTGGCGGGCGAGGGCGTCGAACATCCGGTATTCCTTGTGGAGCAGTGGATCGGATCATAGTCGTTTCCCACAGGCGGAAAGGCAAGCGGTTCCGCACCGCGACTGGTCGAAACGGCGGGTTCAGGCCTCCAGCGTCCCCGGCTTGCGCGCCGCACGCGAAGGCCCGGCGCAGGCGATCTTCATCAGGTCGGACCGGCGGCGGGCGAGACGGGTGGAGACGCGCGTGACGATGAGCCCATCCTGCGGCGCCCGAACCTCGACGGTGCCGCCCGGCACGCCGGGGCGGACCAGGATGGTCGCCAGCAGTTCTCCGGCCTCGACGCTGTCGCCGATATCGCGGTGGAAGAGGACCGCACCGGCCTCCGGTGCGCGGATCATCTCGATATTGTCGAGCGGCACGGCTTTGCCGGCAAAAGCCGGAAGGCCGACGCCGGTGCTCGCAACGACTCCGCGGCCGGCAAGAAAGCGAAACATGCTTTCGGCGTCCTTGCGCGCAATTTCCGGATAGACGTCGCGCGTGCCGCGCAATTCCACGGTCACCGACAGGCGGCCGGGCAGGGCGGTCCTGCGCTCGCCTTCGCTCTCGTGCTTCCATGCATGGGCGACCGCCTCCTCGAAGGCCGAGCTTTGCCCGTCGGAAAGGAACACCGCCTCCATGTCGAGGGCCGCTGCAAGGTCGGCGGCCTCCGGCCAGAATACCTCGTCGATATAGGCATATTGCAGCCCCTCGTCGTCGCAATGGAGGTCGAGCACCAGATCCGCGCCGAGCGCCATATGAAGAAGGTGCCGCTTCAGCCGATCGACGGCCGAGTAACGGTCCGGCCCTTCAAGCAGACCGTCACGCTCGCCAAGGGAGATCAACGGGAAATCCCGGTTGAAATTGGTGCGGGAGCCCAGATCGAAGCGGCCCTGCAGTTCGCCGAAATGCGACTGCGCCGCGCCGATCGGATTTGCCTGAGGAACGATGGTGATATCCCCGAGAACGGCGCCGTCATTCTCCGCCTGGCGGAGCCGTTCGAGCAGGAAATGAAGAAGTGCCGTTCCCGGCAGCTCGTTGGCATGGAGCGCCGCCTGGATATAGGTCCGCGGCGCTGCGCCGTTTGCCCCCTTGAACCGGAACACCGGCAGCCGCCACTCGATGCCCGGCGTATCGCCGGCGAAGATGATTTCGGAAATGTCCACTCGTTTCGTCCTCAAACTCGAAAACCGGTTATGAGACTTGGCATTGCCGTATTGCAAGCCCGACGACGGCTGTAGACCCTAGCTGCCGCCGATCTCAATCCTCATCGACCTTCGGAAGGTCAAGAGCCGAGCGCAGCACGCCGACGCCGCGCTTGTAGAGCATCGCATATCGCGCCGGCGCCAGCAGATCGGCCCCGGGCGTGAACCCGGGAATGGTCTTGTTGAATGGAATCGCACCGCAACCGGGCGTAAGGCAATCGAGTTTGCCCTTGGGACATTCGTTGAAGCGGCAGAGGCGACCGAGATAGCGATCACTTCCCGGCTCGAACAGGAAGGTATCGACCTTGTTGCCCGGAACACTCATGCCGGCTCCGGATTCGAATGCCTCTCGCAAGGAGCGGGCGCATGCCTTGCTCAGTTCGGTGAGGCGCTCTTGCGTGTCGAGCCAGAGCGCCATGTCGAGATCACTGCATTCGTGCCAGACCTCGATGCCGCTGCTGCGGAAACCCCTGAAGCGAGGGACCTCCTTCCAGAGCGGCTTTGCAACCGAGCCGATGACGGAGATCGCCTGAACTTCAGGGAACCCGGCCCAGGCGCGGGCGACGATGTCCGCCGCCAGGCGGTAATCATGCTGCAGTTTGAGCAGATAGCGGTTTTGACTGTCGATCTCCGAGCGGCGCATGACATCCAGATTAAATTAAAGCCTCACGTGAACAAGGTGGAGGACGGTTTTGATTATTTTTCACATCGCCGGATGGGCAAAATGACTCCCACTCGATTGTTATCTCTGACTTAAGTCATTGTTTTTCCCTTGAAAAATTATTTTTTCGCTCTCCGAAATACCGTCATGTGGACCGTCAAAAAACGGCGCTTTTGAAATCATTGGATTTTGGGGCCATTTGCGAAAATCGTGCCTTCGCTTTCGCATAAAGTACCGTCAAGTAAGGCGTATCACACGATTAGCGACGATACCACTGCGCCGCGACCAGACCGTCCACCGACCGCGCGACCTTGCTATACGCCCGAATTCTGGCTATATTACTGGAAATATCGGAGCCAGTCATGGGAAGTTCACAGAAGCGCGCCATCCAGAATTATCGCTCTCGCCTTGGCAAGCGCGGCCTTGCTCGCTTCGAAGTGCTTGGCCGGGACGCTGATCGCGACCTTATCCGATCGCTAGCCAGGCGCCTGTCCGAAGACACGCCCGAGGCCTCAGAGCTTCGCGCCACCGTCAGCAAATCAATCGCAGGCGATCCCCCGAAGCGTGGCGGCATCCTCGCGGCGCTGCGGCGTTCGCCACTGGTGGGTGGGGAACTCGATCTTTCCCGCCCCCGTGAAGAGGGACGTAAGGTCGATCTGTGACGCGCTATCTGCTGGACACCAACATCATCAGCAATGTTGTTAGACCGCAGCCATCTGACTCGCTACTGGCGTGGATGTCGACGCAACGCGATGAGAATCTCTTCATTGCGTCACTGACGGTGGCAGAAATTCGCCGCGGAATTTTGGAGAAGCCACAAGGCAAGAAGCGCGAGGCCCTCGATAAGTGGTTCTCTGGGCCTGAAGGGCCTCAGGCTCTGTTTGCTGGCCGCATCCTGTCGTTCGACGACAAAGCGGGCCTGATCTGGGCGCAGCTAATGGCGGCGGGCAAAGCGGCCGGTAAGCCGCGCGGCGGGCTCGACATGATCATCGCTGCTGTCGCCGGCGCAAACGACTGCGTGGTGGTAACAGATAATGAAAGGGATTTTGCCGGAGTTGAGATCCTCAATCCTATGCGCGGAGCGATCTAATGCAGCGCCGGTCGGACGAATGCGTGGGGGATCTGATGGCTGAAACTCAAATAGAGTGGACGGATTCCACTTGGAACCCTGTGGCAGGGTGTTCGATCATCACCGCCGGCTGCACGCACTGCTATGCAATGGAAATGGCCAAACGCCCGAAACAGCCGAACCTCTGATTTTCCCGCCTTTTCTACGATATTCTACGCTGTAGCCGCCGATCGCGCCGTTTCCTCACTCCCATTCGATCGTGCCCGGCGGCTTGGAGGTGACGTCGTAGACGACGCGATTGATGCCGCGGACCTCGTTGATGATGCGGGTGGCGGCGCGGCCGAGGAATTCCATGTCATAGTGGTAGAAGTCGGCGGTCATGCCGTCGACCGAGGTGACCGCACGCAGCGCGCAGACGAATTCGTAGGTGCGACCGTCGCCCATGACGCCGACCGTCTGCACGGGAAGCAGCACGGCGAAGGCCTGCCAGATGGCGTCATAGAGGCCCGCCTTGCGGATCTCGTCGAGATAGATCGCATCCGCTTCGCGCAGGATTTCCAGCTTCTCGCGCGTGATGCCGCCGGGGCAGCGGATCGCGAGGCCGGGGCCGGGGAAGGGATGGCGGCCGATGAAGCTTTCGGGCAGGCCGAGTTCGCGGCCGAGCACGCGGACTTCGTCCTTGAAGAGCTCGCGCAGCGGCTCGACGAGCTGCATGTTCATGCGCTCCGGCAGGCCGCCGACATTGTGATGCGACTTGATCGTCACCGAGGGACCGCCGGTGAAGGAGACGCTTTCGATGACGTCAGGGTAGAGCGTGCCCTGGGCGAGGAAGTCGGCGCCGCCGAGCTTCTTGGCCTCTTCCTCGAAAACCTCGATGAAGAGACGTCCGATGATCTTGCGCTTCGTTTCCGGGTCACTGACGCCTTCGAGTTCGCCGATGAAGCGATCGGAGGCGTCGATGTGGAGCAGATGAAGGTTGTAATGCTCCTGGAACATGGCGACGACGTTCGCCGCCTCGTCCTTTCGCATCAGACCATGATCGACGAGGATGCAGGTGAGCTGGTCGCCGACCGCTTCGTGGATAAGGAGGGCCGCCACAGACGAGTCGACGCCGCCGGAAAGCGCGCAGATGACCTTCTTGTCGCCGACCTGCTTGCGGATCGCCTCGACCGCCTTGGCGCGGTAGGCCGACATGGTCCAGTCCCCCGTAATGCCGGCGACCTTGTGGACGAAGTTGGCGATGAGCTTTGCGCCGTCGGGCGTATGCACGACTTCCGGATGGAACTGGACGGCATAGTATTTGCGCTTTTCGTCGGCGATGAAGGCAAAGGGTGCGTTGGAAGAGGTGGCGACGACCTCGAAGCCGTCGGGCAATGCGGTGACCCGGTCGCCATGCGACATCCACACCTGGTGGCGCGAGCCGAGCGACCAGAGCCCGTCGAAGAGTGCGCAGTCCTTCTCGACTTCCAGGAACGCCCGTCCGAATTCACGGTGATGGCCGCTCTCGACCTTCCCCCCGAGCTGGGCGCACATGGTCTGCTGGCCGTAGCAGATGCCGAAGACCGGCAGGCCGCTGTCGAAGATGACGGAAGGCGCGCGGGGCGAGCCGATGTCGAGGGTCGAAGCCGGGCTGCCGGACAGGATCACCGCCTTCGGCTTCAGCCGGTTGAAGCCTTCCTCGGCCGACTGGAACGGCACGATCTCGCAATAGACGCCGGATTCGCGTACGCGCCGGGCGATGAGCTGCGTCACCTGGCTGCCGAAGTCGACGATCAGGACGGTATCGGGATGGGCTGTCTGGGTCATAGCGGGCCTTCAAGCAAGCTTGATCATGGCGAGCCTTTAATGAAAGCCCGCCTTTGGCGCAACGATAACATTGCACCCGGACAATCAGGCGCCCGGGCAGAAGGCTCAGAGCCGGATTTCGCCCGCCTCCAGCGCCGCCTCGAGCCGGTCGATGGTGGCTGCGAGCTTCTCGTCTATCACGTTCAGGTACTCGGTCCAGTCGCCGACATGCTTCAGCTCCGCCTTCCCGTCCGAAATGCCGCGCAGGCCGATGAGCGGCACGCCGTACGACTGGCAGGCGCGCAGGATCGCAAAGGTCTCCATCTCGACCATGTCGGCGTCGATCTCGTCATAGGTCCTGCCGGAGACGATGTCGGCGCCGGTCGAAAGCCGTGCCTTCTTCACGCCGGAAATGCTGAGCGGCAGTTTAACGACGGCAGGCAGATCGAGGAAGGGCGTCGCACCCTTCTCGAAGCCGAGGGGCGAGGCGTCCATGTCGCGGTAGGCGACCGAGACCGCCTGGTAGATTTCGGTCTGTTCGAGCGTCGCGGACCCGGCCGAGCCGAGCGAGACGACGAGGTCCGGCAGGCTGCCTCCGGCGTGGAGCTCCGCGAGCGCCCTGGTCAGGCTGACGGCCGCCTCGACCGGACCGACGCCCGTCATCAGGGGTGCGATCCTGGCACGGAGGGACGGACCGTACTCGGCGTCCACAGCCATGACATAGAGAATAGTGCGCCCCGCTACCGGCTTGAGTTCGAAGCTCATCCTTCGATCCCCTCGCGTCCGCGCACCACCATCATCGTGCCTGTCATCGAGGCGATGAGCTTGGCCGGTCCGTCGGACCTGACCGCATAGGCCCGCCCGTCCGAGACGATGATCGTCGTGCCGGGCTTCGTCACCTCGCCGCGAAAGAGGAACCGCTCGCCCCGTCCGGGCGAAAGCAGATTGACCTTGAACTCGATCGTCAGCAGCGATGCGTCGGGGTCGATCACCGAATAGCCGGCATAGGTACCCGCCGCATCGAGCGCGGCGGAAATTACGCCGGCATGCAGAAGGCCGTGCTGCTGCGTCAGCTTGGGATCGAAGGAAAGCTCGATCTCGACGGTCCCCGGTTCGACGCGCGTGAGCTCGGCTCCGATCGTGCGCATCGCGGCCTGCCGTCTGAAGCTTTCCCGGATGCGCTTCCTGAAGTCGTGAGGATCGCTTTCGTCCATGTGTCGGTTTGCCTTGATTCCGCGGACAACGCTGCCCGGATTTTCCCGGAGACTGGCACGCCGGCTGCGGCCCGGCAAGCTCAATTCATGAGGAAAATCGAACCGTTGAGAAGGGTCGCGAAGGCCACCCATGCAAGGTAGGGCACAAACAACAGAGCCGAAATCCTGTCCTTGCGCAGGCTTGCGAGGATGAATGCCACGATGGACGCGAACAGGGTGAAGATGACGACCAGCGCGGCAGCGATCTGGTGCAGCCCGAAAAACAGCGGCGACCAGAGAAAGTTCAGGATCATCTGGGTGAGCCACAGCGGCCACAGGACGGAGTGGCCGCGATGATCGAGAAAGCTGCGGGCACCGGCAATTCCGATCATCACGTAAAGGATCGACCAGGCGGGAGCGAAGACCCAGTTCGGCGGCGTGAAGCTCGGCTTTGCCAGCGACCGATACCATGCGTCGGGGATGTTGATGTAGCCGATGGCAAGGCCGAGGCCGAGAACGGCAATGACGAAGAGGACATGCACCACGGTTCTGTTCATGCTTGCTAAATGGAGACGGGGGCGGCGATTTCCAGTCGCTGCACCGTTTGGCGGCGAAGCGGCGCCACCTATATGTGGTCTATGAAAAACTTCCGGCGCATCGAAATCCGCCCGGCCGTGCCTGACGACCTCATGACGATCGCGTCGGTCCTGGTCAGGACCTGGCGCGCGACGTTTCGCGGCATCATATCCGACGCCTATCTCGATGCCATGACCGTCGAGGACCAGGCGATACGGCATGCGCGGCGCATGCGTCTTCCGGGCGGCTTCATCATGGTCGCGGCCGACATGACCGACGACCGGGTGATCGGCTTTGCAAATTGCGGCAAGGCAAGGGGAATGCCGCCAGCATTCGACCGGGAGCTCTACGAACTCTATCTTCTGCCGGAGTTCCACGGCGCAGGCCTCGGCTCCGCGCTGGTGCGCAGCGTCGCCGGCCATTGCCGCGACACAGGAGGATCGTCGCTTTTTGCCTGGGTGCTGAAGGATAACCCCAACCGGGTTTTCTATGAGCGGCTCGGTGCCCGCGCCGTCGGCGAGGGCCGGGTCAGCGTCGGCAGAGAAAGCCTGGATCAGGTGGCCTATCGCTGGGACGATCTGGCGGCGCTCTCCGACTTCGGAGACGCGTCTATCTGATCCGCCGCCAGCCGGATTATGTGCTGATCCCAGGCAACGGGGCTTCCTTGCTCCTTGAATAGGCCGCGGTAGGAGGAGACGGCGAAACCGTGCTTCGCGGCGGCAATGCCTGCTGCGTCCGCAACCGGTTCCTCCTTGAGGACGGCACCGGTTTTGGCGTTGAGGGTCACCGCGACGCTGCCCTTGGGAGAGGTGAGGCCGACAAGCCCTGCGCGGCGGTTGACCGCAATAGCGCCGACGTAGTTGGCGAGCGCCGCGGTCGTTCGTTCCGGCAGGTCTACGAAGGTCAGGTCCTCGCCCTTGGCGAAGTGCCCGACCAGCGGCGGAAGGTCGTTGCGCGCACCTTCGTACTGGCAGGCGAACCAGACACGTCCGTCGGCTCCGATGTCGACATGGCGGGTCGAAAGGCGATTGAGGTGAGGCGGCAGCACATGCTTCTCGATGAGCGCCCCCGTCGCGGCGTCCACGAGTGCGAGGCTCGGCTCCATGCGGTCGAGGTTGAGCTTGGTGCGGCCGAAATCCGGATGGGTCTCGATGCCGCCATTGGCTATTGCGAGCGTGCGTCCGTCGGCGGCAAGCGTCATGTCGTGCGGACCGATGCCGTAAGTCGGGAACTCGCCGATACGGGTAAAATCCCGGCGGCCATCATAGATGCCGACCATGCCGCGATTGGCGGAGAAGTCGTTTTCGGTCGCATAGAGCAGCCGGCCGTCGGCCGAGAAGCAGCCATGGCCGAAGAAGTGCCGGCCCTCGGCGGAGGTGATGACGAGCGGCTCGGCGGTGCCGTCCGGCGCAAAGATCATGGCATAGGTGCCCGGCCGCCGGGCAAAGGCGACCGCGCGCCGGCTTACCGGGGAGAAGGTCATGCCATGCGCGCGCGCCGGCAGCAGCCTGCGCTCCACGATCTCGCCCGTTTCCGTGAGCGTCGCGACACCGTAGCTGCCGTCCTGCGCCATGAAGGCCGAGGCGAAGACGGCATCGGCCCTTTCGAGGGCGAAGGCGCCCCGGGGGGCAAGGGCGGCCACCCACGCGGCACCCGCCATTTTGACGAAGCTGCGGCGGTCGATGAGGGTATTGGTCTTCATGCGATTTCCTGCAGCGGGCGATTTCCTGCAACGGTCGAGGTCACTCCGCTGTCACAGCCAACCTCGCCGTTTGAAATAGACATACGGCAACAGGGCCGAGGCGACCATCAGCATCAGCGCATAGGGATAGCCGAACCGCCAGGTGAGTTCCGGCATCACCTCGAAGTTCATCCCGTAAATCGAGGCGACCAGGGTCGGCGGCAGGAACACGACGGCGGCGACCGAGAAGATCTTGATGATTTGGTTCTGTTCGAGGTTGATGAGCCCCAGCGTCGCGTCGAGCAGGAAATTGATCTTGTTCGACAGGAACAGCGCGTGGTCTCCGAGGGATGCCGCGTCGCGCTGAACGAGCTTTATCCGCTGCCGGCTCTCCTTGGCCGCCTTGCGGTGCGTGCTCCCCTCAATGGCGACGTGATAGGCGACGAGCCTGCCAATGCTGACGAGGCTTTCGCGGATGACGGTCAGCAGGTCGCCCTTCTGGCCGATCTGCTCGATCAGCGACTGCAGGTCGCGCGTCTTCTTGGTGGCGCTGGCGTTCGACTTGCGGAAGACCTCCCGTGAGATCTGATCGACGTCGTTGCCTGCGCGCTCCAGAGCATCCGCCGTACGGTCGATCATCGCCTCGAGCAGGCCGAGCATCACGAGCTCTCCCGTCTCGCACGCCGCGCCGTTCGGCTTCATGATGCGGTTGGCATAGACCTGGAACGGCTTCGGCTCCGCATGGCGGACGGTCACGAGAGTCGCGCCTTTGAGGATGAAGGTGACGGGCACCTTGGCCGGGTAATCGCTGTCGAGTTTGGCGGTCGCCGTCATCGTCATGAACTCGGCGCCGTCCTCCTGGTAAAGCCGGTCGGAAAGCTCGATTTCCTGCATCTCGTCACGGGTCGGAATGGCAATGCCGAGGCGCTCCTCGACAAGGCGCGTTTCTTCGCTCGACGGATTGAAGAGATCGAACCAGATCACCGGTTCCTGGCATGCCAGGCCGTCGAGGAGGTCGACGTGCACAAGTCGGCTGTTCTGGCTTTTGTAGATGCGCAGCATTTCAGGCTCCATGGGGCCGAGTCATCCGACCGGCGGAGCCCTGATCAAATCAGGTCCGGACGGCCGTGAGCATGAAGGCTCGACTTCGACTGTCGGGGTTCATCTTGAGTTGATCCTTGTTGGTGAGACATGTCCGCGCAGGCGGCCATGGATGCGCTTTGCTCCGAAATGCCCTGCTTGTCAACCATCGGGTTCCGCAGCGTTTTCACGTTCCCGTGTCAGTCGCCGTCGGCGAAGGAGAATCCGGCGCCGAGGCCGATCGAACCGCCGAATTCGCGATTGAGCCGGTCGAGCAGATCGGCCGTGTTGAGCGCGATGAAATCCAGCTTGGCGCGCTGCCTCTCGTCGGCAAGCGCATCCTCGATCGGCCCGTCGAGACCGTCCGTAGCGGCGATCAGAGCCTTGAAGAGGAAGTCGATGGAACCGGCGATCGAGCGGCTGTCGGCTGGCAGAAGGCTCTCCATGCCGGCCGTATCGAAGAGTCTCTGGAGACCACCGAGATTCGCCGAGATCGCCGGCATCGTGTTGGCCGAGCGCCAGTAGATGGCAAGTTTCGGACGGCCCCTGTCGGGCGTCCCGTGGACCGTTCCGGCGTAGAAGGGCCGCAGCCGCTGGTCCTTTATCATCTCGACGCTGTGGACGAGCACGCCCAGAAGCTCGGTCGCGGCTTCCCTGTTGTCCCGGAAGAGCGGATTGCCCGGGCCTGGCTCCTTCCAGGCCGCCTGGATCCCGTCCGGCTTTTCCCATGCGGCAAGGAGCTCGCCCGCGATGCTCCTCAAATTCTGCGAGACAGCAAGCCCATATCGGCAGCGAAAGTCCCCTTCCTTGCCGGAGAGAACCTCCGCGCCGGTACCGTAGAGCACGAATTCGAGTGCCCCGAGGCCCTGGACGGCGACGCTCTTCCCCTTGAGGGTGTCCGGGCTTGTGGCGCTCTCGTCTTTCTTGGCGAGAATTGCCTGGACCTGCTTCAAGCCCGTGCTTTTCCGGTCGGGATAGAAGAGGAAGCGTTCGAAACGGTTCTGTTCGAGGGCCGGACCGAGGCGGATGATCTCGATCGCGGACCATCTCTCGACGACGCTCGAAAAGGCCGACCGCGCCGCTTCGAGGGTCGTCTCGGAAGGTGACTTGCAGAGCCCGGCGCTCGCTTCGGAGAGGGCGTTCGTCGCCTCTGCGAGGTCTCGATAGCCGGGGATGATGAAGCCGTCCACGGCCTGCGCCATCACCCTCGGCACGGCCGCCTCTTCGACGACACGCGGGGAAAGCGCACCGCCTTCCTGCGCCGCCGCGGGGGCAGCGAGGAATATCAGGCTAAGGGCGAGAGGAAGGCTCGCGAACGGAAGGCGCATCAGAGGGACTCCAGGAATGTGATCAGGGCTTTGCGGTCGTCCTTCGGCATGGCGGCGAAGGCATTGCGTGCCTTCGCCGCTTCGCCGCCGTGCCAGAGAATGGCTTCGGCCAGGTTTCGGGCGCGTCCGTCATGGAGAAGGAAGCTGTGCCCACTCACGGTCTTGGTCAAGCCTATGCCCCAAAGCGGGGGCGTACGCCATTCGCGGCCACTGGCCTCGCCGACCTGCTGGCCGTCGGCGAGGCCTTCGCCCATGTCGTGCAGGAGGAAGTCGGAATAGGGCCAAATGAGCTGAAACGCCTGCGCCTTGTGGGTGGCGTCCCGGCGGGTCACGAATTTCGGCGCATGGCAGGCGGCGCAGCCGGCTTCATGGAATAGCCGTTTGCCCTTCAAGGTTTCCGGAAAGCTCGCCTTGCGGCGAGCAGGCACGGCAAGATTGGAGGAATAGAACGTCACGAGGTCGAGCACCGGGTCGGGGGCCTCGACCGCTCCGAGCCGCGGCTGCACGCCGTCCGGCAGATCGAGGCAGCCCGTCTGGGCAGCCGTGCAATCGCCATGACTGCGGTCGAAATCGGAGGTGGAGATGCCGATATCGACGGCAAAGGCATCGGCGACCTGCTGGCGCACGGACGGGTTCTGGGCTTTCCAGCCGAAGCGGCCGAGGGTGACGCGGCCGGTCCGGCGCTCGCGCACGAGGGCCGGCCGTCCGCTGATGCCGTCGCCGTCGCGATCCTCCGGATCGGCACGCGCCAGAATGTCGGCCTCGTGGATGGCCTCGATGAGACCGATGCCGATCATCGGCGAGGCGACGCGCGGCGACAGCGTCGTCGCCGCATCGAGCGGTCCGTAACCGGGATCGGCGATCGCATAATGCGGCTTGCGGAGCGGGACCGTATCGCCGCCGGCAAGCGCCACCAGTTCTTCCGTATAGGTGATGTCGAGGCGGCCCTCGGCAGCAAGCCCCGGCACGGCGCTGTCCTGAAGCTGAGCACCATAGACCGGGTCGGGAAAGTTGAGCCGTGCACGGGAGGCGATCTCCGCGCGCTCGGCATCGTCGCGCGGGGCACGGGCGAGCCGAAGGAGCATCGACGTCGCGTCGGCGGCCCCCTCGGGCGGGCGGCCGCGTCCGTCGCGGGCATGACAGCTCTCGCAGGCCCTCGCATTGTAGAGCGGCCCCAGCCCGTCCGAGGCCTGCGTGGAAGAGGGTGAGGAGACCCAGAGCTTTTCGAAGAGCGCCTTGCCGAGGTGAAAATCCTGTTCGTCCTCGAAGGGGAGGTTGTCCGATGCCCGGGAGAAGATCATCCGATCCGCCCGTGCAATCGTCGTCGCAGCACCGGCCGGCATCGCTTCGAAGGGCTCAGGCCTGGAAAAATCGGTGGTCGGGCGTGTGACCGACAGAACGCGCTCGAGGTCATCGGCGGAAAGGTCGTCGCGAACAGGCGCGCACCCGGCATCCGCCTTTTCCGCGATACCGCCATCGCGCGACGCCGCGGGGGCGACGCAAATGAGAGCGGCAACGGTTAGCGCGAAAAAGCGGGCGAAGACATTCATCGAGGGAGGCCGGGCCGCCACCTGTCCGTCGCGGCCCGCCTTTTCAGCTTATTGGAAGACGGCGCCAGGATTATCCAGGCTTTCGGAACCTTCAAGCTCCACCGTGCCGAGATCGAGTGCGGCGATGACGCGCTCGACGGTCTTCGCCTGGGCGATCAGCCCGTCGATCGCCGCCTGAACCGTCGCATTGCCCTCCGCATTGCCCTCGCCGATCATCTGGTCATAGGCCTCGCCCGCTTCTGCGCGCTTGGCCATCGCCTGCATCTTCTCGACCGTGGTGGCGAGACCATCCTTCATTTCCTTGTCGAGGGCCGCATCCTTGGCAGCGACGAGCTCGGAAAGCGAAGGGCCGGTGAGCTTGCTGCCGTCGACGCGGGTATACTCGCCGCTATAGGCGGACTGGATGCCGATCGCGTCGTGCAGGTGCGAGTTGTGGGTGTTGTCGGAGAAGCAGTCGTGCTCCTCTTCCGGGTCGTGGAGGAGCAGGCCGAGCTTCATGCGCTCGCCCGCAAGTTCGCCGTAGGAGAGCGAGCCCATGCCGGTAAGGATCGCCACGAGGCCGGCTTTCGGGTCCGCCTCGACCGCCTTGGTCGCAGCGCCGTCCGGCGTCCAGTTTGCGACCATCTCCTTGAGGTCGGAGACGAGCAGGCTCGTCGCTGCCTTCAGATAGGCGGCGCGGCGGTCGCAATTGCCGTTGGTGCAGGCCTTGGTGTCGAAATCCGTGTAGGGCCGGTTGCCGGCACCCGGGCCCGTTCCGTTCAGATCCTGTCCCCACAACAGGAATTCGATCGCGTGATAGCCGGTCGCGACATTCGCCTCGATGCCGCCTGCCTCCTGCAGCGTGCCGGAAAGGAGCTCCGGCGTGATCTCGGTGGCATCGACGTCCTGCCCGTCGATCTTGATCGCCTTGTTGGCGATGACATTGGCGGTGAAAAGGGCGTTCTCGTCGCTCTCGCTGCCGTAGCTTGCGTCGACATAGTCGATCAGGCCCTCGTCCAGCGGCCAGGCATTCACCTTGCCCTCCCATTCGTCGACGATCGTGTTGCCGAAGCGATAGACTTCCGTTTCCTGATAGGGGTTGCGCGCCTTCAGCCAGGCCTCCCGCGCGGCCTTCAAGGTCTCCTCGCTCGGGCTTGCAATCAGCGCATCTACGGCCTTTTCCAGCGCTTCTGCCGTGGCCAGGGCATCTTCGTATTTGGCGTGCGCAACGGCCGCGTAATGCTTGACGACCGCGGCTGCGTCCGTCGCCGCATTCGCCGGCTGCAATGCCAGCGCAGATGTCGCCGTCATGAGCGCCAGCGCCGCGGCGCGGATGAAATTCTTGGTCATGACCCTCTCCTTGTTGCTCGTCGATAGAGCGTACAGCTCCAACCCCGTGAAAAGCGCAAGAGTCATGGACCAAAAGCAAACTGGTGTCAAAGTGTATAGTTTAGAACGGCTTGAAGGTGCAGCCCTGCCTGGATGGCGGGAATCCGCGCCGGCCTAACTCTTCCTGCCCATGAGACAGAAGAAGAATCCGTCGGTTCCGGTCGATGCCGGCGTCAGCGTCACGGTCTTCATATCGGCGGACCAGGGCTGCGCCTTGTCGGTGCCGAAGAGCGCCGCCCAGTTGTCGGCGGCCGAGAGGACTTCGAATTCCGGATTGTCCTCGCAGAAGCCGTAGACCTGCGCCTCGTTCTCCTCCGGAAGGACGGAACAGGTGACGTATATCAGATGTCCGCCGGGGCGCACGAACTGGGCGGCACCGGCAAGCGCCTCCTCCTGCTGGGCCAATCGCTCCTCGAGGTTCTTCTGCGTCAGGCGCCATTTCGTGTCGGGACGCCGCCGCCAGGTTCCGGTCCCGGTGCATGGCGCATCGACAAGCACGCGATCGACCCGCCCTATGAGCGATGCGAGCGACTCGGTCGACTCGTGCACCTGCACGTTGCGGGTGCCGGCACGCTTCAGCCGCTCGATAATGGGCGCCAGCCGTTTCCGGTCGGCGTCGTAAGCGTGGACCTGGCCCTTATTGTTCATCGCCGCCGACATGGCCAGCGTCTTGCCGCCGCCGCCGGCGCAATAATCGAGCACCTGCTCGCCCTCGCCGGGCAAGGCGAGGTCTGCGACAATCTGCGACCCCTCGTCCTGCACCTCGAACCAACCCTTCTGGAACGAGATTTCCGCCGTTACGTTCGGCAGGCGCGAAGCGCCCTCGCCGGCGGGAATGCGCAAGCCATGCCGGGCAATCGCCGCAGGCTCGGCGCCGCTGCGCTCCAGCGCCTTCAGCACCTTTTCGCGCGTCGCCTTCAGCGTGTTGACGCGCAGATCGAGAGTCGGCCGGCCGGCAAGAGCCTTCGCCTCGGCGAGCCAGTCGTCGGAGAAATTCTCTTCGAACGAGGCCTGCGTCCATTCCGGAATATCGCCCTGCACATGCAGGGGAGCATCTTCGAGCCGTCGCTGAGCGAAGGCCTTCATCATCGCTTCCGAAGGCGCTTCGGGCGCGAACCGGTCGTCGGCAAGTTCCGCTGCAAGCGTGTCGGCGCGATAGCCCCATTGCCGGTACATGACCGCATGGCCGAGGGCTACCGGGGTGTCGCTATCCATGAGAAAGGCGTGGGAGAGTTTCATCCGCAGGGCATCATAGACGATGTTGCCGATGGCGGCGCGGTCGCCGGAGCCGGCGAAGCGGTGGGACAGGCCCCAATCCTTGAGGGCATCGGCGACGGGTCGCCTACGCTTTTCGATATCGTCAAGAACCTCGATGGCTCCGGAGAGCCTTCCGCCCAATCGCATCTTCGATGAACTCCTTTTTCGCCGTGGTAGCGGCGATGACATCGAAGAGCAAGACGGCGGCCGCATTATGTAAGGGGCGCGACCGGCCCTTGCAGTCTGGCTCGCCCGAGATGAATCGAGCGAAACCTGCGCATCGTCAGGAGTTGACGACGGTGTAACAGATGCTGGCGGTACCGGAGCGGATCATGCCGATCTTGGAGGCAGCCGCCTTGGAAAGATCGATCACCCGGCCGCGAATGAACGGACCGCGATCATTGATCCGGACGACGACGGACTTGCCGTTGCGCTTGTTGGTCACCTGGACCTTCGTGCCGAATTTCAGTTTGCGATGCGCGGCGGTCAGGTGCGCGGCATTCATTCTTTCGCCGGAGGCCGTTTTGGACGAAAGCGCGTACCAGGATGCTCCCCCGCAGCCAGCGCCTGCTGCCTGACTTTCCGATGCCGAGACGAAGCCCATCCCGACGGTGAATAGTGCTGCCGCGGCAGCAGTCTTGATTTTCGCTGGCGTCAAGCGATGCCCCCTTCGGTTTGAAAAATTCGTCAGTTCCCTTTGTTGATCGAGCTAATTGAGGTGAAACATGGCAAAAACGTGCTTCAACCGTTAAGTTTTCATTAGGAATGTCTGAAGGCTGATCGATTTTAAAAATAAACAACAGATTGAAATAGTTTAGAATTGCGATGGAAGTTCTTTGGAATCAGCCACTAAGCCCTGCCGGTGGCGCTCCGGGCCGCGCAGTGACGCCTCCCGGAAATAAAATCATTAAAAATTTCGCTTTGGATGAAAAGTCGGGAATCGCGACCGTTGAATCCATGCTACTAGCGCCAGGGTTGTGGAAAATGGCGAAGTATAGACCGAATAATGACAGCATAATCGTGTCAAGGCGATTCGCGTGAAATCAATACTTTCAAAACTGCATCAGACTTGCTTGTGTTCGCGCGCGATATTCTGATCGGCCTTGACGAAATAGGTGCTTAATTCCGGTTCCAGGTTCCTGATGTCCACAGCTGTGCAAGCGAAACGCGATAGTTGGGGAACTCCGGATCGAAGCCCGCCTGGCGCAGTCGCGCATTGGAGACGCGCTTGTTCTCGCCGTAGAAAGAACGGGCCATGGGGGACATATCTGCGGTTTCGAACGGGATCTCGGGCGGCGGCTCGACGCCCATCAGCCGGGCGGCTTCCTGGACCACGTCCTGTGGCGGCGCCGGCTCGTCGTCGGTCACGTTGAAGACGCCGCTCACGCCGCGCTTTGCGAGAAAGGCGCTCGCCGCGCCGATATCTTCGACGCGGATACGGTTGAAGACCTGGTTCGGCTTGATGACGCGGCGCGCCGTCCCCTCAGCGAGGTTGCGGAAGGCATTGCGGCCTGGGCCGTAGATGCCGGCGAGCCGCAGCACTGCCACCGGAATGTCGTGCTGCGCACCGTGCTCGAGCCAGGCGTTTTCGGCTTCCACACGCTCGAGCGAGCGCTGCGAGACCGGGTTGAGCGGCGTATCCTCGGTGACCCAGGCGCCGCCGTGATCGCCATAGACGCCGACCGTCGAAAGATAGCCCACCCACTCCAGCCGCGGCAGAAGGTCGGCAAGCGGCGGCGTTCCGGCGCGAAACATGGGGTCGCCATCGCGGCCCGGCGCAATCGACTGAACGAGGTGGGTGGTCTCCCTCATCGCATCCTCGAGCTCGTCCGATATTTCCGTGCCGTCGAAGAGGATCGGGCGGATACCGGCAGCCTGCAGACGGGGGAGCTTTTCTGCGGACCGGGTGGTGCCGGTCACGGACGTCGCCAGGGGAGAGAGCGCGCTCGCGATCGCCGTGCCGGAATAGCCGGCACCAAGGATCAGGACATTCATCGGTTCACTCCCGCCATTTGCCATTCCGCAAGAACCTCGTCATCGGTTTCAGGCCCGCATTGCCGGGCGAAGACCGCCAGATCGGTGGATGAAATCAGTCGCGAAAGCGCCCAGACCGCCATTCCCCTGACGGTGGGCGACGCATCGGCCGCCAGCGCCTTGCAGACCTCTGTCAGGTTCTTCTCACCGGAATTTCCGGCGGCGATCAAGGCATTTCGGACGAAACGATCACGCCCGATGCGCTTTACCGGCGATCCGGAAAAGAAGGCCCGGAAACCTGTGTCGTCGAGCGTCAGCAGGAAGGAGAGCTCCGGTTCCTTGAGATCATCTCGCGCCTGGAGCTTCATTTCCGATGCCGAGCGCGCGAACTTGTTCCAGGGACAGGCGGCGAGACAGTCGTCGCAGCCATAGATGCGGTTACCGATCAGCGGCCGTAACTCAGGCGCAATCGATCCCTTGTGCTCGATCGTGAGATAGGAGATGCAGCGTCGCGCATCGATGCGGTAGGGCGCCGGGAAGGCATCGGTCGGACAGGCGTCGAGGCAGGCCCGGCAAGAGCCGCAATGGTCGCGTTCCGGCTCGTCCAGTTCCAGTTCGGCTGTCGTGAAGAGGCTGCCGAGAAAGAGCCAGGAGCCGAATTCGCGGCTGACCAGATTGGTGTGCTTGCCCTGCCAGCCGATGCCGGCCTTTTCCGCAAGCGGTTTCTCCATGACGGGGGCGGTGTCGACGAAGACCTTCACGTCCTCGCCCGCCCGCGCGGCAAAGCGCGTGGCGATCTCCTTCAGCCGGCCCTTGACCACGTCGTGATAGTCGCGATTGCGGGCGTAGACGGAGATCGCGCCGCGATCGCGTCTGGCGAGGACGTCGCGTGGGTCGTCCTCGGGAGCGTAATTCATGCCGAAGAGGACGATCGAGCGCACTTCGCTCCAGAGGACGCGCGGATCGGATCGGCGCTCGGCTGTCTCGGCGAGCCAGTCCATCGTACCATGAGCGCCGGCAGCCAGGAACTGCCTCAGCCGCTCGGGCGCGTGGGGTATGGCATCCGGATGGGTGATGCGACAGATGTCGAATCCCTTGGCCGCGGCTTCCTCTTTCAGGAAGGCGGTGAGGGTCCGTCGTTTCCTGCCCTGGTTCTCCGCTTTTGCAGCGTCGCCGGGCATGATCTGGTCCTTAAAAGTCGAGATCCGCATAATGTGAGACCGGGGTCACGCCGCGCACCCGCTCGGCGAGCAGCGGCCGGAAGGACGGGCGCGACTTCAGCCGCTGATACCATTCCTTGGCGCTCGGCGCATCGGACCAGTCGATCTCTCCGAGATAGTCGAGCACGGAAATCGCCGCGGCCGCGGCGAGATCCCCATAGGAGATGCGATCTCCGGCGAGCCAGGGGCGCGATCCGGCGAGCCACGAGAGATACTTCATATGCTGGCGGATATTGCTGCGCGAGGTGCGGAGAATTTTCGAATCCGGCGCACCGCCGCCCTGGTCCGGGGTCATCTGCAGCTTGAAAATGCGCTCGCGCACGAGCGGGCGCGTCACGTCGGCTTCCATCTTCTGCAGGAACCATTCGGTGAGGCGGCGGATTTCGGCGCGCTGAAACGGGTCCTCGGCAAGAAGGCGGCGGTCGCGCTTCATGATGCCGCTGGTCTCGTCGAGATATTCGGAGATGATCGTGGCGCCGCAGAGCGCGCGCATGCTGTCATCGACATAGACCGGCAGAGTGCCGGCAGGATTCAGCGTCAGGAAGTCGCGCCGGTTCTCCCATGGCTGCTCTTCGCTCAGTTCCGTCTGATAGCCATATTCTGAGAGAATAAGGCGTACGAACCGCGAAGCTGGGGACATGGGGTGATGATACAGTGTCGGCATCGATGATCAGATTGCAGCTGTTTTCGGGGATATCGGCGTCGCGGCATATGCAACTGGCCACGGCTCGTTACAACGAGCTATAGGTAGTTGCGGTGGCAAACACAAGAGAATCGACTTTCTCCTCCCACATCCAATTATATCAGGAATAGCTTTTACATGGCGGATCAATCGATCATAAGCGCGCTCGTCCTCGGCCTCATCGAAGGGCTGACGGAGTTCATCCCGGTCTCGTCGACGGCGCATGTGCTGCTTGCCGGACACTTCCTCGGGTTCAAATCGCCGGGAAACACCTTTGCCGTTCTGATCCAGCTCGGCGCCATCTTGGCGATCCTGCTCGTCTACTTCCAGAAGCTGCTGGCGATCGCGCTCGCCCTTCCGACGAGCGTCAAGGCTCGCCGTTTCGTCTTCTCGGTTCTCCTCGCCTTCCTGCCGGCGGCGCTTATCGGTGCTGCCGCGCATGGATTCATCAAGTCGGTGCTTTTCGAGACGCCGATGCTCATCTGCGTCGTGCTGATCGTCGGCGGCGTCATTCTTTATGCGATCGACCGGCTCCCTTTGACGCCTCGCTACACCGACGTGTTCGACTATCCGCCTTCGCTCGCGCTGAAGATCGGCCTCTTCCAGTGTCTCGCCATGATCCCGGGAACGTCGCGTTCCGGCGCGACCATTGCCGGGGCCCTGCTGATGGGGACCGACAAGCGCTCCGCGGCTGAATTTTCCTTTTTCCTGGCCATGCCGACCATGGTCGGAGCTTTTGCGCTCGATCTCTACAAGAACCGCGATGCGCTCTCCTTCGACGATGTCGGCATGATCGCGGCCGGTTTCATCGCTGCATTCATCGCCGGAATTTTCGTGGTGCGTTCGCTGCTCGACTTCGTCTCGCATCGCGGCTTTACGCCCTTTGCGATCTGGCGCATCCTCGTCGGGACCGCCGGGTTGGTCGGCCTGTGGCTGCTCGGATAACACAGTCCGGAAACATAAAGCCGGATGCGTCTCTTTCGAAACGCACCCGGCTCCTGGCCCCCGCCAAAACTCAACATGCCCGGCTCGAAGCCGAGGCGAAAATGTCCGGCTTACTCGCCGGCAAACCCGATCGACGCCGTCGTGCACGGGTTGACACCGTAGGCCGGCGTGCAGCCCTTGTCGCTGCTAGCCCCGGTGCCGGGTGCCATGAACGAGCCAGCCAGAATGATCAGTGCCGCAGACGCAAAAAAGATTGCGATCGACTTGCCCATGGGACGTTATGCCTTTCGAGTGAGATGTCTGCACCGGCGTCGCTCGCCGAGCAGTCAGTGCGAGCGGTGTTTATTCTGCGACCATGTCATGATCAATATCAGTGCGAGCTGAATCTGCGGTAAACGAGATTCGGATTTTCGACTGCGGCAGAACTGCAACGCTGTTGCCGGATGGGCACAGCGGGGGCGGCTTGAATGTGTCCGATAGTGATGGGACCGCTCAGGCGGCGCGGCCGCTGCGCGTGTATTGCCCATGCGGGCGATAGCGTACGAGATAAGTCGGCAGGATCGACTCGAGCATTGTCGGCTCGATGCCGATACCGGCAAGCGTGCGGCCTTCCGCTTCGGCCTTTGCCGAGACGACATTGTCCGATTTCAGCAACACCACCTGGTCGGCGGTGAGCGGCGGCGTGATGAACGGCACAAGCGAGGCGACGCTGCCCATCAGCGAGGCGATGCCGAAGGGCAGCGACACGAAGGAGCGCTTGCGGTCGATCGTCTTCAGCATGATATCGAGACATTCGCGGAAGGAGAGCACCTGCGGCCCGCCGAGCTCGTAGATCGTCCCACCGGTCAGCTTGCCGTCGACGGAGCGGGCCACGGCCTCGGCAACGTCGGTGACGTACACCGGCTGAAACCTGGTTTTGCCGCCGCCGATGAGCGGCAGGACCGGCGAGAATCGGGCCATTTCGGCGAACTTGTTGAAAAATCCGTCTTCAGGCCCGAAGATGATCGACGGGCGGAGGATCACCGCGGCCGGAAGCGTTTCGAGGATCGCAGCCTCGGCGCGCCCCTTTGTCCGGGCATAGCTCGCTTGGGAGCTCGCGTCGGCGCCGATCGCCGAGATATGGGTGAGCGTGGCGCCCGTCGCCCGAGCCGCCTCGGCGACCGCCCGCGCGCCGAAATCCTGGACCGCCTCGAAGGTGTTGCGGCCACTTTCGAAGAGCACACCGACGCAGTTGATCACATGGTCGGCGCCGTCGACAGCGCGATCGACCGACTTGCGGTAGCGCAGATTGGCCTGAACGAAGGAGATTTGCCCGACATTGCCGAGCGGTTGCAGGTGGCCGGCGAGATCCGGACGGCGAACAGCGACGCGAATGCGGTAGCCGCGTTTGGCGAGCGCGCGCACCACATGACGGCCGACAAATCCGGATCCGCCGAAAATCGTCACCAGCGGCGGAAGGTTGGACAAGGTCATGAGAAACGCACTCCTGATGTCAATGGTAGAATTGCTTGCTACATAGCCCAAGCGTCGAGCGAGGTGAAGGCCAATCCGCGCGCTTCGGAGGCGTGCCCCGATGCGCCGCGGGACTTCGCCTCAAACGCCTTCGACGACCACCATTTCGGCATCGGCGACTTCCTGGCGGATGGCCGCGGCAATCTGGTATTCGGGCGAATTGTAACAGTCGACGGCCGCCTGCAGCGAGGGGAATTCGATAACGACGTTGCGGGTGCGAGCGGCACCTTCGAGCCGATGGAACTCGCCGCCGCGCGCAAGGAAGGTCGCGCCGTATTTTTCGAAGGCGGGCTTCGCAGCTGCCACGTAATCCTTATAGCGTTCGGGGTCCCTTATATCGACCCGAGCGATCCAGTATCCTTTGGCCATGATGAACTCCTCGTCTTTCACGACATGCAGACGGGATGGTTACTTCCGGCAAAATGAGCCTCAGGTCAAGCAGGCCCGAACCGCGCCGGAGCGCTATACGGCGGATCGACGGGAGAGGGCGCTCTCCATTTCGGCCAGGATCGCGCGGCCTGCTGCGAGAGGGTCGGGCGCGGCAACGATCGGCCGCCCGACGACGAGGTGGCTCGAGCCGGCGCGAAGCGCATCGGCCGGCGTCATCACCCGCTTCTGGTCGCCTTTTTCCGCGCCGGCCGGGCGGATGCCCGGCGTCACCAGCGCCATGTCGCCGCCGATGATCTTGCGCACGGCGGCGGCCTCCTCCGCCGAGCAGACGATGCCCCCCATGCCGGCGGCGCGGGCCTGTTCCGCGCGGCGCAAGACCAGGCTGTGCGGATCATATTCATAACCGGCATCGATGACGTCCTGTTCGTCCATCGAGGTGAGCACCGTCACGCCAAGCAGGCAGAGGTTCGAGCCTCGTGCCGCTTCGACGGCCGATTTCATCGCCTTCGGATAGGCGTGCAGCGTCAGCATCGACACGCCCATCTTGACGATGTTCTCCACGCCCTTGGCCACCGTGTTGTCGATGTCGAGCAGCTTCATGTCGAGGAAGACCTGCTTGCCGCCTGCAGCGAGGTCGCGCGCGAAGTCGAGGCCGCCGGCGAAGGCCAGTTGATAGCCGATCTTATAGAAGAGGACTTCCTCGCCGAGCGTCGAGACGATTTTCTCGGCCTCGGTCACCGTTGGAAGATCAAGGCCGACGATCAGCCGGTCGCGCGCGCTTGTGCTCATATCGAGATCACCCCTGCCAGAACTCCATCGGCGTCCAGTCGCATGTGACGGCGCGATCCGCAAGACGGAAGGCGAAGAGATTGCCGCCGCCCGGCGGTTGATCGGCGCTACGGGCGATCGCCGTGCCCGTCATCCGGCATTTGAGCAGCGTACCGACACCGCCATGGCCGATGAAGGCGATGGGTACCGCCGGATCGTGCCGGTCGAGGACCTGGAAGACGGCCCTTGAGATTCGCGCCTGGGCGTCGACGGCACGCTCCCAGCCCTTGAAGCTCTCTTCGGGTCGGGCAAAGAACCGATCGGCCGCCTTCTCGAACTCCTCCGGCGGCAGAAAGCCGGTCGCGGAACGATCGTTCTCGCCCATCTCCTCGTCAGTTTCGACCGGGATGCCGGCAGCGTCGGCCAGGAACCGCGCCGTTTCGATCGCCTTCTTCTCGCCACTGGCGGCGATGCGTCCGAGCGAACGGACCCATGGCTGTTTCGCCGTGGCGTGCATGCGTTCTTCGCCGAGTTCGGACAGATCCCATTGTGGCACGGAGACGGCGGGATCGATTCTGACCTGCGGATGGGTGAGATAGATGCCGAACACCGGAGGTGGCGCCGTCAGTGCGTCTTGCGGTAGATCCACAGCTGCGCCGGCGGAATGTTGCGCACGACGAAGTCGAAATGCTGGATTCGGTAGCGGTCCGGCATGGCGACGACCGGCGACATCGGACCGTAGGAGATCTGAACGACCGGGCGGCTGAAGGGAATGCGCGAGAGCAGGTCCTCGATGAGTTCGACGCGGCGATGCATCGGGAAATTCAACAGCGGCACGGCGGAAATGACGCTGTCGAACTGCTGATCCTTGAAGGCCCCAAGCGTGCGGGAAAGATCGAAGGCGTCGCCGTTGATGAAATGCACGCCGTCGAAATGCGCCTTGAGCTGATTGTAGAACTCGGTGGAGTATTCGATGGAAACCAGCTTTTCAGGCTCTATGCCGCGCTCGAGGATCGCCTTGGTGATCACCCCGGTGCCGGGGCCAAGCTCGAGGACCGGCAGACCGGATTCCGGATCGACTATGCTGGCCATGCGGCGTGCGGTGATGGCGGATGTCGGGAGGATCGCGCCGACCGCGCGAGTATTGCTCATCCAGCCCTTGAAGAAGCGGATCTCTTCGTCGAATTTCCGACCGAATTTTTCCTTCACCCTCAAGCGCAAGCTCATCGAATCCCCTCACAGTATGATTTGCAGTTGCGCTCTTATCGTGATTCGTGCGGCTGCGTGAGCGCTTATTCATAATGTGCTTCCATCTGCGGCAAAAACAAGTCCGACTGCGTCTAGAAACGACAAATCATGAACGATGCGCGACGGTTGAACTCGAAATCCGGTACGGTCTGAAAGCTTGAATTAGTTGAACTAGAAGTTAGCGTCCATTTTTTCAGCAAAACGACACATTTGCGTCTTATACGGGATTCCCGTATTGTGCCAACATGGAAGACCGGTTCGATCCTGCGAAAGACGCCGCCAATCGCGAGAAACATAAACTATCGTTGGCCTTTGGCCTGCGTATTTTCGACGACGGGGATCACTTGATCATCCCCTCCATTCGCGAGATCGACGGCGAGGAACGGTTCAAGGTGGTCGAGGTCGTCGGCGAGAGGCTGTTCACCGGCGTGTTCGTTTGGCGGGATAATTTACCCCGGTTCATATCTGTGAGAAGGAGCAACAAGGGTGAAGAACGAGCATATTACGTCCCCTGCTGATCCGGCCGATGCGGAAGATTTCGACGTGACGGCCGAAGCAATGAATCGCGGCCAGCGGGCTCGCCTGATTCGCAAGACAAGGACCGCGCTTGGTTTGTCGCAATCGGAGTTCGCAAATCGCTTTCGCGTTCCCGTTGGTACGCTGCGGGACTGGGAGCAAGCACGCGCCACTGCTCCGGATTTTGCCGTTGCTTATGTGCGCGTGATCGCGCAGCACCCCGATTTGGTTGCGCAGGCCGTCGCGTGAGCGCGCCTCTGGAATTCGATTAAGCGCGGTGCTGCGGCCTGTTTGATCTCCTCATCCCTGTGCGCGTCATAGGGATCCAGCCAGACCAAGTCCTTGGGCTGAAAGAACATTTCCCCGCGCCGCCGACGCGGCGCTGCTCTCATCTGTGTGACAAGCACAGAGACGAGAGCAGAGGAGAGAGTGCAGTCCTCCGATACGTTTCCTACAGCGCCGCGCGTCTTATCAGACGCGCAACGGTCGTTGTAGCACTTCGATCTGCTGCATGTTTTTGTCCTTGATCGGCAACGATCAAAGGAACCATGCAGTACGCCGCGCAGTCGGTACTCAAGGAATTCAAGCGCATCGAGCCATGCGTGCCGACAAAACCGACCAGAGCTTCAACGCCATTATCCATCTCGCAGCGGCCGTCATAAACTCAAGATGAATCTCAACACGCCTTAGACTCGCATCGGCATCAGCACGTAGAGCGCATCCTCCGCGGCAAGATCGCGCACGAGCGTCGGCGAACCGGGATCGGCCAGCAGGAAGACCGCCTCGCTGCCGGTCAGTTGCCCGGTAATGTCGAGCAGATATTTGGCGTTGAACCCGATCTCGAGCGGATCGCTTTCGTAGCCGACCGGCAGTTCTTCGGTGGCGCTGCCGGAATCCGGATTGTTCACGGTGAGCGTCATCTGGCCGTCGGCGAGCGCAAGCTTCACCGCGCGGCCGCGTTCGGAAGAGATCGTGGAGACACGGTCGACGGCCTGCGAGAAGGACTGGCAATCGACGCGCAATTCCTTGTCGTTGCTGGCGGGGATCACGCGCTGATAGTCGGGGAAGGTTCCGTCGATCAGCTTTGACGTCATGACGATGGAGCCGATCGTCAGGCGGATCTTCGCGTCCGATACCTCGACCGTCACCACCACGTCCGGATTGTCGAGCAGTTTCTGCAGCTCGCTGACGGTCTTGCGCGGAATGATGATGCCGGGCATGCCCTCGGAGCCGGAGGGCGCTTCGACATCCGCACGGGCGAGCCGGTGGCCGTCGGTCGCGACGGCGCGCAGCTTCAGGTCGCCGTTGCTCTCGACCGTGTGCACGAAGATGCCGTTCAAATAGTAGCGTGTCTCTTCCGTCGAGATGGCGAACTGGGTGCGGTCGATCAGCATCTTGAGATCGGGCGCCTTCAGGCGGAAGGAGTGCGAGAACGTGCCGGCGGTCAGATCGGGAAAATCCGACTGCGGCAGGCACTGCAGCGAAAACTTGGAGCGGCCGGAGGCGACCGTCATCGCCGTGCCTTCCGCATTGGTGACCAGCAGCACCTCCGAGCCGTCCGGCAGCTTGCGGACGATGTCGTAGAGCAGATGCGCCGGAACGGTGGTGGCGCCGGCCTGTTCCACCTGCGCCGGCGTCGCCTCGGTGATCTCCAGGTCGAGGTCGGTCGCCTTCATTTCGAGGCTGGCGCCGTCGGAGCGCAGGAGCACGTTCGAAAGGATCGGGATGGTGTTTCGCCGTTCGACCACGCGGTGGACATGGTTCAGCGATTTCAAAAGGTTGGACCGCTCGAGAGTAATACGCATGGATGCTACCGCTTTCAACCATTGCCGCGCGGGCGAGGGGACCGCCGCGGCGTCAACTGCGTGCCCGGCCGCTCGGCCGGAAGGATGTGGACCGGCAAAATGGCAGAAAGAGAGCCGCAAAAGCAAGGGGTTTTGAGGCCTCTTCCCCAAATGCGAGACTGCATGCGCGGCCCGCCCTTGCCCCGGGCTCCCCGCTCACTCATAAAGGGCGCGAACCCGGCTTGGCCGGAATGGTCGATCGGAATGATCGGGCCGGGAGTGATTGGGAAGGCGGCGTTGCAAAAGCAGCAATCCACGGATGCATCCGAAAAGGACCGGCGGCGCGGTTTTCGCCTGCACGATATCAACATTCCTGCGCGCCCGCTGGAACCGTGCCTTTATCTCGTGGCAACGCCGATCGGCAATCTCGGCGACATCACGCTGAGAGCTCTCGAGACGCTTGCGGGGGCCGATGTGCTCGCCTGCGAGGACACGCGGGTGACGCGGGTGCTGCTGGACCGCTACGGTATCGTCAATCGGCCCACCGCCTATCACGAGCACAATGCCGCCGAGGCGGGGCCGCGGCTGCTTGCAGCACTCGGTGATGGGAAATCGGTGGCGCTCGTCTCCGATGCCGGTACGCCGCTCGTCTCCGATCCGGGCTACCGCCTGGCGCAGCAGGCGGTCGAGGCGGGATACCGGGTCGTTCCCATACCTGGCCCCTCGGCGCCGCTTGCGGCCCTCGTCGGCTCCGGCCTGCCGAGCGATGCCTTCCTCTTCGCAGGCTTTCTGCCGGTGAAGGACAAGGCGAAGCGCGACCGGCTCGCCGAACTCTCGTCCGTTCCCGCCACTCTCATCTTCTTCGAATCCCCGCATCGCATTGCCGCGACCGTCACTGCTGCCGCGCAGGTCCTCGGCGCAGACAGGAGGGCGGCCGTCTGCCGCGAACTGACCAAGACCTTCGAGGAGTTCCGCCGCGGAACGCTCGGCGAACTCGCGGCGAGTTACGACGAAAGCGCCAATGTGAAAGGCGAGATCGTCCTCGTGATCGGTCCGCCGGAGGCAAAGCCCCAGCCGGAGGCGGCCGACGTCGACGCTTTGCTCAAGGAACTCGCCCGCGACCTGCCGATGGGCAAGGCCGCGACCGAGGCGGCGCGCCGCACGGGGCTGGCGCGCAAGGAGCTTTACGACCGGCTCCTTCATCTCAAGGATAGCGATGAAGGCTGAGCGACCGGACACCCGCAAGCTGAAGGCGCTGAAGCGGGGCCACATCGCCGAATACCGCGCCGCACTCTGCCTGATGCTGAAGGGCTATCGCATCGTTGCCATGCGCTATCGCACCAGGCTCGGCGAGATCGACATCATCGCCCGGCGCGGCGACCTGGTCGCCTGCGTCGAAGTAAAGGCCCGGATGAGCCTGGACGATGCGGTCTTCGCCGTGACCGACACGGCGCAGCGGCGCATCCGAGCGGCAAGCGATCTCTGGCTGTCGCGTCAGGGCGATTTCCACCGCCTGTCGGTGCGATACGACATTGTCGCCGTAGCGCCGTGGCGTTGGCCGCGACACCTGCCGGACGCCTTTTGATAGCCGGGAGCGGCAGGAGCCTTCTTGCCTAACCACGGCACGCATTCTACATCTTGCGGGCATTTCGGCGGTGCCGCCTCGTCGCGAAGACGAGGGGCGGAGCATCGCGTCGAATTGCCGTATAATTCGATTTCTGACCGGCGCCGGTCGAAGGAACTATGCGCATCGTGGATCCAATCGGGAACGGGAAAATGGCAGGAATCGTCAATGTCGGGGTCCAGATGGACCATGTTTCGGGCATCACCATTGCGGGCGATTCGACCTTCGCGATGAGCCTGGAGGCGCAGGCCCGAGGCTACCGCCTGTTCCACTACACGCCCGAAAAGCTGTCGCTCCGGGACGGCAGGGTCTATGCGACCGCGCAGCAGATGCGGTTGCGCGACGTCAAGGGCGACCACTTCACCCTCGGCGAAGAGGAGCGGATCGATCTTTCGACCATGGACGTCATCCTGCTTCGCCAGGATCCGCCATTCGACATGGCCTATATCACTTCGACGCATCTGCTCGAACGGCTGCACCCGAAGACGCTGGTCGTCAACGATCCGGCCTGGGTCAGGAACTCGCCTGAGAAGATCTTCGTGACCGAGTTTCCGGATCTGATGCCCAAGACCCTGATCACTCGCGACCCGGACGAGATCGCCCGCTTCCGCCAGGAGATGGGCGACATCATCCTGAAACCGCTCTACGGCAATGGCGGCGCCGGCGTGTTCCACTCCGCCCGTGACGACCGCAATTTCTCGTCGCTCCTCGAAATGTTCGCGCAGATGTTCCGCGAGCCCTATATCGCCCAGGAATATCTGCCGGCGGTGCGCAAGGGCGACAAGCGCATCCTGCTCGTCGACGGCGAGCCGGTCGGCGCGATCAATCGCGTTCCGGCCGAGCACGATTCGCGCTCCAACATGCATGTGGGTGGGCGCGCGGAGGCAACCGACCTGACGGCGCGCGAGCGGGAGATCTGCAACCGCATCGGCCCGGCGCTGAAGGAACGCGGCTTCCTCTTCGTCGGCATCGACGTGATCGGCGACTACCTGACCGAGATCAACGTCACTTCGCCGACCGGCATCCGCGAAGTGAAGAAGTTCGGCGGTGCCGATGTCGCAAGCCTGCTCTGGGACGCGATCGAGAAGAAGCGCGCCTGATCTACGGGCCGCCACTTTCGCTCTTGTGTTCTGTCATTGTTCTTGTTTTTAAGCGTATTCCGTGCAAGATTTGCGGTTGCAACCGGTTTGGTTGTGACGGCGTGTGTGGGCCGCCGTGCTTGAGCGGGATTGCGGAGGGACGATGATCCTCCGCGCTCCGCTCGAAATCAGGGGGCAGTATGGTCGCGCGCGTCAGCACGGTTGCGTTTCAGGGTATCGAGGGCGTTCCGGTCGACGTCCAGGTGATGGTTGCACCCGGCAAGGTCGGTATGCAGATCGTCGGACTGCCGGACAAGGCGGTGGCCGAAAGCCGCGAGCGCGTCCAGGCGGCGCTTCATGCATCGGGACTGGCGCTTCCCGCCAAGCGGGTGACCGTCAATCTGGCGCCGGCGGACCTACCGAAAGAAGGAAGTCATTTCGATCTCGCCATCGCGCTCGGCCTGATGGCGGCGCTCGGCGCTGTGCCTGCGGACGCGCTGTCCGGCTATGTCGTTATCGGCGAACTCAATCTCGACGGCACCATCGCAGCCGTCGCCGGCGCGCTGCCGGCGGCGATCGGCGCGAATGCGCTCGGCAAGGGACTGATCTGCCCGGCGGAAAGCGGGCCCGAGGCGGCCTGGGCCGGATCGGAGATCGATATTCTCGCCCCGCGCAGCCTGATCGCCATCGCCAATCATTTCCGCGGCACGCAGGTGCTCTCCCGCCCCGAGCCGGCGGTTCGGGCGGCCGCCGAGGGCCTTCCCGATCTTGCCGACATCAAGGGCCAGGAAAGCGCCAAGCGGGCGCTGGAGGTCGCGGCGGCGGGCAATCACAATCTGCTGATGGTCGGCCCGCCCGGGTCGGGCAAGTCGATGCTTGCGGCGCGGCTCCCCTCCATCCTGCCGCCGCTTTCGCCCGCCGAACTGCTCGAAGTCTCGATGATCCATTCGATCGCCGGGCAATTGCCGGGCGGCAAGCTCTCGGACCGCCGGCCCTTCCGCGCGCCGCACCATTCCGCCACCATGGCGGCGCTGATCGGCGGCGGCTTCCGCGCGAAGCCGGGAGAGGCGTCGCTCGCCCATAACGGCGTGCTCTTTCTCGACGAGCTTCCGGAATTTGCACCACAGACGCTCGACGCTCTGCGCCAGCCGCTCGAAACCGCCACCTGCATCATCGCGCGGGCCAATCATCGCGTCACCTATCCGGCGGCGATCCAGCTCATTGCCGCCATGAACCCCTGCCGCTGCGGCATGGCCGGCGAGCCGGGCCGGAGCTGCGCCCGCGGGCCGCGCTGCATGGCCGATTATCAGGCGCGGATCTCCGGGCCGCTGATGGATCGCATCGATATCCGCGTCGACGTCCCGGCCGTCAGCGCCGCCGACTTGATCCGCCCCGGCACATCCGAGCCGAGCGCCGCCGTCGCCCGCCGCGTCGCCCGCGCCCGCGAGCTGCAGAGAGACCGCTTCGCCGGCCTCGGTCATCCCGAGCTGACGAGCAACGCCCGCTCATCGACGACGATGATCGAAAAGATCGCCGAGCCCGACGCCGCCGGCCTGCAGCTTCTGCGCGACGCGGCGGAGAAGATGAAATTTTCGGCGCGCGGCTACCACCGGGTGCTGAAGGTCGCCCGCACCCTCGCCGACCTCGACGAGGCGCCGACGGTCGGCCGCATCCATCTCGCCGAAGCGATCTCCTACAGGGTGGCGGGAGAGAGACTGCCCGTCGCCGCGTAAGGGGCCGACGTCGATGGAAAAGCCGTCACCCTATGGGCGGGAGAGGCCGGGCAAAGGGCCGAAAGTTCGATTTGATTTCATTTCGACGGAGGAGAAGGGAGCTGCGGGTTTGCCGCGAGTCCCTCCGCCCCGCCAGCGGGGAGAAGGTGGCCGGCAGGCCGATCAGGGGCGCTCGCCGGCGCCTCCGGCGCTACGCTCCCAATCCCTCGAACAGCACCGTCGAAAGATACCGTTCGGCAAAGGACGGTATGATCACGACGATATTCTTCCCGGCATTTTCCCCGCGCTGTCCCACCTCTATCGCCGCCTGGAGCGCGGCACCGGCGGAGATGCCGACCGGCACGCCTTCGAGTCTTGCGACGAGCCGCGCCGCCTCTATGGCCTCGCCGGCATTTACCGTGACGACTTCGTCATAGACGCTCGTGTCGAGGATCGCCGGTGCGAAACCCGCGCCGATACCCTGGATCTTGTGCGGACCCGGGGCGCCGCCGGAAAGGATAGGGGATTCTTCGGGCTCGACGGCGATCACCTTGACCGACGGCTTGCGGGCTTTAAGCACCTGGCCGGCACCGGTGATGGTGCCGCCGGTGCCGATGCCGGACACGAGGATGTCGACTGCGCCTTCCGTGTCGTTCCAGATCTCCTCGGCGGTCGTCGTGCGGTGGATTTCCGGATTGGCCGGGTTTTCGAACTGCTGCGGAATGATCGCGTCGGGCAGCGTCTCGGTGAGTTCCTGGGCCTTGGCGATTGCGCCCTTCATGCCCTTGGCGCCTTCCGTCAGCACCAGTTCGGCGCCGAGAAGCGTCAGCATCTTGCGGCGCTCGACCGACATGGTCTCGGGCATGGTGAGGATCAGCCTGTAGCCCTTGGCGGCCGCGACGAAGGCGAGTGCTATGCCCGTATTGCCCGAAGTCGGCTCTACCAGCGTCGTGCGGCCGGGCGTGATCTTCCCTTGCGCCTCGAGCGATTCGATCATCGCGACGCCGATGCGGTCCTTGACGGAGCCGATCGGGTTGAAGAATTCGAGCTTGGCGAGCAGGTTCGCCTTCACGCCCTTTTCCTCGGCGAGCTTGTCCAGCCGCACGATGGGAGTGTCGCCGATCGTCTCGGTTATCGAGGAAAAGACGCGGCCGCGGCCGGGCTTGCGCGCTTCAGGCATAGGTTTCTCCCTTCGTTTTTAAAATTGTCGCTGCGACAATAGGAGCTATGCGCGCTTGCTTCCAGAGCGGGAAAGCCTCGGATCGATGAGGCTGAAGGAAAAAACCGTTGAGAAGCGGCCGGCAGGGAAATCTTTTTTCAGGTCGCGCGGGTCGCAATGTAGGCGGCCGTTCCGGCGAGAATGCCCGCCGCGGCCCGGTTCAGGACCTTCAGCGCCTGCGGCTCTTTCAGGAGCGAGCGGGCGCGGGCCGCAAGCAGCATATAGGGCAGCAGCACGGCAAGAAGCACGAGGAAAGTCGCGACGAGCAGCAGGCCGTAGTCACGGATCCCTATCGAGGCGAGGTCGATCAGCGTCGGAATGAGCGCCACGTAGAAAAGCATCGTCTTCGGATTGCCGAGCGTGACCGTCAGGCCGGAGAGGAAGGAGAGCGCCGCACTCGTCGACTTCCGCGCCTCGATGTTCTGCGACAGGAGCCCGGCCGTCCAGAGCTTCCAGGCGATATAGCCGAGATAGAGCGCTCCGGCGATCTTCACGACCAGAAACGCGGTCGTGAATGTCTGGGCGATGAAGGCGAGCCCGAGAACCACCGCCGTCAGATAGACCATGTCGCCGACGATGAGGCCGAGGCCCATGAAGAAGGTTTCCCGAAACCCCGATCCCAGGGCTCGGGCAACGAGCGCCGTCACGCCCGGGCCGGGAATGATGCCGGCGATGAAGAGAGCGCCGCTATAGGCGAGAAGAGCCGCAAGTGTCACGATCGTTCCTCCTGATAGGGGCAGGTGTACCGCAGTCTGCCGCAAAGGAAAATCCGGGTGGCATCCCGCATCTACGCGCGAAAATTGATCGGGTGACAAGAACGGCGTTGCCCTTGGCGGTAGAGCCGTACACTTTCCGGAAAAACATGGGAGACCGGCGCACCATGCCCGAAATTCAGAACCTCCTGGGCTTCGCCCTGATCGCATTCGGCATGGTGCTGACGCCGGGGCCGAACATGATCTATCTGATCTCCCGCTCGATCTGCCAGGGACCGGGGGCGGGACTGATCTCGCTCGGGGGCATAGCCCTCGGCTTCGTCTGTTACATGGTGTCTGCCGCGCTCGGCATTACCGCCCTGCTTCTGGCGGTTCCCTTTGCCTATGACGCCCTTCGTTTCGCAGGTGCGCTTTACCTGCTTTACCTTGCCTGGCAGGCCGTTCGTCCCGGCGGCCGCTCGATTTTTCAAGTGCGGGACCTCCCGAAGGATCGCCCGCGCAAGCTCTTCGCAATGGGCCTCTTCACCAGCCTGCTCAATCCGAAGGTGGCCATCCTTTACGTGTCGCTGCTGCCGCAATTCATCCGCCCCGAGGCCGGCAACGTGCTCGCGCAGTCGCTCGTCTTCGGCAGCGTGCAGATCGCGATCAGCGTCAGCGTCAATGCGCTGATCGCGATGACCGCCGGAGCGGTGGCCGCCTTCCTCTCCGGTCGGCCGTCCTTCATGCTGGTGCAGCGTTGGCTCATGAGCACGGCGCTGGCGGGTCTTGCCATCAGCATGGCCTCGGAGGCCCGGCGTTAGAGGCTTCCCTCCGCCGGACGCTTGGCGGACGATGACGATGGCCGAAGTGTCCAGCCGAGATTGGTGCCCGCGGCAGCGAAGAGGATCGCGACCGAGCCCGCGATCTGCACCGGCTGCAGGGCGTGGCCGAACGCGATGCGGTCAACCAGGATCGCGGCCACCGGATAGATGAAGGAAAGGGCGCCGGTCATGTGGGTCGGCAGCTTCTGTATGGCGCCGTAAAGCAGAATATACATGATGCCGGTATGAACCACGCCGACGGTCAGGAGCAGCGTCCACTGGAGCGTTCCCTGCGGCAGCGGCGCGACGAGGGCGAAGGGGGCGAGCATGGCCGCTCCGGTGATGACCTGCACCAGCGCGATCAGATGCGGCGGCGTGCCCTTGAGGAGCTTGGTAACGAGCGCCGCGATGGCGTAGAAGAAGGCGGCGCCGAGCGACAGTGCTATCCCGGTGAGGTAGTCGCTTGGCTCATAAGTGCCCGCGGGCTTGGCGAGGACGATCGCGATCATGCCTGCGAAGGAGAGCGACAGCCAGAGGAGTTTGCTGGCGGTGATCTTCTCTCCGATAAAGAGCGCACCGAGGCCGAGCAGCATGAAGGGCTGCGTGTTGTAGACCATGGTCGCGATGGAGATCGAGGCGCGGGGATAGGCGGCGAAGAGCAGGAGCCAGTTCACGACGATCGCGACGCCGCCCAGAGCGGAAAGAATAATGACCTGCATCCGCAAATGTCTCAGGTCGATAAGGCCGAAGACCGCCGCAAGCGCGGCGAGCGTTGCAGCCCCGAAAACGCAACGCCAGAAGACGACGCCCGCGACGGGCTGGCCCGACATCAGAACGAACCAGCCGATCGTTCCCGAAATCAGCATCGCCGCCGTCATTTCCGCGCTTCCGCGCCGTATGTCCTTATCCATGGCCTTTTGCTCCATCCATTATGCTGCAAGAATAATGAGCCTGGTGGCGCAGGGATATGGATTTTGAGAGGAAATTATGGGAGGATACCTAACAGATTAAGGCGATAAGGCTAAATTGACTTACGAGGGAGTTGGATGCTGGACGAGCTCGACCGCCGCATTCTCGAAATTCTGGCCGCCAATGCCCGGGTGTCGTTGAAGGAGCTGGCGCAGGAGGCCGGCCTTTCCTCGCCGAGCGCGGCGGAGCGGCTGCGCAAGCTCGAGGAGCGCGGCGTGCTCGATGGTTTCACGATCTCGGTCAATCCGGCGCGTCTCGGCTATCCGCTGCAGGCGATCGTCCGCATCCGGCCGATGCCGGGCATGCTGCATATCGTCGAAAGGCTGATCCAGGAAACGCCCGAATTCATCGAATGCGACAAGGTCACGGGGGACGACTGCTTCATCGCCAAGATGCTGGTGCGCGACATGGCGGAACTCGACACGATCCTCGATCGCATCGCGGAAAAGGCGCAGACGAACACGTCGATCGTCAAATCCTCGCCGGTCAAGCGGCGCCTGCCGCCGCTTATTTAGTTCCGGTCGAGCCGAAGCCGCCGGCCCCGCGCGCCGTCGCCGTCGCGCCATCTGCCTCGCGGATCGCCAGCTGGGTCACCGGGGCGATCACGATCTGGGCGATACGCATGCCGCGCTCGACCGCGAAGTCCTCCGCACCGAGATTGACGAGTAGCACCTTCACCTCTCCGCGATAGTCGCTGTCGACGGTGCCCGGCGTGTTGAGGCAGGTGATGCCGTGCTTGAAGGCCAGCCCGGAGCGTGGCCGGATCTGTCCTTCATGACCGGCGGGGATCTCGAAGATAAAGCCCGTCGGGACCAATGCGCGCTCTCCCGGCCGGATCGTCATCGGGTCCTCGGCCGGCACGGCCGCGCGCAGGTCCATGCCGGCGGCACCCGTGGTCTCATAGGCCGGCAGGTCGAGACCCTCGCCATGAGGCAGGCGGACGAGGGTGAGGCCAGGGGTCGGGGCAGGACGATTTTCGGGCGTGTGCATGGTCATTCCGTCATAAGCACGGCCGGGCTTGCCGCAGTCAATTGCATATTGGCCCCCGAGCCTGTAAAGGACGCCGCAACTCACAGGATACTCAGATCATGGCCGAAAGCATTGCCGAGGCGGTCTCCCGCCGCCGCACATTTGCGATCATTTCGCACCCGGACGCCGGTAAGACGACGCTCACCGAGAAGCTTCTGCTCTTCGGCGGCGCGATCCAGCTCGCCGGCGAGGTCAAGGCCAAGAAGGACCGCATCCAGACCCGCTCGGATTGGATGAAGATCGAGCGCGAGCGCGGCATCTCCGTCGTCACCTCGGTGATGACCTTCGAATATAACGATACTGTTTTCAACCTGCTCGATACGCCCGGTCACGAGGACTTTGCCGACGACACCTACCGCACGCTGACGGCGGTCGATGCGGCTGTCATGGTGATCGACGCGGCAAAGGGTATCGAGCCGCGCACGCTCAAGCTCTTCGAGGTCTGCCGCCTGCGCGATATCCCGATCATCACCTTCGTTAACAAGATGGACCGCGAAAGCCGCGATCCGTTCGAAATCCTCGACGAGGTCGAGCAGAAGCTGGCGCTCGACTGCGCGCCGGTCACCTGGCCGATCGGCCGCTCCAAGACCTTCTGCGGCACCTATCATCTTGCCACCGACGAGGTGCGCGGCGCCGACACGCAGGAGCGGCTGACAAAGGTCAACGATCCGGAAATGGCTTCGCACCGTCTGCCCGAGAACGAACGCGACACGTTCATCGAAGAAGCGTCGCTGGCGATCGAGGCCTGCAAGCCCTTCGACCGTAAGGCTTTCCTCGAAGGGCACCTCACGCCGGTGTACTTCGGCTCGGCGCTGCGGAACTTCGGCGTGCGCGACCTGATCAATGGGCTCGCCGACTTCGCGCCGCCGCCGCGGGCCCAGGTTGCCGACATCCGCACCGTCGAGGCGACGGACGACAGAATGACCGCCTTCGTCTTCAAGATCCAGGCGAACATGGACCCGAACCACCGCGACCGCATCGCCTTCGTCCGCGTCTGCTCGGGCAAGCTCGAGCGCGGCATGAAGGCGCGGCTTTCGCGCACCGGCAAGCAGATGGGGTTGACGGCGCCGCAGTTCTTCTTCGCCTCGCAGCGCCAGCTCGCCGATACGGCTTTCGCCGGCGACGTCGTCGGCATCCCGAACCACGGCACGCTCAGGATCGGCGATACGCTGACCGAGGGCGAGCCGCTCGTCTTCCAGGGCGTGCCGAACTTCGCACCGGAAATTCTCCGCCGCGTCCGGCTGGAGGATGCGATGAAGGCGAAGAAGCTGAAAGAGGCGCTGCAGCAGATGGCGGAAGAGGGCGTCGTGCAGCTCTTTTCTCCGGACGACGGCGCGCCTGCGATCGTCGGCGTCGTCGGCGCGCTCCAGCTTGACGTGCTCAAGGAACGCCTGCAGGCGGAATACAGTCTGCCGGTCTCCTTCGAGATGTCCCGCTTCTCCATCTGCCGCTGGATCTCCGCCGAGAACCCGGCCGAACTCGAAAAGTTCATCGCGACCCACCGCGGCGACATTGCGCGGGACCTTGACGGCGACCCGGTATACCTGGCGCAGGACGGGTTCTCGCTGCGCTACGAATCGGAGCGCTATCCGGCGGTCAAGATGGTGGCGATCAAGGAGTATCACGTCGCCAAGGCGGCGTGATCGCGCCTGCACCGGATTCCCCTATCCGGCCCGCTCCGGGACTGGCCCTGCGAAGGCCGAGGCTCAGTACGGCGATCAGCACGCATGCCATGCCGATCATCTGATTGGCGGTGATCGTCTCGCCGAGAACGGCAGCGGCGAGGAGCAGCGCGGAAACCGGTGCCAAGGCGGTGAAGACCGAGGCCTCGGTGCCGCTCACCTTCTGAAGTCCCGCATACCAGAGCACGAAGCCCCCGACCGTCGGCACGAGCGCGTAATAGGCGACCGCCGCGAGCGCCGGGGCGCCTGTCGCGCCCATCGACGGAAGTTCTGCAAGGGCGAACGGGAGCGCAATGGCACCACCGAAGCCCGTCATCAGCGCCGACAGGCCAAGCGGCGGAATCGCGACGCTGACGCGCTTGTTAAGCAGGATGAACAGGCCTTCGCAGATGACCGCGCCGAAGATCAGCGCGCTGCCGGCGAGCGAATGCGCGGCGTTTGCATCCGGCCGGAAGACGATCGCGAGAACGCCGGCCGCCGCCAGACAAACGGCCGCGAACACGGAGCGATGCGGACGCTCGCCGAGAACCATGATGGCGATTGCGGCGGAGACGACGGGGAGCGTCCCGATGATGACGCCGGCATCGGCCGCAGAGGTGAGCTTCAGGCCGGAAATGAGCAGAGTCGTGTAGCCGACGCTGCCGGCGCCTGCCTGAAACAGGAGGATGAGCCAATCGCTCTTCGGCAGCTTGGGCCAGGACGCCCCGGTCGCGCGCATCAGGCCCAGGAAAAGAGGGAAGGCGATGGCAAAACGCAGCGCCGTTGCCGTGAACGGCGGCAGGCCGGCGGCGATGATCTTGCTCGCGATCACGGTGCTGCCGACGAGCACCATGGCGAGCGACAAAAAGACATATCCCTGAACCTGCTTCGACATTCTGCCACCGTTCCCGATTGATGATGGGGGCAGAAAGACCGATCGGCAGCGCACGGTCTTGTACGAAATTGCAAGGCGGCGAAATCAGTTCACCGCTTGCGCGTAGACACCGGGGGAGAAGCCGTATTTGCGCACGAACACGCGTGTCATGTGGCTCTGGTCGACGAAGCCGCCGGCAGCTGCCGCTTCCGCGAGCGGCGTGCCCCCGGCGATCAGCCGCCGGACGACGTCTATCCGGCGTTGGAGGAGATAGGCATGGGGCGTCAGTCCCGTCGCCTTGGAGAAACCGCGCACGAGCTGGAAGCGGCTCAGGCCGCTCTCGCGGGCGAGGTCCGCGAGCGTAAGCGACGCCAGCGGATCGTCCTCGATAAGGCATACGGCCGAGGCGACCGACTTCGGCACGCCTGCCGGCGCATCCGGCGAGGCAAGCTGCATCGCCTCCGCGAACAGGGTGACGGCCAGTTCATCCCAGCGAAGCATCGTCTCGGTGCCGTCGGCGGCCGCGGCAGCCGCAAAGATCGCGCCGAAGCGGGCAGCCAGCCCGGTACTTCTGATCACCGGGTCCGAGAATTCGCAATCCGCCCTCTTCCCATCGGTGACGTCATCGACGAGCGAGGCGACCAGCGGCGGATCGAGATAGAGCATCCGCCAGGACCGGCCCGCGTCGCCGATCGGGGCTCCGTCGTGGACCTCACCGGGATTAACGGTGATCACGTCGCCCGCTTCCGCCTCGACGGTTCCGCGGCCGCTCAGCGACGTCTGCGCACCCGCATGAATCAGGCCGATGCCGAACTGCTCGTGCGTATGGCGCGCGAAACTGTGATTCGTCGTCGCTTCCACCACGTCGACGCCGGCGATGCGGCGCGGCAGCATTCTGAAATGCCCTTTCGCCATGTACAGTTCGCTGTCCCGTTCCACGTTGAGCCCTTATGGTGGTATAGCGTTTCCATTCCCTGCCGCCTAGCGCAGGTGGCCGATAGCTTCGCCGGATCAGGAGGAAACCGAGATGCTCTACACGGCACGGACGCTGAAGCGGCTGCGGCTCCTGAACGGCATGAAACAGAGCCATGTGGCGGAGCTCATGCGGGTGACGCAGGCGACGATATCGCGCTGGGAAGCGGGCGTCCTCACACCTTCCGAAAATCAGCAGCAGGCGCTGGAGTGCCTATTCGCCAGGGTGCCCGCAGCCGCCGATGCGGCTCTCAAGCGGCTGGTCGAAAGCTCGAGCGCGAGGGTTCACCTGATCTGCGACCACTCGCACCGGCTGCTGGCTGCTTCGCCCCGGCGGCGGGCGGAGTGGCGGCGGGAAATGGTCGGCGAGCCGATGTTCCGTTATGCCTCGCAGGAGATCCGGAATGCGGAACGCGATCTCGCGGAGCTCGGCTGGCACGATGGCCGTTTGGCTTTCCTGGCCGTCGAGACCGGGCCCAACGGCCGCGATGACGTTCCCATCTCTGCTGGTCGCGTGCTTTGGGAGCGCATACCACTCGCCGACGGCGCGATGGGCCGGCTGGTCACCGCGATCTCCTGAGCGAACGCATAATTTATGCCTTGCCGGCTTCGCCGCGCTGCGCCTAGCCTCAAGGCAACAAGGAGCGACGCATGACGATACTGGTGACGGGAAGCGCCGGCCATCTGGGTGAGGCATTGATAAGGGTACTGCGCGCGGCCGGCCGCGATGTTCGCGGCATCGACATCAAGAGCTCCCCATTCACCGATGCGGTCGGGTCGGTCGCCGACCGCCGCTTCGTCCGTCACGCAATGAAGGACGTTCGCGCAGTCATCCATTCCGCGACCCTGCACAAACCGCATGTGGCGACGCACGGTTATTGCGAGTTCGTCGATACCAATGTCGCGGGAACGGTCAATCTGCTGGAAGAGGCAGCCGGGGCGGGCGTCGGCGCCTTTGTCTTCACCAGCACCACGAGCGCCTTCGGTTCGGCCCTGACGCCGGCGCCCGGCGAGCCGGCAGCCTGGATCACGGAGGACGTCCAGCCGATCCCGCGCAACATCTATGGTGTGAGCAAAGTTGCGGCGGAGGGATTCTGCGAGCTTTTCGCGCGGCGGCACGGTCTGCCCGCCGTCATTCTCCGGACCTCGCGCTTCTTTCCCGAGCCCGATGACGATGCGGAAATCCGCGGCCGCTTTGAAACGGCCAATGCGCAGGCGAATGAATTGCTCTACCGGCGCGCGGATATCGAGGACGTCGCGAGCGCCCATCTATCGGCCCTCGACCGGGCGATGGAGATCGGCTTTGGCCGTTTCATCGTCTCGGCCCCGACGCCGTTCACGCACGACGATCTCGCGTCTCTGCGGGAGGATGCCCCATCCGTCGTCTTCAGCCGCTTTCCCGAATGCGAGGCGCTTTATGCGCAACGGGGGTGGCGGCTGTTTCCGACGATCGATCGGGTCTATGTGAGTGCCCGCACGACGGCTTGTCTCGGCTGGCGGCCGAAATACGATTTTGGCCATGTGTTGAAATGCCTGCGCCGCGGCGAGGATTTCCGCAGCCCGCTCGCAATCGAGATCGGGTCCAAGGGCTACCACGACACGGTCTTTGCGGATGGCCCCTATCCGGTCGCCTGAACCGTCAATCCCGTGGCAGCCCCGGCAGCTTGCCGATCTCGCCGGACCAGGGCAGGGCGGAGGAACACCAGATCTGCTTGCGGGGTGCAAGTTCGCGCCGCTGATTTATGGTGCCGACGCGGATGCCGATCTCCTCTGCGTCCTCGTCGGTGCCCGTCGTGTAGACCGGCGAGCCGCAATCGGGGCAGAAAAATTGCAGCCGCTTGCGTCCGTTTTCGCCGGTCTTGACGTAAAGCTTCGGCTCGCCGCCCGTCAGCCGGAACGATGATCGCGGCGTGCTGGTGCTGACGCGGTAGGCGGTGCCGGTCAGCCGTTGGCAATCGTTACAATGGCAGATCGTTACGTGCTCCGGATCGATCTCCGCCTCGTAGGTAACGAAGCCGCAATGGCACTGGCCGTCGATATGCATGAAACGCTCCTCGTCGCTTGCTTCGGCAAGATACGATAGGGCGAAGGCTCCATTCGTCCAGTGCGACGTCCGCCGGTCAGACGCCGGTGAACAGCCACTCGTGTTCCCTCGCATTGTGGAACTTCCAGATCCGCTTCGGCCCCGCCATGACGTTGAGATAATAGGAATCGTAGCCGTGGACCGCAGCCACCGGATGGTAGCCCCTCGGTACCAGCGTCACGTCCCCATCCTCCACCGCCATGGCCTCGTCCAGCGAACGGTCGTCGGTATAGACGCGCTGCATTGCAAAACCCTGCGGCGGGTTGAGGCGGTGGTAATAGGTCTCCTCGAGATAGCTTTCGGCCGGCAGGTTGTCCTGGTCGTGTTTGTGCGGCGGGTAGGAGGAGGTGTGGCCGCCCGGCGTGATCACCTCGACGACCAGCAGCGACTGCGCCGATTCGTCGTCTTCCGGCATGATGTTGGTGACGTAGCGTGTGTTGGTGCCCCGGCCGCGCGTCATCTGCGGGTGCGTGCCCGGGCGGATGATTTTCGCCTCGAAGCCTTCCCCGCCCGGCGCGGAGCAGACGGCGAGGTCGAGATCCGTGGTCGCTTCGGCCTGCCAGCTGCTGCCCCTCGGCACATAGACCGCATAGGGCTGGCCCTCGAAAGGCGTCATGCGCTCGCCGAGCTCGCCGAAGTCCTCGCCATCGACCGAAACCCTGGCTTTTCCGCTGACGAGTACCAGGCAGAGTTCCTTCTCGCCCGCTTCGCCGCCGGTCGTCTCGCTGGGCCGCAGCCGATGGAGGGCGAAACCGACATAGGTCCAGCCGGCACTTTCCGGCGTGATCTCCTGCATCAGGCCGGATTGCGCTTTCGGTTTGATGAGCAGTTTGGACATTCGGCGGTCTCCTGATCTCGCGTCTGTAGGTCTGCCCCTCTCCATAGCCCTCTGGAAGGGAGGCGGCAGCCGGGTGAGGGGCGTCTACGCGTCGAGCCCCGCTTCCTTCGCAAAGGCCTTCAGCGACTTCAGCCCGAGCGATTGGTACTCGAACGGATTGCGTACGGCCGAGTCCTGCTCGGCCTCGATGACCAGCCAGCCATCATAGCCGTGCTGGGCGGCGATCTTCAGAACCGGCAGGAAGTCGACGCTCCCTTCCGCATCGCCCGGAACGGTAAAGACGCCGCGTCGCACACCCTCGAGAAAGGACAGACCTTCGCTTTCGACCACCGCGCGGACCGCCGGGCGGACGTTCTTGCAATGAATGTGGCGGACGCGGTCCATATATCTCCGCGCCACGTCCGCCGGGTCGGAACCGCCGAACCAGGCATGGCCGGTGTCGAGCAGCAGTTTGGTCGCCGGACCGGTGTTCCGCATCAGGAGGTCGATCTCCTCGCCGGTCTGGACGATTGTGCCCATGTGGTGGTGGTAGACCAGATCGATGCCCTGGCCGGCGCAATATTCGGCGATCGCCTCGAGGTCGGCGCCGAATTTCTCCCACTTGTCCGCCGGCAGAACCGGCTTGTCCTTCACGAGCGACTTGGAATCGTCGCCGTGAATGGCGTTCGAGGTTTCGCAGACGATCGCCACCCGGCAGCCATTATGCTTCAGAAGGTCGAGATGCGGCTGGATAGCCTTCTTCTCCGCTTCGACATCATGGGTGAGGAGGTTGGTCGAGTGCCAGCCCGAGACGAAGACGAGATCGTAACTTGAGAGCTTCTGCTTCAGCGCTTCTGGGTCGGACGGCATCTTGTGGCCCTTCTCGATGCCGTCGAAGCCGATCTTCTTGCAATCGGAGAGGCAGTCCTCGAGCGTCAGATGCGCGCCGATCGAATGGTCGTCGTCATTGCTCCAGGCGATCGGGTTGGTTCCGTAACGGATCATGTGTTTTGCTTTCTGCTGCGTGGTCTGTTTGGGGCAGTCGGTTCGTAGTTTCGTTTTTGGTGCGCCGAGGATGCCGCAGTGTGGCCCCTCATCCGCCCGCCGGCATCTTCTCCCCGCGTGCGGGGAGAAGGGACAAGCCGCGCTGTCCCCGCCCCAACCCGCAAGCCACGGCTGACCGCCGGGCACGTCCCCTCTCCCCGCCCTGCGCGGAGAGGGTTAGGGGCCGCTGGCCGGGCGCCAGTGTCAACCAAACCGCTGGGCCTGGAGGGCCTTCTCGTAGCCTTCGCGGGCGGCCTTCACCTGGTCTCGGTCCGAAACCTCCGGTACCGCGACGTCCCACCAGTGCCCGCCGGCCTCCGTTGTGATCAGCGGATCGGTATCGATGACGATCACGGTCGTGCGCGCCTCGTCGGCGGTCTCCGCGAGCGCAGCTTCGAGCTCGGGGATCGAGCCGACCTTGCGGGTCACGGCGCCCATGGCGGCGGCGTGCGCGGCGAAGTCGATCCGAGGCAGCTCCACATGATGGGTGTCCTTCAGCAGATTGTTGAAGTTGGCGCCGCCCGTTCCCATCTGCAGCCGGTTGATGCAGCCATAGCCGGCATTGTCGAGCAGCACGACGGTGAATTTGGCGCCGAGCATGACGGAAGAGGCGATCTCCGAGTTCAGCATCATGTAGCTGCCGTCGCCCACCATGACGATCACGTCGCTATCGGGCTTGGCAAGCTTTACGCCCAGACCGCCGGCGACTTCGTAGCCCATGGTCGAAAAGCCGTATTCCATGTGATAGCCGCCCGGCTCCTCCGCCTGCCACAGTTTGTGCAGCTCGCCCGGAAGTCCCCCGGCGGCGCAGACGAGCGTCGTTTGCCTGCCGCCGCGGGCGCGCTGGACGGCGCCGATGACCTGAGCGTCGGAGGGAAGTGCGGCATTGGTGGTGGCGGTCGCCCTCTCGGCTTCAGCAAGCCACTCAGCCTTGCCCGCTTTTGCCCTCTCGGTCCAGGCTGTATCGGCCTTGTAGCTGCCGAGACCGCCGGAAATGCGGTTGAGGCCGGCCCGCGCGTCGGCAATCAGCGGCTGTCCCTGGTGCTTGCCGGCGTCGAAGGCCTGGACGTTGAGGCCGATGATCTTCAGCGCCTCGTTTTTGAAGAGCGCCCAGGAACCGGTGGTGAAATCCTGCAGCCGTGAGCCGACGGCGAGCACGACATCGGCCTCTTCCGCCAATGCGTTGGAGGCGGACGTGCCGGTGACGCCGATGGAACCCATATTCAGCGGATGCGAATGCGGCAGAGCGGACTTGCCGGCCTGGGTCTCCATGACCGGAATGCCGTGTTTCTCGGCGAACGCAGCGAGTTCGGCGCTCGCTTCCGAGTAGAGCACGCCGCCACCGGCGATGATGATCGGCTTCTTCGCGGATCTGAGCGCCTCGATTGCCGATGCCAGCTCGTCGAGGTCAGGCTCGATGCGGCGCGGAACCCAGACCTTCTCGTCGAAGAAGGTTTCCGGATAGTCGTAGGCTTCCGCCTGCACGTCCTGGCAGAGCGATAGCGTCACCGGCCCGCATTCGGCAGGATCGGTCAGGACCTGCATGGCGCGGCGGAGCGCCGGGATGATCTGCTCGGGCCGGGTGATGCGATCGAAATACCGCGAGACGGGCTTGAAGCAGTCATTCGCCGAGATCGTGCCGTCCCCGAAACTCTCCACCTGCTGCAGCACCGGATCGGGCCTGCGGTTGGCGAAGACGTCGCCGGGAAGGAGGAGAACCGGCAGTCGATTGACATGTGCCAGCGCGGCCGAGGTCACCATGTTGAGCGCGCCCGGGCCGATCGAGGTGGTGCAGGCCATGAAGCGGCGGCGGAAGCTCGCCTTGGCGAAGGCGATCGCCGCATTCGCCATGCCCTGTTCGTTCTGGGCGCGGTAGGTCGGGAGCGTTTCGCGAACGCCGTAAAGCGCCTCGCCGACGCCGGCGACGTTGCCGTGGCCGAAGATCGCGAAGACGCCGCCGAAGATCGGCACGCGCTCGCCGTCGATGATCGTCATCTGCCGGGTCAGGAACCGCGCCACGGCCTGTGCCATGGTCAGGCGCACGGTTTTCTGGCTCATTTGTTTCCTCCTCGCGGCCGCATCCTAGCGCCGCCTTTGTATTTGACCGCTACGCCGCCTTGGTCTCACCCAATTGCAGCCAGAGATCGACGAGCGCCTTGAACTTCGCCGCCATGTCGGAGACTGCCTGCTCGTCGGTCATCCTGCCGGAAAGCCAGGCCTTGGCAGCGTCGGCGAAGATCGTCCGGCCGACGGCAAATCCCTTGACCGTCTTCGACATTCTGGCGGCGGCGAAACCGTCTTTCAACACCTCATAGGGTGCTTCCAGGCCGAGGAGCACCACGCCCCGGCAAAGCGGATCGCGCGCCTCGATCACGGCGTCGATCGCAGCCCAGGCGGCGCGGCTCGCTTGCGGCTCGAGCTTCCACCAGTCCGGCTTCAAGCCGGCATCATAGAGCTCCTCCAGCGCCCGCGGAATGGTCCGGTCGTCGAGTGTCCCGTGCTTGCCGGCGATGATCTCGATCAGGATCTCGCGCCCGACCTTGCGCGCCGCCTCGAAGGCCGAACGCAACTTTGCGACCTGAGCGGCCTTGAGTTCGGCCGGATCGTCGGGATGGTAGAAGGAAAGCACCTTGATGCAGTGGTCGACCGGCCAGTCGACGAGGCGGCTGCCGAGGTCCTGGCTGAATTCGAAGGTAAGCGGCCGTGATCCCGGAAGCTCGATCGGCTTGCCGATCCAGAAGTCGCGATGGGCGCCGGCGGCATAGAGCGCATCGCGGCCGTATTTGTCGTCGATCAGCATGCCGAAGCCGGAACGGCCTTGAGCTACCTCTGCCGCAGCCCTGACGGCAAGCACCTTGAAGGCCGGGATGCGCGAGAGCAGTTCCGGATTTCCCTCGGCAATGTCCTCGAGCTGACTGCGATGGTCGACGGCGAGCGCCATCAGGAGCGGGATGTCGCGCCGGCGCGTCGTCGCCCAGTGCACGTGGTTGATCGCCTCGTCCTTGCGCAGCGCCTTCTCCTTGCTGCCGTGCTCGAGGAAATATTGCAGTTCGGTCCAGGTCGGGATTTCCGGCGCGCAGAGCAGGCGCGAGACCGCGAAGGCGCCGCAGGCATTGGCCCAGGTAGCGGACGTCGCGTGCGGCTCGCCGGTGAGCCAGCCGCGCAGAAAGCCCGACATGAAAGCGTCGCCGGCGCCGAGAACGTTATAGACTTCGATTGGAAAACCCTTGCCGACGATACCGTCTTCGAGATCGTCCGAGATCGGTCCATCATAGACAATGCAGCCCATCGGTCCACGTTTGAGCACGATCGTGGCTTCGGAGAGGGAGCGGATGGTTTTGAGTGCCGCGAGGAGGTCGCTTTCGCCCGACGCGATCAGCACCTCTTCCTCGGTGCCGACAATGAGGTCGCAATACCCGAGCACGGTCTTCAGATGCGCCGAAACGCGGTCCGAGGCGATGTAGCGGCTCTCGCCCGCATCGTGACCCGCAAGACCCCATAGATTAGGGCGGTAATCGATGTCGAAGACGATCCTGGCGCCGCTTTCCTTGGCGATCCTCATCGCCTTGCGCTGGGCGGCGTCCGCATTCGGCTTGGCAAAATGCGTGCCGGTGACGAGGACCGCGCGCGCGGAACCGATGAAATCCTCCGAAATATCGTCCTCGCAAAGCGCGTTGTCGGCGCAATTGTCGCGATAGAAAAGGAGCGGGAAGGATTTGTCGTTCTCGACGGAGAGGATCGCAAGTGCGGTCAGCCGCTCCGGGTCGGTGACGATGCCGCGCGTCTCCACGCCTTCGCGCTGAAGCTGCTCGCGGATGAAGCGGCCCATCTGTTCGTCGCCGACGCGCGTCAGGAGCGCCGATTTCAGGCCGAGGCGCGCTGTGCCCACGGAAATGTTGCAGGGGCAGCCGCCGACCGATTTGGCGAAGCTCGCCACGTCTTCGAGCCGCGTGCCGATCTGCTGTCCGTAGAGGTCGACCGAAGCTCTGCCGATCGTGATGAGGTCGAGGGGCTTGGCACCCGCACCTGATGGAACTTGGGCCGACGAAATCTGGCTCACTGCTTCCTCCCCGCGGACGCCGGACCGGCGCCGACAAATATGCCTATGCCATGGGTGACGAGCATATGAAACATAAATTCCGTTGTTTCGTCAATATGGAATTTCCGTTCTATATTGTCTCACTCGCCCTCGGCGATGCGGCGCCGTTTCTCGGCAATTGCGACGGTCAGCGCCATGGCGAAGGCCATGCTGGCGGAGAGCGAACGGAAGCCGGCATGATCGGCCTCGACCAGTTCGAACCAGACCCTGGAGGATTCGGCGAGCGGCGAGAAGGCGGAGTCAGTCAACGAGACCACGGGTACCTTGCGGTTGGCGAGCAAGCGCGCCTGGCTGGCGCTTTCCGACGCGTAGGGCGAGAAGCTGACGGCAAAGGCGGCATCCTCCTTTGTCGCCATAGCCAGCATGTCCTCGTCGATCCCGGCGGCCGTTCCGACATGCTGATACTTCACCTTCAGCTTGCCGAAAGCATAGGCCATGTAGCTGGAGATCGGATAGGAGCGCCGCTTGGCGATGAGATAGATCGTGTTCGCCTTGGCGAGAATGCCGACGGCGCGCTCGAATGCCTCGGGATCGACCGAGGTCGCGATGTTGTCGAGCGAGCGATGGGCGGCCGCAACGAAGCCGTTGAAGATCGATCCGCTTTCGAGCTTGCTGTGATCGTTCTGGCGCAGCGCCTTCAGCCGTTCCTCGTAGCCGGGCGTACGCTCCCGCAGGCGTGCGCGAAAAATCTGCTGCAGGCTCGAAAAGCCTTCGAAGCCGAAGTGCTGGGCGAAGCGCACGAGCGTCGAGGGCTGGACGTCGGCCGAAGTCGCAATACTCGCCGCCGTCCCGAAGGCGATCTCGTCCGGATTGTCGAGCGAGTAGGCGGCCACCTGTTTCAGCCGTTTCGGCAGCTGCGCCTTGCGCTCGAGGATAACCGCCTTCAGCGTTTCGAAATCCTGCGGGACATCGGCAATCGTTTCAGGCGTGGGCATGGTTCGGGCCTCCGGCTCGTTCTCGTCGTTTGCCTCAGTTTAATCGACTAACCATTGCAGCGATAGAATGGACGTTCCATTTTGGTTCCTTATCCAGCGGGAAGTGCGCAAGCCCGCATCGCCTCAGGCTTGTCCCGCGCAGGCGGGGCGAAGGAAACGCGCGGCGCTACCTTCGCAACCATGACCCCCGGCCAACCATCGGGCACGTCCCCTCTCCCGCGCGCGGGGAGAGGGTAAGGGTGAGGGGCAAAGACAGCAGCGAGTCGGACGTCAAGATCAGCCGATCTCCACCCAATCGTTCGTCCTTGCGGAGTGATAGGTCGCGGAAAGGACCTTCTGGACTTCGTAGCCCTCGCGGAAATCGGTCGAGGTTTTGCCGCCCTTGGCGATCGCTTCCAGGAACTCGTTGGCCTCGATCGCCTTCAGCTCGTTGAAGCCGATCTGGTGGCCGGGTGCCACGCAGAAAGCTCCGTAGGGCGGATGCTCCGGTCCCGCCCAGATCGTCCGGAAGCCGCGGCTCCTGATGTCGTCGCCGGCGGAGTAGACCCTGATCTCGTTCAGCCGTTCCTGGGTGAAGACGATGCTTCCCTTGGAGCCGTAAATCTCGAAATCGTGCTGCATCTTGCGGCCGGTCGCGATCCAGCTCGCTTCGAAGCTTCCGCTCGCGCCGCTCTCGAAACGGACGAAGGCCCTCGTGACGTCGTCGACCTCGACCGTCCGGGTCTCTGTGGCGCCGCGCGTGACAGGGCGCTGCGGAACGTGGATGACGGTCTCTGCCAGTACGGACCGGATCGGCCCGACGAGATGGCGCATGCAGGCGATAATGTGGCTGCCGATGTCGGCGAGCGCACCGCCGCCGCTACGCGGGTCCAGCCGCCAACCCCACGGAACGCTCTCATCAGCCATGAAATCTTCCGCATGAATGCCGCGAAACGACCGTATTTCGCCGATCTCGCCGCTTTCGATAATGTCCCTGGCGAGAAAAATGAGCGGGTTCTTGAGATAGTTGAAGCCGACCTGGGTGACGACGCCGGCCCTTTGCGCGGCGGCGACCATCTCGGCGCAGTCGGCGACAGTCGGTGCCAGCGGCTTTTCGCAATAGACGTGCTTGCCGTGTGCAATCGCAGCGAGCGCCATTTCCTTGTGCAGGAGGTTCGGCGTGGTGATGTCGATGATGTCGATCTCGGGATCGGTCAGAAGTTCGCGCCAGTCGGCCGTCGCCTTGCGGAAGCCGAGTTGTCCGCGGGCCGCCTCCGCGCCCTCCTGCGTCACGTCCGCGACGGATACGAGATCCAGCTCGAAGGGCAGGCCGAAGACTCGTGACGCAATCGTGAACCCAAGGGCATGCGCCTTGCCCATGAAGCCCGTCCCGATCAGGCCAATGCCCAGCCTGCGCTTGCCGCTCATCTCGTTTCTCCCGGGCCAAGCCCTGTCTGTGCTCGGCGAAATGAAATGAAATGCGCGCGAATTGTCAATATGGAATATTTGTTCGAAAATCCGGTCCCGCGTGCCTGATGGAACAGGGCGTGTCCGCCCGGTCCGCTATGCTTGGGCAGAATGTGTTAACGCATTTTTACCATGTTGCGTTGAAACATCACTGGTGACGGTGGTGGACGAATCGCTTTCATATGGCGGGGCGAAATCGGAGTGATCGAGCATGTGCCGTTGGGCAGCCTATCGCGGAGAGCCGCTTTATCTCGAAGAACTCGTGACGTCGCCCAAGCATTCCCTGATCGAGCAATCCCATTGCGCCGTCAGGGCGAAAACGGCGACCAATGGCGACGGCTTCGGAATAGCGTGGTACGGCGACCGTCCTGAGCCGGGCCGCTACCGGGACATCCTGCCCGCCTGGTCGGATTGCAATCTCAAGAGCATTGCGAGGCAGATTCGCTCTCCGCTGTTCCTCGCCCATGTTCGCGCGGCCACCGGCGGCGGCACGCGCCGCGACAATTGCCATCCCTTCGTCTTCGGCCGCTGGTCCTTCATGCATAATGGGCAGATCGGCGATTTCGAGCATTTGCGGCGGCCGATGGAGACCATGCTCGACAACGAGCTCTATTCGGCGCGCAGCGGCACGACGGATTCGGAGCTGCTCTTCCTGCTTGCCCTGCAGTTCGGTCTCGACCGTGATCCCCTCGGTGCCGTTGCCGAGGCGCTCGCCTTCGTCGAGCGGCTTGCCGAACGCCTGGGACGCCCGGCACTCGTGCGCTTCACGGCGGCCTTCTCCGACGGCCGCGATCTTTATGCGGTCCGCTATGCCACGGATTGGAAAGCTCCCACGCTCTATGCAGGTCCGATGGGGTCGAGTGGCGGCTATTGCCTCGTCTCCGAGCCGCTCAATGACGATGACAGCGCCTGGGTGGAGGTTCCGGACGGATCCGCGATCATCGTCGGGGAAAACGGCGTCGACGTTCGCCTTTTCGGGACGGCCGACCTGGCAATAGCGCCCACCTCCGGCCTGTCCTCAGGATGAAAGCTTCGCCGCGATCAGCGCGGCGAGCTTCGCCGCGACATCGTCCTTGCCCATTTCCGGCCATTCCTCGGTACCGTCACGGCCGATCAGCTTAACCCGATTTCGGTCGCCGCCCATGATGCCGGTTGCGGGCGAAACGTCGTTGGCCAGAATGTAATCGGCCCCCTTCTTCTGGAGCTTGGCGCGGCCGTTCTCGGCGACGTTCTCGGTCTCGGCGGCAAAGCCGATCACGAGCTTCGGCCGCGATGCGTGGTGGCCGACGGTCTTCAGGATATCGGGATTCTCTGCAAGCTGCAGCGGAGGAGGGGCCTCGCCCGGCCGCTTCTTGATCTTGTTGCCGGCGGCCAATGCGACGCGCCAGTCGGCAACGGCTGCCACCATGACGGCCACATCGGCCGGCAGCGCGGCCAACACCGCATCGCGCATCTCCTCGGCGCGCTCGACCCGTACGACGCGGACGCCGGCGGGGTCCGCGATCGTCACCGGCCCGGAAACGAGCGTGACCTCGGCGCCGAGCCGCGCCAGTGCTGCGGCGATCGCGTGGCCCTGCTTGCCGGACGACCGGTTGGCGATGTAGCGCACCGGATCGATCGGCTCGTGCGTCGGTCCGGATGTGACGATGGCCTTGCGACCGGCGAGCGGGCCTGCTCCGTTGAAAAATTCCTCGACCGCCGCGACGATCTCCAGAGCTTCGGCCATGCGGCCTTCCCCTGCCTCGCCGCTCTCGGCCATTTCGCCAGTGGCAGGTCCGACGAAGCGGACGCCGTCGCCGGCGAGCGTCGCGCGGTTGCGGTGCGTGGCCGGGTGCGACCACATCCTCGGGTTCATCGCCGGCGCGAGCAGCACCGGTCGGTCGGTCGCCAGGAGCACCGTCGAGGCGAGGTCGTCGGCGTGACCGTGCGCCATCTTTGCCATCAGGTCGGCCGTTGCCGGGGCCACGACCACGAGATCGCAATGCCGCGCCAGCCGGATGTGACCGACATCCTGCTCGTCCTCGCGCGAGAAAAGCTCCGTGAAAACGTGAGAGGCCGAAAGCGCGCCAACGGTCAGCGGCGTGACGAAACGCTGCGCCGCCGCCGTCATCACCGGGCGCACGTCGGCACCGCGCTCGCGCAGGCGGCGGATCAGGTCGAGGCTCTTATAGGCCGCGATTCCGCCGGCTATGATGAGAAGAATGCGCTTGCCCGACAGTGTCATTCCGCTTCGGCTCCAGCCGCTCCCGTTCGTTTCCGGCGACCCTACTCGACCGTCTTCCCGCACGCAATTGCGCGCCTGATTTCGAGTGCAGGCCGAATTTGAAGCTTGACTTTCCGCGCTTCACGTAACACGTTGAGTTACATGAAACGCGATAGCCGACTTTCCATTACTTTGCATGCGCTCCTCCACATGGCGGAGCGTGAAACCATCACCTCGGAGGAGTTGGCAGCCTGCCTCTCCACCAATCCCGTCGTGGTCCGACGCACCATGGCGGGTTTACGGGAAGCGGGTCTCGTCCGCTCCGAAAAGGGGCATGGCGGAGGCTGGTCGCTCGTGCGCGATCTCGCAACCATCAGCCTTGCGGACGTGCATGCCGCGCTCGGTGAACCGCCCGTGTTTGCAATCGGCAACCGAACCGAGGCTCCCGGCTGTGTGGTGGAGCAGGCGGTCAATGCCGCGATGGACGGAGCGCTCCGGGATGCCGAGGCGCTTCTCATGCAGCGATTGGAACGAATAAGCCTCGCAGATCTTTCAAACGATTTCCAGCGACGAATGGCGATCCGTCGCCAGCAGATGAAGGAGCAGAACCATGGCGGTTGATGTGATGCCGGTAGACGTGGCGATCGTGGGTGGAAGCTATGCAGGGCTGTCGGCGGCATTGCAATTGGCCAGAGCCAGACGCTCCGTGGTCGTCGTCGATGCGGGCGCGCGCAGGAACCGCTTTGCCGAATCGTCGCATGGGTTCCTCAGCCGGGACGGCGAGGCGCCTGCGACGATCGCGGCGCACGGCCGGGAACAGTTGCTGGCCTATCCCAATGTGCGTTTCGTCGAAGGAACGGCCGATACGGCGCGCCGCGACGGCGCCAATCTGGTCGTCTCGGTGCAGGGCGAAAAGATCGCGGCGCGGCGGCTGATCCTGGCAACGGGCGTCGTCGATGAGCTGCCGTCGATACCGGGGCTTCAGGAACGCTGGGGCCGCGCCGTCTTTCATTGCCCCTATTGCCATGGTTATGAGCTCGGGCAGGGCCGCATCGGCGTTCTCGCAACCGGTGAGTCCAGTTTTCACCAGGCCATGATGCTGCCGGACTGGGGGCCGACCACCCTTTTCGCCAATGGCGCGTTCGAGCCCGATGCCGCTCAGGCCGCCATGCTGGAAGCGCGCGGTGTGGAGATCGAAAGGGAGAGGGTCGTCGCTGTCGACGGAGCGAAGGCGAGCGTGGTTCTCGATGGCGGCCGGACCGTTTCTCTCGAAGGCCTGTTCGTCGCGTCGCGTACCCGCATGGCGAGCGATCTGCCTGCAGCGCTCGGCTGCGAATTTGAGGACGGGCCGCTCGGACCCTATATCCGGACGAACGAGGCAAAGGAGACGAGCGTCGAGCGCATCTATGCCTGTGGCGATGCCGCGCGGGGCGCGGGCTCGGTCTCGCATGCGGTCGGCGATGGCGTTACGGCAGCCGTGGCCGCGCATAAGTCACTGATTTTCGACGTACATTGAGCCTTCATTCCGCCGTTTGATGAGCGCCGGCGGCGAGGAGGAGGCGCTCGATCCGCCGGAACCCTCGCCTTTTAGCATGGGCGAGGGGCGTAACGCCTTCGCCGTCCGCCAGATCGACATCCGCACCGGCCTCGATCAGCAGCCTGACGATGTCCGTATGGCTGTCGCCTCCGTTGCCGAGGATGATCGCCTCGAGGAGCGCCGTCCAGCCGAGGCGGTTTACATGGTCGACGGCAACCCCGGCATCGATCAGCGTCTTCACGGTTTCGACATGGCCGCGCTCGGCGGCTGGAATGAGGGCGGTGCCGCCGTAGCGGTTGGTGCTTTTGAGATCGGCGCCATGCGCGAGCGTCATCTTCAATATTTCGAGATGGCCGCGCGCGCCGGCATAGAGATAAGGGCTGTCCTCGATGCGGTCCTTGGCATTGACGTCGGCACCGGCCGCGATGAGAGCCCTTGCGGCCTCGATATTGTTCTCATGCGTGGCGATGAGCAGGGCCGTCGCGCCTGTTTCGTCGCGCGCATCCACGTGTGCGCCGCGCTCTACGAGAGCGCTGATTTCGGCGGCATTGCCCAGCCGGGCGGCCGTGAGGAGTTCTTTATCCAGCATGGCGGCCTTCGCGACCCCTGTTAGACTGAAAAGAGTGACGAGAGCGATGACGGCGTAGCGCAGCAGGCCTCGTGCAGCCGATCTCTGAAGCGGGATGAACATGGTCAGAGCATCGAACGGCTGAGCCCGCCGTCGACGGGCAGCGCAATCCCGGTGATGTAGGCGGCCTGCCGGCTTGCGAGAAAGGCTGCGGCAGCACCGAACTCGGCCGGCGTCCCATAGCGCCCGAGCGGAATTTCCGACTGGCTGCGCACTGCAACGGTTTCGACGCTGACGCCCTCGGCCTCCGCATCCTTGCGATCGAAGCTCAGGGTCCGGTCCGTCGCAAGCCGGCCGGGCAGGAGCATGTTGACGGTCACCCCGTCGGCTGCCACCTCGCTGGCGAGCGTCTTCATCCAGCCGGCAAGCGCGCTGCGCAACGCATTGGACGCCGTCAGGCCGGGGATCGGTTCGCGGATGCTGGTGGAGGCGACGGCAACGATGCGGCCGAAGCGGCGCTCCCGCATGGACGGCAGCAGGCGGTGCGAAATGCGCATGCCGGAAAGCACCATCGCCTCGAACTGGGCCCGCCAGAAGCCGGGATCGATGTCGGCAGCATTCGTCGGCGGCGGACCGCCACCGTTCAGCACCAGAATATCGATCTGTCCGAATGAAGCGGCGAGCCGATCGAGGAAGGGGTCGACGACTTCAGGCTTTGCCAGGTCCAGCGAAAAGCCGGCAGCATTCGGGCCGATTTCCGCTGCGGCCTTCGCTGCGGTTTCTCCGTTCCGGCCGGTCAGCGCGACCGCAACGCCTTCCCCCGCAAGCGCTTCGGCGATACCGCGCCCGAGCCCTTTGCTGCCACCGAGAACGAGCGCCTTTTTGCCGCTAATGCCGAGATCCATATTCCTTCCTCCTGCTTTGATCGATGGCAACGCCTGGCTGCCTGGCACTTCTCCCCGGCCGGCTGGCAAGGCGGCCCGCCGCTCCGTTCACGCAAGCTGCCAGGCGATGTAGACGAGCGTCGCCGCGATAAGCCATAGCGCGATACGGCCCGAGCGCGTATGGCGCGCCTCGGCTCTGCCGATCGCTTCCGCGGTCTCCGGATCGAAGCGCAGGCCGTTCTCGCTCATTGCCATGATTTCCGCCGAGAACCGCTCGGTCCGGGCTGCGATCTCCGGCAGCGCTTCGGCAACCCGCAGCGCCGCATGAACGCCGTCGCGCAGGTCGGCGACGATGCGTTTCGGCCCGAGATTGTCCCTTATCCACTTGCCGACCACCGGTTCGGACGCCTTCCACATGTTGAAGCGCGGATTGAGCGTTCGGGCGACGCCCTCGACGACGACCATCGTCTTCTGCAGCATCACCAGTTCGGGGCGGGTCTGCATGTCGAAAAGTTCGGTGACCTCGAACAGCAGCGTCAGCAGCTTCGCCATCGAGATCGTCTCGGCCGGCTGGCCGTGGATCGGCTCGCCGATGGCGCGGATCGCCTGGGCGAAGCTTGCCGCGTCGTGGTGCGAGGGAACGTAACCGGCCTCGAAATGCACATCCGCGACGCGCTGATAATCGCGCATGATGAAGCCGTAGAGGATCTCGGCCAGGAAGCGTCGTTCCTTCCGGCCGAGGCGGCCGACGATCCCCATGTCGACGGCGACGATATGGCCCGCATCGTCGACGAAGAGGTTGCCCTGATGCATGTCCGCGTGGAAGAAGCCGTCCCGGAGCGTGTGGCGCAGAAAGGACTGGATCAGCGTTTCGGCCAGGCGGTTCAGGTCGTGGCCGGCCCTTTTCAGCCCTTCGATGTCCGACATCTTGACGCCGTCGATCCATTCCATCGTCACGACGTCGCGGCCGGTGCGCTCCCAATCGACCCTGGGCACGCGAAACCCGGAATCCTCTTTGGTGTTCTCGCCAAGTTCGGAAAGCGCCGCGGCCTCGAGTCTCAGATCCATTTCGACCTTGGTCGTCTGCTCCAGCGTCTTCGTCACCTCGACCGGCCTCAGGCGGCGCGTATAGGGCAGGAATCGCTCCTGCATGCGCGAGACCAGATACATGGCCTCGATGTCGGCCACAAAGCGTTGGCGCACGCCCGGGCGGATGACCTTGACGGCCACCCTTTCGCGTCTGCCGTCGCGCATGACCACGGCGGGATGAACCTGGGCGATCGATGCGGCTGCGATCGGCTCGGAGAATTCGACGAAGAGCTCGCCGACGGGGCGCCCGAGAGACGCCTCTATCGCGGCCCTGGACGCGCTCTCGGGAAACGTCGCCATGCGGTCCTGGAGCAGCGAGAGGTCGGCGGCAAGTTCGGCGCCGACCACGTCCGGGCGGGTCGCGAGGAACTGGCCGATCTTGACATAGGAAGGGCCGAGCCGTTCCACCGCCCGGGCGAGGCGGCCGCTGCGCGCACCGAACCGGGCCTCGCGGCTGGCGAGCAGGCCGGCGAGTTTCTGCACGAATCGTGCGAGCGGGGGCAGGTGTTCGGAGGGGACCGCGGCAAACGCATTCTCGCGCGCAAGGACCCAGCCGATCCGTATGAGACGGAAATATGCTCCGGGAGTGCTCATGCGCTCAGATTTTCCAGCCGGAATGCAGCGCTGCGATGCCGCCGGTATAATTGGTGAAGGAGACGCGGGCGAAGCCGGCATCACGGATCATGGCGGCGAAATCACGCTGGTTCGGAAACTTGCGGATCGATTCCACCAGATATTGGTAGGGCGCATCGTCGCCGGTGATGAGCTTGCCGAATTTCGGAATCGCATTGAAGGACCAGGCGTCGTAGAAGCGGTCGAGCAGCGGCATCTCCACTTCGGAGAATTCGAGCACGAGGAGCCGGCCGCCGCGCTTGAGCACGCGGTAGGCCTCCTTGAGCGCGACCTCGATGCGCGGCACGTTGCGGATGCCGAAGGCGATCGTGTAGGCGTCGAATGAATTCGCCGCGAAGGGCAGGTCTTCGGCGTTGGCCTCTACGAAGTCGAGATTGGCCTCGATCCCCCTCTTGCGGGCGCGCTCGGCGCCCACGGAGAGCATCGAGCCGTTGATGTCGAGGACGGTCGCATGGGCCTTGCGCCCGGAGCGCTCGACGATGCGGAAGGCGATGTCACCGGTGCCGCCGGCGACATCGAGAACCCGATAGCCCTCGCGGCTCGGCGGGTTGAGCGCCGCGATCATCGCATCCTTCCAGACGCGGTGCAGCCCGGCCGACATCACGTCGTTCATGATGTCGTAGCGTTTGGCGACCTTGTGGAAGACGTCGTTGACGAGCGGCTGCTTCTCGCCCGTGCCGACTTCGCGGAAACCGAATGAGGTCTCCATCCCGCCCCTCGCCGATACGCGCTCATCCGCCATACGAAACTCCACTTCAACGAATTTTGCCGGCACCATAGCGAAATCGCTCCGTGCACGCTATCTGAGCGAGAGGCGACCGGCTGCCGCATGCAGCCGGATATAGGCTATCGACGGCGTCATGGGAATGGCGTGCCGCTCACGTGGGCGGGTGCGATGAATAAAGGATGAAGGAACACGGCCGATGCCGGAATTGCCCGAGGTGGAAACGGTCAGGCGCGGACTGGCGCCGACCATGGAGGGCGCGCTTCTGGTGCGGGCGGAGTTGCGCCGGCCGGATCTGCGCTTTCCGTTCCCCGAGAATTTCGCCAACGCGGTTGCGGGCCGCCGTATCATCGCCCTCTCACGGCGCGCCAAATATCTGATGATCGAGCTCGAGGGCGGCAACGTCATCATCGCCCATCTCGGCATGTCCGGCTCGTTCCGGATCGAGAAGGGCCCGATAGAGGCTGGCGCGAATCCGGCCACGCCCGGCGCTTTCCACCACCCGCGCGGCAAGGACGAGAAGCACGATCATGTCATCTTCCATCTCGATGGCGGCTCCGGTCCGGCACGGGTGATCTATAACGATCCGCGTCGCTTCGGTTTCATGGATCTGGCACGGCGCTCTGCGCTCGCCGACCACGTCTATCTCCGCGGCCTCGGCGAGGAGCCGACCGGCAATGCCCTCGACGCCGCCTATCTCGCCGCCCGCTTCGCCGGCAAGGTCCAGCCGCTGAAAGCCGCTCTTCTTGACCAGAGGACGATCGCGGGGCTCGGAAATATCTATGTCTGCGAGGCGTTGTGGCGCTCGGGCCTCTCGCCGAAAAGGGCGGCAGGCACGCTCGTCGACAGGCGGGGCCGCCCGAAACAGGCGCTGATTGCACTGACGGATAGGATCCGCGCCGTGATTGCCGATGCGATCGCCGCCGGCGGCTCCTCGCTCAAGGATCACATTCAGGCGGACGGCAGTCTCGGCTATTTCCAGCACAGCTTCTCCGTCTATGACAGGGAAGGCGAGGCTTGCCGCACGCCCGGCTGCCACGGTACGGTCGCCCGCATAGTACAGGCGGGACGTTCGACCTTTTATTGCCCGCACTGCCAGAAATAGGGCGGCATGGCACATTCCGCTCAATCTTGCGACAACGCGTGAAGGAGACGGGAATGAGTTACGAGACGTTGCTGGTCGAAACGCAGGGCCGCGTGGGCCTGATCACGCTCAACCGGCCGCAGGCGCTCAATGCGCTGAATGCGGTGCTCATGCGCGAGCTCGATGCCGCGCTGAAGGTCTTCGACGCCGACAGGGACGTCGGCGCCATCGTCCTTGCCGGCTCCGAGAAGGCCTTTGCCGCCGGCGCCGACATCAAGGAGATGCAGGGGCTCGATTTCGTCGATGGTTACCTCGCCGATTTCCTTGGCGGCTGGGAGCATGTCGCGAACGCCCGCAAACCGATGATCGCCGCCGTATCCGGTTTCGCGCTCGGCGGCGGCTGCGAGCTCGCCATGATGTGCGACTTCATCATCGCCTCCGAAACGGCGAAGTTCGGCCAGCCGGAGATTACCCTCGGCGTCATTCCCGGCATGGGCGGATCGCAGCGCCTGACCCGCGCAGTCGGCAAGGCGAAGGCCATGGACCTCATTCTCACCGGCCGCATGATGGACGCGGCGGAGGCCGAGCGCTCCGGGCTCGTTTCGCGCGTGGTGGCTCCGGACAGGCTCCTGGAGGAGGCGCTCGACGCCGCGAAGAAGATCGCGTCATTCTCGCTGCCGGCGGCGATGATGGCCAAGGAGGCAGTCAACCGCTCTCTGGAACTGACGCTCGCCGAGGGCCTGCGCTTCGAGCGGCGGCTCTTCCAGTCGCTTTTCGCAACGGAGGACCAGAAAGAGGGCATGGCCGCCTTCGCCGCCAAGCGCAAAGCCGAATTCAAACACAGGTGAGCCACGGACAGGACTCTGTTTTCTCAAATTGCGCGTTGACGTGCGGGCGGTTTCCCTTTATACGCCGCCCTCAGTTTGGAACGCCCTCGTTCGAGGCTTTCCGATAATACTCCCGAATTGCTTGTATGACAGGTCGCAGTGACCCGGCACGGCGAGGCGGAGTCCATGTCAGTTTTCGAAGAGAGGCATCAATGGCCAATACAACTTCGGCGAAAAAGGCGACCCGCAAGATCGCACGCCGTACCGCAGTGAACAAGGCCCGTCGTTCGCGCATCCGCAGCTTCGTCCGCAAGGTCGAGGAAGCGATCGCTTCCGGCGATCAGGCACTCGCAGCCGCCGCCCTGAAGGCGGCACAGCCGGAACTGATGCGCGCCGCCACGAAAGGCGTAATGCATTCCAACACGGCATCGCGCAAGGTTTCGCGCCTGGCGCAGCGCGTGAAGAGCCTTTCGGCCTAACCCGGCTAAGAAAAAAGCTGTTGATCAAGCGCCCGGCGTTACCGCCGGGCTTTTCCGATTCGTGCCGTGGTCAACGGTGCGCGCGATTGACCTGGTCACGCTCATGTCAATCGCGTGACAAAAAATACGCAGTTTTTTCAGTGGCTTATGAGAGGTTGCGGCAAAAATGTGGTCTCGCGGCGCGGGCGGATTGAGTCCGAAGTGAGTCAAGCCATTTTTTATTTTTTTTCTTTTTCGCCAGCTAAGCAAGAACACAAAAAACAAAACCCTTGATTCAACAGGGATTCTCGCCGGACTCGGGAGCGGCATGCAAAACCCGGCACGAGAGTCAACTGTCGACGCTTACGAGCGGGTAAAAAACGCCATTGATCTTGCCGGGCGATCCTGCCTAAATGCCTTCCACAGGGGACACAGATCACATCTGTACGAGGAAGTTTAAGGGTCATTCCAATCGGGGTGACTTTGGGCTTTCCGTCGCCTGTGGCGGGGTTAATTCCACGTCGATCAATCAAACAAGTCGAGACGATAAAACCGGGCGAGCCTTCGCACCGGAGCGAGGACGTTTCGTCTTATGGTTGCCGGCCGGGCTTAGCCTTGCGAATGCATGGGATAGGAAGAAGGAGGCTCGGGCTGTCCGCTACGTACGAGGGTGCGGTCAGCCGACAACGAGGAAAAACGGTTCTGGTCGGCTTGAAAATAGCCGTGCAGAATCGGTAAGGCGAAGTGCGAGGGGACATTTGCTTGAGGCGAAGGCGAGCGAATGAGCGCAGCGCGCCGTGACGGGATATGAGGAGCCCGGGTTCGGTGCGTATCAGAGCGTCCGGCTGACGCGGCATGGCTTTGAGCGGCCGTGGCGGGCGGACATAAAGATGAGGCCGCCAGAAATGACGGCGTCGGAATAATGAAATTGGAAGGCGGCAAGATGCGGATGAATTTGGCGACGGCACCTGAAGGTTTTCAGGCCGGAAGCAATCAGTCTCAGGCGGCGGGGGAAAAACACGACATGCGGCATGACGCACTGTTTGAGCGGGTAAGTGCGCGCTTGAAAGCCCAGGTCGGACCGGATGTCTTCGCAAGTTGGTTTGGACGCCTCAAGCTCCATTCAGTGTCGAAAAGCGTCGTGCGCCTCTCGGTCCCGACGACTTTTCTGAAGTCCTGGATCAATAATCGCTATCTCGATCTGATCACCACGCTCGTCCAGCAGGAGGACGGCGAAATACTGAAGGTGGAGATCCTCGTGCGCACTGCGACCCGCGGTCATCGCCCGACGGCTCCTGAGGAGAGCGTTGCCGCGGTTGCCGAAGCGGCGCCCGTCTCTCCTTCCCGCCGTTCGGCGGCCCCCTCCGTGGCAATTGCCGCCGCCACGGTTGCGGCAGCTCCGGCGAGACCCGTCCAGGCGCCGCTTTTTGGCTCGCCTCTCGATCAGCGCTACGGTTTCGATAGTTTCGTAGAGGGCTCGTCGAACCGGGTCGCGCTCGCGGCAGCGCGTACGATTGCCGAGGCCGGCGCCGGCGCCGTGCGCTTCAATCCGCTCTTCATCCATTCGAGCGTTGGTCTCGGCAAGACGCATCTCCTGCAGGCGATCGCTCTCGCGGCCCTCCAGAGTGCGCGCGCGCCGCGCGTCGTCTATCTGACGGCCGAATATTTCATGTGGCGTTTCGCAACGGCGATCCGCGACAACGACGCGCTGTCGCTGAAGGAATCGCTTCGCAACATCGACCTTCTCATTATCGACGACATGCAGTTCCTGCAGGGCAAGTCGATCCAGCACGAGTTCTGCCATCTGTTGAACATGCTGCTCGACTCCGCCAAACAGGTGGTCGTCGCCGCGGACCGTGCACCCTGGGAGCTGGAATCGCTCGACAGCCGCGTTCGCTCGCGCCTGCAAGGCGGCGTGGCGATCGAGATGGAAGGGCCGGACTACGAGATGCGCCTGGAAATGCTGAAGCGTCGTCTCGAAGCGGCGCGCCAGGACGATGCCTCGCTCGAAATTCCGCCCGAGATCCTGAGCCATGTCGCCCGCAACGTGACAGCCAGCGGCCGCGAACTCGAGGGCGCCTTCAATCAGCTTCTCTTCCGTCGCTCCTTCGAGCCGCAGCTCTCGATCGAGCGGGTCGACGAACTGCTCGGCCATCTCGTCAATGCCGGGGAACCGCGCCGCGTCCGCATCGAAGATATTCAGCGCGTGGTCGCCAAGCACTACAACGTCTCGCGTCAGGAACTGGTTTCGAACCGCCGCACCCGCGTCATCGTCAAGCCGCGCCAGATCGCCATGTATCTGTCGAAGACACTGACCCCACGCTCCTTCCCCGAAATCGGCCGCCGCTTCGGCGGGCGCGATCACACGACCGTGCTCCATGCGGTGCGCAAGATCGAGGAACTGATTTCTGCCGACACCAAGCTCAGCCACGAGATCGAGCTTTTGAAGCGACTGATCAACGAATAGAATCAGGTAAGCTCGAAGTTACGAAAAGCCCGGTCCGCCGGGCTTTTTTGTTGAGCGTTTTTTTCGCCCCGCTTGTCGGCTATCAATACCGCCATTCGTCTTCAGACCAGAGCGGAGATTTTCAATGCTTTACGCCGTGCTTTGCTACAACGATGAAAGCGTCACCAGTGCCTGGAGCAAGGAGGAGGACGAGCGGGTCATGCGTGATCTGAGCGCCGTCCAACGCAAATATGTCGAAGCGGGCAAGCTGGGGCCCGTGGCGCGGCTGGTGCCGACGACGGCGGCGGCGACGCTGCGCCACAGCGCCGGCGAGACGATCGTCATCGACGGGCCCTTCGCCGAGACCAAGGAACAGTTGCTCGGCTTCTACCTGATCGATTGCGCCTCGCTGGACGAGGCGCTCGACTTCGCGCGCGATCTGAGTAACGCCAATCCGAGCACGGGCTCCTACGAAGTCCGGCCGCTCGCGCTTTATAAACCCGGTGAGTTGCCCTCATGACCGACACAGGCTGGATCGATCTTGCTCTTGTTTCCGCGCGGCCGCAGGCAATGGGTGCGCTGCTGCGCTACTTTCGCAATCTCGATCTGGCGGAGGAGGCATTTCAGGAGGCCTGTATCCGGGCGCTGAAAAACTGGCCCCGTACCGGTCCGCCGCGCGATCCCGCCGCCTGGCTCATCTTCGTCGGACGCAATAGCGGCATCGACAAGGTGCGGCGGCAGTCGCGCGAGACGGCGCTGCCCCCGGAGGAACTGCTCTCCGATCTCGACGACCGGGAGAGTGAGCTCGCCGATCGGCTCGACGGGGCGCATTACCGCGACGACATCCTGCGGCTGCTCTTCGTCTGCAGCAATCCGACGCTTCCGGCAACCCAGCAGATCGCGCTTGCACTGCGCATCGTATCGGGGCTCTCCGTCAGGCAGATCGCCCGTGCTTTTCTCGTCAGCGAAGCCGCGATGGAGCAGCGCATCACCCGCGCCAAGGCCCGCGTGGCGGCCGCCGGCATCCCGTTCGAGACACCCGATGCCGTCGATCGCGCCGAGCGGCTCGCTGCGGTCGCGACGATGATCTATCTTGTCTTCAACGAGGGCTATTCGGCGATGAACGGCGCCGAGGGCGTCTCCGCCGATCTTTGCGACGAGGCGATCCGCCTGTCGCGGCTGCTGCTGCGGCTGTTTCCCGCCGAGCCGGAAATCATGGGACTGACGGCACTTCTGCTGCTCCAGCATTCGCGCGCCCGCGCGCGCTTCGATGCCACTGGCGCCGTCGTCCTGCTCGAAGATCAGGATCGGCGGCTCTGGAGCCGGCCGATGATTACCGAGGCGCTGGCGATGATCGACAAGGCAATGCGCCATCGCCGCCCCGGGCCTTACCAGATACAGGCAGCAATCGCCGCCCTGCATGCCCGCGCCGAACGTCCGGAGCAGACGGATTGGGAGGAGATCGACCTCCTCTACCAGGCGCTCGAGCGCCTGCAGCCCTCTCCGGTCGTCACGCTCAATCGCGCGGTCGCCGTCTCCAAACGGGAGGGAGCGGAGGCCGCACTGGCTATGGTGGAGCCCCTTGGCGAGAGGCTTTCCGGCTATTTCTATTATCATGGCCTGCGCGGCGGCCTTTTGAAGCAACTCGGCCGGGCATGCGAGGCGCGCGCCGCCTTCGACCGGGCGATCGCGCTGGCCACCAACGCGGCCGAAGCGGCCTATATCCGCATGCAGCTCGATCACCTCGCGGCCGAGCCGGCGACGGTCGCGGAAGAAGAAGAGCGATAATTTTTTCTGACCCCTGTCGGCAGGCGGCATCCTCTTTCGTCCTTGGAATGAACCAACATGGAGGAATTCGAAAATGACTGCAGCGACCGACACCAATTCCGGCGGCGAACGCGAACTGGTTCTGACCCGGCTGATCGATGCCCCGCGCGAGAAGGTCTACCGGGCCTTCACCGAAGCCGGGCTTCTGAAGCAGTGGTTCGCCCCTCTGCCGTGGACGATCACGGAAGCGGAGCTCGACGTGAGGGCGGGCGGCATCAACCGCTTTGTCATGCGCTCGCCCGAGGGCGAACTCTATCCCAATCAGGGCGTCTATCTGGAAGTCGTGCCGAACGAGAAGATCGTCGTCACCGATGCCTTTACGGAAGCCTGGAAGCCGTCCGAGAAGCCGTTCATGACGGCGGTCATGACCTTCGAGAACGAGGGCGGCAAGACCCGCTATACGGCCCGCGCGCTCCATTGGAGCGTCGAGGACCGCGATGCCCATGAGAAGATGGGCTTCCACGAGGGCTGGGGCCAATGCGCCGATCAGCTTGCAACACTCGTTGCGAAACTCTGAGAGGAGGACGGGGTCATGACCATTACCGCGAGCAGCAATGCGGCCATTGCGGAAATCGAGGAGGTAATCGGGGGCTGGGCGGAGGCGCTGCGCCGGAAGGATGCCGCCCGCGTCCTCGCCCACGGCACGGACGATTGCCTCGTCTTTTCCCTGGCGCCGCCCCTCAAGGCCTCCGACGCAGATGCCGGCGGCCTCGAGCAGTGGTTCTCCACGTGGAAAGGACCGCTCGGCTTCACCCTTGAGGATCTCGACGTTTCGGTGAGCGGCGACGTCGCCTTCGCCACTGCGCTGACGCATCTTTCCGGCGAGAAGCACGACGGTCAGAAGGCGGCGCTCTGGTATCGCCTGACCTTGGGCCTGACGCGCACCGACAGGGGATGGAAGATCGCCCATCAGCACGAATCCGTTCCCTTCTACATGGACGGGAGCTTCAAGGCGGCGATCGATCTCGATCCTCGATCCGAGGTCGACTGGCAAGCACCGTCGCGCCCGCCCATGCCCGGTGTCATCGCCTACCTCAACGTGGAGGATGCAGATGCGGCGGCGGCCTTCTACGTCCGCGCTTTCGGCGCCAAGGAGGAGGACCGCAAACTTGCCCAGGACGGAAAGCGCCTCATCCACTGCCACCTGACGATCAATGGCGGTGCATTGATGCTGAACGATCCCTTCCCGGAATTCGGCCATCCCTGGAAGCCACCGGAGGGCTTCGTGCTGCACCTCGTCGTCGACGACGCGGATTTCTGGTGGAAACGGGCGGTGGAGGCCGGCGCGGAGGTGACGATGCCGCTGGAGATCGCCTTCTGGGGCGATCATTACGGCCAGCTCAAGGATCCCTTCGGGGTTACCTGGGGGATCGTCGCACCGGTGAAGGAAGGCGGTTGAGCCGCTCGGCCCGCGATCAGCAGGCGAGGTCGGCCACCACGGCGTCGAGGATCAGCATTCCGGCGGGCGTGCAGCGCAGCCGCGAATTGCCGATCCGTTCGATGAAACCATGCTCGATCAGGAACTCTTCCCGGGCCGGATCCGGATCGCGGCCCGAGAGGGTCTGCCAGCGGGCGAGATCGACGCCTTCGCGCAGCCTCAACCCCATCAGCAAAAGCTCGTCGGCCTGCGCCTCGAAATCAAGCAGTTCCCGCTCGATCAGGCCTTCGCCGCACTCTTCGACGCGTTGCAGCCATGCCTCGGGGTTGCGCTCGGTTGCGGTCGCGATCTTACCTGATCCGATCGCCAGCCGCCCGTGGGCGCCGGGGCCGATGCCCGCATAGTCGCCGTAGCGCCAATAGGTGAGGTTGTGCCGGCTCTCGGCCCCCGGCCGGGCATGGTTGGAGACCTCATAGGCCGGCATGCCGATCGCGGCGGTGATCTCCTGCGTGGCCTCGTAGAGAACAGCCGACTGCTCGCCATCCGGAACGACGAGCTTGCCTGCCTTGTGCAGGCCGTAGAAGGGCGTCCCTTCCTCGATGGTAAGCTGGTAGAGCGACAGATGATCGACGGCGTAGGAAACCGCCTCCTTCAGTTCGCGCTCCCATTCCTCGACCGTCTGGTTCGGCCGCGCATAGATCAGGTCGAAGGACATCCGCGGAAAGATCTCGCGGGCGAGCCGCACGGCCTTCAACGCATTCTCGACATCGTGCAGCCGCCCGAGAAATTTGAGGTCACGGTCGTTGAGAGCCTGGACGCCGAGCGAGACGCGGTTGACGCCGGCCGCCCTATAGCCGCGGAAGCGCGTCGCCTCGACGCTGGAGGGGTTCGCCTCCATGGTGATCTCGATGCCATCGGGCACGTGCCAATGCCGGGCAATGCCGTCGAGGATCGCCTCCACCGTCTGAGGCTCCATCAGTGACGGGGTACCCCCGCCCATGAAAATGCTGGTGACGGTTCTCGGACCGGAAAGCGCGCGCACCGCAGCCATTTCCTTCAGAAATGCGGCGACGAAGCGAGGCTGATCCACCGGCTGGTGGCGCACATGGCTATTGAAGTCGCAATAGGGGCATTTCGCCGCGCAGAACGGCCAGTGCACATAGACCCCGAAACCGGGATCCATGCCGTCACCGATCGCTGAAAGCGGGGCTATCTGCATCGTCTCTCTACTCAGGCGCCGAGACAGGTTTCGGCGAACAGCTTGAATGCGCGGGCGCGGTGCGACAGAGCCTCGGGATCGCCGGGCTTCCAGCCATGCTTCTCCTCCGCACTCATTTCGCCGAATGTGGTGTCGTAGCCCTTCGGTTGGAAGACCGGATCGTAGCCAAAGCCGCTGGTGCCGCGCGGCGGCCAGACGACATAACCCTCGACCTCGCCGCGAAAGAGCTCGACATGCCCGTCCGGCCAGGCAAGGCAGAGAACGGACACGAAGCGTGCGGTACGGCTTTCGGGCGTCACCGCACCCTTGTCGCGGAGCGCCTCTTCGACCTTCTCCATGGCCATCTGGAAGTCGCGGCTGCCGTCCTCACGTTCGGCCCAGTTGGCCGTGTAGACGCCGGGGGCGCCGCCGAGCGCGTCGATGGCAAGACCGGAATCGTCCGAAAGCGCCGGCAGTCCGGAAGCCCTGGCCGAGGCGAGCGCCTTGATCGTCGCGTTCTCCTCGAAGGTCGTGCCGGTCTCTTCCGGCTCGACGAAATCGAGATCGGCTGCCGATTTCGCCTCGAAGCCGAGCGGCCCGATGAGGTCGCGGATCTCACGGATCTTGCCGGCATTATGGCTGGCGACGACGAGCGTCTTGTCGATCAGTCTGCGCATCTGTTCCGTTCCGTTCAGGTTCTGCCGAAATCAATCCCTGGCCCAGAGGCCCGCTTCCGCGCATTCCAGGCTGTTGCCGGCCGGATCGCGGAAATAGAAGGAGCGGGCGCCGTTCGGCCAGCGGATATCCGCCTCGATCGCAACCCCGGCTGCCTCCAGTTTCGCCTTCCAGGCGTCGAGCGCCTCCGCGGCGACCCGGAAGCACATGTGCCCGTTGCCCTTCGTCCCGTGCGGAGGCACGGGAAGTGCGCCCGGTGCAGGCGGCCTCACCGTCTCCGCCGGGTTGAAGATCAACAACACGCCTTCGCCGCAGCGGAAGAAGACATGGCGACTGCCGGCGCGCGTGATCCTTTCAAGGCCGAGGACCGTTCCGTAGAAGGCCTCGGCCTGATCGAGATCGTCCGCGTAAAGCGCGGTTTCCAGAATGCCTTCGAATGTCGGCACCGGACCGGTTCCTCTCAAGTGATCCAGAGCACTTCCGGAAAAGCCATGACGGTGTTCCGTCCGGAGGTGCATATTGTCGAAGCGTCAGATCATCTCACTGCTGCCGTGCAGCAGAGAGCAGTCTAGCCTGCTATCGCCTGCTTCTGCATTTCGACGAGTTCGGCAATGCCGTTCTTGGCGAGCAGCATCAGGCTTGCGAATTCTTCTTCGCTGAAGGGCTTGCCTTCCGCCGTTCCCTGGATCTCGACCAGGCCGCCGCTGCCCGTCATCACGAAATTGGCGTCCGTCTCCGCAGCCGAGTCTTCGAGATAATCGAGGTCGATGACCGGCTGATTGGCGAAGATGCCGCAGGAAATGGCGGCCACATGATCTTTCAGGACCTTCTCCAGCTTGACCATGTTGCGCGCTTCCATCCACTTCAAACAGTCGTGGAGGGCGATCCAGGCGCCGGTGATCGACGCAGTGCGCGTGCCGCCGTCGGCCTGAAGCACGTCGCAGTCGATCGAGATCTGACGTTCGCCGAGCGCCGGAAGATCGACCACGGCTCTGAGCGACCGCCCGATCAGCCGCTGGATCTCCTGCGTGCGGCCGCTCTGCTTGCCGGTCGCCGCCTCGCGCCTCATGCGCTCGCCGGTCGCACGCGGCAGCATGCCGTATTCCGCGGTGATCCAGCCCTTGCCGCCGTTGCGCAGCCACGCCGGAACTTTTTCCTCCAGGCTGGCGGTGCACAGAACATGCGTGTCGCCGAAGCGTACCAGGCAGGATCCTTCCGCATGCTTGGAGAAATTGCGCTCGAACGAGACCTTGCGCATTTGGTCGATTTTTCTACCGGATGGCCGCATCGTCAACTCCTGTCGATCCCGACTGCATGTTGCTTCGAGTCCTGTTCGGTTCAAGGACAAGACCATGCAGAATTCAAAGTGCTCCAGCGGCCTTTGCGCGTCTGAAGACACGCGGCGCTTTCGTGAGCCTTCTAGATCATGGCGTGGGCAAAGGGAACCGCTTGATGTCGAAGCTTCGCAGTGATTTTTCCCTTTTGCCATTCCCCGTGCGGATCACTATATTCTTTGCGAACACGGAATACTGATCACGGAGTGACATGGTACTGCGCAACCCTGGAACGAAGGGGATCGCATCGGCGCTGGACGAGCGCTCCGGCGAGATCTTCCGCCGCATTGTCGAGAGCTATCTGGAAAGCGGGGAGCCGCTGGGCTCGCGCAATCTCTCTCGGCTGTTGCCGGTGTCGCTGTCGCCGGCCTCGGTTCGCAACGTGATGAGCGACCTCGAAGATCTGGGCCTGATCTATTCCCCCCATGTCAGCGCCGGCCGGCTTCCGACGCAGCTGGGCCTGCGCTTCTTCGTGGACGCCTTCATGCAGGTGGGCAATCTCTCGCCGGAGGAACGCGCCTCGATCGAAAGGCAGGTTCACCCGGGAAATCGCGACCGGTCGGTCGAAAACCTTCTTACCGAGGCGAGCCAGATGCTGTCCGGCATGTCGCGCGGCGCAGGTCTCGTCATCACCACCAAGAGCGATCCCGTTCTCAAGCATGTCGAGTTTATCCGGCTGGCGCCGACCAAGGCACTGGCGGTGCTTGTCGGCGAGCACGATCAGGTGGAGAATCGGATCATCGAGCTGCCGGCCGGGATCACCAGCGCCCAGCTCACCGAAGCGGCGAACTTCGTCAACGCTCACCTTGCCGGTCAGACGATCCCCGAATTGCGGACGCAACTGGAAAAGGTCAAGGAGACGGTGCGCGGCGAGCTCGACGCGCTCTCGCAGGACCTGGTCGAGCGCGGGCTGGCGATCTGGTCCGGAAGCGAGGGCGACGGCCAGCCGGCGCGGCTGATCGTCAGGGGCCGCGCCAATCTGCTCGAAGGATTGGAAGGGACGGACGACATTGAGCGGCTGCGCATGCTCTTCGATGACCTCGAAAAGAAGGATAGCCTGATCGAGATCCTCAACCTCGCCGAGAGCGGCCCGGGCGTGCGCATCTTCATCGGTTCCGAAAACAAGCTGTTTTCACTCTCCGGATCCTCGTTGATCGTCGCTCCTTATCGCGACAGCGACGACCGCATCGTCGGCGCGGTCGGTGTCATCGGGCCGACCCGACTCAACTATTCCCGCATCGTTCCCATGGTCGATTACACCGCGCAGCTCATGTCGCGGCTGTCGCGCTGAGCGAATCCTTTTGATCGATGAAGCAATCGACCCTTGATTTTTCGGGCCCAAACATCGATATCGGGCTTCAAATCCAGGCAACAGAACGTTCAAGCAAAGCGACTTCCGCTGGTTTGATGATGCCGAACAGAGCAAAAGACAGAAATTCGGAGAACGTCATGACCGACGAAACGAACAAGAACGGACCCGAGGCCGCGGCGCCTGAAGAATTCGAAACAGCCGCTGAGCCGCAAGCCGCGGAGAAGCCGGAGGCGGATGCTTCCACGACCGCGCCGGATCCGCTTGAGCTTGCCAGGGCCGAGAGTGCGGAACTGCGCGACAAATATCTTCGCCTCGCTGCGGAGATGGACAACCTGCGCCGGCGCACCGAACGTGACGTGAAGGACGCGAAGTCCTATTCCGTCGCGGGCTTCGCGCGCGACATGCTGGCGGTCTCCGACAACCTGCGCCGCGCGCTGGATGCGATTCCGGCCGACGCCAGAGAGGCGGGCGATGCCGGCCTGAAAGCACTCATCGAGGGCGTGGAGATGACCGAACGGTCGATGCTCGCGGCGCTCGAGCGTCACGGCGTGAAGCAGCTGGACCCCACCGGCCAGAAGTTCGATCCGAATTTCCACCAGGCCATGTTCGAGGTCCCGAACACCGAGGTCCCGAACAACACGGTCGTCCAGGTGGTCCAGGCGGGATACACGATCGGCGAACGCGTTCTGCGCCCGGCAATGGTCGGTGTTGCCAAGGGCGGCCCGAAAGCCGCGTCCTCTGAAAGCGAGACGCCTGCTGCCTGACGGCGCATGAATGCGATTTGCGAAGGGCCGCGCACTCTGCAAGGTGCGCGGCCCTTCGTCATTGTTCGAAATATCGCATCCTCTTCCAACCGGCTTCGGCAGGGCAGCAGGCAGAAGATATTCAGGCAGCGTGCGAGGTCGTGTCGTCGCTAAGCAGCGTGTAGATCGCGCTTGCCGAGTCGCTCGCTCGGATACGCGACACCATGTCGTGGTCGCGCAGCACGCGGGCGATGCGCGAGAGCGCCTTGAGGTGGTCGGCGCCGGCACCTTCCGGTGCAAGCAGCAGAAAGACGAGGTCGACCGGCTGGTCGTCCAATGCCTCGAAATCCACCGGCGTATCGAGCCGCGCAAAGATACCGACGATCGACGGCAGACTGCTGAGCTTGCCGTGCGGGATGGCGATGCCGTTGCCCACCCCGGTCGAGCCGAGTCTTTCTCGCTGCAGGATGACGTCGAAGATCTCCCGCTCCGGAAGACCGGTGAGCTTCGATGCTTTTGCCGCCAATTCCTGAAGGAGTTGCTTCTTCGAGTTGGCCCTCATGGCCGGGATGATCGCATTTTGATGCAGCAAGCCTGCCAATGCCATTCTTTTATCCTCGTTCGCCGGTTAGAGCCTGGCAATCTCATCACAAATGCGCCGTGATGGCTCTACCCATCTTTGTCTTGGCGGGTCGAATGCACAGAAAAGTCGAGCTTTTCCGCCGTCCCGCTGATCGGAAAGACGGGGGACGCCAGTCCGGCTGGCTTCCCCCATCCCCACTCATGCCTTGATATTGGCGGCGTCGATCCAGCCAATATTCCCATCGTTGCGCCGATAGACGATGTTCAGGTCATCCTTGCCGGGGCTGCGGAACATCAGCACCGGTTCATCCGTCATGTCCAAGGCCATAACGGCATTGGCGACGGACATTGTTCTCAACTGTTTCGTCGTTTCGGCAACGATCGTCGGCGCATAATCGTCGGGGACTTCCTCGTCCTCGAAGGGCACCGAGTCCATCACTCGATAGGCCACTTCGGTGGCATTCTGCCCGTTGCCGTTGTGATGGTCCTTGAGCTTGCGCTTGTAGCGCCGGAGCCGCTTCTCGATGCGCTCCGAAGCCGCGTCGAAGGCTGACTGTGGCTCGTTCGCCTGGCCGTTTGCCTGCAATACCACGCCCGTATCGAGATGAAGCTTGCAGTCGGCGCTGAATCGCGACCCTGACTTTTCCACAGTGACCTGGCTCGAATATCCTCCGTCGAAATATTTGGTTACGGCCTGCTCGATCTGCTCGCCGATGCGGACGCGAAACGAATCGCCGATTTCCATATGTTTACCGGATACACGCACACTCATGGAGTTTCCTCTCTTGTTCGTGAATTGCGTGCCCAGTCTATTCCAAGCGCCCCCGTCATCCAAGCACTTCAGCGACGGGAGTCCCGAACAACCGAAATCGTGAGCGCGCGCTGCCTCTATGCAAGCGCGGCGGCCTCATATCCGCTGTACCGCGGAGAGTCAATTGCGCGTCGTGGGATTAAACGTTCATCGAGCCCCGGCGGTTCCGCAGGCGAGAGCCCAAAGCGCAACCCGGCTTACGCGCTTGCGGCCGCCCGGAAATGCTCAGAATGCTGTGGTTTTGGCCAGCGCGCGTTTCTCGCGGCGGCGCTGGACGGAGGAAGGGATGCTCATCGTCTCGCGATATTTTGCGACGGTGCGTCTGGCGATATCGACGCCGGCTTTCTTGAGGACGTCGACGATATCGTCGTCCGAGAGCACGGCATCGGCGCTTTCCTGATTGATCATCGTGCGGATGCGATGGCGCACGGACTCGGCCGAATGTGCATCGCCGTTTTCCGCCGAGCCGATCGAAACGGTGAAGAAATATTTCAATTCGAAGAGCCCGCGCGGGGTCAGCACGTATTTGTTGGAGGTGACCCGGCTCACCGTCGACTCGTGCATCTTGATCGCATCCGCGACGATCCTGAGGTTCAGCGGGCGCAGGTGGCCGACGCCGTGGACCAGAAAGGCGTCCTGCTGCCGGACGATTTCGCTTGCCACCTTCATGATCGTCCTGGCGCGCTGATCGAGGCTGCGCGTCAGCCAGTTCGCATTTTGCAGACACTCGTTGAGAAAGGCCTGTTCGCCGCTGTTCTTCCTGCTGGAGCGCGATATTTCGGTGAAATAGTCGTGGTTGACGAGAACCCGGGGCAGGGCATCCGGATTGAGCTCGACCAGCCAGCCGCCATCGGGTGCGGCACGCACGACGACGTCGGGAACGATGGCCTCGAAGACACCGGTTTCGAAGCTGGTGCCCGGTTTCGGATCGAGCTTGCGGATCTCGGCGAGCATATCGACCAGGTCTTCCTCGTCGACGCCGCAGATCTTCTTGAGACTTGCGAAATCGCGCCGTGCCAGGAGCTCGAGATTGGCCACGAGCGCTTCCATCGCCGGGTCGAGGCGATTGCGGGCGCGCAGCTGAATGGCAAGACATTCGCCGAGCGTGCGCGCAAAGACCCCCGGCGGATCGAACTGCTGAAGCACCTGCAGCACGCGCGCCACGTCCTCGCCGGCCGCGCCCAGCTTCTCGGCCGTCTCGGCGAGGTCGGCGTGCAGGTAGCCGGCATCGTCGAGCTGGTCGATGAAATGCAGGGCGATCAGCCGATCGGAGGCAGTGCTGAGTGCGAAGGGCAGCTGCTCGGCGAGCGCCTCCCTCAACGTCTTGCGGCCGGCAACGAAATCGTCGAGATCGTAGCCCTCGGCGTCGCCGGCGCCCGGCATGGATTTCCATTGGCCGAGAAGCTCGGGCGCATCCGCCCGCTGCGGCGCCGTATCGTCGGGGAAGACGTTGGCGAAGTCGGCGTCAAAGCCTTCGCTGAGCCTCTCGCCGGATCTCGACATGGCGCTGTCGTATAGGTCGCTCTGACCTGCCGCTTCGTCGATTTCGCCGCCGGTCTCAGCCGGATGCGGACTGCCATCCTCGCGATCCGATGTCGTTGCCTCATCGGCTGATTGGACCTCCAGCAGCGGGTTCTTCTCGACTTCCTGCGCGATGAAATGGCTGAGCTCCAGATGGTTCATCTGAAGCAGCTGGATCGACTGCATCAGCTGCGGCGTCATGACCAGCGACTGCGACTGTCTCAGATGAAGGCTGGCGGACAAGGCCATGCTGGCGTGAAACTCCCGTCGAGTTCTCCGAGCCGTGTCCGCTTGGACGGGCCCTTTTTTAGTTGGCCCAAAAATTGCTTATAACTGGAATTTGGTCAAGCACGGACGGCGGCGGAGGTGCCAATTCAGCCGGCGGTCGTCCGTTCTGCCGGAATGCACGCTGCCGGCAGATGTCAGAGGCTGAAATTGTCGCCGAGATAAAGCCGGCGCACGTCCGGGTTGGTGACGATGTCGTTGGCGCGGCCATGCGTCAGCACTTCGCCGGCATGGATGATATAGGCCCGATCGATCAGCCCGAGCGTCTCGCGCACATTGTGGTCGGTGATGAGGACGCCGATGCCGCGCGAAGTGAGGTGACGCACGAGCGCCTGGATATCGGCGACGGAGATCGGATCGACGCCTGCAAAGGGTTCGTCGAGCAGCATGAAGGTCGGGTCGGTCGCAAGCGCACGGGCGATTTCGAGGCGCCGGCGTTCGCCGCCCGATAGCGCGATGGCCGGCGATTTGCGCAGGTGCGTGATCGAAAATTCACCAAGCAGATCGTTGAGCTTGCTCTCGCGGCGGTCGACGTTCTCGTCGTGAACCTCCAGCACCGCGCGGATGTTATCCTCGACCGTCAGCCCGCGAAAGATCGAGGCCTCCTGAGGCAGGTAGCCGACGCCAAGGCGCGCCCGGCGATACATGGGCATCGTCGTGACGTCGTTGCCGTTGATCTCGATCGAGCCCTCGTCCACCGGCACGAGGCCGGTGATCATGTAGAAGCAGGTCGTCTTGCCTGCGCCGTTCGGACCAAGCAGGCCGACAGCCTCGCCGCGGCGCACGACGAGCGAGACACCGTTGACGACGCGGCGCGAGCGGTATGATTTCGTCAGGCCCCGGGCAATCAGCGTGCCGTCGTAGCGCGCCTTGTCGACCGCGCGGGCAGCTGTCGCTGCCGCCGACGGCTTTTTGCCCCGTTTGCGTTTTTGGAGGAAAGGAATCTGCACGAGCGGGTCTATGTCAGTTCGTCTTGCGGGACTGCGGATCGAGCTGGATCTGTACGCGGCCGCCGCAGGCGTCGAGCTGCGCTTCGCCGGTGTCCATCTGGACGTTCAACTGGCAGCCCACGAAGACGTTCTTGCCTTCCGACAGCACGACCTTCTTGCCCTTGAGCACGATCGTCTGGTTGGTGAGGTTGACGATGCCGCTTTCGCCCGTCGCCTGTTGCGCACCGGAGCTGAGGAACACCTTGTTGCTGACCTCGATCCGATCGATATCGGCGTTGCCGCTGGTGACCGAGCCGCCACCCGCCTTGTAGAAGACGGTCATGTTGCCGGCCTGCAGCGTCGTCGTGCCCTGGACGACCTTCACATTACCGGTGAAGATCGCCTTGCTTTCCGGATCCTTGATCTCCAGCTTGTCGCTCTCGATCTGGATCGGCTGGTCGTTTGAAAGCTGAAGGCCCTGCATGCGACTGGAGGTTGCCTGCGCGAGGGCGGCGGAAGCAATCAGCGAAGCGCCGAGCCCGGCCACGGCCAGAGCGGCTGAAATCCTTATGAGAGCGGCAGGTTTGACCGACATGGCTGCAGGGGATCCTGTTCTTGGGGTCCTGTTATTTTGCGTTTTTGCGAATGGCGCTGGGTTCGATATTGACCCTTACCATGCCTTCGAATGTTACGACACGTCCCTTATCTGTCATTCGCAGCTTCTGCGCAATGATCGATCCGCCCTTCATGCTGATGGCAATCGGTTGTTTCGTCTCCATTTCGCCGGCATTGATGTCCAGATAGGCGGACTGGAAATCGGCATTGACGCCATTATTCATGGAAATCGTGAACGGGGCGTTCATGTCGAGCGTATTCGCGCCGCGGTCGTAGATACCGCTCGTCGCATCGACCGTGGCGATCAGCGTATCGTTGACCGGCATCTCGGCGTGAATGATCTCGAGTGTGATCAGGTTCGGGTTGGCGATATCCTGAAGCGCCCGCTCAGCCTTCATCGAATAGCTGATATCCTGCTTGTTGCGGCCGGAAATCGCCGGGTTCTGCATGACGATCTTGCCGTTCTCGATCGTGGCCGTCTCGAGCTGCAGCTCTTCGGGCAGGAAAGCGCGCACGAAGGAAACGGCGACGAAGATCAGCGCAACCGCGCCGGCGATGAGCGGCAGCAGGACTTTCAGGCGCCTTACGCGCGCCGAATGCCGCGCCGCCGAAGCATAGGCATCGGCAGAGCTCGTACCCACATCGGCGAAGATTGCGGGGGATCGGGCTTCGTTCAGCATCAAGGGCCTGTCAGTTTCCTCTGACCTCGGGCAGTCCGAGGGACACATATACATACATCGGCGTAAGCCACGGCGAATATGGTTATCTTGCTGCCGCCCGGCAATGGAGCGGTGCAAACTTTGCATTGTAAGACAATCCGGCCGCACTATTTCAATCCGCCGGGCATGCTCTACTCCATGCCGCGTCAAACCCCAAGGGGTTTCATGCAGCAACCCGCGTCGGCCCGGCGTGTATTCCCGTGCGTCGCGTTGCAGACTGCCCTAGCTTGCCGCGTCTCAGGCGGATAGCATGTTCCGCGGGAAACTGACAGAACCCCTTACCACAAATCGGAGACACCCATGGACGAACTCGCCATTGCCGACCGCCGCAGCCTGCGCAGAAAGCTGAGCTTCTGGCGTTGGGCGGCGGTGGCCGTTCTCGTCGCCGGCGGCCTCGCGCTGTTTGCCTTTTCAGGCTGGGGCGACGTGACGGAGCGTGCGCGCGATCACGTCGCGCGCGTCGCCGTTACAGGTCTTATCCAGGACGACCGGGAGCTGGTCGAGCGGCTTGAGCGGATCGCCGACAACCAGTCCGTCAAGGCGCTGATCGTGACGATCTCGTCGCCGGGCGGCACCACCTATGGCGGCGAGGTCATCTACAAGGCCATCCGCAAGGTCGCCGAGAAGAAGCCGGTGGTCTCGGATGTGCGCACGCTTGCCGCGTCGGCCGGCTATCTGATCGCCCTTGCAGGCGACCGGATCGTTGCCGGGGAGACCTCGATCACCGGCTCCATCGGCGTCATTTTCCAGTATCCGCAGGTCAAGACCCTCATGGACAAACTCGGCGTCTCGCTTGAATCGATAAAATCGAGGCCTCTCAAAGCCGAACCGTCGCCGTTTCATCCTCCGAGCGACGAGGCGAGAGCCATGATTCAGGCGATGATCGACGACAGCTACGGATGGTTCGTCGATCTGGTGGCCGAGCGGCGCAAACTGCAGCGGCCGGAAGCGCTGGCCCTTGCGGATGGCCGGATCTTCACCGGGCGGCAGGCGCTGGAAGGTAAACTGGTAGACGAGCTCGGCGGCGATGATGAAATCAGGGCGTTTCTGGCCGAACGAAAGGTCTCGAAGGACCTTCCCGTCCTCGACTGGGAAGCGCCGAGCGGCGCGCTGTCCTTCGGCCTCGGATCGCTCCTGGCCGAAGCGGTCAAGGCGTTGGGATATGAGGCTTTTCCGACGATGAAGAGCCTCGAAAAGACCGGCCTGGACAAGTTGTTTCTTGACGGTCTTGTTTCGGTTTGGCAGGTTGAAGGGCATTGAGGAAGGCACGTGTGCTAGCCGCGTCACGAGGCCGTAGCTCCAGGCGAGCCTTCCCGAATGCGCAAACGCAGACAAACAAGCCAAAAAAACCAAGGGGGGCGAACGTGATCAAGTCAGAGCTGGTGCAGATTGTGGCGGCGCGCAATCCGCATCTCTACCACCGCGATGTCGAAAATATCGTCAATGCGGTACTCGATGAGATCACGGACGCGCTTGCTGCCGGCAACCGGGTGGAGCTGCGCGGTTTCGGCGCATTCTCGGTCAAGAACCGGCCATCGCGGTCCGGCCGCAACCCACGCACCGGCGATTCCGTCTTCGTCGAAGAAAAGTGGGTGCCCTTCTTCAAGACCGGCAAGGAACTGCGTGAGCGGCTCAATCCGGGGATGAACGACAACAATAACGGTGAAGACGACTGACGAACGAGGCGCACAGGGATCGGCGCCTCTCGCGCGGGCGCCGAGTTCCGCACATCGTGCGGCTCTCCGCCTCATAAGCGTGTCGAAACAAGGCGGCCCGCTTTATGTCACTATTCGTATGCATGTCGTTGTCGCGAAGCCGCCCCACAATTCCGGGCGACATGCATTAACATTCTGGTCGGAGCGGGTGCATGCTCAAGAAACTCATCAATATCGTCGTCTTCGTTCCGCTCGGAGTGCTGCTGATCGTCCTGAGCGTGGCCAACCGCCAGACGGCAACGCTTGCGCTGAATCCGTTCAATCCCGCCGACAGCGTGCTTTCGATCTCGGCTCCGTTTTTCGTATTTCTCTTTCTCGCCGTCATTGTCGGTCTCGTGCTCGGCGCTGCCGTGACCTGGTTCACCCAGGGAAAATATCGGCGTCGCGCGCGCAGCGAGGCCCACGAGGCGCTGAAATGGCATCGCGAGGCCGAAAAGCAGCGCGGCCAGGCGGAGAAGCTGGCGACGCAAGCGAGCCTACCCGCGCCGCAAGGCTGAGGATCGGTGCTGAGCGCGTTCCGAGCCCTCAGCTCGCCGCCTCGGCCTTGCCGCTGACCGCCAAGTTGAAATCCGCGAAGAATTGCTGGGCGAGCTTGCGCGCCGTCGAATCGACGAGGCGCGAGCCAAGCTGGGCAAGCTTGCCGCCGATCTCCGCCGTGACGTCGTAGCGCAGCACGGTTTCCGCGCCCTCGTCCAGTAGCGTGACGTCGGCGCCGCCCTTGGCGAAGCCTGCTATTCCGCCCTTGCCCTCGCCGGATATGGTGTAGCTCGCGGGGGGATTGAGGTTCGACAGAACGACCGTGCCGTTGAAGGATGCGGAAACGGGGCCGATCTTGATCTTGACCACGGCCGCAAGCTCGGTTGGCGATTTCAATTCAAGAGACTGGCAGCCGGGAATGCATCGCTTCAGAATGTCCGCATCGTTCAGGCCACGCCAAACCGCGTCTCGGTCAGCCGCGATACGTTCCTCTCCGCTCATATTCATGCCGGTCCTCCCGTCCACTCTTGTTGGCGATCTTCGCAATCGGAAACGGCTTTGCCAAGAGCACCGGCGATGCTATTTGCAGGCTGAACATGCTACGGACGTGGCGAAGGCGCGTAAAATCGGTCGAGAGTGGCTGCGCCGAATGGTTGAACGAAGTCCAAGGATCAGCGCGTGAAGGAAAAAGACCGGCGATCGAAGAACGCATCGGTGACGGCGGCAAAAAGCCGGGGCGCCGAGGCGCGCGGCGGCCGCCACGACCAACGGCTGCCGCCCGCAAAAGGCGCCGGGCCCAGGACGAAGGGGGGGGCCAGGGCGAAGACCGGGCCCAAGACAGCGGCAGGAGGGCCGCCCCCGGAAACGGCGCCGCGCAAGGGCGAGCGGCCGTCCGTCCAGGAGAGTGCTCCGACGCGGCGCATCGAGCCGAGAAGCGGCGAGAAGCCGGCCGAGAGGGTGCCGCTTATCCTCGAGACCGCCGCTGCTGCGGGCTATCACCTGGTCGACAGCGGTGATGGGGAGAAGCTCGAACAATACGGTCCCTATCGTATCGTCCGCCCCGAGGCACAGGCGCTTTGGCCGAAGGCCCTGCCGGCATCGATATGGGAGCGGGCCGATGCCGTCTTCACCGGCGATACCGAAGAGGACGGCATGGGGCGTTGGCGTTTTCCGGGCGAGGTGCTCGGCGAGACCTGGCCGATGCAGCTCCTCGATACGGATTTCCTCGGCCGGTTCACCTCCTTCCGCCATGTCGGCGTCTTTCCGGAACAGCTCGCCCACTGGTCGTGGATGCGCGACCAGGTAGCCGCAGCCGGCCGGCCTCTGAAGGTTCTCAATCTATTCGGCTATACCGGCGTCGCCTCGCTGATCGCCGCCAAGGCGGGCGCGGAGGTCACGCATGTCGATGCCTCCAAAAAGGCGATCGGCTGGGCGCGCGAGAACCAGGTCCTGGCGCGCGCCGAGACATTGCCGATCCGCTGGATCTGCGACGACGCCATGAAGTTCATCCAACGCGAGGAGCGGCGGGGCAGCCGTTACGACATCATCCTCGCCGACCCGCCGAAGTTCGGCCGCGGTCCGAACGGCGAAGTATGGCAATTGTTCGATCACCTGGCCGCGATGCTGGACATCTGCCGCGAGATCCTGTCGCCGGACGCCCGGGGCCTCGTGCTCACCGCCTATTCGATCCGGGCGAGCTTCTATTCGATCCACGAGCTCATGCGCGAGACCATGCGCGGGCGTGGCGGTCGGGTGGAATCGGGCGAACTCATCATCCGCGAGGGCGGCCTCGACGGCACTGCACCGGGCCGCGCACTCTCCACCTCTCTCTTCAGCCGCTGGGTGCCGAAATGATCAACGAAAGAAGCGACCACGGCACGGCACGCGTCGGGCAGGTGAAGGAGGTCACCAGCCTCACCAATCCGATCGTCAAGGATATCCGGGCCCTGACGCAGAAGAAGCATCGCGACGAGACGCGCTCCTTCATGGCCGAGGGGCTGAAGCTCGTCATCGACGCGCTCGATCTCGGCTGGAAGATCAAGACGCTCGTCTATGCCAAGGCGGCGAAGGGCAAGCCTCAGGTCGAGCAGGTGGCCGCGAAAACGGTCGCCAGAGGCGGGCTCGTCCTCGAAGTCAACGAGAAGGTGATCTCCACCATCACACGACGCGACAATCCGCAGATGGTCGTCGGCATCTTCGAGCAGCGCTACTCTCCGCTCAAGGATATTCGTCCCCAGGAGGGGGAGACCTATGTGGCGCTCGACCGCGTGCGCGACCCGGGCAATCTCGGCACCATCATCCGCACCGCCGACGCGGCCGGGGCTTCCGGGATAATCCTGGTCGGCGAAACCACGGATCCCTTTTCGCTCGAGACCGTGCGGGCAACCATGGGTTCGGTTTTCGCCATGCCGATCGCGCGGGCGAATACGGAGGATTTCATACGCTGGCAGAGAGCGGCCGGCGTTCAGGTGGTCGCGACCCATCTGGCGGGTTCCGTCGACTATCGCACGATCGACTACAAATCGAAGCCGGTCGTGCTTCTGATGGGCAATGAACAGGCGGGCCTGCCGGTGGAACTCGCGCGCGAGGCTGGCGCACTCGCCCGCATTCCGCAGGCGGGGCGTGCCGATTCGCTCAATCTCGCCATCGCGACCGGCATCATGCTGTTCGAGGCTCGGCGCCACCTCCTGTCTCTGGATGGCGGCCGATGAAGGAGGAGCAGACACTTTTCTCGCGGCCGCTCCCGATCGCGCTCTTCATTCTGGTCGCGCTCGCCGCCGACCAGTTCGTCAAATATCTGGTGGAGGCGTATCTGCCGTTCCAACAGGGCGTGCCGGTCGTGCCGATGCTCGCCCTCTACCGAACCTACAATTACGGCGTCGCCTTCTCGATGCTCTCCGGCATGGAGGGGTGGTTCATCGTCGGCATCCGGCTGGCGGTCGTCACCTTCGTGCTCTGGCTGTGGCGCCGCACGCCGAAGGACCGGTTCTTCGCCCATCTGGGCTACGCGATGATCATTGCCGGGGCGCTCGGCAATCTCGTCGACCGGCTGCTCTTCGGCTATGTCATCGACTATATCCTGTTCTACACGGCCACCTGGTCCTTTGCCGTCTTCAACCTTGCGGACAGTTTCATCACCGTCGGCGCCGGCGCGATCATTCTCGATGAACTGCTGCAGGCGAAAAAGGAGCGTTCCCTAAAACTTTAGGCGTCGGCTGAAGGCATTCGGAAGGCTTGCCGTGCTAGTCCGCGGGCATGAGCGAGCGGATGTTTCGAGAGCGGATGAGGGCTGGCGCGGACACGGGGTCGGGAGCCGGCAGGACGGCATCAGCGGCACCCACGGTGAAGCTCGGCGCCGCCGTCATCTGGCAGCGCCGGTCGTTGGGCTACCCCTCGGCAGGGCCGCCGGTCGCGCGCATCGCCTATGCTCTCGCCGGCATCGTTGCCGCAATGCTGCTCCTCGCCGTCGGTGCGAGCGCGGGTCTGCACCTGCTGCCGGCGATCATCGCGGCTGGCGGCATGGCCGGCGCCTTCCTGCTCTTGTCCGGCCGCGACGAGGCGTCCGGGAAATGGGTCGTCGGTGCCGGCGAGACTGCGCAGGACCCCGCACGGCAAGGCATTGAACCCGCGGCGCTTGCGACGATCCATGACGCCATGGGCGATCTCGCCATCGTCCGCGACCCTGATGGCAGGATCATGCAGGCCAATGGCGCCTTCCATGAGCTTTGCGGATGCGGGGACGCGCGAGGGCTGACCTGCGCGGAGCTGGGACTGCGCTTCGAGCCGAAGCCGGGCCCAGACCGCTACTTTGTGCATATCTATACGCCCGCGGGCACGCGGCTCTACGACTGGCACGACGTGCATGTCCGCGACCCGGCGCGCGGCCGGTTGATGCGCCACAGCATCGCTCGCGATGTTACCGAGGAAATGCTGGCAGCAAGCCGGAGGGAGGAGGCGCGGCGGCGCGCCGAGGAGGCGAGCCGGGCGAAGTCCCGTCTGCTCGCCACCGTCAGTCACGAAATCCGTACCCCGCTCTCCGGCATCCTCGGCATGAGCCGGCTGCTTGCCGAGACGCGGTTGTCGGAAGAGCAGAAGAACTATCTCGCCGGCATGCAGCAGTCCGGCCACACCCTCGTTCAACTGGTCGAGGACCTGATCGATTTTTCGTCGCTTGCCGCCGGACGGTTCCAGCTGCGCCCGTCGCAGGAGGATCTGCGCCAGACAGTCGAGAACGTGGTCGAGATGCTTTCGCCCCGCGCGCACGAGAAGAACATCGAGATCGGCGCAACGGTCGCCATCGAGGTACCGGAGCGGATGCTCTTCGATGCGGCGCGCCTGCGCCAGGTGCTGTTCAACGTGGTCGGCAACGCGGTGAAATTCACCGAGAAGGGCGGCGTCTTCGTCTCCGTCGATATCGAGAACGGCTCCATGCGCATCCGGATCGACGATAGCGGCCCCGGCATGTCCGCCGACGAGCTCGCGCGCGTTTTCGAAGAGTTCGAGCAGGCAGGCGATGACGCCCAGCGTGCCAAAGGCACCGGGCTCGGCCTCGCGATATCCCGGCGGATCATGGAGGCCTTCGGCGGCAGCCTGACCGCCACGAGCATGTCCGGCGAGGGAAGCCGGTTCGAGATCCGCTTCCCGATGGCTGGCGCCGGTCTCTCGACCGTTCCCGTTCGGCGCGGCATTCTGGCGGGTGCACAGGTGCTTGTCATGGCGCCCGAGGGGCCCTCCTCGGCCGCGCTTGCCGCCACGATCCAGACGCTGGGCGGTACGTGCCACCGGGCTTCGACACTTGCAATCGCAGAACGGGTCGTGGCCGGCGCGCTCGGCAATCGGCTGCCGCTGACGGATGTCATCGTCGATCACCGTCATGCGGCGCAGTTTCGCGAGCTTCTTGCTCGCGAGCCGGCGATCGCCGGCGTGCGTTTGCGCAGAACCTATCTCATCAGCCCCGAGGAGCGCGCAAGCCATCCGGTGAGCCGGCTCGGCGGATATGAGGCCTGGCTGATCCGCCCGCTTCGAGAGAGATCGCTGGTCGAGGTGCTGCTCGGGCGGCTCAGAGGAATGGAGAAACGCGACGCGATCAACGACAACAGACCGGTGCTGCGGGAGGAGCCGGCGTCGATGGTCGCGACGGCGGACATTCGCGCCATCCTGCTTGCCGAGGACGACCCTGTGAATGCACTCGTCCTGCGGTCGGTTCTCAGCCGTACCGGGCGTGCCGTCGATCATGTCGGGGACTTCAAGACGCTCGAAGCCGCACTCCGCTCGGCCGGTTCCGCCCCGCCGCCGCTGATCGTCACCGACCTCAACATGCCGGGCGGAGATGGTCTCGACGTGCTCCGGCGTCTTCGTGAAGCGGAGGCCGCGGGAGGCAGGCGGCGGGTGCCGGTCCTCGTCCTGACCGCGGACGCGCGCGGCGATCTCGATGAGCGCCTTCGAGCCGCGGGAGCGGACGCCGTGCTGGCGAAACCCGCCGACCCGCAGCGGCTCCTTGCCGAAGTCACCCGCCTCATGGACCCCGTTACGAATTAGAATCCCTCGCTTCGGGGCACCGGGCCGCGTCGGGGTTGTATACGGCCCTGGTGTCACTATGTTGTTGCAGAAACGTGGTCTAAGCCCGGCAGCAATGACGGTTCGGGATGACACGATATGACGATCGAACTTCTGGATTCGATGGGCGTGGTTGACACCTCCAATGCTTACATCCGCAAGGCAGTTGCGGCTCCGGCTGGCGATGTTCTCGGACGGATCGCCAATCTCGAGACCCGCCTTGCCCGTTCGGCAGCCGAGGTCGATGCGGCGCAGGCAGTCCGCTACAGGGTGTTCGTCGAGGAGATGAAGGCGCAGGTGGCGCCCGAGGCCGGCCGACGCAAGCGCGACATCGACAGCTGGGATGCGATCTGCGACCACCTGCTGGTCCTCGATACATCCATCGAGGGCGATGCGGAGGAGCAGATCGTCGGAACCTACCGCCTGCTGCGCCAGGACGTTGCCGAGCGGACCGGCGGCTTCTACTCGGCCTCGGAGTTTGCGATAGGCGAACTTCTCTCGCGTCATCCCGACAAGCGCTTCATGGAACTCGGACGTTCCTGCGTGCTGCCGGAATATCGCACCAGGCGCACGGTCGAACTGCTGTGGCAGGGCAATTGGGCCTATGCGCTGAAGCACGGGATCGATGCGATGTTCGGCTGCGGTTCGTTTCCGGGCGTGGTTCCCGAAGAGCACGCGCTCGCGCTCTCCTTTCTGCATCATAACGTCCGGGTCCGGGACGAGTGGGCGGTTTCCGCCCGGCCGGAGCTCTACCGGACGATGGATCTGATGCCTCCGGAGGCGATCAACCCGAAGAAAGCGCTCGCGGCGCTTCCGCCGCTGATCAAGGGCTATATGCGGCTCGGTGCGATGGTCGGCGAGGGGGCGGTGGTCGATCAAGCGTTCCGCACCACCGACGTTCTGATCGTCCTGCCGATCAGCAATATTTCCGGGCGTTACCTGAACTATTACGGCGCCGATGCGGGGCGTTTCTCCTCGTCGGTGTCCTGATCGTCTATCGCCGCACCTCGAATTTTCATGACGGAAGCATATTGAACCATAAAGGAGAACATTCGCCGCTCTGCCTGCGAGGGTAGCTCCGCGAGCAAATCTCGACTTTTCATCACGAACGAAATTGGTCAGCCATGATACATTGAGCCCGCCTCCGTTCCCGGGAAGCGGGCTCTTGTTTTGAGCGCTCGCGCGATCTTGAGGCTTGCTCCAACCATAGCCTGGCGACGCGCAACAGCCGAAGTGTCAGCAGCTTTCCGGCTTTCCGCCGACCCGCGTCACGTCCCGGCGTTATAGGCAGCGATCGCGGCCAGGTTGACGAGGTCGGAGTCCTTTGCCGACATGGAGGCGATCTGGACCGACTTGTCGAGGCCGACCAGCAGCGGGCCGATCACGGTCGAGCCGCCCAGCTCCTGGAGCATCTTCGTCGAGATCGAGGCCGAGTGGAAAGCCGGCATGACGAGCACGTTCGCGGTGCCGGAAAGCCTGCAGAACGGATACTGCTCCATCACCCGCGCATTGAGTGCCACGTCGGCGGCCATTTCGCCGTCATATTCGAAATCCACGCGGCGCCGGTCGAGGATCTTTACCGCCTCGCGTACCCGCTCCGAGCGTTCGCCGGAAGGGTGGCCGAAGGTCGAATAGGCGAGCATCGCCACCCGCGGGACATAGCCCAGCCGCTTGGCGAGGCCGGCCGCTTCCTCGGCAATATCCGCCAGCTCCTCGGACGTCGGCATGTCGTGCACCGCGGTATCGGCGACGAGCACCGTACGGCCGCGGCAGAGCGCAATGGACACGCCGATCACCCGGTGGCCGGGCTTTGGGTCGATGCAGCGGCGCACGTCTTCGAGCGCGGTCGAATAGTTGCGCGTAAGGCCCGTCACCATACCGTCCGCATCGCCGAGCGCCACCATCGAGGCGGCGAAATGGTTGCGGTCGGTATTGATCAGACGCTGCACGTCGCGGAAGAGATAGCCCTTCCGCTGCAGGCGCGAATAGAGGAAATCGGTATAGGCGCCGACGCGCTTCGACAGGCGCGCATTGACGATCTGAATGCCGGCACGGTCGAGGTCGATGCCTTCGCGCTCGGCCGTTTCGCGCATCACTTCCTCGCGCCCGAGCAGGAGCGCCGTGCCGAGTTGCTGGTTGGCATAGGCGATCGCCGAGCGCATCATCTGCACTTCCTCGCCTTCGGCAAAGACGATCCGCTTCGGCTGGCGGCGAACGCGCTCGACGATGCGCTGCAGCGTCGAGGCGATCGGGTCGCGCCGCGCCGAAAGCTGCTGTCCATAGGCCTTGAGGTCCTCGATCGGCTTGCGGGCGACGCCCGTCTCCATGGCCGCCTTTGCAACAGCCATCGGGATCGCCGATATGAGGCGCGGATCGAAGGGGACGGGAATGATATATTGCGGCCCGAAACGCGGGCGGTTGCCCTGATAGGCAGCGGCGACGTCGTCCGGAACGTCTTCCTTGGCGAGATTGGCGAGCGCTTCCGCCGCGGCGATTTTCATCGCATCGTTGATCGTCGAGGCGCGCACGTCGAGCGCGCCGCGGAAGATATAGGGGAAGCCGAGAACATTGTTGACCTGGTTCGGATAATCCGAGCGGCCGGTCGCGACGATCGCGTCGTCGCGGATCAGGGCCACTTCTTCAGGCGTGATTTCCGGATCGGGATTGGCCATGGCGAAGATGATCGGCCGTGCGCCCATGGAGCGGACCATGTCGGCGGAAAGCGCGCCCTTGGCCGAAAGGCCGAAGAATACGTCGGCGCCGTCAAGTGCCTCGGCGAGCGTCCTGCGGTCGGTCTCGACCGCATGGGCGGACTTCCACTGGTTCATGCCGTCGGTACGGCCCTTGTAGATGACCCCCTTGGTATCGCAGAGGATGATGTTCGCCGGGTTGAAGCCCATCGCCTTGATGAGCTCGATGCAGGCGATCGCCGCCGCGCCCGCGCCGTTGCAGACGAGCTTGGCCGTCTTGAAGTCGCGGCCGGTCAGGGTCAGCGCATTGACGAGGCCTGCCGCGGCGATGATCGCGGTGCCGTGCTGGTCGTCATGGAAGACGGGAATGTCCATGACTTCGCGCAGCCGCTGCTCGATGATGAAACAGTCCGGCGCCCTGATGTCCTCGAGATTGATTCCGCCGAAGGAGGGACCGAGAAAGCGGACGCAGTTGATGAATTCGTCGACGTTTTCGGTATCCACCTCGAGGTCGATCGAATCGACGTCGGCGAAGCGCTTGAAGAGGACGGACTTGCCCTCCATGACGGGCTTCGAGGCGAGTGCGCCGAGATTGCCGAGGCCGAGGATCGCCGTGCCGTTGGAAATCACCGCAACCATGTTGCCGCGAGCCGTGTAGTCGTATGCCGTCGCCGGATCGTCGGCGATCGCCTTGACTGGAACGGCGACCCCGGGCGAATAGGCAAGCGAAAGGTCGCGCTGCGTCGCCATCGGCTTGGTCGGCGAGATTTCCAGTTTTCCGGGGCGACCTTGAGAGTGAAAATCGAGCGCTTCCTGCGCCGTGACGCTGGTCATTGCGCGGTCGGTCTTGTCGATACCCGGCATGTTTCCTCAACCTCCTGTGGGCGACCCTCCTGGTCAGCCTCTTTGTTGTTGTCGTCTATAAATGCTTGCGGATAGTGTGACATCTCTTTTTTTGGAACAATCATGAATTTCCTGATGGATGCATCGAACCGTTCGGGCGACGTCCTTTCCGTGTCCGATCTCGCAAGCGAGGAGAGCCGCTCCACTGCCACGCCGATGATGGAGCAGTTCATCGAGATCAAGGCGAACAATCCGGATTCGCTCCTGTTCTACCGCATGGGCGATTTCTACGAGCTGTTCTTCCAGGATGCGGTCGAGGCCTCGCGCGCGCTCGGTATCACGCTGACGAAACGCGGCCAGCACATGGGGCAGGAAATTCCGATGTGCGGCGTGCCGGTGCATGCGGCCGACGATTACCTGCAGAAGCTGATCGCATCCGGCTACCGTGTCGCCGTCTGCGAACAGGTGGAGGACCCGGCCGAAGCGAAGAAGCGCGGCAGCAAATCGGTCGTGCGCCGCGATGTCGTGCGCCTGGTGACGCCGGGAACGATCACCGAGGAGAAGCTGCTCTCGCCTTCGGAATCGAACTATCTGATGGCGCTGGCGCGCATCAGGAGCGGCTCGGAGCCGGCCTACGCCCTTGCCTGGATCGACATTTCGACGGGCATCTTCCGCCTCGCCGAGACGGCGGAGAGCCGCCTGCTCGCCGACATATTGCGCATCGAACCGCGCGAGCTGATCGTGCCCGACACCGTGTTTCACGATCCCGATCTCAGGGCCGTCTTCGACGTGCTCGGGCGCGTCGCGGTGCCGCAGCCGGCCGTCCTCTTCGACAGCGCGACGGCGGAGGGGCGCATATCGCGCTATTACGGCGTCGGGACGCTCGACGGTTTCGGCAGCTTCTCGCGCGCCGAGCTCGCGGCCGCTTCGGCGGCGGTCTCCTATGTCGAGAAAACCCAGCTCCAGGAGCGCCCGGCGCTGGGCATTCCGGAAAGGGAAAGCGCCGCCTCGACACTCTTCATCGATCCGGCGACCCGCGCCAATCTGGAGCTCGCCAAGACGCTTTTCGGCTCCCGCGAAGGCAGCCTGCTCAAGTCGCTCGACCGTACGATGACGAGCGGGGGCGCCAGGCTGCTCGCCGAAAGGCTGATGTCGCCTCTGACCGACCCGGAGCGGATCAACCAGCGGCTCGATTCGATCGAGGTGCTGGCCGATCAGCCGCGGTTTACGACGGATGTTCGCGACGCTCTTCGCAGGGCGCCGGACATGCCGCGGGCCCTGTCGCGGCTCGCGCTCGGCCGCGGCGGCCCTCGCGATCTCGGTGCCATCCAGGCCGGCATGCGGGCCGCGGCGGCGATATCGGCGCTCCTTACGGGCGCCGAGCTCTCGGCGGAATTGACCGAAGCGCGCAACACGATCGCGGCCTTGCCGGGGGAATTGCTCGCGCGCCTCGACGCAACCCTTGCCGAGGAACTGCCGCTTCTGAAACGCGACGGCGGCTTCGTCCGCGAGGGCGCGAGCGCCGAACTCGACGAGATGCGGGCGCTGCGCGATCAGTCGCGCCGCGTGGTCGCAGGGCTGCAGCTGCAATATTGCGAAGAAACCGGCATCAAGTCGCTGAAGATCAAGCACAACAACGTGCTGGGGTACTTCATCGAGGTGACCGCCGGCAACGCCGGATCGATGACCGACACCGATGCCGGCCGCGCCCGCTTCATTCATCGCCAGACCATGGCGAATGCGATGCGCTTTACCACGACCGAGCTTGCCGAGCTCGAAACGAAGATCGCCAATGCCGCGGACCGGGCGCTGGCGATCGAGGTCGAGACCTTCGAGGCCATGACGCGCGAGGTGGTCGCCGAGGCCGAGGCGATCAAGGCGGCAGCGCTGGCGCTCGCGACGATCGACGTCTCGGCCGGGCTCGCGGTGCTTGCGGAGGAGCAGAATTACACGCGCCCTACGGTCGACCGCTCGCGAATGTTCGCGATCGAGGGAGGACGCCACCCCGTCGTGGAGCAGGCCTTGCGGCGCCAGGCTGCCAATCCTTTCGTCGCCAACGGCTGCGATCTTTCTCCGCCGAACGGCGAGCAGGGCGGCGCGATCTGGCTCCTCACCGGTCCCAACATGGGCGGCAAGTCGACTTTCCTGCGCCAGAACGCGCTGATCGCGATCATGGCCCAGACGGGATCCTTCGTGCCCGCGGCCGCCGCGCATATCGGCGTGGTCGACCGGCTCTTCTCGCGCGTCGGCGCTTCGGACGATCTCGCCCGCGGGCGCTCGACCTTCATGGTCGAGATGGTCGAAACGGCGGCGATCCTCAACCAGGCGACGGACCGCTCGCTGGTGATCCTCGACGAGATCGGGCGCGGCACCGCGACCTTCGACGGCCTGTCAATCGCCTGGGCGGCGGTCGAGCATCTGCACGAGGTCAATCGCTGCCGCGGGCTCTTCGCGACCCATTTCCACGAGTTGACCGTGCTCTCCGAAAAGCTCGTGCGGCTGTCGAACGCGACCATGCGCGTCAAGGAGTGGGACGGCGACGTCATATTCCTGCACGAAGTGGGCCCGGGCGCAGCCGACCGCTCCTACGGCATCCAGGTCGCCCGCCTTGCAGGCTTGCCGCCGTCGGTCGTCGCCCGCGCGAGGGATGTGCTCGCCAAGCTCGAGGATGCCGACCGCAAGAATCCGGCGAGCCAGCTGATCGACGACCTGCCGCTGTTCCAGGTCGCCGTCCGGCGAGAGGAGGCGGCGAGGGCATCGTCGGGTCCTTCGAAGGTCGAGGAGTCCCTGAAGGCGCTCAACCCGGACGACATGACGCCGCGCGAGGCGCTCGACGCGCTTTACGCGCTCAAGAAGGAGCTTTCCAACCGCTGATTTCGCCGGGCTATTTCCCCTGTCATTCGGCCGGCAAAAGGGCTATACAGCGGCGCTTGCAACAAATGATCTAAGTCGGACAGGACGCCCCTCGGCACTTCATGGCCAGACACCAAACCTCCTTTCCCGAAATCCTGGACGTGTCGGCGCTTCGGGCCAGGTGCGACTTCATCGCCTCCGCTCATGCCGAACAGCGCGAACCGATGCGCCGGGCCTTGCTTGCGGCCTTCAAGGAGGCAAATGTCGCGGGCCGCGCAAAAGCGCGCGAACTGCTCGCCGCAGACGGCGCAGGAATAAAATGCGCGGAGCGCATCTCCTGGCTTCAGGACCAGCTGATTACCCTCTTGCACGACTTCGTGCTGAACCAGATTTTCGACGCCGCGAAGGCTCCCGAGGCTTCGCGCATCGCGGTCACCGCCGTCGGTGGCTACGGCCGCGGAACGCTCGCGCCCGGCTCGGATATCGACCTGCTCTTCCTCCTGCCCGCCAAGAAGGCGGTCTGGGCGGAGCCGGCGATCGAATTCATGCTCTATATCCTGTGGGACCTCGGCTTCAAGGTCGGCCACGCAACGCGAACGATCGAGGAATGCATCCGCCTGTCGCGTGCAGACATGACCATCCGCACGGCAATCCTCGAATGCCGCTATGTCTGCGGGTCCGCGGTCTTGGCGAACGAACTCGAAACGCGCTTCGACCACGAGATCGTCCGCAATACCGGCCCGGAATTCATTGCCGCCAAGCTCGCAGAGCGGGACGAGCGCCATCGCAAGGCGGGCGACACGCGCTACCTCGTCGAGCCGAATGTCAAGGAAAGCAAGGGCGGCTTGCGCGACCTGCACACGCTCTTCTGGATTTCGAAATATTTCTACCGCGTCAAGGACTCCGCCGATCTCGTCAAGCTCGGCGTGCTTTCGAAGCAGGAGTACAAGCTCTTCCAGAAGGCCGAGGATTTTCTCTGGGCGGTGCGCTGCCACATGCATTTCCTGACCGGCAAGGCGGAGGAGCGCCTCTCATTCGACATCCAGCGCGAGATCGCCGAGGCGCTCGGCTATCACGATCACCCCGGGCTCTCGGCGGTCGAACGCTTCATGAAGCACTACTTCCTGGTGGCCAAGGACGTCGGCGACCTGACCCGCATCTTCTGCTCGGCGCTGGAGGACCAGCAGGCCAAGGACACGCCCGGGATAACGGGCGTCATAAGCCGCTTCCGCAATCGCGTCCGCAAGATCGCGGGCACGCTCGATTTCGTCGATGACGGCGGGCGCATCGCACTTGCGAGCACCGACGTGTTCAAGCGCGACCCGGTAAACCTCATGCGCCTGTTCCACATCGCCGACATCAACGGGCTCGAATTTCATCCGGCGGCGCTGAAGCAGGTGACCCGTTCTTTGAGCCTGATCACGCCCCACTTGCGCGAAAACGAAGAGGCCAACCGGCTCTTCCTGTCGATACTTACCTCGCGGCGCAATCCGGAACTGATCCTTCGCCGGATGAATGAAGCGGGGGTGCTCGGCCGTTTCATTCCCGAATTCGGCAAGATCGTCTCGATGATGCAGTTCAACATGTATCACCACTATACGGTGGACGAGCATCTCCTGCGCTCGGTCGACGTCCTCTCCCGCATCGAGCGGGGCCTGGAGGAGGAGGCGCATCCCCTGACGGCGATGCTGATGCCTGGCATCGAGGACCGCGAGGCGCTCTACGTCGCCGTTCTGCTGCACGACATCGCCAAGGGCCGCCCGGAGGATCATTCGGTGGCCGGCGCCAAGGTCGCGCGAAAGCTTTGCCCGCGCTTCAGGCTGACCCCGAAACAGACGGAAATGGTGGTCTGGCTGGTCGAGGAACATCTGACCATGTCGATGGTCGCGCAGACCCGCGACCTTAACGACCGCAAGACCATCGTCGATTTCGCCGAACGGGTCCAATCCCTCGAACGACTGAAGATGCTGCTCATCCTCACCGTCTGCGACATCCGCGCCGTCGGGCCCGGCGTCTGGAACGGCTGGAAGGGCCAGCTCCTGCGCACGCTCTACTACGAGACCGAGCTTCTGCTCTCGGGCGGCTTTTCGGAACTGTCGCGCAAGGAGCGGGCGAAGCACGCCGCCCATATGCTGGAGGAGGCGCTCGCCGACTGGCCGAAGAAAGAGCGCCAGGCTTATGTGCGGCTGCATTACCAGCCCTATCTTCTGACCGTGGCGCTCGAGGAGCAGGTGCGTCATGCGGGCTTCATCCGTGAGGCGGACAATGCGGGCCGGACGCTCGCGACCATGGTGCGGACCCATGACTTCCACGCCATCACCGAAATCACGGTGCTGTCGCCCGACCATCCGCGCCTGCTGACCGTCATCGCCGGTGCTTGCGCCGCGGCTGGCGCCAACATCGTCGGCGCGCAGATCCACACGACATCGGACGGCCGGGCGCTCGATACCATTCTCGTCAACCGCGAGTTCTCGGTCGCCGAGGACGAGACGCGCCGGGCGGCAAGCATCGGCAAGCTGATCGAGGACGTGCTCTCCGGCCGCAAGAGGCTGCCCGAGGTGATCGCCAGCCGGACGCGTGTGAAGAAGCGCAGCAGGGCCTTCACCGTGACGCCGGAGGTGACCATCAGCAATACGCTGTCGAACAAGTTCACCGTCATCGAGGTCGAAGGCCTCGACCGGACCGGTCTGCTTTCCGAAGTGACCGCGGTGCTGTCAGACCTGTCGCTCGACATCGCCTCGGCCCATATCACCACCTTCGGCGAAAAGGTGATCGACACCTTCTACGTCACCGATCTGGTCGGCTCGAAGATCACCAGCGAGAACCGGCAGATGAACATCGCGGCGCGCCTCAAGGCGGTACTGGCGGGCGAGGTGGACGAAGCGCGCGAGCGCATGCCCTCCGGCATCATTGCGCCGACCCCTGTGTCCCGCGTACCCCACGGTTCCAAAACGACAAAAGCCGAAACATGAGTCTGGTCAAGAAATTCGCTACCGTCGGCGGCGCAACGCTCGGAAGCCGGCTCTTCGGCTTTATCCGGGAAACCTTCATGGCGGCCGCGCTCGGCACCGGCCCGGTCGCCGACGCCTTCAACACCGCCTTCCGGCTGCCGAACACCTTTCGCAGGCTTTTTGCCGAAGGGGCGTTCAATTCGGCCTTCGTGCCGCTTTTCGCCAGGGAGATCGAGGCGCACGGCATGGAAGGCGCACGGCGCTTTTCCGAGGAGGTCTTCGGCGTCCTCTTCACCGTTCTTGTTCTGCTGACGATCGCCATGGAACTGGCGATGCCTTTCATCGTCGGGCAGTTGATCGCTCCCGGATTTGCCGACGACCCCGCGAAATTCACAAGCACCGTCACCTTCGCGACGATCATGTTTCCCTATCTCGCCTGCATGTCGCTGGCGGCAATGATGGCGGGCATGCTCAATTCGCTGCACCGCTATTTCGCGGCAGCCATCGCGCCGGTCTTCCTGAACTTCATCCTGATCGGCGTGCTGGCCTATGCCTGGTACAGCGGCCAGGATGCGGTCGCGGTCGGCTATGATCTCTCCTGGGGGGTGCTGGCCGCGGGCCTCGTGCAACTGGCGATCGTCTGGGTCGCGGTGCGCAATGCCGGAATCCGGATCGGCTTTCGCCGACCCCGGCTGACGGCGAACGTCAAACGCCTGCTGGTGCTGGCGCTTCCCGCGGCGATCACCGGCGGCATCACGCAGATCAACCTCCTGATCAACACCAATATCGCTTCTGCAAAGGAAGGCGCCGTCTCGTCGCTCGTCTATGCCGACCGCATCTATCAACTGCCGCTCGGCGTCGTCGGCATTGCCGTTGCGACCGTGCTTCTGCCCGAGCTTGCGCGGGCTCTGCGCGGCGGCAATCTCAACGAGGCGGCAAACCTGCAGAACCGTTCCGTCGAATTCACGCTGTTCCTGACACTTCCCGCCGCGGCGGCACTGCTCGTCATGTCGGAGCCGATCGTCCGGCTCCTCTTCGAGCGTGGCCAGTTCTCGCCGGAATCCACCGTCGTCGTCGGGCATATTCTGGCGATCTACGGCCTCGGCCTGCCGGCCTTCGTGCTGATCAAGGCCTTCATTCCCGGTTTCTTCGCCCGCGAGGACACCCGCACGCCGATGATCTTCGCCGGAATTTCCGTGGCCGTGAACGTCTCCCTGGCGCTGACGCTCTTTCCGTCGCTTGCCGCCAGCGGCATCGCGACGGCCGAAATCGTCGCCGGCTGGGTGAACGCCCTGCTTCTTTTCGCGACGCTCGTCTGGCGTGGGCACTGGGGGCGCGATATTCCCTTGCTGACGAGGATTCCCCGGCTGGTGATCGCCGCTGCCGTCATGGCGGCCGCGTTGCACTTTGCCGTGGATTGGCTCGCCTTGCCCCTTTCTTCCGCCGCACCGCTTGCGACCCGCGCCCTTACGCTCTGCGGCCTGATCGCCGCCGCGATGGCGATCTATTTCGCGGTCGCGTTCGGGACCGGCGGCGCAAGCCTCTCGATGATCCGCCGCAGCGTCAAACGGGGCGGACCGGCCTCGTCCGCCGAGCGGGCGAGCGAAGGGGCGGATCGGCAATGAGACAGTCGATTGCCCGCGTCGCCATCGTCGTGCCCGACTACGACGAGGGCATCGCCTTTTACTGCGGCAAGCTCGGCTTCGACCTCCTCGATGACAGCGATCTCGGCGGCGGCAAGCGCTGGGTCGTCGTGCGGCCGAAAGGTGCGGCGGAGACCGCGCTCCTGCTCGCCAGGGCCGAGGGCGAAAGGCAGCGCGCCGCGATCGGCAATCAGACCGGCGGGCGGGTCGGCTTCTTTCTGTTTACCGACGACTTCGGCCGCGATCACGCCGCCATGCTTTCGGCAGGCGTGACGTTCCTCGAGGCGCCCCGCCATGAGGTCTACGGAACCGTTGCCGTCTTCGCCGATCCCTTCGGCAATAGGTGGGATCTCCTCCAGCCCGCGTGACCATGCCTCTTGATTGCGCCCGGCCCGCCGTGCATAAGCGCGGCGGATATCAACTGGAGCCGGGCCCTCCACAAGCCCGATTGGGGACGACATGAACGAATTCAAGCCGCTCGTATTTTCCGGTGTTCAGCCGACCGGCAACCTGCATCTCGGCAATTATCTCGGCGCGATCCGCAAGTTCGTCGCCCTTCAGGAAAACAACGATTGCATCTATTGCGTCGTCGACCTGCACTCGATCACCGCGCAGCTCGTGCATGAGGACCTGCCGGGCCAGATCCGGTCGATCGCGGCGGCTTTCATCGCCTCGGGCATCGACCCCGAAAAGCACATCGTCTTCAACCAGTCGGCCGTGCCGCAGCATGCCGAGCTCGCCTGGATCTTCAACTGCGTCGCCCGCATCGGCTGGATGAACCGGATGACCCAGTTCAAGGACAAGGCCGGCAAGGACCGTGAAAACGCTTCGCTCGGCCTGCTCGCCTATCCCAGCCTGATGGCGGCCGACATCCTCGTTTATCGCGCCACCCACGTGCCCGTCGGCGACGACCAGAAGCAGCACCTGGAACTCACCCGCGACATCGCCCAGAAGTTCAACATCGACTTCATGGAGCATATTCGGACGCGGGGTTACGGCGTCGACATCGTCGTCGGAGAAGAGCCGATCCATGCCTATTTCCCCCCGGTCGAACCCCTGATCGGCGGCCCGGCACCGCGCGTCATGTCGCTGCGCGACGGCACCAAGAAGATGTCGAAATCGGATCCATCCGACCTGTCGCGGATCAATCTGATGGACGACGCCGATACGATCCTGAAGAAGATCCGCAAGGCCAAAACCGATCCGGACGCGCTTCCGAGCGAAGCGGACGGTCTTAAGGATCGACCGGAGGCCGAAAATCTCGTCGGAATTTACGCCGCGCTCGCCGACAGGTCGAAAGAAGAGGTGCTTGCCGAATTCGGCGGCCAGCAATTCTCGACCTTCAAGCCGGCTCTGGCCGACCTCGCCGTCAGCGTGCTTTCGCCGATCACGGGCGAGATGCGCCGGTTGATGGGCGATACCGCGCATATCGACGCTATCCTGCGCAAGGGCGGGGAGCGCGCCCGGGAACGCGCCGAGAAGACCATGCGCGAGGTCCGCGAAATCATCGGCTTTTTGCAGTAGTTCACGAAAATGAGACCTTGCGGGCGCCGCGCGGCGTTGTAATGTTCACCGCATGGTTTCAACCCGACTCTCACGAATGGAAGGCCATCGCCGCAAGTTCATGGCGGTGATCGACGACACGCCCGAATGCGGCCGCGCCGTGCATTATGCCGGTATGCGCGCGAAGAACTCCAATGGCGGCCTCGTGCTGCTCTACGTGATCGCCGACGGCGACTTCCAGCAATGGCTGGGCGTCGAGGAGATCATGCGCGCCGAAGCGCGGGATGAGGCCGAGGCGACGCTCGCCAAGATCGCGCAGACGGTGCGCGAACGGATCGGCATCGAGCCGGAAATCGTCATTCGCGAGGGCATCGCCACGGAACAGATTCACGCCGCCATCGAAGAGGACCGTGACATCGCGATCCTGGTGCTGGCGGCCGGATCGGCGAAGGAAGGCCCGGGGCCGCTCGTTTCGTCCATTGCCGGGAAGGCCGCGGCCTTCCCGATTCCGGTCACGGTCATTCCAGACCTTCTGACGGATGAGGAAATCGACGCGTTGACCTGATCTCCACAGCGCTGCGCGTCCCATCACATGAGCAAAGGTCGCTGTAGCGCTTTGAATCACGCTATTACGCCTTGCGGGCTCCACCCGAGGCTCCTATATTTTGGAACAATTCTAAAAAGCCGGTCGAGGAGCGCTCCCGGCAGAACGGAGTGAGACATGTTCATCCAGACCGAAGCCACACCGAATCCCGCCACTTTGAAATTCCTGCCGGGCAAGGTGGTGATGGAGAACGGCACCGCCGAATTCCGGAGCGAAGAAGAGGCCCTTGCAGGATCGCCCCTTGCGGCTCGGCTCTTCTCGATCCCCGGCGTCACTGGCGTCTATTTCGGCTATGACTTCATAACCGTTAGCAAGGAAGCGCAGGAGTGGCAGCACCTGAAGCCCGCGATCCTCGGCTCGATCATGGAGCATTTCATGTCGGGGCAGCCGATCATGTCGGGCGCCGGTCGTGCCGAGCAGACGGATGAGGAGGACGAGTTCTTCGACGAGGGCGACGAGGCGATCGTCGCCACGATCAAGGAACTGCTCGAGACGCGGGTTCGGCCCGCCGTCGCCCAGGACGGCGGCGACATCACCTTCCGCGGCTTCAAGGACGGAACGGTGTTCCTGAACATGAAAGGCGCATGCGCCGGCTGCCCCTCTTCGACCGCGACCTTGAGGCACGGCGTGCAGAACCTGTTGCGCCACTTCGTTCCTGAAGTCGAAGCGGTCGAATCCGTCTGATCCGAAGCGGGTCGAGGCGCGGAAACCTGCATGGCGGGCCCGCGCATCCTTCGCTTCCAGTTCGGCTTCATTTTCCTTATATCGTTTTCCATATTCCTTATGCCGGTGTGGTTTTTGGGATAGAATCACAGGTGTGATTCTGACGTGCCGCAGCGACTTGTAGATGCGGTAATTGCGGTTGCGCACCCTCGCAGCCGCACCGATCGCAGGACGCAGGGAGGAGACCGCGGCTGAAATGCTAGTTCTTGCCATTGATACATCCGGGTCCGGTTGTTTCGCTGCCGTCTACGACGGCGGCTCCGGAGAGCTTCTGGCATGCGCGGGCGCGGAAATCGGACGTGGCCATGCGGAGCGCCTCATGGAATTCGTGGATGAGGCCTTGAGCGTCTCGGGCCGGGAACTCGGCGAGATCGATCGGATTGCCGTGACGATAGGTCCAGGATCGTTCACCGGAATCCGTGTCGGCGTTGCCGCTGCGCGCGGCCTTGCCCTGGCGCTCGGAAAGCCGGCAGTCGGGGTCACGACGCTTCAGGTCGTCGCCGAAAGCGCGCGGCTGAAACAGGCAGGCCAGCCGGTGCTCGTCGTCCTCGACGCCAAACGGGGCGAGCTTTACCTCCAGGCCTTCGATGCTTCGGGACGGCCGCAAGGGGAGGCGGAAATCCTGGCCGCCGAGGAAGCGCGCCGGCGCTTTTCCGGTTTCGCCGGCATCGTCTGCGGCTCCGGTGCCTTTGCCGTCACCGGCGCGGCGGGCGGCAAGCCGGACGAGATCGATATGGCGATCCTCGCCCGGCTGGGCGCGGCGGCCGATCCGGCTTCTGCGCGTCCTAAGCCGCTTTATCTGCGCGGACCGGACGCCAAGCCCCAGGCCGGATTCGCCGTGACCCGTGCCTGACCGGAAGACGCCAAGCGCCATTCGCCCGTATACTCTCCAGAACGTCCAAGAAACGCCCCGATGAGCCTTACCGACTATTTCACCCGCCGCGCCGAATTCGACATTTTTGCGCTTGAAGAGGCCGATCTCGGCGCCGCGGCCGCGCTGCATCGCCAGCGCTTTGCCGCCGCCTGGAGCGACGGCGAAATCCATGGGCTCCTGAGTCAGGAGACAGTGTTCGGATTCGTCGCGCGCCAGACCAATGCCAACGGCATGTTCCGGCCGGCCTTCGGCGGCTTCGTCCTGTCGCGGGCGGTCGCCGGCGAGGCCGAGATACTGACGATTGGGGTCGACCCCCGCTACGCGCGCTCCGGTCTCGGCTGGCGCCTCATGCAGGCGGCGATGCGGGAGGCCGCCGTCAAGGGAGCAGAGGCACTGTTCCTGGAAGTCGACGAGACGAACCAGGCCGCGATCGGTCTCTACGGAAAGCTCGGCTTCCGTAAGGTCGGGGAGCGGAAGGCCTATTACCAGGTGCGGCCCGGCGAGCGCAGCGCGGCGCTTGTCATGCGGCTCGATCTTCGTTAGAGCATCTCGCTGTTTCATGGAAACACTGAAACGCTCTAACCCTTTGGGCCAACGCACTTCCGGACGGAAAATCGTTACACACTTTTCCTGGAAATGCTCTGGAGCGAGATGAGGAAGGCGTGTGCGGTTTTCGCCCGTATCCCGCGTCTCAACCCATTGGAATAGATCACGTTCATGATTTCACGCAAACGGTGAAGCGCAGTTTGGAAGGTGCCTGCGGATGATCAATTGGGTGCGGGTCGCTCTTTGCGGCATGCTGCTCGTCATGGTCTCGCTGGTGCTGATGCCGGTCCAGATCCTTTGTCTCTGGCTCGATCTGAAACCGCGGCGCCGGCTGCCGCGTCACTGGCATCGCGTCGCCTGCCTGCTGCTCGGCCTGCGCGTCCGCGTCCATGGCGAGCTCGACCGCCGGCGTCCCTTGCTCCTCAGCGCCAATCACGTCTCCTGGAAGGATATCCTGGTGCTTTCCTCGGTGGCGGACGTCGTTTTCGTTGCCAAGTCGGACGTCAAGAGCTGGCCGGTATTCGGGCTTCTCGCCCGCCTTCAGGCATCGGTTTTCGTGGAGCGCGAGCAGAAGCGCACCACCGGTCACCAGGTCAATGATATCGGGCGACGGCTCGCCGATGGGGAAATCGTCGTGCTCTTCCCGGAAGGAACGACCTCCGACGGCAACCGGCTGCTCGACATCAAGACCTCGCTGTTCGGCGCGGCCGCTTCGGCGGTCCCGCAGTCGCCGACCGGCGTGGTTCATGTCCAGCCGCTGGCGATTTCCTACACCGGCATCCACGGCATGCCGATGGGTCGCTATCATCGGCCGATCGCCGCATGGCCGGGCGACATCGGTCTGGTGCCGCACCTTCTCGGGGTGCTCAGAGAGGGAGCCCTGGAGGTCGATGTCGATTTCGGCGAGGCGGTGGATTATGACCGGCACGCGAACCGCAAGGAAGTGAGCCGCCTCATCGAGCAGCGGATCCGCAAAATGCTGTCGGATCGGCTGCGAGGGCGTTCCCGATCCGCCGCGAAGGTCGAGCCGGCTGCCGCGCTCTCTGCGGCGCCCGACGTCCCGTCGGACGCGCGAAGGTCGCGGTAGCACTCTCAAATGCCTCAATCCGGGATCACCCTGAAAGGGTGGCCGGTCGCGGCTCGCGCCGTGCCGGCCCGAAAATGCTTCAACTTTGGGGCGCTATGCACTAAAGAACCCGCATGACCCAGGAAACCGCTCTTCTGTCGACGTCGCCCGAGGCGGGCGACCTGAACGTTCCGGCGCGCAAGGTCTTCGTCAAGACCTATGGCTGTCAGATGAACGTCTATGACTCCGACCGCATGTCGGATGCGCTCTCGCGCGACGGCTATGTTGCGACCGATGTCCTGGAAGACGCCGATTTCGTGCTGCTCAACACCTGTCATATCCGCGAAAAGGCTGCCGAGAAGGTCTATTCCGAGCTCGGTCGCCTGCGCGAACTGAAGAAGGCAAAGGCGCGCGAGGGCCGCGAGATGCTGATCGGCGTCGCCGGCTGCGTGGCCCAGGCGGAGGGCGACGAGATTCTCCGCCGCGTCCCGGCGGTCGATCTCGTCATAGGCCCTCAGACCTATCATCGCCTTCCCGAGGCGCTGAAGCGGGCTCGCGCCGGCCAGCGTATCGTGGAAACGGACTATGCCATCGAGGACAAGTTCGTCCATCTGCCGGCGCCCGATAAGGCCAAGACCCGTGCGCGGGGCGTCACGGCTTTCCTGACCGTCCAGGAAGGCTGCGACAAGTTCTGCACTTTCTGCGTGGTACCCTACACGCGCGGCTCGGAAGTCTCGCGCCCGGTGTCACAGATCGTGGCGGAGGCGGAGAAGCTCGTCGAGGGCGGCGTGCGCGAAATCACCCTGCTCGGACAGAATGTCAACGCCTGGCACGGCGAGGGTCCGCATGGGCGCGAATGGAGCCTTGGCGACCTCTTGCGGCGCCTCGGCGAAATCGACGGCCTTGCACGCCTGCGCTATACCACCAGCCATCCGCGCGACATGGACGACAGCCTCATAGAGGCGCACCGGTCGATGGCGAAGCTGATGCCCTATCTGCACCTGCCGGTCCAGTCGGGCTCCGACCGTATCCTGAAGGCGATGAACCGGCGCCATACGGCTGCCGAATACCTGGCGCTCGTCGAGCGCATTCGTGCGGCGCAGCCCGACCTTGCGCTTTCGGGCGATTTCATCGTCGGCTTTCCCGGCGAGACCGATCAGGACTTCGAGGATACCCTCCGACTTGTCGAGGAAGTGAACTATGCACAGGCTTTCTCGTTTAAGTATTCGACGCGTCCCGGCACGCCGGGCGCCGAGCTCAAGGAACAGGTTCCCGAGGACGTGAAGGCCAAGCGTTTGGAAATATTGCAGGCTTTGCTCGTAAAGCAGCAGCGCGGTTTCGCCGAGGCCTGTGTGGGTCGGGAGATCGACCTGCTCCTGGAGAAGCCGGGCCGCATGCCGGGGCAGCTCGTCGGCCGGTCGCCGTGGCTGCAGCCCGTGAATGTTGATGCAAAAGCATCGCAAATCGGTGACATTATCAGAGTGCGAATCACCAAGGCCGGGCCGAACAGCCTGTTTGCCGAGATGATCGGGGAATCGGACGCGAGGAGCTGACCGCTTGAACGGACACGAACTGATTTCTTCCTCATCTCGCCAGTCGAAGACATCCGCGACGGACGCCAATCACTTCGTGCTCACCTTCGAGAACAACCGCTTTGCGAGCGAGCTCTTCGGTCAGTTCGACCAGAATCTGAAATTGCTGGAAGAGCGATTGCGCATCGACGCCCGGCCGCGGGGAAACTCCGTCGCCATCTCCGGTGACGTCGTCGCAACCAATCAGGCGCGCCGTGCCCTCGACTATCTCTACGGAAGGCTGCAGAGTGGCGCTTCGATCGATACATCCGATGTCGAAGGTGCGATCCGCATGGCGGTCGCCGCCGACGATCAGCTGCAGTTGCCGACGATGGAGCGCAAAGCCAAATTGACAATGGCGCAGATTTCGACGCGCAAGAAGACAATCGCTGCGCGCACGCCGATGCAGGATTCCTATATCCGCGCCATGGAGCGGGCCGAGCTCGTCTTCGGCGTCGGTCCTGCGGGCACGGGCAAGACCTATCTCGCCGTCGCCCATGCCGCCCAGCTCCTGGAGCGTGGCGCGGTCGACCGGATCATCCTCTCGCGTCCGGCTGTAGAGGCGGGCGAGCGTCTCGGGTTCCTGCCCGGCGACATGAAGGAGAAGGTCGATCCCTATCTGCGTCCGCTCTATGACGCGCTGTACGACATGATGCCGGGCGACAAGGTCGAGCGGGCAATCACCGCGGGGGTCATCGAGATCGCGCCGCTCGCCTTCATGCGCGGGCGCACGCTTGCCAATGCCGCCGTGATCCTCGACGAGGCGCAGAACACGACGTCGATGCAGATGAAGATGTTCCTGACCCGTCTCGGCGAGAACGGTCGGATGATCGTCACCGGCGATCCGAGTCAGGTCGACCTGCCGCGCGGCGTAAAGTCCGGGCTCGTGGAGGCGCTGCAGATACTCAAGGGCGTGGAGGGAGTCTCGGTGATCCGCTTCAAGGATGCCGACGTCGTCCGTCATCCTCTGGTGGCGCGGATCGTCAGGGCCTATGACAGCCAGACGGCGGTTCACGACGAGAGCGAGCAGAGCGATCGCTGAGGCGGCCGCGTTTATCATGACGGCATTGGACATTCAGATCAGCGTCGAGGCAGGAGACTGGCCGCCCGAAGACGAGCTTCGGTCTTTTTGCGAGCGTGTTCTCGAGGCAGCGGCCGATTTTCTCGCGCGTGAGGAGAAGCAGCCGCTGCCGGCACAGGCGGCGGAGCTGTCGCTGGTCTTCACCGACGATCAGTCGATCAGGGCGATCAACGCGGAGTGGCGAGGCCAGGACAAGGCGACGAATGTTCTGTCCTTTCCCGCCTTTCCGGTGACGCCGGGCAGGTTGCCGGGGCCGATGCTCGGCGACATCGTGGTCGCCCATGAGACGCTCAGGCGGGAGGCGGTGGAGCTCGAAAAGCCCTTCGACGCCCATTTGACGCATCTTCTCGTTCATGGATTCCTGCATCTTTTCGGGTATGATCATATCGAAGACGACGAAGCGGAGAGAATGGAGGGGTTGGAGACTCGCATTTTGGCGCGTCTTGGCCTATCTGATCCCTACGGGGACCAACCCCCGCATTGACAGTTTGGAACGATGAGCGACTTCAAGACACAGCCGGCCGCTGTCGCGACCGAGGAGGCGGAAGCCTCCGGCGACACCGAGGCCGGTAGTAGTACCGCCGCCCGATTCGAGGGCAGCAAATCCACATCATCATTTTGGAGCCGTGCCGCGCGTCTGTTGCGCGGTGTGAGCCCGTCGAGCCTGCGCGAGGATCTCGCCGATGCGCTCATGACGGACGCCGAAGGCAATGCGGCTTTCTCGCCCGAAGAGCGGGCTATGCTCAACAACATCCTCCGCTTCCGCGAGGTTCGGGTCGAGGACGTGATGGTTCCGCGAGCCGACATCGAAGCGGTGGACCAGAATATCACCATCGGCGAGCTCATGGTGCTCTTCGAGGAGTCGGGACGCTCGCGCATGCCGGTTTACAGCGAGGGGCTCGACGACCCTCGCGGCATGGTGCACATCCGTGACCTTCTTGCCTATGTGACCAAGCAGGCGCGCAACCGCCGCCGCAACGGCAAAGCCCATGCGGCGACGACGGCGAATGGCGACAAGCCCGAAAGGGCGCCCCGGCAGATGAAGGCAGGCTTCGATCTTTCTCGCGTCGATCTCGACAAGACGGTGGAGGAGGCGGGGATCGTCCGGCAGCTCCTGTTCGTGCCGCCGTCGATGCTCGCCTCGGATCTCATGCAGCGCATGCAGGCCGCGCGCATCCAGATGGCACTCGTCATCGATGAATACGGCGGAACGGACGGTCTCGTATCACTCGAGGACATCGTCGAAATGGTGGTCGGCGACATCGAGGACGAGCATGACGACGAGGAAGTGATGTTCGCGCGCAGCTCGGACGACGTCTTCGTCGCCGACGCCCGGGTGGAGCTCGAGGAGATCGCCGAGGCCGTCGGACCGGACTTCGACGTGCGCGAGCAACTCGAGGATGTCGATACGCTGGGCGGACTCGTCTTCGCATCGCTCGGCCGGATTCCTGTCCGCGGCGAGGTGGTCCAGGCGATTCCCGGCTTCGAATTCCAGATTCTCGATGCCGATCCGCGTCGCGTCAAACGCGTCAGGATCATGCGCAAGCGTCCGCCGTCACGCCGCCGCCTGCCGAAGGTCGAGAAGGAGCCGTTGCCCGATGCGTTCACCACGGCCGGCCCCACTGGGGCGGGTGCCCAGCCCCCGTCCTCGTTCGAATAGGGCCGGCTCGCCGTCGCCTTGAGAGGGGACAAGCAGCCACTTTTTTGGAAGACTGCCGCCGATTGATTCGGTCGTGCTGCGTGTGTCCTTGAATCCTCGAGGACAGGGTCCCGCGCAAGGTCTCCCCCACGTCCGGCGCCGACGGGAGGTTGAATGGAAAGACTGGCAGGCAGAATCATACTTCTCTCGGGCGTGTCCCGAACATTCGTCGGCTTTCTCGCCGGCCTTCTGGCGGTGCTTGCCCAGCCGCCTTTCGGCATTTTCGCGGCGGCTTTCGTCTCCTTTCCCGTCCTTGTCTGGCTGATCGACGGGGTGGCGCCCGATCCCGGCGACGGCGTGCTGCGGCGGCTGATGCCGCCCGCGGCGATCGGCTGGTCCTTCGGCTTCGGATATTTCCTGGGTGGTCTCTGGTGGCTGGGCAATGCGCTTCTGGTCGAGGCGGACGCGTTCGCCTGGGCGCTGCCGCTCACCGTCGTCGGCCTCCCGGCCGTTCTGGGGCTCTTTTACGCGCTGGCGGTCGTCATTGCCCGCAGCCTCTGGTCGGACGGCTGGGGCCGGATCGCCGCCCTCGCGCTCGGCTTCGGCATCGCCGAATGGCTGCGCGGCTTTCTCTTTACCGGCTTCCCTTGGAATGCCATCGGCTATGCGGCCATGCCGATGCCCTTGATGATGCAGTCCGCCAGCGTCGTCAATCTTTCGACGATCAACATGCTGGCCGTTTTCGTCTTCGCCGCGCCGGCTCTGATCTGGACGGGCAAGGGCGCGCGCGCCGGTCTCGCCATCGCCGCAGCGCTCTTTGTGGCGCATGTCGCTTTCGGCTTTTACCGGCTCGCCCAGCCGGCACCGGTGCCGCTCCAGCCGGAGATGACCGTCCGCGTCGTCCAGCCGGTGATCGACCAGGCCAAGAAGCTCGACGACCGCGAGCGTGCGTCGATTTTCGAGGACCATCTCTCGCTGACGGCCGCTCCGGTCCAGGATGGCGCCAAACGGCCGGACATCGTCGTCTGGCCGGAAACGTCGATCCCTTTCATCCTCACCGACAATCCCGACGCCCTGGCGCGGATCGCCGATGTTCTCCAGGACGGGCAAGTTCTCGTCGCCGGCGCCGTCAGGGTCGAGGATGCCGGTGCCGGACTGCCGCCGCGCTATTACAATTCGGTCTATGTCATCGACGATCGAGGGCAGATCGTCGGTGCGGCGGACAAGGTGCATCTGGTGCCTTTCGGTGAATACCTCCCGTTCGAGGATCTGCTGACCTCCTGGGGCCTGAGCTCCGTCGCGGCCTCGATGCCGGGCGGTTTCTCGGCGGCCAGCACCCGCCCGATGCTGACCTTGCCGGGCGGCCGGCGGATCTATCCGATGATCTGTTACGAGGCGATCTTCGCCGACGAGGTGGACGGCAATGCCCGGCTCGCAGACGCGCTCCTCAACATCACCAACGACGCCTGGTTCGGCGATACCCCCGGCCCGCGCCAGCATTTCCATCAGGCGCAGCTCCGCGCGGTCGAAACCGGAACTCCGATGATTCGTGCCGCGAATACTGGTATTTCAGCAGTTGTTGATGCACGTGGTGTTTTAGTGCTAGTATTGGGCTACAATTACAAGGGGGTTCTAGACACAATTCTGCCGGGAAAACTGCCTACGCTCACAAATATCGCAACGCGCAGCCAAATTTTTTGGCTGACGATGGGAATTCTATTTGTGGTTGCAGTAATATCGCGCTCAGGTTTTAATATTAGGAAGAATTGACGTAAAACCCCTAAAATTGCATAGTGTATTTCGCCATCAACCTTCGCCTGCCGTCGAGCGTGACAGGGTTGCCGCAGCGCATATTTTGCAATGCGGGGTTGCTGGTAACGTAAACAGCGTGTTTAGGAAGGCGAATATGATCGAGAATAAGAAGAAACCGAACCCGATCGACATTCATGTCGGTAGCAGGATTCGCCTTCGTCGGACGATGCTTGGCATGAGCCAGGAGAAGCTCGGCGAGAGTCTGGGGATTACCTTCCAGCAGATCCAGAAGTACGAAAAAGGCACGAACCGCGTCGGTGCGAGCCGGCTGCAGAACATTTCGCAGATACTCAACGTGCCGGTGTCGTTCTTCTTCGAGGATGCTCCGGGCGATGGCGGCGGCACCGGGCCGGGGATGGCCGAGGCGTCGAGCTCCAACTACGTCGTCGATTTCCTGTCCTCCTCGGAAGGGCTGCAGCTCAACCGCGCCTTCGTGAAAATTTCCGACCCGAAGGTCCGGCGCAAGCTGGTAGACCTCGTTAAAGCACTGGCCGCCGAGGCGGAGAGCGAATAGGCGGCAAGTCGCCCGGCACGAAAGAAGCGGCATCAAGCCGCTTTTTTCGTATGGAGACTGCTGTCCGGGCTCCAACCCTGCCGATAGGGACGGCAGCGCTTCGATGCTGCGCATCCGACAAGGCGCGCTGGCGGCGGCTCACTCCCGCGAGCGAAAATTTTCCCTCAAGTCCGCATTTTCGGGAAAGCGGAACGTCGCAGCGATGCCGATATAAAGATATATTTATGTCGTTGTGTGCTTGTTTTTCACCGGCAAAACCACTAAACGTTTGGACCGCTTCTTTCATTGAGGGGACTTCCCGCATGCGCGCAAACTACCTGTTCACAAGTGAATCCGTAGCCGAAGGTCATCCGGACAAAGTGTGTGACCGTATCTCCGACGAAATCGTGGATCTGGTCTACCGCGAAGCCGCAAAGACCGGCGTCGATCCGTGGACTGTGCGCATCGCCTGTGAGACGCTGGCGACGACCAATCGTGTGGTCATCGCCGGAGAGGTCAGGCTGCCGCCGAGCCTTCTCAAGAAAGACAAGAACGGCGTCGACGTCATCAATCCCTCGAAGTTCAAGTCGGCGGCCCGCAAGGCGATCCGCGACATCGGCTATGAGCAGGACGGCTTCCATTGGAAGACTGCGAAAATCGACGTTCTTCTGCACTTCCAGTCCGCACACATCGCGCAGGGCGTGGATAATGCCGCCGACAAGCAGGGCGAAGAAGGCGCGGGCGATCAGGGCATCATGTTCGGCTATGCCTGCCGCGAGACCGCCGAGCTCATGCCGGCGCCGATCTACTATTCGCACCGCATCCTCAATCTGCTCGCCGCGGCCCGCAAGAAGGGCGAAGGCGAAGTCGCCAAGCTTGGTCCGGACGCCAAGAGCCAGGTGACGGTGCGGTACGTCGACGGCAAGCCGGCCGAGGCCACCTCGATCGTTCTTTCCACCCAGCATCTCGACGAGAGCTGGGATTCCACCAAGGTCCGCTCCGTGGTCGAACCCTATATCCGTGAGGCGCTCGGGGACCTGAAGATCGCCGACGACTGCACCTGGTACATCAATCCTACCGGCAAGTTCGTCATCGGTGGACCGGACGGCGACGCGGGCCTTACCGGCCGCAAGATCATCGTCGACACCTATGGCGGCGCAGCTCCGCATGGCGGCGGTGCCTTCTCCGGCAAGGACACGACCAAGGTCGACCGCTCGGCCGCCTATGCGGCCCGCTACCTTGCCAAGAACGTCGTAGCGGCGGGTCTCGCCGAGCGCTGCACCATCCAGCTTTCCTACGCGATCGGCGTAGCCCAGCCGCTGTCGATCTATGTCGACCTGCACGGCACCGGAAAGGTCTCGGAAGATCAGGTGGAGAGCGCCATCCGCAAGACGATGGACCTGTCGCCGACGGGCATCCGCCGCCATCTCGACCTCAACCGGCCGATCTATGCCAAGACCTCCGCCTACGGCCATTTCGGCCGCAAGGCCGGCCGCGACGGTTCCTTCTCCTGGGAGAAGCTCGACCTGGTCAAGCCGCTGAAAGAGGCGATCGAGAGCGACTCCTCGTCCGTCAACGGAAGAGCGGCGAGCCGCGCGGCGTAAGCCCTGCCGGCGAGGCAGCTTCGGAAGAAGCCGCGTATTGAAGATATCGCAGCCGCCTGTTATCAGCCGTGGCAACAGTCAGGCGGGCGCTCCGGAGAGGAGCGTCCGCCTCCTTCATTGTGATTTCGGGCTTGGCTCGATCGGAAATCATGGATGCGGAGCTGGATGAGGAAAACGATGTGCGTCCTCTACCCGCAGCCTGCTTCATCTATGGGAAGAACGACATGACCGAAACGCGCGGTGCCAGAGCAACGGAGGCTTTCTTCGGCCGCCGCAAGGGCAAGCCCTTGCGGGAGCGCCAAGCGGCCCATCTCGAACACCTACTGCCCCTTTTGAAGCTCGATCTCGAGAAGCCGGCTCCGGCCGATCTGACGGCGCTTTTTCCCGAGCCCGTCGAAAGAATCCGCCTGGAGATCGGCTTCGGCGGCGGAGAGCACCTGATCCACCGTGCTGCGGAAGACCCCGCGACCGGCTTCATCGGGGTGGAGCCCTTCGTCAATTCGATGGCGAAGCTGCTCGGGCAGATCGAGGCGAAGGCGATCAGGAACGTCCGCCTCTACGATGACGACGCGACGCAGGTGCTGGATTGGCTGCCGGCGGCATCCGTCGACCAGATCGACCTGCTTTATCCCGATCCATGGCCGAAGCGGAAGCACTGGAAGCGGCGTTTCGTCTCCGCGGTCAATCTCGACCGCTTCGCACGCATCCTGAAGCCGGGCGGCGTCTTCTGCTTTGCCTCGGACATCGACAGCTATATCAACTGGACGCTCATCCATTGCCGCGACCACGCGGCTTTCGAATGGACGGCGGAGACAGCGGCCGACTGGCTGACGCCTTTCGCCGGATGGCCGAGCACGCGCTACGAAGCCAAGGCCCGCCGGGAAGGGCGCAGTTCGGCCTATCTGACCTTTCGGCGTAGGTGAACCGGGCGTCTGGAGTTTGGCCCCTCATCCGGCCTGCCGGCCACCTTCTCCCGCGCGCGGGGCGAAGGGGGTTCGCGGCCGCTGCTTAAGTCCCCTCTCCGTCTGCGAGGAGAGGGGCAATTCTTACCCGCTCAATGCAAAGTGACGGTGCGAAGGTCGTCTTCCGCCGCCTTGAAGAAGGTGCTGGAGCGGTTGTCCGTCAGCAGGATAGGCGTTCCATCGGCGCCGAACAGGGCCCACAGATCGATTCCAGGCCCCATCTCGGGCGCTTCCGGAAAGCAACGGGAGACCTCCTCAGAACGCATCTTGCGGATATAGCCGACCTCGCCTGCGCCAAGATGCGCAAGGTCGTTCTTCGACAGCGATGTGTTGATGGCTTTCAGTCCCATGGTCATGCTCCGTGGTCGCCGGCGCAGGAAAAAATCTCGCCGGTTATCCTATTCTGGGACCGAAATATTAATTTTCTTTACCATACGGGCGGGCTCGGGGCGCACCAGGTCCACCGCAAGGAGGCCGTTGCGCAATTCCGCGCCGAGAACCTGCATTCCATCGGCCAGCACGAAGGTCCGCTGGAACTGCCGGGCGGCGATGCCCCGATGCAGATATTCCCTTTCACCGGTCTCGATCTGACGGCCGCGGATCACGAGCTGGTTTTCCTCGGTCGTCACGTCGAGGTCTTCCTCCGAGAAGCCCGCGACCGCGAGCGTTATGCGCAGGCGTTCCGGCGCGTCGGCGGCAGAATCGCCGCGAATTCGCTCTATATTGTAGGGGGGATAGCCGTCATTGCCCTTCGCGATGCGCTCAAGGGTCTTTTCCATGCTGTCGAAACCCACCAGAAGCGGGCTCGTAAAAGGCGTTATTCTGCTCATTCTCCAAGCCCTTGCAGCTCAAGCGACCATGTGTCGGACCTGCCAAGCAGCATCCTGCCTGCAATATGGTGGCTGTGTGCAGTGAGTGCAAGCGGCTTGCCTCCGCAGGCCGCGCAAATCATAGTCTCTGACTTGAGAGTGACGGTCCTGCAGGGAGATGAAAAGTGTCAAGCGCAAGAAAAATCATCATCGACACGGATCCGGGCCAGGACGACGCGGCGGCAATCATGCTGGCCCTCGGCAGCCCAGAGGAAATCGAGGTCCTCGGCATCACCGCGGTTGCCGGCAATGTCCCGCTGACACTGACGGCCCGCAACGCCCGCATCGTCTGCGAGCTCTGCAACAGGACCGACGTGAAGATCTTCGCAGGTGCCGAGCGGCCGGTCGCCCGCCCGCTCGTCACGGCCGAGCACGTGCACGGGAAGACGGGGCTCGATGGCCCTGCGCTCGACGAGCCGACGATGCCGCTTCAAGAGCAGCACGCCGTCGACTTCATCGTCGAAACGCTGCGTGCGGAGGCGCCGGGCGCCGTGACGCTTTGTACGCTCGGACCGCTGACGAATATCGCGCTGGCCTTGACGAAGGCCCCGGAAATCGCGCCTTCGATACGCGAGCTCGTGATGATGGGCGGCGGCTTCTTCGAGGGCGGCAACATAACGCCTGCGGCGGAATTCAACATCTATGTCGATCCGGAGGCAGCCGAGATCGTCTTCCGCTCCGGCATCCCGATCGTGATGATGCCCCTCGATGTCACCCATCGCGTTCTGACACGGAAGGTTCGCGTGGAGAAAATCCGCGCGATCGGCAACCCGGCGGCAACGGCCCTTGCCGAGATGCTGGAATTTTTCGAGCGTTTCGACATCGAGAAATACGGCACCGACGGCGGGCCGCTGCACGATCCGACCGTGATCGCCTATATCCTGCGGCCGGAGCTCTTCACAGGGCGGGACTGCAACGTCGAGATCGAAACGGCGTCTCCGCTCACCACGGGCATGACCGTGGTCGACTGGTGGCAGGTCACCGGCCGCGCGCACAACGCCAAGGTCATGCGGCACATCGACGACGAGGGCTTCTTCGAGCTCTTGATCGAGCGGTTGGCCCGTCTCTGAGAGCCATGTACGCCTTGCCCGGAAAAGACGACGGCGCCCGATGAGGATCGGACGCCGTCTTGCAGCCGGTGCGGACCGCGATCAGAATTCTTCCCAGTTGTCCTGCGCGAGCGCATTGGCGCCGGATGTTTTGGCAAGCACCTTTTGAGTCGAATTCGAGTAGGCGGGACTGCGCGGCGCCTGGGCGGGACGGTTTTCCGCGGGGGCAGCCGCACGCATCCGCTCGGCCGTACCGCGCAGCATTTCGGCCGAGGCCTGGGTCTGAACGGCCTGCGGGGCGATCTGGAAACGGGCGACCAGCGCGCTTAAGGCGCGAGCCTCGTCGTTCAGCGCCATGCTGGCGGCGGTCGTCTCTTCCACCATGGCAGCGTTTTGCTGTGTCACCTGGTCCATCTGATTGACGGCGGAATTGATCTCCTTGAGGCCCACCGCCTGTTCCGAGGCGGAGCTTGAGATCTGGCGGATGAGCCCGTTGATCTGCACCACCTGCTCGGCGATCTTCTCGAGCGCGCCGCCTGCCTTGCCCACGAGGTCGACGCCCTCGCGAACCTGGCCCGCCGATGTATTGATCAGCGTCTTGATTTCCTTTGCGGCATTGGCAGAGCGCTGCGCGAGTTCGCGGACCTCCTGTGCGACGACCGCGAAGCCCTTGCCGGCATCGCCGGCGCGGGCGGCCTCGACCCCGGCATTGAGCGCCAGAAGGTTGGTCTGGAAGGCGATTTCATCGATGACGCCGATGATCCGGCTGACTTCATGCGACGACTGCTCGATGCCATTCATCGCGGCGATCGCCTTCTGCACCACCTCGCCGGACTGTTCCGCGTCGCTGCTTGCGACCTCGACGGATTTCGCGGCGACCTTGGCGTTTTCGGCGCTGGCGTTCACCTGCGAGGTCAGTTCGTCAAGGGCGGCCGCGGTCTCCTCGAGACTTGCTGCCTGCTGTTCCGTCCGATGCGACAGGTCGTTGGCGGCGCCTGAGATCTCGCTGGTGCCGCTGCCGATATTGACGACAGAGTGGTTGACGGTGCGGATCGTCTCTTCGAGGCTCTCCATCGTCGCGTTGAAATCGCGTTTCAGCTGGGCGTATTCGCCGGGGAAGTCGCCGGTAAGGCGGAAGGCGAGGTCGCCGGCGGAGAGATGCGACAGGGCCTTGCCGAGACGTGCGACGATGTCGCGCTGCAGAGCGCTGGCCTCGGTGCGTTCGTTTTCCGAACGTCCGCGTTCGAGTTCGGCCTGCTCTCTCTCGTGACGTGCCTCGCTTTCAAGCCGCCTGTTGTCGGCGAGCTGGTGACGGAAGCCCTCGAGAGACCTGGCGACGGCGCCTGTCTCGTCGGAGCGTTCCTGACCGGAAATCGGCCGGGTATATTCTCCGTTGCTGAGCGTCTCGACGTCGCCCACGAGGCCGGCAAGCGGCTTCTGGACGAAGCGGCGAACGGCGAAATAGAGGCCGGCGAGCACCGCGCCGAGGACCATCAGACCGCCGACGATCATCATATAGGTCTGATCGCGTACCGGCGCATTGATGGCTGAGCGCGGAACATCGACCAGAACCAGCCATTGCGCACTCACGTCGGGCAGGCTGAAAGGATAGACCACACGGTCGAAAGGCTCGTTACCGTCGTAAGTCAGGTTCTCGATCATGCGGGGCGTGCCGGCGGAAAGGGCGTCTTTCACCAACTCGGCGCCTTCGCCGTCATATTCCTTCATCAGCAGTTCGGGGATGGGTGCGGCGAGCCACTTGCCGCTCTGCGACAGCAGGTAGACCCGGCCGGAGCCGAAAGGCTTGACCGCCGAGAGACGGTCCGCGAGTGCGGCGAGCGAAATATCGACACCCGAAACGCCGATCATTCTGCCGTTCGACATGACGGGATAGGCGATCGACGTCATCGTGGTCGGGACATCGGTGCCCTCGGCGAGATATGGCTGCGTGATGGCGCCCTTGCCGCTTTTCGCCGCGAGGCCGTACCACTCGGCCGCATAATCGGCCTTGAACGTCGAGAGCTGGATATTTCCGTTGCGGTCCTTGGACCAATAGGGCGTGAACGCACCGTCGGCATTGCCGCCAAGCTCCGTGTTGTCGACGACGTCCTTCCCGTCATAGGCCTTGGGCTCTTCGGCGAACCAGCTGCCGAAGGCAAAGCTATGCTGCTCCAGGTTGGCCTTCAGGAGATTGATTGCGCCTGCACGGTCGGTGGACTGCCCGGCATGGCCGCGCCCGAGAACGCCCGACATGGTCCGCGCGGCGGCGGCAAGTTCGCCGACGCTTCCCGCGATGTCGGCCGCGATCGCCCGCGCTTCCGTCTTCGCGCCGTCGAAGACCAGCGTTTCGACACGATCCCGCGTCTGGGAGATAAGCACGTAATTCGACGCGAGCAGCACGAGGGCGATCGTGCCTCCCGTCACCGCGATCAATTTTGTCGCCAGCGATCTGGCTTGGAACTTGAACATGAAATCCTCACGCACTGAGAGGTCCGCAGGTGCTGAACCCGCGGCGCGACATATTCGGAACTGTGGGTGAAGCTCCCTCATGGAGCGCCAGATGCCGACCGGCATGGAGGAGCGGCCGAACCGGAGTTGGCCTTCTCGCTGACCTGATTAGACGATCAAAGATTAAAATACGGCCAACGCCGCACCTGATTCCGGGTTCAAGCGGCAGGATTTGCGCGTCGGCGTTGCCGGCGGGCGGCTTATCTCACGGTCTTCCGGCGCGTTTCAATGTTTCATGGAAACACTGAAACAGTCTGAACCTGTGCGCTTCCGGACGGAAAACGGTGGCACACTTTCCTGCAAGGTGCGCTAGAGCCGGGCGGCGACCTCGGCGGCAAGCGGTATCGAGGGCTGCGCGCCGGGCTTGAGGCAGGCCAGCGATCCCGCAACCGCGGCGCGGCGGAGCGCCTCGGAAAAGGCGAGGCCGGCGTCGAGGCCGGCGGCGAGATAGCCGCAGAAGGTATCTCCGGCACCGACCGTATCGACGGGCTCGATCGTGAGCCCCTTCGCGCGATGGAGTTCGCCTTCGTGAATCGCCACCACGCCCTCAGCGCCAAGCGTTACGATCACGGTCTGGCGGGTCTCGGCGTGCAGCCCCTTCATAGCCTCTTCCCGCTCGGCGCCGGCGATGCCCGCTTTGCCGGCGAGCAGCTCGAACTCGGTCTCGTTGGCAATGACGATATCGGCCATGCGGCCGAGGCGCGCCGCATCCGGCGTCAGCGGCGCGATGTTGATGATCGATCGGACGCCGCGCCGTTTTGCTTCGGAGAGTGCCTTCTCCACCGAGGCCGCTGGAATTTCGAGCTGGAGCATCAGCGTGTCGGCAGCAGACATTCTTGCAACAGCGTTCGCGGCGTCGTCCTCGCTCACGCGTGCATTGGCGCTGGCGACCACAACGATGACGTTTTCGCCGTCGCCGCCGACGATGATATGTGCCGTGCCGGTCGGCTCGCCGACGGTCTTCGTCAGATCGAGATCGGTGCCGGCCTCCTTGAGCAGCGCCAGCGCGCCCTCGGCGAAGGCGTCGGAGCCGACGGCACCTGCCATGCGCACCGAGGCGCCGGCGCGGCGTGCCGCGAGCGCCTGGTTTGCGCCCTTGCCGCCCGCCGCAGTGGAAAAGTCCATTCCGGCAACAGTTTCGCCGGGCTTCGGAAGGCGTGCGGTGGTGGCGATCAGATCCATGTTGATGGATCCAAAAACAGTGATCATGTGGAGGCGTCCCGTCGGCTTCTTTGTTTTTCGCCTGTCGTCATTCCAAACCGCTGCAGGGTTTCGGGCGACACACGCATTTGCCGGAGAGTGCCCGACGCCGTCAGTCCTCGTCAACCACTCTCAGCTTCAATTGCCCCATGCGCCCGTCCATCGGGCGCCCGCTACCGTCGCCCGGCTTTTCGCCGTGTCTCGGATCGGCCTCGGCCTGCAGCTCGAGCGCCTCGATCTTGGCGCCCCGACGGGTCAGCTTGTCCGAGGAGATCAGGATGTCCTCGACATCCTTCTGCGTCATGGCGAAATGGCCCTGGAGCTTGCGTACGCGCTCATCGAGACGCGAGAGGTCTTCCATCAGCCGTACGACTTCGCCCTGGATCAGGTGGGCCTGCTCACGCATGCGGGCGTCTTTCAGGATCGCCTGGATGACCTGGATCGAGAGGAGCAGGAGCGACGGAGAGACGATGACGATCCGCTGGCGGTGCGCCTTCTGGACGATCGCTTCGAAATGCTCATGGATTTCGGCGAAGATCAATTCGGAGGGAACGAAGAGGAAGGCCATATCCTGGGTCTCGCCCGGCAGGAGATATTTGCCGGAGATATCGCGGATATGCACCTCCATGTCGCGGCGGAAGGCCTGCGCGGCCTGTTGCCGCCGTTCGGCGCTCGCCGCGTCCCTCATGGAATTCCAGGCCTCGAGCGGAAACTTCGCGTCGATGACCAGCGGCGGCTGGCCGTTCGGCATGCGGATGGTGCAATCCGGCCGCGCGCCGTTGGAAAGCGTCGCCTGGAAGGCGAAGGCGCCCATCGGCAGGCCGTCCGCGACGATCGCCTCCATGCGCGACTGTCCGAAGGCGCCGCGCGTCTGCTTGTTGGCGAGGATGCTCTGCAGCCCGGCCATATCCTTGGCGAGCGACTGGATGTTGTTCTGCGCGTTGTCGATCACCGCGAGCCGCTCCTGGAGCCGCCGCAGATTTTCGTGCGTCGCCTTCGTCTGCTCGCTGATCGAGGCGCCGATGCGATGCGTCATTCCGTCGATGCGCTGGCTGAGCGACTGGTTCAGTTCCGCCTGCCGGGCGCCCAGCACCTCGGTCATGGCGGCGATCCGTCCCTGCATCTCCGTCTGCGCCGCGATGAGCGCCGACATTTGCTCTTCGCGGTCGATCGCGCGAGCCGAACGGGCGCGCCGCACCATAATGGCCGAGAACAGCACCACGAGAAGGGCGGCGGCTGTGACGAGGAGGCCGGCCGTGACGGGCAGGGCGCCGACGAGGAACAGCGGCTGATCGAAGGAAAAGGGGATGGGCTCCATGGCCGCAGACTAACAGATTCGCGTGCGAAAACCAGATCAAAACGAGAACATACATTTTCGCGTGCCGGTCGTTCCCACTTGGAGCGCCACGGGTTTGGCAATGGCAATTTTCTTGCGCGTCGAGGGAAAGATCGGCTATGGGGATCGACATGACGATCAAGCCGCTCATCATTCTTCCCGATCCGGTTCTGCGCCAGGTGTCGACACCGGTGGAGACCATTGACGCCGATATTCGCCGGCTCGCCGACGATATGCTGGAAACCATGTACGACGCGCCGGGCATCGGTCTCGCCGCGATACAGATCGGCGTGCCGAAGCGCCTCCTGGTTCTGGATGTGACGAAGGAGGGAGAGGAGAAACAGCCGCTCGTCTTCATCAATCCGAAGGTCGTCCGCTCGTCCGAGGAGCGTTCGGTCTATGAGGAAGGCTGCCTTTCGATCCCCGACTATTACGCCGAGGTCGAGCGACCCGCCGCGATCACGGTCGAGTATGTCGATCGCGAGGGCAAGGAACAGGCGGTCGAGGCCGAGGGCCTGCTCGCCACCTGCCTGCAGCACGAGATCGACCATCTGAACGGCGTCCTGTTCATCGATTACATCTCCAAGCTCAAGCGAGATATGGTGATTCGCAGGTTCACCAAGGCGGCCAAGACGCGCGGCGCAAAGGCGATCTGATCCGTTCATGTCTTAGGTCGACCCGGCCTGAAACATTGTGATCTAGCGTCGCGGCCGCGTTCGAGCTGGAGCCGCCCCGCTCACGGGCAATCGAAAGAGACGGAGGCCGCCACTTGCCGCTTCGCATCATCTTCATGGGCACGCCGGAATTTTCCGTACCGACGCTCCTGGCGCTCGCCGGGGCGGGTCACGAGATCGCCGCCGTCTATACGCAGCCGCCGCGGCCGGCCGGCCGGCGCGGCCTCGACCTCAAGAAATCCTCCGTGCATCAGGCTGCCGAGCGCCTCGGCATTCCGGTGTTGGCGCCCGTCAACTTCAAGGACGCCGCGGACCGTCAGACCTTCCGGGATTTCGGTGCGGACGTGGCGGTCGTCGTTGCCTACGGGCTGCTGCTGCCGGAGGAAATACTCTCCGGCACCCGCTTCGGCTGCTATAACGGCCATGCCTCGCTCCTGCCGCGCTGGCGGGGGGCGGCGCCGATCCAGCGGGCGGTCATGGCCGGCGACCGTGAGACCGGTATGATGGTGATGAAAATGGACAAGGGGCTCGATACCGGCCCCGTCGCTCTCGCGCAGTCGGTTCCGATCGACGAGACGATGACGGCCGGCGAATTGCACGACCGGCTGATGCAGGTCGGAGCGGTGCTGATGACGGAGGCCATGGCCAGGCTCGAGGCCGGCGAGCTTCCACTCGCGCCGCAGGCGCAAGAGGGCGTCGCCTATGCCGCCAAGATTTCGAAGGAAGAGACCCGCATCGATTTCTCCCGGCCGGCGGCCGACGTGCACAACCATATCCGCGGCCTCTCGCCTTTTCCCGGCGCCTGGTTCGAACTCGACATTGCCGGCCGCCACGAACGCGTCAAGGTGCTTGGCTCCGAGATGTCGGAAGGGAAAGGTGCTCCCGGAGAAGTGCTTGATAATACTCTCAGCATCGCCTGCGGAAAAGGCGCGGTGCGGATGACGAGATTGCAGCGTGCGGGCGGCAAGGCGCTCGCCTCGGCCGATTTCCTGCGCGGCACGCCCATCGCTGCCGGCGCGAGGATCGCCTGATGCCCCGCTATCGCCTGACCGTCGAATATGACGGTTCCGATTATGTCGGCTGGCAGAGGCAGGACAACGGTCCCTCGATCCAGGGCGCCATCGAGAAGGCGGTCCTGTCGCTCACCCGCGAGACGGTCTCGATCCGCGGCGCCGGGCGCACCGATTCCGGCGTTCATGCCAGGGGGCAGGTGGCGCATCTCGATCTCACGCGCGAGTGGAAGTCGTACACGCTGCAAAACGCCCTCAACGCGCATCTGGCGCTCGCCGGCGAACGGGTCTCGATCCTCGATGTCGCGGAAGCCCCCGGCGATTTCGATGCGCGTTTCTCTGCAATCCGCCGGCATTATCTCTATCGGATCGTTTCCCGCCGGTCGCCACTGGCGCTGGAGGCGCGGCGCGCCTGGTGGGTGCCGAAGCCGCTCGATCACGACGCCATGCACGAGGCGGCGCAGCGCCTCGTCGGCCATCACGATTTCACCACCTTCCGCTCGGCCCACTGCCAGGCGACGAGCCCCTTGCGCACGCTCGACCGGCTGGACGTGACCCGTGCGGGCGAGCTCATCGAAATCCGCGCCACGGCACAAAGCTTTCTCCACAACCAGATCCGTTCCTTCGCGGGCTCCCTGAAGCTCGTGGGCGAGGGCAAATGGACGCCGGATGACCTGCAGACCGCACTCGAAGCACGCGACCGCAAGGCGTGCGGCCCGGTCGCCCCGCCGGACGGGCTTTACTTCATGCGGGTGGATTACTAGCTGGAAACAGCAGCCCCTCATCCGGCCTGCCGGCCACCTTCTCCCCGCACGCGGGGCGAAGGGACAAGCGGCGCTCGCTCGGTTCACCTTTCACGCAAGCGGCTGCACGGAGCGCGAAGAGCATGCCGCTTGTCCCTTCTCCCCATCATATGGGGAGAAGGTGCCGGCAGGCGGATGAGGGGCTTTCACGAACGCCGCCGCTCAACCCGGCATCAAGCCGAGCAGGCGCTGCAGGAACTGCATGATCATCAGCGGTGACAGCAGAAAGATCGCGGCAAGGGCGGCGGCGAGCAGGTTCTGCTTGGCGGTAACGGTCCGCAAGAGGCGGAAGAGCAGCGCGGAGCTGGCGACAAGCAGCAGAAGCCACAACAGGGCTGCCATACCGGCGCTGCCGGGTATGACCAGCAGCAACGCGGCCGGTACCGCCATGGCATAGGTCAACGGGACCTGGAGCCAATTGGTCGTGACGATTACCGGCACCACCAGGGCGGAAAAGCCGAGCGGGCGCGAGAGGACGGCGATCAGCACGATCGGCAGCAGCCAGCTCACGAGATCGACGGCGAGAAGCTTCCCGAAGAAGCCGATGCCGACTGTCGTGCCGGTCGGCATCACCGAGAGATAATAGAGCCGCCACGAGGCCCAGCCCACGGCCAGCGCCGGCAGCGTCCACAGGATCGCCGTGAAGGAGCGCCACAACCCGCTCTCGCTGATGTCCAGCCAGCGATAGCCTTCGTGGTTGCCCTGGATCAGCAGCCACAGCCCCTTGATATAGACAAGGACTTCCTCAAGCAGCGGCATGACCGAACCAGCGGGCGATGAAGGTTTCGTAGATCCCGGTCAGGGTTTCGAGATCCGCAAGGGCGACGCGTTCGTCAACCATGTGCATGGTCTTGCCGACGAGGCCGAATTCGACGACCGGGCAATAGTCCTTGATGAAGCGCGCGTCCGATGTGCCGCCGGTGGTCGACAGCTGCGGCTGCCGCCCGGTGACGGCCTCCACGGCACCTGAAAGCGAATCGATGAGCGCGTTGTTGCGCGTCAGGAAGACGTGGCTCGGACGCTCGTTCCAGACGATCTCGTATCTGGCCGGAGCCCGCCCGGGCCTCAGCGCGCTATCGGCTGCTGCGCGGTCGAGACGCGCGACGATCTCCGCCATCAGGCTTTCGGCCGTCCAGCGGTCGTTGAACCGGATGTTGAAGGCGGCGCTCGCCCTCGCGGGAATGACGTTGACTGCGGAATTGCCGACGTCGATGGTCGTGACTTCGAGGTTCGAAGGCTGGAAATTTTCCGTTCCTTCGTCGAAGGGCGGATCCATCAGGGCCTTTGCGAGCTGCAGGATGCTGCGCACCGGATTGTCCGCAAGATGCGGATAGGCCGCGTGGCCCTGGACGCCGTGAACGGTGATCCGGCCGGAGAGCGACCCGCGCCGGCCGATCTTGATCATGTCGCCGATGCCGTCCGGATTGGTCGGCTCGCCGACGAGACAGGCGTCCCAGCGCTCGCCCCTCGCCGCCGCCCATTCGAGGAGCTTCACCGTGCCGTTGATCGCCGGGCCTTCCTCGTCGCCGGTGATGAGGAAGGAGATCGAGCCCTTAGGCGCGCCATGCTTCTCGATATGGCGGGCGACGGCCGCCACGAAACAGGCAATGCCGCCCTTCATGTCGACTGCGCCGCGTCCGTACATTTCACCTTCGGCGATCGCGGCGGAGAAGGGCGGTCGACTCCAGGCGGCCTCGTCGCCGACCGGCACCACATCGGTGTGACCGGCGAACATCAGATGCGGTCCGTCGCCCCCGATCCGGGCGTAAAGGTTTTCGATGTCGGGCGTTCCGGGTTCCTTCGCCACGACCCGGTCGACCTTGAAGCCGACCGGTGCCAGCATGGCTTCAAGAGTCGTCAGCGCGCCTCCCTCGGCGGGTGTGACGGAGGGGCAGCGAATGAGGGCAGCGAGATTGGAGACGGGATCGGTCGGGAACATGGAAGGTATGCCTGCGAAGCCGGTGGGCCAGAAAAGGTAGTCCGGGAACAGAGATTGCCGGTTTATCCGATCAGCCACTCGCTGTCACGTCCGATGAACCAAGCGGGTTTCCCGGGGCGCTGAAAAGAGAACGGGCCGGACAGATGTCCGGCCCGCCATCGACCCCGTTTTGGGAGGGCAGGAAAGGCTACTCGCCGGGGGCGAGATGCGGGGCTTCGATATGCGCTCCGGTGTGCTTCAGGGGCCTTTCGCCGGAAAGCTTGCGGATGAGCACATAGAAGACGGGCGTCATGAAGATGCCGAAGGCCGTGACGCCGATCATCCCGGCAAACACCGCCACACCCATGGCGGAGCGCATTTCCGCCCCGGCACCGGTGGAGGTGACGAGCGGCACGACGCCCATGATGAAGGCCATCGAGGTCATCAGGATCGGTCTGAGCCGGAGGCGGCTCGCCTCGATCGCGGCACTGACGGCATTGCTGCCGGACAGTTCCAGTTCGCGGGCGAATTCGACGATCAGGATCGCGTTCTTTGCCGACAGACCCACCAGAACGATGAGGCCGATCTGGGTGAAGACGTTGTTGTCGCCGCCGGTCAGCCAGACGCCCGTCAGCGCGGCCATGATGCCCATCGGCACGATCAGGATGATCGCGATCGGCAGCAGCAGGCTCTCATACTGGGCCGCAAGCACGAGATAGACGAGCAGCAGCGCCAGCGGAAAGACGAGGATGCCCGAATTGCCGGCGAGGATCTGCTGATAGGTCAGGTCCGTCCACTCGTACGAAATGCCGGGCGGCAGCGTCTCGGCCGCAATCCGCTCGATGGCCGCCTGCGCCTGGCCGGAGGAGAAGCCGGGTGCCGGTCCGCCATTGATGTCGGCGGCGAGGAAGCCGTTGTAGCGGATCGCCCGCTCGGCGCCGACCGTCTGCTCGACGTTGAGCAGGGCCGACAGCGGAATCATCTCGCCCGTCTGCGAACGCACCTTCAGCTTGCCGATGTCGTCGGCGTGGCTGCGATAGCTCGCATCGGCCTGGATGCGCACGCTGTAGGTGCGGCCGAACGCGTTGAAGTCGTTGACGTAGAGCGAGCCCAGATAGATCTGCAGCGTCTCGAACACGTCCGTGACCGCGACGCCGAGCTGGCGCGCCTTGGTGCGGTCGAGGTCGGCATAGAGCTGCGGCACGTTGATCTGGTAGCTCGAATAGAGCCCGGCGAGTTCGGGTGCCGCCATCGCCTTGGCGAGGACAGCCTTGGTCGCATCGTCAAGCGTCCGGTAGCCGAGGCCGTTCCTGTCTTCGATCTGCAGCTTGAAGCCGCCGGTCGTGCCGAGGCCCTGGACGGGCGGTGGCGGGAACATGGCGATGAAGGCATCCTGGATCGCCCCGAACTCCTGGTTCAATTGCATGGCGATGGCCCCGCCCGAAAGTTCGGGCGTCGTACGCTCCTCGAACGGCTTCAGCGACACGAAGACGATGCCGGAGTTGGACGAGTTGGTGAAGCCGTTTATCGACAGGCCCGGGAAGGCGATGGCGTGTTCGACGCCCGGGTGCTTGAGGGCGATCTCGCTCATGCGCCGGATGACGTCTTCCGAGCGATCGAGCGTCGCCGCGTCCGGAAGCTGCGCGAAACCGATGAGATATTGCTTGTCCTGGGCCGGCACGAAGCCGCCGGGCACCGCGCGGAAGAGCACGAAAGTGACCCCGAGGAGGACGACATAGACGCCCATGACCAGCGACTTGCGGGTAAGGATGCCGCCGACGCCGCGGCCATAGGCCTCCGAACTCGCTCCGAAGAAGCGGTTGAAGCCGCGGAAGAACCAGCCGAACAACCGATCCATGACCCGCGTCAGACGGTCCTTCGGGGCGTGGTGGTCCTTCAGGAGAAGGGCGGCGAGCGCCGGCGAGAGCGTCAGCGAGTTGAGGGCTGAAATCACCGTCGAGATCGCGATGGTCAGCGCGAACTGGCGGTAGAACTGGCCGGTGAGCCCGGTGATGAAGGCGAGCGGCACGAATACCGCGACGAGAACCAGCGCGATCGCGATGATCGGCCCAGACACCTCCTGCATGGCGCGATAGGTTGCCTGCACCGGCGAGAGACCCTGGGAGATATTTCGTTCGACGTTCTCGACGACGACGATGGCGTCGTCGACGACGATGCCGATCGCCAGCACCAGGCCGAAGAGGCTGAGCGCGTTGATCGAGAAGCCGAAGACATACATCACGGCGAAGGTACCGACGATCGAGACGGGCACGGCAACGAGCGGGATGATCGAGGCGCGCCAGGTCTGCAGGAAGACGATGACGACGACGACCACGAGCGCGATGGCTTCGAGCAGGGTGTGGATGACCGATTCGATCGACGCCCGGACGAACTGCGTCGTGTCGTAGACGATCTCGTAATCGACGCCATCCGGCATGGTCTGCTTCAGCTCGGCCATGACCTTGTGGACGTTTTCGGAGATCTGGATGGCGTTGGAGCCGGGCGCCTGAAACACGCCCATGCCGACGGCAGCCTTGTTGTCGAGAAGCGAGCGCAGCGAATAGTCCGCCGCCCCCATTTCGACGCGGGCGACGTCGCCGAGGCGCGTGATCTCCCCGCTATCGCCCGATTTGACGACGATGTCGGCAAAATCCTCGGGTGTCTTGAGGCGGCCCTGAGCGTTGACGGAGAGCTGCAGGTCGAGGCCGGGAACCGACGGCGAAGCGCCGATGACGCCGGCGGCTGCCTGGACGTTCTGTCCACGGACGGCATTGGCGATGTCGCTCGCTGCAAGCCCGCGCTCTGCGGCCTTTTCGGGGTCGATCCAGACGCGCATGGAATAGTCGCCGCCGCCGAATATCTGCACCTGGCCGACGCCGTCTACGCGCGCCAGCCGGTCCTTGACGTTCAGGACGCCGTAATTGCGCAGATAGTTGATGTCGTATTGCCCGTTGGGCGAAATCAGGTGCACGACGAGCGTCAGGTCGGGCGAGCTCTTGACGGTGGTGACGCCGAGCCGGCGCACCTCTTCCGGCAGCCGCGGCTCGGCCTGCGAGACGCGGTTCTGCACCAGCTGCTGAGCCTGGTCCGGGTCGGTTCCGAGCTCGAAGGTGACGGTCAGCGTCATCAGACCGTCGGCGGTCGCCTGGCTCTGCATGTAAAGCATGCCCTCGACGCCGTTGATCTGCTCTTCGAGCGGCGTAGCGACGGTTTCGGCGATGACAGCCGGGTTGGCGCCCGGATATTGCGCCCTGACCACGATCTGCGGAGGAACGACTTCCGGATATTCGGAAATCGGCAGGCCGGTCATGCCGATCAGGCCCGCGACGAAGATGATCACGGAGAGAACGCCCGCGAAGACCGGGCGGTCGACGAAGAAGCGTGAGAAATTCATGGCATCCCCCTTGGGAACTTCAGGCAAGCAGGGAGCGTCTGCGGCGAAAATGTTCGCTGCGAGCACCGGTGCATGCCGTAGGAATGTGTTGTGGGCGCCCTGCCTCTATGGTTCGGCAGGGCGCAGGCGCTTTATGGCTTGGCGATCGAGGCGGTAGCCTGTTCGGCCGGTTGCGGGGCAACCACGACTCCGGGGCGCACGCGCTGCAGGCCGTTGACCACGATGTTCTCACCCGGCTTCAGGCCGTTCTCCACGATCCGCAGACCGTCCGCGACGGGCCCGAGCGTGACCTGGCGGTACTCCACCTTGTTGTCGGCGCCGACGACCAGGACGAATTTCTTGTCCTGATCCGAGCTGATGGCGCGGTCGCTGATCACCAGCTTTTCCTCGGGCTGCGGATCGCCGATCCGGATTCGCACGAACTGGCCCGGGATCAGGCGGCCGTCGGCATTGGCGAGTTCCGCCCGAAGGCGAATCGTGCCGGTTGCCGCGTCCACCTCGTTGTTGATGAGCTGGATATGGCCGGTGATCGGCGTTCCCTCGTCGGCGGAAGTGCCGACCTCGACGGGAATGCGTTCGATCGCCTCGGTCCTTGCCGCCGAGGCGGAAAGCTTCGCCAGGGCTGCCGCCACGACCTCTTCGCTGGCATTGAAGCTGGCATAGATCGGGTCGACGGATACGAGCGTGGTCAGCACCGGCGAGGCGGAGCCGGCGGAGACCAGATTGCCCGCCGTCACGTTGAGCCTGCCGACGCGGCCGCTGATCGGCGCACGCACTTCGGTATATTCCAGATCGAGTCTGGCGGTCTGGAGGGCGGCCTTCGCCGAGCGGAGGTTCGCCCGCGCCTCGTCGTAGACGCTGAGCCTCTGGTCGACCCCGCTCTGCGGGATAGCGTTGGTGGTCACCAGTTTGCGGCCGCGTTCGAGTTCGGTCTTGGCGAGCGCGACACGGGCCTCGGCTGCGGCGACCTGAGCCTCGGCGCGCTCGACTGCTGCGGCAAAGGGTTCGGGGTCGATCGTCACGAGCAGATCGCCTTTCCGGACCAGCGCGCCTTCACGGAAATGGGCGCTCAGGATCGCGCCGCCGACGCGGGGACGGATCTCGACGCGCTCGATCGCTTCGAGCCGGCCGGAGAAGCTCTCCCAGGTCGTGATGCGGCGCGATTCGGCCTTGGCGACGGAAACCGGAACGGCCGGCGGGGTCGCTGCTGCTGCGGGCGCTTCGGTCGCGGCATCCGCCTGGAAACGCTGGGGCAGCCCGAAGAAGACGGCTGCGCCGCCGCCGACGGACAAAAGGATGCTCAAGCCGGCGCCCCACAGGACCCGGCGGGTTACTGTCGATGTCATGTTTTCTCCTTGCCGGTTGGGAGCCCGGCTCTGTGCTTACTGTCTTATTTGTTACTCTTTGGCCGGCTTCGCTCCCGCCTGCTTGAAAAAGCGGGAAAAGATGCCGGATAGGATTTCTTCATGCGATGGCAAGATTTCCTGCGCCGCACCGCCGACAGGCAGCCATGAGGCACGCCCCGGCAGCACATGCGTTTCCACCGGAACGCCGGCCTTGCGGAGACGCTCGGCATAGGCTTCGGCCTCGTCGCGCATCGGACACTCCTCGCTGGTGACGACGAGGGCCGGAACGAGACCGCCGAGCCGGCTGCAATGGCCCGGCGCCGCATAGGGATGCGTGAGCCCGCTGCGCTCGCCGAGATATTGTTGCCAGCCTTCGGCGATCGATTGCACCGAACTCTGCGGACAGAACTTGCGAAACGAAGCCGTTGCCAGGCATGGGTCGAGCAGCGGCGACAGCAGGATCTGGCCTTTGAGGTCGGTCAGAAACTGATCGCGCGCCATCAGCGCCAGGCCGGCCGCGAGATTGCCGCCCGCCTCTTCGCCGGCGACGAACAGCATCGACTTCTTGTGCGCGAACTGCGGACAGCGGCTGCGCATCGACGAAAGCATCGCATAGGCGCAGTCGAGTGCCGCCGGAAACGGGTTCATGCAAGCCGAAGGATATTCCGGCGAGATGACGACCGCGCCCGCGGCCGCCAGGGAATTGGCCACGTTTTCGCCCGCCGCGATCGAATCGTCGACGAAGCCGCCGCCATGGAGATGCAGTACGATCGGCGGCGGCGCGAGCAGCGATGCGCCGCGGTAGACACGGGCGCGGCACGAGCCTTTGCTCGTCTGCATCGTCTCTTCCGTAAATTGCGCGTTCATCTCTCTTGTCTCCGCCACGGGTGAATCCCTAGATGAGGGACAACTCGCGATGTTTGCAGCATATCATTGTCTTTCGTCTGGAATAGTCCGCGGGTTGTGATTACACTATTCGGTATTTCGAACAATTCGGTTATTGAAAATGGACCAACTCACGGCCATGCGCGCCTTTCTTCGGGTTGTGGAGACCGGCAATTTTACCCGTGCCTCCGCCTCCCTCAACATGCCGAAGGCGACCGTCACCAATCTCATCCAGGGACTGGAGGCGCATTTGCGCACGAAACTGCTCAATCGTACCACGCGGCGCGTCCTGGTGACGCCGGACGGTGCGCTTTATTACGAACGCGCCGCACGGCTGCTTTCCGACCTCGACGAACTGGACGGCAGCCTCTCGACGGCCCAGAGCCTGCCGAAGGGGCGGCTGAGAGTCGAGACGGCAAGCGCCTTCGCCAATCTGGTAATCATTCCGGCGCTGCCCGAGTTCCACGAGAAGTACCCTGATATCCAGATCGATCTCGGGGTTTCCGACCGAACGATCGACTATCTCGCGGAGAACGTCGATTGCGCCATACGTGCCGGTACCCTGACGGATCAGTCGCTGATCGCCAGGCGCATCACGGAGATGAAGTTCGTCGCCTGCGCCTCGCGGGATTTTCTCGAGCGGCACCCGGTGCCGCAGCACCCTTCCGATCTGGAGAAGAATTGCTACGTGGTCGGCTATTTTCTGCCGAAGACCGGTCAGCAGATGCCGTTCCATTTCCGGCGCGGCAACGAGGAGATCGAGGTCAGTGGGCGCTATACGGTGGCTGCGAACGAATCGACCACCTATCTTGCCGCCGCCCGGGCGGGATTGGGCGTCATCCAGGCGCCGCTCTTCATGGTGCGCGAGGACCTTCGCAGCGGGACGATGGTTCCGGTTCTGCCCGAATGGCAGGTCGAGCCGATGCCGATCTATCTCGTCTATCCGCCGAACCGTCATTTGAGCAGCCGTTTGCGCGTTTTCGCCGATTGGGTCGTGAAGGTCATGGCGCAGTCGCAGAACGGGGAGTGACGACCCGTTCTCACCTGTTCGTCTGCGCGTCGTAGCGCTCGCGCGCGGCGTCGAGCTTCCCGAAATGCGTCTCCGCCCAGCGGTCGAGCACGACCAGCGCGTCGCTCAGCGAGCGGCCCACCTCGCTCAGCCGATATTCGACATGCGGCGGCACGGTCCCCTTGTCCTCGCGGATCACCAGCCCGTTTCGCTCCAGTTCCTTCAGCGTCTGCGTCAGCATCTTCTGCGAGACGTCGCCGAGCCTGCGCATGAGCGCGGCGTTGCGCATCGGGCCGGACTCCAGCGCGGAGATGATCAGCATCGCCCATTTGCTGGCCACGAGCTCCAGCGCGTGACGCGAGGAACATGTCGGATCGAAAACACTGGGCGTCGATTGCATGGCGGTCGGGGGCGTGGAAGCCGGGTTCGCAGACATTTTGACGGTTACCAAAAGGTGCGTAATTGCACTTCAGTGCCCATGCTACAAGATTGACGCCAGAGTTCAAATCATTGGAGAACAGGAATGGCGTGGATCATGCTTGTGGCGGCGAGCGCCGTCGAGATCGTCATGGGGCTTGCGCTCAAATATGCAGACGGCTGGACCCGGCCGGTTCCCAGCATCATCGGCGTGGGCGCAGCATTGGGCAGTGTCTATCTGCTCACCATCGCGATGCGCGACCTGCCTGCCGGCACGGCCTATGCCGCATGGACCGGCATCGGTGCGGTCGGCATCACCGTGCTGGGCATGGTTCTCTTCGGCGATCCGGTGTCCTGGCTCAGGCTTGCCTGCATTGCCATGATCATCGTCGCCGTCGCAGGTCTGCGCTTCCTGGAGGCCTGATCCGTAGGGGGGGTCATCTCAAGGTTCCCGCCGCGATGCCGATCACCCGGCGGGAAATGCCATCTCAAGGCTGGCGCTTCTTGGCGTTGTTGCGCTTGGCACCAGGCTTGAAGTCGCCGGTTTTCTGCGCTTCGGGCTTGCCCTTCTTCTTGCTCCAGGGCTTCGCGCCTCGGCTGTCCGGATGCGCATCCTGCGCGACGGGAGGCTGCTTGTCGAACTTGCGCTTCGGCTTGAAGTCCTTGTGCTCGCGCTCCGATGCGGCCGCCGGCGGCCGCTTCCTCTCGAAGTCCGGCTTGTCCTGCCGCGGCCGGGAGGTGTCCGGGGCACCGGGAAGGGTTTTGACGCGAATACCCTTTTCCAGCAGCCGGTTCGGGCCGATCGCGGCAAGAAGGCGTTCTGCGCCGTCGGCCGTCATCTCGACATAGGTTTCCTCGGGCTGCATGCGGATCGCGCCGATATCGCGCTTGCTCAGCTTGCCGTAACGGCAAAGCATCGGGATCAGCCAACGGGGCTCGGCGTTCTGCTTGCGCCCGACGGAGAGGGAAAACCACTGGCCGTCGGCGAAGTCGGCTCGCGGAGCCGGGTCGCTGTCGGCCGTGAAAGCCGGGCCGTCGCGACGCGGTTTCCTGCGATCGTCGTAGACGGCGACCTCCACGAGCTCCTCCGGAGCGGAACGGTTCGAGCGGAACTGCCGGACGAAGGCCGCGGCGATCTTTTCCGCCCCGTACCGGCTGATCAGCGTCTCGACGATCGCCTGTTCATCCTCGCGCGGCGCTTCGGCAAGGGCTGGATCGGCGGCGATGCGCTCGTCGTCGCGGCGTGCCACCTCGTCGGCCGACGGGGGCTTTGCCCAGGCGGCGGTAATCCGTGCGTTTTCAAGCAGCCGCTCGGCCTTGCGGCGGGCATTCACGGGCACGATCAGCGCGCTCACGCCTTTCTGGCCGGCGCGACCGGTCCGGCCGCTGCGATGCAGCAGCGTGTCGGAGTTGGTCGGCAGGTCGGCATGGATCACGAGCTCGAGGCCCGGAAGGTCGATCCCGCGCGCCGCAACGTCGGTCGCGATGCACACGCGGGCGCGGCCGTCGCGCATGGCCTGCAGTGCGTGGGTGCGTTCGTTCTGGCTGAGCTCGCCGGAGAGCGCCACGACCGAAAAGCCGCGATTGTTGAAGCGGGCGGTCAGATGGTTGACCGCGGCGCGCGTCGAGCAGAAGACGATCGCATTCCTCGCTTCGTAAAAGCGCAGCACGTTGATAATGGCATTCTCACGGTCGCTCGGCGCCACGAGCAGCGAGCGGTACTCGATGTCGCCATGCTGCTTCTGCTCGGAGGTGACGCCTATGCGGACGGCGTCGCGCTGGTAATTCTTGGCGAGCGTCGCGATCGAGCGCGGCACGGTGGCAGAGAACATCAGCGTGCGGCGATCCGCCGGCGACGCCTCGAGAATGAACTCCAGGTCCTCGCGGAAACCGAGGTCCAGCATCTCGTCGGCCTCGTCGAGTACGACGGCCTTCAGTCCCGATATATCGAGCGATCCACGGCGGATATGGTCGCAAAGCCGCCCCGGCGTGCCGACGACGATATGGGCGCCGCGTTCCAGCGTGCGCCGTTCGCTGCGCATGTCCATGCCGCCCACGCAGGAGGCGATGGTGGCCCCCGCCATCTCGTAAAGCCAGTCGAGCTCACGCATGACCTGCAGCGCCAATTCGCGCGTCGGCGCGATGACGAGTGCAAGCGGTGCGCCGGCCTGCGCGAATTTCCTCGCCGAACCGATGAGCGTCGGCGCCAGTGCGAGGCCGAAGGCCACGGTCTTGCCGGAGCCGGTCTGGGCGGAGACGAGCGCGTCGGCGGTGCCGAGCGACGGATCCAGCATGGCTTGCTGAACCGGCGTCAGCGTCTCGTAACCGCGTTTTGCCAACGCCTCGGCGATCGCCGGCGCGATCCCTGCGAATTCTGTCATGTCTCTTCTTTCGGATTTCGGTTGTCGTCGGCGGAAGAGCGGACCTCGGTGCAGGCCGTCATCAGGCGTCGATTGCCGCGGCCAACGTGGTCGCGGCCCTATTCAGTTGCCGCGCTACATACTTGGTGAGCGTTGAAATGTACAGGGCGGAATCAATCTCCGGCCGGCGCGTTGCGGCGGCTGCCATACTCGTTTGCCCTGTTTGCGCCCGGCCAGAGGCAGAGACCGATGAAAACGATCGGGCTCAGAACCGGGATGAAGAGGCAGAGCGCCAGCGGACCGGGATAGCCGATATCGTGCAGGCGCTTGATCGCCAGCATGGCGATGGAGACGGTCGAAAGCACGCCGGAGAGGATCAGAGCCAGCGTCGAGAACGCGAGCGCCGCGTCGTCCACCTCGTTCTTCATCACCTGCGCCAGGAAGATGGAGCCGACGGCGAACCAGAAGAGCCAGGCGAGGAGAAAAGGCAGGCGGCCGATACGGCCGGAGGGGCTGAAGAACAGCCACGTCATGCTCGGCTGCCGCCCCTCCTTGGCCATCGTCAGTCCCGGAGCAGTTCGTTGATACCGGTCTTGGAGCGGGTCTTCTCGTCGACCCGCTTGACGATCACGGCGCAATAGAGGTTCGGCGCCGGCTGCCCATTGGCCATGGTGGAGCCGGAGGCCATGGAGCCGGCGACGACGACGGAGTAGGGCGGCACTTCGCCATACATCACCTCGCCCGTCGCACGGTCGACGATTTTCGTCGACTTGCCGATGAAGACGCCCATGCCGAGCACCGAACCTTCGCGGACGATGCAGCCTTCGACCACCTCGGAGCGGGCGCCGATGAAGCAATTGTCCTCGATGATGGTCGGCCCGGCCTGCATGGGCTCCAACACGCCGCCGATGCCGACGCCGCCGGAAAGATGCACGTTCTTGCCGATCTGCGCGCAGGAGCCGACGGTCGCCCAGGTGTCGACCATCGTACCCTCGCCGACATAGGCGCCGAGATTGACGAAGGAGGGCATCAGCACCGCATTCGGTGCGATATAGGCGGAGCGGCGGACCACGCAGTTCGGAACGGCGCGGAACCCGGCCTTCTCGAATTCGTTGACGCTCCAGCCGTCGAATTTGGAGGGGACCTTGTCCCACCAGACGGCTTCACCCGGGCCGCCCTTGACGAGTTCCATCGGATTGAGGCGGAAGGAGAGGAGCACCGCCTTCTTGAGCCACTGGTTGACCGTCCAGGTGCCGTCCTCACCCCGTTGCGCGACGCGTACCTTGCCGCTGTCGAGCAGGTTCAGCGCCGTTTCCACGGCGTCGCGAACCGCGCCGCGGGTGCCGGTGTTGACGGCGTCGCGCCCTTCGAAAGCGGTCTCGATCGTCTGCGACAGGGAGGCGAGGTCGTGGTTCGTCATCGGAATTCCTTCGAGTTCGGCGTTGTGCTGCAAGCTCTACTGCATAATTCCCCGAATCGGAACCAGCTTCACGGATTATGCAGCGATTCAAGATGTCGCGCGGCTTCGCCGAAACCTCGCGCCGATGGAGCATGATCCTCAAAAAGTTGAAGGCCTTTTCGGCTCGCGCTCCTCAACGGGACTTGGCAAGTCTCGACTAATCCGGCAGTAGGGACGCCTCTATGACCGAGAAAGACCCGAAGGGACGCGTCCGGACGAGGTCTCGGGTGTTCGAAACGCGACGGGAAACGAAACATGGCACGCATGAAGAAGCGGACTCTGCGCCGCAAGGATGGGGTCTGGGATCCGCTGGCAGACAGCTCCCAGAGCAGGCAACGTGCATCGAGCGTGCCTTTGACGCCGCAATCGGCTTCGCCCACCTATCGTCTCGCCTATATCGACGACGATTTCCTGTGTCGTGAGGAACTGAGGCCCGTCCGCCTGCAGCTCGAGCTCCTGAAGACCGAGATGATGCTCGAGGAGCGCGGTATCAACTCCACCGTGGTGATGTTCGGCGGGGCGCGCATTCCGGAGCCCGGCGGCGAAGCCTGGGCCGCCAAGAACGACATCCAGCGCAAGAATCTCGAGGCTGCGTCGGTCTATTATGACGAGGCGCGCAAGTTCGCGCGATTGTGCTCGGAGCAGTCGGCAAAGCTCGATTACAAGGAATATGTGGTGGTCACGGGCGGCGGTCCCGGCGTCATGGAGGCGGGAAACCGCGGCGCAGCCGACGTCGGCGCACCTTCGATCGGCCTGAACATCGTGCTTCCGCACGAGCAGGCGCCGAACCAGTTCGTCACGCCGGACCTGTCCTTCAATTTCCACTATTTCGCCATCCGCAAGATGCATTTCCTGCTGCGCGCCAAGGCGGTCACGGTCTTTCCCGGCGGCTTCGGCACGCTCGACGAGTTGTTCGAAACCATGACGCTGATGCAGACCGGCCGGCTTGCCCTGGTGCCGCTCATCCTGTTCGGCGAGAAGTTCTGGCGCAGCATCATCAATTTCGAGGCGCTGGCCGAGTTCGGAACCATCGCGCCCAACGACATCGACCTGTTGCACTTCGTGGAGACGGCCGAAGAGGCATGGGAGATCATTGCCGGGTTTTACGAGAAGGTCGACCCCCGCTCGGTCCCGATGGCGTCCGGACGGCGGTAGTTACGCGGTCGAAACCACACCGCGCAGGAAAGCCGCCAGATCTTCCGTGACGTAGTCGATCTGATCGTCCGCGTCGCTCGACGTTTCCCAGGCCTCGGCAAATTCGTATTCGAGATTGCGCGGCACGAGCAGCACGGTCTTCATGCCGAGCGCCTTCGGGACGACCAGATTGCGCGGCAGATCCTCGAACATGACCGCATTCGCCGTGTCGATGCGGTGAAGGCCCATGAACTTGTCGTAGGTGTCGCCGGCGGGCTTCGGTATGAAGCCGGCGGCGACGATGTCGAAGATATCGTTGAAATGGTCCAGGATGCCGAGCGCCCGCGCGGTCATCTCCGCATGGGCGACGCTGCCGTTGGTAAAGATGAACTTGCGTCCGGGCAGCGCCTTGATCGCCTCGCCGAGCGCCGGGTCGGCCGGCACCACGCTGTAGTCGATGGCGTGGGCTCTTTCGAGGAAATCGTTGGGGTCGATGCCGTGATGAAGCATCAGGCCCTGAAGCGTGGTGCCGTGGTCGCGGTAGTATTCCTTCTGCAGCTTCTTCGCCTCCGCAGGCTCCAGCGACAGGAGTTCGGCAACATAGGCCGTCATGTTGCGGTCGATCTGTGAGAACAGATTGACGTGATGCGGATAGAGCGTGTTGTCGAGGTCGAAGACCCAGTCGGTGACATGGGCGAATTCGGCGTGGGTCGGCAGGCGGTCGAGCTTCTTCATGGCGGGTTTATGACACGGGCGGCCTTGCGAAGCAAAACGGTTTGTTCACCTGTGCCCCGATTGGCCATGGATTGTTTTCGGCCTGCGTGCTAGCGGGCAAATATGGAAACCTGGGTTCTCATCACCGTCGCCGCGGCCTTCCTTCAGAATGTCCGCTCCGCCATGCAGAAGCACCTGAAGGGCGTCATGGGCACCACCGGCGCGACCTTCGTGCGCTTCGGCTTCGGACTGCCTTTCGCGCTCCTCTACCTCGTCCTGCTTTGGCGCGCCGGCGGGCATCAGCTGCCGGTGCCCAACGGCACTTTCTATCTCTGGGCGGTGGTCGGCGGAATGGCGCAGATCGCCGCGACCTTCCTGCTCGTCCATCTCTTCTCCTTCCGCAATTTCGCGGTCGGCACGGCCTATTCCCGCACCGAGCCCGCACAGGCGGCGCTCTTCGGGCTGATCTTCCTCGGCGAAAAGGCGAGCCAGGGAGCGTTGGTCGCGATCGCCATTTCGGTGGTGGGCGTCATGCTGATCTCCGTCGCCCGAACGACGCTCAGCGCGCGCTCGCTGCTTGCATCGGTCTTCAGCCGCACGGCGGGCATGGGGCTGCTTTCCGGTACCTTCTTCGGTCTCTCGGCGGTGTCCTACCGCTCGGCCTCGCTGGCGCTGGAGCCGAGTCTGCCTCAGCCGGACTATGTGATCCAGGCGAGCTTCACGCTCGGCTTCGTCATCCTGCTTCAGACGATCGTCATGCTTTTGTGGATCGTCGCGCGTGAACGCGACGAACTGAAACGCATAGGCGCCGCCTGGAAGCCCGCTTTCGTCGTGGGCTTCGTCGGCGCCTCGGCCTCCTTCGGCTGGTTCGCGGCGATGACGCTGCAGCAGGCGGCGATCGTCAAGGTGGTCGCTCAGGTGGAGATGCTGTTCACCTTCGCCTCTTCCTTCTTCATCTTCCGGGAGTGGATCAACCGGCTCGAACTGGTCGGCTGCCTGCTCATCGTGCTCGGCGTGGTCATGCTGCTCGTCTTGTGAGGGCTCGGCAAGCGGCACGAATAGATGCCCGAATTTCGGCGGACGGCGCGTGTGGCTGATGCTACAAAGCAATATGCTTTTCGATCTGCCGAACGACGATATCCTTTACGATGCGCTGCTGGCCCGCAGTTCCGATTATGAGGGCCAGGCCTTCGTTTGCGTCAAGAGCACCGGCATCTTCTGCCGGCTCTCATGTCCCGCCCGCAAGCCGAAGCGGGAGAACACTTTGTTCTTTGACAGCATTTCCGCCTGCATCAATTCCGGCTTCCGGCCGTGCCAACGTTGCCGCCCGCTGGAAGATGCATCCGGGAAAGATCCGCTCGTCAAGGAGCTTGTCGAGCTGCTCGACCGCCGGCCGGAGCACCGCTGGACGGAGGGCGATCTCGTGCGGCGCGGCTTCGATCCGTCGACAGTGCGGCGCGCCTTCAAGCGATCCCTCGGCGTCACCTTTCTCGATCTCGCCCGCCAGCGGCGAATGGGCGAGGCCGCACGCCAGCTCTCCGGCGGCGCCAGTGTCATCGAGGCGCAGATCGACGCAGGCTATGAATCGCCGAGCGGTTTTCGCGCCGCCTTCGGGCGGCTGATCGGTCAGGCTCCCGCGAAATCGCAGGGGCGCGTGCTGCTCTTTGCCGACTGGATAGAGACGCCGCTAGGCCCCATGGTGGCGGTTGCCGACCAGACGCATCTTCACCTCATCGAGTTCCATGATCGCAAGGCCCTCCCGGCCGAAATGGAGAGTCTCAAGCGAAAGACGCACTCTGCGGTGGTGCCCGGCAGAACGCCGCCCATCGATCAGGTGGAGCGCGAGCTCAACGACTATTTTGCCGGGCGCTCAGCCGATTTTCGAACACCGCTCGCCCTCGACGGCAGTGCCTTCGAGCGTCAGGTATGGGCAGAACTCGTTGCGATACCCGTGGGCGAGACACGCTCCTACAGCGACATCGCGCGGAAGGTCGCCACCCCGCAGGCGGTGCGTGCCGTGGCCAGGGCCAACGGCTCCAACTGCCTCGCAATCGTGGTGCCCTGCCACCGTTGCATCGGCGCTGACGGATCGCTGACGGGCTATGGGGGCGGGCTCCGGCGCAAGCAATGGCTGCTTCGCCACGAGGGCAGAATGCGTCCTGTGGGGCTTTTCGGAGAATGGGACCGGGAGATGCCTGCGCGGGCCGCCGCTCCAACGATGTAACGGATACGATCAACCTGACGGACTGGGAGAAGATACGATGAGCCAGGAAGAAAGAGCGCTCGCCTTCGGGGCACTGCACCGGAAAGGCGATCCGGTGGTTCTGTACAACATCTGGGATGCAGGCAGCGCCCGGTGCGTGGCCGAGGCCGGCGCCAAGGCGCTCGCCACCGGGAGCTGGTCGGTCGCGGCGGCACATGGATACGGGGACGGGCAGAAGCTGCCGCTGCCTCTGCTGCTCGAGACCGTGCGCGAGATCGTCGCGGCAACGGACCTGCCGCTCTCGGTGGACTTCGAGGGCGCCTATTCGGAGGACCCGGCCCAGGCCGCGGCCAATGTCGCGCAAGTCATCGATGCGGGCGGGATCGGCATCAATTTCGAGGACCAGATGGTTGGCAGGGGCGGCGTCCATCCGATCGACAAGCAGGCGGCTCGCATCCGCGCGATCCGCGAGATGGCGGAGCGACAGGGCATCGCACTGTTCGTCAACGCCCGCACCGACCTCTTCCTGCAGGAAAGCGATGCGGCGCGCCACGCGGCCCTGATGGAGGATGCGATCGCCCGCGCCGAGGCCTATGCGGATGCGGGCGCGAGCGGCTTCTTCGCACCGGGTCTCGCCGATCGGGACCTCATCGCCAGGCTCTGTGCGGCATCACCTTTGCCGGTCAACGTGATGATGATGCCGGGGGCGCCGGACATTGCCACGCTGGCGGCCGCCGGCGTCGGGCGGGTGAGCTATGGGCCATTCCCATACCGGGAGATGATCGCCCGGCTGCGCGGCGAGGCGGAGAATGTTTACGGGACGAGGTAAGAGATTGGTCCCTCATCCCGCTGCCGTGACCCTTTCCCCGTCATGACGCGTCAAGACGGGGAGAAGGTTAGGGTAAGGGGCAAATCACGCAAACAAGGCGCGCCTCACGGCACGATCAGCGTGCCTGCGCCGTGCTCGGTGAAGATTTCGAGCAGCACCGAATGTGCCGTTTTGCCGTTGAGGATGACGACTCCCTGGACGCCGGCCTTGATCGCCTCGATGCAGGTCTCCACCTTCGGGATCATGCCGCCCGAGATGGTGCCGTCGGCGATCAGCGCCCGCGCCTCGGCGACCGAGAGCTGCTTGATGAGTTCGCCCTTCTTGTTGAGAACGCCCGGAACGTCGGTCAGGAAGAGAAGGCGCGTCGCATTGAGCGCGCCGGCGATGGCGCCGGCAAAAGTGTCCGCGTTGATGTTATAGGTGTGGCCGTCCCGTCCCGGCGCCACAGGCGCGATCACCGGTATCATCTCGGAGCGGGCGAGCAGATCGAGAAGGGTGCGGTCGACTTCGACGACATCGCCAACGAAGCCGAGGTCGAGCACGCGCTCGATGTTGGAATCCGGGTCGCGGAAGGTCTTCTTCGCCTTTTCCGCAAAGACCATGTTGCCGTCCTTGCCGCAAAGGCCGATCGCCCATTCGCCCGTCTGGTTTATGAGCGCGACGATCTCTTTGTTGATCGACCCGGCAAGCACCATTTCGACGATTTCGACGGTCTTTTCGTCTGTGACGCGGAGCCCGCCCTCGAATTTGGACTCGATGCCCATCCGGTTGAGCATGGCGCCGATCTGAGGGCCGCCGCCGTGAACGACGATCGGATTGACGCCGGACTGCTTCAGAAGCGCGATATCGCTGGCAAAGGCGCGCCCGAGGTCGGCATTGCCCATGGCGTGACCGCCGTATTTGACGACGATCGTCTTGTTCTCGTAGCGCTGCATGTAGGGCAGAGCCTGGGCTAGCAGGCGGGCCTGAATTTCACTTTCTGATGCGGACATGGCGGATCCTCGAAAAATACCGGCTGCTGTTTAGCGCAACTCTCTGGAGGATGGAATGATCCGGGCGCAACATAAAGCCATTGTGACGGCGGTCGCCTGGCTGAGCCGAAGTGCTCGCCGCGTGCGCGGCATGGCCGAGAAGCCGATTGACGGCGCTGGCGATTTGACTGATCCTGCTTTGATCCGGAAAGGACCGCCGCAGTCCCGAGAATAGGCGCATCGACGCTTGCCTGGAAGAGATCGAAGGGAATCGTGCCGGCCTTCTAAAGCTGAGAGAGTGCAGGAAGCCATGACGACGCAGAAGCCCGAAAGCGGAGATTCCCGCCGCGACGAGGTGATCGCGGGAGAGTACGTGCTCGGCGCGCTGTCTGCCGAGGACCGTCGCAAGGCCGAGGCGCGCATGGCAATGGACCGAAACTTCGCCGCCATGGTCATCCGCTGGCAGAACAATCTTGCGGCCTTCGGCGACGCCTATGAATCGGTCGCGCCGCGCCGCAGGTTTCGCTCCTCCGAGCACGCGGTCTTCGAAGCGGGCCGGGGCGCAGACGACCCCCGCGGTATCTGGGGCTCGCTTCCCCTTTGGCGCAGCGTCGCGCTGGTATCGCTTTCGGCTGTCGTCGTAATGGCAGGCGCGGTGGCCGGACTTTTCAGCGATCGCCGGGGCGGTACGCAACTCGTTGCGAGCCTCGAAGCGCAAGGCAGCGCCATCAACCTCGTCACGCACTTCGAACCGGCTACGGGGCGCCTCAGACTGTCGCCGGCCGCCGCCGGACAGATGGAGGAGAAATCGCTCGAGCTCTGGCTGATCAAAGGTGACGATCCGCCGGTCTCGCTCGGCGTGCTGCCGCCGTCCGGCGAGGGGGAAATCGTGCTCGAGCCGGGAATGCGAAGCCGGATTGCCACCGGCTCCAGGCTCTCCGTCAGTGTCGAGCCCCTGGGCGGCTCGGCGACCGGCTCGCCCACCGGTGCGGTCATCGCGCAAGGCACCGCGCGCGCTTTCTAAGTCTCGTTCCACGCGGGCCACGCAGTCACGGCAGGAATGCCGCGGCCGCTTTGAGCGCCGTGCGCCCGAGTGGGCGCACAAAGTTTGAGTTCATGACGGCTGCTGCAACTCTGGTCGGTTTGTCGGCACAGCGGCGCTGTGGGACCTTCGGAGGACTGCAATCTCTCCTCTTCCTCATTCCTGTGCTTGTCACAGGAATCCAGCCAGACCAAGTCCTTGGGCTGGAAAGGCTCTTCCGCGCCGCAGACGCGGCGCTGCTTTCATCTCTGTGACGAGCACAGGAATGAGGAAATCAAACCGGCCGCGGCGGGTGGCCCCAATCTGAACAGGCCTTTATTCAATTTGTCGTATCGTTGCATCGTCCTTTCCGGAAATCGATACCGATTTTCGGGCCGATGCGGTAAATTACGATATCAGGCCGGACCGGCTGCGGGAGGAAGAAGCACTTCCGCCTCTCGCTCCAGATTCGGCCAATGCCAGTTGCATCGCCCGATGGAGGTTCCGATGATCAGCCGGCGCGACTTGCTGATGGCGGGCGCGGCCCTGGCCGCGGTGGTCACCCTGCGCGGTCTGTTATGGCCCATGCGCGCCGTCGCCGGCGACACCTTCGAAATCACCAGGACCGACGCGGAGTGGCGGGCGCTGCTCGGCGAGGACCGCTATCGCATTCTGCGGGAGGAGGGCACGGAGCCGCCGTTCAGCAGCCCGCTCGACGATGAAAAGCGAAACGGCCTCTTTCACTGCGCGGGATGCGCCTTGCCCGTCTATTCCTCCGAGGCGAAATATGACAGCGGTACCGGCTGGCCGAGCTTCTGGCAGGCGCTTCCCGGCGCGATCGGCACACGCGAGGACGATACCCTGTTCATGATGAGGACCGAATGCCACTGCCGCCGCTGCGGCGGCCATCTCGGCCACATCTTCGACGACGGTCCGCCGCCGACCGGCAAGCGGCACTGCATCAACGGTCTCGCCCTGTCATTCGTACCGGAAACTGCCTGAGCGGGGCGATCTTCCCGCCGGCTCCGGCGAGAAGATCGTTGTGCGACGAGGGCCGATCGCCTTCGGCAACCGATCAGAATGTCCCCGCCTGCGGCGACGGCGTCTGCGCCTCGGAAAGGGCTGCCTGAAGCTTCTGTTCCTGCTCCGGCGAGAGCGATGTCTTCAGCACGCGGCCGCGCAGGCCGGAGAATTCGGCCAGCACCTTTTCCGGCTGCACCTTGCGCACCAGAACGAAGAGCGCCGAGGAATTGTTCGGGATGGTGTTGCCGAGCGACTTGATGAAGTCGTCGTCGATCCCGTAATCGACAAGCGAGCCGGAAAGCGCACCGGCACCGGCGCCGATAGCGCCGCCGAGGGCGAAACCCGCGAGCGGATTGAGGAAGAGCAGCCCGACGAGCCCGCCCCAGAGGGAGCCGGAAAGGAGGCCCGACGTGGCTCCGACGGTGGTCAGGTTCATGCTCTGCTTCAGATGCACCTTGCCGTCGGCGTCGCGAACGACGACGACCGCATCTTCCAGATCGATCAGATACTCCTTCCTCAGGCTGTTGAGCTTCAAGAGGACCTTGTCGGCCTCATCCGTCGAATCGAATCCAACGACAATCAAATCGGACATGTCTCTCTCCTGATCCTTCGGGCAGACAATCTGCCGCCGCGAAGCAGAGATAGAGCGCTTTTCATGTCAGGGTAGTGACGGAGGTCGAAGACAAGGGGATCGCCCTTCAGCGGCGCCGTTTCGCGCCTCAGCGCGTCACGGCAAGCTCGATCGCCGCGCGGAGGTCCTCGATGCCTTCGCCCTTTTCCGACGATGTCGACAGCACTTCCGGAAAGGCCGCCGGCCGCTTCTTGATCTTTTCGAGGGTTTCCCCGACGAGGCGCGGCACGCCGGCGGCCTTGATCTTGTCCGTCTTGGTCAGCACGATCTGATAGGAAACCGCAGCCTTGTCGAGGAGTGCCAGCACGTCCTCGTCATTCTTCTTGATGCCGTGGCGCGCGTCGATCAGCACGTAGACGCGCTTCAGCGTCGAGCGGCCGCGCAGATAGTCGAACACCAGCTTCGTCCAGGCGTCGACCTGTTCCTTGGGAGCCTGCGCGTAGCCGTAGCCCGGCATGTCGACGAGCGCCATCGGCGGCAGGTCGTCGGCCTCGCCGGAATAGCCGTCCGGCACGAAATAGTTGAGTTCCTGGGTGCGGCCGGGCGTGTTCGATGTGCGCGCAAGGCCCTTATGGCCCACGAGTGCGTTGATCAGCGACGACTTGCCGACATTGGAGCGGCCGGCAAAGGCGATCTCCGTCGGTCCCTCCGGCGGCAGGAACTTCATCGACGGCACGCCGCGGATGAAGATCCACGGCCGGCCGAAGACGCTTGCGGCATTCTGCTTGTTCGTCCCGGACATGTTCTGGCGTTTCCTCTTTGGCCTCGGCATCAGGCTTTTGCAGAGGCTTGTCAAGCTTGAGAGCGCCCGGGCGGCGCCGGTGGCGCTCGGGAAATCGAAAAGAAAAGCCCCGGAACGCGTCGCACCGGGGCTTCCAACTCTTTCACTGCGCTTCCTGGAAGTGCTCTATTCCGCCGGTTTCGGTTTCTTCGAGAAGAGCGACTTCAGATTGTCGAAGAGTTCGACCTTGACGCCCTGACGCTTCATAATGATGCCTTGCTGCAGGATCGACAGCGTGTTGTTCCAGGCCCAGTAGATCACGAGACCGGCCGGGAACGATGCCAGCATGAAGGTGAAGACCACCGGCATCCATGTGAAGAGCATCGCCTGGGTCGGGTCCGGCGGCGTCGGGTTCATGCGCATCTGCAGGAACATGGTGATGCCCATGATGATCGGCCAGACGCCGAGATGCAGGAAGGACGGAGCATCGAAGGGCAGGAGGCCGAAGAGATTGACGATCGTCGTCGGATCGGGCGCGGAGAGATCCTGGATCCAGCCGAAGAACGGCGCATGCCGCATCTCGATGGTGACGTAGATCACCTTGTACAGCGCGAAGAACACCGGGATCTGGATGAGGATCGGCCAGCAGCCCGCCAGCGGGTTGATCTTCTCTTCCTTGTAGAGCTGCATCATCGCCTGCTGCAGCCCCATCCTGTCGTCGCCGAATTTCTTCTTCAGCTCCTCCATCTTCGGCTGAACCTTCTTCATGTTCGCCATCGATGCGTATTGCTTGTTGGCGAGCGGGAAGAAGATGAGCTTGACGACGATGGTGGTGATCAGGATCGCGATGCCGAAATTGCCGAAGAGACGGAAGAAGAAATCCATCATTTTGAACATCGGCTTGGTGATGAAGTAGAACCAGCCCCAGTCGATCAGCTTGTCGAAGTTGGGGATGGAATAGGCCACTTCGTAATTGTCGACGACCGGGACTTCCTTGGCACCGGCGAAGACGAGGTTCTTCAGCTCCACGGACTGGCCGGGGGCAACCGTCACCGCATCGCTCTTGTAGTCGCTCTGGTAACGGGGGCGCCCGTCGGCGAAATGCGAGAACCGGATGTCGAAGGGCGTCGCCTGCGGCGGCACGATCGTCGCGGCCCAGTATTTATCGGTGATGCCCAGCCATCCGCCGGTCGACTTACCCGGTTCGACGGGCTCGTCGTCTTCGACCTTGGAATAGCCGACTTCCTGGAGGCCATGCTCTCCCGCAACGCCGACGAAGCCCTCGTGGAGCACGTAGATGCTCGGAGTCGTCGGCTTGTTGAAGCGCGTGACGCGGCCGTAGGAAGACAGGGAGACCGGCGCGGCGGTCTCGTTCTTGATGCTGTCGACCACCTGGAACATGTAGCGGTCGTCGACCGAGATGGTCCGGACAAAGGTGATGCCCTTGTCGTTCGTGTAGCTCAGCGTCACCGGCGTCGAGGGGGTGAGCTTGTCGCCGCCCGAAAGCGTCCATGTGGTCTGCGGCCCCGGAACCGATCCGGTCGCGTCCGATCCGATATAGCCGATTTCCGTGAAATAGCCGTCGGCGGTCTCCGCCGGGCTGAAGAGCGTGATGACCGGGCTCTTCGGGTCGACGGTTTCGTGGTAGCCCTTGAGTTTCAGGTCATCGAAGCGTGCGCCGGTCAGGTTGATGGAGCCGGAAAGCGCCGGCGTGTCGATCGCCACGCGGGCCGATTTGCCGATTGCCTGATCGCGGCTCTCGCCTGCGCTCGGGATCGCACCGCCGGGCAGCGCCTGTCCAGGTGCAGCCGGCTGAGCGCCTGGCTGTTGCTGGGTCTGTTGCGCCTGCTGCGCCTGTTCCGCGGCAATGCGGTCCTTTTCCATCTTCGGGCTGACATAGAAGAACTGCCAGGCGATAAGGATCAGCACGGAAAGGGCGATCGCCACGAAATAATTGCGGTTGTTTTCCATCATGATTTCCTGGAACCGGCCGGTGGCCGCTTCTGTTTCGGCTTGTTTTCGATGCGATCCCGAAGCGCCCGAGTCAATGCGTCGAAAGGGGCATTCAGGAGATCGCGCCGGGCGACAATCACATAGTCGTGTCCGGGTTTCATTGCAAACCCGGCCGAAAGCCGCACGGCTTCCTTGAGGCGTCGGCGCATTCGGTTTCGCTCGACGGCATTGCCGTGTTTCTTGGTAACGGTGAAGCCGACGCGGGCTTCTCCCTCCGGATCGTTCCGGTCGAGAACTTCGAGGAGAAATAGCGGGCCTCTGCGGCTTTCTCCAGCCCGGACCGCCAAAAACTGCGGACGGCTTTTCAGCCGCCCGACAGCCGTCTTGTCTTTATCTGTCGTCATTTGCCCGGACATAAGGTTTCGGGCAGATTCGGCTTACGCCGAAAGACGCTTGCGGCCACGAGCCCGGCGGGCTGTGAGGACCTTGCGCCCACCCTTGGTGGACATACGTGCACGGAAGCCGTGACGGCGCTTGCGAACAAGCTTGGACGGTTGGTAGGTACGCTTCATTTATTTAAATACCGCGGTGTGCGGTCCTTCTTGGGTTTGCATGATGCAAGAGCGTTTACGCGCCGGGCATGGCTCCGCCAACGGGCGGCTCCACCGGACGTGCGCGGCTTATAGGGACAAAAACCCGATAGAGTCAATTCCCAGACGCCGGCGGCGTGCTCATGATTAGCCGCATGACACCCTAAAATGAGTGGGCCCGATGGGTGCTTTGTTAACCACGCGCATTTTAGCATTTACTCAGTAGCGTGTAAGCCGTGAGTTACTTTCCCGTTTTAGGCGAGTATGCGGCTGGGGACAGGGACAGGACATGAAAATTCGTGGAAAGATAAACCTCATCGTCGGCATCATGAGTCTGCTGGCGATAGCGATCACCGGCATGTCGTTGCTGATCGTGAGCGAGTACAACCAACGGCTCGGTGAATACCAGAACGCATCCGACCGGGCCTTCAAGGGCGAGAGGCTCAATCGCCTGGTAACGGCGGTGGTGATGGAGGCGCGGGGCATTTATGCGGCGCCGACGGTCGAGAAGGCAAAGCCTTTTGCCGAGGGAATTCTCAAGAACCTCGACAAGATCGACGCGCTGCTCACCGAGTGGCGGCCGCTGGTGCCCGCCGACGTCCTGCCCGCCTTCGATACCCTCGTCCAGCGCGCGGAGGAATTCAAGACGTTCCGAAGCGAGACGGCTCGCCTCGGCACGCAGGTCGCGCCGCAAGCGGCCAACGAGCAGGGCAACAACGAGGCGAACCGGGCCAACCGCAAGGCGTTCCAGGCCGAAATCGACGTGGTCGTCGACGAGAATCTTGCCTCGCTTCAGACGATCACCGCGGATCTTGCCGACTACAAGCGCTCGATCGTGCTGATCGTCCTTGCAACGGCAGCGCTCGGCATGCTGGCCGGGATCGGCGCCGCCTTCTATATTGCGACCAATCACCTCAGCCGCCCGATTCTCGATCTGACGGGCAAGATGAAGCTGCTCGCCGGCGGCGATCTCTCGGTTGATGTGCCCTTCGCCGGGCGCAAGGACGAGATCGGCGACATGGCGGCGGCGGTCGAAGTCTTCAAGCAGAACAGCCTCGCCGTTCGAGAGCTCAACGCCCAGGAAGAGGTCCTGCGCGAAAAGAGCGCGGACCTGCAGTCGAGCATCGCCACGGTCGTTGCGGCGGCTGCGGCAGGGGACTTCACCAGGCGCATCGGCAAGGACTACGACAACGACGACCTCAACCGTTTTGCGGCGAGCGTCAACGAACTGGTCAACAGCGTCGATACGGGCATCGCCGAGACCCGGAGGGTCATTGCGAGCCTGGCGACGGGCGACCTCACGCAAAGCATGAAGGGCCAGTTCCAGGGCGCCTTCGCCGAGTTGCAGACGAACGTCAACGATACCTTGCAGACCCTGCAGAAGACCCTGCGCGAGGTCCGTATGACGACCGACTCGATCAACGGGAACTCTACGGAGTTGCGCAGTGCCGCCGACGACCTGTCCAAGCGGACTGAACAGCAGGCCGCCGCCCTGGAGGAAACTTCGGCGGCGCTCGATGAGATAACCGCCGCGGTTCGCAATTCTACGGAGCGGGCCCAGGAAGCGACCGTCATGGTCACGGAGGCGAAGGACAGCGCAGCGGAGTCGGCATCGGTCGTCCGCAACGCCATCGATGCCATGGGCCGGATCGAACAGGCCTCGAGCGAGATCGGGCAGATCACCAACGTCATCGACGAGATCGCCTTCCAGACGAACCTGCTGGCCCTCAATGCCGGCGTCGAGGCGGCGCGCGCGGGGGATGCCGGCAAGGGTTTCGCCGTCGTTGCCCAGGAGGTCCGCGAACTCGCCCAGCGTGCAGCCAGCGCCGCCAAGGATATCAAGTCGCTGATTTCTAAATCGGGCGGCGAAGTGGCCACCGGCGTCAAGCTCGTCCAGGCGACGGGAGCCGCACTCGGTCAGATCGAGACGCGCGTCCTCAAGATCAACGATCACATCCATTCGATCGCGACGGCCGCACGCGAGCAGGCCACGGGTCTCGGCGAGGTCAGCACCGCCGTCAACCAGATGGATCAGGTCACCCAGCGCAACGCCGCCATGGTGGAGGAGGCGAACGCCGCCACGCATAAGCTGTCCGCCGAGGCCGACAATCTCGCCAACCTCATCGCCTACTTCAAGGTCGAGCGCGAGGCGGTGCGTACGGTCGCGCCGGCAAGGGAAGCGAGCCGCCCGGTGGCCTCGCCCGCCCGCCGCATGATGGGCACGGTCGCGCGCGCATTCGGCAACGGCTCCGCTGCGGTCGCTCGCGACGACTGGGAAGAGTTCTGAGGGCCTGCTGCAGCACTGCAGTCGCCCAGTGACCAGCTTCGTTCGCGGTGACCTGTCGGTCGCCGCGAGCGGCATTTCCGAGATGAGCCTGCCCTCCGGAAGGCGCCGCCGGCACTTTCACGCCGGCGTGACTTGCCGCGGCGACCCGGTCACGCCGTCGTTTGTCGACGCGACGATTCGTTATTGGTTCCGGGGGTGAATTCCTTCTAATTCAGGGGCAGAATCTCACCGAAGGCAAATCGCATGAGCCATGGTATCAGCAACGGGGCGGAAGAAGGACCGGCTCTCGAACCCTCGTCGAGCCGGCGAGACCTTCAGCCTGTTCCGCATCGCTCTCCCTGGCGCTTCCTGCCGATTTCGCTTCTGCTTGCGGGCGGCGTCCTGAGCTATGCCTACGGCCTGCAGGACTATGTTTCGCTGTCTGCGCTCGCCGACCAGCGCGAGACGCTCGCCGCCCATGTCGCCGCCCATCCGGTCAGTTCGGTTCTCGTCTTCTTCGCGATTTATGTCGCGGTGGTGGTCTTCTCCATTCCGGCGGCATCGGTGCTGACGATCTCCGCGGGCTTCCTTTTCGGCTGCCTTGCCGGCGCAGCCATTACGGTTCTTGCCGCCACACTCGGGGCTTGCCTGCTATTCATCGCCGCGCGCGGCGCCTTCAGCGACATCCTGAGGCGCCGTGCCGGCGGCGTCCTGGAGCGCCTTGCCGATGGATTCCGGGACAACGCCTTCCTTTACCTCCTGATCCTGCGCCTCGCGCCGATCTTTCCTTTCTTCCTGATCAATATCGCGCCCGCCTTCTTCGAGGTGAAGCTGCGCACCTATGCGCTCGCGACGCTGATCGGCATCGTGCCGGGCACTCTCGCCTATACCTGGCTCGGCCGCGGTCTCGGCGACGTGATCGCTTTTGCTGCTGCAAGCGGCCGTGAACTCGTCCTTGCCGATTTCGCCACCAGAGATATTTCGCTGGCCCTCGTCGCCCTCGCATCGATTGCTGCATTGCCTCTGGCATTCAGGCTAATACAGTCGCGCCGCAAAGGTGCGTGACGGAGGCGGAGGGTCTAGCCGCGTGGCGAATATACTGACACCCGACATCTGCGTGATCGGCGGCGGTGCCGCCGGGCTCTCCGTGGCCGCCGGGGCGGCCGCTTTCGGCGTGCCCGTCGTTCTGGTCGAGCACGGCCGGATGGGCGGCGATTGCCTGAATTACGGCTGCGTGCCGTCAAAGGCTCTTATCGCAGCGGCCAAACATGCGGAAGCGATCCGCAAGGCTGCGGAATTCGGCATTGCCTCGGCGGAACCGGTCGTCGACCATGAGCGGCTGACGGCGCGCATACAGTCCGTCATCGAAGGCATCGCGCCGCATGATTCCGTAGAGCGCTTCACCAGCCTCGGCGTCGAGGTGATCAAGGAAACGGCCCGCTTCGTAGACGACCGCACGGTCGCTGCCGGCGACCATCTGATCCGCGCCCGCCGCTTTGTGATCGCCGCCGGCTCCTCCCCCGCCATTCCCCCGATCCCCGGACTTGCGGAGACGCCGTTTCTCACCAACGAAACGCTCTTCGGCCTGAAACGCCTGCCGCGACATCTCGTCGTCATCGGCGCGGGCGCGGTCGGCCTGGAGATGGCCGCGGCTCACCGCCGGTTGGGCGCCGATGTGACGGTCGTGGACAGGGCCGCGGCTCTATCCGGCCAGGATCCCGAGCTGGCGGCTATCGTGCTCGACGGTCTGCGTGCGGAAGGCATGGTCCTGCACGAGCGCACGGAGATCCGCTCGGCGGAGCAAACGGAGACGGGCGTCCGGCTTTTCTGCGAGAACGAGAGCGGCCCTTTCGAGATCGGAGGGAGCGACCTGCTGGTGGCTGCCGGTCGTGCCTCCAATCACGGACCGCTCGATCTCGATGCGGCCGGCATCCGCCACGGGCCGAAGCACATAGAGGTCGGGGCGGACCTGCGGACGAGCAACCGCCGCGTCTATGCGGTCGGAGATGCGGCGGGCGGCCTCTTCACGCATCAGGCGAGCTATCACGCCCGGCTCGTGCTGCAGCAGATCCTTTTCCGCCTGCCGGGACGCGAGAGGACGGCCATCGTTCCGCAGGTGATCTTCACCGCGCCCGAACTGGCGCAGGTGGGTTTGACGGAGGAGCGCGCGCGGGAGACCGCCCCGGGGGGCAGAACCGTTCGCCTGGACTTTTCCGCGAATGATCGCGCCCGCACCGACGGATTGGATCGAGGGTTGATAAAGATCGTCGTCGGCAGGCGCGGGCGGGTTCTCGGCGCCGCCATTGCAGGCCCTGGAGCGGGGGAGATGATCGGTCTCTGGGCCTTCGCCGTCGCCAACCGCCTGACCCTCAGGCATTTCCAGACTTATGTCGCACCCTATCCGACTCTCTCGGAGATTGGAAAACAGGCGGCTATCTCCTATTATTCCCCCATGGCGCGAAATCGCCTTCTGCGGACCGCGATCCGGTTTCTGCGGAATTTCGGCTGATCCAGGGAATCTTTTGGGCTTATGGTAGAAGACGCGCGTCCGGCCAATGCGAGTGCGGCACCTCGAGCGGCGGTCGGCTTTCTTGGCGGGCTTTCCGGCAAATTGCTGCTGCTGACGGTCGCCTTCGTGATGCTGGCCGAGGTACTGATCTTCGTGCCTTCCGTCGCCAATATGCGCATTCGCTGGCTTCAGGACCGCCTGAACACCGTGGCGGCGGCCGCCGTCGTGGTCGACGGGCTTCAGAATGTCGAGCTGCCCCGCGCCGTGCAGCGCGAGACCCTGATGGCGACCGGGACCAAGGCCATCGTCATCCGCCGCAAGGACGCCTCCCGGATGATCGCCAGCGTCGACATGCCCCCCGCGATCGACGGCGAATACGACATAGCCAACTTCACGGCTCTGGGCGCGATCCGGGACGCCTTCGACACGCTCATCTTCGGCGGCAACCGGGTGGTGCGCGTCTATGGCCCGCTGGGCGAAGGCGAGGCGACGATCGAGCTGGTGATGAAGGACGCCAAGCTGCGCACGGCCATGCTCGTCTATTCGCGCAACGTCTTCCTCCTGTCGATCGTCATCTCGCTGATCACCGCGGCGCTGATCTTCCTGGCCATCAATCGCATGCTGATTCTCCCGATCAGGCGGCTGACCAAGAGCATGCAGGAGTTTTCGGACGAGCCGTCGAGCCCCGAGCGCGTGCTGGTGCCGCCGAAAGGCAAGGACGAACTGGCGGTCGCCGGTCAGCACCTGGCGAGCATGCAGCGCGAATTGCAGAGAACCCTGAAGCAGCAGAAGAGCCTTGCGGAGCTCGGCCTCGCCGTTTCCAAGATCAACCACGACATGCGCAACATCCTGTCCTCCGCGCAACTCATTTCCGATCGCCTGGCCGACGTGGACGATCCCGTGGTCAAGCGCTTCGCGCCGACATTGCTTCGGACCATCGACCGCGCTGTCGGCTATACGCGCGAAGTGCTCTCCTACGGCCGCACGACGGAGGCCGAGCCGCATCGGCGTTTCCTGGCGCTGCGGCCGCTGGTCGAGGACGTAGCCGAACTGCTCGCCGTCGATCGCCAGGACGGTATCGATTTCGAGATACAGATCCGCGACGACATCGAGGTGGACGCGGACAGCGAGCAGCTGTTCCGCATCGTCCACAATATCTGTCGCAACGCGGTCGAGGCGCTGGCCAATTACAAGCCGGAGGATGGTTCCGAGCGGCGGATCTCGGTTTCGGCGTTGCGTACCGGCAGCGTGGTGACGATTTCGATCGACGACACAGGGCCCGGCATGCCTGCCAAGGCACGCGAAAATCTCTTCGCCGCCTTCCGCGGCTCGGCGCGCTCCGGCGGAACGGGCCTGGGTCTGGCAATCGCCCGCGAACTGGTGCTTGCCCATGGCGGAACGATCGCACTCGTCGAAAAGCCCACTCCCGGCACGCTGTTTCGCATAGAACTGCCGGACCGCCCGGTGCGGCTCGATGCCTTCCGCGCCAAGGGACGTTCCTGAGATTCCGTCCCCTCACGGCATCGTCGTAAAAATGAAATTTTTTCCCGAAGGCGCTTGCAATCGCCGAAAGGACGCTTTAGAGGATCGCCACGCAAGCGGTGGTCACCGCTTCCAGGCACGCACCCGTAGCTCAGCTGGATAGAGCACCAGACTACGAATCTGGGGGTCAGGAGTTCGAATCTCTTCGGGTGCGCCATTTCTTTCCAATTGTCTCCGTCCTCTTTGCCTCCGAATAGGTCTGTGGGGACCGTCCGCTTCTTGCCCGTTCACGTTCAAGGGCGTCGACGCGGACTTTCCACCCGAAACGGTCACTTCGGCCGCCCGCGGAATTCTCTGTCCAGCACCCCCATGATTATGTCGTCTTCCCATCGGCCGTTGATGAATGCCGACTCCCGCTCACGCCCTTCCTCAAGGAATCCGCACTTGCGATAGCAGGCGATCGCGCGGGTATTGCTTGCCAGCACCCTCAGGGAGATGCGGTGGAGGCCGGTCGAGAAGGCATAGGCCAGAGCGAGCATGATCGCTTCTGTGCCGTATCCTCGGCCGAGATAGGCAGGGTCATCGATGCCGATCGCGAGGGCGGCGCGCTTGTCGCGCCTGTCCATGCTGTGAAAGCGGACATGACCGATGAAGCGACCAGCATCGATTACCCACGCATATTCCTGCTCTTCGATGTGGCGCATGGCGGCTTCCGCGTGCCGCCTGGTAAAGGGCGCGTCAGGATCGAAGGCGCCACCATAGGCCTCGATGATTTCCTTGTGGCGTCCGAGCGCGAGGCGCACGTCTACGTCTTCGCGGATAGGACTGCGGAGGATGAGACGGGCACTTCGCAGTTCGGGAAGGTTCGTTGTCATCTGCAAGTCCTCGAAATGTCGAACGGCTCTGCGTTGGCTGAGCGGCATTCATTCACATGATCATGTCGCAACGGCCTCGGAAAACCCGAACGCTCATTGTCTCGGAGCAAGGCCGTCTAGCAGGAAGTCGAGGCCCTTCCGGAAGGCGCCGTCCCAATCGTTGTCCAGCAGCAGACGGGAGCGTCCGATCGTCGCGTAGTGTTCGTCGAGGCATGTAAGGCGCTGCTGTGCCGCGGCCCTGTCATCGTCCGAGACGTCGAAGCTCGCCCGGGTGACGGTGGCGCCCATCACATAGTTCCACAGCGACCATATCGCGACGTTCAGATCTGCGTCGGCTACACCGGCTCCGGACAAGGTTCTGCCCAGCAGTTCCAGGCGGCTGAGGATGTTCGGGCCGAGCGCCCGGCGCGGCAGCAGAGATGCCGACCAGGGATGGCGCAGCATGCTGGCGCGCCAGTCCTCGAGCACGTGAACGACTTCTCCGCGCCAGTCCTGAGACTCAACCGTTCGTGGCGGTCTACGGTATTCGAGCACCGAGTCCAGTGCCAGATCGAAGACATCCTCCTTGTTGTCGACGTGCCAGTACAGGCTCATCACGCCCGAGCCGAGGCGATCGGCCAGCCGACGCATCGTCAATCCGTCTATCCCGTGGGCGTCCAGCAGCTCTACCGCGGTCGCCACGATACGCTGCCGGGATAGAGACGGTTCACTGCGTGCCTCCTGCGCGGACGGTGGCGATACACCTGTCCGCTGAGGCCGTTTGCTCCGGGCGCCGCTGCGTTTGGCCGTCATCCGTCTTCCTTGCTGATCAGAATGCCGATTTAAGCCGACAAGGCGACGAAAGTCGATCCTGAACGGTTGACTCGTACTATGTACGATGCGAGTGAATAGTACACCGTACGAGTCATCAAATCATGCGGCAGTAAAAGTTCAATCCCGAAGGCGGCGAGGCACATTGCGCGCAGCCCCGGACCCGAGAGAAAAACATGTCACGCGCAATCACGCATCTGCTTATCGGAGGGCTGATCATCATCACCACCGGCGTTCCCACTGCCACGACAGCGAATGAGAATGATCTCAAGCTGACCATCGTCAACCCGCAAAACCTCTACGACCCGACGCCGAACGGCTACAGCACGGCAGCGATCGTGCCCCGCGAGGGCCGGGTGGCCTATATCTCCGGGCAGGGCGGCCAGGACAGCAGCGGAGCATTGTCGCCGGACTTCGCTGTCCAGGTCGAGCAGGCCTATGCAAATCTGCGCACGGCCCTCGATGCCCTCGGTGCCAGGCCGGATCAGGTCGCCAAGCTCACGGTCTTCGTCGTCGATCACGACATGTCCAAGCTTGAGGTGCTGACCAGCAACGTCAAGAAAATGTTCGGCGCCGCGCTGCCGGCGCAGACTTTGGTTCCCGTTCCCAAGCTTGCAATCGACACCATGCTCTTCGAAGTCGAAGCCGTTGTCGTTCTGAAATAGTCGCGACGAGATATCAGGCGCGCATGCCAACGGGGGCGGGTGCCATGGGTAGAAATGGCGAACGCCGCCGGCCTGCACGGATCGGCAGCGTCTCGAAAGTCCCCGTCGATGTCCTCCGCTTGATAGGCATCTTCTGCTGGTATATATCATGATAGATATCGAAAGCGGAGGTTACCGTGGCAACCAAAACAGCCAAGATATTTGCCAGCGGCCGCAGCCAGGCCGTCAGGCTCCCTGCAGAGTTCCGCTTCGAGGGCAGCGAGGTGTTCGTTCGTCGTGATCCGAAGACCGGTGATGTCATTCTGTCACGCAAGCCGGATTCATGGGACGGTCTTTTTGAACTCTATGGCAAGGATCAGGTCGGGGACGACTTCCTGGGGCCGGCCGACCGCAAGCAGCCTTCGCAGGATAGAGATCCGTTCGAGGGCTGGAAGGAATGAGCCTGTGGATGCTCGATACCAACATTGCCGGTCATGTCATCAAGGGTGACCGCCCCGAGATCATCGATCGGTTGGTTTCGCTTCCCATCACGGATATTGTCGTATCATCCGTCACCGAGGGGGAGTTGCTCTACGGTCTCGCCAAGCGAGGCTATCCGAGGACGCTATCTGAACGGGTCAGGCAATTCCTTCTTCGGGTAGACGTGTTGCCCTGGAATCGCGCTGCCGCCCGAAGCTATGGCGACCTACGCGCTGCCTGTGAAGCCAAGGGCGCGGCTCTCGCGCCCCTCGCTATGATGATTGCTGCTCATGCGGTCGCGTTCGATGCGGTCCTTGTGACCCGCGACAGAGCTTTTACTGGGGCTGCGGAGCCCCTGAAGACGGACGACTGGACGGACCAAAAACTGAAATGAACCGGATCGAGAAGCTGCCGCCTGCCTTTGAACGCTTCGACAAGATGCTGGGCGTGCTCGATTTCGCGGTCTTCGAGAACGTAGGCGGTACGGAGGAGGAGGTGCTTTCGGCAATCCCGCAGGCGTTGCGCCACTTCCATAGGTTCGATGCCGGGAAGCTGCGCGCTCTGGGAAGCCGGCGCATCACCGAAAAGGCATTCTTCGGCGACTGGTACGACCCGGACAGCGGCAACCTGCTGAGGCTCGGCCGCTATAAGACCGCCGACGGGTGGCAGTTGACGGATCCGGTCTTGAGCTCGCTCGACGGTGTGAAGATCATGTCGGGTGGAAGCGCCTGCCCCGAAACCGGCGGGCAGTTCGCCTACGCTTTCTCCAGTCCGCCCTATCCGCTCGACGCCAGGCCCGGCGAGGTTCAGGCGGTGTTCGAGGAGATCAGGGACTTCATATTGCCGCCGCACCGCGCGAGCGAAATTCTCGACTGGTCCGACATGCGGCTGCCGGAGGTTTCGGACTATTTCGATGACGGCGCCGAATGGTGGGGCGTCTTCCTGTTCAGTGTCCACATACCATCCATGCGGCGCCTCACCATCATTGCCGGCTCGACGACGGACTGAGCGCCGGATTCCCGCCGGGGCTCGTTTGAATTCTTCATTCCGCTCTATCGAAAAAGTGCTATTGATTCCGCCGTTCGGGTCCGAGGGGCAGATGCGTCTGAAAGATTGTTATAATTTCCACGATTTCCGTCGGATGGCAAAGCAGCGCCTGCCGTCGCCGATCTTCAACTACATCGATGGCGCGGCCGATGACGAGGTCACCTACCGGCGCAATACGACCGCGTTCGAGGGCTGCGATCTGGTTCCGAATGTCCTGCGCGGCGTCGGCGATATCGACATGTCGGTGACGGTGATGGGCCAAAGGCTGGCGATGCCCGTCTATTGCTCGCCGACCGCGCTTCAGCGTCTGTTCCACCATCAGGGCGAACGTGCGGTGGCGGCAGCGGCGGCGAAGTTCGGCACGATGTTCGGCGTCTCTTCGCTCGGCACCGTCAGTCTGGAAGAGGCCCGGCGGATCTGCGACGGCCCGCAGGTCTACCAGTTCTACTTCCACAAGGATCGTGGGTTGAACCGCGAGATGATGGGGCGCGCCAAGCAGGCCGGCATCGAGGTGATGATGCTGACGGTGGACAGCATCACCGGGGGCAATCGCGAGCGCGACAAGCGCACGGGGTTTGCCATTCCTTTCAAGCTCAATCTCGCCGGCATCACACAATTTGCGATCAAGCCCTCTTGGGCGGTCAATTACGTTCGCCATGAGCCTTTCAGGCTGCCGCAGTTGGAAAACCATGTCGATATGGGCCGCGGCGCGATGTCGATAAGCCGCTACTTCACCGAGATGCTCGATCCGTCGATGTCCTGGGACGACGTCGCCGAGATGGTGCAGCACTGGGGCGGCCAGTTTTGTCTGAAAGGCGTGATTTCGGTCGAGGATGCCAAGCGCGCGGTCGAGATCGGCTGCACCGGAATCGTGCTCTCCAATCACGGCGGGCGCCAGCTTGACGGTTCACGCACCGCATTCGACCAGCTTGACGAGATCGTTCAGGCCGTCGGAGACAGGATAGACGTGATGATGGACGGCGGCGTGCAGCGCGGCACCCATGTGCTCAAGGCGCTCTCGCTGGGAGCGAAGGCGGTCGGTCTTGGCCGCTACTATCTCTTCCCGCTCGCTGCGGCAGGACAGGCCGGCGTCGAACGGGCGCTGGAACTGATGCGCATAGAGATCGAACGCGGCATGAAGCTGATGGGCTGCTCGTCGGTCGACGAGCTTACAAAGGAAAACCTGCGTTTCCGGTGAGAATGCACCGCGCATTGCCGCGGCGCATCCGATGGCGCAAGCAGACTGAAGCCTGCCTCGTAAAAATTTTCCGAATCATCTCAGACTTTCAAGGGCAAGCGGCTTTTTCGGGCGCGCTCCATATGTCGGCCTGTGACCAGGCCCGCGGAACGCGGCTCGATATCTTGCGGATCACGAGACCTTCAGGAGGAAGCGGTTCCTCCGTCATTTTCGAGAGCGTTTCGAGGGTTGTCCCGACGCACGAAGACGGCTCGTGACCGTGCGCATATTCTTCCATGGGTTGAATGACGGTTCGCTGATTTGCGCTTCGGCGGAGCCGGCAGCGGCGCTGAGTTCTGATGACGGCGACGAACTATCCCGCAATCAAATCCCCTAAAATTTTTCGGTTATTTGCATATAAGCGGCCGGTTCCGCAATTCCTGTTCGAAATCGGTCAGGGGAAGGCGAGTGCATGCCAGCAAATTCTAGAGATTTGGAAATGGTCGACCGGCGCGCGAACCGGTCGGGCAGGATATTATCGACGCATCTTTTGGTTGCGGCTGCAGGTCTGCTGGCGATTGCGCCGTCGGCATCCGCCGCGCCGCCCGCGGCCGGTACGGTCATCGGCAACCAGGCGGTTGCGACATACCAGTCGGCCGGACAGACCTTTTCGGTCACCTCGAACCGTGTCGAAACGACGATCAAAACGATCGCCGGAGTCCAGATCGAGAACGATACGAGCAAGGACGTCATTGCCGGCGGCAATGCGTTCTTCCCGCATACCGTCACCAACGTCGGTAATGCCGCCGACAGATACGATCTGACCACCTCCGAACTCGGCTCCGGTCTTTCCGTGGCCGGCATCTATGCCGACGACGACTGTGACGGCGTACCGAATACGCTGACGGCGATCACCCGGACGGGGTCGCTCAACCCGGGCGAAAGCGCCTGCGTGGTCGTCGAGGTCAATGTCGCGCCGGGGGCGACCGGCAGTCCCACGCTCAAGATCACCGCCGCCAGCACGCTCGAAACGGCTGGCAATTTCGTTTCCGGCACGCCGAACCAGCCGAACGACTCCGATACGGACACCGTAAACGTCGTGGACGGCGCCGTTCTGCAGTTCACCAAGAACATGAGCCTCGCCGCAGATGGAGATAGGGACGACTCGGGCTCTCTCACACCCGGCGACAGGGTGCGTGTCCGTTTCAACTACTCCAATACCGGCGGAGCCGATGCCACGCAGGTGGAAATCTCGGACGTCCTGCCTGACGAGCTCGTCTACGTGGCGGGAACGGGCAAATGGTCGGACGGCGGCACGATGAACGAAGGGGGCGGCGCTACGCCAGACCACACGAACGGCCAGGGCCACACGATATTCTATTCCTATGACGAGACCCTGGGCCTCAAGGCTGTTATCTCCACCCTCCCGGTCGGCAAAACGAGCTACATCGAATTCGAAGCGAGCGTCGCGGATGGTGCGGCCGGCACGATTGCGAACACCGGTACGATCGATTCGGACCAAACCGGTCAGCAAAGCTCGAACGAGGCACGGCTTACGGTCGACAATGGCGACGCAATCGCCGTGACCCTGGCGATCGTTCGGCAGCCGACCCGGCCTATGCCGGCCGCTCGAAGAGCGACCTGCCGGACGACAATCTCGGCGGCAGCGTGATTTCCGCTACGGACGGGGACGGGGAGGCAAACGACACCATCGCCCATGTCGCGGGCTATCTGTCTTCGAGCACGCCGGTGCCCTTCGAAGTGATCATCACGAACCACTCGAATACGGCGCAGCGTTTCAACTTTTCCGCCGCGCCGGGCAATTATCCCGAGGGGACGACCTTCACTTTCGCCACGGACGGTGCGCCGATCCTGGATACGAACGGTGACGGCCAGCCGGACATACAGGTGGCTGCCAACACCGTGTCGAAACTCTCCGTGCGCGCAAACCTTCCTTCCGGCTCCGCCCGGTCGGCGGGCCAAGAGGTTTGGGAGGCCACGGTGACGGCCACCGCGATCGCCAACCCGGCCGTGTCGAACCGGACAAGGCTGCGGATCGAGGCCGCCGTCGGCGGCGGCACCGTCGATCTGCAGAACGGCGGCGATAAGGCAATCGGAGCCGCCGTTGACAATGGGGGCGAGCCCTGGACGACCGTCGACACCAACCCGGGGGAGGCTGCGGAATTCACCCTCGTCGTGGTCAACAAGCGTTCGGTACCCGACAGCTTCAACCTGTCCTTCAGCGAAACGAACTTCGCGCCCGGCGCCATGCCCGCCGGGTGGCAGGTCGTGTTCAGAAACGCCGACGGCGAAACGGTGACGAACACCGGTGTGATCAGTCCCGGCGCCTCGGCGAAGCTCACCGCGCGGGTAACGCCTCCGGCTTCTGCTTCGCCCAGTTCACTCGGCGAAACGAATGTCTACTTCCGTGCCGCTTCGACGAGCAACCCTTCGGTTGTCGATACGAAGCTGGACCGGGTCACGGTCAGGCAGCGGGTCGATCTCGCGATCAGCACCGACCAGACCGCACAGGCGGCGCCGGGCGGGGTCGTGGTGATCACCCACCTGCTGGAGAACCGCGGTAACGTGTCGATCAAAAACGGCGCGATCGGCTATGACCCGGCATTTCCGAGTTTCGCCGAGTCCCTTTGGCATGACATTAACGGGAACGGTGTATGGGATTCGAGCGATACGCTCGTAAACAGCCTCGCCGATATCGTCGGCGAGGGGAGCTTCGCTCCGGACGATACCGCGCTTCTGTTCTCGCGGGTTCAGGTGCCTTCCACCGGGGCGAGCGGACTTTCCGAGAGTGCGAAGATCGTCGTCGGCACCAATCTTACCGGGCCCGGCGGCGCATCGGTAACCGACCAGAACACGGGCAACAACGCGGTCACTGAAACCGTCACTGTGGTGTCCGGCAATGTCACCGTTACCAAGAGCCAGGCGCTCGATGCCGATTGCAACGGCGAGGCGGACGTCGACTTCAGCCCACACCCGCAGGCTGCCGCTCCCGGCGAATGCATCGTCTACCGGGTCACGGCAGTCAATGTGGGGACCGCAAACGCCGATGGATTGAAGATCGACGACGCGGTTCCCGCATACACCACCTATGTCGGCTCGTCGGCCGTCGCGGAGGGCGGCTCCTCGGCGTCCGTATCCCAGCAGCCGGACAACCGCGCGACCGGCGCCATTCAATCCAAGCACGACACCTTAAGCCCCGGCCAGAAGGCGACGCTCACGTTCCGAGTCCGGATCGATCAATAGCGTTCGTCGAAGATCGAGCGGGCGGGCCGGGTCCCGTCCGCTCGAAGGTCGCTGCATGAGGACAATCGGAAAGACAATGCCGGTAACGTATCGGGCACTTGGCAGATTTATCGTCGTCCTGGCGGCGCTTGCCTCGATGTTCCCGGCTGCCGCTATCTCCGCCCCTCCGCCCGCCGCGGCCCGGATCGAGGCGCGGGCGACCGTTACGTATTTCAACGCCCAGCTGGGCATTCAGGAGTCCGTATCGACCAATATCGTGGTCACCCGCGTCAAAGAGGTGAAGAGCATCGAAACGGTCTTCGATCAGACCGTCTATCTGGCACCCGGTTCGATCGGTCAGTTCGCATTCTACATCCGCAATGTCGGAAACGTGGCGGTCAGTCCGTCGGCAGTTGCAGAGCAGCTTTCCGGCGACGATGCCGACCTCGCCGAGGTCGCCGCCATCATAGACCAGAATCGCAACGGCGCCGCCGACCCGGGCGAGTGGGAACTCACGCCCGACATGGCGATCGAGCTCGCAGCCGGCACCGAGCTACCCGTGATCGTGCAGTTCGAAACGCCGGCTGCCGGGGAGGCGGGCGACACGGCAGGCGTGCGGCTGAGCGCAAGAGACGGCGACGCTGCCGGCGCGGCCACCGGCATGGCGGTCATTTCCTCCGCGGGCCTCGTTCTCGAAAAATTGGCCAACCGCGACGAAGTCCCGGCGGGCGGTACGCTTCGCTATAGCCTGCGGCTGCGAAACAACGGCGTCATTGCCACCCCAGGCTACTCGGAGATAGAGGGAAACGCCATCCGGGTGGACGGGTCGCCCGCGTCCGGCGTTCTGGTGCGTGATCCGCGGCCGCTCAACACCCGCGTCACCGCGGTGACGGCGACGGGCGGCTTCATCGGACTCTATCATATCGAAGGACAGCCGCAGCACAGCTACGTGAAGGCGCCCCCCGGGGATAGGTCGAAGGTGGACGCGGTCGCCTTCTTCAGGGCGGGCGATTATCCGGCCGGTTTCTCCGCCAACCTCGAATTCGAGGTCGCCGTCGCCGGGAACATCCAGCCGGGCGCGATCCTCAATACGGCTTCCACCTGGCAGAAGGTCGGTGGCGACTGGGTCAAAATAAGTTCCAATCTCGTCAAGACACCCGTCGAGGGCGGCAGCGCCACGCTGACCTACACGGCACCCGACGGAACGCCGATTACGAGCGCGGCGCTCGACAGCAACGTGCGGCTGAAGCTGGATGCGGCCGCGTGCAACATCACGGACGGTGTGGACCGGATTCCGATCAGAATTGCCACCGATCCGGAGGCCGATCTCGAGACGGTGCTGGCGACGGAAACGGGGTCGAATACCGGCCTTTTCACCACCACGCTCATTCCAATCCAGCGGGTGCTGCCGGCGGTGGAGGGCGATAACATCCTGTCCGGGGACCGGAGCACGAAGGCGTCCGCAAGCGCCACCTGCGGCGGCCAAAACCTATCCGCCGTACTTACCGTCAATCCCGGCGGTTTTGTCTTTCACTCCGCCAGCAACGCGGCGGTCTCCGGCGCAACCGTCATAATCCGCAATGCCTCCGGCGCCGAGATAGAGCGTACCGTGTCCGATGTGAGCGGCTTTTACGTCGTGAGCGCTGCCGACACTGCAGGAACGTACCGGATCGAGGTGCTGCCGCCCGAGGGACTGGCCTTCCCCTCGACGCGAACGACCTTTCCCGCCTGGGGCCGCAACCTGGACCCGGATGCCTCCTACGGGCGGCCGTTCAAGACGACGGGCCCCTTCACCGGTGTCGATATTCCGGTCGATCCCGACGGCTCCGCGGCGCTGCGGCTGGAACAGTCGGTCGACCAGGCCATCGCAGCGCCCGGCGACATTCTGGTCTATACGCTCACCCTGACCAACACCACCGGCATTGGACTTTTGGACGCCTTCATCCACGCCGGTTTGCCGAAGGGCATCACCTACCTGGAAGGCACGCTCCGCCTCGACGGCAAACCCGTCAAGGTCTCGGGATTTCCGGGCCGGAACCTCGTTTTCGACGTCGGATTCGTCGGACCCAACGGTGCGGTGACGCTGACCTACATGGCGGTCGTCGACCCGACTGCCAGCGGTCAACTCGTCAATATCGCCCATGCGTCAGGTCATCTGGCCGGCAGGGGGGCCGTGCGTTCCAATGATGCGCGCGCCGTAGTGCGCATCGAACGCGACGGCGGCGTCTTCAGCGACGAGGGTGTCGTCCTCGGCAAAGTCTACATCGATTTCAACGAAAACGGGCGGCAGGACCGTTATCTGCCGGCCGGGGGGGATTCGGCGAAAGGCGCTCTCGAGCATGCGGAGCCCGGAATTCCGGGCGTCAAGCTTCAATTCTCGACCGGGGCGAGCGTGGTGACCGACATCGAAGGGAAATATTCGATGCCGGGATTGCTCCCCGGGGCGCATGTCGTCGCCATTTCGACGGCCACGCTGCCGGCGACGGTCGAATCCCGCTCGACGTCGGCGCGCGACGCGCTGAGCCCCCGCAGCCGCTATCTGCGCATGCTGCCGGGGCAGGTGGCGAGCGAATATTTCGCGGTCACGCCCCGAAAGGGGGTCAGCCGCGACGAGGTTCTCGCCGAACTCGAAGCCCGCAGGCAGGCCTATGCCGAAAATGTGGATCCGGACGGGAATGCTCCGGTTCCGGAACGGCTGGAACTCGGGGGCGAGGAGTGGGTCGACTACTTCGGGCGCCTTTCGTCGTCCCGCGGCGAAGCGACGAAGAACACCGAAACGCAGATCGTCGCGCGGGACCGGTCCGAGAACGGCAGGCCGCCCGCGGCCGTGGACACCGGCACGCCGAAAGCGTTGGCTCTCGAACGCACGCGCGATTTGGAGGCCGAGATCAAAGGACTGTCCGCCGAGCTCGGCTTTCTCGACCTGGAGTCCGACAGCCTGCTCAACAGCGATATCGTTTCCATCCGCGTGAAGGGGCCGGCTGAGGGCAAGCTCGGGCTCAACCTCAACGGCAAGCCGGTTTCCGAAGGACAGGTCGGTCAGCGCGTCGTCTATTCGGCAGGAGGCGTTCAGGCGGCCGAATATGTCGCGGTCCGTCTCGAAGGCGGCCGCAACACGCTCGAGGCCACGTTCTCGGATCCTTTCGGCAATGTCCGCGGGCGCAGGGAAATCACGGTCCTTGCGGCGGGCCGCCCGGCGAGGATCGAACTCGTCGCGCCGCCCGCCGCCTTCGCCGATCCGGCCTCGCCCATCCCGGTCCTGATCCGCTTCGTCGATGCCGAGGGCGTGGCCACCGAGGCCTCCATGGACGTGACGCTGGAGGCGTCCGGTCAGGGCCGGTGGGGAGCCGACGACATCCGCACGACCGAGCCGGGGGTTCAGATATTCGTCGACAAGGGGGAGGCACTTGTCGACTACTATCCGCCGGCGCTCTCCGGCACGCACAGGATCGCCGTGCGCAACGGCCTCGGCCGCTTCGAGTCCGAGGTCAAGCTTCTGGCCGACGACAGCAGGAGGATCATCGCCGGTGTCGTGGAGGGCGTGGTCCGGCTGCCCGGCAGCGTCGAGCCCGCCACGGGACTGGAGGGCTTCGACGGCGTCACGACCGGCGTGGACGGCGAGCTCTATCTGCAGGGCAAGATCAAGGGCGATGCTCTGCTGACGCTGCGTTACGACGGTGATCTCGACACCGAGGAGCGGCTGTTCCGCGACATCGATCCCGAGCGATACTATCCCGTTTACGGCGACGCGTCGGAGCGCGGCTATGACGCCCAGTCCCGCTCCCGGCTCTACGTGAAAGTCGAGAAGGGTCTCAACTACGTTCTCTACGGCGACATAGACATCTCTCCGCAGGCGAGCGAGTTTCAGCTCGGCTCCCATAGCAGGCTGCTGACCGGTGCCCGGGCCCATGTCGAAGCCGGTCCCGTCACCATCGATCTCTTCGCCGGGCGAACGGATCAGAGCCAGGTCATACGCGAGTTCCGCGCCGAGGGGTTGTCGGGTCCCTACGATCTGGATCTGACGGGCTATGCGGAAGGCTCGGAACAGGTCGAGGTGATCACGCGCGACCGGCGCCAGCCCTCGGTGGTCGTCGATACCGTGCTCCTCAAGCGCTTCGACGACTATCGGCTGGACTATTTCGGCAACTCGATCATCTTCAATGCGCCGGTCCCGGCTTTCGACGGCGACGGCAACCCGAACTTCATCCGCGTCACCTACGAACTCGAGACGGACGGCGACCCCTACTGGGTCTATGCCGGAGAGGCCCGCTACAGGGTGAACGACCGCATCGCCGTCGGTTACCGCGAAATACGCTCCGAAGCGGAGCGCAGCTTCGACGATCGCCGCACCGTGCGCGCGGGATATGTCTCGGCCGATCTCGGCACCTACGGAAAAGCCGAGGTCGAAGTAGCGCAAACCGTCGACAAGGATGGCGAGAACGGCCTTGCTTCGCGCCTCGGCTACGAGGTCAAGAGAGAGCGTGTCACGCTCCGCGTAGGCGCCGCCCGGGCCGACGAGGATTTCGCCGAGGGCTCGTCTCTCTCCCCCGGCAGTGCCGAGGTGAACGTGTCGGCCGACTGGAACGTCTCGCCCCGCCTCAAGATCACGACGTCGGCGCTCTACGACCAGCAGATGCCTTCGGGCAACGAACGCTTCGGTGTCGAGGTGCTGCCGAGCTGGATGATCAATCCCGAGCTTACCGTCTCTGCCGGCATGCGCATCGTCCGCCTCGAACCGGGCGACGGCGAGGAGCCGCGGTCCGTTCCCTCGGGCGTTCTCGGAGCCGAGTGGAGCCCGGCTGCCCTGCCCAGCCTGGCCCTCAAAGGCGAGGTCGAGGCAGACCTCACCGACTTCTCGCACCTGCGTGCTCTCCTGGAGGCATCCTATCAGGTGAACGAGCGCGTGAAGATCTATACGGGCGTCGATTGGGCTACGAGCGGATCGGAATTTCTCGATTTCTCCAGCGCCGACGGTGCGACCGGAACGATGAAGACCGGCGTCGAATACCGTCTCAACGACGACGTGAAGACTTTTGGGGAGATGCGCGGCGGTTCGCAGACCGGCTTCGCGGGCGGTGTCGCCGGCGACTGGGAGATCGGCCATTGGGATCTGCCGGGCTGGATCGCTGGCGAGGACACGCGCGTCTATGCGAGCATCGAGCGCTTCCAGCCCTACGATCTCGACGAACTGATCGGGCTGCCTTTCGGCGTGGACGACGACGAGGACACGCCGCAGACCACGCTTGCGGCCGGCTACCTCGCAACGCTCCGCGACGGAAACGCCCGGCTTGCCCTCGGTGCCGAACTGTCCTTCAAGGACGGTGGCTATACGGCCTATGGCCAGCAATATTGGAGCCAGCGGGCCGGCGAGTGGACCTGGGCCGTCGAAAACCGCCTGGCCACGGCGGACACCGACACGCAACAGCGCCTGCGCGATCACCTGCGCATCGGCGCCGCGCTCAGGCCAGATGAGGAGAGCATCGACGCCCTGTTCCTCGGCGGCATCAGGGTGGAGCGCGACTTCGCCACCGATATCGATGCCGACACGGCCTACTGGTCGGCCGCCGGTTCCTGGGCGCTCGGCACGGATATGCGCATCACAGCCAAGCAGGCCGGGCAGTTCCAGGCGAAGTCGGTCGGCGACGTGACCGGTGACACCTTCGTCCTCCTCGCGCAAACGGGTGTCGAGCGGGACTTCGAACTGGAGGATGAGCTGCGCCTGCGGCTGGGCTTCAACGGCACGCTCTTCTACGATCCCCTCACCGGTCAGAGCCACAGCGGCGTCGGAGCGGAGATCGGCTTCGTGCCGGCGAAGAACGTGATCCTCGCCGCAGGCTATAACCTTACGAAGGTGAATGCCTCGAGCGTCTCCGAAATTTATACGGCTGGCCCCTATATCCGGCTCTCGATCAAGCTCGACGATTCGCTCTGGGGCTTTTTCGACCGTGCGGGTTTGACGGTGCCGGTCGAAGGGGAGAGCAGGTGATGCTCCGGGCACTCGGAAACCGGCTTCCGGGCGAGAGCCTCCGCCCGTCCCGCTGCAGACGGATACCATACGGGGGCAACGATGTGGGCGATTGCCGCCTCGGCGCAGCTTCTTGCGCCCGGCGGACCGGCGCGCGCCGAGCAGTTCGGCACCGGCGACGTCGGAATTGAGGTCAGGATCGCGAACCGGATGAACCATGCGGAAGGAAAGCAATTCTTGATGATCTCTCTGCCCCGTTTTGCCAAAAGTGCAACGGTCTTTCTCGTCAATGACGGCTCCCGGGTATATTTCGCCTGCTTCCGTGAGACGTTGCCGGGCAGCGGGCGGGTTCTGATATGATCGCGGGGTTCGCAGCTGTCCCCCGGTTGGCGCGCTTTGCCGCAAGGGAGGGCCGTGCGCCGGGCTCCTGGTTGTGGGGCGCGGCGCGGGTGGTCTCTGCATGTGCGATCGCGGCACTCGCCTCCGTCGACTTTTTGGCACTCGTGACGTTGGCGCAGGCAGAGACCTTCGGCCCCGGATCGTACACCTACACGGTCCCGCCCGGCGTGACCCGCGTGAAGGTACGGGTGGTCGGCGGTGTCGGCGGCGCGGGTAACGAGTTTATCGATACCGGCTACAGCAGGGGCGGCGCCGCCCATATCATCGATGCCATCGTGAACGTTGTCCCCGGCGACAAGATCAGCGGTACTGTTGCGCGCGGCGGCGACGGCGGCTTTCTGCCGGACAATTACGCAAAGGGAGGCACCGGCGTGGGCCGCGGCGGCGATGGCGGCGGGAGAGCGATCATAAGCGGGGGCACCTATGGCGGCGGCGGCGGCGGCGGCACCTCGCTCGCGCTAAATGGGACAGACATACTGAAGGCGGCCGGCGGCGGCGGCGGTGGCGGCGGCGCTGGAGATTCGAACTATGTCTACCGCTCTCCCGAAAACGGCGGAAACGCCAGCGGGTTCGTATCGAAATCCAACTGCAACACCTCAGGCAATGGCGCGTCAGCTAGTTATGCTGCCAGCGGCGGCAGCGGTGGCGGCGGTGGAGGTGGGTATGCTGGAGGCGTAGCCGGTTCGGGATATGCGTTCAATGCCTCCGATAACGGAACCCCCTCGACGGGCGGAAGCTCATGCAGAAGCAATCAAAGCAGTCTGTTCGCGACGGGTCCTTCCACCTCGTCGACCGCGGCCAATTCCTCTAATGGCCGCAAGGGCGCCGACGGCTATGTCGAAATCCTCGAACTCAAACCGTCCCTTTCCAAGAATTTCGCGGCAAGTTCGGTGAAGAGAGGCGAAAACGTTGCGTTGACCTTCACCATCACCAATCCGACAGGTGCGGCCGCGCAGAACGGGCTCTCGTTCACAGATACCTTGCCGAGCGGTCTCGTACTGGCCGGCGCGCCGGCGGCATCCCAGTGCGGGGGCGGTGTCTCGGGCAGCGCCGACGGCAGCACGATCGGCCTCAGCGGTGGCAGCCTGCCAGCGGGGCCGAGCAGCTGTACAATTACCGCTACCGTCAAGGCGGCGGCGTCGCAGGGCTCGGCATCGTGCCCCAATCAGAGCACCACCAACGGTCCGGGCAACCTTTCCGGGCTTTCGTCCAACCTGGCGAACGGCGTAACCGATCAGTGTGTCAGCATCCGGCTGACACCCTCCCTGACCAAAGCGTTCGGCGCCGCTTCGATCAAGAAAGGCGAGGCGACGACGCTGACCTTCACGCTGACCAACCCGAGCGGTTCGGGCGCGCAGACCGGGCTCTCCTTCACCGACACGCTGCCGAATGGATTGACGCTCGCCAGTGCACCGGCTGCCTCGCAATGCGGCGGCACGGTCACCGGCAGCGCCGACGGCAAAACGGTCACCTTGAGCGGCGGCAGCCTGACGGCGGGGCCGAGCAGCTGCACGGTGACGGCGCAGGTCACGACGGCTGCGTCGCAGGGCCCGGCCTCCTGCGCCAATTCAATCACGACCAATGGTGCGGGCAATATCACCGCGATCTCGGCCAATCTCGCAAACACGGTGACCGACCAGTGCCTCGGCGTCACGCCCGTCACGCCGGTCGTGACGATCGCGAAGATCTCCGAGGGCGGTACGGGGACGTTCACCTTCAAAGGCACGGCGGCGAACCACAACGGCTTTCCGACCGACGGAAGCTACAGCCTTGCGACGTCGGCGCCGGGGACCGCGGTGACCGGAAATCCGGTCACGCTCGCCGCGCCGGACGTGCCGACCGCGATCGAGGAGGCCCTGCCGCCCGGGTGGCGGCTGAGCTCGGCGCGCTGCGAGGATCAGAACTGGCAGCAAACCGGCAATCCCCGGGGAGAAGTGATAGGCTCGGTTGCCGACGGCAGAACGCTGGTGATCCCGGCGGCCAACGCCAGGGCCGGCGCCAGGCTCGTCTGCAGCTTCACCAACCGCTTTGTCGGCTTCACTCTCTCCGGCCAGGTCATCCGCGACGACGGCACCGGCGGCGGCACCGCCCACAACGCCGCACTGGACGTTGGCGAGGCAGGCCTCGGCGACATTCCTGTCCGCTTCACCGATTGCGGCGCCACCACCTATGCCGGCACGGTTACGGCCGGCGACGGCACGTTCTCGCTGCCGCTTGCCGGCCCTGCCGGCGGGGCCAGCGTCTGCGTCGTGCGCGCTCCGGTGGCCGAGCTTGCCGGGGTCAGTGGCGGGCCCGGCAATACCGGCGGCACGGTCGCGACGCCCGGATACGATGCCGTCGCCTTCACCCACAATACCACGACCGACTATCATTCCGTCCTTTTCGGCGTCATCGAAAAGCCGAGACTTGCTGATGACGGCGCGGCGACCGTGGCGCCGGGGGGCACGGTGTTTCTGGCGCATCGCTATACGGCGACGACCGCGGCGACGGCCAGCTTCTCCATCGCCAATGCCATCGGCCGGCCCGCCCTGTCCGCCTTCACCTACACGCTCTTGCGGGATGCCGACTGCTCGGGAACGCTCGACAGCGGCGAAACCGCGGCGGCCGGAGCGGTCAGCGTCGCCGCGGGCGAGGAGGTGTGCCTGATCGTGCGGGTGCAGGCGTCGGCCGGTACGGCCGGGGGCGCCGCCCTCGAATACGACGTGACCGCCGACACGGCGCTTTCGGGCACGCTGGCGTTGCTGGCCCCGCTCACCGATCACGACGTGCTCACGGTTCCGGCAGGCGGCACGATCAGCCTGGTCAAGCGGGTGCGCAACGTCACGTCCGGCAGCGGCTTCGCGGTCTCCTCGGCCGGCGCGCCCGGCGACATCCTCGAATACCGGATCGCCTTCACCAACCCGTCGGCAGAGGTGGTGTTCGACCTCTCGATCCACGACGAGACGCCGGCCTATACCAGGCTCTCCGGTCCGCCCGGTGCCGCCGTCGCGCCATCGGGCATGAGCTGCGCCCTGACCGTTCCGGCCGGCGGAGGTGTGATCGGCTATGCCGGCCCGCTACGCTGGGACTGCACCGGAACCATGAGCCCCGGCGCCACGGGCAACGTCGCATTCCAGGTCAGGATCGCGAATTAAGGGCTGTTGAGCGGTTTTGTCGGCACGCATGGCGATGCGTTTGAATTCCTTGAGTACCGACGGTGCGCCACTGCATGTGTCCCTTGATCGTAGCCGATCAAAGGACAAAAACATGCAGCAGCTCAAAGTGCTTTCGGAGGACTGCAATCTCTCCTCACCTCATCCCTGTGCTCGTCCCAGGGATGAGAGCAGCGCCGCGTCTGCGGCGCGGGAAGCGTTCTTTCAGACCAAGGACTTGGTCTGGCTGGATTCCTGTGACGAGCACAGGAATGAGGGATTGAGATGTGCGGCCACGACAACTTTCGCTTGCCGATGTGCGAGGGAATGCTCAACCTGTCACGCAATGAAAGGTTACGTCTTTTATGAAACGCGCCGAGGCACCGCACCCTCTCCGCCCTTATCTCTGTGCTCGTCACGGGGATGAGAGCAGCGCCGCGTCTGCGGCGCGGAAGTGCCTTTCCAGCCCAAGGACTTGGTCTGCCTGGATTCCTGTGACAAGCACAGGAATGAGGAAAGCAAACAAGTGGCGGCGCGGGGGACAGTCTTATTTGCTCATAAGCGGCCTTTCGTGGCCTAAGCGGGTGTGAAATTCACGCTGGCCGGGAGCGATCGGCGCCCAGACCATGCGGCAGATCGTGCGTCGTATTGCCATTCTGCAGCCGGCAGATGGACGGCGTTTCGGACGGAGGCACTGTGAGGCACTGGATCATATCATCGCTCTTGGCGGCCGGGCTTTCCTTGGCCTCGTGGAACGTGCTCGCGCAGGAACAGGCGGCGCCGCTGTCGGCCAGCCTTGCAGCGCAAAGCGTCGAGACCGGGGAGGACGGCAAGGAGACCTTTTCGTCGGCCGATGCGGCTGCTCCGGGTGATCTCCTGCAATATACGGGACGTTACAGCAACGTGTCGAAGGAACCGCTTTCCGGCTTGATCATCAATGGGCCGATCCCGGCCAACACCTCGTTCATCGATGCGGGTCTGGCGGTTTCGCAGAAGGCCGCCTTCGAGGTGCTGATCGAGGGTGAATCCTGGCAGAGTGTCCCGGCTTATAAGACGGTCGTTCTGGCAGACGGGACGAAGAGCCGCGTCGTCGCCGAGGCATCGGATTACCGCCAGATCCGCTGGCGGCTTGCGGAAGCTCTCGCGCCGGGCGCAACCCTGGTCACCGTCTACCGCGTGCAGGTCGGGCAGTAGCAAAGAAGGCTGAGCGGCATCGGGTCTGCCTGTGCCGCTGCACGGATCATGACGGGTGGCTGAACCGGGCGACCCGCGCATCCTTCGTCAGGTTGCGAAAATTGGTGCCGCTCATATGCACGAGCGTCCTGTGGTCGCCGCCCTCGAAATAGACGTCGTTTGCCCTGTCGAGGCTCTCGTCGAGAATGACCGGCACGCCATAGGCTTCGCCGATGGGCGGGACGGCTCCGGTCTCGCAATCGTTGAAGAGCTCGCTGACCTCCTCCTCCGAGGCGAGGCCGAGACGGCGGTTCATGACGTCCTGCAGCGTGGAGAGCTCGACCCGATGCGTGGCCGGAACGACGGCGAGCGCGTAGCCCATCTCGTGGTGAACGACCACGGATTTGGCGAGCCTGTTGCCCGGCACATGGGCGGCTTCGGCAGTCTGACTGGTGGTTGCGGTACGGTGATGCGCGAGGGTGTCGTAGGTGATCCCTTCGCTGTCGATATAGTCCTGAAGTCTCCTGGCGATCGTCATCGTAGGCGCCTCTCCTATCCTGCTGCAGTCTCCCCAAGCCGTTCAGACTCAAGAGAAAAATGCAGCGCTTCAAAGTGCTACAGCAGCTTTCGGGCGTCCGGCGGGACGCGGGGCACTGTAGTGACGCGGAAGATGACATTCTCCTCTCATCATCGGAGGAGTCAACGGCGAACGGCCGGGTCGGCTACCACACGTAGGGCACGAGCCGGTAGCGCACGCGTTCCGCATAGGCATCGTAGCCGGCCAGCCCGGTACGCAGCGCCCTTTCCTCTATGCCGATCCGGATCGCGAGCAATACCGCCAGTCCGAGTGCCACGAGCAGCCCCCACCAGGAGCCCAGGAACAAAGAGGTTGCGGCGACGAAGAGAAGACTGCCCGTATAGAAGGGATGACGGACGTAACGATAGGGTCCCGTGGTGATCACGCTTTGCGCACGCTCGGTCTGCACCTTGACGACCGGCGATGCGAAGCTGTTTTCGCGCAATGTCCGATAGCTGAATCCGATGGAGAGGACGAGGAGCAGCGCACCCAGAGCCTGCACCCAGACCGGCATGGAAGACCATTTGAATCTCGCTGCATCGAGCGCCATGAAGGCGAAGCCGGCGACAAGGAACAGGAGGATCACCGAAAGGAGCACTTTGTCGGCCAGGGGCTGGCCTTCCTGGATTGGGGCAGCCAGCCTTTCCTTGAGCAGCGCGGGATCGTGCCGGGCAAGGAGCAGCCCGACGAGGAACGAAAGCGCAAGCATGAGGAACAGGTAGCTCCACGCCGCGGGCCAGGCGAGCGTTCCGGCGGAAAGAAAGAGGACGGCTCCGATGAACCCGAACCAGACGATCGTCTGTACGGTCAGCCTAACAAGCATGAGCAAGCTCCTGCATAGTTTGTGCGATGAAGGGCGCTTTAGAGCGATGGACTCCTGGAGATAGTGTTCCGGCCAGCGCTCGCAACTCTCATCTCAGGCGGGTGAAGTGGGATTGAACGGGGCGCGCGCGACGTTCCATCGGGCGCTCGCCAGCGTTCACACACTTGTGCTTCGCGCGGAACTTAAAGCCGCATAACGGATTCCCATATTAGATCCGCTGCACCTTCACTTGGGCCTCGACCGGTTCAGGATCAAGGCATGCGGCAATGCGAAGCACTACAGCCCCTTGCACGTCGAACAGGACGTGCGGTGCTGGAGCAGCACTCGCCGTCCGCAAAGGAGGGACGCGATGTATCGCTATATGATGAAGGAACTGATGCTCATCATCGCCGGCCTGACGGTCTGTGCGGTGCTGTTCCTGCTCGTCCTGTCGCAGGGAGCGGCCGCATCGTTTTGAGCGCGGTTCAGCTCTTCCCGAGAATCTCAATCGTCCTCTTGTCCCGGACGCCGTCGAAGTAAAGGTCGAGCGCCCGGGTGAAGGCGTCGACATCAGGCGCCGCCGCTTCGAAGAGCGTCATCGATGAGCAAAACTTCAGATCGTCCGGCCGGCCGAAGATCTCAAGAGCGGTGCGCCCCCTGACCCCATTGACCGCTTCCGTGCATTCGAGAATACGTCGGCCGAGAAGCGGATGTCCGACATAGGCGCGCGCCTCGCCGAGGCCCGACAGCGCATAAAATCGGGCCGTCGGCGAATGGCCGAGGCCCGCGATCTGCGGAAAGATGAACCACATCCAGTGGGTCCGCTTGGCCCCGGCACGAAGCTCCGCAAGAGCAGCCGGATAGGTGCTTTCCTGCGCCGCGACGAAGCGTTCGAGATCGAATGCCTCCCTCGTCATCACCCTCTCACCGGTTCATCCATCACCAGCGCTGATGAACATGAACCTTGACGAGCCGCTCGTAAAGCGCCTCGATTGCCGCGAGCGTCGCGCCGTCGATCGGCGCAAGGGCGCTGGCGGCGGCGTTCGACTGCGCCTGCGCGGCATTGCGGGCTCCGGGGATAACGACGGAAACGGCGTCCTGCGCGAGGATCCAGCGCAAGGCGAATTGCGCCATCGGCACATTGGCGGGCACCAGCGTACGAAGCTCGTCGACCGCCTGCAGCGCCACGTCGAAGGGCACGCCGGCAAAGGTCTCCCCGACGTCGAAGGCTTCGCCGTCACGATTGAAGTTGCGGTGGTCGTCTGGAGCAAAGACCGTATCTTTGCCGATCTTGCCCGAAAGCAAGCCGGACGCCAGCGGCACGCGCACGATGACGCCGACATTCTTTTTTTTCGCCTCGGCGAAGAATAGGTCCTGTGGCCGCTGGCGAAAGATGTTGTAGATGATCTGGACCGTGGCGATTCCCGGATATTCGATAGCCTTCAGGGCCTCTTCGACTTTCTCGACCGAGACTCCGTAATGGCGGATCTTGCCCTTGGTCACCAGCCCATCGAGCGCGCCGAAGACCTCGGGCCGGTAGTAGACCTCCGGCGGTGGGCAGTGGAGCTGGACGAGATCGAGCGTTTCGACGCCGAGATTTGCGAGGCTGCGGTCGATGAAGGCCTCGATATTGCCGCCTGTATAGCCCTCCACCACGTGCGGATTGAGCCGGCGCCCCGCCTTCGTGGCGACGAATGGTTTCTCCCCGCCCCGTTCCCGCAGCACCGCGGCGATGATTTTTTCGGAACGCCCGTCGCCATAGACGTCCGCCGTGTCGATGAAGGTGACGCCGCTGTCGAGGGCGGCATTGAGCGCGCGCTTGCCATCATCCTCGCTGACGTCGCCCCAGGAGCCGCCGATTTGCCAGGCGCCGAAACCGATCTCCGAAATCGTGGCGCCCGTTCGGCCCAAGATCCTTGTTTTCATCGAATGTATCCTCTCCATCTTGCTGCCGGAACTTCAGCTCCGGGTGGTTGGCATAACTATGACGAGAGTGGCGCAGATGAAGGCTCAGTCGCAGAGTGTCACGAGCGCCTTGCCGCGACTGAGATCGCTCACCAGAGCGAGCACGTCGTCTAATGCGTCTTGCCGTATCTCGACCGACAGCACCGCACCGGTGCCGGTGAAACTCTCGGAGGCGATCGACACGCCGCGCGCTGCCAGCCGTGCCTTGATGAGCGCGAGATCGGCGAAGTCGCAGGCGACCTCGGCGCGCTGACGCTCGATCAGCTCGATCTTCTCCGCCGCCCGCAGGCAGAGCGCCGCCGTGCCACCATAGGCACGGACCAGTCCGCCGCTGCCGAGCAGAATGCCGCCGAACCAGCGCGTCACGACGACGGCGACGCGATCCAGCGACTGACCGTCGATCGCCGCAAGGATCGGCTTGCCCGCCGTCCCGCTCGGCTCGCCGTCGTCGCTGAAGCGATAGCTCTGGCCGACGCGCCAGGCCCAGCAATTGTGATTGGCCGCAGTGTCCGAGTGGGCGGCAATGAAGGTCTTGGCCGACGGTTCGTCCTCGATCGGCCCGGCAATCGCGAGGAAGCGGCTCTTCTTGATTTCCTGTGTCGAGGTCTCGATGCGTTCGAGCGTGAACATCCGCTTTGTCCCGATTCTTCCAGCGGTCATAGCGGACGGATGGCGCACCGTCACCGTCAAGGTCACCCCTCCCCAACCCCTCTCCACAAGGGGGAGGGGCTGGGGAGGGGCAAATCGGAGCGTTCAGCCGATCGCCATCAGGCTGGCATTGCCGCCGGCTGCCGCCGTGTTGATCGAGGCGGAAACCTCTTCCACGAGCCAGTTCAGGCAATAGGCGTCCGGGTTGCGGGCTATTTCCTCGCTCGATGCGGCCTGGACGAGCAGGAGCGGGCCGGGCAGGGCGGCGATGGCCTTGTTGACGGCGCGGACGCGCTCGGCGTCACCTTCGACCAGCGCACCGGCGAAGGGGCCGTCGGCGGCCCAGTCCTTTGACCAGGAGACGCGCAGGCCAACCGTTTGCGGCACGTTCTTCAGCGAAGCCTGCAGACCGGAGGCGGCATCGATCGCGACGCTGTTGCCGGTCGCGAGCGCAGCGGCGAGCTGGTGGTAAAGCCCGCACTCCGTCGCCGGCACGAGGAGGATGCGGCCGCGCGCATGGAGGGTATAGAGGTTGCGTTCGCCTACTGGGCCGGGCAGTTCCAGGTCCAGGCCAAGGGCCGAGCTGCTGCCGGCGTTGCGGGCCGCTTCGGCCTCCGCGCGCGCGCCTTTGCCGTCGAGCCACTTGGCGAAGTCGAGAAGGACCGGATCCGTGTGCACCGAGCTGTGCTGCGGCGGAACCGGTGGGGTGGTAACCAGGCGGCCGAGATAAAGCGGACCGCCGGCCTTGGGACCGGTACCGGAAAGACCGCGCCCGCCGAAGGGCTGAACGCCCACCACCGCGCCGATGATGTTGCGGTTGATGTAGAGGTTGCCGGCCTTGATACGGCTCGTCACATGCGCGATCGTCTCGTCGAGGCGCGTGTGGAGCCCGAAGGTGAGGCCATAGCCGGTGGCGTTGATGTCGTCCACCAGCCGGTCGAGATCGTCGCGCCGGTAGCGGATGACGTGCAGCACCGGCCCGAAGACCTCGCGTTGAAGGTCGGAAAGCTTCTCGAGTTCGATGATCGTCGGCGGCACGAAGGTGCCCACTCCGGTCTTCGAGGCAAGCCCGATCTGCTCGACCTTGCGGCTGAGCCCGCGCATCCGCTCTATGTGCTTCTCGATGTTGTCCTTCGCCTCTGACGTGATGACCGGCCCGACATCCACGGAAAGACGATCGGTGCGGCCGATATGCAATTCGTGCAGCGCGCCCTTCAGCATCGTCAGGATGCGGTCGGCCACATCCTCCTGCAGGCACAGCACACGCAGCGCCGAGCAGCGCTGGCCGGCACTGTCGAAGGCGGATGTGATCACGTCGCCGACCACCTGCTCGGCAAGCGCCGAGGAGTCGACGATCATCGCATTCTGGCCTCCGGTTTCGGCGATCAGCGGGATCGGCCGGCCGGCAGGCGAAAGGCGGTCGGCAAGCTGTGCCTGGATCAGACGCGCGACTTCCGTCGACCCGGTGAACATCACACCCGCAGTCTCGGCTGCGGCGACCAGCGCCGCACCCACGCGTCCGTCGCCCGGAAGAAGCTGCAGCGCGCTTGCCGGGATGCCGGCCTCATGCAGGATGCGCACACCCTCGGCGGCGATCAGCGGCGTCTCTTCCGCGGGTTTGGCGAGCACGGGATTGCCGGCCACGAGTGCGGCGGCGATCTGCCCGGTGAAGATCGCCAGCGGGAAGTTCCACGGGCTGATGCAGACGATCGGCCCGAGCGGCCCGTGGCCGGGGCCGAGCGTGCGCCGCGTCTGTTCGGCATAGTAGCGCAGGAAATCGATCGCCTCGCGCACCTCGGCAATGGCGTTCAGCGCCGATTTGCCTGCCTCGCGGATGATCAGCCCGAGAAGCGTGGGCATGCGGGCCTGCATCAGCTCGGCGGCGCGGTCGAGGCAGGCGGCCCGTTCGGACGGCGGGACGGCCGCCCAATCCGGCGCCGCTTCGGCGGCAAGGCGCACGGCGCGCCGTGAGTCCTCTTCCGAGGTCTCGGTCACCGAGCCTACGACGTCGCGATGATCTCCAGGATTTAGAACCGCTCGCGTCTCGCCGGCAGCGGGACCGGTTGCCAGCCGCGGCACGGCGCTCCACGTCATGGCCGCGCTTTGCCTCAGCGCTTCCGTAAGCGACGCAAGCGTTTCCTCGTTGGAAAGGTCGAGCCCGGCGGAATTGGTCCGCGCATCGCCGAAGAGCTCGGCGGGCAAGGCGATCCTGTCGTGCTTGGCGCCGACGACCGGCATGGCGCGGACGACTTCGACGGGATCGGCGATCAGTTCGTCGATCGAAACCTTCGGGTCGTTGATGCGATGCACGAAGGAGGAGTTGGCGCCGTTTTCGAGCAGGCGCCGGACCAGATAGGCAAGCAGCGTCTCATGGGTGCCGACAGGCGCATAGATGCGGCAGGGACGATCGAGCTTGCCGCGGCCGACGACCTCTTCGTAAAGAGGCTCACCCATGCCGTGCAGGCACTGGAATTCGTATTTGCCCACCTGAAAGTCCCTGCCTGCCATGTGATAGATGGCGGCGAGCGTCTGGGCATTGTGTGTCGCGAATTGCGGGAAGACCACATCGGTCGCGGCAAGCAGCTTGGCTGCGCAGGCGATATAGGAGACGTCGGTGTGGATCTTGCGCGTGAAGACCGGGAAATCCGCGAGCCCGTCGAGCTGCGCCCGCTTGATCTCGGCATCCCAATAGGCGCCCTTCACGAGCCGCACCATGATGCGCCGCCCGGAGCGCCGGGCGAGATCGATGATGAAGTCCAGAACGAAGGGGCAGCGCTTGCCGTAGGCCTGGACGACGAAGCCCATGCCGTTCCAGCCGGAGAGCTCGCCGTCGAGGCAGAGCTCCTCGAGGAGATCGAGCGACAGTTCCAGCCGGTCGGCTTCCTCGGCGTCGATGTTGAGGCCGATATCGTAATTCCTGGCGAGGAGTGCGAGCGCCTTGACCTTCGGCAGCAGTTCGCCCATCACGCGCGCGGCCTGCGCGCGGCTATAGCGGGGATGCAGCGCCGAGAGCTTGATCGAGATGCCGGGGCCTTCATAGATGCCGCGGCCGGCGGAGGCTTTGCCGATCGCGTGAATGGCGCTCTCGTAATCCCTGTAATACCGTTCCGCGTCGGCGGCCGTGGTCGCGGCCTCGCCGAGCATGTCGTAGGAGTAGCGGAAGCCCTTTTCCTCGAGTTCCTTCGAACGCTTCAGCGCTTCCTGGATCGTCTCGCCGGTAACGAACTGTTCGCCCATCATCCGCATGGCCATGTCGACGCCGCGCCGGATCACCGGCTCGCCGCAACGCGAGATGAGACGTGTGAGCGCCGCCGACAAGCTGCGGTCGTTGACCGTCGAGGTCAGCTTGCCGGTTACGACGAGGCCCCAGGTCGCGGCATTGACGAAGAGCGAACGGCTGCCGCCGAGATGCGATTTCCAGTTGCCGTCGGCGATCTTGTCGCGGATCAGCGCGTCACGCGTCGCCGTGTCGGGAATGCGCAGCAGCGCTTCCGCAAGGCACATGAGTGCCACGCCTTCCTGGCTGGAAAGCGAATATTCCTGCACCAGGCCTTCGACGCCGGAGCCGCTGTGCTTGCCGCGCAGCGCCTCGATCAGCTTGCGGGCTGTTCGTGCGGCCGCATCCCGTGTTTCCTTCGATTGCGTGGCCGCTTCGAGAAGCGGCGGCAGGCATTCCGTTTCCGGGCGGCGGTACGCGGCCGTGATCGCCTGGCGCAGTGTGCTCTGTGGCCGGACCGGCGGTGCGAAGTCGGCGAACGGCGCCGGGGCGACCTCGACGGGGGTTTTTTGAAGCGGGCTCGGGCTCATTGAACGCTGTCCTCCACGGAACGGTAGCGGGCGCTATCGACGCCCTGATGTCGTGGCAGAAAATACGCGTGCCATCGGCGAACATCCATCCGGCAAATTAGCATTATGGCCGAATGTTTCTCCACGACAGGCAAGACAAAGGGAGAACTATACGGAGTGCAGGCGAATGTTCCGGACGAAAGTCAGCATGCAGCCCCGAAAAGTTGCTCCCGCGCCATCAGGCACTCGTCATCCCCCGGCATGCAGGTGCGACAGACGATGGGGCGTATATCGTAGACCTTGCAGGCGACGGAACGGCCGAGCTTGCCCTCGAGCGCCGTGCAGCGGCCGCTCTCGCAACGCATGCCGCCGAGATCCGCAGCCACATAGTTTGCTGGTATGCGCTCGAGCTCTTCCTCCGTCTCGAGCGAAAAACGCGGCCAGTCGGCCGAATAGGCGCAGCAGGCGCCGCAGCTCTGGCAGTCGAAATTCTGATTGGCGGGAACGGAATGGCTCATGGCATCAGCCTATCACGAAGCGGGTGGCGCCGGAATGCCTGCCGCTCGCGCCGGAAGGTCACGCCCCCACCGCGTCGCGCCTTGCTATCTCGTAGTCTTCCGTATGCACGAGCACGCCGTCGCCGGTCACCAGCGCTATGCCGTAGGCCGCCGGCTCGTCCACCGAAAGAGATGCGTCCGCCGTGTCGAAGGGCATCGGCTGCTGGTGCACGGGGCTTTTGAAGATCGAGAAGGGAATGCCGCGACTGGAGCCGCTGATGGTGCGGTGAACATGACCGGCGAAGATATGACGAACATTGCCGTGCCGCTTCACCAGGGCGTAGAAGTCGTCTTCGTTGATGAGGCGGATCATGTCCATACCGGCAAAGCCGCTGACATGCGGCGGGTGGTGCATGAAGACGAGCGCCGGCCGGCCGCCGGTCTCTTCGAGTTGCCGGCCGAGCCAGGCAAGCCGCCTGTCGCATAGGTGACCGGCGTGACTCACCGGATAGTCGTAGGGCGGTGCAAACAGCGTATCGAGCAGGATCGCGCGGCAATCGGGGAAATCGAGCACCTGCTGGACGAAGCCGTTCGCGTCGGTGGCCGTTTCGGCGAAGACGTCGAGAAACACTTCGCGCCGGTCGTGATTGCCGATCATGAGCGCCGCCGGTGGGGTGAGTTCGCCGAGAAGGGCCTTCAGCCGCTCGTAGGAAGCGCGGTCCGCCCGATGCGTCAGATCGCCGGCGAAGATCACCCGGTCGGCATCCGCATGATAGCGGTTGACGTGGGCGATGCCGTTTGCGAGCCGCCGATACGGGTCCAGCCCGATGATCGTCTCGCCTTCGGGCACCATGTGGAGGTCGGAGAAAATGATGAGCTTCGTCATGTGCGTCCCGCGTTGATGTCTCACGGGTCACGCTCCTGCGCCTGCTCGCAGGCGTCAAGCGGCATTTTCGGGCGGGTCGGACCTATGCGGAAGACCGGACTGCCGCCCCCATCACTGCAACCGGTCCGCGGTTGCCTGCGCGAAGCGCCGGACGGTCAGCAAATCGCCGGAGGACTTACCGGCCATGCCGCGCTCGGCGAGGAGATGGGCATAGCTTGCCATTGCCAGAGCGTGGCCGTTCGCGGCGGCTTCGGCGAGAATTCGTGCCGACTGCAGCTTCTGTCCAGCCCTGTCGAGAACGCGTGCGAGCTGGAACTGCGTCCGGGCGCCGCCGTTCTGATTATAGGCCTCGCGGCAGGCGGAAAGCGCCACTCCGATGCGGATGTTCTGCGTCGCAACGGCCGGGAAAGCCCTGTTGCGTTCGAGATCGAATTCGCTACCGGCCTCGCGGTCGCATTGCTCGGCGGCGGTGAGATCGCTTGCACGCGCCGCGGACGGCATGGTCGCGAAGAGGGGCAGGAGCACGGCCGTCGCGAGCAGATGATGCAGGCCGGTACGAAGGCTCGATTCAACGTATTTCGTCATGGTGCGCTCCCTCTTGCCCGTACATTCTAGGGTCGCTCCGACCCGGTATCTGTTCCGCGGGAAACAGCGGCGAAGGCGATGAAACGGTGAGTTCAGGCAGACCCCAAGATGCGCCTTGCATCGGGCACGCCTCGGTCTATCCTCGTCAGGAGCCGGAGGCCGAACAGGGAGCGCTGCGAAAACCAGCGGAGAAGCCGATGCGGCAGTTCGACGTGAGGAGACGGATCTTTCTTGGCGGGGTGTTGCTTGCCGCCGTATCGGGCGGCCGTTCGATGGTAGCAGCTCCGGTCGTGGGCAAGGCCGCAAAGATCCGCGGCAACGTCCGCCGTCGGCAGGGCGGGGACGAGGAACGGCTGGCGATCGGCGGTGCGGTTCTCGACAAGGATTATGTCCTGACGAGCAGCAACAGCTTCGCCGATCTCGCCCTCAGCGAAACGCGTATCCTGCTGGGGCCGCAAACGGAACTCCTGATCGACAGCTACATCGCCGGCCAGGGCGGGACGCTGGAGTTGGGACTGGGCCGGATGGTCTTCGACCGGCCCGAAGGCTTGCCCAAGACGGACGTCGCGGTGCGCACCGCCTTCGGCATGATCGGCGTTCGCGGAACGAAATTCTTCTGCGGCCCGAGCCGAGCGGCGTTCGCGGTCTTCGTTGAACATGGCGTGGTGTCCGTTCAGGGCGGCGGCGTTACACGGACAGTTGCGGCCGGCCAGGGCGTCGATATCAGCCGCCCGGGCGCCGCTCCCAGCGAACCGACGCGCTGGGGAGAGGTGCGGATTCGTCAGGCCTATGCGAGCGTCGGGTTGAGGTAGGGGCGATGGCCGGCATCCCGCGCTGCGGTGGCTGTCCTCATTCCGCTCGAAGGTGCTTGTTCAGCTCATTGCTCGCTACCGTAAACAGCTCCATCGACCCGAAGCCTCTGATATCGTGGCGTCCAAGGGATCTGAGCGCCGCTTTCGACTGCGCAGCCGCCGCCGGGCCGATGCAGATGGCGGTGCCGAGAAACTTGTTCGCCTCCTGAAGGCGAGCGGCGAGGTTCACCGCATCTCCATGGGCGGTGTAGTCGAGCTTCCCTCCGGCGCCCACCTCTCCCAGTACCGCCGGCCCGGTTTCGATGCCGATGCGCGTCCTGCCGAAACCGTGTTCGGCAAATTGCGCACGTCTGCGCATCTCCTCGGTCAGTACATGGATCGCCGCGGCGCAGCCGATCGCCTTGTCTACATGGTCGGGCAGGTCCTCTGGCGCGTTGAAGAGAGCGTGGACGGCATCCCCGACGACCTTGTCGACCATGCCGCCATGCCCGGCGACAAGCGCGTTCACCTCGGCGAAATAGACGTCGAGCAGGGCCACGAGTTCGCGGGGAGCAAGCTTTTGCGAAAGTGTCGAGAAACCCTCGATATCGGTGAAAAGCGCCGTCACCGGGCGTTCCTCGCCGGCCATGCGCCCGCGATCGGGCTCGTCTATGTAGCGCGCCACCACGGACTGCGGCAGATATTGCGAGAATTTCCGCCGGGCGATCGCCTCTGCGCGCCGCGTGCGCGCAAACTGCAATGCGCTGGTGACGACGAGCACCGCAACCAGTGCCAATGATGTGCCGACCGCGTCGAAGAGCCAACCGGTGGAGGCATAGATCGCACCGGCAAAGGCGATGACGGCGAGCACCGTCGCAGCGCCCAGCATAAGGGATGCCATCGGGCGAAGCCTGGTTGCTGCATATGCTGCGGCGACTCCCGCTGCGAAGGCGAAGACCGCCTCGATCAATGGCAGATTGCTGCCGCGGTAGGGCACGAACCCCGTCATGATCGCATTGGCAACATCAGCGTGGATCTGAACCGACGGCTGGAGCGGCATGGAGGCGGTGGGCCGAAGGCCGCCAAGGCTCGGCATGCTGCTGCCGATCAAGACGAGCCTTCCCGCCAAACGACCTTTCTCCAAGCGACCGGCGAGGATTTCGGCCGCAGAGACCGTGCGGGCGGCGATCGCCTCCTCGGAACTTGCAGGGAAGCGCAGGTTGCCGTTCTCGTCGAGGGGGATGATCGCGTGATCGAGCCTCAGCCAGGCGGGTTCTCCGCCGAGAACGGGCGTACTGCTGTCGGCGGCAAGCCGCCCCGCTTCGATGCCGAGCGCCGGGTAGGCATCGTTGCCAAGTATGGCGAAAGCCTGAACGCGCCGGACTCGCGCGTCTTCGTCGCCGACGAGAAAAGCCGCCGTCGCAGCCCTCGCCCGGTCCATGAAGGCCGGGCAAGAGGTCTCTGCCCCTTCGATAAACCACTGCGCGGGGACGGCCAGCTGGCGCCGGAGGGCCAGAGGCGGCACTGGGCGCGGCCGTTCGAGAAAGCGATCGGCCGCCAGGAAGCCGAGGGCCGCGGGTGCCCTGCCGATCGCCGCGGCGAGCGCGGCGTTTGCGGGCGAAGCCGGGTCGCAGGCGGAACTGAAAACGAAATCGACGGCGATCGTCTTCGGCCCGGCCGCGGCCAGGCGTGTAATCAGATCGGCGGTTGCGGCCCTGTCCCAGCTGCCGCCACGCGCTTCATAGGCCTTGCGGTCGACGTCGACGACGATGATGTCGGGCGACCTCGGCGAGGGGACCCATTGGGTGAGATTATCGAAAAAGAGCTCACGCTGGGTGTCGAGGATGGTTCCGGCAGAGAGATAGAGCAGCAGCGCCGCGGCAAGGCTGGCGATGATCCCTCCGGAAAGCGGGGTTATGCGGTGATGCATCCTCGGCCTTACGCTCAACCGCTCCAAGTTTTTGAAACCGCCCGCTTTCAGGCGAGCGGCGTCAATCCTCCTCCGGATCGGCGATGCTCAGCAGGCGGCCGACATTGCAGCAGATGATGCCGTCCGCTCGCTTGATCGCGCCGCTCTCCTCCAGCGACAGGATCGCGCGGTTCACCTTCGGCCGGCTCGCTCCGAGAATCGAGGCGATGTCCGTCTGGCTGAGCGTCAGCCGGAGATTGGCGCTTTGCGGCATCTCGCTGCCGTGGATCTGGCGGAGCGTCGCCAGGAAGAAGCGGGCGACGCGGGCGTTGAGATCGTAGAGCGCGATGGTTTCCAGCCGGTCCGTCGTGTCGCGCAATTGCGCGCAGAGGAAGCGGATCACCGCCTCGGCGGTCCTCGGCCTCTGCGTGATGAGGGCGAGGAAATCCTTCTTGCCGATCACATAGCCTTCGGCGTTGGTGACGGCCGTCGCATCCGCCGATCGCGGCTGTCCGTCGAGCAGCGCCATTTCGCCGAACAGCGCTCCTGCCTCGTGCTGCCGCAACATGAGTTCGCGGCCTTGCGGCGTGAACAGCGAAAGCTTGATGCGCCCGGAAACTACCACGATCATGTAGTCGCCTTGGTCGCCGCGTTGGAAAATGACCGTGCCCGCGGACCATTTGCGATAACTGGCGATGCCCGAGAGCTCGCACAGGGTTTCGCTGTCGAATTCTTCGAATATAGGGAAGGACCGCCAGAAGGCGGAACTCCGGATGACTTCAGCCATTGCGGTTACCCCTGCGTTCCCCTTTACGCGTCGGGGAGTTTTGACTCTGTTGCCTCATCTTGCAACAGAAAAGCGCTTGATCGGCCGACCGAAGCCAAAGCGGTAAGGCATCAGTTGACGACGAATCGATTCCGTCTCTAGATTGTGAACGATCTGTCGCCGGGTGGGCGGCTAGAGGATTTCGAAAATCTTGTTATCTCTGCTGCCAACACGTTTTCCAACAGGAGCCTTGCGCATGTCCCAGAATGTCATCGTGCTCATCGGGCGCATTCTTCTCTCGATCATCTTCATCACCTCCGGTTTCGGCAAGCTCACCGACCCGTCGGCGACGGCCGGCATGATCACCGGTGCCGGTTGGCCTGCCGCAACGGCGCTCGCCTATCTCGCCGGTCTCTTCGAACTCGTTGCCGGTCTTGCGATCCTCGTCGGCTTTCAGACCCGCATCGCATCCTATCTGCTTGCCGCCTTCTGCGTGGTCACCGCCTTCGTCTTCCATAGCGGCGCAATCAACGTCCCGGACTTCCCGCCGGCTGCAAACGGGCTGCTGACGGTCTTCAACCAGATCATGATGATGAAGAACATCACGATCGCCGGTGCCTTCCTGGTGCTGGCAGGCTTCGGCCCGGGCGCGCTCTCGCTCGATGCCCGCACCGGAAACACGGTCGCCGCTTAACGCAGGCACCACTGATCGAGAAGAACCCGCCGGCTCGCCGGCGGGTTCTTTGTTTAGGCGTCACGTTCTCCAGGATAGATGACGCCCTTGCGCAGGATGACGTTGCCGTAGAGCCGCGGCTCGCTGGTCTGCACCACCGCATGAGCAGCCTTCACCCGCTGATAAAAATCCGCTCCGAGCAAAGGAACGACCGGCTGTGTCGGCTCATGTTTCCGACAGCAGGCGATGATGTCCCGATGCACCGGGTCGAGCGCATCGCGGTCCTGTTTGACCGTTGCCCGAAAGATCGCCTCCGGCACGAAATCGTCGATCGGCAGGATGCTCAAGACGGCGTCGAGCACGGGGACAAGCGGGTGCCCGTCCAGCCGGATGAGCCGGCGCGCGTGCTCCAGCCCGGGGTAATTTCCGTCGACGAGTGCAATCTCGTCGCCGTGCCCCATCGCTCTCAATGTGGAGAGAAGCTCCGGGCTCAGAATGGGGCTTATTCCTTTCAGCAAGTGTTAAAGCTCCTTGAAGAGGACATTGGTGTCCAGAAGATAGCGGGAGAAGAGCGGCAGGCTTGCGCCGCCGATCGCGCGGGCGTGGCTGCCGACGGTGCCTTCGACGAGGTCCGGAACCGTGACGCCCTGCAGGTCGAGCGTCTGGAGGGCCTTGCGCGTCGCTGCAAGAAGGCGCGCCCGCACCCAGGGCGGGAAGCCGCCGTCGATCACGGCCGCCGAAAAATCGACGACGGAAACCGCGGAGACGACGGCTTGCGCAAGCGCCGCCGCCGCATCCTGGATCCATATTTCGAGCGGCTCGCCGAAATCGATCCAGTCGTCGGCCGAGTACCAGAGCGGCTCCGGGTCGATGCCGCGTTCGCGTAGCAGCTTTTCCAGGACGAAGACCGAGGCGATTTTCAGCAACTGCGTCGACTTGCCGTCCTTGCCGGCGACAGGCAGCGGGCCGACCGCGCCGGCGGTGCCGGTTCGGCCGGAAAAGAGGGCCGAGTTGATCACGACGCCGCCGCCGATAAAGGAGCCGATATAGAAATAGACGAAATCGGGGTAACTGGCGCCGACACCGAAGGCGAGTTCGGCACCGCAGGCGCTGGTTCCGTCGTTCTGAAGGAACACCGGATGCCGGATGCGCGAGGCAACCGCCGCCTGCAGGTCGAAATCACGCCACCGGTCCATCTCTTCGCGCGGCGCGCCGACCTCCTCCGACCAGTTCCACAACTCGAACGGCGTAGCGATGCCGACGCCGGCGATGCGGCCGCGCTCGCCGGTGTCAAGCTGTCCCTCGAGCTTGCCGATACCCCCGACGATGAAGCTGACGATCTCCTCGGGGAGCGGATAGGTATGGATCTGATGGAGGTGCAGCCGAATGGTGCCGAGAAAGTCCATCAGCACCAGATCGGCGCTGCGCCGGCCGATCTTCACGCCGAAGGAATAGACCGCATCGGGATTGAGTCGCATGGGGATTGAGGGCTGTCCGACGCGGCCGCGCACCGGCGCGCCGCGGACAAGCAGCCCGTCGGCTTCGAGCGACCGCATGATGACGGAGGCGGTCTGTGCCGAAAGACCGGAGCGGCGCGCGATCTCGGCCTTGGACAAGCTGCCGTGACGGCGCACCAGCGACATGACCAGCCGTTCGTTATAGGCGCGCACGCGCGTTTGATTGGCCCCGCCGCTCGGGTCGACCACATCCGGCTGGGGCGGCCCCGTATAGGGGCCATCTGTCAGTGACATGCCACCGTTTCCTCCCATTGGTACCGTACGGTTCCTCCCCGATCCGGGTACGGCCATGCAGTACCTAAAGCTTTACCGCGACCGCACCCTGATCGCGGCACCCTGACGCCGCTCGGTTCGCGTGGGCCCTGTCCGCATTCGGCCCGCGATTGTCAATGCCCGATCCTCCCGATTGGACGGAAGCGACATTACGCGCAGAATGCCACAACGAGATAATAATTCAATTTGATTTATTTATTGACAGGCTGGATTTTTGATGCTTGATTGACCCTCGGAAGCGCCGTCCGCAGCCGAGGAGAATGCTGCAGCGGGTCCTGAAAGCCGGCGCGCCGGCATTTTTCATCCTTGGGAGGATTTAATGAAGAAGACAGTTCTTTCTGCCGCATTCGGCGCGCTCGCCATGGGCGTTGCTTTCGCATCGCCCTCGCAGGCAGCCGACGTGTCGGCATGCCTCATCACCAAAACCGACACCAATCCTTTCTTCGTGAAGATGAAGGAGGGCGCGGCCGCCAAGGCCAAGGAACTGGGCGTCACCCTCAAGTCCTATGCCGGCAAGATCGACGGTGATTCCGAAAGCCAGGTCGCTGCGATCGAGACCTGCATTGCCGATGGCGCCAAGGGTATCCTGATTGCCGCCTCCGATACCCAGGGTATCGTGCCCCAGGTCCAGAAGGCGCGGGATGCGGGTCTCTTGGTCATCGCGCTCGACACGCCGCTCGAACCCCTCAATGCCGCCGACGCCACTTTTGCGACGGACAACCTGCTCGCCGGCAAACTCATCGGCCAGTGGGCGGCTGCAACGCTCGGCGATGCCGCCAAGGAAGCCAAGGTGGCCTTCCTCGACCTGACGCCGTCGCAGCCCTCCGTCGACGTGTTGCGCGACCAGGGCTTCATGATCGGTTTCGGCATCGACCCCAAGGACCCGAACAAGATCGGCGACGAGGATGATCCGCGCATCGTCGGCCACGACATCACCAACGGCAACGAAGAGGGCGGCCGGACCGCGATGGAGAACCTCCTCCAGAAGGATCCGACCATCAACGTCGTCCACACGATCAACGAGCCGGCCGCCGCCGGCGCCTATGAGGCGCTGAAGTCCGTCGGCCGCGAGAAGGACGTGCTGATCGTTTCCGTCGACGGCGGCTGCCCGGGCGTCAAGAATGTCGCCGAGGGCGTGATCGGCGCGACGTCGCAGCAGTATCCGCTGATGATGGCGGCGCTCGGCATCGAGGCCATCAAGAAGTTCGCCGATACGGGCGAGAAGCCTACGCCGACCGAAGGCAAGGACTTCGTCGACACCGGCGTCGCGCTTGTCACCGACAAGCCGGTATCCGGCGTCGAGTCGATCGATACCAAGACCGGCATGGAGAAGTGCTGGGGCTGATCGGCCACGCGCACAGGCGTGAGGGGAAGGGCGGCCCCGGCCGCCCTTTCCGCAAGTGCCGAGGTCTTTGACAAGGCATCGAAAACCTGCGCAATTTTCAGGGCGGGGCGAGGAAAGCGCGAGATGCTTCTTGCCCGCGTTCCGCTCTGGCTTCTCAGAACCGATCGCGGCGCAAGCCGGATTGTCGTCGAGCGTTCTGAGGCTCGCCGCTTCGACCGGTGGGCCGCGCATCCTGCAGCAATGCACCCCCTCTTGAGCGGGGTTCACGGGAGGAGTCCCCATGGGCGAAACAAACACGGCCGCACAGCCATCCCAGGAATTCGAAAAGGTCCTGGCCGACAGTTCGACGGACGTAGCGTCTTTCGACGCGCATGATAAGACGCTGCTTCAGAAGCTGCAGCACTTCCTGCATTCGAGCCCGGCCGCGGTGCCGCTGATCGTGCTGGTTCTGTCGCTGATCGCCTTCGGGGTCATTCTCGGCGGCAAGTTCTTTTCCGCCTTCACCATGACGCTGATCCTGCAGCAGGTGGCAATCGTCGGCATCGTCGGTGCCGCTCAGACGCTCGTGATCCTGACCGCCGGTATAGATCTTTCGGTCGGCGCCATCATGGTGCTCTCATCCGTCATCATGGGGCAGTTCACCTTCCGCTACGGCTTCCCGCCGGTGCTCTCCGTCATCTGCGGTCTTGGGGTGGGGGCGCTCTGCGGCTACATCAACGGAACGCTCGTCGCGCGGATGAAGCTGCCGCCCTTTATCGTCACGCTCGGCATGTGGCAGATCGTGCTCGCCTCCAACTTCCTCTATTCCGCCAACGAGACGATCCGGGCTCAGGACATTTCCGCGAATGCCCCGATCCTGCAGTTCTTCGGCCAGAACTTCCGCGTCGGCAATGCCGTCTTCACCTATGGCGTCGTGGTGATGGTGCTCCTCGTCTGCCTTCTTTGGTACGTCCTGAACCGCACGGCCTGGGGGCGCTATGTCTATGCCGTGGGCGATGACCCCGAGGCTGCAAAGCTCGCCGGCGTCAACGTCACGCGCATGCTCATCTCCATCTATACGCTCTCCGGTCTCATCTGCGCCCTTGCCGGCTGGACCCTCATCGGCCGCATCGGCTCCGTCTCCCCGACAGCGGGGCAGTTTGCGAATATCGAATCGATCACCGCCGTGGTGATCGGCGGCATCTCGCTCTTCGGCGGCCGCGGCTCCATCATGGGCATGCTCTTCGGCGCGCTGATCGTCGGCGTCTTCTCGCTCGGCCTGCGCCTCATGGGCACCGACCCGCAATGGACCTATCTCCTGATCGGCTTGCTGATCATCATCGCCGTTGCAATCGACCAGTGGATCAGAAAGGTAGCAGCCTGATGGCACAGGAACCCATTCTCACCGCCCGCGGCCTCGTCAAGCGCTATGGCCGCGTGACTGCCCTCGATCGCGCCGACTTCGACCTCTATCCCGGTGAAATCCTGGCCGTTATCGGCGACAACGGCGCCGGCAAGTCCTCGATGATCAAGGCGATATCGGGCGCCGTCACGCCGGACGAGGGCGAGATCCGGCTGGAGGGCAAGCCCATCCAGTTCCGCTCACCGATGGAGGCGAGGCAAGCCGGCATCGAAACGGTCTATCAGAACCTCGCCCTGTCGCCGGCATTGTCGATCGCCGACAACATGTTCCTCGGCCGGGAAATCCGCAAGCCGGGAATCATGGGCAAGTGGTTCCGCTCGCTCGACCGGGCCGCCATGGAAAAGCAGGCGCGGGCGAAGCTCTCCGAGCTCGGTCTGATGACCATCCAGAACATCAACCAGGCGGTCGAGACGCTCTCGGGCGGACAACGCCAGGGCGTCGCGGTGGCACGCGCCGCCGCCTTCGGTTCCAAGGTCGTCATCATGGACGAGCCGACTGCGGCGCTCGGGGTGAAGGAGAGCCGCCGCGTGCTGGAGCTGATCCTCGACGTGCGTCGCCGCGGTCTGCCGATCGTGCTGATCTCGCACAACATGCCGCATGTCTTCGAAGTCGCGGACCGGATCCATATCCATCGTCTCGGCCGCCGCCTCTGCGTCATCAATCCCAAGGATTACACCATGTCCGATGCGGTGGCCTTCATGACCGGCGCGAAGGAGCCGCCGCGCGAGGCGATTGCGGCATGAGCGTCAAATCCCTTGCGGATGAAATCCTGAAGCGGGCGGTCGTTTCCGGCCGCTTCATCGTTGCCATCGCCGGTCCGCCCGGCGCCGGCAAGTCTACGCTTTCCGAAACGTTGGCGGAGGCGATCACGCAGGCGGGCGAAAAGGCGGCGGTGTTGCCCATGGACGGGTTTCACATGGACAATGCCGTTCTCGAAGAAAAAGGGCTGCTTGCCCGCAAGGGGGCACCCGAGACCTTCGACGTCCGATCCTTTCTCGCAACGCTTGCTGCCGTGCGCGCCGATGACGGCGAGGTTCTCGTTCCGGTCTTCGACCGCTCCCGGGAACTGGCGATCGCCTCGGCGAGGATCATCGCGCCCGAGACGCGTATCGTGCTTGCCGAGGGCAACTACCTGCTGCTGGAGGAAGCGCCCTGGAACGGCCTCGACGGCGCCTTCGACTATTCGATCTTCATAGATCCGGGTCTGGAGGTGATCGAGCGGCGGCTCCTGCAGCGCTGGTACGATCACGGCTATGACGAAGACGCGGCGCGCAGCAAGGCCTATGGCAACGACCTGCCCAATGCCCGCCGGGTCCTCGACAGCCGCAGGCCGGCGGATGTCGTGATCAGGGACTTTTAGAGTGCTCGGCATTCGTCCCGCAGTTTCCGGCCGCGGACTGCGGTGACCTTTCGAATCGCCATTGTCTTCGGCGGCGCAATGGTGTTATCGAGGCGCGGTTTCACCACATGAGTTGCCGCCCTTCGAGCGCACCGGTACGCCTGATGCCGGCCGCGCGGATCGGGCGCGAGCATCGGGAGAACGCTGATATGCAAGACCTCGTTATACGCCGCCCTGATGATTGGCATCTTCACCTGCGCGACGGCGGCATGCTTCGCGGCGTGATCGCCGATACGAGCCGCCATTTCGCGCGTGCCATCATCATGCCCAATCTGGTGCCGCCGGTGGTGACTTCGGCCGATGCGGCCGCCTATCGCGAGCGCATCCTCGCCGCCATTCCCGCAGGGGACCGGTTCGAACCGCTGATGACGCTTTATCTTACCGAGGGCACCGATCCGGGCGATGTCGAAGCCGGGTTCAGGAGCGGCCTCGTCAAGGCGGTCAAGCTCTACCCGGCCGGCGCCACCACCAATTCGTCGAGCGGGGTTCGCGATATCGACAAGGCCATGCCGGTGCTGGAGCGCATGGCCGAGATCGGCCTGCCGCTCTGCGTCCATGGCGAGGTGACGACGGCCGAGGTCGACATTTTCGACCGTGAGGCAGTCTTCATCGAAACCGTTCTCGACCCGCTCCGCCGGCGACTGCCCGATCTCCGGATCACCATGGAGCATGTGACGACGAAGGACGGCGTCGACTATATCCGGGAGCATGCGGCCAATCTTGCCGGCTCCATCACCACCCATCACCTGATCATCAACCGCAACGCCATCCTCGTCGGCGGCATCAAGCCGCATTACTACTGTCTGCCGGTAGCGAAGCGCGAGGCGCATCGGCTGGCGCTTCGCCAGGCGGCGATCTCGGGCGACGTCCGCTTCTTCCTCGGAACGGACTCTGCCCCGCATGTCGACCCGCTCAAGGAATGCGCCTGCGGCTGCGCCGGCATCTACACATCGATCAACACCTTGAGCTGCCTCGCTCACGTCTTCGAGGAAGAGGGCGCGCTCGACCGGCTGGAAGCCTTCACCTCGCTGAACGGGCCGGCCTGGTACGGCCTGCCGGCAAACGAAGAAACGATCACGCTGCACAAGCAGGAGGAGCCCGTCCGCTATCCCGCCAAGATCGAAACCGAGGCCGGCCCGGTCACGGTCTTCGACCCGATGTTTCCGCTTCATTGGGCCGTCGTCCAGCCCTGATTGCAGAAGGAGAATCCATGTTTTCGAATGCGTTCACCGATAAGGCGGTGATGGCCGACCTGGTCGCGAAGATGCTCTGGGAAATCAAGGCGGTGCATTTTCGCGCCGACGAGCCCTACAAGCTCTCTTCCGGCATGGCGAGCCCGGTCTATATCGACTGCCGCAAGCTGATCTCCTATCCGCGAATCCGTTCCGCGGTGATGGATTTCGCCGCTGCGACGATCCTGCGCGAAGCCGGCTTCGAGCGGTTCGACGTGGTGGCCGGCGGCGAGACTGCCGGCATTCCCTTCGCAGCCATGCTTGCCGAGCGTCTCGGCCTGCCGATGATCTACGTGCGCAAGGCGCCGAAGGGACATGGCCGCAACGCCCAGATCGAAGGCCATATGCCGGAGGGTGCGCGCGTCCTGGTCATCGAGGATCTGACGACCGCCGGCGGCTCGATGTTCAAGTTCATCGACGCGATCCGCGCGGCCGGCGGCGTCGTCGAGCACGGCATCGCGCTTTTCTACTACGACATCTTTCCGGAAGCCCGCGGCGACATGAAGTCGAAGGGCGTCGACCTGCACTACATCGCCACCTGGCGCAACGTGCTTGCCGTCGCGCGCGAACTGGCGCTGTTCGACGATAAGACGCTGAACGAGGTCGAAGCCTTCCTCAACGCTCCGCTCGGCTGGTCGGGCCGTAACGGGGGCGTCAGCGCGCTCGCGGTCCAGTAGCGAAGGGCTTGGCGCGATTGCCGGATCGATGAATATGTGTGGGGAGGAATGGATATGATCGTTTGCTGCGGAGAGGCCCTGATCGACATGCTGCCGCGGGAGACGGCGGCGGGCGAGAGCGCCTTTGCGCCCTATGCGGGCGGCGCGATCTTCAACACGGCCGTCGCGCTCGGCCGGCTCGGCGTCCCCACGGGCTTCTTCACCGGCCTCTCGGACGATATGTTCGGCGACATTCTGCGCGCGACGCTCGAGGCCGCGAATGTCGATTTCGCTCCCTGCGCCACACTGCCGCTGCACACGACGCTCGCCTTCGTGAAGCTCGTCGACGGGCATGCGAGCTACGCCTTCTTCGACGAGAACACGGCCGGGAGGATGATCACCACGAAGCACCTTCCGGCGCTCGGAGATTTCTGCGAGGCGCTGCATTTCGGTGCGATCAGCCTCATTCCCGAGCCCTGCGGCTCCACTTACGAGGCGCTGATGGCGCGGGAGCACGAAAAACGGGTGATCTCCTTCGATCCGAATATCCGCCCCGGCTTCATCAAAGACCGGGGGGCGCATGTCGGACGCATGAAGCGAATGGCCGCCATGTCCGATATCGTCAAGTTCTCCGACGAGGACCTCGCCTGGTTCGGCATGGAGGGCAGTCACGACGCGCTCGCAGCCGAATGGCTGAAACGCGGCCCGAAGCTGGTGCTGATCACCCGCGGCGCGGACGGCGCGGTCGGTTATACGGATGGCCACAAGGTCGAGGTCGCGAGCGAACGGGTCGAGGTCGTCGATACGGTCGGCGCGGGCGACACTTTCGACGCCGGTGTACTGGCCGCGTTGAAGTTCAACGGCCTCCTGACCAAGGAGAAGGTGGCAAGCCTGACCGACGAGGCCATCCGTCAGGCCCTGACGCTCGGAGCGAAGGCGGCGGCCGTCACTGTTTCGCGCGCAGGCGCCAACCCACCCTGGCGGCACGAACTCGGGCTGTGAGGTCGGTGCCGGCCACGCCGGGTCTCGGCGGGTCCAAGCAGCACGCGCGGCCGTCTATGCCCGCTCTGGCTTCCTCCATCTCCCCCGCAAGGGGGGAGAATCTGCGCGGCTGACCGATCACTCCGATCGGTTGTCGATCAGCGTGCCGCCTTCAACAGCGCAGCAATGAGTCCGGCGGTCGAGGAATCGTGTCCCTCGGCGCTTTCCTTGCCTTCGATGACAGGCAGCAGGCCGGTCGCCAGTTCCTTGCCGAGCTCGACGCCCCACTGGTCGAAGGAATTGATGTTGAAGAGCGCGCCTTCGACAAAGACGCGATGTTCGTAAAGCGCGATCAGACGGCCGAGCGCAAAGGGGTCGAGCTGATCGTAGACGATGGTCAGCGACGGCCGGTTTCCGGTGAAGACGCGGTGGGGTGCGATTTTGTCGGCCTTTGCCTCGTCCATTCCCTTGGAGGTCAGCTGCGCCTTGGCTTCCGCCATCGTACGTCCTCTCATGAGGGCTTCCGACTGCGCCAGGCAGTTCGCCATCAGGAGCTGGTGCTGGTGGCGCAGGCCCTTTTCGTGGCCGTTCGCCGCGATCATGAACTCGGCGGGAATGATATCGGTTCCCTGGTGGATGAGCTGATAGAAGGCATGCTGGCCATTGGTGCCGGGCTCGCCCCAGACCACGGGACCGGTCGCGAATTCGACCGGCTGGCTGTCGAGCGTCACGCCCTTGCCGTTCGATTCCATGTCGAGCTGCTGCAGATAGGCCGGGAAGCGCGTCAGCCGCTGGTCGTAGGGCAGGATCGCCCGCGACGGATAGCCGAGAACGTTGCGATGATAGAAGCCGATGAGCCCGAGGAGCATGGGGACATTCCGGCGAAGCGGCGCGCTGCGGAAATGCTCGTCCATGGCGTGGCCGCCATCGAGGAAGCGGTCGAAATTCTCCTTGCCGATCGCGATCATCAGCGGCAGGCCGATCGCAGACCAGATGGAATAGCGCCCGCCGACCCAGTCCCAAAAGCCGAAGACGCGGGCGGCATCGATGCCGAAGGCGCCGACCTTATCCAGGGCGGTGGAGACGGCCGCGAAGTGATGACCCACCGCCGCATCGCCGAGCTTGCCGGCGATGAAGGCGCGGGCAGTCGCCGCATTGGTCATCGTCTCGATCGTGGTGAAAGTCTTGGAGGCGACGATGAAGAGAGAGGTTTCGGGATCGAGGAGCTTCAGCGTGTCGGCGATGTGGGCGCCGTCGACGTTGGAAACGAAGTGCAGCCGCGGACCGTCATGGAAGGGGGCAAGCGCCAGCGTCGCCATGACAGGGCCGAGGTCGGAGCCCCCGATGCCTATATTGACGACGTCGGTGATTTTCTTGCCTGTGGCTCCTTTCAGGGCACCGGAGCGGACGTCGTCAGCGAACTTGCCCATGGCCTCCAGCACGGCATTGACGTCCGGCATGACGTCCTTGCCACCCACGAGAACCGGCCGGTTCGACCTGTTCCTGAGCGCCGTGTGCAGAACCGCGCGCTCCTCGGTGATGTTGATGATATCGCCGCGGAACATCGCATCGCGCTTTTCCTCGACCTTCGCCGCCTTGGCGAGCGCTTCGAGGCCGTCGATCACCCGGTCGTTCACGGCGCATTTGGAATAGTCGAAGAGGAGGTCGTCGAACGCCGTGCTGAAGCGCGAGAAGCGGTTCGGATCGGCCGCGAAGGCGGCACGGATATCGGTCGCATCGGTTTCGCGTGCAGTGGCTTTCAGGTTTTCGACAAGCGCTTTCATCGCAGGGCTCCTTGCATCGCAACTAGGGCATGGGAATGAGGGCATTGGAATTTGGCTGCGATAGCTAGTCGGTTTAACCGCGGCAAATCAAGGGCAGGTGTGCGCTGCAGCGAAAAAAGGTGGCCGCATCGCTCCATCGGCAGGGCGGCGAAAACTTCTCCTCACTCCAACCTCTCCAGGCAGGCGGTCAGAGGGGACTCGGACGCGCACGCAGCGGAAAATTGAACGGAGGCGGTGCCACGAGCCCCTTCTCCCGTCCAGCGGGGAGAAGGTGGCCGGCGGGCCGGGTAAGGGGCGTTTTCGCGCCCAAGCCGTTACCCGCGAAGATCCTTGCGCAGGATCTTGCCGACGTTCGACTTGGGCAATTCGGTGCGGAACTCCACGTGCCGCGGCCGCTTGTAGTTGGTGAGGTTGGCGGCGCAGTGGCGCTTGACCTCTTCTTCGGTGAGGTTCGGGTCCTTGCGCACGACGAAGAGCTTGACCGCTTCGCCGGAATGCGGGTCGGCAATACCGATTGCGGCGCATTCGAGGATGCCGGGATGGGTCGCCGCCACCTCCTCGATCTCGTTGGGGAAAACGTTGAACCCCGAGACGAGGATCATGTCCTTCTTCCGGTCGACGATCTTCGTCAGCCCCTCGGCGTTCATGAAGCCAACATCGCCGGTGCGGAAGAAGCCGTCCGGCGAAATGGCCCTGGCCGTTTCCTCAGGGCGCTGCCAGTAGCCCGCCATCACCTGCGGCCCGCGAATGCAGATCTCTCCGATTTCGCCAGCGGGAAGCGTGCGCCCGTCCTCGTCGCGGATCTCGATCTCCGTCGAGGGCAGCGGCATGCCGATCGTGCCGGTGAAATCGTCGGTGTCGAGGCGGTTGGCGGTCGCGACCGGCGAGGTCTCGGAAAGGCCGTAGCCTTCATGGATCGGGCAGCCGGTGAGCTCAAGCCAGCGCTCGGCGACGGGCCGCTGCACCGCCATGCCGCCCCCGAAGGTCAGGATCAGGGACGAGAAGTCGAGTTTGCGGAATTCGGGATTGTTCATCAACGCGTTGAAGAGCGTGTTCAGCCCCGGAAAAATGTTCGTCCTGTACCTGCCGAGCTCCTTGACGAAGGCGGGGATGTCGCGCGGGTTCGGTATCAGGATGTTGTTGCCGCCGGTTGCCAGCCCCATCAGCGAATTCACCGTGAGCGCGAAGATATGATAGAGCGGCAGCGCGCACATGAAGGTGAGACTCTCCGGGCGCGGTTTGCGCAGGAAGGCCGTGTTCAGCCACAGTTCCATCTGGGCCATGTTGGACAGGAGATTGGCGTGCGTCAGCGTTGCGCCCTTGGAAACACCGGTGGTGCCGCCGGTATATTGCAGGAAGGCGACATCTCCCGGCGCCACGTTCGGCCGCTTGAAGCCGAGCGTCGCACCCTTGGCAAGAACCGACTTGAAAGAAAGGTGACCTGGAATCGACCAGGCGGGGACCAGCTTCTTGACGCGGCGCACCACCAGATTGACGATTGTTCCCTTCGGACCAAGCATGTCGCCCATGCTGGCGACCACGACATGCTTGACCTTCGTGCGGGGCAGCACCTGCTCGACCGTATGGGCGAAGTTCTCGAGCACGAAGATCGCCTTGGCGCCGGCATCCACCAACTGGTGCTCCAGTTCGCGCGGCGTATAGAGCGGATTGACGTTGACGACGGTGAAGCCGGCTCGCAGGATTCCGTAGACGATGACGGGATTTTGAAGGATGTTTGGCATCATCACCGCAACCCGATCGCCGTTCGCGAGCCCCAGCGACTGGAGCCAGGCGCCGATTTTGGCCGAATGCGCATTGAGATCGGAGAAGGTCAGCGCCTTGCCCATGCAGGTGAATGCGGGCCGCCAGGAATATTGCGCAACCGCGTGATCGAAGAATTCGCCGATGGAGCGGTAGGTGAGCGGGCCGATGTCGGCGGGCACGCCCGGCGGGTAGGATCCGAGCCAGATCTTCGCCGTACCGGAACCCGACTGCTGGGTGCTTGCTTCCGCCATGACCTTCCTCCCTCTGGTCGCCAATGAACGGCCGTCATCGCGGCAAAGAAAAATCCCTCCCGATCTTCCTCTCCGTCGAAGATGCTGCTTTTAGCTCGCCTCTTCAAGCCGTAATCCGGATTATATAACTTTGACGTAAACGTCAACAATCGGCAGGCATGCACCGGTTTGTGAAATATTGATGTGCCCTGCAGCACAGTTCTTGCAGGTGCAGCCGGCCCGCCTATACTGCACTGCAGTATACCCTGCCACGACATCGGCTGCGCCGACGTCCCCAAGATATTTTACAAGATCCCTCCCAAGCGGCGGCCGACGGGCCGCGAGCCAAGGTAACGCATGTCCGAAGACGTCCTTTCCGCCGATATCGGCCCCACCCATATAGGCAAGTCCCGCAACAGGGTTTCCGCGGCGGAAATCGCGCTGGCTGTCGGCGGTTTCGGTATCGGTACCGGCGAATTCGCCATTATGGGTCTGTTGCCTCAGGTCGCAGACGACGTCGCGGTGTCGGTGCCGGCGGCCGGCGCCGTCATCAGCGCCTATGCGCTCGGGGTCGTCGTCGGGGCGCCGTTGATCGCGGTGCTTGCGGCGCGGTTCGCCCGCTTTCATGTGCTGCTGGTCCTGATGGCGGTCTTTGCGTTGGGCAATTTCGCGTCCGCATTTGCTCCAAGCTTCCACCCGCTCGTCGCCGCGCGCTTTTTCGCGGGCCTGCCGCACGGCGCCTATTTCGGCGTGGCGGCACTGGTGGCGGCAGGACTTGCGGCACCGAACCAGCGGGCGCGCGCGGTCGGGCGGGTCATGATGGGCCTGACGATCGCCACCCTCTTCGGCACGCCGCTCGTCGCCTGGTTCGGCCAGACGCTCGGCTGGCGCAGCGCCTTCGCGATCGTCGGCGGCATCAGCCTGATGACAATGGTCCTGATCTGGCTTCACGTGCCGCGGGACAGGGGCGATCCGCAGGCGACGCCGCTGCGGGAATTGAGCGCGCTGGGAAGCCTCCAGGTCTGGTTGCTGCTGGGCATCTGTGCGATCGGCTGCGGCGGGATGTTCGCCGTCTTCACCTATATCGCACCGGCGCTGACCCAGGTCGCGGGCGTTTCCGTCGCCAATGTACCCGTCATGCTGTCGGTCTTCGGCGCAGGCATGATCCTCGGCAATATCGTGGGTTCGCGGCTCGCCGATTGGTCGCTTACGCGCGCCATCGGCATCGCGCTCGTCTTCAACGTCTTCGCCTACATCCTCTTCTATTTCACCATGACGAGCCCCTGGATGGCGATCGTCAACGTGCTTTTCATCGGCGGCGGCTTCGCCGTCGTTCCGGGCGTCCAGACCCGGCTGATGGACGTCGCCGGAAAGGCGCAGACGCTCGCGGCAGCCCTCAGTCATTCCGCCTTCAATCTCGCCAATGCTCTTGGCGCCTGGCTCGGCGGCATTGCCATCGCCGCCGGCTATGGCTGGACTTCGCCGGGGCTCGTCGGCGCCGTGCTCGGCATCGGCGGTTTCGCCATATTCCTCGCCTCGGTGCTCGTGGATCGCCGGAGAGGGGACGCGTAGCCTGACTGCGTGCGAAACCGCACGCGCTTTCCTCATCCGCTCTAATCTCCCTGTCACGTCCCCTTGCTAGGTGAAAATGCGCGCGTTCTGGCGTAAAGCGCCGATTCGGCGCCGGCCGCCATCATTGCGCCGGAAACCGCGTCCAGCGGAGCGGAACGGGCTGGCAAGGTTGCGGGTTTGTTGTAAGGTTCGAAGAGACGGAGGAGAATTGGTGCAATTGGGCAATCGCGAACGAGAGAATCTACCTGTGGAGCCGCGGCTCTTCGGGCAGCCGGCCCATTCACGCTCCGCCCTCGTCGTGCCGATTTCGGCGGCCCGGTGGCTGCTCGTTCTCATTCTGCTTTGCGGCGTCTATTTCTTCCATGGTTTCCTCGTGCCGGTGCTTGCGGCGGTGGTCATCGGGTTCGCGAGCTGGCCCATCTATTGGCGGCTGCTTCAGGGCGTGAACGGCAACCGCACACTTGCTGCGACGATCGCCATCATTTCCGTCGTCGCCTTTATCGTCGTGCCGATCTCGCTCGTCGCGATCTATGCCGTGGACGAAGTGCGCGATTGGCTCGTCTGGGCGGTTGCGACCAATGCGAACGGCGCCCCGGCGCCTGCCTGGCTGGCGACGATCCCGGCGGTGGGCGCCTGGCTCGGCGAACAATGGGTCAAATATGTCGGTCACCCCGGCGCTCTCGGGGAATTGGTGCAGCTCGTGAGCGGCTCCAATATCGGCAATATCTATCGCGGCGTGCTCGTGGTCGGTGCCTCCGCCTTCCAGTCCTTCCTGACGCTCCTTTTCATGCTGATCACGCTCTTCTTCGTCTATCGCGACGGCCAGTCCTTTTCGAAGCAGCTCGACCATCTTGGCGAACGGATCTTTCCGATGCGCTGGGAGAGGCTGTCGCGCGTGGTGCCCCTTACGATCAGCTCGACGGTCACCGGCATGGGCATCATCGCGATCGGCGAAGGCATCGTGCTCGGCGTCGCCTATTGGCTGGCCGGCGTGCCGTCGCCGGTGACGCTCGGCATCATCACCGGCGTCATGGCGCTCGTGCCGGGCGGCGCTCCGCTCTGCTTCACCCTGGTCTCGGTCTATCTCGTTGCAAGCGGCTCGCCCGTCCACGGCGTCGCGCTGTTCACCTGGGGTACGACTGAGCTCTTCATCGTAGACAAGACATTGCGCCCGAGGCTCGTTGGCGGCCCGATCAAGCTGCCCTTCCTGCCGACGTTTTTCGGCCTGATCGGTGGCGTCAAGACGATGGGGTTTCTCGGTCTCTTCGTCGGCCCGGTCCTGATGGCGCTGCTCGTCGCCATCTGGCGCGAATGGCTTCGCGAGGTGACGAGCCAGCCGGAGCCGACCGTCAACGGTATACCCAGGGTGGATATTTCCGCCAAGTGAGACCGAAGCCGGCCACGCGGCGATATGGCATTTGCATGGAAGTTGTTTTAAGACAGACTGCAATCCTTCATTTGTAGGCCGTACCTCTCGAACATGAGTGTCGCACCCGACGGCGAAGACGCAGACAGGCCGGGCGCGGATCGTCGCCCCATCGCCGCGCGCGACAGCGGCTACGCGCGGCGCTTGACGGCGTTGCTCCTGAAGACGTCGGTCACGCCGAACCAGATCTCGCTTGCAAGCGTCGTCTTTGCCGCGCTGGGGGCAGGGGCCCTCCTTTCCGCAGCCCGCTGGCCGTTCCTTTATCCTGTGGCGCTCGCCGCTATTCAGTTGCGCCTCCTGTGCAATCTTCTCGACGGCATGGTGGCGGTCGAGGGCGGGCGCGGTTCGCCGGTGGGGGCGCTCTACAACGAGTTTCCCGACCGGGTCGCCGACACCTTGCTCATCGTTGCACTCGGCTATGCCGCCGGTGCGGGATGGCTCGGCTGGGCGGGAGCGCTTGCGGCCGCCTTGACGGCCTATGTGCGCGTCTTCGGCGGGTCGCTCGGCCAGGGCCAGGACTTCCGCGGTCCCATGGCGAAACAGCACCGCATGGCGTTGATGAGTCTCGCCTGCGTGCTGGCATTCGCGGAAGCGTTTCTGATGACAGAGCGCCTCGTCCTTTACGCCACGGCTTGGATCATCCTTGCCGGCGCGCTCGTCACGTGCGCGACCCGCACCAGGGCCATCGTCGCGCGCATTCGGGAAGGCGCGAAGCCGTGATCGACCTGGCATTGATCGGTCTCACGCGGTTCATCGTCGGCGGGCAGGCGCACTGGATGGGCTCGCGGCCGGAAATGCGCCAGCGCATCTATTTCGCCAATCACGCGAGCCATCTCGATACGCTGCTGATCTGGTCGGCGCTGCCGCGTGCGTTGCGCGCATCGACGCATCCGATCGCCGCGGCGGACTATTGGGGCAGGGGGGCCGTGAGGCGTCATATCGGGCTGAAGGTGCTGAACGGCGTGCTCGTCGAGCGCTCGACGCAGGGGCCGCCCGGAGCGGCTCTCGCACCCTTGCGCAACGTGCTCTGCGAGGGTGAGTCGCTCATCCTTTTCCCGGAGGGCACGCGCGGCAGCGAGCGCTTGCCGGGGCCGTTCAAGAGCGGGCTCTACTGGCTGTCTCAGGAATTTCCCGACGTGGAACTGATCCCGACCTATCTCGACAATCCCTCGCGCGCCTTTCCCAAGGGAACCTTTTTGCCCGTCCCCATCAGCTGCACGGTGCGTTTCGGACCGCCGGTCGCGCGCCACGCCGGCGAAGAGAAGGAGGCTTTTCTGGAACGCGCCCGCGCAGCGGTCGCCGCACTTGCGCCCGAACCCATCGGATGAGGCTGCCATGTCCTTGAACGACAAACTCTTTATCCTCTTTGCCGGCATAGTCGTTCTTCTCGGAGCGGCATCGCTGATCGGCTTCGTGCTGTCGCGCCGCGCGACGTCCGAAACGGGGCGGGCGACGATCGACAATCTCAATGCCCGTATCAGGGCATGGTGGGTGATGATCGCCATCTTCGCGGTGAGTTTCGCTCTCGGTCGCGGCGTCACGCTCGTGCTCTTTGCTCTCACCTCCTTCTACACGCTGCGCGAGTTCATTTCGCTGACGCCGACGCGTGCCGCCGATCACCTGCCGCTCGTCGCTTCCTTTTACGTTCTGCTGCCGCTGCAATACTGGCTGATCTCGATCGACTGGTATGCGCTTTTCACCATTCTGATACCGGTCTACGGCTTCCTCCTCCTGCCGAGCCTTTCCGCGCTGAAGGGCGACACGGAGCAGTTCCTGCTGCGCGTCTCGCGCATCCAGTGGGGGCTGATGCTGACGGTCTATTGCATCAGCCACGCACCGGCCCTCCTCACGCTCGACATCCCCGGCCGGCCGGGCGAAGGCTTTCTGCTGCTCTTCTTCCTCATCACCATCGCGCAGTTCAGCGATGTCATGCAGTATGTCTTCGGCAAGCTTTTCGGCCGGACGAAGATCGCACCGGTCGTCAGCCCGTCGAAAACGGTCGAGGGACTTGCCGGAGGCGGGCTTTCGGCCGTGGCTGCCGGCGCGGCCTTGTGGTGGATAACGCCCTTCACGCCGTTGCAGGCGGCCGCCATGGCCCTCGCCATCGTCGCCATGGGCTTTCTCGGCGGGCTGGCGCTCTCGGCCGTCAAGCGCTCGATGGGCGTAAAGGACTGGGGCTCGATGATCAGCGGCCATGGCGGCGTACTCGACCGAATGGATTCGCTGAGCTTCGCGGCACCGGTGTTCTTTCACCTGACGCGATATTTTTACACGTGATGGGTGACGGGGGATCACGGTTTCGTGTTCCTCCATGAGGGAAGGATTGTACCCGTCGAAGAGTCGTTTCTCCTGCCGCGCCGTCGAAAGACTGCTGCGGTCCAACACGCATAAAAAGGAGAAGCCCGTGCGAATTGCGTTTCTGATTGTTCTGACAACGATTCTTGCCACGCCTGCTTCGGCGCAGGACACCGCACTCCATGACCCTTCGATCAGCCGCGATGCCCAGGATGGGGTGATCCGTCTTTACGGTGCAGGCGGTCCGCACACCGCCATCCGGAAAGTCGCGGACGTCTGGACGAAGGAGACCGGCCGCAAGGTCGAAATCACCGCCGGGCCGGAGAAGACATGGTCGAAAAAGGCGCAGGCCGATGCGGACGTCATTTGGGGTACCTCCGAGCAGGCGATGACTGCTTTTCTCGAGACGTATCAAGGATTTTCGTCGGATCAGGTCGCGCCGATTTACCTGCGTCCCGCAGTGATTGCCGTGAAAGCGGGTAATCCCAAAGGGATCACAAAATTCGAGGACCTTCTGGCGGTCGGGACGAAAATCGTCGTAACCGAGGGGGCTGGCGTCGCCAACACATCGGGGACGGGTGTATGGGAGGATATCGCGGGCCGCCTCGGCCGGCTGGAGGATGTCGCGGCGTTCCGCAGGAACATTGTCGCTTTCGAACATGGTTCCGGCGCGAGCTTCAAGGCGTTCAAAGCGTTGGATGCAGACGCCTGGATCACCTGGCCGAATTGGCCGGTTTCGAACCCCGACACCCTGGAAGCGGTGATGCTGTCGAGCGATCGGGCAATATGGCGCGACTTGAGCGTGGCGCTGGCCCCCGACGCCGATCCCGAAGCAAAAGCGTTTCTGGACTATCTGATCTCCGATGAAGCGCAGAAGATCATGTCCCGCGAAGGCTGGATACGCTGATCTGATTTGCTGTGCCAGCACGGCCCCCCAGTCGCGAGGCGTGATGATGGACGGCCGTCCGCTTAAAAGATCAGCGGCGTCCGCGGGGGTGATCGATAATGCCGGGGCGTGGCTATCTTTCCTGCCGCCACGCTCACGGCTTTCAGCACGGTCGGACGCCCGAAAAGAGATTTCCCTTTTTTGCACATCCTGCGATCACCGCGGTCGGCGAGGCATACAGCAACGGTTACAAGACGCTTAGGTCAGCAGTCTGGGTATTGTTAGAGCTTTCGATAGAGCCCATACGTCAGCCTATCAACCGGGCGACCCAGGAGCCGCCCAAAAACACTCTGATCTCTGAAGAAATGGTGCCGCTTACGTGACTCGAACACGTGACCCCATCATTACGAATGATGTGCTCTACCGACTGAGCTAAAGCGGCCCTTGGGGCGGTTCCGCGAACGTCGCGGAACGAATGTGAGGCGCTGATAAACGCAAAGCGGCGAGATTTCAAGCCATCAGTTTCGAGAACTTGAAAATTCCTGGGCCGGCGGCCCTTCGGAATTGGAAGCGAAGCCGAGACGTGCGCGTGCGGCGTCGTATTCCTGTTCCAGCCGGTCGATAAGGCGGGCGACGGTGCCGACTTCGCGCACGGCGCCTATCCCCTGGCCGCAGCCCCAGATGTCCTTCCATGCCTTCGCGCCTTCCGTTGCCGTGCCGAAGTCCATCTTGGAGGGATCGGCTTCCGGCAGATTGGCCGGGTCCATCCCGGCGGCAAGGATCGACGGTTTCAGGTAATTGCCGTGTATGCCGGTGAAGTAATTGGAATAAACGATGTCGGCGGCGTTGCTGTCGACGATCATCTGCTTGTAGGCATCGCTCGCGCGGGCCTCTTCCGTGGCGATGAAGGGCGAGCCGATATAGGCCATGTCGGCCCCCATCGCTTGCGCAGCGAGCACTGCGCCGCCGGTGGCGATCGCGCCCGAGAGCAGAAGCGGCCCGTCGAACCAGGCGCGGATTTCCTGGACGAGCGCGAAGGGCGAGAGCGTTCCCGCGTGGCCGCCAGCGCCTGCCGCGACTGCGATCAGCCCGTCTGCGCCCTTGCGGATCGCGGAATTCGCATGGCGGTTGTTGATGACGTCGTGGAGAACGACACCGCCATAGGAATGGATGGCGGCATTCACCTCCGGTACGGCCCCTAGCGAGGAGATGACGATCGGAACCTTGTACTTGACGCAAAGCATCAGATCCTGTTCGAGCCGGACGTTCGATTTGTGTACGATCTGGTTCACCGCGAAGGGTGCCGCCGGGCGCTCGGGGTGTCTGGCATCGTGGTCGGCCAGTGTCTCGGTGATCTCCGCCAGCCATTCGTCGAGCTGCGATTGCGGGCGGGCGTTGAGCGCCGGAAATGCGCCGATAATGCCGGCCTTGCATTGTGCGATCGTCAGCCGGGGATGCGAGACGATGAAAAGCGGCGCCCCTACGACCGGCAGCCTCGTTTTCCCTGACAGGATTGGCGGCAACGACATCGAAAAAATCTCCATCCCAACTTTGACGTTCTCGTAAACGTCAAAACTGATAGCAGCAACGGACGCGCTTGCCTACTGCATCGTTCCTGAAGTCCACCGGTGCGCAAGGACATGCAGCAACCGCGAAGGCAATAGCGACCTTTGCGCCTCCGATAAGACGCTGCGACACCGCAAAGCGGTGCGCGCTCCGGCAATTCGGCCACGCTCGCCCATGTTTTACCTGGGGAACACCGGACGAAGTCGCGGCTGCACTTGCGAATTCGCAATGCAGCGGTTACCCAATCCTTAATAAAACCAACGGCGTGTGACGGGAAGAGACGGGGCTCGTCGCGAGAAAGGCACATCCGGCAGCGTATTGCGGCAACCGGAAGACTTCGCGCAGAAGGATTTGACGTGAGCGGACTTGAGACAGCGATCAGGAATGCGCTGGAAAGAGCGGATCGAAGCAATGCGGAGATCCGGGCGCGCATCTATCAGTCGGCGCGTCAGGCGCTGGAAAATGGTCTGCAGAAGCAGCAGATCGAAGATCCGGAGGTCATCTCCGTGCAACGTCACCGGCTCGAAGCGGTCATCCGCGCGATCGAGATGGAAGAGCGCGCTGCCCTTAAGGAGCGCGCTCAGACTCCGGTGGTGAGCCTTGGCGAGGTGAAGGCGAGGGGCGAGAGGGTAGAGCGCGCTCCCGAAGCGCCAGTACCCGCCGCGCCACGGAGCGAGCCGGCATTAAAGCCGGAGGGAAGCCCGCCTGCACAGGCGGATGGCGGGCTTGGCGCTTTGCGTCCCGAACGCGACGGCTCGCCCGCTGCTTTCAGAGCGGCGGCGGACGAGGGAAGAATAGAACCCGCGCGCAAGCCTGCTCCCGATCCGGGCGTCGCCGACCAGCGACCGCGCAAGCGCAGGCGCAGCCGGTTCTTCTCCTATGCGATGATCGCTGCCACGCTTGCAGCGGCGGCCGGTGTCGCCGTCTGGTGGGTTCAGACGAACGACCTGCTCCGGCCGCCGACGGACACCGGCGTCGCCAATCCGCCCGCGACCGTGGATGCGGAGGATTTCGACGGAGCGGCCGGCCTGCAGACCCTCGGCGCCCAGGAGGGCTTCTCCGGCGATTGGATAGAGGTCTTTGCTCCCGGAGAAACTGCGGCGGTCACGCCGGGGCCGCGCGCCAGCGCGGAACCGTCCGGCGGTGATGCAGGCGAGAGCCTGCGGTTGATTTCGGCAGCGGCCTCCAAGGAGGGCGATGTGGCGATCGAAATTCCCGCGGATGTCCTTGCCCAGCTGTCGGGCAAGTCGTCGACACTCGCCCTGACGGTCCAGGCGGCTCCGGGCAAGGCAACCGAATTCTCGGTTGAATGCGATTTCTCGACGCTCGGCGACTGCGGCCGGCACCGCTTCACCGTACACGACGAGCGGGTCGACATGCTGTTGAAGATCAATTTCGAGCGCGGCTCGGCACCCAGCAGCCCTGGAAAACTAGTGATCAACAGCGATCTCAGCGGCGGCGGCAACAGCCTCGATCTCTTTGCGATCCGGGTGCAGCCGGGCGGCTGATCGTCAGCGCGTCGGAATCACCTGAGAAAACCGGAGCCGGAGCCGAGGATCTTCTCGTCGACATCGCCGATCGCCGTCTCGTCCTTGCCGTCATAGTCGAGCTTCGTCAGCATGTGGCGGATCACGTTGATGCGGGAGCGGCGCTTGTCGTTCCCGCGGATGACGGTCCATGGCCCGTGCTCCGTGTGCGTTTGCTTCAGCATACGGTCGCGTTTTCCGGTGTAGTCGTCCCACTTGTTCAGCGCCGCGATGTCCATCGGCGAAAGCTTCCAGATCTTCAATGGGTCGTGGCGCCGGTCATGGAAGCGCTTCAGTTGCATCTCCCGGCCGATATTGATCCAGAACTTGAAGAGATGGATGCCCTCGTTCGCGATCATCTCCTCGAAACGCGGCGTCTCTTCGAGGAATTGCTCGTACTGGTCGGCGGTGCAAAAGCCCATCACCGGTTCGACACCGGCGCGGTTGTACCAGGAGCGGTCGAATAGGACGAACTCGCCGGCGGTCGGGAAGGTTGCGACATAGCGCTGGAAATACCACTGACCCCGTTCGGTCTCCGTCGGTTTCGTCAGTGCGACGACGCGCGCGGAGCGGGGATTCATATTGGCCGTCGTCGCGTGGATCGCACCACCCTTGCCGGCGGCGTCGCGGCCCTCGAAGACCGCCATTACGCGCTTGCCGGTCGCCTGCATCCAGAACTGGACCTTGACCAGTTCGATCTGCAGCTTCGTCAGCGTTTCTTCGTACTCCTCCCGATCGAGCTTTTTCTTGTAGGGATAATCGTCGGAGCCGAAGGCTTCCTCGTCGATCCATTTCGGCAGGTCCGGATCGTCGATGTCGAAGATGCGGCTTCTGCCGTCAATCTCCAGTTCGACCGCCCGGTTCCCCGGCCTTGCTTCGGCCGGTGCTTCGTGGCGTGCCATCTGTTTCCTCCCGCTCGCTCGATTTCTCCGGAGGAGGCCATAATTACATTGCGGATTCAAGCATGTCGTGAAAATCATGTCATGAAGCAGCGCTATCTCTGCGCCCTTATGGCCGGATTCGGAAGGAGGCTTTGAGGCGGTTACCCTCACTTCTGCGGCATCCGGGCCGCTGGCTGGATCAGCAGCAGTCGTCGAGGTGCAGGAGGCAGCGAATTGAGGAACGAGGGTATCGTGTTGGATGGCGCGAAGGTGTTCTGGCGCACCCTGCTGCCGAGGTTGAAGGCGGAACGCGGGCTTCTCGGCCTGTCCGTCGTGCTCGCCTTCCTTGCCGCACTGGCGGGCATCCATCCGCTGGCCGTTCTGCCTTTCTGGATCGTGCTCGTCGCGGCCATCCTCAACCGGGGGGCACCGCCCGTCCAGGCAGCGCCGGCAAGCGTCGGCGCTGCCGTGGAAACCAAGGCCGACCCGCTAGCTCCCCTGCTCGACGCACTCGACATGCCGGTGCTCGTCGTGGCGGCCGACGAGACCGTCGTCTTCCAGAACGTTGCCGCAGAGAAGGCTTTCGGAACCATCCCCCAGGACAGCTATCTTTCCGCCCGCGTCCGTTCGCCCGGCATTCTCGACATGGTGCGCGAGACGATCGCGACAGGCAAAGTCAACCAGATCGAGCATGCGGAACGGCTACCTTCGGAGGCGGTCTACGTGGTTCGCGTCGCGCCCGCGGACATAGGTTCCGAAGGTTCCGGCCGGCGCATCTTCCTGCTGACGTATCGCGATATCTCGCAGGCCCGCCGTATCGACCGGATGCGCTCCGACTTCGTCGCCAATGCCAGCCATGAGCTGCGCACGCCGCTCGCATCGCTGCGCGGCTTCATCGAGACGCTGCAAGGCCCCGCCCGTGACGACCGGAAGGCCCAGGAGAAATTCTTCGGCATCATGCACGAGCAGGTCACGCGCATGAGCCGGCTCGTGGACGACCTCCTGTCGCTTTCGCGGCTCGAGTTGAAGTCGCACATCGCGCCGGACGATGCCGTCGATCTCGGGCCGCTGCTCGGACACGTGCGCGATAGCCTGGCGCCGCTTGCGGGCGAACTCGACGTGATGATCGCGCTGGAGGTTCCGCAGACGCCGGTTTTCGTCCAGGGGGATCGGGACGAACTGGTGGAGGTCTTCGAAAACCTTATAGAGAACGCCTGCAAATACGGGCAGGAAGGCAAGCAGGTCGATGTCCGGCTGACCGGCGGGAACGGTCATCAGGCGGAGGTGACGGTTACCGACCACGGCCCGGGAATACCTGCCGAGCATGTCCCGCGCATCACCGAGCGCTTCTACCGGGTCAATGTCGAGGCGAGCCGGTCGAAGAAAGGCACCGGCCTGGGCCTCGCCATCGTCAAGCATATCCTCACGCGTCACCGCGCCCGCCTGCTCATCCATTCGGAGGTGGGGAAGGGCACGGTCTTCAAGGTTCGCTTCTGACACACCACGCCGCGCTGAAATATCCCTACGCGAAAATTATGAAGTATTTTCAGCATGTTAGCCTGTCATAAATGTTTCACCGAATTGACATAAAAGCTGTAGCCATCGGCGGCTAACTAGGGGCGGCCGATGAAACGGCGAAGAGAGCGCTGAACCCTGGCGCACCAACACAAGCCCATTCCGGGAGAACATTCATGAAATCTCTTAAACTCACTGTAGCGGCGCTGGTTGCATCCGCCGCCTTCGCGGGCGTTGCTGCGGCTCGCGACCAGATCCAGGTCGCCGGCTCCTCGACCGTTCTTCCCTATGCCAAGATCGTTGCCGAGAATTTCGGCGAGACCTTCCCCGACTTCAAGACCCCGGTGGTCGAGTCCGGCGGCTCTTCTGCCGGCCTCAAGGAATTCTGCAAGGGCGTGGGTGAAGACACGATCGATATCGCCAACTCTTCCCGCAAGATCAAGGACAGCGAAGTCGAGGCCTGCAAGGCTGCCGGCGTGACCGAAATCCAGGAAGTGAAGATCGGCTATGACGGTATCGTCTTCGCCACCGACGCCGGCAATGCCGACCTCGCCCTGAAGCCGGAGCACATCTACAAGGCGCTCGCTGCCGAAGTCGTCGTCGACGGCAAGCTCGTCGCCAATCCCTACAAGAAGTGGTCGGAAGTCGACGCATCGCTGCCGGACGCCGAAATCGCCGCCTATATTCCGGGCGAAAAGCACGGCACGCGCGAAGTCTTTGAAGAGAAGATCCTTGCCGCCGGCTGCAAGGACACCGGCGCTCAGGACGTCATCAAGGCCGCCGTCAGCGACGAGAAGCAGCAGCACAGCAAGTGCATCGCGGTGCGCAAGGACGGCATGGCCGTCGATATCGACGGCGACTACACCGAGACGTTGGCCCGTATCGACTCCAACAAGAACGGCATCGGCGTCTTCGGTCTCTCGTTCTACGAAAACAACGCCGACAAGCTGAAGGTCGCGACCGTCAACGGCGTCGTTCCCTCGACCGAGACGATCGCTTCCGGCGAGTATCCGGTTTCCCGCCCGCTGTTCTTCTATGTCAAGAAGGCTCACATCGGCGTGATCCCGGGCCTCAAGGAATATGTCGAATTCTTCGTCGACGATCAGATGATCGGCCCCGACAGCCCGCTTGCCGAATACGGCCTCGTTGCCGCTCCGGACGCCGAGCGCGAGGAAATCCGCACGTCCTTCGAGGCAGGCAACCTGCTCTGATCATGACAGGCTCCGGCGCTTCGCAGCGCCGGAGCCGCATTCTTCCGAATTTGTCGGGGCTTACGACAAGCCTGTCGCGGAGACGTGCCGATGAGTACTTCGCTCCTTCTCCTGATCATCGCTTTGATCGGTTTCATTGCGTTTCTTGCCGGCCGTGCGCGCTCGTTCGCCCGGTCCGGAGGCAAGCTCGCCAGCCTGCATTCGCTGCCCGGATATCACGGCAGCTACGTCGCTATCTGGGCGATGCTGCCGGCTCTTCTTCTGCTTGCGGTATGGCTCGTCGCAGCTCCGATCTATGTCGATTACTCCGTTCGCTCTTCTCTTCCGGAACCGGTCCAGAACCAGGGGGCAGCCACCGTTCAGCTCGCGCTCGGTCAGGTCAAGTCCGTGGCCGCGGGCTTCGAACGCCTGAATGCGGGCGAGATCGCTGCAATCGAGAACGGTTCGACCAACATGCGGGAAGCCCTGGCCGCCAAGGGCGTGGCGCTTGCCGGCGAGGGCGAGCCTTACATGATCCAGTCCGCCCAGCAGTTCAATGCGATGCGGCAATATAGCCGCTGGCTGATGAGCGCCGTCGTGCTGCTCGTTTCCGTTGCCGGCGGGCTCTACGCGATCCGCAATATCGACGTCCGTTTCCGTGCCCGCAATCGGGTGGAGCGCGTCATGCTCGGCTCGCTCATCTTCGCCTCTTCCATAGCCATTCTGACGACGGTCGGCATCGTCGCCTCGATGCTCTCGGAGGCGGGCCGCTTCTTCACCATGGTATCGCCCTTCGAGTTCTTCTTCGGCACGGTCTGGGATCCGCGCTTCGCTGCGGCCGGAAGCGGCGGCGCCTCCGGCCAGTTCGGCCTGCTGCCGCTCCTTGCCGGCACCCTGTATATCGCCTTCGTGGCGATGCTTTTCGCGGTGCCGATCGGGCTTTTCGCCGCCATCTACATGGCCGAGTATGCGAGCCCGCGGCTGCGTTCCACAGCCAAGCCTCTTCTGGAGGTGCTCGCCGGCATCCCGACGATCGTCTACGGCTTCTTCGCGCTGGTCACCGTCGGGCCTTTCCTGCGCGACATCTCCGCGCAACTGAACGGTCTCGTCACCGGCAACTACCAGAACTTCATTCAGGCCCAGAGCGTCATCACCGCCGGCATCGTCATGGGCATCATGCTCATCCCGTTCGTTTCGTCGTTGTCCGACGATATCATCACCCAGGTGCCGCGGGCGCTGCGTGACGGTTCTCTCGGCCTCGGTGCGACGCGCTCGGAAACGGTGAAGAAGGTGATCCTGCCTGCAGCACTTCCCGGCATCGTCGGGGCGTTGCTTTTGACGGCCTCGCGCGCGGTGGGCGAGACGATGATCGTCGTGCTCGCTGCCGGCGTCGCGGCGCGCATGCAATTGAACCCCCTCGAGCCGATGACCACGGTGACGGTCAAGATCGTGAATCAGCTGACGGGCGACCTCGAGTTCACCTCGCCGCAGACGCTGGTCGCCTTTGCGCTCGGCATCACGCTCTTCGTCATCACGCTCGGCCTCAACATCTACGCGCTCTACATCGTGCGCAAATATCGGGAACAGTACGAATGACCGAATTTGCCTCCCCGACGGTAAGGGTCTCCACCCGACCTGCCGCAAGCCGACGCGATATCGCCATCAAGCGCCGCTATGCCGCGGAGCGCCGCTTCCGTGCCTTCGGAATCAGCGCCATCGCCATCGGTCTGTTCTTCCTCGCGGTTCTCCTCTGGAGCGTCGTTTCGAAGGGCTATACCGCCTTCCAGCAGACGACGATCACGTTGCCGATCGAGTTTTCCGAGAAGGTGATCGATCCGAAGAACGAACGGGCGACCGATCCGAAGCGGCTCTATACCGCCAACTATCCGCTGCTCGTGCGGGAGGCTCTGGTCAAGCAGCTCGGCCTCGATCCGTCGAAGCGGCCGCTGGTGAAGCAGGCGACCGATATGGTCTCCGCCAGCGCCCGGACGCAACTGCGTGACATCGTCGTCGCCGATCCGTCGGTGATCGGCAGGACGGTGCCAGTCACGCTGCTTGCCGAGGCGAACATCGACTCCGCCTTCAAGGGCCAGATCGACCTGTCGGTCGACGAAGCCAAACGCAAGGTGAAGGATGAGCAGGTCGCATGGATGAACCAGCTTGCCGAGGCCGGCGTGCTCAAGAAGAGCTTCAACACCGGCATCTTCACCTTCGGCGCATCGAGCCGGCCTGAAGCGGCGGGTGTCGGCGTCGCCCTTCTCGGCTCGCTCTACATGATGCTTATCGTGCTCGTGCTGTCGCTGCCGATCGGCGTCGCCGCCTCCATCTATCTCGAGGAGTTCGCGCCAAAAAACCGGCTGACGGACCTGATCGAGGTGAACATCAACAACCTGGCGGCCGTACCTTCCATCGTCTACGGCCTCCTCGGGCTTGCCGTCTTCATCAACTTCGCGGGCATGCCGCGCTCGGCGGCACTCGTCGGCGCCTTCGTGCTGACGCTGATGACGCTACCGACGATCATCATCGCGACCCGGGCGGCCCTGAAGGCAGTGCCGCCGTCGATCCGCTCCGCAGCACTCGGCCTCGGCGCATCGAAGATGCAGACCATCTTCCATCACGTGCTGCCGCTTGCCATGCCCGGCATCCTGACCGGCACGATCATCGGCCTCGCCCATGCGCTGGGCGAAACGGCGCCGCTGCTTCTGATCGGCATGGTCGCCTTCGTGGTCGACTTTCCGGGGTCGCCGCTGGAGCCATCCACGGCGCTGCCGGTGCAGATCTACATGTGGGCGAACGAGGCAGAACGTGCCTTCGTCGAGCGTACGTCCGGAGCGATCATCATTCTCCTGATCTTTCTCATCTTCATGAATCTCGGCGCAATTCTCTTGCGGCGTCGCTTTGAGCGTCGCTGGTAGTGGGGTAAGGACTATGAATATCATGTCGGAAGCTGCAGTCGAAAAGGCTCTTGAGCAGAAAATGAATACGGTGCCTTACAAGATGATCGGCAACGATGTGTCGGTCTATTACGGCGAAAAGCGTGCGCTCTTCGACGTCAACCTCAATATCCGCGAGAACACGGTCACGGCGCTGATCGGTCCGTCCGGTTGCGGAAAATCGACGTTTCTGCGCACTTTGAACCGCATGAACGACACGATCGAGAACTGCCGCGTAACGGGCAAGATCACGCTCGACGAGGACGATATCTACGATCCGTCGATCGACGTGGTGGAATTGCGTGCCCGCGTGGGCATGGTGTTCCAGAAACCCAATCCGTTCCCGAAGTCGATCTACGACAATGTCTCCTACGGCCCGCGCATCCATGGCCTGGCACGCACCAAGACCGAGCTCGACGAGGTCGTGGAAACGAGCCTTCAGAAGGCCGGGCTCTGGAACGAGGTGAAGGATCGGCTTCAGGAGCCGGGCACCGGGCTTTCCGGCGGCCAGCAGCAGCGCCTCTGCATCGCCCGCGCCGTTGCCGTCAGCCCGGAAGTCATTCTGATGGACGAGCCCTGCTCGGCGCTCGATCCCATCGCCACCGCGAAAGTCGAGGAACTCATCCACGAATTGCGGGCGAATTTCACGATCGTGATCGTCACCCACTCGATGCAGCAGGCGGCGCGCGTGTCGCAGCGCACGGCCATGTTCCATCTCGGCAATCTCGTCGAGGAGAACGATACCGACAAAATGTTTACCAACCCGGACGATCAGCGCACCCAGGACTACATCATGGGCCGCTTCGGCTGATGGCCGGAGAGGGGCGGAGTTTTTCCGTCCCTCCCGGTAAAACCGAACGAGGCCCATTCAGAACAGCGCGTCCCCCGAGGAAACGAATATGTCTCACGCACACATCATGTCCGCCTTCGACGAAGAGTTGAAGTATCTCACGCGCCGCATCTCCGAGATGGGCGGTCTCGCCGAGCAGATGGTCGCGGACTCCGTCCGTGCGCTCGTCAATTCCGATCTCGCCCTGGCCCAGAAGGTGATCTCCGACGACACCATTCTGGACGACGCGGAACGGCAGATCGGCGAAAAGGCGATCGTCACCATTGCCAAACGCCAGCCCATGGCCTCGGATCTTCGGGAGATCATGGGTTCGATCCGCATCGCCGCGGACCTGGAGCGCGTGGGCGACCTCGGCAAGAACACCGCAAAGCGGGTGATTGCCGTTGCCGGTTCAGGCATACCGCGCAAGCTTGCGCGCGGCCTCGAACACCTGGCCGAGCTCGCGCTCGTTCAGTTGAAGGAAGTCCTGGACGTCTACGCGTCCCGTTCGCCGGAAAAGGCGAACAGCATACGCGAACGCGATGAAGAGATCGATGCGATCTACACGTCTCTGTTCCGGGAACTGCTGACCTATATGATGGAAGATCCGCGCAACATCACGCCGTGCACGCATCTTCTTTTCTGCGCCAAGAACATCGAGCGTATCGGCGATCACGCGACCAATATCGCCGAAACGATCTACTATATGGCGACAGGCGCCCAGCCGCAGGGCGAACGGCCGAAGGACGACATGACGTCGACATTGGGTTCCGTGACGGACTGAGATCGCCCGGCATCCGGTGCCTATGCAGAATTGTTCCGGCCGCCTCGGCGCGGCCTACCACCGTGCGCGGCGGCATGACGGCTGTCGTGCGTAGGAAGGAGTCCTACTGAATGTTGCCGAAGATTGCCGTAGTCGAAGACGAGGAAGCCCTGAGCGTTCTCCTGCGCTACAATCTCGAGGCGGAAGGCTTCGAGGTCGATACGATCCTTCGCGGCGACGAGGCGGAGATCCGCCTGCAGGAGCGCCTGCCCGACCTTCTCATCCTCGATTGGATGTTGCCCGGGGTTTCCGGTATCGAGCTCTGCCGCAGGCTGCGCCAGCGGCCGGAAACGGAGCGCCTGCCGATCATCATGCTGACCGCGCGCGGCGAGGAAAGCGAGCGCGTGCGGGGCCTTGCCACCGGCGCCGACGATTACGTCGTCAAGCCCTTCTCGACGCCGGAACTGATGGCGAGGGTCAAGGCGATGCTCAGGCGCGCCAAGCCCGAGGTTCTGTCGACGCTCCTGCGCTGCGGCGATATCGAGCTCGACCGGGAGACGCACCGCGTCCACCGCCGCAGTCGCGAAGTGCGCCTCGGCCCGACGGAGTTCCGGTTGCTGGAATTTCTAATGTCCTCGCCGGGGCGCGTCTTCTCCCGTTCACAGCTTCTGGACGGTGTCTGGGGACACGACATCTATGTCGACGAACGGACCGTGGACGTTCATGTCGGGCGGCTGCGCAAGGCACTGAACTTTTCCAACATGCCGGACGTCATCCGGACGGTGCGCGGCGCTGGCTATTCGCTGGAGAGCTGAGGCCGAAGGTCGCTGCCGCCGTGCCGGCTTGCGGCACGGCAAAAGAAAAAGGGGCCTTTCCGGCCCCGATTTTCGTCATGCATCCAGAGCGGGATGAGCAAGGCGCCTCAGCGCATGCGCCGGCGCTCGGCAGAGGGCTGGTAGGCCAGCCGGGCATGGAAGGTGCAATAGGGAGAGGCTTCCGGGGAGTCGTTGCCGCAGAAGTGGAACTCTTCCTTGAGCGGGTCGCCGATCGGCCACTTGCAGGTGCGTTCGGTAAGCTCCGTGAGCTCCAGCCGCCGCGACATCGGCAGGACGATGTTCCTGTCGATCTGCAGCTCCTGGTCCATTTCCAGGTCGACTGCGAGCTCTTCCTTGAGCGCGGTCGCACCGGCCGTGCGGGTCACGGTGCGGGTTACGGAACGCGCAGCATAGTTCGGTGCGCGCGGGGCAGACGTCGCCCGTTTGGGCCGGGCTGCAGCGGTCGTGCTTCCGCCGGCCTTGGCGCGCCCGGGCAGGCTCAGTCGATGAACCTTTCCGATGACCGCGTTGCGGCTGACGCCGCCCAACTGCGCCGCGATCTGGCTGGCGCTCAGGCCCTCCGACCACAGCTTCTTCAGTTTCTCGACCCGCTCGTCAGTCCAGTTCATCTCTGCACTCCCCGTTCTCGGCGTTGGGATGGCGGAATCCGTCACCGCTCTCCGGGAAAAACCCGAAGATTCAACGCGATAATACTTTTGGTGACTAGGTCCGCCGCATGCGTCTAGTAATTGAATGTTAACCTACCGGCAGGGTGACTCCGTGGCAAGAGTCGCCGGAATCGCGCCGAATCGATTTCGCGGTTTTCCCCAACTTGCTGTCGGAGCGTTGCATTTTTGCAAGTCCCAGAGTGCGATTTTTTCGCGCTTCGGAATCGGCATCCGCAAAACGCCTGCAAACCTTGGTTTTGTTGACATTGCGGTGCGAAATGGGAATAGTGCCTGTCGCCGCCGCAAGGCGGCATTTTTGATTTTTATCGGGCCGAATGGTCCGTGCCGCCGCCGGAATGAAGGAGAGCTCGACATGGCCGCAACCACGCCGCTTTACGACACCTATCTGCGCGCGCCGTTGCGTTTCGAGCGAGGTGAAGGCGTTTGGCTGATCGCCGAAGACGGCACGCGCTATCTCGATTTCGCTGCCGGTGTCGCCGTGAACTCGCTCGGCCATGCCCATCCTCATCTCGTCGAGGCGCTGAAGGCGCAGGCCGACAAGGTCTGGCATCTGTCCAATCTCTACGAGATTTCGGGGCAGGAAAGCCTTGCCCGGAGGCTGACCCAGGTGACCTTCGCCGATCGGGTGTTCTTCACCAATTCCGGTGCGGAAGCGCTCGAATGTGCGATCAAGACGGCGCGGCGCTATCACTTCGCCAAGGGGCATGTCGAGAAGTTCCACGTCATCACCTTCGAAGGTGCTTTCCACGGCCGCACGCTCGCAACGATCGCCGCCGGCGGACAGCAGAAATACATCGAGGGCTTCGGGCCGAAGGCGCCGGGCTTCTATCAGGTCCCCTTCGGCGATATCGCAGCGGTCAAGAACGCGATCAATGAAGAAACCGCGGCGATCCTCGTCGAGCCGATCCAGGGCGAGGGCGGCATTCGGTCGGCATCGAAGGAATTCATGCAGGGGCTGCGCGAACTTTGCGACGAGTTCGGCCTGCTTCTGATCCTCGACGAGGTCCAGTCCGGTGTCGGCCGGACCGGCAAGCTCTTCGCCCATGAATGGGCTGGCATCAAACCGGATATCATGGCCGTAGCCAAGGGCATCGGCGGCGGCTTCCCTCTCGGCGCGTGCCTTGCGACGGAAGCGGCGGCCGCCGGCATGGTGGCGGGCACGCACGGGTCGACCTATGGCGGCAACCCGCTCGCAATGGCGGTCGGAAATGCCGTGCTCGACGTCGTTCTCGCCGAAGGCTTCCTCGACCAGGTGCGCGAGGTTGCTCTCGTCTTCCGTCAGGGGCTCGCTTCGCTGAAGGATCGTTTTCCGGACGTGATCGAGGAAATCCGCGGCGACGGGCTGATGCTCGGCATCAAGGCCAAGGTGCCCTCCGCGGACCTTTTGAAGGCGATCCGCGCCGAGAAGCTGCTCGTCGTCCCGGCCGGCGAAAACGTGCTGCGCCTCTTGCCGCCGCTGATCACCACCGCGGCCGAGGCGCGCGAAGGACTGGCACGGCTCGAACGCGCCGCGGAGGCGGTGAGTGGCAAGAGCGGCAACGCCGCGGCTTGAATGCCCCGACGTTTCGGATCGATCCGGCCCGGGCGGGGCCGACAAACGGATTCTACGACAGGAAACAAGGCAGTATGACCAGACACTTCCTCGATCTCTCGGCCATGACGGCCACCGACCTCAGGACCATCATCGACGATGCCCGCGTCCGCAAGTCGGCGACCAAGGCAGGGACTGCCGAGAAGCCGCTTGCCGGCAAGATGCTCGCGATGATCTTCGAGAAGCCGTCCACCCGCACGCGTGTTTCCTTCGATGTCGGCATGCGCCAGCTCGGCGGCGAGACGCTGTTTCTGTCGGGTACGGAAATGCAGCTCGGCCGGGCGGAGACGATCGGCGATACGGCGAAGGTCCTGTCGCGCTATGTCGACGCGATCATGATCCGCACGACCGATCACCGCCGGCTTCTGGAAATGGCGGAGCATGCGACCGTGCCGGTCATCAACGGGCTCACCGACGATACGCACCCGTGCCAGATCATGGCCGATATCATGACTTTCGAGGAGCACCGGGGACCGGTCAAGGGCAAGACGATCGCCTGGACCGGCGACGGCAACAACGTGCTTCACTCCCTGATCGAGGGCTCGGCGCGCTTCGGCTACCGCATGAACATGGCCGTGCCGCTCGGCTCCGAACCGCATGACAAGTTCCTGAACTGGGCGCGCAACAACGGGGCCGAGATCCTGCTCAGCCACGAGGCGGAGCAGGCGGTTGCCGGCGCACACTGCGTCGTCACCGACACCTGGATCTCGATGAACCAGGAACATCGCGCCCGCGGTCACAACGTCTTCCAGCCCTACCAGGTCAACGGCGCACTGATGAAGCATGCAGCGCCGGACGCGCTGTTCATGCATTGCTTGCCGGCGCACCGCGGCGAGGAAGTGACCGATGAGGTCATCGACGGCCCGCAGTCGGTGGTCTTCGACGAAGCCGAGAACCGGCTGCACGCGCAGAAATCGATCCTCGCCTGGTGCATGGGCGCGGTGTGACGGCTGAAGGCGGGCGCGAGGCGTTCTCTTGAAATCTGGACGGTGCAACACGATTTAGAGCGGTGAGCGGGGCCTTCCGATCGTCAAATCGGCCAGTCGCCCCACGCCGGCTATCCTGCGCTTGGCGCCCTGCGGGGTGCTTTAAGGCAGAGCAAATGCCGACGGAGAAATTCGTCCATGACGGGATCAAATGGAATGGCGGGCGGTTGTACCGGTGCGCGCCGGTGCACTCGATGCAAGCCGTGTCGGAAATCAAGAGGAACGAGCGGTTTCCATCCGCATCCCGCATGCAGTTTTTGGAATGGGTCATGGCCACATCCCGGATTGAATCGATCCGCGTGACCATGGTCGAGGCAAGGAGCAAGCGATGACAGAAACAGCGCCGGGACTTGGCGAGTTCGATTTTGCCGGTGACGATCACGTCGTGCCCTTTCAGGTCGAGGGACTCGACGTGCGCGGCCGCGCCGTCCAGCTTGGTCCGATGCTCGATGCCATTCTCGAGCGCCACGGTTACCCGCTTCCTGTCGCGCGGCTTGTCGCCGAAACAGTGGTGCTGACGGTCCTGCTCGGCACGTCTCTGAAATTCGAAGGCAAGCTGATCGTTCAGACACAGGGCGATGGACCGGTCGATCTCGTGGTTGCGGATTTCTCGACGCCGGACCGCGTCCGCGCCTATGCGCGCTATGATGAGGAGGCGCTCGCCGACGCCGAAAAGAGCGGGCGCGTCCAGCCTCATGAATTGCTGGGCAACGGCGTCCTCGCCTTCACGATCGACCAGGGTGCGCATACGCAGCGCTATCAGGGTATCGTGGCCCTTGACGGGGCAACGCTCGAGGACATCGCCGGCGCCTATTTCCGCCAGTCGGAGCAGATACCGACCAGGGTGCGCCTCGCCGTTGCCGAGCTTCTCGACAAGGACGAGAACGGCAAGCCGCGGCACCGCTGGCGCGCCGGCGGCATGGTCGCGCAGTTCCTGCCCGACGCGCCGGACAGGATGCGCCAGGCGGATCTGCCGGGCGGCGACGGTGACGAAGGCCACGAGGATTTCTTCGACGAGGACGACCTCTGGGCGGAAGCCAAGGTGATGGTCGAGACGATCGACACCGATGAACTCACCGATCCGACGGTCGGTACCGAGCGATTGCTGTACCGTCTGTTCCATGAGCGCGGCGTGCGCGTCTTTGAGCCGCAGGCGGTCTACGATCGCTGCAGCTGCTCGCGCGAGAAGATCAAGGACGTTCTGGTGGGGCTCGGCAACGAGGATATCGAAGCCAGCGTCGAGGACGGCCTGATCAAGGTGACCTGCGAGTTCTGCTCGACGACCTACCGCTTCGAGGCGAGCGAAGTCCGCCCGCAATAGGGCAGCCGCGCTGAATTGCGCGCTGGATCAATTAAGCGTGCGGACGAGGCCCGGTGAATCGAGCGAGAAGGCGGGAATGGCGACATCGAAAGTCTCCCCGCCTTCCGCCTCCATGCTGTAATGGCCGAACATCACGCCCGAGGGCGTATCCAGCGGGCAGCCGGAGGAGTACTCGTAGGTATCGCCGGGGTTGAGCAGCGGCTGCTCGCCGATCACGCCGGGGCCGCTCACCTCGTCCACCTGACCGTTCTCGTCGGTAATGTGCCAGTAGCGGGTCATCAGCCGGACCGCGCGCCCGGAATGGTTCGCTATGATGATGCGATAGCCCCAGACATAGCGGCTGTCGTCGGGGTCCGACTGTTCTTCCAGGTAGTACGGCTCGACCGTCACTTCGATGTCGCGTGTCAGCGCGCGGTACATGTGCAACACCCTGTTTCAAATCCGTACGCGTATTCTACAGCAATATGGTTTCGTCAAGAATAACGGCGAGATTGTGCGAGTGGTATCAAATTTCCCAGGAGGCAACGGCCATGCTTGACGGCGCGCTTCGCAGGCGGCTCGATCCGGTTCTGGACAGGTTCGGCGCCACACTGGCCGGCCGCGGGGTCAGTGCCGATGCCGTCACCATCCTCGGCCTTTGCCTTGGCCTTGCGGCAGCCCTGCTCATCGGTCTCGGCGCTTACCTGCCCGCCGCCGCTCTGATCCTTGTGAGCCGGCTCTGCGACGGCCTCGACGGAGCCGTCGCCCGCGCGAGCCGGAAAACGGATTTCGGCGGCTTTCTCGACATCGTTCTCGATTTCACCTTTTACGGGGCCGTCCCACTCGGTTTCATCATCGCAGATCCGGCCGCGAACGGTCTTGCCGGCGGATTTCTGCTCTTCGCCTTCTATGTCAACGGCGCGAGCTTCCTCGCCTATGCCGTGATGGCCGAGAAGCGCGGCCTGACGACCGAGGTGCGCGGTGCGAAGTCGCTCTACTTCACGACGGGGCTCGCAGAGGCGACGGAGACGATCGTCTTTTTTCTGCTGTCGTGCCTGTTGCCCGGGTGGTTCCCCTTGTTCGCAACGGTCTTCGCGCTCGTCTGCCTCTATACGGCGCTGTCGCGGATCGTTCTCGCAAGACTGACATTTCGGCAAGACTGACGACAAAGCCCGCTGACGCGGGCTTCGTCATGGTGTCGGTCAGGCGTTTACGCCCTTCAGCGCCCTTGCGAAATCCTCGATGAGGTCTTCGCTGTCCTCGATCCCGGCCGAGAAGCGCACCGTTCCGGCGGAAATGCCGAGTTCGGCGCGGGCTTCGTCGGTGAGGTTCTTGTGGGTGGTCGTCGCCGGATGGGTGATCAGGCTCTTGGAATCGCCGAGATTGTTGGAGATCCGGATGATTTCAAGTGCGTTCTGCAGGGCGAAAGCTGCTTCCTTGCCACCCTTGAGCTCGAAGGCGACCAGCGTCGAGCCGCCGCTCATCTGCTTCGCAATGATGTCGGCCTGCGGGTGATCCTTGCGGCCCGGATAGATGACGCGGGCGACCTGCGGCTGCTCCGCGAGGAAATCGGCGATGCGGCGGGCGCTTTCGGTCTGCTGCTTGACGCGGAGCGGCAGAGTCTCGATCCCCTTCAGCAGCGTCCAGGCGTTGAAGGGCGACATGGCCGGGCCGGTGTGACGGAAATAGTCGTGCAGGTTCTCGTCGATCCACTGCTTGTCGGAGAGCACCACGCCGCCGAGGCAGCGCCCCTGGCCGTCGATGTGTTTTGTCGCGGAATAGACGACGACATGGGCGCCAAGCTCCAGCGGTTTCTGGAACAGCGGCGTCGCGAAGACGTTGTCGACCACCACCTTGGCGCCGACCTGAACGGCGAGCTTGGCGACGCCGGCGATGTCGATCACTTCGAGCGTCGGGTTGGTAGGGCTTTCGAGGAAGAAGACCTTGGTGTTCGGACGCACCGCGTCTTCCCAGTTCTTGAGATCGCGACCGTCGACCAGGGTGCACTCGACGCCGTATTTCGGCGCCAGCGTTTCCACGACCCAGCGGCAGGAGCCGAAGAGCGCCCGGGCCGCGACGATGTGGTCGCCCGCCTTCACCTGGCACAGGATTGCCGCGGAAACCGCCGCCATGCCGGAGGCGGTGGCGCGCGCGTCTTCCGCCCCTTCGAGCATGCACATGCGCTTCTCGAACATCTCGTTGGTCGGACTGCCGTAGCGCGCATAGATGAAACCGTCGGTCTCGCCCTTGAACCGGGCCTCCGCCGCTTCGGAGCTGTCGTAGACGAAGCCTTGCGTCAGAAAGATCGCTTCGGAGGTTTCGCCGTACTGGGAGCGGAGCGTTCCGCCGTGGACGAGTTGGGTTGCCGGGCGCCAATTCTTGCTCATGAGAACGTCACTTTCAAAAACAAAAAAACCGGCCGCGAAACGACCGGTTTGACACCCGGCCTTTTTAGCTACTTGTTTAACGTGGCTGCAAGCCGACCGGCCAAATCACCACGGGATAAAGCTCCAATACTGCCTGGCCGCGCTTGCGTCAATTCCCGGAGTTTGGTTTTGTCTGGCAACTGTAAATGAGGATCGGGATGGGGCGCGACACAGGGATTTTGGCCGACCGCGCAATTGCAGCGCTGTATGCCTCGGGACGACTGAAGAGCGAGAAGGCGCTGGATGATGACCAGATCCAGCCGGCCAGCCTCGATCTTCGCCTTGGATCCAAGGCGTTCCGCGTCCGGGCGAGCTTCATGCCCGGCCCTTCGCATCTGGTCGCCGACAAGCTCGATCGGCTCAAGCTGCATGTCGTCGATCTGAGCGAAGGCGCCGTGCTTGAGACCGGCTGCGTCTACATCGTGCCGCTGATGGAAAGCCTGTCGCTGCCGCCAGACATGTCGGCCTCCGCCAATCCGAAGAGCTCGACCGGCCGGCTGGATATTTTCACACGCGTGATTACCGATAGGGCGCAGGAGTTCGACAAGATCCCGGCGGGCTACAGCGGACCGCTCTATCTCGAAATCAGCCCGCGAACCTTTCCGATCGTCGTCAGGCGCGGTTCGCGGCTTTCGCAGATACGCTTCCGCATAGGCCACTCGGTTCTTTCCGAGCAGGAACTGCTGGCCCTGCACGAAAGCGACGTGCTCGTCGCCAGTGACCGGCCCAACGTTTCCGGCGGCGGCATTGCCCTTTCCATCGATCTCAAGGGCACCGGGCCGGACGGCCTTATCGGCTACCGCGGCAAGCATCACACATCGGTGGTCGATGTCGACAAGAAAGCCCAGCATGCCGTTTTCGACTTCTGGGAGCCGCTCTACAGCCGCGGCCGCGACGATCTCGTGCTCGATCCGGACGAGTTCTATATCCTCGTGTCGCGCGAAGCCGTCCATGTGCCGCCGCGCTATGCCGCCGAAATGACACCCTTCGACCCGCTCGTGGGCGAGTTCCGCGTCCATTATGCCGGCTTTTTCGATCCCGGCTTCGGCCATGCGTCGGCCGGCGGCAGCGGCAGCCGGGCGGTGCTCGAGGTGCGCAGTCACGAGGTACCGTTCATTCTGGAGCACGGGCAGATCGTCGGCCGTCTCGTCTACGAGCACATGCTGGAACGTCCGGAGGGACTTTACGGCCTCGATCTCGGCTCCAATTATCAGGCGCAGGGGCTCAAGCTCTCCAAGCATTTTCGCGCCGAGTGAGCATTGTGCTTGACAGATCGCGGCTGTTGAGGAAATTTCCGGTTCTGTCGCGGGTGTAGTTCAGTGGTAGAACGCCAGCTTCCCAAGCTTGATGTCGTCGGTTCGATCCCGATCACCCGCTCCAATTCCTCCTTTCATAGAGGCGCCATAGCGCTGCGGATTCTCTGGATATTGGTACTGTCGGCCGTTTTCGCCCCGGGTTTGGCTTTGGCACAGCCGAAGGAACTGCCCCGGCTGTTCGATGCCCGCGAACGGATTGCCAAGCCGGACCTCAGCGGCCTTGCCAGGCTTCGTTTCCTGACCACCGTCGACTTCCCGCCCTTCAACTTCATCGACCAGTCGGGCAAGCTGTCGGGCTTCCATGTCGACCTCGCCCGCGAGATATGCCGTGAGCTGGAGATCGAAGCCAAGTGCCAGATCCAGGCAGTGACCTATCCGGAGCTCATGCCGGCCCTCGAACAGGGGCAAGGGGAAGCGATTGCCGCCGGCATTGCCGTGACTTCGGAGCTGAGGCAGCGTTTCGCCTTTTCCCGCGCCTTCATGCAACTGCCCGCCCGCTTCGTCGTCAACACCAAGGCCGCCGGCGCAATCACCGGTCCTGCCGATCTCGCCGGGAAGCCCGTCGGCGTCGTCTCCGACACCACGCATGAGGCAATGCTGAAGGCGTTTTTCCCGAAGCTTGAAGCCAAGAGCTTTCCGGACCGGGACGCGCTGCTCTCCGCGCTTCGCGGGGGAACCGTCGCGGCCGCGTTCTCCGACGGCATGCAATTGTCCTTCTGGGTCTCCGGCAACCTCGCCGGCGGATGCTGCGCCATGCTGGAGGGCTCCTATTTTTCCCAACGCTTCCTGGGCGAGGGACTGACGATCATGAACCGCAAGGCCGAGCCGGCGCTGACCCAGGCGATCGACCACGCTTTGCTGGCACTCTCACGCAGCGGCAGGCTTGAGGAGATCTATCTTCGCTATTTCCCGAACGGGATTTATTGAGGCGGCTCCACTCGCGGCTATGCCCTAGCGACGCCGGAAGGGGAGTATCAGCGACCATAGGAGCTTCACGGGTGCAACGCGCCCGTAGGCCTTCAGCCCGGTCTCGATCGCATCGTCGCCGCGCGATGGATGGGCGACGTAGGTCGAGAACAACCGATCCCAGACCGAAAGATTGAAGCCGTAGTTTGAATCGGTCTCCCGCTTTTCCACGGAATGGTGGATGCGGTGCATGTCGGGCGTGACGATGACCTGGCGCAACAGCCTGTCGGCGCCTTTCGGCAGCCGCAAATTGGCGTGATTGAACATCGCCCCGGCATTGAGCACGATTTCGAACAGGAGAACGGCAAGTGCGGGCGCGCCGAGCAGGGTGATAACCGCGCTCTTCCAGATCATCGACAGCAGAATTTCGAGGGGATGAAAGCGAAGGGCCGTGGTGACGTCGACACCGGGATCGGCATGGTGGACGCGGTGGATGCGCCACAGGACAGGTATCTTGTGAAACACGACGTGTTCAAACCAGATGGCGAAGTCCAGTGCGATGAAGGCGATCAGGCCCGCAAGCGGCGGGGTCACGCCAAGAGCCGGGAGCACGCCGTAGCCGCGCCCCTGAGCCCAGATAGCAACGCCGGTAGCGGCAGCGGGAAAGGCGACGCGAAGCAGGAGGGAGGATAGGACGAGAATAGACAGGTTGGTGACCCAGCGGCGTGCCTTCAGTGCCCGCACCAGCTCCGGCCTCTCCAGCCGCGGATGAATAAGCTCGAGCACTGCCAGCGCGGCGAAGGCGGCGGCAAAGGCGGCGAGCCGCCAGACCGGTTCGGCGAGACCGAAATAGAGCATGCATCGATCCCCGTTGCATCGACCCCGGCCCGTTCCGTGCCGGAAACGGGCAAGGACCTTTTCAGAAGCCTACTTGCGGAAGCGCGCGATGGCTCCGCGCTCGATTGCTGCGCAGGCGAGCTTGTCGAGGCCCAAACGGTCCCGCAGCAGCTGCAACAACCGGATTTCCTCGTTGCGGATACGCTGATCGGCGGCAGCGATCTCGACCGCAAGGGCATAGGCCGTCTCATAGAGCCGCTGCGGCAACGCCTCCCGAACCATTTCGAGCGCCACGTCCAGGCCCTCGGGGGCCGCAAGCTGGGCGGCGCATTCGCGGCCGATATGGATCAGGTGATCTTCGTCGAAACCCTCGAAGGCCGGGAGGAACCGCACGAGCACGCCGATGCGTGCAATCTCGTCGTCGGTCATGTTCCGGTCGACGGCGGACATCATGACCATGACGTGGACAAGGGCTTCGTGCTGGCTGAGACTTGCGGACATCCTGCTTCTTGATCCTTTCATCATCCACATTGGGGCCGCGATACACGACGGGTGCATAGCGGGTTGGGCGGACCTGCAGTGGTGGGTGACAGTTAAGGACTTGCTCCAAGCCTTACAAGTCCGGCGCGGCGTCTTCCGGGGCGATGCTCGCAGCCGGATCGTCGAGCGCGAGAGGCGCTCGGGCAAGATCGCGCGGGTCGTCCCCGAAGAAACCGAGCCTGGCGCCCCGGGCGGCCTCAGCCTTCGCCTCGAGCGCCGTGCCCGGCAGCGGCGTCGCCCAGCCGTTGCCGACGAGCCATTCGGCCACGTCCTGGCCGCCGACGCTGCACCGCGCGTTCAAGGTCTCCGAGGAGCCATCCGCCGCTTCGCAGACGAGTGCGCGGCCCCGCAAAAAGTTGCGGAACGCCGTACGCGCGACCATGCCGCAAGGCCAGCTCCTGCCATTCGCTTCGCAGACCTTCTCGGGCGTTTCGGGTTCGATATCCTTGAGCTGCAGAGTCGTCTCGCCGGACCGGACAAGCCCGGCGGCAAGCGCAACCGGGCGCGGGAAGACGGCGGAAGCGGGCTTTTCCTTTTCCTCAGGCTTTGAAAGCGGCGGTCTCGGTGCGATCCGTTCCAGCGGTTTGGCAATTCCGTCTTCCGGCTGGGCGAAGAGACCCGGCTCGACCGGCCTGGCCGCCACGCGCGAGCCCTTGCCTGGGGCGGCATCCGGTTCGGGGGGAGGGGGAGCGGCTTCGGTCTCGGCGGGAGGCTCCACCGAAATCGGCTCGTCGACCGCTGCTTCCGGCGTTTCGAGCACGAACTCAGGCGTTGCGACGCTGTCGCGGTTGCGGATGATCGCGGCCCCGGCCATCAGAATGCCGGCATAAAGGGCGAGGGCGGCAAGCCCGCCGGCGATGGTGAAGAGCCTCGGCCGCATCGAAGAATCCTATTGGCTGGCCCAGATGATCCGGGCAATCCATTCTACGTCGTTCATCTCGAAATTGCGGTTGGGATGGTCGGGGTTGAGCGAGACGAGTTCGATGCCGCGGGGCGTCTGCCGGGCCAACACCTTCGCCATCACCTCGCCCCCGCGCGTCTTGACCACGACGCGGTCGTTGCGGCGCACCTGCGCGCTCGGGTCGACGATCAGGACATCGCCGTCGCGGTAAAGCGGCAGCATGCTGTCGCCCTGAACCTCCAGAGCGTAGGCACCGCCCTGCCGCCGCTCGGGCGTGGGGAATTCTATTGTGTCCCAGCCCTGGCCGACCGGAAAGCCGCCGTCGTCGAAAAAACCGCCGGCGCCGGCCTGCGCGAAACCGATCAGCGGAATGCCCGGCGCTGCCGATGCTTCCTCCCTTTCGCGGCCGACGGCATTGGGCTCCATCAGCGCCAGGAACTGATCGACGCTCGCCCCCGTAGCATGCAATATCTTCGCGATCGACTCGGTGGAGGGCCATCGGTCGCGCCCGTCGGTGGACTGGCGCTTCGACTTGTTGAACGAGGTGGGGTCCAGGCCGGCCCGCCGTGCAAGGCCCGACGGCGAAAGCCGGTGGCGCTCTGCCAAGGCGTCGATCGCGCGCCAGATGCTGTCATGTGAGAGCATGTCGACCCATCTTCGGAAGGAGAGACGATGCGGGCGGCACAGCAAGCCGTTCCGCGGTCTGCGAATACATTAGCCAAGCGCCCCGCGACCGTAAAGCACAGCGAGGAAAATAGTCCTTCCTATCCGATCAAAGGACGGCATACAGCAGATGCAGCGGACTTCGGGGGTGAACTCTTCAGCAGCTGTGCTAAATAAAACAGCTTCACTCCGGGCCAAGAGGCGTGCTTGCTTGCAAACCTGAGATCGGAACGGCATCTCGTTGCCGCTTTTCTCGCTGCTCTTGCCGGCGTCGCGGTCGAGCATCATCTGCTCGAGGCCGGTCGGGCCGCATCGCTCATCGGTGCGGCCCTTATGGTGGCGGCGATCGTGCTTGCTTCCATGCGGGTCGCTCATCATGCCGAGGTGCTTGCTGCGAAGGTGGGTGATCCCTACGGCACGATGATCCTGACGCTTTCGGCGGTGCTGGTCGAGGTCGTCATCCTCGCCATCATGATGACCGGCGAGACCTCGCCGACGCTGGTGCGCGATACGATCTATTCGGCAGTGATGCTCGATATCAACGGGATCCTCGGACTTGCGGCGCTGCTCGGCGGCCTCAAACACGGCGAGCAGCCCTATAACGACGATTCCGCGCGCACTTACAGCGTCATGATTCTCACGGCCATGGGCATTTCCATGCTCGTCCCCGAATTCGTGCCGCAGTCGAAATGGCATTACTATTCCGCCTTCACCATCGGCGCGATGATCGTGCTCTATACGTTGTTCCTGCGCATGCAGGTTGGCGTCCACAGCTACTTCTTCAGTTACAGCTATCCGCGCGCCAAAGCGGGAACCGCGGCAAGCCGGCTGGAGGACGAGCCGGTGCTTCCTTCCGTCGTCGTGCTCATCCTGGGCGTGGTGGTGATCGGCTTTCTCGCCGAAATCATGTCCGGGCTGCTGTCGGCCGGGATCAAGGGCACGGCGGCGCCGCCGGTCCTGGCCGCGATCGTCGTCGCGGCGATCTCCGCTTCGCCCGAAGTCCTGACGGCAATGCGCGCCGCGCTCGCCAACCGCATGCAGGCAGTGGTGAACATCGCGCTCGGCGCTTCGCTTTCGACCGTGATCCTGACCGTACCCGTCATGGAGGCGATTGCCCTTTATACGGGCCAGCCCTTCATCATGGCCATGTCGCCGGTGCAGACGGTAATGGTTGCGGTAACGCTTATCGCCGCCGCTATCAATCTCAATGACGGTCAGACCAATGCCATCGAAGGCATGACGCATTTCGTGCTGTTCGCCACCTTCATCATGCTGTCAGCCCTCGGGCTTTAGAGCACTTCCAGGAAAAGTGTGTAACGGTTTTCCGTCCGGAAGTGCGTTGGATCAAGAGCACTTCCAGGAAAAGTGTGTAACGGTTTTCCGTCCGGAAGTGCGTTGGATCAAGAGCACTTCCAGGAAAAGTGCGTAACGGTTTTCCGTCCGGAAGTGCGTTGGGTCAAAGGTTAGTGCTCAGGCCGGCTGCTCTTCCACCACCTTGCGCGCCACAACGCGGTCATAGGCGGCTTGAAGCGTTTGCCGCACGGAGGGTCCCTCCGGTTTGGCATCGCCGAGGTGTTCGGCGCGCAATTCCCGCATGAAACGCTCCCAGAGCTCGGGGCCGCCCTCCTCCATCAATTGGGCGCGGATGCTGAGTTCCTCGCTGACCGGCAGGTAGCGCCGGCCCCAGGCGCCGAGATGGGCCATGATCGGCACAAGCGCGATCGCCATTTCCGTCAGGCTGTAGATCGCCTTCTGCTTGTGGCTCGGATCGTCCGCTTTCGTCAGCATGCCGATCTCGACAAGCGTTTTCAGCCGGTCGGCGAGGATGTTGGTGGAAATCCCCTCCTGCGAGCGCAGGAGCTCGCGGAAGTGGCGTTTGCCGCCGAAAATCATATCGCGAATGATCAGGAGGCTCCATTTGTCGCCGAATACTTCGAGCGAGAGATTGATCGGGCAACCCGAGCGATGGTCATCGGTCATTTTGGTCTCTGCAAAACGGGAGCGGAGCATCCGCTCTAAAACTGCTTGCATTATTGCACCAGTGAAGTTAGCCTGCAACCGCTTTCATTTCGCAACCAGTTTCCCAGCGAGGAGGAAAAGATCATGACCAAAGCTTCTGTCGCCCATGCGGATTTCACCATCGAACGCGTTTTCAATTCACCCCCGGAACAGGTCTTCGAGGCCTTCGCCGATCCTGCTGCGCACGACCGCTGGTTCGTCAAGGCCGACAACTGGCCGGTCGCCGAATATAGCCACGACTTCCGCATCGGCGGCCGGGAAAGCGGCCGGTTCAGCCAGGACGGGAAGGTTTTTTATTTCAATGAAACGATCTATCTCGACATCGTCGAGAACCGGCGGATCGTCTCGGCCTATACCATGGCGAAGAACGAGCAGCGGCTTTCCGCGTCGATCGCCACCGTCGACCTCATACCGGAAGGCACCGGCACACGCGTCGTCTTCACGGAGCAGGGGGCATTCCTGGATGGGCTCGACAAGGTGGAATATCGCCGCGAAGGCTGGGAGCAGCTGATCGGATTTCTGGCGGCCGAGCTCGGTGAGAAGGCTGAAGTGGCCTGAAGCCTGAACACGTTTCTCTCCGGTCATTCGCGGTTACCGAGAATGACCGGAGAGACAATACTTGCGCGGTGCGGCTGACCTGGCGGCTTATGCCGCCTTCTGCCCCGCGGCATAAGGATCGAAGCGCCCGTAGAAGGTCTCGCCCTTTTCGGCCATCTCCTTCAGAAGCGGCGTCGGCCGGAAGTGGTCGCCATGGTCTGCGGCGAGCTTTTCGCAGAGCTCGACGAAGGCTCTCGCGCCCATGCCGTCGATGTAGGAGATCGTGCCGCCGGTGTAGGGTGCAAAGCCGAAGCCGAGGATCGAGCCGACATCGGCTTCGCGCGGATCTGTGACGATGCCTTCCTCGATCGTGCGCGCGGCTTCGAGTGCGATCGTCACCAGCAGGCGCTGCTTGAGCACGCCGACCTCGATCTCGCCGGCATCCTTCTGCGGATAGAGCTCCTTCAGACCCGGCCAGAGATATTTCCTGGCCGGCTTTGCCGGATACTCGTAGAAGCCCTTGCCGTTCTTTCGGCCGCGCCGGTCGAGCTCGTCCACCATCTTGTCGATCAGCGCCATGTGTCGGGGATCGACGGCCTTCTCGCCGAGATCGGCGACGGCCGCCTTCAGGATCTTCTGGCTGAGGTCTATCGCCACCTCGTCGTTGAGCGACAGCGGTCCGACCGGCATGCCGGCCATCTTGGCGGCGTTCTCGATCATCGCCGGCGGTACGCCCTCGATCAGCATGTCATAGGCTTCGTGGATGTAGCGGAAGACGCAGCGATTGACATAGAAGCCGCGCGTGTCGTTGACGACGATCGGCGTCTTCCTGATCGCCGCGACATAGTCGAGCGCGGCCGCGAGCGCGCGGTCTCCGGTCTCCTTGCCGAGGATCACCTCCGTCAGCATCATTTTCTCGACCGGCGAGAAGAAATGGATGCCGATGAACCGGTCCGGCCGTTTGGAATTCCTGGCGAGGCCGGTGATCGGCAGCGTCGAGGTGTTGGAGGCGAAGATCGCGTCCTCGGCGATCACCGCTTCGACCTTCTCGATCACGTCCTTCTTGACCTGCCGGTCCTCGAAGACCGCCTCGATGACGAGGCCGGCATCCTTGAGATCGCCGTAGTCCGCCGAAGGTGTGATGCGCGAAAGCAGCGCTTCGCCTTCCTCTTTGGTCAAGCGTCCCTTGCCGATCGCGTCCTTGACCAAGCCTTCCGAATGCGTCCTGCCCTTTTCGGCAGCTTCCATGTCGCGGTCGATGAGGGTGACGGGGATGCCGCCTGCCGCGGTTACATAGGCGATCGAGGCGCCCATGAAACCGGCGCCGACGACGCCGATTTTCTTGAGCTCGGTCTTCGGTACGCCGGCCGGCCGGCGCGCGCCCTTGCCGAGTTCCTGCATCGAGACGAACAGCGACCGAATCATCGAAAAAGCTTCGGTCGTCTGCAGGATTTCGGTGAAATAGCGCTGCTCGATCTTCAAGGCCGTATCGAAGGGAACCTGCAGCCCCTCGTAGACGCATTTCAGGATCGCGATCGCGCCGGGGTAATTGCCATAGGTCTCGCGGCGCAGGATGCCGGAGGCGGCCGGCCAGAGCTGCGCGGAGGCGGGCGTCCAGATGCCGCCGCCCGGGAGCTTGAAGCCCTTCTCGTCCCAGGGCTGCACCGGCTTCAGGCCGTTCTTGATCATCGCCTTGGCGGCCTCGATCAGTTTGTCCGGGTCGACCACCTCGTGAACGAGCCCCATGGCCTTTGCTCGCACCGGCGTCAGCGAGGAGCCGGTCGTCATCATCTGCAACGCGTCCTGCGTATTGGTCAGCCGTGGAACGCGCTGGGTGCCGCCGGCACCCGGGAAAATGCCGACCTTGACCTCGGGAAGCGCGATCTTCACCGATTTCGCATTGGAGGCGATACGGCCGTGGCAGGCGAGCGACATCTCGAAGGCGCCGCCCATGCAGGTGCCGTTGATGGCCGAGACCCAGGGCTTGCCCGAGGTTTCGAGCTTGCGGAAGAGACCCGTCATCCGGCCGACGAGGTCGAAGAGTCTCCGGGCCGCGTTGTCCGGGTCCTTCTTCTTCTCCTCCGCCTGGAAAGTGAACATCGACTTGATCATCGAAAGGTCGGCGCCGCCGGAGAAGGAGGATTTGCCGGAGGTGACGACGACGCCCTTGACGGCAGGATCCGCCGTCGTCTGATCGATGATGGCGTCGAGTTCCTTCATCACCTCTTCGGTGAAGACGTTCATCGACTTGTCGGGCATGTCCCAGGTGACCAGCGCAATGCCGTCGGCGTCGGTTTCGATCTTGAAGTTCGTGTAAGACATATTCTCTCTCCCGGGATCGGATCAGACGCGTTCGATGATCGTGGCGGTGCCCATGCCGGCGCCGATGCAGAGCGTCACCAGCGCCGTGTTGAGGTCGCGGCGCTCCAGCTCGTCGAGCACGGTGCCGAGGATCATCGCCCCGGTCGCGCCGAGCGGATGGCCCATGGCGATCGCGCCGCCATTGACGTTGATCTTGTCGTGCGGGATGTCGAAAGCCTGGCAGTAGCGCAGCACGACGGCCGCGAAGGCCTCATTGAGCTCGAAAAGATCGATGTCGGAGAGCTTCATGTCCGCCCGCTTGAGGAGCTTCTCGGTGACGTCGACCGGCCCGGTCAGCATCAGGGCCGGGTCGGAGCCGATATTGGCGAAGGCGCGGATGCGGGCGCGGGGTTTGAGCCCCATGGCTTCGCCGCCGGCCTTGGAGCCGATGAGCACGGCCGCGGCGCCATCGACGATGCCGGAGGAATTGCCGGCGTGGTGGACGTAGTTGATGCGCTCGATCTCCGGATGCGCCTGGATGCCGACGGCCTCGAAGCCGCCCATCTCGCCGGGCATCTGGAAGGAGGGGTTCAGCGAGGCCAGTGCCTGCATGTCGGTGCCGGGGCGCATATGCTCGTCGCGGTCGAGGATGACCAGGCCGTTCTGGTCCTTGACCGGGACGACCGAGTTCTTGAAATAGCCCTTCTCCCATGCATTGGCGGCGCGCTTCTGGCTTTCCACCGCATAGGCGTCGACGTCGTCGCGCGAGAAACCGTATTTCGTGGCGATCAGGTCGGCGGAAACGCCCTGCGGCATGAAGTAGGCGGGCAGGTTGACCGAGGGGTCCATGAACCAGGCGCCGCCCGACATGCCGAGGCCGACGCGGGACATCGACTCCACGCCGCCGGCGATCACGATATCGTCCGCTCCTTGGGCGATCTTCGCGGCGCCGAAATTGACCGCGTCGAGGCCGGAGGCGCAGAAGCGGGAGATCTGCATGCCGGGCGCACGCGTCGAATAACCCGCCTCGAAGGCTGCGGCTTTCGGGATGACCGCACCCGCATCCATGACGGGGTCGACGCAACCCATAATGACGTCGTCGACCGTCGAAGTGTCGAGCCCGTTGCGATCGCGCACGGCCTCAAGCACCTTGGCGGCGAGCCGGACGGAGGGCACCTCGTGCAGCGCGCCGTCCTTCTTGCCACGGCCGCGCGGTGTGCGCACGTGGTCGTAAACGAAGACTTTCGTCATCTCTTGATCTCCCTTTCGGCGGCGTTTCCTCGGGCCGCCCATTATCAATCGAGCGGGATTCGGGCGGAACACCGCTTCTCGCTTTCGATCCGGCTCCAGTCTGAAATCAGAACGCGGCCGCGTCCAGCGCCATCATCGTGTCGGCGCCCGTTTCGATGCGGATCTTGCGCAGCGCCGTTTCAGGCAGAATGCGCTCCATGAAGAACCTCGCCGTGATCAGCTTATTCTTGAGATAGTCCGCGCGCTGCGTTTCGCCAGCGGCAAGCTTCTCCTCCGCCGTTTTGGCCATCCGCGCCCACATATAGCCGAGGACGACGAGGCCGAAGAGATGCATATAGTCGGTGGAGCCGGCTCCGGCATTGTCGGGTTTGGCCATGGCGTTCTGCATGAACCACATGGTCGCGGCCTGCAGGTCGTTCAGCCCTTTCTTAAGGGCCTTGGTGTAGCCGGAGAGCTTTTCGTCGCCGCGGTTCTCCTCGCAGAAGTCGCCGATCTCCTTGAACAGAGCCATGACGGCGCGGCCGCCGTTCATCGCGAGCTTGCGGCCGACCAGGTCGAGCGCCTGGATGCCGTTGGCACCCTCGTAGATCATGGCGATGCGGGCATCGCGCACATACTGGCTCATGCCGTGCTCTTCGATATAGCCGTGGCCGCCGAATACCTGCTGCGCCATCACCGCGTGATCGAAGCCCTTGTCCGTCAGCACGCCCTTGAGGATCGGCGTCATCAGGCTGAGGATGTCGTCCGCCGCCTGGCGCTCCTCTTCGCTGTCCGAACGATGGGCGATGTCCGACTTCAGCGCCGTCCAGAGCGTGAAGGCGCGGCCGCCTTCGTTGAAGGCCTTGATCGTCATCAGCGTGCGGCGGATGTCCGGATGGACGATGATCGGATCGGCCTTCTTGTCCGGCGCCTTGGGGCCGGACAGGGAGCGGCCCTGGATGCGCTCGCGCGCGTAGCTCGCAGCATTCTGATAAGCGACTTCGGCAATCGAAAGCCCCTGCATGCCGACGGCAAGCCTGGCCTCGTTCATCATCACGAACATGGCGCTGAGGCCCTTGTTCTCCGTGCCGATCAGATAGCCGGTCGCCCCGTCATAATTCATGACGCAGGTCGCGTTGCCGTGGATGCCCATCTTGTGTTCGATCGCGCCGCAGGAAACGCCGTTGCGTTCGCTCGGCTCGCCGCTGGCGTCGAGCTTGAATTTCGGCACGATAAAGAGCGAGATGCCCTTTACACCGTCGGGCGCACCCTCGATGCGCGCCAGCACCAGGTGGACGACATTTTCCGCCATGTCGTGCTCGCCGGCGGAGATGAAGATCTTCTGGCCGGAGATCCTGTAGGAGCCGTCGCGGTTCGGCACGGCCTTGGTGCGCAGCAGGCCGAGGTCGGTGCCGCAATGGGGCTCCGTCAGGTTCATCGTGCCGGTCCAGGTGCCGTCGACCATTTTGGGCAGATAGGTCCGCTTCTGGTCTTCGGAACCGTGCACCAGGATCGCCGCGATCGCCCCCTGCGTCAGGCCCGGATACATCATAAGCGACATGTTGGCCGCGGACATGAATTCGCCGACGGCGGTGTGGAGCGTGTAGGGCAGGCCCTGGCCGCCGAATTCCTCCGGGGCGGCAAGACCAAGCCAGCCGCCTTCGCGATAAAGGTCATAGGCTTCCTTGAAGCCCTTGGGCACGGTGACGGAGCCGTCCTCGTGCCGCTTGCAGCCCTCCCGGTCGCCGGAAAGATTGATCGGGAAGAGGACCTCTTCCGCGAGCTTTGCGGCCTCGCCGAGGACCGCGGCCGTCATGTCCGGCGTCGCATCCGCAAAGCCCGGGAGATTGTGGTAGCGCTCGATGCCGAGCACGTCGTTGAGGATGAACAGGGTATCGTCGACCGGAGCCTTGTAGATGGGCATGCTTTTCCTCGCCTTGATGTCCTTTCGGGCCGCGCCGCACGGCAGACCCGCTTCCCACTGTGTCGAGCGCGCACCGGTGGCGGTGTGCGACTTGGACGGATGCTATCGAATTTTGACGTTTGCGTAAACGTCAAAAGTTCCCGCAAGGCGAAAGTTTCGCTCCTGCGGTGCGCCGCTCCACATGCCATATGACGGGGGGCGGCGGCGTAGCGGGCGACAATAATCGTTAAAAATCGGATCGGTTAACGGCTTATTTACCACGTTTAATGAATTGTGCGCTTTGAGATGGTCAAAGCTGCAACCGGTCCCGTCTTTGCATTGTTGCGGTTTTGCCCACATCGGCGGTGCCGCCGAAATCGGAGCGAAAGCCGGGGAAGCCCGGGCTCCTTCGGTGGCTTCGATGACGGTCGAATTTATAGGGCCAAAGCGACACAGGGGCGAAGAGGCAATGAACGGATCGCGATCCACTTCTCAGCGCATGGGCAGCCCGTCCTATGGCGACCGGCCGTCGCTCGATGCCCTGAACCGCACCATCGAAGGGCTCGAAGCGCGCATCGAGGGGCTCATGAGCAGCGTCAGCCGCGAGACGCGGCAGCCCGAGCGGCCGCGTCCGGCCCCAAGCGAAGCGGTCTCCGAAATCATCGACCGCCAGCGGGCGCTCAATGCGGCGCGCGAGCGGTCGCCGCTGCGCGAACGCGCTGCGCCGAGCGACCCCGATCGCCTCGCTCCCACCCGCCTCGCGGCAGAGCCACGCTACCAGCCCTCTCAGGCAGCAGCCGCGCCATCGGGACGCTCTTCGGCTGCAGCGGATATCGCCGAGGCGCTGGTCGGTCTGCGGCATGAGCTGAAGCGCGATCTCGATGACGGCCTGTCGCGCGAGATGCATGCGCTGCGTTCGGAAATCCGCGGCATCAAGGCCGAAGCCGCCCAGGACCGCCAATTCGCCGAGGACGTGCGACACGATATCGAGCGGCTTTCGGCCGGCATCAAGGAACTTGGCCGGCAGGCTTCGCCCGCCGAGGCCGATGCGCTCAGGATCGAATTCGATGACCTGAGGTCCATGCTCGAAGGCCTCGCGCGCGAAGACAGCATGCGCCGCATGGAAAACCGATGGACCGGCGTCGAGGATCGGCTGAACGCCTTCGACCAGAACCGCGACGATGAGCTGGTGGCGCTCGCCTACCGGCTCGACGAGATCAAGGCGCAGATCAATTCCCTGGACAGGGGCACCGGGATCGAGGTGCTGGAAAGCAAGCTCGTCGCGGTCGCCCAGGCGATCGAGATGCTCGGGCGCCAGATCCAGCCGGACGAGAGGCGCCTGGCGCCGCAATTCGCCGACCTCGGCAAGCGGCTCGATGAGATCGGCCGGGCGATCGCCGCAGGCAGCGGTAATGTGGCCGGCACCGACGGTTCGTTCGTCGATCGTCTGGAGAACAGGCTCGGCGATCTGTCCCGGCAGATCGGCACCCTCTCCAATCCCGCCGATTCCGGCCTCGGCGCGCGGATCGAGGCGCTGGCAGCTCGCGTAGAGGACCTTGCCGGCGAGAAGGCGGCGGCCAGATTGGAAGAGCGCCTGGACCAGCTTTCCGCGGTGCTGGAGCACAATCGGCAAGGTGCGGAGCCGGATCTTACGGATCGTCTTGCCGACATTTCCCGGAAGATCGAAGCCCTCTCGGGCGACAGCGTCACCGATGCCCTGGCCGAACGGCTCGACGATCTCGCCCGCCGTATCGATGGGCTCGCGCGAAATGTCGAGCCTACGGCGGACCCGCGGTTCGATCGCCTCGAGGATCGCTTGGCAGGTATCGCCCAGCGCCTGGAGGAGACGCATGCCGCGCCGTTCGACGACCGGCAGGCGCTGCGCAATCTCGAAGCTCAGATCGGAAATCTCTCGACTCTGATCAGCCAGTCCCACGGTGAGACGGCAGGCGTGCCTGCGGAATTCGAGAGCCGCATGAACACGCTGGAAGACTATCTCGCCACCAGCGACGAATACATCATCGAAGCTGCTCGGCAGGCTGCGGAAGCCGTGATGGAGGCATATTCCAGAAACACCGCACCGCAGATGGCGGCGAGTACCGACATGGCGGCGATCTCGGCGCTCGCCGAGGATCTGCGTACATTGGAGGAGCTCAGCCGTTCGAGCGACGAACGGACGGCACGCACCTTCGAGGCGCTGCATGAAACGCTCGTCCATATCGCCGAGAAACTGGAGCGGCTTGAAGAGCGGGAGCCCCTGGCTTCTCATGGTCCGATGCCCAAGGCTGCGCCCGTCGAAGCCGCGGGCACTTCGACGATGGCGGAAAGCGACAAGGACGTGGAACGCGCGCCACAGGCGTTCGCGGCCGCAAGCGAAACCTCCATCCACGCACCGGTGCCGGCTGCAGCTGAGGCGAATGATGCCGCCGAAGTCGCAATGGTCGAAGACGGCGAGATCAAGGTGGAGGCCCGTGTGGCGAAGACGAGCCTGCTTGCCGGTCTGACTCGGCGCTTCGCGCCGAGGCAGAACGAGGGAATGCCGATCCAGGCGCGGCAGATGGTCGAGCCCACCCCCTCGATCGACCCCTCCGAAATGCTCGCTCCCGAGGACGCCAATCAGCTCCTCGAGCCGGGCTCCGGCGTGCCGGACGTCAAGAAGATACTCGAACGTGTCCGTGCCGGTCAGATGGCCCGTGGCGCGCAGGAGGCGAACGACGGCGAAAAGGCGGACTTCATCGCCGCCGCGCGGCGCGCGGCGCAGCTGGCCGTCGAGGAATCCGATACGCTCAATCGCGTCAAGGAAAGTAAGGCACCATCCGCCGTCGGCGGCGCGCTCGCCCGCCACCGCCGTCCGATCCTGATCGCAGTCGGTGCCGTGCTGCTCGCGATCATGTCCTATCCGCTCGTCAGCACGGTGCTGAAAGGCAAGGAGGCCCCGAGCGCTCCGCCGGTTGCAGCGATCGAGCGCAAGGCAGAGGTTGCGGAGCCGAAGGCCGCCGTCGAGCGCCTCGCCCAAACGGCAGCTACCGCGAAGGCTGGAGAAGAGCCGAGGGCTCCCGCTGGCATGGAGAAGACGGATGCGCCGCCGATAGCGGCAAAGCAGCCGCCAAAGCAGCCAACCGCTGCCGAAGCCGGCAAGGTTGACAAGGCCGTTGATGGCGCTGGCGACGGCCAGGCGGCCTTGATGCGGCCGGCGGAGGCACGAACGCCTGGACCCGCCTCGACCTTGCAGCCGCCTTCAGGAAGTTTAGCCGCTGAGCCGGCCAGGATGAGCGAGATCGTTCTGCCGGAGGGCTTCGGACCGCCCGCGCTCGTAACCGCGGCTAAGGGCGGCGACCCTCTCGCCTTCTATGAAATAGGCGCCCGCTTCACGGAAGGGCGGGGGGTCGAGGAAGATCGGGCGGAAGCCGTCAAGTGGTATCAGCGCGCCGCCGACGCCGGCGTGGTACCGGCCGCGTACCGGCTCGCCAACCTTTATGAGAAGGGCGCGGGCGTTCAGCGCGACGCAGCAAAGGCCAAGGCGCTCTATCTCAAGGCGGCTGCAGCCGGCAACGCCAGTGCGATCCACAATCTCGCCGTCATGCTCGCCGGCGGCCGGGACGGCGGGCCGGATCTCGCCGAAGCGGCCAAATGGTTCGAGAAAGCCGCCGGTCTCGGCGTTCGCGACAGTCAGTTCAACCTCGCCGTCCTCTATGCGCGGGGCGACGGTGTGGCCCGCAATCTGGAAGAATCCTATAAATGGTTCGCTATCGCGGCCCGTGACGGCGACAAGGACGCGGCAGAAAAGCGCGACGAGATCGCCAAGGCGCTGAAGCCCGAGGAGCTTTCCAGTGCCAAGGCAAAAGTCGACGCCTGGAAGGCTCAGCCTCTCGACGCCGAAGCAAACACGGTGGAGGTCCCGGATGCCTGGGTCGGTCCGCCGACCAAGACGGCCACCGTCGATATGACCAGAGCCGTTCGCAACATCCAGGCGATCCTCAACAATAACGGCTTCGATGCCGGCAAGCCGGACGGCCAGGTAGGCCAGAAGACGATTGCCGCCATCAAGGCCTTTCAGAATTCGGTCGGCCAGGAGCCGACGGGTGAGATCACCGATGGGCTGGTCCGGGAGCTTCTGAAGCGGAACAGCTGAACCGTTTCGGCCGTACCGCGCATGACGTGGTGCCACAAGGTCGCAGGCGTGCCTGCGGGGCCGCGCATGTGCCTGAAAAGGTTGACAGCTCTGGTCCGGGAGCGCATGAGAGAAAGTGTCGCCCGTTTCTCCCTCGGGGGCGCGAACGGTCCACCCATATACCCCCCGTCCGTGGTTAATCATGTACCACTTCGAAGGACAGCGCCGTGCGCCTCTTCGAGCGCGTGAGGCTTGAGAATAGTGAAACATTGCACAATTCCTCAATTGTTTGCGGTTAGGAATTGTGGAGGAGCAATTTCCGCCCGCAATGCGGGCCGCTGGCATATCGAGGTTCGGCCGTGACGGTCTATCTGCCCATTGCTGAGTTGTCGGTGAACATCTTCGTCATTCTCGGCATGGGCGCGGCCGTCGGTTTTCTGTCCGGCATGTTCGGCGTCGGCGGCGGATTTCTGATCACGCCGCTTCTGATCTTCTACAATATTCCGCCAGTCGTGGCGGTGGCGACCGGCGCCAACCAGGTGGTCGCCTCGTCGATATCAGGGGCGATCGCCCATTTCCGCCGCGGCACCATCGATATCAAGCTCGGCACGGTGCTCTTGTGCGGCGGCCTTGTGGGCGCGACCGTCGGCGTCTGGCTGTTCTCGCTGCTCAGGAGCGTCGGCCAGCTCGATCTGGTGATCTCGCTGCTTTATGTGGTGCTTCTCGGCTCGGTCGGCGCGCTGATGCTGTGGGAGAGCATCGGCGCAATGCGCAAGGCAGCGAAGAACCAGCCGGCGCAGCTCAGACGGCCCGGGCAGCACAATTGGATCCACGGCCTGCCGCTGAAGATGCGCTTCAAGAAGTCGAAGATCTATCTGAGTGTCATCCCTGTGGCGACGCTCGGCTTTTCCATCGGCGTGCTGACCTCGGTGATGGGCGTCGGCGGCGGCTTCATCATGGTGCCGGCCATGATCTATCTGTTGCGCATTCCGACCAGCGTCGTCGTGGGCACATCGCTCTTCCAGATCGTCTTCGTCTCCGCCTATACGGTGATCGTCCAGGCCTCGACCAACTACACCGTCGACATCGTGCTGGCCTTCGTGCTGATGATCGCGGGCGTCATCGGGGCGCAATATGGCGTGCGCGTCGGCCAGCGGCTGCGCGGCGAGCAGCTCAGGGCACTGCTGGCGCTGCTCGTTCTCGCCGTCGGCATCCGCCTGGCCGTCGAGCTCGTCATCCCGCCGAAGGACATTTACTCGGTCGTATCCGCGGGGGCCGGTTTCTGATGCGCTCGCTTCTCCTTCACCCGATCGTCGCCCTGGTCCTCGCCGTCGCCACCCCGGCCGCAGCGCAGGTTCTGGAGCGCCAGGTCACCAACTTCACCGAGAAGCTCGAGATCGGCATTTCGACGGAAGAGATTGCCATCACGTCCGATTTCCGGGGCGCCGACCTGACGATCTTCGGCGCCATCGATGGTTTCGACGCCAGCCTCCTGGCGCAGGGCAAGTACAATATCATCGTCGTGCTGGAAGGGCCGAAGGACAACGCCACGGTGCGAAAGAAGGAGCGGGTATTCGGTATCTGGGTCAATACCCAGTCGATGACCTTCGAGCTCGTGCCGGAGGCCTACTCGCTTTCGAGTACCCGCGCCATCGAGACGATCGCGCCGCGGCGCGACATCGCCAATATGGGCATCGGCGTCGACCATATGCGGCTGGTGCCGCTCGGCTTCGTCGGCGACGGCAGCACGCTCGGCGAGTTCCGCAACGCCTTCCGGACGATTCGCGAGACGAGCGGCGTCTATCAGCGCGATCCGGGCGGGGTGCAGTTCATCAGTTCGAGCCTGTTCAAGGCTTCGGTGCGGCTGCCGACCAATGTCCCGAACGGCATCCATGTCGTACGCGCCTATCTCTTCCGCGACGGCGTCTTCGTCGCCGCCAAGGCTCTTCCGCTCAGGGTGGTGAAGACCGGCCTCGAACAGGCGATTACCCGCGCCGCGCACGACCAGCCGCTGATCTACGGCCTTCTGGCCGTAACCCTCGCCGTCGTCACCGGCTGGGGTGCCAGCCTGCTCTTTCGCAAGGAGTGAGGGAGCCGGCAAACCGAGTTGGCGTTCCATTTTGCGTTATGGCGGTTTAAGGAAGCACGGGCATCGGCGGCAAGCGATGCGAAACTTGAGGAAGCCCCATGAAACCGATTTTCGTGCAACTGCAATGCGCCCCCGGCAAGACCTATGAGGTGGCCGACGAGATCTATCGCAGGGAGATCGTCTCGGAGATGTATTCGACCAGCGGCGACTATGATCTGCTACTGAAGGTCTATGTCGAGGAAGGCCAGGATATCGGAAAGTTCATCAACGACAATATCGCCAGCGTTCCGGGCATATCCCGCTCGCTGACGACGCTGACGTTCAATGCGTTCTAGAGCCGTGAAACTACGCACTTCCGGACGGAAAACCGTTACACACTTTTCCTGGAAGTGCTCTAACCTCAGCCGAGAAGGTTGGCGAAGCGCACCGAATAGATTCGGTCGCGGCCAAGCATATGGGCGACGAGCTGCTGCCGCTCGAAAAGGCCGCTCATCTCACGGTGCCTGAGGTCGAGACCTCCCGTCGTGACCCCGAAAGCAGGCATGACGAGGCGCTTGCCGTCGGTCGCGAAGCAGGCGCGCCTCACCGATCTTTCCCGTCGCCTCACGGTCGCCGAAGGATGCAGGTGGCCGGCGATCTCGCCGATGCCGTCGCGTCTCGAAGGCTCGTGCCGGAAAACCAGGCCCGCGTGGCGGAGCTCGTCCATGGAGGCGCCGGGAAGCCCCTGTGCGCCGTCCGGATCATGATTGCCGTTGATCCAGATCCATTCGCGGCCGCAGGCCATGCCCGCGATCATCTGGCGGAAGGTTTCCGGCATTGCAGCCGATCCCTTCCGGTCGTGGAAATTATCGCCAAGACTGATGACGGTCGCGGGGTCGTGGCGGGCGATGACCGCCTCCAATATCCTGAGCGTCGCAAGCGTATCGTAGGGAGGCAGCATCATGCCGCGCCGCGCAAAGGCGGAGCCTTTTTCGAGATGCAGGTCGGATACGACGAGGGTGCGGCTTTCGGGAAAGTAGAGGCCGCCGAGCGGATCGCAGATCGCGGCGATTCCATTGATGGACGTGCGCGCGTGCAGGGATGGGCTGACGGCAGGTGATGTCGCGTAGATGAGCCGATGCATGGTCATTGCGGTGTTCTTGTGTGTGGGCGAAAAAGGCTCCTTTCCTCCGGCTTGCCCCTCACCCTAACCCTCTCCCCGCACGCGGGGAGAGGGGACGTGCCCCACGATACCGGTGAAAACGGTAGCGGCGGCACTTGCCGCGGGTCCCTTCTCCCCGCCTGCGGGGAGAAGGCGCCGGCAGGCGGATGAGGGGCGCCGCGGAGGGGTTGGGGGCCTGGGGAGGATTTTCGCTCTCTCATAATTCTCTCATCCATCCGTACCGTGGCCGCTCATCGCCTCGTTGATCAGGTCGTCGGCCGCTTCCGTGAGCAGGAAGTCCTGCGCTTCTCCATGCACCGATTCCCGTCCGATCTCCAGCATTACCGGGATGGCAAGCGGCGAGATCTGATCGAGCCTGCGATGGGTGATATGGCCCTTGATCCGCTTGAGCATGGAGCCGAGGCGGCCGATGTCCAAAAGTCCCGTGGCCGCATCGTTGCGCGTCGCCTCTAGGAGAATGTGATCCGGCTCGTGCGCGCGCAATACGTCATAAATGAGATCGGCGGAAACGGTGATCTGCCGCCCGGTCTTCTCCCTGCCGGGGTGGCGCTGCTCGATGAGCCCGGCAATGACCGCGCAATTGCGGAAGGTACGTTTCAGGAGGAAGGATTCGTTCAGCCACGCCTCCAGATCGTCGCCCAGCATATCCTCGTCGAAGAGCTGCCCGAGCGACGGCGCCCGCGCCCGGAACGCCGCGCCCATGTCGTCGAGCGCCCAGATGGCGAGCGAATAGTCGGTCGCCACGAAGCCGAGCGGCTTCAGGCCGGCACGGTCGAGACGGCGGGTAAGGAGCATGCCGAGCGTCTGGTGGGCAAGCCTGCCTTCGAAGGCGTAGATGACCATGTAGTGCCGGCTGCCTCGCGGGAAGGTCTCGATCAGGAGTTCGTCGTCGCGCGGAAGCATCGACACGTCGCCCTGCAGCGCCAGCCAGTCCCTGACCTGGTCGGGCAGACCTGCGCGGCGGGCCGGATCGGCGAGCATCTTTCGCACCTGTGCTGCGAGATAGGTGGAGAGCGGAAACTTGCCGCCGGCATAGCTCGGCACCTTGGGATCGAAAGAAAAGGCCTGCGAGGCCAGGCACTCGTTCTCGCGGATGCCTTCGAAGCGCAGCACCTTGCCGGAAAAGACGAAGGTGTCGCCCGGGGAAAGCATTTCGAGGAACAATTCCTCGACTTTGCCGAGCGACATGCCGCCGCGGCCAAGCGAACCGCGCTGATTGCGCTTGACCATGCGGATGTTCAACATCGGCGACTCGACGATCGTCCCGACATTGAGGCGGTATTGCTGAGCAACCATCGGGTTGGAGACCCGCCAGAGCCCGTCCTTCGTCTTGCGGATGCGGGCATAGCGCTCATAGGTGCGAAGCGCGTAGCCGCCGGTCGCGACAAGATCGACGGCGCGCTCGAAGGTTTCCCAGGGAAGCCGGGCATACGGCGCAGCGCTGATCACCTCTTCATAGAGTTCAAGCGCATCGAAAGGCTGCGCGCAGGCCATGCCGAGGATGTGCTGCGCCAGCACGTCGAGAGCACCCCTGCCGATCGACGGCGTGTCCTGAGCGCCGACGTAATTGGCGTCGAGCGCCGCCTGGCACTCCATAACTTCGAAACGGTTGGCCGGAACCAGAATTGCGCGGCTCGGTTCGTCCATGCGGTGGTTGGCGCGGCCGATGCGCTGCGCAAGCCGGCTTGCTCCCTTCGGCGCCCCCACATGGACGACAAGATCGACGTCGCCCCAGTCGATGCCGAGATCGAGGGTCGACGTGGCGACGACGGCGCGCAGGCGGTTTTCGGCCATTGCCGCCTCGACCCTGCGGCGCTGGGCGACATCGAGAGAGCCGTGGTGCAGAGCGATCGGCAGATTGTCGTCGTTGATTTTCCAGAGTTCCTGGAACAGCATCTCGGCCTGGCTGCGGGTATTGACGAAGAGCAGCGTCGTCCGGTGTTTCTTGATGGCAGCGTAGACATCCGGGATTGCATAGCGCGCCGAATGCCCGGCCCAAGGCACCTGGTTCTCGGTCCGCAGGATGGAGATCTCGGGCTTTGCGCCCCCGGAAACGGTGATCAGTCCCGCATGGTTCTCCTTGGCGAGAGATTGAGCGACCAGCCAGCGCTGCAGATCCATCGGATCGGCGACCGTAGCCGAAAGACCCGTCGTCTGGAGACGGGGCGCCAGGCGGCGCAGCCGCGCGAGGCCGAGCGAGAGGAGATGGCCGCGCTTCGACATCACCAGCGAATGCAACTCGTCCAGCACCACATAGCGCAGGTCCTTGAAGAAGCGCTCCGCCTCGCCATTGGCCAGAAGCAGCGCGAGCTGCTCCGGCGTTGTGAGCAGTATGTCGGGCGGGTTGAGCTTCTGCCTCTGCCGCTTGCCCTGCGGCGTGTCGCCGGTGCGGTTTTCGATGCTCACCGGCAGCCCCATCTCGCCGACCGGTTTCATGAGGTTGCGCTCGATATCGACGGCAAGCGCCTTGAGCGGCGAGATGTAGAGCGTGTGAATGCCGGTGAAGGCCGCGCCGGGCGGGATCCTGCCGCGCCTGGTGATGTCGACGAGGGAGGGCAGAAAGCCGGCAAGCGTTTTGCCGGCTCCGGTCGGCGCGATCAGAAGCGTGCTCTCGCCCGCCTCGGCCCGTGAGAGAAGTTCGAGCTGATGGGCGCGCGGACGCCAACCCTTTTCGGCGAACCACCGGAGAAAGGGTGAAGGCAACGTCAGGGCGTCGCCTTCCGGCGACGGAGAATCGATCCTGTCCACGCAGAACAAAGGTAGATCAAACGCGGCAAAAGAGAAGCCGGCATCTTCGTGCTGCTGCAAGGATTGACTCGGAGCGAGAATCATGGATAAATTTTATCTATGATAGGAGATGCAGATGAAACTCGGCGACGGCGTCGAACAGGCCATTCACAGCGTCACGATGCTGAGCTGTCTTCAGCCCGGCAGTACCCTGTCGGCCGCAGCGCTCGCCGAGTTCCACGGCGTCTCGACCAGTTACCTGCTGAAGCATCTGCAGGCGATGTCGGGGGCCGGACTGCTCGAAGCCTTGCCGGGGCCGAAGGGCGGCTACCGGCTTGCGCGCGCGCCCGAGAAGATCACCCTGCTCGATATCGTCCTCGCGGTGGAGGGGGCGGAGCCCGCCTTTCGCTGCAACGAAATCCGCCTTCGCGGCCCCAATCCCTATTCCTGCAAGCCGGCCGCGCCGTGCACGATCAATGTCGCGATGCTCAGGGCCGAGCAGGCCTATCGCGCCGAACTCCGGCGCGTGACCATCGCCGGTATCATGGCCGACCTGAAAGCTATCGACCGCGACGGGGCGATCGCGGCGCGAACGAACGGCTTTCTCGCCCTTCATGAACGGAAATCGGGCAGCGCCGCCTGATGTGAACCACCATCCAATCAGCCAAACAGGAGAAGATCATGCAGTCACGTCTGAATTTTGCGAAAGCCGCTCCGGACGCCTACAAGGCGGTCGCCGCGCTCGACAGCTATGTCAAAGGCTCCGGAATCGAGCCCCGCCTTATCCACCTGATCAAGCTACGCGCATCGCAGATCAATGGCTGCGCCTATTGCGTGGACATGCACACCAAGGAGGCGCGCCACAGCGGCCTCAGCCAGCAATGGATCAACCTCGTCTGTGTCTGGCGCGAATCGCCACATTTCGACGAGCGCGAACGGGCGGTCCTCGGCTGGACCGAGGCGCTGACCAATGTGGCCGAGACACGCGCGCCCGACGACGCCTATGAGGCGCTCAAGGCACATTTCAACGAGGAGGAAATGACCAAGATCACCGTCGCGATCGGCGCCATCAACGTGTGGAACCGGCTGTGCGTCGGCTTCCGCGCCTTGCCCCCGATCGACGAGCCGGCCGTGGCGGCTTAGAGTGGGATGGGGAAAGTGTGTGCGGGTTTCGGTCCGCACCACGCTCTCTGACCACTTGAGACTACGCAATCCCGGAAGCGATAGGGCTGTTACAGCGCGATGTAGCGGTCGGCGCGGTGGTTGATCGCCACGAAAAGGTTGAGGACGACCGCGCCGAGCACCGACCAGATGACGACCGTCGGCGTCGTCACGAAGAATGCTGCCGCCAGAACGATCATGTCGATCGCGAGTTGCACGAGACCGGCGCGAATGCCGAAGCGCTCCTGCAGGTAGATGCCCAATATGCCCACGCCGCCGAGGCTCGCGCGGTGGCGGTAGAGCGCCAGGAGACCGTATCCGAGGAGTAGGCCGCCGATGAGAGCGGCCCAGCCCGGGTGAATCTGCCCGATCTCGAAAAGACGCGATTGCATGTCGGTCAGGAACGAGGTGAGCGCGATGGCAATGAAGGTCTTGAGCGTGAAGGCCGGACCGAGCCGCTTCAGCGACAGGTAGAAGAACGGCAGATTGAGCAGGAAGAAGGTGAGACCGAAGTTCACGCCCGTGGCGTAATGCAAAAGAAAGGCGACCCCGGCGGTGCTGCCGGTCAGAAGTCCGGCGCTCGCCAGGAAGTAGAGACCGAGGGCGGCGACGAGGCTGCCGGAAAAGACGCCTTGAACGTCCTCCACGGGCGTGTGCCGTGTGGGACTTGTATTCCAGAGACCGAAAACGCTGCTTGCCTGTGCCATGGCTGACCCTCAGATCGCGACGACATCACCATTGCTGCAGCGCACAAAAAAATTCAAGCAAAATATGTAAGCAATGCTGACCTATTTTCGCCGCACGCGTCGGGGAGCTGCATCAAGACGGCTTGCGCGCGAGGAATAATATCCCGGCGACGGGCTCGCCGGCATCCCTGCGGATGATCGTGCGCTCGGTCGCGATCATGGATAGACCGCTCTCTTTGCAGAGGGAGGCGATATAGGTTTCCGGATGCGCGTAGCGCAGCGACGGACGCAGCACGAAGCCGTCGGCCCCGCCTGCATCCTCGGCGGAAAACGCGAAGAGCCCGCCCGGTGCGAGCAGGCGGTCGGCGATGACGAAGACACCTTCGAGATTGCCGAGATACATCAGAACGTCCGCCGCGCTGACAAGGTCGGCACGCCGCTGTTCCAGCCCGCCGAACACGCCCGAATCCTCCGGAGCCAATGAAAGGTCCGCCTGGGCGAGGCGGTCATAGACACCCTTCGCTTCGGCCTTGGCGAGCATATTGGCGGAAAGATCGAAACCCTCGAGGAAATCGGCGCGATCGCGGATACGTTCGCCGAAGAGCCCGGTGCCGCAGCCGAGATCGGTGACGTGGCGAAAACGCCCGACGCCGTTCACCCGGTCGATCAGGGCCGCAAGTTTCTCCGGGACGCTGTAGCCGAGCTTTTCGACGAGCGCGTGGTCGAAGCGCTCGGCATAGTCGTCGAAAAGGCGCTCGACGTAAACACTCGGCGGCTGTTCGGGCGTCTCGGTAGCGCCGAGCAAAGCGAGCTTGAGGCTGGCGCCGAATATGTCTTCCGGATTGAGCCGAAGCGTATTGCGCAGCGCGTCGACGGCTGCCTCTATTCGGCCCGATTTCTCTTCATAGTCCGCCAGCCGGAACCAACCGGCCGCCCATTCCGGGGCAAGCTCCAGCGCCTGGGCCATGAGTTCCGCCGCACCTGGCGCATCGCCCGCTTCCGCAAGCATCTTCGCGTAGTCGGCGCGGCGGTCGGCGATCAGGTCGCCGGAGGAGAGCTGGTTGAAGGTCATGGAGATGCGGCTTGGTTGCGATGGACGCTTCTGACGCCGCAAAAGGTAAAATACAAGCGGATTCTGAAAGCGGCACCTCGGGCCGTCATGCCTTGCACGCTTGGGAATGGCGGCTTATGTGAAGGGAAACAGGAGAAGTTCTCGCTGATGTCGGACGGAATAAATAAATTCTTGGGGGACTCGCCGCTACGCGTGCTCGTCAAGCTGCTGGTAGTGTCGATCCTGGTCGGCTTCGTGATGACGGTCTTCGACTGGTATCCGGCAGATATCTATTACGGTATCCGAAACTTCCTCCTCGATCTCTGGCGGACCGGATTCGCGGCTCTCGGACGGGTGGGCGACTACCTGCTTCTCGGCGCGGTCGTCGTCATTCCGCTCTTCATCATTCTGCGTCTCTTCAGCTATCGACGGTAAGCATGCACGACCAGATCTTTGTCGCCCGCAGACGGCTGCTTCTGCGTGCCGGTGCCGTGGTCTCCCTCGGTCTTATCACCGGCTGCACCACCTCGAATCTCCTTTCTCCGGACAGTGGTACGGGCAGCGATCAGACCGAAGCGACGCTCGGTTACGTCAACACGCTGCGCAAGGGCAGGGGTCTTCCTGCGCTTTCCGGCGACCCGGTCGCTTCCGTTGCGGCCATGCATCAGGCGGCACGCATGGCGAGCGCGGGCAAGATGCGGCACAATATCGGCTGGCGGGACAGTTTCTACGATCGGATGAAGGGGCAGGGCGTCACGCTGCCGGCCGCCGAAAACATCGCCGTCGGTCAGAAGGACGCCGGGCGCGCCTACGATGCCTGGTTCAATTCTCCGAAGCATCTTGAAAACATGCTCGGCAATTACCGGGGGCTCGGCGTCGCCGTGGCGCAGAATTCCGCTTCCGGAAACCGCCCCTATTGGGCCATGGTGCTCTGCAGCTGAGCTGATTCCCGGGTGACCTACGGAATCGGACCGTAGGGACAGGATCATGACGGCTACGCAAAGCCTCGAGCGCGACACGGACAACCCCGAAGCCGGACCTTTCCTGGTCACCAACCGGCTTATCTTCTCGATCGCCCTGCCGATGACGCTCGGCTTTCTGACGACGCCGCTGCTCGGCCTCGTCGACACGGCCGTCGTCGGCCGGCTCGGCAAGGCAGAGCTGCTCGCAGGTCTCGCGGTCGGCGCGGTGATGTTCGACCTCATCTTCACCACTTTCAATTTCCTGCGTGCCGCAACCACGGGTCTCGTCGCGCAAGCCTATGGACGGGGAGACCGGCGCGAACAGCAGGCGGTCTTCTGGCGTTCGCTCATGATCGCGCTCGTCACCGGCGGCACCATCGTGCTTATATCGCCCATCCTGCTTTCCGCCGGCCTCTGGCTTATGGGGCCCGGTCCGGAAGTTGCGGAGGTGACGCGAACCTATTTCCTCTATCGCATCCTTTCCGGCCCGGCCGCCCTCGCCAACTACGCCATCCTCGGATTCGTGCTCGGGCGCGGCGAGGGCACGCTCGGCCTGATGCTGCAGACGCTGATCAACGGCACCAATATCGTACTCTCGATCCTGCTCGGCCTCATTCTGGGCTGGGGCGTGGCCGGCGTCGCGATCGGCACCGTGGCGGGTGAGGTGATCGGCGCGCTTGCGGGTTTTGCAGTGGTCTACGGCCGCTTCGACAGGAAGGACGCGCCCGGTTGGGCGATGATCTTTGCCGGCGACCGCCTGAAGAAACTGTTCGGCCTCAACCGCGATATCATGATCCGCTCCTTCGCCCTTCTGGCGGCCTTCACGCTCGTGACCCGGATCGGGACGTCCTTCGGGCCGGTGACGCTTGCGGCAAACGCCGTGCTGATGACGATCTTCCTTGTGGCCGGCTATTATCTCGACGGGCTTGCCACCGCGGCCGAGCAACTGACGGGCCGGTCGATCGGTGCCGGTTATCGCCCCGCTTTCGACCGGGTTCTGCGGATGACTGCCCTGTGGTCGCTGGGCCTCGCCGCATCGACCACGCTCGTCCTGCTCGCTTTCGGCAACACCGTGGTGAACATGCTGACGACTGCGCCGGACGTGCGCGCGCTCGCCTATGAATATATGCCATGGGCGGCCGTGACGGCGCTGACCGGCGCACTCGCCTTCCTGATGGACGGCGTCTTCATCGGTGCCGGCTGGTCGCGCGACATGCGCAATATGATGCTGGCCGCCTTCATCGGCTACGTGGCGGCGCTCGCCGTGCTCGTCCCTGCCTTCGGCAATCACGGTCTATGGGCCGCGCTCAACCTTTTCCTGCTGCTGCGCGGCGCTTTCCTGCTGCTGATGGTGCCGCGCCGGGCGGCTCAGACGTTCCGGCCGCTCCAGTAGTCGAGCCGGCTGTCGCGGATGTCGCGGATCGAGTCAAGTTTCTCGCGCTCGCAAAGGGCCGAGAGGCCGCGCACGATCCGGCTGGGCAATCCCGGTCCCTCATAGACCATGCAGGAATAAAGCTGGACGAGATCGGCTCCGGCGCGGATCTTTTCCGCTGCGGTTTCCGCCGAGCACACGCCGCCGACCCCGATGATCGGCAAGTGCGGTCCTACCCGCTTGCGCATCCGGGCGAGCACTGCCGTCGATTTCTCGAAGAGCGGCTTTCCGGAAAGGCCGCCGGCTTCGTTGGCCTGGCGCCGGTCCTTCAGACCCTCGCGCGAAAGCGTCGTGTTGGAAACGATCAACCCGTCCAGACGATGCGCCAGCACCTCGGCTGCGATGTCGTCCATGCCTTCTTCGGTCAGGTCCGGAGCGATCTTGAGGAAGACCGGAACCTGTCGGCCGCTTTTTCGCGCCTCATCGTCCCGGGCGGAAAGCACGGCCGAAAGCAGCGCCGAGAGACTCTCGCGCGCCTGCAGATCGCGCAGGCCCGGCGTGTTGGGCGAGGAGATGTTGGCGGTGAAATAGCGTGCCACCGAATGGAAGGTATGGATGCCTGTCACGTAGTCGGCGATCCGGTCGGCGCTGTCCTTGTTGGCGCCGATATTGACGCCGATCAGCGCCTCGCGCGAGCAGGCCTTGAGCCGCGCCAGCGCCGCCCCGTGCCCCTCGTTGTTGAAGCCGAGCCGGTTGATCACCGCCTCGTCCTCGACGAGCCGGAAGAGCCGCGGCTTGTCGTTGCCCGGCTGCGGCCTCGGCGTTACCGTGCCGATCTCGGTAAAGCCGAAGCCGATCTTCAGCAGCGCTTCCGGGACTTCGGCATTCTTGTCATAGCCGGCGGCCATGCCGACTGGGTTGGGAAAAACGAGGCCCGCCACGGTTTGCCCGAGCCGGGGGTCCGCCGGCGCGGCGCAGCTCGGCACCAGGCCGCCTTTCAGCGCCTTGATCGAAAGGCCGTGTGCCGCTTCCGGATCGAAGAGGAAGAGGCCGCGCCGTGCGAGGTGCTCCAACCGGCGGATCATGGGGCGAGTTCCGGGAAGCTGTGCTGACCGTCCGGCCGCAGCGGCAGGGGCTTCTCCCACAATACGGCGTCAAGCGGGAGCGGAGCGTAAAGATGCGGAAACAGCGCGCCGCCGCGAGAGGGCTCATAGACGAGTTTGTCGCCCAGCGCCGGCGCGTCGACCGCAACGAGCAGCAGGTCGCCCTGACCCTCGAAATGCCGGGAGGCGGTTTCGACGACCTGGTCCCGGGTCGAAAAATGAATGAACCCGTCGGCGAGATCGACGGGCGCGCCTGCGAACGCGCCGGTCCGCCGCGCCTCCTGCCATAGAAGTGCCGGAACGATCTTGTATATGGTAGCGTTCATCTTTGTTCGCTTATCCGTCGTGAGCATGAGTGATGGCCTTGCCGCAAATATCGGCGCCTGTCCACCGCACAGCATGAGATCGAGGCGGATTTTCCGTAAGCATTCAACGGAGAGAACGTCATGAGACAGGCAGTCGCAATACTCGCAGTCGGGTTGGGGTTCGGTCTCATTGCCCCGGCGGCTGCGCAGGAAGCCTCGCCCGGCCGCTACAGCATGCAGAAGTCGGAAACGGGATTAGCCCGGCTCGACACCGAGACCGGCGAGGTCACCTTGTGCCAGGAAAAGGGCGGGGAGCTCATCTGCAGGATGGCGGCCGACGAGAGAGCCGCATTCGAGCGCGAACTCGACCTCCTCACAAGTCGCATCGAAGCGCTGGAAAAGGCCGTGGAAAGCGGTGAAACCGCGGCCGAACCGGCGCTACCCGACGATGAAGAGATTGACCGGGCAATGAGCATCATGGAAAGAATGGTGCGCAAGTTCATGGGAATCGTGAAGGAATTCGAGGACAAGGGCAGCGATTCCGCCGACGAGGGTGAGAATCTGCCGCAGAAGACCTGAAAACGAGCGGTGACGTGCTGGAGGGCACGCGCCGCGCATGTTTCCCTGAAACAGGGATCATTTGGGAATAAGATGATACGGCAGATCCACAGCGCAAAGCTGCAGGATGGCAGCCGAGGCTCTTGGGAGGGAGCGTCATCATGCCGGAAATGACCATCATCATCGCCGACGACCACCCGCTCTTTCGTGGCGCAATGCGCCAGGCGCTGAGCGGCATGGCGGGCGCACCGGCCATCGTCGAGGCCGGAGATTTCGCCGCTGCGCGCAGGGCTGCGGCCGACAACCCGGACGCCGATCTGATGCTGCTCGACCTGACGATGCCGGGCGTGAGCGGGCTTTCGGGGCTGATCGCGCTGCGTGCCGAGTTTCCGAGCCTGCCCGTGATGATAGTCTCGGCCCATGACGATCCGGCGACCATCCATCGTGCGCTCGACCTGGGCGCGGCAGGGTTCCTGTCCAAATCGGCCGGTATCGAGGAAATCCGTGAAGGCATCGCAAAGGTGATGGCCGGCGAGGTGTTCGTCCCGGCCGGTTACGACCAGAACCAGGAATACGAGCCGGAGGTTGCCGACCTGCTGCACCGGCTGCAGACATTGACGCCGCAGCAGTCCCGCGTCCTCTCGATGCTCGCCGAGGGGCTGCTCAACAAGCAGATCGCCTATGAACTCGGCGTCTCCGAGGCGACGATCAAGGCGCATGTCTCGGCGATCCTCCTGAAGCTCAACGTCGACAGCCGTACACAGGCGGTGATCCAGCTATCGAAGCTGGGGACGGTCGCGGCGGCCTGAGGCCGCCGCTCCCGACGCTGGAGATTTTTGCCCCTCATCCCGCTGCCGCGACCCTCTCCCCGTTTTTGAGGGGTGAGGGTGCGTCAGGAGTTGGCGGCTTGTCCCTTCGCCCCGCCTGGGGGAGAAGGTGGCCGGCAGGCCGGATGAGGGGCGATCCCGAGCTAAGCCAATTATTCCGCCGCTATTCCGCCGCGGCGCGTCCCGCCGCCGCAAGCTGCGTGAGCCAGGCGCGCAGAGCGGCCGGGCGGACGGGCTTGTGCTGCAGCGAGACGCCGTCCCGTTCGGCGGCGCCGCGCACTTCCGGTGACCGGTCGGCGGTTACCATGAGTGCGGGGATACTCTCCTGCCAGAGGCCGCGGATCGCGGCGATCGCCTCGACACCGGTGCCGTCGCTGAGGTGATAGTCGGCGACGATCGCGTCGGGACGCACGCTCAGTCTGCCGGGCGCCATTTCAGTGCAGGCTGCGAGCGACTCGGCGGTCGTCACGCTGCAGCCCCAGCCGCCGAGCAGCAGGGCCATGCCTTCGAGAATCTTCGGCTCGTTGTCGATGCAGATGACGTTCAGCCCGGCCAGTGCTTCGCTCGTTTTCGCCGCTGCGACGGGTTGCGGCCTGACCCTGCCGCCGGCGCTCTTGTCGAGCGGCACGCTGACCTTGAAGCCGGTGCCTTTCCCGGGCTTCGATTGCAGGCCGACCGGGTGATTGAGAACGCGCGAGATGCGGTCGACGATGGAGAGACCGAGGCCGAGCCCCGACGCGGTTCGCGCGCCTTCTTCGAGGCGCGCGAATTCCTTGAAGACGGTGCGGAATTTCGATGTTGGAATTCCGATGCCCGAATCGAGGACTTCGATCGTCGCCGTCTGTCCGTGCCGGCGCACGCCCACCAGCACCTTGCCCCGAAGTGTGTATTTTATGGCGTTCGATACGAGGTTCTGGACGAGGCGCCGGAGCAGGTTCGGATCGCTGCGCGCCGCGAGCGATGTCGGCATGATGACGAGTTCGATATCCTTCGCCCTCGCCATCGGCGCAAAGTCCGTCTCGATCCGCCTGAGCAATTCGTCGAGCGGCACGGATTGCAGGCGCGGCTTCATCGCGCCGGTGTCGAGCCGCGAAATGTCGAGCACGGCGCCGAGGATGGCTTCCACCGATTCGAGCGATGAGTCGATGTTCTGCACCAGCGCCCGGTTGTCGGAATCTCCGAGTCGCTCGACCAGCGACGAGGAGTAGAGCCGTGCCGCGTTCAAGGGCTGCAGGATGTCGTGACCGGCAGCGGCAAAGAAGCGGGTCTTGCCGATATTCGCCTCCTCGGCGGCCGCCCTTGCCTCGCCCAGTTCGCGGTTGACGCGTGTGAGTTCTCCCGTCCGCTCGGCGACGCGCAGTTCCAGCGTTTCGTTCGCCTGTTTGAGCGCCATGTCGGCCGCGACGCGCTGGGTTATGTCGGTGTAGGTCGTGACGATGCCCTTGTCGGGCATGGCATTGCTTCTGACCTCCAGGATGCGGGCGCCGCCTTCGAGTTCGAGCAGGAACGGCTTGTCGAGCGTCAGGAAGTTGGCGATCAGCGCCTTCTCCTCATCCTGGCGGACATCCCCGCGGCGGGCAAGGATCGCGACGATGTCGGCCAGCGGAAAGCCCACCTGTCCGGCGGCCTCGGGGAGATCCAGGAGTTCCCGGAAACGGCGGTTCCAGATGATGAGATTGTTGGCGTTGTCGAAGACGGCAATGCCCTGGTCCATCTGCGAGAGTGCCGTATGCAGCATGTCCTGGTTGTATTGGAGCGCCTCGCTTGCCTGGTCGAGCAGCCAGGCGGTGTCGGAGGAGGTGTCGTCCATGCGCTGCAGGACAAGTGAAAGGACGAGCCGGGCGGAAGACGAGCCGATCGCGCTGCCGAGCAATTGTTCCGAGAAGTGGACAAGCGCCATGTCGGCGGAGGCGTTGTCGTCGAGCCAGCGGCCGGATTGCTGTTCATAGGTATGGAAGGAGCGCTGCATGCGCTCCTCGCCCATGTAACGGCCGATCGTCGTCTTGAGGTCGCGCACCGTCACCTTGGTCTTGCGCCCGCGGAAGGTCCGCTCGGTGCGTGAGCGGCGGGTGATGAAGACGCCCGCCTGGAAACGCTCCAAGGGTTTGGGCGCGCGCGTCAGCGAACCCACGATATAGGCCGCGACATTGACGAGCATGCTGAGAGCCGTCGCATTTACCAGCGGGTCTGAATGGGCGCCGGAGAAGAGATCGGCGAAGGGCAGCAGGAAGCTGAGCACCGTGGAGGCGATGTGGGAATTGTCCGGCCCGCCGAGGCTCGGCAGGAAAAGGACATAGGCCCAGACGAGGAAGCCGCTGACCATCCCGGCGATCGCGCCGCGGGCATTGGCCTGCCGCCAGACGAGACCGCCGAGGAGCGCCGGCGCCATCTGCGCGATGGCGGCGAAGGAGAGCAGTCCGAGCGAGGCAAGCCCGGCGCTGATATCGGCGGCGCGATAATAGCCGTAGCCGAGGAAGAGGACGACGAAGATCGCCGTTCGGCGGATATTGAGGAGCGTACCGGCCATGTCCTCCTGGAGAGAGCCGCGCGTGCCGAGCCTGCGGCGCAGGAATACCGGCATGACGATGTCGTTCGAAACCATGATCGAGAGCGCGACCGAAGCGACGATGACCATGGCGGTCGCCGCGGAGAAGCCGCCGATGAAGGTGAAAAGCGTGACGAGCGGCACGTCGCCGGCAAGCGGCAGTGCCAGAAGATAGAGATCCGCATTGCCGGAGCCGGAGAAGGTCAGGATGCCGGCGATCGCGATCGGCAGGACGAAGGCGTTGATTGCGATTAGATAGAGCGGGAAGAGGATGCCCGCCGTGCGCAGTTCGTTATCGGTGCGGTTTTCCACGACCGTCACGTGGAATTGCCGGGGAAGCATGATGATGCCGAAGGCGGAAAGCGCGATCATCAGAATCCAGCGCGCGACCGGCGTCTGGTATTCGAGCGCGGCGAGCACCGTGGGACTCTGCTGCGCTTCTGCCCATAGATTTGCAGGCCCGCCGAACAGGAAGAAGACGATATAGATGCCCACCGTGAGCATCGCCACGAGCTTGACGACCGATTCCATCGCGATCGCGAGGATCAGGCCGTCTTGGTGTTCCGTCGCATCCGTGTGGCGTGTACCGAAGACGATCGCGAAACAGGCGAGAAAGAGCGTGACCAGAAGCGGCAGGTCGACGAAGTTCTCGCCCGAACCTATGCCGTAGTCGCTGGTGTCGATCATCGTGGCGACCGAACTCGACACCGCCTTGAGCTGCAATGCGATATAGGGAATGGCCCCGACGAGCGAGATCAGCGCGACGATTGCCGCAACGGCCGGGTTCTTGCCGTAGCGCGCAGCCACGAAATCGGCGACGGAGGTTAGCTTTTCGGTCTTGGCGAGCCGAACGATGCGGCGGATCAGCGGCATGCCGAACGTGAACATCAGGATCGGACCGATGTAGATGCCGGTGAATTCGAGTCCGCGCTCCGCCGCAAGGCCGACGCCGCCGAAATAGGTCCAGGAGGTGCAGTAGATCGCCAGGCTCAGCGCATAGACGAGCGGCCTGCCCTTCTCGGCAATCTTGTTTCGTCTGGCTCGCCGGTCGCCATAGCTTGCAACTGCGAAGAGCAGCAACAGATAGGCGAAGGCCGAGGCAAAAATGACCGAACCCGAAAGCATGCCTCACTCCTCCGCTGCCAGCATAGGGCAAGTCCATTTGGTTGGAAATCGGCGGTGCATCAGTCTTAAGTTCAAGATAACGCGCCGATATCCGCAGCGCTTGACCAAATGCAAGGAGTGCGATTTCCTCACGCGGGGCTTTGGTCTAGATTCCTACCGGCGGTTGCCGCGCAAGACAGGTGCGGGTGGACGTTCGGGGGTATTTCGAGGAGAGAGGCATGCTGAACGAATTCAAGGAGTTTATCGCCCGCGGCAACGTCATGGACCTTGCGGTCGGCGTGATCATCGGTGCGGCCTTTAGCAAGATCGTCGATTCGGTCGTCAACGACCTCGTCATGCCGGTCGTGGGAGCGATCACCGGCGGCGGCTTCGACTTCTCCAACTATTTCCTGCCGCTCTCCGCCAGTGTTACCGCGCCGACGCTCGCAGCCGCACGCGAACAGGGCGCGGTCTTTGCCTATGGCAATTTCATCACGGTGCTCATCAACTTCCTGATTCTCGCCTGGATCATCTTCCTGCTGATCAAGCTCGTGAATCGCGCGCGTGCGTCGGTGGAAAGGGATAAGGCGCCGCCCCCGTCCGCACCTCCGCCGCAGGACATCCTGCTTCTCTCCGAAATTCGCGATCTCCTGAAGCAGCGCGCCTGAGACGCGGATCACGCGGCGGTCCGGTGCCGCCGAGTGATGGAAACATCACAAAATTCGATAAACAGGTCAGAGAAATTCGCGTGATCGCCGACGCCAAAGCGTCTAGAAACGGCGGGCAATCAGGAGCCCGCCGATGACGATCATGACCAGTCTCAGCCCCCGCGCGACGGCAGCGCCCGAAAGCGGCATCGTCGAAGTGGTCAACTATGCGCGCGGGCGCGAAGGACTGATCCCGCTCTGGGTCGGCGAAGGTGATCTGCCGACGCCGGATTTCGTCAGTCGCGCGGCGGCCGACGCGTTGATGGCCGGCGAGACCTTCTACACCTGGCAGCGCGGCATCCCGCCGCTGCGCGAGGCGCTGGTCCGCTATTACCAGCGCCGGTTCCAGAAGGCGCTTTCGCCTGAGAATTTCTATGTTACCGGTTCGGGAATGCAGGCGATCAAGCTTGCGATCGAAGCGGTAGGCTCTCCCGGCGACGAGGTGGTCCTGCTGACGCCCGCCTGGCCGAATTTCGCGGCTGCTGCGGACCTCTCCGGCGTTCGCCCGGTCGCCGTTCCATTGCAATTCGAAGGCGGCAAATGGCAGCTCGATCCCGAACGTCTTCAGGCGGCGATCGGGGAGAGGACGCGGGCGCTGTTCATCAACACGCCGTCCAACCCCACCGGTTGGACCGCCACTTACGAGGATCTCAAGGCCATTCTGGCGCTCGCGCGTAAACATGGACTCTGGATCATCGCCGACGAGATCTACGCGCTCTACTATTATCTCGGCGGCCGGGCGCCGTCCTTCCTCGACGTGATGGAGGAGGATGACCGCATCCTCTTCGTCAATTCCTTTTCCAAGAACTGGTCCATGACCGGCTGGCGCGTCGGGTGGATCGTCGCGCCGCCGGCGATGGGGCAGGTGCTCGAAAATCTCATCCAGTATTCGACCTCCGGTGTCGCGCAGTTCATGCAGCGCGGGGCAGTCGCCGCGCTCGATGAAGGCGACGGCTTCGTCGACGAGAACATTGCCAAGGCGAAGCGCAACCGCGATACGTTCTGCGACGCGCTGATCGCGACCAACCGCGTCGAAACGCTGAAACCCGATGGCGCGCTCTACGCCTTCCTGAAGATCGACGGCGTCACCGACTCGCGGGCCGCGGCGCTCGACCTCGTCGACCGGACCGGCGTCGGTCTGGCGCCGGGGACGGCCTTCGGCGAGGGCGGAGCGCTTTTCATGCGCGCCTGCTTCCTGCGTGATCCGCTCCAGATCGCCGAGGCCGCGGAGCGCTTGCAGCGCTACATCCTCAGCCGCTGACGGGGCATTTCGGCGAGGATACGGCCAATCGGTAAAATCCGAGCGATCGGTGCGGCGGACCCTTAACCACCCCACCGAGAATAGCCGCTGCGTGCCGGCGAACAGCGCCCCGATTTAGAATTTCTGAAACGCGAACGCGTCTTTTCTGATCCCGCATATGCAGAGGGCAGGGGACGGAAAATGGCCGTATTGGTAACAGGCGGAGCAGGTTATATCGGCAGCCACATGGTATGGTCGCTGCTCGACGGCGGCGAAGCGGTGGTGGTGCTCGACTGCCTGTCGACTGGATTTCGCTGGGCGGTCGCACCGGAGGCGCGCTTCTACTTCGGCGATGTCGGTGACCGGGCGCTGCTCCAGCGGGTCTTTGCCGAGAACGACATCGACTCGGTCGTCCATTTTGCGGGCTCGGCCGTCGTACCGGAATCGGTCGCCAACCCGCTTGCCTATTATGAGAACAATACGGCCAATACCCGCACGCTCATTGCCGCAACCATCGAGGCCGGCGTTCGCCATTTCGTATTTTCTTCGACCGCCGCCGTCTATGGAACCCAGGATACGTCCGATCCGGTCGGCGAGACCGCCGCCCTGCGGCCCCAGAGTCCCTACGGCCGCTCCAAGCTGATGTCGGAGATGATGCTGCAGGACGCCGCGGCCGCGCATGATTTCCGTTTTGTCGCGTTGCGCTATTTCAACGTGGCCGGGGCCGACCCGCTCGGCCGCGCCGGCCAGTCCACCTTCGGCGCGACGCATCTGATCAAGGTCGCCTGCGAGGCGGCGCTCGGGAGGCGTCGGAAGGTCGATGTCCTGGGCACGGACTATCCGACGGCGGACGGTACCGGCGTCAGAGACTATATCCATGTGAGTGATCTCGTGGCGGCACACAGGAGCGCGCTCGCCTATCTGCGGGCTGACGGTGAACCGTTGGTTGCGAATTGCGGTTACGGCCACGGCTTCTCGGTGCTGCAGGTGCTCGATACTGTGCGCCAGGTTTCCGGCCGCGATTTTATGGTGGACTACGCGCCCCGGCGGCCGGGCGATCCGGCGCAAATCGTCGCCGACTCTTCCGTAGCCCGGCTGAAGCTCGACTGGGTCCCGACGCATGCGAGCCTCGAGCATATCGTCCGGAGCGCCTTCGACTGGGAAAGCCATCTCGGCCGCAAGAACAGCTTCGACGAGGAACAGGACGAGCGGTTGATCGCGAACGGCTGAGCCCGTTGCGTGAAGCCTTCAGGGGTGGTCCTCTCCGAGCAGTTTCCGCTCGTGCGCAATGGCACGTTCGACGAGTTGTGCCCAGAATCGTTCGTAGAAGTCCGGATCGAGGCCGAGCTCGACCGCGTTCCGGCGCGCGTTTTCCTTCACCTCCGCCACCCGTGCCGGGATGTCCGCCTTGAGGTTGAGCGGGCGTTTGATCTCCGCGGCGCGCTCGATATAGCCCCAGCGTTCGGCGAAAAGCGTCATCAAGGCGCGGTCGAGGCGGTCGATCTCCGCACGTATATCGTCCATCGTCGTGCATTCTGCCGGTGTTTTCTGCATGTCGGATCCTCGCGGAGCGGAGGCCGCCCCATTTGATAGCGCCGAACTGCTAGCAAAGGGGGCGCCGGCTGAGAAGGGGTTAAACCGACGCAGCGTGACGGCTCCGCTGCGAGCGGGGGTTTTCACGCGCCGAGAGCAAGCTTGATCGCAAGACCGACAATGCTGACCGCCGCGACGCCGGCGGCCCATAGGCCCACGAACCAGAGAAGCTTGCGGGCAGTGCCGCTGGAGCGCGTCAATGATAGCCCTCCTCCGGATCGACCTTGCCGCGGAACACCCAGTAGGCATAGGCGGTATAGGCGAGAATCATCGGCACCAGCACAAGCGCGCCGACGAGCAGGAAGGCGAGGCTCTCGTCCGGCGCGGCGGCATCCCAGATCGTCAGCGAAGGCGGCACAATGAAGGGATAGAAGCTGATGCCGATGCCGATATAGCCGAGCACGAACAGGCCGAGCGCGGCGATGAAGGGCTGGACATCGTGCCGGTCGCGGATGCCCTTGAGAAGAAGGTAAAGGCAGCCGAGGACGAGCAGCGGCACGATGACGCTGAAGATCGCCGTCGGCCATCCGAACCAGCGCTCCAGATAGACCGGCTCGAGAAACGGCGTCCAGAGGCTGACGACGCCCATTGCGGCAACCGTGGCGAGAGCGGTTCGAAGCGCGACGCCGCGCGCCCGTTCGGCGAGCTCGCCACGGGTCTTCATGACCAGCCAGGTCGCTCCGAGAAGCGCATAGCCGATCACGATCGCCACCCCGGTGGCGATTGAAAACGGCGTCAGCCAGTCCCACCAGCCGCCGACATAGGCCCGGTTCTCGACCGGGATGCCCTGCACGAGGGCGCCGAGCGCCAGGCCTTGCGCGAAGGCAGCGAGCATCGAGCCGCCCGCAAATGCCCAGTTCCACAGGAATTCGCCGCGCTGCGTGCGCCAGCGATACTCGAACGCCACGCCGCGGAAGATGAGGCCGATCAGCATGGCGATGATGGGCGCGTAAAGTGCGGGCAGGATCGTCGCATAGGCGAGCGGAAACACGGCGAGCAACCCTCCGCCGCCGAGCACGAGCCAGGTTTCATTGCCGTCCCATACCGGGGCCACCGAGTTCATCATCACGTCGCGGTCATGCTTTTCGGGGAAAAACGGAAACAATATCCCGACGCCGAGGTCGAAACCGTCGAGAACGACATAGGCAAGCACCGCAAAAGCGATGATCGCGGCCCAGATCAGTGGCAGATCAATGGCCATGATGGCCTCCCTGGTTGGCTGTTGCCGGCCCGGGCGTCACTCCGGCCGTGCGCAAGGGTCCTTCGTCGAGATCCGGCCTCGCATCGCGCGGCAGGCGTGCCATCAGCCGCAGGATGTAGAAGGTGCCGGCGCCGAAAACGAGAAAATAGACGATGATGAAGGCGACGAGCGAGGCGCCCACAGCCGGCGCTGCGATCGGGGAAATCGAGTCCGCCGTCAAAAGGTGCCCATAGATCGTGTAGGGCTGCCGCCCGACCTCCGTGGTGATCCAGCCGGCAAGCACTGCCACGAAGCCCGCCGGGCCCATGAGCACCGCCGCGCGGTGGAGCGCGGCACTCGTGTCGAGCGTGCCGCGCAGCCGACACCAGAGGCTCCAGAGGCCGAGACCGAGCATGGCGAAGCCGATCGCCACCATCACGCGAAACGACCAGAAGACGATGGCGACCGGCGGGTGCCGGTCCTCTGGTATGGTGTCGAGACCGGCAAGCGGCGCGTCGAGCGAGTGCTTCAGGATCAGGCTCGAAAGCTTCGGGATCTCGAGCGCGTAGTCGACGCGCTTCTCGGCGGAGTTCGGTATGCCGAAGAGGATCAGCGGCGCGCCTTCCGGATGGCTTTGATAATGCCCTTCCATCGCCATTACCTTTGCCGGCTGATGTTCGAGCGTGTTGAGTCCGTGCTGGTCGCCGGCAAGGATCTGGATCGGCGCGACGATCGCCGCCATCCACATCGCCATTGAGAACATCGTGCGGGCGCGCCGCGGCGCGGTCTTGCGCAGGAGGTGCCACGCCCCGCAGGCGCCGACGACGAAGGCCGTCGTCAGATAGGCGGCGAGCACCATGTGCGTCAGCCGATACGGGAAAGACGGATTGAAGATGACCGCCCACCAATCGTCGGGAATGAACTGCCCGGCCTCGTTGACGGAGAAGCCGGCGGGCGTCTGCATCCAGGAGTTCACCGCGAGGATCCAGGTGGCCGAGATCAGCGTGCCGAGCGCGACCATGGCGGTTGCGAAAAAATGCAGCTTCGGGCCGACCCGGTTGAGGCCGAAAAGCATGACGCCGAGAAAGCCCGCTTCCAGGAAGAAGGCGGTCAGCACCTCGTAGCCCATTAACGGCCCGATTACCGGCCCGGCCTTGTCGGAAAACACGCTCCAGTTGGTGCCGAACTGGTAGGACATGACGATGCCGGAGACGACGCCCATGCCGAAAGCGACGGCGAAGATCGTCTTCCAGAAGTTGAAGAGCTCCAGATAGACCTCGTCCTTCTTCCAGAGCCAGAGCGCTTCGAGAACGGCCAGATAGCTGGCAAGCCCGATGGAGAAGGCCGGGAAGATGATGTGGAAGGAGACGGTGAAGGCGAACTGTATGCGTGCAAGGACAGTTGCGTCAAAGGCTTCGAACACGGCGCTGATCCTTTCGGGCGGAAACCGCAAGCTCAGACGCGAACGGCGTCCGGCATTTGCGATCTGCATCGTGTGATTGAATCTGACGCAATATTGCCAAAGGTCAATGACGGGCGGATCGTCACGTTGTCACACTGCGGCAATCGTTCGCCCGCGGCACTTTGAAGCGGTGCCCATCAGGGCGCCGCGTGCGACAGCGTCCTCGAAGCAGCCTGCCGTGTCTCGCTCTCTGGCCTCATCCCTGTGACGTGAACAGCGTTGAGAGGAAAGCACTCCAAGAAATCACCGGCGCGCGAGGTAGGCCTCGGCGAGCTCGGTCCAGAAGGCAGCGCCGATGGGCAGCAGATCGTCATTGAAATCATAGCCGGGGTGGTGGAGCGATTTTTCCTCGCCCGTCACCCGCGAGCCCAGGAAGAAATAGCTGCCGGGCCTTTCCTTGAGCATATAGGCGAAGTCCTCGCTTCCCATGAACGGCCGCGCGAGATCGACGACCTTGTCGGCGCCGGCGAAGCGGATGGCGGCCTCGCGGAGGAAATCGGTCTCCGCCTTGTGGTTGATCGTCGCATCGTAGCTTCGCTCGTAATCGACGGTTGCGCGCATGCCGAAGCTTGCCGCTTGAGCCTCGGCGATCATCCGGATGCGGCGTTCGAGCTCATCGCGGACACCCGGATCGAAGGAGCGTATGCCGACGACGATCTCTGCGCGCTCCGGAATGATGTTGCTGGCGGAGCCGGCGTGAAACGCGCCGACGGTCACGACGGAGGGGTCCATCGGATGGATGTTGCGTGCGACGATGGTTTGCAGCGCCATGACGATGCTGGCGCCGCAAACGATAGGATCGGCGGTCTCCTGCGGTTCGGCGCCGTGGCCGCCGCAGCCGTGAACGGTGATCCGCGCCTCGTCGACCGCCGCCATGATCGGGCCCTCGCGCAAAGCGAACTGGCCGAAGGGCAGGTTCGGTTCGTTGTGGAGCGCGAACACGGCATCGCAGGGGAATCTGTCGAAGAGACCCTCGTCGACCAAGATTTTCGCACCGCCCGCATTCTCCTCCGCAGGCTGGAAGATGAGGTGGATCGTGCCGTCGAAATTCTTTCGCTCGGCAAGCGCACGGGCCGCGCCGAGCAGCATCGTCGTATGGCCGTCATGACCGCAGGCATGCATCAAGCCCGGCTTCGTGCTTGCATAGGCGGCCCCGGTTTCCTCCTGGATCGGCAGCGCATCGATATCGGCGCGGATGCCGATCGAGCGCGACCCGGTGCCGGATCTCAGCGTGCCGACCACGCCTGTCTTCGCCAGGCCCGTCGTCACCTCATAGCCGAGTGCTTCAAGATGGCGGGCGATGAAGGCGGATGTCCGCGTTTCTTCGAGCCCAAGTTCGGGATGGGCGTGCAGATCGCGTCGGATAGCGACGAGTTCCGGCATGGCATTGTCGATGGAGGCGGAAAGCTTCATGTCAGGCACCACGGGTGGGTATGCGGTTTTCGAAGTAACGGAAGGCCACGACCAGGATGGCCGTCAGGCACATGTAGATCGCCGCGAGCAGCAGGAGCGGCTCATAGGTCAGGTAGGTTTCCTGCCGCACCTTCGAGATCACCGCATAGACGTCGACGACGGTGATTGTCGCGACGAGCGGCGTGGATTTCAATTGCAGCACGGTCTCGCCGTTGAGGGTGGGCAGCGCGCGGTGGATCGCCCGCGGCAGCCAGATGCGCCGGAACATCGTCCAGCGGCCCATGCCGTAGGCACGGGCGGCTTCCAGCTCCCCGGACGGCACGCCGGCGAACGCGCCGCGCATGACCTCGCCCTCATAGGCGGCGAAGGATACCGTGAGCGCCGCTACGCCATAGGGCCATGCCTCGCGCAGATACGGCCAGAGAAAGGATTGCCGGATTGCGGGGAACTGCGGAAAGAGCGAGCCGAGCCCGTAATAGAGAAGCCATAGCTGCAGCAGCAGCGGCGTACCGCGGATGACGGTACAGAAGATGCGGGCTGGAGTCTTGAAGAACCAGGGGCCGGTCACCTGGGCGAGGCCGAGCGGCACGGCCAGGAGGAAGCCGAGGATCGCGGTGCTGAAGAGCATCGCCAAGCTTACGAGAATGCCGGAGCCGAGCCTCGGCAGGTAGCGCGGCAGCCAGTCCCAGCGCATGAAGACCGCGACCGCCACCACGAGCGCCGCGAAGAGAAGCATCAGCACGATGCGGTGGGGCTTGAGGAAACTCTCCTTTCTCGGGAGGTCTTCCGGCGTGTATGCGAGCGCGTGGGTGGTTTCGTCGGTCATCGTTGCTCCGCGAAGCCGCGTCGCGCACGGCGTTCGACCATGCCGATGAAGACATTGGAAACGAGCGTCAGCGTCAGATAGAGCGCACCGGCGGCGCAGAAGAAGAGGAGATAGGCCTTGGTGGCGCCTGCCGCCTGCCGGGTGACCAGCGTCAGCTCGCTGAAACCGACGACAGCGAGCAAAGCCGTGTCCTTGGTGGCGATCAGCCACAGATTGGCAAGCCCGGGGATGGCATAGGGCAGCATCGCCGGAAGCGTGATGCGCCGCAGCACCAGGAGCGGCGACATGCCGTAAGCGCGCGCCGCCTCGATCTGGCCGGCGGGAACCGCCTTGATCGCTCCGCGAAGCACCTCCGTCGAATAGGCCCCCTGCACGACCCCGATCACGAAGATGCCGGCCACGAGCCCGCTGATATCGACGGCTCCGACCCCGATGGCGCCCAGGAACTGGTTCAGAAGATCGGTGCCGGCATAGTAGAGAAGCAGGATGAGTACCAGTTCGGGCACCGCGCGAACCACCGTCGTGTAACACTCCAGAAGATCGCGAAGCACCGGCCCGCCATAGAGCTTGCCGAAGGCCCCGCCGATGCCGAGTGCGAGCCCGAGCGCATAGCCGCCGACTGCGATCTCGATCGAGCTGAGGAAACCCTGCAGCAGGACGCCGCCCCAGCCGGGCGCCGAGAGCGAAAGCAGGCTCCAGTTGATAAAGGAATCACCGAGCACGGCAGCCTCTTAAACAGAGCGGGATCACGGACGATGTCCGCAATCCGCATCCCGCTCAAACACGAATTCAGGCCGGCGATCGCCCGGACCGCCGGCCGGTTGCGGTTATCCGCCGTAGATGTCGAAGTCGAAGTATTTCTTCGAGAAGGCGTCGTAGGTGCCGTTCTCGCGGATCGCCTTGATCGCCGCGTTGATCTTTTCCTTCAGTTCCGTCTCTCCCTTGCGCAAGCCTACGCCGACGCCCGGCCCGATGACGTCGACGTCCTCGGCGACCTCGCCCTTGTAATCGCAACACTGCTTGCCCTGGTCGCTTTTCAGGAAGGCATCGAGGGCGATCGCGTCAGCCTGGACGGCATCGACGCGGCCGGCGGCGAGATCCTGGTTCGCCTCGTCCTGCGTCTGATATTCCTTCACCTCGACGCCGGCCGGCGCAAAGTGTTTCACGGCATAGGCCTGGTGCACGGTCGACACCTGCACCCCGATCGTCTTGCCGGCGAGACCCTCCGGCGTCGGCTTGATGTCGTCGCCCTTGGCGCCGATGATGCCGGTCGGCGTATTGTAGTACTTGTCGGAGAAGTCGATGGTCTTCAGCCGCTCCGCGGTGATCGACATCGAGCCGATAATCATGTCGATCTTCTTGGAGGTCAGCGCCGGAATGATGCCGTCCCAGGCAACCGGGGTGACGACGCAATCGAGCTTGGCCTCGGCGCACATGGCCTTCATGAACTCGATCTCCCAGCCTTGCCAGTTGCCGCTGGCGTCAGGCGAAGTGAAGGGCGGATAAGGCTCCGCCGCAATTCCCACCTTGACCTGTTGGGCCGAGGCGGCGGCCGCACCCGTGATGGCCAGGGCGGCGGCGAGCGCCACGAGTTTCAATGTCTTCTTCATGCCGTTCCCTTTTTGGTTGTTGAGCATTGCGGAATTCAGTGAATGGAGCTGATGAACTTCTTGAGCCTTTCGGATTTCGGAGCGCCGAAGATCGCCTCTGGCGGACCCTGTTCCTCGATCACGCCGTTGTGCAGGAAAACGATGTGAGTGGCGACGTCACGCGCGAATTTCATCTCATGGGTCACGAGCACCATCGTCCGCTTTTCCCGCGCCAGATCGCCGATGACCGAAAGCACTTCGCCGACGAGTTCCGGATCGAGCGCAGAGGTCGGCTCGTCGAAGAGCATGACCAGCGGCTGGATCGCAAGCGCCCGGGCAATGGCGGCGCGTTGCTGCTGGCCGCCGGACAGGAAGGCCGGATAGGCATCCCGCTTCTCGTAAAGGCCGACCCGGCGGAGCAGCGCCTCGGCCGTCTCAACCGCTTCGGCCTTCGTTTTACCGAGTACGTGCACCGGCGCCTCGATGACATTCTGGAGAATTGTCATGTGCTGCCAGAGATTGAAGCTTTGAAAAACCATGCCGAGCTGGGTGCGGATCCGCTGGACCTGCTTGCGGTCGGCCGGCATCAATCCGCCGTGTCCGTCCGGCTTCATGCGGATCTCTTCTCCGTGCACGCTGATCTGGCCGGCCGAGGGCAGTTCCAACATGTTGATGCAACGGAGAAGCGTGGATTTGCCGGAACCGCTGCCGCCGATGATCGCGATGACGTCGCCCTGCTGCGCGCTCAGCGATACGCCCTTCAGCACTTCCAATGGCCCGAAACGCTTGTGGAGGTCGGTAACCGCGATTGCCTGGGCCGCATCCGTCATCGGCGCGCGGCTCCTCTCGTTCGCGGAACGCTCGTTGAAGCCATAAAAACAGTTCCCCTGGTCGTTCTCTCGTGCAGCATCTTCGGCTTGTCACGCTGTTTCTGGAAGGCATCGTTGCACTTGTGTCGCTATTATTCAAGCGTATAATAACACCCGCGTCGATTTTCTGACGCTCCTCGCAACAACGGTCATTCCCGGGAGCAACGCATGAGCCCAACCGGTTCGCAGGCAATGACGATCTGGCTGAACGGCACGGCGCGGGGCATTCGGTGAACCGGCGCAGCTTCTATCGCGCCCCCGAGGGCGAGCGGCGCCAGGAACTGATCGAGGCGACGCTGGACTGCATCTCGGAATTCGGCCTCAAGGGTGCGACCGTGCGCCAGATCGCCGTTCGCGCCGGCGTTACCGCCGGGCTCGTCCGTCATTATTTCGAATCCAAAGACCAGATGGTTGCGGAGGCATACCGCGCCGTCATCGCCTCTCTCACGGAGAAGGCGAAGAACGTCGAGGGCGATCCGGCGACGCGTCTCAAGGATTTCATCGCCATCAATCTGACCGAGCCGGTCGCCGACAGCCGCAGCATCTCTCTCTGGGCCGCTTTCATCAGCCAGGTGCGAGTCGATCCGGTGCTCTCAGAAATCCATCGCGATGGCTATCTCGCCTTCCGCAACGCATTGCAGGAGTTACTCAGCGATTTTCTTGCGGCGAAGGGCCGGCCCGCCGGTCCCGAGGAGTGCCGCCGCTACGCAATCGCGATCAACGGCCTCGTGGACGGGCTCTGGATCGAAGGCTGCCTCGCCGGCGATCTTTTTCGCGAGGGCGAACTGGTCGGCATCGCCATGGCCTCGGTCGAAGCCCTGCTCGGTCTTCGGATCGAAAAATAGAAAACGAATGAGGGAGTGAATACTTGCGCTACGCGTCGATCACATCACGTCTTGCCGAGCTCGGTTCCGGCAAATGGACGCTGCACACCCGCGCACGTCAGCTGAAGGCGAGTGGCGCCGAGCTCATCGAGCTGACAATCGGCGAACCGGATCTGCCGCCGGACCGCGCGCTTCTGGAAGAGTGCCAGCGGGCCATGAATGCGGGGCGCTACCGCTATTCAAACGGTCGCGGAGAGCCGGCGGTCGTGGCGGCGCTTACCGAAAAATACCGTCGCCGCCGTGCCGCCGTGACCGCGGAGAACATTCTTTGCTTCCCGGGAACGCAGACGGCGCTCTTTGCCGTGATGTTCGCGCTTGCCGAGACGGGCGACGGCGTGCTCGTCGGAGACCCCCTGTACGCGACCTATGAAGGCGTCATCCGGTCCACGGGGGCCCATCCGGTATTCGTACCGCTTGACCCGGAAAACGGCTTCCACATGCGGGCGGAGGATCTGGAAAATGCGGTCACGCCCGAATGCCGCGTGCTGCTCCTCAATACGCCGCACAACCCCACCGGCGCCGTTTTGACGGCGGAAGAGATTGCGGCGATCGGTGAAGTCGCGCGCCGTCACGATCTCTGGATCGTCTGCGACGAGGTCTATGAGGAGCTCGTCTTCGATGCGCTCTTCGCTTCGCCGTTCGACAATCCCGATCTTGCCGAACGCACCGTGGTCGTCTCGTCCATTTCGAAGTCGCATGCAGCACCCGGTTTTCGCAGCGGCTGGGCCGTCGGCCCGGCCGAGTTCACCGAGCGCCTGCTGCCGATCTCCGAGACCATGCTTTTCGGGCAGCAGCCGTTCATCGCCGATATGACCGCTTACGCGCTGACGCATGACATCGATACGGCGAGGCAGATGCGGAAATCCTACAGCCGGCGTGCCCGGCGGATCATCGACGGTCTTGCGGGGGCGTCCGGGGTTTCGGTGCTGCCGCCGGAGGCGGGTATGTTTGCGCTGATCGACGTCTCCGGCACGGGCCTCTCCGGCGAAGCCTTCGCCTGGGCGCTCCTGGAAGAGGAGGGAGTTGCGGTCATGCCGGGGTCGTCCTTCGGCGACAAGGCACGCAACTTTCTGCGCGTGAGCCTCACCGTTCCGGATGCCGCCATCGAGGAGGCCTGCCGCCGCATCGCCGCACTGGCCGAACGCTGCACCACCCGCAAGGAGCGCCGCGCATGACAGTCGAATCGAAAACCGTCGGCGAGACCCTTGTCGATCTCCTGGAGGCAAACGGAGTGGAGGTCGTATTCGGCATTCCGGGCGTGCATACGGTCGAACTTTACCGGGGCCTTGCCGCATCGAATATTCGCCACGTCACGCCGCGCCACGAACAGGGTGCGGGCTTCATGGCCGACGGTTATGCACGCGTCAGCGGCAAGCCTGGCGTGGCCCTCGTGATCACCGGTCCGGGCGTTACCAATACGATCACCGCCATGGCGCAAGCCCGGCAGGACTCGATCCCGATGCTGGTGATCTCCGGCGTCAACCGCCGGGATTCCCTCGGGCATGGCCGGGGGCTGCTGCACGAGCTGCCCGATCAGAATGGAATGATGAAGACGCTGGCGCTCTATTCGCACACGCTTCTCAACCCCGCCGATCTGCCGCTCGTCGTCGACCGCGCCTTTGCCGTGCTGCTTTCCGGCCGGCCGGGCCCGGTCCATATCGAAATCCCGACCGACGTGATGGCCCTGAAGATCGAGGGTCGTCCGGCAAAGCCGGCGGCGGCGACCCGCCCGCGCTCCGACAGCGAAACGCTGCAAAGGGCGGCGATCCTCTGCGCCGAAGCCGCCCGGCCCGTCATTCTGTGCGGCGGCGGCGCCCTGACGGCGGAAGCCGAAGTGCGGGAACTCGCCGAGCGGATCGGTGCGCCGGTGGTCACGACGGTCAACGCCCGCGGCATGCTTGCCGGCCATCCGCTCCGGGTACCGGCAAGCCCGAGCCTCAAGGCGATACGCGAGCTGTTGCGGGAGGCGGACCTCGTGCTGGCGCTCGGCACCGAAATGGGCCAGACCGATTACGATCTCTATGCGGATGGCGGCTTTCCGCTGCTGAAGAACCTTATTCGCACCGACATCGATGCGGCGCAGCTCGCGCGCGGACCTAAAGCAGCACTTTCGATCCTCTCCGGCGCGAAGGCTGCGACTGCGGGCATTCTGGGCTTCCTGCCGGACCATGCGTCAGCCAAGAATGGAGCCTCGCGGGCGGAGGCCGCGCGCAGGCAGGCGCTGAAGGAGCTGACACCGAAAATGCTTGCGGAAATCGGCGTCGTCGAGGCGATCTACCGGACGCTTCCCGACTGCACCATCGTCGGGGACTCGACCCAGGCCGTCTATGCCGGCAACCTCTATTGCGATGCACCGCGGCAAAGGGCGTGGTTCAATTCGGCGACGGGCTACGGCTCGCTCGGCTATGCGCCTCCCGCCGCGGTAGGCGCTGCGGTCGCCGATCGGGGGCGGCCGGTCATATGCCTGGTCGGCGATGGCGGGTTCCAGTTTTCTCTGGCCGAGATCGGTTCGGCGGTGGATGCGCATGCCAGGGTCGTCTTCCTCGTCTGGAACAATGACGGATACCGGGAAATCGAGTCCTACATGGTCGAATCGGGGATCACGCCGGAGGGTGTAAAACCTTCCGCGCCCGATTTCCTGCTGACCGCCAAAGCCTACGGACTGCCTGCAGAGCGGCTGGCGACCGTGAAGGATTTGCCGCGCGCTCTCGCCGATGCGGCGTCGCGCCCGGGGCCTTCGCTCATCGAAATCCACCAGGAGAGAACCGCCGGCGCTACAGCGTGACGGCCCGGATTTGACTTTTACGGCCCGGAGTGATGTTAAGAGCGCACATGCTCGAATCCGGCCACGTTCTTCGTGTAGCTTGGTGCTCGGGCTGAATTGTCTCGCTTGCGTTCGATCGCGGATAGACCGGACGCAAAGAGAAAGGGACCGCGTCCTAGATGGACCTCATGGGTGGTGGCAGCAGGAGCATGCACGCCAGCCGGCTTCTCGCCGTGCTGTGGCTGTTCTGCGCCTCTCTATCCATGCAGGTCATTGCGGTCGGCCAGAGTGCAGCAAGCCGTGCGGCCGGAGCGCCGGCCGGCAATGTCGCTCAACCCGATACAGGTTCCTCCGACCGGCCGGTCGCCCGCCAGATATGCAGGGCGGTTGCACTGCCCGACCTGCGTTTCAGCGGCGAGCGCGCGGACGGCAAGTCGATGGTCGGCGGCGATCCGGCGCCGTTCATCCAGCTCCAACGCGTTGCGCTCGCTGCGCCCGAGGATTCTCCTGCTCCAACTCTGCCGCGAGCCGAAATCGCAGGCGGCGCACCGTGTCAGAACGAGTGCATCCGCGCGCCGCCACCGTCGGCCGCCATCGTTTGAGTTCGGCAGGGCTTTCGATCCCGCCTCAGCCATTGATGAAAACCCAGCCCGGACGCTGCTCGAAGCGCGTTCAGGCATTTATGGAATTCCCACATGCGTACATCCAGATGGGCGGTCCTCGCCTATGTCGCGATCATCATTTTCGGATGCCTTGCGGCGTTGCCGAGCGTTTTGACGCCGGCCATGAGGGAGCAGGTCGCTTCCGTTCTTCCGTTCAAGCCGGTCACACTCGGCCTCGATCTGAGGGGCGGTTCGCACCTCGTTCTCGAAGTGGACGGGGCGGGGCTGCAGAAGGCTCGCCTCAACTCGCTTCTCGACGATACCCGTCGCGTCCTGCGCGGTGAGCGCGTCTCCGCCTCCTCTGCGCGTATCAGCGGCAACAGCGTGACGGTAAGCATCCCCGATGCTCAGGACCGGGAAAAGGTTCTGCCGAAGCTGCAGGAACTGGCGACGCCCGTGAGCACTGTGGGTTTTGCCGCCCCCGCTCCCGAGGTCGAGGTAACGACGGCGGGCGATGTCATCACCCTGGCCATGACCGAGGCGGGTCTTGCCGACCGCATGACCAAGGCGGTCGAGCAGAGCCTGGAAATCATCCGCAACCGCGTCGACCAGGTCGGCGTCGCCGAGCCGCTGATCCAGCGCATCGGTTCCAACCGCATTCTCGTCCAGCTGCCCGGTCTCCAGGATCCGACTCACCTGCGCGAGCTTCTGGGTTCGACGGCACAGATGAGCTTCCACATGCTCGACCAGGCCGTCGACGTCACGCAGCCGGCGCCACGCGGGGTCGACATTCTGCCGGGCGCCAATGACGGCAACCGCTATCCGGTCGAAAGCCGCGTCGCCATTTCCGGCGAGCGCCTGGACGACGCCAAGGTCGGTTTCGATCAGCGAACCAATCAGCCGGTCGTCGATTTCAGCTTCGACTCGCTCGGTGCCCGCCAGTTCGCCGACATCACCCGCGAAAACGTCGGCCGGCCGTTTGCGATCGTGCTCGACGGCAAGGTTCTGACGGCACCGGTCATCAACGAGCCCATTCTCGGTGGCCGTGGCCAGATCAGCGGCAGCTTCACGGTCGAGGAGGCGACGGTTCTTTCCGCGCTCCTGCGCTCCGGTGCGCTGCCGGCACCGCTGACGATCATCGAAGAGCGCTCGGTCGGTCCGAATCTGGGCAGCGACTCGATTCGCATGGGCCTCTATACAGGTCTCGCCGGTTTCGGCCTCGTCGTGGTCCTCATGGTCGTGCTCTACGGCGCCTGGGGTATGATCGCCAATGTGGGTCTGGTTCTGCACACGATCATGACGATCGGCGTTCTCGGCCTGATCGGGTCGACGCTGACCTTGCCAGGTATCGCCGGTATCATTCTCGGCATCGGCATGGCCGTGGACGCTAACATCCTGATCAATGCGCGCATCCGCGAAGAGACCGAGGCGGGCGCCGGAGCGATGAAGGCGCTGGATCTCGGCTTCAACAAGGCTTATGCGACGATCATCGACTCCAACGTCACCACGCTTGCGGGCACGGTGCTTCTCTTCTGGTTCGGCAGCGGGCCGGTGAAGGGCTTTGCCGTCACCATGATGCTGGGCATCGGCATTTCGATGTTCACATCCGTTACGGTCGTGCGCCTGCTGATGCGCGAGGTCGTCGTGCGCCGCAAGATGAAGAAGCTGGAAATCCCTTCGCTTTTTGGCAAGGTGCCGCAGCTGCCCAACTTCTCCTTCATGAAGGGCCGCTTCGTCGCGATCGGCTTCTCGGCATTCCTGTCGATCAGCTCCGTCATCCTGTTCTTCACGCCGGGTCTCAACTACGGCATCGATTTCATCGGCGGCATTCAGGTCGAGGCGGTTTCGAAAGAGAAGATCAATCTGCCGACGCTGCGTCAAAGCCTCGAGGAGCTCAATCTCGGCGAGGTGGCGCTCCAGGACTTCGGCGGCGGCCAATCGGTGCTGATCCGCGTGCAGCGGCAGCCGGGCGGCGAGCAGGCGCAGACGGTGGCATTGAACAAGATCAAGGATGCGGTGACGACCGCCATCCCCGGTGCCAGCATGGAGCGGACCGAGGTCGTCGGTCCGACGGTCAGCGGCGAATTGGCGCGCTCCGGCTTCCTCGCCGTCGCTCTCGCCATGTTGGCGATCCTGCTCTACATCTGGTTCCGCTTCGAATGGCACTTCGCCGTCGGCGCCATCGCCGTGCTCTTGCTCGACATCACCAAGACCGTCGGGTTCTTTGCGCTTACGGGCATCGACTTCAACCTGACCGCGATCGCAGCGCTGCTCACGATGATCGGCTATTCGGTGAACGACAAGGTGGTGGTCTACGACCGCATGCGCGAAAACCTGCGCAAGTACAAGTCGATGCCGTTCTCCGATCTCATCGACATGAGCATCAACCAGGTGATCGCGCGATGCATCTTCACCTCGGCTGCAACGGCGCTTTCCCTTGTGCCGATGGCGATCTGGGGCGGCGAGGCGGTGCAGAGCTTCGCATGGCCGATGATCTTCGGCGTCATCGTCGCGACGACTTCGTCCATCTATATCGGCGGCCCGATCCTGCTGTTCCTGAGCCGCTGGTGGAAGGAGCGGGAAGCCGCTCGCTCCACCGGGCAGCAGGCGGAAACGCCGACGGCCTGACGGCCTCGCGCCGTCGACGGATGCGGGCGGAAAACCGTCCGCGCTTTTGCTGATGCCGCCGTGTCGATCGCGGCAAAGGGGCAGCCTCTCCGGGGGCTGCCCCTTTTTCGTCGGAAATAACTGCCTATATTCGACCCGTCCCTTGCACGGCGATTCGGCGCTACCTAGATAGCGAGATAGCCCGGACAGGCGAACGGATTTGCCGAGGCGGCAGCTACGGAAACGAGATGGGGAATTATTTTTCGCATTCTCGTTTCTTCAGTTGACGAAATTGGTAGATTATTTTAGTTTGCCATCGTGGGAGGCGGAAGGATTCCGCTTCGATTTGTTCATGAGCGCCTGGCGTCCTGTGCCGGGCCAGCCAAAGGAGAGTGACATGTTCGAATTTTCGACCGCCGCTTTCTGCGGCTCACGTTCCCATTGTCGTGCAACGGTTAAAGGTCTCATTCGCCAACTTCGCCGAATGTGACCGTTCAAACTTACCGAGTTCATCCTTTGCCGAGAATTGAATTATCCGCGCCCGTGGGTGCGGAGGAGCGTTATTTACATGAGCAAGCAAGTTATCGAATATGGTGGCGAAGCCGTCGGAGTCGTCGTTCCTGACCAAGACCGTCTGAAGTTCCTGGCGGTCAAGTATCACGTCTGGGACTTGGACGCTCAGCGCTTCCGTTCGGTCGATGAAGCACGCGCGGCCATTGGCCGGCTCCTTTCCGCCCAGGGCGGGCGGAATCTTACCAGCCGGCCACCCGGCATTGCCGCCGCGTGAGGGCAGAAGTCGAACTGCTTCAGAACCGAATACTCTCAAGAGTACGCACTTCCCGACGGAACGCCGCTGCACAGTTTCGCTGGAAGTGCTTTAGTCCCCATTATCGTTTCAGGACCGCGGACGGGATGCGAGCGTAATATACGCACGCTCCCGCTCCTTGCGTCCATGGATGCCCGTCATCTCCCGGTTGTCGACTATAGCTGTGTGTTGGCAGCGCATTCTTGTGCTATGCCAGGACAAGATTGTATCCGAGGGCGGATCCGGCGATTCTGCGGGATCGGGGAGAATTGGCTCGAATGCTGACGAAGAAGGGAAAATACGGACTGAAAGCATTGGTCGACCTGGCACGGCTTCCACCCGGGCAGACTGCCTTCATCACCGAAATCGCGCAGCGCAACAACATTCCGAAGAAGTTTTTAGACACCATACTCCTGGAACTGCGCAACGCCGGCGTGCTGCGCTCGAAGAAAGGACCGGGCGGCGGTTATTCCCTGTCGCGACCGGCCTCCGAGATTCGCATCGGCCATGTCATAAGGACGCTCGACGGCCCGCTGGCGCCGATACGCTGCGCCAGTCGCACGGCCTATGAAATGTGCGATGACTGCAACGATCCGGAGACCTGCCGGGTGCGCATCTCGATGACATCGGTGCGTGACGCGATGTCGTCCATCCTCGATTCGATGACGCTCGCCGAGTTTGCCGCCGGCGGAGTCCTCCCCCCCGAGACCTCGGCCGAAAAGCGCATCGGCTGAGCCTGACCGTCCCGAAAAGTCGCCGGTTTGGTACAAATGGCCGGCGAAAGACTTGGTTTGTCCGGGAAAAAAGCCTATCTGGCGTCTATCTTGCTGCGGCCCGCTGACGAGGCCGTTTTTTGGCTACGCACTTCCGGCGGAAAACCGTGACACACTTTTCCCGGAGGTGCCCTACAGGGGGGCGATGATGGGTGTGAGACACGCGACGGCGGATGCGCATGCCGGTGGCACCGTGCTGGAGTCGATCGGGAGGACGCTGACGACTGCCTCGAACGGCATCAAGGCCCTTGCAGACCATCTGACCGGTGACCAAGCCTTCGCGGCCGCCCTCGTCGATGCGGTCGAACTGATGGGCGACGGCGATGGCCGGGTCGTCGTTTCCGGGGTCGGCAAGAGCGGGCATATCGGCCGCAAGATTGCAGCCACGCTCGCATCCACCGGCACCTCGGCCTATTTCGTCCATCCGACCGAGGCAAGCCACGGCGACCTCGGCATGATCACCGCCCGGGATGCGCTGGTGCTGCTCTCCTGGTCGGGCGAAACGGCGGAACTCGCCAACATGCTGACCTACGCCAAGCGCTTCAAAGTGCCGATCGTCTCGATCTCCTCGAACCGCGAGAGCACGCTTGCACGCAATTCCGAGATCGCCCTCGTGCTGCCGAAGGTGCCGGAGGCCTGTCCGCACGGCCTGGCGCCGACGACCTCGGCCATGCTGCAGCTTGCCGTCGGCGATGCTCTGGCGATCGCGCTCCTGGAGCGGCGCGGCTTCTCGGCCGAGGATTTCAAGACCTTCCACCCCGGCGGCAAGCTGGGCGCGCAGCTGCGCCTGGTTCAGGAGCTGGCGCATGGCACCGGACAGATGCCGCTGCTCTCCGTAGGTCGCCCGATGAGCGAGGCGGTCATCGAAATGTCGGCCAAGGGCTTCGGCGTCGTCGGCATAAAAGATGAAAGCGGCAAGCTGGTCGGCGTCATCACCGACGGCGACCTGCGCCGTCACATGACGGGCGACCTCCTGGCGCAACCGGTCGAAGAGGTGATGTCGCGCAATCCGCGGGTGATCAAGGGTGACGTCCTTGCCAGCGCCGCCATGGAATTCATGCAGGACCACAAGGTCACCGTGCTGTTCCTCGTCGACGAAGCGGGCGCACCGGCCGGCATCCTGCACATTCACGATCTGCTGCGCGCCGGCGTCGCCTGATCTTCGCTGATTTTCGCCGGCTTCTGCCGGGGCGGCGGGTCGACGAAGGCGTCCGGTTCATTGACGTCGTTGCGGTGCAGCCGCTCCGCGATCGCCTTGGCGCCGGCATCCGTACCCGCACGGGAATAGAAGTTCCCGCGCACCTGGATCGAAGCGGCCATCAGCCTGAACATTGCCCCGCTCAGCACCGGATCCGGGGCTTCGGGCGCCGTCCAGAACGCGTCGAGCGGCTGCTGGTCGGTGAGACCGGCAATGTCGAAGACGGCCGTCCCCAGGACCTTCACGGGCTTGCCCTGCTTCAGAGCATGCAATCCGGCGGTGGAGTTGACCGTTACCATTCCGCAGCTGTGCTCCGTAAGCGAATCGAGATTGCCGCCGTCGAGATAGAGGACCCTGTCGCCGACACCGAGCGAGGCGGCCTTGTCCGAGGCGATCCTGCGCCAGGGGATCAGGCTGTTGTCGAGCGGGTGCACCTTGATGGCAAGACTGGTTCCTGCCGGCGCATGTCGCGCGAAAGAGGCAAGAATGCCGTCGATCGCTTCCCGCTGGCTGCTGAAGGGTGAATGCGCGCGCAATTGATAGTCCGTTTCAAGTTGAAGCGGATAGACGAAATACGGTGCATTTTTCGCCGAAAGCGAGCGGATCAACGCATCCGCGCGCCGCTGCTCGCCTTTGCCGGCCGCCAGCCGCCGGATCCACCCGGCATATTCGGCGAGCGGATGAAAGATTCCGTGCCGGCGGTAGCCGGGAAAGAGGAAAGAGAAAAACACGTTCGGCAGGTTGTAAAGGAGGTCGTATGCCGCCTCTGCAAGAAAGCTCTGCCGGTAGCGCCGCTGCCAGTCGGGCTCGGGCAAGCCCGTTGCCGCTCGCAGGATTTGCGCGGGATCGGCCGGAAAGTGCGAGTTGGACGACATGCCGCCACGCTCGAGAGTCAGCCAGTCCGGCCTGAGATAACCCATTTCGACCACGAAGACTCGGATGCCGGCTTTTCGCGCGGCAGCTGTGGCGATCCGGTGATAGGGGCGCTCTTCGCCGAGCAGGACGAGGTCGGTGACGGCGTGGCGGCGGATGAAGGCCTCGACATAGGCCGGCCACCGCGCCGACGAGCCGCGGTAGTTATGGGCGCCCCGGCGTCGCCAGAATATCTGGTCGCCGGGATTGAGGTTGATGCGTAGACAGCAATGGCCCAGAGCTTCGAGATGCCCGGCGACCTTGGCGAAGACCGGCGACGCCGGCCCCTGCAGGAACAGGAAGGTTCTTGGCGGCGCGGGATCGAAGGTCGTATCTGCTGTCATCGGGCGGATTTCCGGAAGACGCTGCTATTGCAGCGCGTCCTTGTGCAGATTGGCGTGCTTCAGCATGGAGCCGAGCAGGTTCCAGGGATCCTCGTCCTTCGCTCGCTTCGGGCTGTGGGCCGCAGCGCGCGCCTTGGCGAGCGGCACGATGAAATAATCCGTGCGGGGATCCGGGAAGGGATCCGCGAAGGATTTCAGAAGGGGCGCGTGGTCGCCGTAAAAGACGAACCAGACCGGCCGGTCGAGCTTGTTGAGGCCGTCGATCAGCTGCTTCAACGCAGCGTCAGACTGCTCGAGGATCGCCAGGTAGATATCGACGGGATGGGTGAGCGTACCGACGCGCCCCGGTTCCCAGGGGCCGTGATTGGCCATCGAGGCGACGAAGAAAAAGCCGCTCTCCTCTTCCGGCAGCTTCTCGACTTCGGCGAGCACGCGGGCTGCCAGCGTGGCGTCCGAGACATAAAGCCCGTCGCGCTCCGGTTTATGGTCGAAGGCATCGAGCATGGTAAGCTTCTCGAATCCAAGGAGGGGCATCGCCTTGTGCCGCAGGAAGAACGTCCGGTCATAGGGATGAATGAAATGCGTGCGCCAGCCGGCGCGCTTGAGCTTTCCGGGCCAGACGACATCGGCATAGTGCGCGGCACGAAGATAGGGATAGCTGGCATCGACGTGGATGTCGTCGGGCACAAGGCCGCTCAGGACGGCAAATTCGGTGCGCAGCGTGTAGCCGCCCTCGAAGACATTGCTCAACCGCCCCCACTGCACCGCCTGCTTGCGTAACCGGTCGACCGTCGGAAGCTTGATCGAATCGACACCGAAATGCCGCATGTCGATGAAGGACTCCGACTGCCATACGACGATCAGCGGGGCCTCCTCGTGGCCGATGAGGTCGTGTACCGCGGCGCGCAGTATTTCCGACAATTCGGCGACGATCTTGTCGCGCTTGACGCCGAGCCAGATGATGAAATGGAAGACGACGGAAGCGAAGGTACCGAAACGAACCGTGTTCTTCTTGACGTTGATCGCCTTCACCAGTTTCTGCACGAGAGCGGCCGTCGGGCGGTTCACCGGCCCGTAAAACAACAGGCCCCAGGGTCCGGCGGCGATCCCCACCATCATCAGAACCCAGAAGACCCTGCTTCTTTCGGGCAGGATCGTCGGCTCGAAATACATGTAAAGCGCCGATACGCCGAACACGTAAAGGAAGGCGACGATCCAGAACACGATGTTCAGCGAGCTCGCATAGAAGATCGTCTTGTACTTGAAGACATCCGCGACCAGGGCAATATCGGAAAAGACCAACGGCTCGCGGATGAACTTGAACTTCGCGCGGGAAATGCCGGTGAAAATGATGAAGAAACTCATCGTGCCGGCGGCGGCATAGAGGGGCCGCCACGAGATCGCGAAGAAGCCGGCAAAGACGAGCGCGATGACCGGCAGCCGGGCGAGGCGGTCGATCCTGTCCTGATAGCGCCCGTATTTCGGTGCGTTCTTCCTGCGTTCGCGCGCCGGAAGGGCGAACCGGTCGGTATAGAAGATCACCGCGCAGGACAGCAGATAGCACCCGAGGGTCAAGGCTATCGGGTAGTCGTGCAGGTGGAAGGGAATGAGCGCCAAGCCGATACCTTTGAGCCATTTCACCGTCGCCGCCTCGGCAGAAGGCTTCTCCCGACACTTAAAGCCTAATATTGGCTGGCACAAGCATGGCCGGGGGCGCCGCCGTCACAGTCCACTGTTGCGCGCGATCGCCCGATCGAACCACCAATTGAGGAAAGGCCTGACCGCCGGCCCGAAGCGGCCGAGAAGATATAAGATCGCGCCGAAATAAATCTCGAAGCGCCGCCGGTCGATCCCGTCGACGATCTTTCGCGCAACCGCCTCGGCCGTCCATGGGCGGACGGTTCCCATGATCAGGCTGGCCTCCTGCGGCCGGGCGGCAAGCTCCCTCGTAAATTGCGGCGTCACGGTATCGGGTGGAAAGCAGATCGATATGCCGACGTTGTGGACGCGTGCTTCGCTGCGCAATGCTTGGGCGAAGCCGCCGAGGGCGAACTTCGAGGCGCAGTAGGCGGTATAGCCGTAGATGCCGATCAGCCCGGCGCCCGAAGAGACCATCAGAATATGGCCGCTGCGCCGCTCCTTCATGTCCGGATAAACGGCGCGCACGGCATGCACCGTGCCCGAAAAGTTCGTTTCCATCTGTCGCTGGAAGGCCGCGCCCTGCATCGCCTCGAAGGGCGCCGGTTCGACGACGCCTGCCGAGGTCACGAGAACGTCGCAAGGCCCGAACGTCTCCACACAGCGCAAGATCGCGGCCTCGATCTCCTCTCCTTTGGTGACGTCGGCGGCCTCTATGCGGACCGCTCCAGCCTCGAGGCCGTGTTCGGCCACCAGCTTCTGCGCTGCCTGCTCCAGAAGATCGCGGGAGCGGGCGACAAGAGAGAGCCTCGCTCCCCGGGCTGCGTAGATCGAGGCGACCGCGAGGCCTATTCCGCTCGAGCCGCCGGTGATGATCACATGTGTCATGGACGCACCCGTTGGCGGCCCGCTTGCGGCGGATCGTGGTCAGCGCGCCGAGAGCGCACTCAGCATCTTCTCGATATCGACGCCGCCGAGCCCGAAATTGCGGTCGGTAAGATCCTTCAGGCGTTCGGCCGTCAATGTGACGGTGCGGCGGATCTGTTCCTCCGTGTGGTCGCAGGTGATGAAGAAGCGCAAGCGCGCCTGTCCTTCCGGCACCGCCGGGTGGATGATCGGCAGCACGTTGACGCCGGCGGCGAGCAGGTCGTTCGAAAGCTGGACGGCGCGCAGCGAATCGCCGACGATCACGGGCACGACCGAAAAGCCGCCGCTCAACCCCGTATCGAGGCCGGCCTCCTTGGCCAGCTTCAGGAAAAGGCTGCCGTTGCGTCTCACCGCCGCCGTACGTTCCGGTTCGCTTGCCAGCACGTCGAGGCTGGCGACCGCGGATGCGGCAAGCACGGGCGCGAGGCCGACGCTATAGACGAAGCCGCCGGCAGATGCCTTCAGGACGGCCGCCAGGGCGGCGCTTCCTGCAATGTAGCCGCCGCAGCTCGACGTGGTCTTCGACAATGTTCCCATCCAGATGTCGACTTCGTGCGGATCGGCCCCGAAATGTTCGGCGAGGCCCCTGCCGTGCCGGCCGAGGACCCCGAGCGAATGCGCCTCGTCGACCATCAGCCAGAAGCCGTATTCGGCCCTGAGCTTAAGAAGCGCCGACAGATTGGCGACGTCGCCGTCCATCGAGTAGATGCCCTCGACGATCACCAGGATGCGCCGGTAGTCACCGGCGACGGTGCGCAGGACATGCTCGAGATCCGCCGTGTCGTTGTGCTTGAAGAAGCGGCGTGTCGCGCCTGAAAGCTTGATCCCGGCGAGCGCGCTGTTGTGGATGAACTCGTCGTGGATGACGAGGTCCTTCGGTCCCATCAGGCAGCTGATCGCGGCGACATTGGTCAGGTAGCCGCTAACGAAACAGACGGCGGCATCGACGCCGTAGAATTGCGCGATCTTCTCTTCGAGCTCCACATGCTGCGGCCGTTCGCCGGCGACGAGGCGGCTTGCCGACGCGGAAATCCCGAAGTCGGCGATCGTCTCGCGCGCACGCTCGAGGACGTGAGCATGCCGGTTGAGCCCGAGATAGTCGTAGGAGGCGAAGTTGATCAGCTTGCGGCCATCGATCATCGTCGTCGCACCGGCTGCCGTCTGATGCGGCCGGTAGAACGGGTTGGCGATGCCGAGCTGCTCGCTGGCGATCTTCTGGGTAAGGACCTGCTTATATTCGGGCAGATCCTCGAAACGCGCCTGCTGGCGACGCGGAGCCGGCGGCAGCTCCCGTTCCGAGCGCGCCATCCGGTTGCGCTCGGACGATTGATGCGTGTTCCGCATCCTGTCCAGCAGACTCTCCTTGAGCGTGCTGTTCATCTTCGGGAAAGTCTGGCCGTTTCCGTCGCTGCTCATTGGCTCAGTGCTTTTTCCTTGTCCGCTCCGACATGGCGCTGCGTAAGTTCGGTCACGAGCTTGTCGTCCCCGGCCTCGTTCTCGTTGCCCTGATCGCGCTTGCTTACCTTTTCATGGAGCTTGCGTGCAATGTCACCGACAGTGGTATTATCCGCGACGCCGCTCAAAGGCATGTCGAAGCCGGTGTTCTGCTGGAAACTCATGCCGAGTTCAACCGCCATGAGGCTGTCGAGACCGATCTCCTTCAATATTTTTCCGCGAGTGACCGTATCCTTCGACACGCGGAGGATGGCGGCGATCTCGCTCGCAACCAGATCGAAGAGGATGTCCTCGGCCTCTTGAGGGGATTTGCCCTCGATCATCGCGACGAGGTCCATCTTCGTGCCTTCGGCGCCTGTGGCATGCTGATCGGCGCTGCGCAGGATCACCTCGAAGAGCGCGTTGCGGGCGACCGGCAGATTCCGCGCAGCTGTCCAGTCGATCTCCGAAATCATCACGACGGCCGCGTCGACCGTGCCCGGATCCGCGGCGATGTGGTTCTCCACCATGTCGAGCGCCACCTGGGCCTTCAACGCCGTTTTGCCTATGCGCTTGGCGAGCAGGTCGTTGACGTCGGCGTTCTGCGTCAGGTAGCCGGCATCGGCAATCGCGCCGAAGCCGACGGCGAGCCCTGACAGGCCCTCCTGGCGCCGTGCACGGGCAAGGCCTTCGAGATAGCCGTTGGCGGCGACATAGTTCGCCTGGCCGGGATTGCCGACCAGCGTCGTCGCCGAGGAGAACAGGATGAAGTTGTCGAGCCTGTCACCACGGGTAAGGCGATCGAGGATTGCCGCGCCCTTGGCTTTCGTGTCGATGACAGGCCGGTTGCGTTCGCGGCTCAGATTGCTGATCAGCGCATCGTCGAGCACCATCGCCGCGTGAACGACGGAGCGAAGCGGTGCTTCCGAACGAAGCGTCGCCAGAAGCGTCTCCACGGCCGCGGCATCCGTGATGTCGCAAGCATGGACCGAAGCCGCAACGCCGCCATTTTGCCAGCGCTCGATCATCGCGTGCGTTTCCGCATCCGGCTGGCCTCGGCGGGAGCAAAGCGCAATCCGGCGGGCGCCTTTCTCGACGAGCCAGTTGGCGGCGACGAGGCCGAAGCCGCCGATGCCGCCGACGACGAGATGGACGCCGTCCGGGTCGACCTTCATACCCCTTACAGCCTTCGCGGTCACCTCGTGCCTGCCGGCAACGGGCGGCAGCACCACGATCTTGCCGATATGCCCGGCATTCTGCATCAGCCGGAAGGCATTGCCGATTTCATCGTAATCGAAGGCGCGATAGGGAAGCGGCGTGAGCTTGCCTTCCTCGAAGAGCGCTCCGATCTCCATGAAGATGCGCCTGGTCAGATCCGGCGCATTCACCAGCAGCTGATCGGCGTCGATGCCGAAATAGCTGACATTGCGGCGAAACGGCCTGAGCCCGATCTTGCTGTCGGCGTAATAGTCGCGTTTGCCGAGCTCCAGGAATCGGCCGAAGGGTTTCACCAGCGAGAGGCTCTGCTCCATCGCCTCGGCGAAAAGCGAGTTGAGCACGAGGTCGACGCCTTCCCCGCGGGTGACCGAACGGACATCGTCGACGAAGCCGAGCGAACGCGAATCGAAGACATGATCGGCGCCGAGCATCGTCAGGAAGCGCCGCTTTTCGCGCGTTCCCGCCGTGGCGATGACCTTGGCGCCCTTGAGCTTTGCGACCTGGAGCGCGGCGAGGCCGACGCCGCCGGCAGCACCGTGGATCAAAATCGTCTCTCCAGCCTGAATGCGGCCGAGTTCGACAATGGCGTAATAGGCGGTAAGGAAGGCGACCGGCAAGGTGGCCGCGGCCACCGGGCTCATCGCTCGGGGCAGCTTGGCAATGCCTGCGCGCGCGACGACCGCATGGGTCGAGAAGGCGGCGGAGGCGATCGCCATCACCGCATCGCCGACTGCGAGATCGTCGATCCCTTCGCCGACGGCGACCACGTGGCCGGATAGTTCCATGCCGATCGTCGCCCCGGCAAAGCCGTCTTCCAACGCCTCTTCCGGCAACAGGCCCATGGCCCACATCACGTCGCGGAAATTCAAGCCGGTTGCCGCGACGGCGACGACGACCTCGCCGGGGCCCGGCTCCGGTACGCTCGCCTCTTCCCAGGCGATGCTTGCAACCTGCGAACTGACGCGCTGGCGAATGGTCGCGGCCGCAAACGCGCTGGTTTTCCCGTCGGCCTTGTTCGTTGCGCCGGGTACGGCCCGAAGCTCCGAAAGCAGGCCCGTCTTCTGGTCCAGCAGCCATTCCCGGTTCTGTCCCGAAACCGTCAGCAGGGAAAGCGCTGCGGCAAGCATATCCTTGCGGGCGACGTCGGCAACATCGAGCGCATGAATGTCGATGAACTCATATTCGTTCTGAAGGACGCGGGCGAAGGCCCACAATCCGGAATTCAGCCCGGAGCTTGCCGAGGCTGACAGGGGAGCGCCGCCCGGGGCCACGAGCACGAGGCGCGGCCGGTCGTCGCCTTCCGGCTCGACGCCGGCGAGATGCTGTTTCAAGGCCTCGGCAAAGGCGCTGAGCGCCAATACGCGCGTCTGCAACAGGTCCGAACCGTCGCCGCCGGCGCGCTCCGCCTCAGACGCGAAAACTGCGCGCAACGGTCTGTCGCCCATGGCTTCGAGGGCTGCGCGGAGCGTCGCCATGTCTGCGGCAAGGTCGCCTGTCACCCGGACGGGCGTGGCACTTCTTCCACCGGCCGCAACCGGTTTCGGGGCAGTGGCAGTCTCGATCAGCAGATAGGGTGCCGCGGCTTCGCCCGGCTCGGCGCCTGAGCCTGCCGCCGCTGTGCCCCGGGCCTCGATCAGGATGGTGTTCCCATGCGGGCATTCGCGATCCGTCACGACCACGTCGCCGAGGTCGAGATCTGCGAGACACTTCTGCCAATGGGGTACGGCAGCGATCCTGCCGATCGGGAATTCTGCCGTCTGGCTGCGCTCGAACCATCCGCCCGAGAGACCCAGGGCGAAATCGGCGAAGATCGACGGCGCGCTGACGGCCGCGACGAGCCCGCTTCCGGGAAGCATCGAGCGAAGGGCCGTGCGGACCCCGCTCTCCTCTTCGATCAGCTGGTAGAGATTGTCCGAAGCGCTGACTGCGAGGTCGAACGGCCCGATATCTGCGAATTCGCTCTTCTTCAGAACGCGCACATGCGCATCCTCCTCGAAGGCGATTTCCAGACTCCGTTGTGCATTGTCGCGCGGCTCGAAAATGGAAAGTACCGCACCGTTGCGCGCCGCGAGATCGGCCAGCCGGCGGCTGAAGCCGGCAGAGACGCTGCCGAGTTCGATGAGCCGCAGGCGGGCGCCTGCCGGCTGCGCAGCGAGAATGCGTTCGACCGTGTGAAGCACCTGGTCCATGCGCGACCGGCTCGCCACGGAATGCACGGCCTGATGGTCGAGCGTCGCTTCGCTGACGAAACCGGCATTGAACGAAGCCGCGTCGTCACCTGCAGGTAGGGGAGCAAGCAGCGCGTCGAGACGGCTGAGCGCTTCCGCATAGGCGTTGTTGACGAGCACCGCTTCGACCGCACGATCGGGGCGGTCGCCATAGAGCTCGCCAAGGATCTCCGGCACGGTCGGAAGCGTGAATTCCCGTGCCACCTTCCAGTTGCCGTTCTGATGTTCGCAAAGTCCGGCATCCTCCAGCGTCAGGAGGCAGCTCGTCAGGAAGCACTGGAAAGCGAAGTCCCCGGGCAGCGCGTCGGCTCGCACTGTGGCGGTCCCCTTGCCGAGCTTCAGGGCAATTTCCTGGCAGGCGCGATAGATGGCGGCGTTGAAGAGCAGGGTCGCGTTGTCGACGCCGTCGCCGTCTATCGGTTCGGCCAGCGTCGCAGGCATGGCCGTCGCAACTTTCGTGCCGGGCACGGCCGCGTTAGACAGAACTGCCTCATAGTGGAAGGAAAGGCCTTCAAGCGTCTTGTGCTTGCGCAGATAGGTACGGCGGAAGCGGCAATCCTCGAAATGTGCGATCGCGACGCCGGTCTCGTCGAAGAAATGGAACCGTGCCTTGATCGAGTTGGCGCTGACCCGCTCGATCTCGATCGTCGCGCGGGCGATCGCCCGGCCGGCATTGACCACGCGTACGGAGCCGAAACGGACAGGAATATAGGGGGCGCCGCCCCTGTCGCCGGTGAAGCGGTCAAAGAGTGCGACCAGGCCGTGGAAGGTCGCGTCGACCGAAATCGGATGAAGGGCGTAGGTGACGTGGGGGTGCCCCGACGCCTGAGGATGCTTCAACTCGACGTCGATGAGCCGGTCGCCATAGGCCACGGCTTTGGAGAGAAGCTGGAATTGCGGGCCATAGTCCAGCCCGAACTGCTTCGCCGTCTCATAGGCTTTGGCCGCCGTCACGGTCGCCGTCTTCGCCAGGCCTTTGGTGGACGGACAGCCGTTGCTCGTCGTCGGCAAGGGCTTGCGGCTTCGCGCGACGGCATGCACCGTCCAATCGTCCTCCGAGAGACGTTCGCGCGACCGGATCTCGATGTCGCCGGTCTCCGGCGACAGGATGGTCGAGAGTTCCATGATGCGGCTGTCGCTCAGTTCGAGCGGGCGGACGATCTCCAGATTGGTGATCTCGACCTCGTCGCTGCCGTGATATTGCTGTGCGGCGGAAACGGCGATTTCGATGAAACCGCTGCCCGGGAGGATCGCCTTGCCGTCGACCACGTGTTCGGCGAGATCCGGAAAGAGATTCGCGTCGACGTGGTTTTTCCAGCTTCCCGCATTGGGGTCGCCGCGCCAGCCGTTGAGACGATAGGGCTTTGCGGAGCGTCCCAAGAGATCCGTCGCATCGGTCGTGACAGCCGGCCGCAACTCTACCGGCTCGAAGGGCAGCGCGGGCAGTTCGATGAATGCGTCCCGCTTGCCATAGACACGCGACCGGTCGACGGCGGCACCGTGGGCGACTGCGCGCGCCATCGATGCCGAGATCGGATCGTGGCCGTTCTCGCCGGCATCGCGCAGCAATGTCGCCACCACCGAAGCCGGCACCGCCGCCTGCTTGATCGTCTCCTTGACGTAAGATCCGAGGATGGGACGCGGCGAGATCTCGATGAACAGCGTGCAGCCGAGATCGAGCGCGGCCTCGGCAGCGGCCTGGAAACGCACCGGCTCGCGAACGTTCTTCCACCAGTAGTCGGGATCGAGCGCAGTCCCGTCGAGCGCGGCACCCGTGACGGTCGACAGATAGGCCAGCTCCGTCCGGCGGGGGGCAATATCAGGGATGTCGGCGAGAAACGCCTCTTTCGCCCGATCGATGATCGGATGATGGAACGGATAATTGATGTCGAGGATCTGAACCGGGATTTTAGCCTTGCGCGCAGCGTCGCGGAACGCCGAAATCTCGTTTGCCGGGCCGGAAATCGTCACCGAATTGTGAGCGTTGATGGCTGCGACGCAGACATCGTCGAGCCCGCGCTCCGCCGCGAAGGCCTTGGCTGCCTGCTCGCCCAGCATAACGGCAGCCATCGTGCCCTGGCCGGCCAGAAGGTCCTGGTGCAGCGATCGTTTGGCGACGATCGACACGGCGTCGACGAGCGACAGCGCCCCTGCCGCATAAGCGGCAGCGATTTCGCCGACCGAATGACCGAAGACGGCGGTCGGCTTGATGCCCATGGCCACGAGCGAGTCGGAGAGCGCGGCCTGTATCGCGAAAAGCAGCGGCTGGGCCACCTTCGTGTCCGCGAGCTTCCTGTCGAGTCCAGGGTCGGTCAGGAGATCGGTGAGAACGATATCCGAATGGAACCTGAAAAGGGCGCTGACCGAGGTGAACGACTGACGGAAGTGCAGATTCTCGCGGAACGCCTCGACACCCATGCCGGCCCATTGCGAGCCGTTGCCGGAGAAGACGAAGGCGACCTTTGCTTCCTTCGCTGACGCTTCGCCCGTCTCTCCGATATCGGAGCCGGGCTTTTCCAGGTGGTTGGCAATCGCCCGGACGATATCTTCGGGATGATCGCTGCGTGCCGCGAACCGATGGCGCATATGCGTCCGGTTGGCGCCGGAAGCGGCGACGATCGCGCGCGTCTCTTCCTTCGTCGCGCCCGCAAAGGCGGCCTTATAGTCTCTGAGCAGGTTTTCGAGGCTCGACGCGGTATGGGCGCTTGCCAGAAACACGTGGCCCGCCGGAGAGGTCGCAGCCTTTTCCGCCTGTGCCGGATCCGGATCGCTGATGACGACATGGGCGTTGGCGCCGCCGAAGCCGAAGGAATTGATGCCGGCGAGCCGCGCCCGCTTGCCCTTCAGCAGCTCGATCGGATTGGCCGTCACACGGACATTGAGTCCGTCGAAGTCGATCTGTTCGTTCGGCGTCTCGAAATGCAGCGAGGCCGGCAGATAATTGTTCTCCAGAGCCAGAACCGCTTTCAGCATCCCGAACAGGCCGGAGGCCGGCTCGGTATGGCCGATATTGGACTTTATCGAGCCGATCGGCACCGGAGCCCGGCGCTTCGCGCCGATGACCGTGCCGATGGACCATACCTCAGCCGGGTCGCCGACCTTCGTGCCGGTACCGTGGCCTTCTACGAAAGCGACCTGGTTGGCGTCGATGCCGTTGCCTTCGTAGATCATCCTCAACAGATTGGCCTGCGCCTCGCGCGAGGGCAGCGAGATGCCGTTGGTGCGGCCGGCCGAATTGACGCCGGTGGCGACGATCCGCGCATAGCTCCGGTCGCGCTCGCGTTGCGCCCGGTCCGTGCGGCGCAGGACGAAGACGACGCCGCCCTCGGCGCGCACATAGCCGGCGCCGTCGTTGTCGTAGGCGCGGCAGAGCCCTTCGGGCGAGAGCATGCGCGCCTGTGCGAAGCCGACGAAGGGAAGCGGGTGGGCGAGGATATTGACGCCGCCGACGATGGCCGTGTCGATCTCTCCGGCGTTCAGCGCCCGCATTGCCTGATCTAGGGCTACGAGCGAAGAGGAACAGGCCGTGTCGACGGTCATGCTCGGACCGCTCAGGCCGAAGACGTGGGAAATACGGTTGGAGACGATCGACAGCGTGTTGCCCGTCATGAAGTAGGGGCCGGCGGCAGCCGGGTCGTCGACCGTGAGATTGGCGTGATCGAGGCTGGAGGCCCCGACATAGACGCCGACGTTTTCACCGTGCAGCGAGGCGACGGAAATATTGGCGTCCTCGAGCGCACGCCAGGCGAGCTGCAACAGAACCCGCTGCTGAGGGTCCATATACATGGCCTCGCGCTGCGACATCCCGAAAACGGCGGGATCGAAATCGTAGATATGGTCGAGGACGCCGGCGGCAAAGGAATAGGTCTTGCCGGGCGTGCCCATGACCGGATGCCAGAATCGCGCAAGGTCCCAGCGGTCCGAAGGGACGCGGGTCACGGTGCACTTGCCCTGACGAAGGATTTTGAACAGCGCCTGCGGAGATTTCGCTCCCGGGGCAAGGCATGCACGCCCTATGATTTCAACCGTCATGTAAGATCGAACGCTCTGAACTGCCGTTAAAATTGTCTTAGCCCATTGCAAGGTCAAACGTAAATTGCAATCGGCGACATTCCTGCTCTGTGGGTATCCCCGGGTTTATCCCCTGCGCTGTATTAGTGAGCTTTTAACTCATAGTGCCTAGCTTTCAACCCCGAAGGGCTAGATATACGTCTCCTGCGTTCCGTCCAATACAATTACCGCGACGGTTCGTAACCAAGATCGAGGCGGTATGGCCGGAAGAGCGCAGTCTCGATTATTTTGCCGGCTGTCGCGGCGAGGTGGCTTGTTGTGGGACGGCCTTTGTGCTTTTCAGAGACCGGCGGATTCCCTGCCGGGAAAATGCGGCGCAGATATCTGTATGGAATCATTGCTGCGCCGAACACGGAGTGTCGTAGTGAAACGAGTGACTGCCCTTCTGCTTTGTACCGCGCTTGCGGGATGCCAGGCCGTGCCGGGCGAGGGCCCTCTGACAACCGATATCGTTTCGGATGCCGGCCAGTCCGGCTCGGAGATCGGCAGAAGGAACGCGACGGTATTTGATATTGTAGATGTCGATGGCCAGTCGGCGCGGCTCGTTTCCGAATATGTTTCCACAACCCTCAGCCGCCGCTTCGGCATTGGCGGCGGCGTCGGTCAGGTGGTCATCGGCATTGGCGACCAGTTGAAGGTCACGATCTTCGAGGCGGGCAGCGACGGACTGTTTTCCACAACTGAATCGAAGCAGACGAGCATCGATCTCGTCGTCCAGCCCGATGGCAAGGCGGCAATTCCTTATGTCGGATCGGTCCGTTTTGCCGGCCTGACGCTCGAGCAGGCGCGCCAGGCGATCCTCGATGCATTGAAACAGAAGGCCGTCGAGCCGGATGTGATCGTGACGTCGACGTCGACGGCGTCGCGCATCGTCACGGTCTCCGGTGCCGTCGGCCGCCCTTCGGTCGTGCCTCTCAATCTCGTCAGCGAGACGATCAACGAGGTCATCGCGAAGGCGGGCGGCCCATCGGCGCAGCCCTACGAGACCTATGTGACCCTGGTGCGCGGCAAGAAGACCGGCACGGTCCTGCTGAAATCGATCATCGAGAGCCCGTCGGAAAACATTCACGTAAAGCCGGGCGACCAGATCTTCGTGACGCGCGATCCGCGGACCTTCACCGTGCTCGGCCAGGTCCGCGCAAATCAGCGCGTCGAATTCGGCGCCAACGATCTCAACCTGCTCGAGGCCGTGGCGCTCGCGGGCGGCGGCTCGGATCGGACGGTGGATGCCAAGGGTTACTTCGTCTTCCGCTACGAGGAGCCGGACATCGTCATGAGCCTGCTTGGGCAGGAGCGGTTTCACAAGCTGCTGAGCAAGGGCATGAAGGCCGACCGCGTCGGGCGCTACCCGGTCGTCTACCGGTTCGACATGACGAAACCGGACAGCCTCATTGTCGGTCAGACCTTCCCGGTCAAAAATCGCGACGTCATCTATGCCTCGCGCCATCCTTCTGTCGACATCACGAAATTCCTCGATTTCGTCGCAAGGCCGATCGGTATCGTCAATTCCGGCGTGAACGTCGCCGACAATCTCAGCGATTTGAACAACTGATCTTGGGGCGCGCGACACCGGGCGTCGGTCCGGTGTCGACGCGGTTGCCGCTGAACGCTTTCGGCCGGCATGAATTAAGATCTTATAATCAATCACCTTTATAAGGTTCGCCCGTTCGCCGCGAGATTCACGTCACGAGCGCCGAACGTGCTTGCCGCGGTGCGCGTTCTATGGTTGATCTGGTTTAGAGCGGGATGAGGAAAGGTGTATGCGATCTTCCGCCCGCATCCTGCTCTAACTTGGAGCGGGATGAGGAAAAGTGGATGCGGTTTTCCGCCCGCATCCCGCTCTAACTTATTAGAATCGATCACGTTCATCACTTAGGTCGATCCGACCTGAACCATCGTGATCGAGATCGATTTGTTGATGGCCGATGCGGCTCGGCCGGATTGCGAGAGGCAATGCCTGACGACGCCCTGATCGTTATCGATTTGCAGAACGACTTCTGCCCCGGCGGCGCTCTCGCGGTCGAGGGCGGCGATGAGATCGTGCCTGCCGTCAATCGCCTCATCGACGCGTCGCCGCATGTCGTCCTGACCCAGGACTGGCACCCGGCCGACCATTCGAGTTTCGCCTCGACGCATCCGGGCAAGGCTCCGTTTCAGACCGTGGCGATGCCTTATGGAGAGCAGACGCTCTGGCCCGAGCATTGCGTCCAGGGGAGCCCCGGTGCCGATTTTCATCCCTCCCTGCGATGGACCTCGGCGGAACTCGTCATACGCAAGGGCTTCCGCCGCGAGATCGACAGTTATTCCGCTTTTTTCGAAAACGACCACCGGACCCCGACCGGGCTTGCCGGTTACCTGCGCGAGCGCGGCATAAAGAGCGTGACGCTTTGCGGCCTGGCCACCGATTTCTGCGTTGGCTTCTCGGCACTCGATGCGGTCGCTCAGGGTTTTTCGACGTCGGTGGTGCTCGGTGCCTGCCGCGGCATCGATCTGAACGGCTCGCTCGCGGCCATGACCCTGCGCATGCGCGATGCCGGCGTCCGGCTGATCTAGTCGCCCCGGGACGGGGAAGCGCGGCATCGGCCGCATCCCCGCCCGGACTTAGGATATCGACCACGATCGCCTCGCCACAGAGCGGGTCATGACGGTCCAAGAGGAGCGTATTGCAGATGCCAAAGACCGATATCGCGCGACGGGTCTATAACCATACCTGGAAGCTCGATCCGATCGTCCGCAGCCTGCTGGATACGGATTTCTACAAGCTTTTGATGCTGCAGATGATCTGGCAGCTCTATCCGGGCGTGGACGCGACCTTTTCGTTGATCAACCGCACGAAGACGGTGCGCCTTGCCGAGGAGATCGACGAGCAGGAACTGCGCGACCAGCTCGACCACGCGCGCGGCCTGCGCTTCACCAAGAAAGAGATGATATGGCTCGCGGGTAACAGCTTCTATGGCCGCACGCAGATCTTCTCGCCGGAATTTCTGGCCTGGCTCGCAAAATTCCGCCTTCCGGAATACGAGTTGTCGCGTCGTGACGGCCAGTTCGAGCTGACGTTCCGTGGCCGCTGGGCCGAGACGACGATGTGGGAAATCCCCGCGCTCGCGATCATCAACGAATTGCGCTCGCGCGCGGCGATGAAAGGGCTCGGCCCGTTCACGCTGGACGTGCTCTATGCCCGCGCCAAGGCCAAGATGTGGTCGAAGGTCGAGCAGCTGCGCGAGCATCCGAACCTGCGCATCTCCGACTTCGGCACGCGCCGGCGGCACAGCTTCCTATGGCAGCGCTGGTGCGTCGAGGCGCTCAAGGAAGGCATCGGCCCGTCCTTCACGGGATCCAGTAACGTGCTGCTGGCAATGGACAACGACCTGGAGGCGGTCGGCACCAATGCGCACGAGCTGCCGATGGTGGCCGCGGCGCTTGCCCGCAACGGCCGCGAGCTTGCGGCCGCGCCCTACAAGGTTCTGCAGGACTGGAACCAGCTCTATGGCGGCAACCTCCTGATCGTGCTCCCGGACGCGTTCGGGACGGCCGCCTTTCTCAGGGATGCGCCCGACTGGGTGGCGGACTGGACCGGCTTCCGGCCGGACAGCGCCCCGCCCATCGAGGGAGGCGAGAAGATCATCGCCTGGTGGAAGAAGATGGGCCGAGACCCGCGGGAGAAGCTTCTGATCTTCTCCGACGGCCTCGACGTCGACACGATCATCAGGACCTACTGCCACTTCGAAGGGCGCGTGCGCATGAGCTTCGGCTGGGGAACCAACCTCACCAATGATTTCGCCGGCTGCGCTCCGACCGAAATCAAGGGCCTCAACCCGATCTCCATCGTATGCAAGGTCAGTGAGGCCAATGGCCGCCCGGCGGTCAAGCTCTCGGACAACCCGCGCAAGGCGACGGGGGATCCGGCCGAAGTCTCGCGCTATCTGAAATTCTTCGGCAGCGAGGATTTCGTGGAGCAATCCGTACGGGTGTGACGGGGGAAGAAGCCGGCGTCTGCGGCTTCCAATCCCTCAATCATATGACTTATTGCGGTACCTCACTATTTCCTTGAATTTCCCCCCGATTGCCCCATGATGAGGTCGTTGAGGTACACCTTGGGAGGGGTTCGTGCGTCAGGCCTATTCTCCGGATGACGTGGACGTCATGCGCGGAGCGCTCGATATCTGGTGCGCTCTGCACAATGTCGGCAGGGATGGTGTGGAGGCCAACAGGGCCGCCAAGCGCATTCTCGACCTGATGGACACGAAGAAGTGTTCCTGCGACGAACTTCTGGCTCAGCTGGGAGATTTCGGCCCGGAGCAGCGTCGCCGCGTTTCATGACGCATGTCCCCGTGCGAGCTTTGCGCGCCTGACAAGGCGGCCTCTTTCATCGTGGTATCGATGAGGTGATTTCGTGCGACACGGCGGCATTCGCCTCCGGGCGATAGCTGGACAGCGCAAAATGCAGGATGCCGCTGACTGTGACGGACAGGGCGAGAACCGCGACAGTGACGCCGAGACCCGATTTGATCATGTCCATCTTCTCCGACCATTGCTTGGTTGCACGTGCGAAAGACCGCGGAATAGAGTTATTCCTGTGGCGCCGGTCGGACTGTTCCCCGAGGAACGGAGAATATGGTTAACAATCTCCTGACCGTGGCGGGCATGCCACGCCACCTGAGGCTTTCAATTGCTTCTCTTCCCTGAAATTTTCCGATTGACCTTGCCATCGTTGTAAGCCCTAGAACTTGAAAATCGGGTTGCAGCGGCGAAGTTCGCCCGTTGTGGTCGCGCCACACTCGATGCGCCTTGCGCGTGGATGTGAGCTGAAGATTGAAAATTTTGGGCCCGATGATAGGCATTGAACATGGTCATGCTTCGAATCACGACGCAGAAGCTGTTGATTCTGTTCCGCCTGGTGATTTTCGTGTCACTGGCGGCATATGCCTTGCCGAGTTCCTCCGCAGCCATGCACGGCGACTGGTCCCAGTCTGAAATTGCGCAGTCGGGCGATCATTCCGATATGGCGAGCGGCGCGCATTCGCACGGCGATCAGGACTCCTCTGCCGCAGGCGACGAGAAGCCCGCGAAGCAGCAATGCTGTAAAGACGTTTGTGCCGGCATGGCGATTCTGGCGGCGACCGACGCTATTGGCAGACCCCGCATATCCCCCGTCCGGGAATTCGTCGACGAGGCCGGGACCACGGGCGAATTGCCGCTGCTGCACCGCCCCCCAAGCGCCTGAATAGGATGCGCCCGTCCGTTTGACGGGTCGAACGCGTGTTCGCGAGCAAGCCTTGCTCTCGAGCGCCGCCGCAATCTCCTATTCGGATAAATCCATGAAACATCTGCTTTTCGTGGCCGTCCTGCCGCTTTTTGCGAGCGGTTGCGCCGCCACCTTGCCTCCCGATGTGATCGCCTCGGGCGAACGCCCGGCCAGCGATGCCGGGGTGCGCCCCGTTGCCTATACGAGTCCTGTCTCGGGCTATACGGACCGCAGGGCCGTCGATCCCAAACCATGGCGCGACCAGAATGATGCGCAGGCTCCGAAAGGAGGCGGATCATGATGAAAGCCAAGATGAGACTGGCGACGCTCGCACTGCCGCTGGTGCTCGGCGGCTGCGTTACGGCTGGCGAGTACGCAGTCAAGAATGCCGGATTTTCCCTGGTGGCGGCGACAACGGCCGAAGCCGCCGGCAAGCAGACCGTGTGGGTGCAGAACCAGGAACAGGCCCGATCCGTCTCCAAGCGGGTGAAGGCGCTGATGGCGAAGAAGTCGATCGACGTCGAGACGGCAGTCCAGGTCGCGCTACTCAACAACAAGGGGCTGCAGGCGGCCTATGCCGATCTCGGCGATTCGGCGTCCGACGCCTGGCAGGCGACAATGCTCGTCAACCCGACCGTGGGTGTCGGGCTGACGGGCATCGGCACGCCGGGGCTTACGGCATTCCGGACGGTCGAGGGCGCGATCGTCTCCAATATTCTTGCGCTCGTCACGCGCGACAGGAATATCGCGCTCGCCGACACCGAGTTCCGGAAGGCGCAGTTGGATGCCGCTTCGCGCACCTTGCAGCTTGCTTCCGAGACGCGGCGCGCCTGGATCAATGCCGTAGCGGCTTGGGAAACGGTGGGCCAGCTCAACCGGGCGCAGGCGGCGGCCGACGCAGCGTCCGCGCTTGCCGAAAAGCTCGGCGAGAGCGGGGCCATGACAAAGGGGGCGCAGGCCCGCGAGCATGTCTTCTACGCCGAACTGGCGGGAGAGGGGGCCAAGGCGCGGCTCCAGGCGCGTCTGGCCAAGGAGGAACTGACGCGGTTGATGGGCCTCTGGGGTTCGGACGTCAAATTCCAGGTGCCGAACCGGCTGGCTCCCCTGCCGAAGGGTCTGATGAAGCGCGACCAGATCGAGGCGGAAGCTCTGCGGCGGCGGGTCGATCTCCAGATTGCGAAGCTCGATCTGGAGGCGACGGCCAGATCCTACAATCTGACCGAGGCCACCCGCTACGTCACCGACCTCAACCTCCTCGCCGGCTTCGAGACCGAGCGGGCAAAGGAGGACGGCGACATCTCGTCGGAGACGACGGGCCGGGCCGATCTCGAATTCGTCATTCCCATCTTCGACAGCGGCAAAGCGCGCATGCGCAAGGCCGAGCTCGCTTATATGCGGGCGGCGAACCTTCTCGCCGAGAAGGCCGTCAATGTCCGCTCGGAAGCACGCTCGGCCTATCAGGCCTACCGCGCCAACTACGACATCGCCCGGCACTACCGCAGCAGCGTCGTGCCGCTGCGCACCGAAATCGAGGAGCAGTCCCTCCTCACCTACAACGGGATGATCACCAGCACCTTCGAACTGCTCGCCGACAGCCGCGAGAAGGTCAATGCGATCCTGCTCGCGATCGATGCCAAGCGCGACTTCTGGCTGGCCGAGGCGGATCTGGCTCCGGCGATCTACGGCGGGGGCGCAGCCTCCCGCGAAACCGCGGTCGCGGCGGCCGCCGAAAGCGGCGAATGAGAAAGGCACGCAAAATGTTCAACAGACGACAGTTACTCGGCGCGAGCGCCGCACTGGTATCCACCGCCGCCTGGGCGAAAACGTCGAATATGGGCCTGCCCGAGGCGGCATTCAGGGAGACGGCGGATACGCAAGCCCCCGTCCGGCCTTCCTCCGGGCCCGACTACAACCCGGTGGTGACCATCAACGGCTGGACCGCACCCCACCGGATGAACAGCGGCGTCAAGGAGTTCCATCTCGTCGCCGAGCCGGTCGAGCGCGAGATGGCGGAGGGCATGACCGCCTATCTCTGGGGCTATAACGGCCAGTCGCCGGGCCCGACGATCGAGGCGGTCGAAGGCGATCGGGTCCGCATCTTCGTCACCAACAAGCTGCCGGAGCCGACGACGATCCACTGGCACGGCATGATCCTGCCATCCGGCATGGACGGCGTCGGCGGGCTATCGCAGCCGCACATCCCGCCCGGCAAGACTTTCGTCTACGAGTTCGATCTCGTGAAGTCGGGCACCTTCATGTACCACCCGCATTCCGACGAGATGGTGCAGATGGCGATGGGGATGATGGGCTTCTTCGTGATCCACCCCAAGAATCCGAAATTCATGCCGGTCGACCGGGATTTCGTGTTCCTGCTCAACGCCTACGACATCGAGCCGGGCTCCTACGTGCCGCGTGTCATGGAAATGACCGACTTCAATATGTGGTGCTGGAACAGCCGCATCTTCCCGGGCATCAGCCCGCTGGTCGTTTCCAGGAACGACCGCGTGCGCGTGCGGGTTGGCAATCTCACCATGACCAACCACCCGATCCACATGCACGGCTACGACTTCGAGGTCACATGTACCGACGGCGGCTGGGTCCGACCGGAGGCGCGCTGGCCGGAGGTCAGCATCGACATTCCGGTCGGCGCCATGCGCGCCTACGAATTCGACGCCAAATACGCGGGCGATTGGGCGATCCACTGCCACAAGTCGCACCACACGATGAACGCCATGGGACACGACATCCCGACCTTTATCGGCGTCGACAAAAAGGAGGTCGCGGAAAAGATCCGGAAGGCCCACCCGGAATACATGCCGATGGGTACGGCCGGCATGTCCGACATGGGCAAGATGGAGATGGAGCTTCCCGAAAACACCATACCCATGATGACCGGCTGGGGTCCGCACGGGCCGATCGAAATGGGCGGCATGTTCTCCGTCGTCAAGGTGCGCGAGGGCATCTCGGCGGACGATTACTCCGATCCCGGCTGGTACGAAAACCCGCCCGGAACGCAGGCCTGGGAGTGGACGGGCGAGCTTCCGGACTGGACCAGGGCCGATGACGCAAAGACCCGGATCACGCCGAAGCACTCCAAACACGGGTGATAGCGCATGACGATCTTCAACCAACCGATCCGTCTCGCCCCCGGAAGGTCGGGCGAGATCGTCTGGAAATTCACCAATGCCGGCGCTTTCAAGATCGCGTGCCTGGTGCCGGGTCACTACGACGCGGGCATGCACGGCGACGTGACTGCCGCACAGAAATAAATCCTCAGGAAAGGGTCTCACATGAAAACGACTGTCAAATTCACACTGGCCTTCGCCCTCGCTCTCGGCACTGCCTACGGCGCCATCGCCGGCGACTTCACCAAAGCCACCGTCAAGAAGGTCGATGCCAAAGCGAAGAAGGTCACGCTGAAGCATGAGGAGCTGAAGGCTCTCGAGATGCCTGCCATGACGATGGTCTTCAGGGTCAAGGACGAAGCCCTGCTGTCGAAGCTGAAGGAAGGCGACCAGATCGAATTCGTTGCCGAACGCCTCGACGGCAAGCTGACCGTCACCGAAGTGAAGTAGCTCCGATGGGGACGCGGCGGGATGCCGCCCGTCCCCATCCCGGCTTCGCCGGCAAGCTTAAAGCTCAAAAAAGAGTGTTTTCCGGGGGGGATGATGGTGCTGCTAGAGAGATTTGAACTCTCGGCCTCTCCCTTACCAAGGGAGTGCTCTACCCCTGAGCTATAGCAGCATCCGGCGGCGCTTCGTGACGAGCCGCATCAGGCGAGGGGCCTATTGCCATAGCTTGAGGGAGAGCGCAAGCCGCATTTCGAAGTTTTTGGGCGGGCCGCGCCGGGAAGGTGGCGGGCTCACATGGTCCGGGGCGCTCAAGCTCTTCCGTTGCGGCCTGTTGCGGCACGGACCGGCTCGGAAGCAGCTTCGCGGTTTTCCCCGATTTCGCTCTCACCCGGCCGGCTTGCCGCTTCCGAAGGTCCTGGTTTTGCGGTAATGGATGGCCATGCAGAGCGACGATAACAATAAGCATGCGCCGGGGCGGGCAAAGGGCGCAGGGCATTCGAGCGAGGCCGAGGCGAGGCGGCTGCGTCTGGCGAAGAACCTGCGCGACAATCTCCAGCGGCGCAAGCAGCAGATGCGTGCGCGCCGGGCTGGTGCTGCGGACGAGACATCCGGACTGCCTGCCGCAAAAACGGACCAATCGGAAGATTAGGTCCTGCAACCGGCGGCAGGCGGGGCCGTCCGGGTCCACGCTTTCCCTGCACCCCGCCTTTCAAGGCACTTCTAATTTCACCGCATCTCCACTAAAGAGACGCCCTTCAACAATGCCGGATCGGCATCGATTTTCCAGAAAGGCGGGCAGCGCCCGTTCGAGAGGTCTCATGGATCGCATCAGGATTGTAGGCGGAAACGAACTCCACGGGGTGATCCCCATCTCCGGCGCGAAGAACGCCGCCTTGCCGCTGATGATCGCGTCGCTCCTGACCGACGACACGCTGACGCTCGAAAACGTCCCGCATCTGGCCGATGTCGAGCAATTGATCCGCATCCTTGGCAATCATGGTGCCGACATTTCCGTCAATGGCCGGCGCGAACGCCAGGGCGAGAGCTATGCCCGCACGGTTCATTTCACCAGCCGCAACATCGTTTCGACGACGGCGCCTTATGAACTCGTCTCGAAGATGCGCGCGAGCTTCTGGGTCATCGGGCCGCTGCTCGCCCGCGAAGGCAAGGCGCGGGTGTCTCTGCCGGGCGGCTGCGCCATCGGAACGCGTCCGGTCGATCTCTTCATCGAGGGGCTGGCAGCACTTGGCGCCAATATCGAGATCGATGGCGGCTACGTCAACGCCACCGCACCGGCAGGCGGGCTCATCGGTGCGCGCTACGTGTTCCCGAAGGTTTCCGTCGGCGCGACGCATGTGCTGATGATGGCGGCAACGCTGGCCAACGGCACGACCGTGCTCGGCAATGCCGCACGCGAACCCGAAGTCGTCGACCTTGCCAAATGCCTGAACGCCATGGGCGCGAAGATCAGCGGGCAGGGGACGAGCACTGTCACCATCGAGGGTGTGCGCTCGCTCTCGGGCGCCCGTCACCGCGTGCTGCCCGATCGCATCGAGACGGGAACCTATGCCATGGCGGTCGCCATGGCAGGCGGCGACGTCATTCTCGAGGACACCGAGGCGAGCCTCCTGGACACGGCGCTCGAGGCGATCCGCCGCGCCGGCGCCGAGATCAGCGAGACGAACAACGGCATCCGCATCGTTCGCAACGGCGCCGGCATCAAGCCGGTCGACATCGTTACCGATCCGTTTCCCGGCTTCCCCACCGACCTCCAGGCGCAGTTCATGGGACTGATGACCCGGTCGAGCGGCATTTCCCACATTACCGAGACGATCTTCGAAAACCGTTTCATGCATGTGCAGGAGCTGGCGCGGCTCGGCGCCAAGATCTCGCTCTCCGGCCAGACGGCCAAGGTGGAGGGCGTGTCGCGGCTGAAGGGCGCACCGGTCATGGCGACGGATCTCAGGGCCTCCGTTTCGCTCGTCATCGCGGGCCTGGCGGCCGAGGGCGAGACCATGGTCTCGCGCGTTTACCATCTCGACCGCGGCTTCGAGCGCCTCGAAGAGAAGCTCACGCGCTGCGGCGCCCATGTCGAGCGCGTCAGCGACTGATCCGGCTCGGCGCGTCCGATCAGGTGCGCAAAGCCGCTGTGACGCTTTCGGTCACTTCCCGCGCTCGAGCCGTTGCGGTTTCGGGCGCAACGTCCTATGTCCTTGACGATCACCCGCTAAAATGCGGGGCATGAAAACGGACGGGATGAATCGCATGGATGCTTTGAAACTGCTGGCACTCGACGAGGAAGACCTTGGCGTCGTCTCCGCCCATGTGCAGGACGCAGTCTTCAAGGTAGCGGGCATCGCCTACGACGCCCGGCGCCGGCAGTTCACCCTGGTGGTCAACCGCTTCGCCTGGGAAAAGGCGGAGGGCAAGCGCCGCGGCTTCGAGCGGCGCCGCGCCGTCCTTCTGTTCAAATGCGTCAGTGCCGTGCGGTCGCTCGGCTTCGATCGCACCGACATGGAAGCGGTGCTCGACCTTCTCGCCCTGCGCTTCGACGTCAAGGGGCAGGGGCCGGAAGGCACGATCGAGCTCGTGCTCGCGGGCGAGGCATCGATCGCGCTCGATGTGGAGTGCATCGAGGTGCAGCTGGCCGATACCGGCGGCGCCTGGGAGACGGCGTTCAAGCCGCGCCACCCCGAGGGCGCCTGAGGACGCCGGTTTGAGAACTCCCGCTTGAGCGTCCCCGCCGGCAACCACCAAAAGGATCATCGCATTGGCAATCAGGCTGAACTATCTCGATACGAGCTTCGAGCGCGATTTCGCCGCGTTCCTGACGACGAAACGGGAAGTTTCCGAAGACGTCAACGCCGTCGTGCGCACCATCATCGACGATGTCCGCGCCCGCGGAGATGCGGCGCTCGCCGATTATTCCACGCGTTTTGACGGAATCGACCTCACGGTCACGGGCATGGCGGTGACGTCGGCGGAAATAGATGCGGCGATCCACGCGGTTGCTCCGGAAGTGCTCGGTGCTTTGAAAGTCGCGGCGACCCGCATCGAGGCGCATCACCGGCGGCAATTGCCGAAGGACGACATTTACGAAGACCAGATGGGCGTCGGCCTCGGCTCGCGCTGGACGCCGATCGACGCAGTCGGTCTCTATGTGCCCGGCGGCACGGCGAGCTATCCGAGCTCGGTTCTGATGAACGCTCTGCCGGCCAAGGTCGCAGGCGTGCCGCGCATCGTCATGGTCGTGCCGGCCAGCGGCGGGGCGATCAACCCGGCGGTGCTCGCAGCCGCCCGCCTTGCCGGTGTGGAGGAGATCTACCGCATTGGCGGCGCGCAGGCCGTGGCCGCGCTCGCCTACGGCACCGAGACGATCGAACCGGTTGCGAAGATCGTCGGCCCTGGGAATGCCTATGTTGCGGCCGCCAAGCGGCAGGTTTTCGGCACGGTCGGCATCGACATGATCGCCGGGCCGTCGGAAGTGCTGGTGATCGCGGACCGCGACAACGATCCGGATTGGATCGCCGCTGACCTGCTCGCCCAGGCCGAGCACGACGCCGGCGCGCAGGCGATCCTGATCACCGACGATGCGGCCTTCGGCGATGCGGTCGAAAAGGCGGTGGAGCGTCAGTTGAAGACGCTGCCGCGCGCCGACACGGCGGCAGCGAGCTGGCGCGATTTCGGCGCCGTGATCCTGGTTCCGGATTTCGACAAGGCCGTGCCGCTCGCCAACCGCATCGCCCCGGAACATCTCGAACTGGCGACGGCCGATCCGGACTCGATGGTTCCCGCGATCCGCAATGCCGGTGCGATCTTCATCGGCAGGCACACGCCCGAAGTCATCGGCGACTATGTGGGCGGTTCCAACCACGTACTGCCGACGGCGCGTTCGGCGCGGTTCTCCTCGGGCCTCGGCGTGCTCGACTATGTGAAGCGAACCTCGATCCTGCGGCTCGGCCCGGATCAGTTACGCATTCTCGGGCCCGCCGCGATCGCGCTGGCAAGATCGGAAGGCCTCGAGGCCCATGCCCGATCGGTTGCCATCCGCCTCAATCTCGGGGAAGAGGGATGAAGGCCGATCGCAACCTGCGGCTCTGCGATGTCGTGCTGGACGAGACGATCGGCCGCTCGACGCCGGATGTGGAGCATGAGCGCGCGGTTGCGATTTTCGACCTGCTCGAAGATAACCTGTTCGAACCCGTCGGGCATTCCGGCGGCCCCTATCGGCTCAATCTGTCGCTGGTCGACGCGAAGCTGGTCTTCCGGATTTCGACGGATGGCGGTACCGAGGTCGCCACCCACATCCTCTCGCTCACGCCCTTTCGCCGTATCGTGAAGGACTACTTCATGATCTGCGAAAGCTATTACCAGGCGATCCGGTCGGCGACGCCGAGCCAGATCGAGGCGATCGACATGGGGCGGCGCGGCATCCACAACGAGGGTTCTCAGACCCTGATGGACCGGCTCTCGGGCAAGATCAGACTGGATTTCGATACGGCGCGCCGGCTCTTCACGCTCGTCTGCGTGCTGTACTGGCGCGGCTGACGGGGAGGCGGAGATGATCGCGACCGCCACGCCGCAATCGAAAGCGCCCCGCTCGGTTCTTTTCATGTGCGGCATGAACGCCATCCGTTCGCCGATGGCCGAGGCGCTCGCCCGCGTGGCGCTCCCGAAGGGGACCTACGTCGCGTCCGCCGGCGTCCGGCAGGGCGAGCGGGATCCCTTCGTAGACGTGGTTCTCGAAGAGGTCGGGCTGACGATCGGCCGGCATCAGCCGCGCACGCTCGAAGAGCTCGAAGACGATTACTTCGACCTCATCGTGACGCTGGCGCCCGAAGCCCACCACATGGCCCTTGAATTGACCCGATCCATGGCGGTGGATGTGGTATACTGGCCGACACCCGACCCGACCGTTGCGACCGGCACAAGGGAGCAGATCGTGGCCGCCTACCGGGCGGTGCGCGATCATCTCGCGACGCTGATCGCAAGCCGTCTCGCCGTGGAAAGCCCCCAGAAAGGCAGTCCTCCGGCGGCATGATTCCGATCCTCGCGCCGCGATTCGATGCGCGAGGATCGGGTACCCGAAAAAGCCTGATCAAAGCGGTTCACAAAGCCGCGGCGATTGTGTAGTTTCCGGCAACTTTTCGAGGATGCCTGTTGCATCCGCTATTGAGCACGAGAAAGAACAGTCCTGCATGGCGAAAGAAGAAGTCCTAGAATTTCCGGGCGTGGTCACCGAATTGCTTCCCAACGCGACTTTTCGCGTGAAGCTTGAAAACGAGCACGAGATCATCGCCCACACGGCGGGCCGCATGCGCAAGAACCGTATCCGCGTTCTGGCCGGCGACAAGGTCCTCGTCGAGATGACGCCCTATGACCTGACGAAGGGTCGCATCACCTACCGCTTCAAGTAGGCCCCGGCCGAATGGACGTCGCCCAAAAGTGCTGAGCGATTTTGGGCAGCGATATGCACGAGCATGGCACAAACTCCGGGAATAACGGCTCGCATCGATGGCAGTGACCAAGAAACTGATACTGGCGTCCGGATCGCCGCGTCGTGTCGAGCTCCTGGCGCAGGCGGGAATCGAGCCCGCGCGCCTCATGCCTATGGACCTGGACGAAACGCCGAAGCGTTCGGAACACCCCCGCTCGCTTGCGCGGCGGCTCTCGGCTGAAAAGGCGAAGGCGGCGCTTTCTGCGATTACCGGCGACCCGGCCTGGGACGGCAGCTACATTCTCGCAGCCGACACCGTCGTTTGCGTCGGCCGCCGTATCCTGCCGAAGCCGGAACTGGTGAGCGAGGCGTCGAGCGCATTGCATCTTCTGTCGGGCCGCAGCCACCGCGTCTATACGGGCATCTGCCTCGTCACGCCCGACCGCACGCTTCGTCAGAAGGTGATCGACACCAAGGTGCGCTTCAAACGCCTTTCCATGCTCGACATCGAGAGCTATCTCGCTTCCGGCCAGTGGCGCGGCAAGGCCGGCGGATATGGTATCCAGGGAATTGCCGGAGGTTTCGTCGTGAAGCTGGTCGGCTCCTACACCAATGTGGTAGGCTTGCCGCTCTATGAGACCGTCAATCTCCTGTTCGGCGAAGGGTACGACGTGCACGATCGTTGGCTGGAAGGCTGAGAAGATGCGCGGCGAAGGCAAGAAAAACGGGTCGAACGTAGAACCCCTGCGCGCAACGCGTCCCTGCGCGGAGTGTGGACGTCCGTCCGTGCGCGAGCATTATCCCTTCTGCTCCGAGCGGTGCCGTAACGTCGATCTCAATCGCTGGCTGTCCGGTTCCTATGCGATCCCGGTCGCTGACGACGAGTCGAAGGCCGACGACGGCGACGAACGGTAATTCTTCGCTCCACCCGAACATCGGTTATTTCGGAGCGGGCCCCGGGGAATTCGCGGACGCCGGCGATCTCTCTGAATTCCTTCGACTTTCTCCATCTTTCCGCAGCCAGCTAAATTCCTTCGAAAAAGAGTCATTTGGTGCTGGACACGGCCGAACAAGATGTTATAACCCCGCTCGCTTCCGGGGCGAACGACACGCCCCAGCGGTTTCCCGAAGGAGACTGCCGCCGTCAAGGCAGGATGCCCGGATAGCTCAGTTGGTAGAGCAGCGGATTGAAAATCCGCGTGTCGGTGGTTCAAATCCGCCTCCGGGCACCATTTTACTTTCAAATCATTGAGTTTTTTAAGAAGCTCCTTGAGCCTTCCGATGCGCGCGGACAGCCCGAGGCCACGGCACTCCATCCGCGGCCTTAACTCGAGCTGCTTATTTTCGCTGCCGAACGATGTATCTTTAGCAGTATCCCATTGAATCCTCTGCCGTGGACGCCGTGTCGGGGCTGGCGGGATCGCGAATTTTCGACCACAAATACGAAAACATGCCGAGGCACGCGGCAGCGCGAGGGGGTTGGAATGAAATTCCGCGTCTCCGACGGGGCACGATTTTTTCTGCTCGGACAGCGCAAGACGATTTTCGTCGAAGCGTCGCAGCAGATTTTTGAGGTTGACGACCTTACCGCGTATCTCACCTGCCTTCTCGGCGAACCCATGTCGCAGCGCCGGCTAGAGGCCGATCTCGTGGCACGCGGCGCCGGCCGGGCCGAAGCGCGAAAATCGGTGCGGGATTATCTCCTTTATATGTCCCGCGAGGGTCTGCTGGAGATTGCCTTCGACGCCGAGGACGGGGAGCCGATACACACGCATGTGCTGGACATGCATGGAGCCGCCGTCTCGATAGCATATCACGATAGAGGCCTCCTCGATCTCATCCTGCCCGTATTCGATCATCAGGCGTCAGAGGGCCTGAAGCCTTCGGTCTCCTATGCGGTGGCGAAGTTCGGCAACCGCGTGTGCGTCAGCCGCAACCGTTCCCCCGGCATGATCGTCGCGGCCAACGAAGCGGTGCCGGCGCTGAAAGCGTTGCTGACGGAGGATGTGCTTGCAAGCCTCGGCACGACGGTCGCGCTTCATGCCGCGCTCCTGGTGAAGAGCGGGAAGGGGCTTCTGATTTGCGGCGCGCCGGGCGCGGGCAAGTCGACGCTCGCGCTCGCGCTCCTCGAAGCAGGCTTTGCCTGCGGCGGCGACGATATCGCGCTGATGAGGCCGGACGGCCTGCTGCGGGGCGTTCCCTTCGCCCCTGCTCTGAAGCGCGGCTCATGGGGTCTCCTCGAAGGCCTGCGCGGCACGATCGAAGCGGCGCCGGTTCATCGCCGCCTCGACAATCGATATGTCCGCTACCTCGCGTCGATCCCCTTTGCGTCTGACGATGCAGTACCGCTTGGCACCATCGTGCTGCTGCGCCGGCGCAAAGGCCGGACGGAGCTTGCCGCGGTCGAACCGGCGCGGGTTCTGTCGGAACTCTTTCTCGGCGCCTTTACGCCGACACGGCGCCTCGATCTGTCGCAGTTCGACGCCCTGCTGAACGCCATTCGCGGCGCCAGTGCCGTAGAGCTTTCCTATATGCGGCTGGACGAGGCCGTAGAAATACTGAGCAGGCACCATGACGGGACGTAGCTATCGAAACCTTCTTGCGCTCACATCCTGCCTCAACGGCAAGCCTCCGGCTGACGTGGACTGGGAGCACGTCATCGCGCTTGCGAATGATAGCCTGACGATATCCTCGCTCGCTCTCGCGGCGAGGAAATATGCGGTGGACCTGCCCGAGGATGTCCGCCGCTACCTCTCTCTGATTTACGACAGGAACGCGGAGCGCAACAGGAGACTGTTGGCGCAACTGACCGAGGCGGTCCAATGCCTCGACCGCATCGGCGTTGAGCCGGTTCTCATGAAGGGTGCGGCAATCCTGGTTGCACAGAAGCCGGACGAGATCGGCGCGCGGATGCTGACCGACCTCGATATTCTCGTCCGCCCCGCCGACATGGCTTCATCGATTGGAGCACTGCAGGACATCGGTTACGAGATCCGCCTTGCCGCCGGCAGCGGCTCATGGCCGGGAAACCCCAAATTCCATCTGCCCGCAGTCCTGGAGCGGCCGACGGATGCAGGGAGCATCGATCTTCAATGCCGGCCTAAAGGGCCGGCCTCCTTCAGCGATATCGAATGGCTGTATGGGCACAGCCGGAGGATCGCCCTCGATGGGGGAGACGTTCGCGTTCCGTCGCCCTTTGCCCAGATCGTCTTCCTGATCTTGCATGATCAGTTCCAGGATGGCGACTACTGGCGCGGCCTGATCGATCTACGGCACCTTCTCGATCTGTCGAAGCTCGCAGCTTCGGACAGCGTCGACTGGGAACATCTGATGTCGCTTTTCGCCAGAGGGTACGAAAGACATGCGGTTGAGACGCAAATTCTGACAGCCGACATGCTGTTCGGGATAGGTGGGGCGTCCGCTTTGTCCGCCGGGAAGCTGCCGCGGCTTCAATTGCAACGCAGACGCGTCCAGCTTGGAAGGGATTATCTCTTCGTCCCCTTCACCGTTTTCACGCTCCTGACCGAGATCGCCCACTACCCGTCCTGGGACCGGTACGGCGGTGAGTCATACCCGTCGCGGCGCCAGGAGGCTAAGCGGAAACTCCGCGAGCTCCGACGCATCTTTCGGTCGAGACCGTCCGGAAAGATCTAGAGTGGACATTGATGACTGAAGGGTGCCGATTTCCTGTAACGTTCTTGATTGTACACCAGAATAAATCTTTGTAGCTATATATGACTAATTATAATTGATTATATAGTATTCTATATTGCGGGAAGCACCCAAATGTAACACTATTGTCCAGAAAAACTTTACTGTAAATTCGGCGAAATAGTCAACGCACAGGGGGAGGCGTCCATGAGTTCCGAAATGCCAAACGGACTGCCGTCGCGCAGCGACGAAGACCGGCGTGAATTTCTGAAGAATTGTGGGCGCTTCGCGGTGGTGACGCCCCCCGCAGTCACCATGCTGCTTTCGACCAGCCTTACATCGAATGCAATTGCCAAGTCGGGTGGTGGCGGCGGCGGTGGCGGCCCGAAGGGCAACAATGGCTACGGCAACGGACCGGACGGAACAAATCCCGGTAGCTCGCATGGCGGCGGCGTGTCGCAGGGCGGCCCGGGAGCCGGGCAGTCGCAGGGCGGTTCGAAGTCAGGCGGGGTCTTGCGTTAATCGCTCGCCAATGCGGGTCGTGGGCCGGAGCAAGCCGGATCACGCCAATGAAGGTGATTTGTTAACCAATTTCTTACAAAATTCTTGACGCCGATGATCACGGGCCGGCTGGCCCGTCGATCCGGCGCAGGTGCGGCATTCGTCTTCCTGAGGAGCTGGGTAGGATGTACGAAATGACGGAACACATGATGAAGGTGCTGATGAGCATCATCGCCGCACTGTCGCTCGGGTCCCTGGTGTTCCTGATGGCGATCGTCTAGATCGCGATGACTGTGCGGCTCCCTTAGGGATAAAGATAGAGCTGGTCCCAGTTCTCCCGCGGCACACGTTCTCCGATCTTGTATTCGAAGGACAGCACCTCAAGGTGCTCGGAATCCGTCTTGCACCTGAATGCCAGTTTGTACCAGTCGCCCTTGCTTCGGAATACCGCGCCCGTCGCCTTCATCCTGTCGCCTTTCATGACGGGATCGGCGAAGGTATAGGCGATGACCTTGTCCGGTTTGAACCGGCTCTTGTCGGCGCCGATCCGCTCCATCGCTTCCGTATCGCAACGCTGCTCCAGCCGCGTCTGGGGATCGAGCTTCTCGAATTGCCGGACGAGGGACCGGTCCATCGCTTGCGTTGGGCATGCCGCCAATGTGGCGAGGGCGAGGGCGCATGCGCGTGATTTCATTCTCCGTACCGCTCCAGATCTACAGCGCGGTGCATTCCGACTCATCGGCCTGCTTCGCGGGGTGGGGGAGTTGTCAGCATTCAGTTAAACTATGTGGCCATTCCAAGGCCGCTGCCCAAGACCACTGCCCAAGACCACTGCGTGCCGCGGCATGTAGACGCTACACCGCCGAGACGTCGATCCATTTTGCACCGGTCAGCTCGGCCATCCGCTTCGGGCTGATATGGACGGCGGCGTTGGTCGCACCAGCTGCGGGCACGACCACGTCGAAAGCCTTGAGAGACTCGTCACAATAGATGCTGTGAGGCTTGGCGAGCCCGAAGGGGCAGACCCCGCCGACCGGATGGCCCGTTTCCGCCTCGACCTCGTCGAAGCCGAGCATGCGCGCCTTGGTTCCAAACCGCGCCTTGTATTTCTTGTTGTCGAGGCGCGCATCGCCGCGCGTGACGATCAGGATGATTTCGTCGCCCACCCGGAGCGCGAGCGTCTTGGCTATCTGCGCCGGTTCGACGCCATGGCCTTCTGCCGCGAGCGCCACGGTGGCGGTGCTCTGCTCCAGCTCGATGACGTCGATGTCCGGTGCGTGCCGGGAAAAGAACTGTTTGACGGAAGCGAGGCTCATTTCGGCAATCTGTAATTTGGATCAAATTTGCGTCGGCGCGGCACAGGGCTAAAAACCGCCGTTCAGGCGCGGCACATTTCAGTCGTCGTTCGAAGCATCGAGATCTTCGGGACGCATCCCTTCCTGCTGCGACGGCAGGTAGCCGTTGCTTGCGAACCAGGTTTCGAGGATGGTGGAGATCGCCTGTTCGCGCGTCAGGGTGCCGGGGTGGTCCGCGATGTAGGACTTGAGCGCGTCCTCGATCTTTTCCGCGTAGAGTTCGGTCATTTTCGCCTCCGCTCGTTGGCTTGCGATGGCCGGTCCGCGTTTGGCGCGGACCGTATGGGGGTAACGCGGATCAGGCCTGTTTGACGACGCGAATCAGCACCAAAAGGATCACGGCTCCGATCGTCGAGTGAATAATGGCAGAAAAGATGCCGGTGCCGATGCTGATCCCGATGGCCGGGAAGAGAAGGCCGGCGATGAAGGCGCCGACGATGCCGATCACGATATTCCCGAGCAGACCGAAGCCGCCTCCGCTGACGATCAAACCGGCAAGCCAGCCTGCAACCGCGCCGACGATCAGGAATACCAGAATGCTTTCAATGCCCATGAATCACCCTCTCGTTGTATCTGAGGAGAGGATAAACCATCTTTTCGAATGCGATAGAAGTCGCGCATCGTATTTTTGACGGCGGGGAATGCCTTCTTCGCCGCCGCCCGCGACTTTCTCCCCTTCTGGCAGGGAGTCGCTGCCGGCGCGGTTCAGACGATGCCGCCGCCGCCGCCGGCGACTGCAGGACGCTCGGCTGCCACCCTGGCGCGGTAGCCGCTTGCCCGGTAGGCGGAAACCGGCGCAATGGCGCCGCCATTTTCCAGACGGGCCATGGCGAGGATGGGCTCGACGTCGGTCCGGAAGGCAGTCTTCAGTGTTTCTGATGCCATCAGCGCATCGTTCTCCTCCTGATAGCCTGCAAGTGCGTTACGGTCGACGATCAGCGCCTGAGCATAGGCACGGCCGACCTCCATGGCGCTCGTCATCAGGCTTTCGATCGGATCCGTCACGTTATGGCTCTGGTCGAGCATATGGGCCGGATCGAAACCGTCCGCGGCGCGTGTCTCCGCATCGACGAGCTCGTTGAAAACGAGGAACAGGCGGTAGGGGTCGATCGATCCGGTGTCGAGATCGTCGTCCCCGTATTTCGAATCGTTGAAATGGAAGCCCCCGAGCTTCTTGAACTGGATCAGCCGGGCGACGATCATCTCGATGTTGACGTTCGGTGCGTGGTGCCCGAGGTCGACGAGGCAGAGGGCCTTGGGCCCGAGTTCCTGTGCGATCAGGTAGTTCGTGCCCCAATCCTGCACGACCGTCGAATAGAAGGCCGGCTCGAACATCTTGTGCTCGGTGAAGATGCGCCAATCATCCGGAAGCGCCGCGTAAACCGCCTTCATCGAGTCGAGATAGCGTTCGAACGCCCGGGTGAAATTGCTCTGGCCGGGGAAGTTGGAGCCGTCGCCGATCCAGACGGTCAGTGCCTTGGAGCCGAGCGCTTTGCCGATCTCGACGCATTCGAGATTATGCTCGATCGCCTGGCGTCGGGTCGCGGGATCGGTGTGGGAGAGGGAGCCGAACTTGTAGGAATGCGCCTGGCCGGGCGCATCCGAGAAGGTGTTCGAGTTCATCGCGTCGAAGCTCAAGCCGAGCGCCGTGCCCTTCTCCTTCAGGGCCCCAAGATCGGAGACCTTGTCCCAAGGGATATGGAGCGACACGGCCGGCGTCGCCCGCGTCAATTGCTGGATGACGGCGCAGTCTTCAAGTTTGTCGAAGATATTGCGCGGCTCGCCGGGGCCGGGGAAGCGGGCAAAGCGCGTGCCGCCGGTGCCGACGCCCCAGGAGGGGACGGCAACGCCGTAGGCCGCGACCTTGGCCTTCACCGCATCGATATCGATGCCGCGGCGGGCGAGCCGCTCGCCCAGGCTTTCGTAGTCGCGTGTGAGCCCGTCCCGGCGGCTTGCATTCTCTAAATCGAGGAGGGATGTGCTGATCATCAGGGTCATCGGAGCCTCCCGGTCAGCGGGTGAAGGACTGGGCATTGCCCGCGTCGACATTGACGATATTGCCGGTGGATTTCGCCGACATGTCGGAAGCCAGGAAGTAGATCGCCTCGGCGATATCTTCCGGGAAGACGCTGAGCTTCAGCATCGAGCGTTCGCGGTAATGCGCCTCCAGCTCGTCGACGTCCATCTTGTAGGCAGCTGCGCGCTGCTCCTTCCATTCGCCGGTCCAGATCTTGGAGCCGCGCAGAACCGCGTCGGGATTGACCACGTTCACGCGGATCTGCGCCGACGCCCCCTCGAGCGCCAGGCAGCGGGCGAGATGGATCTCGGCCGCCTTGGCCGTGCAATAGGCCGACGCGCCGGGCGAGGCCGCAAGCCCGTTCTTGGAGGCGACGAAAACGACATTGCCGCCGGCCTTCTGGTTGCGGAAGATGCGGAAAGCCTCGCGCGAGACCAGGAAGTAGCCGGTCGCGAGAATGTCCATGTTCTTGTTCCAGAGCGCCAGCGTCGTGTCCTCCACCGCCGCCGACGTGGCGAGGCCGGCATTGGAAACGAGAATATCGAGGCCGCCGAAGGCGAGGATCGCGTCCCCGAAGCCCGATTCGACGGCCGCCTCGCTCGTGACGTTCATGTTGACGGAGCGGACGAAGTCCTTGCCGTAGCGGGTGGAAAGCTCGGTCTGAGCCGCTTCGAGCGCCGTCTCGTCGATATCGGCAAGCACCACGCAGGCGCCCTCCTGCATCAGCCGGTTGGCCGTCGCCTTGCCGATCCCGCCGGCGCCTCCGGTGACGAGCGCGATGCGCCCGGCCAGGCTCTTCGGCTTCGGCATGCGCTGCAGCTTGGCTTCTTCGAGCAGCCAGTATTCGATATCGAATGCTTCCTGCTCCGGCAGCCCGACATAGGTCGACACGCCGGACGCGCCGCGCATCACATTGATCGCATTGACGTAAAACTCGGCCGAGATGCGCGCCGTCGCCTTGTCCTTGGCGAAGGTGATCATGCCGACGCCGGGCACCAGATAGACGACCGCGTTCGGATCGCGCATGGCCGGGCTGTCGGCGCGCTTGCAGCGCTCGTAATAGGCTGCGTAGTCGGCGCGATAGGTGGCGATCGCCTCGGGCAGGCCCGCAAGGGTTTTTCCGACATCCGGCTGCGTCGGGTCGAAATCGACGACCAGCGGTCGGATCTTGGTGCGAAGAAAGTGGTCGGGGCAGCTTGTGCCGAGCGCCGCCAGCGGCTCGAGGCTGGTCGAGGTCACGAAATCGAGCACCGCCTGACTGTCGTCGAAATGACCGACCTTGCTTTCCCCCGCGCTGATGAGACCGCGGATCACCGGCATCAGCTTCTTGGCGATCGCGGCGCGATCGGCGGCGGCGAGCACCGGTTTGGACCGACCGCCGAAGGCGGGACCCGTGTTCTCGGTCTCGAACCAGGCGATGGCGCGGTTGATGATCTCGATCGTGGTCTCGTAGGCTTCCTTCGCCGTGTCGCCCCAGGTGAAGAGGCCGTGGCTTTCGAGCACGACGCCGCGCGCATCCGGGTTTTCCTTGCAGAACTTTTCAAGCCAGAGGCCGAGCTCGTAGCCGGGCCGTTTCCACGGCAGCCAGCCGATCTCGTCGCCGAAGATCCTGCTCGTCAGTTCCCTGCTGTTCTTCGAGGCGGCGATGGCGATGATCGCATCGGGATGCATGTGATCGACATGGGGCTTCGGAACATAGGCGTGCAGCGGCGTGTCGATCGAGGCGGCGCGGGGGTTGAGGTTGAAAGTGCAGTGCGGCAGGTAGCCGACCATCTCGTCTTCGAATTCGACGCCGCGATAAATGCCCTTCAGCGCGCGGAGCTTGTCCATATAGAGGGTGGAGAAGCCGTCCATCTTGATCGTGCCGACGTCGCCGCCGGAGCCCTTGACCCAGAGGACCTCGACCATTTCGCCGGCCAGCGGATCTTTTTCCATGACCTTGGCGGAGGTATTGCCGCCGCCGTAATTGGTGATCCGCTTGTCCGATCCGAGGAGGTTCGAGCGGTAGAGGAGCTTTTCCGGCTCGGTCATTCCTGCCGCCTTACCCTCATCCCAAAGATTGGCAAGGCGCGCGCCCTGGTGCTTGTCGAGCATGTCGAACTCCTCCCGCTGATCTGGCTGCCGCAACTTGGAACCGCGGCCCTATGATTGGCACCAGATCACACGGTGATTACCCCGGTGTCAATCAAAAACGATCAAAAACTTTCATGATGCGCCGCACAATGAAAAAACATGATTGGTTGTGATTGACAATGCTCGGAAGGGATGGAAGCATGCAGAGCATCGGAGGAGCGCATGCACGAGAAAGAGAGACACAGGATCATCCTGTCGGCGGTGCAGGAAAAGCCGGTCGCAACCGTGCCTGAACTGGTCGATCTCACCGGCAGTTCGGAGGCGACGATCCGCCGCGACATCGCGGCACTGCATGTGCAAAAGCGGCTGCGCCGTGTCAGGGGCGGTGCCGAAGCGATCAACCCTCCGCAGTTCGTAGGCCTTGCCGGCCGCCCCTTCCGGGTGAACGAAGGCCTGCATGCGCGGGAGAAGCAGGCGATCGCCCGGGAAGCGGTGGCGCTTTGTCAGGACGGCGAACCGATCATCATCAACGGCGGCACCACGACCTTTCAGATGGTGCATTTCCTCGCCAATCGCCGGATGCAGGTCTTCACCAATTCCTTCCCGATCGCCGAGCACCTGCTCAAGCATTCCAAGAACACCGTCATGCTGTCGGGCGGGACGATCTATCGCGAGCAGAACATCATATTGAGCCCCTTCGAGAACGACGTGACGCGCAACTTCTATGCGCGGCGCATGTTCATGGGGGCGCAGGGGCTGGGGCCTCTCGGGCTGATGGAGGCCGATCCGCTGCTGATCCAGGCTGAGCAGAAGCTGATCGACCAGGCCGACGACCTCGTCGTGCTCGTCGATTCCTCGAAATTTCACAGGCGCTCGAGTCTCATTCTGTGCGGTCTCAAGCGCATCGCCACCGTCATTACCGATTCGGGTATCGAGGACAGACATGCCTCGATGCTTGAAAATGCCGGCGTCAGCCTGATCGTCGCCGCTCAGAGCGCCAAGGCCGACGCCGAAAAGGCTTCGACACCCGCATGAAGCATGGGGAGAGGAGCTGATGTCCCGAGCTTCCAGGTGAAGATCGGGAAATGATTGTTCGGGCAGGAAGACGCAGCCACTCCGGATGCGGGCCCATGGGAGGAGAGAAAAACGATGAAAGTCCTAAAATCATTGATGGTTACGGCCGCCGTCGCCGTGGCGCTGATGGCAAACGCCGCTCATGCGGAGAACAAGAAGATCGCCCTTGTCGTCAAGGCATTGGGCATCGGCTTCTTCGAAGCGGCCAACAAGGGCGCTCAGGAAGCGGCCAAGGAACTCGGCGACGTCGAGATCATCTATACCGGCCCGACCTCGACGACGGCCGAAGGCCAGATCGAAGTGATCAACTCGCTGATCGCCCAGAAAGTCGATGCGATCGCGGTTTCTGCCAACGACACGGACGCGCTCGTCCCCGCGCTGAAGAAGGCGATGGACCGCGGCATCAAAGTCATCTCCTGGGATTCGGGTGTGGCCAAGGAAGGCCGCCTGATGCATCTCAACCCGTCCTCGAGCCCGCTGATCGGCAACATGATCATCAAGCTCGCCGCCGACAATCTGCCCGAAGGCGGCGACGTCGCAGTGCTCTCGGCCTCCGCAACGGCGACCAACCAGAATACGTGGATCGCCGAAATGAAGAAGGTCCAGGGCAACTACAAGGGCATCAATGTGGTCGCCACCGTCTATGGCGACGACCTGGCCGACAAGTCCTATCGCGAGACGCAAGGGCTCATCCAGTCCCATCCGAACCTGAAGGCCATCATAGCGCCGACCTCCGTCGGCATCGTCGCCGCGGCGCAGGCCGTGACCGACGCCGGCAAGATCGGCCAGATCAACGTCACCGGTCTGGGCCTTCCCTCCGAAATGGCCGGACACGTGAAGTCCGGCGCCTCGAAGTCCTTCGCCATCTGGAATCCGATCGACCTCGGCTATTCGGCAACGATGATCGCCTACGACCTCATCAACGGTGCCGAAGCCAAGCCCGGCGCGGAACTCAAGATGGGCCGCATGGGCACGGTCAAGCTCGACGAGAACAACGAAGGCGCCATGGCCGACCCGTTCGTCTATGATGCCTCGAACGTCGAGGAATTCGCGAAGATCTTCTGATCGTCACCAGGAGGCGGCGTCCGCCCCTCATCCGGCCTGCCGGCCACCTTCTCCCCGTTCTGACGGGGAGAAGCGACGTGCGGCAATCTTCTCCTATCCCTCTCCCCGCGAGCGGAAAGAGGGATAGGGACAGGATGAGGGGCAGCCTCATGCGATCGAGGACCTGGCCGCCCTCCAATTGAAACGACTGAACTGGTGGATCCACTCTTGTTGCAGGACACAACCACATCGCGGATGAAGCCCGCCATTGCGCTTGAGGGCATATCGAAGTCCTTTCCGGGCGTGCGCGCTCTTTCCGATGTCTCGCTCGCCCTCTATCCCGGTTCGGTGACGGCGCTCGTCGGCGAGAACGGCGCCGGCAAGTCGACGCTGGTCAAGATACTGACCGGCATCTATCAGCCCGATGCGGGCAGCATCCGGCTCGGCGACACGGAGACCATCTTTCCGACCGCCCTTGCTGCGTCCCGCGCCGGGGTCACGGCAATTCATCAGGAGACGGTGCTCTTCGACGAGCTCTCCGTCGCGGAAAACATCTTTCTCGGCCACGCTCCGCGCAACCGGTTCGGTCTCATCGACTGGAAGAAGCTCAACGCCGACGCTCAGGCCCTGTTGCGCCGCGCGGGCGCCGATTTCGACCCGACCATCCGCCTCCGCGATCTCGGCATCGCCAAGAAGCATCTGGTCGCGATCGCCCGGGCGCTCTCGGTCGATGCGCGCGTCGTCATCATGGACGAGCCGACGGCCGCTCTGTCGCACAAGGAAATTCACGAGCTCTACGAACTGATCGAGCGGCTCAAGGCCGACGGCAAGGCCATCCTGTTCATCAGCCACAAATTCGATGAGATATTCCGCATCGCCGACCGCTACACCGTCTTTCGCGACGGAGCGATGGTCGGCGAAGGGCTGATCGCCGACGTCAGCCAGGACGATCTCGTCCGCATGATGGTCGGCCGCGCCGTCGGCTCCGTCTATCCGAAGAAGGAGGTGACGATCGGTCAGCCGGTGCTTACCGTTTCCGGTTATCGCCACCCGACCGAATTCGAGGACATCAACTTCGAACTCAGGCGCGGCGAGATCCTCGGTTTCTATGGCCTTGTCGGCGCCGGGCGTTCGGAATTCATGCAGTCGCTGATCGGCATCACCCGCCCGTCAGCCGGTGCCGTGAAACTCGACGGCGAGGTGCTGGTCATCCGCAGCCCGGCGGAGGCGATCCGCGCCGGCATCGTCTATGTGCCGGAAGAGCGCGGACGGCAGGGAGCGATCATCGGCATGCCGATCTTCCAGAACGTCACGCTGCCCTCGCTTTCACAGACCTCGCGCTCGGGCTTCCTGCGGCTTGCCGAGGAATTCGCGCTGGCGCGCGAATACACCTCCCGCCTCGATCTGCGGGCCGCCGCGCTGGATCAGGACGTCGGCACGCTTTCCGGCGGCAACCAGCAGAAGGTGGTCATCGCCAAGTGGCTCGCCACCCGGCCGAAGGTCATCGTCCTCGACGAGCCGACCAAGGGCATCGACATCGGCTCCAAGGCCGCCGTTCATGCCTTCATGAGCGAGCTTGCGGCGCAAGGTTTGAGCGTCATCATGGTGTCCTCGGAAATTCCCGAGATCATGGGGATGTCGGACCGCGTCATCGTCATGCGCGAGGGGCGCGTCGTCGGAAGATACGAGCGGTCGGAACTGACCGCCGAGAAGCTGGTGCGCGCCGCAGCCGGCATAGAAACGCAAGCCGATGGGAGGGCCGCATGATGGCCAGGCTCCTCAAGAACCGAGAAATCCTGCTCGTCGTCGCGATTGCCGTACTGCTTGCCCTGATCGCCTTGCGCTTTCCGGCTTTCGTGGCTCCTTCCAATCTTGCGCGCGTCTATGGCGACACCTCTATCCTGGTCATTCTGGCGCTGGGGCAGATGGCCGTCATTCTCACGCGCTGCATCGATTTGTCGATGGCGGCCAACCTCGCGCTCTGCGGCATGGTCGCGGCCATGTTGAACAACGCCTTTCCCGACCTGCCGATACCGCTCATCCTTGTTGCCGTCATGGTGCTGGGCGGCTTCCTCGGGGCGATCAACGGCACGTTGGTCTGGAAGCTCGATATTCCCCCGATCGTCGTCACGCTCGGAACGCTGACGATCTATCGCGGCCTGATCTTCGTGCTGACGAACGGCAAGTGGATCAATGCCCATGAGATGAGCGACGCCTTCAAGGCGCTGCCGCGGCTGGATGTGGCCGGCATGCCGGTGCTTTCCTGGCTCTCGCTCGTCATGGTCGCGCTGATGTTCCTGGTCATGGGTCGCACGCCGCTCGGACGCGCCTTCTATGCCGTCGGCGGCAATCCGCACGCAGCCGTCTATACGGGCATCGATGTCGGGCGCACGCGTTTCTTCGCCTATTGCCTCTCGGGCGCGCTTGCGGGCCTGTCGGGCTACCTCTGGGTATCGCGCTATGCGGTCGCCTATGTGGACATCGCGGCCGGCTTCGAGCTCGACATCATCGCGGCCTGTGTCATCGGCGGCATTTCGATTGCCGGCGGCATCGGCTCTGTGGCGGGCGCCGTCCTCGGAGCGCTCTTCCTCGGCGTGATCAAGAACGCCCTGCCGGTCATCAATATCTCGCCCTTCGCACAGCTGGCGATATCCGGAACGGTCATCATCATCGCGGTCGCCGTCAACGCCCGCGCCGAGCGGCGCAAGGGCAGGGTCATTCTCAAGAAAGCGGAGGCGGTCTGATGGCGGACGCGCAAATTTCTTCCCGCCACATTCCCGATCGCCTGCAAGGAGGCGGCGCTCGCCTTCTGAAGAGCTGGGAAGCGCTGCTCTTCGTAGTCGCCGCCGTGATCTTCCTCGGCAATTCGCTGGCGTCGCCCTATTTCCTCGATCCGTGGAACCTGTCCGACGCCACGTTCAACTTCACCGAAAAGGCGATGATCGCCTTCGCCATGGCGCTGGTGATCATCTCCGGCGAGATCGACCTCTCGGTCGCTTCCATAATCGCCCTTGCCTCGACAGCCATGGGCTATGCGGTGCAACTCGGGTTCGGCACACCCGCGCTCGTCGCGACCGGCCTTGGCGTCGGTCTCCTCTGCGGTCTCGTCAACGGGCTCCTGATCACAGGCCTGGGTCTGCCGTCGATCGTGGTGACGATCGGCACCATGAGCCTGTTTCGCGGCCTGTCCTTCATCGTGCTCGGCGACCAGGCCTTTACCGGCTATCCCGAGAGCTTCGCCTGGTTCGGCCAAGGCTATGTCTGGTGGGTTTTCTCCTTCGAGTTCACGCTCTTCGTCGTGCTCGCCGTCATTTACGCAGTCCTGCTGCACAGGACGAATTTCGGCCGTGCCGTCTATGCCATCGGCAACAACCAGACGGCGGCACTCTTTTCCGGCGTGCGAGTCGGGCGGGTCAAGTTCACGCTCTTCCTGCTGACCGGCCTTATGGCCGGGCTCGCCTCCGTCTGCCTCACCTCGCGGCTTGGCTCCACACGGCCCTCGATCGCACTCGGCTGGGAGCTCGAGGTCGTGACCATGGTGGTGCTCGGTGGCGTGAACATTCTCGGCGGCTCCGGCACGATACCCGGGGTCGTGCTGGCGGCGCTGATCATGGGCATGGTCACTTTCGGCTTCGGCCTCCTGAACGTGCCCGGCATCGTCATGTCGATCTTCATCGGCCTGCTCCTGATTTCGGTGATCGCGCTGCCGATTCTCTGGCAGCGCGCCCGCCGCCGTTCCGTTCGTTGAGATGCAAGTCATGGAAAAATACGCCTTCCGCATGCGACTCCATCCCGGCAAGGCCGCCGAATACCAGGCGCGTCACGACGCGATCTGGCCGGAGTTGGTCACGCTCCTGAAGGACGCCGGTGTCTCCGATTATTCGATCCACCTCGATGAGGAGAACGGCCTGCTCTTCGGCGTCCTCTGGCGTTCGGACGATCACAGGATGGCCGATCTGCCGTCGCACCCGGTGATGCGTAAATGGTGGGCCCATATGGCTGATATCATGGAGACCCGCGCCGACAACGAGCCGGTCGCCGTGCCGCTCAAAACCGTCTTCCACCTCAAATGATGATGAAAACCGTCGCCGTCATCGATATCGGCAAGACAAACGCCAAGGTCGCACTCGTCGATCTCGAGCGCTTCGAGGAAGTCGCCGTTCGCAAAGCCGGCAATGGTGTCAGCGCTGACGGGCTTTACCCGCATTTCGACACCGAGCGCCTCTGGCGTTTCATTCTCGACAGTCTGGCCGCGCTTCACGGGGAGCACCCGGTGGATGCGATTTCGGTGACCACGCACGGCGCGACCGCCGTGCTGCTCGATGAAGCGGGCGAGCTCGCCTTGCCGGTTCTGGACTATGAATTCGCCGGTCCGGATGCGCTCGCGGAGGAATACGAGAAGGCGCGCCCTCTCTTCACGGAGACCGGTTCGGCGCGCCTGCCGATGGGTCTCAATGTCGGCGCTCAGCTCTTCTGGCAGCAGCGCATGTTTCCGGAGCATTTCGCCCGCGTCGCGACGATCCTCACCTATGCGCAATATTGGTCCTACCGGCTGACGGGGGTCAGGACGAGCGAGTTGACCTCGCTCGGCTGCCATACCGATCTCTGGAATCCGAAGGCGGCAACCTTCTCGTCGATGGTCGATGAGCAGGGCTGGCGCTCTCTTTTCGCGCCGGTGCGAAGGGCGGGCGACGTGCTTGGTCCCCTGCTTCGGCAGGTTGCCGATGAGACGGGCCTGCCGCCGGAAACGCCGGTCCACTGCGGCATTCACGATTCGAACGCCTCGCTGCTGCCGCATCTCATTACGCGCCAGGCGCCGTTCTCAGTAGTCTCGACCGGAACCTGGGTTGTGATGCTCGCCGTCGGCGCCGTTCCCGTGAAACTCGACGAGCGGCGCGACACGCTCATCAACGTCAACGCACTCGGTGATCCGGTGCCTTCGGCCCGCTTCATGGGCGGGCGCGCCTATTCCCTGCTGATCGGCGACGATCCGCCGCCGGCCTCGCCCGAGGCCGAAGCCCGTGTCCTGGAACAAGGGCATATGCTGCTGCCGTCGCTGCCGGGTGGTTCGGGGCCGTTTCCGGCTGCGCGCCCCTGCTGGACGACGGACGAAGGCAAGCTCGCTGCCGCCGAACGGCTCGCCGTCGTCTCTTTTCATCTTGCACTGATGACGGCGACCTGCCTCGATCTGATCGGGGCAAGGGGCGAGATCCTGGTCGAGGGGCCGTTTGCCTTGAACGACGCCTATCTGAGGATGCTTGCCGCCGCCACCGGCCGGCCTGTGCTTGCCAACAGGCTGAACAGCACGGGAACGAGCCTCGGCGCCGCCTGCCTCGTTGCGGGCGCCCGCGTCAGGACGGGGACCGCGCCGATACCGGCCGCAAATCCGGACGCCTGTGCGGCTTATGCCGAGACATGGCGCCGGCGCACTGCTGCGCATGTCCGGAGTGATCCGTAAAGGAATTTCAGAAGACGGACGTTCTGCTCGCTGCGCGGCCATACTCAAGGTTGACGACGATCGATATCGCTGCCATTGCGAGCGTTGCGGTGATGATGGCGCCTATTCCAAGAACAATCATTGTTCACGTCCCGTGGCGCACCGTCATGATGCCGCCCATTGCTTGAAGATGCTACTCAACGCGTAGTTCGCGCCATCACACCTGCATGTTCTGAATCGCAGCCGACACCAGGAACATGCAGCACTTCAAATGCTATAGCGACCACTGCCCGTCCGATGGGAGACGCATGACGCTGTATGCTTCGATACTGAACGGCAGGCAGATCCGCAATTCTAAACTCTCATCATTGAAAACCTGTGGCTGCGTTCAAAGAAAACGTTGCATCGCTAGCGGACGGCAAAGCTCCGGTTGAATTTTAGCGATTCCGGTTAGGAGGCATGAGGCATTAACTTTCAAGCAAGGAATTAACCATAAACATGGTCCAGCACGTCGGAATAGGAAGTCTCTACTTCTCCTCAAGGCATGATGCCGCACCGCCGTACCGGTTTCGGTCCGGTATCCACTTTCATTGAAATCACTGTGGGACGGACGATGGCGGGCGCTTCCGGGCGCGCTGCTCTATCGGGTGGGCGTGACCGGCCGCCGGCGGCGACCCTCCCCAGCAGATTTCGAATGCGGGACGTATCAGCAGCCGGGGACCAGGGTGAAACAGGAAGCGTCAGAACAGGCGAGAAAGGGCCAGGCGGGCAGCCTGCTGGAACGCCTGCGCTTTGCCGGTCTCGACGAGGATGCCTGCGCGCTGCTGCGCGATCACCGCCAGGCTCTTTCGCCACGCATCGACCTGGCGTTGCGCGCCCTCTCGCACCGCCTGCAGGCGAGCCCCGACGCGGCGCGGCACTTCGACAGCGACCGCCAGATCGACCGCCTGCACGATCTTCAATCGTCACACTGGAACGTGCTCACAGATGCGCGTTTCGACGGACTTTATGCGGAGCGCGTAAAGGTCCTCGCCGATACCGAAAGCCGCATGGGTCTCGACCCGCGCTGGCAGATCGCAAGTCATGCGATCGTGCTCGAGCACCTTATCCTCGGTGCGATCGAGGATGCCTGGCCGAAATCGATCCTCTCCCTCGGCAAGGCACGCAGGAAAGAACTCCGCGATCTCGTCGCCGCTCTCGTGCGCACTGCCTTCGTCGATACGGAGATTGCAGTCTCGCTGCGTTTCAACGCGCTGCGCCAGCAGCACCAGCGGCAGCTTTCGGAGCAGCGCCGGGACGACGAAAGCGAGTTGAAGACACTCTTCTCGGATTTTCTTCGGGCTATCGGGGAGGGCGACCTGACCGCGCGTCTTCCGGAAGATGCGCCGGATGCCTACCAGCCGATCGTGGCAGGCCTCAACACGGCATTGGGCCAGATCAGGGATGCGCTGCTTGCGGCCGACAAACGCGCCACGGCGGCCGAGGCCATCGTCTCGGAGCTGCGCGGCAGTGCCGCCGAATTCTCGGGCAATGCCGGCGCAGAAGCGAAAGCCATCGACCAGCATCTCGTGAGCCTCGGCACCGTAACCGAGCGGATTCGCACCGGATCGATCCGGATCGCCGAGACCGAGACCAAGGCAGGCGAGACGCGGATCGCCGTGGAACGCAGCGGCGAGATCGCCGGTCAGGCGATCTCTGCCATGGCGGACATCGAGGCTTCCGCCGAGAAGATTGGTCAGATCATCGGCGTGATCGACGAGATCGCCTTCCAGACCAATCTCCTGGCCCTCAACGCAGGAATCGAGGCCGCAAGGGCGGGCGAAAGCGGCCGCGGTTTCGCGGTCGTCGCGCAGGAGGTGCGTGCGCTCGCGCAACGCTCCGGCGAAGCGGCGCGCGAGATCAAGCAACTCGTGACCGGAACCAAGGGCCAGGTCGTGGCCGGGGTCGAGATCGTCGGCCGGACACAGCACGCGATCAGCAGCATCGCCGAACAGGTAATCTCCATAAACGAGGCCGTCACCGGCATTGCCCGCGAGGCCGAATGTCAGGTGAGCGATCTTGCCTCCGCAACATCGGAAATCGACGGGATCGCGCGGGCGATGAACCGAAACGCCGCACTCGGGGGCGCGGCACTCGCATCGGCCGACGATCTTCACGGTGTCATCGTGGAGCTGGGCGAGACCGTCCGTCGCTTTCATCTCGACCGTCAGGCGAGATCGGCCGCGAGCTTCGCCCCGCGGATGAGGATAGAAGCGCCGGAAGACGAGACGACGAGCCCGTTCGTCGAAGTCACTTCCGAACGTCATCTGGCCGGATGGCGGCGCTAGCAGGGCATGTCAAGCGAGGGAAAAATGGCCAGCAGAAACTCCGCACGAAATACGCTGAAGCTCGCTCCGGTATTGGACCTGAACGAGGCAACGGTGCTGCATGAAAGCCTCCTGGCACTGAAAGGCGGCGCCGTGGCGATCGACGCGTCCGCCGTCGAGCGCGTCGGGGCGCTTTGTGTCCAGGTGCTCATGGCCGCCGCGAGAAGCTGGGAAGCGGATCGCTTGTCTTTCACCTTTGCCGAGGTGTCCGACGCTTTCATCAAGACGACACAGCTCATCGGGGCGGACATCGGTCCCCTGATGGCAAAGGAGATTTGAGCAATGAAGAAGAGAGTTCTGACTGTCGACGATTCCCGGACGATCCGGAACATGCTTCTCGTCACCCTCAACAATGCCGGATTCGAAACGATCCAGGCGGAGGATGGCGTCGAGGGCCTCGAGAAGCTCGACACGGCCAACCCCGACGTGATCGTAACGGACATCAACATGCCGCGCCTCGACGGCTTCGGCTTCATCGAGGGTGTGCGCAAGAACGATCGCTACCGTGCGGTGCCGATCCTCGTGCTGACCACCGAGAGCGATGCGGACAAGAAGAACCGTGCGCGGCAGGCGGGCGCCACCGGCTGGATCGTCAAACCGTTCGACCCGACCAAGCTGATCGATGCCATCGAGCGCGTAACGGCCTGAATTCCGGGGACAGCCATCCAATGGACATGAACGAAATCAAAGAGATTTTCTTCCAGGAATGCGAGGAGCAACTCGCGGAACTGGAATCGGGTCTCCTCAAGCTCAATGACGGCGATCGCGATCCGGAAACGGTGAATGCCGTTTTCCGTGCGGTCCATTCCATCAAGGGTGGCGCCGGCGCCTTCGGGCTCGACGATCTCGTCTCCTTCGCGCATGTGTTCGAGACGACGCTCGATTGCGTTCGATCCAACAGGCTGGAACCCAATCAGGACGTTCTGAAAGTCATGCTGAGATCGGCGGACGTGCTTGCCGATCTCACCAACGCCGCCCGTGACGGCGGCGGCGTCGACGAGGCGCGCAGCCGGCAACTGATCAAGGAACTCGAAGCACTCGCCAACGGCGAATTGCCGCAAGCCGCCGCCGAATCCGCGCCGAAGACGGCGCCGGTCGGCATTGCCCCGGCTGCTCCGGCCGTCAACGAGGAAGGCTTCCAGCCGGTTGCCTTCTCCTTTGACGATTTCGAGACAGGCGACGAGCCGACGATCGAACCGTCCACCTATGAGATCGTCTTCAAGCCCAAGTCGGATCTTTATTCCAAGGGCAACGACGCCACGCTGCTCCTGCGCGATCTCTCGCGCCTCGGCGAAATGAGCATCCATTGCGAGATGGACACTCTGCCGCCGCTGGACCGGATGAATCCGGAGGAGGCCTATTTCTCCTGGAAGGTTTCGCTCAAGACCGACCAGGGCGAAGAGGCGATCCGCTCCGTATTCGAATTCGCCGAGTGGGATTGCGACCTCGACGTCGCGCTTGCCGGCGGTATGGTCGGGATGGACGAGGACCTGCCGATGCAGCCCGTCCCCTTCGACCTTTCGATCCTCGATGAGGAAGCCCAGGCGCCTGCCGGGCAAGAGAACCGCGCCGCCACCAGCGAGGGCGACCCCCGGAATGCGGCCGTCGCGGCGGCGCAGACGGCGAGCAACGTCCTGCAAATGGCGCAGTCTACGGCGCGCGTCTCCCCGGAGAATGCCCGCAATTCCCAGTCGGCATCGGCGGCACAGGCTGCCGCCCAGCAGGCCGCTTCCGCCGCGACCCCGACCATTCGCGTCGATCTCGATCGGGTCGACCGCCTGATCAATCTCGTCGGGGAACTCGTCATCAACCAGGCGATGCTGTCGCAGAGCGTGATCGAAAACGACACCAACGGCACGTCGTCGATCAATATGGGCCTGGAGGAACTGCAGCAGCTTACGCGCGAAATCCAGGACAGCGTCATGGCGATCCGCGCGCAGCCGGTCAAGCCGGTCTTCCAGCGCATGTCCCGCATCGTCCGCGAAATCGCCGACATGACCGGCAAGTCCGTCCGTCTCATCACCGAGGGTGAAAATACGGAAGTCGACAAGACGGTGATCGACAAGCTCGCCGAGCCGCTCACGCACATGATCCGCAACGCGGTCGATCACGGTCTCGAGACGCCCGAAAAACGGGTTGCCGCGGGCAAGAACCCGGAAGGAACGGTGCGGCTGACGGCCAAGCACCGCTCCGGCCGCATCGTCATCGAGCTTGCAGACGACGGCGCCGGCATCAATCGCGAGAAGGTGCGCCAGAAGGCGATCGACAACGATCTCATTGCCGCGGACGCAAACCTTTCGGACGAGGAGGTCGACAACCTGATCTTCCACGCGGGTTTCTCCACGGCCGACAAGATCTCCGACATTTCCGGCCGCGGTGTCGGCATGGATGTCGTCAAGCGCTCCATCCAGGCACTCGGCGGCCGCATCAACATCTCTTCGAAGCCGGGCCAGGGCTCGATCTTCACCATGAGCCTGCCGCTGACGCTCGCCGTCCTCGACGGCATGGTGGTGACCGTCGCCAACCAGACGCTCGTCGTGCCGCTGACGGCAATCGTCGAGACGCTGCAGCCGGAGGCCTCCGCGATTCACAGCTTCGGGTCCAGCCAGCGGCTGATCTCGATCCGCGACTCCTTCTGCCCGCTGGTGGATGTGGGCCGCATCCTTAACTTTCGCGGGGCACAGGCCAACCCGGTCGAAGGTGTGGCGCTTCTCGTCGAATCCGAAGGCGGCGGCCAGCGCGCGTTGATGGTCGATGCCATCCAGGGCCAGCGCCAGGTGGTGATCAAGAGCCTCGAAGCCAACTACACGCATGTGCCCGGCATCGCCGCGGCCACCATTCTCGGCGACGGGCGCGTGGCACTCATCCTCGATGTCGACGCCATCGTTGCTGCGTCGCGCGGGCAATCCCTGAAACCCGAAATGTCTCTTGCTGCCGCCGGATAATCCCCATGACCAATGCCGCAAAACATCTGACCAGTGGGGGACGGGAGCTGATCGCCTTCCGCGTCGGCGACCAGGAATTCTGCGTCAACATCATGTCGGTGCGCGAAATTCGCGGATGGACGCCGGCGACCCCCATGCCGCATGCGCCCGCCTGCGTGCTCGGGGTCATCAATCTGCGCGGCGCCGTGCTGCCGATCGTCGATTTCTCCGCCCGGCTAGGCATGAAGGCGGCCGAGCCGACGGTTCGGCACGTGATCATCGTCGCACAGGTCAACAGCAGGGTGGTCGGCCTGCTGGTCGACGCCGTTTCCGACATTCTCACCGTCTCCGACCGCGATATTCAGCCGACACCGGACATCGCGTCCGATTTCGAGCGGAGTTTCGCACGTGGCGTGTTGGCTATAGAGGGGCGCATGATCTGCCTCGTAGAGCTCGACTCGGTCTTCCCGAGCGAGGAAAGGGAGGCGGCATGAGGGTCCGGGCCAACATCGATCAGAGTCCGTATCCGGAGGAATGTCTCGCGAGCGGAGAATATCCGCTGACCCGCCGCGATCTTACCGAGATCGCCGCGATGATCTACGCGGATGCCGGCATCTATCTCAACGAATCGAAGGCATCGCTCGTCTATTCGCGGCTTTCGAAGCATATCCGCAATCTCGGACTGAAGGGGTTCCGCGAATACTGCCAGCTCGTCGCTTCGCCTGCCGGGGCGGCGGCGCGCCGCGACATGCTTTCGCATCTCACGACGAATTTCACCCGCTTTTTCCGCGAGAACCATCATTTCGAGCACCTGAAAACAGACGTTTTGCCGGGTCTCATCGCCCGCGCGAAGAACGGCGGTCGCGTTCGCATCTGGTCTGCGGCGTGTTCGGATGGCCAGGAGCCCTATTCGATGGCGCTGACGGTGCTGTCGCTGCTGCCCAATGCCGCGGACTACGACTTTCGCATCCTCGCGACCGATATCGACCCGAAGATCCTGGCGCTGGCGCGGGCCGGCGCCTACGACGCGACGGCGATCGAGACGGTGAACCCTGCCATGCGCAAGCAATGGTTCAGCGAGGTCGAAGTCGGCGGCCGCCGCAAGTGGCAGGTCGACGATCGCGTCAAGCGGCTGATCACCTTCAACGAGCTCAACCTGATGGCGCAGTGGCCGCTCAAGGGGCCGTTCGACGTGATCTTCTGCCGCAACGTCGTGATCTATTTCGACGAGCCGACGCAGATGAAGATCTGGTCGCGCTTCGCCGGCGTGCTGGACAATGGCGGGCACCTCTATATCGGCCACTCGGAACGTGTGTCGGGGGATGCAAAGGCGCTCTTCGACAATATCGGCATCACGACCTATCGCCACACCGGCAAGTTCCACGGAGGTCGGGCATGAGCACTCCCGCACGTGTTCTCGTCGTCGACGACTCGGCCACCATGCGCGGCCTCATCTCCGCCGTGCTCAATGCCGATCCGGACATTACGGTCGTCGGTCAGGCTGCCGACGCGCTCGAGGCGCGCCAGGCGATCAAGCAGCTCGACCCCGATGTCGTGACCCTCGACATCGAGATGCCGAATATGAACGGCCTCGAATTCCTCGACAAGATCATGCGGCTGAGGCCCATGCCGGTGATCATGGTCTCGACGCTGACGCATAGGGGCGCGGAAGCCACGATCGCCGCGCTCGAGATCGGCGCCTTCGACTGCGTCAGCAAGCCGCAGCAAGGGGATCCGCATCCGTTCCGCGATCTCGCCGACAAGGTCAAGGCGGCCGCGCGTTCGCAGCGCAAGTCCATGATCACCAGCAACAGGGCGGCCGCGCCGGCGGTGACAGCCGTTTCCGACTACCGGGCAGGGCGCAAGATCGTCGCGATGGGAGCTTCGACCGGCGGGGTCGAGGCTCTGATCACGGTCCTGCAGAAATTCCCGGCGAATTGCCCGCCGACGGTGATCACGCAGCACATGCCGCACACCTTCACGAAGAGCTTCGCCGAGCGGCTGAACCGGCTTTGCGCCCCCACGGTCCAGGAGGCGACGGATGGCGCGCGGCTCGAGGTCGGAAAGGTCTACCTGGCGCCCGGCGGCGAACGGCATCTTGAGGTGCATAATGCCGCCGCGCCCTGCTGCCGCCTGGTGGATCAGCCGGCGGTCAACGGACATCGACCCTCGGTCGACGTGCTGTTCGGTTCCGTCGCCGAACTGGCGGGCCGCAACGCCGTCGGGGTGATTCTTACCGGAATGGGCCGCGATGGCGCCGCCGGTCTTCTGAAATTGCGGCATGCCGGGGCACGCACCTTCGGTCAGAACGAAAAGACCTGTGTCGTCTACGGCATGCCGCGCGTCGCCTATGAATTGGGCGCGGTCGAAACGCAGCTCCCCCTCGGATCGATCGGGGAGGAGATTTTGAAGACGGCGGCAGCCCGAAAAGAAGGAATCGAATAATGTCTCTCGCCGAAAAGATAAAAGTTCTGATCGTCGACGATCAGGTCACGAGTCGTCTGCTCTTGGGCGACGCACTGCAGCAGCTCGGCTTCAAGCAGATCACCGCAGCCGGTGACGGGGAACAGGGCATGAAGATCATGGCTCAGAATCCCCATCATCTGGTCATCTCCGATTTCAACATGCCTAAAATGGATGGGCTCGGCCTGCTCCAGGCGGTACGTGCGAACCCGGCCACGAAGAAGGCGGCCTTCATCATCCTCACGGCACAGGGCGACCGCGCCCTGGTGCAGAAGGCGGCTGCGCTCGGCGCCAACAACGTGCTGGCCAAGCCGTTCACGATCGAAAAGATGAAAGCCGCGATCGAGGCCGTGTTCGGGGCGCTGAAATGAACACCGAGGCTGCCGGCAGGCGCGTTCATGTCATTCAGGGCGAGTTCAAGGTCGTCAACGATCCGGATATCGTGCTTTCGACCATTCTCGGCTCCTGCGTGGCCGCCTGCATGCGCGATCCGGTGGCCGGCGTCGGCGGCATGAATCACTTCCTGCTGCCGGGATCGGCGACCTCGCCGAGCTCCGGCGCGGACGCCACGCGCTACGGCGTGCACCTGATGGAGCTTCTCATCAACGGCCTCCTGAAGCAGGGGGCGCGGCGCGACCGGCTGGAGGCGAAGATCTTCGGCGGCGCCAGGACGATTGCGCGTTTCTCGAACGTCGGCGAGCAGAATGCCGCCTTCGCGCGTCAGTTCCTGATGGACGAGGGTATCCGCATCGTCGGCGAAAGCACCGGCGGCGACCACGGACGCAAGCTCGAATACTGGCCGTCGTCCGGGCGCGCGCGCCAATATGCGCTGACGGGCGTGGAGGCACAGCGGGCGCTTCAGATGGACCAGCGGCCCGCCGTGCCGAAGCCGGCCGAAAGCTCCATCGAATTCTTCTGATCATACCGGCCGAGGCCACGTGAGGAAACAATGCAGAAAGACCACAACCAGCCTCACGCGGAAGAATCTCTGCCGGACGTGCTGATGCGCGTCGTCACGGAGCTCCACGATGTCGCTTATCTGATCGAGCGCATAGAGCCTCAACTCATGAGCGACGACGGCGCCGGCGCGGACAGGATCATGGTGCTGCAGGGCATCGACCTTGCGGTGCAGAAGACGCGCGGGCTCGCCGAGTTCATCGATACCATCACCGCCTCCATTCCCGACACCTGCCTGGTCGACGTCACCACCGCAGTCAGCCTCGTCAAGCTTGCCGACATGAAGAAAGCGCTCGGCAGCGGCATTCTCCGGCATGGGCATTCGCAGCCGCTGACCAAGGCGGCCGGCGACTTCGAGGCCTTCTGAGGGGCGCCGTCGCAGAGGAGTGCCCCTTCCTTCGGGTCGCACCCGGGTTTAACCCCAGGGCTAACCCTCTCCCGACTGGCGGACGAGGGGGGCCGCGCGATCGGGACGGTGCGCTGCGCGACAGTTCGCCGATACCTGACCTTTCGCCAAGTTCGCGCAAGTTTCGTGTCCTAGCTTCGCTTCCGGGGCTGGTAGATTCGCGGCTAATGCAGAACGGCTGAGCGCAAGCCGTTTTCCAGCAAACCCGAATGTTGGATCTGCGCAGGGTACCGACCGGATAATCGGAGCGGATGCCTTGCGATACTGGGTGCGGAAACAGAATGAATCTGTTCGATCAATTCTCGATGTTCACGAAAAATCTGAGCGATCTCGGACAAGGAAAGCTCATCGCGCTTGCCGTGGCCGGCGTCGTGGCGATCGGCTTCGTCCTCGGTGCCGGTATCTATGTGAACCGGCCGTCCTTCGAGACGCTCTATGTCGGTCTCGAACGCAGCGATGTCACCCAGATCAGCATTGCGCTAGCAGAGGCCAACGTCGACTTCGAAGTCGGCACCGACGGCGGCAGCATCCAGGTGCCCGTGGGCATGACCGGCAAGGCCCGTCTGCTGCTTGCCGAGCGCGGCCTGCCGAGCAGCGCCAATGCCGGTTACGAGCTCTTCGACAATGTCGGTTCGCTCGGGCTCACGTCCTTCATGCAGGAAGTGACCCGCGTTCGGGCGCTCGAGGGCGAAATCGCCCGCACGATCCAGCAGATCTCCGGCATCGCCGCCGCACGCGTCCACATCGTCATGCCGGAGCGCGGCAGCTTCCGCAAGGCCGAGCAGACGCCGACGGCCTCGGTCATGATACGGGCAAGCGCCACGGTCGGCCGCGGCGCCGCGTCCTCGATCCGGCATCTGGTCGCGTCGTCCGTGCCGGGCCTCGATGTCGACGACGTCACCGTCCTCGATTCGACCGGCCAACTGCTCGCATCCGGCGACGACCCGTCGAACAGCGCGCTCAATCAGTCACTCGGCGTCGTCCAGAACGTTCAGTCCGATCTCGAAAAGAAGATCGACAATGCGCTGGCGCCATTCCTCGGGATGGACAATTTCCGCACCAGCGTCACCGCCAGGCTCAACACCGATGCGCAGCAGATTCAGGAGACGGTCTTCGATCCGGAATCGCGCGTCGAGCGCTCGACGCGCGTGATCAAGGAAGAGCAGAAGTCCAGCCAGCAACAGCCGGACAATGCCGCGACGGTCCAGCAGAACGTCCCCCAGGCCGCCCCGCGCGGCGGAGCCGGTCAGCAGTCGAGCGACGAGGCGGAGAAGAAGGAAGAGCAGACGAATTACGAGATCAACAGCAAGACGATCGCCACCGTCAAGAACAGCTATTCGATCGAGCGGCTGTCGATCGCGGTCGTCGTCAATCGCGGGCGCCTCGCGGCCATGGCTGGCGAACCGGCGGATCAGGCGAAGATCGATGCCTATCTGCAGGAGATGCAGAAGATCGTTTCCTCTGCCGCCGGGATAGATCCGGGCCGCGGCGACGTCGTGACGTTGAACGCCATGGATTTCGTGGAGACACAGCTCCTCGACCAGGCGGTGCCGGGTCCGGGGATCATGGAAATGCTGACGCGCAACCTCGGCGGCATCATCAACGCGCTCGCCTTCGTCGCAGTCGCTTTCCTGGTCGTGTGGTTCGGGATGCGGCCGCTTGCCCGCCAGCTGGGCTTCGGTGGCCAGGCGGGCAAGCTTGAAGGCGAAGCCGCAGGGCTCGAACTGCCGGACTTCTCGCCCGCCGGCGCCGGCGCAGGGGGTGCCCTCATGGAGGGGTTCGGCTCCGATTTCGGCTTCGACGGCGGCGACGATCTGCTCAATCTCGGCGACGAGGCGGGCTTCAACCGCCGCGTCAAGGAAGGGCCGGAGCGGCGTCTCGCCCGGATGGTCGAGATCAGCGAAGAGCGGGCGGCGAAGATCCTGCGAAAATGGGCGGTCGATCGGGCGGCGTGAAAAATGCCGGCGGAAACCTGAACTGGAACGAAGTCCCGCCCAACAGGCGGGACTTTGCCTATTGCGCGCGCCTCGCTCCGGCCCGCGCCGGCGCAAGGGCCTTCCGAGAGTATTGGCGAGTCTAGCTCCGGCTGGCGACGACATGGCGGAGTCCGGTCAAAGAATCCGCCCCTCGTCATGGACTCCGTCAGATGGCCGTCGGCAAATTTAAACCAATTTTTAATTAATTTAGATTCGCACGCCGCTTTCCGTGCTGCGGCTCGCACAAACAGTTACTCCGCGTTGTTTGCGGGTTCCGGAGGAATATTGAAATATATATTCGAAAAGGTGGAATATAATTTCAAGCACAGACTTTCCGCATTCCCGGCGTTGCTGTCATTGAGCCCGCCAGGATTTGATGCATTTCGGCAACATTCCCCGGCTTAAAGTAAGTCTTGGATGAACAGTTGAGGCGTCCCGAAAGCAACCGATCTGCAACGAAAGGGCGAGCTCCCGTCCTATGTCACGGATTTTCAACCGCGCAGCCACAAACAACGATCGCAGGATGGCGTTTATTATCAACAACTTGATTAGAGAATTGGTCGGAGTGGAAGCGTGACCGGCCGCCCACCGGCTCACGCATACGTGAATGGCTCAAGGCAGGGTTGGCAAGTAATCCCGCAACAGGACGCCCTGTCTTTTTGGGGGCAGCGATGTACAGTTTAGCAATTGATTCGCGTCCTGATGCTCGCTTGGTGGCAAGAATACCGGCGAAGCCGGCTGTCGGGGACGACAGGGCAAGCGTGACATTCCAGGGCGTCGAATCCGGCACGGGGGCTGAGTGTTATGGAAATGTCGCGGTCGGACGCAGTCTGGTCTTCGGAGACCGCTGCTCCGCGGGTTTGTGGACGCAAAATATCAAGGGAGCAACTGATCCGAAGGCTTGGGGAAGTGGCCTCGGGCACGGGACTCGGCAACGGATTGGCAGCGCTGACGGAATATGTCGGCGCAACCCATTACCTTCTCGCCCGGCAGGATGTTTCGCAGGACGGCGGACTTGATTTTGTCGTCTGTTCCGACTGGCCGTTCGACATCGTTCGGCGTCTTTCGGGCATTATCGCCGGGCTCCATGCGAAGAGCACCGAACTGGAAAAGTGCCTCGCCCAACTGCAGCCGGCCTTCCATACGATGCCCGACGATATCGGTCTGCCGCGCGGGGTTAGCCGGAGCTATTGCGCCGTGACCTTCAGCGTAGGGCGCACGCGGTTCTCCTTGATGCTGCTCTTCCCGGAGGACGTGATCCTCTCCCAGGAGGCGCTGCGCGACATCGCGGTGCTTGCCGGCTATGTCGCCAGTCACAAGATCAAGGCCGATGTGCGCCACGACCGGGAATGCGAACTGACCGAGCGCGAGCTCGAATGTCTGTTCTGGATTGCCGAAGGCAAGACGAGCGATGAGATCGCCGTCATACTCGGGATCTCCCGCAACACGATCAACAACTACATCACCAGTGTAATGCGCAAGACCGCGACGCGAACGCGGTCGGAAGCGATCGCCCACGCCGTGCGCAACAATCTGGTTTAGGAGCGGTGACGATGGCTTATCTCGTGACGCAGGATCGTGACGACGCCGGCCGGTCGGGTCGCAACGTCCGCGCGGCGCGGGCGGCGACGCTGGTGACGCGCTTGCAGGCCATGCAACGGCAGATCAACGCCAAGAATTTCGCCGTTCTGCGAACGAATGGCAGGGGCGTCCCCGGAACGCGTAAGCTCACCTGCGTCCTCCACAACTGGGGAGCCGCTTGCGAGGAAAACGCGCGTGATCTGATTATTCTCTACGGCGACGAGTTGCTCCAGCATCTCGATCTTTCCCTGCTGCCGGTGCTCTGGAACGGTCAGGGCGAGCATCAGACCGCCGAAGCCTCGGATTTCGGCCCGTTCACGCGCCGGCTGAGAGAGCGCAAGCTTTCCTATTCGGGCATCGCCTTTCCGATAAGGCTCGGCGCGCAGGGCAACGGCTACGTGATTTTCGCCGGCAGCTACCTCGATGTTTCGGGCGAACAGGTCGTCGAGCTGCACGGCCGCAGCGCGCAGATCATGACAGACCTCCTGGCCGCCGACGAGAAGCGCCTGTTCAAGACCGAAGCTTTGAGCGATCGCGAGATCGCCTGCCTGCAAATGGCCGGCGACGGACATATCAGCGAGGAGATCGCCGACAAGATGGGCCTCTCGATACATACGGTGAATGCCTATCTCGGGGCCGCGACGACGAAGCTCGACTCCGTCAACCGGATCCAGGCGATAGCCAAGGCGATCCGCCTTGGCTATATCAGCTAGCCATAGCTAAGGCCTGTCGAGATCCGGAATTCCCACGGCGGCCTGTTCGATTTCCTCAACTCGCCAGCGGCAGCGGATAGGTTTTGACGAACTTCGCCTCTGCCAGGCTCTTGGCGAGAAAGGCCGTGTTCTCGTCCGGATTGCCGGAGGACTGTTGAAAGTTGATGTGGCTGATCTCGATGCCGGCCGTATCGCCCGCGAGCACGAGTCGCGCATAGACCGTCACGCCGCGGGGCTTCAGTTCGAGGTCGAGGATAACCTCCGGGCGACTGTCCCAGTCGAGATTATAGTTGCCGCCGAGGCCGAAGTTCACGGTACCGGGCAGGAAATAGAGCTCTGCCGCCGATTCCACCAAATCGGCGATGCTCGCATAGGACTCGAAGCGCAGGAGCGCGATGAAATCCGCAGCATCGATGAGGCGCAATTCGGTCGCAACCGGACGGATCGCCTCCGCAACTATCTGTTCTCGTTCTTCGGAGAATTGGCACTTTTTCAAGATCATGTCACCCGTCTTTGTTGCGGCTGAGCTGCATAAACCCGGTGAATCAGTTCGGCGACTGCCTTGTAAAACACCGGTGGAATGACACTATCCACCGAGACTTGTGCAAACATGGAGCGTGCAAGCGGCGGATCCTCGAAGACGGGGATGCCGTTCTTCTCCGCAATTTCGCGAATCTTCAGGGCCACCAGGTCCTTTCCCATGGCCACGACGACCGGCGCGTCACTCTCCTCGCGCACATAGCGCAGTGCTACGGCATAGTGGGTCGGATTGGCGATGATCAGGGTTGCGCGCGGAACCGAGGAGATCATCCTCTTGCGGGCACGGTCGCGCTGCATCGATCTGAGCCGCGATTTGACGATCGGGTCGCCCTGCGATTGCTTCAGCTCGTCCTTGACCTCCTGCTTCGTCATCCTGAGCTCCGTGTACCAGTGATGGCGCGTCCAGAAGAGATCGACGATGGCGAGCGTCGCGGTGGCGAAGAGAACGACGATGATGATCTGCTTGAGGTCGGAGATCATCGTCGTGAAGATCGTCACCGGATCGGAGAACATCATGTCGAGCGTGGCGAAATAATCGTTCCAGAGCACGAGGACGACGACGATCGAAACGATGATGATCTTGAACAGCGACTTGCCGAACTCCACCAGCCCCTGAACGCCGTAGATCCGTTTGAAACCGGCCACCGGCGATACCCGGTTCCATTTCGGCTGGATGCGGTCGAGGACCGGCCGCGGCAGGTTCTGGAAGATCGACGACCCGACGCCGAAGAGGATGAGCAGGATGAAAACCGGCAGAACCAGCGCGGCGCATTTCAGAACGACATGCGAAATCAGGGCGACGGCGTCGGTTGCGGTGTCGAGGCGCCAGGCTTCCGGCTGCTCGAAAATGTCCTTCAGCGCCTCGGCCATGTTTGCCGCGCCGTCCGAAAGGAAAAAGACGACGAAAATGTAGATCGCCAGCGTCGAGGCGAAAGCGGTCACCTCACGCGAGAAAGGGACGTTGCCTTTCTCGGTCGCGTCGGAAATCTTCTTTTCCGACGGCGCTTCTGTTTTACTGTCCTTGTCCTGCTCTTCCGCCATGAAACAGCAAGCTCCTCAGCAGGCGACGATCCGAACGACGCTTCCGCTTACCCCTCGACCCGAATTCGCGAGGGAATCGTGGCAGCAGACGCAAGCGCTCGCTGTTGTGGTGAACCCGGACAGGCCCCTGCGCAAGTGCGGGTGTGCGGCAGCTCGCGCGGGTCAACAGAAATCGGAAACGAAACGCGATATATCGGCAGGCCGGAGGCGTCAGGCGGCCTCCGCTTCCTTTTCCTTGAGCTCGAGCTGCCCGCTTGCGGAGAGGCGAATCGCCTCCTGCGTGATCGAGCGCCTCGCGATCGCGATATCGCGGGGATTGATGCCGGCATCGCCGGCGGCGAGGTCCGATTCGATCATGCGCCGCTGGCGGGCGCCGATGGAGGCGAGAATAGACTCGCGCAACTCCGCCGCAGAACCTCTGAGCGCCATGGTGATGACGTCGGTGGAGACGTCGTTGAAGAGCTGCACGCGGCTGCGCTGCGGCATGAAAAGGATGTCGTCGAAGAGGAATATCTTCGGCCGGACCTTCTTGACCGAATCGGTGCTGATCGTTTCGAGCGAGGCGAGCAGCGTGTCCACCTGCGGCTTATCGAGCTCGTTCATCACTTCGGCGATCTTCGCCGGGCCGGGCGAGTTGCGCTCGGCCTCCATCTCTTCGATGATTTCGATCACCCGCGCCTCGATGATTGCCGCCGCCTTCGGGTTGACGTTCTTGATGTTGACGGCACGGTTGAGAATCTCGGGCCGCTGCTTGTCGGACAGCTGCAGCAGCACCTTGGCGCCGAAGCTCGACGGCATCATCGACAGAACATAGGCGATCGTCTGCGGATGTTCCCGGGCGAGCAATTGCGCGATGATCGCAGGATCGCAATCCATCAGCCGGTCCCAGATGCTCGCCTCGTAGGACTGGAAGGTGGCGCGGCGGCCGAGGAGGCCGTCCACCTCGTCGGGCGTCAGGCCCTCTTCCAGAATGCTCTCAATGGCCTTGGCATTGTCCATGAGGCCTGCACCTTCGGTGAAGAGATCCTCGAACTCGTTGACGAGCGCTTCCAGTTCGTGCGGCGGCACGGCTCTGAGCGACTGTGCCGCGGCGATGATGGCCTGCAGCTCGCTCTGGGTGAAGAATTTCAACAGATTCCCGGCAATCGACTTGCCCATTGCGAGCAGCACCGCCGCCGCCTTTTCCGTCTGGCTCAGCGGTTGTGCGAGCGCCTGAGCCTGTGCCTCGAAACTTCCGAAATCCGTCATGGATTCATCCCCGCCCGGTCATCGGGCTCCAAGTGAGTTGAAACGGGATGCGGGCGGAAAACCGCTTACACCTTTACTCATCCCGCTTTATTTCCTGCTGCCTTTGATCTCCAGGAGCTTGACGCCGAAGCGGGTCACATCGCCCTCGAGAACGGTGATTTCTCCGCGGCCGATCACCCGGCCGTTGACCATGATCTCGACCGGCTCGCCGATCTTGCGGTCGAGCGCGATCGTTGCGCCCTCGGTGAGCGCCATGAGGCCGGAGACCTGCATGCGGCTGGTCCCGAGTACGATCTGGACATCGATCGGAATGTCCATGATCAAGTCCATATTCGCGGTCATTCCGCTGCCGGGCGCTGTTTCACCGGCGGCCGGCGCCGCATCGAAATCCCCGCCGGCAACCGCGGAGTCCGCGCTGAAGCCCGATTCCGCGAAGTCGCCGCCGAAATCCCCGCCGAATCCAGCGCTGTCGGCGGAACCGAAGTCGCTGCCGAATTCCATGGGCTGTTCGAGCGGCCCGGCGGCGGCGAAATCGGCGCCGAAGTCAGCCTCGCCGTCCTTCTTGAGAACGCCGCGCAGGTCGTCGATCGCCTGGTCGAGCTCGGCGTCTGCCGCGAATGCGGCCGGTTCTGCGATGGGTGCTGCTTTCTTGGGTGCCATGTGCCGAATATTCCAGTTGAAGCTTGCCTCAGGCATTCTGCCAGGCGAGGGAGGATTAACTCATGATGTGGCGAAGGATGTCCTGCTCGGAGCCGTGGGTATCCTTGACCCGGACCGTATATCGCGAGCCCGAACGGCCGAACTCGCAAACATAGAGGTCGCGCCCGTTGGCGCTCACCTCCACGCGGACATCCTGCCCGTCGTGAAAAGGGATGACATCCCCGGGCTGCAGGCGGCTGAGAGTGTCGAGCGTCAGGCTTTCCAACCGGATGCGTGCCTCGAGCGCGACGGCCGATCGGCGGACCTGCTCCTCCAGCTGTTCCGTCCATTCGGTTTTCGCGTTCCGGTCCTCGCCGGCACCCTTCCGAGAGATGATGCGGGTCTTGAGGAGCGTGCTTTGCGGGACGATGACCGAGAAAGTGGAGAGCACCGGCCCGAGGCCTATGGTCATGTAGATCGAGGCTGCGAAGACGTCTTCAAGCACTGGATCGGGCTTTGCCCGTTCCGCGCTGTTGTAAGGACGGCCGACAACGGGCTCGAACCCGCCGGGCGCGTTCACTGCAGTGCGCAGGACCTCGGCGATGCCATGAAACACCGGCAAGGCGACATCGATCTCGATCTTCGACAGAGAGCGTGGGGCCGGCTCCTCGATGCTCGTCGGTTCGGCCCCGAGCAGAGCCTCGACAAGTGCGATCAGAACCGGACTGTCGCAGCCGACCTGGAATTCCGCGCACCAGTTTCGCAGGGAGAGATCGCCGAGCAGGACTCCGTCTCCGAGAGCAGCGATGAGCTCGTTGCGGAGCCCCGTCCGGAAGCCCGCATAGGCGATCGTGACGTCGCATCCGGTCTCCGATTGCAGGACACCGGGCAGGAGTTCGTCGAACACCTGGGCAAGCTCGAGTGCGGTTCGGCCGATGGCCTTGTCGTCGCCGAGCGCGCCGGTCATGCGCGCGATCAGCCTTCTGTCGAATGCATGGACGTTCGATGCGGTGCTTGTGCTCATGTCAGGCCGCCTTGCTTTCGCTGCCGCCGCCGGGATTCATCATTTCCTGTTCGACCGCATCGATGGACGGCCGTTCATAGGCGGAGATGGTCTTGCGGCCGTATTCGAGTGCGACCTGCGGAACCGAACCGTTCATGTAGGCAAGCAGCGTCTGCTTGACGATGACATAGAGCCGGTTCTGCTTTTCCCGTACGGACTTGATGTTTGCGACGAGGGGACCGACGATCGAATAGGAAAGAAACACGCCGAGCAGCGTTCCGACGAGTGCGGCGGCAATCTTGGCGCCCAGCACTTCCGGTGCTTCGCTGATCGCGCCCATCGCCTTGATGACGCCGAGAACCGCCGCGACGATGCCGATCGCCGGCAGCGCATCGCCCATGCTCGTCAGCGCGTGGTAGCACTTCATCTTGTCGTGGGTGATCGTCTGGATTTCCTCGTCCATCAGCGCCTCGATCTCATGCGAGCGGGCGTTGCCGATGATGATCAGCCGCACATAGTCGCAGATGAAGGCGGTCAGCTCCTTGTTCTGCAGGACGGTGGGTGCGGACTGGAAGATCGAGGATTCTTCCGGATTGTCGATGTGGCTCTCGATCTCGTTGCGAGACTTCGTCCGCAGGTCGCGCATCAGGCTGTAGAGGACGCCGAGCGTGTCGAGGTATTGACGTTCCTTCGGCACCTTGTGCCTGAAGGCCTCGCCGAGCGCCTTGCCGGTGTCTTTGACCACCTTCATCGAGTTGGCCATGATGAAGCCGCCGATGCCCGCCCCGCCGATGATCATCAGCTCGAAGGGCTGGTTGAGGACTTCCAGGTGGCCGCCCATCGCCATGTAACCGCCGAGGATACAGCCGAAAGTCACAAGAAGCCCGATGATGATGTTCATTGCCGATACCTGTCGCGATCGTGATTTTCCCCCGATGAAATAGGGTCCGATCCTTGCGTGAGGCTGGCCGCGGAGACCCGGCGTCCGGGACAGGTTCGCGCAAGCCAACGCCGTCAGGGTTGTTGGCCAGGGTCGGATCGCATGGCGTTCCGAACCCCGACAGTCGGTGCGGGCTGAAGACTGCACACATTTCCTCACGCTTCATGCGACAGGGCGAGCCGATCGTGACGACGACCTATACGAGCTACAGGCTGATCACTGCAGATCTGACGAAATCGCTGGAGCGCGTTTCGGCGCAGCCGGACGTCGCCCGCGAGACGGAGTACTATCTGTCGAAGATCGGCAGCATCAAAACGCTCGACGATTTCTTCGCCGACAGCCGGCTCTACAACTACGCCATGAAGGCGCACGGCCTCGAGGACATGGCCTATGCCAAGGCCTTCATGCGCAAGGTGCTCGCCGAAGGCATCGACAGTGACGACGCCTTCGCCAACAAGCTGGCCGACGGGCGCTACAAGGCGCTGGTGGAGTCGTTGAATTTCGCCCGGCACGGCGAAGCCGCTACTGCCTTCGAGAGGGCGCAGAAGGGCGTGTCCGAAAAGTACACGCGGCAGACGCTGGAACAGAAAGCCGGCGAGGAAAACACCGGCGTGCGGCTGGCGCTCTATTTCCAGCGAATGGCGCCGACGATTGCCAATGGCTACGAAATCATCGCCGACGAGGCCCTCTCGAGTGTGGTCCGTACCGTCCTGCAGCTGCCGGCCGAATTCGCGGCCGCCGATGTGGATCGTCAGGCGGAGGCCTACGAGGCGGCGATCGATTTCAAGGATTTCCAGGACCCTCAGAAAACAGCCGAGTTCCTGGACCGTTTCACCGCCCTTTGGGAAATCGACAATCCTTCCGGCGGCTATGACCCGCTTGCGGTTTTCGGCGCGTCGAGCGGCTACGGAATTTCTCCCGACCTGCTTCTGACCATCAACAATCTCAAACTCGGGGGACGCTGATTTGCAGACCGGTCTTTATGTCGCGCTTTCGTCGCAGATGGCGCTTGAAAAGCGCCTGAACACGCTGGCCGACAATGTCGCAAACTCCAACACGGTCGGCTTCCGCGCCACGGAAGTGAAGTTCAACCAGGTGCTTGGCGACACCAGGCCGACCAAGGTTTCCTATGTGTCGGAAGGCGAGGAATTCCTGAGCAGCAAAACCGGCGCGCTCGCGCGCACCGGCTCCGCGCTCGATTTCGCCATCAAGGGCGACGCCTGGTTCTCGATCGAGACGCCCGGCGGCCCGGCGCTGACGCGCGACGGCCGGTTCACGCTGACGGAGACCGGCGAGCTCGTGACCATCAAGGGATATCCGGTGCTCGATGCCGGCGGCGCGCCGATCCAGCTGAACGGCGGTGCCGGTGAAATTACCGTCGGTGCCGATGGAGCCATTCACCAGAACGGCGTGCAGATCGCCCTGCTCGGGCTTTACGAGACGGATTTCAGCAAAGGCTTCATGCGTTACGACAACAGTTCCGTTATGCCGGCTGCCCAGCCGGAACCGGTCGTCGATCGGTTCGATGTCGGCGTGATGCAAGGCTTCCTGGAGGAGTCGAACGTGAACGCCGTACAGGAAATGTCGCAGCTGATCATGATCACCCGCGCCTTCGACAACGTCACCGCACTGATGCGCGACAGTGAGGGATCGCTCGACAAAGCCATCGAGACGCTCGGCGGCAGCCGTTGATGATTCTGTCGACGGAATTTAGGGCGGGACGGAACGGAAAGCCGGATGGCACGCGAAGCCGCTGAAAAAACTGCAACGTCGACGTCGCTCGCAGCGCTCGCCGGGCTGGTCGAGCGCTATGCAAATCCCGACTTTGCCATCGCACCGGGCGGTCATGTCCAGACGATTTCGCCGGGGCACTACACGGTCAGCGGCCTGTCGCGGCATGTCCGGCTAGGGGACTTCGTCGCGCACAAGAGCACGACCGGCACCCATCTCGGCGAAGTCGTCCGCGTGGAGCCCGAGCGGGTGGTCGTCTGCCCGATCGAACCGGGGGACCCGATCGGCATCCATGACGTCGTCATCCGCAAGGGCGCCTTCCGCATAGCGCCGACCGACAACTGGTGCGGCCGCACCATCAATGCGCTGGCCGAGCCGATCGACGGTCTGGGCCCGCTGCTGCAGGGCGACATCCGCCGCTCGATCGCGAACACCGCGCCGCCCTCCATGACGCGAAAGCGGGTGGAGCAGGGGTTCAAGACGGGCGTGCGGGCAATAGACATCTTCTCCCCGCTCTGCCTCGGGCAGCGCCTCGGCATCTTCGCGGGCTCCGGCGTCGGCAAATCGACGCTGCTTTCCATGCTGGCCCGCGCCGACGCTTTCGACAAAGTGGTGATCGCGCTGGTCGGCGAGCGCGGCCGCGAAGTGCGCGAGTTCATCGAGGACACGCTGGGCGACAATCTTTCGAAATCGGTTGCCGTCGTCGCCACCAGCGACGAGAGTCCGATGCTGAGAAAAATGGCTCCGCTGACCGCGGTCACGATTGCCGAACATTATCGCGACAAGGGCGACAACGTGCTGCTCATCGTCGACAGCGTCACCCGTTTCGCTCATGCGATCCGCGAGGTGGCGACGGCAGCGGGGGAGCCGCCGATCGCCCGCGGCTATCCGGCCTCGGTCTTCACCGAATTGCCGCGGCTGCTCGAGCGCGCCGGGCCCGGCGCCGAGGGAACGGGCACGATCACGGCGATCATTTCGATCCTGGTCGACGGCGACAATCACAACGACCCGGTCGCCGACTCGGCGCGCGGCATTCTCGACGGGCACATCGTCCTCGACCGAAGCCTTGCCGAAGAGGGGCGCTACCCGCCGGTCAATCCGCTCGCCTCCATCTCGCGCCTAGCCAGAAAGGCCTGGACGCCGGACCAGGAGAAGCTGGTCGCCCGGCTGAAGTCCTTGATCCACCGCTTCGAGGAAACCCGGGACCTCCGGCTCATCGGCGGCTATCGGCCAGGCGGCGACGCCGATCTCGACATGGCGATCAAGCAGGTGCCGGTCATCTACGACGTATTGAAGCAGATGCCCGGCGAACGGCCCGCCTTCGACGCCTTCACGGACCTCGCCAACGCGCTGAAGGCAGCCGCAATGGGCAATCAGCCGGGCGCCGCCGGCCTGCGCGGAAGGGGATGAATTTGACGGACTTCGAAGCAGACGAGATCGTGCGCCAACGCCGCCGCGAAACCGGGATGCCGCTGATCGACAAGATACTCGGTGCGATCGGCCTGGCCATGGCTGCCTGCGCGACGTTGCTGCCCTGGTACGTCTATCTGCATCCGGAGAAATTCTCGATGCCTTCGCTCTGGCAGGGCACGACGCGCGATCTGCCGGAGCGCCCGGAACGGCAGATCCTGTCGGTGTCGCCGCTGGCGATGACGGACATGGACGAGGAGACCGCCGCCGCGGTCGATCGCCTGACGACCGCGACGGTGCCGGGACTCGATCAGGATCCCGCCGAAAGCACGGACATGGGGGCTCCCGATCAGCCGTTCCCCGCAAAAGAGAGCTTCAAACTCATGCACGTCGCCAATGGCCGCGCGCTCATCGAAGATGCAAGCGGCATGTATATCGTCCGTATCGGTTCGGTATTGCCGGACAACAGCCGGCTTGCGACCTTCGAGGAGCGCGACGGCCGCTGGGTGATGATCACGTCCAAGGGCGAGATTTTCGCGGCGAAGTAGCGCCTTTGGCGAGGCGTGGCGAAGGACGTCCAGACCCTTCCCCAACCCCTCCGGAGGGGCTTTTCGGGCGGCGAGGGTGCGGCAGAAGTAGCTCCGCCCCTCGTGGGGAGGGGTTGGGGAGGGGGTTTATGAGACGCCCCAAACCGTTCCTTCCGCATCTTCGACAAGTCCCACGCAAGATTACCGGCCTAGGTTCGCCATCATCAGCAGGAGCTCTTGATGGAACCGATTCAGCTTTTCGAACTCGCGTCGCGGCAGGCCCAGTGGCTCACCGTCCGCCAGAACGTGGTGGCGGGCAACATCGCCAATGCCAATACGCCGCACTACAGGGCAAAAGACGTCCAGCCCTTCGAAAGCGTGCTCCAGAACACCGGCATCCAAATGGCCGCGACGCATCGCGCCCATTTCACCGAGAGCCCGGAAGCCGCCCATGTGACCGAAGTCAGCGCTCTCGACGATGTCGCGGTGCAGCAGTCCGGCAATACGGTCGCCCTCGAAGAGGAATTGATGAAGACCGGCGCGATCAAGCGCGACTACGAGCTCAATGCCGGGCTGGTGAAGTCCTTTCACCGGATGATTCTCATGACGGTACGGAAGTAAGCGACCATGGATCCATTGACCTCCGCCCTTAAGGTTTCCGCCTCCGGTCTGCAGGCGGAATCGACGCGCTTGCGCATCGTCTCGGAAAACATTGCCAATGCCCGCTCCACCGGCGACGCCCCCGGCGCCGATCCTTTCCGCCGCAAGACGATCAGCTTCGCCGCGGAGGTCGACCGGGCAAGCGGCGCGTCCCTCGTCGAGGTCGAACGCCTCGGCACGGACGATTCCGATTTCAACATCGAGTTCGACCCGGGCAATCCGGCCGCCGACGAAAAGGGCATGGTGAAATTGCCGAACGTCAACATCCTGATCGAGATGGCCGACATGCGCGAGGCCAACCGCGCTTACGAGGCCAACCTGCAGACCATCAAGCAGTCTCGCGATCTCATCTCCCAGACAATCGACCTGTTGAGGGCTTCGCAATAATGATCGACGCAATTCAGTCCTTAGGGGCGTTTTCCACCATCAGGGAGACCGAAGGTGCCGGCTCGGCCTCTTCCGGCTCGCTCGTTATGCCGGGTGCCGGCGCGGCCGCGCCTCAGGCGGGGAGCTTCGCCGAAGTCCTCGGCAACATGACCACGGACGCCATCCGTTCGATGAAGTCGGCCGAGGGGGTCTCGCTTCAGGCGATCCGCGGAGAAGCGAATACCCGCGAAGTCGTCGATGCCGTCATGAGCGCCGAGCAGTCTCTCCAGACCGCAATCGCCATCCGCGACAAGGTGGTCACCGCCTATCTCGAAATCGCGCGCATGCAGATCTGAGGAAAAGACACATGAAGGCCCTTTCCATCGCCGCCACGGGCATGAACGCCCAGCAATTGAATCTCGAAGTCATCGCGAACAACATCGCGAACATCAACACGACCGGCTACAAGCGGGCGCGCGCAGAATTTTCCGACCTGCTCTACCAGACCGAGCGGGCGCAGGGCGTCCCCAACCGCTCGAACCAGGCGATCGTGCCGGAAGGCGCGATCATCGGCCTGGGCGTCCAGACCTCCGCCGTGCGCAACCTTCATATCCAGGGCAGCCTCGTCAATACCGGCAACGACTACGACCTCGCGCTCGTCGGCCGCGGCTGGTTTCAGATCGAGACGCCGGATGGCGAGACGGTCTACACCCGCTCGGGGGCTTTCAACACCAATGCTACGGGCCAGCTCGTCACCATCGACGGCTATACCGTGGTTCCGGGCGTCACCGTGCCGCAGGACGCGACCGAGATCGTCTTCACCTCGTCGGGCCAGGTGATGGTGCGGATCGGCAACGACACGGAACTGCAGGAAGTCGGACAGCTGACGATCGCAAACTTCGTCAACGAGGCGGGCCTCGAGCCGATGGGCGAGAACCTGTTCCGGCAGACGCCGGCGTCCGGGGATCCGATCGTCGGCACGCCGGCCGATCCGGGCTTTGCACAGATCAAGCAGAACTACCTGGAATCTTCGAACGTCGACCCGGTCAAGGAAATTACCGACCTCATCTCGGCCCAGCGTGCCTATGAGATGAATTCGAAGATCATCCAGGCCGCGGACGAAATGGCCGCCACGGTGAGCAAGAACCTGAGGTAACAGGAAGAGGAGGCAAACATGATGTTTCGCCGATCCCCCGGAGGAAAAGCAATTTCAGGCGGCCTCGCGCAGCCGGCGCGTGCCGTTCTGTTTGCCGCAATGGCGGGTTGCCTGCTTTCGCCGGCCGCAGCTCTTGCCGAGCCGCCGACGGCCGTCATTCCGAAGCAGACGATCTATCCCGGCGAAAAGCTCGATGCGAGCATGCTGGAGGTGGTCGACGTGACCAATCCGGATCTGCGCGACGGCTATGTGCGCTCGATCGACGAGGTCGACGGCATGGTGACCAAGCGGACCCTTCTTCCCGGGCGGGTCATCCTGGCCTCGGCGCTGCGCGAGCAATATGCGGTCGAGCGCGGCTCCACCGTTCGTCTCGTCTTCAACAATGGCGGTCTGACGATAACGGCCGCCGGCTCGCCGTTGCAGGATGCCGCGGTCGGCGATCTGATCCGCGTGCGCAACGTCGATACCGGCGTGATCGTCTCCGGGACGGTGATGGCGGACAGCACGATCCATGTGGTGGCGAAATGAACATCAATGCATGCAAGTGGCTGCTGACGCTCGCGGTGGTCTTCGCCGCGAGCTTGACCTCCGCCTATGCGGCCTCGCGGATCAAGGACGTCGCGTCCCTGCAGTCGGGCAGGGACAACCAGCTCATCGGTTACGGCCTGGTGGTGGGCCTGCAGGGCACCGGTGACAGCCTGCGCTCGTCTCCGTTCACGGATCAGTCGATCCGCGCCATGCTGCAGAACCTCGGCATTTCCACGCAGGGCGGCCAGTCGCGCACGCGCAACGTCGCCGCGGTGCTCGTCACCGCCACGCTCCCGCCCTTCGCGAGCCCCGGCAGCCGGCTTGACGTGACCGTCGGTTCGCTGGGCGATGCGACGTCGCTGCGCGGCGGGACACTGGTCATGACCTCGCTTTCGGGCGCCGACGGCCAGATCTACGCCGTGGCGCAGGGCTCGGTGGTCGTCAGCGGTTTCAACGCGCAAGGTGAAGCCGCCCAATTGAGCCAGGGCGTGACCACGGCGGGACGTGTCCCGAACGGCGCCATCATCGAGCGGGAACTGCCGTCGAAATTCAAGGACGGCTTCAACCTGGTGCTGCAGCTGCGCAACCCGGACTTTTCCACCGCCGTCGGCATGGCCGCGGCGATCAACAAATATGCCGCGGCCCAATTTGGCGGCCGCATCGCCGAAGCCTTGGACTCGCAGTCCGTCCTGGTCCAGAAGCCGAAGATGGCGGATCTCGCGCGCCTGATGGCGGACGTGGAAAACCTGGTGATCGAGACCGACGCGCCGGCCCGGGTGGTCATCAACGAGCGCACCGGCACGATCGTCATCGGCCAGGACGTCCGCGTCGCCGAAGTGGCCGTCAGCTACGGTACGCTGACGGTGCAGGTCAGCGAGACGCCGACGATCGTCCAGCCGGAGCCGTTCTCGCGCGGTCAGACGGCCTACGAGCCCAACACCACGATCGAAGCGCAGGCCGACGGCGGCACGGTCGCCATCCTCAACGGCTCCAGCCTGCGTTCGCTCGTCGCGGGCCTGAACAGCATCGGCGTCAAGCCGGACGGGATCATCGCGATCCTCCAGAGCATCAAATCGGCGGGAGCCCTACAGGCGGAGCTTGTTCTGCAATGACCGGAAACTTCAATCGTCTTTTCGGCCAGGCACGCCGCGTTCTCCTGGGCTCGGTCGCCGCCGCGCTCATGCTTTCGATGCCCGGTGCTTTTGCGCAGGACGTCACGTCGCCGCCGGCCGACAGCGCGACCGCGAGCGAAATCGAAAAGTTCTGCACCAATATCGCCGACGCCGCGCGCGACCAGCGCTACGTTTTGCAGCGCCAGGACCTGGAGAAGCTGAAAGCGAATGTCGACGAACGGATTGCGACGCTGGAGGCGCGCCGGGCGGAATACGAGGACTGGCTTAAGCGCCGCAACGATTTCCTCAAACAGGCGGAGCTCGGCCTCGTCGACATCTACAAGACGATGAAGCCGGATGCCGCCGCCGGTAAGCTCGAAATGGTGCGTCCCGAGATCGCGGCGGCGATCGTCATGCGGCTGCCGCCACGCCAGTCGTCGCTGATCCTGAGCGAGATGAGCGACGAAAGGGCAGCGGTGCTGACCAACATCATTTCGAGCGCGAGCGACCCCAATACCTCCAAGGAGCCATCATGAGAACGCGCATCACGGCCGTACTGGCCGCAGGGCTCCTGGCGGGTTGCCAGAATCAGGCCTTCAACGAGATCGGGCGGGCGCCGGCCATGAGCCCGATCGGCAGCGGCCTGCAATATACGCAGACGCCGCAGCTTGCCATGTATCCGAAGCAGCCGCGCCACGTCACCAACGGCTACTCCTTGTGGAACGACCAGCAGGCGGCCCTCTTCAAGGATGCGCGCGCGATCAATATCGGCGACATTCTGACGGTCGACATCCGTATCGACGACAAGGCCTCCTTCGAAAACGAGACGGACCGCAGCCGCAAGAATTCGAGCGGCTTCAGTCTCGGCGCCAGCGGGCAGTCCCAGACGAGCGACTTCGCCTGGTCGGGCGATCTCGAATACGGCTCCAACACCAAAACTGAAGGCGACGGCAAGACCGAGCGTTCGGAGAAGCTCCGGTTGCTGGTCGCCGCGGTTGTGACCGGCGTCCTCGAAAACGGCAACCTGCTGATCAGCGGCTCCCAGGAAGTGCGCGTCAACCACGAGCTGCGCATCCTCAATGTCGCAGGCATCGTCCGACCGCGCGACGTGGACGCCGACAACGTCATTTCCTACGACCGCATCGCCGAGGCCCGCATCTCCTATGGCGGCCGCGGCCGCCTGACGGAGGTCCAGCAGCCGCCGTGGGGTCAGCAGCTCGTCGATCTCGTCTCGCCCCTCTGATCGGCCGGAACGCACAATGGAAGAAATCGAGAGCAAAGAAACGAAGGTCCCCTCGCGGCTGACGACCATCGCGGCCGTGGTGGTGCTGACGCTTGTCGCCGGCGGCGGCGGCTGGCTTGCAGGCATGCTGCTCGCGCCGCCGCCGGCCGAGAAGACGGAAATCCCGGCCGAGCTTCCCGCCAACGCGACCGGCGAGGAGGACATACCGAAAATCGCCGCGGCGGCACACGGCATCGTGCAGCTCGATCCCATTACGACGAACCTTGCCTATCCGACCGAAAACTGGGTTCGCCTGGAGGTCGCGCTCCAGTTCGATGGCGCTCCCGACGTTGCGCTGGCGGAGACGATACACCAGGATATTGCGGCCTATCTGAAGACCGTGTCGCTGCAGCAGATCCAGGGGCCGCGCGGCTTTCAATATCTCCGGGATGACATCCAGGAGCGGGTTGACCTGCGCTCCGAGGGCCGCGTAACGAATGTGATGTTCCGCACCTTCGTCATCCAATGATTCGCTGATGCTCCGGTTTGCCACCTTCATAATCGCCATGATGGCGATGTCGGGAATTGCCGGGGCTCAGAGCTTCCCCGCCGATATCCTGAACACGCCGGTCGACGGCTCCGTCGCCTCGTGGATCATCCGCACCTTCGGCCTCCTGACCGTCCTTTCGGTGGCCCCGGGTATCCTGATCATGGTGACGAGCTTCCCGCGTTTCGTCATCGCCTTCGCGATCCTGCGCTCAGGGATGGGGCTCGCCACGACACCCTCCAACATGATCATGGTGTCGCTCGCGCTGTTCATGACCTTCTATGTCATGGCGCCCACCTTCGACCGCGCCTGGAGCGACGGCATCGATCCGCTCCTGAAGAACGAGATCTCCGAGACGGAGGCGATGCAGCGGATGTCCGAGCCCTTCCGCGAATTCATGCTGGCCAACACCCGCGACAAGGACCTGCAGCTCTTCATCGACATCGCCCGGGAGAAGGGCCAGACCGTCGTCGTCGACGAGAAGGTGGACCTGCGCGCCGTCGTGCCGGCCTTCATGATCTCGGAGATCCGCCGCGGTTTCGAGATCGGCTTCCTGATCATGCTGCCCTTCCTCGTGATCGACCTGATCGTCGCGACCATCACCATGGCGATGGGCATGATGATGCTTCCCCCGACGGCGATTTCGCTGCCCTTCAAGATCCTGTTCTTCGTGCTGATCGACGGCTGGAACCTGCTCGTCGGCAGCCTGGTGCGCTCGTTTATCTGAGACCCCGCCGCCAGGCACGCCGGCGCGATAAGAATCTGTTAAACATAGGATTTCACAGGCGATTAACCACACCTTTCGCCGAGGCTAGGTGCGTCTTCTGCGGTTAAACAGTTGGCAATGAATGGCTGCGAATTTCGTCCTCACACGACGGGTTTGGTATCCATCACGAGTTGAGCGGAGCCGAGTGGCATGATGCCGGACCGTCGGGACCGGTAGCGTTTCTAAGTCCGGTATGTCCCCCCAATCAGTATTTCGTAGGGACAACGAATATGACCAGCATTCTCACCAACAACTCCGCAATGGCCGCGCTTTCGACGCTGCGCTCGATCTCTTCCAACATGGAAGACACGCAGAGCCGCATCTCCTCGGGCCTCCGCGTCGGCTCGGCCTCCGACAACGCCGCCTACTGGTCGATCGCGACCACCATGCGCTCCGACAACCAGGCTCTCTCCGCAGTTCAGGACGCGCTCGGCCTAGGTGCTGCCAAGGTCGACACCGCCTATTCCGGTATGGAATCGGCGATCGAAGTCGTGAAGGAAATCAAGGCCAAACTCGTTGCCGCCACCGAAGACGGCGTCGACAAGGCCAAGATCCAGGAAGAAATCACCCAGCTCAAGGACCAGCTGACGAGCATTGCCGAAGCGGCCTCCTTCTCCGGCGAGAACTGGCTGCAGGCGGACCTCAGCGGTGGCGCCGTCACCAAGAGTGTCGTCGGGGGGTTCGTCCGTGACTCGAGCGGCGCCGTATCCGTAAAGAAGGTTGACTACAGCCTCAACGCCAACTCGGTTCTCTTCGACACGGTGGGTAACACCGGCATCCTGGACAAGGTCTACAACGTCTCGCAGGCAAGCGTCACCCTGACGATCAACACCAACGGTGTCGAAGCGCAGCACACTGTTGCCGCCTATTCGCTCGAATCCCTCACCGAAGCCGGTGCGGAGTTCCAGGGCAACTACGCCCTTCAGGGCGGTAACAGCTACGTCAAGGTCGAGAACGTCTGGGTTCGCGCCGAGACTGCTGCGACCGGCGCCACGGGCCAGGAAATTGCCGCAACGACGACGGCAGCCGGCACGATCACCGCGGACAGCTGGGTTGTGGATGTCGACAACGGCCCTGCCGCCAACGTTTCGGCCGGCCAGTCCGTCGCGAACATCAACATCGTCGGCATGGGGGCTGCTGCGCTCGATGCCCTGATCAGCGGTGTCGACGCTGCGCTGACAGACATGACCAGCGCCGCCGCCTCGCTCGGCTCCATCTCCTCGCGCATCGACCTGCAGAGCGAATTCGTCAACAAGCTCTCTGACTCGATCGACTCGGGCGTCGGCCGCCTCGTCGATGCGGACATGAACGAGGAGTCGACCCGCCTCAAGGCCCTGCAGACTCAGCAGCAGCTCGCCATTCAGGCTCTGTCGATCGCCAACTCCGACTCGCAGAACGTCCTGTCGCTCTTCCGCTAAGAAGACACGCGATAGCCGGATGCAGGCAAGCTTTTGTCTGCACTCGGGTCCTCGAACCGCGCCCGAAGACCGGGCGCGGTTTCTTTTGTTTTGCTCCTCCGGCAAGCGGCACTTCACCAATTCTTAAACATGCTATGGCACGCGCGCGTACGCGTAAAGGTTGAAATTTTACAAAAGTCTGGAGCGGCTTAGGGCTTCATTAACCAAGCCAGGATTATCTAAGCGCATCGAAAGGACGGGCTGACCCCAGCAAAACGGCGGGTTAGCAAGCATGACGTTGACCGTCTTTCGCCGGTGGAACCGGAATGTCCCTTCTCATCAGCCATTAAGGGGCACTAAACCATGACGAGCATTCTCACCAACATTGCGGCCATGGCCGCTCTCCAGACCCTGCGTACCATCGGCTCCAACATGGAAGAGACGCAAGCGCATGTCTCCTCCGGTCTGCGCGTCGGCCAGGCTGCTGATAACGCCGCCTATTGGTCGATCGCGACCACCATGCGCTCCGACAACATGGCTCTTTCCGCCGTACAGGACGCGCTCGGCCTCGGCGCCGCCAAGGTTGATACCGCTTACTCCGGTATGGAATCTGCGATCGAAGTCGTGAAGGAAATCAAGAAAAAGCTCGTTGCCGCTACCGAAGACGGCGTCGACAAGGCCAAGATCCAGGAAGAAATTGATCAGCTCAAGGATCAGCTGACGAGCATTTCCGAAGCGGCTTCCTTCTCCGGCGAGAACTGGCTGCAGGCGGACCTCAGCGGCGGCGCCGTCACCAAGAGCGTGGTCGGCTCGTTCGTCCGTGACGCAAGCGGCGCCGTATCCGTCAAGAAGGTCGACTACAGCCTCAACACCAACTCGGTTCTGTTCGATACGGTGGGTAACACCGGCATCCTGGACAAGGTCTACAACGTCTCGCAGGCAAGCGTCACCCTGACGATCAATACCAACGGTGTCGCATCCCAGCACACGGTTGCCGCCTACTCGCTCGAATCCCTGACGCAGGCCGGTGCGGAATTCCAGGGCAACTACGCTCTTCAGGGCGGTAACAGCTACGTCAAGGTCGACAACGTCTGGGTCCGCGCCGAGACCGCCGCGACCGGTGCCACCGGTCAGGAGCTTGCCGCGACCACGACGGCAGCCGGCACGATCACCGCGGACAGCTGGGTTGTCGATGTCGACAACGGCCCTGCCGCCAACGTTTCGGCCGGCCAGTCCGTTGCCGGGATCAACATCGTCGGTATGGGTGCAGCCGCCCTCGACGCCCTGATCAGCGGTGTCGACGCTGCGCTGACAGACATGACCAGCGCCGCGGCGGACCTCGGCTCGATCGCCATGCGCATCGACCTGCAGAGCGATTTCGTCAACAAGCTCTCTGACTCGATCGACTCGGGCGTCGGCCGTCTCGTCGACGCGGACATGAACGAAGAATCGACCCGCCTGAAGGCTCTGCAGACTCAGCAGCAGCTCGCCATCCAGTCGCTGTCGATCGCCAACTCGGCTTCGGAAAACGTCCTTACGCTCTTCCGCTAATCCGACACGGAAAGGCGGTCGCGAACCGAGCGACCGCACCCTGACCTGACCTTCAAAGGGGCCACGCTCATCGAGCGTGGCCCCTTTCTTCGTTTCCTCGGCGAACAACCATTTAACCTTTGTTAACCATAACCGCGCTAAGTGGGCTCAACGCAACGAACGGTTAACCAAGACGAAGAAGCGGTTAACGGCATGATGCCTCGCGTTCGTTCCCCCGGGGTGGCCGGGATGTCCCTTTCCAACTAGCCATTCAAAGGGGCCCGTAATGACCAGCATTCTCACCAATGTTGCAGCGATGGCTGCACTCCAGACGCTCCGCGGCATCGACTCCAATATGGAGGAAACGCAGGCTCGCGTTTCCTCGGGTCTCCGCGTCGGCACGGCCTCGGATAACGCCGCCTATTGGTCGATCGCGACCACGATGCGATCGGACAACATGGCGCTTTCCGCCGTTCAGGATGCCCTGGGTCTCGGTGCGGCCAAGGTCGACACGGCCTATGCTGGTATGGAGAATGCCGTCGAGGTGGTGAAGGAAATTCGCGCCAAGCTCGTCGCTGCGACCGAAGACGGCGTCGACAAGGCCAAGATCCAGGAAGAGATCGAACAGCTCAAGCAACAGCTGACGAGCATTGCAACGGCCGCTTCCTTCAGCGGCGAGAACTGGCTCCAGGCGGATATCACCACGCCTGTAACGAAGAGCGTAGTCGGGTCCTTCGTCCGCGATTCCTCGGGCGTCGTGTCCGTAAAGACAATCGACTATGTTCTCGACGGCAACTCCGTCCTATTCGATACCGTTGGCAACAACGGGATTCTGGACAAGGTTTACGATGTCTCCGAGTCCAGCGTGACGCTTTCGATCAACACCGGCGGCGTCGTCTCCAAACACACGGTGGCGGCCTACACGGTCGACAACCTCATCGCCGCCGGCGCGGTATTCCAGGGCAACTACGCCCTTGCCGGAGGTGTGAACTATGTAAAGGTAGAGGGCGTTTGGGTCGAAGCGGTTGCATCGTCCGCCGCCCCGGGTCAGGAAGTCGCTGCCGTGACGACCGCTGCAGCTCCCATTACCGCCGATTCCTGGGTCGTAGACACGACGGCGGGGCCGGCTACCAGCGTACCTGCACCTGCTTCGATCGAGAATATCGATATCACCAACGCCGCGCAGGCAGCGAACCTCGATGCCCTGATCAGGGGCGTCGATGAAGCGCTCGAGGATTTGATCAGTGCCACATCGGCGCTGGGCTCGATTTCCATGCGCATCGGCATGCAGGAAGAGTTCGTATCGAAGCTCACCGACTCGATCGATTCGGGGATCGGCCGCCTTGTGGACGCCGACATGAACGAGGAGTCGACCAGGCTGAAAGCGCTGCAGACACAGCAGCAGCTCGCGATCCAGTCGCTCTCCATCGCCAACACCAATTCGGAAAACATCCTCCAACTCTTCCGTCAGTAAGGGGCGCCTCGGCTAGGGGGCGGCTTCGTCCCGCTCTGAAGGAGAAAAACCGCGGCTCGCAAAGGGCCGCGGTTTTTGCATTCCAGCGGCGACCTTGCGTCAGACTTGCCGGAATGAATCCTTCATGCTTGTTATTGGTTCGTTAACGCGGTTAACCTTTTCTTAACCATTTCCGTTAATGGTTGGTTAAGAACGGCGGTCTGTCACCCAGGGCAAAAAGGTGTCAGCGCGCATGACGCCTCACCGTCGTTGCCGGCTTTCCGGAATGGTCCGATTTCCCCAACCAGGGCAGCACAGCCCCAGGGTGACCACCAATGACCAGCATCATGACCAACCCCGCCGCCATGGCGGCGTTGCAGACATTGCGCGCGATCAACCATAATCTCGAGACCACTCAGGGCCGCATCTCCTCCGGCTTTCGCGTGGAAACTGCCGCCGATAATGCCGCCTATTGGTCCATCGCAACCACGATGCGATCGGACAATGCCGCGTTGTCGACGGTCCACGACGCCTTGGGCCTCGGCGCCGCCAAGGTCGATACCTTTTACTCGGCGATGGATACGGTCATCGACGTGATGACCGAGATCAAAGCCAAGCTCGTCGCGGCAAGCGAGCCGGGCGTCGACAGGGATAAGATCAACAAGGAGGTGGCCGAGCTCAAGAGCCAGTTGAACTCGGCCGCGCAGTCCGCCTCATTTTCCGGCGAAAACTGGCTCTATAACGGTGCTTCAGCAGCACTGGGCACCAAATCCATCGTCGCCTCCTTCAACCGCAGCGCCGACGGCAGCGTTACGGTCTCGACGCTCAATTACGACACCGCCAAATCCGTCCTGATCGACGTCACCGATCCGGCGCGCGGCATGCTCACCAAGGCGGTTGATGCGGACGCGCTTCAATCCACTCCGACCGGCACGGCGCGCAACTACTATCTCATCGATGCAGGTGCAGCTCCCGCGGGCGCGACAGAGATCGAGATCGACAACGCAACGACCGCTGCGCAGCTGGGCGACATGATCAGCGTCGTCGACGAGCTCATCAGCCAGCTGACCGACTCCGCCGCCACGCTCGGCGCCATCACCAGCCGCATCGAGATGCAGGAAAGCTTCGTCGCCAATCTGATGGATGTGATCGACAAGGGCGTCGGGCGTCTCGTCGATGCCGACATGAACGAGGAATCGACACGGCTGAAGGCGCTGCAGACGCAGCAGCAGCTGGGCATCCAGTCGCTCTCGATCGCGAACACCACCTCCGAGAACATTCTCCGCCTGTTCCAGGAGTAACGACATCGCTTTCCGCCGTGCCGCCGGTCATCGGCATCGGTCGGAGAAAGGTTGGACCGCGCTATTGCCCTGGCGCGGTCCAACACCTTCGCACAAGTTTGACCGGATAGCCTTCCTTCGCAGTCATGTTGGAAATTGCCGGCCGGAAACCACTCCGGCTGCCGCTTGCATCGCGTTTCGCCTTCCGCGAACCGCTGCAGAATCAAGAATGCCGGTCCGTCGCTATTCGGGCGAACGGGCCTAAGGAGACGGTCAAGACGTGTCGGGCTCTATGGATTTCCGGGCGGCAAGCGAGCCTTCGCAGATGCGGCTGGCAATATCGGCCTTCGCCGAGGTGAGCCGGGAGGCGTGCCGATGAGCGCGTCGCTGTCCCGCTATCTCAAGGATTTCAGCCCGCCGAAGATCGAGCTGACGCGGGTAACGCCGAGATATTTTCCGGATCTCGACACCGACCTTTCGCAGAACCGTGCATGGGCGGAGCCGGTCATGCCCGAGATCGATATCGACGCCGAGCGCAGCGAAGCCTTTGCGAAAGGACGTGCCGAGGCCAGCGCCGAACTCGCTCTCGAACATCAGAAAGAGATCGCCGATCTCAAGGCGCGCCACGCAGAAGAGATCGACGCCCTGAAGCAGCGCCTCGAGGAACAGGCAGCCGCCAGGATCGCCGCTGGTTTCGGCGAAATGGCGGATCGGCTGGCGCTTGCGCTCGGCGACCAGGCGGCGCGCGTCCTCGCTCCGGTCATGGACGAGGCGCTCGCCAAGCGCGCGGTCGAGAACCTGGCCGGCATGGTCCGGCACGGCCTCGCTGCCGGTGAAGGGATCGCGATCACGGTGCGGGGCCCGCTTGCGCTTTTCGAGGCTTTGAAGGCCCTGCTGCCCGAAGCGACCGCGTTCCGTCACGTCGAAAGCGATGATGTCGACCTGACCGTCGAAATGGGCGAGGCGATACTGGTGACGCGAATGGCCGCGTGGTCCGATACTGTTCGCAAGGTTCTGGCATGAACGACGAGAGCAACGGCAAGAACGAAATCATCATCGTCCGGCGTTCGGCAGAGAGCCACGACGGCCATCACGGCGGCGGGTGGAAGATCGCCTATGCCGACTTCATGACCGCGATGATGGCCTTCTTCCTCGTCATGTGGCTGATCAACGCCGCGAACGAGGAGACCAAGGCGGCGATCGCCGCCTATTTCAATCCGGTGCAGTTGACCGATCAGAAGCCGGCGGAAAAGGGCCTCAAGGATCCTGCCAAGGATGCGCAGGGCGAACAGACGCAGCAGCGCTCCAAGGTCGACGGCGAACAGGCCAAGTCGGGCGGTTCGGCGAAGACCGGCGATCAGCTGACGGCGACCTCGGGCGAAGAGACCAAATATTCGGATGCCGATTTCTTCGAAAATCCTTACTCGGTCCTGTCCGAGATCGCCCGCGAAGTGGGCCACGAGGCGAATATCAGCGTCAAGGGCGACGGCGGGGCGGCCCAGTCCGGGCCGTCAACCGGAGCCGCCGGGGGCGAAGCCTATCGCGATCCCTTCGACCCGGACTTCTGGACCAAGCAGGTGGAAGTGAAGGACGCCGGCAACACGGCCGAAAGCAACATGGCGTCAGCGGCACACAGCACCCGCGAAGCCGCCTCCGGGCCGAAAGCGCCGGACAGCGCGGAGGGCGCAAAGGCCGCGGATGCACCTGAGAACCAAGCGCCGGCTGAAAATCCGCAGAAGGAAGCCGAAGCCCTAAAGGCTGAAATCGAAAAGGAACTCGGGGGCGATGCCGGGCGGCTTCTCGAAAGCCTCGCCGTAACCCCGGCCGAGGGCGGCCTGCTCGTGACGATCAGCGAGCAGACGGATGCGCCGATGTTCGCGGTCGGATCCGCCGTGCCGCAAAAGGAACTGGTGCTCGCGATGGAAAAGATCGGCAGGCTGCTTGCCGAGCGCCCGGGCGCTGTGGCCGTTCGCGGCCATACCGACGGGCGGCCGTTCAAGGACGGCACCTACGATAATTGGCGCCTTTCGGCGGCACGTGCCCAGAGCGCCTATTACATGCTGGTGCGCGGCGGCCTGAAGGAAGAGCGCGTGAAGCAGATCAGCGGCTTTGCCGACCGGCGGCTCCAGGTGCCGAACGATCCCTATGCGCCTGCGAACCGGCGGATCGAAATCCTGCTGCAGTCGGGCCGGGGCTGAGAAATGCTGAAGCGGCTCTGCACCATTCTTGCGGCATCGGCCCTTGCCGCTCCCCTCGCGCTTGGCCCTGCCCGCGCGAGCGGGAAGGAGGAGCTCACGCCTTACAAGATGATAAGGTCGCTGCAATATGTGCAGGATTCGGTGGTGCTCGGCGACCATTCGGCGATCGAGATGCAACGCTTCATGCTCGGCGCGATCGACGAGCGGCTGAGGGCCGCCGATCCTTCGGCGTTTCGCGATCCGCGCAATGTCGACGCAGCTCTCGTCTATGTCATGAGCGGCGGCAATCCGGCGACGCTCGACCTTCTGGCCGACCGCGACATCGAGGGCAATTTCGACTCTCGGGTGACCGAGGCGCTCAGGCACTATCTGAACGGCAAGGGCCCTCTGATCGTCGAGAATCTCACCAAGGCCGCCCCGGAATACAAGAATTCACGCATCGGTCCGTATCTGTTCCTGATCCTTGGCAACGCCATGTCGCAGCAGGATCCGGTCGAGGCGATGAAACATTACGATTGGGCGCGCCTGACGGCACCGGGCACCATCATCGAGGAGGCTGCCCTTCGCCGTTCGGTCTCGCTGGCGGCGCGGGCCGGCCTTCCGGAGAAGGGCTTTCGATATGCGCTGAACTACGCGCGGCGCTATCTGACCTCACCCTATGCGAGCCAGTTTGCCGATGTCTTCGTCGAGCTGGCGGTCGCCCATTTCGACGAGGCGGCCGATGGGCGCGTCTCGGAGGTACTCTCCTTCATGGACAGTGCGCGCCAGCGCGAGGTCTATCTGCGGGTGGCGCGCCGCGCCGCGATTGCCGGCAAGCAGGCCCTGGCGCGGCTGGCCTCCAGGCGCGCCGAGGAACTGGCAGGGGATGACAGTTCCCGATCGCAGGTGCTTGCGAGTTTCTACGAGGGGCTGGCTGCCGTGCCGTCCGCAGATGTCTTTTCGGCCGCCGAAGCCCTCGAAGCGATCCCCGACGAAAACCTGTCCCCGCGCGACCGCGCCCTGCGCGAGGCGGCCAAGGCCGTAGCCGATGCGGTGGTGCGGCCACCATTGGGAGAAAGCCCGGCGCAAGCACCCGGGCCTATAGCGGAAAGACCGGCCGGGGAGCAAAGCGAGCTGGTTGCGGAGGAAAGCGGAAGCGGCATGAGCCCCTTCGGGCAGCCTTTCGAGGGGGCGTCCGACCGGCCAACCGAGATGCCGGCCGAGGCCGGGACGGCCGAAGCCGATATCGCCGCTCCAGGCGATCCGGTGCTCGAAGGCTTTCTAGCCAGCGGTCGTTCGAAGATCGACGAGATCGATGCGCTGCTGAAGAGGGAAGGACAATGAGGCCTCTTGACGAGAGTTTGCGCGCGCCCGCCGCCAACAGGCCGGCACAGTCGCTGAGTGTTCGGGGTCAGCCGGAGGCCGAACCGGGGGCCTTTGGCGAGGCGATCGCCGATGCAGGCCGCCGCAGGACGCAGGGGCAAGGCGGCCAGGCATCTGCCGATGACGCGCGACGGGACCCCGTCGCGAACGGCGGCAACGCCTCGGCTGTGACGAAGGTCGACGGCTTTGGAGCGGATGATGCGGCATTCATGGCGGATGCTGCGGCGCCCGACGCTCGGCCCGCCTCCGAGCGCGCGATCGTGACACCGGGTCAGGCGACGAAATCATCGCAGCACGGCCACCCTGCCGGCACGCCGCATCTGTCGCGGGAACGTGAAGGTGGCCAAGAGGAAATCGACCAGCCGGCGGAGCGGGCGGTGATCCGCTCGCGTGGATCGGTGCAGACCTCGCGCGAGACCGTTGACGAAGCGTCGGTCGTGACGGCGAGGGAAGGCGGGGAGAACGGCGACCCTGCCAGCGGAACCGTCTCCGATCTCCTGTCGATGCTCGCCGGCGCCGCACCGGCGGTGGCCGCGGCTTCGCAGCCGGAAGGCCGGCCAAAGCCCGCCTCCGCGGTTCGCGAAGGCTCCGACGGTCTGGCAAAGACTGTAGGCGGCATATCGCCGGAAGTGGCGGACGGCGAGCATCCGCAGATCGGGGAGGTGAACGGCGACGGCGAGCCGGACCGGCTTTTCCGCTTCGCCCGTGCCGACGGCAAGGGGCAGGCCGTTTCCATGAGCATTTCGCGGGATGGCGAGCGGGCAGTCGTGGAGAACAGCCGATCGTCGGTCAAATCCGGAGTGGAAACCGTGACCGTTCTGGAGGCGCGCCGCTATCTCGGCCTTGCGCTCAACGAGAACGCTGCGTCGGTGACGAGCGCGATCGCCGGCGATAGCGGATGGGCCGAGGCATTGCAATCGAGCGCCGCGACGACGAAGCCCGGAGCCTGGAGCCAGGCCGGCAAGACGCTCAATACGCTGAAGATCCAGATGCATCCGGTCGACCTCGGCATGGTGACGGCGACACTGAGACTGAAGGACGACGAGCTGCAGGTCGATCTGAAGGTCGAAACCGGTGAGGCCTTCCGCCAGCTCAGCGACGACCAGAGCGAATTGGTGAAGGCCCTGCGGGCGCAAGGATTTGCGGTCGACCAGGTGAACATCGTCTTCAACGGCGGCGGAGATTCCGCAAATGGCGGCGGTGGCCAGTCCCAGTCTCAGGCCCAGGCTCAGTCACAGCTCGGCTACGAGGGCCGTGAGCGGGCAGGTGATGATGGACAGGGGCGTCAGCCGCGGGATGGCGGCCGGGCGGCGGCGGAAAGGTGGGCGGGCAATGATGCTACGGACGATATGGTTGACGGTGCCGAGCGTTCTCGCTCTGGCCACGTCTACATGTAGCGCCCTTGCGAGCGCAGGCGTGTGCGAGCGCGAGATCGCGTCCGCGGCCTCCAAATACGGCGTGCCGACCGGGATCTTATATTCCGTCGGATTGACCGAGACGGGCCGCAAAGGGTCCCTGCAGCCCTATGCGATGAACATCGAAGGCAAGGCCTATTTCGGGGCAAGCGTCCAGGATGTTCTCACACGATTCGGCGCGGCGCGTGCCCAGGGCGCCAAGCTCATCGATCTCGGCTGCATGCAGATCAACTACCACTTTCACGGCGAGCATTTCAGCTCTCCCGAGGAGATGCTCGATCCGCGCAGGAATGTCGAATATGCCGCCCGCTTCCTGTCCAATCTGCGCGCCCGGCACGAGAGTTGGACGATGGCGGTCGCTCGCTATCACGCCGGCCCCAACAACGACCCGGCGCAGAAAAAATACGTCTGCCGCGTCATCGCAAACCTGGTCGCGACCGGGTATGGCAAGTGGACGCCGAACGCGCAGCAGTTTTGCCGATAACCGACTTATGGTTGCATTGCCGCAGCCGCTGCCTCATTGTGGCGACAATGCGGACAGATTGTGATCGCAAGCGATTTCGGCATATCGCGTTAACTTTTCAACACCATGTTAGTGGTAAGGTTAACGGTCACCTACTAGATATAGGCCAAATCGGCACGGAATTCTTAATCAACTATTAAAATCCCCCATTAACTTCCTCTAGTTGTTCGCGACTCCCGGGATTCGTACCTCTGTCTCAATGTGGCATCCATACTGATTCGGAGGCGGGCGAATGATCGTGGTGGTTGATGATAGAGCTCTTGTGAAGGACGGCTACGCGTCCCTGTTCGGCCGCGAGGGCATTCCCTCGACGGGCTTCGATCCGAGGGAGTTCGGCGAGTGGGTAAGCTCCGCCGCCGATTCCGATATCGACGCTGTCGAAGCCTTCCTGATCGGGCAGGGGGAGAGCACATTGACCCTGCCGCGCGTGATCCGGGATCGCTCCCGTGCACCGGTCATCGCCATGAGCGACACGCCGTCGCTGGAAAACACGCTTGCGCTCTTCGACTGCGGCGTCGACGACGTGGTCCGCAAGCCGGTGCATCCGAGGGAAATCCTCGCACGCGTCGCAGCGATCCGCCGGCGTTTGACGGCCATCGCCAATTTCACGGATATCGGTCCCATCCGCGTTTTCGCCGACGGGCGCGATCCGGAGATCAATGGCGAAGTCTTCGCGCTTCCCCGTCGCGAACGGCGCATTCTCGAATATCTCGTCGCCAACCGCGGGCGCCGGGTGTCCAAGTCGCAGATATTCAACGCGATTTACGGCATCTTCGACGAGGACGTCGAAGAGAATGTCGTCGAAAGCCACATCAGCAAGCTGCGCAAGAAACTGCGCAAGAAGCTCGGCTTCGACCCGATCGATTCGAAGCGTTTCCTTGGCTACTGCATCGACTGGAATTGAGCGCAGAAACGGCAGGGCGAGAACAGCTCAAGACAGGTTCACGCAAGGCCCGGTCTCTAGTGTCGCCGCAACAAGGAAATGAGGATCCGATATGAGTCTCTACGGTACCATGAGAACGGGCGTGTCCGGCATGAACGCCCAGTCCAACCGGCTCAGCACAGTCGCCGAGAACATCGCGAATGCCAACACTACCGGCTACAAGCGCGCATCGACGGAATTCTCATCGATGATCCTGCCGTCGGGCAACGGATCCTATAATTCAGGCGGCGTACAGACGGAGGTGCGCTACAGCATCTCGCAGCAGGGCGCGACGACCTTCACCACCTCGGCCAGCGACCTGGCGATCGACGGCGGCGGCTTCTTCATCGTCGAAGGCGCCAACGGCCAGGAATATCTGACTCGCGCCGGCTCCTTCGTTCCGGACAGCCAAGGCAATCTGGTCAATGCCGCCGGCTTCACGCTGATGGGCTACGAATACGAGGCCGGCGTCGACCCGACCGTCGTCGTCAACGGATTCGATGGCCTGACCAGGGTCAATCTCGCTTCGGATGGGCTCATCGCGACCGGTTCGACCAAGGGTTCCATGGGCGCGAACCTGCCCTCGGGCGCGGCGGTGGGCGATGTTTCCACCACTTCGCTCGTCGTCTATGACAGCCAGGGCAATACCCGCATTCTGGATTTCAATTACGAGAAAACCGGGGCGAATGCTTGGTCCGTCGAGGTCGTCGACCGGACGTCGTCAACGGTCCTCGGCACACAGACGCTGAATTTCAACCCGGACGGATCCCTTACCGCGACCCCTGCCACATTGACGACATCGGCGATGGCGGCTCTTCCCGGCACCGGGGCGAACCTCTCGGCCCTCACGATCGATCTGACGAAGACGACGCAGCTCGGCTACGCGTTCAACGCCGACGGCGGCAACATCGACGGCAACGCGCCGAGCAAGGTCGCCGGCTACCAGATCGACTCCGACGGCATCGTCTACGTAAAATACGAGAACGGCGAGCTCGATCCGCGCTATCGCATCGCGCTCGCCAATGTCCAGAGCCCGGACAAGCTGAAGCCGGAATCCGGTAACGTCTATTCGCAGGGCGTCGACTCCGGCGTCATCATCACCGGCTTCGCCGGCTCGGGCGATTTCGGCGAGATCCTCTCCGGCGCGCTCGAAAGCTCGAATGTCGATATCGCCGAGGAACTGACGGCGATGATCGAGTCGCAGCGCAACTACACGGCAAACTCCAAGGTCTTCCAGACCGGTTCGGAACTGCTCGAAGTTCTCGTCAATCTGAAGCGGTAATTCCAACTTCGAAACTACGTACTTCCGGACGTAAGGCCCATTACGGGCTCTTCCCGGGAGTGCACTGAGAAAAACGGTCCCCGGCATGTCGCTGTCTTCTGCAATCGCCATCGCGCAATCCGCGTTCAGCACCACGGCGCAACAAACCGCCACGGTCTCGAAGAACATTGCCAATTCCGGCAATGCGGACTACTCGCGCCGCATGGCGATGCTCGGGACCACCCCGGGCGGCGCCCAGATCGTTTCCATCTATCGGGCGCAGAACGAGGCGCTCCTCAAGCAGAACCTGATCGGCATCTCGCAGTCTTCCGCGCAGAGCAGTCTCCTGTCCGGGCTGGAGATCATGAAATCGGCGCTCGGCGGGAACGACTACGAATCGTCGCCCTCCACCTATCTCTCGGCCTTCCGCAACAGCCTGCAGACTTTCGCGTCGACGCCAGGCAATGCGACGATCGCCGCCACGGTGGTGTCGGATGCATCGGACCTTGCCAACTCGATCAGCAAGACGTCGGCCGCCGTTCAGGGCCTTCGTCTCGACTCGGACAAGAAAATCGCCGAGGAGGTCGCCAATCTGAACCGCCTTCTCGCGCAGTTCGAGACGGCGAACAACGCCGTCAAGCAGGCGACGGCCGCAGGCACGGACGCGACCGCTGCGCTCGACGATCGCGACAAGACCCTGAAGCAGATATCGGAGCTTGTCGGCATTTCCACCGTCACGCGGGCGAACAACGATACCGTCATCTACACCTCGGGCGGCACCGTTCTCTTCGAGACGCTTCCGAGAGAGGTCACGTTTGCGCCGAAGAGTGCTTACGATGCCACTGTCACGGGCAACGGCATATTCATCGACGGCGTGCCGCTCGCTGCCGGCAGCGGCGCTGATACCAGTGCCCAGGGCAAGCTCGCGGGCCTGCTTCAGCTGCGCGATGACATCGCTCCGAAGTTTCAGTCGCAGCTCGACGAGATGGCGCGCGGCCTCGTCACCCTCTTCCGGGAAGGCGGCTTGCCGGGGCTCTTCACCTGGTCGGGCGGAAGCGTACCGGTTGCGGGCGCCGTCCAGCCGGGGATCGCCGCGAGCCTTTCGGTCAGTCCCGCAGCGAAGGCCAACCCCTTCCTCCTGCGCGACGGCGGCTTCAACGGCGTCGTTTCGAACCCCGACGGCAATGCCGGTTTTACGGACCTGCTCGACGGATTCATCACTGCTTTGGACGGCGACATGGCGTTCGACGGCGCGACCGGGCTCGACGCCACGAGCTCGATCATGGAATTCGCCGCGTCTTCCGTCGGCTGGTTCGAGCAGATACGCAGCGGCGCCTCCACGGCCGATGACAACAAGGCGGCGCTGCTGGCGCGCACGCAGGAGGCGCTCGGCAGCGTGACCGGGGTGAGCATCGACGAGGAACTGTCGCTGCTTCTCGATCTGGAACAGTCCTACAAGGCTTCGGCCAAGTTGATCAGCACCGTCGACGCCATGATGGCGTCGCTTCTCGAAGCCGTGAGGTAATCATGAAGACGTCCTTCGTTTCGAACCTGGCCGTTCAGAACGCCATGCGGCTGACCATCCAACAGGGGCAGGCGGAACTTCTGAAGCTGCAGACCGAGGTGACGACCGGGCGCCATGCGGATGTGGGCCTGGCGCTCGGTTCCTCGGCGGCGCGGTCGGTGAGCCTGCAGCGCGAGCTGGCGCGACTCGATACGCTCGTCGATACCAATTCCGTCGTCACCCAGCGGCTTGCCGCTTCGCAATCCGCTCTCGCCACGATGGCCGAAGCGGCGCAGCAGGTGCGCAACACCCTCGTCACCTTCAAGGGCAATGATGCCGTCGATCAGCTCGCGATCCAGAAGACCGAAATACAGAGCGCCATGTCGGCCTTCTCTTCGGCGGCGAACCTGTCCTTCAACGGCGAATTTCTCTTTGCCGGCATCAACACCGACGTGAGGCCCTTCGAGGATTATGGCGCTGCGGCGAAGTCGACCTTCGACACCGCGCTCGCCACGTACATGTCGGCGAACGGCATTGCCTCCATGAGCGATTTCACGAAGGCCGAGATGGAGGACTTCATCACCAACACGCTCGAGCCGCTTTATGCAAGCGATGCGCAATGGGCCACGGATTGGTCCAAGGCCTCGAGCCAGAACATGACGAGCCGCATCAGCACGACGGAAGTGGTGCAGAGCTCCACGAGTGCGACGACGGAAGGCTTCCGGAAATTCGCGCTCGCCAGCGTGATCGCCCTGGAACTGATGGACGAAAATGTCAGCTCCGAAGTCCGGGCCTATATCGGTGAGACCGCGCTCGGCTATGTCGAGCAGGCCAATACGCAGGTCACGGCGGAGCGCAGCACTCTCGGTATCTCCGAAGCGCGCGTGAAAAAGGCGAATACCTCCCTCCAGGCCCAGATCAAGCTGATCAACACACATATTACCGATCTCGAAGGCGTCGACACCTACGAGGCTTCGACACGGATGAACACGCTGCTGACGCAGGTAGAGACCTCCTACACACTGACGGCGCGGATCCAGCGGTTGAGTTTGATAGACTTCCTCTAATGACTAGAGGATGCGGACAAGCATGAGGGATGTCTGAATGTATCAGTTTGCATACGCCGAGATCATGGAGGAAGGCGTAGCCGTTTCCAAGGATCGGGAGAAGCAGGTTCTCGATCGTTCCATCGCGCTCTTGCAGGCGGCGAAGGAAAAGGACGGATACACCCGGGAGGCGATCGAAGCGGTCTACTTCACCCGGCGTCTCTGGATACGTTTCATCGAAGATCTGCGCGCGCCGGACAATCAGCTCAACGAAGAGCTGCGCGCCAACCTGATTTCGATCGGAATCTGGATTCTGAACGAGACGGAGAAGATCCGCAAACGCGAGTCTTCCAATTTCCAGGGCATTATCGACATAACCACCATCATCAGGGATGGACTGAAATGAAGAGCACACTGCGTATTTCGCTGAAATCGGGCGAAAGGATCTTTGTAAACGGCGCAGTGCTGCGCGTCGACCGCAAGGTCGCGATCGAATTCCTGAACGACGTGACCTTCCTGCTGGAAAACCACGTCCTGCAGCCCGAAGACGCGACGACACCGCTGCGGCAGCTCTATTTCATCGCCCAGATGATCCTGATCAATCCGGAAGGCGCGGACCAGTCGACCGCGATGTTCCGCAAGTCGATCGTCATGCTGCTCAACTGCTTCAAGCACGACGAGGTGCTGGCCGAGCTGAAGCGAATCGACGGGCTGGTCACGCAGGGTCGGGCCTTCGAGGCGCTGAAGGCGATCCGGGGGCTTTATCCGATCGAGGACCAGATCCTCAACGCGCAGGAACTGACGCCTGCGACGGTGGAACAGATACGCAAGGAGATTGCGCCATGGCGGTGAGCGGCGTCAACAACACGTCCAACAGCTACACGCCAACGGTTTCGGCCACGGATTCGGCGGGCGACGCCAGCGCGGCGACGCTCAACTACGAGAGCTTCCTCAAGCTGCTTGTGGCGCAGATGAAGAACCAGGATCCGACGCAGCCGATGGACGCGACGCAGCAGATCGCGCAGCTTGCGACCTTCTCGCAGGTGGAGCAGACGATCAAGACCAACAAGAACCTCGAAAGCCTGCTGCAGCGCACCGCGCTCAGCGAGGCGGACGCCGTGATCGGCAGGACGGTCACCAGCGCGGACGGCAAGACCACTGGCGTCGTCAAGGAGGTGAAACTATACTCCGATGGAATCATCGCGGTGCTCGATACGGGCAAGGAGCTCGTTATCGGTCCGGGCGTCATAATGAAGTGAGTTCCCATGAATGAGGCAGATGCCCTCGACATCGTACAGGCGGCGATCTGGACAGTGATCGTGGCCTCGGGCCCTGCCGTTCTCGCCGCAATGGTGGTCGGGGTCGGCATCGCCTTCCTCCAGGCCCTGACCCAGGTTCAGGAGATGACGCTGACATTCGTGCCGAAGATCCTGGCGGTGATGGTCACCGCCGCCATCTCGGCGCCCTTCGTCGGCGCGCAGATTTCGATCTTCACAGATATCGTGTTCTCGCGAATACAGAGCGGATTTTAGCTCGGGGAGCGGCGAAATATCCCGCTCTGCCCTGCCGGGCATCTCCCCCGGATACCACCTTCGCGCAAGCTTGGCCCTCTAGGACTCTGCCATACCCTTGGGCAGATCTTACGATCGCTGCCCGCCTCTCATGAAGAGACGGAAGAGACATGGCACAACAGGCGACGCTGACCATCCCGAAACTTGCACCCAAGAGCCGGGACATCGGCTTTGCGCTCGGGATCGTGATGATCCTGTCGATCCTGTTCCTGCCCATTCCCCCCTTCCTGATCGATCTCGGGCTTGCCTTCTCCATTTCGTTCTCGGTGCTGATCCTGATGGTCGCGCTCTGGATCCAGCGGCCGCTCGATTTCTCGTCTTTCCCGACGATTCTGCTGATCTCGACCATGATCCGCCTGGCGCTGAACATCGCCACCACGCGCGTCATCCTTTCCCATGGGCATGAGGGCCATGGCGCCGCCGGCGGGGTCATCTCCGGTTTCGCCAGCCTCGTCATGTCCGGGGACTTCGTGATCGGTCTCATCGTCTTCCTCATCCTGATCACGGTGAACTTCATCGTCATCACCAAGGGTGCCACGCGTATCGCCGAAGTCGGCGCCCGCTTCACCCTCGATGCGATCCCCGGCAAGCAGATGTCGATCGATGCCGACCTCTCAGCCGGCCTGATCGACGAGAAGGAAGCGCAGCGCCGCCGCCGCGAGCTGGAGGAGGAGAGCTCCTTCTTCGGCGCCATGGACGGTGCATCCAAATTCGTGCGCGGCGATGCGATCGCCGGCCTGATTATCACCGCGATCAACGTCTTCGGCGGCATCATCATCGGCTACCTGCGCCACGACATGGAGATCGGCGAAGCGGCCGACGTGTTCGTCAAGCTTTCCGTCGGCGACGGTCTCGTCTCCCAGATCCCGGCACTGATCGTTTCGCTCGCCGCCGGCCTGCTCGTCTCGCGCGGCGGCACCGCCGGTTCCACCGACCAGGCGGTCGTCGGCCAGCTCAGCGGTTATCCCCGGGCGCTGATGGTCGCCTCCGGGCTGATCGTCCTGCTCTCCGTCACGCCCGGCCTGCCTTTCCTTCCCTTTGCGGCGCTTGGCGGCGGCATGGCTTTCCTCAGCTGGTTCATTCCGAAGCAGATCGAGGCCGAGAAGGCGGCAAAACGGGACGAGGAGGCGGCGAAGGCGCAGCAGAGCAAGGAAAGCGACAAGGATTCGGTCAAATCGGTGCTGAAGACCGCGGAGATCGAGCTGCTGCTCGGCAAGCAGGTCTCCACCAGGCTGCTGGGCGCGCATCAGGAGCTTGCCTTCCGCGTCGGCAAGATGCGCCGGAAGTTCGCCCTCCAATACGGCCTCGTCGTTCCGGAGATCAAGGTCTCCGACGACATCACCATTCCCGACAAGGCCTATCATGTCCGCATCCACGGCACCACGATCGCTTCCAACACGGTCCGCGTGGGCGAAGTGCTGGTGGTTACCGGCGGCGGGCGGCGGCCGAGCGTGCCCGGCGACGACATCCGGGAACCGGCTTTCGGCATGCCGGCGGTGTCGATCCTCGAGACGTTCACGGAAGACCTGAAGCGCGAGGGCTTCCACCCGATCGACAACGTGTCGGTGGTGCTGACGCATTTGAGCGAAGTGATCCGCAACAACCTGCCGCAGCTTCTCTCCTACAAGGACGTGAAGGTGCTGATCGAACGGCTCGACCCGGAATACCGCAAGCTCGCGGACGAGATCTGTACCTCGCACATGTCCTATTCCGGTCTGCAGGCGGTGTTGAAACTGCTGCTTGCCGAACGCGTCTCGATCCGCAATCTGCATCTGATTCTCGAAGCCGTGGCGGAGCTGGCCCCGCACGTGCGCAAGACCGAGCAGATCGTCGAACACGTGCGGGTGCGCATGTCGCAGCAGCTCTGCGGCGACCTCGCCGACAACGGCGTGCTGCGCGTGCTGAGGCTCGGCAACAAGTGGGACATGGTCTTCCACCAGGCGCTGAAGCGCGACGCCAAGGGTGAGATCGTCGAGTTCGATATCGATCCGCGCCATCTCGAGGAATTCAGCGAGCAGGCGACGAAGGTAATCCGTGAACATCTCGATCGCGGCATGCCCTTCGTACTGGTAAGTTCGCCCGAATCCCGGTCTTATGTGCGCATGATCATCGAACGCCTCTTCGCCACATTGCCCGTGCTCTCGCATGTCGAGCTCGCCAAGGGACTCGAGATCAAGATCATCGGCTCGATTTCATGATCACTGACCCCGAGGGCACGGTCCTGGCGCTGTTTGCGGCCTTCTGCCGGATCGGAGGCTGCGTCATGATCATGCCGGGCTTCTCGACGGCGCGCGTCCCCATGCAGATCAGGCTGTTCATCGCGGTGGCGCTCTCCATGGCCATCCTGCCGATCATGTGGACGGATATCTATCCGCAGGTGACGGGCAAAGGTCACAATTATCTCTATCTCGTCGCGACCGAGACCGCCATCGGCGCCGTGATCGGGCTCGTCGCGCGCTACTATGTGCTCGGGCTGCAGTTTGCCGGCACCGCAATGACCATGCTGATGGGGTTCAGCCCGCCGCCGACGGCGGATGTGCTGGAGGATACGGCGGAAAACCAGCTCACCAGCATGATCGGTTTTGCCGGGCTGATGATTCTCTTCATGCTGGATTTCCACCATGTGATTTTCGAGGCGATCGCGCAGTCCTACCGGGTGATGCCGATCGGCGCCGGCTTCGATCCGCAGGGCACGCTGATCACGCTCACCAATTCGCTCGGTCAGACCTTCATGATCATGCTCCGGCTCGCCAGCCCCTTCGTGATCTACGGCCTGCTGTTCAACGTGGCGATCGGCATGGTCAACAAGCTGGCGCCGCAGATCCCGGTCTACTTCATTTCCCAGCCCTACCTCATCATGGGCGGCCTGTTCCTTCTCTATCTCGGCATCGCCGCGATGCTGCGTCTGTTCGCCGACGGCTTCGCGCCCGTCATGCAGGGTGGCTAGCTCGATGAAGGCGCGGTCGGAAAAGCTGAAACGCCTGGTCGCCGTCCAGCGGCATCTGGAGCGGATGGCCGAAAGCGAAGTGGCCGAGACCGCCCGGCAGCGGACCGAACTTGCCGGAACGATCGACGTCGTGGTCGACGCCATGGGGTCGGCCCATCCGATGCATCGCGTGTTTTCCGGTCACTATGCCTCCCAACTCGGACGCCTCGTGCAGAAGGACCAGATGCTGCTCGGCATCCAGCAGGTGCATGAAGCCCGCATGATGAAGGAACGCGCCAAGGGCGACCGGCTCGAGGAACACATGAAGGACGCCCGGCTGTCGGAGGACCGCGAGGCCGCCGACAATTCGATCCTCGACCTGATCGACCAGCACGTCTCGGGCGGCGCCAGCCTCCGGTAAGGTTGACGGGTGATAATGCTTCAACCGGAGAGCCAGCAAGGGTGGCTTTCCGCTTCACGAACATCGCGTTGTCCGGCAAACGAAATGCCGGCTTCGGCTTTGAGAGGATCTGACATGGCTATTTCTCCGCCCAGCGATCTGGTGATGGACGTCGTCCGCGCGGCCGATCCGGCTGAGGTCCAGGAGGCGCAGGCGCGGCTCAAGGCGAATCGCGCCGCTTTCCAGGCGACCAGCCTCGCAGAAAACGGCGATGGCTTCGCGGCGCACGTTTCTTCGGTGCTTAATTCTTCCGAAGGATCGAGCGGGCTTGGAGACATCAGCAATCGCGCCGAAGCGAAGAAGATCCCGGAGACCTATCGGAAATTCGAGGCGATGGTCCTGCAGAATTTCGTGAAATCCATGCTTCCGAGCGAAAGCGAGAACGTCTTCGGCAAGGGCACCTCCGGCGACATCTGGAAGAGCATGATGGCCGAGCAGATCGGCGATGTGCTCGCCAAGGGCGGCGGGATCGGCATCGCCGATCAGATGGTAGGCGACGGTGCGACCGATCGGGTGAACGCCTCGCTCGACGGCGACAGCCGGAACCTCGCCGCTGGCATGGTCCAGGAATATGAGCGCAAGGCGCTCTCGTCCTTCCTGCCCAACGACGAAAAGAAGAAGCAGGCCTGATGCCGTCGCCCGGACCGCGAAGCGGCCTGGCGAAATACATTCATACCAATGGAAACAAGCGGGCGAAAAGAATGCCTGGGCATCGTTCCGCCCGCGCCCTGCGATAGTGCATATGGGAGTTGATTATGGAAGCTGTGGCATCCAACGACCTGCGGATCCAAAATGTTCTCGGCCGACTGGAGATGATCATCGACAATGAGAACAGCCGTATCGGTGCGGACCCAGAATTCGACCTCAAGACCTCGAACGCCCACAAGAGCCGGTGCCTCTACGAGTTGACCATGCTTCATCGCGACGCCGGACCCGGTGAGATCTCGCCGGCCTTCGCCGCGCAGACGCGCCATCTCAGGAGCAAGCTGCAGGTCAATGCGCAGAAGGTGGCGGCGCATCTGGAAGCGGTCCGCTCCGTCGTCGACCTCCTCAAGACCGCCGCCCAGGACGCGGATGCGGACGGCATCTATACCGAAGCACAATTCCGCTACAGCGATTTCTGATGTTGAAGCTTGTTCTCACCGGGGTCTGGGTCTGCGCCGTGACGCTCGGGTCGGTTTATTTTTCGATGCAGCACGCCTCGGCGCCGGTGGTTTCGGATGCGGAGGCGGACCGGCGCGCGTCGCAGGAATATGTCCCCGGTGAGATGATAACGATCCCGTCCATCAAGGACGGCGCGGTGCAGGGTTATTTCCTTGCGAAGCTCTCCTTCTCGGCATCGCGGGAAGGTATCGCCAAGCTGCATGCGCCTCTGCGCCAGCTCGTCACCGACGAGCTCTACGACATGCTGGTGGGCTCGAAATTCATCGATGTCGCCGATACCGCTACGTTCGATCTGCCCGGGTTCAAGGTTGCGGTCAAGGATGGCCTCAACAGGAAGCTCGGGAGCGAGGTCATTTCGGAAGTTCTGGTCGAGCAGCTTGAATATCTGACCAAAGACGACGTGGAACGCGTCGCCAACAGCCAGAACCGCCCTTATCAGAAGCCTGTGCCGATCCTCGACAGGAACGGCCAGGCGGCCTCCGACCGGCTTCCGGAGAACGCGGTGCAGGCGACCAGCGCGCACTGACGCCGATAGGGCAGCGCGCCTTGCCGGCGACAGCGTCAGTCCCTGTCGCGATTGCCGTCCCGCGTATCGGCCGCGTCGATCCGGGCGGTCAGCCGGCCGATCGCAACGTGGAGGGGATAGAGGCTGGCCGCGGCAAGGCCGGTCTCTCTCCAGAGCCTGAGGCCTACCGGCAGCGATGAGGCGAGCAGCCATAGGGACTTGCAGAGGGCTTTCAATCGCCCGGAGAAGGTCGCATCGCGCTGGTGTTCCATCAGCGTCGAGATCGCACCTTTCTCGAGACTGCGGGCACGCGTCCAGGAAGCCGTCGTGTGATGCGCCGGAACCGACTCCGCCACCCAGGCCTCCGCAGCCCAGGCGAACGAGAAGCCTTTTGCCCTGCACCGGTCGAAGAAATCCGCGTCGCCGATGCCGACGATATTGAGCGCCGGATCCAGGAACGGCTGCGGCATGCCGTCGAGCACCCGTCGCGTGATCAGGACGTTGCCTGCGGAGTAGAGGACGGGTACGGGCCCGCTCCCGTGGTAGGGAGGTGCGAAGACGGGGTGCCGCTTCCACGTCTGCTCCTGAGGATGCCCCAGGACGGGAAGCTGCGGACCACCGACGATGTCCGCATCATGGGCTTCCTGCACCGCCATCAGGCCATCGAGCCATTCGGGAGCGGCTATCTCGTCATCATAGATGAGAGCCGCGAAGCCGAGGCTCGGAAAGAGTTCGAGAGCGGCTGTCAATCCGGCATTGCAGGCATGGGCATATCCGCGGCGGCGTGCCACGACGACGGCGGAATCGAAAGAATGGCCGCTTAGGAAGTCTTTGGCCGACCGCGCGCCGGCAAATCCGTCCGCGTCGTTTTCGACGACAATGGTCGCGAGGGGGACATCGGGCCTTTGTGAGACGATGGTCTTCAGCGTCTTGACGAGATGATCCGGACGCCGGAACGTCGGCACGATCACGACGAGCTCGATATCCGACGCGTCTTCCAGCTTCGTCTGAAAATGAATGAAACTGTCCTGGCCGTCCGACGTCATCGTCAAAGCCCGCGCCGATTCGATGCAATGAGTACAGCAAATCTTCCTAAACAGAGGTTGAATCCAAAACGGCCTTTCGAATGAGGATTTTACGCCCGGTCTCGGCAATGCAAAAGCCGGAATCGTGGATGCGCCACCCAGGATCCGGGGCTGTCTCTCATCGTGCAAGGAAATTGCCGCACCGAAGCGGATGGCGCTTCCATACGCGCAGGGCACTTGCAATTATGCGTTTGGAACAGCATAGGGCGCATGCAGGCAATCGCCGGATGCGGCTTGATCTAGAGTGTGCCGCGTTCGGGACTAATCGGGAGATACGCCGTGACGACTGTGATTGATGGCAAGGACGTTGCTGCTTCGGTCATCGAAACCGTGAAATCCGCCACGAGCGCACTGGAAAGGGAAACCGGCGTGCGCGCGGGTCTCGCGGTCGTCATCGTCGGGGACGATCCCGCGAGCCACACTTACGTGTCGGCGAAGAGCAGGATGGCGAAGGAATGCGGCTTCCTGTCGGTTCAGCATACGCTCCCGGAGGAGACGTCGCAGGAGGAACTCGCGGCGCTGGTCGCCGAGCTCAATGCGGATCCGTCCATCCACGGCATTCTCGTGCAGTTGCCTTTGCCGAAACACCTCCGCTCGGAACCGATCATCCAGTCGATCCTTCCGGAAAAGGACGTAGACGGACTGCATGTCGTCAATGCCGGCAAGCTGGCGACCGGCGATCTCGAAGGCGGGCTCGTCTCCTGCACGCCGGCCGGCGCCATGGTCTTCGTGCGCCGGACTTACGGCGATGATCTTTCCGGTCTCGACGCCGTCGTCATCGGCCGCTCCAACCTCTTCGGCAAGCCCATGTCCGCCCTGCTTCTTGCGGCCAACGCAACGGTCACGACGGCGCATTCGCGCACCAAGGATCTCGCGGCCGTTTGCCGCAAGGCGGACATCCTGGTGGCCGCGGTCGGGCGCCCCGAGATGGTCAAGGCGGACTGGGTGAAGCCCGGTGCCATGGTGGTCGACGTCGGCATCAACCGCGTCCCGGCGCCCGAACGCGGCGAGGGCAGGACGAAGCTCGTCGGCGATGTCGCCTTCGAGGAGTGTGCGAAGGTCGCAGGCGTAATCACGCCGGTCCCGGGAGGCGTCGGGCCGATGACGATCGCGATGCTGATGGCGAACACGATCATCGCCGCCTGCCGCATGGCCGGCCGCAAGCCTCCGAAATTCTGACTGCCGCTTGGGACTAGACAGTCCATCCCCAACCCCTTCCACCTGTGGTGAGGGGTTGGGGAGGGGGAAGCGGCTTGCGTAACGATCGCGGCTCTACCTGTCCGGTGCAGGCCCCGTCGAGGCGCGCACGATCAGTTCGGCGCGCCAAAGCTCCTGCTCGGGATAGTCTGCCTGATTGAGTATGCCGCCGATCAGCCGTTTGGCGATGCGTGCACCGGCTGCGCGAAGCGAGGAGCGCGTCGTCGTCAGTGGTATGCTGAAGTTCTCGGGCTTCAGCATCGGCAGGACGTCGTCATGGGCGATGAGCGAGATGTCGGTGCCGATAGTGAGTCCGGCCTGGTTGATCGCGCGCACCGCGCCGAGCGCCAGCACGGTACTGGAACAAAGGACGGCGGTCGGCGGGTTCGGCCGTTTGAGGAAACGCTGCATGCTCCGATAGCCATGCTCGTCGGTCATCGCAGAGTGATGGACGAGCGCATCGTCGAGGTTGAGGCCCTTTTCCGCAAGCGCGCGCACCAGCCCCTTCTTCCGGCGGATGGAGAAGGTGAGGTGTTCCGGCCCGTTGATCAGGGCGATGCGGCTGTGGCCGAGTTGGATGAGAAGCCTGGCGGCGTCGTAGAAGGCGCCGGTATTGTCCACGTCGAGGAACGGATAGTCCCGGGGACCGCCGATGGAGCGGCCATGCACCACGAAGGGAATGGAAAGAGCCTTCAGCATCTCGATGCGGGGATCGTTTGCGCGCATATAGGCGGTGAAGACAGCGTCGACATTGCCGCTCGCCGCAAGCCGGCGGAATGTCGCCTCCTCGTCTTCGGGCGCACTGGGGTTCAGCACGAAGTGGAAATCGTGCTCGACCGCTTCCTCCGCCAGCCCCGCCAGGAATTCACCGAAATGGATGTCCGAATCGATTCCCGATGCGATCGGCATGACGAGCCCGATCGAATAGGCTTTTCCGGTCGCGAGGCGCTGTGCGGCGCGGTTGGGCCTGTAACCCGTTTCGCGCACCGCCTCCAGCACCCGCGCCCGCGTTTCCGCATTGACCTCCGGATAGCCGTTCAGCGCCCGGCTGACCGTGGTCTGGGACAGACCGAGCAGTTCCGCCAATTGCTTGAGATTGACCGGCATGGCGAGAATCCCTTCCAAAGCGCTTTGAATATCTTTTTCATTTTTCTTGCTTCGGCAAGCACCTCTCATGTCCTGTATCATCGGGATCGGGTTCAAAAAAGCGAAAAACCAGCATCTTGCGCCGCAAAACGTTGCCGCAGAGCAAAAATCCCGCACAATTCCGGACGAGAAGGAAAGCTCTTGACTCTTTCTCTGCAGCGATGGAGTGTTAGCGAGCTCAAAGCGCTTTGAATGCTCCTCCTAGACGGAGCCATTAATTCGCGCTTTGACATTCGCCCGAGGCGTCCGCCCGGGCTTCTTTTTGGGGAGGACAAGAGGTGAAGAGATCGTTGCTGATCGGCGTGGCTGCATTCGCATTGCTTGCAGGGCTTGCAGGGACTGCGGGCGCCGCCGACCTGAAGTTCAAGCCGGGAGAGGATTCCAGGTTCAACTGGGCGAGCCTGGAGGAGTTCAAGAAAGGTCACGACCTCAAGGGTCAGACGCTCACGATCTTTGGCCCCTGGCGCGGCGAGGACGAGGCTCTGTTCAAGAGCGTCTATGCCTATTTCGTCGAGGCGACCGGCGTGGAGCTCAAATATTCCTCCTCGGAAAACTACGAGCAGCAGATCGTCATCGATACGCAGGCGGGAAGCCCGCCCGATGTCGCAATCCTGCCGCAGCCGGGTCTCATCGCCGATCTGGCCGCCAAGGGCCTTCTGACGCCGCTCGGCGACGAAACCAAGCAATGGCTTCTCGACAACTATGCTGCAGGCCAGTCCTGGGTCGACCTCTCCACCTATAACGGCAAGGACGGAACGCCGGCGCTTTACGCCTTCCCGTACAAGATCGACGTCAAGTCTCTGGTCTGGTACGTGCCGGAGAACTTCGAGGATGCCGGCTACGAAGTCCCGAAGACCATGGAAGAACTGAAAGCGCTGACGGAGAAGATCGCGGAAGACGGCGAAAAGCCGTGGTGCATAGGTCTCGGTTCGGGCGGCGCGACGGGCTGGCCGGCGACCGACTGGGTCGAGGACCTGATGCTGCGGACCCAGCCCGCCGAGACCTACGACAAATGGGTGAAGAACGAGATACCGTTCACGGATGCGTCGGTCACGGGTGCGTTGGAGGAGTTCGGCTGGTTCGCGCGCAATGACGCCTTCGTCGACGGCGGTGCAGCGGCGGTGGCGTCGACCGACTTCCGGGACAGCCCGAAAGGGCTCTTCAGTTCTCCGCCGAAGTGCTACCTGCACCATCAGGCCTCGTTCATTCCGTCTTTCTTCCCGGAAGGCAAGGTTGTCGGAGAGGATGCCGACTTCTTCTACATGCCGCCCTATGAAAGCAAAAAGGAGCTCGGCAATCCGGTGCTCGGCGCAGGCACCCTTGCGATGATCACCAAGGACACGCCGGCGGCACGCGCCTTCATCGAGTTCCTGAAGACCCCGATCGCGCACGAGGTCTGGATGGCGCAGACGAGCTTCCTCACGCCTTACAAGAGCGTCAATGTCGACGTCTACGGAAATCCGCCGCTGAAGAAACAGGGTGAAATCCTGCTGAACGCCACGACGTTCCGCTTCGACGGCTCCGACCTGATGCCCGGCAAGATCGGGGCCGGCGCCTTCTGGACCGGCATGGTCGATTTCGTCGGAGGCAAGTCCTCGGCCGACGTCGCGGCCGGCGTACAGAAGGCATGGGACTCCATCAAGTAAAATCCGGTCAGCCGGACGGTGGGGGCATCGTCTGCCTGTTCCTCATTCGGCGGTCCTCCGGCTGGAGGGCCGCCTGATAACAACGGCAGCGGCCGTTATGCAAAGCGCCTGCAGACGCCCGCGAAGGCGTGAGAGGGGAGGAATGTGTCATGGAGCAGTTGATTGCTGCCATTCTGACGATGGTGGCCGGCGTTCTGGTTTGCGCAGCCTATTTCTGGAGCACGAATCTCGTTCTCGACTGGATCTTCCCATCCAAGGGCAAGTTCGGTGCCGTCGCCTCGCGCAACCTGCGTATCGCCAACAGCATTCGTCCCTGGCTGTTTCTCGCCCCGGCACTGCTGGCGCTGACGCTCTACCTCGTCTACCCCGTCGTCCAATCGGTCTGGCTGAGCCTTCATGGGCGGGGAGGCCAGAACTTCGTCGGCCTGAGCAACTATTCCTGGATGATCAATGACGGCGAATTCCGCCAGTCGATCTTCAACAATTTCCTCTGGCTTCTCGTCGTGCCGGCGCTTTCGACCTTCTTCGGCCTGATCATTGCGGCACTGACCGACCGCATCTGGTGGGGCAATATCGCCAAGACGCTGATCTTCATGCCGATGGCGATTTCCTTCGTCGGCGCAGCCGTCATCTGGAAATTCATCTATGATTACCGTGCCGCAGGCTCCGAACAGATCGGTCTCCTGAACGCCATCGTCGTCGCGCTTGGCGGCGAGCCGCAGGCCTGGATCACGCTGCCCTTCTGGAACAACTTCTTCCTGATGGTCATCCTCATCTGGATCCAGACCGGCTTTGCCATGGTCATCCTTTCGGCTGCGCTGCGCGGCATTCCGGAGGAGACGATCGAGGCGGCCGTCATCGACGGCGCCAATGGCTGGCAGATCTTCTTCAAGATCATGGTGCCGCAGATCTGGGGCACGATCGCCGTCGTGTGGACGACCATCACCATCCTGGTCCTCAAGGTTTTCGATATCGTGCTCGCGATGACGAACGGGCAATGGCAGAGCCAGGTGCTTGCCAACCTCATGTTCGACTGGATGTTCCGCGGCGGCGGCGACTTCGGCCGGGGCGCGGCAATCGCGGTGGTCATCATGATCCTGGTCGTCCCGATCATGATCTGGAACATCCGCAACGCGACCAGGGAATCCGGGGGGCACTGAAATGAATCCGTCGAGGCGTTCTCCACTCACCTGGGCCGTGCATCTTTCCGTCCTGCTTCTGGTCCTGCTCTGGACCCTGCCGACGGCCGGCCTTTTGATTTCCTCCTTGCGCGACAAGGACCAGCTCGCCGTTTCCGGCTGGTGGACGGCCCTTTCCAGTTCGTCGCGCAATGCCGTCGCCCGCGCGCCCTCGGCCGAGAACCAGGTCGAGCGCGACGGCAAGTTCGTGATTTCCGGGAACCTGCTGGAGAGCCGGGGAGAGGTTTCCGCCTTCGGATTTTCCAGCCGCGAACCCACCAAATTCAAACCCGGCGAAACGGCCGAGCTCAACGACGGCGAAAAGCTGACGGTGCAGGCAGACGGCAGTTTCGAGATCGTTTCGGATCAGCGGATGGAGGGCTCGCGCGGCCAGCGGATCTTCTTTACGGCCACCACGCCACCGCGCTTCACGCTCGACAATTATGCCGAGGTCCTGAGTGCTGCGGGCATCGGCAGATCCTTCCTGAATTCGCTGACCGTCGCCGTACCGTCAACCGTCATTCCCATTCTGATCGCGGCCTTCGCCGCCTACGCGCTCGCCTGGATGCCCTTTCCCGGCCGCGCGATCCTGCTCGCCGTCGTCGTCGGTCTTCTCGTCGTGCCGCTGCAGATGTCGCTCATTCCGCTCCTGCAGCTTTATAACGGCGTCGGCGCCTTCTTCGGCGTGTCCGCCAAGACCTATATGGGCATCTGGCTCGCCCATACCGGCTTCGGCCTGCCGCTCGCCATCTATCTCCTGCGCAACTACATGGCCGGCCTGCCGCGCGAGATCATGGAATCGGCGCGCGTCGACGGCGCCAGCGATTTCGATATCTTCGTCAAGATCATTCTGCCCCTGTCGTTTCCGGCGCTCGCCTCCTTTGCCATCTTCCAGTTTCTCTGGACCTGGAACGACCTTCTCGTCGCCATCGTCTTCCTCGGCGCGGGGGACGACAAGCTGGTGCTGACCGGGCGTCTGGTCAATCTCCTCGGTTCGCGCGGCGGCAATTGGGAAATTCTCACCGCCTCCGCCTTCATCACTATCGTCGTTCCGCTGATCGTCTTCTTCGCCCTGCAACGCTACCTGGTGCGCGGCCTGCTGGCTGGGTCGGTCAAGGGCGGCTGATCGACTTCAGACAAGGAATCCTGAACAGCATGACAATGAACGAAACGACGAGCTCAATCCTCGAGCCCGACAGGGATTGGTGGCGCGGCGCGGTGATCTATCAGATCTATCCGCGCTCCTTTCAGGACACCAATGGCGACGGCATCGGCGATCTGCAGGGGATCACCGCCCGTCTGCCCCACATTGCGGGGCTCGGCGCGGACGCGATCTGGGTTTCGCCCTTCTTCACGTCGCCGATGCGGGACTTCGGTTACGACGTCTCGAACTATGTCGATGTCGATCCTATCTTCGGGGCGCTCGAAGACTTCGATGCGCTGATCGCCGAGGCCCACCGGCTCGGCCTCCGGGTGATGATCGACCTCGTGCTGTCGCATACCTCCGACCAGCATCCCTGGTTCGTCGAAAGCCGCTCCAGCCGCAGCAATGCGAAAGCGGACTGGTATGTCTGGGCGGATTCGAAGCCGGACGGCACACCGCCCAACAATTGGCTGTCGATTTTCGGCGGTTCCGCCTGGCAGTGGGATCCGACCCGCCTGCAATATTATCTGCACAACTTTCTCACCTCGCAGCCCGACCTCAATCTGCATAACGCCGAGGTTCAGGAGGCCCTGCTTGCAGTCGAGCGCTTCTGGCTGGAGCGCGGCGTCGACGGTTTCCGGCTCGACACCATCAACTTCTATTTCCATGACCGCGAACTGCGCGACAACCCCGCGCTCGTTCCGGAGCGCCGGAACGCCTCGACTGCGCCGGCGGTCAATCCCTATAACTATCAGGAGCATATCTACGACAAGAACCGGCCGGAGAACCTGGAGTTCCTGAAGCGCTTCCGTGCGGTGATGGACGAGTTCCCGGCGATCGCCGCCGTCGGCGAGGTCGGCGACAGCCAGCGCGGCCTCGAAATCGCAGGCGAATACACCTCGGGCGGCGACAAGGTGCACATGTGCTACGCCTTCGAGTTTTTGGCGCCCGATCGGCTGACGCCGCAGCGCGTGGCCGAGGTTCTGCGCGACTTCCAGAGGGCCGCCCCCGAAGGCTGGGCCTGCTGGGCCTTCTCGAACCATGATGTGGTCCGCCACGTCAGCCGCTGGGCCGATGGCGGTACCGATCATCACGCGCATGCGAAGTTGCTCGCCAGCCTGTTGATGTCGCTGCGCGGTACCGTCTGCATCTATCAGGGCGAGGAACTTGCGCTCGCCGAGGCGGAGCTCGCCTATGAGGATCTCCGGGATCCCTATGGCATTCAGTTCTGGCCCGACTTCAAGGGCCGGGACGGCTGCCGCACGCCGATGGTATGGGAGAGCCTGCCCGATGGCGGCTTCAGCAGCGCGAGGCCGTGGCTGCCGATTTCCGAGAGCCACATTCCGCGGGCGGTTGCCGTGCAGGAGGGCGACCCGGCCTCGGTGCTGCATCACTACCGCCGCTTTCTCGCCTTCAGAAAGGCGCATCCGGCCTTGGCCAAGGGCGAGATCGAATTCGTCGAGACCAGGGGCTCCTTGCTCGGCTTCCTGCGCAGCCATGGCAATGAGAGAATCTTTTGCCTGTTCAACATGAGCGACGAAGCTGCGACGAAGGAACTGCCGATGAAGCGGCTGGAGCCGCTCGAGGGCCACGGCTTCGTCACGGGGATACTGGATCACGAGGTCAAGCTGCCGGCCTGGGGCGCGTTTTTCGCGCGCCTGGCCTGAGAACCGAGGGAGGGTGCCATGACAGGCCTGCTGCTGAAAGATATCCGCAAGTCCTACGGGGCCGTCGACGTAATTCACGGCATCGATCTCGACATCAAGGAAGGCGAGTTCGTCGTCTTCGTCGGACCGTCCGGATGCGGGAAGTCCACGCTTCTGCGCATGATCGCCGGGCTCGAGGAAATAACCGGCGGCGACATGTTCATCGACGGCGAGCGGGTCAACGACGTGCCGCCTTCCAAGCGCGGCATCGCCATGGTGTTCCAGTCCTATGCGCTCTATCCGCATATGACCGTTTACGACAACATGGCCTTCGGCATGCGGATCGCCAGGGAATCGAAGGAGGAGATCGACCGCCGTGTGCGTGGAGCCGCGGACATGCTTCAGCTCACCCCATATCTCGACCGGCTTCCGAAGGCGCTTTCCGGCGGCCAGCGGCAGCGCGTGGCGATCGGCCGGGCGATCTGCCGCAATCCCAAGGTCTTCCTTTTCGACGAGCCGCTCTCAAACCTCGACGCCGCGCTGCGGGTGGCGACCCGCATCGAGATCGCCAAGCTCAGCGAGCGGCTATCGGACACCACCATGATCTACGTCACCCATGACCAGGTGGAGGCGATGACGCTGGCCGACCGGATCGTGGTTCTCTCCGCCGGTCACATCGAGCAGGTCGGGGCGCCCCTCGAACTCTACGAGCGGCCGGCAAATCTCTTCGTTGCGCGCTTCATCGGCTCCCCGGCCATGAACGTCATCCCGGCGACGATCACCGGGACCGGCCAACAGACCGCCGTCACGCTCGCGGGCGGAAAATCGGTGACGCTCGACATTCCGACGAATGCCTCCGAAAACGGCAAGACGGCAAGCTTCGGCGTGCGCCCGGAAGACCTGCAGGTGACCGAGACCGACGATTTCCTTTTCGAGGGCACGGTCTCGATCGTCGAGGCGCTGGGCGAGGTGACCTTGCTTTACATCGAAGGACTGGTCGAAAACGAGCCGATCATCGCCAAGATGCCGGGGATCGCCCGCGTCGGCCGCGGCGACAAGGTGCGGTTCACGGCCGACAAGGCGAAGCTGCATCTCTTCGACACAAAGGGACAGAGTTATCGGGCGTAGTTCGGCTGCAGGGCCGGGGGCATTTTCGGCCTGCAGCCCTGAACCCTCTGTTAAATTTCATGGGTTAGCGTCGTCGCAGTGAAATGCGAAAAGGCGAGTTCGATGAGCAGTGCAGCCCCCGTGATCAACCGGCACTTTCTCAACAAGGAAGAGTCATTCATGTACGATCGGGAGGCGAATTTCCCGATGGAGGACACGCGGAACGAGGCGCGGATCGAATTCACCGAAAAGGGTATGCAGAATCTCTCGTCGCGCCGCTGCGAGATCATCAAGCTCTCCAGGAGCAGCGCCCTGATCGGCATTCTGACCCAGTTCCAGCTGCCGCAGAATTTCTATCTCGACATACCGAGCGCCCGCATCCCCCTGATCGGCTGCCTCCTGAGGCGGGTGCATGCCAACAACATCATCGAGGCGCGGTTCCTGCGGCTCCTGAGCGAGCGGGACCTCAACCGGATCTTCGTCTACAGCACCCATCCGAACCACCGGAACCGCACGCTCGACATCTATCGCTGAGAATGACGCGGCCCTCCGGTCGCAAGGGACCGGGGGAACCGCTGCGCGGATGGTCTCGGCAGGTTACTCGGCTGCAAAAACCACTCGCGTCGCGCAAACATCAGGCCAACTGCGTAGATCGCGAATGCAAGGAGCGCTGTCGCCGGCGCAGACAGTTCAGAGTAGCCACCGCCCCCGGCGCGTTTCATTGCGTCACAGATTGACCATCCCGTCGCATATTCGCAAGCGAATGTTGTAGGAGCCGTACATCCCGGTCCCTCATTCCTGTGCTTGTCACAGGAATCCAGCCAGACCAAGTCCTTGGGCTGAAAGAACGCTTCCCGCGCCGCAGACGCGGCGCTGCTGGATCCCTGTGACGAGCACAGGGATGAGGGTCGAGAGGGTGCGGTCCCTCGGCGCGTTTCATAAGCCGTGAAGATAGCGAGGCGCGGAAGGTCGCGAGTCACGCCGGTGTATGTCCCGCTTCGCTTCGATGTAGTGGCCGCACATCCCCGGTCCCTCATTCCTGTGCTTGTCACAGGAATCCAGCCAGACCAAGTCCTTGGGCTGAAAGAACGCTTCCCGCGCCGCAGACGCGGCGCTGCTGGATCCCTGTGACGAGTGTTTAGCCCGGGGAGATAGCTGACACCTGTTCGGATAGATCACTGACGGATTGCTTGGTTGTCAAGTCGATGGCTGCGATGCGGAGGGCAGCGAAGAAGATGCCGTATCGCCCGTCCGTGTCGAGCGGGCGAATGGCGATGCGTTCGCCGCAGAAGGCCTTTGGGACTTTCCACTTGCGGCCTTTGAAGCTGACATAGGCCTTGGTGCTGGGGACGGTGCGGACGACCTCGCCTTCATCGTAGATCACCTCTGGGAGGTGCTCGGGCATGGGGCGCGAACTGGGACGATAGCGACGGGCCGGCACGTCGAGATCGAGCGCGGCATGGGGCCGCTCGAAATTATAGAGTTCGCGCCAGGCATCGAAGGCGCGCTGGACGGCAGCCAGATCGGAAAATCGGGCGAAATCGAATATTTCGGCCTTGAGCGTGCGATGGAAGCGCTCATTCTTGCCGCGGCTCTGCGGATGATAGGGCCGGCTATGCAGGAGGCCGACGCCGAGCTTCAACAGCCACACGCCAAGTCTTGTCCAACGCTCGCCCGAGGCCTCGCCCCAGGGCGCGCCATTATCGACGAAAAGGGCGTCCGGCAGGCCGTAGCGCCGGAATGTCCGCTCCAGATGGCCGCGCACGGTCACTCCCTGCTGGTTGGCGCAGGCCGCCAGGCAAGGCACGAAGCGGGAATGGTCGTCCACCATCGTCAGCGGATGGCAGGGCGTGCCATCGCCGAGCCGAACCCAGCCCTTGAAATCCATCTGCCAGAGCTGGTTCGGCGCCTCCTTCTCGAAACGCTGGGTCGCCGGCGCGCCACCGACCGGCGGCATGATCCGCTCATGGCGCTTCAGGATAGCATGAACCGTCGAAGGCGCCGGCGCATGCTGCCCCCGGTCTTTCAGAACGCTCGCGATCTTGCGTGCGCCCCACGCCGGATGCGCATCGCGCACCGCAAGCACCTCTGTCTCCACCGCCGCGCTCGACTGCAACGGGCTCACATGCGGGCGGCGCGAGCGATCAGCCAGCTCCCGGTCACCTGCCTGCCACCGCGCCAGCCATTTATAGCCCACATCGGCACTGATCCCGAACCGCCGGCACAGCTCCCGGCGGTTCGCACCCTCCGCAAGCGCCAGCCGCACAAATTCCTGCCTCTCTCCCATAACCGACACCTCTTTCCACGGCATGGACAACCTCCTCGCGAAGCCGATCCATGCCAGTATGAACGTGTCAGCCATCTCCCCGAACACCTGTCAGTCATGTGTCCGGGCTATACAACGAGCACAGGGATGAGGGTCGAGAGAATGCGGCCCCTCGCCGCGCTTCATAAACCGTGAAGATAGCGAGGCGCGGAAGGTCGCGAGTCACGCCGGTGTATGTCCCGCTTCGCTTCGATGTAGCAACCGCTCATCCCGGTCCCTCATTCCTGTGCTTGTCACAGGAATCCAGCCAGACCAAGTCCTTGGGCTGGAAAGGCTCTTCCGCGCCGCAGACGCGGCGCTGCTGGATCCCTGTGACGAGCACAGGGATGAGGGGAGGAGACGTCGCAGTCCTCCAAAACGTTTCCTACAGCGCCGCGCGTCTTATGAGACGCGCATCGCCATACGAGCCGACAAAACCAACCAGAGCTTCAACGCCATTATCGATCTCGCAGAAGCCGTCATAAACTCGAAATAAATCGCAACGGGCCCTAATGAAACAGCACGCTTCCGCCGCGGTCGGCCGCGCCGGCGATCTGCCTGAACGGAGCGAAGAGCTCGCGGCCCATTCCGAATTCGTTGTCGGAGAGGTCGATATGCGCCGGCACGCGCGTTTTCAGCGCGATGTCCTCGACGAGCACCTCGACCTTGCCGTTGATCGCGTCGATGCGGACGATGTCGCCCTCCTGGATGCGTGCGATCGGGCCGCCTTCCTTCGCTTCCGGGGTCACATGGATCGCTGCCGGAACCTTCCCGGAGGCGCCTGACATGCGCCCGTCTGTAAGGATCGCGACTTTCTGGCCCCGATCCTGCAGGATGCCGAGCACCGTCGTCAGCTTATGCAGTTCCGGCATGCCGTTGGCTTTCGGCCCCTGGAAGCGCACGACGGCTACGAAATCGCCTTCGAGCCTTCCCGCCTTGAAGGCGGCGTTCAGTTCCGCCTGATCGTTGAAGATCTTGGCCGGAGCTTCGATGACGTGGCTCTCCGGCTTGACGGCGGAGATCTTGATGACCGCCTTGCCGATATTTCCGCTCAGCATCTTGAGGCCGCCGGTGTGCTGGAACGGGCGCTCGACGGTCGCGAGCACCTTCGGGTCGGCGCTCGTCTCCGGCGCAGGCTCGCGCTTGACGCTGCCGTTTTCGCCGAGCTTCACGTCGATCGCATAGGCGCTGAGCCCCTGCCCGTAGACGGTACGGACGTCGTCGTGCAGCAAGCCTTTCCTGAGGAGCTGGGCGATCAGGAAGCCCATGCCGCCTGCGGCGTGGAAATGGTTCACGTCGGCCAGCCCGTTCGGATAGACGCGCGCGAGCAGCGGCACGAGATCGGAAAGCTCCGAAATGTCCTGCCAGGTAAGCACGATCCCCGCGGCGCGGGCCATCGCGACGAGATGCATCGTGTGGTTCGTCGAGCCGCCGGTCGCATGCAGGCCGACGACGCCGTTGACGATCGACCGCTCGTCAATCATCTCGCCGGCGGGCGTGAATTCGTTGCCGAGCGCGGTGATCGCAAGCGCCCGCTTCGTTGCTTCCCTGGTCAGCGCGTCGCGAAGCGGCGTGCCGGGATTGATGAAGGAGGCGCCGGGCAGATGGAAGCCCATGATCTCCATCAGCATCTGGTTGGAGTTGGCGGTGCCGTAGAAGGTGCAGGTGCCGGGGCCGTGATAGGATTTGGACTCCGCCTCCAGGAGCTCGTCGCGGCCGACCTTGCCTTCGGCGAAGAGTTGCCGAACCCTGGCCTTCTCGTCGTTCGGCAGGCCCGTGGTCATCGGTCCGGCGGGGATGAAGACCGCGGGCAGATGGCCGAAGGTGAGCGCCGCGATCGCGAGCCCGGGCACGATCTTGTCGCAGACGCCGAGATAGACGGCCGCGTCGAACATGTTGTGCGACAGGCCGATGCCGGCCGCCATGGCGATGACATCGCGCGAGAAGAGCGACAGCTCCATGCCGGGCTGCCCTTGGGTGACGCCGTCGCACATTGCCGGAACGCCGCCGGCGACCTGAGCGACGCCGCCCGCCTCGTGCGCGGCCTCCCGGATCAGTGCCGGATAGGTTTCGAACGGCTGATGCGCCGAAAGCATGTCGTTGTAAGAGGTGATGATGCCGAGGTTGGGGACGCGGTCGCCCGCAAGCGCCACCTTCTCGGCGGGGGAACAGACCGCAAATCCGTGCGCAAGATTGCCGCAGCCGAGAACGGTCCGGTGCGGTCCGTTCGTCGCAGCGCTGCGGACGCGATCGAGGTAGGGCTCGCGGTACGGCTTCGAGCGTTCGACGATGCGGGCGGTAATGGCGGCTATGCGGGAATCGGCGGACATGGACACATCCTCTTCCGGAGTCTTACGACTCCTTTCTTCATCGATCATCGGCTTCGAGCGCCACAGCGTGCGGGGAGCGTTGCGGCGCTTTCCGGGTCGCCTCAGGGCGCCCAGTATATCTGCAGCGGCGATGTGGCCCGCCGAAGCACGGCCCGGATGGGCATCTCTGCCTCGTCGCCGGGCGCCTGGGCCTGGGCAAGCACCTCTTTCTTGCCGCTGCCTTCGATATGCAGCACCAGATAGCCGGCATCCTGCAGGCTGGAGAAGGTGAAGGTGAGGCGGGGTTCGCCGGCTCCTTCCGCTTCCATGGTGATCACGCCGCGCGGCGTCGTGGGGTCGAGCGCCTCTTCAAGGTGCGTCCCCCCGGGAAAGAACGAGGCCGTATGCCCGTCCGTTCCCATGCCGAGCACCACGACATCGAAGGGTGCGCCGAGACTTGCCGTCCTGTCGCTCGCGATCGCCGCGGCCGCTTCCGCAGTCTCGGCCGCGTGATAGAGCGGAACGAAACGCGCCTGGGCAGCCCCGTCCTTGAGCAGGTTATCGGCAACCAGGCGGTGGTTGGAGCGCTCGTTTTCCGGTGGCACGAAACGCTCGTCGACGAGGGTGACCGTCACTTTCGACCAATCGAGCTCGCGACGCGACAGCGACCGGAAAAAGGCCTTCGGGGTCGAGCCGCCCGATACCGCGAAGCTTGCCGTGCCTCTCGCAGCGATCGCGGCGGCGAGCCTTGCACCGACGTCATCCGCGAGGGCCTCGGCCAGTGCGGACGGATTTTCGAATATGTGCATGTTTGCGCTCATGATCGGCCCTAGATCGCGTCGTTCCAAGTACGGCCGTCGCGCTCGATCAGCGCGATCGATTGGCTCGGACCCCAGGTTCCGGCGGTATAGCCTTGCACCTGCTGTCCGGTTGCTTCCCAGGCCTTGAGGATCGGGTCGATCCATTGCCAGGCCGCTTCCACTTCGTCGCGGCGCACGAACAGGGTCTGGTTGTTGCGGATGACGTCCAGCAGCAGGCGTTCATAGGCGTCCGCATTGCGAACCGCAAAGGCCTCGGCGAAGCTCATGTCCAGGGGCACGTTCCTCAGCCGCATGCCGCCCGGTCCGGGATCCTTGATCATCAGCGACTGCTTGACGCCTTCATTCGGCTGCAGGCGGATCATCAGCTGGTTGGCCGAAATGCGGCCGGCGCTCTGATCGAAGATCGAGTGCGGAATCTGCTTGAAGGTGATGACGATCTCCGACATGCGGCCCGCCATGCGCTTTCCGGTACGCAGATAGAAGGGCACGCCTGCCCAGCGCCAATTGCTTATTTCGGCCTTGATCGCGACGAAGGTTTCCGTGTTGGAAACGCCTCCTTCGAGCTCTTCGAGATAACCCTTGACCGGACCTCCGGACGATGCGCCCGCGCGGTACTGGCCCCGGACCGTCACCTGCTCGACATTGGAGGCGGTGATCGGCTTCAGCGCGCGAAGCACCTTGAGCTTCTCGTCGCGCACGGCCTCCGCGTCCATCGACGTCGGCGCCTCCATGGCGACGAAACAGAGGAGCTGGAGGATGTGGTTCTGCACCATGTCGCGCAGCGCGCCCGCCTTGTCGTAGTAACCTGCGCGATTCTCGAGCCCGACGGCTTCAGAAACGGTGATCTGCACGTGGTCGATGTGGGCGGAATTCCACAATGGCTCGTACAGCGCGTTGGCAAAGCGCAGGGCCATCAGATTCTGCACCGTCTCCTTGCCGAGATAGTGGTCGATGCGGAAAATCTGCTCTTCGCGGAAGACTTTTCCGATCGTGTCGTTGAGCTCCGTCGCGGAAGCGAGGTCGCGGCCGATCGGCTTCTCGACGACGATTCGGGTGTTCCTGGTGATGAGCTTGTGATCGCGGATCTTTTCGGAAATGTCGCTGAAGATCGCCGGTCCGACGGCGAGATAGAAGGCACGGGTACGGTCCTTGCCCTCTTCCAGGAGCTTCTTCAGATCGTCCCAGCCCTGTTCGGACTTGGCGTCGACGGAGACGTAGTAGAGACGTGAGGTGAATTTCTCGACTTCCGCCTCGTTGAACTCCCCGGCCTTCAGGTGTTCTTTCAGGGCGTCGCTCGCGAACTTGCGGTATTCGTCATGGGAAAGGCTCGCGCGCGAGGCGCCGATGATCCGCGTCGGCTCCGTGAACTGGCCTTCCATCTGACGGTGGTAGAGTGCCGGCAGCAGCTTGCGCTCGGCAAGATCGCCGGTGCCCCCGAACACCACATAGTCAAACGGTTCGACGGGAATGATCTGGCTGCTCATGGGATGTCTCGATCTCGTTGAGGTCTGGGCTGGTATAATCTAATCGATTTAAAATGGCTAGGGTGCACCGCAACAAAATGGCTGGCCGCACGGCTGCCGACACACCGCTCCTTATATCATCACCGCCCGGGGAACAGAAATATGCAGCATTTCAAGGACTTTGCGCTCACCGCCTGGAACCTCGGGGGGCCTTCCCTTTAGAACCGGTCGCGCAGTGCGTACCAGCTGAGCGCCAGGAACAGGAGTGCCGAGCGGAACCGCGTTCCGCCGGGGAAGGCCGGGATTTTAAGCTGCTTCAGCAGATCGAGCTCGGTGGACTTGCCGAGCGCGAGCTCGGCATAGAGTTTGCCGCAATAATTGGCGAGCATGACGCCATGGCCGGAGTAACCGCCGATCGTGGTGACGCCCGGCATGACCTCGCGGCAGAAGGGTTGGCGCGGCATGGTGATGCCGACCGAGCCGCCCCAGGCGTGAGTGATCTCCACATCGGCGAGATCCGGGTAGATTTCGCAGATCTGCCGGCGTATGTGCGCCGAAATGTCGCGCGGATTGTCGGCAGTGTAGGCCTCGCGCCCGCCGAAGAGCAGCCGCCCGTCTTTCGATTTTCGGAAATAGCGTACGACGAAGCGCGAATCGTCGACCGATTCGCCCCCCGGCAGAATCCCAGTATGGCCGTGCAGCACCGTCGTCGCGCCGATGAAGGAGCGGATCGGCATGACGTGGCTCGCGGTCACGGGCTCGAGATTGCCGATATAGCCGTTGCAGGCGATTAGCGCCCGGTCGGCCGTGATCGTGCCGCTCGTCGTCTCGATGACGACCGCGCCGCCCTTCTTCTCGATCTTGAGCGCCTTCGTTCCCTCGTAGAGATTGGCGCCGGCGAGCGCCGCCTGTCTGACGAGCCCCACAACCAGCTTCATCGGGTGGATGTGGCCGGTCCCGGTGTCGCGGATACCGAAGTGGTAATGGCTGGAGCCGAGCCGGCTCACGGTTTCCTCGCGATCCATGAAGGAAAGGTGCGGATAGCCGTAGCGCTCGGTCATCGCCTCGACGTGGTTGCGATAGTCCCTTTCGAGGCTTGCCTTGTGGCCGACCGAGAGCTGGCCCGGCATGAATTCGATGTCGATCGCGTGCTCTTCGGCAAATCCCAGGACATAGCGCTTGGCGTTCTCGGCCATATCGAAGAGCCGCTGCGCCCATTCGCGGCCGAGCACCTCCTCCGTTTCGTCGGCCCAGACACGTTGCCCGGTGCCGAACTGCCCGCCATTGCGGCCCGAGGCGCCGTCGCCGAAGCGGCAGGCGTCGATCAGGGTGACGTCGGTCCCGCTCCGAGCGAGATTGCAGGCGGCCTGCAGGCCGGTATAGCCGCCGCCGATAATGGCGACGTCGGCCTTGCGGGAGCCCGGCATGACCGGGAAGGCGGGCCGCTCGGGAGTCGTCGCCTCGTACCAGGAATATCCGGGCGAAATCGGGCTTTGCCAGGTCATGGAAACCTATTCCGGATCAGACATTCAGGAGCAGGAACTCGCGTTCCCACGGGCTGATGACCTGCATGAAGGTTTCGAACTCGCCGCGCTTCACGCCGGCATAGATGGCGATGAACTCGGCGCTGAAGACCTCCGCCAGCGCGGGAGCCGATTCGAGCAGCGAAACCGCCTCGAGCAGCCCTCGCGGCAGTTCGATTTCGCCCTCATTGGCGGTGTGTTCCGTGGGCGGTGTCGCCTGCAGGCCCTCGATGATGCCGAGATAGCCGCAGCCGAGCGAGGCCGCGAGCGCCAGATAGGGGTTGGCATCCGAGCTCGGCAGGCGGTTCTCGATGCGCCGGGCGACCGGATCCGAGACAGGGATGCGGAACGCCGTGGTCCGGTTGTCATAGCCCCAGGCGGTGTTGACCGGCGCCGACATGTCCGGCGTGAGGCGCCGATAGGAATTCACATAGGGCGCCATCATCGACAACGTCCGCGGCACGTAAAGCTGCATGCCGCCTATGAAGGAAAAGAACGCCTGGGAGGGTGAGCCGTCGGGATTGGAGAAGATATTGCGGCCGGTCTCGATGTCGACCACCGATTGGTGGATATGCATGGCGGAGCCGGGCTGGCCCTGCATGGGCTTCGCCATGAATGTCGCATAGATTCCGTGCTTCAGCGCAGCTTCGCGGATGGTTCGCTTGAAAAGGAAGACCTGGTCGGCAAGCTCGATGGGATCGCCGTGCCTGAGGTTGATCTCAAGCTGCGCCGGCCCCTCTTCGTGGATCAGCGTATCGATCTCGAGGCCTTGCTTTTCGGAGAAATGGTAGATGTCGTCGATGAGCTCGTCGAACTCGTTGATGCCGGCGATCGAATAGCCCTGGCCGCCGAGGATCGAACGGCCGGACCGGCCCTTCGGCGGCCGCAGCGGATAGTCCGGATCGTCGTTCTGGGCGACGAGATAGAATTCGATCTCCGGCGCGACCACCGGTTTCCATCCCTTCTGCCGGTAGAGCTCGATGACGCGCTTCAGCACGTTGCGCGGCGTATAGCTGATCTGCTCGCCCTGGGAGCCGACGATGTCGCAGATAACCTGGGCCGTCGGGTCGCTTTCCCATGGAACGATGGAAAGGGTGGACAGGTCCGGAACGAGCTTGATGTCGCTGTCGCGGGAATCATAGCGGAATTGCCCGGTCTCCTCCGGATATTCGCCGGAAATCGTGTGCCGGTAGATCGCCGAGGGCAAGGCAAGGGAGGTATTGGACGTGAACTTGGACGTCGGCATCATCTTGCCGCGCGCAACGCCCGCAAGGTCGGGCGTGATGCACTCGATATCTTCGATGCCGCGGATCTTGAGCCAGTCGACCGCTTCGGTCCAGGTCTTCACGCCACGGGCGGCATGCAGGGCGAGGGGTATTTTCGAACTCTTGCTGACCTTTGCTGTCTCTTGGGCAACACTTCTCTTGGAAGACATAAATCACCGGGTTTGGCTTCGGATAGCGCAATCATAGCCGCAGTTCGGCAATTAGCTAGATGCACGCGATTGACTTTCGCCCTGCTCACCGGAAAGGAGGGTACGGAAACAGAAGGGAGCTTCCGTGGCGCAAATGCAGGACGTGGTGATCATCGGGGCGGGCGCCGCCGGCATGATGTGCGCCATCGAGGCGGGCAAGCGCGGGCGCCGGGTGCTCGTCATCGACCACGCCCGGGCGCCCGGCGAGAAGATCCGCATCTCCGGCGGCGGCCGCTGCAATTTCACCAATATCCATGCGTCCCCCAGGAACTTCCTGTCCGGCAACCCGCATTTCTGCAAGTCGGCGCTTGCCCGATACCGGCCGCAGGACTTCGTCGCTTTGGTCGAGCGCCATGGCATCGACTGGCACGAGAAAACGCTCGGCCAGCTCTTCTGCGATCATTCGGCCAAGGACATCATCCGCATGCTGATGGCGGAGATGAGGGCAGCGGGAGTGCAACTGAGGCTCGAAACCAGCATCGGGGAGGTTGAGAGGACCGCCTCCGGGTTCCGTGTGACGACGAGCGCCGGCGCGGTCGACGCCGCCTCGCTGGTCGTGGCAAGCGGCGGCAAGTCCATCCCGAAAATGGGAGCGACGGGTCTTGCCTATCGCATCGCGGAGCAGTTCGGCTTGCCAGTTGTCGAAACCCGCCCGGCACTGGTTCCCCTGACACTCGACCAGGCGCAGCTCACCAAGCTCGGCGCGCTTGCCGGCGTCGCGGCCGATGCCGAGGCGCGGTTCGGGAAGGCCGCCTTCCGCGAAGCTGTCCTCATCACCCATCGAGGCTTGAGCGGGCCGGCTATCCTGCAGATTTCATCCTATTGGCGTGAGGGTGAGGAGATCGTCCTCCGGCTGATGCCGGACATCGATATCGCCTCGATCCTCAAGGGAATGCGCCGGACGAACGGCCGCCAGGCAGTCCAGACGGCACTTGCCGACATCCTGCCGCGCCGGCTCGCGCAGTTCTTCGCCGACGAAGCGAAGCTGACGGGGCGCCTGCTTGCCGACCTTTCCGACAAGGCGATCGACGCGCTTTCCAGCTCCATCCAGGCCTGGGCGGTAAAGCCGGCGGGATCGGAAGGCTACCGGACGGCCGAGGTCACGCTCGGCGGCGTCGATACGCGTGCGCTCGACTCCCGGACCATGCAGGCAAACGAGATCCCCGGCCTCTACTTCGTCGGCGAGTGTGTCGACGTGACCGGCTGGCTCGGAGGCTACAATTTCCAATGGGCCTGGGCGTCGGGCTTCGTCGCCGGTCAAGACGTGTAACCGTGCGGCAAAATTGGTGATTTGCTTCTTCAGCCATTCTTAAGGGAAATATAACGGAAATTACTGAACCTGTTTATCATGGCGCGACAGCCGCGAAGGCAGCGGAAGTCAACAAGCGGAAACCACATTGTTTCCATTTCGGGGACTTTCTTCAGCCGCAGGATGGATGCACCATGATCGTAACGGCAAAGGCAGACCGGTCTTTGCCGGCAACTCGTAGTGCTGCAGCGACCTTTGCGCGCCCGAGACGCTCGGTGCTGCAGCGACAAGGACAAGAGGCCATGAACCAGCAACGCCGCCGTCCCCGTGCAATAGCCATAGCCCGCGCAGAGAAAAGCCGCGGGCAGAACGAATTGACGGCTTACCTCGCGACGCTCGCTCTGTTTGCCGTCACGGCCGTTGCTCTCTTTTCCTGGCTTTAAAGCGTCGCTTCCGACGAACCCCGTCGATACGCCGGGGGACCGGTATTCCCTCCGCACGGGGCCAATTCCGCTTATGGAATTCTTAATCGTTTGAAACGATTATGGCGAGCAAATGAGCACCGCCAGGTCCTCGCCGCCAAGCCGGCTGCGCGGTCCCGCAATGACTGCTGGCGGGCTGGCGGCGTGCGTCGCATGACTTTCCGAAAAACATCAGCCTGTTTGCGCATCGGGTGGCGCCCGAGCGCCTTTGGTGCGTTCACCTGACGCGCCCCGGAGCGCTTCGAGCCATCGGGGAGGCGAACGCGCGCTGTAGCCAAGGTGTTTTCCATGCTCATCGACAGGATACTTGCCCGCTTCAAGATTCAGACGAAGGTTCTGTTCTTCATCCTGCCCTTCGTCGTCAGCATCTCGGCCGTCGGGATAACCGGACTCTATGCCTCCGGACTGCTGCAGGGCCGCATGGAGATTTCGAACAGCGTCCTCAAGACGCTGAGCGGCTTCAAGGACGTCTATGCCCAGATGAACAGCTTCCTGCAGCGGACGACCGACGAAAGTCGCCGGATGCTCAAGGATGCAATCGTCACGCAGAAGGAAGTTCTGGCCGAAACTGCGGCGCAGGTTGCGGGCGGAAACGGCCAAGACGAGCTGGCTGCCGCCATTGCCGCGACCAGCGACATCGAGACGCGCATCGACGGGCTCTGGACATTGCATGAAGGCGAGCAGAAGCTCCGGGCCGAGACGAGGGCCGGTCTGGAGCGCCTGGCGGCCGAACAGGCGAAGATCAACGACGAGGCGAACCGGCTGCAATACGCGGTGCGCAAGGACGAGAATGCGGCGAAGACGATGCTGCGCAACGCCGAAAAACTCATGCGCGCCAGCCGCTTCTATGCCGAATTCGCGACCGAGGTGAGCGGGGCGATAACGGTCGAGGAGAAGCTCAAGGTCGCAGAGGGCCACTACCCGGCCATAGGCCGCACGCAACGGGATATCTTCGTGCTTTTGCCGAAGGGCGAGAAATCTCTTGCCGAAACCGTCAATTCTGCTTCCGGGACGATCGGCGCACTTATCAAGGCGCCGCCCGGCCCTGAAACGCTCGCCGGCCTTTCCAAATATGTCGACCGTTTCCGCACCGCCAGTTTCCGATTGGAGGCAGCTTCGGTCGGCAAGATGCGCGAGGCGACGCAGATATTCAGCGAGCTCGACGGCAAGATCGCGGGCACCGAGTCGGTGCTGACCGCGACACGCAGGCTCTCCACATCGCTTACGGACATCCAGATCGCCGCCGCGGCATTTCTCGGAACGACGAGCGAGGAAAGCCGCAAGAAGCTTCTCGACAAGTTCCTTGCAGTCCAGTCCAACCTCACCACTCTGCGCGGCATCGCGAGCGGCATGAGCTTCTTCGATCAGGCCGCCGGCGCACTTCTGCCGATCATCGAGGGGATGAAGAAGGATGGCCTTGCGCTGGTCAAGATCTCGGATAAGCGCACTGTGGAATTCGAGGCCGCAGGCGCCGCGATCAACGAGATCTGGAGCGATCTCACCGGTTTTGCCGAGCAGCAGAAGGTCGCCGCCGGCAGCGAACGCGCGGAAGCCAATCAGATCTCCGTTGCGGCGACGATCACCGGCGTCGTGATCGCGCTTCTGGCAGGCATCGCGCTCACGCTCACGCTGAAAAAGCCGATCGGCCAGATCACCGCCGCCATGCGGCGGTTGGCGGACGGCGCGCTCGATACGTCGATCGACGGCGGCACGCGCCGCGACGAGATCGGCGACATGGCGCGTGCTCTCGGCGTCTTCAAGGAAAATGCGCTCTCCAAGGTGCGCATCGAGGCGGAAAGCGCCGAAGAGCGTGCCCGCGCGGAAGCCGAGCGCAGCCGCAACGATGCGGAGAAGCGCGAGCTCGACAGGCAGATCGATCTTGCGGTGAGCGAGCTCGCAGCCGGACTCGGACGCCTGGCCCAGGGAGACCTGTCGCGTCAGATCGAGGTGCCCTTCGCCGGCCGCCTCGAACAGTTGCGGCTGGACTTCAACGGATCGCTCGTCCGCCTTCAGGACACGCTGGCGCAGATTCGCGCCAATGCCCAGGCGATCCAGCAGGGTGGCGCCGACATGCATCGGTCCGCCGACGCGCTGTCGAAACGGACGGAGGCTCAGGCCGCCTCGCTCGAGGAGACGGCCGCGGCCGTCGACCAGATCACCGTGACGGTACGCTCCTCGGCGGAGCGGGCGCACGAGGCGAACCAGGCCGTGTCTCATACGAAGCGGAGCGCCGACAGTTCGGCAACGGTCGTCACCAGCGCCGTCGCCGCCATGGGACGCATCGAGGCGGCCTCCCGTCAGATCGAGCAGATCATCGAAGTGATCGACGATATCGCCTTCCAGACCAACCTTCTGGCGCTCAATGCCGGTATCGAAGCGGCGCGTGCCGGCGAGGCGGGCAAGGGCTTTGCCGTCGTCGCGCAGGAAGTACGCGAACTGGCGCAGCGCTCGGCCGAGGCGGCGCGAGAGATCAAGGGGCTGATCGATAAATCGACCGAAGAGGTGAGTTCCGGCTCACGTCTCGTCAAGGAAACGGGCGCGGTGCTCGCCTCGATCAGCGCCGAGATCGTCACGATCAGCCAGCATGTCGAGATGATCGCCACGGCCAGCCGCGATCAGGCTGCGGCCCTGAACGAGGTAAACGGTTCCGTCAACCAGATGGACCAGATGACGCAGCAGAACGCCTCGATGGTCGAGGAGGCGACCGGCACCAGTCGGGCGCTCGCCAATCAGGCGGATACGCTGATGATGCTCGTCGAGCAGTTCCGGCTCGAGCCGCCGGCCGCAGCCGACCACAGCTACCGGGCGGCATAGCCGGATTCAAACGCATTGAATGGCGCCGCGCATCCCGGATGCGCGGCGCTTTCATTTGGCGCCGCCGGCGCAGGAAACAGTAAAGCTGCCGCCACAACCATCGCTTGTCTCCGCCGGTTGCCGCTTGCGGAACACTGCCGCAAGCAGGCGCTTCGCGAAGGGCCGCCGACGGCTCTGCGGTGGGGGTTCGAACCTCTCGTCCCAGGGACGGTTCCTCGAAGCCATATCGAACAGCAGTGCCATTGCCATCATATCCATGGTGATGCTCCTTCATTCTTGGGCATCCCCTTTTTTATGCATCCGGAATTGTTTTACATACAGCCGATTTCCCCATATGTTTTTCAGTTATGAAAAACACGGACTGGGACATATACCGCTGCTTCGTCACGGTGGCGCGTACCGGCGGGTTGACCGGGGCGGCGCAGGCGACGGGGCTCAGCCCCGCGACGGTCGGCCGCCGGATGCTGGAGCTCGAGGAGCGCACCGGCCGCTCGCTCTTCATCCGCAGCCAGACCGGCTACACGCTGACGGGAGACGGCCGCTTTCTCTTCGAACAGCTGCAGGAAATGGAGGCGGCGGCCCGCAAGGTCGAAAGCTGGCAGAAGGAGGGCGAGGGGGCGACCGTTGTCCGCATCGCGGCCGGCACATGGGTCTCCTGGCTGATCGCCGAGAATTTTCCCGCCATCTGCACGGAAAGGGACGCTTTCGGCCTTTCTCTGACGATCGGCGAGGCGCGAGCGAATCTGGCCTATCGCGAAAGCGATATCGGCATCCGTGCCTTCGAACCGGAGGAAAGTTATCTTGCGGCGCGGCCGGTGGGCGAAGTCGCCTATGCCGCCTACCGGCAGAAGAACGCGCCGGGCGGAATGGAACGCTGGGTCGCAGTCGCCGAAGGGGATGCAATATCGGCCTATCTGAGATGGCCGCACGAGCATGCGCCGGGCCGGATCGTTGCAACCGTCACACGGCCTCGCTCATTGCTGGACCTCGCGCGAGCCGGCGCGGGACGGGCGGTGCTGCCCTGTTTCGTCGGCGATCTCGATCCCTTGCTCGAGCGGGTGGGAGACGAGATCGAGCCGCTCAGACACCGGCAGTGGATCGTCATGAACAACGAGGATCGCTACAGGCGCGACATCCGAACCGTCGTAGACCGGATGACGCGTTTCCTGCGCAGCCACACGGACCTTTTTGCCGGCAAGCGCCCGCCGCGCAATTCGGCATGAGCCTCCAAACGGGACCGGCCGGCGCTGCGGCCGGCCGGTCACGTTTCATTTGTGTCGACCTCGTCCGGCGCGGACCTCGCGGACCGCCGGCCTTTGCCTGTTGAAGTGGCTGCAACTCAGGGCGGAAAGGATGAGTGCTACCGTTGTCCAGGTGACGACAGCCATCAGTGCCGTCCCTGGGTGACGATGACGGGGATCAGCAGATCGCCCCAGTTGCCGTCGCCGCCGTGATGGCGGGCCGAACGGACCAGTTCGACGGAAACGCCGGCGTCCACGGCCTTCATGACGGCCTGGTTGAGGCGGTGCAGGTCGTTGGCGACCATGCGGATCGCCGCCTGCTGTTCCGGTGTCATGGCCGACGATTGTTCCTCGGCCCGTTCCTTGACGCGTGTCTGTACAGTCATCGGAGTGCTCCTCTGGGCGATGGTCGCGGGGACATCTTCGACCCGCTTCAGTTTCGAGGTCTGGTTGGGGACGCGCGGCGGGGCAGGGGTGCCGCGCGTCCCGCTCGTTCATTCTGCTGCCGGGCGGAACTGATCGTGCTCGGTGGATTCCTTCATGGCAGTGGTCGACGACTGGCCGCCGGTGATCGCGACCGACACGGCATCGAAATAGCCGGTCCCCACTTCGCGCTGGTGCTTGGTCGCCGTATAGCCGTTGGCTTCGGCTGCGAATTCCGCTTCCTGCAGTTCCGAATAGGCCGCCATCTGCCGGTCCCTGTAGCCGCGCGCCAGTTCGAACATGCCGTAGTTCAGCTGGTGGAAACCGGCGAGCGTGATGAACTGGAACTTGTAGCCCATGGCACCCAATTCGCGCTGGAACTTGGCGATCGTCGCGTCGTCGAGGTTCTTTTTCCAGTTGAAGGACGGCGAGCAATTATAGGCGAGCAGCTTGCCCGGATGCGCCCTGTGCACGCCTTCGGCGAACTTGCGCGCCTGCTCCAGATCGGGCTTGGAGGTCTCGCACCAGATGAGATCGCAATGCGGTGCATAGGCGATCGCGCGGGCGATGCAGGGCTCGATGCCGTTCTTCACCTGGTAAAAGCCCTCGACGGTGCGGCCGGCATCGTAGTCGACGAAGGGGCGGTCGCGCTCGTCGATATCGGAGGTGAGCAGCTTCGCCGCTTCCGCGTCGGTGCGGGCGATGACCAGCGTCGGCGTACCCATTACGTCGGCGGCAAGCCGTGCCGCGTTCAGATTGCGGATATGCGCCGCGGTCGGGATCAGCACCTTGCCGCCGAGATGCCCGCACTTCTTTTCCGACGCGAGCTGGTCCTCGTAGTGGACGCCCGCCGCACCCGCTTCGATGAAGGCCTTCATGATCTCGAAGGCGTTGAGCGGCCCGCCGAAGCCGGCTTCCGCATCGGCGACGATCGGAGCGAACCATGTATCGACGGAGAGACCCTTGCCTTCCGCCGTCTCGATCTGATCGGCGCGCTGAAGCGTGCGATTGATGCGCTTGGCAAGTTCCGGAGCCGCGTTGGCCGGATAGAGCGACTGGTCCGGATACATGGCGGAAGCGGTGTTGGCGTCGGCTGCGACCTGCCAGCCGGAGAGATAGATCGCCTTCAAGCCCGCGCGCACCATCTGCATCGCCTGATTGCCGGAAAGCGCGCCGAGTGCATTGACGAAGTCCTCCTCATGGATGAGCTTCCAGAGGCGGTTCGCACCCATTTCGGCAAGCGAATAACGGATCTCCACCGAGCCCCTGAGCCGCTTCACGTCCTCGGCGGAATAGGGCCGCTCGATTCCATCGAAGCGCCCCTCCGGCGCATTTGGAACGAGCTTGTAAAAATCAGTCATACTTGCCTCCTGGTGAAATCGCTTCGTCTTCGGCTTTCGTCTTTCGGCGCCTCTAGGCCGAAAGATCATGTGACAGTTTTTACATTGCGCTGCATAAACCTGCTATCGAATTCCCGTAGCTGGCGGCTGGAAACGGGTTAGCTTGTCTTGCCTTTGACAGTATGCGGAAGTAAATTTGTAAAAGATGTCAAAGCGGATCATTTGCCGAATTTGTAAAGGGAATTACAATGGCCGAGAACAAGATCTTTGCCGGGCCGCGGGTCAGGCGAATCCGAAACGGCCTTCAGCTGACGCAGACGGCCATGGCCGAGGCGCTTGGCATCTCTCCTTCCTATCTGAACCTCATCGAGCGCAACCAGCGGCCGCTGACGGTGCAACTGCTCTTGAAACTGGCCTCCGTCTACAAGGTCGACCTCGAAGAGCTCCAGGGCGAGGCGGGCAGCGGTCTTGCGCAGCTACGCGAGGTCTTTGCCGATCCGCTGCTTGCCGGCGAACTGCCGGGGGATCAGGAGTTGGTGGAGGTCGCCGAAGCGGCGCCGAACGTCTCGGGTGGCATCGTCAAACTTCATCGCGCCTACCGCGAACAGGCGTCGCGGCTGAGGGATCTCGCCGCCCTGCTGGCGGGCGAGGGACACATGGCGGCACTTGCGGATACGCGCCTGCCGATGGACGAAGTCCGCGAGGCGTTCGAGGCACGGGCCAATCACTTCGCCCGCATAGAGGAGGCGGCGGAGGCCCTGCATGCAAGCCTCTCGCCCGGAGACGATCTTTCAGGCGCAATGAAGGCTTGGCTCAGAAGGGAGCACGGACTGGCGGTGCGGACGCTGCCGGTGCACGTGATGCCCACCCTGCGCCGCCGCTTCGACCGCCACTCGATGCGCCTCTTCGTCTCCGAACGCCTGTCGCCCTTCGATCAGCTGCGCGAGATCGCGATCGAGGTGGCTTCGATCGCCTGCCATGAGGCGATTGCCGCCGAGCTCGAGCAGTTCCGCTTTGCCACGGCCGAAGCGCGGCGCATCGGCCGCTTCGAACTCGCGCGCTATGCCGCCCATGCGCTGATGATGCCCTATGCGGCATTTCTCGCCGCCGCGCAGCGGATGAAATACGATGTGGCTGTCCTGGCGGCGCGTTTCCAGGTCTCCTACGAGCAGGTCGCCAACCGTCTGACGATGCTGCAGCGGCCCGGTGCGGCGGGGGTTCCGTTTTTTCTCATCGAGATCGACAGCGCCGGCAACAGGTTGCGTCGCGCCGGGGCGCAGGGATTTCCCCATGCCCGGTTCGGCGGCGGCTGTCCCAAGCTCAACGTCCAGGCTGCCTTTGCCGTGCCTGGCCAGGTTCTCGTCGATCGGGTCGGAATGCCTGACGGCACTGAATTCATCACTGTCGCACGCACCGTCGACGGTCCGCAGGCCGCCTTCCACGAACGGGTTCGGCGAACCGCGATCCTCGTCGGTTGCGAGGCCGCCTTCGCGAACGAGATGGTCTATGGCGCCGCCGCAGTCATGCCGGCGATCGCAATCGGTCCGGCCTGCCGGCTTTGCGAGCGGCAGGGGTGCCTGGCGCGCGCCGAACCGCCGATCACCCGACCGCTCGGTCTCGACGAAATGGCCACCGGGCTGAGCGTCTTCGACTTTCAGTGAGGCCGCGCGAAATGGCACGCAATCCGCAGGCTGATGTCGTTATGACGCCAGCAACTCCCCGAAGCGCTCCCCATCCCTGCGACAAGGACAGAGTGCGGTAAGAGGAGGAATTTTCGCGTGAAAAACCGCGAACCACTTTTTTCCTGGAACCGCTCTAACTCCTTGAGCTTATCGAGAAAGATGCCTAACCTCCGCATCGGCACGATCAAAAGACGGGGCGTAACGGCACTGGAGAAGAAATTACTGTCCCGAGCCGATAATCAAGAGGGGAGTTGCATGTCCAAACTCATCGTCGCAACCTTGACCACCGCGGTGCTTGCGGGATCGACCATGCTGGCTTCGGCCCAGGAGCGGGTCGTCAACGTCTATAACTGGTCGGACTATATCGATGACAGTATCCTCGAGGATTTCACCAAGGAGACCGGCATCAAGGTCGTCTATGACGTGTTCGACTCGAACGAGATTCTGGAAACGAAGCTGCTCGCCGGCGGTTCCGGTTACGACGTCGTCGTTCCGACGGCCTATTTCCTGCAGCGCCAGATTGCTGCCGGGGTGTTCCAGAAGCTAGACAAGTCGAAACTGCCGAACATTTCCAACATGTGGGACATGGTCATGGAGCGTACCGCGCAGTACGATCCCGGCAACGAATACGCCGTCGACTACATGTGGGGCACGACCGGCATCGGCTACAATGTCGAGAAGATGAAGGAGATTCTCGGCACGGACGAGAAGCCGAACTGGGATGTCATTTTCGACCCGGAGATTGCGGCGAAGTTCAAGGACTGCGGCATCCATCTCCTCGATTCGCCCACCGACATCATGCCCTCGGCGCTCGCCTATCTGGGGCTCAATCCCGACAGCCACGACCAGGCGGACCTCGAAAAGGCAGCCGACCTGCTGATGAAGGTCCGGCCCAATATCCGCAAGTTCCATTCGTCCGAATATATCAACGCGCTGGCGAACGGCGACATCTGCCTCGCCGTCGGCTTCTCCGGCGACGTCTTCCAGGCGCGCGACCGGGCGGCCGAGGCCAAGGCCGGCGTAACCGTCGACTACTCGATCCCGGAGCAGGGCGCCCAGATGTGGTTCGATATGCTGGCTATCCCCGCCGATGCGCCGCATGTCGCCGAGGCGCATGAGTTCATCAACTACATGATGAAGCCGGAAGTCATCGCCAAGGCCTCGAACTACGTGTTCTACGCCAACGGCAACAAGGCCTCGCAGGAGTTCCTCGACAAGGAAGTGCTCGAAGACACCGCCATTTATCCATCCGATGCCGTGATGCAGAAACTCTTCACCACGACGCCCTTCGAGGCCAAGGAGCAGAGGGTATTGACCCGGCTCTGGACCAAGATCGTCACTGGTCAGTAGGAAAACGAATTGCCCGGACCTCAAATCCGGGCAATTTTCTGCATGTTTCTGCGCTCAACTCTCGACGTGTCGGCGCCGTCCATTGCGTATGGGCTGTGCCATTCGAGGATAGATGATGAAGTCTCTCGGAAGTATCCGGCGTTCTTTCGCGCCATGGGCGGACCCCGCCTCCAAGCCTTTCATTTCCGTCAAGAACGTCACCAAGAAGTTCGGTGACTTCACCGCCGTGGACGATCTTTCACTGAACATCTACACGCGCGAATTCTTCGCCCTGCTCGGCGCTTCGGGCTGCGGCAAATCCACCCTCCTGCGGATGCTGGCCGGTTTCGAGCAACCGACATCGGGCGAAATCATCCTCGACGGCCAGAGCCTAGCGGGCATCCCGCCCTACCGCCGCCCGGTCAATATGATGTTCCAGTCCTATGCGCTGTTTCCGCACATGACGGTCGAAAACAACGTCGCCTTCGGCCTGAAGCAGGACGGAATGCCGAAAGCGGACATCGCCGAACGCGTCGCGCAGATGCTGAAGCTCGTCAAGCTCGAGAAGTTCGCCAGGCGCAAGCCGCATCAGCTTTCCGGCGGCCAGCGCCAGCGCGTCGCCCTTGCCCGTTCTCTGGCAAAGCGGCCGAAGGTGCTGCTGCTCGATGAGCCGCTCGGCGCGCTCGACAAGAAGCTGCGCGAGGAAACGCAATTCGAGCTCATGGACCTCCAGCAGGAACTCGGCCTCACCTTCGTCGTCGTCACTCACGACCAGGAGGAGGCGATGACCATGGCGGACCGCATCGCCGTCATGAGCCACGGCAAGGTCGTCCAGGTGGCGACGCCGGCGGAGATCTACGAAGCGCCGAATTCGCGCTTCGTCGCCGATTTCATCGGCGACGTGAACATATTCGACGGCAAGGTCACCTCGGCCGGAGACGGCTATATACGTGTCGAGACGACGGGCGGTATACCGGTCCGGATGGCGTCGCCGGAAACACCGGGAAACGGCGCAAAGGCGGCCGTCGCCATCCGGCCCGAGAAGATCAGAATTGGCCGACAGCCGCCGGCGCATGCGCCGGTGAACGCCGCCGAGGGCGAGATATGGGACATCGGCTATCTCGGCGATATGACGGTTTTTCACATCCGGCTGAAGGACGGCAAGGTCGTCAAGGCGTCATCGCTGAACGCGGTGCGGGCGGTCGAGGACCCGCTCGGTTACGACCAGCAGGTCTGGATCTCCTTCGGTGAAGATGCGGGCGTCGTTTTGAAGGATTGAAGCCATGGCGAAACTCGCCTCAGCCATCGTCAGCCGCCTGGTCATAATCATTCCCTATGCCTGGCTCCTGTTCTTCTTCCTCATTCCTTTCTTCATCGTCTTCCGCATCTCGCTGTCGCAGACGGCCGTCGCTATGCCGCCCTATATGCCAGTCTTCGACCTGGCGGGCGGCCTTTCCGGCATCGTGGAGAAGCTCGGCGAATTCTCGCTCGACAATTACGTATGGCTGACGGAGGACGTCCTCTATTTCAACGCCTATATATCGAGCGTCGTCATCGCCGCCATCTCGACCCTTCTGACGCTCCTGATCGGCTATCCGATCGCCTATGGCATGGCGAAGGCGCCGCGTTCGCTGCGACCCACGCTGCTGATGATGGTGATCCTGCCCTTCTGGACGAGCTTTCTGATCCGCGTCTATGCCTGGATCGCCATCCTGAAGCCGGAGGGCCTGCTCAACCAGTTTCTGTCGGCGGTCGGCCTGATCGATCAGCCGCTCATCATCCTCAACACCAATTGGGCGATCTATATCGGCATCGTCTATTCCTATCTGCCCTTCATGGTGCTGCCGATCTACTCGGCCCTTGAGAAGATGGACCATTCGCTGACCGAAGCCGCCCAAGACCTCGGCTGCACGCCTGCCGCCGCCTTCTGGCGCGTGACCTTTCCCCTGTCGCTCCCCGGCGTCGTGGCCGGCTGCCTGCTCGTTTTCATTCCGGCTGTCGGCGAATTCGTGATTCCCGACCTCCTCGGCGGCTCGGAAACGCTGATGATCGGCAAGACCTTGTGGAGCGAGTTCAATTCCAATCGCGACTGGCCGGTTTCGTCTGCCGTGGCGATCATCCTGCTCATGATCCTGGTGATACCCATCGTCTATTTCCAGAACATCCAGGCCAGAACCGACGGCGAGGGGAGGTGAGCTATGGAGAAGTGGTCCCGTTTCAACATCGCCTCGGTCGTTCTAGGCTTCGGCTTTCTCTATCTGCCGATCGTGCTCCTGGTGATCTTCTCCTTCAACGAGTCGAAACTGGTCACCGTCTGGGCGGGCTTCTCGACCAAATGGTACAGTCAGCTCTGGCATAACCAGGGCCTTCTGGACGCGGCCTGGGTAACGATCCGGGTGGCGTTCCTTTCGGCGACCTGTGCGACCGTCCTCGGAACTCTGGCGGCACTCGCGCTGGTGCGCTACACCCGATTTCGCGGCCGTGTTCTCTTTTCCGGCATGGTCTATGCGCCTCTGGTGATGCCGGAGGTGATCACCGGCCTGTCGCTGCTGCTGCTCTTCGTGGCGATCGGGTTCGACCGCGGTTTCTGGACGATCACGCTCGCCCATATCACCTTCACCATGTGCTTCGTCGCGGTCGTGGTTCAGTCGCGTCTTCTGAGCTTCGACCAGTCGATCGAGGAGGCGGCGCTCGATCTCGGCGCGACCCCGGTCAGGACCTTCTTCGCGATCACGCTGCCGGTGATCGCGCCGGCGGTCTTTTCCGGCTGGATTCTCGCTTTCACGCTCTCCCTCGACGATCTCGTGATTGCAAGCTTCACGACCGGGCCGGGCGCCACGACGCTGCCGATGAAGATCTACAGCCAGGTCCGCCTGGGCGTGACGCCGGAAATCAATGCCATCTGCACGATCCTGATCGGCATCGTCGCTTTGGGTGTGATCGTCGCATCGATCGTCACGAAGCGTCGTGAAGTCCAGCGCGAAAAGGACGAGCGAGCAGCCTTCGCGGCGATTGGTTGAGCGAGGGCGTGTTGGGGTTCATCTCGCGTTTGTGACGGCTGCTCGGAGGAGTGCCATCTCTTTTCCTCCTCATCTCTCACGAGCACAGGGGTGAGGAGATCAAACAAGCCGCGGCGAGAATCCCAATCTCAACAGGCTTCAAAGCACTTCCACGAAAAGTGTGTAACGGTTTTCCGTCCGGAAGTGCGTTGTCTCAAAGATGTTACTGTGGACTGAGGAGAACCGACAGCGGTGAGATTACTGCGTTCGGCCAGGACCCGCCGATGAAGAATTGCAGCGGCTCCTTGCCGGCCTCGGGGCCTGCGAGCGTTCCCGCCAGGGCGAGACTGCCGCTTCGATAGGGGATGACGCCGGTCACCGAAATATTGCCGGCGGGGCCGACGAAAGCGGCCCGGTCCAGCCGCGCGGTGCCGCTGCCGAAGGTCGCCTCGATGTCTGCCGTCTGGAACTCGAGCGTGCCGTCGCTTGCCTGCGACAGGGAGAAGAATTCCCCCTTGCGCACGAGATCGGTGAAGGCGTGAACGTCGAAATCGGCGAGCCTGCCGTTGGTGAGCGAATAATCGAGACGGCCGAAGACATCGGCGATCCCCGTCTCCCAGAGGGGGCGGCCGGTGGCAAGATCGATGCTGAGAACGCCCCGGCCGGTCGGAACGGGACCCTTGAGGCCGAAGCTGTCGAGGACGGCAGCGAAGTCGGCGTCTTTCAGGTTCATCTGCAGCTTGCCGCCTTGCCCCAGCCCTTTGTCCGAGAGCACGGCGCGGCCGCTCAGCCTGCCATTCGCATAGGTGCTGTCGCCGATGTCGAGCGAAACCCGGCTTCCATCGATCATCACCCCGGCAGCGACATCGGTCAGGTGCAACGGACCGGCCAGGACTTCCTGGGACGACAGCCGGACATCCAGACGCCAGCCCCCGACAAGAGCCTGGGCCATCCGCCATCCGCGGTCGTCCTCCTGCGCCGGCTTCAGCGTTGTCAGGGGCAAGCCGTTGAGGTCGATCCGGTCGAAGGCGAGCGTGCCTTCCACGCGCGGCTCCTTGCCGGACGGCAATTGCACATCCAGAACGCCCGTCGCCGTGGCTTCGCCGACCGCCAGCTGCAGGTCCTCGAGCTTCAACGCCGTCTCACCGGTGGTCACCCTCGTATCGATACTGAACCCGCCCGGAGGCAATCCCGCATCCGGAGCCCCGCGGTACCACGCGGCAAGTGCTGCCAGTGAAGGTGCGGACATCTGCAGATGGCCGAAGGCGAAAGGCTGGGTCGAGAAATTGCCGGTACCCTCGAACGAAAAGGTCAACGGAGCCGAGGTGAGCGATGTCTTGAGAGCGGCGTTGCGCCTGGCAAAGAGGGCGAGCGGCTCCTCGCATACGAAGGCCCAGCCCACCGATTCGCCGCCGATGAGCGCCGAGAATTGTGCGCTCAGCCGCCCTCCGAAGGAAGGCCATTTGAGGGTACCGGAAATCCCCGCGACGTCTATTCCCTCACCGGTTGGCGCCATGTGGTCGACAACGCGGAAGCGGCCATTCTCGATGGTGATGTCTCCGAAGGGAGCCTCGTCACGCGGCGCGGTATTCCCCGGCGGCACCAGCCAGTCCGGTTTTTGCCAGTTGAACGCGCCGTCGGCCGCGCGCTCGAGCGTGAGGACCGGATCGACGAGCGTGATCTCGTCGAGAGCCTGTTCGCCACGAAGTGCGGAAAGCAGGCTGAACGAAGCGGTGATGCGGCCGATCTCGGCGAGCGGGCGCGGCTCGGGTCCGGTGGAGACGATCGTCGTGGCTGGGAGCGTCACCACGGGTTCCGGCCAGAACCGGACTTCCGGCTCGCCGCTGATCGTGCTTTTCCCGCCCGACCAGTCGTCGAGCATCTGCTCCATCGCCGCGCGGGCCTCGGTCGTCGAAACCACGAGCGGCAGCGCGGCATTGTATGCGGCGGCGAGGGCGATGCCTATGGCGGCCGACCAAACGAGGTGGCGCCGGCGAAGCCGCGCCCACAGGCGCGAATCGCCCAATATCTGGAACATCTTCCTCGTCATTTCGGTCGGACTGCCATCGCCTCGGGTAAGCCGCTTGGATAGGACTTCGGCCTGCATAATGCAAATGCCACTGACATGGAAATGTCGCCGTCGCGATCATGAGGAGCCGCATCCGCACTGTTTGTTCCGCGCTGCAGCATGATATAGAAAGTCCGAAGAGTGGAGGAAAGCATGCAAGCAGAACGACCTTTATGGGTTCCGGACAGGGAAATTCTCGAGCGCAGCCCGATGGCTGAGTTCATCGCCTGGTGCGGGGAGCGCTTCGGGCGCAGCTTTTCCGACTATGATGCCTTTCATGACTGGTCGGTGACCGAGCGCGGCGATTTCTGGACCGCCGTATGGGAGCATTGCAAGGTGATCGGCGAAGGCGGAGAAAGGGCGCTCGTCGACGGCGACCGGATGCTCGATGCCCGCTTCTTTCCGGAAGCGAAGCTCAATTTCGCCGAAAACCTGCTGCGGAAGTCGGGGACCGGCGATGCCCTGATCTTCCGCGGCGAGGACCAGGTGAGCTATCGGCTGACCTGGGACGAACTGCGCGCCCTGGTGTCGCGTCTGCAACAGGCGCTGAAGGCGCAGGGGATTGGCGTCGGCGACCGCGTCGCCGCTATGATGCCGAATATGCCGGAGACGATCGCCCTCATGCTTGCGACCGCTTCGGTCGGCGCCATCTGGTCGTCCTGTTCGCCCGATTTCGGCGAGCAGGGCGTTCTCGATCGCTTCGGCCAGATCGCCCCCAAGCTCTTCGTCGTTTGCGACGGCTACTGGTATAACGGCAAGCGGCAGGACGTGGACGCGAAGGTGCGTGCGGTGGCCAAGGCGCTCGGGGCGCCGACCGTCATCGTTCCCTATGCCGGAGACAGTGCCGCGCTTGCGCCGACCGTCGATGGCGGGGTGACGCTTGCCGATTTCATCGCCGAATTCCAGGCCGGACCGCTTGCCTTCGAGCGCCTGCCGTTCAGCCACCCGCTCTATATACTGTTCTCCTCGGGCACGACCGGCGTACCCAAATGCATCGTCCATTCTGCCGGCGGAACGCTGCTGCAGCACCTCAAGGAACATCGCTTCCATTGCGGGCTGAGGGACGGCGAGCGGCTGTTCTATTTCACCACCTGCGGCTGGATGATGTGGAACTGGCTGGCCTCGGGCCTCGCCGTAGGCGCAACGCTGTGCCTCTATGACGGCTCACCTTTTTGCCCCGACGGCAACGTGCTCTTCGATTATGCCGCCGCCGAACGCTTCGCCGTGTTCGGCACGTCGGCAAAATATATCGACGCCGTGCGCAAGGGTGGATTCACTCCGGCAAAGACGCACGACTTGTCGTCCTTGCGGCTCATCACGTCCACCGGCTCGCCGCTTTCGCCGGAGGGCTTCTCCTTCGTCTATGACGGCATCAAGGCCGATGTCCAGCTCGCCTCGATTTCCGGCGGGACTGACATCGTCTCCTGCTTCGTGCTCGGCAATCCGCTGAAGCCCGTGTGGCGCGGAGAGATCCAGGGCCCCGGCCTCGGCCTCGCCGTCGATGTCTGGAACGACGAAGGCAAGCCGGTGCGCGGCGAAAAGGGCGAACTCGTCTGCACCAGGGCGTTTCCGTCGATGCCAGTCATGTTCTGGAACGATCCGGACGGCTCGAAGTATCGAGCCGCCTATTTCGACCGCTTCGACAACGTCTGGTGCCACGGCGATTTTGCCGAATGGACGCCGCATGGCGGCATCGTCATCCACGGCCGCTCCGACGCGACATTGAATCCCGGCGGCGTGCGCATTGGCACGGCGGAAATCTACAACCAGGTCGAACAGATGGATGAAGTCGCCGAAGCACTCTGCATCGGCCAGGACTGGGAGGACGATGTCCGCGTCGTCCTGTTCGTGCGGCTGGCCTCCGGAGTCGAGCTGACCGAAGGACTGACAAGGGAGATCAGGAACCGCATCCGGTCCGGCGCCTCGCCGCGGCACGTGCCGGCGAAGATCATCGCCGTCGCCGACATCCCTCGCACCAAGTCCGGCAAGATCGTCGAACTGGCTGTGCGCGACGTGGTGCACGGCCGTCCGGTCAAGAACAAGGAAGCGCTGGCGAACCCGGACGCTCTCGACCTCTTCGCGGGGCTGGAGGAACTCAAAAGCTGAATTCGTCTATGACCTGCGCTCGAGCGACCGGGACACCAGGATGACGGGGACCATCCCGGCCAGGACGATGATCATCGCCGCAACGGAGGCGTCTTCCACCTTCGCCCGCGAGGCATCCTCGTAGACCAGCGTCGCGAGCGTATTGAAATTGAACGGACGCAGCATGATGGTCGCGGAAAGCTCTTTCATCGTCTCTATGAAGACGAGGAGCGCGGCCGTCAGCACTGCGGGCCGCATCATCGGCAGGAGGACCGCCCGCAGCGTCTGGCCGCTCGTGCGACCGAGCGCGCGTGCGGCCATGTCCAGATGCGGCGACAGTTTCTGGAAGCCGGCCTCGAGCGTCCCTTCGGCCATGGTCAGGAACCGGACCGTGCAGGCATAGATGATGGCAAAGCCGGTGCCGCTCATGAGCAGGCCGGTGGAAATCCCGAAAAGCCCCCGCATCTCGGCGTCGATGGCGTTGTCCAGGGCCGCGAGCGGAAAGAGCACCCCGATTGCCAGGACCGTCCCGGGCACGCCATAGCCGAAGGAGGCGAGCCGCCCGGCGATATCGCTGATGCGCGAACGCCCGGTGCGCGCGGCATAGGCGAGCACGAAACCTAGGAGCACGGTCGCAAACGCCGTCAGGCCGGAGACGAGGATGCTGTGCAGCAGCGCACTCAGGAGGCGCGGCGCCAGGAACTGGTCGAGGCGTTTCAGGGCATAGTCGCCCAGAACGAGGAAGGGAACGGCAAAGCCCGACAGTGTCGGCAAAAGGCAGGCGGCCGTCGCTGCCCATTTCTTCCAGCCGGAAAGTTTCAGCCGCGCGGCGTCGTGAACTGCGGCCGTGGTCTTCTGGCTCGCAAAGCGCTGTCTGCGGCGCGCCGCCCTCTCGACCATCATCAGCGCGATGACGAAAACCAGCATGATGCAGGCGATCTGCGCCGCGCCGGCGAGGCTGCCGCGGTTGAGCCAGGTGTCGAAGATGGAGAAGGTCAGGGTCTGCACGCCAAGAAATTCGACCGCCCCGATATCGTTCAGCGTTTCCATGGCAACGAGCGTGAGGCCGATCATGATCGCCGGCCGCGCCATCGGAAGCTGGACGCGAAAGAAGACCTTCAGCGGTCCGGCGCCGAGCGTCCGGGCTACGTCCGCGGCAGCGCGGCCCTGCATGAGGAACATGGAGCGGCAGGCGAGATAGATATAGGGATAGAGCACCGAGCTCAGCACGAGCACGGCCCCGCCGAGGGAGCGCACGTCGGGAAACCAGTAATCGCGGCTCGTCTGAAATCCGAAGAGGGCTCGGATCAGGCCCTGCACAGGGCCGGTGAAGGTGAGCAGCTCCCCGAAGGCATAGGCCGAAAGATAGGCCGGTATGGCAAGCGGCAGCACCAGGGCCGCGGAAAGGAAGCGGCGTAACGGAAATTCATAGGTTGCCACAAGCCAGGCGGTGACGATGCCGATCACGGCGGTGGCGGTGCCGGTGAACAGGACCAGGAGAAGCGTGCGACCGGTTGCGCGCGGGATCACGTTTTCGATGAGATGCGGCCAGTCTGCGGTGCCGCCGGAAATGGCGAGCCACGCAATGGCAAGAATCGGCATGAGCACGACGGCGGAGGCGAGTCCGGCCCAGCCGGTGAGCAGCGGATGGTGAAGGCCGGTGCCGGAGCTGGCGTAGCGCCGCTTGAGGCTTTTGGCGGTGAAGTGCAAACGATCCGTCCGAAGCAATGCCGATCGAAATGACGAGTGAGGAAACGGCCCGCAGTTTCCTCAACCTTCGAGAACCGACAAACTGGTTCCTTCAGGTCAACATTTCCTTACAGCATTCGGTTTCAATTGGCCAAGACGCGTTGTGAGGGAAAGGATATTTCCACCAGTGTGCCCTCGTTCGGGGCGGAAGTGATGGCAAACTGCGCTCGGTTCGCTTCCGCCATCGCCTTGGTCAGCGGCAGGCCGAGGCCGGTGCCGTCGCCGCGCTTGCGGCCGCCGGTCGTGACCTGACGGAAGGGCTTCATAGCCTGGTCGAGCTCGTTGCGGGTCATGCCGATGCCGGTGTCGCGGATTCTCAGCATGACGCTGCCATTGGCCTCGTAGGACGTCGACACGACGATCTGGCCGCCCGACGGCGTAAAGCGGATGGCATTCGCGAGGATGTTCAGGGCGATCTGCTTGATCGAACGGTCGTCGGCGACGACTTCGGGCACGGAGCCCGACAGCGAGGTGCGGATGATCACGCGCTGGCTATTGGCCTGCGGCTGCACCAGCGACACGGCCTCGGAAACGGCCTCATTGAGATCAACGGCGCCGAAGTCGAGATCCATCTCGCCGGCCTCGATCTTCGAGATGTCGAGCAGATCGTTGACGATGTCGAGGACATGCCGTCCCGACCGGCCGATGTCGCCGGCATATTCGATATAGCGCGGATGGCCGATGGGGCCGAAATGCTCGCTGGCCATCATGTCGGAAAACCCGATGATGGCGTTGAGCGGCGTGCGGATTTCGTGGCTGACCCGGGCCAGGAATTCCGTCTTGTGAGCATTTGCCGTCTCGGCGGCGCGCTTGGCGTTGCGAAGTTCCTCCTCGGTCCGCTTCCACTGGGTGATGTCGCGGATGACGGCGCAGTAACCATTGGAGGAGGAGAGCCGGCCGATGGTCATGAACAGCGGAATGAAGCCGCCGGCGGCCTCGCGGCCGATCACTTCCCGGCCATCGTTGAGCACGCTTGCGACGCCGTGGCCGGAAAGGCCCTGGAGATAGTCGATCACCGCCTTCTGGCTCTCATGGGCGAAGAGCGCGGCGAACGGCTTTCCGCGCATATCGGCCTCGTCATAGTCGAAAAGCGCGCTTGCGGAGCGGTTCATCGTCCGGATGTCGCCGTCTCGTCCGAGGACCACGACCCCATCGGTCGCGGTCTCCAGAATCGATCGGAGCTCGTCGATCTCCATCCGGAGCCGGCTTGCTTCTGCCGCTCCTTCGTCTTCGAGCGCCTGCTTCTCCGCTTCGCTTGCGCCGGCCGGGGTCAGCGCAAGCATCAGCGCGCTCTTTCCTTCCCAGCGGATTGAATGCAGGTGGGCCCCGACGGGAACGAGCCTGCCATCCTTGCGGACCAGCGTCATGGTTCCGTTCGGCTTTGCCGCGCCTGCCTCGTTTCCGAGAGCGAACAGGGCCTCGAGGCCACCCTCCTGCTCGAAGGCTTCGAGATCCTCATATCCGGTCAGCCGCAGGAATTCCGCATTGGCATGCAGCAAGGCGTCGCCGTGGTGAACCAGCAACGCGACCGGCAGCCTGTCGAGAATCTCGCTGCTCATGGCTGCGCCGTTGCGTGCGGTGAAGCCGGGCTCCGTTGCCGCAGCAGGGGTTTCGCCCGCCGGCGCCGCATCGTGCCGTCCGCCTGGCGCCTCGGCTTCCTCCGTCTGTCGGCTTTCTTCCATGGCAGCCGGCGTGCTCAGGGAGGTGTCCGCTGCGTGCCGGCCTTCGGATCTGCCCTCCTGCGGCAGCGGATCAGGGGCGAAATGCTCGCCGAGCTGCCTTGCAATCTCGCGGAAGGCCGCCTGCTCGCCGCGGGTCAGCGCGCCGGCTCCCGCCGGTCGGCGCTCGTCGAGGTCGATGACCTTGTCGGAGGCCTGCCGTCCGGTCGTTTCGACGACCCGCAACGCGGGCTGTTCGCCGCGGAAAGGGTCTTCCGATACGTCCGGTGCAACCTCGGCCGCATCTTTCCCACTGCCGGCGGCAGGGCCGGTCCTGGAGCCAGCCTCAGCCTGCGGCGCATCTGCGCCCTCAGCCGACATGTCGCTTGAAGGCTGCGCGATCTGCGCCGGCGCCGGCCGGTCGAGGGAAAGCCCGGCCGCCTTCGCGTCCGGCACGGCGTCGGCGACCCTGACGATGCCGAAGCCGCGGAAGCCGTCGAACTCGCGCGAACGGGAATAGGTGGGAAGGGCGGCGAGATCGACCGGCACCTTGAGATTGGTGCCCTGGACCGGCCAGAAGATCGTTTTGCCGGACCAGGTATCGCGGCGGTGCAGAAGCTCGTTGATCTTGTCGTCGGGGTCGAGATCGTAGCGGTCGGCGAGATCGGTGAAGGTCACGCCGATCACGTCGGCGGCCTTCGGGCCGACGGCTGACGCGAACTCTTCGGAGATTTCGCTGAAACGTCCCTCCGCGTCGATCTTCCAGACGAACCGAACCGCCCGTCCGCCGGCCGCAAAGGCAAAGTCGGCGGTTTCGCCGCCACGATTCGCATCGCCAGCCGGTTCGCCGGAAGCCGGTTCGGCTTCAAGCGGCGTTTCAGGCTCGGCGAGATCGGCCGCCTCGGCCTCGTCCTTCGGAGCGAGCTCCCCTTGCGCATCCTCCGCGGTGCCGTTCTCGACAGGCACTTCGTGTTCTCTCGCTGCAGCCGCCTCCGGGGCCTCGGCTTCCTCAACGGGCGCCTCCGCCTGGTCCGTCTCCGCCGGTGTCGCGGACGGAGGAACCGCCTCTCGTGTTTCGCTCGACGGCGCAGGTGCGGCGGGGATCGCCTGCTCCTGCGCTGTTTCGCCGACAGCCTCTCCGGTCTCCGGTTTTTCGAGGATTGCCTCCACCGCGAAGAGCAGGTGGAGGGCCGGGTGGTCCGAAATCTTGCCGACTGCAGCCGGCAGGCGCCCTTTTTCCGTCGCGACCGGACGCTTGATCAGGCGATCCTTGTCGTTCGCAGCGGCTGCAACGAGCGTTCGGCGAATATCCGCCGAAAGGCCAAGACTCTCGAAGCCGGGCGAGCCGGCAATGATGGACCCGTCGCTATCGAGCACGGCCATGTGCGTGTCCGGGCCGTCGAGCCCGGCAATCATAGCCTCGGCGCGGGCCTCGGCCGAAAGCGCCTTGCCGTTGTTCGGCGCGGTGAACAGAATTGCCTCTTCCCCGGGCGCGATGCGGATCATCTCCACGGCGGCGTTGAGCGGAAGCCGGCGAAAGCCCGATGCCATACGGATCAGAAGCTGCCGGCGGTCCCCGACGGCGGCGAGCTGCGCCGCGGCGGCGCGCAGCTGGCGAAGCGAAAGATCGCTCGGATCGAGGTCGGTATCGATGAAATCGTAGACCGAGGCCGTCCCGAACAGCTTTGCGCCCTGGTCGTTGGCCCATAGCACCCGCGCGACACTTTTCGAAAAAAGGACGGACGCATCCCCCCGGGCAAAATGCTCCCGCACCCGTGCATGCACGGCAATGTCGATGAAGGGGTACTGTCTTTCGGGCATCGGCAGACCTACTGACGGATCGCTTGCGCGTTAACGCTCTATTAATACCCAGCCCATCGGCGAGGGTCCAGCAACGGTGCGGCCTCGGCCACGTCTTTCGGCGCGGAAGGTTAATGTGCACCGATTATTGTGCGATGCACAAATTTATTGCAACGCACAACAAAATCGGCTATAGAACCGCCATCAATCAAAACGGCGCCTCTGAAGAGGGCCACACCAAGGAGCGCATGAAATGGCTACCAGGAAGACCGAAGACGCATTTTCCCTCACTTTCGACCCGACCAAGTTTGCCGACAGCTTCCGCGAGTTCGCCGAAAAGGGCGCCGCGCAGTCGAAGGAAGCTTACGCCAAGATGAAGACCGCGACCGAAGAAGCAGCGAAGACTGTCGAAGCGACGGTCGAGAGCGCTCAATCGGGCACCGTCGAACTCGGCCTCAAGGCCATCGACGCGCTGCGCACCAATGCCGAAAGCTCGCTCTCGCACATGGAAGCTCTGCTCGGCGTAAGGTCGCTCTCCGAACTCGTCGAACTGCAGACCGCCTTCATCCGCAAGCAGGCAGAGCTTGCCGTCGAGCAGGCGAAGACGATGCAGGAAGCAACGCGCAAGGTCGCCGAGAACGTTGCCAAGCCCGGCAAGGATGCCGCGGAAAAGGCGATGTCCAGCCTCAAGAAGGGCTGATCGGCCGCGCCGTATCAATCGGATTCGAAGCAAAGACCGGGTGGCTTGCCATCCGGTCTTTTTGCTGGATAATCTGAACTTAAGGCTTGCAAATCGGTGTGAGTGACCGTATGTGAGCCGCCAAGCGACGACCCGAATAACATTGGAGTCGCCTGTCGAGTGCGGTTGTAGCTCAGTTGGTTAGAGCGCAGGTTTGTGGCACCTGAGGTCGGTGGTTCGAGACCACCCAACCGTACCATTTCTTTCAAGGCATACCCTTCCAGCCGGTCCACGATCCGCAAGGCTCGTGTTTGTGGTCGAATGCCCGGACGGCGAAAGAGCCGATAGGTTATTACCGTGCTTCCGGAGGAAGTGGGGGCAGTAGCTGCTCCACGAACATCGCAAAAAGTTCCCGCTGGCTCGAGATGTTCAGTCTCTTGTAGATGTTCTGCCTATGCAGTTTGACGGTTCCTTCCGTCACGGAGAGTATCTGTCCAATCGCATAATTGCTGTTCCCCCTCAGAATAAGCTGCACGATTCGCCGCTGCTGGTAAGTAAGGCGATCCTCGCAAAACGAAGCGAAGGCCGTCTCCATGAGGTCGTCCAGACGGAGCTGACGGTCATTCGCGCGCGCATCGCGCCAGTGCGAGCGCACCGTTTCGCGAACGAAGGGCTCGATCTGCTTCAGTCTTTCCACCTCGTCGGCTGAAAAAGGAAGGCCTTGCGAACGCATGAGCGAATACACGGCATTGAAGCCTCCCTCCAGCGGGATGAGAAAGCCGATTTCCTCCACGAGTGAGCCGGCCTGCATGGAGATGCAGGGGTGAACCTCTCTGGAACTGTAGAATTCGGAATCGAAGAATTCGTCCGGGGCGAGCTCCCGCATTCGCCAGATCCCCGGCTGAAGGTTCTCTGTGCAGGCAGTGTAGAAAGGGTCGAACAGATATGCGCCGTCGAGATAGGCTTTGAGCGCCGAGGCCTCGGCATGCTGCCGATAGCCGTCGTGCAAGAGCAGCGGCCTTGAATCAAAGGGGAAGCCGAAGATCGCCGACAGGTCGAACGGTGCCACTCTCGCGAGCATGTCGTCCAGCGCGTCCGGCAATGTCGGCCTGCCGATCTGTCCCACGACAGTGGCAATGGCCGATAGGTCTGGCACTTCGGTCTTCTGCACTCGATCCTCGTTGCGTCGGGGATGTGGCCCCGACCTTATCACCTTTGGAATATAGACTGCTTCGTCACGCTGCGGCAATCTGACCAAGTGGAACAAGCATCATAGCTGCCTTAGCCGACCTGGACATCAAGACGCCGAGAGAGCTGTCCTCCAGTCCGCGCCGGCAGGCAGCACGACGACGGCTGGAGGAGCACGTGGCTGGTCGACTGGACGGAAAAATTGCGCTTATCAGCGGCGGGGCAGGGGGGTGTGGTCTCGCCGCCACCGAACTTTTCGCTCGGGAGGGCGCAGCGGTCGGGATCGTGGATCTCCCGCAGAGCGATGGCGAGGCCATCGCCGCCCGCCTCCGCAGCGAGGGCTTCAGAGCGGCATTCGCCTCGGCCGACGTGTCGGACGAACGTCAGGTAACGCAAGCGGTGGAGAGGGTCTCGGGAGAACTCGGACCGATCACGGTCCTGTTCAATCACGCGGGCACCATCGTCATTCGGCCGTTTCTGGAGACCACGGTCGACGAGTGGGACCGGCTGATGGCCGTCAACGTGCGCAGCATGTTCCTTATGACCCGCGCCGTCCTTCCCCAGATGATCGACGCCGGAGGCGGATCGATCGTCTGCACCTCTTCCATATCGGCGGTGGCCGCAACGCCGATGGAGGTCCTTTACAATACGACCAAGGGGGCGTGCCACATGTTCGCCCGATCCGTCGCCGTGGAGTTCAGGGATCGGAACATCCGGTGCAATGCGGTGTGCCCCGGTTTCATCCAGACGGCGCACGGCCAAAGGGAAGTCGAGGAGCTGACCCGCTACGGGGTCGATGTCTCCGAGGCGGCGATCGCCGCCCAGCAGGGGCGGATGTGCCGGCCGGACGAGGTCGCCAAGGCCGCCCTTTATCTTGCGAGCGACGACGCAAGCTTCGTCAGCGGCGCCCATCTGTTCGTCGACAATTGTTTTACAGCGGTGTGAGGGGAGAAACATGGCTTTCGAGAAGGGTGGAGTCTGGCGGAACTGGGTAGGCAATCAGTACTGCGTATCGCAATACAAGGCCTCGCCCGAAACCGAATCCGAACTGGCCGAGCTGGTCGCAGAGGCGGACAGGCGGGATCTCGGAGTGCGCGTTTCGGGTTCGGGCCACTCCTTCACGCCGGTCGTCGGGACCAGCGGTCTCCTTTTGTCGCTGGCAAATCTCAGGGGCGTTCAGAACGTCGACAAGGCGCGCAAGCAAATTACCGTAGCAGGCGGAACGCGCATCAACGAGGTGGGCAAGACGCTGAAGCAGCACGGACTGTCCCTGATCAATCAGGGCGATATCGACAGCCAGGCGGTGGCCGGCGCCTTTACCACCGGAACCCACGGGACCGGGATCAAGCTCGGAAACATGGCGTCTTCGATCGCCGGGATGAGGATCGTCAAGGCGAACGGGGAAATTCTGGACATCGATGGGAGCGACGAAGAACTGCTCCACGCGGCCCAGGTCTCGGTCGGCACGCTCGGCGTCATCTCGTCCATGACGCTCAACGTCATGGACGCCTATAACCTGCACGAGCGGCTGTGGCGTGACGACTTCGAGACCTGCATGGAGCGCCATGACGAACTGGCCGCAAATCACCGGCATTTCGGATTTTTCTGGTGCCCGACGCCGGAAAGCCGTCACCTCTACTGCCTGCCGGATACCTCGGCCGTCTCGTCCACGAACAAATTGGCCGATGTCTGCGAAATGAAGGTGATGGATATCACCGACGCGGCGCCCATGGAGAGCGAGTTCGAAAAGATCGCCTACAGTTCGGAAGTCTATCCCATCGAATACGTCCCCAACTTCGTCGAACTCGAATATGCGGTGCCCCTCGAACACGGCAAGGCAGCGGTCAGAGCCGTGCGCGATCTCATGCTCAACAAGCATACGAACTGCATCTATCCGATCGAATATCGCTTCACCGCCGGCGATCCGACGTGGATGAGCCCCTTCCATCACCAGGACAGCATCACGCTCTCCGTCTCGGGGGGCCCGGGGATCGATTACTGGGCGTTTCTGAAGGACGTCGACCAGATCCTGCGCGGATACGACTCGCGGCCGCATTGGGGGAAGATGCATTTTCTGGACACCGACGATGTGACGCATCTCTATCCGCGCGCCGGGGACTTCCGTTCGCTGCGAAGGGAACTGGACCCGAAGGGGCGCTTCCTGAACGACCACCTGAAGATGCTGCTCGGCTGACGTTCATGATGTCAGGTCGAGTTGAGACGAGGGATGCGGTCGGAAACCGCACACAGTTTCCCTCATTCCGCTCTAAACGAAGATCTGATGCTCCGCCGTCACCAGTTCCTGTAGAAACGCTGCGACCGTACGCACGCGCACCAGGTCGCGGGCGCTCTCGTGATAGGTCGTCCAATAGGCGCGGCGGATCGTCGTTTGGGGGAGCAGGCGTACAAGCTCCGGATATTGCCGGGCGATGTAGTTATGCAGGATGCCGATGCCGGCGCTGGAGCGGGCGGCTTCGGTCTGGCCGGTGGCGCTGGAGATCTCGAAGGAGGCATTCCAGCTGCGCATGACCTCGCTGGAGAAATTGAGCGACGGTGTGAAGATCAGATCCTCCACATAGCCGATCCGCCGATGGCTCTTGAGATCGTCGACAGTCCCGGGCGTGCCGTAGCGGCCAAGATATTCTGCCGATGCGTAGAGGCCCAGTGTATAATCGGTAAGCTTGGACGAGACGAGCCGCCCCTGTTCCGGCCGTTCGATGGTAATCGCGATATCGGCCTCGCGCTGCGACAGCGAGAAGGAGCGCGGAACAGGAACGAGCTGGAGCTTCAGTTCCGGGTAACGTGCCGTGAGCCGCCCGAGACGCGGCGCCAGGAACGAGACACCGAAACCATCAGGGGCGCCGATGCGCACCGTGCCCGCGATCGCCGTGTCGATCCGCCCGACCTGCGATTGGGCGGCGAGCATCTCGGTTTCCATGCGCTCGGCCGCGGCAAAGAAGACCTCGCCTTCGGCCGTTAGTTCGCAGCCGTTGGGACGCCGGATGAGGAGCTTCGCTTTCAGCTTTTCCTCGAGCGCGGTAACCCGCCGGCTGAGCGTCGCGTGATTGATGCCGAGCCTTTTCGAGGCGGCGAGGATCTGGCCCGTCCGCGCGACGGCCAGAAATACCCGGACGTCGTCCCAGTTCATGCGAACGCTTTCATGGGCTTTAATTTGCGCACAACGGTTCCTGAAATTCGGAAATTGAATTGTTGAAATCGTAGTGCGATCATGAGGGCACAATCAAGGGTCAGGAGAAACACTCATGTATGAACTCGGTCATTTCATCGACGGCAAGCGCGTTGCCGGCACGAGCGGTCGCGTCAGCAACATCTTCAACCCGGCAACGGGCGAAGTTCAAGGCACCGTAGCGCTGGCGAGCGACGCGGACCTGGCCGCCGCCGTCGAGAGCGCCAAGGCTGCCCAGCCCAAATGGGCCGCAACCAATCCGCAGCGCCGCGCCCGCGTCTTCATGAAGTTCGTCCAGCTCCTGAACGACAACATGAACGAGCTGGCCGAGATGCTTTCCCGCGAGCACGGCAAGACCATCGACGACGCCAAGGGCGACATCGTGCGCGGCCTCGAAGTCTGCGAATTCGTCATCGGCATTCCACACCTGCAGAAGAGCGAATTCACCGAAGGCGCCGGTCCCGGCATCGACATGTACTCGATCCGCCAGCCGGTCGGCGTCGGCGCCGGCATCACCCCGTTCAACTTCCCCGGCATGATCCCGATGTGGATGTTCGCCCCGGCGATCGCCTGCGGCAATGCATTCATCCTCAAGCCTTCCGAACGCGATCCCTCCGTGCCGATCCGCCTTGCCGAACTGATGATCGAAGCCGGTCTGCCGGCGGGCATCCTCAACGTCGTCAACGGTGACAAGGGCGCGGTCGATGCGATCCTGACGCATCCCGATATCGCCGCCGTTTCCTTCGTCGGCTCGACCCCGATCGCCCGCTACGTCTATGGCACGGCGGCGATGAACGGCAAGCGTGCGCAATGCTTCGGCGGCGCAAAGAACCACATGATCATCATGCCGGACGCCGACCTTGACCAGGCGGCCAACGCCCTCATCGGCGCCGGCTACGGTTCCGCGGGCGAGCGCTGCATGGCGATCTCGGTCGCCGTTCCGGTCGGCGAGGAAACCGCAAACCGGCTGATCGACAAGCTTGTGCCTATGGTCGAAAGCCTGCGCATCGGTCCCTATACCGACGAAAAGGCCGATATGGGCCCCGTCGTCACCAAGGAGGCGGAGCAGCGCATCCGCAGCCTGATCGACAGCGGCATCGAGCAGGGTGCGAAGCTCGTGGTCGACGGCCGCGACTTCAAGCTGCAGGGCTATGAGAACGGCCACTTCATCGGCGGCTGCCTCTTCGACGACGTCACACCCGACATGGACATCTACAAGACCGAAATCTTCGGACCCGTCCTGTCGGTCGTCCGCGCCAGGAATTACGAAGAGGCCCTGTCGCTGCCGATGAAGCACGAATACGGCAACGGTGTCGCCATCTACACCCGCGACGGCGATGCGGCGCGCGACTTCGCCTCCCGCATCAATATCGGCATGGTCGGCGTCAATGTTCCGATCCCGGTTCCGCTCGCCTACCATTCCTTCGGCGGCTGGAAATCCTCGTCCTTCGGCGACCTCAACCAGCATGGGCCGGACTCGATCAAATTCTGGACGCGGACGAAGACGATCACATCCCGCTGGCCGTCCGGCATCAAGGATGGAGCCGAGTTCTCGATACCGACGATGCGATAACGCGGCAGCGAACGCCTGCTTCGACCGGGGCCTCCTTCGGGAGGCCCTCCGATTGGATCGAGGAGGCGGCGCGAATAACCGTTCGCCCCACTGGAGCCGGCACGAAAACGGCGGGCATGCGCCCGCCGTCCACGTATTGCTTCGATGGTCGGTCTCAGTCCTGCGGGCCGTCGTTGTAGCCGATCTTGTCGACGATTTCCGAGGCCTTCTTGCGGTTTGCCGCGATTTCGGCAAGCGGCAGCGTGTCCGGCTTGATCTCACCGAAGGACTTAACGACGTCCGATGGTTCGGCGCCCGGCAGAACCGGATACTCGAAGACCTGTTCGGCATAGATTTTCTGCGCTTCGCCTTCCGACAGGAATTCCATGAGCTTGAGGGCATTCTCCTTGTTCGGCGCGTTCTTGGCGAGCGCCATGCCGGAGATGTTCACATGCGTGCCCCGGTCCTTGGTGTTCGGGAACAGCACCTTGATCGCCGAAGCCCATTCCTTCTGCTCGGGCTCCTTCTCGTTGGTGATCATAAGGCCGACATAGTAGCTGTTGCCGAGCGCAATGTCGCATTCGCCGGCGAAGATCGCCTTGGCCTGGTCCCGATCGCCGCCGTCCGGCTTCTTGGCGAGATTGTTCCTGAGGCCGGTCAGCCATTTTTCCGCTTCGGCTTCGCCGTGGTGCGCGATCATGGAGGCGAACAGGCCGACATTATAGGAGTGCTGGCCGTCGCGGGTGCAGATCTTGCCCTTCCACTTCGGGTCGGCGAGTTCCTCGTAGGTGATGTCGTCCTGCGCGACGCGCTCCTTCGAGGCATAGACGACGCGGCCGCGTGTCGTCAGGCCGAACCAGTTGCCGTCCGGATCCCGGAAATGGTCGGGAATGTCCTTGTTGATGGTCTCGTTGACGACCGGCTGTGTCACGCCCGCGTCCTTGGCTTCGGTCAGGCGGCTGATGTCCACGGTCAGGATCACGTCGGCTGGAGAGTTTGCGCCTTCAGCCTGGATGCGCTCGACAAGACCCTTGTCGAGAAAGAGGACGTTGGTCGCAATGCCCGTCTTCTCGGTGAAGGCGTCCAAAAGCGGCTTAATGAGGTCCGGCTGCCGGTAAGAGTAGATGTTGACCTCTCCGTCGGCTCGGACCGCCGTAGAGGCAAGAAACGTCGCCGCTACGGACAGCGCTCCGATCAGCGCTTTTGAAATTTGCATGGTGCTCTCTCCTTTTTCGTGTTTTAAACTTAACTAACTCAATCATATTTCTGCCGTCCGCCGGCGCATCAGTCAACAGCGAAAAGGTGAAGAGATAACCTTCGTGAATATTTCCACTTTTTGGAATTGTTCCAAACTGCGATCCGTCCTATATGATGAGGCACGAATTTATCGAATCCGGAGCAAAAAATGCGTCTGACGAAGCAAACCAACTACGCGGTACGCATGTTGATGTACTGTGGTGCGAACGGCGAGAAGCTCAGCCGCATTCCCGAGATTGCCAGGGCTTACGGCGTATCCGAGCTGTTCCTCTTCAAGATTCTGCAGCCGCTCACGAGAGCCGGCCTGGTCGAGACGGTGCGCGGCCGCAACGGCGGCGTCCGCCTGCCGAAGCCGGCGTCGGAGATCACACTTTTCGACGTCGTCAAAGTCACGGAAGACAGTTTCGCCATGGCGGAATGCTTCGAGGCGGGCGAGATCGACTGCCCGCTGGTGGACAGCTGCGGCCTCAACGCCGCGCTGCGCAAGGCGCTGAACGCCTTTTTCGAAGTGCTTCAGGGATACACGATCGACGACCTGGTCAAGGCCCGGCCGCAGATCAACTTCCTCCTGGGCCTGGAAGAGCCGGTGCGCCCGCAGACCTCGGCCGCCTGAGTTCACTCGCGTCCGCGAGCTTGCGGCCGAGAGGCTCTGCCCTGAAGCAGCGTGAGAGCGGGACGGAAAACCCGCGCACGCTGGCGGCAACTCACCCGCGAACTGCTGCTTCCAGTCGACAGGTCTTGCTTCCGGCGGGCGATCTCGGCACCTTGAAGGTAGCGCACTTTCGAGGTCGAATGTTTCCCTTCGACAGCGCAGCTTAGAGTTTATCTGCATTCCCCTTGAGAGTTCGCGACTCGCATTGCTCGCCCCGGAACCGCGGTTGCCGGCGAAAGTCGGGGATAGTTCCGCATGCTCTGTTTGCGGAAGAATTTTTCGCATAGACAAAATTCCAAAGCGACTTATTGCATTGCGACGCCAAATGTCGTTCCATCCGCCCTTGACCGGGTGCAAACGTCATGCCGTGTCAGATAAATTGCGAGAACAAAAACAAATCTGGGAAGCAAGCTCATGAAAAAGCTCACTACTCTCTTGGCAGCGACGGCGATTGCCACGCTGATGGCCGGCACCGCCTGGTCGAAAACGTTCGTCTTCTGCTCGGAAGGGTCGCCGGAGGGCTTTGATCCCGGCCTCTATACGGCCGGCACGACCTTCGACGCTGCCGCGCATACCGTTTACAGCCGTCTTCTCGAGTTCAAGAAGGGCACGACGGAGACCGAGCCCGGGCTCGCCGAAAGCTGGACGATTTCCGACGACGGCCTTGAATATACTTTCAAGCTGCGTCCCGGCGTCAAGTTCCAGACGACCGAGTTCTTCACCCCCACCCGCGAACTGAATGCCGACGATGTGATCTTCTCGATCGAGCGCCAGTGGAAGTCCGACCATCCGTGGCACGGCTACGTAACCGGCGGCTCCTGGGAATATTTCGCCGGCATGGGCCTGCCGGAACTGCTCGAGTCGGTCGAGAAGGTCGACGACATGACGGTCAAGATCAAGCTGAAGCGCAAGGAAGCGCCGTTCCTCGCCAATCTTGCCATGCCCTTCGCGTCGATCATGTCGAAGGAATATGCCGACAAGCTGCAGGCCGAAGACAAGATGAACCAGCTCAACCAGATGCCGCTCGGCACCGGTCCTTTCGCCTTTGTCGGTTACCAGCAGGACGCGGTCATCCGCTACAAGGCTCATCCGGACTTCTGGGGCGGAAAACAGAAGATCGATGATCTGGTCTTCGCGATCACCACGGATGCGGCCGTTCGCTTTCAGAAGCTGCAGGCCGGCGAATGCCACCTGATGCCCTATCCGAACGCGGCCGATGTGGAAGCCATGAAGGCCGATCCGAACCTCAAGGTGATGGAGCAGGCCGGCCTCAACGTCGCCTATCTCGCCTACAACACGACGCAGGCGCCTTTCGACAAGGTCGAAGTGCGCAAGGCCCTGAACAAGGCGATCAACAAGCAGGCGATCGTCGACGCCGTCTTCCAGGGACAGGCGCAGCCGGCGGTTAACCCGATTCCGCCGACCATGTGGTCCTATAACGAACAGATCGAAGACGACACCTACGATCCGGAAGCGGCCAAGAAGATGCTCGAGGATGCCGGCGTCAAGGACCTTTCGATGAAGGTCTGGGCGATGCCGGTCGCGCGTCCCTACATGCTGAACGCCCGTCGCGCCGCCGAACTGATGCAGGCGGACTTTGCAAAGGTCGGCGTCAAGGTCGAAATCGTCTCCTACGAATGGGCGGAATATCTCGAGAAGTCCAAGGCGAAGGACCGCGACGGTGCGGTCATCCTCGGCTGGACGGGCGACAATGGCGACCCGGACAACTTCCTCGACACTCTGCTCGGTTGCGATGCCGTCGGCGGCAACAACCGCGCGCAGTGGTGCAACAAGGAGTTCGACGACCTCGTCACGAAGGCGAAGGAAGCCTCCGACGTCGCAGAGCGCACCAAGCTCTACGAGGAAGCGCAGGTCATCTTCAAGCGCGAAGCTCCCTGGGCAACGCTCGACCACTCGCTCTCCATCGTCCCGATGCGCAAGAATGTCGAAGGCTTCGTGCAGAGCCCGCTCGGCGACTTTGCTTTCGACGGCGTTGATATTGTAGAGTAATCTTATCGACAGATCCGAAGGGGGCGTTTGCCGCTGGCGAGCGCCCCTCTTCCTTTTTGCCAGTGCCGCCACTCATGCGGGCACGGTTGGCATGAGGTTTGACTATGTTCCGATTCCTTCTGGGGCGTTTGGCAGTGCTGATCCCGACTTTCATCGGGGTTTCCATCATCGCCTTTTCCTTCATCCGCCTGCTTCCCGGCGATCCCGTGGCGCTGCTTTCCGGCGAACGGGTCATGTCGCCGGAGCGGCACGCCGAGATCTCCCACCAACTGGGCTTCGACCGCCCCATCGTCATGCAGTACCTGGATTATCTCTGGGGCGTTCTGCAGGGCGACTTCGGAACGTCGATCGTCACCAAGAAGCCGGTGATCGATCAGTTCATGGAGCTCTTCCCGGCGACCGTCGAGCTGTCGCTTTGCGCCATCATCTTCGCGGTGGTCGTCGGCATCCCCGCTGGTGTCGTCGCGGCAGTCAAGCGCGGATCCATCTTCGACCAGATCATCATGGGCACCGCGCTCATCGGCTTCTCGATGCCGATCTTCTGGTGGGGCCTGCTGCTGATCATCGTGGTCTCCGGCATTCTGCAGTGGACGCCGGTGTCCGGGCGTATCTCGTTGATGTTCTTCTTCCCGTCGGTCACCGGCTTCATGCTGATCGACTCGCTATTGTCCGGCCAGGAAGGGGCGTTCCAGTCGGCCTTCAATCACCTCATCCTGCCGACGATCGTTCTCGGCACCATTCCGCTCGCCGTCATTGCGCGCCAGACCCGCTCTGCAATGCTCGAAGTGCTTTCCGAGGACTATGTGCGCACGGCACGTGCCAAGGGGCTCTCCACCTTCCGTGTGGTCGGCATTCATGCGCTCCGCAATGCGATGATCCCTGTCGTCACCACCATCGGCCTGCAGGTCGGTGTGATGCTGGCGGGCGCGATCCTGACGGAGACAATCTTCTCCTGGCCGGGGATCGGCAAGTGGATGGTCGATTCGGTCTTCCGGCGCGACTATGCCGTCATACAGGGCGGGCTTCTGATCATAGCCGCGGTCATCATGCTGGTGAACCTCGCCGTTGATCTGCTCTACGGCCTGATCAACCCCCGCATCCGGCACTGAGGAGAGCGATATGACCGAAGTTACCGCGACAACCGCCATATCGACCGATCCGACGCGCCGGGCGCGTCTCGCCGAATTCTGGTACTATTTCTCGGAGAACCGCGGCGCCGTTATCGGCCTGTTCTTCTTCCTATTCCTGGTGCTGCTCGCCATCTTCGCTCCGTTGGTGGCACCCCATAACCCGACCATCCAGTTCCGCGAGGCGGTGCTGCTCCCGCCCGTCTGGCAGGAAGGCGGCCGCGCGACTTTCCTGCTCGGGACCGACGCCGTGGGCCGCGATATGCTCTCCCGTCTCATCTACGGCACACGTTTCTCGCTCTTCGTGGGCGTCATCGTGACGGTTCTGTCCCTGACGGGCGGAATCCTCGTCGGCGTCATCGCCGGCTATTTCCGCGGGTGGATCGACACGGTCATCATGCGGATCATGGACATCATCCTGGCCTTCCCGTCGCTCCTGCTGGCGCTCGTCCTGGTTGCGGTGCTGGGGCCGGGCCTCACCAATGCGATGATCGCGATCGCGCTGGTGTTCCAGCCGCATTTCGTCCGCCTGACGCGGGCGGCGGTGATGACGGAGAAAACGCGCGACTACGTCGTGGCGGCGAAGGTCGCCGGAGCCGGACATGCGAGGCTGATGTTCAAGACCATCCTGCCGAACTGCATGGCCCCGCTCATCGTCCAGGCGACGCTCTCGTTTTCGAGTGCGATCCTCGATGCGGCGGCACTCGGCTTCCTGGGTATGGGTGCGCAGCCGCCGACGCCGGAATGGGGAACGATGCTGGCGGAAGCACGCGAATTCATCCTCCGTGCCTGGTGGGTCGTGACGCTTCCCGGCCTCGCTATCCTCGTGACCGTTCTGGCAATCAATCTGATGGGCGACGGCCTGCGCGACGCGCTCGACCCCAAGCTGAAGAGGTCCTGACATGGCGCTTCTCGAAATCGAAAACCTCGTCGTCGAATTCCAGACGGCGTCCGGGCCGTTCCGAGCCGTCGACGGCGTCTCGCTCAAGGTGCATGAGGGCGAGGTCCTGGCGATCGTCGGGGAATCGGGCTCCGGCAAATCCGTGTCCATGCTTGCCGCCATGGGGCTTCTGCCCTGGACCGCCAAGGTGACCGCGGACAAGCTCGCCTTCAACGGACGGGATCTATTGAAGATGCCGGCCTCCGACCGTCGCAAGATCGTCGGCAAGGACATTGCGATGATCTTTCAGGAGCCCATCGCCAGCCTCAATCCGTGCTTCACGGTCGGTTTCCAGATCGAGGAAGTGCTGCGCATACATATGGGTCTCGACCGGGCAGCGCGGCGCAAGCGCGCCATCGAGCTGTTCGATGCGGTCGGCATTCCCGACCCCGCCGAGCGCCTCGGGCACTTTCCGCACCAGATGTCGGGCGGGCAGTGCCAGCGCGTGATGATCGCCATCGCGCTTGCCTGCAATCCTAAACTGCTCATCGCGGACGAGCCGACCACCGCACTGGACGTGACGATTCAGAAGCAGATCCTCGATCTCCTGATGAAGCTGCAGCAGGAATACCGCATGGGCCTCATCATGATCACCCATAACATGGGCGTCGTAGCGGAGACGGCGGATCGCGTCATCGTGCAGTACAAGGGCCGGAAGATCGAAGAGGCGGATGTCCTTTCGCTGTTCGAGTCGCCGAAGAGCAATTATACCCGCGCGCTTCTCTCGGCCTTGCCGGAGAATGCGACGGGAGACCGGTTGCCGACGATTTCCGAACTTTTCAATGAGCAACAGATGCTCGAGGGAGCTGCTCGATGACCCATGTTCTCGAAGCCCGCAACCTGGTGCGCGACTATCATATTCCCGGAAACCTGTTCCGTGCGGCGCGCACCGTTCATGCGCTGAAGGGCGTAAGCTTCACGGTCGACGAGGGCAAGACGCTCGCGATCGTGGGCGAAAGCGGCTGCGGCAAGTCTACGCTCGGACGCATCATCACGCTCATCGACCCGGCGACGGCGGGCGAGCTGTCGATCGACGGCAAGACGGTCGACATCGCGCGCGAGGGGCTGACGGCGGAGATGCGCCGCAAGGTTCAGATCGTCTTTCAGAACCCTTACGGCTCCCTCAATCCTCGCCAGAAGATCGGCGATATTCTCGCGGAACCGCTCATCATCAACACCAAGGTTCCGGCAGGCGAACGCCGAGAGCGGGCAATGGCGATGTTGAAGAAGGTCGGCCTCGAGGAGAAGCACTACAATCGCTATCCGCACATGTTCTCCGGCGGCCAGCGGCAGCGCATTGCGATTGCCCGTGCGCTGATGCTCAATCCTAAGCTTCTGGTTCTGGATGAGCCGGTTTCGGCGCTCGACCTCTCCGTACAGGCGCAGGTTCTGAACCTGCTCGCCGATCTGCAGGACGAATTCAAGCTCACCTATGTCTTCATCAGTCACGATCTGTCGGTGGTGCGCTACATCGCCGATGACGTAATGGTGATGTATTACGGCGAAGCGGTCGAGTATGGCAGCCGGGACGCGGTATTCTCCGACCCGCAGCACGATTATACGAAGACGTTGTTCGCGGCGACGCCGCGGGCGGATGTTGCCAGCATCAAGGCCCGGCTCGCCCGGAAGAATGCCGCCTGAGCGGAAATACGTATCACCCAAATGCCGGCAGACCGTTGTTCGGCCCAACACCAGGATGAGGATTATGGAAATCAAGCGTTTCGAAAGCGGCTCGAGGATGAGCCAGGCCGTGGTCTACAACAACACGGTCTATCTCGCCGGCCAGGTCGGCAATGCCGGCGACGACGTCGTCACCCAGACGAAGCAGGCGCTGGCGGAGGTCGATCGTCTGCTGGCGCTCGCAGGCACGGACAAGACGCGCATTCTTTCCGCGACCGTCTGGCTCGCCGACATGGCGGACTTTGCCAAGATGAACTCGGTCTGGGACGCCTGGGTGCCTCAGGGCCACGCGCCGGCGCGCGCGACCGGCGAAGCGAAACTCGCAACCCCGGAATATCTCGTGGAAGTCATCGTGACGGCAGCTCTCTAAGCCTTTCACGCAAGCAGACATACGCTCCACTTTCCCCGCCGTCGGCCCCTGGGCCGGCGGCGTTTTGCTGCCGTCCTTACACGCTTGTCGCGCAGGAACGATTTCCGCAGTTGCGGCGTTTATGGGTGCGTTCCGCAAGGAGGATGAGACATGCTCTACCGGGTGCCCCGACCCGTCGTGACGTGCCGGTATTCGGCATGGATCTCTTCCCGCGCACGCCGCAGGGCGTGGCCTATACATTGCTGATCATCATCGGTGGGCCTGGCCTGCTTTCCGCCACGCTTCACCTGTCCCGCTTGAGCGACATTGAGCAACGCTTCGCGGGGGGCATCCGCGGTGGAGTGCGCCACCTCCGTCCCGCATTCGCGAACGAGCTGTTCGCCGCAAGAGCGTTTGAGAGGTAGGTGCCGATGGACATAGTCGGGCGGACGACGGCCGAGCGTCGACGAAAGCGCGAAGCGGAGAGGGAAATCGCGCTGGCCGAGGCATCGGCGATCGTCGCCCGAAAACGCGACAGCATCGATCTCGCCGGCGCGTGGAGCGTCATTGGACTGTTCGTGATCGCCTGCGCGACAGTCGTCTATGCGATGGAAGCGATCCTCCTGCCGATCACGCTCGCCGTCGTCATCGGCATCGTTCTCGGCCGCGCTGCCGATGAACTGGCCCGGTTCGGGCTGCCGCCCATGTTCGGCGGCCTTTTGCTGGCACTTTGCTTTCTGCTCGGCCTGTCATACCTGGTCAATGCCATCCTCTGGCCGATCACCGAGGTCGCGCGCGAGGCGCCGCGGCTGGTCGAAGGCCTCATGGAGCGGATACTGCCCTATCTGCAGCGCTTCGAATGGATAAACGTAGCGCTTGCCCGCGGCAGCGGAGAAGAGGCTTTCGCCGACGTCATCGTCAAGAATGCGGGACCGCTTATCGGCGGCGCGGCGGCAAGCCTGACGCCCGCTTTGGTGCAGACCCTGATCTTCCTGGCCGCCCTTGTGCTCTTCCTGCTGGGGCGCGTTCAGTTGCGCAGCACGATCATTCTCGCTTTTCCCAGCCGCGAAGGTCGCCTGAGCGCGATCCGGATCATGAACGCCCTGGAGGATGCGCTTACGCATTATTTCTCGACCGCCAGCCTGATCTATCTGGCGCTGGGCTTCATAACCATGGTCATTGCGCTGGTCGGCGGATTGGCGATGCCCCCGCTTTGGGGGCTGTTCGCCTTCGTCTCGAGTTTCATTCCCTATCTCGGGGTCACCTTCATGACCCTCTCTTTGCTCGTCGGCGGACTGATGACGCATGATGCGCTCATCGTGGCCATCGCCCCGGCGGTCGCCTTCTTCACCGTTCACCTCGCCATGGAAAATCTGCTGGTGCCCGCCATCCTCGGCCAACGCTTCGATATCAACCCGTTCCTGGTCTTCGTCGCGATCATTTTCTGGACGTGGATGTGGGGTGCTGTCGGGGCGCTCCTCGCCTTTCCGCTTTCGCTGATCGCGATGATCATATTCGAGCAGACCCTGCTGCCGCAGCCGGAACGCCAGTTGCCGGGCTGATCCTTCATGCGCGCGTCTCATAAGACGCGCGGCGCTGTAGGAAAATGTTCGGAGGACTGCAATCTCTCCTCACCTCATCCCTGTGACGAGCACAGGAATGAGGGAACCAAACAAGCGGCGGCGGGTGGCCCGAATCTCAACAGGCCTTAGGCTCCAGACTCAATTAGTCCACCAGATGACGATAGCAGCGATGTGGACGGCGGCCTGGAAGTTTGTGGCGAGCTTGTCGTAGCGGGTAGCAATCCGCCGCCAATCCTTGAGACGGCAGAACATCCGCTCGATGACGTTGCGCTGGCGATAGGCCCTTGCATCGAAGGGATGGCGGCGCTTTCTGGTCGGGTTGTTGGGAATGACCGGAATGGTGCCGCGTCCGGTCAGATACTGGCGCAGGGCATCGCTGTCGTAGGCGGTGTCGGCGGCGAGGAAATAGGCGGGTGGCAGGTGCTGGAGCAACGGCACGGCGGCGCGCACATCGCCCATCTGCCCCGGCGAGATCTGCAGACCGAGCGGCCGGCCGCGACCGTCTACGACGGCGTGGATTTTCGTCGTCCGGCCGCCGCGGGAGCGACCGATCGCCTGCGTCTGCGCCCCCCTTTTCCACCAGCGGCCGAGCGATGGACCTTCGCGGTGGTACTGTCGATCATCTGCATGTCGCCTGGACTGGCCGCGACCAGGGCCGAAAACAGCTTCAGCCACAGGCCGCGGCCGGCCCAACGATGAAAGCGATTGTAAATCGTGGTTGGCGGGCCATAGACGGCCGGGCAATCCTGCCAACGGCACCCGACACGCAACACATGGACAATGCCGCTGATGACGCGGCGGTCATCGACCCGGCGCGCACCGGGTCGGTTCTTCGGCAGCAGCGGTTCGATAACGGACCATTGCTGATCGCTCAACCAGAATTCGCTTCCCATGCTTCAACTCCGCTATTTTTCGGAAAAGAATCATGGAAATCACATGCCATCAATAGGCTGATTGAGTTTTGACCCTAGAGCACTTCCAGGAAAAGCGTGTAACGGTTTTCCGTCCGGAAGCGCGTTGGACCAAAGGGTTGGAGCATTTCACCGTTTCCATGAAACATGAAGTGCTCTAGCTCGCTCCGGCCTGCGCATGTTCGTCGAAGAAAAGAGCCTGACTGATCAGCGCCTTCACGGTTTCCGGGTTGAAGGGTTTGGTCACCAGAAAGGCCGGCTCGGGTTTCTTGCCGGTCAGTAGCCGTTCGGGAAAGGCGGTGATGAAGATGACCGGTACGGCCGCCTGCGTCAGGATGTCGTTGACCGCGTCTATGCCCGAACTGCCGTCGGCCAGCTGGATATCCGCGAGCACCATTTTCGGCGATGTCTGGTGATAGAGATCAAGCGCCTCGCGGCGCGTGCGGGCGATCCCGGTGACCCGGTGACCGAGGCTCGTCACCATGTCCTCGATGTCCAACGCGATGAGAGGCTCATCCTCGATGATCATCACGTCGGTCGCGATCTGGCGCGAAATCTCCTCCGAGGCGCTGGTCAGCAGCTTGCCGAAGGCGCCGTGGTCCAGCCCCATGATTTCCGCTGCCTCGCCGGTCGAGAAACCCTCAAGGGCGACGAGAAGGAATGCCTGTCTCTGGGGCGGCGCGATGAGGGAGAGATTGGAAGCCGCCTTCTGCTCCCATGCGAAAGGCGAGGCGAGCTGAGTTCGGTCGATCTTGAGTTTTCCGAACAGGGAACAGAACAGCTTGTAAAGACCGATGCGATCGTTCGACGCGGCCGGGAAAAGCCCCAGGTCGTCGATCAGCGCTTCGAGCACGGCAGAGACATAGGCATCGCCGGCTGCCTGCGAGCCGGTGACGGCACGGGCGTAACGCCGAAGATAGGGGAGGTGGGGCGCAATCCTTGTGGAAAGTGGCATTTAGACCTTCCTAAACTATTGTGCATATCTTGCCGACGGCGCAAGCAGGATACCTCAAATGTTTTGAGCACGTATTCCGGTTTATGGAAAGCCTTGAGAAACAATCGCGGCAAATGAATTGGGCGACCGGCTGCTGCGACCTTGGATGGGATTGGCTGAAGCTTATTCCGACAGGCACGAAAAGCGCCGCATCAGGGTACCGCGGATCTGAAATGGCGCGGAACTGCAGCCCGCACGGAACGGGAAGATGAAGAAGTCCTCAAAGAAAGGCGCCGTGCCAGCGGGGATCGACCGCGCCGAGACGACGCAACCTCATGGCCAAATCGCTTCGAAGCTGAAGGCGCTCTACCAGGCGGTGGAGAACGAACCCGTGCCGCAGCACTTTCTGGACCTTCTGCACCGTCTGGATGAGGCCGAAGAACGACCGCGCGAGTGACGCCGCAGCTTTCACGCTGGCGGCCACCGACAAAACGAGCCGCGCCGGCAGGAGCTCGGCTCGGAGAGCTATCCGTATCAGCAGCGCGCCGTGTAGCGGCGGCCGTAGCGGTCGCGATAGACGCAATAGCCGGGCTCGTTCGCACGACCGATAAGGGCACCGGCGACACCGCCGACAGCGGCACCTACCGCAGCTCCCCTGACATCATTGGATATGGCACCGCCGATGATACCGCCGGAGGCAGCGCCGATTGCCGCACCTCGTTCCGTTTGCGTGCAGGCAGCCAAGGGAAGGATCAGGCTTGCGACGACGAGTAACTTCTTCATGACGCGTTCCTATTCAGGGTTGACACAGAACTGCTGGAGATGCCGAGCATAGTCTTCGTTGGAAATGCGCACCGAGGCATGGCTGGAGCCGCTGCGATGCTCATCTGAGCGTCGGTCCCCACTGGAGGGGTGGTCACAACAGGCGCCGCCAAGGCTGGCATTCCCATCTCCCATGGATGCCGCCGCCGCGGCGCTTGTTATTGTCGCCAAAACGCCGATTGGCGCCTTTTGTTCCGCGCGCGATGACGCCGGCGCGCATGCCTGTTGCCGGAGGGACACGGAGCGGTCGTCATTTATGCGACTGGCGTTCGGCACGTTCCAGAGTTTCGAGCAGCGCCTGGATCCGCTTGTTGTACTTTTCCTCGGAGTGCCGCTGAAGGTCGCGCATCGTCCTGCCGATATGGAGATTCCGATCACGCAGATCGGCCTGATAACGGCCCGCATCGTTTACGGTCTTCCAGATATGTCGCGATGGTATCTTCATTGTCTTCCTGGAGATTCTTTCAATCCGAACAACGCCAAGCGCTTTCGAAGGTTCCTCTCGCTTGCACGCGAAATATAAGTTCCGTTCTATTTGCGGTTCTCTTGGTTAATCAATGCTTTCTGAACCGGGCAGACAACCTCGCACCGCGCAGCCACGGCCGGCCCGGGAACAAAGGCGAGCCGACACGCGTTTCGATTTCGGTAACGCAGACAAGGAGATAGCAGATGCTCTATTACGCTCTCGTGTTCCTGATCGTCGCGATCATCGCCGGCGTCCTCGGCTTCGGCGGAATTGCCGGCGCTTCGGCGGGAATTGCGCAAGTCCTGTTCTTCCTGTTCCTCATATTCCTCGTGATCTCGCTCGTAGCGGGTCTCATCCGCCGAACGTGAGCCTCCAGGCGGGGCTTGCCGCCCGCAAAATTGGTGCCGATCGATAAGGGGTGGAGCTCTCGTCTCCACCCCTTTCCAGTTGTGGTGTGACGCTCTGTTCCCTTGCCCTGTCGGGTCCGCTTGGCTATTCATGCGAATATCCGCCGCGCATGTCAGGACACCATCTCCCATGAAATCCCTGGAAGTTGTCGTCGTGAAGTGACGCGGCACGGCGGCATGACGGATAGGAGCATCTGCACATGAAGACGGACGTAGTGGTTCTCGGTGCCGGCATTGTCGGCATTTCCAGCGCGATCCATCTGGCGCGGCTTGGAAAGTCAGTGGTGCTTCTGGATCGGCGCGGCGCCGGGGAGGAAACGTCCTTCGGCAATGCAGGCCTGATACAGCGCGAGGGCGTCTTCCCCTACGGCTTCCCGCACAATTTCGGAGCGCTTTTCCGTTACGCCCTGAACAACACGATCGACGCCAGCTATCACTTCCGTGCGCTGCCCAGTCTCGTGCCGTTCCTCGCGCGCTACTGGTGGCACTCGGGCTTCACCCAGCACCAGAAGATAGCTCATCTTTATGCACCGCTTATCGAACATTCGATCGCGGAACATCAGGACCTGATCGACGCGTCCGGCGCCGGCGACCTCATTCGCAAGGATGGTTGGATGAAGGTTTTCCGCACCGAAAAGGAGCGGGACGCGGCCTATAAGGACGCAGAACGGCTTTCCGCCGGGTTCGGAGTCAATCACCAGAAGCTTTCGACCAGCGAGCTGAAGACGATCGAACCATCCATCCAGGTCGAACTCGCCGGCGGCCTGCGCTGGACGGATCCGTGGTCGATCCGCGATCCGCACAGCCTGAACAAGGCATATCTCGCCTACTTCCAGTCGCTCGGCGGCCGGCTCGTTTCGGGCGATGCCGCGACACTGGAGCACATTCTGGAAGGGGCGGGCTGGCGTGTCGCCACACCGGACGGCCCGTTGGAGGCGCGGGAGGTCGTCGTCGCGCTCGGGCCGTGGGCCGACACGGTGACGCGAAAGCTCGGCTACCATTTCCCGCTCGCCGTGAAGCGCGGCTACCACATGCATTACGGCGCCCGGGAGGGCGCTCAACTCAACAACTGGGTGCTCGACGCCGAGAAGGGATATTTCCTGGCGCCGATGCTGCGCGGTATCCGGCTGACGACCGGCGCCGAGTTCGCACTGCGCGATGCGCCGAAAACGCCGGTGCAGCTGACGCGGGCGGAGCGGGTCGCTCGCGAATTCTTCCCGCTCGCCGAGCGGCGCGACGAGGAGCCGTGGATGGGCGCGCGACCCTGCACGCCCGACATGATGCCCGTTATCGGCAAGGCTCCGCGACACGAAGGCCTCTGGTTCGCCTTCGGCCACGCGCATCACGGCATGACGCTAGGGCCGGTCACCGGCCGCGCGCTGGCACAGGCGATGACGGGTGAGAAGCCCGTAATCGACATCGCGCCGTATCGGCCGGAGCGCTTCCTCGCATAGAGGATGAGGAGGAGTGTGTTCGATGGTTTTAGCTTTAGCCGAGCTAAAACCATCGTGATCTGGAGCGCCCTTTGTGCCTCCAACTGACCACGGGCTCTCCAGAGGCATAAAAAGACGGGGGGGAGATTGTCGGCCCCCGCCTGTCGCCTGAACTTTCGATCAGATGCAATTTCCCTTGTAGAGGTATTTGGCGACGTCCGGCTCGGCGATGTTCGCCTTGGTCGCGGTTACGGTGCCGGTGCCTATCGGCGTCTCGACGGGCTCGCCTTTGACGGCAGCGACGGCCTGCTTGAAGCCAATATAACCCATCTCGAAGGGCTGCTGGATGACGAGAGCGTCGAGCAGACCTTCGTTCAGGGCCTCGATCTCGGCATCGTCGGCATCCACTGCGACGGCGACGACGCTGTCGGCGGTCTCGGTTGAACGAATGCCGCCGGCGACGCCGATCGCCGGGTTGTTGGACTGCGATACGACGCCGATGAGGTCGGGATGGGCGCTCATGAGCGACACGAAGGCCTGCTGCGCCTTCGGTATGTCTTCACTGGCAAACTGATTTCCGATGTAGGTAAGGTTCGGATGATTTTTGATCTCTTCCTCGAAGCCCCTGATCCGGGCATCGACGGTGGAGATGCCGGGAATGCTGTTGATCTGCGCCACCTTGCCGGACTTTCCTTCCAGTGCTTTCGCCAGCGCCTTGGCGGTTTCCCGGCCGACACTTTCATTGTCGGTGCCCACCACGGCAGCCAGTACAGAGGGGTCATCAAGGGTGGTGTCGACGGCAACGATCTTGGCACCGTTGGCCGCCGCCTCCATAAGCGGCGCGATCAGTGCGGTCGAGCTCGTCGGATCGAGCACGATGGCGGAAGGACTCGTCGCCATGACGGAGTTCAATACGGGGATTTGTTCGGAAGCTGAGTAAGTCGGGGCGGCCTGGATGTTGACCTTCACGCCTAGCTCCTCGGCGGCGGCGCGGGCGCCGCAGGCGATGGCCTCATGGAAGCCGCTGTTCCGCTGGCCGAGAACCAGCGACACGCTGATGTCGTCCGAAGCCGCGGCGACTGTTGCCGACAGCGTGGTGGCGGCAAGCAGGAAAGCAAGTCTCTTGGTCATCTTCGTCATTGTGTTCCCTCTTGTGGTTGTGGTTGGAGGTCAGGAGGAGCGGGAGCGGCGTCGGTACTGGTCGAGCAGCACGGCCGCGAGAAGGACGATGCCCACGGCGACTTCCTGCCAGAAGCTCGGCAGGCCGACGATGATCAGGCCCGAAGCCAGGACGACAGGGATGAACACCCCGGCTGCCGTACCGTACATGGAGCCGACGCCGCCGAAGAGGCTTGCGCCACCGAGGACGACAGCCGTGATCGCCTTCAGATTGTCCATGGCATGGCCCGAAATCGTCGTGGACGAGAAGCGGGCGAGGGTGAGATAGCCGGCCAAGCCGGCACAAACGCCGGAAATCACATAGATCGATACGATATGCCGATCGACCTTGATGCCGGCGCGGCGCGCGCCTTGCTCGTTGGATCCGACTGCATAGGTATAGAGGCCGAAGCGGGTCATATGCAGAGCGATGCCGGCGATGGCCGTAAAGACGCAGGCGATCAGCACGATGACCGGAATGCCCCCGAGACGGCCGATGCCGATCGAGGTAACGATTGATCGAGGCACCCCGGTCAGGTCGACGCCGCCGGTCATCAGCCGGGCCAACCCGAGCGCGATGCCCATGCTGGCAAGTGTGACGATCAGCGGCGTAAGCCGGGCTCTGGCGATGAGGAGGCCGTTGACGAGCCCCCAGATCGCTCCGGAGGCAAGCGACACGAAAAGCCCGAGCACCGGCACCCAGGACGCATCCGAGCCAGTTGCACGCATGGCGATCAGCGACGCGACGCTTGAGAAGACAAGCACGGCGCCAACCGACAGATCGATACCGGAGGCGATGATGACATAGGTCATGCCCACGGCGAGGATCATCATCATCGAAGCCTCGATCGCCATGTTCCGCAGGTTGATACCGCTCAGAAACGCGGCGGGCGCCATGACCGTGAAGATCGCTATGATGATGATAAGCGAACCGAAGATCATCAGTTCCGGACCGTCCAACAGCCGGCGGATCAGGGGCTTTGGCGGCGAAGTGTCATGCAGCATGGAAGGCTGGTCCTTGGTCGTCGTGTGGTCGGATGCGGTTTCGACGGTCATGCCGCGGCTCCTTCGCGTTCGAGGGCGCCGGTCATCGCTGCGACGAGCTCGTCGGAGGTAACCGCACCGGTGGCATAGGTCGCAACGCGACGACCGTGGCGAAGCACGGTGACGCGGTCCGACACCGCAAGGACATCCGGCATGCTGTGGCTGATGAGCACGACGGAGATGCCGGTGTCTCGAACGCGGCGGATGAGGTCGAGCACGTTGCGCGTCTGCGCAACGCCGAGCGCTGCGGTCGGTTCGTCCATGAACACCACCCGTTTCGCCCACATCAGCGCGCGTGCAACCGCGATGCCCTGACGCTGTCCACCGGAGAAATTGGCGACGGCCGCGCGCAGGTCGGGAACGCGCACGCCCAGACGGGTAAAGGACTCCTGGGCCCTGCGCCGCATCAGCGTCTTGTCGAGAAAGCCGAGGCGGCCCATCAGTCCGGGGGCGGCGATCTCGCGGCCGAGATAGAGGTTCTGCACCGCATTGAGATCGACCGCCAGCGATAGGTCCTGGTAAACGGTTTCGATGCCGTGTGTGCGGGCGTCGAGCGGGCTGTCGAAATGGACCGGCTTTCCATCGACAAGGATCTCGCCGCTGTCCGGCTGGAGCACGCCGGAAAGAATTTTAGTCAAGGTCGATTTGCCGGCACCGTTGTCGCCGATGAGGGCGACGATTTCGCCCTCATGGACATCGAAACTTGCGCCTTGCATGGCGCGCATCTGCCCGAAGCTTTTTTCGATATTGCGAGCAGCGAGGATCGGGGTTGTCATGGCAGTCTCCAGACTAGAAAAGCGATCATGGTTCGTCGGGCTCCAACAACGTTCAGGTGCGCGTTGCACGGTCGGCGCCACCCGACGGTGCTTTCCGCCCGCCTCCATGGCGGGTGTCGGTTCGAAAGCAGCAGCAGTCAGTTGGCGAGGCCACACCACTCGACGATGGCGCGGGCATAGATGCGGGCGCATTCTCGCCATTCGCGCATGTTGATGCGTTCATCGACAGCATGAGCGTAGCGGATGTTCCCGGGGCCGAGCACGATCGCTGGAATGCCCTGAGCCTGAAGGAAGGACGCATCGCTTACGGCATTGAAGGAAGCGGTTTTGGCCCGCCCTGGGGGGAGGGCACCCAGCACTGCGGAACGGGCCTCGACGAGCACGTCTACAAGTGGGTGATCCGTCGGAACGTCTGCAGCAGGCCAGTGGCTGCGCCAGGTGAATCTCGGCGGGTTATCGCGAAGCCAGGGGTCGAGTTGGGCCGCGTGGTGCACATGGCGCTCGATTTCAGCCTTCACCGCCTCGGGGTCTTCTTGCGGCGCGTACCAGACGAGGTATCCGACATAGGCGTGGTCGGCCATGTAGCCGACGCTCGGAACACCGACATCGCCGTGGAACACGCCCGGCACGAGCGAAAACAGCCCCGGCGGAAAGGCCGGATGGCGTTTGCTGATACCCCACTCCTGTTCGAGATCCTGTAGCGCTTGCACGACCTTGATCAGTTTCTCGACGGCGTTGACGCCGGCGCTCGAGCCTTCGCCGCCGGCGCGGATAGCGGCCCCGCGGTTGCCGGCATGGGTGCCATGACCCTTGACCGAAATTTCAAGGTTGAAGTTGCCGGCCGAGACGGGAGCGATCGTCAGCGGCTCGGGTTGGGAGGAGGGTTCGGCAACGATGGCCGCATCGGCCCGGAAGCCGGCCTTGATCACGGCTGTCGTGCCGTTTTCGTGGTCCATCGTCTCTTCGCCGACGACGGCATGGACCTGCAGGTCGCCCTTCAGCAGGACGCCGGCCTCCTTGAGCGCCGCGATGGCGAGACAGGCAGCGGCAAGGCCGCCCTTCATGTCGGTGGACCCGAGAGCGAAGAGCTCCTCTCCGCGCCGTACCGGCTTCCACGGATCTCCGGAAATCCAGGCTTCGGGCTTGAACGGAGCGACCGTGTCGACATGGCCGTTGAAGAGCAGGGAGCGCCCGCCGCCGGTGCCCTTCAATACTGCCGCCAGATTGACCCGCTGCGGATCGACTGCGATGTCATGGAGTTCGAAGCCGAGGTTGAAGAGATAGGCGCCGATGAGGCGCGTACAGGCCGTCTCTCCGCCGATCACGGTTTCACGGGCAATGCCGGGAAAGCCCGGATTGATGCTGTTGACCGACACAAGCTGCTCAAGAAGGTGCTCCGCGCCGGGGGCGAGGCGAGCAATCGCGTCGTCGATGCGTTCAGAAAGTGCAGAAGCCTGCACGCCTATTTTGGGTGAGTGCATATCCGGTCCCAAGTTTTCGTTCCCGCAGGCCGTTTCTTGTTCTCGGCCGGCGCCAGGAGGCTTGCCGGCCGCTCGCCCTAGGCGCGGTCCTGTCGAATGAAAAATTGCGCAATTGTCAGACATCTGTCAACAAAAAATATGAGCGACCGATCTCAGGAACGCGCAAACGGGCGCTGCGTTAAGCCGGCCGGGCCTGAGTCGGCTGCAACGGCAAGTGATTTATTCGGGCGGAGACGAAAGCTCATGTGCATGTCAGTTGTCTTACAACAAGGTGATTTGAGGCCGCGCCTTTATGAGGAGAGGCGATGGTCATAGCTTTTTTTGTTCTGGCGCCGGAACCAACCTGGTCTTCGCGTGTTTCTCCTCCGGCTGACCGCGAGCGTCGGCCGGCTTGGGCTTTGCCCGGCCGCGGGAGGAGTTTCAAACACGATGAGCAAGCACACGGTGGAGTTTGCCGGCGAGGCTGTCGGTGCGCTGATTCCGGAGAACGGCCGATTGCGGTTCATGGCCGTGAAATTCAGCGTCTGGTCCCTGGAAGGCCAGTTGTTCGCGACGCCGGACGAAGCCCGTAAGGCCGTTGCTGTCATTCATGGCCTGAAGGAGGGTAGGTCGGTCTTCGACAACCGTCCGCTCCCCTTGGGCGGGTATCAGACAACCCCAATTTCCGAACTGCGCTGATCGGGCGGCCATTGGCGGCTCCGATCAGCGTTCGCGCACATCGACCCGGTCTCGTAGCCGGTCTTCTTCTCCTGGATCTTCATTCTTCTGCGACGTAGCGTCCGTGTCGAAGAACTCGTCCGGCGCCTTCCACTGCAACGCCACCTCCAGCCGGCCGAGGACAAAGAGCACGACGAGGCTCGCAATGGCGGCGAAGGCCGCTATCAGCCAGAAGCCGAACCCAACTCCGAGACCGACGGCGCCGGCAAGCCACATGCCTGCGCCGGTCGTCAGGCCCTTCACCTCACCCTTCGAAAAGACGATCATGCCGGCGGCGAGAAAGGCCACTCCCGCGGTTACGGCTTCCACGACGCGAATGGGATCGATGCGCACCTCGGGGCCGGAAAGGCTTTTCATGTGCACGCTTTCGATGGCGACCACCGCGAAGATCGCGGAGGCGAGGCTGACGAGAATGTGGGTCCTGAGCCCGGCCGGCCGCTGCCGCTTTTCACGCTCGACGCCGATCATCGCGCCGAGCAGGATGGCGCCGAAGAGCCGCGCGAATATCACTGAGTAAGGTGTTTGGGTATCGACAAGGATGTCGTTAAAGACTTCGTTCATGAAAGACGAACGCGCTCCGTCACTCGACCGCTCGGGGCGGATCTGATTGCAGAAGTGCGGGACGGCGCGGCAAACCGCGTCATCCCGCTCGACTTCATCCCGCCCGACAAGGGGCGTTCGTCGATCTACTGCGCAGGAGTGCTCTGCGGCTGGGCCGGCGTGGCAGGTGCTGCCGGTGCAGCTGGCGTCTCGGGCGCTGCCGGGGTCTGGGTCTCAGGTGCTGCCGGCGCCGTCGTTCCTCCGGCGGGCGGCGTCGCCTGGTCCGTAGGTGCGGCCTGATCGGCAGGCGCGGCCTGATCCGTAGGCGCGGCGGCCGGCGGGGTGGCGTCGGGAGTCGTCTCGGATTGGCTCGGCGCGACCGGCTCGTTCTCGGCGTCCCTTGTCAGCTCTGCCGGCAGCCAGGCGATCAGCGCGAGTATCAGGCCAGCAAGAATGATGACCAGCAAAGGCCAACTGCTACGGCGCGATCTGGTCACGGGCGCTTCCGGGTCCCGCGGCGTCGGTTGGCCGGTGGCGGGATCGAGCGGCGGTTTATCCCGCAATTCTTCGTGCTGGTTCATGACGTACATCCTTTCTCTCCGTCACCCCGCCTGCAAAATCGCCTTTGCATAGATCCCCAAATCAGCATGACCTAAGGGGAGGGGTTCCGTACCACCGCAAGTAAATTGCGGCCTCATCGCGCCCCGGTGGGCACACGACGCAACGATTAACGTCCGAAAACCTGCAAGGTTCCGTTGTGTTCGGAACCGTGCCGCCCGTCTCCGGCAACCTCGCCGGGAGATCCGCAACCGCCGGTCGCGTCTTGTCATAAAACTGTCACAAAGGCAGCTGACCGTCCGCGGTGGCATGGCTGGGGCTGTTGCGGAGGATCGAGATGGATGTCGAAGGCATCACCACGGCCAAAGCCCTGACACGCGACAGGCGAATACAGGGTGATTTCCACTACGCCCTTCTCGTCATCTGCTCCTGCATCGTGCTGTTGACGTCGATGGTCATCGCCGATCGGCTTTTCGGCATCGACTACTACGACCTCGTACGCGACCCCAACGCGATTGCCGGGCAGCCGAAGTATTTCGGCCTGGTCTCCAATCTCGGCGTCATTCTCTGGTTTACGGGAGGGATTGCGGCTCTCCAGGCCTATTGGTCCGGCGCAGGCTTTGGCGCGCCGCATCTGCGACGCACGCTTCTCGCCGGCGGGCTCTTTTCCGGCTTGATGGGCATCGACGATCTCCTGATGCTTCACGAGGCGATTGCCACGGCGGGCGTCCCGGAGCCGCTTGTCCTTGTTCCCCATATGCTGTTGCTGGCGACGCTCTGTTATCACGCCTGGTTTGTCCGCCGGGATATTCAGTGGGTCCTTCTTGCCGCCGCCGTCGCCTCGCTCGGCTGTTCCTTCCTGGTGGACGCGGTCTCGGAGCACTTCGCCGGACTGGTTTTCGTCGAGGAGGGCTTCAAGATCCTCGGCATCATGTTCCTGGCCGTCTTCCTCAGCCTCACGAGCCATGCGGCACTGAAAACGAAGCACCGCTGAAACGCAGTCGGCAGGGGGATATGCGGGCCTGTTGCAGGCGCTTCCAAATCTGCTAGATCATAACGACCTTGGGCCGCGTCGGCCTAAAATCACGAGCGTGGCCGATTCGAATAGGTTGAGAAGCGGGATGCGGGCGGAAAAGCGCACACACTCTTACTCATCCCGCGCTACACCATCCTCTGGGATAGGGGCTGAAGACGATGCAGATGGCGAGATTGGCTTGCACTGGTCTGATCCTTGCCGTGTCGGGGGCTGAAAGGCTCCATGCCGAACCGCTTTATACGGTGGCCGACCTTGGAGCCGCGCTTGGCAGATGCTGGACTCCGCCGCAAGGCTTCACGGATTCCTTCGTCACCCTTAGGTTCGGGTTCCGCGGCGACGGTACGTTGATGGGCCCGCCCCGGCCGACTGCGATCAAGGTGAACGGCGACGAAAAGCAGCGGCAGGCATTCGTGACCGCCGCCACCGAGGCGCTGCAGAATTGCGTGCCGCTGGAATTTTCGAAATCACTCTCCGACGAGATCGCAGGCAACGTGTTCACGTTGCAGTTCAAGTCGGCGGAGTGATCCGCGGAAGCGCCGGATCAGTTGGCGCTTCCCGTCTTGCGGAAATCAGCTTCAGCCATGGCGCCAGGTGAAAGACCGACATCAGCAAATACATGCTACTCATCCCGTTCAGCAGCGAAGCGCCCTGTATCGAAGCGCCCTGTATCGATGAGCAGATATCCGCATCGCCGCCGGCGGCCAGAAGCGCCATAACCGCGAAAGTCGGTGCGGCGGCGAAGCCCAGCCAGTCGCCGAGGCCTCGCACGACGGTACCCGTTTCAAGCCGCATCGGACGGTCACCTTTGGGCATATTCGTCGTGGCGGCGCCACCAGATGCCGTTCTCGTTGCGTCCGAGGGGAGCCCGGTCGAGCCACTGATACATGCCCCATAGCCCATCCAGTCCACGCGCATAGCTGGAATAGGTGTGATAGACGATTCCGTCCTCGAGCGCGAAGGCGCTGACGCCGGGCCTGTCGCGTGTATAGGTGGCGACGTCGGTTCCCGTCATGGCTGCAATCTGTGCGACCGGCCCCTCGCTGCCGCTCGGGTCCCAATCCCGGACTGTCCTGCCCGCGAGCGGCTCAGATGCCGGTTGTTCGGGGATTGGCGGCTCGCGGCGAAAATTATACTCGATGCCGCCCTCGCGCTGTTGTTGTTCGGTGAACCAGACGCAGAAATCGCGGTTGAAGTCGCCATCGTCCGAAGAAGCCCAGGGGAAGCTCCATCCCAGCCGCTGCTTATAGGCCTTGAGCTTCGCAAGCGGCGCGCGCGAAACCGCGGAGAAGGCGACGTCGTGGTTTTCGAGATGAGCGACGATCCCGTTGAACCCATCGGCGATCGCAGAGCAGGACGGGCAGCCGGCCGTATAGTCGGGGCCGAACATGAAATGATAGACGAGGAGTTGCGAGCGCCCCTTGAAGAGGTCGCGCAGCGAGGCCTCGCCCTCGTCGGTTTCGAACCGGTACGCCTTGTCGATCCGTACCCAGGGCAACTCCCGGCGCCACCGCGCCAGCTCGTCGCTTCGCCGCGTCAGGTTCTTTTCGGCCTCGAGCAGGTCGAGCCGCGCTGCCAGCCATTCTTCCCGTGTTCCGATTGCATGTGCCGTCATCATTCTTCTCCTTTGGCCATTTGTCGTCGTACATTGCCCGGGGGCGGGTTGCTCGACCGACAGGAACCCAGACTAGAGCCGGAGATCGCATGGTGAGAGTGACAAGTGTGACGGGATTTCGATGGACTCGCTGATCACCGCTGCGGCACGGGCGCTCGCGGCCGGCGATCTCCTCGGCGTACTGAACCGCGTGGCTTTGCGCGACGACGCGCATGCGCTCGCGCTTCGGGGCATTGCGATGGCGCAGCTCGGAGATTTCGGCCGGGCGAAGACTCTTCTCAGAAGCGCTGCGCATGCCTTCGGCCAGAGACAGGCGGTGGCGCGCGCGCGCTGCATCGTCGCCGAGGCCGAGATTGCGCTCGTCTCGCGGGATCTCGGCTGGCCCACGAAAACGCTCGAAGCGGCGAGGTCGACGCTCGAAGCGCATGGCGATCACGTCAATGCAGCGCATGCGCGCAATCTCGAGGCCCGGCGCCTGCTTCTCATCGGCCGCCTGGACGAGGCAGAACGCGCGCTTGCAGAGCTGGACTCCGGCATGACGCTCCCCCCGGCGACGCGGGCGGCCCGCGAACTCGTCGTCGCCGGCATCGCCATACGGCGTCTGCAGGCGAAAGCCGCGCGGATAGCGCTCGCCCGAGCCGAACGCGCCGCGCGCGAAGCCAATATCCCGGCACTGACGGCCGAGGTCGAAAGCGCATCGCTCGTGCTCGATGCGCCCGTCGCGCGCCTGATCGGCAGCGGTGGCGAGCGCTCTCTCCTCATCGAGGAAGTGGAAACGCTGCTCGCGTCGGGAGCGCTCGTGGTGGATGCCTGCCGCAATGTGGTGCGGGACGAAAGGCTGGTCGTCTCGCTCGCGACGCGCCCGGTGCTGTTCGCGCTTGCCCGCGCGCTCGGCGAAGCCTGGCCGGCAGACGTACCGAGAGCCACGCTCCTCGCACGCGCCTTTCGGGCAAGACATGCGGACGAATCGCACCGCGCCCGGTTGCGCGTGGAGATCGGACGGCTCCGCACGGAACTTCATGCGCTGGCGCAGGTGTGGGCGACGAAACAGGGCTTTGTGCTTTCGCCGCGCCGCGCGGGCGAGGTCGTCGTGTTGACGCCACCGGTAGAAGAGCAGCATGCGGGGGTCCTTGCCCTGCTGGCCGACGGAGAGTCGTGGTCGAGTTCGGCACTGGCGATTGCGCTCGGGGCGAGCCCGCGCACCGTGCAGCGCGCACTCGAGCAGCTTGCGTCGGCCGGCAAGGTACAGTCCTTCGGCCGCGGACGGGCGCTTCGCTGGATGACCCCGCCCGTCCCGGGCTTCCCGACAGTCTTGTTACTCCCGGGCCCGCTACCGAGCGACTAGGATGCGAGGCACCTACAGCGACGAGGATGGAAAAATGAAACGATCGAAAGCCGAAATTCTCCAGGAGTACGGACCTTTCCCGAATACCGAGCAGGTGGCCGGCGTCACCTTCGACGGCCGGCACGTCTGGTTCGCGTCCGGCGACAGGCTGAACGCCCTGGATCCGGAGAGCGGCAAGACGGTGCGCTCGATCGATGTCGCCGCACATGCGGGAACGGCCTACGACGGTCGGCATCTGTTCCAGATTGCGGAAGATCGTATCCAGAAGATCGATCCGGAGACCGGCCGCGTGCTTGCCACCATTCCGGCGCCTGCCGAGGGCGGTGATTCAGGCCTAGCCTGGGCGGAAGGAACGCTTTGGGTGGGCCATTATCGAGGGCGGAAGATCCACCAGGTGGATCCCGACACCGGGAAGATTCTCCGCACCATCGAATCCAACCGGGTCGTCACCGGCGTCACCTGGGTCGATGGCGAACTCTGGCATGCCACATGGGAGGGCGACGAGAGCGACTTGAGACGCCTTGACCCGGAAACGGGAGAGGTCCTCGAAACGCTCGAAATGCCCCCGGGTGCAGGCGTTTCCGGCCTTGAATCCGATGGCGGCGATCGCTTTTTCTGTGGCGGAGGAAGCAGCGGGAAGGTGAGGGCCGTGCGCAGGCCAAACCGGGTTTCCGCATAGAGGGTCACGGAGATGGACGGCAATGAAGGTCCCAGAGCGTTTAGAAGGGACAATCGCGTTGACTCTGGGACCTTCAGACGACGTGGACGGCTGACGAGGATGCCGCGTGGTCGTCTCAGAGCGATATGCGTCACGAGGAGCAGCGTGCAATGGTTCTAGGACCTTTAACCTTCCCGTGTAGGACCAAGGTCCGATACCGCCAACACGCCGGAACAAAGCTCGCGGCAGGCGATTCTTCACGAGAAGGGATTCGTAGCTGGAGTAGCTCTCATGACAATTGTCCTCGTCAAGAGCTCCGTTGCATTGGGTGTTGCGGTTTTCTTGACCGCGGCTCCTGTCCAAGCGCAAAGCACAAACGAAATCGGCGCTGCCGGTACGACGGTGGTCGCTGCCGCAGGACCCGTCGAGGGTGCGGCGATCGACCCACCGCCCCCAGGCGTGACGCAATACGTCGAACTGCAGCCGCTTCCGCAACGGCCGCTTGTGCTGCAGGAGCAGATATCCGTTGGCAAACCGGTACCTGAAACAGTCTTTCTCAATACGGTTCCGGCCGACAGGCGCTATGGCTTTGCGGTGGTCAACGAGAAGCGCGTCATCGCGGATGTGAAGAGCCGCACCGTCGTGCAGGTGGTCAAATAGGCGCGGCGAGCGCTATAGCGCCCCGCCGGTGACCGGGTTCACTTCGGGTTTCTCACTCGTGTCCTTTGCCCCTGGAGGCTGGACCGTTGGTGGTGCGATCGACTCCTCGTCGCGGTGCTTCTTTCGGTTTGCCGGCTGACGAATATCGGCTGGTTCAGACTGTTCTGGGGTCGCATTGGTATCCTTGGTACTCATCGTCTTCTCCTTTCGGCAGAATGAAAACGGGCCAGCCGCGGCGGGGTTCCTGATGCCGGGCGCCTGGGTACGGCGATTATAGCGACGTCTTCAAGGAACTACGCGGCACCGAGGTGAGCTTGCCGCCGCGGCGCGTCCGCCTCGGTCACGACCGCAATGACATAGGATGAATGCGTCGGAACATCGATCTGCGAGTCGAAGCGCTGCCGGATCGCGTTACAGGAGCTGGATCCACTCCATGAACAATCCATAGACAAGGCCGATGAGGGAGCAGCCGGCTAAGACCGTCAGCATGCCGATTTTGAACCGGAACACCGCGACCATCGCGCCGACGGTCAGAAGGAGAGAGGCCAGGTTCACGGAACTCAGAACCGGCACATCGACCGTCATGCCGAATCCGCGCGCTTCATAGAGTTCGCGAAAGAGCACGTGCAGCGCGAACCAGACCGCCAGATTCAGGATGACCCCGACGACCGCCGCGGTGATTGCCGCCAGCGCGGCGGACAGCGCCCTGTTGCTGCGCATCGTTTCCATGAACGGCGCGCCGAGGAAAATCCAGAGAAAGCAGGGCACGAAAGTCACCCAGGTCGTGAGCAGCGCGCCCAGCGTGCCAGCGAGCAACGGATGAAACAGACCGGGGTCGCGGTAGGCGCCCATGAAGCCCACGAACTGGGTGACCATGATCAACGGGCCTGGCGTTGTCTCAGCCATGCCGAGGCCGTCCAACATCTCGCCGGGCTTCAGCCAATGATAGTGCTCGACGGCTTGTTGAGCGACATAGGAGAGAACCGCATAGGCGCCGCCAAAGGTGACCATCGCCATCTTCGAAAAGAAGATCGAGATGTCGGTAAAGACATTGCCTGGGCCAAAAAACGCGGCAAGTGCAAGCACCGGAGCGAACCACAAAAAGAGAGCGACACCGGCAACCTTGATCGACCAACTGATTGGGGGGCGTGCATGGGGCGGAATCTCTTCGCCAAGCGCGGTCTCGATATCAGCGACTTGCCTGCTGCCGACTTTTCCGTGTCCGTTGCCCGCCTGAAAGGCAGCCCAGCCGGCTCGACCGCCGACAAAGCCGATGAGACCCGCAGCGAGGACGACCAGTGGGAATGGGGCGCGGAACAGGAAAAGCGCGATGAATGCCCCGGCAGCAAGGGCTATCATGGTGCTGTTCCTGAGCGCCCGACGGCCGATACGAAGAACCGCTTCGAGCACGATCGCCAGAACCGCGGCTTTCAATCCGAAGAACAGCGCCTGAACGGCGCCGACATTTCCGAAGAGGGCGTAGATCCAACTCAGCACCATGATGGCAACGGCGCCGGGGAGTACGAATAGGGCCCCTGCAACCAGACCGCCCTTGGTCTTGTGCATGAGCCAGCCGATATAGATGGCTAGCTGCTGTGCCTCCGGCCCTGGCAGTAGAGTGCAATAGTTCAGCGCATGTAGAAATCGGGTCTCGCCAATCCAGCGCTTCTCCTCGACAATGATGCGGTGCATCATCGCAATCTGCCCGGCTGGGCCACCGAAGCTCAAAGCCGCCACGCGTGCCCAGACCCGGAGCGCCTCGCCAAAGGAAATACCGTGGCTCAAAGCCTGACCTTGAGCCGATGTGGTCGTGTTCTTTGCAGTTTCGGTCAATTCACGCTCCCTTCTTCGGCGACAGCCATTGTGTATCTCATCAGTCGCGTCACGGCACCACGATAGAAGGCGTCGTACGGAAGTAAGCCTGCCTCAACTTGTTCATTGTCGCCCGCGTTCATGCGCGACAGCCTCAGCGATGCGGCGAGAAGGCCCGGTGCTTGCGGAGAAAGATCGAGGCGAGCCGTGTCGGCGCCGGATTACCCTAACATCAAGGTGGAGCTCTACAGCGATAACGGGATGCGCAACATCGTGGAGAAGCGCTTCGATGCCGGCGTTCGTTTGGGAGAGAGCGTAGACCCGCCAAGGACCTGCTGCGGCGTCACCTCACCTGCTGCCTCGCTCGAACAGACCGCTCTGCCTCAGGCTCAACAGACGCTCACAACCGCTCGCCGCTCCGGCTGAGTTTGGCTGCGATGGCGGAACGAATCTCCCGGTTTCAACGTCTTCCCTCTAGGAAACCAGCGCGTTTACTCTACTTCATAGGCCGCCATGGAGGATGTATGACAGACAGTTCAAGTGCAAAAGCGAAGACCGGGGTGGAGGGCCTCGACGACATTCTGTCCGGCGGGCTCTCACGCCGCCACGTCTTCCTGCTCGAAGGGGCTCCCGGTTCGGGGAAGACGACGGTCGCATTGCAGTTCCTCCTCGAAGGCGCCAGCATTGGCGAGCGCTGTCTCTACATAACGCTTTCGGAAACAGAAGAGGAACTGCGCGACAGTGCCCTCTCGCATGGGAAGGACATCGGCGATCAGGTCGAGATTTTTGAGCTCGTTCCGCCGGAAAGCCTTCTTGATGCCGACCAGCAGCAAAGCCTCCTGTACTCCTCCGACCTGGAGCTCGGGGAGACTACAAAGCTTATCTTCGAAGCCTTCGAGCGGGTGAAACCCCATCGGGTGGTGATCGACAGCCTCTCGGAAATCCGGCTGCTGGCCCAGAGTTCGCTGCGCTACCGCCGCCAGATCCTTGCGCTGAAGCACTTTTTCTCGCGCTCGGACGCAACAGTTCTGCTTCTCGACGACATGACCTCCGACGCCATGGACAAGACTGTCCATAGCGTGGTGCATGGTGTCATCCACCTTGAGCAGCTTGCTCCGGACTACGGGTCTGAGCGTCGCCGGTTGCGGGTTCTCAAATATCGGGGGCAGGCGTTCCGCGGTGGCTATCATGACTTCATCATCAAGACCGGCGGCGTGGCGGTCTTCCCGCGGCTGCGCGCCTCGGAGCACAGGTCGGGCTTTCAGCGGACCGTACTGGCGAGCGGCATCAGTGAATTCGACGATCTCCTCGGCGGCGGCATCGCACGCGGCTCCAGCACGCTGCTGATCGGCCCTGCCGGCACCGGCAAGAGCCTGTTTGCACTTCAGTTCGTAGAGGCTGCGATCCGGCGCGGCGAGCGGGCGGCGATCTTCGTCTTCGACGAGGAACTGGGGCTGCTGTTTGCCCGCACGAAGGAGATGGGGCTCGACCTGGAGGCCCTGCGCGAGGAGGGCCTGATCCACATCGAACAGCTCGACGCCGCCGAACTGTCACCCGGCGAGTTCGCACAGCGCGTAAGGGACAGGGTAGCCAGCTTCGACGCCAAGACAGTCGTCATCGACAGCATCAACGGCTATCAGGCTGCGATGCCTGAGGAGAATGCACTTATCCTGCACATGCATGAGCTGCTGCAATATTTGAACAGGCAGGGTGCCAACACCTTCATCACCGTCGCGCAGCACGGCCTCGTCGGCGACATGAAGTCGCCGGTGGACGTGACGTACCTTGCAGATACAGTCATCCTGCTGCGCTACTTCGAGGCGGAGGGTCGGGTTCGCCGAGCAATCTCGGTGATCAAGAAGCGCACCGGACAACACGAGCATACGATCCGCGAATACAAGATCGGAACAAAGGGGTTGGCGCTCGGCGAACCACTTTCCGGGTTCCAGGGAGTCCTGCGTGGTGTTCCTGTTTTCGTGGGAGACCGACAGCCCCTTTTGCAAACACTTGACGAGGATGGCACCCATTCCTGAGCGAGATGTGTTTGGCCTGATCCACGCCCCGCTGGGCCGCGATGGGCAGATTGCGGCGGCGTTGCTGCAGGAAGCGGGCTTGGCTGCAAAAATTGCCTCGACCCTGGACGCGCTGGTGGCGGACTTGAACGAGAACGCCGCCTTCGCCGTGATGACGGAAGAGGCGTTGCGGTCGGTCGACCTGCGTCCGCTTGTCTCGTGGATCGAGACGCAGCCGAGTTGGTCCGACCTTCCCTTCATCATACTCACCGCGCGCGGCGGTGGTCCTGAGCGAAACCCAGCCGCCGCCCGACTATCGGAAGTCCTCGGCAATGTCAGTTTCGTCGAGCGGCCCTTCCACCCGACGACATTCATCAGCGTCGCGCGTTCCGCGATGCGCGCGCGACGCCGGCAATACGAGGCGAGTGCCCGTATGGAGGCACTGGACGAAGGGGAGCGTCGCCTTCAAACGGCGCTGGAGGCCGGCCGCCTCGGGGCTTGGGAACTCGATCTCGCCACAAACGGCTTGACCACCTCGCCCACCTGCAGGGAAATCTTCGGCCGCGCGCCGGAGGACGGCTTCACCTACGAGGACTTGCTGCAAGCGATCCACCCGGATGACCTGGCACGCATGACGGAGGCGGTGCGCAACACGATTGAAACGGGGGCCGACTATGCCATCGCCTACCGGACCGTCTGGCCTGACGGCTCTGTGCACGGCGCTGAAATCCGCGCGCAACTCCACCGGGACCGCACCGGGCGGCCGATCAGGCTGGTCGGGGTCTCAGCCGACATAACCGAGCGCCTGCAGGCCGAAGAACAGCAGCGGCATCTCAACGAGATGCTCGAGGAACGCGTGGCGGAGCGGACGCGCGAGCTGCAAGAGGCGCACAGGCTCGTGCTGGCGGAGGTCAGTCAGCGGGAACGGGCCGAGGAGCAGCTTCGCCACGCGCAGAAGATGGAAGCGATAGGCCAGCTCACCGGCGGAGTGGCGCACGACTTCAACAATCTCCTGATGGCGGTGCTCGGCAACCTTGAACTCATCCGAAAGCATGTTGCCGGCGATGCGAAGGCTACGCGGCTGATCGACGGAGCCTTGCAGGGCGCACAGCGCGGCGCGTCGCTTACCCAGCGGCTGCTTGCCTTCGCCCGCAGGCAGGACCTTCAGGTGGGCCCGGTTAACCTCGCCGGACTCGTGACAGAGATGGAGGATCTTTTGCAGCGCTCGGTCGGATCCCGGATCGCCATAGAGGTGGCCGCTCCGGAGCGCCTCCCGCCCGTGTCGGCCGATGCCAACCAGGTGGAGCTCGCCCTCCTCAACCTGGCCGTCAATGCCCGCGACGCGATGCCGGATGGCGGAACGATCCGGATCGAGCTGAGGGAAGCGGAGCAGCCCGCGGGATCGGAATCCCTTGCACCCGGACGCTATGTCCTCCTGTCGGTTATCGACCAGGGCCAGGGCATGGACTCAGCAACTCTAGAGAAGGCGATCGAGCCGTTCTTTTCCACCAAGGAACTCGGCAAGGGTACAGGCCTTGGTCTTTCCATGGTTCACGGACTGGCCTTGCAGTTGGACGGCCGGTTGAAGCTGACAAGCGCCCTCGGTCATGGGACCACTGCGGAACTATGGATTCCGGTGTCGACATCTGAGAGTCACGAAAAAAAGCAGGAGGTCGCGGCAGTAGGCCCACGGAACGAAGCCGGCCCCAAGCGGATCCTTCTCGTCGACGACGACGTCCTGATTGCCATGAGTTCGGCTGACATGCTGGCTGACCTCGGCCACGAGGTCGTGGAAGCCTATTCAGGAAAGGAGGCGCTCGCCTTGATCGATGGCGGCGCCACCTTCGACCTGTTAATCACGGACTACTCGATGCCGGGCATGACGGGAGCGGAACTGGCGAAAGCGGCGCGTGACCGTATGCCGGGGTTACCCATCGTGCTGGCCTCTGGCTACGCGGACTTACCGTCGGGCGTGGAAATCGACGTGGCCAGGCTGCCAAAGCCGTATTCCCAGGACCAACTGGCTCACATGCTTGGAAAGCTATTGTAGCTTCTCGACAGTACGAACTGTCACAGGCGTGACCTTTAGGGCATGAGCCCGATCCCATGGTTGCGGCTCGCGCACCGCAGCAGCTCCTTGGGATCGCCTGTCCATAGCAGACGTGCAGCTTCCGGCCTCCGTGAATCCTTATGTTGGCAATGCATGGGGATGAGTTTCTGGAGTATTCAGTCGACGGCCGCCTACGAAGAAGTCACAACGATAGCCGTTGACATTTCCTTGCCTTCACGGCGGTAACTGTGCGGAACGCTAGAGTCAAAATACATAGCGTCCCCCGTATCCAGCGCTGCCTCCTTACCATCCACATTGACTATAAGCCGACCGCTGAGCACGTAGATGAATTCGGCGCTGCCATGTTGATGCGGCTCTGACGGCGGCGCATCGACCGGAAACTCGGCGTAGAACGACTCCATGCGGCGGTCGGAAGCGGGATAGTCCAGGCTTTCGAATAGAAAGGCGGGGGTCTTTTCGCCCGGCGGGCTTGGAAGTTTGAGACGCTGCCGCTTTCGGACGACCGCGATGAGCGGCTCCTCCTTGTCGACATTGAAGAAGTGATCGAGGCCGACGCCGAAAACCATGGCGATCCGAAGCAGCGTGGGCAGCGTTGGAAACATCTGCCCGCGCTCGATCTTTGAGAGCATCGCAGGCGAGAGCCCCGTGTGCCCGGCCAACTGCACCAACCCCAGCTTCTTTCTCAGACGCAGCGCCTTGATGCGAGGGCCGATTGCGTAGCGCTGGAGCTCATTGGACAGTGTGTCAGAGAGCACGTCTCAAACTCCTTTTCATGTCGTGAAACTATCACAAAGAGAATTATCTTCACAAGAGAATTGGCGTTCTTTTCACGAAAATTTGAGTAGAAAGAAAATCGGTTTGCTCCACATGAAAAGGTGCGGTGCATTTCGCACCCCTGATCGAGAGGAGATTGCCATGAAGTTGAGAAGCCTTTTGTTCGCGGCAGCGATCACGCTCGGAGGCAGCGTCAGCGCGTTCGCCGCGGAGAAGGACGTCGTCGACACCGCCATTGCGGCGGGTCAATTCGAGACGCTGGCTGCAGCGCTCGAGGCGGCAGGTCTGGTCGCCACTCTCAAAGGGACTGGTCCGTTCACGGTCTTTGCTCCCACCGATGAAGCTTTCGCCAAGTTGCCGGCCGGTACCGTCGAAAACCTGCTGAAGCCGGAGAACAAGCAAAAGCTTACTGCCATCCTCACCTACCATGTGGTCGCGGGGAAGGTGATGGCCGCGGACGTGGCCGGTCTCGATCAAGCGAAGTCGGTAAATGGCAAAATGATCGACATCGAAGTCGAGGGCTCCACCGTAAAGGTCAACGACGCCGCCGTCACTGCTGCCGACATTGCTGCCTCGAACGGGGTCATCCACGTCATCGACGAGGTGATCATGCCGCCGGAGGGCTGACCTTTCATCCCTCGACCTGGAGAAGAACCATGAAGTTAATCAACGTTTTCACTCTCATCCTCCTAATCGTAGGTGGCCTGAACTGGGGGCTGGTCGGATTATTCAGCTTCGACCTCGTGGCCGCGATCTTTGGGGCTGGCTCGGGGCTCGCCCGGATCGTTTACATTCTGGTGGGGCTGTCGGCCGCCTGGCAGATCATCCCCCTCTTTTCTACGATGGGCTCCGGCAATTTCGCTGCCGGGCAGAACCGATAGGACTTGGGAGGGACCCGCTTTCCTCGTCGGCGGCTCCCTTCATCTTTTGCCGATGGACATGTCCTCCCTCCTTCTGCTGGCCGGCTTCGAGGTTGCGAGCTTTGCTGCGGCGGCTCCCGGCGTGATCTTCAGGCCGGGCGCCTGGTACCAGCAGCTCGACAAGCCAAGATGGCGCCCGCCCGACTGGCTGTTCGCTCCGGTCTGGACCGTTCTCTATGTATCGATCGGACTGTCGGGCTGGCTCGTACTGATTGAGGCAGGTATTGCCGGCGCAGCACTGCCTCTAGGTGTCTATGCAGTGCAACTTCTGCTCAATGCTGCGTGGACGCCGATCTTTTTCGGACTTCACCGACCCGGCCTGGCCGTGGTGGAGATCGTCTTGCTTTGGGCCTCGATCCTCGCGACAATTATAGTGTTTTACCCCGTGAATGCGGTGGCTGCCTTGCTGCTTGCTCCTTACCTCGCCTGGGTGAGTTTTGCGGCGGCACTTAACATGTCGATCTGGCGGCGCAACCGCTCGAAGCCAATGTTGCAGGGCGTCCGATGAGAACCCGATGGATCCTCGTGAATGATCGGATGCAGCAAGGCTACCGGTACGCTCTCGTTGCACCCGTTGGCCGTGACTTTCATCCCGATTTCCAGCCAGACTTGACACCCGCCGAGATGCTTGCGCTCGGCGTGTTCGGTGGCAAATACATGACCGACTGCCGTAACGAATTCCCCAACAGCTGGTTTGCAGAGGCCCGGCTGTCGCCGCTTCGCAAAGACCCATCACTCAACTGGTTCGGTGTCGACGCCAGCCAACCGCTCAGCGTCTGGCGAGCCAAGGGATGGATACATTCCGACGATCCGCGTGGCTGGTTCCAGTGGTACTGTCGGTATCACCAAGGACGTCGCATGCCCGGCGAGGACGAGAGACAGATCGCCCGTTGGAAAGCTATTCGCCGCCATGTCGCTCAGCTTCGCCGAGCCTGCGAGCCTGGGGATTGCTGGTGCCGGCCGCGTCAGCGCCAGGCTCTGCTGCATTGGGCATATGACAGCCGTTCGATTTGACTTTTGTGCCGGTGCTCAAAAACGCCCGGAGCCTCTGCATTTTTCACAAGGTGGTCACCCGCCACACGACTTGGGCGACGATCATGCGATCGATGCTGTCTGTCTCGTACGGCATCTGCGGGGTGTCGCCAAATCCGATCAACGGCTTTAAATAAAAGCTTTGAAATTCCCTCTGTTTTCCCATAGCGAGCGACCGTGGATGCCACTTTTGTGCCCTGGCTTTGGGCATCAGTCAACACGGGTCTGAAGCGGAAATAATTTCCGCTTTCGGGCTGAAGTTTACGCTGCCGCGGCCACCGCGCGGATGGCCGCTTCGCGCTCCATTACAGCCGTTCCGACATCCGCTGCCAGTCCCCAGGAGCGGACATCCAACTCACACGGCAGTGTTAGGAGCGTTATCGTCAAGGACGTCCTCCCGGTCGGGCTAGGTCTTCTCCCTGTTGTAACCTAGAGGTAAACCCCCAGGAGGTACCCCTGCCGATGGTGCTCTCGCACCTGCTATCCTGCCGAGCCTGTCGCTTGCTCGATACGGAAAAACCAGGGAAGTCGCAGAGGCGGTCGCCTTCCTCGCCGGCCCCGGTGCTGCCTGGGGCATTCTCGTCAACGGCGGCATCAGCGCCTGAGCATTGACATGAAGCGGAGCTCTGTGGCCTCTTGCGCCACCGGCCGGCCTGCGGAGTCCTCAGAGGCGACCGTCAAACCTGTTCTCCTAGGTGATGCTGGACCCACTTCACCTCTTCCGATGCGGTTCGCCCGAAATGCCGTTTGAAGTCGCGGCTGAATTGCGCCGGGCTGACATAGCCAACTGAAGCCGCCACCTCCGCGATTGTTCCTGTCTGGCGGGCGATCATCAGCCTTGCCTCATGGAGCCGCAGAGCTTTGACATATTGCATCGGACTTGAGCCCGTTAGGTCTTTGAAATGAACGTGGTACGAAGGGACGCTCATTCCCACGGCTTTGGCGAGATCCGCGACAGCAATTTCGCCTGCGTAATTGTCCCGTAGCCAAGCCACGCTCTCGACCAGCTTTCCCGACGTCCCTTTCCGCTGCAGGGCCGCGATCACTGCGCCACCTTGCGGGCCCGACATGACCCGGTAATGCAGTTCACGCAGGATGGAGTCTCCAAGTACGGCGACCTCGACCGGGCTTCCGAGTGCCATCAGCAAGCGCTGCAGGACGTCTTCTGTACTGCTATCCATTCTGCTGGAGTAGAGCCCCCTCGGCCTGGTGGTTACGGGATTGGCGAGTTTTTCGAGCTGCATGGCGATCTCAGCCGCCATCTGCATGTTGAACTCCAGATAGATTGCCAGCAGTGGCCGCTGTGGACTGGCCGTAGACGTCATCCGGAAGGGAACGGGCACCGAGACGGCAAGGTAGTGGTCCTCGTCGTAGAGGTAGATTTCCCCACCTAGCATGCCATGTTTGCTCCCCTGCAATACGAACACAGCGCCTGGCTTATAAAGAACGGGAATGTCGTTGAGCACCGCCTCCGTGCGCAGGATCCGCACACAATGGAGCGCTGTTTTGTTATACCCGAGGCGGGGTGCGAGTTGCCCGGCGAGTGCTATGAGCCGGTCATGTCCTGATAGCTGTTTTTCTTCATTCATAGGATTTGGCAAGAATCTGAGATAATCCGCAATCGAATTCGCTAAATTTCCAGATTATCTGTCACATCAACGGTTAATCAAGGAGTTTCAGAAATGTCGCAAAAGACCTTCTTTATCACGGGGGCGAACTCGGGCTTTGGACTGGCAATTGCCACTGCCGCAATCGAGGCTGGCCATAAGGTTGTCGGGACCGTCCGCTCTGAAGCTTCGCGCGAAGCTTTGGCAAAGAGCCTTCCGCCGCTTCACCCGGTCCTTTGCGACGTCACCTATTTCGATCGCATCCCCGCCGTGGTTCAGCAAGCGGAGGACGATCACGGTCCAGTCGATGTGCTGATCAACAATGCGGGATACGGGCACGAGGGTGTACTCGAGGAATCGCCCATCGAAGAGATGCGCCGCCAGTTCGACGTGAATGTGTTCGGCGCCGTCGCGGTGGCCAAGGCGTTTCTTCCGAGGTTCCGGGAGCGCCGCAGCGGCTTTATCGTCAACGTCACCTCGATGGGCGGCATGATCACCATGCCCGGCATCGCCTATTACTGCGGTAGCAAGTTTGCACTGCAGGGCATTTCGGAGGTCATGCGCTCGGAAATGGCGCCGTTCGGCGTCCACGTAACGACGCTTTGCCCCGGCTCGTTTCGAACAGACTGGGCAGGTCGATCCATGATCCGCACGGAACGTTCCATTGCGGATTACGATAGCCTGTTTGATCCGATCCGCGAGGCGCGTCAGGCCGTGAGCGGCAAGCAGCTCGGCAATCCGCAAAAGCTGGCCGCTGCGGTTCTGACCCTCATCGAGTCCGACAATCCCCCGCCGCAACTTCTTCTTGGCAGCGATGCGCTGAGGCATGTGACGGCACGGATTGAGCGTCTGCAACAGGAAGTCGAGGCGTGGAAGGATGTGACGGTCTCGACCGACGGCTGACGCGAGGCGATATTCTGTTCTTGACCGTCTGCCTACTAGAAGGTAGATAGGCGGCATGAGCAATCTTTCTACGACCTCCGACGACATCCTGGCTTCCGCTCGAAATCTTCTCATGAGCGGCGGCTACAATGGCTTCAGCTACGCCGATATCTCAGAGGTGGTCGGGATTCGTAAGGCTAGTATTCACCACCATTTTCCCAGCAAGGTCGATCTGGTGCGTGAGCTGGTCAAGCGATACCGCGAAGATGGCCAGGCAACCGTGGCAGTCCTTGAGCGGAACGTTCCGGATGCATTCGACATCCTCAAGGTTTATGCAAATCACTGGGCCAAATGCATTGAGGATGCTAGCAGGCCGTACTGCGTCTGTGCGCTGCTTGCCAGCGAGCTGCCGTCTCTGCCGCCGGAGGTCGCAAAGGAGGTGACGGCATTCTTCCGCTTCATCTCTACTTGGCTGGCGACAGTGATGGAGCGTGGCTCCAGGCAAGGGACCCTCACCCTCGCCAGCGAGCCTCACGTCGAAGCCGAAGCATTTCTGGCGACGGTTTATGGGGCGATGCTGTCGGCCAGAGCCTACGGGAAACCGGAAGTATTCTCGATGATACTCGAACCTGCTCTCCATCGTCTTACGCCCACAGTCTCTCACTGATCCTGCGGTCGCTACGCTCCTCAGGCATAATCGCATCCAACGAAACTACCAACTAGTAGGAAGAATAAATGAAGACGTTTTTCGGTACCCTAGCTCTCGGCCTGACGGGCATCCTTTCCATGACAGCCTTTGCGGCACCCGCCCATGCCGAGGATAAGAAAGCCGTGCCGATCCACGTGCGCGGCAGCATCGTCACCTATGCGGGCTCCACACTGAGGGTGAAAACCCGCGAGGGTGAGACTGTTGACGTCGCGTTTGCCGACGACTGGAAGGTCGCGAGTGTCGCGGAAGCCAAGGTGACCGACATCAAGCCGGGCGATTTTGTCGGTATCGCATCCTTGCCAAAGGCGGGCGGTGGCGATGGCGCACTCGAAGTCCTGATCTTCCCTCCGGCGATGAAAGGCCTTGGCGAGGGCAGCTACGGCTGGGATCTCAAGCCCGACAGCAGCATGACGAATGCGACGGTCGCGGATGCGGTCAAAGGCGTCGATGGCCGGACCGTTACCGTGACCTATCACGGCAAGGAAAAGAAGATCGCCATTCCGGACGGCACGCCTGTCGTGACCATTGCTGCGGCGGCCAAGGACGATCTTGTGCCTGGCGCCGCCGTCTTCATCACTGCCGAAAAGGCTGCAGCCGGCCCCATCGCCCATCAGGTGGTTGTCGGCAAGAATGGCGTGGTTCCGCCCATGTAAGCCACGCCGTCGCTGGCCGGAGCCGCCGCCCCACTGCTCCGGCCAGCGACTACAGGTCGATGCTGCTTTCTCCGCAGCCGTGAGATGTCACTGACGAAAGACGTTGAGATGAGAGCACAAGCTTCCAATGACAATATCCGCTCTCCCCGGACGGTCTTCATCCGCCGGCACTCGATTGTGACACGGCTCACGCAGTGGCTGAACGTGCTCTGCCTAAGTTTCCTTCTCTTGAGCGGGCTGCAGATCTTCAACGCTCACCCTGAACTCTACTGGGGTCACTACGGTGCGAATGGCGATCCTGCGATATTGACAGGCCGAGATCAGCCAAACGAATTCAATCCTCTCGGATCCGGACGGCCGATGGGTCGCAAAGCGTCAAGGAGCGATCAACGAGGCGTTCGAAAAACGTGGACGCTCGGAGAACAGCCAGGGTGCTGGGGCAACGATTGCGTCCCACAATACTCAGCATGATGGTGCGATGCCAGACGATGCATCCGCGAAACTCTCCGGCGAAAGCGATCGGATCGGCCGACTTGAGTGGGACGAGTACACCCCATTGGGCGAGCATGTCTGCTTCTTGTGAAAAACGCACGCCAGCAATTTCATCAATCAAAGATAGGGATAGAAACCAATGTCGAACGAACAGAAAGCCAGTGCCACGCGCGGCAATGACCAATGGCTCAAGCAGTATTACTTTACCCGGGCGGCGTTCTCGGTGCTGTGGGTTGCGGCTGCACTGACCGCCGGACAGCAGTCATTTGCAGTGGCTGCCGCCCTCCTGATCATCTATCCGGCTTGGGATGCAGCCGCTAACGTCGTTGATGCGGCGAGGAGCGGTGGCTTTGCGGTGAACCGCAGCCAGGTGATCAACGTCACAGCGAGCTCGATTATGACGATTGCGGTGATCCTGGCGCTGATGATGAACATGAACTGGGTCCTCGGCGCCTTCGGCCTATGGGCCATCTTTTCGGGGCTGCTGCAGCTTGGGACTGCAGTTCGTCGTTGGAAAACAAACGGCGGTCAGTGGGCGATGATATTGAGCGGTGGCCAATCGGCGTTAGCGGGCGCGCTCTTTATCTTTCAAGCGCAAATGCCTCAGGAGCCTTCTATCTCCACGGTCACGGGCTACGCTGGTGTCGGGGCATTCTACTTCCTGGTTTCGGCGATATGGCTGAGTGTTTCGGTCTCGCGTTGCGGTATGCGCAGAGCAGAACTGTGAGGTGCCGTAGCTCGGTGGTGTATGAGCGTAAGGCGACCATCTGAAAGCCAGAGTTATCGAGAGCGCAGTATTACACTTTTCGATGTCCCATTTCTTCAGCCCCACGTCGTGCCTGTCAGAGCACTTTGGAAGAACTCAAATGACGACACATGATACGGCAGAGCAACTTGCGTCCTACCGAAAGACCATCGACAACCTGGATTCAGCTCTCCTTCATATCCTGGCCGAACGCTTTCGCTGTACCGAGCAAGTCGGCCAGTTAAAAGCGGCACAGGTGATGCCGGCGACAGATGATGAGCGGGAGCGACGGCAAATGGATCGACTAAAGAACATCGCCGATGATGTCGGATTGAGGGAGCACTTCGTCGAAAGCCTGATGAAACTGATCGTGGGTGCTGTCGTGGAACGGCACAAGGAGATTGCGGCCGAGAGGTAGACATCTTGGAGATTCGGCAGGCTTGATCGCCTCCGGCTCGCTCATCTTGCTGTCACATTCACGAGATGGGTCCGATACGGTGGAAATGAAGGCCCGAAGCCTCTGAAGACGTCGTAGGTCTCGATGATATCCCATCCAGATGTTTCGCGCGGGCGGCGACTTGGGCAGTTCCATTCTGCGGATGCCTGCGATCTGATCGCCGACCACGCGGGGCAGAACAGCGATCCCGACGCCCTGCCTACACATGCGCCCCTGGACGTTGCGGTTGTTTGATCGAAGGACGGGTCTCGCGTTGGGGAAACTCTGGATGAGCCAAGCGATATCTGGGACTTGCCCCGTCCTGCGACGTTCCGGTGGAACATTCGTCAACATGTCGTCCGGCGCAGGTATCGCGGGCAGTGGCGGCGGCGGATATTACAATGCCGCAAAGTTTGCCGTGGAAGGAATTTCCGAAGCCCTCGCCGGAGAACTGAAGCCCTTCGGCGTCCGCGTGTTGATCGTCGAGCCCGGACCGTTTCGTACCGATTTCCTTGGCGTTCGATCACTATGGTGGCCAACGAAATGCCGGAATATGCAGCGAGCTCGCGCAGGCACTATCGCGAAAGCAACGACGGCAACCAGGCGGGCGATCCCGACAAGGCAATCGCGGTGATCCTAAAGGCGGTCGATGCCGATAATGCTCCGTCGCGCTCGTGTTCGCAGAGTTTCTGGAGCTGCTCCTTGGACATCGGTTCCTTCGATTTCATCTTCAGCTCGGCCATCAGCATGTTGAGCTTCCGACCGATCGCCTGCGCCTTCTTATGGTCGGAACAGTGAAGGCTCAGTGAAAGCCGGCTGCCCGGTCGGCACCGCCCGAACGACATGGGGACGCGTGCTCGCCAGTAAAAGATGTTGCCGCGGCGAATGAGATTTTCGACGTCGTGGCGGACTGCCATGGGTACCTTGCCCTTGCCTGCCACCGGCGCGGCCGCCGCGCATATTTCGCGTGGGCATCACCTGTGGGCTACAGTTCTGGGCATCAGGTCGCCAATGATGCCAAAACGGGATCCGGCACGACTGGAAATCAAGGAGTCAAGGGCATTTAGCGAGAATTGGCTGGGGAACCTGGATTCGAACCAGGACTAACGGAGTCAGAGTCCGCTGGTCTACCGTTAACCTATTCCCCAAGGCCGCTGGCGGTGTGTTGGCGCCGCGTCGGTGTGGCGGGCTTATAAACAAAAGAACGCCCAATGCAAATACCTTTTGCCAAAAAAATGCGGCCGGGCTGTGTCCTTCCGCTTCTGGGTTGAGCCTCGATAAGGGTCTCGCCCTTGGTCGGTCTTCGGCAACCGAAAGGGGAAGGGCGGTCGGGTTCGCCGGCTCCGCTATGGACCCAAAAAAAGTTTGGCGAAAGGAGGCGGCGCTGGTACAGTCGCGCCAACGCAAAATCGAGAGAGCGCCTTGAGCGGCCGTCAGGCTTCGCGCGGCGCCATGGTTGAGACAAGTGAAAGACCCCGATCACGGCGATAAGCCGTCTGAATCCGGGGCGTCGGCAGCAGGCCGCAGCGAGGGGCGCATGGGCGCGTCGCGGGGCGGCAAGGGCAAGCGGCGGCGGCGCAAGCCGTCCGGTTCCCCGTCTGCAATTGCCAGCGGATCCGGTCCGTCCGGAGAAGCAGGGCGTCCCGCAGCACTGAACGAGGCGGAGCCGTCGCGCAAGCGCAAACGGCGCCGGCGTTCGAAATCAGCAAGACCGCAAGATCAGTCCGCTGCCTCCGGTGCAAGCGCGCCGGCGTCGGATGCGGCCCTCAGCGACAAGAGGGGCGCCCAAAAGCGCAACAGGAAGGCGCGCCATCGGCGCGGCCTTCAGGGGCGGCCGCTTGCTTCCGCGAGCAACCCGACGACAAACCTGCGGCCGGGAGGCCGGCCGGGCGAGCGGTCCGGCGATGCTCCGCGGCCGCGGAGCGGCGAAGCCGCCGCGCAGCAGCAGGCGCGACCGGAGAGGCTCGGTGCACCATTCGTCGCGCCGGGCGAGCCGCCGGCACCGCTTTATGCGGCCCTCGATCTCGGCACCAACAATTGCCGGCTGCTCATCGCGCAGCCGACCCGGCCGGGCCAGTTCCGTGTGGTCGATGCGTTTTCTCGAATCGTCCGGTTGGGCGAGGGGCTCGGCGCCAGCGGGCGGCTTTCGGAGGACGCGATGGAGCGCTCGGTCGAAGCGCTCAAGGTCTGTGCCGCCAAGCTCGGTGCCCGATCGATCCGCCGGCGCCGGCTGATCGCGACCGAGGCTGCGCGTGCGGCTGCCAACGGCGAAGCCTTCATGAACCGCGTCGCCGAGGAAACCGGTCTCGAACTCGAGATCATCGATCGCGAGACGGAGGCACGGCTTGCCGTGTCCGGCTGCTCGTCGCTCGTCGACCGCGAAACCCGGTCGGTCGTGCTCTTCGATATCGGCGGCGGCTCGTCGGAAATTGCGGTCATCCGGATAGGCGAAAATCGCTCGAGCCGGCTTGCCAATCACATTACCCACTGGACTTCGCTGCCCGTGGGCGTCGTCACCCTTTCCGAGCGCCACGGCGGCGAGCATGTGACGCCCCAGAGTTTCGAGGTGATGGTGCGCGAGGTCGAGGCCATGCTTGCCGGCTTCGAGAGCCCCTCCGTCGACGCGCTGGCAAGCGGCTCCTATGGCGGCGGCTTCCACCTGATCGGAACGTCGGGAACCGTGACGACGCTTGCCGGCGTGCATCTCGACCTGCCGCGCTACGACCGCCGCCGCGTGGACGGCCTCTGGCTTTCCGATGACGAGGTCTCGGCCATGCAGGCGCGCCTCCTCTCCTGGGATTTCGCCGCACGTGCCGCCAACCCTTGCATCGGTCCGGACCGGGCCGATCTGGTGCTTGCCGGCTGCGCGATCCTCGAGGCGATCCGCCGCCGCTGGCCGTCGAGCCGCATGCGCGTCGCCGATCGCGGGCTTCGCGAAGGGCTGCTGACCGATATGATGGCGGATGACGGGGCCTGGCGCCGGGGGCGTCCGCGCCGTCATCAGCGCAGCTTCGGTTCTCCGCAGGCGGGCGAGGAACGGGTAAAGCGCCACGAAGGAACCGACGCATGACGAAATCCCCGATCGGCGGCAATCGCAGCGGCCGCAAGCTCGGACAGAAGGTCAAGAAGGGCAAGCTGAAGGCGTCTTCGCGCCGCTGGATCGAGCGCCACATCAACGACCCCTATGTTCAGCGGGCGCAGCTCGAAGGATACCGCGCAAGAGCGGCGTTCAAGCTCCTGGAGATCGACGAGAAGCACAAGATTCTTGCTGGCGCCAAGCGCATCATAGATCTGGGCGCGGCACCCGGAAGCTGGTCTCAGATCGCCGCCAAGGTGACGAACTCGACCGATGCCGATCCGCGGGTTGCGGCGATCGATTTCCTCGAAATGGATCCGATCCCGGGCGTCCGCTTCCTGCAGATGGATTTCCTGGATCCCGAGGCGCCGGAAAAGCTGAAGCAGGCGATCGGCGGAGCTCCGGACCTCGTCCTGTCCGATATGGCGGCGCCGACCACGGGCCATCGCCAGACCGACCATATCAGAACCATGCATCTCTGCGAGGTGGCGGCGCATTTCGCCGTCGAGGTACTCGCGGAGGGCGGACATTTTCTGGCGAAGACCTTCCAGGGCGGCACCGAGCGCGACCTCCTGAACATGCTGAAGCAGAACTTCCGCCAGGTCGTCCACGTGAAGCCGGCGTCCTCCCGTGCCGAATCGGTCGAGATGTTTCTGCTCGCCAAGGGTTTCAAGGGCCGCCATGGGCTTAAGACCGACGAGCCGGCAGAGGGTGCTGCGGAGGAATAGTGCCATGCTGCTATATGTGACCCTCGGCTCCAACGACCTCGAAAGGGCGGGCGCTTTCTACGACACGGCGCTTGCGCCCCTCGGCCTCAAGCGTCGCAAGGAGGATGAGGTGGAGATTGGTTACGGCGCGGAGGGTGACTTCCGCTGCCGGCTTTGGGTGGTGACCCCGTTCAATCGCAAGGCCGCGACCATCGGCAACGGCTCGATGGTGGCACTCGAGGCGCAAAGCCGCGCGGCGGTGGACGCCTTCCATGCCGCGGCGCTCGCCGGTGGCGGCACCGATGAAGGCGCGCCGGGGCTGCGCCCCTTCCATGCAAATTTTTACGCGGCTTACGTCCGTGACCCGGACGGCAACAAGCTTTCGGCGGTCTGCGAGCGGGCGGAATAGGCGTTACGAGGCTTGCTTGAGAGGGCAAAGGGCGGAGCTTTCCTCGCTGACAGCGCTGCCCGATCGGAGGCTGCAGCAGATCATTTGCCGGCAGCCGTCGTTTCCACTTCCCGCACGGCCAGCCGATGGCCCGAAACGGAGGCGCCGGCATTCTTCGCCATTGCGACGAAGGGAATTGCCGCCAGAAGATTGGCGATGGCAATGATCATGAAGGCGACGTGGAAGTCTTCCAGCTCAAGCGGCCTGCCGCTGAGCGCCGTCTGGAATTCGAGAATGGCGCCTGCGACTGCGACCCCCAATGCGAGACTGATCTGCTGCAGCACGGCGCTCATCGATGTCGCCTTGCTGGCGTCGGCATCGTCGATGTCGGCGAAAGAGAGTGCGTTGACGCCGGTGAAGAAGAAGGAGCGGGCGAAGCCGGCGATCAGCAGGACGGAGATCAACAGGAGATAGGGCGTCGCCGGCGTGAAGAAGCCGTTCGCGAAAGTCGTGACGGCCGCAATCACGGCGGCGATGAGCAGCGTCGTGCGGAAGCCGGCGAAAGCGAACACGCGGCGCGCGAGGAACTTCGTGGTGATGGCGCCGACGGCGCCGACGAAGGTGATGAGGCCCGATTGGAACGGGCTGAGACCAAAGCCGACCTGGAGCATCAGCGGCATCAGGAAAGGCACTGCGCCGACGGAGATGCGGAAGATCGTGCCGCCGATCGACGCGGCGCGGAAGGCACCGTCGCGGAAGAGCTTGAGATCGAGCACGGGCGCCGGATGCCGGCGCGCATGGAAGATGTAGAGGAGCGAGGCGGCGACGCCGGCCGACACGGAAGCGATACCGATCGCCGGCGGCAGGGCCGGCAGGCTGATGACCGAAAGCCCGAAGACCACGCCCGCGGCGGCAATGCCTCCGAGCAGGAAACCGATGATATCCACCGGGGGCGGATTTCGCCGCTCCATCTCGGGCAGGTAGATGCCCGAAAGAAAATAGCCGACAATTCCAACCGGCACGTTGATCAGGAAGATCCAGTGCCAGGAGAAATAGGTCGTGATGAAGCCGCCGAGCGGCGGGCCCGCAAGCGGTCCCACCAGTGCGGGTATCGTCAGCAAAGCCATTGCCGAGACAAGCTCGCTGCGCGGCGCACTGCGCACGAGGACGAGCCGCGCGACCGGCGTCATCATGGCGCCGCCCATGCCCTGCAGGAAGCGCGCAAGGACGAAGGCGAAGAGGCTATCCGCCACCGCACAGAAGAGGGAGCCCGCGATGAAGACGAGGATCGCTGCGCGGAAGATGCGCTTGGCGCCGAACCGGTCCGCCATCCAGCCGCTCAGGGGAATGAAGATCGCCAGCGCCACCATATAGGAGGTCAGTGCGAGCTTCAGCGTGATCGGCCCGACGCCCATATCGCGCGCGATTGCCGGCAGCGATGTCGAAATGACGGTTGAATCCATCTGCTCCATGAAGAGAGCGACGGCGAGGATCAACGGGACGATGCGGTTCATGAAAGGCGCCTTGGGGCTGTCACTGCGGGCGTTAGCCCCATTGGTTCTTAATTCGAAATCGATTTGAGGACAAAATCATCAGAAACTCGAGCGCGCTGGTCGCCGGTAAGCGGTTCCGATGGCTTTGTCGGGGCGAAACCGGAGATTGAAGATCACATGCGTGTGATCCGTCCTGTCCATTTCTGTCAAGGCACTACTTTTCGCCTGTGATCACCGGCGCGCGGGCAGCGCCGGTCAACAGGAGGGAATGACGATGGCTTTTCAATTGAAGCGGCGGACGCTGTTCGCAGCAGGCGCGGGCGCATTGGCTGCACCAAGTCTGCTGGCAGGCATTGCCGGTGCTCAGGAAACGACGGAAAAGGGCGGCGCGGCGATGAGTGCGGACTTCAGGACTTTGAAACTCGGAAGTTTCAAGGTGACGGTGATCAGCGACGGGACGCGCGCCGCGGACAAGCCGCACGAGATCTTCGGTACCAATCAGCCTGCGGAGTCGGTCTCCAAACTTCTGGAACAGAATTTCCTGCCGACCAGCGGCTTCGTCAACGGCTTTTCCCCGGTTCTGGTCGATACCGGATCCGAGGTCGTTCTCTTCGACACCGGGCTTGGCGAGGGAGGTCGCGAGGCGGGCACGGGCAAGCTTGCGGAAGGGCTGAAAGCTGCCGGTTATGCTCCGGAACAGGTGACGGTCGTCGTCATCACCCACATGCACGGCGACCACATCGGCGGCCTGACGGAGGGTGGAAAGCCCGCTTTTGCCAATGCGCGCTATGTGACCGGGCAGGTCGAGTACGATTTCTGGAAGGACGGCGCCCGCGTCGGCACGCCCGCCGAAAACGGGCACAAGGCGGTGCTGGCGAAGGTCGTGCCGCTGGCGGAAAAGATCACCTTTGTCGCGGATGGCGGGGAGGTCGTCCCCGGCATCTCTGCGATGGCTGCGTTCGGTCATTCTCCGGGGCATATGATCTATCGGCTCGAATCCGACGGCAAGGCCATGATCCTGACCGCAGACACGGCCAACCACTATGTCCTGTCGCTGCAGCGGCCGGATTGGGAGGTTCGCTTCGACATGGACAAGGCGGCTGCCAGCGCGAGCAGAAAAAAGGTCTTCGACATGATCGCGACCGACCGGCTGCCCTTCATCGGCTATCATATGCCGTTTCCGTCCGTCGGCTTCGTCGAGAGCCAGGATCAGGGCTATCGCTTCGTACCGGCGAGCTATCAGTTCGACATATGAAGAGACGGCTTGCTGCAATGCGACAACAATTCGCCGGGGCCCATAAGATTTGGGCCCCTTGGCTATTTTCATTCCGGCATATCCGTGTTACCAGCCCTCGCCAACTTCCAAGAAAAGCCTTGAAGTCACCCGGTGGACAAGTCGCTGAGCGTCCCCGGGGATTTTTCGTTTATTTGAAGAGGAACTGGCCATGGCGCGCATCATCGAAACGGCAACCGGTCTGGAGGCTTTGACCTTCGACGACGTTCTGCTCCAGCCAGGACATTCCGAGGTGATGCCGGGTCAGACGAATATCGCCACCCGCATCGCACAGGACATCGAACTCAATCTTCCGATCCTCTCGGCGGCCATGGATACCGTCACCGAGGCGCGGCTCGCGATCGCCATGGCTCAAGCCGGCGGCATCGGCGTCATCCACCGCAACCTGACGCCCGCCGAACAGGCGGAAGAAGTCCGGCAGGTCAAGAAGTTCGAAAGCGGCATGGTCGTCAATCCGGTGACGATCGGCCCGGATGCGACGCTTGCGGATGCTCTGGGACTGATGAAGGCGCACGGCATTTCCGGCATTCCCGTCGTGGAGAACGGCGGTCTCGGCGGGCAGAAGCAGGGGCGCCTCGTCGGCATCCTTACCAACCGCGACGTCCGCTTCGCGTCCGATCCTTCCCAGAAGATCTACGAATTGATGACGCGGGAGAACCTTATCACGGTCAAGGAAAGCGTCGATCAGCAGGAGGCAAAGCGCCTTCTGCACAAGCACCGGATCGAGAAGCTCCTCGTGGTCGATCCCGAAGGACGCTGCGTCGGCCTGATCACGGTCAAGGACATCGAAAAGTCCCAGCTCAACCCGAACGCCGCCAAGGATGCGCAGGGCCGGCTTCGCGCCGCCGCCGCCGTCAGCGTCGGCGACGACGGTTTCGAGCGCGCCGAGCGGCTGATCGATGCCGGCGTCGACCTGATCGTCGTCGACACCGCCCACGGCCATTCGCAGCGCGTTCTCGATGCGGTGGCGCGGGTGAAGAAGCTTTCCAACTCGGTGCGCATCATGGCGGGCAACGTCGCAACGGGAGACGGTACCAAGGCGCTGATCGACGCCGGCGCGGATGCGGTCAAGGTCGGCATCGGCCCCGGCTCGATCTGCACGACGCGCATCGTCGCCGGGGTCGGCGTGCCCCAGCTCGCCGCGATCATGGCGGCCGTCGAGGCCGCACAGGCCGCGGACATCCCGATCATCGCCGACGGCGGCATCAAATATTCGGGCGATGTCGCCAAGGCGATCGCCGCCGGCGCTTCGGCCGTGATGATCGGCTCGCTGCTCGCCGGAACCGAGGAGAGCCCTGGCGAGGTCTTCCTGTACCAGGGCCGGTCCTTCAAGGCCTATCGCGGTATGGGGTCCGTCGGCGCCATGGCGCGCGGCTCGGCCGACCGCTATTTCCAGGCGGAAGTCCGCGACACGCTGAAGCTCGTGCCGGAAGGCATCGAGGGGCAGGTGCCTTACAAGGGGCCGGTCTCCGGCGTCCTGCACCAGCTCGCCGGCGGCCTCCGCGCCTCCATGGGCTATGTCGGCGGGGCCACGATCAAGGATTACCAGGAGCGCGCCACCTTCGTTCGCATCTCCGGCGCCGGCCTCCGCGAGAGCCATGCCCATGACGTGACGATCACCCGCGAGAGCCCGAACTATCCGGGCGGCGCCTGATATCATCGGCGGGCGCCGTCCGGCGTCCGCCCTGTCCATTGCTGACGCTGAGAGCATCGATGACAGGCTTCGAAATATTCTGGCCGATGGTGGCCCATGTCGCGCTTGTCTTTGCGCTTTATGCGCTCCTCTCCACGCGTCGGGCATCGCTCATCAGGTCGGGCGAGATCGACGCTTCCCTGTTCCGGGAAAACCGCGGCGAGCCGGGCGATAGCCTTATCGTGCGAAACAGCATAGCGAACCAGTTCGAGCTGCCGGTTCTCTTCCATCTCTGCTGCGTGCTGCTCTACGTCACCGAGGCGGACAATCTCCTCTCGCTTGGTCTCGCCTGGCTTTTCGTGGCGCTCCGTTATGCTCACGCCTTCATCCACGTCACCAGCAATCGGCTTCGCTTTCGCCAGCCGCTGTTCATGGCAGGTTTCATCGTGCTCTTCGCGATGTGGACATGGCTTTCCGTCTGGATGGCGATGAGCTGAGGTAACGCAGTTTTGTAAGTCCGTGACCGTGCCGCTGACCTATCCTGTCGCCGGGTGGTCTGCTGCCGCCTGCTACAGCGACATTTGATCTGCCATAGCCCCAGGGAGAGCGTCATGAACAAGCCTGTCATCACCCAGGCGATGATCGATGCCTATGACGAATATACGCATCTCACTTTGGATCGCCGCCGTTTCATGGAGAGATTGACGGCGCTCGCGGGTACGGCTGCGGCTGCCGCCGCAATCGCGCCGATGCTGGCTGCCGATAGTGCCAAAGCCGAAGTGATTGCCGAGACGGACGAGCGCATCAAGGGAGAGGACATCACCTATCCCGGCGCCGACGGCGAAATGAAGGGATATCTCGTCAGACCCGCCGATGCGTCCGGCAAGCTTCCCGCCGTTATCGTCATTCACGAGAATCGTGGCCTGAACCCACACATAAGAGACGTTGCGCGCCGCATGGCGCTCGAAGGTTTCGTGGCGCTTGCGCCCGATTTCCTGTCGCCCGACGGTGGGACACCGGCCGACGAGGACAAGGCGCGGGAGATGATCAGCGCAATCGACGCAACCGAGACGAATGAGAATGCCGTCGCCACCGTGAGCTTTCTGAAAGGCCATGCGGAAAGCACCGGCAATGTCGGCGCGATCGGCTTTTGCTGGGGCGGCGGTCTCGTTAACAGGCTTGCCGTGAACGCACCCGATCTCAAGGCCGGCGTGGCCTATTACGGCGCCCAGGCGAAGGCCGAGGACGTGCCGAAGATCAAGGCGGCGCTGCTGCTGCATTATGCCGGGCTCGACGAGCGCATCAATGCCGGCATAGAGGCCTACCGCAAAGCGCTGACGGAAAACGGCAAGGACGTGACGATCCACGTCTATGAAGGTGTGAACCACGCCTTCAACAACGACACCTCGGCGGCGCGGTACAACAAGGAGGCGGCCGACCTCGCCTGGCAGCGGACCGTCGAATTCCTGAAGACGAAGCTGGCTTGATCATGCGGCTGGACGAGGCGCAGCTTTCGCCGCGCCCCGTCCGGCCGCGGCAGCGTCCCGCGAGATCTCCCGGGCGCAGGCCGATATGGCGTCTGCAAGCGCGTCCATGTCGCGCGGCCGCGGGTTGCTGCGCCGCCAGATGAGCCCGATCTCGCGAGAGGGCTCCGGGGCGGCGAAGGGCACGATCCGGATCGCGTTGCGTGCGGCTTCGCTCGGTATCGCGATCTCGGGGATGAGTGTCATTCCCATGCCGTTTGCAACCATCTGCAAAAGCGTTGCCATCGACGTGGCGCCGAAACTCAGGAGTTGCCGTTTGCCGGCCGTATTGCAGACGGCCAGCGCCTGATCACGCAGGCAATGGCCTTCTTCGAGCAACAGCAGCTGCGATATATCCACCTGCTCTTCCGTCATCGGCGACATGAGCACATGCCGGTCGTTCTCCGCCACGGCCATATAGAAGCGGTCGGAAAACAGCGGCCGGGTAACGATGCCGTCCGCGTCGACCGGCAGCGCCGCCACGACCGCATCCAGCCGGCCGTCGCCGAGATCGGCGATGAGCCGGTCGGTAAGCGACTCCTTCAGCTCTATCTCGATCGCCGGATACCGTTCGCGCAGGTAGGGAATGAGCCTCGGTACGAGATAGGGCGCGAGCGTCGGGATAACCCCGAGGCGGACCCGCCCCTCGAGAGTGCCCGTGTTTGTCCGGGCGCTCTCCTCCAATCTGCCGACATCCGCGAGGATGGAACGCACCTGGGCCAGCACTTCCTCGCCCTTGACGGTCAGGAAAACGCCGGCGCGGCTCCGTTCCACCAGCTTCACACCCAGATGTTCTTCCATCTCCATGATTTGAGCAGAGAGCGCCGGCTGGCTGACATGGGTGAGTTCGGCCGCCTTGCCGAAGTGGCGAGTGGCCGCGAGGGCATCGAAGTAACGCATCTGCCTGAGTGTCAACATGATAGGAAAATCTTATCGTAATCAGCAGGAAATACAATTGGAGATTATCGTCCCGGGATGGGAGAAACCAGTGCCAAGGCATTCCATGCGCTATGCCGATCGTGGCTGCTGTCGTCAGCCGTCACGCTCTTCAGCGAGCATCGGAAGCCGAAACGTCGAAACAGGAGGGATGCGATGACAGATCGTCCGACGATCACCACCACCGCCGGGGCGCCGGTGCCGGACAACCAGAATTCGCTGACGGCAGGGCCGCGCGGCGGCATCATGCTGCAGGACTATCAGCTCATCGAGAAGCTGGCGCACCAGAACCGCGAGCGCATTCCGGAACGCGTCGTCCATGCCAAGGGCTGGGGTGCTTTCGGCACGCTGAAAATCACCGGTGACATCTCGCAATACACCAGAGCGAAATGTCTCCAGCCCGGCGCCGAAACGCCGATGCTGGCCCGCTTCTCGACCGTCGCCGGCGAACAGGGCGCCGCCGACCACGAGCGCGACGTCCGCGGTTTCGCGCTTAAATTCTACACCGGGGAAGGCAACTGGGACCTCGTCGGCAACAATACGCCGGTCTTCTTCATTCGCGATCCCTACAAGTTCCCCGACTTCATCCACACGCAGAAGCGGCATCCGAAGACCAATCTGCGTTCCGCCACTGCCATGTGGGACTACTGGTCCCTGTCGCCGGAAAGCCTGCATCAGGTGACGATCCTGATGTCCGACCGCGGCCTCCCGCAGACGCCGATGCATATGAACGGCTACGGCTCGCACACCTATTCCTTCTGGAACGACGCGGGCGAACGCTACTGGGTCAAGTTCCACTTCAAGACGCAGCAGGGCCACAAGTTCTTCACGAACCAGGAAGGCGAAACGGTCATCGGCAAGACCCGCGAGGGCTATCAGGAGGCACTGTTCTACGCGATCGAGAACGGGGCTTTCCCGCGCTGGACGGTTCAGGTGCAGATCATGCCGGAGCTCGACGTGGAGAAGACGCCCTACAACCCGTTCGACCTGACCAAGGTCTGGCCGCACGCCGACTACCCGCCGATCGAGATCGGCGTGCTGGAGCTCAACCGCAACCCGGAAAACTATTTTGCCGAGATCGAGAACGCAGCCTTCTCGCCCTCCAATATCGTTCCCGGCATCGGCTTCTCGCCGGACAAGGTGCTGCAGGCCCGCATATTCTCCTACGCGGATGCCCACCGCTACCGCCTCGGCACGCATTACGAGCACATCCCGGTCAACCAGCCGCGCTGCCCGGTTCACCACTACCATCGCGACGGTCAGATGAACACCTATGGCGGCATCCGCACCGGCAATCCGGACGCCTATTACGAGCCGAACTCCTTCAATGGACCGGCCGAACAGCCGCTGGCCAAGGAACCGCCGCTCAGAATAGACGGCGACATGTCCCGCTACGACCACCGCGTCGGCAATGACGACTACATTCAGGTGCGGGCGCTGTTCGACCTCTTCGACGAGGGGCAGAAGTCGCGCCTCTTCTCCAACATCGCGGCCGCCATGGGCGGCGTCCCGGGCGAGATCGTCGAGCGGCAGCTCGTTCATTTCGCCCGCGTCCACCCGGAATACGAGGCGGGCGTCCGCCAGGCGCTGAGGACCGCCCACGGTTACGAGGCGGACACGATCAGCACGGCGGCCGAGTAGTCCGGCGCCCGTTCCGGCAAGCGCGAAGGCCACGCCTCAGCAAGGCGTGGCCTTCGTCATTGAAGGAGATATGTAAGCGGCTCACCAGCCCGGCAGCATATGGCTCTGCCGGAGGCGCGGATAACGGGGATAGCCCTTGAGATCGCCTTCGAGATCGTCGTTGACGGTGATCGGCGTGATGTTGTCCAGGCAGGCGGTAATGTGATTGGTGATCGCGTTCGACAGCGACGGCGAAAGGCCGGGGCGCTTCATGATGCCGATCTGCACCGGCGCCAGTGACGGGAAGCCGTCGGCCAGCGTCAGCACCTTCATGCCCGGTCGCAGTGCCGACTCCGGAAGGACGGATACCGCCATGCCGGCGAGCACCGCGGCCGCAACGACGGTCGAGGACCAGCTCGTGAACAGGATCTGATATTCCTTGCCGGTCGCATCGAGCGCCGCGCATGCAGCCTGCCGCCACTGACAGTCGCGCCGGCCGACCGCAAGCGGTATTGGCGCATTCTCGGGCAGCGGATGATTGATGGAGCTTACCCAGCAGAGCGGCTCGGTTCGTACGACGTCGGAAGCCCGCGCACGCGGATTGTGGGTGACGAGCGCGATGTCGAGATCGCCCTTCGCCATTTTTTCCGCGAGGTCCACCGAAGGCTCGCAAATGATGTAGAGCTCGACGTTCGGATGCGTCTTGGCGAAGCGGACGATGATTTCGGGCATGTAGCGGTCCGCGTAGTCGTCCGGTGTGCCGATCCGCAGCGTTCCCTCGAGGCGGTTGTCGTCGAAGGAGGCGATTGCCTCATTGTTGAGGCGGATCATCCGGCGGGCAAAATTGAGGAGCCTGTCGCCCTCGACTGTCAGCCGGTTGCCCCGGCCATCCTTCATGAAAAGCGGCTTGCCGATCCGTTCTTCCAGGCGTCGCATCTGCATCGACACGGCGGATTGAGTCTTGAAGACACGGTCGGCCGCCTTGGTGAAGCTGCCCGTGTCTGCGATTGCTACGAAGGTTTGCAGCTGGTCGATATCGAGCGGTGCGGACATGGCCGGAATACCTATAAGATTGTTTGATGAATATCATTAAAAACATTCGTTGGACTGATCAATAAGGATTTGCGAATGATAATCCGCAAACCACGTCAATCTTTCCGGCCAAAATAGTCGCCGGTTCGCCAAAAGTATTTCCGCCTGCCCCTGCGAAAGACCTCCCCGCAGGGGACGGGTTTCTTCGTGCCCGCGAAAAGGAGTTCCGTCATGCGCACGACCCACCACGCCTCCGGTTTCGGCCTCGTTGCGAGCAGGCAGTCGCCTGCAGCCCGCACAACAGGCATCATCGGCGTGCTGACGGCCGTCTGGCGCCTTTATCGAAACCGCTGCCAGATTGCCCGCCTGCAGGATCTCGACGATCGCCAGTTGCTGGACATGGGTTTGAAACGCGAAGACCTGCGCGAGGCGCTGACCTCGGCCTTCTTCGAAAACCCGGGCAACTACCTGACGCGCGCCTCACGCAATCGGGCGAACCTCTTCTACAGGGGAGTGCGCCACGATTGACCCCTCATGGCGCGTCCCGCCGCCTCGGATGCGCCAGTGCGGCATGATCTGCGAAATCTTCGCCTCGCGCGGATCATGCCGCGAATTTCGGATCGTGCCGATGGCACGTCGTAAAAGTTCCCCGCAGGGTATGAGCCAATAGACCCTGCTCCTTGCCCGGTACATGCCAAGACGTGTACCGGGCTTTTTTGCGCGTCCGATAAGGCGCGGCGCGGTGCTCGGACGCAGCTTTCCTCATCGAGTTTGTCGGCATGTTTCCAGTTTGGGAATAAATCATGGCGAAGGCCAGTCGGGCGCGTGCCCCGTCGCGCGGAGAGGGTTCGTCCTCGCATTAAACCCGAGGAGAGGGGCAATCCCGGCGGCTAGGCCTTGCCGCCCGAGCCGCCCTTGTAGCTCTCGAACAGGGCGTCGATGCTCTTCTGATATTCCTTCTGCATTTCCAGCCCGCTGTCGAAGAGACTGTTCATCGCCTGCGAAAACTGGGCGAAGGCCGGGTTATCGGCCGGCGCTTTCTGCGCCGTGTCGGCGCCCCGCATCATCTCCGCATAGGCCTTGAAGAACGGATTGTCGGCGAAAAGATCGGCTGCTTTCGGCTTATCGCCGGCCTTGCCCGTTTCTCCCGGCTTGCCCATGCCGAAGAAGCCCTGCATCGCCTGGGTGAAAGGATTGTCGAAGGGGTTGGACTGCGGTTCGGGCTTCTTGGCGAGGCCTGTCGCCTCCATCCATTGCTGCATCAGCGTCATCATCGGATTGTCGGCGAGCCCACCGCTCATCTGCCCCGTGGTCTGTTTGAAGAGCCCGCCCATCAGCGTGCTCGCCATCACCGGCAGCATCTGCTTGTAGATCTCCTGACCGATCCCCGTCATCTGTGCCGCCTGCGCCGCAATCGCGCGCGACATTTCCTTCGAGCCGAAAAGCTGGCCGAGAATGCCGTTGCCATCTGCGACACCCTGGGGTGTGAACGCCTGGCTCATGTCTTCGAAATACCGGGCGTAATTGCCGGTCGAGAGCGCCGTCAGCAGCGCGCCGAAGTCGTAGGGGTTCGTCGTATTGTACTTGAAGCCAGTGGAAAATGCGGGCATCAGCGCGGCCGTGGCTTTCGCCATCTGCTCCTGCGCGAGCCCGAATTGTTTCGCCATCAGTTCGATGGCGTGGCCGTTCTGCGCCTGCGCGAACATGTCAAAAAGCGGTGCCATTGGCGTTCCTCCCGGGACGAGCGACGCATGTCCTTGCACTATAACGGGAATTGGAGGGCTGGAAACCGCTTTTTCTGAAGCGCCGGATAGGGGGCGGAAGGAGCATGTCGGCTGCTCCGTCCGGGTAGAGGGTCCGCTCAGTATTGGTAGTCGGCGAAAACCGGTTCGACCGATTCGTTCCAGCGGCCGTGATAGAGCGAGAGCATGTCTTCCGCGAGCGTCGCCTTCTTCGCCAGCACTTCGTCAAGCGGTGCCAGGAACTGGCTTTCGTCGATGCCGTCGCCGTTCAGCCGGTTGCGGCGCTTGAGACCGCTGCGCGAAATGGCGAGAACCTCGCGCGCGACATCGAAAAGCGACCTCGACCGGAATTCGGCCGTGAGCGCCTTTGCGGGCACGGCATCTCTGAGTGCCAGGACCTCTTCGTAACCCCAATCGCGGGTCAATTCCTCGGCCGCCGACAAGGCCTCGTCATCGTAGAGCAGGCCGACCCAGAACGCCGGCAGCGCGCAGATCCGCCGCCAGGGGCCGCCGTCTGCCCCGCGCATTTCCAGAAAACGCTTCAGACGGACGTCGGGAAAGAGAGTCGACAGATGATTGGTCCAGTCGCCCATCGTCGGCTGCCACTCGGCGATTTCGCCCTTCAGCGCCCCGTTCATGAACTGACGGAAGGTGACATGGGTGCAGTCATGGTAATGCCCGTCGCGGACGACGAAATACATGGGGACGTCGAGCGCCCATTCCACATAGTCGCTGAAGCCGAAGTCCGGCTTGAAGGCCGTCGGCAACAGGCCCGAGCGCCGGTTGTCGGTATCGCGCCAGATGTCGCCCCGCCAGGAAAGCAGCCCGTTCGGCTTGCCTTCGGTGAAGGGGGAGCTCGCAAAGAGGGCGGTGGCGAGCGGCTGCAGCTTCAGGGAGACCTGCATCTTCCGCCGCATGTCCTCTTCCGAGGAGAAGTCGAGGTTAACCTGGATCGTGCAGGTGCGATACATCATGTCGAGGCCCTTGCTGCCCACCTTGGGCATGTAGCGCGTCATGATGGCGTAGCGCGACTTCGGCATGCGCGGCGTCTCGGCGAAGCTCCATTTCGGACTGCCGCCGATGCCGAGGAAACGGATGCCGAGCGGTTCGGCGATTTCCCGAAGCACGGCAAGGTGCTGGTTGGATTCCTTGCAGGTCTGATGGAGGTTCTCGAGCGGTGCGCCGGAAAGCTCGAATTGCCCGCCCGGCTCGAGCGAAATCGCTCCATTGCCCGAGGGCTCGGCAAGGCCGATCACATTCCCCTCGTCCACGATCGGCTCCCAGCCGTTCCTTTCGGCCATACCGTTCAGGAGCGCCTGGATGCTGGCCTCGCCGAAATAGGGCACCGGGCTGTTGTCCGCCTTGAAGAAGGCGAACTTCTCATGTTCGGTGCCGATCCGGAACTTTTCCTTCGGCTTCGATCCGGATGCCAGATAGGCGGTCAGTTCAGCGACAGAGGTAACCGGCGTCTGGTCGGTAGTGTCTCGGGCCATATTCGTCTTCTTTGCCTGGGCGGCTCCTGCGGGGTCAGCAGGATCGGATGGAGTGCTTGAACCGTAATCAAGTGCGGCGCAAGTCAATTTCTTTCAAGATGCCCTCAAAAAAACTAGGAGCAAGCGGATGACGCATCATCGCCAGTCGCCAAGCGTCGCCTGAATGACGGCCATCGCAGCCACTGCCGCGGTGTCGGCGCGCAGGATGCGCGGCCCGAGAGGGATCGCCGTCACGAAGTCACGGCTCCGCAGCAGATCCCGCTCCGCCTCCGAAAAGCCGCCCTCCGGCCCGATTAAAAGCGCCAGCCGGCGTTCGGCAATTCCCTCGAGGATGGGCAGTGGATTCTGGCTGTCGTTTCCCTCGTCGCAGAAGACGATGCGCCGGTCGCGCGGCCAGTCCATGAGAAGGTCCTCGAGCTTGCGGGGTTCTTCGACTGCCGGGATGCCGAGCACGCCGCATTGCTCCGCCGCTTCGATGACGTTGGCGCGAACGCGTTCGAGGCTGCCGATCTTTCCCTGGACATGCTGGGTCATGACTGGCTGCAGCACGCCGGCGCCCATTTCCACCGCCTTCTGCACGAGATAATCGAGCCGCCCTACCTTAAGAGGCGCAAACAGGTAAACGAGATCGCAAGGGGCGGGCTGAGGGCGCGTCTGCTCGACCGCGACGAGAACCGCCTGCTTGCGCGAAGGCATGGCTATCTCCGCCCGCCATTCGCCGTCCCGGCCGTTGAAGACCAGAAGCGATGCGCCTTCACCCAGGCGCAGGACGTTGATGAGATAGTTGAACTGCTCCCTGGTGGCTTCATGTTTCGCTCCGGCGTGGAGCGGGTTCTCGATGAACAGTCGCTGCATGCGGAAATTGGCGCGCATCGGTATCGGGTACCTTCTAGAGAAACAGACCGGAGAGGACGAGATAGAGAAAGGCCGAGAGCAGCGCCGACACGGGAACCGTGATGACCCAGGCGGCGACGATGGTCAGGAAGTGGGAGCGCCGCACCAGGCGCCGGCGGCGCACTTCCGCAAAGTTCGTCTCGCCCTTTTCCATGAATTCGGTCTGGCCCGTCTTGCGCCGGACATATTCGAGCCGCCGTTGCGAGTGACGCGTGTACCACTCGCGAAAGAAGCCGACGCCGAACACGGCGCCGACCGCCGTGTGGGTGGAACTGATCGGCAGGCCGAGAGCCGAGGCAAGCAGAACCGTCACGGCGGTTGCAAGCGCCACGCAGAAGGCGCGCATAGGGTTGAGACGCGTGATTTCCTCGCCGACGACGCGGATCAGCAGCGGACCGTAGAGCAGAAGACCCACCGAAATGCCGAGTGCGCCGATGAGGAGTACCCAGAAGGGGGCCTCCGAATCCGCGGTCGAGATCACGCCGTCGACAGCCGAGACGATCGCCGACAGCGGGCCGATGGCGTTCGATACGTCGTTTGCGCCATGGGCGAAGGAGAGCAGGGCGGCCGAGAAGATGAGCGGCAGGCGGAACAGCTTGCGAAGCGACTGGTTGCGGTTTTCGAGACCTTCCGACTGGCGGTGGATCCACGGCCTCGACACGATATAGCAAGCGATCCCGGCCAGTCCGCCGATCGCCAGGCCGGTCGGAAGCGGAACGGAAGCCAGATGGTCGATTGCAAAGACCGCGACATAGGCCGTGAACGAACCGGCAGTGACGCCGAGGACGACAGGCATCCAACGCCGGGCGGCCGAGATCTTGTCATCGCGGTAGATGACGAACTCCTTCAGGAAGGCGAGGAAGAGTGCGGCAATGATCCCGCCGAGCACGGGCGAAATCGTCCAGCTCGCTGTGATGCCGGCGATCGCCCACCACTTGACGCTGGAAAGCCCGGCGGCGGCGACCCCTGCGCCGATAATGCCGCCGATGAGCGAATGCGTCGTCGAAACGGGCGCACGCGAGTAGGTCGCGATATTGATCCAGATCGCCGATGAGATAAGCGCCGAGAGCATCACCCAGACCAGCCCTTCGGCGCCGACCACCTGCGTGCCGTCGATGATCCCGGCCTCTACGGTCAGCGTGACCTTACGGCCGGCGATCAGCGCTCCGGCGATCTCGAACACCGCCGCAATCCCCAGCGCCACGGGCATCGATATCGCCTTTGCGCCGACCGCCGCTCCGACGTTGTTGGTGACGTCGTTGGCGCCGATGTTCATCGCCATGTAGCCCGCGACCGCCGCTGCTGCAATCACCACGGCCGCACCGGAGGCGCCGGTGAAATAGCTCGCCGCGAAACCCATGCTGAGGACCAGGAAGAGAGCGGCAAGTCCGGGAGCAGCCAATCTGCGCATGACGTGATGCGACGCTTCCTCGGCAAGGCTGAACTTGTCGAGATCCTTGTCGAGCGTCAGCTTTTCGAGGCGCGGTCGCGGCTTGGCCAATGGCTGTTCTCCAACTGTAATATTCGCCAGTAGCGGCACAAACGGGCGTATTCAAGAGGAATTGACGAGGGGGCGAGGGGGGCGGCCGGGGCGTTACCCGATCCGGCATGTCGCAGCCTGCGGCGAGCTTGCGTGTCCGACCAGTCGTCGGGGCGGGTGCCGTGGGCTTCCGCCTCGCCGTCAGTTGCTGGAGGTTTTCGGCCGCTGCTCCGGGTCGGGGCCGAGGCGTTTGCCGAAATCGAGGATAAGCTCTTTCAGCGAAGGCTCTGCAACGCGCTTTGCCGCCTCACGATAGTCGACCCATTCCAGCCGCCTGCTGCCCTTCTCCGGGAAGTTCTTGCAGAAATCCTCGACTTCGAGCGCATGCACCTGCACCTTGCAGGAGATCTCCAAGCCGTGGTCCATCCGCTTCTGATAGACGTAGGCGCCGATGGCGGCCCTCTGCACCTTGCCCTTCACCCCGGCTTCCTCATAGGCCTCGCGCTCGGCGACCTCGTGTGCCTGCTTGCCCTGCATCGGCCACCCCTTGGGGATGACCCACCGGCCGGTGTCGCGGCTGGTGATCACCAGGATTTCCAGCGCATTCGTCTTCCTGGCAAGCCGATAGCATAGCGCCGCATACTGCATGCGCGCCGGGCGACGCAGCATGAGTTGCACATCAGAAGCGAGCCGGTGCAGAAAGTTCAAGATTCCCGATACTCCTCAACGAATCAGTGGTTACCGCGCGACCCGAGTATGAACCGTCGCATGCCGCTGTAAATGCGTTCGTCAAACGCGCCGCATTCATTCGGATTCACGCTCTTCCTTTTCGGGACTATACATCACCCAGCTAACGCAAAGCGCGGAGTCGCGGTTCCGACCGAACCACTGTCCCACGACCATATTTAGGAAATCGGCTGGAATTTTACCACGGGGCACTCGCCATCCGTACTTTTGCGCTTGTCGGGCGCGCGACGGGTCAGGAACCCGCGCGATCACGCTGCTGCAGGCGCAGGCGGGCAATGCGCACCCACTCTCCGCTGCGCTCGGCCTCGCGCGCTGCCGTGGCGACGAAATCGATGTGGCTCTGCGCGGCTGCCTTGGCGGTTTGCGGATCGCCGACCATGATCGCCGCATAGATCGCCTCGTGCTGCGCGAGAAGCTGGTCGCGTGCGCCGGGCGCGTCGAAGACGGAATTGCGGTGGAAGAAGATGCCTTGGGTCAGCAGCCTGTAACAGGCCCTGAGGGTGTGAAGCAGGATGATATTATGAGCGCTTTCGCCGATAGCATTGTGCAGTTCGATATCGGCTTCGAGTTCTTCGGCGAAGTTGCCGCTCTCGTGTGCGGCGCGCATGCGCTTGATGACGCGGGTAAGAATGTCGCGGTCGAAGTCGGTTGCGCGGGTCGCCGCCAGTTCCGCCGTCAAGCCTTCGAGTTCGCGCCGGTATTCGAGATAGTCCTGGGTCGCCTTGTGGTGGCGTCCGATGAGCTCGATCAGGGGTTTGGAAAAGATCTGGCCGACCACGTCGGCGACGAACGTGCCGCCGCCATGCCGGCTTTCGACGAGACCGCGCGCCTCCAACTCCTTGAGCGCCTCACGCAGGATCGGCCGCGACACGTCGAAGCGCCTGGAGAGTTCTCGCTCGCCCGGCAAGCGATCGCCGTCGCGTAATACGCCCTCGAGGATCAGAAGCTCGATCTGCTGCACCACCTCGTCGGCCGTCCGGCCATGGCTGATGCGGGCATAAAGGTCGTCCTGGTCTTCGGTCACGGCCACGTCTCCCGGAGCGCCAAGGGCTTTGTGCACAGGTGTCGCCGGCCTCCGCTTCCATTCGGCAATCTAACAGGACCCATCAAGTGGTCAAATTGATTGTCCACTCTGGCGGTGTTGACAAAGATCGAACTGCGTCAAAGCGCCCTGTTCTTTTTACCTTATCCGTTGATAAGAAGGTGATGATGAACGCGTGAGGGGGAAGAAGCGCTTCATGCCAAAGGGCAGTTTTGCATTTCCGGTGGCGCCCATGCGCGCCCAGGCGCTCGGCGAGGTCCATTCACGGCCCTATGCACTGGTGACGACTCCGCGCGTCATCTTTCAACTCGCCTTCATGACGGAGGGCGGGTCGATCGTCGATCACGCCGTGATGTCCGAGTTGTCGCGTTCGCGCGGCATCGCCCCGCCCGGTCGCGACGCCAATCACCACGCGATCCCTTGGGGACAGGGAACGCTGCGCTGGGAGCGGCACACGGAATTCTCCACCTATTTCTGGGACGCGCCCGCGCCTGAAAGCTTCGGCGGCGAGGTGCCGATCCATCCGTTCGGCGACGGTTTTTCGCCCCCGGGCTCGCTGATTTCCGGAGTTCGTCTGGAAATCCGTCCCGATACGCCGGAGACCCGCGAGGCGATCGCGGCCTTCGATCCCACGAGCCTCTGTTACAGCGAAACCAAGAATGGCCAGGCGGTGCTCCTGACCGACTTTCGCCAGAACGGCGACGGGCTGACCCAGGTGCTGGTCATCGATCGCGGCATGACGGAGGCGGGAACGGGCGCCCTGGTGCAGCGCCTGCTCGACATCGAGACCTACCGCACGCTCGCCATTCTCGGCCTGCCGCTTGCACAGTCGCTGTCGCCGGAGATCCGCCGCACCGAGGACGGCCTGACGGCGGTGACGCAGCGCATGAAGGAAAATGTCCGCGAGGAGGCTGACGAGATGCTGGCGGAGATCACCCGCCTTGCCGCCGATCTCGAAGCGGGTGCCGCCCTCAGCCTCTATCGCTTCGGCGCCAGCCGCGCCTATTACGGCATTGTCCAGGAACGCATCCGCACGCTTTCCGAGACGCCGGTGCCCGGTTACGAGACCATCGGCACCTTCCTCGAGCGCAGGCTGGCGCCGGCAATGCGCACCTGTCAGTCGGTCGAGGAGCGGCAGGCGAACCTCTCGCGCAAGCTCGCCCGCGCTACGGCTCTCCTGAGAAGCTGGATCGACGTTGAACTGGAACGGCAGAACAGCGCCCTGTTGAATTCGATGGATCGCCGCGCCAAGCTGCAATTGCGCCTGCAGCAGACCGTCGAAGGATTGTCGGTGGCGGCGATTTCCTATTATGTCGTCGGGCTCTTCGGCTACCTCGCCAAGGCCGTCAGTCATGAAATACCCGTTGACCCCGGTCTCCTGACTGGCCTCGCCGTTCCCTTCGCGGTCGCCGGGGTCTGGCTGGTGGTGCGGCGCATTCGCCGGCATCACGACGAGCACGGATAGTCTATTGCTCCCAGTAGGGCACCGGGCCGTAGAGTGCGGCGAGATAGTCGATGAACTGCCTGACCTTGGCCGGCAGGAATTGCCGGCTTGGATAGACCGCCGAAAGCGTCAGCTTGTGCGATCCTTCCCATTGCGGCAGCACCTGAACCAGGCGCCCCTCCCGAAGTTCCCTGCCGATGTCCCAGGTGGACCGCAGGGCGATGCCGGCACCGGCAATCACCGCTTCGCGGATGATTTCCGACGAGTTGGTGACGAGCGGTCCCTCCGGCCGATAGGAGAGGCTGCCGTCAGGCCCCTCCAGCTTCCAGTTGTCGTTGTTGTGCGCAGGCAGACAGATGTGATGCGCGAGTTCGCCGATCTCCGTCGGCGTTCCATGACGGGCGACATAGCTCGGCGCCGCGCAGAGAAGCCGGCGCACCGGCGCGAGCTTGCGGGCGACGAGGCTCGAATCGCTGAGTTCGCCTATTCGGATGGCGAGGTCGAAACCTTCTGCGACGATGTCGGTGAAATCGTCGGTCAGCACGATGTGCAGCTTCAGGTCGGGATGGTCCTTCATGAAACCGGTCAGATGCGGTGCGATGTGCATGCGCCCGAAGGAAGTCGGCGCGGAAATGCGCAGCGTCCCCTGGACCTGGGACGAACGGCCCGAGGCATAGGCCTCCGCTTCCTCCAGCCCGGCGAGAATGCCGAGAACGCGGTCATAGAAACCCTGGCCGGCCTCCGTCAGCGAAATCTGCCGCGTCGTGCGCTGCAGGAGCCGCGTGCCCAGCCTGTCTTCGAGCCGCTTGATACGTTTGGAAATCACGGCTGCGGAAAAACCGAGCGCGCGTCCCGCCGCCGACATGCTGCCGGTCGACACCACCCGCGCAAAAATTTCGAGATCGCCTAGATTCGTCATCAATCCTGATCATTGTTTCCAAAGGCGAAAAGATCATTAACATTTGCCGGGTGTCCGTCCAGCCCTGTAAAAGGTTAGAGCGGGATGCGCTGAGGTCATTGCTTGTGTATGTCCTCGTCTCAAGTCCGCCGCACACTTTTGGGCGACATGCATTAGTGGTAAGCAAAAAATACCACTTTGCTGTGAATGGGAGGCGCTCATGCCGGAGACGATCGGCTTTCTGAAGCCAAGGCAGGCCGTCCTCGACCGTCGGCGGGAAATCGTCGCCGATCTTGCCGATCTGTTGCCGGAAGGCGGCCTCATCAGCGACGAGCGCGGCCTCAAGCCCTTCGAGACGGATGCGTTTATCGCCTATCGGCGGATGCCGCTCGCGGTCGTCCTTCCTCAGACGACGGAGCAGGTGGCCGCGGTGCTCAAATATTGCAGCCGCTACGGCATTCCGATCGTGCCGCGGGGCGCGGGCACCTCTCTCTCCGGCGGCGCCATTCCTCAGGAGGACGCGATCGTCGTCGGTTTGTCGAAGATGTCGCGCATCCTCGATATCGACCTGTTCAATCGCACGGCGACGGTTCAGGCGGGCGTGACCAATCTCAATATTTCCGATGCAGTTTCGGCCGACGGCTTCTTCTATGCGCCGGATCCGAGTTCGCAGCTCGCCTGCACCATAGGCGGGAACATCGGGATGAATTCCGGCGGCGCGCACTGTCTGAAGTACGGGGTTACGACCAACAACCTTCTGGGTGTCAAGATGGTGCTTTTCGACGGCACCGTGATCGAACTCGGCGGCAAGGCGCTCGACGCGCCGGGATACGACCTGCTTGGGCTCGTCTGCGGTTCGGAGGGACAGCTCGGCATCGTCACGGAAGCGACGGTGCGGCTGATTGCGAAGCCCGAAGGAGCGCGGCCCGTCCTCTTCGGGTTTGCCTCCTCCGAGTCCGCCGGCAGCTGCGTCGCCGATATCATCGGATCGGGCATCATCCCCGTCGCAATCGAATTCATGGACAAGCCGGCGATCGAGATCTGCGAGGCTTTCGCCCAGGCCGGCTATCCCCTCGACGTCGAAGCATTGCTGATCGTCGAAGTGGAAGGCTCCGAGGCCGAAATGGATGCAATGCTCGCCGGCATTATCGAGATCGCCCGCCGCCACGGCGTGATGACGATCAAGGAATCGCAATCGGCTCTGGAAGCGGCACTGATCTGGAAGGGGCGTAAGTCGGCTTTCGGCGCAACCGGCCGGATTGCCGATTATATCTGCATGGACGGAACGGTGCCGCTGAGCCAGCTCTCCCATGTGTTGAGGCGGACCGGCGAGATCGTCGCCGGCTACGGCCTGCGCGTTGCGAATGTTTTCCATGCCGGCGACGGCAACATGCATCCGCTGATCCTCTACAACATCAATGATCCGGAGGAAGCTGCCCGCGCGGAAGCTGCCGGCAACGACATACTGAAGCTCTGTGTCGAGGCGGGCGGCTGCCTGACCGGGGAACACGGCGTCGGCATCGAGAAACGCGATCTGATGCTGCACCAGTACAGCAGGGCCGATCTCGGTCAGCAGATGGCGGCGCGCGCCGCCTTCGATCCGCAATGGCTTATGAACCCGTCGAAGGTTTTTCCGCTCGAAGGGCGGCCCGCGGCATGATCGTCCATTTCGAGCCGGCAAGCGAGGAGGGGATCGCGTCCGTCGTGCGGTCCGCGGCGGCCGAGCGCGTCACGCTCGCCGTGGTCGGCGGCGGCACGCGCGCAGGCCTCGGCAACCCCACGCGTGCGGACAGAACGCTCTCGACCAGGCGCCTTTCCGGCATCGTCACCTATGACCCGGCCGAGATGACCATGAGTGCGCTTGCCGGAACGCCGCTCGCCGAAGTCGAGGCAGCACTGCACGCCAAGGGCCAGATGCTCTCCTTCGAACCGATGGACCACCGGCCGATTTTCGCAACGACGGGCGAACCGACGATAGGCGGGGTCTTCGCCGCCAATGTCTCCGGGCCTCGCCGCTACGTCGCCGGTGCCGCTCGCGACAGCCTGCTCGGGGTGCGTTTCGTCAATGGCCGGGGAGAACTCATCAAGGCCGGCGGTCGGGTGATGAAGAACGTGACCGGGCTCGATCTCGTCAAGCTCATGGCGGGATCCTACGGCACGCTCGGCATTCTGACCGAAGTCACCTTCAAGGTGCAGCCACTCCCGCCGGCGGCGGCGACCGTCGTCGTCTCCGGGCTGAACGATGCGGAAGCCGCTGCGGTGATGGCGGAGGCCATGGCGCAGCCGGTGGAGGTTTCGGGTGCGTCGCATCTGCCGGAAAGCGTGCGCAGCCGCTTTCTCGACGGCGTATTGCCGGATGGCGCCGCAACGGTGCTCCGGCTCGAAGGCCTCGCGGCATCCGTTGCCATTCGGGCGGAAAAGCTCGGCGAAAAACTGTCGCGCTTCGGGCGGACTTCGCAACTCGACGAGGCGCAGACAGGAACCCTCTGGACGGAAATCCGCGATGTGAAGCCTTATGCCGATGGCACCAGACGGCCTTTGTGGCGCGTATCGGTCGCCCCTTCGGCGGGCCATCAGCTCGTCGCCGCATTGCGCCTGCAGACCGGTGTCGATGCCTTCTACGACTGGCAGGGCGGTCTGGTCTGGCTGCGCATGGAGGCAGACCCGGAGGCGGAACTGCTCCGCCGTTATATCGGCGCGGTCGGCGGCGGACATGCGGCGCTTCTGCGTGCCGACGAGGAGGCGCGCGGCCGCATTCCGGCCTTCGAACCGCAGTCCCCGGCCGTGGCACAATTATCGGAACGTATCCGCGCCCAATTCGACCCGTCGGGCATATTCAATCCAGGGCGCGCGGCCGCGTTGGTCCAGAACTAGGCGAAGGGACCTTTCGCCATCGTGCGGTCTAAAAGATCGGCCTAAGACGAAGAGAATCGATCATGGCGATTTCCGGCCAGCCCGACGGAGATCAAAGTGATCCAAGGCGCAAGGCGCCACATGGAGTACTCGGTTGCAGACCAACTTCTCCCCTGAGCAGCTCGCCGACCCGCATGTCGCCGAATCCGAAACGATCCTGCGCAAATGCGTGCATTGCGGTTTCTGCACGGCCACTTGTCCGACCTACGTGGTTCTCGGCGACGAACTCGACAGTCCGCGCGGGCGGATCTATCTGATCAAGGACATGCTCGAAAACGGTCGTGCGGCAGACAGCGAGACGGTCACCCATATCGACCGCTGTCTCTCGTGTCTTTCCTGCCTGACCACCTGTCCCTCGGGTGTCGACTACATGCATCTTGTCGACCACGCCCGCGCCCATATCGAGAAGACCTACAAGCGGCCGTTCAAGGACCGGCTCGCCCGCGCCGTCATTGCCGCCACTCTTCCTTATCCGTCACGGTTCCGGCTGGCGCTCGGGGCTGCCGGTCTTGCGCGCCCGCTCGCCGGATTGCTGAAGAGGGTTCCCTTCCTCAGGACCTTCGGCGTCATGCTCGATCTGGCGCCGAGCGCGCTGCCGGTATCGCGGGGGGCAAAGCCGGCGGTCTACGCGGCAAAGGGCACGCCGCGCGCCCGCGTCGCGCTTCTGACCGGCTGCGCGCAGCCGGTGCTGCGGCCGGAAATCAACGATGCGACCATCCGTCTGCTCACGGGCCAAGGAGTCGAGGTCGTCGTTTCGGCGGGAGAGGGCTGTTGCGGGGCACTCGTCCACCACATGGGACGGGATGAGGCGGGGCTGAAGGCTGCCCGGCACAACATCGATGTCTGGCTGAAGGCGGCGGCGGAGGATGGGCTCGACGCCATCATCATCACCGCATCCGGCTGCGGGACGACGATCAAGGATTACGGCCATATGCTGCGGCTCGACCCGGCCTATGCTGAGAAGGCTGCGAGGGTTTCCGCGCTGGCCAAGGACGTCACCGAATATCTCGCGACCCTCGACCTGCCGGAGCAGGGGGCACGGAATCTCACCGTTGCCTACCACTCCGCATGCTCGATGCAGCATGGGCAGAAAATCACCGCGGCACCGAAGCAGCTCCTTAAACGGGCGGGCTTTTCGGTGCGCGAGCCGGCGGAGGGTCATCTCTGTTGCGGTTCGGCCGGCACCTACAACATCCTGCAGCCGGAGATCTCGGCGAAGCTGAAGGCGCGGAAGGTGAGAAATATAGAGGCGACCAAGCCTGAAGTGATCGCCACCGGGAATATCGGCTGCATCACCCAGATCGCCAGCGGCACGGAGATACCGATCCTGCACACGGTGGAGCTGCTCGACTGGGCCTATGGCGGTCCGAAGCCGGCGGGGTTGTGACTGCCAGGAGGTGAGCAGGGCCCTCATCCGCCTGCCGGCACCTTCTCCCATTTTGAGTGCGAGATGGGACTCGCGGAAAGGTCCCTGTCCCCTCTCCCCGCGTGCGGGAAGAGGGCTGGTCCTCGGGTGAGGAGAGGTCCAGTGCCGCCGTCAGCCGCCGAAAATGGTGCGGAAAATGTCGACGCCGCGATCGTCGAAATAGGTGTCGCCAGGCTTGCTGCCGGGGCCGATGACGACGACTTTCGTGCCGATCCCGGCGCGCTCATAGAGGTGTTCGACATCCTCGTTCATCATCCGGATGCAGCCCGAGGACATGTTCTGGCCGATGGTCCAGGGCTGGTTGGTCCCGTGGATACGGAAGATCGTGTCGCGGCCACCCTTGTAGAGATAGAGCGCGCGGGCGCCGAGCGGATTGTCGATGCCGCCGGGCTGCGTGATCGGCAGGATGCGGCCATTCGCTCTCTCGCGCACGCGCATCTCGGCCGGCGGCGTCCAGCTCGGCCATTCGGCCTTTCGGCCAACCTTGACGACACCGGACCAGCCGAAGCCGTCGCGGCCGACGCCGATGCCATAGCGCGTCGCCCGGTTCGGGCCGTCGATGTAATAAAGATACTTGCTGTTGGTATCGACGATGATGGTGCCGGGAGCCTCGTCCGTGCGGAAGCGCACCTTGGTGCGCCAGTATCTCTGAGGCGGCTTCTTCTGCTTGGCGACTTGAATGATGTCGGAACTTTTTACGCCCGCGCCGACAGTATCGGCCGGAGTAAATGCCGAAGCGTTTCCGGAGACAAGAAGAGCAGCGGCCGCAACTGCAAGCGCGGCCATCCCCGTGACATGACGTCTCATTACGATTTCCCTCTGAACCCTCGTTGCAAGCAAGCCACGCGATTTAACCGCAAGTGGGCGCCCGCGATACATTCTATAGTGCAACGATTTCGACGAGACTTGTATCTGAGGGAACATCTGTTGCTTCAAAACCACGGTTTGCGGCGATGAAGAGGGAAAAGAAGTATTGTGCATCCATGGTCGCTATATCACGACGACTTTTGTGCCGACCTTAACTCTCTCATAGAGATCGACCACGTCCTCGTTACGCATGCGGATACAGCCGGAGGAAACGCCGTAGCCGATCGTCCAGGGTGCATTGGTGCCGTGGATGCGATAGAGCGTCGAGCCCAGATACATGGCGCGAGCCCCGAGCGGATTCTCCGGTCCGCCGTCCATGCGGGCCGGTAGATAGTGGCCCCGCGCTGCCTCACGCGCGATCATTTCCTGCGGCGGCGTCCAGTTGGGCCACTCGGCCTTGCGCGTGATCCTGTGCTCTCCCGCCCATTCGAAGCCCGGCTTGCCGACTCCGACGCCGTAGCGCCGCGCGTCGCCGTTGCCGGTGACGAGATAGAGAAAGCGGTTGTTGGTGTCGATGACGATGGTCCCGGGCTTCTCCTTCGTCTCGTAAGCGACCATCTGCGGGAGGAACTGTGGATCGATTCTCGACTTTGCCGGCTTCTGTCTGCGCGCGATCGAGGCTGGCTGAACGGCCGCGTTGGGGGGGCGGCGGCTGAGCTCGCGCCGCTCGACCCGCTTTCGGGTGGTCGTGGGAACCTGCTGGCGATAGACCACGCGCTTGCCCGTCAGCTGCATCACCCAGGGGGCGGTCAGATCCGGGCTGACGATGACAGGCGGACGGTTTTGATACCGATCCTGTGCGCCTGCAACCCCGGAAAGGATCGAAAAGAAGCATGCGGCAAAACAAAGGGATTTTTTCAGCATCGGACGGACTCGCTACTTGGCCGGAACAATCTGGAGGAGCCCGGGTGAGTTGTCCCGCCAAGGCCCTTGCGTTCAATTCAGTGGGGCGGAGCTCTGGGGAAATCGCATGCGCGTTGCAGCGCTCCGGCAATGGCGCGATGCTCTCATCTGTCCGCAACCGAACCGTAAACGGTGCGGCGCTCAAGGGCGGCCTCGGCAATAAAGCTTTGGGTAGGGTTATTCGCCTCTTTATCGATGTGGTTTGCAAATGGTAAATGGAACAAAAGAGAAACGATGGAGAGAGGCGAAATGGCAGCCAGGGGCTTGATTACGGGGGAAGACGGCCTTGATCGCTGTGCCTGGCACGGCAATCTGGAGGATTACCGCCGCTATCATGACGAAGAATGGGGCCGGCCGGTCGCCGATGATCACAGGTTGTTCGAAAAGATATGCCTCGAAGGCTTTCAGTCGGGCCTCTCCTGGCTGACGATCCTGAGAAAGCGCGATGCGTTTCGCGCCGCATTTGCGGGCTTCGATTTCGACAAGGTCGCCGAGTTCGGCGAGGAGGACGTCGAGCGTTGCCTCGCCGATACCGGCATCGTTCGCCATCGCGGCAAGATCGTGTCGACCATCAACAATGCCCGCCGGGCGAAGGAGCTGCGCGCGGAATTCGGTTCGCTGGCGGCCTATTTCTGGTCGCATGAGCCCGATGGAAGCGAGCGTCCGAAGATCGTCGATTTCGAGACCCTCATCGCCAATCCGACGACGCCGGCCTCAGTGCGGATTTCGAAGGATCTGAAGAAGCGTGGCTGGACCTTTGTCGGCCCGACCACCGTCTATGCCTTCATGCAGGCGATGGGCCTCGTCAACGACCATATCGAGGGCTGCTTCTGCCGCGCGCCGATAGAGGACCTGCGCCGGCGCTTCGCACGTCCGGCGGCCTGATTGCCGCATCCGGCAAGAGCATCGCCCTCCCATTCAATGGGAGGGCGATGTTCGCTGATAGCAGGTAAATTACTAGGGTTGGGCCGGGTATGGCCTGGCCGATTTGAAGGAGCGGAGCGCGTAGTATATCGCACCCGCTATGGCGACGCCGAAGAACCAACCGTAGACGCCCCACCATGCCGGCATGACGGATGTAAGCCCCGGCAGGATCGAGGAGAAGACGATCCCGATGCCGGCGGCGATCAGCGCGTTGACGTGCCAGCCGTTCTCGAAGCGGAACTCGCCGTGTTCGCGGTAGAGCGCCTCCACATCCACGCGGCCCTTCCGGATGAGGTAGTAGTCGACCATCATGACGCCGAAGATCGGGCCCATCGTATTACCGATCATGTTGACGAAGTGCGCGGCCCCGCCTTCCCAAGGCGCGAATGGATAGAGCGCGAGGGCGATCAGCGCCGCGATATAGCCACCCTTCTTGAAGTCGATGTGCTTGGGAAAGACGTTGGCGAAGTCGAAGGCGGGCGAGACGAAGTTGGCGACGACGTTGATGCCGAGAGTCGCCACCGCGAAGGTCAGTGCGGCGAGCAGCGCCAGGAACCAACTGTCGAACTTGGCCGAGATCTGGTCGGGGTGCAGCAGCACCTCGCCATAGACATTGAAGGCGGCGATGGTTGTAACGCCGGCGACCAGCGAGAACAGGATGAGGTTGACCGGCAGGCCCCAGAGGTTGCCGACCTTCAGCGACCGTTCGCTCGGGCAGTAGCGCGAGAAGTCGCAGAAATTGAGATAGAGCGCGGAGAAATAGGTCACCCAGATCGCCGCCACTGCGCCAAGTGCGGCGAGCGACCCCGGTACGCCGGGCACGCCGGCATTCTTGGTCTTTTCAAGCAACACGTCCATCGGGATCGTGTGGCTGAACGAGAAGCCGCCCGCCTTGACGACGAGATAGATCGCAAGCAGCAGCATCATCACCCAGACTGCTGGACCGGCCCAGTCCTGGAACTTTCGAACCGTCTCCATGCCGTTCTGGATGATCAGCAGTTGAAGACCCCAAACGACGACGTAGCAGACGAGTTCGAGGGTGGAATGACCGAGCATGTGGCTCGACTGGTGGAACTGAAGCAGGCTTTCATTGCGGACAAGCAGCGCGACGATGGCGCCCGAGGCTGCCGCCGTCTGGGCGCCGTACCAAAAGCACGCGACGATGGCGCGGACGATTGCCGGGAAGTTCGCGCCCCAGATACCGAAGGACGCCCGGGCCAGGACCGGGAAGGGCACGCCGGTGCGCACGCCGGCAACGCCGACAAGCTGCATCAGGAAGAAGATGATGAGCGAGCCGATGCCGATCGCCAGGAGAAAGTTCATAAAGCTGCCGCAGAAGAGAAACAGGCTGGCGGCAAGATAGTAGCCCCACAGGCTGTGCACGTCCGATGTCCAGACGTTGAAAATGGAGAATGCGCCCCAGTTGCGTTCTTTGGCGGGCGCGAGGTCTTCGTTATACAATTGTGGAGATGCACCGGGTGGTATCGTCATCGTTTCCCCTCTTGACGTCATGGCACCTGTGCCTATGGAAGAGGAGCTTGCCGCCCGCTGTCAATATCGCTGCGTGCTCAGAGTGCTATAGCGACCTTTGCGCGCCTCATTAAGACGCGCGGCGCTGTAGGAAACGTATCGGAGGTTGCATCCTCTCCACCCTCATCCCTGTGTTTGTCACAGGGATCCAGCAGCGCCGCGTCTGCGGCGCGGGAAGCGTTTTTTCAGCCAAGGACTTGGTCTGGCTGGATTCCTGTGACGAGCACAGGAATGAGGAAATCAAGCAAGCGCGGCCGGTGGCCCGAAACTCAACAGGCCTTAGAGCGGAATGAGGAAAACTGTGCGCCGCCCGCGTGCCGCTCTTCTTGGAATCGATCACGTTCATGCTTTTAGGTCGACCTGACCTAAAAGCATCGTGATCTAGCCGCCATTGCGGGCCAGCCATTCCTTCATCATCCTGATCTCTGCTTCCTGGGCCTTGATGATGTCATCCGCGAGTTTGCGGATCGCTTCGTCCTTGCCGTGTTCGAGCTCGACCTTCGCCATGTCGATCGCTCCCTGGTGGTGAGCGATCATGGCGCGTACGAAATCGAGATCGGCATTGCCGCTGAAGGCGATGTCCATGTCCTTGTGCATCTTGGCGTTCGCCTCGGCGAAGGCCTTGCTCGACGGGGACGCGTCACCCGCCGCGCCGCTCTCTGCCGAACCGTGATGCATGCTGCCGTGGTCGGTTTCCTGCGCCAGCACGGGAACAGCAGCGAGCGTAGCGGCGAGAAACAGGGCAGACAGAGATCGTTTGAGGACCATTTCGTTTCCTTTCATCGAGTCCGCCGCTCACAGGGGCGGACAAAATGCAAAGATGATGGAAATTGGCACGCGCCGTCAGGCGTCCGTATTGTCGCTATCCGGAAGGGCGAACACGCCTTCGAGCGAACCCTCTGCGCCCTCGTCCGTAAGCGTCGAATTGCCGATGCAATAGAGTGGCGAAGGATGTCCCGTTACGCCGCGGACGGTGGTCGAGAAGCAGAAGGACGAGGAGCTTTCCGTCGCCTGTTCCAGAATGTTCAGGATCGTGGACCGGTCGCCTCTGTCATAGGCCCTGACGAGGTCGACGATGCCGCAGGGATTGCGCCGCAGACCGAGGAGGGCAGCGGTTTTGGAACCTATCATGAAAGCGCCGCTGGAAAGGTCGCAGCGCCATGGCTCCACCAGGCAACCCGCCTGCGAGACGCGGCGGGTCCAGGCTCTGTGCGTCTCCGGACTCAAAGGTTTTATGGATCCGGATCCCGGTGTCATGAAGTTCAGCATATCGCTCAGTCCCCAAAGTCGCCCTCGATCTGCTGCGTAACCTATACGCGTAAATTGCGAGATATACAATCACGGCATTGTGATCGGGCCGTTCGCGCAGGAACGCATGCAACGCCGCAATGTTCCGCAAGGCCGCACGCGCGCGGTCTTGCGGCTTGTCGCCGCCCTTGCCGCCCCTGCCATGATCCGGTAGGGAAGGCACCGACCAAGCTTGAAGTCCGGAATGCTTTCAATGAATGAAAAACAGAAGAAAACGCAGAAGCTCAGGGCACGCCTGCCGCGCGGCTTCGTCGACCGGTCGGCCGCGGACATTCGCGCCGTCGACGAGATGATCGCGAAAATCCGCGAAGTTTACGAACGTTACGGCTTCGATCCGGTGGAGACGCCGCTTTTCGAATATACCGACGCGCTCGGCAAGTTCCTGCCCGACAGCGACCGGCCGAATGAAGGTGTCTTTTCGCTGACCGACGACGACGACCAGTGGCTGAGCCTGCGCTACGATCTGACTGCGCCTCTCGCACGTCACGTGGCCGAGAATTTCAACGAAATCCAGCTTCCCTATCGTACCTATCGCGCCGGTTACGTTTTCCGCAACGAGAAGCCGGGCCCGGGCCGCTTCCGCCAGTTCATGCAGTTCGATGCCGATACGGTCGGTGCCGCCGGCGTACAGGCCGATGCCGAAATGTGCATGATGATGGCCGACACGATGGAGGCGCTCGGCATTGCCCGCGGCGATTACGTGATCCGCGTCAACAACCGCAAGGTACTCGACGGCGTTCTGGAGGCGATCGGTCTCGGCGGAGTCGAGCAGACGAATACGCGGCTGACGGTGCTGCGCGCCATCGACAAGCTCGACAAGTTCGGTCCGCAAGGCGTGCGGCTGTTGCTGGGTGAAGGGCGCAAGGACGAGAGCGGCGACTTCACCAAGGGCGCCGGGCTGAACGAGGAGCAGATCGGCAAGATCCTTTTCTTCGTTGGGATCACGGACTATGCGAGCAGCGCGGACGATCTGGCGGCGCTCGTCGCCGGAACGGCCCGCGGCGCCGAGGGCGTCACCGAGTTGAACACGATCCGCAGCCTTGTACTCAGCGCCGGCTACGAGGCGGACCGCATCAAGATCGACCCCTCCGTCGTGCGCGGCCTCGAATATTATACCGGCCCGGTCTTCGAAGCGGAGTTGCAGTTCGCCGTCACCAATGAAAAGGGCGAGCAGGTCGTCTTCGGCTCCGTCGGCGGGGGCGGCCGCTACGACGGCCTCGTGTCGCGCTTCATGGGACAGCCGGTACCGGCGACCGGGTTCTCCATCGGCGTGTCGCGGCTGATGACGGCACTCAAGAATCTGGGCAAGCTGGGCGCCGAACAGGTCACCGCTCCGGTTGTCGTTTGCGTCATGGATCGCGATATCGAAAGCATGGGGCGTTACCAGCGCTTCGTGCAGGATCTGCGGCATGCCGGCATCCGCGCCGAAATGTACCAGGGCAACAAGAAGAACTTCGGCGACCAGCTCAAATATGCCGACCGTCGCGGATCGCCGATCGCCGTGATTCAGGGGGGCGACGAGCGCGCCTCCGGCGTTGTGCAGATCAAGGACCTGATCGAAGGCAAGCGCCTTTCGGGCGAAATCGAGGATAATGTCGCCTGGCGCGAGGCGCGTGTCGCGCAGGTTTCCGTCCCGGAAGGCGAACTCGTCGCGAAGGTGCGCGAAATTCTGGCGGAACAGGCCGAGGACCGGAAAAGGGCGGGTTGACCGCAATGCCTCTGATCAATCTTCCCGCCTTTGCCGGCGACCTTCTCGCAGATTTCGAGCGCCGGAACACGCTGCGCGTCGATACGCCGGTCATCCAGCCGGCGGAGCCTTTCCTCGACATGGCCGGCGAAGATCTGCGCCGGCGCATTTTCATGACCGAGAGCGAGACCGGCGAGAGCCTTTGCCTGCGCCCCGAGTTCACCATTCCCGTCTGCCTCCGCCATATCGAGACCGCAACCGGCACGCCGCAGCGTTACGCCTATCTGGGCGAGGTGTTCCGGCAGCGCCGCGAAGGATCGAGTGAATTCTACCAGGCGGGCATCGAAGACCTCGGCGATCCGGATACGGCCGCTGCCGACGCCCGCGTGGTCGGCGACGCTATGTTCGTTCTCGCCAACCGGTTGCCGGGCGAGCGGCTGAACGTGACGCTCGGCGACCAGTCGGTGTTCGAAGCGGTGATTGCCGCATGCGGCCTGCCCGGGGGCTGGCAGAAGCGCCTCATCCATGCCTTCGGCGATCAGAAGCAGTTGGAACGGCTCCTGGCGGCGCTCGCCGATCCGAAGTCGCCCGGCGTCTTCGGTCACGACGTCGAGCGCGTCGCGTCGCTCGGCATGCTCGAGGACGAGGAGCGGCTCGTCGCCCATATCGGCGAGACGATGAAGGCGACCGGCTATTCGACCAATGCGAGCCGCTCGCCCCGCGATATAGCGCGGCGCCTGAAGGAAAAAGTCGAACTCGCCGCCACCCGGCTGGACAAGGAGGCGCTCGGCGTCATGCGCGCGTTCTTGGCTTTCGATCTGCCGCTCGCCGATGCTCCGGCGGCGCTCCACCGCTTCGCCGGCAAGGCGGGCCTGAAGATCGATGATGCGCTGGCGCTTTTCGACGCGCGCGTGGCCGCGCTTGCAAGGACCTGCGCCGATCCCGGCCTGATGCGTTACCGCGCCGCCTTCGGACGGCCGCTTGATTACTACACCGGGCTCGTCTTCGAAATCGGGGTCGAAGGCACGCCGGCGGTGCTCGCCGGCGGCGGCCGGTTCGACCGCCTTTTGACTTTGCTCGGTGCCCGCGAGCATATTCCGGCCGTCGGCTTTTCCCTCTGGCTCGACCGGATAGAACAGGTGATCGCTGCGGGGAGGGCGGAATGACCGTCACCATTGCGCTGCCCTCCAAGGGGCGAATGAAGGATGAGGCCTCGGCGATCTTCGAACGCGCCGGAATGAAGATTGCGGCAGTCGGCAGCGACCGGTCCTATCGCGGCCGCGTTGAAGGGTGGGCCGACGTCGAGATCGCCTATTTGTCCGCCTCGGAAATCGCCCGTGAGATCGGCAGCGGCGCGGTCGATTTCGGCGTCACGGGCGAGGATCTCGTGCGCGAAGGCCTGGCGGACGCCGACACCCGGGTCGACTTCGCCGCCCGGCTCGGCTTCGGTCACGCCGATGTGGTCGTCGCGGTACCCGAGATCTGGTACGACGTCGACACCATGGCCGACCTCGGCGATGTCGCGGCGGACTTCCGCGCCCGCCATGGCCGCCGGCTTGCGATCGCCACCAAATACTGGCGTCTGACGCAGCATTTCTTCTCGGGCAGCCACGGCATCCAGCTCTACCGCATCGTCGAGAGCCTGGGAGCGACCGAAGGCGCGCCCGCGTCCGGCTCCGCCGACATCATCGTCGACATCACCTCGACGGGCTCGACGCTCAAGGCCAACCATCTGAAGATCCTTTCTGACGGCGTGATCCTGCGCTCCGAGGCCTGCCTCGTGCGGGCGCGCAAGGCCGCCCACGAGGGCAATCCGGTGATCGGCCGGATCGTTGCTGCCGTGCAGGCCGTGCTCTGAGCGCGAGGACGGCGAAGGTGAAGACCGGCAAATTTGCCTTCGACCCTGACAAATGCAACCGACGCTCCCTATGTTGGGGCGGCAGACACCCTTTCGATTTCCCACCTAGAGGCATCCGTCATGGCTGATCTTTCCTCGTTTCCGATCACGGCTCGCTGGCCGGCGAAAAGTCCCGATATCATCCAGCTCTATTCGCTCCCGACGCCGAACGGCGTTAAGGTCTCGATCGCGCTCGAAGAACTGGGCCTGGCCTATGAGGCACACCGCATTTCCTTCGATACCAACGAGCAGAAGTCGCCCGAATTCCTGTCGCTCAATCCGAACGGCCGCATTCCGGCGATCATCGATCCGAACGGACCCGACGGAAAGCCGATCGGCCTCTTCGAATCCGGCGCGATTCTGATCTATCTTGCAGAAAAGACCGGCAAGCTTCTCCCAGCGGATGCGGCCCGCCGTTACGAGACGCTGTGCTGGGTGATGTTCCAGATGGGCGGCATCGGACCGATGTTCGGGCAGTTCGGCCATTTCTTCAAATTTGCCGCCGACAAGGTCGCCAACAACCCCTATCCGGTTCAGCGCTATCGCGACGAAGCGAAGCGTCTTCTCGGCGTCCTCGAAGCGCGGCTCGAGGGCCGTCAATGGCTGATGGGGGACGAATACACCATCGCCGACATCGCGACCTATCCTTGGGTGGAAGGGGCTCGCAAATTCTATGGCGGCGCCGAGGTGCTCGACTATAAGAGCTTCCCGAACGTCATGGACTGGGTGGATCGCGGCCTGGCACGCCCCGCCGCCCAAAAGGGCATGGAGATCCCGCGCAAGGAGTAGTTTCGGGCGGGGGCCTCCGCCGGAGATTGACCGGGTGCCGGCCGGGAGGATAGCGATGGGCAGAGACGATTGAGACGGATGGAGCAGGTGTCGGGAAGACTTGTTGTTGTCGGTGGCGGTCAAGCCGCATTCGCTTTGGTCGCCAAGCTTCGCGCCCTCAAGGACATGCGTCCGATCACCGTGGTTGCCGCCGAAGCGAGCCTGCCCTACCAGCGGCCGCCGCTCTCCAAGAAATATCTGCTGCGCGAAATGACCCTCGATCGCCTGCTTTACCGGCCGGAGCCCTGGTATGCGGAGCACGAGGTCGACATACGTCTTTCGACCGCCGCGACGGCGATCGATCGCGCCGCCAAACGCGTGACGCTCAGCGATGGCTCCAAACTTGCCTATGAGACGCTTGCCCTCGCGACCGGCGCCACGCCGCGTCGGCTGCCGGCTGCGGCGGGCGGCGATCTCGCGGGCGTTTTCGTCGTGCGCGATTTCCGGGATGCCGACCGGCTGGCAGAGGAGATGCAGCCCGGCCGGCGGGTGCTGGTCGTCGGTGGAGGTTACATCGGCCTCGAGGCTGCGGCGGTTGCCCGGACCACGGGGCTCGAGGTCACAGTCATCGAAATGGCCGACCGGATCCTTCAGCGTGTCGCCTCCGGCGCCACCTCGGCGATCGTCCGCGAAATTCACCGCTCGCACGGCGTCGATATACGTGAACGCACAGGGCTCCATCGTCTGATCGGCGACAACGGCCGCGTTACGGCGGCGGAACTCTCCGACGGCTCCGTCATTCCCGTCGATATCGTGATCGTCGGCATTGGCGTGGCGGCGAATGATGCGCTGGCGCACGAAGCCGGCATCGAAACCGCAAACGGCATTGTCGTCGACAGCCACGGCCGGACCTCAGATCCAACGATCTTCGCCATGGGCGACTGCGCCGTCCTGCCGTGGGACGGCATGCGCATCCGCCTCGAATCCGTGCAGAATGCCGTCGACCAGGCGGAAGCGGTTGCCGCGGTTCTCGCGGGCAGCACCGAACCCTACGACCCGAAGCCCTGGTTCTGGTCCGACCAGTACGACGTCAAACTGCAGATTGCCGGCTTCGGCCTCGGCCACGACGAAACGCTCGTCCGCCAGGGCCAGCGCGAGGGCAGCGTCTCGGTCTGGTATTTCCGCCAGGGCAAGCTGGTCGCCGTCGATGCTATCAACGACGCCAAGGCCTATGTGACGGGAAAGAAGCTTCTCGAGGCGGGCGCCACGCCGGACCGTGTGCTGCTCGCCAATCCGCAGGTCGATCTGAAGGCATTGCTGACTTAGAGCACTTCCAGGAGAAGTGTGTAACGATTTTCCGTCCGGAAATGCGTTGGACCAAAGGGTCAGAACATTTCAGTGTTTCCATGAAACATTGAAATGCTCCAGCGCGGCCGCATGCGCTCCGGCATTATAAAACAAAAAGGGCGGCTCGAGAGCCGCCCTTCGGATCCGGATGGATCGTGCTAAGGCTGTCGCCTTATCACATCATGTCCATTCCGCCCATTCCGCCCATGCCGCCCGGCATTGCCGGAGCGTCCTTCTTGGGCAGTTCGGCGATCATGGCTTCGGTGGTGATGAGCAGCGAAGCAACCGAGGCTGCGTCCTGAAGCGCGGTGCGAACGACCTTGACCGGGTCGATGATGCCCATGGCGATCATGTCGCCATATTCGCCGGTCTGGGCGTTGTAGCCGAAGTCGTCGGTGTTCTTCTCGAGGATCTTGCCGACAACGATGGATGCTTCGTCGCCAGCGTTTTCGACGATCTGACGGGCCGGAGACTGCAGAGCGCGGCGAACGATGTTGACGCCGGCGTCCTGATCGTCGTTTTCACCCTTGACGGTGATCTTGACGGAAGAACGCAGCAGGGCAACACCGCCGCCCGGTACGATGCCTTCCTGAACTGCAGCGCGCGTCGCGTTGAGGGCGTCGTCGATGCGGTCCTTCTTTTCCTTCACTTCGACTTCCGTCGCACCGCCGACGCGGATGACGGCGACGCCGCCGGCGAGCTTGGCAAGGCGCTCCTGCAGCTTCTCACGGTCGTAGTCGGAGGTGGTTTCTTCGATCTGGGCCTTGATCTGAGCGACGCGGCCTTCGATGTCGGACTTCTGGCCGGCACCGTCGACGATCGTCGTGTTTTCCTTGGTGATCGAAACCTTCTTCGCGCGGCCGAGCATGTCGAGCGTGACGCTTTCGAGCTTGATGCCGAGGTCTTCCGAGATCACCGTGCCGCCCGTCAGGATGGCGATGTCTTCGAGCATGGCCTTGCGGCGGTCGCCGAAGCCCGGGGCCTTGACGGCAGCGATCTTCAGGCCGCCACGCAGCTTGTTGACGACGAGCGTTGCGAGTGCTTCGCCTTCGACGTCTTCAGCGATGATGAGGAGCGGCTTGCCGGTCTGAACGACGGCTTCGAGAACCGGGAGCATCGCCTGCAGGTTGGAGAGCTTCTTCTCGTGCAGGAGAATGAAAGCGTCTTCCAGGTCGGCGACCATCTTTTCCGGGTTGGTGACGAAGTAGGGCGACAGGTAGCCGCGGTCGAACTGCATGCCTTCGACGACTTCGAGCTCGGTTTCGGCAGTCTTGGCTTCTTCAACCGTGATGACGCCTTCGTTGCCGACCTTCTGCATCGCTTCGGCAATGTCGAGACCGATCTGCTTTTCGCCGTTTGCCGAGATCGTGCCGACCTGGGCGACTTCGTCCGAGGTGTTGATCTTCTTGGCCTTGGCGAGCAGGTCCTTGACGACTTCGGCGACAGCCAGGTCGATACCGCGCTTCAGGTCCATCGGGTTCATGCCGGCGGCAACGGCCTTCGCGCCTTCGCGAACGATCGCCTGGGCGAGAACGGTTGCAGTCGTCGTGCCGTCACCGGCGATGTCGTTGGTCTTCGAAGCGACTTCGCGGACCATCTGGGCGCCCATGTTCTCGAACTTGTCTTCGAGTTCGATCTCCTTGGCGACCGAAACGCCGTCCTTGGTGATGCGCGGCGCGCCGAACGACTTGTCGATAACGACATTGCGGCCCTTCGGGCCGAGCGTCACCTTGACTGCGTCGGCGAGGATGTCGACGCCGCGCAGCATCTTTTCGCGCGCGCTGCGGCCGAACTTGACTTCTTTAGCTGCCATTTTGAAAGCTCCTGGTTTCGAAACTCCGGAACTGGTCCGGTTTCAAATTACGGAATTTGAAGGGGTGCCGGCCGATCAGCCGATGACGCCCATGATGTCGGCTTCCTTCATGATCAGAAGGTCTTCGCCGTCGATCTTGACTTCGGTGCCGGACCACTTGCCGAACAGAATGCGGTCGCCGGCCTTGACGTCGAGCGGAACAACCTTGCCGCTTTCGTCGCGGGCACCCGAACCGACAGCCACGATCTCGCCTTCCTGCGGCTTTTCCTTAGCGGTGTCCGGAATGATGATGCCGCCCTTGGTCTTTTCTTCAGACTCGACGCGGCGGACGACAACGCGGTCGTGCAGCGGACGGAAATTGGTGCTTGCCATTGTCTAATCCCTCGATCAAATGACACTGCGGGTCGCGAATGGACCCGCCGGATGGGTGTTAGCACTCTTATCAAGTGAGTGCTAGCGCCAGCCGAGATAAGGGTGGCCGTGAAATGAGTCAAGGATCGGTTCCGAGATTTTTTGCCGGCCGCGATCGTTGACAGCGCCGGGCCCCCGCCGCGGCTTGTTTGATTATCTCATCCTGTAAGAGGCGAGACTGCAGGATCCGTTTCCTGCCAAAGGAACATGCCGGAGACCGCGCAGTCGCCACGCGAGGAATTCAAGCGCATCGCCATGCGTGCCGGCAAAACCGACCTGAGCTTCGACGCGCCGCTTCCTGGAATTGCTTTAAAATCCTTGGGAAGTGCCGCGTTTTTCTCGGCGTGAGGCTTGTATTCTTGCCCCTTCCTTGCGATGTCAGCCGGAAAGCCGAGTTTGCAGGAAGCCAGCATGGCCGTCAGGATCAACAGTTTTCGGGAAATCGCCGGTCGTTACGACGTGGTCCTTTGCGACGTCTGGGGCGTGCTTCACAACGGCATTCAAGCCTTTGCATCCGCCTGCGAAGCGCTGGCCGAGGCGCGCGCCCAGGGGCTGACCGTCGTTCTCATCACCAATTCACCCCGGCCGCATCCGGGCGTTACGGTGCAAATCCGCGGCCTCGGCGTCCCTGACGAAGCCTATGACCGTATCGTGACCTCCGGCGACGTGACGCAGGCGCTGATTGCGGCGGCCGACAAACGCATCTTCTTCATCGGAGCCGACCGGGATCTGCCGCTGCTCGAAGGGCTCGGCACCGAGATCGTATCCGCCGACGAGGCCGAGACGATCGTCTGCGCCGGCTTCTACGACGACGAGACCGAGACGCCCGAGCACTACCGCGCGACGCTGACGGGGCTCGCCAAGCGGAAAATACCGTTCATCTGCGCCAACCCCGATCTTGTCGTGGAGCGCGGGCATAGGCTCATCCCCTGTGCCGGTGCCATCGCCAAACTCTATGAAGAGCTCGGCGGCGAGGCCCGCATTGCCGGCAAGCCCTATATCGCGATCTATCAGGCCGCTCTCGCGCAGGCCAAGTCCGCCAGGGGTAATTTCGATCTTTCGCGCGTCATCGCCATCGGTGACGGGATGCCGACCGACGTCAAGGGTGCGCAGGATGCCGGCTTCGACCTGCTCTACATCAGCGCGGGCATCCATGCGCAGGAATACATGCACGAAAGCCGCACCGACGAAGCGAGGCTCATGGCCTTCCTGAGGCAGAATGGGGCGCAGCCGAAATGGTGGATGCCGCGGCTGGCATGACGGGACGATCGGCATGACCGTTTTTCACCGCAACGAGACCCGCGATCCGCTGCCCGAACATCTTCGCGGCGGTGTGGTCGCGATCGGCAATTTCGACGGCGTGCATCGCGGCCATCAGTCGGTGCTGAACCGCGCGCTGGAGGAGGCGGTGAAGCGGGCCGTTCCGGCGCTCGTGCTCACCTTCGAGCCGCATCCGCGTACCGTATTCCGGCCCGACGCGCCGGTGTTCCGCCTCACCCCGGCACCGCTGAAAGCCCGCATACTCGAGGGAATGGGATTCGGTGCCGTCATCGAATATCCTTTCGACCGGAGCTTTTCGGAGCTTTCGGCCTCCGACTTCATTCATAGCATCCTGCGCGAATGGCTGCACGCCTCCCATGTCGTCACCGGTTTCGATTTCCATTTCGGCAAGGGGCGGGAAGGCGGGCCGGCCTTCCTGATGGCGGCCGGGGAGCGCGAGGGATTCGGCGTGACGCTTGTGGATGCATTCCGCGACGAAAACGCCGCCGTCATTTCCTCGAGTTTCATCCGCTCCCTGCTGGCCGAGGGCGACGTTTCGCACGCGGCCGGGCTGCTTGGCTATCGCTATACGGTCGAAGCCGAAGTCATCGACGGCAAGAAGCTCGGCCGCACGCTCGGCTATCCGACCGCGAACATGCGCCTGCCGCCCGAGGCGGAGCTGAAAAGCGGCATCTATGCGGTGCGTTTCCGGAGGGCGGACGGGTCGCTCCATGACGGTGTCGCAAGCTTCGGCCGTCGCCCGACCGTCGACAGCGACGGCGAAGCCTTGCTGGAGACCTTCGTTTTCGATTTCTCCGCGGATCTCTACGGCGAGATCTGCGCCGTATCCTTCTTCGGCCGGTTGCGAGACGAACTCAAGTTCGACGGTCTGGAGCCATTGATGGTCCAGATGCGCAAGGACGAGAGCGAGGCGCGCGCGCTGCTTGCGGGCGTTCAGCCCCTGAGCGAGATCGACCGCAGGCTCAATTTCGCCTGAGCGGCGGCAGGGCCTTACGCCACCCGATGCGTCAAAGATTTCGGACATGTGCGGCCGGCGGACCCTTTTCAAAAGGCGGAAAACGCCTTAAAGAACCGGCCATAATGACCCGGTTCCATCGAGTGATCGTCGATCAGCGAATTATTGGCCCGGCTTTCCGCGCGCTCTAGGCTGCGCCGGAAGGTCCGGGATTTCGGCGTTTCAACGCCCCCATCATCTTCGAGATTACCGAACCCTTCCGCCTGCGTGACTGCCCCGCGCGGAAAAGACGAATGCGAAAACCATGACCGAGACCGCTGAAAAGACCGACTATTCTTCCACCCTTTACCTGCCGCAGACGGACTTTCCGATGCGGGCCGGCCTGCCGCAGAAGGAGCCGGAGACCGTCGCCCGCTGGCAGAAGATGGAGCTTTACAAAAAGCTCCGCGCGTCCGCTGCCGGCCGCGAGAAGTTCGTCCTGCACGACGGCCCTCCCTACGCCAACGGCAACATCCATATCGGCCACGCCCTGAACAAGATCCTCAAGGATGTGATCAACCGCTCTTTCCAGATGCGCGGCTTCGATGCCAATTACGTGCCGGGCTGGGACTGTCACGGTTTGCCGATCGAATGGAAGATCGAAGAGAAGTACCGCGAGAAAGGCAAGAACAAGGACGAGGTGCCGGTCAACGAGTTCCGTAAGGAATGCCGTGAATTCGCAAGCGGCTGGATCGGGATTCAGACCGAGGAGTTCAAGCGCCTCGGCATCGAGGGCGACTTCGAAAACCCCTACACCACGATGAACTTCCACGCGGAAGCACGCATCGCCGGCGAACTGATGAAGATCGCCAAGTCCGGTCAGCTCTATCGCGGCTCCAAGCCGGTCATGTGGTCGGTCGTCGAGCGTACCGCACTGGCCGAGGCCGAGGTGGAGTATGCCGACGTCGAAAGCGATATGATCTGGGTGAAGTTCCCGGTGACCGAAGGCCCCGATGCGCTTGCCGGCGCCTTCGTCGTCATCTGGACGACGACCCCCTGGACGATCCCGGGCAACCGTGCGATCGCCTACTCGTCGCGCTATGCCTATGGGCTCTATGAAGTCGCGACCGCCGAGAACGACTACGGCCCGCAGCCGGGCGAGAAGCTGATCTTCGCCAAGCGCCTGGCGGAAGAGTCGGCCGCAAAGGCGAAGGTCACCTTCAACTTCGTGCGCGATGTGGAGGCGGCCGATCTGGCCGCGATTACGTGCGCCCATCCGCTGCACGGCCTGGGTGGCGGTTATGCGTTCAACGTGCCGCTTCTCGACGGCGAGCACGTCACCGACGATGCCGGCACCGGCTTTGTCCATACTGCACCCAGCCATGGCCGCGAAGACTTCGAAGCGTGGATGGACAATGTGCGCGTCCTCGAGGAACGCGGCATCTCGTCCACGATCCCGTTCCCGGTCGACGATGCCGGCTATTTCACTGCCGATGCGCCCGGCTTCGGTCCGGATGCGGAAGGCGGCGCCGGCCGCGTCATAGACGACAAGGGCAAGAAGGGCGACGCCAACGACCGCGTCATCAAGGCCCTTATCGGCCGTCACGCGCTCTTCGCGCGCGGCCGTTTGAAGCATTCCTATCCGCATTCCTGGCGGTCGAAGAAGCCGGTCATCTTCCGCAACACGCCGCAATGGTTCGTCACCATGGACAAGGATTTCGGCGACGGCACGACGCTGCGCTCGCGCGCGTTGAACGCGATCGACGAAACCCGTTTCGTGCCCGGCGCCGGCCAGAACCGTCTCCGGGCGATGATCGAACAGCGCCCCGACTGGGTGCTTTCGCGCCAGCGCGCCTGGGGTGTGCCGATCGCGATCTTCGCCGACGACGAGGGCGAAATCCTCGTTGACGACGAGGTCAATGCCCGCATCCTCGACGCTTTCGAGAAGGAAGGAGCGGACGCGTGGTTCGCCGAAGGCGCGAAAGAGCGCTTTCTCGGCAACGACCACGACCATGCCCGCTGGCACCAGGTCACGGACATCCTGGACGTATGGTTCGATTCCGGATCGACCCACACCTTCACGCTGGAGGACCGTCCGGACCTGAAATGGCCGGCCGACGTCTATCTCGAAGGCTCCGACCAGCACCGCGGGTGGTTCCATTCCTCGCTGCTCGAAAGCTGCGCGACGCGCGGCCGCGCGCCCTACAACGCCGTCATCACCCATGGCTTCACCATGGATGAGAAGGGCGAGAAGATGTCGAAGTCGAAGGGCAATACCGTCACGCCCCAGGAGGTGATGAAGGATGCCGGCGCCGACATCCTGCGCCTCTGGGTCATGACGACGGACTATTGGGAAGACCAGCGCCTCGGCAAGACCATCATCCAGACGAATATCGATGCATACCGCAAGCTGCGCAACACGATCCGCTGGATGCTCGGCACGCTCGCCCACGACAAGGGTGAGGCCGTAGCGCTTGCCGACATGCCGGAACTCGAAAGGCTGATGCTGCATCGTCTTGCCGAACTCGACCGGCTGGTGCGCGAAGGCTACGACGCCTTCGACTTCAAGAGGATCGCCCGGGCGCTCATCGATTTCTCGAATGTCGAACTCTCGGCTTTCTATTTCGATATCCGCAAGGATGCGCTCTATTGTGACGCGCCGTCGTCGCTGCGCCGCCGCGCGGCCCTGCAGGTCATCCGCACCCTTTTCGATTGCCTGGTGACCTGGCTTGCACCCATGCTGCCCTTCACCGCCGAGGAGGCCTGGCTTTCGCGCAACCCGCAAGTCGTTTCCGTGCATCTCGAACAGTTCCCCACGGTCCCGGCGGAATGGCGGAACGACGCGCTTGCCGAGAAGTGGCGGAAGATCCGCGAAGTCCGCAAGGTGGTGACCGGCGCGCTCGAGATCGAGCGCAAGGAAAAGCGCATCGGCTCTTCGCTGGAGGCGGCGCCGGTCGTCCATGTCGCCGATCCGGATCTGCTCCAGGCGCTCAACGGCCAGGACTTCGCCGAGATCTGCATCACCTCGGGGATCGAAGTCGACGGGGGCGAGGGCCCGGAGGATGCGTTCAGGCTGCCGGACGTCGCGAAAGTCAGCGTCGTACCGAAACTCGCCGAGGGCCGCAAATGCGCCCGCTCCTGGCGAATCACCACCGATGTCGGCTCCGATCCGCTCTATCCGGACGTCTCCGCGCGCGACGCGGCCGCCCTGCGGGAGCTCGGCTTCAAGCCGTAATCGATCGGTTTACCGGGTGAATTGCGTTCAGGCTCTTCATCCGGTAAAACCTGCCCGAAATTTGGCGGATTTTTCCGCCATGGGGCGCTGAATGGCCGTTTTAGCGACGCGCGGCCGGCTGGAAGGAATCTCATGGGAATGACGCGAGAGTTGCGAGCGGCCGCCGGCATTGCCGCCATCCTGGCGGGAGGTCTGGTGCTTTCCGGCTGCATCGGCGGCCCGACCTACGGAACGGACAAGACGGCCGGCGAGCATTTGCTCGACGATCTAGGCAGCGCGGTCAGCCTCGCTCCCGCGAAGAAGGATCCGGTCAAGTATCAGCCGCGCCCCGGTTTGGTGCTGCCGCCGCAACAGCAGCAGACCGCTCTGGTCGAGCCGCAGCAGTCGCTTGCAAGCCGCGAGGCCAACCCGGCCTGGGTCGAGTCTCCCGAGGAGACGCGCGCGCGTCTGCGCGAAGAGGCGGACGCCAACAAGAACGATCCCAACTACGTCTCGCCGCTGGCAAAAGCGAATGCCAACGGCCGCCGTCTTTCCGCCAAGGAACAGCAGGAGGCCTATCGCGAGGCGCGAAAGATCGAGCAGGGCGCCTATGCGGACAAGCGCCGTTTCCTGAGCGATCCGCCGCTCGAATACCGTCGACTGCCGGAGGGGGCTGAAGCCGATCTCGGAGAGCCCGAAAAGGACAAGGCGCGCCGCCGCAAGAAGGAGGCGCAGATCAAGAACTCCGGAAGCAAGTGGTACTGGCCGTTTTAGAGCGGAATGAGAAACTGCGTGCGGCTCCGTTCGCATCCAAGTTTTAGAATTGGTCCAAAGCCATGGCTATCAGCATTCGCGATGCCCTTCCCGGTGACGCTGCGACGATCCTCCGTTTCATCACGGAACTCGCGACTTATGAAAAGGCGCCGCACGAGGTCGAGGCGACTGTCGAGCGCGTGCACGAGTCGCTCTTCGGAGCCGATGCCGTCGCGCGCGCCGTGATCTGCGAGGCCGACGGCAAGCCCGCAGGCTTTGCCGTCTGGTTCTACAGCTATTCCACCTGGCAGGCGCGCAAGGGACTATATCTGGAGGATCTTTACGTCTCGCCGGAGTTTCGGGGCTCGGGCGCCGGCAAGGCGCTCCTGAAGCATCTGGCGCGGACGGCAGTCGCGGAAGGCTGCGGCCGCTTCGAATGGAGCGTGCTCGACTGGAACGAGCCAGCCATCCGCGTCTATGAGGCCGTCGGGGCGGAGCCCATGTCGGAATGGACGCGTTACCGGCTCGCCGGCAAGGGATTGGAAGCGTTCGCAGCGGACTGACACTTCACGCGGTCCCGGGGAAATCGCAACACAGTTTTCCCCGAGGTGATTTTTAACGTCGGCTGGCGAAGAATTCGCGCAGAATGTCGGCTGCCTCCCGCTCGGCAAGACCGGAATAGACATCCGGCACGTGGTGGCAGGTGGGGGAAGCATAAAACCTGACGCCGTTGTCGACCGCGCCGCCTTTGGGATCCTCCGCGCCATAATAGAGGCGGCGGATGCGAGCGAAGGAGATCGCAGCCGCACACATGGTGCAGGGCTCGAGTGTGACATAGAGATCGGCTCCCGAAAGACGCTCGTCGCCGACGGCGGCCGCCGCCTGGCGGATCGCCTCGATCTCCGCATGGGCGGTGATGTCGCTGCGTTCGCGGGTGCGGTTTCCGGCCGCGGCGATCATCTTGCCGTCGAGCACGATGACGGCGCCGATCGGCACTTCGCCGCGTGCCGCCGCCTTTCGGGCCTCCTGAAGGGCCGCCTGCATGAAGCGTGCCGTTTCTGCCATCGTTCGTTCGATAATTTCCTCTTAACCCACGGCCTACGACCTGATAGGACAGCCGCAAAAGGCAGGCAACACAAATGACATCCAAAGACAAGCCCACGAGGCCCGGCGGCAAGGCCAAGGGTCGCGACAAGAAACCTCATTCCGGCAGCGAGAAGCCTGCGGCACGGGCAGCCGGCAACAGTCCGGCAGCGCCCGCCGGTGCGGACGAGCCGCAACGCATCTCGAAGATCCTGTCGCGCGCAGGCGTCGCCTCGCGTCGCGACGTCGAGCGGATGATCATGGAAGGGCGGGTCAGCCTCAATGGCGTCGTGCTCGACACGCCGGTCGTCAATGCGACCCTTGCCGACAGGATCGAGGTCGACGGCCATCCGATCCGCGGCATCGAACGGACACGGCTCTGGCTTTATCACAAGCCGGGCGGCCTCGTGACGACCAATGCCGATCCGGAAGGCCGTCCGACGGTTTTCGAGAACCTGCCCGAGGATCTGCCGCGCGTTCTGTCGGTGGGCCGCCTGGACATCAATACCGAGGGCCTGCTGCTCCTGACGAACGACGGCGGGCTTGCCCGCGTGCTCGAGTTGCCGTCGACCGGCTGGCTGCGCCGCTACCGCGTGCGGGCGCACGGGGAAATCGATCAGGAGGCGCTCGACCGTCTGAAGGAGGGCATCGCGGTCGAAGGCGTTCTCTACGGAGCGATCGAGGCGACGCTGGACCGGGTGCAGGGCTCGAACGTCTGGATCACCATGGGCCTGCGGGAAGGCAAGAACCGCGAGATCAAGAATGTGCTCGGCGCGCTCGGCCTCGATGTCAACCGGCTGATCCGCATCTCCTACGGTCCGTTCCAGCTTGGCGAGCTGCCGATCGGTCAGGTTCAGGAAATACGCGGCCGCACGCTGCGCGAGCAGCTGGGGCCTCGGCTGATCGCCGATGCCAAGGCGAATTTCGACGCGCCGATCTATAACGATCAGCCGGCTGCTGCCGAGCCTGAAGCGGAGCCCGCCAACCACGCAAAGGCGGAATGGGGCAACAAGCGCGAAAAGGCCGAGGACAAGCGGGAGCGTGCTCTTGCCCGTCTCGATACCCGACGCGACGATGGTCGCCCGAATGAACGCGGCCGCAGCCGCGGTAAGCCGGAGGAGCGTCCGGTGCGCCCGCCGGTCCGGCGCAACCGCTCTTCCAACGTCTGGATGGCGCCGGGTGCGCGTCCGACCGTAGAGAAAAAGCCGAAGGCAGCGGAGGACGAGCTGTCGCCGAAGGCGGCGCGGCGCGCGCCTGCGGAAGGCAAACGGCGCGACCGGCCGAAGGACGCTGCGGCGAAAGCAGCGGGCGGCTTCGATGCGGAACGCCAGGGCAAGGGGGGTAAATCCGCCGGCCGCAAGGATGCCGCAGGTGCCGGCGGCTTCGAGAGGCGTCGACCGCTCGAAAGCGCGGAGCGGAAATCCCGCGACCATGGCGACCGCCCGCCGCGCCGGCCCAGCGGCGAGCGAGCGGCCCGCCCGGCCGACGACCGCATCTCGTCCGAAGGACGCAAGGAGAACGCTCGGCCGCCGCGTAGCGACGGCAAGAAGAGCTTCGCCGGCGACCGGCCACGTGCGAACGCCGGCGGCAAACCGGTTGCTGGAAAACCGGCTTCGGGAAAGCCGGCCGCCCATCGCTCGTCCGGCCCGCGTGCCGGAAAACCCGCCGGCAACAGACCGGCCGGAGGCAAGCCCGGCGGTCGTCCGGGCGGCGGTAAGCCGCCGGGCAAGGGGCCGCAGGGCAGGGGGAAGTAGGCGGCCGTGCGCATCGTCGGTGGAGAATTTCGCGGCCGCACGCTGGCCGCGCCGAAATCGGACGATATCCGTCCGACCACGGACCGCGCGCGCGAGAGCCTGTTTAACATCCTGAGCCACGCCTATCCGGAGGCGCTTGACGGAACGCGCGTTCTCGATCTTTTCGCGGGCACGGGGGCCGTCGGGCTCGAGGCGCTGTCGCGCGGCTGCCGGCAGGCTCTCTTCGTGGAGCAGGGGGTCGAGGGACGCGGGCTGCTGCGGATCAACATCGAAGCGCTCGGCCTTCAGGGGCGGGCCAAGATCTTTCGCCGCGACGCGACGGATCTCGGACCGGTCGGGACGATGGAGCCGTTTCATCTGGTGTTCGCAGATCCGCCCTATGGCAGGGGTCTCGGCGAACGCGCTCTGGCCGCGGCCGCCCGCGGCGGTTGGCTCGTTCCGGGTGCCCTTGCAATCCTGGAGGAGCGCGCGGACGTCCGGCCGCAGTTCTCCGAAAGTTTCGAATCGGTCGACGAACGCGCCTTCGGCGATACGCTCATGCATTTTCTGCGTTTCCGAGGCGCCTGAGACCGGCGCAAAGTCGGTTGGAGCTGTTCAGATTCCGCGTGATCTCGGCCTGCCCCTCGTGCAGGATGGCCGATGACGGAGGTGGCGATGGAGCAGAACCTGTCCACGATATGCAAAGCCGCGGGTAGCGAGGGGGAGCCGACCATCGCGCTTGCCCTCGGCGGCGGCGGCGCGCGCGGACTTGCCCACATCCATGTCATCGAGGCGCTTGATGAGATGGGGCTTCGGCCGGCGGTCGTCGCCGGTTCGTCGATCGGCGCTCTCATGGGCGCGGGCGTGGCCGCCGGCATGAGCGGGAAGGAAATCCGCGAACACGTGCTTTCGACCGTCGGCAGGCGTGGGGAGGTTCTCAACCGCCTATGGCGATTGAGGCCGACCAGTCTTGCCGAGGCTGTGGCGAGCGGCTTCCGCGTCGGCCAGTTCAATATAGAGCGTGTGCTGAAGGCCTTCCTGCCTGAGGCGGTGCCTGTCCGCTTCTCCGATCTGGCCATCCCCCTGAAAATCATCGTCACCGACTATTACGGGCAGACGGAGCGGGTCTGCGAAAGCGGCGACCTCTATAAGGCGCTCGCTGCCTCCTGCGCCCTGCCGGCGGTATTCATGCCGGTGAAGATCGACGGCCGCGTGATGATCGACGGCGGCATCTATAATCCGATCCCCTTCGATCACCTGCGCGGACTGGCAGATATCGTCGTCGCCGTCGATGTCGTCGGCGGGCCGGATGGCGACGGGGAGACGATCCCGAGCCGTATCGACAGCCTGTTCGGCGCGACCCAGTTGATGATGCAGTCGATCATCACGATGAAGATGCAGGCCGGCGCACCGGATATTCTCCTGCGTCCCGATGTCGGGCGGTTCCGCGTCCTGGATTTCCTGCGGGCGCAGGAATTGCTTACCGCCACCAGCGGGACCAAGGACGAGGTGAAGCGCGCGCTAGCAGAGCGTATCGATCGGTGGAAGAAGGGGATATAGGCGACCGAGGGGCAAATGATCTGTTCAACCGGCTTGAAAACATCCCCGGTCGGAGACGCGGGATGCGGGCGGAAAACCGCACGCGCTTTTCTCCCGCTCTAAGGCCTGTTGAGATTCTGGCCACCCGCGGGCTTGTTTGATTTCCTCATTCCTGTGCTTGTCACAGGAATCCAGCCAGCCCAAGTCCTTGGGCTGGAAAGGCTCTTGCGCGCCGCAGACGCGGCGCTGCTGGATCCCTGTGACGAGCACAGATCGGCTACGATCAAAGGAAACAAGCTTCAACGCCATTATCCATGTCGCAGCAGCGGTCATAAACTCAAAATGAATCTCAACAGGCCTTAGCACCAGTGTTAACAGGCCCTGATATCACTCCGCCTTTTCCAGCGTCTCGTCGGCAAGATCCGGCAGAGCATCGTCAGGCTGAGTGACTTCACGCTTCGGCTTTACCAGCGGTTCCGGCCGGACGGGCCTTGAATGCAGCATGTCGCGGCCGGCGGTGACCCTCCGCTTCCTGCAGGACCAACTGCGCGAGTCTTACGCCGCCGGGATATCGGTTTGCGAGAAATCACTTGAGGGGAGTCCATCCTCGTCATAACCGATGATGTCATCGGAGCTGCGACCGTCGAGGACGGGCATGGCATTCCAGCGGCGTTGAATGGCCTCCAGATCCTTCAGAAGAGCCGCGCGCCGGGCAGCGGTGTCGGTTCGGCGCAATCGTTCTTCGAGGGCACGCTTGGTAGCCAGCGTGATGGATTCCCCTGTCCGCCGCTCAAGTGTGCGGGCAAGCTGCTCGGTTTCTATATCCTTGATGCTCCGCGCCATTAGAGGCTTCCTGGTTCCCACCAGTCTATATTCTACCGGAATGAAACATTGATATCCAGAACGCACGTCCATATTGCGGCAGCAGGGACGGTCGACGGGTCGTGACGCGGAGTTCCTGGAGATCATTTCGGCCCTGACAGAGAGGGCCCTTTCTCTTAGATCAAGATGATTTAAGTCGGATCGACCTAAAACATGAGCGTATCGATTCCAAGAAGTTGAGACGCGGGATGCGGGCGGAAACCCGCACACACTTTTCTCCCGCTCTAAGGCCTGTCGAGATTCGGGCCACCCGCGGCGGCTTGTTTGATTTCCTCATTCCTGTGCTTGTCACAGGAATCCAGCCAGACCAAGTCCTTGGGCTGAAAGAACTCTTCCTGCGCCGCAGACGCGGCGCTGCTGGATCCCTGTGACGAGCACAGGGATGAGGACGGAGGAGAGATGCAGTCCTCCGATACGTTTTCCTACAGCGCTGCGCGTCTTATGAGACGCGCGAAGGTCGCTGCAGCACTTTGAGCTGCTGCATGTTTTTGTCTTTTGATCGGCTACGATCAAAGGAAACAAGCTTCAACGCCATTATCCATCTCGCAGCAGCCGTCATAAACTCAAAATGAATCTCAACAGGCCTTAGCACCAGTGTTAACAGGCCCTGATATCACTCCGCCTTTTCCAGCGTCTCGTCGGCAAGATCCGGCAGAGCATCGTCAGGCTGAGTGACTTCACGCTTCGGCTTTACCAGCGGTTCCGGCCGGACGGGCCTTGAATGCAGCATGTCGCGGCCGGCGGTGATGCCCTCCGCTTCCTGGAGCACCAGCCTTGCCTCGTCGCGGCGGCGTATATCGTCCATGATGCCAATGGCTTCGTCGCCGTTCACGCCGAGCGCCTCGAGCGTCTTTCGGCCGAAAAGCAGACCCGACTCGAACGTCTCGCGCAATTCGTAGTCGACACCCCGTGCGCGCAGTTCCAGCGTGTGCAGGCGGTCGTAGGAGCGCGCGAAGATGCGGGCATTCGGGTATTCGGCATGGACGAGATCGATGATCTTGTCCGTGACCTCCTTCTTCTGCGTGCACACGGCGACAATCTTCGCCTTCTCTATTCCGGCCGCTCGCAAGACGTCGAGGCGTGTGCCGTCGCCGAAATAGATGCGGAAGCCGAATGTGGCCGCCTGACGCACGCGCGCCGCGGAATGGTCGATGATCGTCACATCGCGGCCGCCGGCGAGAAGGATCTGCGAAGCGATCTGGGCGAAGCGGGAAAAACCGATCATCAGCACGTCGGCGCCGGCGCCCTCGAAATCCTCTTCCATTTCCTCGGCCAGTTCGTCCTGCTTGTGCATCAGCCGCCTGGAGAGCATCGCTGCCACGGGTGTCAACGCCATGGAGAGCGTGACGATGGCGACGAGCAGGGAGGACGTGGCTTGCGAGAAGACGCCGGCCGCGGCGGCTGCGGTGAAGAGCACGAAGCCGAATTCGCCGCCCTGCGGCAGAAGCAGGCCGATGCGCACGGCGTCGTTGTGGCGTGAGCCGGCGGCCCGGCACAGTCCGTAAAGGACCAGGCTCTTTACCAGCATCAGCACGGGAACGGCGATGATGATGCTCAGCAGGTTCTCTGCCACCACATGGAGCTCGAGCGACAGGCCGACCGCCATGAAGAAAAGCGCCTGGAGGATGCCGCGGAATGGCTCGATGTCGGCCTCCAGCTCGTGACGATAGGACGATTCCGCCAGCAACACCCCGGCAAGGAAGGCGCCCATCGCCATGGAAAGGCCGGCGAGCTGCATCATCGTCGCCGCGCCCATGACGACGAGAAGCGCGGCTGCGATCATGACATCGCGCGCGCCGGTGCGCGCGATCACCTGAAACAGCGGATTGAGAAGATAGCGACCGGCGGCGAAAAGCGCGGCCACGGCGGCGATGGCGATCGCGAAGTCCTCGATCGGCGTGGTCGTATCCTCCGGTGCCTGCGCCGCCATCAGCGGAATGATCGCAAGCAGAGGCACGATCGCCAGGTCCTGGAGCAGGAGAATGGAGAAGGCGCGCTGGCCATAGCGCGTGTTGGTATCGTTGTTCTCCTCCAGGATCTGCATGGCGAAGGCCGTGGAGGATAGCGCCAGGCCGAAGCCGGCGATGACGCTGCCGGCGCCTCCGAGAAGACCGCTGAACGCGATCAGGAACGAAAGAACGGCGCCGGTGATCACGACCTGTGCCGTACCGAGACCGAAGATGTCGCGCCGCATCTGCCACAGCCGCGACGGTTTCAGCTCGAGGCCGATGATGAACAGCAGGAAGACGACGCCGAGTTCCGAGACATGCAGAATCTCTTCGCCTTCCGTGATTTGCTGGGCGACGGGACCGATCAGGATGCCGGCGGCGAGGTAACCAAGGATGGTGCCGAGCCCGAGACGCTTGAACAGCGGCGCTGCGATCACGGCGCCGGCAAGCAGCATCAGCGCCTGCGAATAGATTATCGTTGTCGTTTCCATGCTCGGTGCTTCCGCTATAACGGCCGGGGGACCCGTGGGAGAGGGCGTATTCCGCCGCATATCATTTTGCTGCTGGGGCGGGAATCACGATGATGCCCTTGATGCATGCTTCAGTGCACAATAAATGGGACAGGAATGAAAGGCCAAAATCATGTCTGAGACGATCGATTCCGCCGTCCTCGAGCAACGTGCCGCCGAGCTTGTCGATCAGGCGCGCCGCGCCGGCGCGGATGCCGCGGATGCCGTGGTGGTGCGTGGCCGCTCCCGTTCGGTTTCGGTGCGGCTCGGCAAGGTGGAGGCGACGGAAGCTTCCGAGAGCGACGATTTCTCGCTCAGGGTTTTTGTCGGGCGGCGCGTCGCCAGTGTTTCCGCCAATCCGGGCTTCGATTTGAAGGTCCTGGCAGAGCGTGCGGTGGCGATGGCCAAGGCGTCGCCGGAGGATCCTTACGCATCGCTTGCCGACCCCGATCGCCTGGCGAAGTCCTATCCGGATCTCGAACTTTTCGACAACCGGGACGTATCGACCGAAGCACTCACGGAGGCGGCGCTCGCTGCCGAAGGAGCCGCGCTTTCGGTCACAGGCGTCACCAATTCCAGCGGGGCGGGCGCATCGGCCGGCATGGGCGGGCTCGTGCTCGTCACGTCTCATGGTTTCTCCGGCTCCTATATGGCCACCCGTTTCGGCTGCTCCGTCAGCGCCATCGCCGGCGAAGGCACCAAGATGGAACGCGATTACGACTTCGACAGCCGCCTCTATTTCGATGAGCTCCGCACTGCCGAGGATATCGGCCGGGTCGCCGGCGAGCGGGCGGCGGCGCGCGTCAACCCCCGCCGCGTCGCGACGCAGAAGAACGTGACGGTCGTTTTCGACCCGCGCGTCGCACGCGGCTTCGTCGGACATCTTGCGGGAGCCATCAACGGAGCGTCGGTCGCCCGCAAGACGAGCTTCCTGCGCGGCATGATGGGCAAGCAGATCATGAAATCGGGCATTGCCGTTACCGACGATCCGTTGATCGTCCGCGGCGCCTCCTCGCGTCCTTTCGACGGGGAGGGGGTCAGCGGCTCGAAATTGTCGATGGTCGAGGATGGCGTGCTGCGCCATTGGTTCCTGTCCACGTCTGCGGCCAGGGAACTCGGTCTCGAGACCAACGGGCGCGGCGTTCGCGGCGGTCCGGCGGTCAGCCCGGCCTCCACCAATCTCGCCCTCGAGCCCGGCTCCGTCTCGCGCGACGATCTGATCCGCGGCGTCGGCACCGGCTTCTATGTCACCGAGCTCATCGGCCAGGGTGTCAACATGGTGACGGGCGAATATAGTCGCGGCGCCTCCGGCTTCTGGATTGAAAACGGCGAAATCCTCTATCCCGTTTCCGAGGTGACGATCGCCTCTAATCTCAAGCAGATGTTCATGGCGCTGACGCCGGCCGACGACATCGACAGGAAGTTCGGCATCGCCGCGCCGACGCTTGCGATCGAAGGCATGACGATCGCCGGAACTTGAATGTGGGCGGTGCGTTGCACTACAGCGCCGCGTGTAAGGATTTGCATGTCAGAAACAGCCCTTTCGATCCGCCCGGCCTGGGACGAGGACCTCGAACTCATTCTTACCGCTGCAGTCGCGGCGGGCGACACTGCGCTCGGCTATTTCCGCAAGACGCTGGACGTCCGCTGGAAAAATGAGGGCCGTTCCCCCGTAAGCGAGGCCGACCTCGCCGCCAACGACATCCTCAAGGGGCGGCTGCTCGCCGCACGGCCGGACTATGGCTGGCTTTCGGAGGAGACCGACGACGACGAAAGCCGTCTCGTCCGCGAGACCGTCTTTGTCGTCGATCCCATCGACGGCACCCGGGCCTTCATCGCCGGCAAGGATCTCTGGTGCGTCAGCGTCGCCGTCGTCCACCGTGGCCAGCCTGTGGCCGGCGTTCTCTATGCGCCCGCCCTCGACGAGATATTCCAGGCGACCCGCGATGGCGAAGCGCAGAAGAACGGCAAGGCGATTGCCGTGCGGGAGGCGGCGTCCGGCGCGGTGCTGAAGGTGGCGGCGGCCGAGGATGTCATGGGCAGGCTGGCATTGCCCTATCGCAACAGGATGATGCGTGTGTCGCACGTGCCGTCGCTCGCCTATCGCCTTGCGATGATCGCGGATGGACGCATCGATGGAACGATCGTCAAGCGGAATTCGCACGATTGGGATTTGGCGGCCGCCGACCTCATCCTTTCGCGCGCCGGGGGCGCGCTTTGCAGTCTCGATGGCGAGCCCTTGTCCTACAACCGCCCGACTGTCACCCACGGCGTTCTGGGAGCGGCCTCGGGAACCGCGCTGCCGGCGTTGCTCGCCGCCTCCAGGCCGCTTGAGCCCCATTGACCTTTAGGGGCGAATGCCGCAAACCACCCCAACACCAATAAGAACACAGATGGAATTTCGATGGCTCACGACTCCGAGAAAAAACAACGGCTGCACCTCGTCTTCGGGGGCGAATTGGCAACGCTCACCGACGTGCAGTTTCGCGATCTGGAAAATCTGGATATCGTCGGCATCTTCCCGGACTACGAGAGCGCGCATGTCGCCTGGAAAGCCAAGGCTCAGATGACCGTCGACAATGCGCATATGCGCTATTTCATCGTCCACATGCATCGCCTGCTCGATCCGGAAGCGAAGTAATGCCGTCGGCGTCGGACGCGGCGGAGGGCAAGCGTTCATGAGCAGCCTGCGCGCAAGGCTGGCACTTTCCGGCTATCGCTGGCTCGGAACGGCCGTCTATCCCTTCTTCTGGTCCTATCTTGCGCTCCGCGCGGCGAAGGGCAAGGAGGACCCGGCACGCCGGCGCGAACGCTATGGCTATGCTAGTGCGCCGCGGCCCCAGGGCCCTCTCGTCTGGTTCCACGCCGCCAGTGTCGGAGAGACGAATGCAGTCACTCCGCTGATCAAGGAAATCCGCCGCCGCGGCATCGCCGTGGTGCTGACCACCGGTACGACGACCTCGGCGCGCGTCGCCGCGGAGCGGTTGGGCTCGGCCGTCGTGCACCAGTACGTGCCGCTCGATTTCAAGCCGGCGGTGAGCCGTTTTCTGGAATATTGGCAGCCTGATCTGGCGATCATCGCCGAATCGGAGATCTGGCCGATGACGATCATCGAGCTCGGCAGGCGCCATATTCCGCAGGTTCTGGTCAATGGCCGTCTTTCCGACCGCACCTTCGCCCGATGGAGGCGCCGGCCGTCGCTCGCCGATGCTCTCTTTGAAAATCTCGCGCTCGTCATCGCTCAGTCCGATGTCGATGCGGAGCGTTTCCGCACGCTGGGTGCGCTCCCGGTTACGGTCTCCGGCAACCTCAAGGTGGACAACGACGCGCCGCCGCACGATCCCCGGGACCTGCGCGAATACCGCCAGCAGATCGGTGCACGAAAGACCTGGGCTGCGATCTCGACCTTCGAGGGGGAGGAGAATGCGGCCGGGACCGTTCACCAGGCGCTGAAGGAGAGAACCGGCCTACTGACGATCATCGTTCCTCGCCATCCGGAGCGCTGCGACGCGATCGAGGCTGCCTTGGTCGCGAAGGGGTTGACCGTCGCGCGCCGCACGCGCGGCGATCCGGTCACACCGGAAGTCGACATTCTACTCGGCGACACGATCGGCGAAATGGGGCTCTATCTGAGGCTGACGGAAGTCGCTTTCGTCGGACGTTCGCTTTTCGCCGAGGGCGGCCAGAACCCGCTCGAGCCGGCAATGCTCGGCTGCGCGGTGCTCTCCGGCGGGAATGTGCAGAATTTCCGCGAGACCTACCAGATGCTCGCGAAGAACGGCAGCGCCAAGATCGTGCGCGATACGGAGATGCTCGCCAAGGGGGTCAACTACCTGCTCGCCAACGACGACATGCGTCGCTCGATGATCGATGCCGGACTCGAAACCGTGCAACAGATGCGGGGCGCGCTGACGGCGACGATGAAGGGCCTCGACCCCTACATCAACCCGCTTGTGGTGAAGGCGCGGCTGGAGCCGCGCCCCGAAGCCTGAAACGTGAAGCCTCGACTCTGGAAGGGACCATGCCCGCAACGAAACCGATCGCCGGCATATTGTTCGACAAGGACGGCACCCTTCTCGACTACGTGAAGAGCTGGGTGCCGGTGAATTACGAGCTGGCGCGGATCGCCGCCAAGGGCAATGAGAGCCTTGCGCGTGTCCTCCTTCAGGCGGGCGGGATGGACCCGGAGACCGGATATGTCGTTCCCGACAGCCTGCTTGCGGCCGGGAATACGGTGGAGATTGCCACCGGCATGGTCGGCGCCGGCGCGCCGTTTACCGTAGAAGAATTGACGGCGCTGTTCGACGGGCTCTTTGCACAATCCGCGCATTATGCCGTGCCGGTGACCGATCTCGCTTCCTTTTTTGCCGGGCTGCACGCGAAAGGCTACCGGCTCGGCGTCGCCTCCAGCGATAACGAGCGCTCGATCCGGGAAACCGCCAAACGCTTCGGTTTCGAGGACTACCTCCATTACGTCGCCGGCTACGATAGCGGCTATGGCACAAAGCCGGAGCCCGGCATGGTGCTCGGGTTTTGCGCCGCAACGGGGCTTGCACCCGACGAGGTGGCCGTAGTCGGCGACAACAATCACGACATGCATATGGGCCGCAGTGCCGGCGTCGGCATGACGGTTGCCGTTTTGACCGGCACCGGATCGCGCCAGTCGCTTGCCGCGTCTTGCGACCACTGCCTCGCCGATATTACCGAGCTGGAAGCGGTGCTCACGAACTGATCGGCTTGCCTTTTTCTCCGTTCTGACGTTCTTTGTCGCCGGTCACACCGCTCACGGCCGATGCCCGCGGCGGAAAGTTCTGGATTTGCCGTTCCTGCCCTCGATGTGCAGGAGCGGCCGCACGGATATTTACGGGTAAAGATGGTTTCAGAAGCGCCCCCGTTCTGGTGGACCAAGGCCGACTGGCGCGCCTATGCTCTTTGGCCCTTTTCCTGGGTTTACGGCCGGATCGCCGGGATGCGCATGGACCGGGCGCGCCGGGCGACCTCCGCCGTGCCGCTGATCTGCATCGGCAACTTCACCGTCGGCGGAGCCGGAAAGACCCCGACGGCGATCGCGATTGCACGTGCCGCCAGGGCACGGGGCCTGAAGCCCGCTTTCCTGAGCCGCGGCTATGGCGGGTCGCTGGACGTCACGACGGTGGTCGACCCCGAGCACCATCGCGCGCGCGACGTCGGCGACGAGCCGCTGCTGCTTGCCCGCGAGGCCCTCACCGTGATCTGCCGACGCAGGGTGGATGGCGCACGCAAGCTTGCTGCGGAAGGCGCCGATATCATCATCATGGATGATGGCTTCCAGAGTGCCCGGCTCGTCTTCGATTTCGCCCTTCTGGTGGTCGATTCCGGCCGCGGCATCGGCAATGGCCATCTCGTGCCTTCCGGCCCGGTTCGGGCGCCGATCGGCAATCAGCTGCGCCATGCCAACGCTCTCCTGAAACTCGGCCACGGCTCCGCCGCCGATTCTCTCGTCCGCCAGGCGGCGCGGGCCGGCAAGCCCGTCTATGTGGCCGAAACGGTGCGCACGGATACAGGGCCGCTCGAGGGCGTCAAGGTCCTTGCCTGGGCCGGAATCGCGGATCCGGAAAAGTTCTTCAAGACCGTTCGCGAGACCGGCGCGGTGATCGAAGAGACCCGGACCTTCCCGGATCACCACCATTTCTCCGAAGACGAGATTGCCGATCTGATCGACCGCGCCGCAAGCCGGGGCTATACGCTGGTGACCACGGCCAAGGACATGGTTCGCCTGGAGCCCGGACACGGGCGGGCAGGGGAACTGGCGGCGAAAAGCCGCGTGATCGAGATCGAGGTGCGCTTCGACGATCCGGCAGCGCCGGGTGCAATCATCGACGCGACACTTGCCTCCGCCCGCGCCCGCCGATTGCGCGAGCGCAAGACGGGTTAGTCAAGCCTGACCCGCCAGGCCGCCGGCGCGTCGTTCCGCTTCGAGCGAGGCGTCCGCGTCGGCGTAAGCCTCCTGGCGCGCGACGCTCCAGTACCTGAGTTCATCGACCGGAACGGGCTTGCCCGTAACGGCACAGATCACGTGCGAGCCGGCAAGTACGACTTGGAAGTCTCCGTCGAGATAGCGGATCTTCGCCTCCCGGGAGGAGCTTCCTTCAAAACGGTTCATCATGCCTGAACGGGCCTCGTCTAATCGTGGACGTCCTGATCTATCGCGGCGCCCTGCAAAAAACCAGCGGTTTCGGAAGATGGTTCCAGCAGGGTCTCAGCTCCGCCCGAAAAGCCGCTCGATGTCAGCCAGCTTGAGCTCGATATAGGTCGGCCGGCCGTGATTGCACTGCCCGGAGCCGGGCGTGGCCTCCATCTGGCGAAGCAGAGCGTTCATCTCTTCGGTGCGCAACCGGCGGCCCGAGCGCACCGAGCCGTGGCAGGCCATGGTGGCGGCGAGATATTCGAGCCGGCCGGCGAGCCCACCGGCCGTATCCCATTCCGCAAGCTCGTCGGCAAGCTGGCGAACCAGTCCGGCGGCGTCCATTTCTCCGAGCATCGCCGGCGTTTCGCGGACGGCGATCGCCGCGGGGCCGAAACGCTCGATGGCCAGTCCCAGGCGCGTGAATTCCTGCGCATGCGCAATCAGCCGGTCGCAATCGTCTTCCGGCAGGTCGACGATCTCGGGGATCAGCAGCGCCTGCGCCGGTACCGGGCGGGCGTGGAGCGCCGTTCGCATCGTCTCGAAGACGAGACGCTCATGGGCGGCGTGCTGGTCGACGATCACGAGCCCGTCGTCGGTCTGGGCGACGATATAGTTTTCATGAAGCTGGGCGCGGGCGGCACCAAGCGGGAAGGAAACCGCCCGTCCATCGTCGGCGCGCGTCGCCTCGACGGCGGCGGCGCTGCGCGCGGACGGCTGGGCGAAATCGGAGAAGGCCGCCTGGGGTGCTTCTGCAAAACCCCGCGCGGCCTCGTCGAAGCGCAGCGGCCGATAGGGCGAGACGGCGGCCGTCCAGGGTTCCTGCGGCCGGTCTGCCCGGTGGAACTCGGGACGGAAGGCGCGCATCAGCCCATGGGTCCCGGTCGTCGCCGCCCGGTCTCCCTCACGCGCCAACGCCTCGCGGATGGCGCCGATGATCAAGCCGCGGATCAGTCCGGGATCGCGGAAGCGCACGTCCGATTTTGCCGGATGGACATTGACGTCGACGAGAGCCGGATCGAGCGTGATCGACAGCACCGCGATCGGGTAGCGCCCCTGCGGAATGGTCTCGGCATAGGCGGCGCGGATCGCGGACATGATCAGCTTGTCCTGGACCGGCCGGCCATTGACGAACGCATATTGCTGAAGCGAATTGCCGCGGTTGAAGGTCGGCACGCCGGCAAAGCCCGTCAGCCGCGCATCCTCGCGCTCGGCGTCGATCTCGATGGCATTGTCGCGGAAGTCGCGGCCGAGCACTTGCGCCATCCGCGCCAGCCGGTCGTCGCCTGTTGCTGGGAATTCGAGCGTCGTGCGATCGGAGCCGGAAAGCACGAAACGCACTCTCGGAAAGGCGATCGCCATACGCCGGACGACTTCCGAGATCGCAGCCGCCTCGGCCTTTTCCGACTTCATGAATTTCAGCCGCGCCGGGGTCGCGAAGAAGAGGTCGCGCACCTCGACCACGGTGCCTACGATAGCGGCCGACGGACGGGCGGGCTCGCTCCTGCCGCCGGTGACCGTGATCGCCGCGCCTTCCCGGGCCTCCGCCGTCCTCGTGGTGATCGACAGGCGCGCGACCGATCCGATCGAGGGCAGGGCTTCGCCGCGGAAACCGAGCGTCCGGATATCGGCGAGGCTGTCGTCGAGCTTGGAGGTGCAATGGCGGCGGATCGCCAGTTCGAGATCGGCCGGCGACATGCCGATGCCGTTGTCGGTGACCCTGAGGAGCGTCTTGCCGCCACCGGCGGTCGCGATCTCGATCCTCGTCGCGCCCGCATCGAGCGCGTTCTCGATCAGTTCCTTCGCGGCGCTCGCCGGTCGTTCGATGACTTCGCCGGCGGCGATCTGATTGATGAGCGTTTCAGAAAGTTGCTTGATGGCCATGCCCTATTTTCCAGGATTCGGAGAGGGAGGGAAAGCCCCGCGCGCACACTTCTCCAAGGCTGCCGGCCGGCACCTGCAAAAAGCGGGATTGCGACTTAATCGGGCTTTAACGTTCTGCTGCAATTTTCCACAGCAACCTGAATGATCGTCGGGTTTTTGCCTCTGGAGCACCGCGGCGTTGCTGGACGCCGCCCGCATCCCTTCAAAAGGATGCCTCAAAGGCGGCCAGCATGTCCCGAAATGAAACCGCTGCTGATCGGTTGGCCGGACCGTAGCCGGGCCGGGAAGGCCGTTCAGCGGACAGAGTGCTACAGCACCCGTTATGCGTCCAAGGACGACTGGCGCTGTAGCGGGAACGAGGGCAGCGCGATGAATGATGTGGCGTCGGGCGGCGCAGACATCAGCAGGATCATTCTGGAGGCAAGCGGTGAAACGCTTGGCGCCGCCTTGCTCGTTTTCGGCCGGGACGACACCATCACCTTCGCAAGCGCCTCGATACTGCAATTTTTCCCCGTGCCAGCCGCCATGCTGGTTCCCGGGACGCGGCTGCGCGATTTTCTGGGGGCGGTATACGATACCGGCGTGCGCCCAGGAACCTTGCCGGAGTCCAGCCGGCACAGGCCGAACCGCGAAGACTGGATCGCCGAGCAGATGGCGCTCCACTGGCGGGAACGCTACGAGAATGTCGAGAGGGCCGGCCGTACGCGCTGGCTCTCTCTGCGTCAGCGGCGGCTGTCGAGCGGTATCGGCCTTCTCGCCGTCAGCGACGTCTCCGAACAGAAGAAGCGCGACGTGCAGGCCCGGACCGATCTCCAGCGGATCGCCCTGACGGAAGAGATCCTCAACGCTCAGCCCAATCCCATCTGCGTCAAGGACAGCAACCTCCACTACATCGCCGTAAATAAGGCCTTCTGCGTCATCCACGATCTCGCGCCGGACGCCATGCTCGGACGTTCCGCCTCGGACCTCGTAGAAACGGAGCTTGCGGAGCACTTCGAACGATCGGACCGCCACGTCCTGGAGACAGGCATGCCGCATTCGGAGGCGGAGCATATCGTTCGCGCCGACGGCAGCGACCTTTGGGTCGTGACGCGCAAATATCGTATCGGCCTGCCCGGCCGCCATTTCGTCGTCACCTGCATGACCGACGTCACCGATATCGCCGTCTGGTATGACGGCTCGGAAAAGGGCGGCGACACCGGCCTGCAGATCCGGGACTATAGCATCTTCACGCCCGCGCAGAATTTTTACGATCCCTTCCGGTCGCTCGACTTGCAGCAACTCGCCCACGCCGGATCGAAGATCGACATGCTGCCGGCTCGGGAATTGCGCGTACTTCTGGCGACCGCCGACCGGGACATGGAAGAGCGATTCGTGGCGCGGCTGCGCGGCTCCGGGCTTGACGCCTGTGCGGTCCGCAATGGCGGGGAACTCGACGCCTTCGCGCTGGCTGCCGAAGCCCGCGGATTGGAGATCGACCTTCTTCTGCTCGACACCGCTTTTCCGGAGAAGCATCGCGCTCTCGCCTCCTGGCGCGCCTGTACGTGGGTCGAGGTATCGAGCGATATGGATGCGACGATCCTGCTTGCGGAGATCTTCGCTGTCCGCGCCCGCGACGCGCGTTCGCCGTTGCTGCAGCCCGAATGGGGGATTGCGCTCGACCGCGATCTCGCGCCCGCGACGCATGCGCCGACGGTGGAAGTCCTCGTCGCGGAGGACAACCACGTCAACCAGTTCGTCTTCGCGCAGATCCTGGAGGGGCTCGGGATTTCCCACCGGATCGCCGCGGATGGAAGAGAAGCGGTGGACCTCTGGCACGAACTCCAGCCCGCCCTGGTTCTGATGGACGTCTCCATGCCGGTGATGAACGGCTTTGAAGCCGCCATTGCCATTCGACAGGCCGAGAAGGGCACGGGCCGTCGCACGCCGATCGTGGCCGTGACCGCCCAGGCGATCGATATCGACCTCGAGCGCTGCAGGACATCGGGAATGGATGACCACATCATGAAGCCGGTCAGCCCGGATATGATCGAGATGCTGCTGCGGAAACACCTGCCGGCGGCCGAAAGGCGCGTTTCGGGTTCTGGTCGGAGCGGATCACAATGACATTGCAGGAGCTCGGTATCGATCGGGCGAAGCGGGACAGGCCGTATAGTGCCTCCTTCGTCGATCCATTGACCGAGCTCGGCAATGCACGCCACCTCAAGCAAACCGTCTGCGCCCTCGCGGCCGAACGGGCAAGCGATCCCGCACCCTTTACCATCGCCCTCGCAAATCTGGACGGGTTCAAGCCGATCAACGACCTCTTCGGCCCTGAGGCCGGCGATCAGATCCTGCGCCAGGTGGCGCACAGGCTGAAGGCCTGCGTTCCCGAGGGCGCGACGGTGACGCGTACCGCGGATGACGAATTCGCCATCGTCCTGCCGCTGGTCTTTGAACGAAGGAGTGCGGAGAAGCGCGGCCAGATGTTAAAGGAAGTGCTCTCTTCGCCCTTCGCACTCGGCGACCGGAACGTTCGGCTCTCGGCCTCGTTCGGCTTTGCTGTCTATCCCTTTGCCGGAGACACGTTCGACGACTTGCTGAAGAGCGCCGATACCGCGCTCTACCGCTCCAAACGGCGCGGCCGCGGACAGATCACCGTGTACTCGCAAGAGATCGCACAGGAGATGAAGCACGCGACGCAGCTTGAGCAGGCATTGCGCAATGCGATCATCGCCGGTGGGATCGATGTCCACTTTCAACCGATCGTCGATCTGCGCAGCGACCGTCCGGTGGGTTTCGAGGCGCTGGCGCGGTGGTGCGACGCCGACCTCGGCTATGTCTCGCCGGCGGTGTTCGTGCCTTTCGCGGAAGAGCGCGGATTCATCGACGCGCTTTCCGAAATGCTTCTGCGCAAGGCGGCGCGGGCTGCCCTGTCCTGGCCGGAGGACCTCTTCCTGTCCTTCAACCTGTCCTCGGTCCAGCTGATGGATCCGGCGACGAGCGCTCGGCTCCTGGCAATCACAGCTCAGGTGGGCCTCGATCCCCGGCGCCTCGAACTCGAGATCACCGAGACCGCTGCGATGGCCGACGCCGGCACTGCCCAGAGGATCGTCACCGAATTGAGAGCGGCCGGCGTGCGCGTGTCGCTGGACGATTTCGGAACGGGCCAGTCGAGCCTCGGGCGGCTCAGGGATTTTTCCCTCGACAAGGTGAAGATAGACCGGACCTTCGTTTCGGGGATTTCCACCGACCGGACTTCAGAACATATCGTCAAGGCTATCGTTTCGATGTGCGAGGGGCTGGAACTCGCCGTGGTCGCCGAAGGCATCGAGCATTCATCCGAGGCGCTGAAGCTCAAGGCGCTCGGCTGCGGCCTGGGACAGGGCTATTTCTACGGCAAGCCCGCCGATGCCGATGCCACCTTGCGTTACCTTTCCGAGCATTACCCGGATATGGCGGCGGCGCGCTGAAGCGCCTCATGCCCGCTTGCGGTTCCGGCCCCCGAACGGTCGCGGAGGCCCTCCTCCAAAAGCCAGTCGCGGATGCGGCGCGCCTGACTGTTGAGTTCGCGTGACCGCGGCCAGACGACGTAGAAGGCCTGGCCCGTCCTCAGCACATGCCCCCCGACCGGCACCAGCGCGCCGGAGCGCACCTGCCGGGCGGTCAGATGCTCCCAGCCGAGCGCAATGCCCTCTCCCGCCAGCACGGCCTGGATCACGAGCACGTAATCGTTGATCGCGAGCCGCTTGCCTTGCGCCGGATAGGCAAGGCCCGCGCTCGCGAACCATTCGGTCCAGTCGCAGGCCCGCCTTACGGGCTCTTCGAGGTGGATAAGATTGTGCCTGATGAGGTCCGCGGGCGTTGCCGGCAGCCCATGCGTCTCGATATAGGCGGGTGTCGCCACGGCCTGAATGACTTCATCGGCCAGCACCGCCGCGTGATAGCGCGGCCAATGGCTGGGGTCCCCGCCACGAATGCCGAGCGGGATCGGCTCCTCATCCAGATCGAGGTCGCGCACGCTTGTCTGGATGCGAAGGTCGATCTCCGGCAGGTCTTCGCGCAGCCGGGCTAGCCGCGGCAGCATCCACATGGAGGTGAAGGCCGTCGAGGCCGCCAGCGTCACATTGGTCTCGCGCCCTTTGGCGCGGATGTCTTCGGCCGACTTCTGGATCCGCGCGAGGCCGACCGAGACATCCGCGTGAAACTTTTCTCCCGCCTCCGTCAGTTCGACGGCCCGGTGCACACGGTGGAACAGCGGCACGCCCAGCTGGTTCTCGAGTCCTCGAATGGCGTAGGACACCGCTGCCTGAGTCATTCCGAGCTCACCGGCAGCGCGTGTGAAGTTCTGATGCCGGCCGGCTGCCTCGAAGACGATGAGGCTTGCGGCAGACGGTAGGAGACGGCGCAGGTTTTCCATAAGTACCACTTATATCAAGCGTCGAATTTTTCCTGCGTTACAATAGCCTCTCTCGTCAATACCATCATTGCAAATGATGGGAGATCGACCATGGAAGTGTTGGAAGCAACCGGCGAGGCGCCGAAACGGACCCGGAGCGGGCGACCGCAGCGACGCGAGGGCAGCAAGAATCTCGGCGTACCCTACATCGCCCGCAATATACCGACCTATGACATCCTCGGCGAGGAGAACCTGGAGCGGATCGAAGGGGTGGCCGACCGCATTCTCGCAGAAGTCGGCATCGAGTTTCGCGACGACCCGGTGGCGCTCGACCACTGGCGGCGCGCCGGGGCCAAAATCGAAGGCCTTCGCGTCACCTTCGAGCCCGGGATGCTGAAAGAGATCGTCCGTTCGGCGCCGGCGCAATTCACGCAGCACGCCCGCAACCCTGCCCGCAGCGTCGAGATCGGCGGCCGCAACGTGGTGTTCTCTCCGGCTTACGGTTCCCCCTTCGTCATGGATCTGGACAAGGGCAGGCGCTACGGCACCATCGAGGACTTCCGCAATCTGGTGAAGCTCGCCCAGTCGAGCCCCTGGCTGCACCACTCCGGCGGCACCATCTGCGAACCGTGCGACGTACCGGTGAACAAACGTCATCTCGACATGGTCTACAGCCACATAAAATACTCCGATCGCGCCTTCATGGGGTCGATTACCTCGGAGGAACGTGCCGAGGATTCGATCGAAATGGCCCGCATTCTTTTCGGTGCCGAATTCGTCGACGGCAACTGTGTCATTCTCGGCAATGTCAACGTCAACTCGCCGCTCGTCTGGGACGGCACGATGACGAAGTCGCTGCGGGCCTATGCGCGGGCCAACCAGGCCGCGGTGATCGTGCCGTTCATCCTCGGCGGCGCGATGGGGCCGGTCACCAATGCCGGGGCGATTGCGCAATCCTATGCCGAAACGCTTGCCGGCTGTGCGCTGACGCAGCTCGAACGCAAGGGCGCGCCCGTCATCTTCGGAAACTTTCTTTCCTCGATGTCGCTCCGCTCGGGCTCGCCGACCTTCGGCACGCCGGAACCGGCGATCGGCAGCATGGTCATCGGCCAGCTCGCGCGCCGGCTCGGCCTGCCGTTGCGCTGCGCCGGAAACTTCTCCAACTCGAAGCGCCCGGATGCACAGGCGATGCAGGAAGGCGTCATGTCGATGCTGTCGGCCGTACATTGCGGCGCCAATTTCGTCCTGCACTCGGCAGGCTTCGCCGACGGCCTGCTGGCCATGTCCTACGAAAAATTCATGATGGACATGGATTTCTGCGGGGCGCTGCATTCCTATCTTGCCGGCGTCGTTGTCGACGACAATACGCTCGCCATGGACGCCTTCCTGGAAGTGGGCCCGGGCAGCCACTTCCTTGGCTCCGGCCACACGATGCGCAATTATCAGACCGCCTTCTGGGACAGCGCCCTTTCCGATAACGAACCCTTCGAGAAATGGGTGGAACAGGGCGAAACCGACATGGCGCTGCGCGCGAACAGGAGCTGGAAAAAGGCTCTCGCCGAATACGAGGCGCCGCCCTTGGATGCGGCCATCGACGAAGCGCTGAACGACTATGTCGCAACGCGCAAGAACGGCATGGCCGACGCGTGGTACTAAATGCAAAGAAAATAATGGAGTAGGCCGCCCAGCGCAACTGAATGCAGGGCGGCCTACTTGGGTAGAGCGGCGCACGCGCCGAAGCGCAGCCGCATTTTTCGTGTCAAAAGTTCAAGGTGAACCTTGCGCCGATTGAGCCCGTAAACTGTGTTGTTTGTTCGATTCGCGCCGGGCCAGGAGAGTACGAATCGGAATCGCTGGCGACGAGCCCAGTCCGTGAACGGGGATTAACGATCTCATACGCATCGTTGCGCACACCAAGTCCGCCGTACAGACTCAACTTGCCGGCCCCCAATGCCAGGAGCGAGACACCGGCACGAATTTCAGCCATGCCGGCCAGATCGTCACGCTCATCCTCGACATTCAACGCCGCGGGTAGGTTCGACGCGGTCTGCACCCCGTCGAACGCGCCATGCGCGTAGAGGACGGCAGCACGCCCCTCGATAAAGCCCTCGATCGAGGGTGTTAGCGCCGTCGTCTTCCGGAGTGCGATCATCGGACCGACCGAGACGGCGTCAACCTCTTCGTCAAGTGTTATGAAGCCGCCGCCGACGCCGCGCACGGACGACCCGAAGTTCAACCGGCTGAGGGCGCCATATGCGCCAAGCGCGATATCGGCGTCCAGCGGACTGAAAGCGAGCTTATGAGCTGCGGCAACAGAGGTGCGACGGAAGTCGGCGTCGGCAGAGATGTTCGCTTGGCTTCCCGCGCCTGCGATAATGAGACCGGGGGAAGGGGTTCCGTCCAGCGGGAGCGTGTCCAGAAAAGGACGTGCGCCCGTCGTCGGCAGTGCCAGCCGAATGTCGTCGTCGTCCCTGGCGATCAGGAAGTCTGCCGCAAGGTAAACGTCTCCCAGCCCGAGGCCGGAACCCCAGTAATCGCCGCCGACCTCAGCGCCAGCGGACGAAATGTCCAAGCCGCTATCCGGCTGAGTGATGAAGAGGAAACTGCCTTGGTCGATGGCAGCTCCGAACCCGTTCGTGACGTTCATGTCAACATAGGCGGCGCCGAGCCAGATATTCATCAACCCGTCTGTGGTCTCAATGGTTTCTGTCTGGGGTTCGGCTGCCCGCGCACTGCCGACAGCTAGCGGTGATGCCGCAATTCCCAGAAAACCTGCCACAGCAAGAAAAGTTCGTGTCCTCATGTCGATCCCTCATCGCGAAAGCCCTCCCGGACCTCTACCTAAAATTTCAGTAATTCACAAGGGCTATTTCGCAAACGAATCTATTTCAAAAGAACATATGAGAGCTAAAGTAATTAAAGTATCGAATATTTCCGTTATTTCTAAGTACATCTCCATATATTTTACAAATTATTATTATTTAATACAAACGAAGTAATTGGTGTCTGATGTCTGTACCAATTTGTTCATGAAAAAAGAGCGGCGCCAGTCGGCGCCGCTCCTTCTTTATCATTGTAACGCGTACGCAGCTTACTGCTGTGGGGCAGGTTCCGCAGGCGCCGGTGCCGGCGTCGTACCCGTTGCCGAAGTCGTCGACGTATCGACCGGCTGGTCGGCGTTACGCTCGGCCATTACCTGCGATTTCGTCTTGAACTCCGGCGCGGCCTTCAGGGAGTCGGCCGTTTCGGTGGTCGTCAGCTTGATGTCATCCGAATCGGGCTGGTCGGCAATAGCGATCTTGTCGAACGGAACTGCGACGTTCTTTTCCCCGATGCCGAGGAAGCCGCCAACTCCGACGATGGCAGCAGCGATACCGCCTTCCTTCTCGATGATCAGGTCGTTGATCTCGCCGATGCTTTCATCGCTGGCATTGTAGACGGACTGGCCGATATAGGTATTCGCGGACACTTGGTCTTCCGCTTGCTCCGTCAGGTAGCTGGCGTCACCAGCCGCCATATCGGTCGTCTTGTCTGCCGTATCCGGTGTCTGCGCCTGCTCGTCGGCGGCCGGCGGGGTAGCCGGAGCCGGGGCGGGTTCCATGGTCTGGGTTTCAGGTGCCGTAGCCGGAGGCGTCGTGGTTTGCTGTGCGAAGCTCATCGGGGCAACGGCAACGCCCACGAGAAGCGCGCCAGCGGCAACGGAAGATATAAGTCTCTCTTTCATGTCAGACTGCCTTTCGTTGACGTTGTCGGCTAGAGGGCATTACGTGCGCTTTTCGCCCGCATTCCCTTCCAGCCCTTTGGCATCGATCACGATGTCATCACCGTGATCCAGGCGCAGCCTCAAGTTGGGCCAGGGATGCTGCGCCGATGACACTCAAGCAACGCCCGGCAACGCAAACTGTTCCGGAAAAAGTGAACGCCGAGCTGGCCGGCACGAGGCTTCCATTGGTGTGCGCTCGATGCGGCTGCGCCGCATGCTCGGGTGAACACGCGGCGCAGAAGCTCGCATTCCGGTTGTCTTTCGCAGGGGACGCCTTCATGGTTCCAGCGTCCGGGGGGCGAAGGCTCGATCAGTGACTTTCGCGCAGAACCTCGCTGCCGCTCTTGCCGACGAGGAAATCGAGGTCTGCGCCCCTGTCGGCCTGCAGCACCGTGTCGTGATAGAGTTTGTAGTAGCCGCGATGCCATTTCTGTTCGGGTGGCTGCCAGGCCGCCATGCGGGCCGCCAGTTCTTCCTCGCTGACGAGCAGGTTCAGCTCGCCTTTCAGGGCGTCGAGGCGGATCCGGTCGCCGGTCCTGACGATCGCCAGGGGCCCGCCGGCATTGGCTTCTGGGCTCACATGAAGAACGACGGTGCCGAAGGCGGTGCCGGACATGCGCGCATCGGAGATGCGCACCATATCGCGCACGCCCTTTTCGACGAGCCGGCGCGGAATCGGCATGTTGCCGACCTCCGCCATGCCGGGATAGCCCTTCGGTCCGCAACCCTTGAGAACGAGGATCGTGTCTTCGGTGACCGGCAGGTCGGGATCGTCGATCTTGGCCCTGAGGTCTTCGATCGTGTCGAAGACATAGGCGGGCCCCTCGTGGGCGAGCAGATGTTCGCTTGCCGCAGACGGCTTGATCACCGCACCGTTGGGCGCAAGATTACCCTTCAGCACGCGAATGCCCGCCGCCGCACGCAACGGGTTGTCTAGCGGGCGGATGACATCGTCGTTATAGACCTCCGCGCCCTCCCAATATTTGCTGATCGGAACGCCGAAAACCGTCGGTGCGTCGGGATGCAGCAGGTGCTGGATCCGATTCATCACGGCCGGCAGGCCGCCCGCATAGGCGAGATCCTCGATCAGATACTTGCCCGACGGCATGCAGTTGACGATGCAGGGCACCTGACCGCCCACCCGATCGAAATCCTCGAGACAGAGGTCGATACCCGCGCGCCCGGCGATCGCCAGCATGTGGACCACGGCATTGGTCGATCCGCCGACGGCGGCGTTGGCGATGATGCCGTTCTCGAAATTCTCCTTTGTCAGGATTTTCGACAGTCTGAGGTCCTCGTGGACCATCTCGACGATGCGCTTGCCGGTCATGTGCGAGAGCGCCATGCGGCGGGCGTCGACCGCGGGCAGGGCGGCGTTCGTCGGAAGCGACAGGCCCATGGCTTCCACGATCGATGCCATCGTCGTCGCCGTGCCCATGGTCATGCAGACGCCCGGCGAGCGCGACATGCCGCTTTCGGCGGCCATGAATTCCTGCAGGCTCATCTCGCCGGCGCGCACCGCCTCCGAAAACTTCCAGACATCCGTGCCCGAACCGATATCCTTGCCCTTCCACTTGCCGTTCAGCATGGGGCCGGAGGAAACGACGATCGTCGGGAGGTCGACCGAGGCCGCTCCCATCAGCTGGCCCGGGGTGGTCTTGTCGCAGCCGCCGAGAAGCACGACGCCGTCGATGCCATAGGCGCGGATAGCCTCTTCGACATCCATTGCGAGCAGGTTGCGGAAGAGCATGGCGGTCGGACGCATCTGCGTCTCCCCGAGCGACGACACCGGAAATTCGACCGGAAAGCCCCCCGCTTCCCACACGCCGCGCTTCACGCCTTCGGCGAGGATACGCAGATGGCTATTGCAGGGTGTGAGCTCCGACCAGGTGTTGCATATGCCGATGATCGGCCGGCCGTCGAACACATGGTCGGGAAACCCCTGATTCTTCATCCAGGACCGATGAATGAAGCCGTCCTTGTGCGTGCCGCCGTACCAGTGACGGCTTCTCAGTTCTTTTTTCTTGTCGCTCATCCGAGCACTCCTTCCACCGCGATTCAGCGCAATGGAGCAATTGTATGATTTTTCGCCGGCGCGACGCCAGTCTTTGTTGTTCGGCGGATTTAAAGTCGGAATGCGGGCTCGAAGCGCCCTTTGACCTCGATCCCGAGGTCGAAGGTTTTCCCGCCCTGCGGGTTGGCTGCCCGCGCGGCGTCGTCCATGCCCTGCCAGGCCGATGTCACCAGCAGCCGTTCGGCCCTGGCGCCGACGAAAGCCGGGCAGCTCGGCTGCGTCGCCGGCACGGCGTAGCGGGCGACCTTCCGGCCGTCCGGTTTATAGACCTCCACGGCGCTTGCGCCCCACCGGGCGTTCCAGATCAGCCCGTCGGCATCGCAGACGGCGCCGTCGACGCCGCCCGGGTTCGTGCTTTCGTCCGAAAGCAGCACCGGATCGCCGGTCGGGAGCGCCGTCGCCGGATCTATGTCGACGCGCATCAGCTGGTTGACGTCGGTGTCGGTGAAATAGGCGGTAGCCCCGTCCGGGGAAAAGCAGATCGCGTTGGGAATGGTGATGTTGCCATAGAGCCTCGTGACGCGGCTGCCGGCCACATGGTAGATCGCACCCGCATGTTTCTCGGCGCTGCGCCCCATGGTGCCGACCCAAAGCGCGCCGCAGGGATGGACGCGTCCGTCGTTGGAGCGGTTGCCCGGCTTTTCCTCGAGCGTCGCGAAATGGCGTAGCTTCGAGCTTTCGGTGTCGCGCACGAAAAGGCCCTGATCCGAGGCGATCAACTGCCGTAGCGGATCGATCGTCGCAAGCACGCTGCCGAGGAAGGGCAGGGGATGGATCGCCTTCCGTCCGCTTTCGAGATGAAGCTCATGCAACTCGCGGCCCGTTATATTGAACCACCAGGCCGTTCCGGTGTCGGGGTCGAAGGTGGGGCCTTCGCCGAGTTCGCACACGGCTTCCGAAAGGGTTCGGCCGGAAAAGGGAACGAGATCGGTCACTGCTGGCCTCCATAGACGGCATCATAGGCTGCGAGCGTGGCAATGGCCCGCTGCCGCACATCCCCGGCGCTCATTCCGGCCTTGTAAAGGCTCGAACCGAGCCCGAAGCTGCGGATCCCGATCGCTGCATAGTCGGCGAAATTGACCTCCGACACGCCGCCGACCGCCGCGATCTCGAGATCGCCCGGCAGCACCGCGCGGATCGCCGCGATGCCGGAGGGGCCGAGCACGCTTGCCGGAAAGAACTTGAGGCCGCTGGCTCCGGCGGCGGCGGCGGCCAATGCCTCCGTCGGCGTGAAAACGCCTGGCATCGTCACCATGTCTTTCGTCGCAGCAAGTCGGATGACTGCCGGCTCGACATTGGGGCTCACCATCAGCCGCCCGCCGACATCGGCGAGGCGTTCCACCTGGGCCGTCGTCAGCACCGTACCGGCGCCGATAAGGCACCCGGCCGGAGCCATTTTGACGGCCGTCTCGATGGAGCGAAACGGGTCCGGCGAATTCAGTGGGATTTCGATCGCCGTGAAGCCTGTTTCGATGAGGGCGCCGACCACGCCTTCCGCCTCCTCCGGCTTCAGGCCGCGCAGGATCGCGATCAACGGGCGTTTCATCGGGGGCAGGGGGATTCTGTCCATGTTCTTTCTTTCTATCACAAAGGCCAAATCGCACGGGCGGCTGCGGAAAGACCGGCCCGCACCGCCTCATCGGCGTCGACGGCCCGGACGTTGAGGCCCTGGCTTTCGAGGGCAGTACGATAAAGCGTGCCGAGCCCACCGGAGCCGACGAGGCATACGCCGTCCACCGTGCCCGACGCCGCGAGCGCTCCGGCGATCTCCAGGCCTATCAGGGTCCCGGACAATTGCGCTCTCGCATCGGCGGCGCCGGTGCCGTGCAGAAGCTGCCCGGCACGAACGGAGAAGAGCAGATTGGTTGCGAGCGCCGGGTTCTCCCTCGTGCGGCTTACTGCATCCGTAAAGGCTGCGCTCCCGGTCGCGAAGGTTTCCGCTTCTGCCACCGCGTGGCTGAGGATGGTGTGGCGCGCGATGGTGTCGAAGAGCTCGCCGGTCATGAAGGTGGAAAAGCCCTCGACCCTGTCGTCGGCAAGACGGACCCATTTGCTGTGCGTGCCGGGCATGCAGACGAGATGGCTGCCGGCGCCGAGATGCCCGGCAGCGCCGAGGAGCTGCGTCTCCTCGCCGCGCATGACGTCCGGATGCCGTCGGTCGCGCTGGGCGAGGCCGGGGAGAATGCGGATGTCGCGGTCGACATCGGGAATGGCCGTGGCACGGCCGGCAATCTCGGCGAGTGCTGCGGGAGTTTCGATATACCCGGCCTCCTTCCAGCCCTGACGGGCGCCAGCCATGCCGCAGATGATGATCGGCAGATGCGCAGGCGCGGCGACCGCGGCGAGATGGCCGTCCAGAATCGTGTGAAAACCGGTCTTTGCGGCCGTCGTCATGCCCTCGGCGCTGCGGCGTTCGGCCAGCACCGTACCGTCCTCGCCGATGATCCACAGTCGGAAGCTGGATGTTCCCCAATCCACTGCGGCATAATAGCCTGCCGTCGTCAAAACACGCCTCCATCGATGATCATGGTCTGTGCGGTCATCGCCGCCGAACTGTCCGACGCCAGAAAGAGGCATGGGCCGACGAGATCGTCGGCGACCAGCATGCGCTTGAGGCACTGCCTTTCCTGCATCCGCGCGATCGATTCTTCCGTGAGCCACAAGCGCCGCTGCCGCTCCGTAACGATCATGCCGGGCAGGATCGCGTTGACGCGGATGTTATCCGGTCCGAGCTTGCCGGCGAGCGATTTGGTGAGGCCTATGATCCCGGCTTTGGCTGCAGAGTAGGCGGGGATTTCCGGCATATTGAGCATGAAGGCGATCGAGGAGAAATTGATGATCGATCCGCCGCCTTGCCGCTGCATGTGGGGCGCGACCGCCTGGCACATGAAGAAGATATGCCTGAGGTTGACGGAAAGGCTTTCGTCCCAGCTCTGCTCAGTGACCGCTTCGAGCGCCTGCCGGTCGTCGCGCGCGGCGTTGTTGACGAGGACACGGACGGAGCCGAGTTTGGCGGCCGCCTCGTCGGCTGCGGCCCGCACGGCCTCGACATTGCGCAGGTCTGCCTGGATGAAATGCGGCGCCTGCCCGGTCCGCGCCGCGACCTTCTCGCAGAGCGCCAGGCTCGCTTCCGCTGCGATGTCCACGAAGGCGACGTGGGCGCCCTGCCGGGCGAACGCCTCCACCAGTGCGGCCCCTATGCCGGAGCCGCCGCCGGTGACCAGAACTCCGCGATCGCGCAGATCAGGAAACTGGCTGCTCGGCAAGGTCATGGCTTCTCCCTGATACCGCGGCTGCGGGATTGGTTGTTCCAATATTCGGAACTGTGTTTTATTATATGGAATTATCGCGCCAATGCTTTTACCCTGTCAAGATAGCGCAGCGGAAAGCGGATAAGAATGAAGCGGAAGAATGAAGACGACATGGAAGGTGACCTCGTCGGCACCGGCACGCTTGGCAAGGCAATGGCCGTGCTGGAAGCAGTAGCCATGGCCGACCGCCCTCAGCGCTTCACGGATATATTGCAGACCGTTCGTCAGCCCCGCGGAACCCTGCACCGGCTGCTTGGCCATCTCGTAGAAGAGGGCTTGCTGGTGCAGCGCCGGGACTTGTCCTACGAGCCCGGGCTTCGCCTGTTGAAATTCGCTTATCGCTCCTGGTCGGGGAACCGGTTTCGCGAGATTGCCGCCCCCTATCTCCTGCACCTGCACCAATTGACCGGCGAGACGGTGCATCTGGGCGTGCTGCGGGAGACCGAGATCATCTATGTCGACAAGGTGGAAAGCCGGCAGACCGTCCGTATGAGTTCGCAGATCGGCAAGGCGTCGCCGGCCTATTGTACGGGTATCGGCAAGGCGGCTCTGTCGGTTCTTCCCGCAGGCGAGTTGCAGCGGATATCGACCGGAATGGAGTTTCACCCGTTCACGGCGCAAACGCATCGTTCGATAGAATCGCTCCTTGCCGAGATCGAGGAAATCCGGCACGACGGCCATGCCTTCGACCGGGAGGAGCACGAGGCGGAGATCTGCTGCGTGGCCGCCCCGATCAGCGTTCCGGAACACGACCTGGTCGGAGGGATCTCCGTGACCGGTCCCTCCTATCGGGTCAGCCTGCAGCAGCTGACCGCCTGGGCGCAGGACGTGCGCGAGGTGGCGGCAGAGATCGAGGAAGAGGTCCGGATCCGGCTTGGCCCCGGGCGGGAAAAGGGGGCTGCGGCGCCGCGTGACCTGCCGGACGAGCAAGGTCGCCGTGACGGTTAAGGATTACAGCATGTTTTCCACGAAAAAGTGCGCGGGACCGCTTTACGGTAAATTAGAAGTTTCGACTGGACGAAAAGGTTCAAGATAAGTAGCTTCAATGCCGGTCTGCTGCCACGGCTGGTTGCATCGGGCGGAATTCTGGTGGAAGCGAAGGCGTGGGTATGACAGCGCGAGCGTCATGCTCCAGCTGGAACGCGGATGTGAGAGGCGGGCGGAAGATGATCGATTTCAGCGTGGATATATCCTCATTGGTCCTCCCTGACGGTCACGCTGTCAGCGGGTCGATCGACAGCGAGGATGATGTGCGGAGCGCGCTCGGCCGGGTGTCGGAAGGTTTCGGTTTTCGAGGCTTCATGGTCCTCGCCATTCCCGAGTCGGGGTCCCACAGCCTCACTGCGCAGGCGCTCATGACGACCTGGCCGATGGATTTCCTCAGGCGTTATGACAGTGCCCGCCTGATCGACGGCAGTCCCGTGATACAGCGGTTGCGGCGCAGCACAATTCCCTTCACCTATGATGCTCATCTGCTGGCGCGCGGGCGTGTGGACGGAAAGGGCGAAGCTGCCATATGCGTTTTCGAACAGGCGAACATGCCGCGCGGGGTGTATCTCCCGGTCCATGATGCCGCGGGTCACCGCGCCGCCATCGCCTTCGGCGGTGACAGGTCCGCCGTGTCCGACGACGAGATGCAGGCTCTGAACCTCTGGGCCGGCCTTCTATACAGCCGGCTGAGCGAAGTCCGGACGCGCGACCGACGCGGCCCGGGCAGCCTTTCCCGCCGCGAGATCGAGTGTTTGCGCTGGGCCGCGGCTGGCAAGACGACGGTGGAGATGGCCCGTATCATGGCACTGTCGGAATATACGGTGAACCACTATCTCAACCGTGCGACGCGCAAGCTCGACTCGGTCAATCGCGTCCAAACTGTCGCCAAGGCGATACGCGCGGGCTTGATCAATTGATCGACGCCGGGCGGGACATGAACAGAGCCCTTTTTCTCTCATTCCTGTGACAAGCACGGGAAATGGAGGCACGCGAACCCGTACGCGGCCGTCTTACGGCGCGAGCGGCTGAAGGCGGCGTCGGCGTTCATCGGCACGGTCGAAATGCACAGGGTTTTGCGCGTCAGAGGTGATGATCGTCAATCACCTGTTGGCATTGCTCGGCCGCTCGGGCTATTTGATAGTCGATGACTGCGATGGAACCGCACCGATGCAAGAGATGATCACGAGGGGGACGACTGATATCGATCTGCCCCGGGGCGGCGATTTCGCGCCTGAGATAGCAAGGCTCGAGACCCAGTTCGACATTATCCGCTACATGCGGCGGATTACGCCGATTTTCGGCTTCAAGACGTTTCTCATCTGTTCGATCCCTGCAGTCGAGGTAGAGCGGCTCTCCGCCACCACGGTGATCTCGAACATGCCGGCCGAGCTCCTCAACAAATATGACAGCCTTTCGATGCTGCGCTTCAGCACCGGGGTGCGACGGTTGAGAGAGACGACGACGCCGTTTCAGATCATGCTTGAAGACTGGGAGAGGGAGGGAGGCAAGCCCGACTCTGCCGCGGATTACATCGCCATGTTGCGCGACAACGGCATATTCCAAGCCAATTACTTCCCGGTCCACGATGCCGAAGGTGGCCGCGGCGCGGTCATCCTCATGGGCCCGGAAGCGGAATTACCGATGACGGCGGCGATGGAACTGCAGATGATCGCAATTCACGTCTATAACCGGCTTGCCGAGATCGGCTCTGTCTGGAAGAACACCAACACGGTTCTTTCCGAACGGGAGATCCAGTGCCTGAGCTGGACGGCTGCCGGCAAGACCAGCTCGGAAATCGCCGGTATCCTCGGCCTGTCGGAGCACACGGTGAATCATTACCTCAACCACGTCACGAAGAAGCTCGACGCGGTGAACCGCACGCAGGCGGTCGTGAAGGCGATGAAAAAGGGCTATATCAGCTAGGGCATGAGAGTCATCCTCCGCTCTCATTTCTCTGTGCTTGTCACAGAGATGAAAGCAGCGCCGCGTCTGCGGCGCGGGAAGCGTTCTTGCAGCCCAAGGACTTGGTCTGGCTGGATTCCTGTGACAAGCACAGGAATGAGGAAATAAAACAAAGCACGTCCAAGAAAAGTGCCTAGCGGTTCTCCGTCCGGAGTTTGCGGCAAAATAAGGAGTTGGAGAGTTTCCGCGATTCGGAGCCGGGGCATCTGCGAGCATTTCGTATCCAAATGGCGCGCCTGCTCAGGAAATGAGCAGCGCAGTCTCTTGCGCATCCGCCATAGATGAAGGGCAACTCATTGAAAACTATGGTTTTTTGCGGAAGGCGCCAACTGGCACGCATTGTGCATATTCAGTTCCGTGTCCAGAGGGGACCATAATAAGACAGCGCCCAGGAAGGTCGCGACAAGGGCCGCCGCCGATCGCCCGTGATCCCGGATGTACGGACACGATGATCGGTTGGCGGCCCTCTCATTTTCCCACCTGTCGCATTGGCGAAGTGCCCCGGCTCGACTATCTAATACCCAGTTCCTTAAATCGGGTGCGATTTGGGCTAGCGATACAGCAGTCGAAAGCGTTGCGCGCCAACGAAAGAGCAAGAGGCCGACATGCCGGATGTCACCCGGGAAATGGTTTTGGAGAAGCTACGGACCGTCCGCGGTCCGGATATGGAAGGAAACATCGTCGACCTCGGCCTTGTGTCCGATGTGTTCATTTCCGACGGCAAGGCCTACTTCTCGATCACCGTGCCGGCGGATCGGGCGAAGGAGCTCGAACCGATGCGGGCGGCCGCCGAACGAGTCGTGCGCGAGATTCCCGGCGTGAAGGCCGCCATGGTGGCATTGACTGCCGACCGCAAGGCCGCGCCGCAGAAGGGCCCGGTGGAGCGGCCCCGGCCGGCCCCGACGGGCCATGCGCCGGCGCAGCGGGCGGGCGGTGCGGCACCAAAGGCGGGCATCCCCGGCGTCGGCGCCATTATCGCCGTCGCCTCCGGCAAAGGCGGAGTCGGCAAGTCCACCACCTCCGTCAATCTGGCGTTGGCGCTTCAGGCAAACGGGCTGAAGGTCGGGCTCCTCGATGCGGATATCTACGGCCCTTCGATGCCGCGGCTTTTGAAGATTTCCGGCCGCCCGCAACAGATCGAGGGGCGGCTTATCCGCCCGATGGAAAACTACGGCCTGAAAGTCATGTCGATGGGCTTCCTCGTGGACGAGGAGGTCGCGATGATCTGGCGCGGCCCTATGATCCAGTCGGCGCTCCTGCAGATGTTGCGCGAGGTGGCGTGGGGGGACCTCGACGTCCTGGTCGTGGACATGCCTCCCGGCACCGGTGACGCACAGCTGACGATGGCTCAGCAGGTGCCGCTCGCAGGCGCCGTCATCGTGTCGACGCCGCAGGACCTGGCGCTCGTGGATGCCCGCAAGGGTCTCGCCATGTTCCGCAAGGTCGAGGTTCCGGTTCTCGGGATCGTCGAAAACATGAGCTATTTCGTGGCACCCGATACGGGCAGGCGCTATGACATCTTCGGTCATGGCGGCGCGCGCAAGGAAGCCGAGCGCATCGGCGTACCGTTCCTTGGAGAGGTGCCCCTGACCATGGGTATCCGGGAGACCTCCGATGCGGGAACCCCTCTCGTGGCGTCCGAGCCCGATGGCGAGGTCGCGCGCGTCTATCGCGACATCGCGGCGCGGGTCTGGGGAGAGGTCACCGCTGCCCGGCAGGACAAAAGCCGTGCGATGCCGAACATCGTCTTCGAATAGCGCTTCGCCGCGGTCATGCCCAAGCGACATGCCGGGGAATTCAGTGCGGCGCGACCGAGACATCCGACAGGGAAGCACCGGATCCCCGAAGGCCATTGATTTTGCGCCGGGGTTGAGTCATATCCCCTTGGCTCGTATAGGCAAGTCAAAGCGAGCCACTGCCATCGCCGGAGACTTTGGTCACCCGACTGCCGTCATGCGGCGTCGAAACGGCTGAAAGCCTTCATCGGATGAATCTGCTTTGTGGAAAATCTTGTGGCGGCTGATCCTGCGAAATCATCAAGGTTCATCGTCGTCGGCTGCATGAAAAAGGCGGCCGCATGATCACAGGCTATTGTGTCAACGGTGAAGCGGTCGCTCTCTCCACGGCCGAACCGCCGTCGGCCCTGCGTCCCGATCTCGTCTGGATAGATCTTGTCGAGCCAACCAAGGCGGAAGACCTGATGATCGAGGGACTGCTCGGAATTCCCATTCCGACGCGGGACGATCTGAGGGACATCGAACCTTCGAGCAGGCTTTATACGGACGACGGTGCCGTCTTCATGACTGCTTCGCTCGTCTATCGAAGCGACACGGAAATGCCGGGGTTGACGGATGTCGGGTTCATTCTGGCAGGCAAGCGCCTTGTCACCGTCCGCTATGCCGAGCCGAGGGCCTTCGGCCTGTTCAAGGCCAGCATGCATCGTATCCCCGGCGGCTGCCGCAACGGCGCGGTGATTCTGACGCGCCTGCTCGAGACGATTGTGGACAGGACGGCGGAAATTCTCGAGCAGGCCGTCGACAGGATCGACGACCTGGCGCTCCAGGTCTTCGGCGACAAGGCGTCTGGCCGGCGGCACCGGCCACCGCACTTTCTCGAAGCACGCCTGCGCGACGTCGCGGGCCATCACCGGCTTGTTGCGAAAACGCGCGACAGCCTCGCTTCGCTCTCCAGGCTGCTGACCTTCGTCTATACGGTTCCCGACGTTCAAGCAGACAAGGAAAGCCGGGAACTTTGCCGTACGGTATCGCGGGACATCCAGTCGCTCTCGGAACACACGGCTTTCATCTCTGGAAATATCACCTTCCTGCTCGATGCCTCGCTCGGCCTGATCAATGTCGAGCAGAATGCGATCATCAAGATCTTCTCGATCGCTTCGGTCGTTCTGTTGCCGCCGACGCTGGTCGCTTCTGTCTACGGCATGAACTTTCGCATCATGCCTGAGCTTGAATGGCAGTTCGGCTATCCGTGGGCGCTTGCGGCCATGGTACTTTCGGCCGTGATCCCCTTTTTCTTCTTCCGCTGGAAAGGCTGGCTCTAAGGGCCTGTTGAGCAACATGTCTCAATTGTCTGCTCCCGCTACACCTGGGGTGGAGAATATCCGCCGCCTGCTGGTTCTGGCGCTTGGCTCCGTCGGCGTCGTGTATGGCGATATCGGCACCAGCCCTCTCTATGCTTTCCGCGAGGCGTTGCGCCCCGTCGCGCACGACGGTGTGACGGACGTCGAGATTATCGGTCTGATCTCGCTGATGATCTGGGCGCTGACGATCATTGTCACGATAAAATACGTGCTTTTCCTGCTGCGGGCGGACAATCAGGGCGAGGGCGGCACGCTCTCCCTGCTTGCGCTGCTCATGAAGACCGCCAATGGTCACACGGCGATACTGTTCTTCATGGGCATTGCCGGCGCCGCACTCTTCATCGGCGACGCGATGATAACACCGGCACTGTCGGTGCTCTCGGCCGTCGAGGGTTTGAAGTTGGTGACCCCGGCCCTTTCGGACTACGTCGTTCCGATCGCCGTGGTCATCCTCCTGCTCCTCTTCGCCGTTCAGTCCAAGGGTACTGCCGCGGTTTCCAATTTCTTCGGCCCGATAACGCTCATCTGGTTCGTCGTCATGGGCGCGATCGGTTTCGTGCATATTTCCGACGACCTGTCGATTTTCAGAGCCTTCAACCCGTATTATTCCGTCACCTTCCTGTTCAACGAAGGCTATGTCGGTATCGTCGTACTCGGCGCCGTCTTCCTGACGGTCACGGGTGCCGAGGCGCTTTACGCCGATCTCGGCCATTTCGGCAGGCGGCCGATCCAGTGGGCCTGGTTCACCGTGGTCTTCCCGGCGCTCACGCTGAACTATCTGGGGCAGGGCGCCTTCGTGCTGAAGAACCCGGAGGCGATGTCCGATCCCTTCTTCCTGATGTTTCCGAAATGGGCGCTGCTGCCCGCCGTCATTCTCGCGACAGCGGCCACCATCATCGCCAGTCAGGCGGTCATAACCGGCGCCTTTTCGCTGACGCGCCAGGCCATCCACCTTGGTTTCCTGCCGCGCATGGCGATCTTCCATACGTCCGAGACCCATACGGGCCAGATTTACCTGCCGAACGTCAACACGCTTTTGATGTTCGGCGTCATGGCGCTCGTCTTCCTCTTCGGCTCCTCCGAGGCGCTCGCGACCGCCTATGGCATCTCCGTCACCGGTGCGATGGTGGTCACCACGGTGCTTTCCTTCGAATTCCTGCGTATGCGGTGGAACTGGCCGAGCTGGTGGGCAGCGGGTGCGCTGCTGCCCCTGTTCGCGCTGGAATTCGTCTTCCTGGGCGCCAACATGCTGAAGATCCACGACGGGGGCTACGTGCCGATCCTCATTGCGGCGACCTTCATCGTCATCATGTGGACCTGGAAGCGCGGCACAGCAATCCTGCACGCCAAGACCCGCCATATCGACATTCCGCTGGCAAGCTTCATCAAATCGGTCGAGCGCCAGAGCGAGCACGCGCCGGTGTCGGTGACCGGCACGGCGATATTCCTGACCAGCGATCCGGAATCAACTCCTGCCGCCCTGCTGCACAACATCAAACACAACCACGTTCTGCATCAGCAGAACTTCATTCTGACGATCCGGACGGCAAACACGCCGAAGGTGCCGAGGGAAGAGCGGGTCAGCGCGCGGCGGTTGTCAGAGCGTTTCACTCTGCTGGAAATGAAGTTCGGCTTCATGGAGACGCAGAATGTCTCTCAGGCGCTGGGCCTCTTCAGAAAATCGGGCCTGAAATTCGACATCATGTCCACCTCTTTCTATCTCGGCCGCCGCAAACTTGTGCCCGACGCCCAGTCCGGCATGCCGCATTGGCAGGACCGTCTGTTCATCGCACTCGCCAATGCTGCGATCGATCCCTCCGATTATTTCCGCCTGCCGACGAACCGGGTGGTCGAACTCGGCTCTCACGTGATCATCTGATCCGTTTCACTGCGTCCGCATTAACCAAACATCAAGGTTAATGCCGCATTTTCAAGGCTCAAGCGAAGCGGTCCCGGCGAGCCGGCCGGCCGCTTCCAAACCCTAGCGTCCTGCATGGAATCTTGTCGCTGGCTCATCGCCGGCTTGCGAGAGCGCGTGCTTGAGAAAGAGTTCCTGGAGCCGACCGGTGCGTAAGAGTTGGAAGTTGCGTGACAAGTTTCGGTTTTCGTTCTCGGCCTGGCGCGCTCCGGCGATCCTAGGCCTTGCCGTATTCCTGGGCTTTCCCTCGGCGGTCGCCTATTCGGACATTGCGACGTTTCTGTCCGGCATCAACCGCGGCGGCGAGCGTTGGCGCACCTATCTCACTCCTTCGCCGGCCGGCTCTCTCCACGAAGTCGAGATGGTCTTCACGGACCCGATCACCACCGGTGCGCTCGATGGCGGCGCCGGCATGACCCTGCCGGAAGGCGGCCGCGTGGCGCTGACCGCCGAATCGAAACACCAGGGGACGCCGGACGAGGATCGCGTGACGCGGAAGCTGAAGAAGGGGCGAATCGTCGCGGTAACGCCGGTGACCCCGCCCAAGGACTTCAGCGCCGGGTCCATCCTTCAGCGCACGAGCTCGCTTATCGGCCCGGCCCTCGACGGCCCCGAGAAGATGGTCTTCGCCAAGCCGAAGATCAAAGGCAAGGAGATCGAGATCGCCACGGTCTTTTACCGCAAGACGCCGCCGAAGCCGGAACCGGGCCTCTCGCCGATGCTGGCCAAGCTCGTCACCAACGACAAGCCCGACATTCTTGCGACTGCCTATGTCCGGCCCGAGCCGGACTATGCGCGTGAATCACCCTTCGATTCGATCCTGCGGAACGACGAAAATGCAGGGCGCTTCATTCCGGATATCGCGCCCGACGATCATGCCTGGGCGGCAACGCCGCTGCCGTCAACCGTCTTCAGCAAGGAAGAGCAGACCTGTCTGGCCGAGGGAATCTATTTCGAGGCACGCAGCGAATCCGTCAAGGGTCAGGCCGCGGTGGCGCAGGTCATTCTCAATCGCGTCCGCAATCCGACCTACCCGAAGACGATCTGCGGCGTCGTCTACCAGAACAAGGCTTGGCGCAACCGCTGCCAGTTCTCTTTCGCCTGCGACATGATCCGCGACCTGATCTATTCGCGATCGCACTGGAAGACGGCCAAGGAAGTCGCGCTGGCGGTTACCTCCGGAAGGATATGGCTGTCGGAAGTCGGCTCGGCGACCCATTATCACGCCACCTATGTGAATCCCGCCTGGGCCAAGACGATGAAGCGGGTCGGCAAGATCGGACTGCACATCTTCTACAGAACCTATGGCGGCGGCTGGAGCTGACGGCGTGGCCGCCTCCGCGCCCCTGCCAGCCGCCGGAGCCGCGGGCGTGACCCCGCCGTTGGCGGCGATTCCCTCTGCACCTTTGTCGCAGCTTGCCGGATTTATCATTAAGTCGTTGAATTAAAACAATAATATTGTCCACGTCGAAGGTGCCTCCATGCCTTGACTATGCGGGTGCCTAAAACTATGTTGCGCGCGACTTCAAATGGGGCCGAAGCGTGGCTTGAACAGCGGCCGTTTGTATGACCGAGATCGCGTTCGACCGCGTGGGGGTGCAAAGGGGAGCCATGTGACGGAGAAGCCGGAAGAAAGTCTGGAAGCGCGGCTCAAGCGTCTCGGCGACGACATCAAGTCCAAGAAGCGGGCGGATGTCTCGGAAGGGGCGGATGGGCGCGCCGATGAAAGCCGCAAGGGGTACGCGGCGGCGATGAAGCTTTCGAGCGAATTCATCGCCGGCATCCTGGTCGGGGCGTTTCTGGGCTATCTTTTGGACCACTTTGCGGGTACAGGGCCGTGGGGCATGATCGTCCTCCTGCTACTCGGCTTCTGTGCCGGCGTGTTGAACGTGCTGCGTTCCGCCGGTCTGGTGGCGAAGCCCGACGAGCGGAAGGGCGAGCCGGGCACGGACAAAGAGGATGGCGGCGGCGTCTGATACGTCGCCGGGAAGAACAGGATTTCCGCTCGCGGGCGGGCAAAACGAAAGAGAAGCGCGGTGTCAAACGATCCGACCCACCAGTTCCTGGTCAACAAGATTGTCCCGATCGAGATTGGCGGAATTGACTTTTCCTTCACCAATGCGTCGCTGTTCATGGTCGCGACCGTGGGTGCGGCCGCGGGCTTCCTCTATCTGACGACGTCGCAGCGTGGGCTGATCCCGACGCGCATGCAGTCGGTTTCGGAAATGTCCTACGAATTCATCGCCTCGATGCTTCGCGAGGGCGCCGGCAGTCACGGGATGAAATTCTTCCCGATGGTCTTCTCGCTGTTCATGTTCATCCTGACGGCGAACCTGCTCGGCATGGTCCCCTATTTCTTCACCGTCACCAGCCAGATCATCGTCACCTTCGCGCTTGCGGTCTTCGTGATCGGCACCGTCCTTCTCTACGGCTTCTACAAGCACGGCTTCGGCTTCCTCAAGCTGTTCGTGCCGCAAGGCGTGCCGGGCGCGCTTCTGCCGCTTGTCGTCTCGATCGAAATCATTTCATTCCTTTCCCGTCCGATCAGCCTCTCGGTCCGTCTTTTCGCCAACATGCTGGCGGGCCACATCACGCTGAAGGTCTTCGCAGGCTTCGTCGCATCGCTCAGCGCTTTTGGAGCGCTCGGCATCGGCGGCGCGATCCTGCCGCTCATCATGACCGTCGCCCTCACCGGTCTTGAATTCCTTGTCGCCTTCCTCCAGGCCTATGTCTTTGCGGTGCTGACCTGCATGTACCTCAACGATGCGGTCCACCCCGGAGGCCACTAAGGAATAAACAGTCGCTGGTTTCCGGTCGGCTTGCCGCCGGAAGCGCAAATCCTAAGCCGCAACACCATTTCGAAGGAGTCAATCATGGAAGCGGAAGCAGCAAAGTACATCGGTGCAGGTCTTGCATGCCTTGGTATGGCCGGCACGGCTCTCGGCCTCGGCAACATCTTCGGCAGCTACCTGTCCGGCGCTCTGCGCAATCCGTCGGCAGCTGACGGCCAGTTCGGCCGCCTCGTATTCGGCTTCGCCGTTACGGAAGCTCTGGGCATCTTCTCGCTGCTCATTGCACTCCTCCTCCTCTTCGCCGTCTGATATCGGCAGAAGTTTTGGCCGCGGCCCGTCGGGCCGCGGCCGCGCATATTCTTGAGTGCACCTGGAGGTGAGCATGTTTGTGACCGAGGCATATGCCCAGTCATCCACCACCGAAGGCGCCGAAGCACACGATGCCGCTGCGGCCGGTGAGGTGCACACCGAAACGGGTGTGGCCCACGAAGGCGAGCATGGCTCCGGCGTGTTCCCGCCCTTCGATTCGACCCATTTCGCTTCGCAGCTTCTTTGGCTCGCGATTACGTTCGGGCTTTTCTATCTCCTGATGTCGAAAGTCATCATCCCCCGCATTGGCGGTATCCTCGAGACGCGCCATGACCGAATCGCTCAGGACCTCGACGAGGCATCTCGTCTGAAGGGCGAGGCCGATGCGGCCATCGCCGCCTACGAGCAGGAACTGGCAGGCGCAAGGGCGAAAGGCCATTCGATTGCGGACACCGCACGCGAAGCTGCCAAGACGAAGGCCAAAGCCGATCGCGACGGTGTGGAAGCCGAACTCGCGAAGAAGATTGCCGCCGCAGAGGCGCGCATTGGCGACATCAAGTCAAAAGCGCTTGCCGATGTCGGCGCCATCGCCGAGGAAACTGCAACGGCCGTGGTCAAGCAATTGATCGGCGGAACCGTCACCAAGGCCGAGATCGCTGCGGCGTTCAAGGCTTCGGCCGGCAACTGAGGATAAGAGAACAATGGCTCTTGATGCGACTTTCTATGCCCTCGTAGGCCTTATTCTCTTCTTTGCCCTCATCGCCTATCTCAAGGTTCCGGGCATGGTCGGCAAGGCACTCGACGCCCGCGCCGACAAGATCAGCAACGAACTGGCGGAAGCGAAGCGTCTGCGCGAGGAAGCGCAGAGCCTCGTTGCCGAATATCAGCGCAAGCGCAAGGATGCCGAGGCGGAAGCCGCGAGCATCGTCGCCGCTGCCCAGCGCGAAGCAGAGATGCTGACGGCGGAAGCAAGGCAGAAGACCGAAGAATATGTCGCGCGCCGCACGGCACTTTCCGAACAGAAGATCAAGCAGGCCGAAAGCGATGCGATCAATGCGGTTCGTGCTGCTGCCGTAGACCTGGCAATCAGCGCAGCCGAGAAAGTGATCGCGAGCAAGGCCGACGCAGGTGCTCAGGAGTCGCTCTTCAAGAAGGCGCTCGGCGAGGTCAAGTCGCGCCTGAACTGAGAGTCGGTTCGACCGAGATTCAAGGGCCCCGCTTCGGCGGGGTTTTTTCGTTGCGCGCATGGGAGGTTGTCTCCGACATCCCCCGGTCGGGTTCAGCGGTTGTGATCGTGTCGACCAAGCCCTTGCCGGGAGGGACGCTCATGCCTACAGCGTGGATCAGGGCGGCGGAGCCGCTTTGCGCGGCGCGGAAGAAAGCTTCCGGTTTACGCCCCCGATCAAGGGCCAAGGCCGGCGTCGACTACAATTGTCGGAACGGGCGGAAGCTCATGCGGTGCAGGGAGCAGGGGCCGTGGCTTTCGATCGCGGTGCGATGCTTCACCGTCGCATAGCCCGCGTGATGGGCAAAGCCGTAGAGGGGAAAGGTTGCATCGGCCCTGGCCATCATCCGGTCGCGGGTGACTTTGGCAACGATCGATGCGGCGGCGATCGACACCGAGCGGCTGTCGCCTTTGACGATGGCCTTGGCGTGACAGGTAAGCCCGGGAGGGACGTCGCGGCCGTCGACGAGAACGATGCGGGCCGCCAGCTCCAGGCCATGAATGGCGCGGCGCATCGCATCGAGGCTGGCTTTCAGTATGTCGGTCGTATCGATGCGGGCCGACGAGGACGAGGCGATCGAGACCGTCGCCGTCGCCAGAATCTCCTCGAACAACGCCTCGCGCTGCTCCGCGCTCAAGAGCTTGCTATCGTTGAGGCCCGCCGGGATCGCCTCCGGATTGAGGATGACAGCCGCAGCGACGACAGGGCCCGCGAGCGGACCACGCCCGGCCTCGTCGGCGCCCGCCACCGGCCAGAGACCGTCGCGCTGCGCCGCGCGTTCGAACGCGAAATCCGGAACGGCCGGCGGAAGAGGGAAAAGAGGGGAATCGGGCTGTTTGCTGCGTGTCATGCGGGCGACATTGGCATACTCGCCCGATTCCCTTCAAGCCCCCGGCTCGGTTTGCGGCGGTTGCCGGGGAAGACCAGCACCGCCCCCGAGGCAAAGGGCGGACACTGGAAGTTCTAAGGCACATCGGCGGTCGAGATCGCGACGTTTTTTCAATCTCCGGTGCGATGGCCTGTCGAAAATGTCTGCATCAAAGCAGCGACAGTTGAACCCCCATCCCGAGCGGCGGCACGAAGAGATCGCTGCGCAATTGCCGGCGCGTCAGATTGAGGCCGAGCCGCTTGGCGGCAAGCTCGAACCGACGGCCGATCTGCCAGGCGTAAGGTCCGCTGCCCTTCATTCGTTTACCGAACTCGGCATCGTAATCCTTGCCGCCGCGCATGGAACGGATGAGCGACATGACATGCCGGTAGCGGTCCGGATAGTTTCTGAGAAGCCAATCACGGAACAGGGGGCTCACCTCCAGCGGAAGCCGGAGGAGGACGTAGCTCGCATCCGACGCGCCGGCCGTCTTCGCCGAATCGAGCACGCGCTCGATCTCGTGGTCGTTCAGCGCCGGAATGATCGGCGCGACCAGAACGCCAGCGGGAATGCCGGCTTCGGAAATTGCGCGTAGCGCCTCCAGCCGCTTGGTGGGCGTCGACGCGCGCGGCTCCATGCTGCGCGCCAGTTTCCGGTCGAGCGTGGTTACGGAAATCCCGACCCGGGCAAGCCCCTTTTCCGCCATCGGCGCCAGCAAGTCGATGTCGCGCGTCACCATGGCCGATTTGGTAACGATCATGACCGGATGATTGGCGTCCTTGAGCACCTCCAGGATCTGGCGCATGATCCGCCATTCCTTTTCGATCGGCTGATAGGGATCGGTATTTGTGCCGATCGCGATGGGACGGAGCTTATAGTCCGGCTTCGCCAGTTCGCGCTCGAGAAGACGTGGCGCGTCCGGCTTGGCGAAGAGCTTGGCTTCGAAATCGAGCCCTGCCGAGAGCCCCATATAGGCGTGCGTAGGCCGCGCGAAGCAGTAGATGCAGCCGTGCTCGCAGCCACGATAGGGATTGATCGATCGGTCGAAAGATATATCGGGAGAATCGTTGCGCGTGATCGCGGTCTTCGGCTTTTCTATCTGGACCTCGGTCTTGAACGGCGGCAGCTCCTCGAGGGTTTGCCACCCGTCATCGAAGACTTCGCGCGTCATCGGCTCGAAGCGTCCGGAGATGTTGAGGGCGGCACCGCGGCCGCGCCGACGATCGACGTCGATTCTGATGCCGGTTCCGGCGACGAGGGCCTCCGCCACATCCGCGCTGTTGCCGGGCGCATAGATGCCCTGCTTGAGTTGAGACAGATCGTTCATCTAAACCTCCCGGAACCATGCTCGGTTCGCTTGGTGCTGATTATTTTCCTAGCGCAGAAGATGGAACAAATCAAGAACAAATATTCAGCACAGGTCCGTGATCATCCCGCACCCTGTGCGGAACGGCGCTTGTAGCAATCTGCGCTGCGATGCGGTAGGAACGGCTATGCTGACGGTCATCATGGAAACGAAGGACAACGAAGCGGAGCTCGCGCAGACGCTCTCGGCGCTCGTTGCCGGTGCGGTGGAAGGGCTCGTCAGCGATGTCATAATCCTGGACCACGGATCGACCGACGGCTCTCCCAGGATCGCGGATGCGGCCGGCTGCCGCTTCTGCCTCGACTGGGATCTCGGCGATGTCCTTCGTTCGGCCCGCGGCGAGTGGCTGATGCTGCTGGAGCCTGGTGCCCGCCCCATCGGCCGCTGGGTGGATGAACTGGCCGAATACGTCTCTTTGAACAGGAGCCCGGCGCAGTTTTCTCCCTCGCGAATGCATAAGCGCCCGCTTCTCAAGCGCCTGGCGCACAGGTCGCCGCCGCTGGAGTCCGGATTTCTGATGCCGAAGGGTGATGCAGTCGCGGCTGCGCGCGGCAACATGCCGCTCAGCGGCCTTACGAGCGGACGAGCTGCCCGCAAACTTGCGACCGAGCTCGTCCCAGCTTGGGTCGCAATGGGGAACCGGTCGACCGGTGAACGGCATCGGACGCCTGATTCCAAGATGTGAGCTTGCGATAGGTTGTCCATTCGCCCCCCGACCGAGGTGTCGGAGGGACCCGAATGGCATCGTCGTCAGAGCGAGCGGACTGCAAGCGAGTTCAATTGCCAGGCCGAGTCGATCGAAATGTCGATGCTGACGTCATTGAGGAGTGCCCAGATGCGATCAGCCACGCCGACATAGATCCAGAGCTCGCGGCCAGCGGGGAAGGCCATCTCGGTGAAGAGGTTGATGATTCTTCGTTCCCCAGGAACGGCCTGGATTGAGGTGCCGGGGAAGCTCTCGCCATCGCCGCTGCAGTCGAGGCCCGAGGCGAACCACTGGTCGCTCACCTCGTTCGCCGGTTCGACATCCTCCCAGTTCCAGAACACAGCCAACACGAGGCGGCCGCGCGTCGTCGCGTGAAAGTCGGACCACCCGAACTCGTCGTAGGTCGAAATGTGATGGCGGCAGATGAGGGCCGACAGGTCGGCCTTGACTTGCAGTATCCCGGTGCGAAGCGTCTTGAACGGCACGAGATAGCCGTTCTCCCGATAGGCACAGAGAAGATCCACGTCGGAGGCATAGCTGTTGCGGGCGATCAGTTTCGATCCAAACCGGCCGGCACAGTCCAGATAGGAACTGTTCTCCACGATTGCTCCGTCGCCGGTTGCCTGATTCTGATCGAGTCTGTCCCAGCAACCTCCAAAGGGAGGGAGAAACAGCTTTTCCTTGTCCGGATCGGGCGCGACGTACACGATCGGTGGCTGTTTGAAGATGTCGGTCACGCTGCCGACCACCGTTTCGTGGCGGTGGAAGGCTTCAGGGCTCTTCACCAACGCGCCGACGTCGCTATAGGCGCGCTTATGAAGCCGTTTGAGCGCGTTCAGATCAAGGTCGGCATTCCTGGCCTCCACGAACGACCTGTATCGAAGACCGGGGCCGCGCGGATCATCCCGCAAGCCCGACCTTGCAACATTCTTGATCCTGTCGCGCAGTTCAGGTGCAATGATATGCCGTCGCTGCTCCGCGAAGGACTGGCGCAATGCGTTCAGCCTGTCCACCGTTGCCTGCCATTCATCCTTCCGCCGCCTTTCGTAGAGCGCCCGCAGCCCCAGCGGAATCTCGGCCTCAGGCCAATCCGTTTTCGAATATGTATGCTCTGCCGTTCCCATGACCTCCTCCTTACCCGCGCGGGGTCGCGGCGCGGAGCCTCGAGGGGCGCGCCTGCGTCGTTAGTGAAAACCGGGAAAAGGGGCTCCGAGGCGGTAAACAGGAATGGGGTTTCTCCGGCGACGAGAAGCCGTCATATGCCGGTGGCAGCCCCGAGCTGAGCCTCTTCTCCGAAGCAAGAATGGGGCGTACCTTGCGGTACCCCCCAAAGTGGCTCTCAAATGACCTTGTTTATGCAAATAATCGTCTGTGAAAATGTCTTGCCATGCAGGCCCACCGTTGCGAACGGGCAGCACGTCGTAGCCTTCTCTCTTTTCCCGATATTGCCCCAGAAAAGAGGCCGGACATTCGCTCGAAGCAATTAAACGGTGCTTGCCTTGCCCGCTTCGAGCCAAGCCGACGAAGGCAAACTAACGGGATTCTGGGCGCTGGGCTGTTCCAAACGGAACACGAATTTCGTCAGCCGCGCTTCAGGTGCTCGTCGAGTCTCGGCATGATCTCGACGAAATTGCACGGCATGTGCCGGTAATCGAGTTGCTGCTTCAGGATTTCGTCCCAGGCATCCTTGCAGGCACCGGGGGATCCGGGCAGGACGAAGATGAACGTCGCGTTGGCGACCCCGCCCGTGGCTCGCGACTGGATCGTCGACGTGCCGATCTTCTCGTAAGAGATCCGGTGGAACACCTCCGAAAAGCCATCCATGCGTTTCTCGAAGAGCGGCTCCAGCGCTTCCGGCGTCACGTCGCGGCCCGTGAAGCCGGTGCCCCCGGTGGTGATGACGACGTCGATCGCGGCATCGAGCGTCCAGGCCTTTACCTGTCCGTAGATCTTCTCGCGCTCGTCGGGAACGATTGTCCGCGCCTCGAGCCGGTGGCCGGCCTCCCGTATTCTTGCTTCGAGCACATCGCCGGACTTGTCGTCCGCGCGTGTGCGCGTGTCCGAGACCGTGAGCACGGCGATGCCGATGGGAATGAAGGGGCGTCTTTCATCGAGGCCGGGCATTTGGCGTTATCCTGATTTTCCCGCGGTTCGCGTCGCCTGAACGTACCATCGCGGGTGGTCGGCGGAAATGGTCTCAGCGGCACGCTCGGCGCTTTTCGTCCCCGTGAACAGTCCGAAGCAGGTGGCGCCTGAGCCGGACATCCGCACGAGCGCGGCGCCTGCATCGTGCAGTGCGTTCGAGACGGTTTCGATCATCGGCTCGTGCGCACGTGCCGGCGGCTCCAGATCGTTCCGCATGGCCGCCATGGCCGTCAGCCATTCGGCAGTCGAGCGGGCATCCTCAGGCAAGACCAGCGCAGGATTGGTCTTCCTGACGAGCGATCGGAAGATAACCGGCGTGGAGACCGCGACGAGGGGGTTGACGAGGACGACGTCGAAGGGCGGCAGCTCGGGAAAAGGCGTGATCTCTTCGCCGATGCCTCTCGCGACGAGGGGGCCTCGGTCGAGACACATCGGAACGTCCGCGCCGAGCTGCAGCGCAAGGCTGTCGAGCCTTGCCGCTTCGACGGTCGCGCCCCAGAGCGACAGCAGCCCGCGCAGAGTCGCGGCGGCATCGGCCGAGCCGCCGCCGATCCCCGATGCTATCGGCAGGTTCTTCTCGAGATGCAGATGAACCGGGCCGGCCATTCCACCCTGCGCCGAAAGCTCGCGCCGCAACAGGTCCCGGGCGCAAAGCACGAGATTACCACCATTGCCCTCGGATGAAAGGTCGGTGGCGAAGCGGCCCGACACCGTGAAACGGTCCCTTTCCGCCGCGGTCAGCCCGACCCGGTCGCCACATTCGGCGAAGGTCACCAGGCTTTCCAGCAGATGGTGGCCGTCGGCGCGCTGCCCGACGACGTGCAGCGCGAGATTGATCTTGGCGGGCGCCGCAAAGGTCAGTGCGAAGCCCGGAATGCCGTCTGCCTGCATGTTACGGTCAGGACTTCTTGTCCGGCGCTGTCTCGGTCTTTTTCGGCAGTATTTCCTTGGCATCCGCCGCGGCCGGGACCGGTTCCTTAAGCGGCGGCAGACCGTTTTCGATCTTCGCCTTGATCTTCGGAATTTCCGCTTCCTCGGGCTTCAGTTCCAGCGCCTGATTCCACTGGAACACGGCTTCGAGCTTGCGGCCGACGCGCCAGTAGGCATCGCCGAGGTGGTCGTTGATCGTCGCGTCGCCGGCCATCAGTTCGGCAGCGCGCTCGAGCTCGGTCACAGCCTCGTCGAACCGGTTCATGCGGAAATAGGCCCAGCCGAGCGAGTCGACGATATAGCCGTCGTCGGGCTTGAGCTCGACCGCCTTGCGGATCATCTCAAGCCCGTCCTCGAGGTTGATGTTCATATCGACCCAGGAATAGCCGAGATAGTTCAGAACCTGCGGCTGATCCGGGTTGAGCTCCAGTGCCTTGCGAAAGTTCGGCTCGGCCTTTTCCCAGAGCTTCTGGCGTTCGTAGGCAATGCCGCGCTGGAAGAAGACGGTCCAGTCGCTCCGCTTCGGCACGGGGCCGATCGCGGCGACCGCACGGTCGTAAAGCTCGCCCATCTCCTTGTAGTCCTTGGCGTCGGAAAGCACGCTGCCATAGGCGAGATAGTTGCGGATGTTCTTGGGATCGACGTCGATCAGCCCTTTGAGATGCTTTTTCGCCTCGTCTACCTTGCCGATGCCGGCGAGGCTGAGGCCAAGCTGAAGTTCGGAAAGGCGGCGCATCGGCGAGCTCTCCGGCACGCTCTTGTAAAGCGCTATCGCCTCTTCCGGCTTTTTGAGGTTTTCGGCGATGCCGCCGAGCATCACGAGAATATCGGCGCTTTCCGGGTCGAGCCGACGCGCCGTCTGAAGGTAGAGCGAAACGATGTCTTCCGCGCCTTCGCGGTTGAGCGCGCCACCGATCGAAAAGAGAACGGCGGCCGCACCCTGCACGGCGTTGCGTACCTGCTGCTCCTGCGGCTTCCCTTCCTCGACACTCTTCCTCAGCGCCTCGAGCGGAGTGTAGTTGTTGACGAGGCTTTCGCCGACAGCGATTGTATCCAACGCCTTCTGCTTGTTGCCTTCGCGCGCTTCGAATCGCGCCAGCGCCTCGACGGCCCGCATGAAAGTGTCGGGCGCGGCGCCGCCGCCTTCTCGGTCAAGAATGGCGTCGTTGAGCCGGGCGCGCGCCGTCGTCTTGTCGCCGGCCGCAAGCGCAATCGCCCCCGCATGATAGTTCCTGAAGATCCGGAACCATTCCGGGCCATCCAAATTCTTGATCTGCGCCAGCGCTTCCTTCGGTCGGCCCTGGCCGAACTTGGCCCAGGCGGAAAGCAGCGAGCTCATCAGCCGGTCGAGATCGTTCGGACCGTCGTAGTTCAAGAGCTTTTGCGCGTTGCGGTATTCTCGCTTGCGGATGGCTTCGATCGCGCGGACCACCGTGGTGATCCTTTCGACGGCGGGATCCGATTTCAGCTCTTCGGCGATCTTGGCGCCTTCATCGAACTTGCCGCTCATCAGCAGCGTGATCATCAGCCGCTGCTTGACATCGTTATTGCCGGGCTCGAACCTGAGTGCGGTGCGATAGAGTTCGGTTGCCGCCGCAAAGTCGCGATCGACGTCTGCCGTGCGCGCCGCAAGGAATGCGCCGGCAAAGGTGTTGACGCTCCTGATATCGAAAGGCTCGGCGTCTTCGACCGGCGCCTTCTCCTCGGCAAAAGCCTGCTGGTTGCCGGTCACCGTTGCAAGAACCAGCATTGCCGCGCCGCTGAGAAGGCGAAGGAATGTATTCTGCCGCATATCAAACCTTTCATTGCCGGTGGTACGATTCGAGACGCCACCGCTGGTTGGCCCGGAGCCGATTGGAAATCGGGCGCAAGTCTTCAAGAATAGAATGGCTTTTTTGGCGCAGCGCGGCAAGAAAATCCTCCGGAGAGGTCTTCGTCCGCCGCTGCTGTGGCGCCGGGTCCCGTGCCGGAAGCGTAAGCCTCGCGGCAACACTTTGAATTGCTGCTTGTTTCTGCCCTTGGATCGGCCGCGATGCAAGGAAACATGAAGTGGCTCAGCTTACCCGATCGATGCAGAAATCGATCACCTCGACGAGCGCCGATTTCCATGGGGAAGCCGGCAGCGGCGCGAGCGCGTCGCGGGCGATCGTGCCGTAGTGTTTGGCACGGGCGATCGTATCCGTAAGCCCGCCGTAGCGACGGATGAGACCCAGCGCCTTTTCGAGATTTGCCGCGTCGCTTGCGCCGCCCTCGATCGCCTCGCGCCAGAACGCCCGGTCTTGCGGCGTGCCGCGGCGATAGGAGAGAATGACCGGCAGCGTGATCTTGCCTTCGCGAAAATCGTCTCCGACATTCTTGCCGAGATCGCTCGACGTTCCGCCATAGTCGAGAACGTCGTCGACCAGCTGGAAGGCAAGGCCGAGATTGGTGCCGTAGGACTTCAGCGCGTTGCGGTCGGCTTTGCTTCCGCCTGCGACGATCGGCCCGACCTCGGAGGCGGCGGCGAAGAGGGCCGCTGTCTTGGCGCGGATGACCTGCAGATAGTCGTCCTCGGTCGTCTCCATGTTCTTGGCGACCGAAAGCTGCAGGACCTCGCCCTCCGCGATCACCGATGCGGCGGTCGAAAGGACGTCGAGCGCATCGATCGAGCCGACGTCGACCATCATGCGGAAAGCCTGCCCGAGCAGGAAATCGCCGACGAGCACGCTTGCCTGATTGCCCCAGATCGTCCGCGCCGTCGATTTGCCGCGCCTCAGATCGCTCTCGTCGACCACGTCGTCGTGCAAAAGGGTCGCCGTGTGCATGAACTCGACGCTGGTCGCGAGCTTGATGTGACCATCGCCCTCGTAGCCGAACATCGAAGCGGCTGCGAGGGTCAGCATCGGCCGGAGCCGTTTGCCGCCCGAGGAAATCAGGTGGTTGGCGACTTCCGGGATCATCTGGACGTCGGAACCCGCCTTGGAAAGAATGAGCTGGTTGACCCGCTCCATGTCGGACAGCGTCAGGTCGACAAGCGGCTTCACAGATGCCTGTTTGTTTTTATTGTCTTCCAGCGGTATCACTACGCCCAACGCCCGGACTCCTGTTTCGTTGCGGGTTCGACAATAGAAAGAGGGGCTTCGGGCGGCAAGAGGCGAATTGTCCCGCCCGCAGCTTTAAGACAGGAAAATAGAGCCGGATGAAAGAGCTGATCCGCACCAATGATGCCGTCCTTCTTTCCTTTGCGGAAAGCCTGATGAAGGATGCCGGGATCGGATGCTTCATCGCCGATCAGGACATGAGCATACTCGAAGGATCGCTCGGCCTCCTGCCGCGGCGCTTCCTGGTCGCCGAGGACGATGCCAACCGGGCGCGGCGCATTCTGATCGATGCGGGCCTTGAACGGGAGTTGCGGCAATGATCGGCTGCGGCCCTTCCGCGAGGCGGAAAGCGGCATGACGGGAATTCCGGAGACGGTGGATGCTTTCCACCGCGGCAGGTTCCACCTGATCCAGCCTCTGGGTCAGGGGCATCGTTCGGGAATGGATGCGATGCTGGTCGCATCCCTCGTTTCCTGCCGCAGCGCGTGCCGCGTCGCCGATCTCGGCGCCGGCGCCGGTGCGGCCGGCCTGGCCGTCGCGTCGCGGATCGAGGAGGCCGAAGTGCTGCTGGTCGAGCGTTCGCCGGTCATGGCGGATTTTGCGCGCCGCAGCCTCGCATTGCCTGAGAACGCGCATCTTGCCGGCCGGGTCTCGGTGCTCGAAGCCGATGTCGCGCTGAGCGGCAAGGCGCGCGCGGCCGCGGGTCTCCCGGACGACACATTCGACCACGTGATCATGAACCCACCCTTCAACGACGCCGCGGATCGCAGGACGCCCGACCGGCTGAAGGCGGAGGCCCATGCAATGAGCGGCGACCTGTTCGAAGCGTGGATCAAAACGGCCGGAGCAATCATGAAGCCGGGCGGGCAGCTTTCCCTGATCGCCCGGCCCGAATCGATCGCCGGGATCATCGAAGCCTGCGGCCGCCGCTTCGGCGGCATAGAGATCACCCCGCTTCTGCCGCGGGCAGGCGAAAATGCCGTGCGCATCCTCGTATCCGCGATCAAGCAGAGCCGCAAGCGGCTGGCGCTGCGCGCGCCGCTCGTGATGCACGGGGAGGGCCACCGGTTCTCGCCCGAGGTCGACGATCTCAACAACGGCCGCGCGGCCTATCATCGCCGATGATTAACCGTAAGCAGGGCATTGCGTTTGCGACGCCAATGCATACATGCACGACGACGATTTGGATTGCTGCATGTCTTTGTTCTTAAATCGGCTAGGATTTAAGAAGATATGCAGAGATTGCAGCGGGCAGGAGTTGAAATGGCCGGATTCTTCAGAAAGCTGATGCCGAAGCGCTTCCGCAGGGATGGTGTGACGATTCCGGCGATCAGGCTGCATGGCGCAATCATGGCCGGCGGCAGCCCGCTGCGCCCGGCTCTCAATCTTGCGACGGTTGCGCCGCTGCTCGAAAAGGCCTTCTCCGTCAAAGAGGCCCCGGCCGTTGCCATCTCCATCAACTCTCCGGGCGGTTCGCCGGTGCAGTCCCGTCTTATCTATCAGCGCATCCGCGATCTCGCGCAGGAGAAGAGGAAGCGCGTGCTGATCTTCGTCGAGGACGTGGCGGCGTCCGGTGGTTACATGATCGCACTGGCCGGCGATGAGATCATCGCCGATCCGACCTCGATCGTCGGCTCGATCGGCGTCGTTTCGGGCGGCTTCGGCTTCCCCGATCTCCTGAAGAAGATCGGCGTCGAGAGACGGGTCTACACGGCGGGCGAAAACAAGGTGGTTCTCGATCCTTTCCAGCCGGAGAAGGAGCGTGACATCGAATTTCTCAAAGGCCTGCAGCTCGAGATCCACGACATCTTCATCCAGATGGTCAAGAGCAGGCGCGGTTCGCTCCTGGCCGACCATCCCGATCTTTTCTCGGGGCTGTTCTGGACGGGGCAACGTGGCCAGGAACTCGGCCTGGTCGACGCTCTCGGCGACATGCGGGGCGAGGTGAAGAAGCGCTATGGAGAAAAAGCGCGGCTGGAGCTGATCCAGCCGGCCCGAAGCCTCTTCGGGCGACGTCAGCCCGGGGCAGCCGTAGCCGGAGCAATCGCGGGGCCGCTCGTCGCAACGGCGGCTGCAGGTCTTGTCGACGCCGTCGAGGAACGGGCGCTCTGGGCGCGTTTCGGTCTTTGAATCGGCCCTGTTCCTTGCGTGAGCGTGTGTTTTTGAAGAACGGTCTCGCGGCAGCATCTGGCCAGTACCGCATGAGCGCGCTAACACTGCGATTTGCTGCATTCCCTCGCGCCACCGTTCCATCGGAGGGAAATGCAGAGGAGGAACCATGCCGCAGATCATCCTGCTTCTGATTATCGCCGTCATCGCCTGGATCGGCTATCGCAAGTTCGTCGCAGACGCCGAGAAGCTGACGCGTCAGCGTGAGCGCCTGCGCCGGCAGCGCGAGACTGGCGCAAACGGCACGCTCGTCAAGGACGCCGAGACCGGCGAGTACCGCCTGAAGCGCGACGACGAGTGAGGCTGCCTGACCGAATACCGGCGGGTGAAGGCGCTTGACCCTCGCCCTGCGGCATGGCACCTGTCCCCGCAAATCTTGACGAATTCGGACCCGGATCCCATGACGATTGCACCCCTCCCGGACCACATGAACCCGAAGCGCTCCTTTCAGGCTCTGATCCTGACGCTGCACAACTATTGGGCCGACAAGGGTTGCGCCGTGCTTCAGCCCTACGACATGGAGGTCGGCGCAGGCACGTTCCATCCGGCGACGACCCTCAGGGCGCTCGGGCCGAAGCCATGGCGCGCGGCCTATGTGCAGCCGTCGAGGCGCCCGACCGACGGTCGCTACGGCGAAAATCCCAACCGGCTGCAGCACTATTACCAGTATCAGGTGATCTTGAAGCCCAACCCTTCCAATCTGCAGGAGCTTTATCTCGGCTCGCTCGAGGCGATCGGCCTCGATCCGCTGCTGCACGATATCCGTTTTGTCGAGGATGACTGGGAGAGCCCGACGCTCGGCGCCTGGGGCCTCGGCTGGGAATGCTGGTGCGATGGCATGGAAGTGTCGCAGTTCACCTATTTCCAGCAGGTTTGCGGCATCGAATGCTCTCCGGTTTCCGGCGAACTGACCTACGGCCTCGAGCGCCTGGCGATGTATGTCCAGGGCGTCGACAATGTCTACGACCTCAACTTCAACGGCCGCGAGGGCGCCGAGAAGATCAGCTATGGCGATGTCTTTCTGCAGGCGGAGCAGGAATATTCGCGGCACAATTTCGAATACGCCAACACGGCGATGCTGCATCAGCATTTCATCGATGCGGAAAAGGAATGCCTGGCGTTGCTGGCCGCCGGTGCGCCTGATGACTCCAGCAACAACCGCCTGCACAAATGCGTCTTCCCCGCCTATGACCAGTGCATCAAGGCGAGCCACGTCTTCAATCTTCTGGATGCCCGGGGCGTGATTTCGGTAACCGAGCGCCAGAGCTACATCCTGCGCGTGCGTACGCTCGCGAAAGCCTGCGGCGAAGCCTTCCTGCTGACCGAGGCCGGCGGCGCCAACTGGAACAGGGAAGCGGCCTGATCAGGAGGTCGCAGAGGTCCTCCGGCCGCATGGCGGGGCAAGCGGGTCCGATCGCTGCGAGCAGATGTGCTCGCTCCCGTCGAGCCGCCACTTCGGCGCCGGCGCTCTGACGCTCGACAACTCGCCGGCATAGATTTGCAGCGCGCGGCGCACACCGCTCGGCCTTTCGATCGGACCCGCGCTTGCATGGGTCGCGAAAAGGGCGGCAAAGGCGATCACGTTGATGAAGCTCACGGGGGTGTTCATGGCGGCACTAAGCGTTGAGGTTGTTCGATGGATAGACTATCGAGCATCCGCCGACGCGTTGCCGTTACCGGTGGAACAGCCTGAGGCTGCAGACGTCGGCACCACCCGTTCGGCAGGGGCTGGGGGCGGTCTTGTGATCGGCCGCTGTAGAACTTTGAATTGCTGACAGGTTTGTTCTTGAATCGAATAGAATTTAAGAAAACATGCAGTAGGATCGCCGTGATCCAAAGGAGGGTTTGATGATCGGGCTGGCAATTGGCGTCGCCGTTATTCTTTATCTCGTCTTCGTCTATAACGGCCTCGTCAAGGCGCGGCAGATGGCCGAGGAGGCCTGGTCCGGCATCGACGTGCAGTTGAAGCGGCGCGCCGATCTCATCCCGAATCTGATCGAGACGGTGAAGGGTTACGCCGCTCACGAGAAGTCGACGCTCGAGGAGGTCGTTACACTGCGCAACCGGGCTCAGGCGGTGCCGGAAGGCGATGTCGCGGCGCGGGCCGCGGCCGAAGGCGCGCTTTCGCAGGCGCTTGGCCGCGTCTTCGCGCTGGCCGAATCCTATCCGGACCTGAAGGCCAACGAGAATTTCGCAGAACTCCAGCGTTCGTTGGAAACGATCGAGGGCGAGATCCAAATGTCCCGGCGCTACTACAACGGCGCAGCGCGCGATCTCAACGTCAAGGTCGAGAGCTTCCCGTCGAACCTGATCGCCAACGCCTTCCGCTTCGTCAAGGCCAGTTATTTCGAGATCACCAACGAGGCGGACCGCGCGGTTCCCTCGGTCAAGTTCTAGATCAATTTCACTGAATCAATAAAACGATCTATCGGTTCGAAACCGCGCACTTCCGGACGGAAAACCGTTAAATACTTCTCTGGAAGTGCTCCGGTGGGCCTGAAAAAGGGAAATCCCGATGAGGCGGCTTTTCGCGGCGCTTGCGCTCGTCACCTTCGTTCTTGCAGCGCCGCTCGTCGCGGCGGCGGAAGAGTTCATCTCCGCCTACCATTCGGTCATAGAGGTCGCGAAAGACGGCACGCTCACGGTCACCGAGACCATCACGGCGAATGTCGAAGGCAACCGTATCCGGCGCGGCATCTACCGCGACTTTCCGCTGACCTTCGTCGACGAGCGCGGTGGCCGCAGCAAGGTCGACTTCAACCTTCTCTCCGTCGAGCGGGACGGCGACGAAGAGGAATACCGCACGGAATCGATCAGCGGCGGCATCCGCATCTATACGGGAAGCGCCGACGTGCTCCTGCCGCATGGCGAACACATCTTTCAGATCACCTACGAGACGAGCCGGCAGATCCGCTTCTTCGACGACCACGACGAGCTCTATTGGAACGTGACCGGAACCGAATGGGCATTCCCGATCGAGGAGGCGACCGCCACCGTCACCTTGCCGAAGGGCGTGAAGGCGGAGGCGCTCGATGTCTTTACCGGCGGCTACGGCGCGACCGAAAAGGATGCGCGCGCGGTGGAGGAGGGCGACGAGATCTTCTTCGCGACCACGCGCCGACTGCGCCCGCAGGAGGGATTGACCGTCGCGATCAAGCTGCCCAAGGGCAGCATCGAACGGCCGACCGCCTCCCAGGAAAATATCTGGTGGCTGCGCGATCACATGACTCTGGTCATCGCCGGGTCCGGCCTCCTCCTCGTCCTGCTCTATTACGGGCGCGCCTGGGTGCGTGTCGGCCGCGACCCGGCCCGCGGCGTCATGGTCCCGCGCTGGGACCCTCCGCACGGCGTCTCGCCCGCGCTCGTCAACTATATCGATAACAAGGGCTTTTCCGGCGAAGGATGGACAGCGCTTTCCGCGGCGGCGCTCAACCTTGCGGTCAAGGGGCATGTCATCCTCGAAGACCTGAAGAAGGCGGTCGTCATCACCGCCACGGGCAAGAACGGCGAGAAGCTGCCGACCGGCGAAGCGGCCTTGATGAAAGCGGTGGACGCGGCCGGCGGCAAGCTCACCATCGACAGGGCGAACGGCAAGAAGATAGAGGCGGCGGGCTCCGGCTTCCGCAGCGCGATGGAGCGCGAGCATCGCGGCAAGTATTACCGCGCCAATACCGGATACGTGGTTGGCGGCATCGTACTTTCCGTCGCCACTCTCGCGGCGCTGTTCGTCTTCGGTGACCTGAGCGAGGACAGCGTTCCTTTCGTCATCGTCCCGGTCTTCCTCGCCGTCTTCATTTCCGCCTTCGCCGTTTCGGTCGGTAAATCGCTCCGGCGCGGCTCGAGTCTCGCACGCCGCATTCTGTCGATCGTCGTGCTTGCCTTCATCGGCTTCGTGCTGTTCACGGTTTTCTCGAGCATTCTCGCCGCGCTCGTCTTTTCGGCCAGCGATCCGGGCGACCTGCCGCTGTTCTTCGCGATCGGTGGCATCGTCCTCGTCAACGGGCTTTTCTATTACCTCATGGGCGCGCCGACGCCGCTCGGCACGCGCATGATGGATGGCATCGACGGACTCAGGCAATATCTTACGCTCGCCGAGAAAGACCGTCTGAACATGCAGGGCGCGCCGGAAATGTCGCCGCGGCATTTCGAGACCCTGCTCCCCTATGCCGTCGCGCTCGGTGTGGAAAAGCCCTGGAGCGAGACCTTCGAGCGTTGGCTGCTTGCGGCTTCGGCGGGCGCGGCGGCAGCCGCCTATCAGCCGAGCTGGTATCACGGCGACAGCTTCGGGCCTGGATCCTTCACCGACACGATCGGCGGTTTCGCCGGTTCGATGGCGGATACGATGACGTCTTCCTTGCCGCCGCCTGCGAAGAGTTCGTCCTCGGGCTTTTCTTCCGGCGGCGGATTTTCCGGCGGTGGCGGTGGGGGCGGTGGCGGTGGCGGCTGGTGACGGCGGATTTCCTCGCCGGCCGTGATGACATTTTCGCCAGAGCTTGCTAAGTCCGCCGCAACCTTCCGGAACAGAACGAAGTCTCGAATCCATGCCCGATCTCCTTATTGAATTGCGATCCGAAGAAATCCCCGCCCGCATGCAGCGCAAGGCGGCCGGCGATCTGAAGAAGCTCGTGACGGACGCTCTGGTTGAGGCGGGGCTCACCTATGAAGGCGCGCGCGAATACTGGACGCCCAGGCGGCTGGCGCTCGACATCCGCGGCCTGACCGCGCGCTCCGCCGACCTGCGCGAGGAGCGCAAGGGCCCGCGCATCGACGCGAACGAGAAGGCGATCGAAGGCTTTCTCCGCGCCGCGGGCCTCTCCTCCATCAGCGAGGCTCATGTCCATAACGACCCGAAGAAGGGCGATTTTTATGTGGCGCACGTCGTAAAGCCCGGCCGGGATGCGGAAGAGATCATCGCCGATGTGATGCCGGCGATCATCCGCGACTTTCCCTGGCCGAAATCCATGCGCTCCGGTGCCGCTTCGGCCAAACCGGGCAGTCTTCGCTGGGTCCGGCCGCTGCAGTCGATCGTCTGCACGTTCGGCGCGGAACACGACGAGACGAAGGTGATCCCCTTCGAAATCGATGGCATCGTCGCCTCGAACGTCACCTACGGCCACCGGTTCCACGCGCCGGAGGCGATCACGGTCCGCCGCTTCGCCGACTACGCCGAGAAGCTTGAAAAGGCGAAGGTCGTGATCGATGCGGAGCGCCGCAAGGAGATCATCTCGGCCGACGCCCACAACATCGCTTTCGCCAACGGCCTCGAGCTCGTTGAAGACGAGGGCCTCCTGGAGGAAGTCGCCGGTCTCGTCGAATGGCCGAGGGTGCTGATGGGCAGCTTCGAGGAAAGCTATCTCGAAATCCCGTCCGAAATCATCCGACTGACGATCAAGTCCAACCAGAAATGCTTCGTCACGCGGAAGCCCGGCGCCGAAACGCTGTCCAACCGGTTCATTCTCGTCTCGAACATCGAGGCGAAGGACGGCGGCAAGGAGATCGCTCACGGCAACGGCAAGGTCGTGCGTGCGCGGCTCTCCGACGCGGCGCATTTCTGGAAGCGCGACCAGGGCGATTTGCCGGATCTCGAAACGCTGACGGCGTCTGCCGAGAAGTTCGGCCTCGATCTGAAAAAGCCTCTCGACCAGCGGATGGCGAAGCTCGACGCCCTTAACGTGACTTTCCATGCCAAGCTCGGCACGCAGGGCGATCGTGTCGTCCGAATCCGCTCGCTCGCCGCAGCGCTCGCCAAGCTCACCGGTGCCGATCCCGCCTCCGTCGATCGCGCAGTCGTGCTCGCCAAGGCGGACCTTCGCACCGAGGCAGTCGGCGAATTCCCGGAGCTGCAGGGCATCATGGGCCACAAATATGCCGTTCTGCAGGGTGAAAGCGCGGCCGTCGCCAATGCGATCGAGGATCACTACAAGCCGCAGGGACCATCCGACCGTGTGCCGACCGATCCCGTCTCGGTAACGGTGGCGCTTGCCGACAAGCTCGATACCCTCGTCGGCTTCTGGGCAATCGACGAAAAGCCGACCGGTTCCAAGGACCCCTATGCGCTGCGCCGTGCGGCACTCGGCGTGATCCGGCTCATTCTGGAGGGAAGTGCGCGGCTGCCGCTTCTGCCTTGTTTCGATGTGGCGCTCGCCGCCCTGAAGGCACAGCGTCCGGATATCGCAGCCGAGATTTCCGCCGATCTGCTCGCCTTCTTCCACGATCGCCTGAAGGTTTACCTGCGCGATCTCGGCGCGCGATACGATCTGATCGATGCGGTGCTCGCGTCGGATGCGGACGATCTGTTGATGATCGCCCGCCGCGTCGAGGCGCTGACCGCCTTCATCACGGCTGAGGAGGGCAGGAACCTGCTCACCGGCACGAAACGTGCGACGCAGATTCTCGCTGCCGAAGAGAAGAAGGGTACGGAAGTCGCCGAGAGCGTCGACGAAGCATTGTTCCGGCTCGACGCCGAGCGGACGCTGCACGCTTCGATCAAGGTCGCGTCGGACGATGCGCGCGACGCGATCGTCAAGGAGGATTTCCGCTCGGCCATGGAGGCGCTCTCGAAACTGCGCGAGCCGGTCGACGATTTCTTCAACGATGTTCTCGTCAATGACGAGGACAAGGCGATCCGTGCCAACCGCCTCGCGCTGCTGGGCCTCATCCGCTCGGCGACGGGTGAGGTGGCGGACTTCTCGAAGATATCGGGGTAACTCGAAGCGCTCTGCACCGCAGAGGTTGCCGCGTTGACGACCGGCCGATATGAAAACTCATGACCGCCAGGATTCTCGTCAGTGCCTGCCTCATGGGACATGCCGTTCGTTACGACGGCGCATCGAAGCCGCTCATTCACCCGGCGATCGATCGCTGGAGGAGGGAAGGGCGGCTCGTCACCATCTGTCCGGAAATGTCGGCCGGCATGCCGGTGCCGCGTCCGCCGGCCGAGATCGAAGGGGGCAGGACGGGCGCCGACGTGCTCGCCGGCAGGACGCGCGTCCTCGAAAACACGGGCGGCGATGTGACGTCGGCGTTTCGTCGCGCAGCGGAGAATGCGCTTGCGCTGGCACGCGAGACGAATTGCCGGTTTGCCCTGCTGATCGACGGCAGTCCATCCTGCGGCTCCCGCTTCATCTATGACGGCCGGTTCAGCGGCGAACGTATTGCGGGTGAGGGCGTGACGGCCGCGCTGCTGCGGGCCAACGGCATTGAAATCTATTCCGATCGTGAGATAGAGACCTTGGTCGCAAGGGTCGGCGATGCCGGCAACGAAGTTGGGGTATCGCTCTAAAGATTACGCCCCTGCTTCTCTCAGGGGCGCAACCTCTCGCTTTTGCAGCGAATTTGCCCGTCAGCCTTGAACGTCGACTGACTGGGGCAGGGAACGTTAATAATATGGTATCAATCTAGGCGAAGATCGAAAATAGCCGGATCAATTTTCCGTGAACCGCCGCTGGCCATCGAGGCAGCAACCGCGGCGGTTTTTGCGGTATGGTCGATGGAGATTTCCGCGATCTCGCCGCGGTGGGTGCTTGCCGGGACGTCGGCCACTGCCGGTTCGCCGGTCTGCATTCCCGCGGCCCGGATCGCGACATCCGATGCATCGTTGACGAAAATCACCGGCGAGCCGCCCAGCCACGCCTCCGTGCGCACCGACTTCACCTCTCCATGGATTTCCTTGAGCTCCACGCGATCCGTGCCCGGCGCAAGATCCGGGACGACGTAGGAAGGCTTCCTCTTTGGCTGCAAGGGCGGGCAGGCCGCGCAGGAAACCGTCGCGACGCTCGAATTGACAGCCTCGCCGGAGGTGATGTTGTCGATCGAAGAGGCTGCCGCGGGACCGGCGGTATAGACGAGAGCGGCTGTGATCAGCAGGGAACGCATTGATCTCTCCTCGATTGGTCAAGGTGAGAATAGCGGTCTCCCCTTACCTTCCGGTCAGGAGAAATCATAAAATTTGAACGATACGGCCTTTCCTGCAGCGCCGCTCGCTGAAGCCGTCAGGCAGTCTCGCGCGCGACCGCCCGCCAGCCGATGTCGCTGCGATAGAAGCCGTTCTCCCAGCGAACGCCGCGAACCGCCGCATAGGCTGCGTCCTTCGCCTCACCGACGGTCTTTCCCGTGGCGGTGACGTTCAGCACCCGGCCGCCGGTTGCGACCAGCCCGCCTTCCTTCATTGCGGTTCCGGCATGAAATACCTTGGTCGCGGCGGACGCGTCGGGCAGGGCCTCGATCGGTGTATTTTTTTCGTAGGCGCCCGGATAGCCGCGCGAGGCCATCACCACGGTCAGGGCAACGTCGTCGCGCCACTCCGCTTTCGTCTCTTCGAGCGCTCCGGTGGCCGCCGCGTAGAGCAGCGGCAGGAGGTCGCTCTCGAGCCGCATCATCAGCACCTGGCATTCGGGATCGCCGAAGCGGACATTGTATTCGATGAGTTCCGGGCCCTTGTCCGTGATCATCAGGCCGGCAAAGAACACGCCGGCGAAGGGATGACCGCTTTCGGCCATGCCGCGGACGGTGGGCTCGATTATCTCTTTCATCGTCCGTTCCACCATCTCGGCGGTCATGACCGGCGCGGGCGAATAGGCGCCCATGCCGCCGGTGTTCGGCCCGGTGTCGCCGTCGCCGACACGTTTGTGATCCTGCGCGGAGGCGAGCGGCAGCACGCTCTTGCCGTCGCAAAGGCAGAAGAAGCTGGCTTCCTCGCCGTCGAGATAGGCCTCGACGACCACTTCGGCGCCGGCCGCGCCGAAGGCGCCCGCGAAGCATTCGTCGACTGCGGCAAGGGCCTCGTCGAGGCTCATCGCCACCGTCACGCCCTTGCCGGCGGCAAGCCCGTCGGCCTTGATGACAATCGGTGCGCCCTCTTGGCGGACATAGGCCTTGGCGGACGCGGCATCGGTAAAGCGTCTATAGGCCCCGGTCGGAATCCCGTATCTCGCGCAGAGGTCCTTGGTGAAACCCTTGGAGCCTTCAAGCTGGGCCGCTGCGGCCGAAGGGCCGAAGGTGGGAATATCGGCCGCGCGAAGCACGTCGCCAAGACCGGCGACCAGGGGCGCTTCGGGACCGACGACCACGAAATCGATCGCATGGGTCCTGCAGAAATCGACGACGGCCTCGTGATCTTCCGTGTCGAGGTCGACGATCGTGGCCTCCTCGGCGATGCCCGGATTACCGGGGGCGGCATAAAGCTGGGTCAGCCTCGGCGATTGCGCGATCTTCCATGCAAGCGCATGCTCGCGGCCGCCCGATCCGATCAGAAGAACCTTCATCGCCATCCTCGCCGTCAGGAATTGTTGCGCTGCGGTTAAGACGGCCGGCGGGACGAGGTCAAGGAAAAAGCGGCCCGCGCTGCAAATTTCCTGGTGCCAGCCAGCGTGATTCTGTCGGGGAGTAACGTCAGCGCCGGCTTGCAGCCACCGGCCAGCCGTCGTCGTCAGCCGGCTTGTCTGCGGCGAGCGCGACCCGGGAGAGCGCCCAGATCGCCAGCTCGGTAAGCGGGAGCGGCTTGCTGATCAGATAGCCCTGAAAGCGGTCGCAGCCCGCCGCCGTGAGCATGGCGAGCTTTTCCGGCGTATCGACGCCTTCGCCGACCACGGTCATCTCCTTCGCGTGGCAGAGCGCGACGACCGCTTTGAGTACCGCCAGCGATCGCGAAGCGGCCAGGTTGGAGACGAGCGCCCGGTCGAGTTTGATCGTGTCGGCGGCATAATCGATGATCTGCTGAACCGATGTGTAGCCGGCGCCGAAGTCGTCTATCGAGAGCCGGAAGCCTTTGCTCCTGAGCTCTTCCATATTCAGGCGCAGTTGATCGCTGATCTGGACGGCGAATGTTTCGGTGAGCTCGATGTCGATCGATCGCGCCTCCAGGCCGTGGCGCGCGAGGCAGTCCGAAAAATGGTCGTTGATCGACTTCGAGTGCAGTTCGGCCGAGGAGATGTTGATCGCGAGAACCGTATCGGGGCCGAACAGCGCCTTCAGCTGGTGGCAATCCGACATCGCCTTGTCGATGACCCACCAGTCGATTTTCGTAAACAGACCGGAGCTCTCGGCTATCGGAACGAATTCGTCGGGCGTCACATGCCCCAGGACCGGCGAGTGCCAGCGCAACAGAGCCTCGCAACCGGTGACTTTTCCGCCGGCGTCGACGATCGGCATGTAGACCAGGTGAAACTGCTCGTCGGGATCGAGCGCGCGCAGCTCATCCTGGATCTGCCGCTGGCGGGTGCGCTTGTCGTTGAGCGCGCGGGAGAAGCGGGCGGACCGGTTCTTGCCGGCGCTCTTCGCCTGGTACATGGCGGCGTCGGCATTCGAGATCAGCTCCGCGACCGAGCTCGCATCATCAGGACATGCGGCAACGCCGATGCTTGCCGTGACCGGATAACGCTTGCCGGAAAGCTCGAACCCATCTGAAAACAGGGCGAGGATCGCGCCGCAAACCTCCCGCACCGCGCCGTCGCCGAGCTGCGAACGCAACAGAACCGCGAACTCGTCGCCGGAGAGCCGCGCGAGGATGGCCGGCTCCTGTCCGCGCCTGCGGGTGATCGCTCCGACATCGCGTGCGATCCGGGCGGCGAGCGTTTTCAAGAGCTCGTCGCCGACATCGTGGCCGTGCTTGTCGTTGACGAACTTGAAGTTGTCGATGTCGATGAAAAGCAGGCTGCATTTCTCGCCGGATGCGACAGCCTCCTGGACGGCCTGCGCGGCAAGCATGTTGAAGCGTCCCCGGTTGCTGATGCCCGTCAACGTGTCGGTCCAGGAACTCCGCTGCACGAGTTGGAGCGACTGGACGGATTGTCGATGCATCTCCCGGATGTTTCGGGTCAGACGGCCGATTTCGCCGGCCTCGTCCACCTCGGCGATTTCCGCGCGCGCGCCGGCCATCACCGCCATGACATTGGTATCGAGCGTTGCGATCGGGCCCGTGATGAAGCGGCGGATGAGCACGATGATCAGCCAGATCGAAAAGAGGCTCATGGCCAAAGCGCCGAGGGCGAGGAGCAGTTTCTGCCGCATCATCTGGGCTTCGAAATGCGCATCAGAAACCGTCAGCGTCGCATGCAAGGCGGGCCCGAGAGGAACGCTTGCCGACAGATCGTCGGTCACGGCAAGCGGCCACGGCTGGAGGACGATATCGGCGCCATATTCCCTTTTCAGCGGGGCCAGCAGCCTGAGAAAGCGGTCGGGCTGTACCGCAACCTGCATCAGCAGCGCATTTGCCCTGTTGCTGGGGGCCGGCCGGCCAAAGGTTACCGGATCGACGAACAGCGAATAGACGATCCGCGGCCGGTCGCCGGCGGAGTCGACATAGCTCCAGTCGCCGAGTTTCGATCCGTTGAGCAACTGGCGCGCGAGATCCAGCTGTGCCGGGTCGATTTCCGCAAAGGGATCCCAACTGTTCTCGAAGTAGTACTCCGTTTCCAGCTTGCTGTTGAGAACGGCCAGGGAGATAAAACCCGCAGGATCGTCGGACAGCGACGTCAGGCTCTCCTGCAGCCGCACACCGAGCGCATTGGCGCGGTATTTCTTGTCGGTTTCGGCCACGTATTGCCGCAGCGCGTTGCCGCTCAGAAGCGCGTTGAGGGCACCGCGGCTGCGCCGAACCTCGTTCTGGAAGACGGAGGCGGCGTGTTCGAGCCGTTGTGAGAGCTTGGCGTGCTCGAGTGCGCGGATGGAGCGGCTCTGGGCGACGTGTACGGAGAGAGCCGCGAGAAGATAACCTGCGAGCACGACCGGAAAGATGAGGATGAGCGCACGCTTGCCGAGGGTCACTGGAAGTTCGCCAAAGTGTTGATGATTCGCCGGCGCGCTTCGATCGACCTGACGGACAGTTCCTGGTGATGCTGGTTTTTCGCCATGATTTCGGACGGCGGGTAGATTTCCGGATCGGAGCGCATGGTCTCCGGAAGGAGCTTGAGAGCCGCGCCGCTTGCGGTCGGCATGTTGAGCGCGATCGCGTTGGCAGCGGCGGCCTCCGGCGATCCGATGAAGTTCAGGAATTCGAGAGCCCTTTGCTTGCGAGGGGATGCGGCCGTGACGGAAAAACAGTCGAGCCACGACAACGTGCCCTCTTTCGGGACCGCGTAGCGCCATAGCCCCGCCTTGCCGGCTTTACTGTTGAGCACATGCTGATCGCCGCTATAGCCCAGCGCCAGATATATATTTCCGGCCAAGGCGGGATCCTGGATCGAGGTGACGACGTAGTCGTAGGTCAGCACGGATGGGGCCTGCGTCTTCAGGAGCGCGAATGCGGCCTTCAGCGTTGCCGTGTCGTCGGCATTGACGGAGGCGCCGAGCAGCATCAGCGGGGGCACGAAAATCTCGCTGTGGTCGGCGAACATGGCGATGTGCTTCTGCAACGCCGGTGCAGGACGCATCATGTCACGCCAGGATGTCGGTGGCGGCGTGACCACATCGGAGCGATAGAGGATGCCGACGGTGCCCCAGAAGTAGGGAAGGCCGTAACCGGCGCAGGATTTGCGCCATTGCGGCGCATAGTCCGCGATCGCGGGCAGATTGGTCTCGGAGAGCGGCTCGATGATGCCCTTTCGTCCGAAAAGCGTCGCGCCGTTCTCATCGACGATGACCAGATCGATGTTACGGCCCGGATCGGCAAGAATCTCGTCGCGGGCATCGTCGCTGTCGAAATTGATCTGGCGGATGGAAACGCCCGTCTTTTCGGTCCAGCGGTCGATGAGACTCTCGGCGATATAGTCTTCCCAGATAAGCAGGTTGAGCGTTTCGGCGCGGCTCGCAGAAGCGCAAAGCAGTGTCGCCAGAAAGACGGAAATAGCCCTGCGTGCCTTCATGTTCTGCCCCTGCACACCCCCATCGCCGGACGCTATCCGGCAATGATTGAGGAATGCTTACGTCCGGAGCAAGATCGTGCGGGCGCGAGGCGCCCGCACGCCTGTTCATCGCGCCGGCAGCTTCGGCAGAAATACGGTGAGCAGCCCGAGGAGCGGCAGATAGGAGCAGATCTTATAGACGAACTCGATGCCCTGCCGATCGGCGAAGACGCCGAGGACCGCGGCGCCCATGCCGCCGGCGCCGAAGGCGAAACCGAAGAAAACGCCGGCGATGAGCCCCACCCGGCCGGGAACGAGTTCCTGCGCGAAGACGACGATCGCCGAGAAAGCGGACGAGAAGATGAGGCCGATGATGACGCTCAGCACGCCCGTCCAGAACAGGTTCGCATAAGGCAGCAGAAGGGTGAACGGAACGACGCCGAGGATCGAGAACCAGATGACGAAGCGGGCGCCGTATCGATCGCCGATCGGGCCGCCGAGGAAGGTTCCTGCGGCCGCCGAACCGAGGAAGAGGAACAGCATCAGCTGCGCCTGCTGTACGCTGGTGCCGAACCTTTCAATGACGAAGAAGGTGAAATAGCTCGAGATGCTGGTGAGATAGACGTTCTTCGTAGCCGTCAGCAGGACGAGGATCGCGATCGTCCACAGGACCCGCGCCTTCGGCAAGGGCAGCGCGCGGCTGGGGACGGGACGGCTCATGGTCGCGCGGCGGTGGCGGACGTACCACATGCTCACCCAGGAAAGCACGAAGAACCCGGTGATGGCGACGATGGAGAACCAGCCGAGGCTGCCCTGGCCGAAAGGGAGCACGATGAATGCGGCCAGCAGCGGGCCAAGCGCGCTTCCGGCATTGCCGCCGACCTGGAACAGCGACTGAGCCAGCCCGTGGCGGCCGCCCGACGCAAGCCGGGCCACGCGGGAGGATTCGGGGTGGAAGATCGCCGACCCGATGCCGATCAGGCTCGCTGCCAAGAGAAGCATCCAGAAGTGGTCGGCATTGGCGAGAAGCAGGAGACCCATGCAGGTCGAGAGCATGGCGAACGGCAGCGAATAGGGTAGCGCCCAACGATCCGTCACGATGCCGATGGCCGGCTGCAGCATCGACGCCGTCACCTGAAACGTGAACGTCAGAAGTCCGATCTGGACGAAATCGAGCGCGTAGTTTTCCTTGAGCAAAGGATAGAGCGCCGTCAGCAGCGATTGCATGATGTCGTTCAGCATATGACAGAAGCTGACCGCCAGGATGACCGAAAATGCTGTCTTTTCCGGGCTGATGGTGCCCGCCGACGTGACCGTTGCCATGGAGAATGTTTCCTTAGGGGGCGGCCCGCCAACGGAGCCTTTTCGGCCATCTCTAGACGGGTTGTCGCTGGCCTGCTTTTGTGATTTGGTCGAGTTCTTTCGAGAGTGGGCCATATGGCGAAATCCGCCCGACATCACCTGCCAAAGTTGCCGGACGCGGACCATTTCAGAAGCCTGGAATGGATCGAGAAGGCGAACGCGCCCGTTCTCGCGATCGGGAGGGACTACGCCTGCGGGCTCACCGTGCCCTCCCACAGTCACAGCCGGACTCAACTCTGGTGGGCGCGTTCGGGGGTGGTGCTCGTCTATACGTCGGAGGGACGCTGGATGATTCCCCCGGGACACGCCCTGCTGATTCCCGCGGGAATCGAGCATTCGGCCGAGATGGTCAGCGATGTGCGTATGCATTCCATCTACATCCCGCCGGAGGCAAGCGAAGCGCGCCGGCCCCTCGTCCTGGAAATGAGCGCGCTCGTCGGCAGCCTCATCGACGAACTCGTCGGCGCCGGGAACGAAGCGTCGTCCGAACGGCGCGAAAGCCTGATCATGGAATTGCTGCTCACGGAAATACCGCGGCTCAACCAGCGACCTTTAGGCCTGCCTTTCCCGCGCGACCGCAAGCTTGCAGCCCTCTGCCGGCAATTTCTGGAAGCGCCATCGGCATCCGCGAACATCGACGCGTGGGCGGCGCGCATGGGCATCAGCCGGCGGTCCTTCACGCGGCTTTTCCGGCAGGAGACGGGCGTGAGCTTCGTCACGTGGCGACAGCATGCCTGCATCTTCGCCTCGCTGCCGCGCATTGCGGACGGCGAGCCGATCACCACGGTGGCGCTCGACGCCGGTTACGAGAACGTCGCAGCTTTCACGACCATGTTCCGCCGCATGCTGGGTGCGCCGCCGAGCGTCTATCTGCGTGACCAGCGGACCTGAACGGCGTCGGCAATTTTCGTTGAAATGCGCCAAGGCCTGTTGAAATTCGAGCCACCCGCGGCGGCCTGTTTGATTTCCTCATTCCCCGCGCCGCAGACGCGGCGCTGCTGGATCCCTGTGACGAGCACAGAGAGAGATGAGGGCGGAGAGGGTGCGGTCCCTCGGCGCGTTTCATCGCGTCACAGGCTGACCATCCCCTCGCATATTCGAAATCAAATGTTGTAGTAGGCGCACATCCCGATCCCTCATTCCTGTGCTTGTCACAGGAATCCAGCCAGACCAAGTCCTTGGGCTGAAAGAACGCTTCCCGCGCCGCAGACGCGGCGCTGCTGGATCCCTGTGACGAGCACAGGGATGAGGGGAGGAGAGGAGAGGAGAGGAGAGGTTGCAGTCCTCCGATACGTTTCCTACAGCGCCGCGCGTCTTATGAGACGCGCAAAGGTCGCTGTAGCCCTTTGAGCTGCTGCTGTTTCTGTCCATTGACCGGCTACGATCAACATGCAGTGGCGCACGGTCGTTACGCGAGGAATTCAGCGCATCGCCATGCGTGCCGACAAAACCGACCAGAGCTTCAACGCCGTTATCCATCTCGCAGCAGCCGTCATGAACTCAAATTGAATCTCAACAGGCCCTAGTTCAATTTGCGACGTAGCCGCGGTTCGGTATGAATCCCGAAGCTGAACAGATCGGATTAACGGAATCTCATGGACTTGCCGAAGATAAGAAGGCGTTGTATGAATGGGTAGACACCCATTATACGTGCTTTGGGCACGTCCTGGGTTTGCCAGCCCAATAAATTATTCTTCGGAGTATAGATGAGAACTCATGTTGTTTTTCTTGCGTCTCAGGCTTTTCTTCTTGCAGCCGGAGTCGTTGCCGCCGAAGAACGCCGGTACCCCTGGTCTGGAGACTGGTATCTGAAGATAGGCGCCACTGGTTTTCTCGGTCCGGAGTATGAAGGCGGTTCGAAGCGCATGCTTCAGGCGGCGCCGCTCGTTTCGCTCGGCAAGGCTGGCAGCGCCGTGCGCTTTTCGTCGCGCAACGACAACATGTCCTACGCCCTGCTCGACCAGGGACATTTCCGCGCGGGCGCCGTCGGCAAATTGATTTTCGAGCGTGACGAGGACGATTCGAGCGATCTTAAAGGCCTCGACCATCCGAAATTCGGCGGCGAAATCGGCGGTTTCGCGGAAGTCTACCCCACGGACTGGATGCGCCTTCGCGCAGAGATACGTCAGGGTATCCGCAGCCATCACGGGGTCGTCGCCGATGTCGCGGCGGATGCCTTCGCCGATCTCGGCGAAACCGTCCGCATTTCCGCCGGACCGCGGTTGACGGCGGCATCGAGCGATTATTTCGACGCCTATTATGGCGTCAACGCAGCGGAATCCGCTGCTTCGGGACTCGGCACCTACGATCCGGGTGGCGGTATTTATTCCGCTGGGCTCGGGGCGGAGATCAACTGGATGGCGACCGAGAAGCTCGAAACGGGTGTCTATGCCGAATATCGGCGATTGATGGGCGCTGCCGCCGATTCAAGCCTCGTACGCGAGCGCGGCAGCCCCGACCAGTTCCTCGTCGGGGTGACCGCGACCTATCGCTTCGATTTCACGCTCCCCTGACGGGTCGGCCTGGATGGCGGCGGGATGAAATGGAGCGCTTGACCGGCAGGTTTTGCGGGGCCAAACAGAGGCCATGAACAGTTCTTCCATCGATTCCGGCCGCGTGCACGACGCGCCGTCCAACAATTGGGTCTATCGGGTTCTGCCGCGAGCGCTGTGGCCCTATGCGCAGCTCGCGCGTTGGGACCGGCCGATCGGCTGGCAATTGCTCTTGTGGCCGTGCCTCTGGTCGGCGGCCTTGGCGTCCGGAACGGCGGCATCGCTCGGCAGCTTTTCGGCTGGGCGATTTCTCTTCCATGTCTTTCTGTTCGTTGTCGGAGCGATTGCCATGCGCGGCGCCGGCTGTACCTACAACGACATCGTCGATCACGACATCGACATGGAAGTGGCACGTACGCGCTCCCGACCGCTGCCTTCCGGCCGCGTCACCCGTTTTCAGGCGAAGGCATTCATGCTGTTGCAGGCCCTTGTGGGCCTCGTCGTGCTGCTGCAGTTCAATGGTTTCACGATTTTTCTCGGCTTCCTTTCGCTGGCGCTGGTCGCGATCTATCCTTTCGCCAAGCGCTTCACGGACTGGCCGCAGTTTTTCCTGGGGCTCGCCTTCTCCTGGGGCGCGATCATGGGCTGGACCGCTGAGTTCGGCAGCCTCTCCCTGGCCGCGATCATCCTCTACGTTGCCGCCATCGCCTGGACCATCGGTTATGATACCATCTATGCCTATCAGGACAGGGAGGACGACGAGCTGATCGGCGTTCGCTCGACCGCCCGCCGTTTCGGCGAGAACCCGCGGCCCTGGCTTATCGGGCTATACGGGATTGCGGTTTTCCTGATGCTTTTCGCCTTCCTGTCCGCCGGTGCCGGATTTTTCGCCTATGTCGGGCTTCTGGTGGCCGCGGTGATGCTCGCCTATCAGATTCTCGTATTGAACATTCACGATCCGCTACAATGTCTCGCGCTGTTCAAGTTCAACGGCGTCGTCGGCCTGATCATCTTTGCCGGACTTGTGCTCTCGCTTCTCGTGCGGCTCATTTGAACGCAGAAGCCGGCCCTAAGGCGCGGAGCGTCGAAGGGCCGGCTTGCTGATCGTTGTCTTGTAACTTGGAACGCTGCGGTCACGCCCGGGCGATGATTTCGCGGCCGTCGATCTTCATCTGGATGCCGAGACTGCCGGTGGAGCGGCGCACGAGAAAGCGCGGCCGGCGCTCGGCGAAAAAGGAATGGCGGCGGCGCGGCTTTGCGGGAGCGGTGCGAACATCGCCGATATGTTCCTCGAGCGGCCGTGCGACCCCGTCGGCTTCCACCATGAGCATCGGAATGCGATAGGCTTCGGCCCAGGCGCGCCAATCGGCTGCGATGTCCGAAAGATCATGAGCCACGAGCAGCGGGATACAGAGATCCGGATCATCGTGATGAAGTTCGAGCGTCACTGTAACCTCCCCGTCGCCATGGTCGATTGCCCGTGCCGCCACACCCTTGAAAGCTCGCGCCGGCAGAGCGATCGAAAGCGGCAGGCCGCTGAATGGTAGCACCTTGCGCAGAACAGCGCCACGCTCGTCAAGGCTGATGCTGACATTCCCCGTGTGCCCGCGCAGCACGTAGCTTGCTTGCTGCGGAAAGCGCTTCGGGTCAAGTCTGAGCGTGTTTCCGACCCAAGCCGGCTGAGAGAGTGTATTGCGCATTTCATATCGCCCTTGTTTTTCCTTGAGAGCCGTTTCCGGCTTTCCTCTCGGGACTTTTCGTCCTCTAGGGGCGGAGGATAGGCGGGCTCCGTTCCGGGCGGCTTAAAATTCGCGGTTAAAAAAACTTTGCTGTCTCCGATGGTTAGCAAAAGCCGAGGCCGCAAGGTTTCTCATTCGTCAATGAAACCGCAGGCATTTTCGATGTGCTTTGCCAGGGCGGGATGCGGACGGAAAACGGGCACACGTTTTTTCTCATCCGCTCCAGCGGCAAAAGCCACACACAAGCATGCTGCGCGATCTTCGCCATCATCGGAGTGGTTTCAGGGGATGTCGGCGCGCCGGCGGTCCCCGTTCCTTGCTGGCGGGCGACGCATGGTTTCGACTTATCTCGACTACAATCTGATCGCACGGGACATGAAGCTCAGCCTGAAGCGCGTGTCGGAGCAGACGATCGTCGCCCGCGACACGCAGTATTACAGGGAGAACATCGGCAGTGTGGCCTCCGTCGACGAGTTCCTCGCCGACTACCGCCTCTATTCCTACGCGATGAAGGCCTATGGCCTGGCAGATATGATCGAGTCGGTCGCCTTCATGAGGAAGGTGCTCGAAAGCGACCTGTCCGACGATAACAGCTTTGCCAACAAGCTGACGGACGAACGATACCGCGAATTCACGATGGCGTTCAGCTTCAGCGGTGGAACGGCGGTTTCCCAGACCGAAGCGCAGCTCGACGAGATGATCGGCCTCTACAATACGAGTATCGCCAGCATCGGGGAAACCCAGAAGGAAGAGACGCGCTACTACAACGTCATGATCGACAAGGTAACGAGCGTCGATCAGCTTCTGAACAATGAGCGTCTGCGGACCTATGTCTTCACCGTCTTCGGTATCGACGAGAGCACGTACTCCCGTGAAACGCTCCGCAACGTTCTCTCCAGCAATGCCGACGATCCGGACAGCTATGAGAAAACCGTGCTCGAACCCAGACTATCGGAGCTCGAGGCTGCCAGAGCCGACGCTCAGGCGAAGCTCCAGCAGAGCGGCACGACGGAGGCGGAAAAGCTGGAACTCCGGGCGAAGATAGCCACCTACAACAAGTCGATTTCCACGGTCAGCAATTACCTGGCGATGGCGGCGGCTTTCCAGTTCAACGCCGACGGCACGGTGGCTGCGGGATCGGCGCAGACCGCCGCGCACAAGAAGACCATGAATGAACTCTACGTCTCCAGCAATCCGCGGATCACCCCCCAGGCAGCGCTCCTGAACAAGGCCTATTTCGAGGAAAAGATCGCGAGCATCACGACCGTCAGCGAGCTTGTCGCCGATACGCGCCTCTATAACTACATCCGCACGGCCTTCGATCTCAACGAGGTCACCATCGTGCCGGCTACGATCAAGAATATCCTGACCAGCGATCCGGACGACCCGAACAGCTACATCAATACGATCGGCAAGGGGAACGAGAACTACAAGGCGCTCGCCAGGGCCTTCAACTTCCAGGCGGACGGCACGCTCGCGGCGGGCGATGCGGCGCAGACCGCGGAACAGACGACACTCACCTCCAGCCGTTACATGACGCGCTACAACGACAAGGACGACGCAGCGGACGCGAAGGCGATCGGCGCCTATAAGCTTGCCGTCGAGAAGGTGGCGTCCGTCGGCGACTTCATCGACACGGCTTCGATCTACGATTTCGCGCTGCAAGCCGTCGGTCTCGATCCGGACGCCGAAAGCTCACGGACGATCAAGCGGGTTCTGACCAGCGATCTCACCGATCCGGAAAGCTTCGTCTACACGCTGAAGGACGAGCGTTACCTGAAGCTCGCCCAGCTGTTCAACTTTACGACAGCGGGCGACATCGGCGTTCCGGCATTGGCGCAGTCGGAGACGCTGATTCAGGAGACCGCCAAGACCTACATCGTCAACAAGTCCCGTTTTGGCTCGGAGGAGGACAAGACCAAGGCCAAAGCGGATGCCGAATATTATACGGCCGAGGTCGCCAAACTCTCCTCTCTCGACGAATTTCTGGCCGATTCCCGCCTGGTCGATTTCGCTCTGGCGGCAAACGGCATCGATCCCGAGAATGTCACCGTCGATTTCCTTCGCGACATCTTCACCTCCGATCTGGACGATCCCAAGAGCTTCATCAATCAGCATCAGAACTCCGGGGCCTATATCGCCCTGGTCACCTCGTTCAATTTCGACCGCGGCGGCAACGTGCTGCGCGAGGACAAGAGCGTCATCATCACGCGGCAGGGGCTTTACGAGACCCTCGACCGGTATCTGCACCAGACGCTGGAAGAACAGGCCGGCGAGGACAATGCAGGTGTCCGCCTGGCACTCTATTTCGAGCGCCAGGCAGGCTCGCTCGTCGACGCTTACGATCTCCTGGCCGATGATGCGCTCGCCGAAGTGTTCCGCACGATCTTCAGCCTGCCCGACGAATTCAGTTCCATGGACATCGACCAGCAGGCAAAGATCGTCGAGAAGAACCTCGAGCTCGAGAAGCTGAGCGATCCGGCCGAGCTGAAGAAGCTCCTCGCGCGCTTCACCGTGCTCTACGATCTGGAGAACAACATGGAAGTCGATCCGGCCGTGGTGGTGCTCTCGGGCAGCGGCAGCAATATCGGCATCAGCGCCGATACGCTCTTCCAACTGTCGCAGCTCAGGAAGGGCGGGTAGGGCTTAACGGCGGCCGGACCGGCACGCGTCGTTACTCGCCTCAATCCTCGCGCAGCACCTTATCGGGGTTCATGATCCCCGCCGGGTCGAAAGCGTGCTTGATCCGCCGCATGAGCTCGATCTCGATCGGCGAGCGGATCGCCGCGAGTTCGTCGCGTTTCAACTGGCCGATGCCATGCTCGGCAGATATCGAGCCCTCATGCTTGAGCACGACGGCGTGAACGATCGCATTGATCTCGCGCCACCGGTCGAGAAAGCCCTGCTTGTCCGCGCCGACGGGCTGGGAGATGTTGTAGTGGATATTGCCGTCGCCCATATGGCCGAAGGCGCAGATGCGTGCGCCGGGAATGGCCTTGGAGACCAGCGCATCCGCTTCCGTCATGAAGGCCGGAATGCTCGATACCGGGACCGAAACGTCATGCTTGATCGAGCCGCCTTCGGGCTTTTGTGCCGGCGACATGCTTTCGCGCATGTGCCAGAGGGCTCTGCGCTGCGCTTCGTTCTGGGCAATGACGGCGTTCTCGACGAGACCGTCGGAGATGACCGCTTCGAGAAGGTCTTGCACCATCCGCTCCGCGCTTTCGGCGGTATCCGAGGTGGAGATATCGATCAACGCGTACCACGGATGCGTCGTTTCCATCGGATCTCTCACGCCGGCGATGTGCCGGGTGGTGAACTCGATGCCGAGCCGCGGCATCAGTTCGAAGCCCGTCAGGGCCGGCCCGCAGAGGCTCGATGCCCGATCGAAAAGCGCCAGTGCGTCCTCGACGCTTCTGAGGCCGGCAAAAGCCACCTGGTGGCCCCGCGGTTTCGGGAAGAGCTTCAAAACGGCGCCGGTTATGACGCCGAGCGTTCCCTCGGCACCGATGAAAAGATCGCGCAGATCGTAGCCCGTATTGTCCTTCTTGAGGCGTCTGAGCCCGTTCCAGATCTCCCCGGTCGGAAGCACGACCTCCAGCCCCAGGCAAAGCTGGCGCATATTGCCATAGACAAGCACGGCAGTGCCGCCGGCATTGGTCGAAAGATTGCCGCCGATCCTGGCAGAGCCTTCCGAGCCGAGTGACAGGGGAAAAAGCCGGTCGACGTCATCGGCGGCCTTCTGGATATCCGCCAGAATACAACCGGCATCGGCCACGATCACGTTGCCGACCGGGTCGATGTCGCGGATGCGGTTCAGCCGCTCGAGGGAAAGGACCACGTCGGCTCTGCCCTCGCGCGGAATCTGGCTGGCCACATGTCCGGTGTTGCCGCCCTGCGGCACGACTGCCGTTCGGGTCTGGCTCGCAAGCCGCATGACCAGCGAAACTTCCTCGACGGAGCCGGGCCTGAGCACGAGCGGCGTCGTGCCGTGATAGAGCCCGCGGGACTCGACCAGGTAGGGGGCCGTGTCGGCGGGTGCGGTGAGGGCATTGCCGGGCCCGACGATGTCGACGAAGGAGGCGATGAGTTCGGGAGATGGAAGGATGGTGGTCATGGCCCTGCCTCGGATCACGTGGTTGCTTCAAGCGTGCCGGTGGCCATCAGCCCCGCGGCGCGGCCGCGCGCTGCAGCCGGTCGATGATCGCTTCGCCGAGCCCCACGCTCGGGATCGGGCCGAAAGCGATGGTCGCGGCGCCGCTGGCATCCGCCTTTTTCATATAATCGAAAAGATTGGCCGCGGCTTCCCGCAGGCTGCCGCCCGGACTGAGATCCAAGACGATCGCGGCATCGCCTTCACCGGGAAGTGCCTTTCCGCCGAAGCGGATGAGGGCCTCTCCTTTCCGGACCTCATCGGCATCGAGCCGCACAGCGGCACCGGGAGCGTAATGCGAGGCGAGCATGCCGGGCGCCTCGATGACAGCGCCGGCGGTCTCCGGGCGCTCGATGGCGAGACCGGTCAAAGCTTCGATCTCTGCCGCGTCGAGCCCGCCGGGCCTCAGCAGCCGCAGCCTTCCGTTCTCGACCTTGACGATGGTCGATTCCAGGCCGATCGCGGCCGGGCCTGCGTCGAGGATGAGCTTCAGCCTGGAGCCGAGATCCGCCTGCACATGGGCCGCACTGGTGGGACTGATCTTGCCCGAGGTGTTGGCGCTCGGCGCCGCCAACGGCCGTCCGAACCGGGCGATCACCCGACGCGAGAAGCCGTCGGGCATCCGAATTCCGAGCGTATCGAGACCGGCGGATGCGAGCGTGTGCACGGTGCTTTCCCGCCGCTGCGGCAGGATCAGCGTGAGGGGGCCAGGCCAAAAAGCCTCGGCCAGACGTCTCGAAACCGGATCGAAGGTCACATGTGCCTCCGCCATCGCCAGATCGGAGACGTGACAGATCAGCGGATTGAACCGCGGACGCCCCTTCATCTCGTAAATGCGGCTGATCGCATCGGGGGTCGTGGCATCGGCGGCAAGGCCGTATACGGTCTCCGTGGGGATCGCCACGGGTTCCCCGTCCGAAAGCACTGCGCAAGCCGTCTCGATTGCCCGCTCCGGTTCGATGCGCGTGTCGATGATTTCGGCCATGGCGTTCTGATCCTTTCCGTCGCTTCCTTAACGGAGCGATTGCAAAAACAGAACGATTTTCTTGGTCAAAGGCTGCGAATGATCCGCCGCAAGGCTTCGTCGCGTGCGCCGAGCATCAGCACGTTCTTCAGCGCCACCTTCGGATCCTGCGTCCGGAAAATCAGGCCGTTGCCGCGCACGTTGCGGTTGACGACGATCCGCTCTTCGCCGGCATCGGGCTCGATCGCGACGGCGAAATACATGCGCGAATAGCCCGGCTGGATCCGGTCGAAGAAATGGGTCTCGTTCCCGAGGTCGCAGAAGAAGTTCGCGAGATAAAAGGACCAGGTGATCTCATGTCCCTTGGCGAGGCAGGTTTTCGCGGCGGTCACGTGGCAGTAGCCGAGATGCGGACTGTTGGCGAGCGTGCGATGGAAGACCATCTTCGGGAACTGGATCGAGGCATGAAACCCGTTGATTCGGCTGTGGGTCGTCTCGCCCGCCGTCGTCAGCTTCCGCGCCGTCTGCTGCGCAACCTCGGCATAACTGAGATACTGACGCTCGTTCGCCATCCACCGGCGTCTATCGATCCGGCCGGTCCGCAGGAACTCGGTGTGAGCCTTGGCTTTCGCCGGTGCGGCCGGCGCCTTGTCGGCAGCGTCGTAATATCGGAGTTTTGCCATGGGCGTCGTCGCGCCGTCCTGTCCGAAAGCTGGTTGATGGTAGCGAACGTAAATCATCACAGTTAACGAATTGGTTCGTTTGCGGCCGTGCGAGCATCAATCAGACCTTGTGTCGGTGGGCCGTGTCGTAAAATGGCCAGTCGCCTTCGCGCCATGAACGGCGCTGCCGAAAATTCCGCCGGCTGCGCGGAGATTCACCTACTTCCTTGTTTGTTATGGATAATATCCGTCTGCCAATCGTGCCGATTGCGCCGCGAATGGCTGTCGTCTTTCTGGAAGCGGATGTCGTCTATTGGCAGTTGCCGGACCGGCCCTGAGGCTTAGATGAGGACACTCAAGGTGCTGCCTCGAAGGGAAGGCGGAGAATTGGGAAGCCGGTCAAATCCCGGCGCTGCCCCCGCAACGGTGGTGGAGCGAACAGCCACGGCAGAAGGCCACTGGACACAGCGTCCGGGAAGGCGCCGGGCAGGTCCCTTGCGGACAGCTCCAGAGCCCGGAAACCAGCCTTGAAGCAGAAACAGACCGTAGCTGGTTGCGGCGGGCAGCCGGATCGGAGCCAATTGCGTTGCGGGTCCATGCGGCCGGCGCGGGTTCCAGTCCTGCCTCTCCGAAACGGCGGAAAACGAGGATAAGGGCATGGAAATTCAGACCGAAATGCTGCGCAAGCTGAAGACCCGTCGCGATGGCTACAGCCTCGACCGCGCCTTCTACGTCGATCCTGATTATTATCGCCAGGACCTGGAGCAGATCTGGTACAAGGATTGGCTGTTCATCGGCCATGATTGTGAAGTCCCGCGGCCGGGGAACTATTTCACGGTGCAGGTCGGCGATTACCCGGTCGTTATCGTTCGAGACAGACAGGGCGCGGTGCGGGCACTGCACAATTCGTGCCGCCATCGCGGCTCGCGCGTCTGCACGCAGCACAAAGGCTCATCCGCCAAACTCGTCTGTCCCTACCACCAGTGGACCTACGAGCTCGACGGCCGCCTGCTCTTCGCGCGGCAGATGCCCGAGGGCTTCGACCCGGCCGAACACAGTCTTAAGCCGATCCACTGCGAAACCGTCGGCGGTTACATCTTCATCAGCCTTGCCGAACAACCGATGGACTTCCGGCCGTTCCGCGAGACGGTCGCGGCCTATCTCGCGCCGCACCGCCTCGGGGAAACGAAGGTCGCCTTCGAGAGCACGATCGTCGAGAAGGGCAATTGGAAGCTGGTCTGGGAGAACAATCGCGAGTGCTACCACTGCGCCGCCAATCATCCGGAACTCTGCCGTACCTATCCCGAAGCGCCGACCGTCACCGGTGTCCAGGGGGCGATGAACGACCCGGAAATCGGCGCCCATTGGCAGAAATGCGAGGCGGCGGGCCTTCCGAGCGCTTTCAGGATCGCGCCCACCGGCCAGTTCCGCATGACGAGAATGCCGCTGATCAACGGCGCCGAGAGCTATACGATGTCCGGACAGAAGGCCGTACGCAGGCAGCTCTCCGCCGGGCTTGACGCCGATGGCATCGGCACGCTGCTCCTCTTCCATTATCCGACGACCTGGAACCACATTCTGGGCGATCATGCGATCACCTTCCGCGTTCTGCCGCTCGGGCCGGAACTGACACAGGTTACGACCAAATGGCTGGTCAACAAGGATGCGGTGGAGGGCGTCGACTATACGATAGACGAGCTGACGCACGTCTGGACGGAGACCAACGACCAGGACCGGCAGATAGTCGAGGAAAACGCGTTCGGGATCCGCTCGCCGGCCTATGAGCCGGGTCCATATTCGGCCGAACACGAGGGCGGCGTCATGCAGTTCGTCGAGTGGTATTCGAACTTCATGCTGGACCGCCTTCAGGGCGGGGCCACGCAGCTCTCGCGGGTGGCATGACCATGGAAATGCCTCGCTCCTTTCACCATTTCGACGAGCTCGATCCCTGGAGAGACCGTCAGCACATGCTGGAGTGCACGTCGGCCGTAGCCGAAGCCGCCGACGTGATGACTTTCACCTTCCGCTCCGACAAGCCGGCCTGGTTCCGCTACCTGCCCGGGCAGTTCGTGACGCTCGAACTGCCCGTCTCGGCCGAGCCGGTGATGCGCACCTATACGCTGTCATCCTCGCCCTCGCGCCCGCTTTCGGTCGCGGTCACGGTCAAGGCGCAGCCGGGAAGCATCGGCACCCGCTGGATGTTCGACAATCTGAAACCGGGCATGATGCTCAAGGCGTTCGGGCCGCTCGGCGATTTCAGCTTCGTCCGTCATCCCGGTGAAAAGTATCTCTTCATTTCGGCGGGGTCGGGCGTCACGCCGATGATGTCGATGACGCGCTGGATGGCCGACTGCGCACCGGAAACGGATGTCACCTTCATTTCCTGCGCCCGCCGCCCGGACGATCTCCTCTTCAGAACGGAGCTCGAAGTTCTCGCGCGTCAAATGCCGCGGCTCAATCTCGGCTTCCTCGTGGAGGGGCATGAGGCACGGCATGGCTGGCATGGTCTGCGCGGGCGCATCGACGCGGCGAAGCTGCCGATGCTCGCACCGGATTTCATGGAAAGAACCGTTTTCTGCTGCGGGCCCGAGCCGTTCATGGGCAATGTTAGGACGATGCTGGAATCGGCGGGCTTCGACATGGCCGGCTATCACCAGGAGAGCTTCCAGCCCGCCGCGGCGCCGGCGGCCGAGGAGCTTGCAATTCGGGCGGGGCCGGCGGCCGATGCCGGGGCCGGTGCGGCGCGGGTGACCTTTACCATGAGCGGCAAGGAGGCGACCGCCGTTCCCGGCCAGACGATTCTGCAGACGGCCCGGGCCAACGGCGTCAGGATCGGGGCCGCCTGCGAGGGCGGCATCTGCGGAACGTGCCGGGTGATGAAGATCGCCGGCGATGTCGAGATGAACCACAATGGCGGCATTCTCGACGATGAGATCGAGGAGGGCTACATCCTCGCCTGCTGTTCGCGGCCGACAAGCGACGTCCAGATCGAGGCCTGAGTTACCGCCGCTCGGATTGGTAGGGCAGGCGTGCCTCGGCGGCCCTGACGGCGATGGAGCCGGTAACCGTCTCGTCGGCTCCCGCCCCTGATCCGCTCTCCGCCTCGGCGCGGCTTATCACGAGCGGCCGCGAAAGAGCGGCCGTTGCACTTGCATTCAACGCCGGGATCGTGCCGACGGTGGCCGAGGCGATAACGGTGAGCACCGGCGGCTTCTCCGGAAGAAGCGCGCCATGGGGCCAGATTCTCTTCAGTGCCGATGCACTCATCGCTGCGACATTCACGTCTATATCGTCGAGGGTGCCGGGCACCCGATAGGGGCAACGCTTCTTTCCGCAATTATGCGCCGACGAGAATTGCCAGAGCGCGTAGCGGTCCCAGTTGCCCATCGGAAAGACTTTGCGGATATCGGGCTTATAGCGCGCATACCAGAGCGGAAGACGCGCTAGAAGCCGATGCTTGAAGCGGTTGGCGGCAATGTGTTTCGCTGTTGCGTGGTTGGTATAGAGGACGGGATAGCGCCCCGTCCGGGCCTTCACATGGCCGGCGAAGATTGCTGCGTCTTCGAGCGACATGTATTTTTCCGGATCGATCCCTTCGATATCGAGCACCATCAGCTCGTCGTCGCGCGGATCGGCATAGTCGATGAAGTGGTTCGCCTGATCGACGGGGTTGCCGGGCCTTGCCAGATGATAGGCGCCCCAGAGCAGGCCATGCGAGCGCGCGATCATCCGGCGCGTCTGATAGAGTTCCCGGCTGACCGCATATTTGCGCCACATCGTCTTGCAGTGTGCAACCGTATCGCCGCCGTGGTCACCGGTACAGGTGTAGCTTTCCGGCAGGCCGTCGGAAGCTTTCGCGATGAAGCCCGCTATCCGCTTGTCCTTCAGCATGGCTTCCCAGTCGATGCTGTTCAACTCGTAAGCGTCGACGATGAGGGCGTTGCGCCGCTCTTTCCACGGCTCCACTTCGCTCGCGCGTGCGTTCGCCGCCGCGAAGGTCAGGCCCATGAGGACCGCCAGGCGCAAGATCATCCCTATGATCGAGATTCCCCGCTTTTCCATTCTCTGAGATTGCCGACTTAGAGTTAAGAGGTCGTAAATCTCAGCCCCGGCCTCAATCTGCGCGAGGCGGACGCTTCTGTACACCGACCTCAAGAGGCAAAGTCGACGGCCCGATTCCGCCCAGGATTGTATCGACGGCGAGATTTTTCCTTTGCTGCATCCGCGCGCGATGGTTGCTTCCGGCGACTTCTGCCCTAGTCTTGTGCCTGTCCATAAACGCCTGTTTTTCGGCGGTTTTGAAAGGTAGTTTGCCGGCTGACACCGTTTCTTGGGACGCGCGATGGCACAAGGCGGCGCAGGTTATGTCCCGAAGAGCGATCTGGCGGCAATAGGTCATAGGGTATGGGCCGACGCTCGCCGGACTTACTCTGAACGCCACCGGATCAGGAGCGTCAGGTCGGCCTGAGGCGGGCGAAGAGGGCGAGATTGTAAGCGACCACCGAGGACCAGACATAAGCCTTGAAGTGGTCGAGCCCACGCCAGGTGCAGCGCCCCAAGCCATAAGCGCGTTTCAGGCAAGAGATGCCGGCCTCGATGCCGGCGCGGAAGTTGCGCAGCTTGCGATAGATCCGCCGGCTGCTGACCATGTCTTCGATGCTGAGGCCGCGCTTCTTGTGGAAGGCCATGTCGCGGATGCCGCGAGCTTTGGCTCCGCTCAGATTTTCGCGGCTGGCATAGCCGCCGTCGGCCGCCGCCTGACGCGGCGGCTCGCCGTAAAAGGCGATGTGGCGTTCCAGCATCGGCAGCAAGCGCTCGCTGTCGGTCGGGTTGCCGGCTTCGATGACGAGGTCGAGGATCAGTCCGCTTCTGCCGGTGGTCAGATTGAGTTTGTGGCCGTAGTCGACGTCGCGGCTGCCCTTGACGATGATGTTGGCATGCGGCTCGAACAGGCTCACCAGCTTCTCGCCGGCCGGAACCGGCTCCCCGGCCAGGACCCGCCGTTCGGTCTGGGCGATGATCCGCTCGATCAGCGGCCGGTAGTGGCGGAGTTGGGCCTGCCACAGTTCGCCGGCCGGGCCCGCCGTCAGCGGCAACTGTTCACTGGCCTGCTGCAGATAACTCAAGGTCGTGCGCGTGATCTTGAGCAGTTCGCGGTAGTGCTTGATCCGTTTAGGGCGGCCGCGGATATATTCGATCGCCCGGGCCCGCTTCTTTGCCGCGCGGCGATGGTCGTGCCATGGAATGGCGCTACCCAGTGCCTCGGCCTGCTGCAACAGCCGCACCGTCACCCGGACAGCGTCCCATAACAGGCTGCTGTCGCTCGGTTCATGGATCAGTGCGGCGGTAACGGTGCTGTCCACGCGCACGACCTTGCCACTTTCCAGCTTCTCCTGCCGGGCGCTCGCCAGCAGCACCCCGTTGATCTCTTCAAAGGTTTGCGCCCGGATCGCGCTGATCGTCTTGTGCAAAACCGACTTCTTCGGGTTCCAGCCCCACGGCAGCCGGGCAAACGCCCGGAACGAGGCGGAGTCTTCGAGGTGGAAGGCCAGTTCCTGGTAACTCAACTGGCGATGCTGCTTGAGCAGCGCGCAGCGCAGCACAGCCTCGGCTGGTAGCCCCTCGCGGCCAGTCTGTCTGAGACCATGCCGGCGCAGGTCCCGCGCCACCAGCCCGAGCAAATCGCCATGCTCATCCAGCCATTCCGACATCGCCTTCAGTTCACGACCGATCTCGTGTTCGGCGAAAAGATCAAATATGCTGGCTTGGACGGTGCGTTCTTGGCGCATTGTCGGCTCCGGCGGTGACGGGTTTGTCTTTAGAATCAGTAGCTTGATCTAAAGTATACCTGAAACCGCCGGGCTTTGCCCACGCAGATATCGCGATTCACTCAATAAATTCAGCAGTTTACCGTTTATGGACGGGCACTAGTCTTGGTATGTCGCCCTTGCAAGGGCCGGTTGTACATGAAATCGAAGGCAGGAGGAAATGATGTCACTGAAATGGCTTTCGGGCGCGCTTGCAGCGATGACGCTGGCGGCATCGGCGGTGCCGTCTCAGGCTTTCACGCCTCTACCCCCGCGGGTTGCCGTCGAGAGCGCCGTCACGGACGTTCAGTACGCGCCGCGGCGCGGTTATTATCGGTATGGCGACTTCTATTACTATAACGGCTATCGTGGGTACCGCTATCAGCGGCCCGGCTATCGCTATTACCGCGGTTGGTGGTACCCGGGGGCTGCCTTCCGACCCGGCATCGTGATCGAGCGCCGTCCCGCCGTTCGCCCGCCGGTGCGCTACGGCAGCCGGCATATCCAATGGTGCTATGATCGCTATCGCTCTTACAGGGCTTACGACAACAGCTATCAGCCTTATAACGGCCCCCGCCGGCAGTGCTATTCTCCCTATAGCTGAACGGTCCGCTTCGCTCAAATAATGCCGATGCGCTTGAGCACGAGCCAGGCAACGCCCATCGACGACGCAATGAACATTCCCGCAAAAACGGTGCCGCTGCCCTCGGAGAAGGGTAGCGCCCCCGTGTTCATGCCGAAAAAGCCGGTCACCAGCGTCGGCGGCAGAAGGAAGGCTGTCATCAGCGAGAGGATATAGATATGGCGGTTCGTTTCCGAGGAAATCTTGCTGTCGATTTCCTCGTGCAGCAGCCGTGCGCGTTCCTGAAGAGCGAACACATCGCGGTCGACGGATTCCAGCCGATCGGAGAGCCTCTCGGTCACGTCGATGAAGCCCGGCGGCACCTCATCCTCTTCCAGTGCCCCGGCCCGGCGCAGCAGGGCGAGCACGGTCCTTAAGTGCCGGTGCAGCCGCACGACGGTCCGTCGCAAGGGCGCCAGCCCCGGCTGTTTCCTGTGTCCCGCCTCGCCATAGACATGGTCCTCGATGATGTTCAATTCCTCCGTCAATTCGAGCACCAGCGTGATCAGGGTGCGCTGGAACTCGACGACGAGCATTTCGAAGAGATCGATCGGGCGGCTGCATTTGGAGCTCTTTTCCACGGCCGCCTTCACCCGGTCGATGCTCCTTAGCGGATGCAGGCGCGTGGTGATGATCATCCGGTCGCTGACGGCGAAATGAAGCCAGCCGATCGTCTGCGTCACCGCGTCGAATGTCCGCTCGAAATCGACCAGCGTGCCGTGCACGACATCATCCGCGACCGTGATCGCCGCCTGCGTGTCGTGGCTCGTAAGGGTCGCGATTGCCTCCTGCGGAAGATTGCCGATGCGCTCGATCAGCGCCGGTGTGCGCGCGTCGCTGAGCGCGAGGTGCAACCAGACCCAGTCTTCGCCTGCCTTAAGGCTTTCAACGGGCGAATCGGCAGCTATGCGCTGACACCGGCTTTCGCCCGGTGCGAACCGGTAGGCCCAGACGAGGCCCGGTATTTCGGGTGAAATCAGGTTCATCGGAGTGCCTCGGCCCGGAGCGGCCGAGTCGGCTTCTATTCGCGGCCCATGACAGTTTTGTTACAGTTTCCCTGGCCGTAACCGCCAGCCGCCCGTGGCGAGTTGACGTTGACGTTCACGTAAAAATGATTAGTCTGCTGCGCATCTAAAAGGCGCCGGCTGCGGACGGCGGCGGATGCAGGGAGGAGCACCATGTACAAGGCACCGGTCGACGAGATCGCATTCACCCTGAAACACGTCGCCGGCCTGTCCGAGGTGCTCGACGCCGGGACGTTCGGCGAACTCGGCGAGGACCTTGTGGACGCGATCCTCGGCGAGGCCGGGCGCTTCGCCTCGGAAGAGGTGGCGCCGCTCGGCGAGGTGGGCGACCGGCAGGGATCGCGGCTCGTCGATGGCGCCGTCAAGACGCCGGAGGGCTGGCGGGAGCTCTACCGCAACTGGATCGCCGGCGGCTGGAACGGCCTGACGGCTCCGGAAGCTTTCGGCGGGCAGAACCTGCCGCATATGTTGCACGTCGCCGCCATGGAAATGTGGAACAGCGGCTCGATGGCCTTCGCCCTTGCGCCGACGCTTACCATGGGCGCCATCGAAGCGCTCGAGAAGCACGGCACCGACGCTCTGAAGGCGACCTTCCTGCCGAAGATGGTCTCGGGCGAATGGATGGGGACCATGAACCTGACCGAGCCGCATGCCGGCTCGGACCTCGGCGTGCTGAAGACCCGCGCCGAGCGCCGCGACGACGGTACCTATCGCATCCTGGGGCAGAAGATCTTCATCACCTGGGGCGAGCACGATTTCACCGACAATATCGTCCATCTGGTACTCGCGCGGCTGCCCGATGCGCCATCCGGAACGAAGGGCATTTCGCTGTTTCTCGTGCCGAAGTTCCTCGTCAACGAGGACGGTTCGCTTGGCGAGCGCAACGACGTTTTCTGCCACTCGCTGGAGCACAAGCTCGGCATCCACGGATCGCCGACCTGCACCATGATCTACGGGGACGGGAAATTCGGCCGCGAGAAGGGGGCGATCGGCTATCTGATCGGTGAGGAAAACCGCGGTCTCGCCTGCATGTTCACGATGATGAACAATGCGCGGCTCGCGGTCGGGATGCAGGGCGTCGCCATCGCGGAGGCCGCCACCCAGAAAGCGATCGCCTACGCCAAGGAGCGCACGCAGGGCCGCGCGCCGGGGTGGAGCGGCGACGGCATGAGTCCGATCATCGAGCATCCGGATATCGCCCGCACGCTGCTGACGATGAAAGCGCTGACGCAGGGATCGCGCGCCATCGCCTATGCCTGCGCCCACGCCGTCGACATGGCGCATGCCGCGCAAGGGGAGGACGCCCGCCACTGGCAGGAGCGTTCGAGCCTGCTGACGCCGATCGCCAAGTCCTTCGCCACCGACGCCGGCGTCGACGTCGCCTCGATGGGCATTCAGGTCCATGGCGGCATGGGCTTCATCGAGGAGACCGGGGCCGCGCGCTATCTGCGCGACGCCCGAATCGCGCCGATCTACGAAGGCACCAACGGCATTCAGGCGATCGACCTCGTCACCCGCAAGCTGACGCTCTCCGATGGCGCACAGGTGCGCGGCTTCGTCGCCGAACTCCGAGAGGTCGCCGCTGCCGCTGCCGCGTCGAACAGGGAAGGCTTCGGCGAGACGGCCGCACGGCTCGATGCGGCAATTGCGGATCTCGAAGGGGCGACCGACTGGCTGCTTTCGAGGCTTCGCGACGGAAAGCTCGCCGAGGCGCTCGCCGGCGCGACTGCCTATCAGCGCCTGTTCGGCCTCGTGCTGACCGGAGTTTATCTCGCCAAAGGCGGTCTTGCCGAAGCCGGTGACGGGAGGCAGGATCGGCGCGTTGCGCTTTGCCGCTTCGCAGCGGAAAATCTGCTCTCGGAGACGAGCGCGCTCAAGGACCGTGTCGTCAACGGGGCGGAAAGTCTCGCCGCAGCCCGTTCCATACTCGACTGAGGGAAACCCATGACCGACCACGTGCTCGTCGAACGGCCGGAAGCCTATCCCGGCGTTCAGCTTATCCGGTTCAATCGGCCGGAGAAGAAGAACGCCATCACGCGCCAGATGTACGCCAGGATGACGGAGGCGCTGACCGCCGCCGGAACGGATCCCGCCATCCGCGCGATGGCATTCCTCGGAACGGAAGGGTGCTTCTCGGCCGGCAACGACATGGCCGACTTCCTCGCTTTCGCCATGGGGGGCAGCATGGGGGACGAGGTTTTGGACTTCCTGCGGGCGCTTGCCGGCGCGACGAAACCGATCGTTTCCGGCGTAGACGGACTGGCCATCGGCATCGGCACGACGATCCACCTCCATTGCGACCTGACGGTCGCCTCGGCCCGCTCGGTGTTCAAGACCCCGTTCGTCGATCTGGCGCTCGTTCCGGAAGCGGCCTCAAGCCTGAGCGCTCCGCGCATCATGGGCCATCAGCGCGCCTTTGCCCTGCTTGCTGCCGGCGAGCCGCTCGACGCGGCCGGTGCGCGCGAGGCGGGGCTTATCTGGAAGATCGTGGAAGAGACCGCCGTCGAGGAGGAAACGCTATCAGCTGCAGCGCGCCTGGCAAAAAAACCGCCGGAAGCGCTGCGCATCGCCCGCGACCTCATTCGCGGCGATCGCAGCGATGTGCTTGCCCGGATCGAGGAGGAGGCGAAGCATTTTGCCGCGCAATTGAAAAGCGCCGAGGCGCGCGCCGCGTTCGAGGCCTTCATGCGCCGGTAGGCGGCAATTCGCCAGGTCGCTTCCAGCCATCGCGACTTTGCATGGATCAATTTTAATCGCTTCTTAAATAGCTCCCGCTAGCGTCCAGCCGCAGTAGGTCTCCCTCGGCGCCGCAGGAATTGTGCGGCACGCGAGACCCCCGGCCGCATGAAGCATTGCCGGCTCCGCCTTTGCGGCATGTCCCATCGTTTTCCCGCCGTCCTTCAAGTCGCTCAGCGGCCGATCCGTCGCGCCCGGGAAGATCATCGCGAGCTCATCCCGGCGGCGTTGCCGCCTCTTTCAGGGAGCCCCACCTTGTCCAAACGATCGAATCTCATGACGCGCATTCTCGTTGCCGCGTCCTGCGTCGTCGTCGGCGCCTTTGCAGGCTTTTCCGTCTATATCGACAGCCTCCAGCGCGCCACGACCACGAAAGCAGTGGAGGAGGATATCGCTTCCTCCGGAAATCAGGCGGCGCAGAGCGTCGCCAACTGGCTGAACGGCCGTGTGACGCTGACCGCGATGGCGGCGGACGCTGCCGGCCGGGTGGCTGACGAAGCGGCCATTCAGGGCGTCCTGAAGAACGACGTGCTGACCGGCGAATTCATCTCCACCTATGTCGGCGACGAGAGCGGCCGGTTCATGATCTGGCCGGATTCGAAGATGCCCGACGGCTACGATCCGCGCCAGCGCCCCTGGTATCAGCAGGCGGTGAAAGCCGATGCACGCGTCCTCACCGAACCCTATGTGGACGCGTCGAGCGGCGACCTGATCATCAGCGCCGCTGTGCCGGTGAAGCACGAAGGCAAGCTTTACGGTGTGACCGGCAGCGATTTCTCGCTGAAGGCCCTCGTTTCCATGGTCAACGGCATCGATGTCGGCGGCGAAGGCTTTGCGTTCCTTGCCAACAAGGACGGCCAGATACTGGTTCATCCGAATGCCAAGCTCGTGACGAAGACGCTCGCCGACGCCTTCCCGGCGGATACGCCGGCGATCGGCACCGGGATCATGCACACCGAACTCGACGGCAAGCCGATGCTCGTGAGCTTCGTGCCGGTGAAGGGGCTCCCGTCGGTCGAATGGTATGTCGGCTTCGCGCTCGATGCGGATGTCGCCTATTCGGCGATCAGCCAGTTCCGCGTCGCCGCGACGATCGCCACGATCCTGGCGGTCGGCGCCATGATCGCCTTCCTCGCGACGCTTCTGAGCCGCCTCGTCATCCGTCCGGTAACCGACATGACCGGCGCCATGGAGAAGCTCGCAGCCGGCAGTCTCGACGTTACGATTCCGGGTGAGGAGCGGCGCGACCAGATCGGGTCGATGGCGGCGGCCGTCGCCGTTTTCCGCGCCAATGCGGTCGAACGGAAGCGCCTGGAAGACGAGGCCGATTTAAACCGGTCGCTTTCGGAGCGCGAGCGCCTCGAGCGCGAGGCGCAGAAGACCCGCGACGCAGCCGAGGTTCAGCATGCGGTCGATGCGCTGGCAACGGGTCTCGGACGGCTGGCCGACGGCGATCTCGCCTATCGGATCGGCAGTCCCTTTGCCGATCGCCTGGATCGCCTCCGGGAAGACTTCAACAATTCGGTCGCCAAGCTGCACGACGCGCTTTGCGCCGTCGGGGCGAATGCCCGCGCGATCGACGCGGGTGCGAGCGAAATCCGTTCGGCCGCCGACGACCTCGCACGCCGCACCGAACAGCAGGCGGCATCCGTCGAAGAAACGGCCGCTGCGCTCGAGGAGATCACCACGACCGTCCGCGATTCCGCCCACCGGGCCGAGGAAGTCGGTGCGCTGGTCGCCCGTACCCGTGCCGGTGCGGAAAAATCCGGGGAAGTGGTGCAGAATGCGGTTGAGGCCATGCATGCCATCGAGAAATCATCAGGAGAAATCTCGAACATTATCGGCGTCATCGACGACATCGCCTTCCAGACCAATCTCCTGGCGCTGAATGCCGGCGTCGAAGCGGCACGGGCAGGCGAGGCGGGCAAGGGTTTCGCGGTCGTCGCCCAGGAGGTGCGCGAGCTCGCTCAACGCTCGGCCAATGCGGCCAAGGAAATCAAGGCGCTGATCACGACCTCCGGCGAGCAGGTGCATTCGGGCGTGACGCTGGTCGGCGATACCGGACGGGCGCTGCAGGCGATCGTCGCCGAGGTGCAGGAGATCAACAAGCACGTAAGCGCAATCGTGACCGCGACTCGCGAGCAGTCGACCGGTCTCCAGGAGATCAACACGGCCGTCAACACGATGGACCAGGGCACGCAGCAGAACGCCGCGATGGTCGAGCAGCAGACGGCCGCCAGTCACGGTCTCGCATCCGAGGCAGCGGCGCTCAACGCGCTGCTCTCCCAGTTCATACTGGGCGAGACGCAAGCGGCCTCTTACCAGGCCGCGAGCCGCCGCCGCGCGGCCTGACGGCAATCCCGGGGAACGTGCAGCGGTTTCCGTGGAACAGCTTGAACCAACAAGGCCCGGTTCGTCGCCGGGCCTTTTTCATTTTTCGAGCGTCGCTACCGTTTCCACATGCGCCGACCAGAGGAACTGGTCGATCGGCGTCACCCCGGTAATGCGATAACCGGCTGCGGTCAGTATCGAAAGGTCCCTCGCCAGGCTCACCGGATTACAGGAGACGGCGGCGACCTTCTTCACGCCGGATCGGGCAAGCTCGTGGCATTGCGTTTCGGCGCCGGCCCGGGGCGGGTCGAAGACCACGGCGTCGAAGGCTTTCAATTCCTGCGCCATCATCGGCCGGCGGAAAAGATCGCGCTTCTCGGCGGTCACCGGCTTCAGCCCCTGGGTGTTGCGTGCGGCGAAATCCAGCGCCTTCACGGCCCTGTCGTCGCCTTCGACCGCGTGAACGCGTGCCGTTCGTGCGATCCTCAGCGCAAAAGTGCCGATGCCGGCGAAAAGATCGGCAACGCGCTTCGCCTTGCCGACGTGAGCCAGCACCAGCTTCGCCATCGCGTCTTCGGCAGGCCGTGTCGCCTGAGTGAAGGCGCCGGGCGGCGGCAAAACCGTCACACCGCCGAAATCGATGGCGGGCTTGATCGGCTCGACGACGATCTCGCCGTTCAAGCTGACGCGCGCGATGCCTCGCTCGCCAAGAACGGCATCGACGGTCGAGCGCCGCTGCGGGTCGCTGAGTTTCACCCCCTCGAAGGCGAGATCGAGGCCCGTATCGGTTTCGAGCACGGTGATACGGAACGGTTCGGCGCTCGACGCCATGGCCGCGGCGATCTTGCGGATGGTCGCCAGCCGCGAGACGATGCCCGGGCTGGTGATCGGACATTCGCCGATCGAAACGATATGATGGCTCTGCATCTGGTTATAGCCGAGCAGCAGTTCCTTTTCCGTCCGCCGGGCGGTGAAAACGGCACGGCGGCGATCGCCGGGCCGTGCGATGATCAGCGGGGCGACCTCCGGCGTCAGTCCCTTCGACCTCAAGGCGTCGATGACGAGATTGCGCTTGAAGGCGTGGTAGAGCGCGTCGGATGCGTGCTGCAGCGTGCAGCCGCCGCACGTCCCGTTGACACCGTCCGGCCCGAAATGCCGGCATGGCGGCTCGACCCGCTCCGGGGAGGCCTCCTTCAGCGATATCAGCGTGCCGCTCGCCTTGTTGACCGCGAGCGAGACGGTCTCGCCGGGGAGCGTGAACGGCGCAAAGACGAGACCGGCTTCTGTCCGAACGACGCCGTCGCCTTGGGCGCCGAGACGATCGATGGTCACGATCCCGGTGCTCATGGCTTGCGCCCCGCCAGAAGAAATTCGCTGTTGCCGTCACCGCCGGCAATGGGCGAGGGGATCAGGCCGAGGCTTCGCCAGCCCATGTCTTCGACAAGCCACCGCTCGAGTTCGGCTGCCACCGCCGGAGCGCTCTCCGGATCCTTCAGCAGCCCGGCCTTGCTGATCGCATCGCGGCCGGCCTCGAACTGCGGCTTGACGAGCAGGATGCAGCAGGCGCCCGGTTCCGCCAGGCCGAGGGCCGGCGGCAGCGCCAGCTTCAGCGAGATGAAGGAGACATCCGAGACGATGAAATTGATGGCGCGTTCACCGACGTCGCCGCGCGTCATGGACCGGGCATTCAGGCCTTCGATGTTCGTCACGCGCGGGTCTTCGGCGACGCGCGGATGTATCTGACCGTGGCCGACATCGACGGCGACCACATGCGCGGCGCCGCGCTTCAGCAGCACCTCGGTAAAGCCGCCGGTCGAGGCCCCGACGTCGAGACAGGTCTGCTCCGATGGATCGAGGCCGAAGTGATCGAGCGCCGCGACGAGTTTCAGTGCCGCACGCGAAACATAATCCTGCGCCGGATCGTCAATGGTGAGCGTAACGCTTTGCGCGAAGGTCGAGGCCGGCTTGGTCACGGTGCGGCCGTCGACCTTCACGGTTCCCCGCTGGATCGCGTCGCGTGCGCGTGCGCGGCTGGCCACCAAGCCCCTGTTCAGGAGCAATTGATCGAGGCGGATCGTCATCTGTGTATCTTGGGACATGGGTCGTCATCGCGCGTCCCGCCGCGCAATGCAAGCGAACTCTTGGACGGCTCAGCCGGCGGCGCCGAGGCCGACGCCGTGCTTCTGGCCGAGCGCCTTGAAGACGGTGGATACGATGCCGGCGCGGTCGAGGCCGGCACGGGCGTACATCGCTTCCGGTTTTGCCTGCTCCATCCATATGTCGGGCATGACCATGGGGCGTACCTTGAGGTCGCCGTCGAGGAGGCCTTCTTCCGCGAGGAACTGCAGCACGTGGCTTGCGAAGCCACCGACCGCCCCTTCCTCGATGGTGATCAGAACCTCGTGATGGCGGGCAAGCTGACGGATCAGATCATGATCGAGCGGCTTGGCGAAGCGGGCGTCGGCGACGGTCGTCGAGAGGCCGGCTGCATCCAGGTCTTCCGCCGCCAGCAGACAGTCGGCGAGACGTGTGCCGAAGGAAAGCAGCGCCACCTTGCTTCCCTGCTTGACGATCCGGCCCTTGCCGATCGCAAGAATCTCGCCGCGCTCCGGCAACTCGACGCCGACCCCTTCGCCGCGCGGATAGCGAAACGAAATCGGACCCTCGTCGTAGGCCGCGGCGGTGCGCACCATATGCTTCAGCTCCGCCTCGTCGGCCGCCGCCATGACGACGAAGCCCGGCAGTGTCGCCAGATAGGTCGTGTCGAAGGAGCCGGCATGGGTCGGCCCGTCGGCGCCGACGAAGCCGGCGCGGTCGATCGGAAAGCGAACCGGCAGACCCTGGATGGCCACGTCGTGGACAACCTGGTCATAGGCGCGTTGCAGGAAGGTGGAATAAAGCGCCGCAAAGGGTTTGTATCCTTCCGCCGCAAGGCCGGCGGCGAAAGTCACGGCATGCTGCTCGGCTATGCCGACATCGAAGCAGCGCGAGGAATGCACCGAGGCGAACTTGTCGAGGCCCGTCCCGGACGGCATGGCGGCAGTGATCGCAACGATCTTGTCGTCGAGGGTCGCCTCCTGCGTGAGCGCGTCCGCGAAGACGGAAGTATAGGCGGGGGCGTTGGGCTTCGCTTTCGCCTGAGCCCCGGTAATCACGTCGAATTTGTTGACGCCGTGATACTTGTCGGCCGCGGCTTCGGCTGGCGGGTAGCCCTTGCCCTTCTGCGTGACGACATGGATCAGGACCGGGCCTTTCGCATTGTCGCGAACGTTGCGCAGGACCGGAAGCAGGTGGTCGAAGGAGTGTCCGTCGATCGGGCCGATATGGTAGAAACCCATCTCCTCGAAGAGCGTGCCGCCGGTGACGTAGCCCCGGGCATGCTCCACCGCGCGGGTGATCGCCCGGTCGACGGTCTTGCCGAGATAGGCGGTGAGTTTCTTGCCGACCTCGCGAATGCCCATATAGGTCCGCCCGGAGGCGAGCCGCGCCAGATAGGCGCTCATCGCGCCCGTCGGTGGTGCGATCGACATGTCGTTGTCGTTGAGAATGACGATGAGGCGCGCATCGAGCGCGCCGGCATTATTGAGCGCTTCGAAGGCCATCCCGGCCGACATCGCGCCGTCGCCGATCACCGCGATCACATTGCGGCTCTTGCCGTCGAGTTCGGCGGCGACAGCCATGCCGAGACCGGCCGAGATCGAGGTCGAGGAGTGCGCTGCGCCGAAGGGGTCGTATTCGCTTTCCGCCCGCCGGGTGAAGCCCGAGAGCCCGTCTTCCTGGCGCAACGTGCGGATGCGATCGCGCCGGCCGGTCAGGATCTTGTGCGGATAGCACTGGTGTCCGACATCGAAGATCAAGCGGTCATGCGGCGTGTCGAAGATCTTGTGGATGGCGATCGTCAGTTCGACGACGCCGAGGCCCGCGCCCAGATGTCCACCGGTGCGCGACACGGCATCGACCATCTCGGCACGCAATTCGGCCGCCAGCTGCGGCAGGTCCCTGTCGTCGATCTTCTTCAGATCGTCGGGATATTCGACCTTATCGAGCAGGGGAGTTGCCGGCATCGGATTGGTTGGCAGTTGTGTCACGCTGCATGCCTCATGCGCGCCGGAGCTAGGCGCGCGCATTGTTGTTGGGTCGTCGGAACGGCTCTTTCTTAGAGGTAATCGCCGTTGAATGCAAAATTAGGCTTTCCTGCGGCTTCAACCAAGAGCGGGATGAGGAAAACCTGCGCGGTTTTCCGCCGCATCGCGAACCAATGCCTGAAAACGAGCTTAACGGGGTCAGCTTGCGGGCAAGGGTATGAACTCTTCCTCGTCTCCCGGCACGATATCGAAGCGTCCCGTGCGCCATTCTTCCTTTGCCTTGTCGATCCGCTCCTTGGAGGAGGAAACGAAGTTCCACCAGATATGGCGCGGCGAGCCGAGCGCTGCTCCGCCGAAGAGCATCACGTGACAGCCTGCAGGCCCCGCGGTGATGGTGATTTCGTCGCCGGGACGAAAGACGAGCAGTTGATTGTCGTCGAAATGGTCGCCGGCGATGATCGCTTCGCCGGCAAGGATGTAGAGCGCGCGCTCTTCCCAGTTGGCCGCGAACGGCGCGCTCTTGCCGGGCTCGATCATCAGGTCGACATAGATCGTATCGGTAAAGGTGGAGACGGGCGAAGCCGCCCCTTCGAACTGACCGATGACGACGCGCGCGCGAACCCCGCCATCGGCAAGATGCGGCAGCATGCGTTCCTCGGTATGCGCGAAGACCGGATCGATCTCCTCCATGGCGTCGGGCAGCGCCAGCCAGGTCTGCAGTCCTGAAAGAGAGCGTTCGTGCCCGCGCTGGTTTTCCGGCGAGCGCTCCGAATGCACGATGCCGCGCCCGGCGGTCATAAGGTTCACGTCGCCCGGGCGAATGACCATTTCGGTGCCGAGGCTGTCGCGGTGCTTGATCTCGCCGTCGAACAGGTAGGTGACGGTCGAAAGGCCGATATGCGGATGCGGGCGGACGTCGATCGCCTGGCCGGCACGCAGCAGCGCCGGGCCCATCCGGTCGAAGAAGATGAAAGGACCGACGAGCCGGCGTTTTGCCGTCGGCAGCGCCCGCCTGACCTGCAGGCCGCCGATATCGCTGGTACGCGGGATGATCAGATGCTCGATTGCGTCGCAGGCGGGCTTGTCGCCGGCGAGCGGATCGGGACCGGGAAAGAAGGACATGGCAGGCGCTCCGGTTGATGGCATTCACTGAAGATTACCGTCAGTGCTTCCGGTTCGGTAGCGGCAATCGGGAGACGGAGTGTTTCTGTTTGGAGTCCCGCAAGCGGGTTTGCACCGATGCGTGCCGCTTGTCCCTTCGCCCCGCCTGCGGGGAGGGCCGGCAGGCCGGATGAGGGGCGAATCTCGCCTGGAATGAAGACTACTCCGCGTCGAGCGGCTCGACTCCCTGCGGCCGGCCGGCGCGGTCGAGGCGGATCTTTTCGATACGGTCCTCTGCCGCCTTCAACAGGGCCTCGCAGTGCTTCTTCAGGGCCTCGCCGCGCTCGTAGATCTCGATCGATTTGTCGAGTGCGACGTCGCCGCGTTCAAGCGCCGAAACGATACGTTCCAATTCCTCGACGGCCTGCTCGAAGGAGAGGGCGGAAACGTCCGGTTGCGCATTGTTGTTCATGAATTACCCTCTCATCAATCTCAGAATATGCAGGCCGGCCGACTCGGCCAGGCCCTGCAAGTCATAGCCGCCTTCGAGCAGGCTGACGATGCGGTTGCCGGCGCTCCTGCCGGCAACGTCAATGAGACGACCCGTCGCCCAGTCGAAATCTTCGCCGACCAGATTGATCTGGGCCAATGGATCGCGGTGGTGGGCGTCGAAGCCGGCGGAAATCAGAAGAAAGTCGGGCCGAAAATTTTCAAGCGCGGGCAGTACGCGCGAACGGAAGGCATCTCGGAAATGCTCGCTGCCGCTGTTGGGCGAAATCGGCGCATTGACGACATTGTTCCTGACGCCCGTCTCGTCCTTGGCACCGGTGCCGGGATAGAGCGGTATCTGATGCGTGGAGCAGAAGAGCACCGACGGGTCGTCCCAGAAAATGTCCTGTGTGCCGTTGCCGTGGTGGACGTCCCAGTCGACGATGGCAACGCGTTCGGCACCATGCGCCGTCTGCGCGTGGCGCGCGGCGATCGCTACATTGTTGAAAAAGCAGAAGCCCATGGCCCTGTTCTTCTCGGCATGGTGGCCGGGCGGGCGGGCTGCGACGAAGGCATTGTCCGCTTCCCCGGCGAAGACCGCGTCGACAGCCGCCACAGCACCGCCGATGCCGGTCAACGCGGCCTCAAGGCTTTGCGGGCCTGCATAGGTATCGGCCTCGAGCTGGTTGATGTCCTCGTCCGGGATGTCCCGCTTGATTCGCAGCAGGTGCTCTTCCGTGTGGGCGAGCAACACCAGATTTTCGTCACCCTTCGATGCCTCGACCCGCTCCAGATCCGCGAAATTCGGATGCTCCAACGCAAGATTCAAGGCCTTCAGCCGATCCGGCCGTTCGGGGTGCCCTTCCGGGACCTGGTGCTTCAGGAAGACCGGATTTTCGTAGAGATGCGTGGTCATCCGGCGAAACTAGTGCGCATGCCTGTCAAAATCCATGGCGCGCGACGCGAAACTGCCGATTTTCAACAGCGCGGATCGAGCAGGATCTTGCCGTCGCGATCCGGGTCGGCCTGATGCGCAAGGGCGTCGGCGAGCCTGCTCAAGGGGTAGGTGGCGGCAACAGGGCTGGCAAAGAGGCCGCTCTGCAGCCCGGCGAAGCTGCGCAGGAAAGCGGCTTCGAGTGCCTCCCGGCCGGCGGAATGCACCCAGGTTCTCAGCCAAAGAAAGGCGAAACGTATGTCGGGCCGGCCGCTGATCGCCGTCTGAGGCACGGGTGCGCCGCTGAGCGCTCCATACTGGATGAAGGTTCCGCCGGGGCGAATGGACCGCCCGATCAGCTCGCCCGCCAGCGCGCCGCCGACGGCATCCAGCACCGCATCGAATTGGCTGTCCATGAGGAGATCGCCGCTCTCGGCCACCAGGATCCGGTGTGCCTCGCCGAGACGGCCGCGTCTCCTCTCGCTGCGAAGCATGGCCGTCGGCACCGCGCCTTCGAGCGCAAGCAGCTTCATCAGCATGCCGCCGATGGCAGAGCCCGCAGCGGTCACGCCGACATCCATGCCCTCGAGCGATCCGAAATGCTCCCGCAGCGCTTCGACAAGCCTCAACGCCGTTAGCGGATTGACATAGCTCATCGCCGCCTGCGCGTCTTCGATCCCGTCCGGCACGCGAAAGCACCATTCGGCGGGGCGGAGGAGGAATTGCTGCCAAAGCCCGCACGCGCCGATCGGGACGACCCGATCTCCGGCCTTGATGACTTGCACGTCCGGCCCGACGCGCCTGACGATGCCGACGCCCTCGAAGCCGGGGACGAAAGGCAGGACGGTGCGCGCGCTGTAGGCGCCCGTAACGGGGATCAGGTCCGAAGGATTGATTGCCGCGAGCGATATTTCGATCTCGACTTCGCCCGCGCCTGCGGCAGGGCGGGGTGCGTCCACGAGCTCGATGACTTGTCCGGGGTCGCCAAACTGTCTAACGAGTGTGGAGCGCATCGGGGAGCCTCGCATGGACGGCACAGAGCGGGAAAATGTCACGGAAGTCCGCATTCCGTTCCGCGATATAGACATGCACGGCCATATGCACAATGCGGCCTATTATGCGCATGCGGAGGCCGCACTTGCCAATCTCTGGCGGCACCGGCCGGCAATTGCGGAAGAACCGGCCTATCTCGTCCGCCGCTCCGCCTGCATCTTCCATCGTGGTCTGCGCTTCGACGATCCCGCGCGCTTTACGGTGACCGTCGCGAAGATCGGCGGCAGCTCCATAGGTTTTGCCGTGCGCGTCGAGACCGGCGACAAACTTGCCGCCGAGGTGGAGATCGTCTGGGTGGCCGTCGACCGTGCCCGCCATCAACCGGTACAGGTGCCGGCCCCAACCCGGGAATGGCTCGCCGGCTATGCCGCCTGATCCGGTCTGTAGCTGCTGAAGTGGGCGGCGATCCCCATGCCGCCGCCGATGCCCATCATGGCCAGCCCTTCCGCCGGGGAGGAGGCCGCGAACATCTGCGAGAACAGCCGGACGACGAGAATGGCGCCGGAAGCACCATAAGGGTGGCCGAGCGCGATCGCGCCGCCGTCGCTGTTGACGCGTTCGGGTGCGATATCGAGCTGGTCGAGGCTCCCGAGAACCTGCGAGGCGAAGGCCTCGTTGAATTCGATGAAATCGACGCAGGCCACATCGAGCGCGGGATTGCGCGCGCGAAGCTTCGCCATGGCGGGGACGGGGCCAAGGCCGAGCAGCTTCGGTTCGACGCCGGCCGTCGCCGCATCGGCGAAGACGAGACCGAAGGCGACGCCGCGCCTGCGCGCCTCCGCGAGGTTCGTCATCAGTACCATCGCCGCGCCGTCATTGACCGGGCATGCATTTCCGGCGGTGACGGTGCCGCCAGCAACGAAAACCGGCCTCAGTCGCGAGAGCGTCTCGGCAGATGCGTTTGCGCGAGGGCACTCATCCCTTGCGACAGGCCCTGATGATGTCGGCACGGGCACGATCTCGCGCGAGAACCGGCCCGCCGCTTCGGCCGCGACGGCGCGTCGGTGGCTTTCGAGCGCAAACCGGTCCTGCCGCTCACGCGAGATGCCGCAGGCCGCGGCGACGTTCTCCGCTGCAACGCCCATATCCGGATCGCCGATCGAATCGGGGGCCATCCGCGCGCGCTGGACCGGCTGTGGCTCTTCGCCGCGCGTGAGCGGGGGCCGAAGGCGGATATGTGCGCGACTGGCGCTCTCGGTGCCTCCGGCAAGATAGAAACGACCCGCGCCGGCCTGGATCTGCCGAGCCGCAAGGACGATCGCCTCGAGCCCGGAGCCGCATTGACGGTCGACGGTGACGCCCGGAATTGCGACGGGCAATCCTGCCTCCAGCGCGGCGAGACGTGCGAGATTGCCGGCACTGTTGGCGGCATTGCCGACGATCACGTCGTCGATCTCTTTCCGGTCGATGCCGGTATCCGCAATGATCCTTTCGATCAGCAAGGCGGCAAGGCTTGCAGGCTCGATCGCGGCAAGGCTGCCGTTGACGCGGCCGACCGGCGTTCGCAGTGCGGCGATGACGACCGGGGTGCGATCGGGGTCAGAGGAGGCGTTCAAGGGCACTGTTCTCCTCCGCGATCCATTGCCGAAGCTCTCCCGCCGCGACCTTGCCGGAGGCGGTCATCGGCATCTTCCGGCAGAGCCATATCCTGCGCGGGCGCTTGTAGCGCGGCAGGGCGGCGGCAAGATGACGTTCGAGTGCCGCATGGTCGAATCCGGCGCCGGGCTCGATCACCGCCGCAAGCTCGCTGCCGAGATCCGGATGATCGAGACCGAAGACAAGGGCCGTGTTCACGCCGCCGGCTCCCTGGATCACGATCTCCACCTCCGATGGATAGATGTTGTTCCCGCCCGAGACCACCATCCCGCCCGCCCGGCCGATGAGGTGCAGCGTGCCGCCCTCGTCAAGGAAACCGAGGTCGCCGACCGTCGCGAGCTTTCCTTGCCGGCGGAATCCCGCTCCGTCGCCGCCCGCGATGTAACCGTCGGATATGAGCTCGCTTTCGACGAAGATCGTGCCCGTTTCTCCTGCGGGAAGGCGCTCGCCTTTCTCGTCCCGGATCTCCAGGCGAACGCCGGGAAAGGCCTTTCCGACTGCGGTCGGCGTGTGCCTGTCCGTCGGCCGGGAAACGCTGATGAAGCCGAGTTCCGAGGCGCCGTAATATTCCGTGACCTGAGCCTCCGGAAAAGCCGGTGTCGCCGCTTCCCGATCCGCCGGCGTGAGCTTGGCTCCGGCGACGGTAATCCGTCTGACCGATGTCAACGGCGAACCGGCCGCGCGCTCGCAGAGCCGCCGCAGCATCGTCGGCACCAGCACCAGCCGTTTCGCTCCGGTGGCCGCGATCGTGGCTAAAGCCTGATCCGCCTCGAAGTGCCGAGCGCCCACGAATTCCGCTCCGGCCGTCAGGGTCTCCGCGAGCGCGTAAAGCGTCAGGCCGTGCGCCAACGGTCCCGGCGCGTAAGTCGTCGTCTCCGGCCCGAGCCCGAAAAAGCTCTGCCCGGTCTCAAGGCTCACCCGCCAGGACCGGCGGTCGCGGATGATCGCCTTCGGATCGCCTGTCGTGCCCGAGGTGAAGACCACGAGAAACGGATCACCGCCGCAGCCGGCGGGGATTGCGGGCAGAGCATCGGAGGCGCCTTGCAGCAGACGGCTTTGTCCTGCCGACGGCACGTCGATGCGCAAGAGATCGCGTTCGGCGCGGATGACGATCTCCGGCCGCAGGCGCTCTTTCATCCGTTGGCGCGCGGTCTCGGGCAGATGCGGGTCGATCAGGGCGGCGCAATGGCCGGCCGCGGTCGCGGCAATGAAAGCGGCGGGAAAAAGCGGGTGATTTCCCGTTTCGAGCGCGACCAGCCGCACGCGCCCGGAAAGTATGCCTTCTTCTGTCGCCTGTGCACCTGAGCGGTGGATGGCCGAGAGGATGCGTCCGGCCTCCGCGGCAAGGTCGCCAAAGGTGAAAACCCGGCCTTCCATGCGGAAGGCCGGGGAATACGGGCGTTCGCTCGCATGGATCGCGATTGCCTCGGAGAGCGGCACTGCGTCAGACGCGCGCGGGCAGCAGCGGATAGCCGGCGTAGACTGCCCGGGCGGCGAGCGTCGCGATCGCGGCCTTCAACAGGTCGCCCGGAATGAAGACGAGCGAACCGGTTGCGGCGGCCATCAGAGGTGTGCCGGTGACGGCAGAGAGCCACGGAACCCCGATCGCATAGAGCACGACGATGCCGCCAAGGACCGAGGCGAGGAAGAAACCGACAAACTGGCGCGCTTCCGAATTCGTGGACTGGACGAAGCGCTCGGCGATCAGGCCGGTAACGAAGGCGGCAACTGCCCAGCCGAAGATGAACCCGCCCGAGGGGCCGGCCAGGACGGCGAGTCCGCCGCGGCCGCCGGAAAGTACCGGCAGTCCGATGGTGACGAGCAGGATGAGCAGGAGGAAGGCGAGGGCGCCGCGCTTCGCGCCGATGATGCAGCCGGCGAGCATCACGCCCATCGACTGCGCCGTGATCGGAACGGGAATGAAGCCGAGCGTGATCGGCGGTACGAGGCCGAGCACAACGATGATGGCAGTGAAAAGCGCAACGAGGACGAGGTCTCTGGTGTTCATATAGCCCTACCTTTTATTAGAAAACGCGAATTTATTGACGGCGAAATCCCCTCGCGTCAATGGCGGCCGCGATCGTGTCCGCATCTTTCAGCGTCAGGATGATCAGCGGGCCGATGATGGTCAACGGCCGGACCGGCAGTCCGCGTGCCCGATGCGCTTCGGCGAGTGCCTGATACCGGGCGAAGATGTCGGGCACGAACCGCAGCACGAGGCCAAGCGCCAGACCGACATCTGCCGCCCTCAAGAGACCGAGGCGCTCCAGCGGCTTCAGGAGGATCGTTACCTCGTCCATGAAAGCACCGATCGTCGTGGTCGCCGTGACCGCGGCTGCAAAGAGGACGAGCGCCATCAGCCGCAAGACCAGCGCCGCGACCTGCGGCACGGGAACGAGGAACAGATTGACCGCGGCAAGGATCAGAATGGTGAAGAAAACGAAGCCGACGCGCGACAGCGATTCGCGCGGTTTCAGCCCGAGCGAGAGGTAAAGCCAACCGCTGAGGAGAAAGGCAGGCAGCAGCAGGAAGGGTGAGTCTGTCGCGAAGAGCGCGATGCTCAAGACGGCGAGCGCGACAAGCTTGCCGCGCACCGGCACGCGGTGAAACCAGCTACCTCCCTCGACATAGAGGCTCGTCAGCATCCGGCGACCTCGTGATAGCGCCGGATGCTTTCGGCCGGCCCACCGTCGGCAACAAGGCGGCCCTCGTGAAAGAGCAGGACCCGTTCGGCGCTCTCGGCCAGCGCCAGATCATGGGTGATGACGATCGTGTCTTCGTCGAGCGTGTCGATCGTCTCGGCGACCATCCGGCGATTTCTGAGGTCGAGCTGATTGGTCGGCTCGTCGAGGATCAGAATTTTCGGCCCGGTGACGATGACGCTCGCCATGGCGACGAGTTGCGTTTCGCCTCCGGAAAGCTCGTGCACCCGCCTTCGTGCGAGGTGGCTGACGCCGAAGCGTACAAGGACTGCCTCGGTCCGCGACGCGATCTCATGCGCCGGCAGCCCCCGGTTCTTGAGCCCGAAGGCGATATCGTCGGTGACGATCGGCATGATCAGCTGGTGCTGCGGATTTTGAAAGATGAAACCGGCTTCGGCGAGCACTGCCCTGTCGTCCTCGACCGTGTCGAGGCCGTTGACCTTGACCCGTCCGGTCGTCGGCTTGACGAGCCCGTTTATCAGCCGTGCGAATGTGGTCTTTCCGGAGCCGTTGAGACCGATGACGCCGACCCGCCGCTCATCGAGGGCAAGGCTCAGAGGTTGAAGCGCGACCCGTCCGCCGAAGCTGACCGAGCAATCGGTAAAGCGGATTTCCAAGCGTCGGTCCTCGCGATGTTTTGCGTGATCGCTCTATAGGACAAGTCGATCGTAAAGGGCAATGTAGTGTGGACAACACGTCTGTTGCCGACTCACGTTTGAAACTTGGGAATAAAAGCCTACTCTCTGTTCATGACGATTCGCCTTTCCAATCGCGATGCCCGGCGCATCTTTCTCGCCAAGCAGGGGCTCTCGGCCGCGCCGCATCGCGCGCTCGGCAAGGACGGCTTGCTGCAATTGATCCACGACATCGGTTTCGTGCAGGTCGACAGCATAGCGACCGTCGAGCGGGCCCATCATCAGATTCTCTTTTCCCGCAATCAGACCTATCGCCGCGAGCATCTGGCCGAGCTTCTCGAAAAGGACGGCGAGCTCTTCGAACATTGGACCCACGACGCTTCGATCATACCGAGCACCTTCTTCGTCTACTGGAAGCATCGCTTCAAATGGGAGAGCGAAACGCTCCGCGAGCGCTGGCGCAAATGGCGCGGAGAAGACTTCGACGCGGGCTGCGAGGAGACCTATGCGAGGATCGCGAACAATGGCGCCGTCATGGCGCGCCACCTTAAGGAGGACGGCCACGAATCCGGCGGCTGGTGGAACTGGCACCCGTCGAAGACGGCACTCGAGGTGCTCTGGCGCCAGGGCAAGCTTGCGATCGCCCGGCGCGAAAATTTCCAGAAGGTCTATGATTTGACGGAACGCGTCATTCCGGCTCGCCATTACGACGGCGAGGTCGCGCATGAGGAGTTCATCGACTGGGCCTGCCGCAGCGCGCTCGAGCGGCTGGGCTTCGCCACCCACGGCGAGATCGCCGCCTTCTGGGATCTCGTATCGCCGGACGAGGCGAAGGACTGGGTCGCTGCCCATCGCGACGAACTGTGCGAGATCGTCATCGAATCTGCCAATGGTGGCAAGCCGCGCCCGTCCTTTGCGTTCGCCGGCTTTCCCGACGGGCTCGGCGACATTCCCGACCCGCCCGCCCGCGTCCGGGTGCTGAGCCCCTTCGATCCGCTGCTGCGCGACCGGAACCGGGCCGAACGGCTCTTCGATTTCTTCTACCGTATCGAGGTTTTCGTACCGGAGCCGAAGCGGGAATATGGCTATTATGTCTTCCCCCTGCTCGAAGGCGACCGGCTGATCGGCCGCATCGACATGAAGGCCGATCGCAAACGCGGAAGCCTCGACGTTCGGCGCCTCTGGCTGGAGCGCGGCGTCAAACCCTCTTCGGGCCGGATGGAAAAGCTTATGGCCGAACTCTACCGCATCGCCCGCTTTGCCGGCGTCGAGCAGGTCAAATTGCTCGATGGCTGGAACGCTGCCCTTTCCTGACCGATTTTTCGTGCTTTGTTTTTTCTTGGCTTGCGGGCCGGCGCTCCCTAAATGGAGCCAGTAAGTTTCACGACCCAATCCTTCACGGCAGGGAGCAGAACCATGGACACCAACCTGATGAGCCTCTTCGATGCGGACGAGGCGACGGTCCGCAAGGTTCTCTCTGAGACGCTTGCCGGCGCCGATGACGGCGAACTCTTCCTTGAGCATGCGCAGGCGGAGGTGCTTTCCTTCGACAATGGCCGCCTGAAGGGCGGCAGTTTCAACACCGACCAGGGCTTCGGTCTGCGGGCCGTCGCCGGCGAAGCCGTCGGCTATGCCCATGCCGGCGAGCTGTCGCTTGCGGCCCTGAAGAGGGCGGCGGACGCCGTGGAGCAGGTGACCCGTGGCTATTCCGGCTCCTACGCGGCAGCCCCGCAGCGCACCAACAAAAAGCTCTACGGCGACGAGAACCCCATCGGCGAGCCGAGTTTCGAGACCAAGGTCAAGCTGCTTCAGGAGATCGACGCCTATTTGCGCGCCAAGGAGCCGAAGGTCCGCCAGGTGACCGCGACGCTCGCGGCGAGCTGGCAGGTCGTGGATATTCTGAGAGCCGACGGGCACCGCGTCCACGATGTCCGGCCGATGACGCGGATCAACATTTCCGTCGTGGTCGGCGAGGGCGACCGTCAGGAAAGCGGCTCCTTCGGTATCGGCGGACGGCGCGGCTTCGGCGATTTCATAACCGAGGAAAACTGGAAAAGCGGGACGGAAGAGGCTTTGCGGCAAGCGCTCGTGAACCTCGAGGCGATCGATGCGCCGGCCGGCACCATGGATGTCGTGCTTGCCTCCGGCTGGCCGGGCGTCATGCTGCACGAAGCCGTCGGCCACGGCCTGGAGGGCGATTTCAACCGCAAGAAGACCTCCGCTTTCGCCGGGCTGCTCGGCGAGCAGGTCGCTGCGAAGGGCGTGACGGTCGTCGACGACGGCACGATCGAAGCGCGGCGGGGCTCCATCTCGATCGACGACGAGGGAACGCCGTCCGGCTACAATGTCCTGATCGAGGACGGCAAGCTCGTCGGCTATATGCAGGACCGGCAGAACGCCCGTCTGATGGGCATGGAACCGACCGGAAACGGCCGCCGCCAGGGCTACGCCCACGTGCCCATGCCGCGCATGACCAACACCTACATGCTTGCCGGCGACCGCACGCCCGATGAAATCATCTCGTCGGTGAAGAGGGGCATCTATGCCGTCTCCTTCGGCGGCGGCCAGGTCGATATTACCTCAGGCAAATTCGTCTTCGGCTGCACCGAGGCCTATCTGATCGAGAACGGCAAGGTCGGAGCGCCCGTCAAGGGTGCGATGCTGATCGGCAACGGTCCGGATGCGATGAAGCGGGTGACGATGGTCGGAAACGATACGAAGCTCGACACCGGCATCGGCAATTGCGGCAAGGCCGGCCAATGGGTGCCGGTCGGCGTCGGCCAGCCACACCTGCGCATGGATCAGATCACCGTCGGCGGCACGCAGGCCTGACAACGTGCCCTCATCTTTGTGCTTGTTACGGATGTGAGGGCAGCCGCCACTGCGGCGGGGGAAGCGTTCTTTCAGCTGTTGCAGACTCACCCCCCATCAGGAAGCAAGACGCAGTCATAGGAACGCTTTTTCAGGATGCTGCAGGCGGTCGTCGCCGCTTCGCGACTGGCGAAGCCTACGAAACCTACGCGATAGGCTCCGCCCGAGCCTGCGGCCTCGGTGTGGGGGGCGGCGCCGAGAAGGGCCGCGCCGCCAGCCGATTGTGCCTCGACGAGCATCTTGCGCGCGCCTTCCGCGGTCGGTGCGGAGGAAATCTGAATTCTCCAGCCGCTCGCCGGTGGTTTCGTGCCCGCGGCCGCCACTGCGGTTGGCCGGTCCGCCGGGACGATAGCTTCCGTCGGCGCTGCGGCGACAGCTTCGACCGGGGGCTGGGTACCCACATAGGACAAGGAAACGCCAGGCAAGCTCGCCACGTCGGCCAGGCGGGGTGCGCTTGCCGCTGCGATCATCGGGCGGCCGGGCGAGGAGACCCTGCCCAGGTGCTGGTCGAGGAGCGCCGCCATCTTCTCATCACGGCTTCGCGCGCTTCGCCCACCGAGCACCACGCCGATGATGCGGCGGTTGCCGTCGCTCACCGCGCTTACGAGATTGTAGCCGGAGGCCCTCGTGTAGCCGGTCTTGATGCCGTCCATCCCCTGGTATCGATACATCAGATTGTTGTGGCCTCGGATCACACGGCCGCGGAAGGCGAAACTCTGGACCGAGAACAGGCGGTACTCGCGCGGATAGTGTCGCATGAGGGCAACGGCGAGCCGCGCCATATCGCGAGCCGTGGTCACCTGTTCGCTTGCCGGTAGACCCGAAGCGTTGACGAAGAATGTGCGGTTCATGCCGAGTTGGCGTGCTTTTGCGTTCATCATTCTCGCAAAGCCTTCCTCGGAACCGCCAAGCCGTTCGGCCATCGCTGCCGCCGCGTCGTTGGCCGAACGAATGATCATGCCGTAGACAGCCTCTTCGACGGTGATCGTTCCTCCAGCCTTGACGCCGAGCTTCGTCGGCGGCTTGCGTGCAGCGGTGACGGACATGGGCACAGGCGTCTTCCAGGCGATCTGGCCACGGTGAAGCGCTTCGAAGGTCATGTAGAGCGTCATCATCTTGGTGAGAGACGCGGGATGGTGGAGCGTGTCGGGGTTTTCGGCAGAGAGAACCCGGCCCGTCCGAGCGTCGACGACAAGAGAGGCGTTGCCTGCCATTGCCTGAACGGCACCGAAGAAAAGCACGGCGATCGTCGCCAGAGCCAATCGAAAGCTCGTCATCGAACTCCCCCTCATAGAGATGTGCGGCCGATATCGACGCGGTACGCTGTTTTGACAGGCTCGAGGCGTCGTTGCAACCTCGCCGCACAAAAGGCGGCCCGCTCTTTCGCACCGCCCGGCCGATTCAGCAAGGCTTAACCCCGCAGAAGTTACCGTCCGGGCCGCAACGCCCGTCCACGCTCGACAGGACGATTTGAGAAGACGGAAGAAGATGAAACACGGCTTTGCGGGTTTGGTCCGCTACCATGCCAAGCGCGCCGCTATCACCGGCGGGCTCGAAGCTGCGCATCTGCTTGCGCGGGCACGGCTGATGGGGGCGGCCCGCGGGCGCGGGGCGATCTTCACCCTGCATCATGTTCGCCCGAGGGTTGCGCGGGCTTTCGATCCCAACGCCCATCTGGAAATCTCACCGGAATTCCTCGAAGAGGCGATCGTGACTTTGAAGCGGGACGGCTATCGCTTCATCCCGCTGGACGACCTGCCCGCCTGCCTTGCTTCCGCCGATACCCGGCCCTTCGCCTGCTTCACTCTCGATGACGGCTACCGCAATAATCTCGATCACGCCCTGCCGGTCTTCGAGCGCCACGGCGTGCCCTTCACCGTTTTCGTCACCGCCGGTTACATCGACCGCAGCCATACGCTCTGGTGGGAAACGCTCGCCGATCTTCTGTCCGTCTGCAGCAGGTTTCGCTTCGATTTCGGCGCAGGTGAGGAAGCGGTGGCGAGCGAAAACCTTGCGCAGAAGCAGGCCGCCTTCGATCGGATCGCCGCTTACGTCCATGGCAGCGATGAGGCCCATGCGCTCGCGACACTAAACAGGGCCGCGCAGGAGCACGGCATCGATCCGCTGGCCATCACCGAGCGTTTGACGCTGGATGAAGTGGGTCTTCGGAGCCTGATCCGAAGCCCGCTTGCGAGCCTCGGCGGACACACGATCAGTCATCGCGCACTTGCGCGGCTTGGAGACGACGAGGCCAGCCGCGAAATCTCAGCCTCCGCCGAACGCGTCGGGACGATCACCGGTCGCCGGCCCACGAGCTTCGCCTATCCCTATGGGGACAGGCTCGCGGTTTCGCCCCGCGATCATCGGCTGGCGGCGGAACTCGGTTTTGCCGTGGCGGTGACGACGCAGCCCGGCATGTTGTCCGAGGCTGCCAATCCTCATGCGCTGCCGCGCATTTCGCTCAACGGCCATTTCCAGGCCGCGCGCTATGTGACCGCGCTCGGTTCCGGCATCCCGTTCCGGCTCTTTGCCCGCCAGGCAGCTTGAGGCGCGGTGACAGCGTCTTTCCGTCAGGGGTACATCCGCACTTTCGTCCAACCGCCATCCGGCGTTTCGCGGCGGAACTCGACACGGTCGTGCAGCCGGAAGGGACGGTCGTGCCAGAATTCGATCGACAGTGGACGGATGCGGAATCCGGACCAGTAGTCCGGACGTGGAATCTCGCCGATCGCATGCCGCGCCGTGTATTCGGCGACGGCCTTCTCCAGCGCAAAGCGGCTTTCGAGCGGCCGGGACTGCTTCGATGCCCAGGCGCCGATGCGGCTGCCGCGGGGCCGGCTCATGAAATATTCGTCGGCTTCCTGGTCGGAGACGACTTCGACCGGACCGCGCAGACGCACCTGGCGGCGCAGCGATTTCCAGTGGAAACACAGGGCCGCCTTTGGGGTCGCAAGCATTTCCCGGCCTTTCTGACTTTCGAAATTCGTGTACAAGACGAAGCCGCGTTCGTCGAACCCCTTGAGCAGGACCATGCGTACATTGGGCATGCCATCCGGGTCGACGGTCGCAAGGGCGACGGCGTTCGGATCGTTCACCTCGCTCTTTTCGGCTTCCTTCAGCCATGTGCCAAAAAGGGAAAAGGGCTCGCTTGCTTCCGTGAAGTCACCGGTTGTTAACTCGTTCGCGGTCATATTGTTTTCCAATGCCGTGTGTCTGGCGCGGGAACGCTTCGGGATGAGCCGAGTGGCGTTTCCGCATCGTAATAATGTCAGAGCCTGCCTGCGGACTTCCTTGGGACGTGGTGCGCTCTGGCGAGTCTGACAGGAATGCCGTGCAAGACATAGCAAAGCGGAACGATGGCAAGAAGGGTCTTTCCTTCGCATTGCTGCGCAGCGCGGCAATTTGCGTGACGATTCTCGCCCTGCCGGGGTGCATGGGCGCGGGCCTCGACGTCTTCGGGGGATCGGGCGTCGATCGTTCGGTCTCGACCGGAACCGTGCCGGTGGCGAAGACATCCGACGGCCTTTCCGATGCCATAGCCGTGCGCGACCTCGTTACCGCTGCCGACATCAGTCAGGGCAAGGACAGCACCATCCCCTGGGCAAATGCAAATTCCGGCAGCGCCGGCGTCATCAGCAGCATCCAGGAAGACCATGCCTCGGGCATGCGTTGCCGCCGCTTCACGACGACCCGGCACTCCTTCGAGGGCATTGCCAAGTTCGATGGCAACACCTGCCAGCTCGGCAACGGGGAATGGTACCTGACGAGCTTCGGCCCGCGGAGCTGAAATCGCAGGTTAACCATATTGCCGCAAAGCGGCCGGCGAAGCGTCCCGGACGATGTTTTCGGCACCGCGTCCCCGCTTCCGACTAACCGATAGTTAGCAACTTCGCCCGATCATCGCCCGGTGACGGAGAAGGTCTCGCAGACCCTCTTCGCTCGTCGTGAGGTGTCAGGCGGGCATCCGGGGAAGGACCGCCGAGTAGAGAAAACGATAGCAGCCATGCGCGATCCCTATGCAATTCTTGGTGTGCGTCGCACCGCCGGGCAAGAGGAAATCAAGGCGGCCTGGCGCTCCGTCGCCAGAGCGGTCCACCCCGATCACAATCAGGACGATCCCTCCGCCAACGAACGCTTCGCGGAAGCGGGCAGGGCCTATGAGCTGCTTCGCGATCCGGTGCGCAGAAGCCGTTACGATTGGGCGCGGCGCGAGGCGGAGCTTCGTCGCATGGAGGCGATGAAGGAGAAGATGCGAGGCGCGGAGGTGCCGGAGGACCCTGTCGCCACCGAAACGGCCGAGGAAGCGATTTCGCGCATATTCGGCGTCGAGCCGCAGCCCGCTGCCGCCAGGCCGAAATCCTCCGTGCGTGCCGCCGAACGGGAACGTGCGCCGGTGGAAGCCAAAACCGAGCTCGCCGCCGAAGCAAAACAAGAGCAGCCGAAAGCCGACGCGTTTGCCCGTCGCTCGATCATGCCGGCGGCGGATCTGGTCGCGGCGATCGTTCAGCGTATTCGTGGACGCATCGCGAAGACGGCCGAGAAGGTGCCGGATCTTGCCGTCGACGTTCACGCCAGCGTCGAGGACGTGATCAATCTCGCGCGGGTGCCGGTGGAGCTTCCGGACGGAGAACTGCTGAAGGTCCCCATCCCGGCCGGCGCTACGGACGGCCAGGCGATCCGCCTGAAGGAGCAGGGCTACCGCGTTGCCGGTATGGCGCGCGGCGATGTGGTGGCAACCCTGCGCCTCCGCCAGGACGGCCCGTTCCGGACCCGCGGTCTCGACCTCGTCACCACATTGCCGATCGATCTTCAGAGCGCGGTTCTCGGCTGCGAAACGACGATCGATGCGCCGAACGGACCGCTCACGGTGACGGTGCCGGCGTGGTCGGGCTCCGACAAGGAGATCCGCATCGCCGGAAAAGGCTTGCGCGGGGCGGACGGGGACAGCGGCGACCTGGTCGTCGAATTGCGGGTGGTGCTGCACGAAAAACCGGACGACAAGGTGACGGACCTCATGCGATCCCAGCGTGACGGCCTCTTTTTATGAAGCTTTTCTGACAAGCTGAACCAATATTACGGGGACTAACAGTTCCTGATCTGCCTCCTGCTTGAACCGCTGTGGCGCCTATGCCATAGGCAATGCTCGACAATTGCCGCACCCGCTGCAGGAGGCGCGGCATCCTGGCATTCGTGAAATTTTGCCATCGGCAGCAGCTGGTGGAGGCAGACAGTATTGGGGACATTCCATGGCTCAGGCATCGGGTCTGATGAATGGCAAGCGCGGCGTCATTATGGGCGTCGCAAACAATCGCTCGATTGCATGGGGCATCGCGAAGGCCTTGTCCGAGGCGGGGGCCGAGATCGCGCTGACATGGCAGGGCGACGCTTTGAAGAAGCGCGTCGAGCCGCTGGCGCAGGAGCTTGGTGCCTTCATGGCCGGCCATTGCGATGTGACCGACCTCACCACGATCGATGCCGTATTCTCGGCTCTCGAAGAGAAGTGGGGCAAGATCGATTTCGTCGTGCACGCGATCGCCTTTTCCGACAAGGACGAATTGACCGGGCGCTACCTGGATACGAGCCGCGACAACTTCGCGCGTACGATGGACATTTCCGTCTATTCCTTCACGGCGGTCGCCGCACGTGCGGATCGCGTCATGAACGACGGCGGCTCGATACTGACGCTCACCTATTACGGCGCCGAGAAGGTCATGCCGCACTATAACGTCATGGGTGTCGCCAAGGCGGCCCTCGAGGCAAGCGTTCGCTATCTGGCGGTGGACCTCGGCAACCGCGGCATCCGCGTCAACGCGATCTCCGCCGGGCCCATCAAGACGCTTGCTGCGTCCGGCATCGGTGATTTCCGCTATATCCTGAAGTGGAACGAATACAACGCCCCGCTGAAGCGCACCGTCTCGATCGAGGAGGTCGGCAATTCTGCCCTCTACCTGCTTTCCGACCTGTCGAGCGGCGTTACCGGCGAAGTCCATCATGTTGATTCCGGCTACCACACGGTCGGCATGAAGGCCGTTGACGCGCCGGACATCAGCGTTGTGAAGGATTGACAGCCTTTGCTCGACAGCCGCCATGCGTCCTTCGGCCGCATGGCGGCTGTCGCACTTTGAACTGCTGCATGTTCTATCCTCAAACCGGCTGCGGTTTGCGGAATGTGCGGCAGGGATCGCGGCGGCTCGCCCGGAGTGGACATTGTGCTCATCTACATGGTTCGCCATGGACAAACGGACTGGAATGCGGAGAGCCGCCTTCAGGGCCAGAAGGACATCCCCCTCAACGAGACCGGACGGCAGCAGGCGACCGGGAACGGCGTCGCGCTGAGGAGGTTCCTCGGGAGTGGCGCCGCCGACTTCGATTTCGTCAGCAGCCCGCTCGGCCGTACGCGCGAAACCATGGAGCGTCTTCGGCGCGCCATGGATCTCGATCCCTTGGCCTACCGCACCGACGAGCGTCTGAAGGAGGTGTCCTTCGGCGACTGGGAAGGCTACACGCTTCCCGAACTGAAGCGGCTCGTGCCCGAGCGGATCGCAGAGAGGCGCGTCTCGAAATGGGATTTCATCCCGCCCGGTCCCGACGCCGAAAGCTACGAAATCCTGTCCTGGCGTGTCGGTGCCTGGCTCAGGAGCGTGACGCGGCCTACCGTCTGCGTCAGCCATGGCGGCGTTATCAGGGCATTGTTCAAGCTGCTTGGGGAGATGGATGCCGATGAGGCGGCGGCCGCAGCGATCCCGCAGGACCGCCTGCTGAAAATCCTGGATGGCTCTATAGGCTGGCTCTGACGCCACAAGCCTACTGAAGGATCTCCAGGTCGTTGATGACGCGCTTGCCGTCGACCTCGGTATAGAAGACAAGCACCTTGACGCCGGCCTCCAGCCCTTCGAAGTTGAACTCCTCGGGCGCCTGATAGCTCTTGCCGTCATCGAGGGAGAGGCTCAGCCGGTCGGTATCGACGCTGGTGATCACGGCTTCGACATCGGCACTCTCGGCAAGCGCGGAGAGCGGCGAAAGCAGGCTTGCGGTGGCCATGAGCGTGGCAATGACAAATCGCATCCTTGTTGCCCTCATCAATGATTTTGCGAATTTTGTTGTTCTCACGCTTTGATCCCCGATTGTGGCAAAAGTAGCCCTATGTCGTTGCTTTTTCGATGCAGTTGCCCGCCGCATGGGAGGGTGAAGGCCGGTTCGGCGAATTGCAACCCGATGTTTCCGTGAAAGCGGCGGAGCGGCTCGGCGGCAGCCGAACTCTCCCGGTTTTCCACGGGAATTTAGCGGCACCTTACTCAAGGCGCCGAGCCTGGGGGCAGGGGAGACGGCACGGGTGCCAGCCGCCGCCGCAGAAGGACTTTCCCGCGTGCCCGCTTTCCACTAAGAGAGGGCACGCGCGTCTTTCGCGTGGCCCTCGGAGCGGGCCAGCTGCGGCTCCGGGGTAATTGGAATAGACGCGAGGCGGCTCACCGGCCCTTCGCGATCCGGAGTTCGGTAGCCGCCATGTCGCACAATACATTCGGTCATCTTTTCCGCGTCACGACCTGGGGCGAAAGCCACGGTCCCGCACTTGGCTGTGTCGTCGACGGGTGTCCGCCCGGAATTCGCTTTACGCTCGCCGAAGTCCAGGCCTGGCTCGACAAGCGCAAGCCCGGCCAGTCGCGCTTCGTCACCCAGCGTCGTGAGGACGATCTTGTGAAGGTCCTTTCCGGCGTGATGCTCGATGACGACGGCGAGACGATGATTTCGACCGGCACGCCGATCTCGATGATGATCGAGAATACCGACCAGCGTTCCAAGGATTATTCCGAGATCGCCAAGCGCTACCGTCCCGGCCATGCCGACTATACCTACGATGCGAAATACGGCATCCGCGACTACCGCGGCGGCGGCCGCTCCTCGGCGCGCGAGACCGCTGCGCGCGTGGCGGCGGGCGCCATCGCCCGCAAGGTCGTGCCGGGCCTGGTGGTCCGCGGTGCACTCGTCCAGATCGGCAAGCACCGGATCGACCGTTCCAATTGGGACTGGGCGGAAGTGAACAACAATCCGTTCTTCGCACCCGACCCGGCGATTGTGCCCGTCTGGGAAGACTATCTCGACGGCATCCGTAAAGCGGGATCGTCGATCGGCGCCGTGGTCGAGGTGGTTGCCGAAGGCGTTCCGGCCGGCATCGGCGCGCCGATCTATGCGAAGCTCGATCAGGATATCGCCGCCAATCTTATGTCCATCAACGCGGTCAAAGGCGTCGAGATCGGCAACGGCTTCGCCGCAGCCGAGATCAGCGGCGAGGAGAACGCCGACGAGATGCGCATCGGAGCGCAGGGCGAACCGGTTTTCCTGTCCAACAATGCCGGCGGCATTCTGGGCGGGATCGCGACCGGGCAGCCGGTCGTTGCGCGCTTCGCCATCAAACCGACCTCGTCCATTCTCACGGAGCGCCGTTCGATCGACAGCGACGGCAAGGAGGTCGACGTGCGCACCAAGGGCCGTCACGACCCCTGCGTCGGCATTCGGGCGGTGCCGATCGGAGAGGCCATGCTGGCCTGCGCCATCGCCGATCACTATCTGCGTGACCGCGGCCAGACCGGCCGGCTGAAGTAACTCGACTGCTGCAGCGGCCTTCGCGTTTCTGAAAGACGCGCGGCGCTGCAGGAAAAGGTGCGCAGCGGTTTTCCGTCTGGAATTGCACCAAACAGGATATTCGCGGAGACAAGACATGTCCTACGACCAGAAGCGCGTCGTCGAAGCCATTCGCGCCTTCGAAGCAGGCGAGATCGTCGTCGTCACCGACGACGGCGGCCGCGAGAATGAGGGCGACCTGATCGTTGCGGCAGTGCACTGCACGCCTGAGAAGATGGCGTTCATCGTGCGCCATACGTCCGGCATCGTCTGCGCGCCGATGCCGCGCGAGGAGGCAAAACGCCTCAACCTCAATGCGATGGTTGCGGAGAACGACTCCGCCCACACCACTGCCTTCACGGTGTCGGTCGACTTCAAGCACGGGACCACGACCGGCATTTCCGCCGACGATCGTACGCTGACGGTCAGAAACCTCGCCAATCCGAATGTCGGGCCGACGGATTTCGTCCGGCCCGGCCACATATTCCCTCTCGTGGCGCGCGAAGGCGGCGTGTTGATGCGCTCCGGCCATACCGAGGCCGCCGTCGATCTCTGCAGGCTCGCGAGCCTGCCGCCGATCGGCGTCATCTGCGAACTCGTCAACGATGACGGCACTGTCACGCGTGGACCGCAGGTCGAAGCCTTTGCCGAAACGCATGGCCTGAAGCAGGTCTCCGTGGCCGATCTCATTGCCTATCGCCAGCGCAAGGAGACCTTGATCGAGCAGGGCCATTCCTTCGAGATGGACACGCCCTACGGCAAGGCCAAGGGCCACACCTATTCGCTGCCCTGGGATACGATGCAGCACCTGGCCGTGGTTTTCGGAGACATTCGCGACGGCGTCGACATTCCCGTGCGTCTCCACCTCGAGAACGTCGGAGCCGACGTCTTCGGCCGCGGCCGCCAGATCGACGAGATCATGAAGCGCATCGCCGCTGAGGGGAGGGGCGTCATCGTCTATCTGCGAGAGGGCTCGGTGGGGGTCGGAATTTCGCAGACCGCGCGAAAGGGCAAGCACGAGAGGGAAGCCCACCCGGAGGCACAGGAGCGCGAAAGCGAGTGGCTGGAGATCGGCCTCGGCGCGCAGATCCTGAAAGACCTCGGCATCACCTCCATTCGCCTTCTTTCGTCGCGCGAGCGGCATTATGTCGGCCTGGAGGGCTTCGGCATCAAGATCGCGGCGACCGAGATTCTGTAAATCCGGAAGAGCCCGAAATAAAAGCCGCGTCACCGGACGCGGCTTCCTCGCCTTTAAAGAAAGCTGCCGTTACGGCAGGGCGTCGTAGCCTTCGTCGAAGCCCTTGAGGTCGACGGGGATGCCGATGCCTTCCTCGGGCGACTGGAAAACGATGAAGGTCGCCGTCGCGCCGGCGCGGAAGGTCTTGAGGAGTTCGTCTTCGAGCACGACCTCGGCGTAGCAGCCGTCGGAGAAGCAGCGCACGAAATAGGCGCGGCCGATGTCCTTGCCGTCGACATTGAGGCCGAGGCCGTTCGGCAGGAGCACGCCGAGCGGCGCAAGCACCCGAAGGATTTTCGCCTTGCGGTCGGCGGTCTTGAGCACGACGACCGAGAGGCCGACTTCCGGCCTGTCTTCGGCGATGACGTTCTGCATCAGCGCGCACTGTTCGGCCGAGGCGCCCGCCGGCTGGTCGCAGACGATCGACCACGCGCCGTGGTTTGACTTCACCGTGCCCGGCGTTGCGTTGGATTGCTGGGCCAAGCCTGCTGCGGGGAGTGCGAAGGCGGCAATTGCGAGCGCGGCCAGGGCGGGCAGCCGGGAGAAGAGGGACAGGCCCATGTAAACCTCAAAAACCTCGAATCATTAGGGCTATTCTTGAAGCGCGCGAGGATAAATGAAAAGCCCTGGTCGTTACATTCCAGTGTCATATGGCCGAAATTGGGCCCTCCCGGCACGAAATAGGCCTGGCGAGGGCCGCCTTCTCTCCGCCGATGAGCGTGGCTGCCCGCAAATGGGGCGGCGAATACCGGCCCGCGCGCGGGCGCCGGTGCGTGGGAGGGCTTTCGACCGGTTGCGAGGTCTCCTGTGCGAAAACTTCCGCTTTGTGCAAAAATGCCGCACGAGGTTGCTTGGACAGATGTTGCGGCGCTGGTCAAACTGTGGTTTGAAGCGCTTCAGTATCGCAGGGATTCTGCGTTCCGGGTTTGATCCTGATCAAGCGCATTGGGGAGACGTAATTGTGAAAAACAAGGCCTATGCAGTTCTGGCAGCGCTTGCCTGTCTGCTTTTTGCTTCGAGCGCCTTTGCTGACAAGCCTGTCGACTGGCAGACGAACTTTCAGGCGGCTGCTACGGGCATCATGGAAGAAATCACGTGGTTTGAACACTATACCCTGTGGTTCATCATTCCGATCACACTTTTCGTTCTCCTGCTGCTGGTCATCGTGGTCGTCAAATTCCGCGAGAGTGCCAATCCTGTTCCGTCGAGGACCAGCCACAATACGCTGATCGAAGTCATCTGGACGGTCGGCCCGGTCATCGTGCTGCTTTTCCTTGCGATTCCGTCATTCCAGCTTTTGACCGCGCAGCTCACGCCTCCGGAAAATCCGGACCTCACGGTCAAGGCGACCGGCAACCAGTGGTACTGGTCCTATGAATATGAAGTCGGCGAAAGCCCGCTCTCCTTCGATAGCCTGCTTCTGAAGGACGAGGATCGTGCGGGCCTCGGCAAGGAGGATAAGGCGCAGTATCCGCGTCTTCTCGCCGTCGACAACGAAGTCGTCGTGCCGGTCGGCAAGACCGTTCGCCTGCTCGTCACGGCTGCCGACGTGATTCATGCCTTCGCCATGCCGGCTTTCGGCGTCAAGATCGACGCGGTTCCCGGCCGCCTCAATGAAACCTGGTTCAAGGCCGATCGCGAAGGTCTCTATTACGGCCAGTGTTCCGAGCTCTGCGGCAAGGATCACGCCTATATGCCGATCGCCGTCCGCGTTGTTGCGCAGGATAAATACGACGCCTGGCTCGCCGCCGCCGCAACCAATGTCGGCGAAGCGAACAAGGCGCTCATGGCGTCCGTAGACGGCGCGGCCAAGGCCGTTGACGTCGCCGACAACGCCGCACAGTAATCGGAAGTGGAGCTTGACCATGGCTGGAACAGCCGTTCATCACGATCAACGCCATGATCATTCCGATCATGGCCATGCGGACCACGCGCACAAGCCGCTGACCTTCTTTCAGCGCTGGTTCCTGTCGACCAACCACAAGGACATCGGTACGCTCTACCTGATCTTCGCGATCATCGCCGGCATTATCGGCGGTACGCTGTCGGTCTTCATGCGCGCCGAACTGCAGGAGCCGGGCATCCAGATCTTCCACGGTCTGGCCCAGATGGTCTATGATTTCGAGGGTGATGCTGCCATCGACGGCGGCAAACACATGTTCAACGTCTTCACGACCGCTCACGCGCTGATCATGATCTTCTTCATGGTCATGCCGGCGCTGATCGGCGGCTTTGCCAACTGGATGGTGCCGATCATGATCGGTGCGCCGGACATGGCGTTCCCGCGCATGAACAACATTTCGTTCTGGCTGATCGTGCCGGCCTTCCTGCTGGTGCTCCTTTCGATGTTCGTCGAAGGCCCTGCAGGCGCCTATGGCGCGGGCGGCGGCTGGACGATCTATCCGCCATTCTCGACATCCGGCATGCCAGGGCCCGCGATGGATCTCGCGATCCTCGGCCTGCACATTGCCGGCGCCTCGTCGATCCTCGGCGCGATCAACTTCATCACCACCATCCTCAACATGCGCGCTCCGGGCATGACGCTGCACAAGATGCCGCTCTTTGCCTGGTCGGTTCTGATCACCGCCTTCCTGCTCCTGCTCTCGCTGCCGGTTCTCGCAGGCGCGATCACCATGCTGCTGACGGACCGCAACTTCGGCACGACCTTCTTCGCGCCGGAAGGCGGCGGTGACCCGATCCTGTTCCAGCACCTGTTCTGGTTCTTCGGTCACCCGGAAGTGTACATTCTGATTCTGCCGGGCTTCGGCATCGTCAGCCACATCATCTCGACCTTCTCGCGCAAGCCGATCTTCGGTTATCTCGGCATGGCCTACGCCATGGTCGCGATCGGCGCCGTCGGCTTCATCGTGTGGGCGCACCACATGTACACGGTCGGCATGTCGCTCCAGACGCAGCGCTACTTCGTCTTCGCGACGATGGTCATCGCTGTGCCGACGGGTGTGAAGATCTTCTCCTGGATCGCGACGATGTGGGGTGGCTCGATCCGCTTCGCGACACCGATGGTCTGGGCGATCGGCTTCATCTTCCTGTTCACCGTCGGCGGCGTGACGGGCGTTCAGCTCGCCAATGCCGGCCTCGACCGTGCGCTGCACGACACCTATTACGTGGTGGCGCACTTCCACTACGTGCTGTCGCTCGGCGCCGTCTTCGCCATCTTCGCGGCCTGGTACTACTGGTTCCCGAAGATGACCGGCTACATGTACTCGGAGTTTCTGGGCAAGCTGCATTTCTGGGTGATGTTCGTCGGCGTGAACCTGATCTTCTTCCCGCAGCACTTCCTCGGGCTCGCAGGCATGCCGCGCCGTTACATCGACTATCCGGACGCCTTTGCCGGCTGGAACATGGTTTCGTCCTACGGCTCCTACATCGCGGCGGTCGGCGTGCTGATCTTCCTCTTCTGTGTCGCCGAAGCTTTCGCCAAGAAGCGCGTTGCGGGGGATAACCCCTGGGGCGAAGGCGCCAACACCCTGGAATGGCAGCTGTCTTCGCCGCCGCCGTTCCACCAGTGGGAGCAGCTCCCGCGGATCAAGTGACGGGTAACGAACAGAAGCCGCCGGTTTCGGCGGCTTCTCCCCGCCGGGATACCGGCGTGACGCGGCTGTTTTTGCCGCAGCAAGTTCAAGGTATGGACATGACGGTCATCGACAATCACGAGGTAGTTGGCATGGAAGGCGCACCGCGACTTTCCGAGGCCTCTGCGCGCGATTATTTCGAGCTCCTGAAGCCGCGCGTCATGTCTCTCGTCGTCTTCACCGCATTCGCCGGGCTCGTCCTTGCCCCCGGTCATATCAATCCGTTCATCGGCTTCACCGCCATTCTCTGCATCGCCATCGGAGCCGGCGCTTCCGGTGCGCTGAACATGTGGTACGACGCGGATATCGACGCGGTGATGAGCCGCACGGCCAAGCGTCCGATTCCGGCCGGCAAGATTTTGCCGCAGGAGGCGCTTGCCTTCGGGCTGACCCTGTCGGCATTCTCGGTGATCATCCTCGGGCTCGCCGTTCACTGGCTCGCAGCCGGGTTGCTCGCCTTCACGATCTTCTTCTACGTGGCCATCTATACGATGTGGCTGAAGCGCTCGACGCCGCAGAACATCGTCATCGGCGGAGCCGCCGGGGCCTTCCCCCCGATGATAGGCTGGGCCTGCGTGACCGGCGGCGTGTCGGTCGAGAGCATCGTGCTCTTCCTCATCATCTTTCTCTGGACGCCGGCGCATTTCTGGGCCCTGGCTCTCTTCAAGATGGGCGATTACGGCGCCGTCGGCGTGCCGATGATGCCGAATGTCTGCGGCCAGGCGACGACCAAGCGGCAGATCGTCATCTATGCCGTGCTCACCGCGATCAGCGGCGTCTGTCCCACCTTGCTCGGCTTCGCGAGCCTCGGCTATGGAGCCTTTGCCACGGCCATGGGGCTCGGCTTCGTCTGGTATTCGCTGGGTGTGCTGCGCATGCCCGAAGGCGACAAGCGCATGGTACCGGCGAAGAAGCTCTTCGCATTCTCGATCGCCTATCTTTTCGCGATATTCTCGGCGCTTCTGGTCGATTACGCGATCGCCCGGATCTGGCTTGGAGGTATTGTCTGATGGAAACCGTCGAACTCAACGAGGCTCAGAAGAAGTCTCGCCGCGGCCGCAACATCGCGCTCGGTATCGTGCTGGCGGCCCTGGTCGCGATTTTCTACGTCGTCACGCTGGTCAAGGTCGGCGGCGGCATGGTGAATTGAAGGCGTTGCGCATGGCGGAGAATGGACAGGCAGATCGGAAGGAACGCTCGAACGGCATGATCGTCGGCACGTGCCTTGCATTTGTGGCCGGCATGATCGGCATGGCCTATGCCGCCGTTCCGCTCTACGACATGTTCTGCCGCGTCACGGGCTACAACGGCACGACGCAGCGGGTCGAGCAGGCATCCGACCTCATCCTCGACGAGAAGGTCAAGGTAACGTTCGACGCCAATGTCGCCGCCGGACTGCCCTGGGAGTTCGTCCCGGTTCAGCGGGATATCGACATCAGGATCGGCGAGACGGTGCAGATCATGTACCGTGCGAAGAACCTGGCTTCCACGCCGACGACGGGCCAGGCGACGTTCAACGTGACGCCGATGGCGGCCGGTGCCTATTTCAACAAGGTGCAATGCTTCTGCTTCACCGAGACGACGCTTCAACCGGGCGAGGAAATGGAGATGCCGGTCGTCTTCTTCGTCGATCCGGAGATCGTCAAGCCGGTCGAGACGAAGGGCATCAAGACTTTGACGCTGTCCTACACCTTCTATCCGCGCGAACCCTCCAAGCCGGTCGCGCAAGTGAAGGCGAAGGCAGAAAACAAACTTTGACATGCGCGCCGTTTCGGCTATGCCGGGCGGCGACAAGAGAGGACTATCGGGGGTTATCGACATGGCCGGAGCGCATCAGAAGCAACACGACTATCACATCATCGACCCGAGCCCGTGGCCGCTGCTTGCCTCCATCGGAGCCTTCGTCATGGCCTTCGGCGGCGTCGGCTACATGCGCTATCTCTCCGGCGGCTCGTTCAAGTTGTTCGGGCTTGAGTTCGCCAACCCGTGGGTCTTCTTCATCGGTCTGGCGCTGATCCTTTATACCATGTTCGGCTGGTGGTCGGACACCATCAAGGAAGCGCATGAGGGCCACCATACCCGCGTCGTGTCGCTGCACCTGCGCTACGGCATGATCATGTTCATCGCTTCCGAGGTGATGTTCTTCGCTGCCTGGTTCTGGGCATTCTTCGACGCCAGCCTCTTTCCCGGCGAAGCGATCCAGACCGCGCGCGCCGAGTTCACCGGCGGCGTCTGGCCGCCCAAGGGCATCGAGGTCCTCGATCCCTGGCACCTGCCGCTCTACAACACCGTCATCCTGCTGCTCTCCGGCACGACGGCGACCTGGGCGCACCATGCGCTGCTGCACAACGACCGCAAGGGCCTCGTCTACGGCCTGACGCTCACGGTCCTGCTCGGCGTTCTCTTCTCCTACGTGCAGGGCTACGAATATGCGCACGCGCCGTTCGCGTTCAAGGATTCGATCTACGGTGCGACCTTCTTCATGGCGACCGGCTTCCACGGGTTCCACGTGCTGGTCGGCACGATCTTCCTGCTCGTCTGCCTGCTGCGCGCCCTGCGGGGCGACTTCACGCCGAAGCACCACTTCGGCTTCGAAGCGGCGGCCTGGTACTGGCATTTCGTCGACGTCGTCTGGCTGTTCCTCTTCTTCTCCATCTACATCTGGGGTGGCTGGGGCGCGCCGATCGCCCACGGCTGATGCCGTTTTTGCTTTGTTGATGACGGGGGCGGCTGAGAGGTCGCCCCGTTTCGTTTGAACATATGGCTATTTCGGTTGGCCGGCGTTTTTGACGCAGATGTTCGATTGGACGAATGGCTGCATTGCCGTTACCAATGCCGAGATGGACGAAATCCGGGACATGGTTCCCGACAATACCGCGATCGTGACCACGCCATGAACGAAGACAAGGCGCTCTACCCGCCCGTCGATCCCGTGATGACGGGAATCAAGGGTCTTTGCCCCCGCTGCGGCCAGGGAAAGCTCTTCGACGGCCTGCTGAAGGTTCGGCCGGCTTGCAGCAGTTGCGAGCTCGATTATGGTTTCGCGGACTCCGGCGATGGCCCGGTCGTCTTCGTCATCCTGATCGTCGGCTTCGTCGTCGTCGGCGCGGCGCTCTGGATGGAGATCAATGTCAACCCGCCGCTCTGGCTGCATTTCCTCCTGTGGATACCGCTTGCAACCATCTTGAGCCTGGCGCTGACGCGCCTGCTGAAGGGCGTGCTCATCAATCTGCAATACCGAAACAATGCACGCCCGGGTGAAATCGACCGTGGTTGACGAGCGCATGCCGGCCCCGCACAGCCGCGCCGGCCGTCTGGCGGGCGTTCTCCTGGTGCTCGCCGCTTTCGCCGTCCTCGTGTCGCTCGGTACCTGGCAGATGCAACGGCTGCATTGGAAGGAGGCGCTGATCGGTGCAATTGCCGAGCGGCGTTCGGCGCCGGCCGTCTCGCTCGACAAGATCGAGGCCATGGCCGCGGCCGGCGAAGACATCGACTACCGGACGGTGCATGTGTCCGGCGTGTACGACCACGGCAAGGAGCGCCATTTCTTCGCCACCCATGAAGGCCGTACCGGCTTCTACGTCTTCACGCCTCTCATGCTGGCCGATGGCCGGGCGATTTTCGTGAACCGCGGCTTCGTCCCCTTCGAAAAGAAGGACGCCTCCACGCGGGCCGAAGGGCAGACCGCCGGAAGCGTGGCGATCGACGGCCTGGCGCGGCCGAAGCTTTCCGGAAAGCCGTCGTCGCTGGTACCGGACAACGACGCCGCCAAGAACATCTTCTACTGGAAGGACCTCGATGCGATGGCGGACTCTGCCGGCATCGCATCCGATCGCGTCGTTTCCTTCTTTATCGATGCCGATGCATCGGAAAATCCCGGCGGCCTTCCGATCGGCGGCGTGACCCAGTTCGATCTGCCGAACAATCACCTGCAATATGCGCTGACCTGGTACGGCCTTGCAGCCGCCCTCGTCGCCGTCAGCGGCATCTACGTCTATCGGCGCAGGCGATAGGGCGCGCCGGTTCTTCCTTGTGTGCCCGGTCGTTGCCGCTATATATGGCGCATGCCGACATCTGGTTTGTTCGTTCCACTGGCGTTTTCATGATGGCCCCATCCGCAGCAGCAAAAACCCCGATCACCATCCGCCTCTGCGGGCCGCGTGGCTTCTGCGCGGGCGTCGACCGGGCGATCCAGATCGTGGTGCTCGCGCTCAAGGAGTTCGGCGCGCCGGTCTATGTCCGCCATGAGATCGTGCATAACCGTTACGTCGTGGAGGGGCTCGAAGCCAAGGGGGCGATTTTCGTCGAGGAGCTCGACGAGATCCCGCCCGAGCACCGCGAGCAGCCCGTGGTCTTCTCCGCCCATGGAGTGCCGAAATCCGTTCCGGCCGATGCGGACGCGCGCAATCTCTTCTATCTCGACGCCACCTGTCCGCTCGTCTCGAAGGTGCACAAGCAGGCGATGCGCCATCATCGTATGGGACGCCACGTCGTGCTGATCGGCCATGCCGGACACCCGGAGGTTATCGGCACCATGGGACAATTGCCGGAGGGGGCGGTCTCCCTCGTCGAGACCGTCGAGGATGCGGAGGTCTATATGCCGCCGGACCCTGACAATCTCGGTTTTGTCACGCAGACGACGCTCTCGGTCGACGACACCGCCGGCGTCATCAAACGGCTGCATGAGCGCTTTCCGAACCTGACGGCGCCTGCGGCCGATTCGATCTGCTATGCCACCACGAACCGGCAGGAAGCGGTGAAGCAGGCGGCGCCCGGCTGCGACCTTTTCCTGGTCGTCGGCGCACCCAACTCATCGAACTCGAAGCGCCTCGTCGAAGTTGCGTTGAGGGCAGGGGCGAAGAAAGCCGTTCTCGTCCAGCGCGCCTCCGAAATCGACTGGGCGACGGTGGGGGATATCTCGATGGTCGGGTTGTCGGCGGGTGCTTCCGCACCGGAGGTGATCGTCAACGAGATCATCGAAGCGTTCCGCGAGCGCTACGATGCCACGGTCGAGCTTGCCGACACGGTGGAGGAAAACGAGCACTTTCTCGTCAACCGCGAGCTCCGGCACGTCGAACTCACGGGGGCCGACATGGCCTTCGTCAACGGCGAGTAGCTCGGCCAGAGCATGTCGATGTTTCAAGGAAACACTGAAATGCTCCCCATTTGAACCAACGCACTTCCGGACGGAAAACCGTTACACGCCTTTCCCTGGAAGTGCTCTAGCCGCTTAATATCTCGCAATTCGCATCTCTGGAAAGTAGCGCGCCTTGGCAGTTTATACCGATATCACGGAAGACGAGCTGATCCGTTTCCTCGCCGCCTACGAGGTTGGATCGCTGACCTCCTACAAGGGGATCGCCGAAGGCGTGGAGAATTCGAACTTCCTTCTCCACACGACGGAAGGAGCCTATATCCTCACGCTTTACGAGAAGCGGGTAAACGCCGACGATCTGCCGTTTTTCCTGGGCCTCATGCATCACCTGGCCCAGCGGGGGCTTTCCTGCCCGCTGCCCCTTCCACGCGCCGACGGCAAGCTTCTCGGAACGCTCTCCGGAAGACCTGCGGCGGTGATCTCGTTTCTGGAAGGCATGTGGCTGAGGAAGCCCGAGGCGCAGCACTGCCGCGAAGTCGGCCGGGCGCTCGCATCGATGCACCAGGCAGGCGAGGGGTTTGCCCTGAAGCGCCCCAACGCGCTCTCCGTCGAAGGCTGGCGACCGCTATGGCGGAACTCCGAAGCGCGTGCCGACGAGGTTCAAGCCGGCCTCAAGGACGAGATCGCGACGGAGCTCGCCTTTCTCGAGGAGCATTGGCCGAAGGATCTGCCGAAAGGCGTGATCCACGCTGATCTCTTCCCGGACAACGTGTTTTTCCTCGGCGATCGCCTTTCCGGCCTTATAGATTTCTACTTCGCCTGCAACGACTTCCTCGCCTACGACGTCGCCATCTGCCTGAACTCCTGGTGCTTCGAGAAGGATGGCTCCTACAACATCACCAAGGGCATGGCGCTGCTTTCCGGCTATGAGAGCGTGCGGAGATTGACGGCGGAAGAAGTAGAGGCGCTGCCGCTGCTTGCGCGCGGATCCGCACTCCGCTTCTTCCTGACGCGCCTCTATGACTGGCTGACGACGCCGCCGGGCGCGCTTGTGGTCAAGAAAGATCCGCTCGAATATCTGACGAAGATCCGCTTCCACCGCGCCATCGTCTCGAGCGCCGAATACGGCCTCAGACGCGAAGAGGCCTCGGCATGAAGCACGTCGACATCTTTACCGACGGTGCGTGCTCGGGAAATCCGGGACCGGGCGGTTGGGGCGCGGTCCTGCGCTACGGCGACGTGGAGAAGGAATTGTCCGGCGGGGAGGCGGAGACGACGAACAACCGCATGGAGCTTCTTGCGGCGATCTCTGCCCTCAACGCGCTCAGGCAGCCCTGCGAGGTCGATCTCCATACCGACAGCAAATATGTCATGGACGGGATCTCCAAATGGATACACGGCTGGAAGCGCAACGGCTGGAAAACCGGCGACCGGAAGCCGGTAAAGAACGGCGAGTTGTGGCAGGCGCTCGATGAGGCGAGGAATCGTCACAACGTGACTTGGCACTGGGTGAAGGGCCACGCCGGTCACCCGGAGAACGAACGCGCCGACGAACTCGCCCGCAAGGGCATGGAACCGTTCAAGAGAGCGCGTCGCGCCGACGCGGTGAAGTGAATTCGAATGGGATATAATGCGAGGCTGTGATTTCACTTGCGGCTGCCCCTCTTCCTAGGGCTCGACCCGGACTAGTCCAGTCCTCTCTTCCCCGCAGGCGGGGAAGCGGGACCTTCGGGGCATGCCGCTTGTCCCTTCGCCCCGCGTGCGGGGAGAAGGTGGCCGGCAGGCCGGATGAGGGGCAGATGCTTGCAGTGCGCCTTCAGAATCAGAGCAGCTCAAGCATCGCGGCCGCACCGGAAGCGGTCGCCTGTCCTGGGCTTTCCTCGACGTTCAGCGCCTTGACGACGCCGTCTTCGACCAGCATCGAATAGCGTTTCGAGCGGATGCCGAGCGTGCCGGCCGAAAGATCGATCTCCATCCCGATCGCCTTGGTAAAGGCGGCATTCCAGTCCGAGAGGAAATGGATCTTGCCCATGCCGCCGGAGTGGGTCGCCCAGGCGCCCATCACATGCAGGTCGTTGACCGCAACCACGGCGATATCGTCGACGCCGCGCGCAAGTATGGCGTCGCGATTTTCCAGATAGCCGGGCAGGTGGTTGAGCGAGCAGGTCGGGGTAAAAGCACCCGGCACCGCGAAAAGGACCACGCGTTTGCCCTTGAAGAGCTGCTCTGTCGTTACCTCGACCGGGCCGTCTGCGGTCTTCTCCTTGAAGGTGGCGTTGGGCAGCTTGTCTCCGACGGCAATGGTCACTGGTATCTCCTCGTTTCTATGCAGCAGCGGTGTGTCGCAGGACTATAGGGTCGGCTCAATCAAAGGCAAGCGTCGTTTCCATGCTGCGGCTGCCCGCGCGCAGGGTGAGCGTGATCGGCTTTCCCGCGACGTTCTTGTCCTTGCCGGAGAGCTTCACCGGAATGTCGGCCCGGCGCTCGGCGCCCTGCGCATCGTGAAAAACCGGCGCGCCGAAAAAGACGCCCGACGGTCCGGCGAGAAAGAGATCGGCTGACCCGGCAGCCGCATCCGGCGGCAACACGAACTCAATCCGTAGCTTGCCGGCGGACGCATCGAATTTCGAGGTGACCACCCTGAAGTTCTCGGATGGCTGTTCCGGCAGCGCGGAGAGCGCCTTCTCGATGCGCGCACCGTCGAGCGGATTGTCGAACTCGCCGCTTTTGAGCGCAAGCGTCACATCGCCCTGCACGGGGATGCAGATATCTTCGCAGATGCCGAGGAAGACGGAGGCGCGGATGGTGACGTCGCCGCCGTTGCCGGTCTTACTGAGGATCAGCGGGAAAGCCACCGGCGCGTCATATCCGGTGTAGCGCCCGGGCCCTTCGCCGAACGTCTTCGGCACTGGAAAGCGGATCGACCGCAGCGAGACGCCGCCGGAGGGATCGATGGTCACTTGTGGTGGTATGCCGCTTGCGCCGGGATCGCGCCAATAGGTCTTCCAGCCGGGGTTCAGTCGAACTTCAAGAATGGCGGGAATGATACCATCCGGGTTCGGGTGCGAAGCGACAATGCGGAAAGCGCCGCCGGGCGAGGTCACCCATTCGCTGGCGGCTCCATAGGACTGGGCAGGCAGAAAAAAAGCGAGGAGAAGGCTTGCCGTTGCGATGCGCTGGGCCATCTTCATTGGGGTCGAGCGTCGGGTCATGGCCAAGCTGTATCGCGTTTCGCCCTTGGCCTCCAGCGGTCCCGATATGCCGCTGCGATCATAATTGCTTGATCGGCAAGGCGAGAGCATGGACAGGGTGTCGCTTGCGTGGGCGCAAATATCGGCGAACGCCACGTAGAAGCGCTTTTCATTTCGTCGCGAATTGATAGGCTATCATCATCATGGCGAAAAACGTGCTGAATACGATACGCGAACGTGGCTTCCTTGACGGTCAATTCCTGATCGCCATGCCCGGCATGTTCGACACCAATTTCGCCCGGACGGTCATCTTCGTCTGCGCCCATTCGGAAGACGGGGCGATGGGTTTCATTCTGAATCGTCCGCAGCGCCTGACCTTCCCGGATGTTCTGCTGCACCTGCAGCTTCTGGACCCGGATGAGGCCATCCGCCTGCCGTCGGCTACGCGCGAGTTCCAGATCCAGGCCGGAGGCCCCGTCGAGACCGGGCGCGGCTTCGTGTTGCATTCGGACGATTATCTGAGCGACTCCAGCATTCCCGTCAGTGACGACATCTGCCTGACGGCGACGCTCGACATCGTCAGGGCGATCTCCCGCGGCGAGGGACCTCTCAAGGCCACCATGCTGCTCGGCTATGCGGGATGGGGCCCAGGCCAGCTGGAGGCCGAAATCACCCAGAACGGCTGGCTGACCTGCCCTGCGCAGGAGGAGCTGATCTTCAGCCGGGACCTCGACGAGAAGTACGACAGAGCGCTGGCCCTGATGGGTGTCAGCCCGGCGATGCTCTCGACGGACTCAGGCCACGCTTGATTGCCCCTCATTCGCCTGTCGGCACCTTCTCCCCGCAGGCGGGGGGAAGCGGCAAGCGGCAGTCGCTCGATCATCTCTCAAGCCAGCAGCAGGAGGAGCGTGCCGCTTGTCCCTTCGCCCAATGGGCCATCAGGGGGCAGATGCCTCACGCCCGCTTCATCAGCGGAAATCGCTCCTTCAGGAGCCTCAGGATCGATTCCGATCCCACCGGCGGACCGAACAGGAAGCTCTGACCGTAGTCGCAGCCCATCTGCGCGAGCTGGATCGCATCCTCCTCGGATTCGATTCCCTCCGCGACCACCCGCATGTCGAGCTCGCGCGCCATCGTGATCACCGAGCGCAGGATGACCGCGCGCTTGTCGCTTGGATCGCGGACCAGCGCCTTGTCGATCTTGATCGTGTCGAAAGGGAAGCGGGTGAGATAGGAGAGCGACGAGTGGCCGGTGCCGAAATCGTCGAGCGCCAGCCGCAGCCCGGCTTCGCGGAGCTTTTCAAGCACGAGCCTGGCCTGCTCGGGGTTCTCCATGACAAGCGATTCCGTCAGTTCCATTTTGATCTGCGCCGGATCGCAGCGGCTCTTGCTGAGAATCGCGCGCATGTCGTCATAGAGTTCGTTGTTCAGAAGCTGCGCGCTCGACAGGTTGATCGAGATGAAGATCGGCAGGTCGCCGGTCTGCGCCTGCCACTCGGCAAGATCGCTCGTGGCCTTGTCGAAGGCGAACAGACCCAGCTGGTTTATCAGGTCGGAATTCTCCGCAATGGGGATGAATTCAGTCGGTGAAATATTTCCGCGCTTCGGATGCTCCCAGCGCATGAGCGCTTCGAAGCCGGCGATTTCGGCATCGCTGAGGCGGACGATGGGCTGGTATACGAGGGAAAGCTCCTTGCGTTCCATGGCGCGTTTCAGGTCGGCTTCGAGCTGTAGGCGGTCCGAGCCGGAGGTCCGGAAAGCCGGACGGAACGGTTCGACCCGGTTGCCGCCCGCCTTCTTGGCGCGGAACATCGCAAGCTCGGCATCGTCGAGCAGTCCAGCAGCGCTCTGCTCCTGATCGAGCCATGAGACGAGGCCGATCGAAGCGGTCAGGTTGATCTCCCGATTTCCGTAGTTGAGCGGGACCATGATCGCCTTGCTGACCGCATCGGCGAAGTCGGCGATCTTGGGCGGATCGCGTTCGGACATGAGGATCAAGCCGAACTGGTCGCCACCGAGACGCGCGAGGGTGTCCTGCGGGCGCAGAAGCCTGCGCAGGCGGCGCGTCAGCGCGATGAGGACGTTGTCGCCGGCGGCGATCCCCAGCATGTCGTTGACCTGCTTGTAGCGGTCGATATCGATGGCAAGCACGGTCGGGCGTATCGAGTTGCTGCCGTCGCCCATCAGGAGGATCGCCTGCAGGCGATCGAGAAAGACCTGTCTGTTCGGCAGGCCGGTCAGATTGTCCAGAAGCGCGTTGTGCAGGAGCCGTTCGACCGAATTGCGCTGTTCGGTGATGTCGTTGATGGTTCCGACGCATCGGATGATTTCGCCATTGGCGCCGAGCACCGGGCGCGCCCGGATCGAGAGCCAATGATAATGGCCATCCTCGGCGCGCACGCGGAATTCGTGGTTGAGCCGCCCGCGGCGATGCTCGAGCAGGACGTCGAGCGTTGCGCGGAAACGGTCGCGGTCGTCGGGGTGCAGCCGCGGCACCCAATTGCGCACCGGCCCATTCATCGTTCCGAGCGAAAGCCCGAGTTGGTGCGAGATATCGGGAATGGTAACGACCCGGTCGCGCGCCACGTCCCAGTCCCAGACGGTATCGCCTGATCCCGTGAGTGCCAGCGCCTGGCGCTCGAGATCGGAGAACAGGCCGAGCTGATAGGCCCCGCCGGAAAAGGCGTGCTGCATGACGGTGAAGCCGATCAGAAGCACGATGAGTACGAGGCCGCCGCCGAGTGCCGGCTGCACGATGTCGTTGGCGAGTTGACCGGTCACCGCGAGCCAGGCGCCGAACAGCCACACAAGGATCAACAGCCAGGCGGGAACGAGAAGGATCGCGCGATCATAACGGTTGAAGCCCAGATAGGCGATCAGCACGATGCCGACGGTTGCCGTCAGCGCGAAGGACAGGCGGGCGATGCCGGAGGCGATCGCCGGATCGTAGACGGCGACGCCGAAGAGCAGCCCGAGGCCGAGAATCCATGCGAGCGTCGCGTAGCCGAGATGCTGATGCCAGCGATTGAGATTGAGATAGGTGAACAGGAAGACCACGAGACCGGCTGCGAGGAACACCTCCGTGCCCGCTCGCCATATGCGCTCGTCGTCGGCAGTCACGGTGATGAGCTTCGAAAGGAAGCCGAAATCGACGCAGATATAGGCAAGCACGGCCCAGGCGAGCGCGGCGGTGGCCGGCAGCATCGACGTGCCCTTGACGACAAAAAGGATCGTCAGGAACACCGCGAGCAGCCCGGCGATGCCGAGCACGATACCGCGATACAGGGTGAAGGCGTTGACGGTATCCTTGTAGGCGTCCGGCTGCCAAAGATAGATCTGTGGCAGCTCCGGCGTGGTGAGTTCGGCAACGAAAGTGATGACCGCACCCGGATTGAGCGTGATCCGGAAGACATCCGCTTCTTCGCTCGGTTGCCGGTCCAGCGCAAAACCCTCGCTCGGCGTGATCGAGAGTATTCGCTGCGAGCCGAGGTCGGGCCAGAAGAGCTTCGAATTCACGAGCCGGAAATGCGGTGCGACGATAACGCGTTCGAGCTGCTCTTCAGATACATTCGCGAGCGCGAACACGGCCCAGTCGCCCTGGTGGTTTTCCGTGCTGGAACGCACTTCGATGCGTCTGACGATGCCGTCCGTGCCGGGGGCGGTCGAAACCTGAAAGGCATCGCCTCTGCCGCTGTAGATCTCCGTCGTGGCGGTAAGGTCGAGCGCCGTGTCCTCGCGCGAGATCTTCACCGGCTCGAGCGCATGCGCAACGCCGCCGCCAAGACCAAGGGCGAAAACGACGAGTGCGACCAGAAACGCCGCCAGCCTTGCGGCTGGCCATGCGAGCGGCTTACGGGTCAGGGGCATCAAAGGGGCAAATTCCTGTTGGGTACGGCATCGACGGAGAGGAGCGAAAACATCAAATGGTCTCGCCACTGCCCGTTTATCTTCAAATATTGTCTCAAATAGCCTTCACGCTCAAAGCCGGCCTTTTCAAGGAGCCGGATGCTCCGAGCGTTTTCTGGAATACAGGCTGCTTCGATACGGTGCAACTCGAGCCCTGTGAAGATGTAGGGGATCGTCAGCTTCAAGGCCTCGTACATATGACCCTGTCCGGCATGTTTCTGGCCCATCCAGTAGCCGATCATGCAGTTCTGCGCAGCACCGCGGCGGATATGGCCGATGGTGAGACCGCCAAGCAGCGTTTCGTCCGGCCTGTGGAAGAGGAAGAGCGGTACGGCCTGACCGGACGCAAATTCCTGCTCGTTGCGATTGACGCGGCTGCGAAAGGCGCCTTCGGTCATTTCGTCGGCGCGCCAGGTAGGCTCCCACGGCTCCAGGAAGGCGCGGCTTTCGCTGCGCAACCGATACCATTGCCGGTAGTCGGAGTAGCGGGGGAGGCGGAGCAGGTAATGCTGGCTGGCGATCTCGACCGTATCCGGCTGCCGCGAAAGGAACCGAAAAACCGATCTTGTCATCTATGCCTCCAGGCCAATACCGCGTCGGCGCCGCCGCAGTTCGGTCGAACCGAATGCATGTCGCCCAGACAATATGCGGCGGTTGGGACGACCTGCACGAGAACAATGCCCTAATGCGCGTCGGGTGAGTCCGATCGAACGCGACGCGCTTCAGGGCACTGTCTCAATGCGAAACGTTGCACAAGTTTACGCCCAAATCGAATCCGATTTTAAGAATTGTACAAGGAAAACGAGGACGTTGAAGGAAGGCATGCGACCGGCAACGACCGGTCAGCTCGCCGCAGCATGAATCGCGTCCGCCTTCGCGGTCAGCGAGGACAATATGTCGTTCAGGGGAGCGAGCTGCCCGAGCGGCCCGATGGCCGACAACGTCGGAACCGTGTCGAAGAACAGGCGGCCGGCCAGGTCGGTGAGGCGCTCGATGGTGATGCCCGACAGGCGTTCCATCAGTTCCTCATTAGGAATGGGCCGGCCGTACAGCATCATCTGCCGTGCGATTTGTCCCGCACGCGCGGCCGGGCTTTCCTGGCCCATCAGCAATTGCGCCCGGATCTGTGCGCGGGCACGCTCGATCTCCTGCTGATCGATGCTCAAGGACGACTTGCGCAATTCATCGACGATCACCGGCATCAATTCCGGCAGGTTTTCTCCGCCCGTTGCCGCATGTACGCCGAAGATGCCGGTATCGGAAAAGCCCCAATGGAAGGCGTAGACCGAATAACAGAGGCCTCTGTGTTCGCGCACTTCCTGGAACAGGCGGGAAGACATGCCGCCGCCGAGGATGTTGGCAAGGATCTGCGAACAATAGAAATCACGCGCGTGATAGGCCTTGCCTTCGAAGCCGAGCAGAACCTGCGCGTCCATCAGGTCGCGGCTCTCGCGGCTGTCGCCGCCGGTGTAGCGCGCGGTCTCGATGACGGGAGCGCAAACGGGTTCGGCGGGCAGGGAGGCGAAACGCTCCTCCACCTGGCGCACGATGGTGTCGTGATCGACGGCGCCGGCGGCAACGATGAAGGTGCGGTCGGTCGTATAGTTGCGGCCGAGATACTGGCGGATCTGATCCGCGCTGAAGGACATCACCGTTTCCGGCGTGCCGAGGATCGGCCTGCCGACCGTCTGGCCGCGATAGGCGGTCTCGGCGAAGCGATCGAAGACGACGTCGTCCGGCGTGTCGTCCGCCGCGCCGATCTCCTGCAGGATGACCTGCTTCTCGCGACGGAGCTCGTCCGCCTCGAAGGTCGATTCCGTCAGAATGTCGGCGAGGATATCGACCGCCAGCGGCAGATGGTCCTTGAGCACGCGGGCATAGTAGGAAGTCGTTTCGGTCGAGGTGGCGGCGTTGACCTCGCCGCCCACATTCTCGATTTCCTCGGCGATCTGGCGGGCGCTGCGCCGCCTCGTGCCCTTGAAAGCCATGTGCTCCAGGAGATGCGCAATTCCGTGTTCATTCACGGTTTCGTTGCGCGAACCGGACTTGATCCAGACTCCGAGCGCCACGCTTTCCAGATGCGGCATTCGCTCGGTAACCACCGTCAGCCCGGAAGGGAGCCGGGTGCACTCAACTTTCATCATCCGTGATCTTTCGCTCTATTCCCGAACGCGGGTACGCTCGCCGATGAAGGTTTCGACGCTCTTGAGCTCCGGATCCAGGATGTCGAAACGCTCCGCCCTAGTCATGAGATCAGCAAGCCACGTCGGAAGCGCGGGGTCAATACCACTTGCCGATTTTACTGCGGCGGGGAATTTTGCCGGATGGGCAGTCGCAAGGGTGACCATCGGGGCGGAGTTCTTCTCGTGCTTGGCTGCCACGAAAACGCCGATTGCCGTATGCGGATCAAGGAGATAGCCGGTTTCGTCGAAGGTCTTGCGGATCGTCTTCGCCACATCTTTCTCCGAGGCGCGGCCCGCGCGAAATTCCTTGCGGATTTTTTTCAGCGCTGCGTCGCCGAGCGTGAACGAGCCGGATTGCCTGAGGCTCGCCATGGCTGCGCGGACTTCCGCCGGATCGCGCTCGTTCGCCTCGAAGATGAGCCTTTCGAAGTTCGACGAGATCTGGATGTCCATCGAAGGCGAGGTCGTCGCCTTGACGTCGCGCATCTCGTAACGGCCGTTCTTCAGGGTGCGCGCCAGAATGTCGTTTTCGTTGGTGGCGATGATCAGCTTGTCGATCGGCAGACCCATGCGCTTGGCGACGTAGCCTGCGAAAATATCGCCGAAATTGCCGGTCGGCACGGTGAAGGAGATCTTCCGGTCGGGCGCGCCGAGAGCGACCGCCGTCGTAAAGTAATAGACGATCTGAGCCATGATGCGCGCCCAGTTGATCGAATTGACGCCGGAAAGCTTCACGCGGTCGCGGAAGGCCTGGTCGTTGAACATGGCTTTGACCAGGTTCTGGCAATCGTCGAAATTGCCCTTTACGGCGACCGCGTGCACGTTCGATGCCGTGGACGTGGTCATCTGTCTTTGCTGCACCGGCGACACTTTGCCCTGCGGAAAGAGGATGAAGATATCGGTGCGATCGCGGCCGGCGAAGGCGTCGATCGCGGCGCCGCCGGTATCGCCGGAAGTCGCTCCCACGATCGTCGCCCGCTCACCCCGTTCGGCAAGGACATAGTCCATCAGCCGGGCGAGCAACTGCATGGCGACGTCCTTGAAGGCGAGCGTCGAACCGTGAAAGAGCTCCATCACGAAAGCGTTCGGTCCGGTCTGGACCAGGGGTGCTACGGCCGGATGACGGAAAGTGGCGTAGGCCTCGTCGATCATCTCGCGGAACTTGGCCGCCGGGATTTCACCATTGGTGAAGGGTTCGAGAACGGTGAAGGCGATCTCCTGATAGGATTTGCCGCGCAGCGCCCGGATCTCTTTTTTCGAGAGCGCCGGCCATTCCTTCGGCAGGTAAAGTCCGCCGTCGCGGGCAAGTCCCGCCAGAAGAGCATCGCAAAAACCGAGAGAGGCCGCTTCTCCCCGTGTCGAAATATACTTCACCGTCGTCATCCTTCGTCGTTTGCGCGTCTGAATGAGACGCGCGGCGCTGCAGGCGCTTTTGCGTCAGTCCCTGGCAAATCGCGCGGCCATTCTTGTCACCGTGGCAATTTCACGTCGGTTTCGGAAATTTCGGTTGGGGAGCGTGGACCGGTCGATTTTTGATTTCGCCGCTGATATAGACGATGCCCGAAGGTCAAGAAAGGCCTCCAGCCGTTTTCGGCCCTGAGCTCGAGTTGACCCGAGGCGGTCTCGAGCTCTCGCCCGTTGAAGCCGGCCGCGGCGAGTTTGGCTTTGTTATAAGCCGAAATCATCGCGGTTTGGGAGTTCGTCCGTTCAGTAGAGGTTGTGCAACGTGTCTGGCAAAGTATCTCGCCGTGTTCTCGCAGTATCCCTTCTTTTGGCCGCTGCCGGCTGTAACAAGACGCAATCGGGTGGCGCCATCGACGCCGGCGGAAGCGCGACGGCGCCGACGCCTGCGGTGATCCAGGCGGCCTGCCCGCCGATCAGCCTCCGGGACGGTACCTCCTCCTACCGCACCTATGCAAAGGGTGCCAAGGACGATCCGAGCAAGATCGTCTATCAGGCCTCGCTTGCCGACACGACGCGCCAATGCGTGCAGAGCCCGGACAAGCTGACGATGACGGTCGTGGTGCAGGGTCGCGTGGTCGCCGGTCCCGCCGGCGGGCCGGGCAAGGTGACGCTGCCGATCCGCGTCGCCGCCACGGATGGCGAGAAGACGCTTTATTCGGAGCTCACTCAATATCCGGTCGAAGTGCCGGCGGGCAGCGCCACCACCCAGTTCGTTTTCACCAAGGCCGATGTGACGCTTCCTGCCGGCGCCGGCGCCGAAGCGAAGGTCTTCGTAGGATTTGACGAAGGTCCGTACAGGACCAAGTAATACCCGCCCCTCATCCGGCCTGCCGGCCACCTTCTCCCCGCAGGCGGGGCGAAGGACGCGAGCGGCACGCTCCCAGCTCTCTCTTAACGTTGAAGATGCGGAGACGATGCCGCTTGTCCCTTCTCCCCGTAAGACGGGGAGAAGGTGCCGGCAGGCGGATGAGGGGCGAGCTCAACTCCGTTCAGCGGCCGCTTACTCGACCGCGACGCTCTGGCCGCCTTCCCACTTGTAAAGCGAGAAGCTTGGCGAGGTGAGGTCGCCGCTTTCGCCGTAGGTCAGCTTGCCGATGACCGTGTCGATCGCGTCGCCGGATTTGATGGCGGTGGCAACGGCAGTCGCGTCGTCGGGCGAGCCCGCCTTCTCGATGCCCGCCTTGAGAACCTGCACGGCGGCATATGCGTTGAGCGTGAAGGCTTCCGCGGGGATGTTCTTGGCCTTGAGGGCCTCGATCACCGGTGCGGCGGCCGGGTTGCGGGTGGCGTCGCTGGCATTGGTGTAGACGGTGCCCGATGCGGCTTCGCCACCGATTGCCCAGAACTCGGTGTTGGAAAGACCGTCGCCGCCGAGGAGCTGCGCCTTCACGCCCTGGTCATGCATCTGGCGAGCGAGCAGCCCGCCCTCCGCGTGATAGCCGCCGAAATAGACGACGTCGACGTTCTCGGACTTGAGGCGGGTGACGATCGCCCCGAAGTCCTTCTCGCCGGGCGTCAGGCCCTCATAGACCACCTCGGTGATGCCGCCTGCGTTGATCGCAGCCTTGAAGCCGTCGGCAAGACCCTTGCCATAGGCTCCCTTGTCGTGAAGGACCGCGACGCGCTTGTCCTTGAAGTTCTTGACGACGTAGTCGGCGGCGACCACGGCCTGCTGATCATCGCGTCCACAGGTGCGCAGAACGTTCCACAGGCCGCGGGTGGTCAGGTCCGGGGTCGTTGCCGTCGGCGTGACCATCAGGATACCGTTTTCCGCCAGCACGTCGGATGCCGGCATCGAGGTGCCGGAAAGCACCGGTCCGACCACGTATTTTATGCCTTCGCCCGCCAGCTGGTTGGCGACCGAGACGGCCTGCTTGGGTTCGCCCGCGTCGTCAACGATCTTGACGACAAGTTTCTCGCCATTGACGCCGCCGGCGCTGTTGATCGCTTCGATCGCCGCTTCGGCGCCGTTCTTGACCTGCTCGCCGAAGGCCGCAACGGGACCGGTGAGCGGCGTGATGACGCCGATGGTGATGTCGGCATGGGCGAGCGGCGCAAACGCGACGCTGGCCGCCAGGGCCATTCCGGTCAATCGTGAAAGACGCATTGTGTTTCCTCCTTGGAAAATTCCCCCTTCTGGGGGTTTGCTTGATATGCCCGCGCGCAGTCTGAAAATCGGCCGATTCTCGGAGGAAGTCCATGCGGCTTCAATGCGGCATGGAATCCTCGCCCGCCCTAAGCCGTTCCCCCCTAAGCCGTCCCCCTAAGCCGTCCCCCCTAAGCCGTCATGGACTCCGACCATTCCGCGAGCGCGGCGATTACTCCGGGAAGCGCCGCCATTCGCGAGATGACCGTTTCGGCACCGGCTTCCGTCAGCTTGTCCGCATGGGCTGCGAACGTATGCGAACCGCCGGTAAAACCGACGACGCGCATGCCCGCCGCGCGTGCGCCATGAATGCCGTGAACCGAGTCTTCGATGACAAGAACGCGTGCCGGATCGACGCCGAACTGTGCGGCCCCATGCAGGAAGATGTCCGGCTTCGGCTTGACGCGATCCGGCCCGAGATCGCGCGCGGAATAGATGTGCTTGCCGAAATGATCCTTGATTCCGACTTTGCCGAGCATCATCGCAAGCCGTTTGGAAGTGGAGTTGGAGCAGATGCAATGCGGAAGCGTCAGTTGCATGAGTGCCGGCCGCACGCCTTCGATGATCTTGACGTCGCGGGCAAACCGCATGTCGAGAATGGCATCGACCTTGTCGATCAGGGAGGCGGAGAGCGGAATGCTTGCTTCCTTCTCGACCGCCAGCAACGTGTCGCGCCAGGTCATGCCGGAAAAGCGTTCGGACATTTCCTCGATGCTGATCGGATAGCCCGCTTCCGTCAGCAGTCCGGCCTCGACTTCCGAGGCGATGATTTCCGAATCGACGAGCACGCCGTCGCAGTCGAAGATGATGAGGTCGATACCGGTCATAAATCGGTTCCTTGGGAGAAAGGCGCCGCCGGCAGGGGAGGAGCTGAAAAGCGGCGCGGGAAACGGTGGTCGCAGCTTTATACGATGGCGGATCAAAGCTCAACCTGGGGCAGGAGATGGAGAACCGGGGATTGTGGCCGATTCAACTCACAATCGCTGCAGCCGACGGTACAAATCGTCGTGATCACCTCGGGAAGAGCTCGAGAAAGGCCTTCTCGCCTGGCGCCGTAAAGCGAACCGCCCGGCTGCTCTGCTCCCGTTTCGCCCAGCCCTTGTCGATGAAGAGCGTCAGCAACGCCTCCCCGAGCGAACCGGCGAGATGCGACCGCCGCTCGCTCCAGTCGAGGCAGGTGCGGCAGATCGGCCGCCTGGATTTCCTGAGCGCGGCGTAGTCGATCCCGAGCGACTCGATGCGGACACGCCCGGCATCGGTCAGGGCCAGATCGTCGTCGCCCGTCATTTCCATCTGCCGGGCGGCGATCAGGCTGTCCAGCATGCGCACGCCGTAATCGCCGGCAAGATGGTTGTAGCAGACGCGTGCCTTGCGTAGTGCCGGGTCCTTCGGTCCGGGCCGCGAGCGCGTCAGGCCGCGCCCGGCGGCAAAACCCATAAGGCTTTCGAGCATGAGGCCGACCTCGTCCTCGCTCAGCGCGTAATAGCGGTGCCGGCCCTGCTTGCGCTGTGTCAGCAAGCCGCCTGCCTCCAGCTTGGCGAGGTGCGAACTGGCGGTCTGCAGCGTGATGCCGGCCTGGGCTGCGAGCTCCGTCGGCGTCAGCGCCTGGCCGCCCATCAGAGCGGTCAGCATGTTCGCGCGTGCAGGATCGCCGATCAACGAGCCGATAAGAGCTATGTCCGGACCTTCCTTCATACTTCGATGGTAGTCGAAGTATCGCGGGCCGGCAAGTCCCGGACGACGCCGCCTGGACGATGACCCCCTGCAGCGACGCAAATTTTTCCGGCGCCTTCAGGCTTTGGTAACCATCTTCGGTAACCATAAGCCTATCGTCAGTCCGAGTAAGCGTATTTGCGAGTTGCCAATGTCATCAGTTGTTTCGCTTGCCGAAATCTCCCGTGCCGCCCGTCCGCTGAACTGGCTGGACAGCATCATCAAGGGAGATTGCGTGGCCGCGCTGAACGCGCTTCCCGATCATTCGGTCGATGTCGTCTTCGCCGACCCGCCCTATAATCTTCAGCTCGGCGGCACGTTGCACCGGCCCGACCAGTCGCTGGTCGATGCAGTGGACGACGATTGGGACCAGTTTGCCTCCTTCGAAGCCTATGACGCTTTCACCCGGGCCTGGCTGCTTGCCTGCCGGCGTGTCCTGAAGCCCACCGGCACGCTCTGGGTCATCGGTTCCTACCACAATATCTTCCGGGTCGGCGCGATCCTTCAGGACCTGCACTTCTGGGTCTTGAACGATATCATCTGGCGCAAGACCAATCCGATGCCGAACTTCAAGGGCCGCCGCTTCCAGAACGCACATGAAACGCTGATCTGGGCGACGCCGAACGCCAAAGCCAAGGGCTATACCTTCAACTACGAAGCGATGAAGGCGGCGAACGACGACGTTCAGATGCGCTCCGACTGGCTGTTCCCCATCTGCTCCGGTTCCGAGCGGCTGAAGGGAGACGACGGTAAGAAGGTACACCCGACACAAAAGCCGGAAGCGCTGCTTGCCCGCATTCTGATGGCCTCGACCAAGCCCGGCGACGTCGTGCTCGACCCGTTCTTCGGCTCCGGCACCACCGGGGCGGTCGCCAAGCGCCTCGGCCGGCACTTCGTCGGCATCGAGCGCGAGCAGGACTATATCGACGCCGCCGCCGAGCGTATCGCGGCCGTGGAGCCGCTCGGCAAGGCCACGCTCTCGGTCATGACCGGCAAGAAGGCGGAGCCGCGCGTCGCCTTCAACACTCTGGTGGAAAGCGGGCTCATCAAGCCCGGCACGGTTCTGACGGATGCGAAGCGCCGCTACAGCGCGATCGTTCGCGCCGACGGCACGCTTGCGTCCGGCGGCGAGGCCGGATCCATTCATCGCCTCGGCGCGAAAGTGCAGGGCCTCGATGCCTGCAACGGCTGGACCTTCTGGCACTTCGAGGAGGGAAGCGCGTTGAAACCGATCGACGAGCTCAGATCCGTCATTCGAAACGACCTGGCAAAACTGAACTGATCAACCAGTTCCGCCTGGGTCTTCGATAAGCGCCCCCCTCCGGTTTTTGTACCTTCAGTCCCGGATGAGCGCTTTAAACGCCCGGAATCCGAAGAGGATTCCGGGCGTTTGTATCAATTCTGGCGTCGGCCGATTACAGCACGGCGGCCGCTGTCAGCGAGGGTGCCGCCTCGGAAGGCTGGATACCGTAGGCCGCCAGATCGGCCTTCAGCCTTTCTGCGCCGGTGAACTGAACCGCGTGCCAGCCGGCCGCTTGTGCGCCTTCGACATTGGCGGCGCTGTCGTCGATGAAAAGCGTTGCGCCCGGATCGAGATCGAAGGCCTTCGCGTGGGTCCGGTAGATGGCGAGATCGGGCTTGATGAGCCGCACGTCGCCGGAGACCGTAACCCCGCGCGGCAGGGTCAGGAAGGGATAAAGCTTCTGCGCCTCCCGGAAGGTGTCGGAGGCGAAATTGGTCAGCATCGTGACGTCCCAGCCGTCGGCGATCAGGCCTTCCATGATGGCGACCGTCCCCACATAGGCGTGCGGCACCATTTCATGCCAGTGCCGGCGAAAGGCGCGGATGTGATCTTCCCTTTCGGGATGGTTGCGGATGAGGAGTGCCTCCGCCTCTTCCCAGGAGCGGCCGCGATCCTGCTCTATGTTCCAGTCGGATGTGCAGACATTGGCGAAGAACCAGTTGCGTTCCGCCTCGTCCGGTATGAGGCGGGAATAGGGAAGGTTCGGATCGTAATGGATCAGCACCTTGCCGATGTCGAAAACGATGTGGCGGATGTCGATGCTGCTCATTGGTATTCCTGCCGATCCTTGGCTTGCGACGGAAATTGGGCCGGAGCGGCCGCAAAGCGCTCCGCCTTGCATTTAGCCCGCTTCGAACGCGTGCGGTATAGCCTTGGCGATTGCCTTTTTCATGACAGTCGGAAGCGCCTGCGCCTTGAGCGAGGCGAGCGGCTCCCACCATCCGCTCGTGCCGGTCCGCACCTCTCCGACATTGGCGCGCCAGACCCTGGCCCGAAAGACGGAAAGGTGCAACTCGAAATGCGTGAAGACGTGGTTGACGGTCCCGCACGGCTCCCACGCTGCGGGGAAGGGATGAGCGTCTATCGAGGTGTCGCCGTCGCGGCGCGCCGTCCAGTCCGTGCCTGGCACTTCTGTCATGCCGCCGAGGAGGCCCGTTTCGGGGCGCTTGCGAAGATAGACCGCCTCGAAGCCGTCGACGGCGACGAAGGCCGCACCCCGGCGCAGCGGCTTCTCCTTCCTGGCTGCCTTGCGCGGAAATGTCTCCGGGTCGGCTGTTTTCAGGGCCCGGCAATCAGCGCGAAAGGGACAGAGGGAACAGGCAGGCCGTTTCGGCGTGCAGATCGTGGCGCCGAGATCCATCATCGCCTGCGCGAAATCGCCAGGCCGGTCAGCCGGGGTCAGCGCGTGGACGAGGGCCCGCATTTCGGGCTTGGCCGCGGGCAGCGGCGTCTCGACGGCATGGAGGCGCGAGATCACGCGCTCCACATTTCCGTCGAGAACGGCACTTGCCCGGTTGAAGGCGATCGCGGCGATGGCTGCGGCGGTGTAGTCGCCGATGCCCGGCAGCGCTTTCAGCCCCTCTTCGCTATCGGGAAAACGGCTGCCATGATCGCGGGCGACCGCTTCGGCACATTTCTTCAGGTTTCGCGCGCGGGCGTAGTAGCCGAGGCCGGCCCAGGCCTTCATCACATCCTCGGTGTCCGCAGCGGCAAGGTCGCCGACCGTCGGCCACAGGGTGAGGAATTTCTCGAAATAGGCTTTGACTGCCTGGACCGTCGTCTGCTGAAGCATCACCTCCGACAGCCAGACGCGATAGGGGTCGGCAACAGCACCTTTCCGCGCCGCTGCCGGCGAGACCCGCCATGGAAGGACGCGGTGGTGGCGATCGTACCATTCGAGAAGAAGTGCGGCGCTCGCCGCCTGTGGAAGATCGCGCATCATTTGCAGGGAGATCCTTTTGCGGCCTATACTTGGCCGATGCCGGCTTGAGCCGCAAGGTTCGATCGAAATTGCAAACAGAAAGTCGTTCCGTGAGTGAGAGAAAGGCCCGCAAGGGCGTCGTTCAGATCAGCGAAGTTGCCAACGGCCTGATCGATCCGGTGCTGGCGAAGCGGGCCGGCATCAACACGATGCTGCTCGGTTCGTGGGACGAAATCGCCGGCGCGGAGTTTGCCGATTGCACCCGGCCGGAAAGAATTGCCTGGCCGCGCCGCGCTTCGGAGATCGCCGGCGAAGGCGGATACCAGCCGGGTGTGCTGACGGTCGCGTGCGAAGGCGCCCGGGCGCTTTTCCTGACCCATGCCCAGGGCGAGCTGATCCAGCGCATCAACGGCTTCTTCGGTTTCCACGCAATCGGTCAGTTGCGCATCGTCCAGAAGCCGGTCGCACCGCCGCCCAAGCGCTACAGCCGCCCGCTGCCCCTTGTCGGCGAGGCTGCCCGGCGGCTCGAAACCATGGTGGAAGGCGTCGAAAGCGACGCGTTGAAGGCGGCGCTGAAGCGGCTCGGCACTGCCGTTCTGTCGACGCCGCGGCGATGACGGTCACGATTGTTTGAACGCTGTCGAAACACCCCCTCTTGTCGCCCCGCACGTGGCAAGTTATCGAAATCACGCTTCAATTTCCCTCGAGTAGAACACGGGTCCTGTCCATGTCCGCTTCCCAAACAAGCCTTCCGAAACGCCTGCTGAGCGGCGTCGCCGTTGCAGCGCTCGCTCTGGCGCTCGCAGCCTGCAGCGATGAAAAGAAGGAGGCGGCTTCAACGACGCCCGCCGAGACCACGGCGAGCACCGATGCGACGACCACCGCCTCGACGTCTCAGGCGCCTGCCGCCGCGAGCGAGGCGAAGCCGGCGACCGAAGTGGCGCAGGCCTCAACCCCTGCCGCCAAGGTCGAGTTGCCGAAGTCGGAGGGCAGCGTCGACATGGCGAAGCTCCTGGAGCCCGGAGCGCTGCCGGAAATGGCGCTCGGAGAAGCCAATGCGCCGGTCACCATCGTCGAATACATGTCGATGACCTGCCCGCATTGCGCCAATTTCCACAACGAAACATTCGACGCGATCAAGGCGAAGTATATCGACAGCGGCAAGGTACGCTTCATCGTCCGCGAATTCCCGTTCGATCCGCGCGCGGCAGCCGCCTTCATGCTGGCGCGCTGTGCGCCGGAGGGGCAGTATTTCCCGATGGTTTCCATGCTGTTCAAGCAGCAGGAGCAGTGGGCGGCTGCGCAGAACGGCCGCGATGCACTCCTGCAATTGTCGAAACTCGCCGGTTTTACACAGGAGAGCTTCGAGGCCTGCTTGACGAACCAGAAACTTCTGGATGATGTGAATGCAGTCATGCAGAAGGGCGCCAAGGAATTCGGGGTCAAGTCGACGCCGACCTTCTTCGTCAACGGTGAGCACTATTCGGGGGACATGTCGGTTGACGTTATGTCGGCCCTCATCGACAGCAAGCTCTGATCCTTCGCTTTCAATTCCGACGGGCGACGGCGGCAGCCGTGCGCCCGTTTTTTGTCTCCGGTCGGTGGGGCTTCGCCATGCCTCACGCTGACATATCGCCGGAAGTTCGCGGCAACGCCCGCCGCATGCGCAGTGCCATGACGGAGGCGGAAACCAAGCTCTGGAATGAACTGCGTGCGCATCGGCTGATGGGGCTTGGTTTTCGCCGGCAAGTTCCGATCGCCGGTTACATCGTGGATTTCGCCTGTGCCGCGCATCGATTGATCGTCGAGGTCGATGGTTCGCAGCATGCGAGACCTCAAAGTGCTGACTACGACCGGCAGCGTACTCGGCGTCTTGAGGCGGATGGCTGGACGATTTTGCGTTTCTGGAACGATGACGTGCTGCGCGACATCGACAATGTCTGCGAGCATATTGTCCGGGTGATCGGGAAGGGGGCGTTCGAGTGAGGCGTTCGTGGTTCACCCCCCTCTGCCCTGCCGGGCATCTCCCCCACAAGGGGGGAGATTGGCAGGTGGCAATGTCTCCTTCAACCGCTGGTCTCGTATGCGGGGCTTTGCTCCTTGCCGATCTCCCCCCTTGTGGGGGAGATGCCCGGCAGGGCAGAGGGGGGTATGCGCCGCCGTCCACCCCAGCGTGTCCCTCATGAAATTCACCCGGCTGCGCCTGCTCGGCTTCAAGTCCTTTGTCGAACCGACGGAATTCGTCATCGAGCGCGGCCTGACCGGGGTCGTCGGACCGAACGGCTGCGGCAAGTCCAACCTCGTCGAGGCGCTCCGCTGGGTGATGGGCGAGAACTCCTACAAGAACATGCGTGCCTCCGGCATGGACGACGTGATCTTTTCCGGATCCGGCAACCGCCCGGCGCGCAACACGGCCGAAGTCGGCCTTTACCTGGACAATAGCGACCGCACCGCGCCCGCAGCCTTCAACGACAGCGACGAGATACAGGTGACGCGCCGTATCGAGCGCGAGCAGGGCTCGGTCTACCGCATCAATGGCAAGGAGGCGCGCGCCAAGGACGTGCAGTTGCTGTTTGCCGATGCGTCCACCGGTGCGCGCTCGCCCTCGATGGTGGGCCAGGGCCGCATCGGCGAGCTGATCGCCGCCAAGCCGCAGGCGCGCCGGCAACTGCTCGAGGAGGCGGCCGGCATTTCCGGTCTCCATTCGCGCCGGCATGAGGCGGAACTCAGGCTGAAGGCGGCCGAAACCAATCTGGAGCGCCTCGACGACGTCACCTCGCAGCTCGAAAGCCAGATCGAGAGCCTCAAGCGCCAGGCGCGCCAGGCCAACCGGTTCAAGATGCTGTCGGCGGAAATCCGCCGGCACGAGGCGATCCTGTTCCATACCCGCTGGGTGCAGGCCAAGGAAGCGGAGGCCGAGGCGACCAGCCAGCTGAACCAGATCACTGCCCTCGTCGCCGAGAAGGCGCAGGCGCAGATGGAAGCCGCCAAGGCTCAGGCGATCGCGAGCCTCAAGCTGCCGGAACTGCGTGAAAGCGAGGCGAAGTTCGCTGCCGGGCTGCAGCGCCTGCAGATCGCTCGCGCGCAGCTCGAGGAGGATGCCGGCCGGATCCTGCGCCGCCGTGAGGAACTGCAGCGGCGACTGGCGCAACTTGCGGAAGACATTGCCCGCGAAGAGCGGCTGGTCGCCGACAATGCCGGCATTCTCGCCCGCCTCGATCAGGAGGAGGAAGATCTGCGAGACGCGTTGGCCGAGGCGGATGATCGCGGCGCTCAGGCGCGTGAAAGGCTCGACGAGGCCAATGAAAAGCTAGCGGCGAGCGAAGCCGGTCTCGCCCGCATTACGGCCGAGCGCGCCGAGGCGCAAGCCGCGCGCAACCAGATCGAGAGAGCGCTGCGCGATCTCTCCGAGCGGCAGGCGCGCCTTGCACGCCAGCTTGCGGATCAGGGGCGCGAAGTCGACGAGCTTGACGGTCAGATGGCGCGACTCCCCGACCCGGACGAAAGAGGGGGCAGGTGGAGCTTGCGGAGGCGGCGCTGGAGGAGGCCGAGGCCGCCGTCGCCGCCGTCGAAGAGAACTCGCCGAGGCGCGCGCCGACGAAGCCGCCGCGCGCCCGCCCGTCGACGAGGCCCGGGCGCGGCTGAACGGCATCGAGACGGAAGCGCGAACGATCCGGCGCATGCTGGAGGCGGCCGGCGGCAGCACCTATCCGGCCGTCGTCGAGGAGATGAAAGTCGAGCGCGGCTTCGAAACGGCGCTCGGCGCGGCTCTTGGCGACGACCTCGATTCGCCCCTGGAACAGGCGGCGCCGGCGCACTGGCGCATGCCCGGCGACGATGCGAACGATCCCGCATTGCCGGCTGGCGCCCTCCCTTTGATCGATTTCGTCCAGGCACCGGAGGCGCTGAGACGAGCGCTCCGGCAGATCGGGATCATCGAGAGCGACGAGGAGGCGGAGCGACTGCTGCCGCTCCTCAGCACCGGCCAGCGGCTGGTGACGAGGCAAGGCGCCGTCTGGCGGTGGGACGGCCACGTTACCGGCTCGGAAGCGCCGAGTGCTGCGGCCCTGAGGCTCGCCCAGAAGAACCGCCTTTCCGAACTGGAAGGTACAGCCGAGGAGGCGAGCGAGGCATTGCTGAAGGCGGAGGCGCATCTTGCCGCTGCCGGAGCGCACATCCGAGCCGAGGATGAGCGGCTGAGGCTTTCGCGCGAGGCGCAACGCATGCTTGCACGGCAGCTCTCCGAGGCGCGCGATGCCTTGGCAGCCGCCGAGCGGGCCTCCGGCGATCTTGCCCGGCGCCGCGCGGTGCTTGCCGAGACGAAGCTCCAGATCGAGGGGCAGGCCGAGGAGATCGCCGAAGAGATCGAGGCGGCCAGGCAGGCCTCTGCCGGTCAGCCGGATCTTGCAGAGCTCGACCTGCGGCTGAGCAATCGGACGGCCGAAGTCGCGACCGACCGTGCGGCGGCGGCCGAGGCTCGCGCCGCGCATGACGGTCTCGCACGCGAAAACGATGGGCGCCTCAGGCGGCTTGCGGCCATCGCCGGCGAGCGAGAGACCTGGGCAGCGAGGGCGGCGAGCGCCGAAGATCACATTGCGACGCTTCGCGAGCGCGAGGCGGAGGCGCGCGAGGAGGTCGAGGAACTGCTCGATGCGCCTGACGAGTTCGACGACAAGCGCCGCGCGCTGATGAACGAGCTGCAAAAGGCGGAGGCGTCGCGCCGAGAGGCGGCCGACAGACTCGCCGAGGCGGAAAACCACCAGCGCGAAGCGGATCGCCAGGCCGCCATCGCGCTCTCGGAGCTGGCAGAGGTACGCGAAAAGCGCGGCCGCGCCGAAGAGCGGCTCGTTTCTGCGCGGGAGCGGCGTGTCGAGATAGAGGCGCGCATCCTCGAAGCATTGTCCTGCGCCCCCCATGAAGTGATGCGCCTTACCGGCCTCGGCCCCGACGAAGGACTGCCGGATATGCGCAGCGTGGAACGGGAACTCGAGCGGCTGAAGATCGAGCGGGAAAGGCTCGGCGCCGTCAACCTGCGCGCCGACGAGGAGCAGAAGGAGCTTTCGGAGCGGCTCGCGGCGCTGCTCAAGGAACGTGACGACGTCATCGAGGCGATCCGCAGGTTGAGGAGTGCCATCCAGAACCTCAACCGCGACGGCCGAGAGCGGCTGATTGCCGCGTTCGACGTGGTCAATGTGCAGTTCCAGCGGCTTTTCACCCATCTCTTCGGGGGCGGCACGGCGGAACTGCAGCTCATCGAAAGCGACGACCCGCTGGAAGCGGGGCTCGAAATCCTTGCCCGGCCGCCCGGCAAAAAGCCGCAGACGATGACGCTGCTTTCCGGCGGCGAGCAGGCGCTGACTGCCATGGCGCTGATCTTTGCCGTCTTCCTCACCAATCCGGCCCCGATCTGCGTTCTCGATGAGGTGGATGCGCCGCTCGACGACCACAATGTCGAGCGCTACTGCAACCTGATGGACGAAATGGCGGCCTCCACCGAGACCCGCTTCGTCATCATCACCCACAATCCGATCACCATGGCCCGGATGAACCGCCTGTTCGGGGTCACGATGGCGGAGCAGGGGGTCTCGCAGCTCGTCTCGGTCGACCTGCAGACGGCAGAGCGGCTGCGCGAAGCCGTCTGATGGCGACCCTCCAATTTGGTGCACTGCAACAAAATCTTCGCCGAGTGCATTTTCAGGCCGGAGCATATACTGTAGATGGTCTGGAGCGGGGTGAGGAAAAGTGCGTGCGCTTTTCCGCCCGAATCCCGCTCTGACTTCTTAGATTCGATCACGTTCATGATTTTAGGTCGGCGACTGTTTCGGGTGGAGAACAGGCATGGCGAAATGGGTATATACCTTCGGTGCGGGAGAGGCCGAAGGGGGCGCGGAAGACCGCGACCGGCTGGGCGGCAAGGGGGCTAACCTCGCGGAGATGTGCAATCTCGGCCTGCCGGTGCCGCCGGGGCTCACAATCGTCACCGCTGCCTGCAACAGCTATCTCGAGAAGGGCCGCTGCATGCCCGAGGGTCTGCGCGAGCAGGTCCGCGAGGGCATCGCGCGGATGGAGAAAATCACCGGGCGCGTCTTCGGCGATACGAACCGCCCGCTGCTTCTGTCGGTCCGTTCCGGCGCGCGCGCCTCCATGCCGGGAATGATGGACACGGTCCTGAACCTCGGCCTCAACGATCAATCCGTGCATGCGCTCGGTCACGACGCCGGCGATGCGCGCTTTGCCTGGGACAGTTACCGCCGCTTCATCCAGATGTATGGCGATGTGGTGATGGGGGTGGACCACGAGGTTTTCGAGGAAGTTCTGGAGGACGAGAAGGCGCGCCTCGGTCACGAGCAGGACACGGAGCTTTCCGCCGTCGAATGGCAGCACGTGATCTCGCGCTACAAGGAGGCGATCGAGGAGATGCTCGGCGTGCCTTTCCCGCAGGACCCGGAAATTCAGCTCTGGGGCGCGATCGGTGCCGTCTTTTCGAGCTGGATGAACCCGCGGGCCATCACCTACCGACACCTTCACGGCATACCGGCCGGCTGGGGCACGGCCGTCAACGTCCAGGCCATGGTCTTCGGCAATCTCGGCAATTCGTCGGCGACGGGCGTCGCCTTCACGCGCAACCCGTCGACGGGCGAGAAAGAGCTCTATGGCGAGTTTCTCGTCAATGCTCAGGGCGAGGACGTGGTCGCCGGCATCCGCACGCCGCAGAACATCACCGAAGCGGCCCGCATCGCGTCCGGTTCGGACAAGCCGTCACTGGAAAAGCTGATGCCGGAGGCTTTTTCCGAGTTCGAAAAGATATGCAACGCGCTCGAGCGCCACTACCGCGACATGCAGGACATCGAGTTCACGATCGAACGCGGCAAGCTTTGGATGCTGCAGACGCGTTCCGGCAAGCGAACGGCCAAGTCGGCGCTGAAGATCGCCGTCGACATGGCCGAGGAAGGGCTGATCTCGAAGGAGGAGGCCGTGGCGCGCATCGATCCGGCTTCGCTCGACCAGCTTCTGCATCCGACGATCGACCCTCATGCCCGCCGTGACATTATCGGTTCCGGCCTGCCGGCCTCGCCGGGTGCCGCCACGGGCGAGATCGTCTTCAGCTCCGACGAGGCGGTGCAGGCGGTCAAGGAAGGCCGCAAGGTCATCCTCGTTCGCGTCGAGACGAGTCCTGAAGACATTCACGGCATGCATGCGGCTGAAGGCATACTGACGACCCGCGGCGGCATGACCAGCCACGCGGCGGTCGTCGCGCGCGGTATGGGTACGCCTTGCGTATCGGGCGCCGGCAGCATCCGCGTCGATCAGCGAAACGAGCTCCTGATCGCCGCGAGCGTCACGCTGCGGAAGGGCGACGTGATCACCATCGACGGCTCTTCCGGTCAGGTGCTGAAGGGCGAGATCCCCATGCTGCAGCCGGAACTTTCGGGCGACTTCGGCAAGATCATGCAATGGGCCGACGCAAGCCGCCGCATGACCGTGCGCACCAATGCCGAGACGCCGGCGGATGCGCGCGCCGCCCGCTCCTTCGGCGCCGAAGGCATTGGACTCTGCCGTACGGAGCACATGTTCTTCGAGGATGACCGCATCAATGTGATGCGCGAGATGATCCTGGCCGAAGACGAAGCAGGGCGGCGGGCAGCACTTTCCAAGCTTCTGCCCATGCAGCGCTCCGATTTCGTCGAGCTCTTTTCGATCATGCACGGCCTGCCGGTCACGATCCGTCTTCTCGACCCGCCGCTGCACGAGTTCCTGCCGAAAACCGACGAGGAAATCGCAGAGGTTGCGCGCGTGCTGACGATCGATCCCGCGGAACTTCGTCAGCGGGTCGATGCGCTTCACGAGTTCAATCCGATGCTCGGGCATCGCGGTTGCCGACTGGCGATCTCCTATCCGGAGATCGCCGAGATGCAGGCGCGCGCGATTTTCGAGGCGGCGGTCCAGGCTGCCCGCGATACCGGCGCTGCCGTCGTTCCCGAGATCATGGTGCCGCTCGTCGGCCTGCGCGCCGAGCTCGATTACGTCAAGGCGCGGATCGAGGCGGTCGCCAAGGAGGTCGTCGGCGAGGCTGGCGTGAACATCGACTATCTGATCGGCACGATGATCGAGTTGCCGCGGGCGGCCCTCAGGGCGGACACGATCGCCGAATCGGCGGATTTCTTCTCTTTCGGCACCAACGACCTGACGCAGACCACCTTCGGCATTTCGCGCGATGACGCGGCCCTGTTCCTGGCCACCTATCAGCAGAAGGGGATCATCGAGCAGGATCCCTTCGTCTCGCTCGATTTGGACGGCGTGGGCGAACTGATCCAGATCGCGGCGGAGCGGGGCCGGCGGACCAAGAACGGTTTGAAGCTCGGGATCTGCGGCGAGCATGGCGGCGATCCCGTCTCGATTCGGTTCTGCGAGGAAGCGGGTCTCGATTACGTTTCCTGCTCGCCGTTCCGAGTGCCGATCGCGAGACTTGCGGCCGCACAGGCGACGATCAACGGCCGCGAGGTCGCCGAGGTTCAAGCTCTGGCGGCGAGCTGACGGTCGTCGACCTTGTCCGGAGTTGCGGGCCGTCTCGCCGGTCAGTGCCAGTAATAGGGGCCGCGCAGGAAGACGTCGTTGTCGTACCGGAAAGCGCGCGCTTCCGCGCGACGGTCGAGATCTATGCGCTGCAAACAGTTCGCGAACGCATCCGTGCCCCTTCTGAAGCCGTAGGAGGCGCATGTATTTTCGTCTCTCGCTCGACGTTCCTGCGGCGACATCGACTGGCACGCGGCAAGCACCAGCCCCACGGCCGCAAGGCCAAGCAGTCTCATGGTCATCGTCGTCATCCTTGCCTCCTGACCGGCACCCATTCGCGGGGACAGAGTCCGATGGCATTCCGCTGGACGACAGGCATGATAATGCAACGCATAAGACGAAATCCGTGGGCGCGATTCAACTCGTCGACATCATGCGCCCGTTGCGCATAGCTGGTCAATCGCCCCACGGAGTGCGGTTCAGATACGCTCGAGGACGCCGACGAAGGAGTTGGCGAAGCTCTTGAGACCGGCGGTGTGCTCGCTCGGCTGCTCGACGCGGATGGTGGTGCCGTCCTGAGCGAGACAGATGAACAGGATGATCGGTGTCTTATCCTCCGCCTGGCCGTGGCGTATCGCGGCGATCGTCACGCAATCGTCGACGAGACCGGAAGCCGGCAGAACGAAGAGCAGCTCGGCGCCGATGTCGTGAGCCACCTTATGTGTGAAGCCGACGAAATCGTCCTTGTCGCCGGAAAAGCGATCGAGCGAAAGCTCCAACTCGAGAAGTGCCATGGGCATCGCGGCTTCGCCGACCGGGGGCGGAGGGGCGGGGATGGCGATCTCCATGGTAGACTGCTGTGCGGCCATGATGTCTCTCCGTTGATTTGCCGCGCCTCTTGCCGGCGACGACGGCCGATGCCTCCAAATGCTACAGCGCCGTGTGTCCGGCCAAATAGTAAACCTGAATAGGTGGTTAACGAGAATGGCAAATTTGCGGCACCCGTGTGAGTGGCGCCGCCATATTCGCCGCCCGCATTCTCTCTTTGGCCTCCATGGGGCGATCTCCATCGCCGATGGGGGAAAGATACGGGGTTTGCACTACCCGAGCCATGGTCTAAGAAAGGCGAGGTCCTTTTCCGCCTCGGGGATTGATTCCGTTAGATGATTGTCCGGTACGAGCGTCCCTATTCCTACGCGGCACATTGGGCGCGCCGCATCGCCCGCATCGCCTTCATCGTTTTTCTGCTGTCGCTGCTGTCGCATCGTTTCGGTCCTCTGACGACGCCGCACTTTCTGACGCTGGCGTTGATCGCCGGGGGCTTGGCTCTCCTTAGCGTCGTGCTGGCAACGGTCGGGCTCACGCGTCTTTGGCAGGTGGCAGCGATCGGCGGGGCCGCTTCCGTTTCGGCGCTCTTCTACGCGGCGGTTCCGCTCGGGTTCCTCGGTTATGGGGCCGTGCAATACCTGACGCGACCGGCGCTCTACGAGGTCAGTACCGATACCTCGACGCCCCCGCCCTGGATCAGGACGCCGGCATCAGGGGAAAGCTGGCTCGGGCGCAAGCGTCCGGTGACGCGGGAAGACCGCGAGGCGCAGGTTGAAGCCTATCCGGGGCTTACGGGCCGGCGCTACGAAGGGGCGCTGGACCGTGTATTCCAGGGCGTGCGCAAGGTCGTCGAGCAGACGCGGATCACCATCACTGCTGAGTTCGGCGCCGACAACGCGCGGGCGGACCTCGAAGACCTCGCCGTACGACCCGAGGCAGGCGGGGATGCGAATGCCGGGCCGAACGTCATCCCCGTTCCAACCGCTCGACCCACGCAACTGGTCGACGACGGCATACCGGGACGGCGATCCAGCGACGTCGTCCTGCAAGGCGAATGGCGGAGCCTTGTGGTCGGCTTCCGATTCGACGTGCTGATCAGATTGCGCGAAGAGGCGGAAACGACCTTCGTCGATCTGCGCGTGGCTTCGCGCTACGGCCGCCATGACCTCGGCATGGGACCCATGTTCGCCGAGGAGTTCCTGCGCGACCTCGACGCCGAGCTCCTGGGGATCGCGGGCGATTAGAGAGTGCGCGCGGTTTTCTGCCGCGGATTGCGCCTTTCAGCGATCCAACCGCGTCACGCCAGCCGGTATGCGCTGGCGAGCGACGGCGGCCCCTCTGTTTCGACGCGCCCCTGCTCGATGAGGTCTTCGATATGCGCCAGCAGCGAGAGTGCCGCAGCGCCGTGCAGCCGCGGATCGGTCGAGGCATAGATCACCTTGACCATTTCGGCGATCTGCCGGTCGCCCGCACGCAGGCGTTCGAGCACCGCGCGCTCGCGCATCCTGCGATGCGCCTTCAACGCCCGCACGAAGGAGGCAGGCTCGTTGACCGCACCGCCATGGCCTGGCAGGTAGATCCGATCGTCGCGCTGGAGCAGCTTGTCGAGCGAGGCCATGTAATCGGCCATGGCTCCGTCCGGCGGCGCGACGATGCTCGTCGCCCAGGCCATCACATGATCGGCGGAAAAGACGATTCCGGTTCCATCGAGCGCAAATGCCATGTGGTTGGCCGTGTGCCCCGGCGTCGCTACCGCCGTCAGGCTCCAGCCGTCGCCTTCGACGTGTGCCCCGTCGCAAAGCGCGACATCGGGCACGAAGTCCATGTCCGAACTTTCGGCGAAGGGATTGACCTCGCCGGCATGCAGCGGCCTGGCTGCCCGGTGCGGTCCTTCGCCCACGACCATCGCGCCGGTTGCCCGGGCGAGCCTGCCGACGAGCGGAGAGTGGTCGCGATGGGTATGGCTGACGGCGATATGCGTCACCTCGCGCCCTTTGAGTGCGGCCATCAGCGCATGGAAATGTGCCTCGTCCTCGGGGCCGGGGTCGATTATCGCGACCGAACTTCGGCCGACAATATAGGTGTTCGTGCCGTGGAAGGTAAACGGACTGGGATTGTTGACCGTGATGCGCTGTACGTTCTCGGCTACGCTCACCGGTTCGCCATAGGCGGGCTTGAAATCGAGGTCGAATTCCGGAGCTTGCATGTCCTGGCCTGTCATCCACTCGGCCTCCCGCTTGCACGTCACCCTCGGGAGTTTTAGGGGCGGCGCGACCATAGGCCAAAGGCCGGGCGGAGGAAACATCGGTTCGGGCCTGAGATTGCTGCCGGACCGCGAGCGATAAATCTGCGCGCCAAACGAAGTTAAGCATTGTGAGCGCGCACGAGCTTTGCTAATCAGGCGCTCGATTTGGCGAGGAGATTACCTGCCAGTTTAGTTGGGGCGTAGCCAAGCGGTAAGGCAGCGGTTTTTGGTACCGCCATTCCCTGGTTCGAATCCAGGCGCCCCAGCCACACTTCACACCACCGAACCTATACCTTGCCGAAGATGACGGCGTGGTCGACGCGCTCGACGACAGAGCTGCCGACGGTAATTCGGTTTACCGGCATGAAAACCGAAAAGCACCGTTCTTCTGCGGCAGTCATATTCAGACGTATTTGGCGCCCCTGGGGGAATAGGTCCCAGAGAAAATGCGGGTTCGGCAGAAATCTTATACCCTTATAAGTTATATAAAATAATGCATATTTTTGGCGGTCTCATCGAGGACTGAAATGCATTTTAGTATTTATGATTGACAAGAAACGTATTCGCCTATTTCCTGTAGGTGTATTCGCGCTGGGGATAGCGAAGATGAAAGCGATTATTCTTGTCAATGTCGCACACTGCCTTGCATCGTTGATTATCGTATATGACGCGTGCGCTGGTCCATTCGGCATAGAGCAGGGGCAGAGTAAAAATGCTCTTGAACTAAGAAACGTAGCGCCACACGGCGGCATATATAATCTTCGTTCCGTTCCGAGGCGTCACCCCGATTTCGAAGTATACGCAGCAGAAATCAGCGAAAGATTTGGTGTTTGCCGTGTCAGTGCGGGATCGATGATGTTCAGGAAGGATCGGTTCGGAACGGACGTTCGATCGAAGTTCGAAGAGATTGTACAGGAACTCGAAGATATTTACGGCAGGGGAAAGCGCTTCAAGCACTTGAAGGCAGGTCCACGCTGGCATGAAAGGCGTGACTGGGTGATGTCCATAACGCAGAACGAGCGGATGCACAGTTACGAATGGTCCGTCGCGCATGGTTCGAAACTCAAGGACGGGATCAAATATATAAAGCTGAGAGTCCAGGGCATCGGCGAGGACGTATCGTTCATCGCCCTGGAATACGACTTCGAGAACCGTGACAAGTGCCTCGCAGAGAAAGCACAGAATCTCGCAAGCACCCTGTGATGGCGCAACGCCTCGCCTCCTGACGGCCGAGATTTGCGCGGCGGAAATTTCGTGAGGGCTGCCTCGGACGCGGACGGATCGAGGCGGGCAACAACCTCCTGCAATATGCCGATAATGGCTGCCGGCGAAAGCCGACGCGTCGAATCTCCGAGCGGTGTCTCGTTCGGAATGCGGCCGTCGTGCCGGCGTCTGCGAGGCGCTCCCGGCCGGATAGCCGGCGCAAATCGGCGGGGTGAGGTTGGATAATCCGGTCGGCAACCTTATGGTGCGCCTTTGCAAACCCCGGGCTCGGCTCACCGCGCTCGGCAGAGGCACGATGCAGAACACCGGAATAGGACTGATAATGACGAGCATGCGGTTCCTTCTTCGTCGCACATCCGCGACGGGCCCAACCTTCGAAAGAGCTTTGGATCAGGCCCGTTCGGTCAGCACATTGCTTCGATTGCTTCTCGTCGCATTCCTGCTGACATTTGCACCGGCTGCCCTTGCCCAGGACGGCGGCGGACAGCCGGAAGCCGGCGCAGCAGCCGATGTGCAGGGCCAGAGTAGTGCCTTACCGGAGGTGCCGCCGAAAGCCTTTCCGGAGGAGCAGGCACGCATCGATGCCTGGCAAGCGACGCTGGAGCGTGTGGAGGCCGCGCTCCAGGCCGAACGCATAGACGACGTCACTCTTTCACAGCTGCGCAGCCAGATCGCCAAGATTCCCATGCAAGCCGCCGGCCTCAAGGCAGCCCTGCAGCCGCGATTGCAGCTCGTCAATCAGCGCATCGAGCAGTTGAAGCCGGCCGACGAGCAGGCCGCCCGCAACCAGACCGAAGCGATCAAATCCGAACAGGCGCAACTACAGTCGGAGGCGGCCGGCCTGCAGGGCGTCGTCCAGCAGGCCGATCTCATCGCGCTTCGCGGCCAGCAGGATATAGACACGATCGGAGAGCGGCGGCGGGCCCTCTTTACGAGCTCCATTCTTCAGCGCTCGCAGAGCCTTGCCGATCCTTCCTTCTGGTTCGATCTGGCCGCCGCGACACCGGAGACGCTGGCAGACCAGTCCCGCGTGGTCGGGTACTGGTTCGGCGCCCTCGTCGAACGCACGGGCCGTTCGGCCGCGGGCATTCTCGTGGTCGTGATTGGCTTCGCCGCCTTTCTCCTGTCGCCGGGCCGGCGCTGGCTTACTCGGCGCACGAGCCGCGACCCTTCGGTTCTCCACCCGTCGGGGCTCGCCAAGGCGACCGCAGCGGCGGCCATCACGCTTGCGAACTTGCTGATCCCGGCTGTCGCCTTCTTCGTGCTCTACCAAGCCATGTCCATTCTGAAGGTTCTCCCGGCGGATCTGGCGACGGTCCTGCGGCCGGTCCTTTTCGGGCTGACCTTCGCATCCTTCTTTTACGGACTCTCGATCGCCGTTCTCGCACCGGAACGGCCGAGCTGGCGGCTCGTCGAGGTTACGGACACGGCGGCCGAGCGGCTGATTCCGATAATAGTGGCCATGGCTGTGGTGAATGTCGGCGGCCTTGCCCTCGACGCGTTCCTGAAGGCGACCCATGCGCCCCTCTCCTTTGCCGTCGCGGCCCAAGGCCTCGGTGCCATCGCGCTCGGCATTCTCGCCATGGTCGCGCTCAGATTTGTCGCGCGCGAAGACGATGACGAGAATCCGCAGGGAACGAGCTCGGCCTGGCGCCTGCTCATTCCGGTTACCTGGGCGGTCGCCGCGCTCACCGTTATTGCGCCGCTCGCCGGCTTCGTGGCTTTCGGACGCTTCGCCGCGCTGCAGATCGTCTTCACGACGGCGGTGCTGATGAGCCTCGTGCTGTTGCTGCGTCTTGCGGACGAGGCGATTTCCTACGGCTTTTCGGTACAGACGCGGATCGGCGGCTTCATGCGGCAGGCGATCGGCCTGAAGCCCAACACGATCAGCCAGATCGGTGTGATCCTTGCCGGCTTCGCGCGCCTGATCGTGATCATGGTAGCCGTTATGGCCCTTCTCGCGCCCTGGGGCATCCAGTCGGAGGATGTGGTCGGCACCTTCACCTCCGCCTTCTTCGGATTCGAGATCGCCGGATTTTCGTTCTCGCCTTCTGCGATTCTCGGCGCGATCGTCGTTTTCGTCGTCGTGATCGTCGCAACACGCGGTTTCCAGAGGTGGCTCGACGGCCGCCTTTTGCCGCAAACCAGCCTCGACACCGGCCTCAGGACGTCGATCCATACGGGGGTGGGCTATGTCGGCGCTGCAATCGCGGGTCTCGTGGCCTTTTCCTATGCGGGTCTCAACCTCCAGAACGTCGCAATCGTCGCCAGCGCCCTGTCCGTCGGCATCGGTTTCGGCCTGCAGTCCATCGTCAACAACTTCGTCAGCGGGATCATCCTGCTTGCTGAACGGCCCTTCAAGGTCGGGGACCGCATCGAGGTCGGCCCGAATACGGGGATCGTCCAGCGCGTCAGCGTCAGGGCTACCCAGATCCAGACCTTCGACAATGTGACCGTGATCGTACCCAATGCCGATCTGATCAGCGGCCAGGTGGTCAACTGGATGCATGGCGACTTCTCGGCGCGCCTGAAGATTCCGGTGGGGGTCTCCTATGAATCGGACCCGGAGCAGGTGCGGCGGGTTCTGCTGGAAATCGCCATGGACAATCCGCGCGTCTTGAGAATTCCGGAGCCTTTCGTTTCCTTCACCGATTTCGGGGCCGATGCACTGCAGTTCACCTTGTTCTGCCACGTCGGCAACATCAACGCCGATGCGGGGGCGGCGAGCGATATGCGTTTCGAAATCGCCAAACGCTTCCGCGAGGAAAAGATCGAAATGCCCTTCGGCCAGCGCGACATCCATCTTCGCGATCTCGCCAGCATCGAGGGGCTGGTCCGCGAGCTGTTTGATGGCCGCACCGCCGCGCCGGCCGCGGCGTCTCGGCCGGGGCAAACGCGCGCGAAACGTCGGAAGAGTGCGGCCGAGGCCGCCAGCGAATGAGTATGAAAGGCAGTCCCGGATGACGAAGCAGGCCCGCTGGCTTTCGGCAGCGGGCCCGGGGGTAGCCGAGACGGTTCGAGCTGACTATTCAGCCTTTGCGCCGCCCAAAAACTCCTCGCACCAGCTCGGCCCGTTCGGACGCTTGCGGTCGCCGGCGATCCGGATCGCGCGGATGACGTAGTCGGAGGAGACGGTCAGCTGAACGGAGCAGCTCAGATATTCCGTGCGCGCGGCAGAGATGCGCTTGCCGCGTTTGCCGTCGGCGGTCTTTTCGTATTCCGCCGGGATCCTGCGCGTCTTGTAACCGCCCTTCCAGCTATAAACGGTGTCGCCGCCCGCTTCGACGTCGGAAATGGGTGGGCCGAACTGAGCGAAGAAGGGCCCTGCCGGCTGGCCGAGCCAGCGTGCTTCGACCGCATTTCTCGTGATCCCGGTCGTCGTCGTGCAGCCGGCAAGAAGCAGCCCGAGGGCGCCCGCCGTCATCATGCGGAAATTCATGTGTCTGTCCCTTAGATATGTCCTGAAACCTGCGGCGCGGAAGGGCCGGAATCCCCGGTTTTCCTTGCAGTCCGCCGAGGCTCTAGCGCTAAAAGCTATGAAAGAAAATCGGCTCGGAGCATTGCCGCAGAGGAAATTGGAGAGCGTTGCAGAAACGCCCTATCGCTTATGAGATGGGACGTGCCGGCGGCCGGAACATTTTCACCTTCAGCGCGGTCTTTTTTGCGATAGGCGCTTGTGAAATCAAAAATGCTGTTCTATAGAGGCGCCGCTGGTCACGGAGTGTAGCGCAGTCTGGTAGCGCACCACGTTCGGGACGTGGGGGTCGAGTGTTCGAATCACTCCACTCCGACCAGCTGTAAATCTCCCCCAACCGTATCTTTTGTCCGGCTTTCTGCCGGTTTGCCGGCTCGCCCTCGCATTGCGGCGGCCGATGCCTTTGCCGCACCTTTATTGTTCACAGAGAAACGGGTTGTTCCTGAAAATCCGTCTTATCGGAGTGAACAATCGGAGCGAATATCCTTCAAACGCAAACCCGTGAGGCAGCGATGTCGAAGGAACCTATCTTCACTCTGCGCGAAATTGTCGTCTGGGCCGCCATTCTGGGCAGTGTAGTCGGCTACCAGCTTTGGAATCATGCCGATCCACAGCCGCTGACGATCGACCTCGCAACGGTCGAGCGGCGGGCCTGACCGTATTGACGGCCTCCACCTTAGAAGCGCGTGCTTGCACTCCGACCGTCTACCGATCAGAGCAGCAAAAAGGGGCCATGCGGCCCCTTTGCTGATAGGCAAACGGTAAGAGCGTCAGCCGTCGATCGAGTCGATGATACCCACCGCCTTCGCGGCGGTTATCCGGCGCACCTCCACGTCTTCGCGGCGGGCGGCGAAGAGCTCCGTTGCCATGAGCTGATCGGCAAGATCTGCCGGCAGCGACAGGATCACCCGGCTTTCCTCGGCATGGATGCCCCCGAGCGCGGCGCGCTTGGCAGTGATCATGCCGCCCGCCACCGTGTTGTTGGTGTCGGGGTCGATCAGGATGAAGGCGCCGGTCGTGCGGTTCTGCTCATAGGTGTCGAAGATCGCCTGTTCGTCGAAGGCGAGGTGCACCTTGCCGATCGCGTTCATCGGCAGTTCGTCTGCGTGGTTCCACTTGCCGCTCTTGAGCTCGAGCTGGCTGACCGGCTGCACCTGCACGCGCTGGCGGCGGCTGCCGGACTTCAGCCAGTAGCGCTTGCCCGGCTGGATGCCTTCCGGCTGCAGCGCCACGAGTTGCGCATCGAAGGCGAGCCCGGTCATCGGCTGGCTGTCGATCGAGGCGATGACGTCGCCGCGGGAAACGTCCACCTGGCGGTCGAGCACCAGCGTGATCGCGTCTCCCGCTACCGCCGCATTGCGCACGAGATCGAAGGTGACGATCTTGCTCACATTGGCGACCATGCCCGACGGCAGGATGACGACGGAGTCCCCCGGCTTCACCGAGCCGCCGGCAACCGTGCCCTGATAGCCGCGGAAGCTCTCTCCCGGGCGCGATACGCGCTGCACCGGCAGGCGGAAGCCGACGGTCTGGGCGGAGCGGGTCGTGGCAAGCTCCAGAATTTCGATGAGCGTCGGGCCGTCATACCAGGGCATGGAAGCGCGGCCGTCATAGACGACGTTCTCGCCCTTGAGCGCCGAGACCGGGATTGCGGTGACCTGGCGCACCCCGAGCGAAAGGGCCAGCTCCCGGAACTCGTGCGAGATCTGGTCGAAGCGGGCGCGATCGTAATTCGTCAGGTCGATCTTGTTGACGGCGAGCACGAACTGGCGGATGCCCATCAGCGTCGCGATCGTCGCGTGGCGGCGGGTCTGCTCCAGAAGGCCGACGCGCGCGTCCACGAGCAGCACCGCGAGGTCGGCGGTCGAAGCGCCGGTCGCCATATTGCGGGTATATTGCTCGTGGCCGGGCGTGTCGGCGACGATGAAGGAGCGCTTGTCGGTCGCGAAATAGCGATAGGCCACGTCGATGGTGATGCCCTGTTCACGCTCGGCCTGAAGGCCGTCGAGCAGGAGAGCGAAATCCGGAAGGCCGAGATCGTTCTGCTTGCCGCCGGAATCGCGCTGAAGGCTTGCCGCCTGGTCTTCCTTGACCGCCTTGGTGTCCCAAAGCAGCCGGCCGATCAGCGTCGATTTGCCGTCGTCGACGCTGCCGCAGGTGATGAGGCGAAGGGGGCGCGTGTCGCGCACGACCCGCGCAGTCTCCTGCATCGGAAGGGATACGACGGTTTGATCCAGGACTGCGTTCGCTGCTGCCGGTGCGGTCATCAGAAATATCCTTCGCGTTTCTTCTTTTCCATCGAACCGGCCTGATCGCGATCGATCGCGCGGCCCTGACGTTCGGAGACGGTCGCGGTTTCAAGTTCGGCAATGATGTCGTCGAGCGTGTCGGCTTCGGAGCGGATCGCGCCGGTGAGCGGGAAGCAGCCGAGCGTGCGGAAGCGGATGACTTCCTCGCGCTTGACCTCGCCGGGAAGCAGCTCGAGGCGAGGATCCTCGGCGAGGATCAGCATGCCGTCGCGCTCTACGACGGGGCGCTTCTTGGCAAAATAGAGCGGAACGATCGGGATCTCTTCCGCCTGGATGTAGCGCCAGATGTCGACCTCGGTCCAGTTGGACAGAGGGAAGGCACGGACGCTCTCGCCCTTGCGGATCATGCCGTTGTAGACGTTCCAGAGTTCCGGGCGCTGATTGCGCGGATCCCAGCGATGATCGGGCGTGCGGAAGGAGTAGATGCGCTCCTTGGCACGGCTTGCCTCCTCGTCGCGGCGCGCGCCGCCGAATGCGGCGTCGTACTGACCCGCGTCGAGCGCCTGGCGCAACGCTTCGGTCTTCATGATGTCGGTATAGAGCGCCGATCCGTGCGTGAACGGCGTGACGTTTTCGGTTGCACCGCGCGGATTGGTGTGGGCGACGAGGTCGAGATCGTATTTCGCGGCCATCTCGTCGCGGAATGCGATCATCTCGCGGAACTTCCAGCCCGTGTCGATATGCAGGAGCGGGAAGGGGATGCGGCCGGGATAGAAGGCCTTGCGCGCAAGATGCAGCAGGACCGACGAATCCTTGCCGATCGAGTAAAGCATTACGGGGCGCTCGAATTCGGCCGCGACCTCGCGGAAGATGTGTATCGCTTCGTTCTCCAGCGCCTTCAGATGCGGATCGAGCGGCGGTTTCGTGCTCTGCGGATTATGCAGTTCCGTTTCCGGAAGAGTGTGGGGCATTGCTAACTCCGGGGGAAGATCGTGGTCTTCGGGTGCGCGCGTGGCGCTCAGGCCGCGTTGCTGGCGTTGGGGATGATCGAGGAAGCCGCTTCCGGCACATGCAGGCCGCATTCGCGCTTCTCATCGTTCTCCCACCACCAGCGCCCGGCGCGCTCCGGCTCACCGGGCTTGATGGCCCGGGTGCAGGGCTCGCAACCGATCGACGGATAGCCGCGGCTGTGCAGCGGGTTGACGGGGATGGCCTCTGCCGCGACGTGGGCCTGGATCGTCTCGATGTCCCAGTCGGCGAGCGGATTGATCTTGATGAGCCCGCGCTCGACGTCGGCTTCAGCGAAAGGGGTCGTGGCACGGTTGCCCGACTGCCCGCGCCGCAGGCCGGTAATCCAGTAGCTTGCCCCGTCGAGTGCGCGCGCAAGCGGCTTCAGCTTGCGCACGCCACAACAGGCATGCCGGGCTTCGACGCTTTCGTAGAACCCGTTCATGCCGTATTGCGCCACATAAGCTTCGATATCGGCTTTCTCGGGATAATAGCGCTTGATGAGGATGCCATAGGTCTCCTCGGTCTTGTCGATCAGGGCCACGGTCTCGTCGAAAAGACGGCCGGTCTTCAGCGTCGCGACTTCGATATCGAGATGGTTGCTGCCGATCGCGGCGGTAATGACCTGGTCCTCGATGCCGAGCGAAGTGGTAAAGACCGCGCGGCCTTCCAGCCCGGCGATGAATGCCAGACGGCCGGAAAGATCCAGCCCTTCGAGCTCGTCGTTGATGGCCTTGGCCTCTGCCTCGAGGGCAAACTCTTCCGCGTCGACCGCCACTTCTGCTTTGCGGGATTGCGTCGTCATGGCTGCATCCTGTTGCGATTTGCACGGAATATGGCAGCCGTTCATGACAATGGACAGAAATAGCGGTTTCTAATGCCGCGCGAACGGAGCAAATATCTCTCTGATCCCCAGAGGCCTTGAAAAAGGCGCCCGTGGCCGGTGCCTCACTGAGGTGCGGCTTCGCTTTTCGCGCTGCTCCTGCGCAGGAGAATGCTCTGGGCGATGAATGTTCTGGAAAGACCGTGATAGAGCGGCTCGGGCGAAACCAGCCGGGCGGTGACATAGCCAAGCATCGATGCGGCCATCAGGGCGATCACGCCCTGATGGTTGCCGGTCATCTCCATGATGATGACGAAGGCGGTCATCGGCGCCTGGACGATGCCGGCGAAGTAACCGGCCATGCCGAGCACGGCTCCCAAGGCGATGCTGGTGCCGAAAAGTGAACTCATCGTGCTGCCGAGTCCTGCGCCGATCGCAAGAGAGGGGGCGAAGATGCCGCCCGGGATACCCGAGATCATCGCCGCGAAGCTCGCGAACAGCTTGCCCAGGAAAAAGAAATAGGGAAGCGGCTCACCTGCGACCGCCGCTTGCGCCTGTTCGTAGCCCGTTCCGAAGGTGGCACCACCCGACAGGACCCCGACGATGCCGGTGGCGACGCCGCATCCGCCAGCCAGCATGAGCATGCGCTTCACGGGGGCCGGCTGCGCCCAGCGGCGAATACGCCGCGTCAGCCGAAGGCTGGCCGCGCTAAAGGCGGCGCCAAGAAGCCCGCCGCCTATTCCGCAGGCGAGAATGAGCAGGAAATCTTTGGCGCCGCTCGCCGTCGTCGAGCTGGTGCCGAAATAGGTGTAGTTGCCGGAGAGGCTCAGGGCCGCGAGGCCAGACAATATGACTGCGGTCAGAACGAGTCCGTTTGCGCGAGACTCGTAGGTCCGGCTCATTTCCTCGATCGCGAATACGATGCCCGCCAGCGGTGTGTTGAATGCGGCCGCGATCCCCGCGGCGGAGCCGGCAAGTATGAGCCCGCGCGCGTGAGCCATTCCGCCCCAGCGGGCGGCCTGCAGCATGATCGAGGCGCCGACCTGGACGGTAGGGCCTTCGCGACCAATCGATGCCCCGCCGAAGAGCCCGAGGACCGTAAGCAGGATCTTCCCGAAGGCAAGCCGCAGCGACAGCAGGCGCGAGCGCTCTTCCTCGCCATGCAGATGCCTTGCAGCGATGGCCTGCGGGATGCCGCTGCCTTGCGCGTTGGGGAAGAAGCGTATGGCGAGCCAGGCAGAGAGGACGAAAACCGCAGGTGTGAGGAGCAGGGGAAGCAGAAAGCTCCACTCCCCGGCATCCGTCAGCCGGCGGAAGGCGTGTTGCGCCCAATCGGCGGCTTCGGCGAAGGCGACGCTGATCACGCCGATCGCAATTGCGCCGACCCAGAAGACCAGTCTTGGCCGCCAGACGCCGTAGGATCCCCAAAGGACTCTGGACCGGCGGAGGAGTTTCGATTTGGTGTAGGCCGAAGGCATCATGTTCTCTTAGCGAGTATGCCCTTCGAACACAAATCGGGAGTCTGCCCCTGAGGATCGCGAGACCCTGCCGTTCAACAATCGGTGAGCGCGCTGTTCTTGCCCCATGCGTGCTCCATGTTCAGGCATCATCAACGCAGGAGAAGGAAATGCCGATGGCTACGTCTTTGTCGTCACGCCTCCCCGCGGCCGGTTTGCTGAGCCTGCTTCTGGTGACGGGCGCCTACGCGCATCACGGCTGGTCCTGGGCGGAGGCCGATCAGGTCGAGCTTTCAGGGACGATCCGCGAGATCTCCATGGCGCCGCCGCATCCGACCCTTCAGGTCGAGACGACGGATGACGGCACCTGGCGGGTCGAACTCGGCAACCCGCGGCTCACCCAGCGTTCGGGCTTTGTGGAGGGGGTAGCCAAGGCCGGCGATCCGATCGTGGTGCTGGGCAACCGCTCGCTCGACCGGAACGAGAAGAGGATGAAGGCCGTGCGGATCACCGTCGCCGGCAAGGTCTACGACATCTATCCGGAGCGCATACGGACGAATTGATGGAGGAGGCGCTGACGTGGATCGGGGCGTTGCCCTTCGCTTTGGCGATACGGCGCTCCGCGGTGCTCTACATCTTCGTGAACGCCGCCCACATACTCTCGATCGGGATAATCGTCGGTTCGATCCTGCCGCTCGACCTGCGGCTGCTCGGCTTCTTCCGCGACGTGCCGATCGCAGTGGTCGGCCCCTATCTTTCACGCGCGGCTGCGATCGGCATCGCGTTGGCTATCGCCACCGGTTTCTGTCTCTTCAGCGTTCGCCCGGTTGAGTATGCCCGCAACCCCGCCTTCCTGACGAAGATGACGCTGCTCGTGCTCGGCGTACTCAACGCCGCCATATTGCACCTGACCCCGCAATGGCGCGACGCAATCAAAGGCGGGCCGCTCTCCCCGAGGGTCCGCCTTTCAGCGCTGCTTTCCATGTCGATCTGGACCGGTGCGGTCCTTGCCGGGCGCTGGATAGGTTTCCTCTCGGAATAACTTACCTGTCGCTCACCGCCCAGCGCGGATTGATCCACGGCTCCTGGTTCGAGCGGGCGAGCGGCTGCTTGCCGAGGATATGATCGGCGGCCTTTTCGCCGGTCATGATCGAGGGGGCGTTCAGGTTGCCATAGGTGATGTGCGGGAAGATCGAGGAGTCGGCGACGCGAAGCCCGTCGACACCGATAACCCGGGTTTCGGGGTCGACCACGGCCATCGGGTCGTCCTTCGCACCCATCTTGCAGGTGCCGCAGGGATGATAGGCGCTTTCGAGATGCTCGCGCAGGAACCCATCGATCTCCTCGTCCGTCTGCACCTTTTCGCCGGGCTGGATTTCTGGGCCGCGATAGAGGTCGAAAGCCTTCTGCCCGAAAATCTCGCGCGTCAGCCGCACGCAATGGCGGAACTTCTCCCAGTCCTCCGGGTGGCTCATATAATTGAAGCGGATCACCGGGTCGGCCTTGGGATCGGACGAGCGAAGAGTGACGTCACCACGCGACTTGGACAGGTTATAGCCGACATGCACCTGGAAGCCGTGCGACTTCGCCGCCGCCTTGCCGTCATAGCTGATCGCCACCGGCAGGAAGTGGTATTGGATGTCCGGCTGCTTCACGCCGGGTGCCGAACGCAGGAAGGCGCAGGACTCGAACTGGTTGGAAATTCCGAGGCCTCTCTTGAAAAAGAGCCATTGCGCACCGGCGACGCCCTGCCAGAACCATGGCAGCCAGGAATAGAGTGAAACCGGCTTCGTGCTCACCTGCTGGAAATAGAATTCCATGTGGTCCTGCAGGTTCCGGCCGACGCCGGGTCGGTCGGCCTTCACGTCAATTCCCATCTCCTTGAGGTGGGCGGCCGGTCCGATGCCGGAAAGCATCAGCAGCTTCGGCGAATTGAAGGAGGAGGCGGAGACGATCACTTCGCGGTTGGCCTTCACCACCTCGATCCGTCCGCCCCGCTCGATCTCCACGCCCGTCGCCCGGCCGTTCTCGATCACGACCTTGCGGGCGAAGCAACGGATGAGCTCGACATTCGGACGTTTGAGGGCCGGCCTCAGATAGGCGGAAGCGGCCGACCAGCGGCGGCCCTGCCACGTCGTCTGCTCCATCAGCCCGAAGCCCTCCTGCTTCGAGCCGTTATAGTCCTCGGTGACTTCGAAGCCGGCCTCTTTTCCCGCTTCGATGAAGGCGTGAAAAAGGGGATTTTTGACCGGGCCGCGCTTGACGTGCAGCGGCCCGTCGGTGCCGCGCCAGCCCTCTTCGCCGCCATGCGAATGCTCCATCCGCTTGTAATAGGGCAGCACGTCCGCATAGGCCCAGCCTTTGGCGCCGAGTTCCTCCCAGCGGTTGAAGTCTTCCGAATGGCCCCGGACATAGACCATGCCATTGATCGAGGAGGAGCCGCCGATCACCTTGCCGCGCGGCGCGGTGATGCGCCGGTTGTTGAGGTTCGGCTCGGGTTCGGAGAGATAGCCCCAATTATAGCGGTTCATGTTCATCGGCCAGGCAAGCGCCGCCGGCATCTGGATGAACGGGCCGACATCGGAGCCGCCGAACTCGAGCACGATGACCGAATTCCTGCCGTCTTCCGACAGGCGATAGGCGAGCGCCGAGCCCGCCGAGCCGGAACCGATGATGACGAAATCTGCCTGCATGAGCGTGGTCTTTCTTGCTTCTGGGATGGCCCGCCTGCCGCGGCCTTCTCCCGCGCCAGGAAAAAGGCATATGCCGCGCCGGTCCCCTCTCCCCGCGCGGGGAGAGGGTTAGTCCTCGAGTCAAACCCGAGGAGAGGGCATAACTGCAAAGCTCAGTACGGCGCCTCGACCGGCCCCATGCCGACATAGACGGTCTTGAGCTCGGTATAGTGGTTCAGTGCCGCGACCGAATTCTCGCGTCCGAAGCCCGATTGCTTGGACCCGCCGAAGGGGATCTCTACCGGGCAGAGATTATAGGTGTTGATCCAGAGCGTGCCGGCCTCGAGCCGGTCGGCGACCCGGTGGGCGCGGGTGAGGTCAGCGGTGAAGACGCCGGCCGATAGGCCGAACTCGGTGGCGTTGGCACGTGCGATGACTTCCGCCTCGTCGTCGAAATCGAGCACGCACATGACCGGTCCGAAGATTTCTTCCCGCGCGATCGTCATACCGTCGGTGACGTCGGCGAAGACGGTCGCCTGGATATAGGTGCCTTCGCCGCTCACATTGTTGGGAATGCCGCCGCCGGTGACGAGGCGCGCCCCTTCCGCTCTGCCCTTCTCGATATAGGAGAAGACCTTGTCGCGTTGCGCCGCCGAGACCATCGGCCCAAGCTGCGTCGTCTCGTCCAGGGGGTCGCCGATGACGATCGCTTCGGTGCGTTCCTTGAGACGGGCGAGGAAGGGCTCCTTGATCTTCTTCTGCACGAAGACGCGGGTACCGTTGGAGCAGACCTGGCCGGTCGAGTAGAAATTGCCGAGCATTGCGCCGCCGATCGCGCTTTCGAGATCGGAATCCTCGAAGACGATCAGAGGCGACTTGCCGCCGAGCTCCATGGTGACGTGCTTGAGTTCCGCGGCGGCGGCGCCGGCCACCTTCTTTCCGGTCGGCACGGAGCCGGTGAGCGACACCTTTGCGACGTCCGGATGGTTGACGAGGAGCGGGCCCGTCGCGCGGTCGCCCTGAATGACGTTGAAGAGGCCCTTCGGCAGACCCGCTTCGATGAGGATTTCGGCGATCTTAAGTGCGCCGAGCGGGGTGTTTTCAGAAGGCTTGAACACCATCGCATTGCCGGCGACGAGCGCAGGCGCACCCTTCCAGCAGGCAATCTGTTGCGGGTAGTTCCAGGCGCCGATGCCGACGCAGACGCCGAGCGGCACCCGCTTGGTATAGGCAAAGTCGCCGCCGAGCGGGATATAATCGCCGTTGAGTGCGGCGGGCGCGACGCCGCCGAAAAATTCGAAACTGTCGGCACCGGACGTCGGGTCGGCCACGATGGTTTCCTGGATCGGCTTGCCCGTGTCGAGCGTTTCGAGCTCGGAAAGCTCGCGGTTGCGCTGGCGCATGATTTCGGCGGCCCGCTTCAGGACACGCCCGCGCGCGGTCGGGCTCATCGCCGCCCATTCCGGCTGTGCGCGCTTCGCCGCTGCGATCGCCTTTTCGACGATCGAAGGCGTTGCCGCGTGGAGGCGGGCGATGACTTCGCCGGTCGCCGGATAGATGCTCTCGATCACCGTGCCGCCGGTGTCCTCGACATATTCGCCGTCGATGAAGTGCGAGGCTTTCGGTTGGGCTCTCATCTCATTCTCCTCGCGGATAGCGTTTGGACTCCTCGAGATTGTCGAGGTTCATGTGATTGCGCATGTATCGCTCCGATGCCTTTTGCAGCGGCTGGTGATCCCAAGGGTAATAGGCGCCGTTTCTCAGCGCCTCGTAGACGACCCAGCGGCGGGCCTGGCTTTCGCGTACGGCAGCATCGAAGGCCTGCATGTCCCAATGGGCGGCGCGCATGTCCTGGAATGCGGTAAGCGTTGCCTGGTCGACAGGTCCGCTCGGCTTCGCTGCGAGGTTCGTGAGCTCCAGCGGATCGGTCTCGAGGTCGAAGAGCTGGTCCGGATCGAGTGCGCAGTGGATGTATTTCCACTTGCCCTCGCGAATGGCGACCAGCGGCGCATAGGAGGCCTCGGCCGCATATTCCATCAGCACCGGTTCGGTGCGCTCGACGCCGTTGACCATCGGCACGAGGCTGACGCCATCGGTCCAGGGCTTCACTTCCTCGAGCGAAATGCCGGCGAGGTCCGCAAGCGTCGGCGTCACGTCGAGATTCGAGGTCGGCGTCAGATGCAGGCCGGGTGCGATACCGGGGCCGGCGATCATCAGCGGCACGCGCGCAGAGCCTTCGAAGAAGTTCATCTTGAACCAGAGGCCGCGCTCGCCGAGCATGTCGCCGTGGTCGGAACAGAAGAGGATGAGGGTGTCATCGAGCATCCGCATCCGCGTGAGGGTGTCGACCAGTTCGCCGACCTTCTCGTCGAGATAGGAGATGTTGGCGAAATAGGCGCGGCGAGAGCGGCGGACATTCTCCTGCGTCAGCTCGAAGTTCCGGTAGTCGCAGGACAGCATGATGCGCTGCGAATGCGGGTCCTGCTCGTCGAGGGGGATAGCGTCGACCTCGGGCGTGAGGTGCTCGCAATCCTCGTAGAGGTCCCAGAATTTGCGCCGCGCGACATAGGGGTCGTGCGGATGGGTAAAGGAGACGGTGAGGCACCAGGGGCGCCGGCTCGCATCGTCGTTTTCCCGCGAAAGCTGGTAGAGCTTCTGGTTGGCGAGGAATGCCACCTCGTCGTCGTATTCCATCTGGTTGGTGATCTCGGCGACCCCGGCGCCGGTGACGGAGCCGAGATTGTGATACCACCAGTCGATCCGCTCGCCCGGCTTGCGGTAATCCGGCGTCCAGCCGAAATCGGCGGGATAGATATCGGTCGTCAGCCGCTCCTCGAAGCCGTGCAGCTGGTCCGGTCCGACGAAGTGCATCTTGCCGGAAAGCGCGGTGTAATAGCCGGCCCGGCGCAGGTGATGTGCATAGGTCGGGATCGACGACTGGTACTCGGCGGCATTGTCATAAACCCGCGTGCGGCTCGGCAATTGCCCGGCCATGAAGGATGCTCGGGCTGGGGCACATAGTGGCGACGAGGTGTAGTTGTTGCGGAAACGGGCCGATCGCTTGGCCAGCGCCTTCAGGTTGGGCGCGTGCAGGAAGTCTGCAGGCCCGTCCGGAAAAAGCTTTCCGTTCAGCTGGTCCACCATGATGATCAGAATATTCGGCTTCCCGGTGGTCACTTGATCGTTTCCTCGTGGTTCGAATTCTTGCTTCGTCTTGCTTGGCCGGTCGGCGATTGTCAGCTGCGGCTGCCGCCACCTTCTGCCCGCCGGGAGGGAGGGGCTAATCCTCGGAGTAAACCCGGGGAGGGGAGCCTTTCCCGTCGCTCGCCCTCAGATGCGCATTCACGTAATCTTCCGTGAGCGCCACCGAGGCTTCGATGCTGATCGGCGCCGATTTCAAACTTTGCCGGATGTAGAGCCCGTCGATCATCGCAGCGGCGCCCTCGGCGATGCGTTCCGCGTCATCTGCCGGGCAGAGCGCTCTCAGACCCGCGAGCAGGTTTGAGCGCAGCCGGCGCGCATAGATCACCAGCAGCCGCCGCACTTCCTCCGACCGTTGCGCCTCCGAATAGAAGGCGAGCCAGGCTGCGACCGTCTCCGGCGCGAACTGATCGGCGCGAAAACTCACGCTGATCAGAGCACTCACCTTTGCGCGCGGCGTCGAGGCCGCCTTCATCGCAGACACGGCGTCGTCGCGCAGCTTACCGAGAAGGCTGCGGATCGTGGCGATCAGCAACTGTTCCTTGCTGCCGAAATAGTGATGCGCGAGCGCGGGCGAAACGCCGGCCGTCCGCGCGATATCCGACATGGTGACCGCGAGCGTCCCCTGGTCGCCGATCACGCGCAGCGCCGCATCGACCAACGCCTTGCGGCGCACCGGCTCCATTCCGACCTTGGGCATCTTCGAACTCCTCTGGCTCTAGCTTATTTTTGATTGATCCATCAATCAATAAAAAAATCCTGCGCTTTTCTCTTTCTTTTTGCTTGGAAATCCGGCTCAATCAGCGGGAGGCGTCCATGCGCATAGGCATGACTGGAGGTTGAAATGGTTCACGCGTTCGATCCCGCCGGCAGAGAGGCCCTTGCCGGAAAATGGGGGTGGTTCGTCGCACTCGGCGTGCTTCTGATCATGTGCGGCGGCATCGCCTTCGGAAACCTGCTGATGGCGACAGTCGCCTCCGTCTATTACGTCGGTCTCATCATGCTGATCGGCGGCCTGCTCAACCTCGCCCACGCCTTTCAGGTCAAAAACTGGGGGAGTGTCCTTTACTGGATCTTGAGCGGTGCCTTTTATGCTGCGGCAGGCCTGTTCGCTTTCATCAATCCTGTCCTCGCCTCCTCCGTGCTGACGTTCCTGCTGGCGGTGGCGCTGATCGCCGCCGGTTGCTCCCGCATCTGGGTAGGGTTCAGGCTTCGGCCTCTTGGAGGCTGGGGGTGGATGGTCATCGGCGGCCTCGTGACCCTGCTAGCCGGCCTCATCATCGCTGCCGGCTGGCCGGTCGACAGCCTCTGGATACTGGGTCTTTTCCTGGCGGTCGATCTCGTCATGCAGGGGCTGGCCTCGATCGCCTTCGGGGTTCTCGCTAGGGGCTGAGCAAGCTTTTCCGAAGCTTCATCAAACTTTCACATTCGCGAAAGATTTCGTTGACGCCTGGCTCCGATGCTGGCGCGCGTTTGTGTGTCCTATCCCTGGAGCCCGGCATGTCGGCCGCCCCCGCAGAAATCCTGTCGCTTCGCCGTTTCGGCGACGACCAGATCGTGACCCTTGCCAAACTCGTCATCGAAAATGCCCTCCAGCCGATCGTGGAAGCAGCGACCGGGGCGGTGTTCGGCTATGAATCCCTGATGCGGGGTTTCGAGCGCCTGGGTTTTGCCTCGCCGGTCGAATTGCTCGACAGGGCCGAGAGCGCGGGGCAGTTGCTCGCGCTCGAGCACCTGATCAACAGCCGCGCCGTCGCCGCGTTTGCCACGCTCCCGGACTTTTCGGCGCGCACGCTCTTTCTCAATTTCGATGCGCGGCTCGTCGGTGCCGAGGGCGACATCGTCGATCGCCTCGTCAATCACTTGAAGCGTGCGAATATCGCGCCGTCCTCCCTTTGCTTCGAACTGTCGGAACGTTTCGACAGCAGCAAAATGCCTGACTTTTCCGCGCTCGTGCGACAGCTGCGGCTTGCGGGATTCAAGCTCGCGATCGACGATTTCGGTGCGGGGTTCAACGGGCTGAAACTGCTCTGCGACCAGCCGGTCGACTATGTGAAGATCGACCGGCACTTCATCTGCGATATAGACAAGGACTCCCGCAAGCGGCACCTCGTCCGGCATACGGTCAACATGGCCCATGTGCTCGGGTCGCGGGTCATCGCCGAGGGCGTGGAGACGGAGGCGGAGTTTCTCGTCTGCCGTGATCTCGGTTGCGATCTGATGCAGGGCTACTTCATCGCCCGACCGACGACGCACGTCACGGAGCTGCAGGCCGTCTACGCTCATCTCGAACCGGCGGCCGGCGCTCGGCGCCCGTCTGCGACCCTTGACGGCATCCTGATCCGCAAGGAGATCGAGCAGCTTCCGGCAGCGAGGGAGAGCGACGACCTCGATTCCGTGTTCGACCTTTTCCGGCTCAATCCACGCCAGGCTTTCTTTCCGGTCCTGAATGCCAATGGCGAACCGCGCGGCATCCTGCACGAGTATCACGTCAAGGAGATGATCTATCATCCCTTCGGCCGCGACCTCCTGAAGAACCGCCTCTATCAGCGCCGCATCTCGCATTTCGTCACGCCCGCGCCGATCGCCGATCTCGACACGCCCGCCGACGAGATGCTCAAGATCTTCGCCGGCATGAACGGGAGCGACTGCGTCATCCTCACGGAGAACATGCGCTATGCCGGCATTCTCTCCGCTTCGTCGCTCCTGAAGATCATCAACGAGAAGCAGTTGAAGACGGCCCAGGAGCAGAATCCGTTGACGGGCCTCCCCGGCAATCGCGCGATCCGCGATTATGTCCAGCACGCGATCCTGGACGGCGACCAGGCCCGCTACTTCTGCTACTGCGACTTCGACGATTTCAAACCCTTCAACGATACCTACGGCTTCCAGAAGGGGGATCTCGCGATCACGCTCTTTGCGGCGCTCCTGCGGCGCCACTTCATAGGCGAAGGGAAGTTCCTGGGTCACGTCGGAGGCGACGATTTCTTCGTCGGCATCGAGGGTTCTACCGAGGAGGATATCCGGGGCGTCCTTTCACGTCTGATCGACGACTTTCGCTCGGACGTCCGCCAGCTCTATTCGCCCGAGCATCTGTCGGCGGGACGGATCAGCGGATATGGCCGCGACGGCACCACGAAGGCTTTCCCCCTGATGCGCTGTTCGATCGCGGTGCTTTTGCTTCCGGAAGGCCTTGTCCTCTCGGACGGGCAGACCGTGAGCAAGCGGATCGCGGAGATAAAGGCGCGCGCCAAGGCGAGCGAAGAAGGCCTCGTCATGGAGCCCCTCGACCGGACCTGAGCAGCGGATGCACGACGAACTTTCCCGAACGGCAAGAGGGCTATAGGTATAGGCGGAACCGTTTTGCGAGGATGCCGTCATGACCCTTCCGACAGAAATGACCTATGTCGATCTGCCTGGCCCCGGAGGGCCGGAGAATATGGTGCTGGCGCGGGGGGCGATGCCTGAGGTCCGGCCCGGCGACATTCTGATCCGCGTCGAAGCCTTCGGCATCAATCGGCCGGATGTCCTGCAGCGCAAGGGAGACTACCCGCTGCCCGCTGGGGCGAGCCCCATCCTCGGGCTCGAAGTTGCAGGCGAAGTGGTTGCTCTCGGCGAGGGAGCGGCCGGCTTCTCGACCGGCGACAAGGTCTGCGCTCTGGCCAATGGCGGCGCTTACGCGGAATATTGCGCCGTTCCCGCCACGCAGGCCCTTCGCTGGCCCAAGGGCTACGATGCCGCGAAGGCGGCAGCCTTGCCGGAGACTTTCTTCACGGTCTGGGCCAACGTCTTCGACATGGCCCGCCTGAAGGCCGGCGAAACGTTCCTTGTCCATGGAGGATCCAGCGGTATCGGCACGACCGCCATCCAGCTTGCCAAGGCACTCGGTGCAGAGGTCTTCGCGACCGCCGGCAACCTTGCGAAGTGCGAGGCCTGCGAGGCACTCGGGGCGAAACGTGCGATCAATTATCGTGAGGAGGATTTCAGGGCCGTCGTGCTGGAAGAAACCGGCGGTCGCGGGGTCGACGTCATTCTCGACATGGTGGGCGGGCGCTACTTCGATCGCAACATCGGCAGCCTGGCCAAGGACGGGCGCCTGTCGATCATCGCCTTCCTCGGTAGCGCCCGGGTGGAGGACGCCAACATTGCGCCAATTCTCATGAAGCGCCTGCAGATAATGGGTTCGTTGCTCCGGCCGCGCACCGCCGCCGAGAAGCAGGCAATCCGCGACGGGCTGGCGGAAAAGGTCTGGCCGCTGCTGGAAGGGGGCGAAGTTGCGCCGGTCATCCAGGCGATCCTGCCCTTCGCCGAGATTGCCGGCGCTCATCGGCTGATGGAGCAGGGCGATCATATCGGCAAGATCGTGATGCGGATCGGATAGCAAAAGACAATAAGACGATGGTCGCCCTTGTATTGGCCCAAAGATCGCTTACGTTGGGGTCAACGTCAACGAACAGAAAGGAAGGTGATCCAATGTCTAATGAGATTTCGGACCTCGTAATGGACATGGGAGAGGTGAAGGAGTCGAGGCAGCCCTCGGCTTGATAGCCGCCTTCCTTAGGGTCTCAGCACCCGGCCATTGTGAGGCCAAAGCTCATGGAAGGGCCGCCGCAGGGCGGCCCTTTTCCTATGGAGCGGGATGAGGAAAAATGTTTGCGGTTTTCCGCCAGCGTGCCATCCCCTCAGATTCCGAAGCGGCCGAGTGCCGGAATCTTGATGCCGGGCCGCGCGACGTCGAAGCCCGCCACCAGTCCCATGAAGTGCAGTTCCAGCCCGCTGCGCCAGCCGGCCGAGACGCCGGCGAGGCCGTAAAGCGTCGCATGCAGGTCGCGACCGTCGGCATCGACATGGAACAGTTTCCCCTCCGGCAGATAGTCGCGCCCGACCGCATCCGGCGGCAGCACGACGTCGAGCTCCGGCACCGATCGCAAGACATGGGCGACGAAAGTGTTGGAGTTGGGCCCGGGCCAGATTCGATAGGCGCCCGGCGAAGAATAGGGATAAGCCTCGATCGCCGTTTCGATCTTGGGGATCAGGCGCTTGGCTTCCTCGCCGCTGACTGCCACGACGATGCGCGGCTCGTTGGAATACCAGCGTCCGTCGGCCGCATAGGCGTTCTTGCGGATCGGCTTGCCCCAGCCGACCTTCTCATAACGGTTATAGGTAGGCGCCCCTTCGTCTTTGGTGACGATCCAGGCGTGGCTTGCCACCGCGCCCTTCATGCCTCCAGTGGTCGCCGAGAAGACGTATATCGCCGCCTGCGGGCTCGCAGCCGCATCCGCCAGAATACCCGACGACGACCAGTCCGCGTCGTGCCAGCTCTGCGGCCGCTCCTTGAGGTACCACAGGCCCGCCGAGGCGAGCGCCGGAAGCAGGTAGACGACGGCGAAAACGAGAAAGAGCTTGCGGAGGAATTTCATCTGCGGTGACTTTTCTGCCGTGGGATTCCTGATAGATGCATATCCGAAACTTGGAAAATTGAGGGCAGCCGATGTCGAATCCGGTTCTGGTCGAAGTAACGCGCGGAAATCTGGTCGAAAGCCGCCATCGGGGCATGATCGTCGCCGTCGATGGCGACGGAAAGATGCTGTTTTCCCTTGGCCAAACGGATGCTCATATCTTTCCGCGCTCCGCCTGCAAGGCAATGCAGGCGCTGCCGCTGATCGAAAGCGGTGCCGCCGACGCCTACGGTTTCGGCGATCGGGAGTTGGCGCTGGCCTGCTCGTCGCATTCGGGGGAGCCGGAACATGTGGCGCTCGCCGCCAAAATGCTGGCGGCTGCGGGGCGGGACGTCCAGGCGCTTGAGTGCGGCGCCCATTGGTCCTCCGACCAGAAGACGCTGATCGCCCAGGCCCGCTCACTCGAAGCGCCGAGCGCGCTTCACAACAACTGCTCGGGCAAGCATGCGGGCTTCGTCTGCGCCTGCTGCCATTCCGGGACCGAGGTCGAAGGCTATATCGGCTATGACCACCCGATCCAGCAGGAAATCCGCGGCGTCATGGCGGAGCTGACCGGAGCGATTCTTGATCGCGACAATTGCGGCGTCGACGGCTGCTCGATCCCCACCTACGCGCTCTCGATGAAAGGACTTGCTCACGGCTTTGCCAGGATGGCGAGCGGAGTCGGTCTCGGGACGGAGCGGGCGCGGGCCTCGAAGCGTCTGATCGACGCCTGCATGGCCGAACCCTTCTACGTCGCCGGCACCAAGCGCGCTTGCACGCGGCTGATGAAGACGGCACCCGGCCGCATTTTTGCGAAGACCGGCGCCGAGGGCGTATTCTGTGCGGCGATACCGGAAAAGGGTATCGGCATCGCGCTGAAATGCGAGGACGGCACGACCCGGGCCGCCGAGGCGATGGTCGCCGCGACGCTTGCGCGCTTCTTTTCGGACGATGACGAAATCCATGAGGCGTTGATGGCTCAGGCCAATCACGCGATGCGCAACTGGAACGGAATGCACGTCGGCGACGTGCGGGTGACGGAAGCCTTTGCCGCCTGACGCGATCTCGCTCAGGACTTGTCAATCGCGGCGATTCGATCTTCTGTGCTTCGGCGCCGCCGTCAGCCGCGCAATTTGGGAGGAAGAACGATGCTGAAACTGTTTTATACGCCTGGAACCTGCTCGCTTGCCTCGCACATCGCGCTAGAGGAAGCCGGTGCCGGCTATGAAGTGCATCGGGTCGATTTTTCCAAAGCCGAGCAGACCAAGCCGGACTACCTCACCATCAACCCCAAGGGGCGGGTGCCCGCCCTCGTGACCGACCGCGGTATCCTGACGGAGACGCCGGCCATTCTCGCCTATATCGCCCAAAGCTTCCCGAAGGCGCGGCTTGCGCCGCTTGACGATCCTTTCGAGTTCGCGCGGCTGCAGTCGTTTCTGAGCTATCTCTGCTCGACGGTTCACGTCGCTCATGCCCATGCGCGCCGGGCCGCACGGTGGGCAGACGACCCTGCGGCGCAGGAGGCGATGAAGGCCAAGGTGCCGCAGAACATGGCCGACTGCTTCGCGCTGATCGAGCGCACGATGTTCGTCGGCCCCTTTGTCAGGGGTGACGCCTATTCGGTCGCCGATCCCTATCTCTTCACCATCGCCGGCTGGCTCGAGTCGGACGGTGTCGATCCGGCCCGGTTTCCGCGGATCCTCGACCATCGCAACCGGATGGCCGAGCGTCCGGCCGTCGCCAAGGTTCTGGCCGAAGTGCAGTCGTAACGGCAATCGGCCGGGATCGGCAGAGCCGAAGCGTTGAAACGGGCGTTGGTCGCCCTCAGTTGCAGAGGTTCTCCGCCCCAGTGCGCGGCCAAGGCCATCCGGGGAACGGCAGATCCGCGAGTTCGCGTTCACCCATACGGAAGAGATCCGGATGCTGGAGAGGGTCGCGCGTCCAGTCGGAGGCGAGTCCTCGAACACTGTCGGACGAGGCCCCGGGGCGCTTCAGTATTGAGAAAACCTTCAGCATGTCGTCACCGTTCAGCTCGGATTGGAGTAGCGCGGCCGGTCACGCCGGCCGCCCAACCCTTTAACCTGTTGAAGGAGAATCCACCTCTTTGTCGAAGTTTGCAATTGAGATTGCGACGGCAGCGGTTTAGAAAAACTATATGAAAGACCTGAACAAGGTTCACCTGAACGGACTGCGCGCGGCCGAAGCGGTCGGCCGCCTGGGCTCGCTCGCCGCTGCGGCGGAGGAGCTCGGCGTCACCGCCGGCGCAGTCAGCCAGCAGATTGCAAAGACCGAGGCGCAACTCGGTCGTACGCTTTTCGAGCGCTCGCCGCGGGGGCTTGTGGTTTCGGATAGCGGACGCGCGCTGCTGACGCGATTGTCGAGCGCGTTCAGGGAGCTCGCCGAGGCAGTCGCGCAGGCACGCCGTCGTGACGATTCGGTATTGACGGTGTCGGTCGCGCCGGTCTTTGCGGCGCGCTGGCTCGTCTACCGGCTGGACCGCTTCGCCGAGCGTAATCCGGATATCCGGCTGAGGATCGACGCGACCACGACGCTCGCCAATCTGGAGACCTCCGATGTCGATCTCGGCATCCGCGTCGGGGCTGGACGCTGGCCGGGCGTGCGATCGGAACTGCTGCTCGAGCAGGAGGTCTTCCCGGTCTGCTCGCCGGCACTGGCCGCCGGACTTCGTGAGCCCGCGGACATACTGAAACTGCCCGCGGTGATCGATGCGCACGCAATGTTTTCCTGGGAACTATGGCTCAAGACCGCCGGCCTCACCGGTGCGGCCATGACGGTGCGCCACACCTTCAACGACGCTTCCCTGGCGCTCGATGCGGCGATTGCCGGGCAGGGGGTGATGCTTGCCTGGCAGACGCTTGCCGGATACGCGCTGCTGAGGGGGTCTCTCGTGGCGCCGTTCGGCATTCGCGCCAAGACCGGCTTCGGGCACTACTTCGTCACCTCCGTCTCACGCCGCGAAAGCAAGGGCGCTGCCGCCTTCAAGCGCTGGGTGCGCGAGGAAGTCGAGGACGGAATGCGGCAGCTCGCGGCGATGACGGGATGAGAAGAGCCTTCGCTCACCCAGCCAGGTGCCTTATTCCGGTTCCTTCAGCCGTTCCTCCATCATCGCCTTGAAGGCGGGGCGGGATTGGCAGCGCGCCAGCCAGGCCTTGACCTGGCGGTGCTTTTCGAAAAGGTCCGTCTGGCTCATCGTGTAGCGGAAAACCTCCGCGAGATTAAGGTCCGCGACGGTAAAGCGGTCACCCACAACGTAGTCACGATCGGCGAGGTGCGTTTCGAGTACGGAAAAGGCTTTTTCAAGGGAGCGGGCGCAGGCCGCGATCTCCGCCCGCCCTTCCGGCGTGTCCTTGATCCCGTTGTCATAGGCGAGAACGATCTTCACCGCATGCGGCTCGACCTCGGTCGCCGCCCACATCGTCCAGTTACCGATCTGCCCTTCCTCCCGGATATCGGCCGGTGCCAGTGGTCCGCCGTGTTTGCGGGCGAGATAAAGATTGTTGGCGAGCAACTCGGTCAGCACCAACCCGTCATCCTCGATCGCGGGTATGAGGCCCATCGGGTTTATGGCGAGGAAGCCCGGCGACTTCGTATTCAGGGGGGCATCCGCGGCCAGCGGATCGGCGACCCGGCGCGCCTGGACAACCGGCGCCGATCGAAAGGGCAGGCCGAGTTCCCCCGCCATCCAATAGTTGCGCGACGCGCGCGAACGGTAAACTCCATAGATCGTCAGCATTTCCCGCCGTCCTCCGATTGTACGTTCAGCTCCTTGCAGCGCGCGCGTCGGACCGACGAGCAAAGGTCGCTGTAACTCCTGCATGGTCATGCTGTAGGCCATCGCCGTCCTCGGCAGAAGCCGCCGGCAATGATAGGTCGCATGAATTCTTTTGATGCGAAGTGGCTCTGCGCAACCTTTAGACGATATTTCGCTGTGGAGTTTAGGGAAGGATAACCTCTTTTCGCTAAATCTGCGCGAGCGCCGCTCCTTCGGAGGTTTCGCTTGGCAAGAAAAACGTCCCGCAGCATCCGATATGCCGACCTGAACGCGGACGACAATGCGCAGACGCGTCGGCTGATCGATGCCGGCAGCCGCCTTGCCGACGAGGTCGCGCGTCTTTTTCCGCCCGAACCCGACATGGCCGACCGCCACTACTGGCTCGAAGCGATGATCAACCACGTTCCCGATTATATCTATGCGAAGGATACGGCGGGGCGCTTCCTGATCGCCAACGAGGCGACGGTCGCCGACAACGGCCTTGAAAGCCTGCGGGACCTCGTCGGCAAGACCGATTTCGATCTGCACCCGCACGAATTCGCCCAGGCCGTCGCCGATACTGAGCGACGCGTGTTGGAAACCGGCGAACCGATCTTCGGCATCGAGGAACGCGCCATCGTGACCAAGGGCCGCGATCGCTGGCTGATGACCTCGAAAGTGCCCTTGCGCAGCAAGAGCGGCGGGATCATCGGTATCGTCGGCATCTCGCGCGATATCAGCGATCGCAAGGCCGCGGAGCGCCTGCTCGAAGGTCAGGCCCGGTTGCTGGAAATGATCGCCAAGGGCAGGCCCCTTGGTGAGTTCTTCCACGAGCTGGTGCTGCTGATCGAAGCGCTGCTGCCCGGGATTAAGGCCTCCATCCTGCTCCTTTCAGAGGATGGCGGGCATCTCCTGCACGGCGCTGCCCCCAGCCTCGACGCGGATTATTGCGCCGCCATCCATGGCGTCGAGATCGGCCCTGCGGCCGGCTCCTGCGGAACGGCTGCCTGGTGCGGCGAACAGGTGATCGTTTCCGACGTCTTCGCCGACCCGCTCTGGGAGGAATACGCGCCTCTCCTGAGGCCTTCCGGCCTCCGCTCCTGCTGGTCCACGCCCATCCTGTCGCGCGAGCGCAATGTGCTCGGAACATTCGCGCTCTATGCGCAGGAGGTTGGAGCGCCGAGCGAGCAGCAGCAGGAACTGATTGCCATGGCCGCTCATCTCGCCGGAATAGCGATCGAGCGCAAGCGGGCGGAGGACCGCATCGGTTTCATGGCCCATCACGACGCCTTGACGGGGCTGCCGAACCGCGTGCTTTTCGAGGAGCAGGTCGCCGGCATGCTCGAGGAGATCCGCGAGCGGGATCAATGGGCCGTGCTCGCCTTTCTCGACCTCGACGATTTCAAACTGATCAATGACAGCCTTGGGCACGCCACAGGTGATGAGCTCCTGAAGGTCGTAGCCGGGCGCATGCGGGGTGCCGTGCGCAGGTCCGATTCCGTCGTGCGCGTCGGCGGCGACGAGTTCATCATCCTCCTGAACGGCCTGCCGAAGGAGCGCGACGTCGTGTTGTCGCGGCTGGAGGATATCCGCGCTGCAATCGCCATGCCGGTGCAGTTGCAGGGCCGCTCCCTGCAGGTGAACTGCAGCATGGGCGTGGCCTGCTTCCCCAACCAGGGCACGACGGCGGGCGAACTTCTCGCCAATGCCGACATGGCCATGTATCGCGCCAAGGAGCTCGGCCGCAACAACATCCAGGTCTTCACCGAGGCGATGGCCGCCAGAGCCCATGAAAAACTCCAGTCGCAAGAAGAGCTTCGCGAGGCGCTTGCGCGGGAGGAGTTCCTGCTGCATTTCCAACCGCAGATGAGCCTCGAAACCGGCCGCATCTTCGCTGCGGAGGCGCTGTTGCGCTGGCAGCACCCGATGCGCGGCACCATCTCGCCTGCGGCATTCATTCCGCTCGCCGAGGAAACCGGTCTGATCGTGCCGATTGGAGACTGGGTCCTGCGCGCCGCCTGCCGCCAGTTGAAGGCCTGGCAGGACGCCGGTCTGCCGCCGCTGATCGTCAGCGTCAACGTTTCCGCGCGGCAGTTCCGCGAGCGCAACTGGGCGGCGCGTGTGGCGGCGGTTTTGGAGGAGACCGGCCTCGAGGCCCGTTACCTCGAACTCGAGCTCACCGAAAGTCTGATCATGCAGGACGTGCCGGGGGCGATCGCCACGATGCATGCGCTGGAGGCGATCGGCGTGCACCTAGCGATCGACGATTTCGGGACAGGCTATTCGAGCCTCAGCGCGCTCAAGCGCTTCCCGGTGCGCCGGCTGAAGATCGACCGGTCCTTCGTGACGGACATTCCGGACGATGCCGACGACATGGCGATTACGTCCGCGATCATCTCGCTTGCACAGAAGCTCGGCCTGCGCGTCATTGCCGAGGGTGTCGAGACAAAGGCCCAAGTCGAGTTTCTCAAAGAAAGCGGCTGCGACGAGATCCAGGGCTACTTCTTCAGCCAGCCCTTGTCGGGTGAGGATTTCGAAGCGCTGCTTTCTTCCAGCGGCCGTGATGTTCGCGAGCGGCCGTAAATGCAATCTGGTGCCACAGGGAGCGGTTTCCGCTTGCGTCCCATTCCGACTTGCCGATAACCATTCGAGACGGCTTCGCAACGATTCACTTTCGAAGCACCTTGATCCGGCCCTCGGAATGGAGCACCTGGACTCTTTCCGTGCAGCACAACCCCGTTAGAGTTAGATGTCATCACTGCCAGCTTTGTCCCGACGTCAGTTTCTCCGCACATCCGGCTTGGCAATCGCCTCCGCCGGACTTGCGGGTTGCACCTCTTCGATGAATACGAACCGCTTCCGCGAGCAGACGATGCCGGTCTACCGCAATCCTGCGCTCGAAAGCCGCTGGAACGGGCCGCCGGGCGGGATATTCGAGGGACCGGTCGGCGAGGGGCCGATCGGCCTGCCGCCGCAGGATGCCTATTACGCGGAGATCTATGCGGCGCGGGAGGATGGCGGCTTTCTCATCCCGGAGGTGCCCTTCAGACAGATCGATCCGCGCTTCTATCGCCAGGAGGTCGGCGATCCCTTCGGTGAGGCCCCGGGCACGATCGTCGTCGATACGGCCGACCGCTATCTGTACCTCGTCCAGCCGGGCGGGCGGGCGATGCGCTATGGCGTCGGGTTAGGCCGCGAAGGCTTCGCCTGGTCGGGCCGCGGTCTGATCCAGTGGAAGCAGAAATGGCCGAAGTGGACGCCGCCGAACGAAATGATCGCCCGTCAGCCGGTACTGGCGAAATATTCTGCCGATAATGGCGGCATGCCGCCGGGACTCGACAATCCGCTCGGCTCGCGCGCTCTCTACATCTTTCAGAACGGCCAGGATACGCTCTATCGCGTCCACGGGACGCCCGAATGGCAATCGATCGGCAAGGCGGTCTCTTCCGGTTGCGTCCGCATGGTCAATCAGGACGTGATCGATCTTTACGATCGCGTGCGCAACAAGACGCCGATCCTCGTCATCTGACGGCCTTTCCGGGAGCGTAACGAAGGGGCCGTTCGTTTCGGAAGCGAAAATCGCTTCTTTCTGCGTTTTGATGACCAGCGAAAGCGTTAACTGCGAACTTCCGGACGGAGAGCCGTACACACTTTTCCCGCAGGTGCTCTTGTCAGCTTTCGTGTCGACTCCCGGCCAGCCGCTGCGTCAGCCTGTGCAGCGCGTCGCGCAATTCGCCGACCTCCTCCAGGCTGCAGCCTGATGCACTGCCGATGTCGCGCAGAATTCCGAAGGCTTCGGCCTTCAGCTCCCGGCCGCCATCCGTCAGGCTGACGATCACCTGCCGCTCGTCCGCCGCATCGCGTACGCGGCGGACATATCCGCCTGCTTCCAGCCGTTTGAGCAGAGGCGAAAGGGTGCCTGAATCGAGGCCCAGTTCTTCGCCGATTCGTTTCACCGTCATGCGGTCCTGCTGCCAGAGCGTGAGCAGCACGAGATATTGCGGATAGGTCAGCCCGAAGCGGTCGAGCAACGGCTTGTAGGCGCGATTGAAGGCATGCGCCGCCGAGTAGACGGCGAAACAGAGCTGGCGGCCGAGCGCCAGCACCTCATCGGAATCTGCGTCGAATTTTGCCGCTTTCCTCGTCATGATGTCATTGTCGCAAATTCACGCCGGCAAAGCAATTTGCAAAATTAATTTGCGCGCTATTTAATCTTGCGATATATAAATTCGGCAACCACAAGGAAGGAGACTGTCATGCCCATCCTCTACCGCACTACCGCGTCCGCGACCGGCGGCCGCGCCGGCCAGGCCAAGAGCAAGGACGGCGTTCTCGACGTGACGCTGACCGTTCCGAAGGAACTCGGAGGCGACGGCGCGCGCGGCACCAATCCCGAGCAACTCTTTGCCGCCGGCTATTCCGCCTGCTTCCTCGGTGCACTGAAATTCGTCGCCGGCAAGGAGAAGGTAAAGCTTGCGGAAGACACGACGGTGACGGGCACGGTCGGCATCGGACCCCGCGACGACGGGACAGGCTTCTTTATCGACGCGGCGCTGGAAATCTCGTCTCCCGGCGTGGAAAAGGCGGTCCTGGAAGACCTCGTCCAGAAGGCGCATATCGTTTGCCCTTACAGCCATGCGACCAGGGGCAATGTCGACGTTAAGCTGACGGTGGCCTGATAGGACCGTTGCAGATAGCCGAAGCCCGTAACCCCGGGCTTCGGCCTGCCCCGGCAGTTCCGCCGCAAGCAAGTGTCGGGGATCGATCGGGAGGTCTCACGCCTTCTTCAGAAACTCGGTACGCAGCACCAGTCCCTTGATTTTTTCTACCCGGCATTCGACCTCGTCCGGATCGTCCGTCAGGCGGATGCCCTTGACCAACGTGCCACGCTTCAGCGTGGCGGAAGTTCCCTTTACCTTCAGATCCTTGATCAGGATGACATTGTCGCCGTCCTTGAGAACGGCGCCGTTCGAAATCCTTGACGTCCATGGCCGATGCTCCCCGGCTTGTCTAGTGCGGGATGAGGAAAACTATGTGCAGTTTTCCGCCCGCATCCCGCGTCTCAACTATCGTGATCTAGCGCTTCAGACTGCCGAGTATTCCGCGCACAAGGGCTCGCCCCACCTGGGTCGCAACCGTTCGCGCGACCGACTTCATCGCAGCTTCCATAATGGTTTCCCGCTTATAGCCGGAGGATCGCGGCCGGGCCTGCTTGCCGGAAGGCGCTTCGGCCGCATCGTCGCCGAAGCCGGGCAGGGTCCAGCGGCTGCCGCCGGAAGTCTCCTCGGCGGGTTTTTCTTCTGCCTGCCGGGCAGCCTCCGCCTGTTCCGCTGCCTTGGCTGCACGTTTGGCAAGCATCTCATAAGCCGAGTCGCGGTCGAAGTCCTCGTCGTAGAGACCGCGCACCGGGCTCACGTCCACCACCTTCTGCCGCTCCGCATCCGTGAGCGGGCCAAGGCGCGACGAAGGCGGCCGGACCAGGGTTCTCTCGACGATCGACGGCGATCCCTTGCCCTCGAGCGTCGAGACCAGAGCCTCGCCGGTGCCAAGATTCGTGATCACGTCGGCACAATTGAAGTCGGGGTTCGGGCGGAATGTGTCGGCAGCCGTCTTGACGGCCTTTTGTTCGCGCGGGGAATAGGCGCGCAACGCGTGCTGGACGCGGTTGCCGAGCTGGGCGAGGACCGTCTCCGGTACGTCCAGCGGGTTCTGCGTGACGAAATAGACGCCGACGCCTTTAGAGCGGATCAGGCGGACGACCTGCTCGACACGCTCGACGAGAACCTTCGGCGCATCGTTGAAGAGCAGATGTGCCTCGTCGAAGAAGAACACCAGCTTCGGCTTGTCGGGATCGCCGACTTCGGGCAGTTCTTCGAACAGCTCGGACAAGAGCCACAGCAGGAAGGTCGCGTAGAGACGCGGGTTCATCATCAGCTTGTCGGCGGCAAGCACCGAAATCGCGCCGCGCCCGTCATTTGTGGTCCGCATGATGTCGGTGATCTTCAGCGCCGGCTCGCCGAAGAAATGCTCCGCACCCTGCTGCTCCAGAATCAGGAGTTCGCGCTGGATAGAGCCGACGGAGGCCTTGGAGATGAAGCCGAACCGATTGGAAAGCTCGCTCGCATTCTCGCCCATGTAATTGAGCAGCGCCTGCAGGTCCTTGAGGTCGAGCAGCGGCAGGCCGCCCTCGTCGGCGATCTTGAAGGCGATGTTCAACACGCCTTCCTGCGCGTCCGTCGCATTCATCAGCCGCGACAGAAGAAGTGGGCCCATTTCGGAAATGGTGGTGCGGACCCTGTGGCCCTTCTCGCCGTAGAGATCCCAGAAGATCACCGGGAATTCCTGGAAATCGTAAGGCTCGAGGCCGATCTGCTCGGCACGCTTCAGCAGGAAGTCCTTGGGCTCGCCCATGGCGCCGATACCGGACAGGTCGCCCTTCACGTCCGCGCAGAAGACCGGAACGCCCGCATTCGAGAAACCCTCGGCCAGGATCTGCAGCGTCACGGTCTTGCCGGTCCCAGTGGCGCCGGTGATCAGCCCGTGGCGGTTGCCGAACTTCAGCTCCAGATATTCGCCTTTGTTGATCGAATCGTCCGGCTTGCGGCTGGTTCCGATATAGATCTTGCCTTCCTGCAGCATGGGGGCTTCATCTCCGTCTTGTCAATTTTATCAATGAAAGCGGGCATTTCCCGCATGTCGCACAAAGTCGGTCATCGAAACATAGCGTGCATCTGTTATAGGCGGTGCGTCTGTTCCCGGCAACATGATTGCGGGCGCGAACAAGGCCGGATTGCTATCTGGCGAGCCCAGTGAAACGATGCTGCGAGGTGGCGGAATATGGTATTCGGCGTGCGTTTCGATGCTCTTGTCATTCCGGCATCGTTCATTTACCTTGACGTTAACGTCAAAATTCGATCGAGGAGATTTCCATGAGTGAACTGGTCACGCGCGTGGCGGAAAATGTCGGAATTGAGACCGCAACGGCGGAAAAGGCAGTGGGGATGATCCTCGGCTTCCTGCAGCGTGAGGCAGCCGAAGGCCCGGTCGCCCAGATGATCGAGGCGATCCCCGGTGCGCCCGAACTGGTCGCCCAGTACAATGGCGAGGGCAGCGGTGGTGGCGGCCTTCTTGGCGGCCTGATGTCGGCGATCGGCGGAGGCGGCGGCGTCATGGCGCTGGGGCAGCAATTGATGAGCCAGGGTCTTGGCATGGGGGAGATTACGGCGCTCGCCAAAGAGACGATCGCATTTGCCAAGGAGAAGGCGGGCGAGGAAGTCGTCGACGAGGTGGTCGCCTCCGTTCCGGGCCTCAGCCAGTTCGTCTGATTGCTCTGATGCGCAGGCAGGCCGTTACCCCCTCTGGCCGGCAGCCGGAGGAGGTAACGGCCGGGGTGCGGCATGGGGGCCGCTAAAGGCCTTCACCTCACGCATCCCATTCGGGAGCAAGACCCTGCGGATTGACGATCCGCCCGGACGGGCGGGCAAGCTCGCGGACTGCCGCCATCTCCTCCCGTGTCAGCGCGAAGTCGAATATCGCGAAATTCTCCTTGAGCCGCGCCTCCGTCGCCGTCTTCGAAAGCACGATCACGTCCTGCTGTTGCACGAGCCAGCGCAGCGCCACTTGCGCCGCCGTCTTGCCGTGGCGGCCGCCGATCTCCGCAAGCAGCGGGTCGGCAGGCACTTTGCCGTTGGCCATGGCATAGTAGGCCGTGAGTGACATTCCGAGCCGCCGCGCCGTCTGGAGGACCTTCGTCTGGTCGAGATAAGGATGATACTCGACCTGGTTCGTGGCGATCGGCGCATCGCTGAGACGCGTCGCCTCTTCCATTTGCGCGGCGTTGAAGTTGCTGATGCCGATATGGCGTACTTTGCCGGCATTCCGCACCTGGTTCAGGGCGCCGATGCGTTCGGCCATCGGCACGTCGCTCCCCGGCCAGTGCAGAAGCAGCAGATCGACATGGTCGGTTCTCAGCTTTCTCAGGCTCTCATCGACCGAGGCGATGAAGGCGTCGTGGCGATAATTGTCGACCCAGACCTTCGTGGTCAGGAAGATGTCCGCCCGTGCAATGCCGGACTTCTGGATGGCCTCGCCGACTTCCGCCTCGTTGCCGTAGATCTGTGCGGTGTCCACGTGGCGGAAACCGAGCTTCAGGGCCTGCGGCAGGATGCGAAGCACCTCCGCTCCGGACATACGGAATGTGCCGAAGCCGAGCGCGGGAATATTGGCGCCATTTGAACTGACTGCATGCATTGAGAACTCCTTCACTGCGAGCGCCCGGCGGGCCGAAGCGCGATCTCCTTATACTTGTCCGCGCAAGGCGCGCCTTCAAGCTTGTCCGGAAAACAGGGCCGCGCCTGTCGGAGCGGCGAGAACCCGCACGCACTCGCGCTCTAGCGATTTTTTGTCGCCACGATGAAAAGCCGCGGGAAACGCAGGAGCACGCGCCCGTTTTTCATCGCCGGATAGGCCTTCCTGATCTTTTCGGCATAGGCGGCGAGATAGCCCGCCCGCTGGGTGGTGGGCAGCGCGTCCAGATAGGGGCGTAATCCCGTGCCCTTCACCCATTCGACGATCGCGTTCGCATTTGCGAGCTGGTGATAGTAGACGGTGTGCCAGACATCGACGCGGACCTCCTTCGAGGTGAGCCTTTCGACATAGGTAGCCGGTGACGGCAGGGACCTGCGCCGAATGGTGCGGCCCGCGAAGGCCGGGGCGAAGGCGGCCTCCTCTGCCGTTTCCTCCATCAGAAGATGGGACGATTCATCGAGATTGTCCGGCATCTGCACGGCAAGCGTTCCGCCGGGCGCAAGCGCCAGTATGAGCCGCTCGAAAAGAGTGACATGCTCCGGCAGCCACTGGAAGACCGCATTGGCAAAGAAGAGCGCGCTTTCCGCCGGCGGCGCCCAGGCGGCGAGGTCGCCTTTTTCGAAGCGAAGGTCCGGCAGGCGGGTGCGGGCGGCCGAAAGCATGTCATCGTCGCTGTCGATGCCGGTGAGCGGGCTGCCCGGAAATCGTTCGAGGATCAACTCGGTCGAATTGCCCGGGCCGCAGCCGAGGTCGAAGGCCGGACCGGCGGGCAGATCGGGTACCTGCGCCAGCAGGTCGCGCGCCGGACGCGTCCGTTCGTCCTCGAACTTGGCATATTGCGCTGCAGACCAGGCCATGGGCGGGGCTCCTTCATACGCCGAATTGCAGGCTTTCGAGCGAGGGGAGGATCAGCGAAGGACCATGGTCCTTGTATTCATCCGGCCCGTCGGCCCGGTTGATCCAGACGGTGCGAAAGCCGAATTTCGTGGCGCCGGCGATATCCCACCGGTTCGAGGACTGGAACGAGACCGCCTGCGGATAGAGCCGGTAGCTCGTCGTCACCAGGTCGTAGACAGCCGGTGCCGTCTTGAACGCCTTGACGGCATCGACCGAGAAAACGTCGTCGATGATGATATCGAGTGCGGCGTTCTTGACGGCCGAGGCCAACATGGCCGGCGAACCGTTGGAAAGAATGGCGATGCGGGCGCCACGTTCCTTCAATCCCTTGAGGACCGCGGGAACTTCAGGATAACAGTCGAGCGCCCAGTAGGCGTCGAGAAGCGGCTTTTTAAGCCCGGGGTCGGCTGAGGGGAAGCGCTGAAAGGCGTAGTCGAGCGACTGCTCGGTCAATTCCCAGAAGTCGACATAGGCGCCCATCAGCGAGCGCACCCAGGAATATTCGAGCTGCTTGGCGCGCCAGAGTTCCGAAAAGGCCTGGCCGTCCGGCCCGATCGCATCGGCATGCCGGCGTACGGCCGCATGCACGTCGAAAAGCGTGCCATAGGCGTCGAAGACATAGGCCGCGTAAGACATCGAGTTCTCCCGTCTATCCACCGTCCGGTCGGCGCGCCGGAGGTTTTCACCGTTTGCGCGAGCGGCCGCCGGGCAGGGGCTTGCGGCACTGCGTCGGAGACGCTGTGCCACAGCATTCTTTTGCGCGCATCATGTCAAAACTTTGTGCGCCGCACAATGTCTTCGTCGCCCGCCTTCGTTCAATCTTTCCAAACCTTTGCCGGGAAACGCAGCGCCTGTTTCGCAAGTTTGCCCTTGAGGCCGAGGGCCGCGTCGCAAAGGCCGAGCACGTGCCGGTTCGGTTTCGCCTCCGGGCGCAGCGCGTGAAGCGCTGCCGCAGCCTCCTCCGGTCCCATATAGCGCGCCAGAACGCCGAGGGTCAGCGCTATCGAACGTCCGATGCCTCTGAGGCAGTGAACCAGCAGGTGCGCCTCTCCGGGCAGGCTGTCGATGAAGTCAAATGTCGCCTCGATGGCCGCCGGACGCGCGGCATCCGGCGCATCCGGGTCGATGGTGTCGCCGAAGCGGAGTTCCAGATGCCGCTCCGGCGGCAGGTCGATCAGCGAAAGCAGACGCGTCGCTGGCGCTCGGATGGAGACGAGATGCGTCGGCGCCCATAGCGCGCGATTGTGCCGCGCCTCGGTTTGCGAGCTCACGATGAGGCGCAACGGCCAGCCGTTCGGATGCGCCGGATTCGCGTCGAGTAGGGGCCGAAAATAGGCGCTCTCGATAGCCTGAACCGCAAGGGCCATGACGTGCCTCCTGATTTTCGTCCTCGGGTTGCCGGCAGAATAGCAGCGCCGGCACGCAACCGAAATCCGGTCAGAACCGCGTGATGACACTGATGCCGAGGTCTGTCGCCCGGTCCATCGCAGCCAGCGCCGGCGCCGCCTCTTCGAGCGATATCTCACGGCCGATCAACTGCTTCGGGTTCAGTTTCCCGGCGGTGATCATTGCCAGCATCGCATCGTAACGCCAGGCCTGCATTCCGTGGCTTCCATAGATCTCCAGCTCATGGCCGATCACTTGCGCCATCGGAATCTGCGGCGTCGCGTGCTCCGCCAGCATAAGCCCGACCTGGACGTGCCGGCCGCGGCGGCGCAGATTTTTGATCGAGTTGAAGCAGGTAACGGGCGAGCCGAGCGCATCGAGCGAGACGTGGGCGCCACCTCGGGTGAGTTCCCGGACAGCTCCCGCGACGTCCTCCGTCTCGCGGCCGTCGATGGTGGCGACCGCCCCGAGCGTCCGGGCGAAGGCGAGCTTCTCCTCCGAGATGTCGATGGCGATGGGGTTGGCGCCGAGTGCGGCGGCGATCATGATTGCGGAGAGGCCGACACCGCCGCAGCCGTGCACAGCCACCCACTCGCCGCCCTTGACGCGGGCCTGGTCGACGACCGCACGGAAAGAGGTTGCGAAGCGGCAGCCGAGGCTCGCCGCCGTTGCGAAATCCATGTTCTCGGGCAGATGCACGAGGTTCTGCTCGGCAAAGTCGATCGCTACATATTCCGCAAACGAGCCCCAGTGGGTGAAACCCGGTTGAAACTGCGCTTCGCAGACCTGGCTGTTGCCGGAGCTGCATTCGAAGCAGCGGCCGCAACCCGAAACGAAGGGTACCGTCACCCGGTCGCCGATCCTGTAGCGGAGGACCCCGCGCCCGGTCGCCGCGATCGTGCCTGCCAGTTCGTGGCCCGGCACATGCGGAAGACGAATGTCCGGGTCGTGCCCCATCCAGCCGTGCCAGTCGCTGCGGCAAAGGCCGGTCGCCTCGATCTTGATGACGACGCCGTTCTCGGTCGGCGCCGGATCGGGAAGCGTCCGGATCTCCGGCATCTTCTCGAAGGCATCGTAATACATCGCTTTCATCGAGATCTCTTCCTTTGGGCGTTTTCATCATTCTGACACGTCGCCCGGGAGGGCTCCAGAATGGACGCCATGACATTTTTTGATGTACCCATTCACCCTCATGCTGCTTTTTCCGGCTAGAGCGGAAGTGCGTGAAGAAAGAAGGAGGCGCCGATGGCCGTCGATACATCCCCACGATCCACCACCTGGACCTTTGTCGACGGCGAATGGCTTGCCGGCAACCCGCCGCTGATCGGCCCGACATCCCATGCGATGTGGCTCGGTTCGACCGTATTCGACGGCGCCCGCTGGTTCGACGGCATCGCGCCGGACCTCGGCCTCCATTGCCGGCGCGTCAACCGCTCCGCCGAGGCTCTGGGTCTCAAGCCAACGATGTCGGCCGAGGAGATCGAGGGACTGACCTGGGAAGGCGTGAAGAAGTTCGACGGCAAGACGGCGATCTATGTGAAGCCGATGTATTGGGGCGAGCACGGGTCCTGGAGCGTCGTTGCGGTGGATCCCGAATCGACACGCTTCGCGCTTTGCCTTTTCGAGGCGCCGATGGGCAATGGCCGTGCCGGCTCGTCGCTGACGCTCTCTCCCTTCCGCCGGCCGACGCTCGAATGCATGCCGACCGATGCCAAGGCCGGCTGCCTCTATCCCAACAACGCCCGCATCCTCAACGAGGCACGTTCGCGCGGCTTCGACAACGCGCTGGTGCGCGACATGCTCGGCAACATCGCGGAGACCGGCTCCTCGAATATCTTCATGGTGAAGGACGGCGTCGTCTTCACGCCGGCCGCCAACAGGACCTTCCTCGCCGGCATCACCCGCTCGCGCGTCATGGCTCTTCTCGGGGAGGCAGGCCTCGAAGTGATCGAAACCAGCTTGACCATGGCCGATTTCGAAGGGGCCGACGAAATCTTCACCTCGGGCAACTATTCCAAGGTGCTGCCTGTCACCCGTCTCGAGCAGCGCGAATTGCAGGCCGGTCCGGTCGCGGCGAAGACGCGCGATCTCTATCTGGACTGGGCGCACGCGACCGGAGGGAAGTGATCTGCTCTCAGTTCAGCCGGCGTTATTTCTCCGCCGCCCTGAACGCGCGAGGCATCGCCAGTCGCTCTTCGAAGGTCACGGTTCAAGCGGACGGACGACCACATCGGCGGACGAGCGCGTGTTCGGTCCGTGATAGACCGCTTCGACATTGTTGCCGTCCGGGTCGAGGAGAAACGCGGCATAATAGCCCGGATGGTAGCTTCGCTCTCCGGGCGGTCCATTGTCGGTGCCGCCATTGGCCAGTCCGGCATCGTAGAACCGCTGCACCGCATCGGCGCCCGAGGCCTGGAATGCGAGGTGGACGCGGGTGCGGTAATCCTCCGCCGCGTCGACGAAGAACTCGTCGAACGCAAAGAACTCGTCGGTCTCGTAGGTCGGCTGGTGGCCAAGCGCGCCGAGCACCGCCTGATAGAACCGCTTGCTCGCCTTGAGGTCCCCGACGCGAAGATGCACATGGTCGATGAGCCGTCCCTGGTGAAATTCCATCGTCTTCTCCTGTGGCACGGTTGGGCACATGCCCTCGATAACGTAAGATAGGACCGCAAGGCGGCGCGTCGAGGCGCTTGCGCGCGAAGACGGAAGTCACGAAAGCAATGAAAGTATTTTGCGTGGGTTAGCGAAAATTTGGCGCGGCATCGGTTGCCTCCCTGCAAGGCGGTGCCTATGTTCCGCTGACAGATTTCCCCGACGAAATCCATGCCAAGAGGAGATGCCACAATGGCTTTCGAATTGCCGAACCTTCCCTATGACTACGATGCGCTTGCGCCTTACATGTCGCGCGAAACGCTCGAATACCATCACGACAAGCACCACCTCGCTTACGTGACGAACGGCAACAAGCTCGCCGAGGAAGCCGGTCTTTCCGATCTTTCGCTGGAAGATATCGTCAAGAAATCCTACGGCACCAACCAGCCGTTGTTCAACAATGCCGGCCAGCACTACAACCATGTTCACTTCTGGAAGTGGATGAAGAAGGGCGGCGGCGGCACCAGCCTGCCCGGCAAGCTCGATGCGGCGGTCAAATCGGATCTTGGCGGCTACGACAAGTTCCGCGCCGATTTCATTGCTGCCGGCGCAGGTCAGTTCGGCTCGGGCTGGGCCTGGCTTTCCGTTAAGAATGGCAAGCTGGAAATCTCCAAGACCCCGAACGGCGAAAATCCGCTCGTCCACGGCGCAACCCCGATTCTCGGCGTCGATGTGTGGGAACATTCCTATTACATCGACTACCGCAACGCGCGTCCGAAATACCTGGAAGCCTTCGTCGACAATCTCATCAACTGGGATTACGTCCTCGAGCTGTACGAAGCGGCTGCAAAGTAAGCACTGCTTTCTACCAGCGGGAAATCGGCCCGGCGCTTGCGCCGGGCCTTTCGTTTTGAGGGGCGGTTTTCAGCGGCCATCTCGTCACAGTTTTCTACCCGTCCGCCGCCTCGAGCGGCCGAACCGCATTCGCCTGCCATCCCGCAATCCACATCTGCCTCAGCCGGTTGCCTTCGCCGCGGAAATAGGCGTCGGCGGGTTCGCAGTGTTCAACGCGGTCGGCGCGGAAGTTGCGGATATCCTGCCGCAATTCGCACCACGCGACCATCATCGCGTGTTCGGAATAATAGATCAGCGCAAGCGGTAGTACTGTGCGCTCGGTCGCGCGCCCGAGCTCGTCGCGATAGTCCAGCACCAGCTTCTGTTCGTCACGGATCGTCCGCCGGATCATGGCCAAGTCGACCGCCGGCGGCGGCGAGGCGATCGTGCCCCAGGCGTGCAGCGCCTGTGACTGGAAGGCCTTGCGCAGCGGTTCCGGCACGGCGCCGGTGATCTTCTGATTGACGCGCCGTGCCGCCGCCTTCAGCTCCTCGTCGCCCGTGCGAGCCAGAAGCGCAAGCGCCAGCACGATCGCCTCCGTCTCCTCGATCGAGAACATCAGCGGCGGCAGGTCAAAGCCGGGCCTCAGGATATAGCCGATGCCACGCTCGCCCTCGATCGGCACGCGCATCGCCTGCAGGGCGGCAATATCCCGGTAGATAGAGCGGGGCGTCACCTCCAGGGCGTCGGCGATTTGCGCCGCCGTCACCGGTGTACGAGCGAGCCGCAGCATCTGGATGATTTCGAAAAGACGCGACGCCTTGCGCATGAAGCGGCCTCTACCTGCTCACTCCTGACACGACCTTGTCAGTAGGAGAGAGATATAACACGCGCCAACGGGTTGAAACTAAACAATCCGCTCCTGGGATAGCACGGAAATCGGGTGAGCAACTGACATGACCTATGCGGAAAACCTCTGGCTCTTTTTCACCCTGCTCTTCGGCATCATCATCGTTCCCGGCATGGACATGGTTTTCGTCCTCGCCAATGCGATGACCGGCGGGCGCGCTTCCGGGCTTTCGGCAACGGCCGGAATCGTGGCAGGCGGCGTGCTGCACACGCTTTATGCAGCCCTTGGCGTCAGCGTCGTCCTGCATCTGGTGCCCCAGCTCTTCAACCTGCTGCTCGCTGCCGGCGCGGCCTATATCGCCTGGATCGGTTTTTCGCTCCTGCGCAGTTCCATCACCATCAGCGGCGTCGAAGGAGGGGCACGGCTGTCGCGTTGGGCGAGTTTTCGGCAGGGCGCCCTGACGAGCCTGATGAATCCCAAGGCCTATCTCTTCATGCTTGCGGTCTACCCGCAGTTCCTCAAGCCGCAGTTCGGCCCGGTGTGGTCCCAGGCGGCTGTCATGGCCGTGATGATCGCGCTGACGCAGCTTGCGGTCTATGGCGGGCTTGCACTTGCCGCCGGCCGCGCGCGTGATTTCCTCGTGGGCAGCCCCGGTGCCACGGTCACCATCGGCCGGCTCGCCGGTCTCCTCCTCGTCGTCATCGCCATCTTCACGGTATGGCATGGCTGGAGCGGGGCTGTTTAAGACGCCGTCGAACAAGTATAAAGATGAGTTCTGTAATCATATTTGAATATCTGAAGGCGTCGCCACGCAGCCAGGTATTGCGTCGGGAATTGTGCTGAATCGACAAGCACATCAAAAAAAAGTTACTTCCGTAGAAAACCCAAAATGCCATCATGCCGGCGCTTGAACACCACGCCGCGGAAGCGGGTCAGACCGGAGAACATGATGAAGATACGAGCTCTTATGCTTGCCGCAGCCATGGCGGGCCTGGGCGTGACCGCCGTGACGGCGGCCGACGAGCCGCAGGCGGTGCGTCAGCAGCTGATGAAAAAGGTGGGAAAGGCCACGGGCGAACTCAGCGGCATCGCCAAGGGTGAAAAGCCTTATGACGCCGAGATCGTCAAAGCATCTCTGGCGACGATAAGCGAGACGGTGAAGGTTTTCCCGAATCACTTCCCGGCCGGCTCCGAAACGGGAATGGAAACCGAAGCAAGTCCGAAAATCTGGGAGAACATGGAGGACTTCAAGGAAAAGGCCGCCAAGCTCGGCGGTGACGCAGAAAAGATCCTTGCCCAATTGCCGGCAGATCAGGCCGGTGTCGGCGCCGCGCTCGGCATTCTGGGAAAGGACTGCAGCAGCTGTCACGAGACCTACCGCCTGAAGAAGAATTGACGATCAGACGGTTCTTCCAACCCGATTTGAACCGCGCCGGTTCGCCGGCGCGATCTCTCCGCAAGCAGGTCGAAAAGCCCTCCGGCCGTTGTCATCCGCATTCGTGATTTCAAGAGGAGCCCATGGGCCGGCGCGCGAGGTATCTGGTTTCTGGTCTGGTCCTGCTGGTGGTGGCGGGAGGGAGTCTCGCCTGGTGGCTGACCAAGCCCGATCGTTGGGACGCCGCTCATTGGGAGGGGCTCGGCGAGCCCGATCTCGCAAATGGCGAACGGATCTTCTGGGCCGGCGGCTGCGTCAGCTGCCACGCCGCTCCGGGCGCCAAGGACGACCAGAGGCTCGTCCTTGCCGGCGGCCGCACCCTGAAGAGCCCTTTCGGCACCTTTTATCCGCCCAACATCTCCCCCGATGAAACCGTTGGCATCGGCAACTGGACGCTTGCGGAGTTCGGCGACGCGATGACCCGCGGCGTCGGAAAGGACGGCGAGCATCTCTATCCCTCCTTCCCCTACGGCTCCTATATCCGGATGACCGCGAAGGACGTGAACGACCTTTGGGGCTTCATGCAGACGCTGCCGAAGAGCGGCAACGCGACACCTCCGCACGACCTGGCATTCCCCTACAATGTCCGCCAGGCGCTCGGAGCATGGAAGCTGCTGTATCTGAACGCGGAGCCGCGTACTCAGGTCAATACCGCCGACACCAAGCTCGCCCGCGGGCAATACCTCGTGGAGGGCCCTGGTCATTGCGGCGAATGTCACACGCCGCGCGATGCGCTTGGCGGCTTCGAGGAGGGCCGGTGGCTCACCGGCGCACCCAATCCCGAAGGCGAAGGCCGAATTCCCGACATCACCCCGTCTTCGAAAAGCATCGGCGGCTGGAGTGCATCCGACATCGCCTCCTATCTCGAAACCGGCTTCACGCCGGATTTCGACACGGTCGGCGGCTCGATGGTCGAGGTCCAGAAGAACATGGCGGAGCTGCCGGCCTCCGACCGCGATGCGATCGCGGCCTACCTCAAGGCGCTGCCGGCGCTGTAAACCGGAACGACCGCGGCTCCGTCACCCGAGTCTCTGCAGGTAGCGCATGCCGGTTACCGGGCGCGGTACGAAACGCTCGGACTCGTAGAAACGGTGCGCCTGGAAGTTTCCGGTGGCGGCACTGACCGAGAGGTAATCGCAGCCCGCCATTTTCGCCTGCTCGCGAGCCTTGGCCACGAGGTGGCGCCCGATGCCGGTGCCGCGGTGACCGGGGCGGACGAAGAGGTGGTGCATTTCCATGCCGCGGGCACCTTCGGCCGCCCGGTATTGCGGGACGAGAATGGCATAGCCGATCAACGCGCCGCCGGCTTCGGCGACCAGCGCCGTGATCCAGGGCGTGCGTCCGAAGAGATCCCGCTCGAGCTGTTCGGGCGTGACCGTTGCGGCATCGCCGTGATGGGCGGCAAGCTCGGCGACCATCTCGCGCAATTCGGCGAGATCACGTGGCTTGGCGCAACGGATCGTCACCATCGGCGCACGGGCCGACGGAACGGGCTGAAGGGTAGGGGTGACGGTCTGCAGCATTCTCGGCTCCTAATGGTTCTCTTCCGCCATCAGGTGCCGTGAAAAACAAAAGCCGCCTGATGGCGGCCTTGTTGAATATGATCAGCAGGCCGCTCCTATCGGAACAGCCAAAAATATACGCTGGAAATGGGCGCGTTCTTGATCATGCGCGTAGATTGTCCAAATCCCGGAATTTGTCAACGAGGAATTTCAATGCTCGTTTCCGCACAGCGAGTGGTCGGCAAGCGCGCGGATCACATGGCAATCGCCGATCGTGTGATCGCCATGGCAGGCGACGATGCGCTCGAGCTCATGCTCCAGCCTTCTGAGCCGGGCGATTTTTTCCCGCACGGAGGCAAGATGCTCGGTCGCGATGCGGTCCGCCTCGCCGCAGGGGCGTTCCGGATGTTCGCTCAATGCCAGAAGGTCCCGGATCGCCTCAATCGAAAGTCCGAGGTCGCGTGCGTGGCGGATAAAGGCGAGCCTTTCGAGCTCGTGCTTTTCATAGCGCCGCTGATTACCCTCCGAGCGCTCCGGCGCCGCAAGCAGACCCATCTGCTCGTAATAGCGGATGGTCGGGATTTTTACGCCCGTCCGACGGGAAAGGTCGCCGATCGTGTACATGCGATGGCCCAGTGCTCCAACATTTTGAAACTGCGTGTTTCCGGACGGAAACCGTCACACCGCTTCCTTATCCTCTAGTCTCTAGAGCTTTATATGGACAGGGACCTGCCGTCGATCAAGCCTTGAAAGCGGCATCCGGGCTCGTTCCGTGTCGAAGAGCGCAGCTTCGGGCACAAGCCCGCCGCAATCGCCCCTTAGCGATTCGATCGTCGGAAGCGACAGGAATAATATTCCAGATCAATAATTTAGCTATGTCTCGGCGCTTGAGCCGCACAGACGGAGAAAGACATGCCTTTGCACATAACCCGCCGAGCAATGCTGGCCGCGTCGGCCATGCTCTATCCGGCATTCGTGCTCGGAACGCCCGCGCTTGCGGCCGGCGCGGCGGAGGATGACGTCACGGAACGGCTTCGCCGGCTTGAAGAGCGCACCGGCGGACGCCTCGGGGTTGCCGTGCTCGATACCGAGACCAACATCTCGTTCGGGCACCGGGAGGCCGAGCGTTTCGCCATGTGTTCGACCTTCAAGGCGCTTGCGGCGGCTTGCGCGCTGGCACGCGTCGATCGCGGGGAGGAAAAGCTCGACCGGCGGATCACCTTCGGCAGGGAGGTCCTGCTGCCTCACTCGCCGGTGACGGAAAAGCATGTGGGTGGCAACGGCATGACGGTCGCGGAACTCTGCGAGGCGGCGATCACCATCAGCGACAATGCCGCCGGCAACCTGCTGCTCGAAAGCTTCGGGGGTCCCGAGGGCCTGACGTCCTGGCTGCGCTCGATCGGCGACGAGACCACGCGGCTCGACCGAACGGAGCCCGAGCTGAACGAGGCCAGGAAGGGCGATCCGCGCGACACCACCACACCGGCCGCCATGCTCGACACGCTCGGGAAATTGGTCCTGGGTCCGGTCCTCTCGCAAGAAGGGCGCCAGCAGCTCATCGACTGGCTGGTTGCGAACAAGACCGGCGATGCGCGGCTACGGGCGGGCCTGCCCAAGGACTGGCGGATCGGAGACAAGACGGGAACGAGTATGACCGGTGCCGTCTCGGATATCGCCGTCGCCTGGCCGCAGGGCCGTGGCCCGATCCTGATCTGCGTCTACATGGGCGAGGCCAAGGCGCCGCTCGACGACCTGAACCCTGTCTTCGCCGATATCGGCAGTATCGTCGCCGACATGGCCTGAGGCCTGTTGAGATTCCGGCCGCCCGCCGCCGCTTGTTTGATCGCCTCATCTCTGTGACAAGCACTGAGATGAGATTGCAGTCCTCCGAAACGCCCATGCGGGCGCGCGCATTCCGGTTCGTGCGTCAGGGCAGCGTATAGGCGATGACATAGTCGCCCGGCTTGGTGCCGACCGAACCGTGTCCGCCCGCAACGATGAGCACATATTGTTTGTCGCCGACCGTATAGGTCATCGGCGTCGACTGGCCGCCGGCAGGAAGCCGTGCCTCCCAGAGCTGCTCACCCGTGGTCAGGTCGTAAGCCCGGAAGTAATCGTCGACGGCGGCACCCAGGAAAGCGAGACCGCCCTTGGTTATCATGGGTCCTCCGATGCCCGGTACGCCCAGCTTGAAGGGCAGCGGCAGCGGCGTCATGTCGTAGACCGTGCCGTTCTTGTGCTTGTAGGCGATCTTGCCGGTTCTGAGATCGGCGCCTGCGACATAGCCCCATGGCGGGGCCTGGCAGGGAATCCCGAGCGGGCCGAGGAACGGACCCATAAAGACCCCGTAAGGTGCGCCTTCATTGCGGTTGAGGCCCTGTTCGCTACCCTTTTCGCCCTCGCCCTTCGGGGCGATCTGGTCGCGCGGAACGAGCCGCGAGGTGAAGGCGAGATAGGTCGGCATCCCGAACATCACCTGGCGTTCCGGATCCACGGCGACCGAGCCCCAGTTGAAAGTCCCGAAATTCCCGGGATAGACGATCGTCCCCTCGAGGGAAGGCGGCGTGTAGCGCCCCTCGTATTTCAGCGATCTGAATTCGATACGGCACGCAAGCTGGTCGAACATGCTGATCCCCCACATGTCGCGCTCCATGAGCGGCGGGGGCATGAAGGTGAGGCCCGAGACGGGCTGGGTAGGCGCAGTAAAATCCTCTGGGATCGCGCCGCCGGGCGCGGGTACTTCCTCGATCGGGATAATCGGCTCCCCGTTTCGCCGGTCGAGCACATAGATGTCGCCCTGCTTGGTCGGTCCGACGAGTGCCGGCACGACGGTCCCGTCCTCTCTCGTGATGTCGAGCAGGGCGGGTTGGGCGGGCACGTCCATGTCCCAAAGGTCGTGATGCACCGTCTGCCGTACCCAGCGAACCGCGCCCGTGTTGATGTCGAGGGCGACGATGGAGGAGGAATATTTCTCCACATGCTCGCTGCGTCCCATGCCGAGCTGGTCGGGTACTTGGTTGCCCATGGGAATGTAGACGAGGCCGAGCCCCTCGTCATAGCTGAAGACCGACCAGCTGTTTGGCGAATTGGTGGTGTAGGTTTCACCCGGAGGCAGCGGCGTCGTCACGTCCGGATTTCCGCTGTCCCAGTTCCAGATGAGGGCGCCGGTGTTGATGTTGAAGGCGCGGATCACGCCCGACTGCTCCATGGTCGAATAGTTGTCGTTGACGGCACCGCCGATGATGATCTTGTCGCCGACGGCGACCGGCGGCGACGTCGAATAGTAATAGCCGGCCGGGTTGTACTTCATGCCCTGCTCCAGATGCAGGACTCCGTTATCGGCGAAGCTGGTGCACACCTCTCCATTCGTCGCGTCGAGCGCGATCAGGCGGGCGTCGGACGTCGGCAGATACACCCGTTCGGCGCAGGGGCTGCCGGGCGCTGCGGCCGGATCGGCCCAATAGGTGACACCGCGGCAGGTCTGGTGCTGACGGTCCGGGTTCATGCCGGAATTCGAATCGTACTTCCACTTCTCCTGGCCGGTGGCGGCGTCGAGCGCGATCGCCCAGTTGTGCGGTGTGCAGACATAGAGCGTGTCCTTCACCTTCAGCGGCGTCACCTGGTAGGTGGTTTCGCTGACGTCCTCCGGCAGCTTCACGTCGCCGGTCTGATATTGCCATGCCACCTGGAGGTTCGAGACGTTCTCCGGGCGGATCTGGTCGAGCGGGGAATAACGCTGGCCGAAGGGCGTACGCCCGTATTGATGCCATTCGCCCTGCGGCACGTTGCCCCCGAGATTCGGGTTTGCCACGACCTCGCCCGGCAGATCGCCCCTGATGTCGTGGGGGTCCTGTGTCATCGAAAACAGCGCAACGCCGATCGATAGAAGGCTGGCCAGGGCGAGCGGCCAGGCGCGCGCGCCGTATTGCTCGCCCGTGGGGCTGACGAAGCCGAGGGGGCGCCGTATCCAGGGTGTGAGCAACCACAGCCCGAGCAGGATAATCACGCCGCCGCGAGGCCCGAGCTGCCACCAATCGAATCCCACCTCCCAGACCGCCCAGGCAAGCGAGCCCAGGACGACCAGCGCATAGACCCAGAGCGCGGCGGCGCGTCGGCGAAAGAGCAGAAACGCGGTGAGCAGAAAGCCCAGGCCAGCGACGAGGTAGTAAGGGCTGCCGCCGAGCAGCAGGAGCCGCGTTCCGCCCGCACCGAGGGCGAGGCCGATCACGGCAAAGACGATGGCGGTCAGGACGATGAGCATCAAGTAGAACTCCCGAGTTGAGGACGTGCCGTGGACACCACTGATTCCGCGGGCAGGCCCGGCCGGGCCTGGAGGAGAACGCGCATTGCCGACGACGAAGGCGCGGCTCCGTGCGGAGCCCGGTCGGTGCGCTATTTCGAAGTTAACGCAAAACGCGTGCCTTTCAATGGCCACAATCCGACGGAGACCGAGATTGTCGGCGCATGGTCGCATGACGATCGACAGGGAGTGTCAGGTGCCGCAGAAGGTTTGGAGCACTTCCTCGCCCGGCTTGGGTGGCGCGGCGTAGGCTTCGCGGCCCGGCTGGTCCTCATAGGGACGGGAGGTCACCTCGACGAGCGCTTCGAAGAGCGAGAAATCCGCGTCTTGCGTTGCCGCATCGATCGCCTGTTCCACCCGGTGGTTGCGCGGAATGAAGGCGGGATTGACGGCGCGCATCGCGGCAGCGCGTTCGGTTGCCGGTTGCGGTTCGCGTTCGAGCCTTCGGCGCCAATCCACGAGCCAGGGTGAGAGTGCCTGCGGTTCTTCGAAGAGGCTTGCAAGCTCCGTATCGGCGGCCGCGTTTTCCGCGGATGCCGCCAGCCGGCGGAAGGTGAGAGTGAAATCGGCTTTCCCGTTCTGCATGAGCGTCAGCAGCGACTGAACGAGGTCGAGATCCTCGTCTCCGTCCGTGAACAGGCCGATCTTGCGCCGCATGCCGCCGAGCCAATGGTTCTGGAAGATACTCCCGTATCCGCCAAGGGCGTCGTTGGCGAGGTTCACGGCCGTGTCCGCCACGGGATCGAACAGCGTCACCAGCGTCTCGGCGAGGCGGGCGAGGTTCCACTGACCGATCGCCGGCTGGTTGGCATAGGCATAACGGCCGAACTGATCGATCGAACTGAACACCGTTTTCGAATCGTAAACGTCCATGAAGGCACAGGGGCCGAAATCGATCGTTTCGCCCGAAATCGTCATATTGTCGGTATTCATCACCCCATGGATGAAGCCGACATGCAGCCAGCGCGCGATCAGTGCAGCCTGACGCGCCGCGACCGCCTTGAAGAGCGCGAGATAGGGTTTCTCATCCTTCTTCAGCTCCGGATAATGACGGTCGATCATATAATCCGCGAGCGTCCGTATCGACTCCATGTCGCCGCGTGCCGCGAAGAACTGGAACGTGCCGACACGAATGTGGCTTGCCGCGACCCGGGTGAAGACGGCACCCGGGAGAATCTGTTCGCGGTAGACGGGCTGACCCGTGACCGTGGCGGCCAGCGCACGGGTCGTCGGCACGCCGAGCGCGTGCATCGCCTCGCTGACGATATATTCGCGTAGGACAGGCCCGAGCGCCGCCCGTCCGTCGCCGCGGCGGGAGTAGGGCGTCTGGCCAGCTCCCTTGAGCTGGATATCGCGTCGCCGTCCGCCGGCGTCGGTCACCTCTCCGAGCAGGATGGCACGTCCGTCGCCGAGCTGCGGCACGAAAGCGCCGAACTGGTGGCCCGCATAGGCCATGGCGAGCGGTTCGGCACCTTCGGGGACGAGATTACCCGAAAAGATCGCCGCGCCGTCGCGTTCGAGCGCTTCGGAGTCGAGCCCAAGCTCGACGGCCAGCGGTCGGTTGAGCTTGATCAGCCACGGTTCCGCGACCGGCGTCGGCTCCACACGGGCGTAGAAATTGGCCGGCAGCCGGGCGTAGCTGTTGTCGAAGCGGAATGCGGTCATCTTTGAAATTGGCTGCGTTGGAACGGGACTCATCGCGATACAGCGGCACGCCGAAAGTCGGCCGCCCTTTCGCAGCAAGTCTACACGAGCCTCGCGCTTTTCGCGAGTTTTCGGCCTGGACGCCTATATGAGCCCCCTCGCTCCTTCGTGCGAAGGGGCCGTCGCGATCAGGCACTGAGCGCAGCTCGTGGCAGGCACGCCTCGCAGATCGCCGCCATGTGCCGGTGGTCGGTACCGCAACAGCCGCCGAGCACCCGCAAATGCGGCAGGCGGCGGGTGAGCGAACGATAACGTTCTGCAAGGTCGCACGCGTCGCCCGCATCCAATGTCTCGCTCTCGTCGAGTTCGGCATGGCTCTTCGTCGAGGCATTGGCGCGAATGCCGCCGATCCGCCGGACCCAGGCGCTCTGCCGTTCCAGCACATTCTCGAAATGGGTCGGATGGGCGCAATTGATCATGTAGTAGTGCGGATAACCGCCGGTCTCGGCGTCCACCGTCTCGATCGCGTGCTGTAGCGAGCGACCGGTAACCAGGCGGCCGTCGGTCTCCACCGTGAAGGAGATGGCGCAGGGCATGTCATGGCCCCTGGCGGCCCGGACGACCCCGATCGCCTCCTCGGTATTCGTCATCGTGACGGCCGTGATCATGTCTGCTTGGCTGTCGGCAAAGGTGGCGACCTGGGCGCAATGACAGTCCTCCGCTTCGTCGGCCGTAATCCGGCCCGCCTGATAGTAATCGCCGCGCGGGCCGATCACGCCATTGAGGACGACCGGAGCCTGCGGCCGCTCGTACTCGGTGCGCAACCCCGTGAGGAGATCAACGGCATCCTGATTGACCTTTCTCAATGCCGCCGCATCGTAGCCGAGTTTTTCACCCCAATCGGCATTGGCGCGCCATGTGGCGGTATCGAGCACGAAGCCGGTGCCGTGGCGCCTGGCGATTTCGAGATAGCGCGTGTAGTAGCGCAGAAGCCGCCGCCGGCCTTCCGCCGTCGAGAGCAGGACGAAGGACGCGAAATGCGGGAGTTCGATCCCCTCCTGGAAGATCAGCGCGGTCTCCATGCCACCGTCGCTCAAGAACATGCCGCCCCGTACAAGCGGCAGATCGTGTCTGTACCTGGCCAAGTCCTCCACCTTTATCCCTCCTTGCGTTTGTTCTCCTGCCAAATTGGCAGGGGCGCAGCAGAGTATGCACAGGCGTCTCGCTGTAACGTCAGGAACCCACTTCCATCGCGGCGGCCATTTCCGCCAGCTTGCGTATTGTGTTGAGATTGCGCGCCGTGCCCGGTCTGAGCGCCGGAAGCTTCAGCTTCGATCGTCCGGATCCATTCGGATAGTGGATATAGATTTCGCGCCCGTCGATCCGCACCTTTTCTCCATCGGGTGCCACCAGCCTGTCGAGCGCGTCGCGGGGAGGCGGCTCCGGCAGGAAGGTGATCAGCAGCAAGTTCGGCTTGGCATCGAGAAACCGCTCCGCCCTGGCGGCGACGTCCTCCAGTTGGCGGCGGCTGCGGAGCAAGACTCCCGGCGCTTTGCCCATTTTCGCCGCCAGCGCCTGTTCGAGTTTCGCCTGCACTGCGGGCTCAGGCAGGTCAGAGCGAAAAACGACGTTGCCGCTCTGGATATAGGTCTTGGCCCCCGCGAAGCCGAGCCCATCGCAGGCGGCCCTCAGGTCCGCCATCGTCAGCTTGCCGGTGCCGCCCACATTGACGGCCCTGAGCAGTGCTACATAGACCGGCACCGGCTCTTCCCCTTACGCCTTGCCTGCGACCTTGATGGCGAAGGCATATTCGAAGGCGATCTCCTCCAGCCGCTGAAAGCGACCGGAAGCGCCGCCGTGGCCCGCATCCATGTTGGTCTTGAGCAGGATGGGTTCGCTGCCGGTCGTCTCCTCGCGCAGTTTCGCCACCCATTTCGCCGGTTCCCAATAGGTGACGCGCGGGTCGGTCAGGCCTCCGAGCGCCAGAATGGCGGGATACGGCCTGGCACCGACATTGTCGTAGGGCGAGTAGCTCGCGATGATGTCGTAGAACTCCTGGCTGTCGATCGGGTTGCCCCATTCGGGCCATTCCGGGGGTGTCAGCGGCAGCGTGTCGTCCAGCATCGTGCTGAGCACGTCGACGAAGGGCACCGCGGCGATGATGCCGCGGAACTTCTCCGGCGCGATATTGGCGATGGCGCCCATCAGCATGCCCCCAGCCGAGCCGCCCTCGGCGACGATGTTCGCGTAGGAGGTGAACTTTTCCTGATTCAAATAATCGGCGGCTGCGATGAAGTCTTTGAACGTATTGGTCTTCTTCGCCATCTTGCCGTCTTCGTACCAGTGGAAGCCCTTGTCCTTGCCGCCGCGGACATGGGCGATCGCATAGACGAAGCCGCGGTCGACGAGCGACAGGCAGTTGGTGTTGAAGCTGGCGGGAATGGTGATGCCGTAGGCACCGTAGCCGTAAAGCAGGCAAGGGGCGGATCCGTCGAGCGGTGTGTCCTTGCGATAGAGCAGGGTGACCGGCACCTGCTCGCCATCATGCGCCGGGGCGAATACCCGGCGGGTCACATAGGCGTCCGGATCGTGCCCGGAGGGGACTTCCTGCGTCTTGAGCAGCGTGCGCTTGCGCGTCTGCATGTCGTAGTCGAACAGCTGCGAAGGCGTCGTCATCGACGAATAGGAGAAGCGGATGATGTCGGTGTCGTATTCGGCCGCACCCGAAAGCCCCAGAGAATATGCCTCCTCGGCGAATGCGATGGCGTGTTCCTCGCCGGTTCGGCGGTCGCGGATGACGATTTCCGGCAACCCGTTGCGGCGCTGCAGCCAGACCAGATGCCGAGCATAGGCCATATGGCTGAGGATCAGCGTTCCCGGCTTGTGCGGCACGACCTCGCGCCAGTTTTCCTTCTGCGGCGCTTCCACCGGCGCTTCCATGATCTTGAAATCCTTGGCGCCGTCGGCATTGGTAAGAATGTAGAAGACGTCGCCGCCCTCGGTCATGGAATATTCCAGACCGGTTACGCGCTCCGCCACGAGCCTGGGCTCCGCGGCAAGGTCGCTGGTCGGGATGAGCCGATACTCGCTCGTCTCGTGGTCATGGATGTCGATATAGATGAAATCGTCGAGGAGCGAACCGCCGACAGACATGAAGAAGCCGGCATCGGGCTCCTCATAAACCAGCCGGTCCTCCGACTGCGGCGTGCCGATGACGTGGTGGAAGATCTTCGATGGCCGGTGGTTCTCGTCGAGCACGGTATAAAAGAAGCTCTTGCCGTCCGGCGCCCAGGCGCCGCCGCCGCCCGTATTTTCGAGCAGGTCCTCGAGGTCCTCGCCGGTCGAAAGATCGCGCACCTTCAAAGTGAAATATTCCGACCCTTTGTCGTCGTACCCCCAGATTCCGCGGGAATGATCGCTCGAATGGTCGAGCCCGGCGATACGGAAATAGGCCTTACCTTCAGCCTCCCTGTCGCCGTCGAGCAGCACCTTGCGGATCGTCTCGTCGCCCGCAGCACCCTCACGCGGGATCCGGAAATAGCGCGGATGCTCGCCGCCGGTGACGTAGGACGTCCCGTAGGCAAAAGGGCCATCCTTCATCGGAACCGATGAATCGTCTTCCTTGATCCGGCCGCGCATTTCGGCAAACAGCGTCTTCTGCAGATCCTTCGTGTCCGCCATCGCGGCGTTCATATAGGTATTCTCCGCCTCCAGATGGCGGCGGATCTCGGGATCCAGGATCGACGGATCCTTGAACATGGCCTGCCAGTTTTCGGCCCTGAGCCAAGCGTAATCGTCGGTGCGGGTCATGCCGTGGCGGGTATCCGTTGCCGGCTTTTTCGGGGCGACGGGTGCGGCGGGCAGGTTCTTGAATACGGACAAGGCATGTCTCCGGGATCGGTCCTGCTGCATGTCTTCCGGAGGGGAAAACAGGCAGCAGATTAATGCGCTACAGCGACCTCTTGCGCGTCTGACGAGACGTGCGGCGCCGTATGGGGAGACAATGAGATAGAGGGCACCAGCGCGGCGATCAAGCGGAAAGGGCCGCCGAGACGCCTAGGCGACGAGTTTGAGGCCGATGCCCCACGGGTCGGTGAGGCTATGCGTGTCGCCCTGCCTGTCCCTCGCTATTTCGAGCGCGTCGAGCTTCTGGATCGCCGCGTCGAGGGCCTCCGGGTCCCGGAAGCGGATCGTGTAGTCGGCGAGACCGGTCATGTTGCCCTGGCGTTTCGGCGCTCCGCGAGAATTCCAGATATTGGCCGCCACGTGGTGATGGTACTTGCCGGTCGCGAAGAAGCTGGCTCCAGGGTAGCGTGCCATGAGGTCGAGCCCCAGGCCATTGCGGAAAAAATCGTCCGCCTGCGGGATATCCGAGACCTGGAGGTGAATGTGACCGATCGTGGTGCCGGCCGGCAAGCCGTCCCAGCTGTTCTTCGGCACCTCGTGGTAGAGTGCCTGCAGATCGAGCGGCAGCGTGTTCATTGCCACCATGCCGTCCGCTCCGTAATTCCATTCGGCGCGTGGGCGATCGCGATAAATCTCGATTCCGTTACCTTCCGGATCAGCGAGATAGATCGCTTCGCTGACGAGGTGATCGGAGGCTCCCTGCAACTGCACCCCGTTTTCGGCGGCGTGCACGAGCCAGCGTCCGAGCTCGGTGCGGTCCGGAACCAGGAATGCGTGATGGAAGAGACCGGGTGCACTTCGCGGAGCCCTTACGGCATTGCCGTCGCCCGTCAATGTCAGGAGCGGTCTTCCGGCGACGCCGAGCGTCACGCCGCTTTTGTTCGCCTCGATCGGCGACAGACCGATTATCCGCTGGTACCAGGACGAGACCGTCTCCAGGTCGCTGACGACAAGATGCGACCGATCGACATAAGCGGGCATCGCGGTCGCGTGATCGGCGGGAACGCTGGCCTGCAGCTTCGGTTGTGCGGTGTCCTTCATCCTATTCGCCTTTCGGACAGCGGGAGGGCGACGCCCGAGACTGTGATCTGCTGCCCTCAATCCAATATGAGTACGTGAACAGGTAGGCGGAAGCTCTTATATTACTTGATGTTGTGTTCGACAAACGTTGACAGTCGTCGCGGCCGCGCTACCTTTAACGGTGGGAGCGATGGGAGCAGAGGGGCGGTCACTTTGATCCAAGTCAAGGCCCGTACAGCCGTCACCGTTCGATGTCGGTCCGGCGCAGGACGGCGTACGTGATGTGGTTTCCGTCTCTATCGGGAGCCAGCGGCCGTCGCATTCGGCGTGCGACGTGGTAACATAGGAAAAGGACGTAGCAGCATGTACAGGAAGATCATCGTGCCGATCGCCATGGATCAACTGGAGCACGGCGAGTCCGTCCTTGGCATCGCCGAGAAACTGATCGACGAGGGGGGAGAGATCATTCTGCTCAACGTCGTCGAGGATCTCAACGCCTATGCACAAGGGTACATGATCGTCGATTTTCCGCTGGAGATGATCGAGGAATCGCGCAAGCACGCGGTCAAGACCCTGGAAGCGCTGAAAACCAAGCATGGCATCAACGGACGCGTCGAAATCCGCACCGGCGGAGCTGCCGGCAGCATCAATGCACTGGCCGAGGAAGAGAAGGCCGACCTGGTGATCATCGCGTCCCACCGCCCGGGCCTGATCGACTATTTCATCGGGTCGACCGCCAGCCGTGTCGTCAGCCATTGCCCCTGCGCGGTTCTCGTCGACCGGTAACACTGGGAATAAACGGCACGGTGCAGGCCCCCTGCGCCGCGATCCGAAGGAGTCACGCAATGGATAAGTATGCGCTTGACGACTTTCGCGAACAGCTTTTGCGCCGCAAACGCGAACTTCATGGCCGGTTGATGCAGATAGAGGAAGATCTCGAGCAGCCGATGAATGCCGATGTGCCGGATCGCGTAACGGAACGGGAGAGCGATGAGGTCCTGGAAGGACTCGGCCTGGCCGGCCAGGGCGAGATTCGCGCGATCGATGCTGCACTCAACCGCATCGAAGCAGGGACCTTCGGCATTTGCGTGCGTTGCGGCGACCCCATATCCCCGGAAAGGCTGCGCGCCGTGCCGCATGCTCCGCTCTGTCAGACCTGCGCCGCCGAGATCGCGACCGGCGGGAGATAGCCGCCCAAAGCTCCCACCTGCTCCAGAGGAAGCCGCTGCCGCACGCTCCGGCGGAGGGTGCGGTATTTGTTGTAATGCGTTGCAAAAGTTGATCCTTTCGCCCGATCCTGGTGCTTTGCCGCGCCGCTGCCCTGTGGCAGGATGAACCGAACCAGTGGTCTTGTGCGGCGTTACGGACCGTTCGAATTCGCCTGATCGATCATGAGGTATTTCGTTGCTGCTGCAGGCTGCACGGATATCGGAAGCGGAGCGGGAGGGGCCGCGTGAAGGTTGCCGGCGTCAAATGGGACTACGACCGATCGGAGATGATCGCCGACGCAATCGTCCATGGGATCGGCCTTTCGGCGGCGCTCGTCGGTGTTACCGCCCTGATCTTTTACGCCACCGTCTGGAGCACGTCCGGGCAATTGGCCGCGGCTTCGATCTATGGCGGCGGGCTCATCGCCGCTCTGTCCATCTCATTCGTCTATAATCTCTTTCCGGTCGGCCGGGCCAAGTGGCTGCTGCGTCGGCTGGACCACTCCGGAATCTTCGTGCTGATCGCTGCAACCTACACGCCGTTTCTGCAGCGCGGCTGGGATGATCCGTTCCTCTTCTCGATGCTGGTCGCCATCTGGCTTATCGCAGCCGCCGGCATCGCCATGAAGTGCCTCCTGCCCGGGCGCTTCGATCGGCTGGCGATCTTGCTTTATCTCGCAATGGGCTGGAGCGGCTTGCTCGCCGCGAAATCCCTCTTTACCGCCTTGAGCGCAACGACGCTCACTCTGATCGTCATTGGTGGCGTCATCTATTCGGTCGGGGTCATCTTCCATGTCTGGGAGCGCCTGCGCTTCCAGAACGCCATCTGGCACGGCTTCGTCGTCACGGGAGCTGCTGTGCACTATTCCGCAGTCCTGACCTGCATCAGCAGCGCCGCCGTATCTTAAGCTTGGAGTCAGAGCTGCAGCTTCAGTCTGCAGCAGGCTGACATTCTTCCGACGGCCTGAGTGCCGAGGCCATGCGCGAGATGACCCCATCGAAACTGGTCAGTTTGCTCTTCCGATACTGGAGCCTGAAATAGGCGGCGCTGCCGTCGCAGAGCGCAATCGCCCGCGTATAGAAGACGTCGCTCTCGCGCGCGCCGGAAAAGCTCGCCCAGGCGGACGTGACGCGCGAGAAGATGATTCGCCAGTCGTCCTGCTTCTCGTAGCCGATCCTTTCGGCGACGTCGGTTTCAAAGTCGCCATCCGGCGGATGGGTGCCGAACACCATGAGCGTCGCACCGTTGTCATCGGCGTGAAATCTGACACCGTCGCCGTTATCGGCCTCGAGGCCCATCTCGAATCCGGGCGGGATGTCGACCGTGTAACCGAAGCGGGGATTGGCGTAAGGGTGCCAGTCGTCCTCGGCGACAGCGGGCGAGGCAAGCGTCACGAGGAGCAGAGATGCGATACAGGCACGGCGCATGCGGGGCGTCCTCTAGGCTTCGTTCGACCTGCCGCTTCTCCTCACCGCGCCGCGCGTTTTGTTCTGGACGCCGAGGGCCGCCGCAACGGCTTTGAACTGCTGCACCATCTTATCTTCAAAACGTTCCGGGTTTAAGGGCATGCGACAGACCACACGCAGGCTGGAAAGTGCCGCCGAAACAGGCCCGTGGTCAATCCTCCTCGAATGTCATCGCGGTGCCGTTCAGGCAATAGCGCAGGCCCGTCGGTGGAGGCCCGTCGGGGAAGACATGGCCGAGATGGGCGTCACAATCGGCACAGCGAATCTCCGTTCTGACCATGTGGTGCGAGCGGTCCACATATTCAGAGATCGCGTCCGGATCGACCGGGGCGAAATAGCTGGGCCAGCCGCAGCCGGAATCGAACTTGGTATCCGAGCGGAACAGCGCGCGGCCGCAACAGACGCACTTGTAGGTGCCATGCCTTTTATTGTCGAGGAAGGGGCCGGTGAAGGGTCGCTCGGTGCCATGTTCGCGTGTGACGCGGTACTGCTCGGGCGTCAGCGCTGCCCGCCACTCCTCGTTCGTCTTCGTAATCTTCGGCATCCGGTTTTCGGACATGGCTGCGCTCCTTTCGATTGCAGCGAATATATAGGATGGGTTCTGCTTGGGCACAAATGCGGGTCGATGCCAGGAGCTCCGCGTTTTGGACAGGATACTGATCAGGGGCGGGACGAAGCCGCTGCCCTCTACACAGTATAAACGTGGCATAACCTCACACCCCGGCCGATTTCCCTTGAGGCAGGCCCGACCATCTTCTATGTCCGGTTAAAGCTTGACTGAAAGATCAATGAGAAGGAGCGTGTCGATACGATGGATGCCGCGGCCCTGACATTCCTGGCCCTCGGTCTTCCCTTTGCCGCGGCCGTCGTCGCGCCGGCCCTGACCCGGCTTCTCGGCGGGAATGCCGCCTGGCTTTTGGCGCTGGCGCCACTCGCCGTCTTCATGCATCTCGCAGGCTTCATTCCGGAGGTCGCCGCCGGCGAGATCGTCACCGGCGGCTATATCTGGATACCGTCCTTCAACGTCAGCTTCTCCTGGCTGATCGACGGCTTGTCACTGACATTCGCACTTCTGATTTCGGGCATCGGCACACTGATCGTCCTCTATTCGGGCGGATATCTGAAGGGGCATCCCGACCAGGGCCGCTTCTTTTCGTTCATTCTGATGTTCATGGGCTCGATGCAGGGGCTCGTCGTCTCGGACAGCTTCCTGATGCTCTTCGTCTTCTGGGAGCTGACGTCGATCACTTCGTTCCTGCTGATCGGCTTCGATCACGGCCGCGAGGCGGCGCGCCGCGCGGCTTTGCAGGCTCTGGTCGTGACCGGGGGAGGCGGACTTGCCTTGCTTGCCGGGCTCCTCATCCTGTGGAACGTCAGCGGCGTCACGCAATTTTCGCTGCTGCTGTCCTTCGGAGACGAACTGAAGCAGAGCCCCTTCTATCTCGCGGCGCTGCTCCTCGTCCTCGGCGGCGCATTCACCAAGTCGGCACAGTTTCCGTTTCACTTCTGGCTGCCGAACGCCATGGAAGCGCCGACTCCCGTTTCGGCCTATCTGCACTCGGCGACGATGGTGAAGGCGGGCGTCTATCTTCTGATGCGGCTCAACCCGGTGCTCGGCGGCACGACGGAGTGGCAGGTGCTGTTGCCGCTCTTCGGCGTGACGACGCTCGTCGCCGGAGCCGCCCTGGCAGTGCGCCAGACGGACCTGAAGATGATGCTGGCCTATACGACCATGTCGTCGCTGGGTCTTCTGGTGATGCTGACCGGGCTCGGCCTGCCCTACGCCATTGAAGCCGCAGTGCTTTACCTGGTGGCGCATGCCCTGTTCAAGGGGGCGCTGTTCATGGTGGCCGGCATTATCGATCATGAAACCGGTACGCGCCACCTGACGAAGCTCGGCGGCCTGCGCAGCGCCATGCCTCTGACCTTCGCCATAGCTCTTGCGGCGGCCCTGTCGATGGGCGGCCTTCCGCCCTTTTTCGGGTTCCTTGCGAAAGAGGAAATCTACGCCGCACTCTCCGGTTTCGACCGTCGGTCCATGGTGTTCGCGGCCTTGACCATCCTCGGCAACGGCCTGATGTTCGCCGTCGGCTTCGCGATCGCTCTAAAACCGTTTCTCGGCCCTAAGGTCGATACGCCGAAGCATGCCCACGAGGCACCGGTGCTCCTCTGGATCGGCCCGGCTATCCTGGCTGCGATGGGCCTGTCCAGTGCGCTGATGTCGGGCCTCGTTCATCGGTTCGTGACCTCGCCCATGGCCTCGGCCGTTGCCGGCGAGCCGAGAACCGTGACGATATCGCTCGCACCGCATGTCGGCGTGCCATTGTTGCTCTCCGTGGTGACGCTGGCGGTCGGCGTCGTTCTGTTCCTCAATCTGACGCGGCTGCGCGCGGCCATGGCGGTGATCCTCGCCGATATCGGCTGGGGACCGGATCGAGGCTTCGACCAGTTCATACGCGGCCTCGTGCGGTTTGCGGTCGCCGCGACCCGGCGCTTGCAGGGCGGCCGTCTCGATAACTACATGACCGTGACTTTCCTGCTCGTCGCCGCCGTCATGCTCGCATTGCCGCTGCGCTATGGCGAATTCCCGCGCGCACCTTTCTTTCCGGGCGACGTTCCGCTGCACGAATTCGCGATCATGGCGATCGCCGTGCTTGGCCTCTTCGCCGTGGTGCTGGCCGCGGACAGGCTGACGGCGATCGTGTCGCTCGGAATTCAGGGCTTCGCCGTTGCGATGCTCTTCCTGCTTTACGGCGCTCCGGATCTCGCCTTCACCCAGTTCATGATAGAGACGCTGTCCGTCGTCGTGCTGGCACTGGTGATGACCCGGCTGCGGCTGTCTCCCTCCGATCACCGACCACTCAGACAGAAGCTTCCCGACTTCACGATCGCGCTCGCCTGCGGAATCGGATTCGGCCTTTTCCTCCTCCGGGTTACCGGTGTGCCGTTCGATTCGACGCTGACGGAATTCTTCAACCTCTATTCGAAATCGATCGCGCACGGCGCGAACGTGGTCAACGTCATCATCGTCGACTTCCGCGGTACGGATACGCTCGGCGAAATTGCCGTCGTGCTGGTTGCTGGCCTGTCCATCCTTTCCCTCGTGCGGTTGCGGGCGGGATCGTTGAGACGCGGCGAAACGCGCGAGATCGCCGCCGCTGAAGCGAACACGAAGGAGCCGGTATGAAGTCGATCATTTTTCGGACCGTCGCGCCCTTCCTCGCCGGATTGATGATGCTTTTTTCGATCTTTGTGCTGCTGCGCGGCCACAACGAGCCCGGAGGCGGCTTCATAGGCGGTTTGATCGCCGTTTCGGCGCTGGCGATCTACGGCATCGCCCACGGTGTGGAGACGGTGCGGCGGGCGATATTCTTCCACCCGATGGCTATCGCGGGCGCGGGCCTTTTCGCCGCGACCTTGGCCGGACTGGCGTCCCTTTTCGCGCGGGTGCCGTTCATGACCGGGCTGTGGATATATCCCTCCTTTTTCGGCGTCGAAGTTCCGCTCTCCACGGTCATGCTGTTCGATACGGGGGTCTACCTGGTCGTCGTCGGTGCCATCAGTTCGATCGCGCTGTCGCTTGAAGAAAGAGGGGGCGCCTGATGGAGACCTGGTTTTCCCTGCTGGTCACTTTCTTCTTCACCGTCGCCATTTACCTGCTTCTGTCGAAATCCATCATCCGCGTCCTGCTGGGCGTGGCGATCCTGGGAAATGCGGTAAACCTTCTGATCTTCACCGGCGGCCGCCTGACGCGTGACGTACCGCCGGTCATAGCGGAGGGTGCCGATGTGCTTTCCGGTCCGGCGGCCAATGCCTTGCCGCAGGCGCTGATCCTGACCGCCATCGTGATTTCCTTCTCCTTCTTCGCCTTTCTCCTCGTTCTCGCCTGGCGCGCCTATGAAGACCTCGCGACAGACAACACGGACGAGATGCGTGTTGCGGAACCGGTGAACGAGCCGGCGCCGCCACTGGGATACTGACGCACCATGGCCGTTTCCACCCCCGCTCATGTCGATCTTTCCGCAGCCCTGATGCTTGCCCCCGCGTCGGCCGTCGAATGGCTCGTCGTTCTGCCCGTCGCCTGGTGCCTGGCCGTCGGCGCGCTCCTCGTGATGCTTCGTCGCTGGGCCGGCCTCCAGCCCGCAATAGCGCTTGCGAGCCTGGCCGTTCTGGTGTTGATCGACGTGGCGCTGCTCGATCACGTCGCGAGAAACGGGCCGACGACCATGGTGATGGGGCGTTGGCTGCCGCCGTTCGGTATCGCCTTCACGGTCGACCTGACCGGTGCGCTCTTTGCCCTGGTGGCGGCCTTGGTCGCTTTTGCGGCCGGCATCTTTTCGCTGGCCGATATCAACGACAGCGGCCGGCGCTATGGTTTCTATCCGCTGCTGATGCTGCTGATGGCCGGCGTATCGGGAGCCTTCCTCACGGGGGATATCTTCAACCTCTATGTCTGGTTCGAGGTCCTGCTGATTTCCTCCTTCGGGCTTCTGGTCCTCGGCTCCGAGCGCGGGCAGATCGACGGGACGGTGAAGTACGGCTTTCTGAACCTGGTCGCAACGACGCTGTTCCTGGTCGCTACCGGCTTCCTCTACGCCGTGTTCGGCACGCTCAACATGGCCGACATCGCGCGTAAGGCCGACGAACTGCGCGTCAATGCGCCGTTGATGACTTTGGTCGGACTCTATGTTCTCGCCTTCGGCATGAAGGCGGCCGCGTTTCCCTTGAACTTCTGGTTGCCTGCTTCCTACCATACCCCTCGCGTCGTCGTGTCGGCGCTCTTTGCCGGCCTGCTCACCAAGGTCGGTATCTATGCGTTGATCCGCGTGACGGTCATGCTCTTTCCGATCGAAAGGGAGGAATTGAGCTTCGTACTGGCGCTCGTCGGTGCCCTGACGATGATGGTCGGCGTTCTCGGTGCGCTCGCGCAAACGGATTTTCGTCGCCTTCTCGGCTACCTCGTCGTTTCGGGCATCGGTTCGATGCTCGCAGGCCTAGCCATCGGCGGACCGGGCGGCATTGGCGGCGCGATCTTCTACGCGCTCCATTCGATGCTGGTGATGACGGGCCTTTATTTCGCCTCCGGGATCGCCATGCGCCTCGGTGCAGACAGCTCGATCGCAACGCTTGCGGGCCTTTACCGCAAGCATGCGGGGTTTGCGGCGCTGACCTTGATGCTGTGCTTCGCCATTTCGGGGCTGCCGCCCTTCTCCGGCTTCTGGCCGAAGGTCATGCTGGTGAAGGCGGCCATCGATATCGGCGCCTGGTGGCTTGCCGCCGCGCTCCTTCTCGTCGGCTTCTTCACCATGATTGCGACCGGCCGCCTTTTCCTCCTGGCCTATTGGCGAGACAGCGCGATCCCCGAGGCGGCTGCCGGCCCGGCCCCCCTGTCCGCGACGGCCTTGGGTCCGCTTGCAGCACTTACGCTTCTGGCGCTTGCGCTCGGCCTCTATCCCGAACCGCTGCTTGCGATGATCCAGAGCGCCGCAGCCGGTCTTGCAGAGCCGTCCGCTTACCTGAATTCAGTCTTTCCCACAGGAGGTCCGCAATGAAATTCCTGCTGACCAACCTGGTCTTTACGCTTATCTGGGGAGCAATCAGCGCCAGCTTCACGCCCGCGAACCTCCTGCTGGGCTTCGCGGCCGGCGCCTTGTCGCTCTGGTTGATCCGGCGTGAGCTGCGCCCGGTGGCTTACCCGCTGAGACCGTTGCGGCTCCTGCTGCTCGCCTTGTTGTTTTTCAAGGAGCTCGCGATTTCCGCAACGAAGGTCGCGATTCTGGTTCTCCGCTCGAACATGGCGCTGAAGCCTGGCATTTTTGCCTATCCGCTCGCGCTCAGGAGTGACTTCGAGATAACGCTGCTCGCCAATCTGATCACGCTGACGCCGGGTACGCTGTCGGTGGATGTCTCCGAAGATCGCAAGACCCTCTACGTTCATGCGCTCGATTGCGCCGACCCGGGGGCTCTACGGCGAGACATCGCCGGCGGCTTCGAACGTCGAATTCGGGAGGCCTTCGAACCATGACGCCCGCTGCAGTCCTGAGCACGGCCTCCGGCGTGGCGCTCGTGCTTCTCTCTCTCGCGCTGCTGTTGACGGTGCTGCGCATCATTCGCGGGCCGACGCTTCCGGACCGGGTGCTGGGCCTCGATATGCTGGTGGCGATTGCGATCGGCCTGATCGCGGTGATCGCCGTGAGAACCGGCTACTATCTCTACATCGATATCGCGATCGCCCTCGGGCTCGTCGGCTTTCTTGCGACGGTCGCTTTCGCCCGCTTCATCCTGGCGCGCGGTCTCTCGCCGGAGCGCATGACGCCGGGCGCAACTGACCTGCCCCAGGCAAAGCCGTCGTCGACGCGCTCGCGCGCGGGACAGGCTGGGCGCCGCAAACGCAAGGGAGCGCGTTGATGGTTCTGCAAATCATCGCCTACCTCGTTGCGCTGATCATGATTGTCGGCGCCTGCTTCTCGCTGCTTGCCGCGGTTGGCCTCATCCGCTTCCCCGACCTTTACACCCGCATGCATGCGGCCTCGAAAGCCGGTACCGTCGGTTCGGGTCTGCTGCTCTTTGCGGCCGGGCTGCATTCGCTCGATGCCGCCGTCTTCGTGCGCGCACTTGCGGGATTTGGCTTCTTCGTGCTGACGGCACCGATCTCGGCCCATCTATTGGCAAAAGCCGCGCATCAAGCGGGCTACAGGATGACAAAACGATCGGTGATAGATCAGCTTCCCCATAAGGAAGAGCCGCGCGGGCATTGACGGGCAGCATTTCTGACTCTGTATTTGAGGACAATTTTGCCGAGCGTGACAATTTTAGCAACTCGGAATAAAGTTGCTGCATGCCGATAAATTTATGTTTGGACTTTTGGCAGATCAGTGTTAATGCAGTAAATGCAAAGTGTCGTCGTGGAAAATACTTTGAGATGAAATTCCAGCCTGAGTTGTGATGCTTGTCCGTTGCTTTGAGGTGTCGGCCACTTTGGCGCCTTGGTGACGGTTCTTCCCTCTCGCAATTCGAGCCTTGATGTTGCGGCAGAACCGCAGTCTCCATTGCGAGATCGCGGTCGGTTCCGAGGCGGCAAGCGCTGATTGACGGCATTTTGTACATCCTCCCCCTGGAACTCTGTTTCAGGTTTCGTCGCTGGATTCCGATAGGAGAAAGAAATGACAGAGACTTCGCTCGGTGCGAGCAATGAACTCCTGGTTGAGCTTACGGCGGAGATCGTTGCCGCCTATGTAAGCAACCACGTGGTTCCGGTTGCCGAGCTGCCGACGCTCATAGCCGACGTGCATTCGGCTCTCAACAACACCACGGCTCCTGCACCGGTGGTCGTCCCGGTGGAAAAGCCGAAGCCCGCGGTTTCGGTCCGAAAGTCGGTGCAGGACGACCAGATCACATGTCTCGAATGCGGCGGCACCTTCAAGTCGTTGAAGCGGCATCTGATGACGCACCACAACCTTTCGCCGGAAGACTACCGAGACAAGTGGGATTTGCCTGCGGATTATCCGATGGTCGCGCCGGCATACGCGGAAGCACGCTCGCGGCTCGCCAAGGAAATGGGTTTGGGACAGCGTCGGAAGCGCCGCGGCAAGTGATCCGGGCGGCCCCACGGGGCCATCGGGAACGCGCGACGCCTGAGTTGTGTCATAAAGGCCGGCCGGTTCATTCGGGCCGGCTTTTTCAGGACGTTTAAGTATTTCATTGAAACACTGACACGCTGCCACCCGTTGAAGCTACGCGCTTCCGGACGAAAACCGTTACGCACTTGTCCTGGAAGTGCTATGACTCTTCGCCGGTCAGGCAGGCAGGCGTCCTTCGGCTTCGCTCTTGATACGCCGGATCATCGAGCGCAGGCCGTTCGCGCGTTGCGAGGAAAGGTGTTCGATGAGGCCGATCTTGCCGAAGATGTCGAGAGCGTCGGTTTTGGTAATTTCCGAAGCACGCTTGCCGGAGAAGATGGCGAGGACGATTGCCACGAGGCCGCGCACGATATGCGCATCCGATTCTCCCTCGAAGGTGAGAAGCGGGTCTTCCGTATCGCCGGTCGCATGGGTCACGAGCCAGACCTGGCTGGCACAGCCCTGCACCTTGTTCTCGCTCGTCCTCGAGGCTTCCGGCATCTCGGGCAGGTTTTTGCCAAGTTCGATCACATAGCGGTAGCGATCTTCCCATTCGTCGAGAAATGCAAAGTCGTCGATGATCTGGTCAAGTGAAGTCATGCTATGTCCGGCTTTCGGCGCCCGCTGCGTAGCGCAGTCCGCGTGAAACTGCTTCAATCGCAGTTCGGGCGCATCGTTTCACCTTCATATAGGAGAGGCGGGCCGCAAAGAGAACAGGCAATCGCGTTTCCCCGCGCTGCCACGCCCCAACGATCAGTCTTGCCTTCTCCGCGGCAGGGCTTACTTCCCGGAAGCCGGACCGGGATCGAGGCGGTGTTCCGGAACCGGCATACGCTTGAACGCTTGTTCGGCCTTCTCCGTCGCTTCCGCCGAAGGGATACTTTCTGCCGGTGCGACGGTACCGGTCATGACCTTGACGTCGGGAGCGGCGGCGTCGCCTTCCGCGAACTGGGTGTTGAGAAACTCATAGGCGATGCGAGCGCCTTCGCGGGCGCGATGTCCGAGGGCGACGAAAGTCTCCGCACCCTTCTCGCAGACGTCCGGCTTCTCTACGCAGATCGCGCTTATATATTGAAAGGCTTCGTTCGCGGCAGAGAATGTGCCGCCGATCTCCATCTTCGGGCCGTGCTCGAGCTTCTCGCTGCTCGACGGATCGAGAAACGGCAGCAGCACCAGCACCAGCGAGAACCAGAACGTCGCCTTTACGAGAAACCACATCTTGCGCCATCCTCTTTTGCCTTCGGCTCCGGCCGTGGTGTTTACGCTTCGAAACTAGCGCGGGAATCACAAGGCCGCTTTTCCAGAAACAACGGTATTTGCTTCAAATTTTATTGAAATACAGGGATCAGCATATTCGTGCAGACGCTTTTCCCTGCATTTCAGCGGCCGTCGTTAACGCTCGTGGCTGAGGTCTCGGCCTCAAGCCTCGCGTTCCCGGCACCGGATAGTGGCGATGCCTGCCCAAATCGTTAACGCGAGCCGAAAAATCCACGAAAATCCGCTGCTTACGCACCGTTAACCACATCTGACGATGCTCGCTCGGATTGCCTCAAATCGGGAACTTTCGGTCGCCCCGGACGCCTCCGGAGAGCGGCCGTTTATTCTTTCATTAAGTCAGGGGTGCGAGATTCGGGTCATCACGAGGCGGTCGTCCGCGACGACGCGGAACGGTCCGAAATTGCCTCGCAAGAACGACAAATTCGGCAGGGCAAGGCGTGAGTTTATTGCATGACATGGCTGGCAGATGGACATCCTTTGTGGATGAAGCGGCCGCACCCTGGCTGCCGCGCGGCGGCCTGGGCCCAGCAATTGCGCGTCACGACTTCAGACGCTTGCGTGCCGTCGCTGCCGTATCCCTGACCGCGCTGCCGATCGTCCCGCTCGCGCTGACCCTGGCATTGCCCGTATCCGCCGCGCTGCCGGCGGGAGCGGCGCTTTGGGCCTCGGCGTCCCTGCTGGCCGCGGCTGCAGCCATTGCGAGCGGCCGCGATTTCCCGGCGGCCGGCGAGGTGGAACTCGCGCCTGCACCGGAACTGCCCGATCTCAATGCGGCATACAATCTCTTTGCGGGTTTGGTGACCGTCCACGATACCCGGGGCCACGTCCTGTCCGTCCACGGCCGCGATGCGAGTGAGTATCTGAAACTGATGCGCGATCCGCATGGGCGCGGCTTCATCGAGCAGATCCACGTGTCGGATCGCATCGCCTTCCTGAGAGCGATTGATTCGCTGCGCCTGGACAGCGAGCGCTCTGCCGTGGACATCCGTCTCGAACGGACGTCGGCGGATGGCGCTCAATTCGCACATATCTACTGCGAGATGACGCCGATTCGAGACGCTGAAGGAAATCTCCTTGCGATTGTCGCCCAGTCTCGCGATGTTTCCGAAGAGGCCCGCTTGCAGGCAGAGGCGGCCGCCAAGGCAGCACATGCCGAGTCGGCCAACGATGCCAAAACGCGGTTCCTTGCGGCCGTCAGCCATGAATTGCGCACGCCGCTCAATGCCATCCTCGGCTTTTCGGACGTGCTTGCAGGCGAATATTTCGGCAAGCTCGAAAACGATCGCCAGCGCGAATACGTGTCGCTGATCCATCAATCCGGCACGCATCTTCTCTCGGTCGTCAACACGATGCTCGATATCAGCAAGATCGAAGCGGGCCGTTACGAGCTTCTCCTCGAACCATTCCGTGTCGCCGAGGCGATCGCCGCCTGCGAGGCCATGCTGTCGCACCAGGCGCGCGAAAAAGGCGTGCGGCTGACGAGCCGCGTCACCCGTTCCGTCGGCGAGATCAATGCGGACCAGCGCGCCTTCCAGCAAATCCTCATCAATCTCATCGGCAACGCCATCAAGTTTACCGACCGCGGCGGGCTTGTCACGGTGGATGCCGCACTTGAAGGCAACATGCTGAAGCTGACGGTCAGCGACACCGGGATCGGGATCGCTGCGGACAAGCTGCAAATGCTCGGCCAACCTTTCGTCCAGATTCAGAATGACTATACCCGCCGCTACGAGGGTACCGGACTCGGCCTCTCGCTGGTCAAGGGACTTGCCGAACTGCATGGCGGCGATTTTGCGATCCGCAGCGCCGAAGGGGAGGGTACCGTTATCGTCGTAACCATTCCCAGCGATGCCGCAGGCGCGGCAGAAAGGGAGTGCGCGGATGCGCCCGTTACAGTGGAGTTTCCGCCGCGATTGAAGCAGCACGCAGACGGAAAGAGCGAAACCGGAGTGCCGGCGCTCTCCGAGGCTTTCCACACCGGAGAAATTGACAGGGAAGGGGGACATGGCGCCGCGCAAGCGAAAACAGCCTGAGCGCAAGCGGGCGGCGCGGCGCGGAGCGGGTCTGGCCTTGCGCGGACTCGCTGTCGTCGGCCGTGGTCTGGTGCTCACCGGTCGCCTGATCTCCCGCCATCCGGTGAGCGCCGGCGGGTCGGCGATCTTTGCCGTCGTCTTCAGTTTCGTCGCCGCAAACGCCATGTGGTACCAGAACGGTACTCATCCCTCGCCGCTTCTGCGTACCCGCGTGCCCCTCGTCAGTCCCGAAGTGGCCGAACGCCTTGCGGCTGCCAAAGGCGAGCCGGTCGAGCAGCGCGATGTTACCACCTTCGTCATAGAGCGGGAGGGGAACGCGAAAGCCGGCGATGCGGCAACGGACGGGCCCAACGAACGGCAGGCGTCGCTTCCGGCGCAGGACTCACCGGATGCGCCCGGCAGCACGGTCTCGACGCTGGTTGCGGACATCCAGAAGGAACTGGCAAGGCTCGGCTTCTACGAAGGAGCGCCGGACGGCCGAAGCGGTCCGAAGACCTCGGCGGCGATCCTCCGCTTCGAAAAGCAGGCCGGCCGTATGGAGACGGGTGCGCCGAGTGACGATCTGCTTCGGGCACTGCGCAACGCCGGCGGCTCCCCGCCGGCAGTTGCGACGCCCGCCAACCGGCCCTATGCCGACCCGAAGACTGTTCCGGCAGAGGCGGATCCGGTTGCCGCTGCCATCCGCAGCGCCGAGAAGGACAACGCGCTCGGCTCCCGCACGGAGGTTCCCGTGTCGAGCGAAATGGTGATGAACATCCAAAAGGGGCTGAGCAATCTCGCCTATGCGGATGTCGTCGTCGATGGCGTTGCCGGCGATCAGACACGCGCCGCCATCCGCCATTTCGAAAAACACTATCGTCTTCCTCAGACCGGAGAGCCCAACCCCAAGGTTCTCAAGAAGCTTAAGGAAATCGGAGCGCTCTGACGGCCAGAGCAAGAGGAGCAGTTGCGCACCACTGCCGGTCGACCGCTCCGTTTGCATCTCGCCGGTGGCGCGTGTATCAGCTGTGCATGCGCCTGAAGTCCCACATTTTCGTCTCCTCGCTTTTGCGGAACGCCTTTGGACGCGGCGGGTATGCGGCTGTGCTGCGCAGGGGAGCGGAGGATGCCGGCGCGATCTTCATCCGGCAGCGCGGACGATCGGGCTACGAGACGCTTTATGCGCCGGCGCCGCAGAATTTCTTCGATGAGGAAGGAGATACGTCGCGCCGCTTCGAGGTGCGATTGCGTGGCGCCGAGGCCGACGCCGTCGAACGGGCGCTTTCCTCGGAAATCCGCTTCGACCCGGACTGCTGGATCGTAGAGCTGGAACTCGACGACTGCAGCGATCTGTTCGATCTGGTTTGAGACCTGTCGAGATTCGGGACACCCGCCGCAGTTTGCTCGCTCTCCTCATTCCTGTGCTTGTCACAGGAATCCAGCCAGACCAAGTCCTTGGGCTGAAAGAACTCCTCCCGCGCCCGTAGCAATTTGAGCTGCTGGATGTCGTTGTCCTTTGATCGGCTACGATCAACGGATCTAGAACTGGCCGAAGCCTCGCTTTGGTTGGACGGCCTTGCTTTGACGCGCAATCGGTTGCGCGTCGTGCCGGCGCGGGTCCGCGGCTCGATTATCCGCAAGCAGGCTCTCATGCCGTCCTGGCTTCGGCCCGTTTGCATCGGCGCGAACCCAGGACGCCACCCGTTCGCCGCTCGCCTGCCGGTCGAGACTTCCGATCAGCGCTTCGGCGCGGTTGCCGCCGCCGATTCTTTCGGAAAGATGGGGATAGAGCGCCTCGAGCACGCGGCTTTCCTCGTCCGCCGGGAAGGCGAGAGCTGCAAGCGTCGCGGCGAGTTGCTGGCCGGAAACATCGAGCAATATCCGGTCGGTGAGTGCGCGGCTTGCTCCGAGCGCGTCTGCCAGGGCCGTGGAGAAGAGGGTCGCTTCGCCATTGCGCGCAAAACGGACGAGCAGCGCGCAATGCAGCTCGCTGACGGGTTGGATCGACGAGGTGCCGTTCTTCTCCTGTGATCCGACGCGCGCCAGCGCCTTGATTTCCGCGCGCAGCTTTTCTTCGCGATCGGCGGCTGCGGCAGCCGGCTGCGGATCGCTCGCCGCCGGGCGACTGGCGCCGTCGTGAAGACGTGCAGGGAGAGGAGCGGACTGATGATGCTCGACGAGCGCGTCGATCACCGAAGGCGAAAGGCTCTCCCGACGGGCAATGGCGTTCGCATGGCCCGGCCCTTGCTGGCGAATGACGGAAATGAGCACGCCGTCGGAAATCGCTGTCGCACGGGCGAGGAATGCGGCGGCGATCGAAATGGGCATGCTGCCGATCAGGAGGGCCACCGGCTCCGGCACGTGCGGGCATTGGGATAGTGCCGCCGCCGCCTGTCGGCGGGCCTCGTTGCTGGAGCCGAGGAAGAGCGGCTCGAACAGCTCGGCAAACTGCTTCATGTCGGACCTGCTTGGAATCCGAAGGCTCTCGAAGCCGGTGACGGTCGCCATCAGCACGACGTCCTTCAACCGCCCCGTCTGCGGCCGTTCCAACTCACGAAACCGGTTTGTCACGACATATCCTAAAACGCAAAGCATGACGGCATTCCGATGGCTCGGAACGACACACGTGTCTAAAACTAGATCGAAATCGTTAGCGCAGCATTAACTATGGACGTTGGGGCTTTATTCAGGCTTGCGTCATTCTGGTGACGAGCCGCCCCGGCAGCGGAGGCCGCTTTCCTCAGCCATAAAAAGTCCACAAGCGCTCCTATTTGATCCGATTGACGGCAAACGCCGGAAGCGAGTCGGGCTGCGGCCTCTCATGTGGGAGTTGATTTGTGAAGAAAATATTCTTGCGGGCAGCGGCTGCCTTTGCGCTGCTGCTCATGCCCGCGGCCGCATCGGCGGCCGAAGGTTTTGCCACTGCCAATGTCAATATGCGCTCGGGACCGAGTACATATTATCCGGCTGTAACGGTCATTCCGGTCGGCGAATCGGTGGAAATTCACGGCTGCCTGTCGGAAAGCCCCTGGTGCGACGTTTCCTTCTATGGCGGGCGGGGATGGGTCGCAGGCCGATACGTGCAGGCCGCCTATCGCAGCAGCCGGGTCTATGTGGAGCCGGAATACTACCGTCCGCTCGGCATTCCGACGGTCGTTTTCGAGTTCGACAGCTATTGGGATCGGAACTACCGCGGCCGGGATTTCTATCGCCATCGCGACCGCTGGAGGCATGACCGCGATTGGGATCGCGAGCGTGAACGCGACCGGCCGGAATGGGATCGCCGCCAGGTGCGGGAACGCCGAGACTGGGAGCGTGACCGGGAAAGGGAGCGGCGCGAATGGGAATTGGAGCGCGGCCGTGACGATGACCGCTGGCGGCGGGGGATCGAGGGCGCTGAACGGGAACAGTCGCGCCGCGAGCGCCGTTACCACGGGCAGAGGACGATCGCGGAATGCGACGGCGGCGATTTCCGCTGCGAAGAGTAGGCGCGGCGATTCGGCCGCTTCACTCCAGGGTGGGCGGCGATCGTCGCCGCCCTTCCTTGAGCCGCTGGTTCTTGCGTCGTCCTCCATGGGAACCAATCCGGCCTCGACGCGTTGAAATCGCGCAAAGGGTGATACCGGAATGGCAAGGAGCGGAGAGATGGCGGAGAAGAATTTGGCGGCAGTCGGTGCAGAGACGGGTGCCCAAACGCGGGCGTCCGGCGCACAGGCCGAATTGGAATCCCAGGTCCAGGAACTGAAGGCAGAGATCGCCCGGCTGACGGAGACCGTCTCGGCCATTGGCACCGGAGCCAAGGCGGTCGTGCAGGGGGAAGCGGAACTGATGACGCAGCGCGTCCGGGAGCGCGTTCGGGAAGAACCGATTTCGACATTGCTGACGGTCGCGGGTGTAGCTTTCCTTTTCGGTCTGATTGCAAGGCGCTGACGGACGGATTGCCGGATTTGCAAATCCCCCAGGATTGAGGATTGCGCGAGGTTAATGCGTCATGGTCTGGATTAACAAACGGTTAACCAGGCTGTGGCTCAATCGGCACAAGGCGGCTATTATCGCCTCGCCTCTTATGCCGAAACGGACGACATCCGGGTGACCGGAAGAAGGAGTGACTGAGAAGGGCGCGTCTGTCCGGGCACCGGAAAATGCGTCAGCCCGAAAACGGGCAGGGTGAAATCTGTACGGTAGTTCATCCGTCTCGTGAGACTATGGAGACGAGCATGGCAGACGTAATCAGAATGCAGGACCGGATCGTCAAACGCCCTCGACGGCGTCCTGTCGGGAAGGGCGGCGCCAAGGTGTTGTTCTTCACAGGAATCCGTTACGAGAGGCTGGACGGCCGCGGACCGCAGCCAACTGCCCCGGCTGGCCGCCAGGCCAAGAAGCAGTAAACCGCGGGCAAAGCGCCGGCAGCGCCCGCCCGGGCGGTGCGCCCGTTCGCCGCCCGACTTCGACCACTTCGATTTCAGTTTCCCCCAAATCGCCGTTACCTTCGCCTCTACCGCTGGAAGGGCTCGCACCTCGACTCCGCAAGGAATGTGCGAACCAGGTCCTCGAAGCTGTCGAGAGGTGCCAGGGCTCGAAGAACGGCGTAACCTTCCTCGTCCTTCATCTCGATCATGATCGATTGCGCCAGCGCTTCGGGCGGCGACTTGCGCAGCTCGACGAGCTGGATCGGTGTGGCGACCACGAGATCGAGATCGCCATGGACGGCTGTCTGGTCGTTCATGCTGAAGACCTCGTTCGACCCGCTGTCGAAGATCGCAAGCGACCAGAAGGGCACGTCGCCGCGCCCGACGAAGCGAGCCGGAGCATCCGCCACCGAGAAGCTGCAGACGGCCGTACGCAGGAAGGGGTCGGCGTTGTTCAGGCCTGTCGGCCCCGGTTCGGCCGTCAGCGGAAAGAAGCTGTCCATTTCGAGCAGGCCGAGCACGCGCGTATAGGCATCGCGGCCGGTGAACTGGGGCAGGGCGAGCACGATCACGATATGAAGTAGCGCCGCTCCGACGAGACCGACGAGAATGGCGAAGATGATGCTACGCATGCCCGCACCCGGTTTTTACGATCTTCGGCATTGCGAGGTCGATCAAGCCGGAGGAGCCTGCCGTCGGCGTGTCCAGGAGGGTCAGCACGAGCGCGAAGCTGCCCGTCCGGGGTATCGCCAGCCAGTTGTCGGGCTGGGCCACCGGGGAAACGTGGATGACGAAGCGGCTGTCCTCGGCGCGCAGGACGGTCCAGGAATTGATTGCGGAGGGCAGTTCCGGTCCCGGCCGTAGCGCGGTCCCGTCCGCCGCCGCCGCATAAAGGGTCCAGAACCGCGCCGGCGGCGTCATACCCGAGATGTCATATGAGCAGGCGGCTGAGAGGCGCGCGCCGGTATCGTCCGTGAGCGCGGTAAAGGCCAGTCCCTCGGCGCCGCCATAGAGCAATTCGCCGGCCCGGGCGCGGTGCGCCTTGGCATAGGGATCGGCGGAGACGGTCTGCGCTTCGGGAAAAGCGATCCAGGGACCGATCGCGATCGAGCCGAAACCGACGGTCGCCTTCAGCGCCCATACGGCCGTCCCGATTCCGCCGCCGAACGCGACGATGAGGGCAAGAGCGACAAGGAGGGGAACTCGAAACAAGTGGCGGCTCTATCGAATGTTGCGTCGTTTACCCTGTCGGCGCTCGTAGGGGCGCCGCTCGGCCTGTTCGCCAGAGAACGGATTTCTGACTGCAAAGTCAATTGTTTGTCGTGCCGGGCATGGTCCGCATGTTCACGCCGCGATCCGTCGGCTCGAGCACGGCCACCTTGCCGCCGGGCCTTTCGCGCGCCTTGAGCGGTTGGGCTTTCTCGAATGTGTCGCCGATCTTTTTCAAGAGCCGGGTTACGTCCGCGGATAGCGACCGCGGCCGCACGAGCGGCGGCAGGGCGTTCTCGTCCGGCTTCGCAGTTTCGGCGACCCGCTCCTTCGCCGGTTTGGCGGGCGCGATTTCGATGCCCGGAATCGCGCGGTGCTCGATCCCCTGTTCGGCATAGTCCATCAGCCGCTTGAAGGTCATCGCCGGGAGAGAGCCGCCGGTCATTTCATCGGTGGAGGTATAGTCGTCATTGCCGAACCAGACGGCCGTGGTGTAGTCGCCGGTGAAGCCGACGAACCATGCGTCGCGATAAGCCTGTGTCGTTCCGGTCTTGCCGCCGGTGACGATCCCGTTGTCGAGGGCTGCGCGCCGCGCCGTGCCGATGACCGGGATCTGCGTCAGGATGCGGTTCATCGACGAGACCGCCTGTTCGCTCAGAACCCTGCGCGGCGGCGGCGCGTCGCGCCCGAAGTCGTAGAGAATGTCGCCGTCATAGTTGAGAATCTGGCTGATGCCGTGGCGTTGCGACTGGAACCCGCCCGCCGGAAAGACCGCATAGGCCGTCGCCTGATCGAGCACGGTCACTTCGGAGGTGCCGAGCGGCATGGTCTTGTCGGTGCGAACCGGGGTCTCGACGCCCATTCTCCTGGCGGTCTCGGCAATGATTTCGGTACCGAGCTTGTCCTTGGCGAGGCGGACCGGAATAGTGTTGATCGATCTCGCGAGCGCGTTCATCATCGTTACCCGGCCGGCATATTTGCGGCCGTAGTTCTGCGGCGACCAGCCGCGCCAGGTGATTGGCGCGTCCACCACGATGGTTTCCGGTGTCATGCCCTTTTCCATCGCGGCAGCGTAGGTATAGACCTTGAAGGACGACCCCGGCTGGCGCAGCGCGCGCGTGGCGCGATTGAATTGGCTTTCGCCGTAGTCGCGGCCGCCCACCATCGCCCGCACCGCGCCGCCATGCTCGACCATGACGAGAGCGCCCTGCTTGACCTTGTAGCTCTCGCCATATTGCCTGAGGCCCGATTCGACCGCTTCCTCGGCTGCTTGCTGCAGCCCCATGTCGATCGTCGTGCGCACGATCAGCGAATGCTGCGCGAAGGGAGCGGCAATGCGCTGGACCTCTTCGAAGGCCCAGTCGAGGAAGAAATCCGGTGCCTTGACCTGGGCACGATCGACCACCGAGGCTGGGGTCAGGCGGGCGGCGATCACCTGGCCTTCCGTCATCAGCCCGCCTTGTACGAGATTGCTCAGGACCTCGTTCGCGCGGGCACGAGCCGCCGGCAGGTTTACATGGGGGGCATAGCGCGCCGGCGCCTTGAAGAGACCGGCGAGCATCGCCGACTCGGCAAGATTGACGTCGGTAATCGCCTTGCCGAAATAGAACTGCGCCGCCGCTGCCGCACCGAAGGTGCCGCCGCCCATATAGGCGCGGTCGAGATAGAGGCGGAGGATTTCCTTTTTCGACAGGTTGGATTCGAGCCAGACGGCAAGAAAGGCTTCCTTGATCTTGCGCTCGATCGTCCTCTCGTTCGAGAGGAAAAGGTTCTTGGCCAGTTGCTGCGTCAGTGTCGAGCCGCCTTGAACGACCCCGCCGGCGCGAGCGTTCTCGGTCATGGCGCGTGCGAGCCCGAGAAAATCTATGCCCCAATGGTCGAAGAAGCGCCTGTCTTCCGTGGCGAGGACCGCCTTTATGAGGTGATCGGGCAGTTCGTCGATCGGGACGGAATCCTCGTGGATGATACCCCGGTGGCCGATCTCGTTGCCGTAGCGGTCAAGAAAGGTGACCGCGAAATCGCTTTGCGCCCGCCAGTTGCCCTTGGTTTCCTCGAAAGCGGGAAGGGCGAGCGCCAGCATCAGCACCGAGCCCGCCGCGCCGAGGGTCATTCCCTCGCCGAGCACTTCGAAGAACGCTCTTTTCCAGCCGCGCACGCGAAAACGGCGGAAAAAGATGGTGGTGTCCTCCCACCACTCGCCGAGCCGGAATCCTGCACTCCATACGGTCGAATCGATCCAGGAATCGATCCGAAGAAAGATGTGTCGCCTTTTCGGCCGGTTGTCCTCTTTCCTCGGTTCCTGCACGGCTTTCATGTCCCGAAGGTTCTGCCTCATGACGATATTTGCACGGGGCGGCAATCCAATCTACTTGCATATCGCGCAACCCGCCTTAAAAAACCGGCAATTTTCTGCGAAGTTTCCATGTTGGCTCGAATTTTACGAAAGTGTGACTTTATGGGCGAAATGCCTTTCTGGAAGACGAAAGGTCTCGAGGAGATGACCGGCGCGGAGTGGGAGAGTCTCTGCGATGGTTGCGGGCTCTGTTGTCTCAACAAGCTCGAGGATTGGGACAGTTCCGAGATCGCCTGGACTTCGATCCGCTGCACCCTGCTGGATGGCGAAAGCTGTCGCTGCAAGGACTACGACAATCGCCAGGCAACCGTCCCGGACTGCATTCAGTTGACGCCTAAAGCGGTGCGCGAAATCAGCTGGCTGCCGCCGACCTGCGGCTACCGTCTGGTCGCCGAAGGCAGAGATCTCTACTGGTGGCACCCGCTCGTCTCCGGCGATCCGGAGACCGTCCATGCGGCCGGCATATCCGTGCGCGGACGCACCGTCGCGGAGGACGGCATCGACATCGAAGATTATGAAGATTATCTCGTGACCTGGCCGCTGGAGGTGGGCAGGGAGCCGGCCGATTAGGGCACGCCTCAGAGTGCTGCAGCGACTATGCGTACTGTCGCCTTCAGTGACGGCCGTTTTTGCTGACGAGGCTTCTCGGCGCGACGTTGCGCCATGCGGTTTCCATGGACTGGCGAACGAGTTCGTCGTCGGCACCGACGAAATAGAATGATGTCCAGCCGCGTGCGCCCCAGCCGCCGGGAACGGCGGCGCAGACGCCGGGCTCCATTTCCAGAAGCATTCGCTGCTGGTCCGGCGTGAACTTGAATACGGCGCGACCGGCTTCCGGTAGGGTCATGAAAATCCGGTTGCCCACACGGAAATCCCGTGCACCGAAATGGGCATTTTCCTGGGTTCCCGGAAGGCTCAGGGCCAGCTTTTCGATTTCTTCGGACAGCATGGAAGGAGAGTAGCACGGAATTGCCGATTGGCAAAAAACCGGCGGCGCCGGGCCGCCGGGGCAATTCACTCTGCAGGGGGAACGGTCTTCTGTGCAGCCTCGCCGACCGTGCGCATTTCGCGCCACTCGTTCTCGAACCGCTCGAGCAGCGACTGCGGGATTCTGGATTGCGGTGATACCGGCGGCTTGTTCGCGAGTGTCTTCATCCGGTCCTCCTTTGGGCGAGACTGTTGGACTGGGCGGACGATTCCACAGGATAAAGACTTTGTAAATCAGCGGTTTAAAGCATTTAAACGATTGAAAAAAATTTAAATCGATTAATTTCCCAGCCGATCCACAGAAAGGTGGCAGCAGTCTCATTGATACCCGCGCCGAGCTATCCGAAAGATTTGTTCGCCACCCTCTGCAATCTGTGGTCGATCCCCGTGACTGAGGTCAGACAACCGCCGGACGCGGGTCCGCGGATCCTCAAGGCCGACATTCATTTGCCATTCAGCCTGTATCGGTTAATGATTCCGGCATAGTGCTTCCCAAGTCGAAAGTGCGTTCATGTCTTCAGCATTGACCATAGCCGCGCTCGCCGCAGGCCTCGCAGGCTTTTCTCCGCCTGCCGTCAACATGCCTGCGGTTGTCGTCCGCGTGGCTGGTGATTGCAGCGCGGCCGCCGCGCAGGTGGTTGCCCAGACGGGTGGCGAGCTGCTTTCTGCCCAGCCAACCGGCGATGGGCAGTGCGTGGTGACGGTGCTCATCCCGGGAAACGGGGGGCGCCCCAAGAAAGTCACGGTGAAAGTGCCTATGTAAGCTTTTTCGGGGTACCCGAAGGCAAGGGAAGTGGACGAGAATGCGCATTCTGATCGTCGAGGACGATACCAATCTGAACAGGCAGCTGGCCGACGCTCTCAAGGAGGCCGGTTATGTCGTCGACCAGGCTTATGACGGCGAAGAGGGCCACTATTTGGGCGATGCGGAGCCCTATGATGCGGTAATTCTCGATATAGGCCTTCCGGAGATGGACGGCATTACCGTTCTCGAGAAGTGGCGCGCAGACGGCAAGACCATGCCGGTGCTGATCCTGACCGCCCGCGATCGATGGAGCGACAAGGTCGCAGGCATCGATGCCGGCGCGGACGATTATGTGGCGAAGCCTTTCCACGTAGAGGAGGTGCTGGCCCGCATCCGTGCGTTGATCCGGCGGGCCGCCGGGCACGCAAGCTCCGAGATCGTCTGCGGCCCCGTCCGTCTCGACACCAAGGGCTCCAAGGCGACCGTCGCAGGCGTGGCGCTGAAGCTCACATCGCACGAGTTCCGTCTGCTTTCCTACCTCATGCATCATATGGGACAGGTGGTTTCCCGCACCGAGCTGGTCGAACACATGTATGATCAGGACTTCGATCGCGATTCCAACACGATCGAGGTTTTCATCGGCCGGCTCCGCAAGAAGATCGGCAATGATCTGATCGAAACGGTGCGCGGCCTCGGATATCGCATGCAAGCACCCGGCAATGGCCATTAGATCGCTCACGGCGCGCGTTCTGGCGGTTTCGACCGTCTGGGCCGTCGTTGCCCTCGTGGTGATCGGGGTGGTCATCTCCGCCCTTTATCGGCAGGGCTCCGAGCGCGGCTTTCAGGACCTGCTGCGGGCGCAGCTCTACAACGTCATCAACTCCATCTCTGTCGACGAGAAGGCCGCGCTCTCCGGGAGCCCGCAGCTTGGCGACCTGCGCTTTTCCCAGCCGCAGACGGGCTGGTATTGGATCGTCGAGCCGATCGGCGAATTCGACACGCCGCCGCTGATATCGACTTCGCTCGGCACGGCGAAACTGCCGATCGTCAGCGTCGACGAGGTCCCCTTCGATATCCGCTACGAGCGGTTCTACACCACCACGGATCCGTTCGGAAACGCGGTGGAGGTGGCCGAAACCGAGGTCGTTCTCGACATTCAGGGCCACGCCGCCCGCTTCCGCGTCGCAGGCAATCGCGATGTCCTCGAGGCCGACATAAATCGCTTCACGCGCAACCTCACGATCGCCCTGTCCATTTTCGGTCTTGGCGGCCTTGGCGTTAACGCGCTCACGATCCTGTTCGGCCTGAAGCCGCTCGACCAGGTACGCCGCTCGCTCGAAAAGATCCGCACGGGCGAAAGCGAACGGCTGGATGGCGCGTTCCCGCGGGAGATCCAACCCCTTGCCAACGAGGTGAACGCGCTGATCGACAGCAATCGGCGTATCGTCGAACGCGCGCGCATGCAGGTCGGCAATCTGGCCCACTCGCTCAAGACGCCGATCGCCGTGCTGCTCAACGAGGCGAGAGTGCTGGAGGTGCCGCACGGCGAACTGGTCAGGGCCCAGGCGGACGCCATGCAGACACAGGTGCAATCCTATCTCAGCCGTGCCAGGATTGCCGCCCAGCGCGGGTCGGTTCTGGCGCGGACCGAAGCCCAGCCGGCACTGGAAAGAATCATGCGGGTGATGCGGCGGCTCAACCCCGACAAGCAATTCAGCCTCTCCATCAACCCGCCCGGACTGGTGCTGGCGATGGAACAGCAGGACGTCGAGGAAACGGTCGGCAACTTGCTGGAAAACGCCGCCCGTTACGCGCAGGATAGGATTTCGCTGAATGTTGAGCCGGCCCCCGAAGATGCGCGCGAAAGGGAGCCGGGCCGCCAGTGGATCGTGCTCCAGATCGACGACGACGGACCGGGGCTCGACCCCGATCAGATCGCGTTGGCGATGAAACGCGGCAAGCGGCTCGACGAGAGCAAGCCCGGAACCGGGCTCGGTCTTTCGATCGTAAGCGAAATCGTGGGTGAATATCAGGGAAGTGTGGAGCTCAGCCGTCGCGATGTTGGAGGGTTGCGGGCTACCCTCGTACTGCCGGCCGCGGTCTGAGCGCCGGTCGGATACGACTGATGCGGGACGATCGTGATCCGGCGGTCACACCCGGACCTGAAAATGCCGGCGCTGACGGCAGGCGGTTGCCTCCATCCGCAGGTGGTGCAAAAAGAACCCGACCGGAGCCAGCCGTTTCGATGGATATTCCCGAGGCGCGACTGGCGACCGACAAGAGGAATGAGTAGCGCGTATCATGAGGAATTACGCAGAAATGACGCGAGCTTTCGCGTCACGCGGTAGGATCGCGGTGGTGGCTTCGGGTGTAGCCCTCGCCGGCTGTGGCACGACCTCGTCCGGTCAGGGTGGGGCGGTTGCCGGACTCGGAGCAGCGTCCACCCGCGTTGCATCGTCCGCCACCTATATTGAAGCCCTGCAGGGTGGCGTCGTTTCGCGTCTCGGCGGCGTCGAGCTCGGCAAGTCGGATCGGCAGCGGGCGCTCGAGGCCGAGTATCGCGCCCTCGAAGCCGCGCCGGGCGGGCAGCCCGTCGCCTGGCAAGGGCGGGGTGTCAGCGGCTCGGTCGTCGCTGCCGCACCCTATCAGGTCGGGTCGCAGAATTGCCGTCAGTACAGCCATACGGTGACCATCAAGAGCCAACAGACCACGGCACGCGGCGCCGCCTGTCGCAACAGCGATGGAAGCTGGACGCCGCTCACCTGAGCGGCACCGCCCTCGGATATCGCGAACCGTGGAAGGAGTTGAATCGCGGGGGCTGCTTTGGGCGAGCGGATTCTTCTTGCGCGGCGGCATTCTTGCGGCGAAACGCCTCAAATATACGTCATTGCCGGTTTTCGAGTTGGAATGACATGGCCCTCATAGTATTCCCCAAGCATGTTGTTCTGGATCCTCGTCGCCATTCTGACGGCGGCTGTCGCAGCCGTGCTTCTTCTGCCGCTCATGCGGGCGGTAGAACCGCTGCCGTCTCGCCATAGTCACGACATCGAAGTCTATCGCGATCAGCTCGGCGAGTTGGCGCGGGACCGGGAGGCCGGTCTGATCGGAAGCGATGAGGCCGAGCTGGCCAGGGCCGAGATCGCCCGCCGCATGCTGGCCGCCAGTGCTGCGGATCAGGCTGTGGCGGAGCGCACGCCGAAGCGGCTTCTATCCAACCGCCTGGCGCAGGCTTTCATTTTCCTCTGTCTTCCGGCCGTCGGCCTTTGTCTCTATTTGACGACCGGCAGCCCCGGTGTGCCGGCACAGCCGCTCGCGGCTCGCCTTGCCGACCCCGGCGACGACGTCAACATCCTGATCGCGAAGGCCGAAAACCACCTGGCCCTCAATCCGCAGGACGGGGCCGGCTGGGATCTGCTGGCGCCGATCTACATGCGCCATGGCCGCGTGGACGACGCCGTCGCCGCCTACGACCGCGCGATCCGCCTGCTCGGGCCAACCCCGGCAAGAATGGGCGGCTACGCCGAGGCTCTTGTGGCGCAGGCCGGCGGCCTGGTCACATCCGAGGCGCAGAACGCGCTGCAAAAGGCGCTGGCGCTCGACCCCGACGATCCGCGCTCCGCATTCTATCTCGCACTCGGCCTGAAGCAGGAGGGCAAGCACACCGATGCGCTCGCAGCCTTCCGCAAGCTCGCGGAGGGCTCACCGGCCGATGCGCCCTGGCTGTCTCTGGTGAACCAGCATATCGCGGAGCTCGCCGCCGCCCCGGCTGGTCCAGGCCCTGCCGCGCCCGGAAATCCGGCTCCCGGCGATATTGCCGCCGCAGAGGAAATGAATGCCGGCGACCGGCAGGCGATGATCCGCGGCATGGTCGACAGCCTGGCAAGCCGCCTGAAGGAGGATCCGGCCAACCTGGAGGGGTGGATGCGCCTGATCCGTTCTTATGTGGTGCTCGACCAAAGGGACAGGGCGAAAGATGCGTTGCATGACGGGCTGAGAGCCTTCCCGGAAACGGGGGAGCAGGGAAAGCAGTTGCTGGCCTTGGCCCGGGAACTGGGGATCGACGCGGGCGGAGAGACTGAATGACACGCAAGCAGAAAAGGTTGGCGATAATCGGCGGCGGCGTGGCATTTCTGACGGCCGCGGTGCTGCTCGTCATGTTCGCCTTCAGCCAGGCGGTCGCCTATTTCTACGTTCCGGGCGACCTTGCGAAGGCCGGCGTCGCGCCGGGGACGCGCATCCGCCTCGGCGGACTTGTCGAGGCGGGCTCCGTAAAGCGCGGCGAGGGAAGGACTATCACATTCACGGTGACGGACACGCTTGCGACCGTTCCGGTGACCTATACGGGCATCCTGCCCGACCTCTTCCGCGAGGGCCAGGGCGTGGTGGCCGAGGGAGCCTTCGTCGGCGGCAGCCCGGTTTTCGTTGCCGACACCGTCCTCGCAAAGCATGATGAGACATACATGCCGAAGGATGTCGCCGACCGCCTCAAAGCGCAGGGCGTCACGCTCGGCGGGGAGGAAAACATCCGATGATCATCGAACTCGGGCACTATGCACTGGTCCTGGCGCTCGCGACCGCGATCATCCAGGGCGTCTTGCCGGTCCTGGGAGTGCGGCGCGGCGACCCTTCCTTGATGGGCCTGGCAGCAAACGCGGCGCTCGTCTGCTTCCTGCTGGTGGCATTCTCCTTCGCGGTGCTGACATTCGCCTATGTGACATCGGATTTCTCGGTCAAGAACGTCTGGGAGAACTCGCATTCCCTCAAACCGCTGATCTACAAGATCACCGGGGTCTGGGGAAACCATGAAGGCTCGATGCTTCTCTGGCTGCTGATTCTCGTTTTCTTTTCCGCGATGGTGGCGCTCTTCGGCCGCAACCTGCCGGAGACGTTGAAGGCGAACGTGCTTGCGGTGCAGGCCTGGATCGCGACGGCCTTCGCGCTCTTCGTCCTGCTGACCTCCAATCCCTTCGCGCGGCTCGTGCCGGCACCGGGCGAGGGCAGGGACCTCAACCCCGTGCTGCAGGATATCGGGCTCGCGATCCACCCGCCCTTGCTTTATCTCGGCTATGTCGGCTTTTCCGTATGCTTCTCCTTCGCGGTCGCCGCCCTCATAGAGGGGCGGATCGACGCGGCCTGGGCGCGATGGGTGCGGCCGTGGACACTCGCCGCCTGGACCTTTCTTACCGCCGGCATCGCCATGGGCTCCTATTGGGCCTATTACGAGTTGGGCTGGGGCGGCTGGTGGTTCTGGGACCCGGTCGAAAACGCCTCTTTCATGCCTTGGCTTGCCGGAACGGCACTTCTGCACTCGGCCCTGGTCATGGAGAAGCGAGAGGCGTTGAAGATCTGGACCGTGCTGCTGGCGATCATGACCTTTTCGCTGTCGCTGCTCGGCACGTTCCTGGTGCGCTCCGGCGTGCTGACATCCGTCCATGCCTTCGCCACCGACCCGACCCGCGGCGTCTTCATTCTCGCCATTCTGGTCGTGTTCATCGGCGGTGCGTTTTCGCTCTTTGCCTTCCGTGCCTCCCATCTCAAGGCCGGGGGAATATTCGCGCCGGTTTCGCGCGAGGGTGCGCTCGTCGTGAACAACCTGATCCTGACGACGGCCACGGCGACGGTGCTGACCGGCACGCTGTATCCGCTGGTACTCGAAGCGCTGACCGGCGACAAGATTTCGGTCGGCGCGCCGTTCTTCAACATGACGTTCGGTCTGCTGATGCTGCCGCTCATCGCCGTCGTTCCCTTCGGTCCGCTGCTTGCCTGGAAGCGCGGCGACCTTGCCGGTGCGGCGCAACGTCTGTTTGTGGCTGCCGCCCTGGGCCTGCTCGCCGCCGCGATCTGCTATTACGCGCTGCACGGCGGCCCGGTCCTGGCTCCCTTCGGCCTCGGCCTCGGCGTCTACCTGATCCTGGGAGCGCTTACCGATCTGGTTCTGCGCTCCGGTCTCGGCAAAGTGGCGGCGGGCGTCGCCTGGAGACGGCTTTCGGGATTGCCGCGCTCGGCTTTCGGCACGGCGCTCGCCCATATCGGGCTCGGAATCACCCTGATCGGGATAGTCACGGTCACGGCTTTCGAAACGGAAGCGGTCGTCGAGATGAAGCCCGGCGCGGTGGTCGACGTCGGACGCTACAGCCTGCGCTTCGACGGCATGCGTGAAGGGCGCGGGCCGAACTATACCGAGGATGCCGGCCATTTCACCATCAGCCGGGGCGGCGTCGCGGTCAGCGATATCTGGTCGTCGAAACGGCTTTATTCCGCGCGCCGCATGCCGACGACGGAAGCCGGGATCCGGACCTTCGGCCTCAGTCAGCTCTATGTTTCGCTGGGCGACGACATGGCGGATGGCGGCATCGTCGTCCGCATCTGGTGGAAGCCGCTGATTCTCTGCATCTGGGGCGGCGCGCTCGTGATGATGGCCGGCGGCATCGTCTCGCTCAGCGATCGGCGCCTTCGCGTGGGCGCACCGGCGCGTGCCAGAAAGGCGTTGGCGATGGGAGCTGCCGAATGATCAGGCGGCTGCTGCTCGCGCTCTTCCTTCTCCTTGCCTCGGTCGTCCCGAGCCTTGCCGTCAATCCTGACGAGGTGCTCGCAGATCCGGCGCTAGAGGCGCGTGCCCGTGCGATTTCCGCCCAGCTTCGCTGCATGGTCTGCCAGAACCAGTCGATCGACGACTCCAATGCCGAACTCGCCAAGGACCTGCGACTCCTCGTACGCGAGCGGCTGAAGAACGGCGATTCCGACGAAGCCGTGATTTCCTACGTCGTCTCGCGCTATGGCGAATTCGTCCTTTTGAATCCCCGCTTCGAGGCCAAGACGCTCGTGCTGTGGGGCATGCCCGCCATTCTTCTCGTGGCCGGCATCGTCACCCTCGCCCTGGCGGCGCGGCGCCGCGCCGCGCGGATTCCCGGCGCACCCCTTTCCGCCGAGGAAAAGGAAGCGCTGGACAAGCTCCTGCGGCCCTGATCTCGAGCGGGATTCCCGGCGTTGCGGCGCACGATCCGGCGCAGGGACTCCGGCAGCTTGCCGGGCCGAGCGGAACATTACCAAAAATTCATCTGCCGGACAGAACTCAGTAAGGTCCAACCCGTTACATCTTTCGACACAGGTTGTTTCCCCAGGGGACAGCCAGACGAGCGGATCTCCGGCAGTCACGCCGTTGGTCCGGCTCGGAGAAAGGTTTCGAAGCCGCCTGCCCCTGCAGGCGGGCTTCCTGAAAGAGAGAAGGCAAAGCGAATGTCCACGATCAAAACTTCCCGGCCCTCCTTGAAGACAGTGCTGAAGACAACGACGGTTGCGGGTGTCGCGGCCGTGCTGCTGACCACCGGCCTCCCGGCAGAGGTCACCAAGTCCTTCGCCGAAGCCGTCAGCGTGCCCGCTCCGGCTGTTCCAAGCTTCGCGAACGTCGTCGACGCCGTTTCTCCGGCGGTCGTCTCCGTCCGCGTGCAGGCACGTGAGCGCGTCAGCGACGATGGAAGCAACTTCACCTTCGATTTCGGCGGCCGCGGCTTCGAGGATCTGCCCGAAGACCATCCGCTGCGGCGCTTCTTCCGCGAATTCGGCCCCGGTGACGGCGACCGCGCGGATCGCTGGCGCGACCGTCGCGGCCCCCGCGGCGAGGGTCGTCTCCGTCCGCGGGCGCAAGGCTCCGGCTTCTTCATCACCGAGGACGGTTACCTCGTCACCAATAATCATGTCGTCTCCGACGGCTCGGCCTTCACCGTCATATTGAACGACGGTACCGAGCTCGATGCCAAGCTCGTCGGCAAGGACAGCCGGACCGATCTCGCCGTGCTCAAGGTCGACGACAAGCGCAAGTTCACCTATGTCAAGTTCGCCGACGACGAAAAGGTCCGCGTCGGCGACTGGGTGGTCGCCGTCGGCAACCCCTTCGGCCTCGGCGGCACGGTGACCGCGGGCATCATCTCCGCCCGGGGACGCGATATCGGTTCCGGTCCCTATGACGACTATCTGCAGGTCGACGCAGCGGTGAACCGCGGCAACTCCGGCGGCCCGACCTTCAACCTCGCAGGCGAAGTGGTCGGCATCAACACGGCCATCTTCTCGCCCTCCGGCGGCAATGTCGGCATCGCCTTCGCGATTCCCGCAACGGTCGCGAAAGACGTCGTCGACTCCTTGATGAAGGACGGCACGGTTTCGCGCGGCTGGCTGGGTGTCCAGATACAGCCGGTGACGAAGGACATCGCCGAGTCGCTCGGCCTGTCCGAAGCGAAGGGCGCCCTCGTCGTCGAACCTCAGGCAGGCTCGCCGGGTGAAAAGGCGGGCATCAAGAACGGTGACATCGTGACGGCCCTGAATGGCGAACCGGTCAAGGATCCGCGCGATCTTGCCCGTCGGGTTGCGGCATTGCGCCCCGGCTCCACCGCCGAGGTCACGCTGTGGCGTAGCGGCAAGTCGGAGACGGTCAAGCTCGAAATCGGCACGCTGCCGAGCGATACCAAGGAAACGCCGGCGACCAGCGAAGCGCAGCCCGATGAAGGTCAGGCAGGCGAGGAGGCGCTGGCAGACCTCGGCCTGACGGTAACCCCGTCGGACGACGACAGTGGCGTCACGATCACGTCCGTCGATCCGGACTCCGCCGCCAGCGATCGCGGCCTGAAGGAAGGCGAGAAGATCGTCTCCGTCAACAATCAGGACGTGAAATCGGCGGACGACGTTCTCAAGGTCATCAACAACGCCAAGAAGGATGGACGGACCAAGGCTCTGTTCCAGATCGAGGCTCAGGAAGGCAGCCGCTTCGTCGCACTCCCCATCGCTCAGGGCTGAGACGCCGCAGGAAGGGGCGCGGACTTTCCGAACCCCGCTCCGACTTGGAAGGCGCCGCGACATCGAAAACATGTCGCGGCGCTTGGTGTTTCAAATCCCGTCAGCCGCAGCGGGCTGAAACCGGTTGAGACGAACGGAGGTCCGGGACTATGGTCACCCGTATGAAGATTCTGATTGTTGAAGACGATCTGGAGGCGGCCGCCTATCTGGCCAAGGCATTCCGTGAGGCAGGCATCGTCTGCGATCACGCGAGCGACGGCGAGGCCGGCCTGTTCATGGCGAGCGAGAATGCCTATGACGTTCTCGTCGTGGACCGCATGCTCCCCCGCCGCGACGGTCTTTCGCTGATCACCGAACTCAGGCGCAAGGACATCCACACGCCCGTGCTCATTCTCTCCGCACTCGGGCAGGTGGACGACCGCGTCACCGGTCTGCGTGCCGGCGGCGACGATTACCTGCCGAAGCCCTACGCCTTCAGCGAGCTCCTCGCGCGTGTCGAGGTGCTCGGCCGCCGAAAAGGCGCACCCGAGCAGGACATGGTCTATCGCGTCGGCGATCTCGAACTCGACCGCCTGTCCCATTCAGTCCGGCGGCAGGGCAAGGAGATACCCTTGCAGCCGCGCGAATTCCGGCTGCTCGAATACCTCATGAAAAATGCCGGGCAGGTGGTGACGAGAACCATGCTGCTCGAAAACGTGTGGGACTACCACTTCGACCCCCAGACCAATGTGATCGACGTGCACGTCTCGCGCCTGCGCTCGAAGATCGAGAAGGATTTCGATCCTCCCCTGCTGCGGACGATCCGGGGCGCCGGATACATGATCAAGGACGACCGGACCACGGACACATGAGCAGGGTAGGCGTGCTGTTCAGGACGACCGCAGTCCGGCTCTCTGCGCTCTATCTGGTCCTCTTCTCCCTGTGTGCGGCCTTCCTCGTCTTCTACGTGACCGGCATGTCGGAGCGCCTCCTACAGCAGCAGACGCGGGAAGCGATCGCCGCCGAAGTGGCGCAGATCGCCGGCGTATACGATCGGGCCGGCATCAACGGGCTGCTTCGCTCGCTCGAGCGCCGGGCACGTCAGCCGGGAGCCAATCTCTACGTCATTGCGGGTCCGAACGGAGAGATCCTCGCCGGAAACGTGGCCGCGCTGGAGCCGGGGCTGCTCGATGACGAAGGATGGAAATCCGAGCCGTTCCGTTATCGGCGCTTCACCGACGAGAGCCGCGCCGACAGGCATGTCGCCCTTGCCCAGGTCCTGATGCTCGACAACGGGTTGAGAGTCCTCGTCGGCCGCGACCTGCAGGAACCCGAAAAATTCCGTGCGCTCGTCCGTCAGGCGCTGATGGTCGCGCTCGGCATCATGGGCCTCGGTGCGCTGGTGATCTGGTTCGGCATCGGCCGGAACGCCCTGCGCCGGATCGACCGCATGTCGGAGGCGAGCACCAAGATCATGGCCGGCGACCTCTCGCAACGCTTGCCGACGAGCGGTTCCGGCGACGAGTTCGACCGTCTTTCGGAATCGCTGAACGCGATGCTCGAGCGCATCGAAAAGCTGAACGAAGGACTGAAACAGGTCTCGGACAACATAGCGCACGATCTCAAGACACCGCTGACGCGCTTGCGCAACAAGGCAGAGGCGGCGCTCGCCGATACCGAAGGGGGCAACCAGAGCGGTGCGCTCGAACAGATCATCGCCGAGTCCGATCAGCTGATTCGTACCTTCAACGCGCTTCTGATGATTTCCCGCGTCGAAGCCGGCTCCGCCGTCGCCGAGATGAACGAGGTCGACCTGGCGCAGATCGTGGCGGATTGCGTCGAACTCTACGAGCCGCTGGCGGAAGACAAGGAAATGCGCATCGAAGCGGAGGCGGCGGCGGGGGCGGCGATCTCCGGCAACCGCGAACTGATCAGCCAGGCGCTGGGCAACCTGATCGACAATGCGATCAAATATGCGGAAGGTGCCGAAAATCCGCTGATACGGGTTGAATTGAAGAGGAGCGCTCGTCACGTCGTGTTGACCGTTGCCGACCACGGGCCCGGCGTTCCGGAGAATATGCGCGGGGAGGTCGTCAAGCGTTTCGTTCGCCTGGACGAAAGCCGGTCGAAGCCGGGGACAGGCCTCGGCCTCTCGCTCGTCGAGGCCGTCATGGAGATGCACCGCGGCTCGCTGGAACTGTCGGCGACGGAGGAGGAAGGTCGGGGCCTGGCGGTGCGCATGGTTTTCCCGGCGGTTGCGACCTGATAAACCCATGACGGGAACCGAAGGGGGGATTGTGCATGGCGGAAGCGATCGAGCGGTCTTTGTCCGATATCGATGTGGTGGCGATTCGCCCGGCGAGCCAGGCGGACGCCAAAGCCGCCCTTTCCGTACTCAAGGATGCGGCGAAAGGCAGCGAGCAGATTGCCAAGCTCATTGCCTCGGACGCGCCGCTCAAGGATTTTCTCGTTGCCGCCTTCGCGCTTTCGCCATTCCTGCGGGACACGGCGCGTAGCCACCCGGCGATCCTCGAAGCATTGCTATCCGAGGCGCTGCCGACGTTTTTGAAGCGCAGGATCGAGGCCGCGAGGGTGTCCTGGCGGGGCGATGCGCCCGGGGCGGCGCTGCCGGATGCCGAGATCATGACGCGATTGAGACGGGCGAAGCGCGAGGTCGCCTTCGCCGTCGCGCTTGCGGACCTTTCGCGGCTTTTCGGTGGACGTGAGACGACACGGTGGCTCAGCGATTTTGCAGAGGCGGCCGTTTCGGCGGCGATCGATCATCTGCTGCTCGGCGCGCATGAAAGCGGCAAGTTCGTGTTGGAGGACAGTTCCGCGCCGTCTACCGCCTCCGGCGTCGTCGTGCTTGGAATGGGAAAGCTCGGCTCCGGCGAGCTCAACTATTCTTCCGATATCGATCTTGTCGTCTTCTACGATCCGCAGTCGGGCATCATCACCAATCGCGACGATGCTCCGGAAACCTTCGCCCGGCTGTTGCGGCGCTTGATTCGCATCCTGCAGGAGAGAACCGGCGACGGCTATGTCTTCCGCACGGATCTGCGGCTCAGGCCAGACCCGGGCTCCACGCCGCTTGCCATCCCGGTCGAGGCGGCAATGCTCTATTACGAGAGCAGGGGGCAGAACTGGGAACGGGCCGCCTTCATCAAGGCGCGGCCGATCGCGGGCGATCTGGAGGCGGGCGAACGCTTCCTCAAGGAACTGACGCCCTTCGTCTTCCGCAAGTACCTCGACTATGCGGCAATTGCCGACATTCACTCGATCAAGCGGCAGATCCATGCCCATAAGGGGCACGGAGAAATCGCCGTGAAGGGACACAACATCAAGCTTGGGCGCGGCGGCATCCGGGAGATCGAGTTCTTCGTTCAGACCCAGCAGCTGATCGCCGGCGGCCGCACGCCCGCGCTGCGTCTGCGCGAAACGGAAGCGATGCTGCGGATGCTCGCCGAGAGCGGCTGGATCGACGCGGCGACGGCCGAGGAGCTTACCGATGCCTATTGGTTCCTGCGCGACGTCGAGCACCGCATCCAGATGGTGCATGACGAGCAAACCCACCTCCTTCCGGAAACCGAGCCGGAGCTGAGGCGGATCGCCTATATGCTGGGCTTCGAGGATACGGCTTCCTTTTCGGATGCGCTGTCGCGCGTGCTGCGCGCGGTCGAGCGGCGCTATGCGCAGCTTTTCGAGCAGGAGGCGAAGCTATCCACCGAAACCGGAAACCTGGTCTTCACCGGTCAGCAGGACGATCCGGATACGCTCGAAACACTGAAGAAGCTCGGTTTCCAGCGGCCGTCCGACATAGCGAATATCATCCGCACCTGGCACTACGGGCGCTATCGGGCAACGCAATCGGTCGAGGCGCGCGAGCGGCTGACGGAACTGACGCCGGAGCTTCTGCGCGTCTTCGGCGAAAGCAGGCGGGCGGACGAAGCGTTTCTGCGTTTTGACCACTTCCTCTCCGGTCTGCCCGCGGGGATCCAGCTCTTCTCGCTACTCGGCAACAATCCCGGCCTCCTGTCGCTGATCGTCAATATCATGTCGTCTGCACCGCGCCTGGCGGACATCATCGCCGCCAAGCCGCATGTCTTCGACGGCATGCTGGAGCCGGGGCTGCTTGCCGAACTGCCGACGAGGGATTATCTGGCGCCGCGCATCGCGACCTTCGTCGGCGCAGGCCGGCACTATGAGGAGGTGCTGGACCGCTTGCGCATCATCGCCGCCGAGCAGCGCTTCCTGATCGGTATCCGGCTGCTCACAGGCGCGATCACCGGCCTTCAGGCGGGGCGCGCTCTCACCGACCTTGCCGATCTGATCATTGCCGCCGCGCTCGATGCGGTTCTGGAGGAGGTCCGGTCGGCGCACGGACGTTTCCCCGGCGGGCGGGTCGCAATCGTCGGAATGGGCAAGCTCGGCAGTCACGAATTGACCGCCGGCTCCGACATCGACCTCATCCTGCTCTACGATTACGACGACGAAGTGCTCGAATCCGACGGCGCCAAGCCGCTCGATCCGGTGCGTTATTTTACGCGGGTCACGCAGCGGCTGATCGCCGCGCTTTCCGCCCCGACCGCCGAGGGCATCCTCTACGACGTGGACATGAGGCTGCGACCCTCCGGGAACAAGGGGCCGGTTGCCACCCGCATAACCGCCTTCGCCAAGTACCAGCGAACGGAAGCCTGGACCTGGGAGCATCTGGCGCTGACGCGGGCGCGCTGCATCTGCGGCGACGAGAGCCTCGTCGGCGAAGCGGAGGCGATCTTTGCCGAGATCCTCACTGAAAAGCGCGACATCGCGAAGATCCGCAAGGACGTCGAGGAGATGCGCGGCCTGATCGACAAGGAGAAGCCGCCGAAGGACATCTGGGATTTCAAACTCATTCCCGGCGGATTGGTCGACATCGAGTTCATCGCCCAGTACCTCGCCCTGATCGCGCCGGCGAGGGGAGTGACGTCCCCTCCGGCCGGCACGCATACGCTCGAGGCGCTGAAGGCGCTCGGCGCCGGGATGATGAATGCGAACGATCTCGATACGGCCGCCGAAGCGCTCGTACTCTTCTCAGAGCTGTCGCAACTCGTGCGCCTCTGCATCGACGGCGACTTCGATCCGAAGGAAGCGCCGGCCGGTCTCGTGGATCTCGTCTGCCGTGCCGGAGACTATCCGGATCTGACGCATCTCGAAGCCGACATTCGCCGTTTCTCGAAGGCCGTGCGCCGGATCTTCCAGGGGGTCGTCGCTGCAGCGTAAGCGGGCGTAGTCAGCCGCGGTCGGGAATCCTGACCGATATGATGGTGCCGACATTCTCTGCCGAATGGATCTTCATCGTCCCGCCGTGAAGCCGCGTCAGCGAACGGGATATGGCGAGCCCGAGCCCGGAGCCGCCCTTGCTCTTGGCATATTGGCTCTGCACCTGCTCGAAGGGCTGGCCGATCTTCTGCAACGCGCCCTTGGGAATGCCGATGCCGGAATCGGCGATCGTCAGCGTGACGGCGCCCCTCACCTTGCGCGCCCGCAAGGAGATGCGGCCGCCTTCATTGGTGAACTTGACCGCATTGGAGAGGAGATTGAGCAGGACCTGCTTCATCGCCCGGCGGTCGGCGAACATCGTCAGGCCGGAGGATATCTGCTGGACCACGCGGATGTTCTTTCGCTCTGCCGGAATCGCCGTGAAACGAAGGGTCTCCTCGATGAGTGGCGCGAGATCGATCCGCTCGCGCGTGATGCGCATATGGCCGGCCTCGATCTTCGACATGTCGAGTATGTCGTTGATGACGTTGAGCAGATGCTTGCCGCTCTCGAATATGTCGCGCGAATACTCGTGGTATTTCTCCGAGCCGAGGGGGCCGAACATCTGGTCCTGCAGGATTTCCGAAAAGCCGAGAATGGCGTTCAGCGGGGTGCGCAGCTCGTGCGACATGTTGGCGAGGAATTCGGACTTTGCCCGGTTCGCGGCCTCGGCGCGCTCTTTCTCCGCCTGATAGTTCGCGTTGGCGACGGAAAGTTCGGCCTTCTGCTGCTCGAGCGTTACGCGGGAGGCGGACAGATCTCCGATGGTTGCCATCAGCCGCCGCTCAGATTCGCGCAGGCGAACTTGATGCCGCTTGAGGAGCGTGATGTCCGTGCCCACCGAGACGAGCCCGCCGTCGCGCGTGCGCCGCTCATTGATCTGCAGCCAGCGTTCGTCGGCAAGCTGAACCTCGCTCGTCTGCGAGTGATTGCTCCGGTCCGGATCGGCGACGCGCCGTTCGACAACGGGCCTTGCCGCCGCCGCATGGACGATCGTGCGTTCGGTGCCGGGCACCAGCACGTGGTCGGGCAACTGCCAGGCTTGCTGGTAATGGGTGTTGCACATCACCAGGCGATCGTGCTTGTCCCAGAGCACGAAGGCCTCCGAGGTGCACTCGATCGCGTCCGCCAGGCGCTGATCGGCCTCGGCGTAACGCTGCGCAAGCCTGTGTTGCTCGGTCACGTCCATCGCAATGCCGATCAGATGCGTCCGGCCCGACACGGTGCGGATCACCTGGGCACGCGCTCGAAGCCATACATAGTGGCCATCCGCATGGCGCATCCGGAACACCTGATCGATCTGGCGCTCGTTGCCTTTCGCGATCGCCCGAGCGACCCGGTATATGCCCCGGTCTTCGACATGCATGAGACGGGCGGCATCGCCGAACGAAAGCACGCTCGCGTCGCCCGGCATTCCCAGCATCTCGTACATCGAGCGGGACCAGAAGAGGCGCCGGTTGTCGAGATCGAAATCCCAGAGGCCGCAGCGTCCACGCGAGAGCGCCGTTTCGACGCGCAGGTTCGATTCGGCAAAGACCGCATCGGCATCTCGGGCGCGCTTTGCCTGAATGTAATAGGCATAGAGGACGACCATCAGGATCGCCGAAACGCCGGCAAACAGCGTGACGTTGAGTGAAATTTCGTCGCGCCAGGCCGCTTCGAATCTGGCGATCGACGTCGCCGCCAGAACCGCGCCGCCGGAATCCGGCAATTGCCGGAGAGCGATGAAATGCTCGATGCCGTCGATCGACGCTCTTACGACGCCGGCACCCTCGCCGTAATATTGCAGCGTCGCGACCTCGGGAGCGATTGCGGAGAGCGTGCGCCCGATGAGATGGACGCCATCCTGCGTCCCGGCAAAGACGCGTCCGTCTCTGCGGACCGTCAGCAGGAAAATTCCGGCGTCCAGGATTTCGGCAGGCAGAAGTTCGGTGAGCCGGCGTTCGACCTCCCAGCGGCGGCCATCGGCGAAGAGTTCCGATCCGCCGGTCTGGAAAACACCGGCTGCCGCTGCGGCCGCGAGGCTGACCGTCCGGCGGGAGGAGGCTTCCATGCGGGCATGCTCGTCCATGATGCCCGACATCCGTGAGATCGCCACGATGAGAAGAAAAGCGATAATGAGGACCGGGATGGACCGCTTGAGCATCGGCTCGGCCATTGCGAGCTTCTGCGAGGCCGGTTCGGCAAATATCTTTGCCTGCTCGATGAACTCCCGTTCGAGGCTCGAAAAGCCCGGAAACTTGAGTCGCAACCGCCCTTCGGCTGCGCTTCCCCGTCGCGCGTCCGCCATCTTATCCAATTTGTCGTCCTCGAAAAGCGATCCGCACGCGACCATGCCGCAAGGAACGCTTGATTCTTCTCAGTCCGAAACGTCGGTCCCGTCTTTATCGGTTTCCCGGAAGCGGGCGTTTCAGTGATTCGGCGCGCCGCTCGCCCGAATCTGACTCAATGAATCACAGGGCGATTCGCCTTGTCCAGAGGTAACGGTAAAGATTTGTTAACCATATTTCATCGTTGGGAAATGATAGCCGGACTGCCAGAGCCGACTTCGGGCCAGATCCACGACGGTTTCAGGTCGATCCGACCTGAAACCGTCGTGATCGGCGGTGTGCCGGTGCTCTGGTCAGTGCTTGTCTTTGAGCATGCGGTCGACAATGTCGCTGACATCGGCGGAAAGATTGGAGGCGCGCGCGATATACTCGAGCGCGCTCCGGGCGTGGCCGGCCCGGATCTTTTCGAGCGACCGCCAGGAGCGCATCGACGTCAGAATACGCGCCGCAAGTTGCGGGTTGCGCGCATCGATGTCCAGAATCTGCCGGGCAAGGAAACGATAGCCTTCACCGTCGATGCGGTTGAAGCCGGTGGCATTCACGAAGGCGAATGTGCCGACCAGTGAGCGAACGCGGTTCGGATTGCTGGCATTGAAGAGAGGATCCGACATCAGCGCCCGAACGCGGTCGAGCGTCGATGCTCCGGGAATCGTCGCCTGAATGGCGAACCACTTGTCGATGACCAGCGCGTTGTCGGCAAAGCGCTTCTTGAACGCGGCCAGGGCGTCCGCCGTCTCTTCGGCGCCCGGAAACCGATGCGCAAGAAGCGTCAGCGCCTGGCTGAGGTCGGTCATGTTGTTGGCGGACCGAAACGCATCAGCGGCTTTCTCCGGTTTTCCGTCGGCATAGACGAGGTAGGTGAGCCCGGAATTGCGCAGCGCCCGCCGCCCGGCGCTGTCGGCATCGGGACGGAACGGGCCGGACAGGGACATTTCGTTCACCAGTCGCGCAAAGGTGTCTTTGCCGGCCGTGGCGATGGCGGCCAGAATAGCCTGACGGCCGGCGTGAATGGCATCCGGGTCGTTGTTGCCGCCGATTTCGCGGCCTATGTCGGTTTCGCTCGGCAGGGACAGCACTTGCGATCGGAACGCCGGCTCCAGTCGGTCGTCGCCGGTCGCTGCAAGCAGGGCGTCGACGAGCGCATCGTCACAGGCAACCGGCTGGCCGACACGCGCTTCCGCTGCCGCCTTGACGAGATTGTCGAGGGCCATCGCGTTCAGCGCCTGCCAGCGTGCGAAGAGGTCGGTCTCGTGGCGTGCGATCAGCGCACGCTGCTCGGCGCTTTGCGCCAGGTGCAGATTGACGGGCGCGGAGAAGCCGCGATTGAAGGAGGGGACCGGCTCTGATGGCATGCCGGAAAAGGTGATCGTCTGTTTGCGCTCGGTCAGGTGCAGTACGTCGCCGGTGATCTCGGCGCCGGAGACGGCCGAGGGCCTTGCCTCGCTTCCGTCCGGAAGCAGCAATCCGAAGCGGAGCGGGATATGCATCGGTGCCTTGCTGCTCTGCCCGGGCGTCGGCGGAACGGTCTGCTCCAGCGATAGCGTGTATGTCTGGCTGGAGGCGTCATAGGTGCCGGCAGCGGTGACGAGCGGCGTTCCGGCCTGATGGTACCATAGCGAGAACTGCTTGAGGTCGCGGCCGCTCGCAGCCTCGAAGCAGGCAACGAAATCCTCGATCGTCACCGCCTGGCCGTCGTGCCGCTCGAAGTAGAGGTCCATTCCCCTCTTGAAGTGGTCGCGGCCGAGGATCGTCGCGATCATCCGCGTGACCTCGGATCCCTTCTCGTAAACCGTCGTCGTGTAGAAATTGTTGATTTCGCGGTATTGCGTCGGGCGCACCGGATGGGCGAGGGGGCCGGCATCCTCGGGGAACTGCTCGGATTTCAAGTGCCGCACTTCGGCGATCCGCTTCACGGCGCGCGAACGCATGTCGGCGGAAAACTCGTGGTCGCGATAGACGGTCAGGCCTTCCTTCAGGCAGAGCTGAAACCAGTCGCGGCAGGTGATGCGGTTGCCGGTCCAGTTGTGGAAATATTCGTGGGCGATGATCGCCTCGATATTGGCATAGTCCGCATCGGTCGCCGTCTCGGGATCGGCGAGCACGTATTTGTCGTTGAAGATGTTGAGCCCCTTGTTCTCCATGGCGCCCATGTTGAAATCGGAAACGGCAACGATCATGAAGATGTCGAGATCGTATTCGCGGCCGAAGACTTCCTCATCCCATTTCATCGACCGCTTCAGCGCTTCCATGGCGTAGGCGGCACGCGGCTCCTTGCCGTGCTCGACATAGATCTTGAGCGCGACGTCGCGGCCGGAAGCGGTGGTGAAGGTGCCCTCGACGACGCCCAGATCGCCGGCAACGAGCGCGAACAGGTAGCTCGGCTTCGGATGCGGATCGAACCAGGAGGCAAAATGACGGCCGTCGCCCATGTCGGCGCCGCCGAGATAGTTGCCGTTCGAAAGCAGGAGCGGTGCGGAAGCCTTGTCCGCGATGATGTTCACGGTATAGACCGCCAGCACGTCGGGGCGATCCGGGAAGTAGGTGATGCGGCGGAAGCCTTCGGCTTCGCACTGGGTGCAATAGACGTCGCTCGTGCGGTAGAGGCCCATCAGCTTGGTGTTCGTCTCAGGCGACAAGGCCGTCGTGACGGTGATCTCGAAGGGCGCCGCTTCCGGCAGGCCACGAATGGTAAGCGTGTCGTCCGTCGCTTCATAGAGCGTGCCGGGAATCGCTTCCTGGTCGAGCAGCAGGCCGGTCATGGTGAGCTCGTCGCCGTCGAGAACGAGCGGTGCAGAGGGGCTGACGCCTTCGCGGCGATGGAAGATCATGCGCGCCTCGACCTTCGTTTCCCTCGGGTCGAGTTCGAAAGTCAGGTCCACCCTCTCGAGTACGAAATCGGTCGGCCGGTAGTTTTCCAGATGAACGATCTGGCCAGTGTTTGTCCGCATGGTCAGTCCTGCTTGCGCCTTCTTGCTCTTTTGATTTGTAGAGGGCGCTCGTGATGGTGAAAAGCCAAGATCCGAGATTTACGCACGAATGTGGTGCCGGCGACAGTACATCCGGCAGCAAAAACGCAGGGCCACTCCCGCCTCTTATTGACCGAAGGTTTATCGGAGCGGCACTAACAAGAACTAAATCCGTGACGATTTTTTCGGGCTTGCTAAATAACCTGCAGGCATCTTTCTCCGGCAACAAGCTTTGCATATGCCGGCGAATTCATCACGAAAAAACCAGCTCCATCACGAAATTTGATCCAACATGCTGCGCAAGCACGGCTAAGGTGGCGTGGTCCTTTCGCGGCCTTGCCGCCGCGTCCTCCCGTTTCTGTTGGCCTTCCGACCGGTTCGCCGATGTCAGTTTGAAAAGTTGCGTTTCATGGATGCGGACGATGTGAGCCCGATGAAGGGGATTGTGCTCAAGGTGCTCTCCGTCGTCGTCTTCGTGTGCATGTCGACCTGCATCAAGGCTGCGGGCGACGATATCCCCACCGGCCAGATCACCTTCTATCGCTCGGCTTTTGCGATGGTGCCGATCCTTGGATTTCTGGCATGCCGTGGCGCATTGCGGGATGCGTTCAGGACCAATGATATCACCGGACACCTGGTGCGCGGCTTTGTCGGCATTCTCGCCATGAGTTGCGGCTTTTACGGCCTCGTCCATCTGCCGCTGCCGGAGGCGATTGCGATCGGCTATGCCATGCCGCTGCTCGCTGTCGCTTTCGCGGCAATTTTTCTGGGCGAGATCGTGCGGCTCTATCGCTGGTCTGCGGTGTTTGTCGGGCTCGTCGGGGTGTTTATCATCTCCTGGCCGCGGCTTACGCTGTTCAACGAAGGCGGCTTCGGGTCGGCCGAGGCCAAGGGTGCGGTCGCCGTATTGCTTTCGGCAGCGCTCGGGGCAACGGCGATGGTGCTCGTGCGCAAGCTCGTGCAGAAGGAGCGCACGCATACCATCGTCCTCTACTTCTCCCTTTCGGCCGCGGTGTTCTCGCTCGCGACGCTGCCTTTCGGCTGGTCCGAGCTTTCCTGGCAGGCCTTCGTTCTCCTGACGATCGCCGGCTTTTGCGGCGGCGTCGGGCAGATCCTGCTGACGGAGAGCTATCGCCACGCCGATATGTCGACGATCGCTCCCTTCGAATACACGTCGATCGTGCTCGGCATAGTCATCGGCTACTTCCTCTTCGGCGACGTGCCGACCTTGACCATGCTTGCCGGGACGGCGATCGTCGTCGGCGCGGGCATCTTCATCATCTACCGGGAACATCGGCTGGGACTGGAACGCAAGGGCGCGCGCAAGCACGTGACGCCGCAGGGATAAAGGGATGGGCTACTCGGCGCGTTGCTCCCAGACAGGAACGGTATCGTCCTCGATGAGGTCGCCTGCGTCCTGCTGTGCGAGCGGACCGGTGACGTCGGGACCGGGGGTCGGCAGCACCGTGGTCGCCTGAAAATCGGTCTTCGCGACGAGGCCGTCATGCTGCTCGCGCTGAAGGATGCGCCACGCGGCATAGCCGCTGTAGAGTGCAAAATACACGGCAAGCGCGATGAACAGTGCGACGGGGCCAAACCGGTCCATGACCGGACCGACCATCAGCGGACCGGAGATCGTGCCGAGGCCGTAGGTGATCATCAGCCCGGATGAAATCTCCACATATTCGTCGGGGCGGGCAAGGTCGTTGGCATGCGCGACGTTCAGCGCGTAGATCGGGAAGAGGACCGTGCCGATGCAGGCGGCGAGTGCATAGAGAACCGGGGGACTGCTCGCAATCGAAACGGACATGGCAAGGCACGACACGACGCCGGCGATGCCGCAGGCAACCATGACGATGCGCCGGTCCATCCGGTCCGAGGCGCGGCCGATCGGGACCTGCGAGATCGCGCTGCCGGCCAGAAGCGACGCGAGTAGTGTCGCTCCCTCGCCGGTCGAAAGGCCGATCTTCTGGGTGAAGACGCCGCCGAGATTGAGCCACGCGCCCGAGAGCGCACCGGCGAGAAAGCCGCCGACGACGGCGACCGGCGAGCGGCGATAGAGTGCGGGGATATCGAAATTTGCCCGTGCCGGGGGGGCCGGCATCGGCGAGGAGGAAAGGGCGGTCGGCAGCAGGGCGAGCGAGAACAGCACGCCGCAAAGGATGAACAGGGACGTGTTGCTCGGATCGCCGAGCGGCACCAGGTACTGTCCGCCGATCGTGCCGACCATGCTGGTGATGAGATAGAGCGAGAAGAGCAGGCCGCGATTTTCGTTCGTCACCCGCTCGTTCAGCCAACTCTCGATGACGAGATAGCTTCCGGCAATCGCAAAGCCCGACACGGCACGGAAGCCGATCCAGGCGCGCCAATCGACGACGAGCCCGCACATCAGTATCGCGATGGAAAGGAGCGTTATCAGGGCTGTGAAGACGCGGACATGGCCGACGCGCAGGACGAATTTAGGCGTGACGATGCAGGAAAGGGTGAACCCCAGCGTGTAGCCGGTTGCGAAGATCGAGATGGTGAGGGTCGACCAGCTTTCCGCCACGGAGCGTACAGGGATGACATAGCTCTGCAGCCCGAAGGCGACCATCATCAGGAAGGTCGAGAGCATCAGGCTGAAAACGGAAGCGAAGTTCGCCAGCATCGGCGCTCCTGGAGAGGGGATTAAGGAGCGGCTTCGTTTCGGCTCGGCCGATGAACTTCGTCACTCCGTCAAAACGAATCGAGAGTGGCTGTAACGAAGTTCCGGGGCGCTGTCGATTGCGACAGGGAATGGCGAAATGGCGCAGCCGGAAAGGCTGGAGCGGGATGAGGAAAGTGTGTGCGGATTTCCGCCCGCATCCGCGTTCCACCAATTGGAATCGATCACGTTGGTTTCAGGTCGATCCGGGACCCAAACGAGCCCTATCTCGGCAGCAACTGGCTCGCCGCGCCGTGATCGGCGCGGCGCCCGTCGCTGGCGATGCTCAGGCGGCTGTACTCGCGAGACGCGCGGACGGCGGTGCGAATGTCGGAGATCGTGTCGACGAGACCGCGAATGCTGTCGAGCGGCTTGGACATGATCGTTCTCTCCTGCAGTCTTTCCGGCGCAGGGCGTTCAGCGCTGGATGAATTCGGCGAAGATCTGAGCCGGGCGGGTCGTCCGCGCGAGACCGATTGCTGTCAGCTGCTCGTTGGCAGCCGACCCGAAGCTGTTGAACGGCGCGCGCGAGGAGGCACCGGCGTAGCGGAGCGTCTCGAAGCTGCTGTGAATCGGGCGATAGCGGGCAGTCATGGTTCAAATCCTTATCCATTCCTCCCGTCGTGCTATATTGCGGTGCAGCATTGATTTTGCAATGCGCTAAAACGCCGCTCAGACATGCGCAAATCGCATGGCTTTTTTCACACCTTGTTCATAAATCGAGCAGTTGGATCAGCCGAGGCGCGACTTGAACGCCAGCAGGTCCAGCCAGGCAAAGCGCTTGTTGACGGGAGCGGCGACAAGGTCCTGCGGATGCAAGGTGGCGAGCGTTGGAATGCGGGTGCCACCAAAGGTGAGCTCTCGCCATTCGCCGCGCAGTTGATGGATCGTTTCGCCGCCGAAGAAGAAGCGGGCGGTGAAGTTGCCGAGCAGAAGCAACTGCTTGGGTTCGGCCAGCGCGATCTGACGCTCGATGAACGGCCGGCAGATATCCGCCTCGCGAGCGCTCGGAACGCGGTTTCCCGGTGGCCGCCAGGGCACGGCATTGGCAAGAAGGACGTCCTCGCGCGAGAGGCCGATGCCGGACAGCATCCGTTCGAGCATCTCGCCGTGCCGCCCCGCAAAAGGGCGGCCGTCGCGGTCGTCATCCGCATAGGGCATCGGACCGATGATCATGACACCCGAAGCAGCACTGCCTTCGGCAAAGACGAGGTTGCGGGCGCTGTTCCTGAGGTTGCAGCCGGCAAAGGCCTCCATGGCCGTGCGTAGCTCTCCCAGCGATCGCGCGGCATCGGCGACGAACTGCGCCTCCTTGATGGCCTGCTCGTCCGGTATCGCAACCACCGGAGGGGATGCCGGAGGCGCGGGGCGACGCTCGCGCGAGGGGGCGGCAAGGGGAGGAGGCTGCTGCGGTTCGACTGCGGTCGCGCTGGTTTGCGGCACGGCGCGGCTTTGCGCGCGCCTGATTCTCATTGCCTCGAATTCAGCGAGCCGATCGACCGGTTCTTCTTCGAGGAGCCACTCGACACCCGCCTCCGCATGGAAGGCGAGAAGGGCAGCGAGTTCGGAGCGGGAGAGGTCGTTGGCCGAGATCATGGGGCGAATGTAACAGATCGGTGGGCGTGGTCCACTGCACGTTCCTCAAATCTGTGGTGGCAGGGACTGCCTTCAGGCCGCCGCTGTCCAGGCCGCGATGTCGTCGCGCTCGCCGATAAGCGCCAGGCCATGGGCGATCGACAGGAGCTCGCCGCCGCTCTCGATGCGTTCTTTGCCGAAGCGGTTCTCGAAGAGACGGCGAATCGCCGGCACGAAGGATGTCCCGCCGGTCAGAAACACCTTGTCGATCCCGTCCGGTGTTGTCGCAGACGTTGAAAGGACCTCGTCAAGCGCCTCCTCGATGCGGGCAAGGTCAGGCGCAATCCAGGCTTCGAACTCTTCCCGGTGAACGGTACGGCGTGCGCGCTCGCCCAGCGGCGCAAAGGCGAATTCGGTCTCCTCAGCCTGCGAGAGCCGCATCTTGGTGGCCGAGACCGCCTGATAGAGTGGATAGCCTTCGTCATGCTCGATGAGCTCCACGAAGGACTCCAGCTTTTCCGGCTCCAGGCTTGCGCGCACCAGTTTTTTCAATTCGGTGAAATCTCTCAAGGTCTTGAAGATAGAAAGCTGATTCCAGCGGCCGAAATTCGCGTAGTAGCTCGACGGCACCTCAAGCAGCTTGTCGAAGCTCTTGAACAGACTCCCCTTTCCGATGAGCGGCGAGACGATGTTGTCGATAATCCGGAAGTCGAAATGGTCTCCCGCGATGCCGACGCCGGAATGTCCGATCGGCGTTGCCGTCAGTCGACCGGCCTGGCTCTCGAATCGGATGATCGAGTAGTCGGTGGTGCCGCCGCCGAAGTCGGCGACGAGCACCGTCGCGTCGCGATCGAGGTTGCGCGCGAAATAGAAGGCGGCCGCGACCGGTTCGTACACGTAATGGACTTCGGGAAAACCCATGCGGGTAAGCGCGCGATTATAGCGTTCGAGGGCCAGTTTCTCGTTCGGATTGGCGCCCGCAAACTGCACGGGACGGCCGATGACGACACGCCTGAAGGTGGACTCCCAGTTACTGCCGGCATAGTCTTTGAGCCGCGTCAGGAAACGCTGCATCAGGTCCTCGAACTCGTAGCGCTTGCCGAAGATCAGCGTGCCCTGGAAGAGCGCGCTCGCGGCAAAGGTTTTGATCGACTGAAGGAAGCGGCATTCGCCCGGATTGTCGATGAATTCGCGGATTGCCGCCTGTCCTGCTTCGACTTTCAAGGGCGAGGGACCGGCATCCTTCAGGAAAGAGAGCGCCGTGCGCGTCGTGTCCGATCTCCCGATCGGGCTTTCCACGACGATGGAGCGCGTCGAGGCGCCGTCGGCCTGCGCCAGTACCGAATTGGTCGTGCCGAAGTCGAGGCCTAGGGCGAATGCCATGATCGTCTCCGTCTTGTCGGTGATGCGGCTTGCGGGGTGGGGCGGGCCTCCTCGCATGCGAGCGCTGCAAAAGCAAGCTGCCCATCGGCCGGATCCGCCCAGATGGATTTACGTATACGTTCAAGTAACATAGTAATCTCATGAACTCATGCGCAAATGCAGAGACAGTCTGTCGCATCCCGGCTCGACAAGGTTTACGGCATTTGTCATGACGGGATGATTTGGCCGGGAACGGAGCCGGCAGAAGACCGGCAGAACTGGAGAGTGTGATGACCGAGCAACAAGAACTCCCCGAACGCGAGAGCATGGAATTCGACGTCGTGATCGTCGGGGCGGGACCGGCTGGTCTTGCGGCGGCGATCCGGCTGAAGCAGGTCAATCCGGAACTCTCGGTCGTGGTTCTGGAGAAGGGCGCCGAAGTGGGCGCGCATATCCTCTCCGGCGCCGTGGTGGACCCGATCGGCATCGACCGGCTCTTGCCCGGCTGGCGCGACGAATCGGACCACCCGTTCAAGACGGAAGTCACCGACGACCAGTTCCTCTTTCTCGGCCCCGCCGGCTCGGTCCGCCTTCCCAATTTCCTGATGCCGCCGCTGATGAACAATCACGGCAACTACGTCGTCTCCCTCGGCAATGTCTGTCGCTGGCTGGCCACCCAGGCGGAAGCGCTCGGCGTCGAAATCTATCCGGGCTTTGCCGCGACCGAGGTCCTCTACAATGACGAGGGCGCGGTGATCGGCGTTGCCACCGGCGACATGGGCATCGAGCGCAACGGCGAGCCGGGGCCGAACTTCGCCCGCGGCATGGAGCTGCTCGGCAAGTACACCCTCATCGGCGAGGGCGTGCGCGGCTCGCTCGCCAAGCAGTTGATCGCCAGATACAAGCTCGACGAGGGGCGCGATGTGCCGAAATTCGGCATCGGCCTGAAGGAACTCTGGGAGGTGAAGCCGGAAAATCATAGGCCCGGCCTTGTGCAGCATTCCTTCGGCTGGCCGCTCGGCATGAAGACCGGCGGCGGATCCTTCCTCTATCACCTCGAGGACAATCTGGTCGCCGTCGGTTTCGTCGTCCATCTCAACTACAAGAACCCGTATCTCTATCCGTTCGAGGAGTTCCAGCGCTTCAAGACGCATCCGGCGATCCGCGGCACCTTCGAGGGTGGCAAGCGGCTCTCCTACGGCGCACGCGCCATTACCGAGGGCGGCTACCAGTCTGTGCCGAAGCTTTCCTTCCCCGGCGGGGCTCTGATCGGCTGCGCAGCCGGTTTCGTCAACGTGCCGCGCATCAAGGGCAGCCACAATGCGGTGCTGTCGGGCATTCTCGCGGCGGAGAAGCTCGCCGAGGCGATCGCCCACGGCCGCGCCAATGACGAGCCGATCGAGATCGAGCGCGGCTGGCGCGAGAGCGCCATCGGCCAGGACCTGAAACGGGTCCGCAACGTCAAGCCGCTCTGGTCGAAGTTCGGCACCGCGGTCGGCGTGGCGCTCGGCGGTCTGGACATGTGGACCAACCAGCTCTTCGGCTTCTCCTTCTTCGGCACGCTGAAGCACGGCAAGACCGATGCGCAATCGCTCGAGCCGGCCGCCAAGCACGAGAAGATCGACTATCCGAAGCCGGATGGCGTGCTGACCTTCGACCGGCTCTCCTCGGTGTTCTTGTCGAACACCAATCACGAGGAGGACCAGCCGGTGCATCTTCAGGTGAAGGATTGGGATCTGCAGAAACGCTCGGAATACGAGGTCTATGCCGGCCCGTCGTCGCGCTACTGTCCGGCCGGCGTCTATGAATGGGTGGAGAAGGACGGCGAGCCCACCTTCGTCATCAACGCCCAGAACTGCGTCCACTGCAAGACCTGCGACATCAAGGACCCGAACCAGAACATCAACTGGGTGCCGCCACAAGGGGGCGAGGGGCCTGTCTATCCGAACATGTGAATGTTCGGAGAGGCAGGCCCGCACGGACTCCCGTAATGAGAAGGGGGCGAAGGGCCGGTCTATCCGAACATGTGATGTTCGTGGAGGCGGGCCCGCACGGACTCCCGTGATGAGAAGGGGGCGAAGGGCCGGTCTATCCCAACATGTGATGTTCGTGGAGGCAGGTCGAACGCCCCTGTCCGAACACGCAATTGCACTTCTGGAAAGGCCGGCGAGCGTTCGCCGGCCTTTTCGCATGTCCTTCTAAGTCGTCCAGCTTCCGACGTGGATGATGGGGGCTGCCGGCAAATGAATTTAAAAAAGGGGGTTAAACCCATCAATTATTTGTGTAGTTTGACAAACGGCAGGAATGTCAGCCGCTGACGCAAATGGGAAAGTGTTCGCCGGAAAGACACGATAGCAATGTGGGCGGTACCGGTCCGAACAGGTATCGGTTGACCCACGAGCTGTCGCGCCCCGGCATCGGATCGGGGCGGGTGCTTGTTCCGTTCACTGTCAGCAGCTGCGGTGAGGCTGGCAGTCCGCCATAGAGACACCGCCAAAACAGAGGGAGCCGAAATGAAGAAACTTCTTGCAACGACATGCCTGGCCGCCGGTCTTTTGGGACTCGGCAGCGCGGCATCGGCGGCGGAATGCGGCGATGTGACGATTGCCAACATGAACTGGCAGAGCGCCGAAGTCCTGGCGAGTGTGGACAAGTTCATTCTGACCGAAGGCTACGGCTGCAGTGCGGAGCTCGTCGTCGGCGACACGGTGCCGACCATCACGTCGATGATCGAGAAGGGCGAGCCGGACATCGCGCCGGAGGGCTGGGTCGACCTGCTGCCGGACGTGGTGAACCGCGGCCTCGAAGAAGGCAAGCTCGTAGGCGCCGCAGTCGCGCTTTCGGATGGCGCCGTACAGGGCTGGTGGGTTCCGAAGTACATCGTCGATGGCAACCCGGACATCAAGACGATCGACGACGTCCTGAAGCATAAGGAACTCTTCCCCGATCCGGAGGATCCGAACAAGGGCGCGATTTTCAACGGTCCTCAAGGGTGGGGCGGCACGGTCGTGACGACGCAGCTTTACAAGGCCTATGGCGCCGAGGCGGCGGGCTTCACGCTGGTCGATACCGGCTCGGCGGCCGGCCTCGATGGCTCGATTGCCAAGGCCTACGAGCGCAAGCAGGGTTGGGTCGGCTACTACTGGGCCCCGACAGCGCTGCTCGGCAAGTACGAGATGGTCAAGCTCGAGCATGGCGTCCCCAACGACATGGCCGAATGGAAGCGCTGCAATACGGTTGCGGATTGCCCGGATCCGAAGAAGAACGATTGGCCGAAGGACAAGGTCCAGACACTGGTAACCAAGGAATTCGCCGACCGCGCCGGCCCGGCCATGGAGTATCTCAACACCCGCGCCTGGACGAACGACACGGTCAACAAGCTCATGGCCTGGATGACCGACAATCAGGCGAGCGGCGAGGAAGGCGCGAAGCACTTCCTCGAGGAAAACCCGGACCTCTGGACCAAGTGGGTTTCGCCCGAAGTCGCCGAAAAGATCAAGGCTGCCCTCTGATCGACTCGCCTCGAATGAACGGCGCGCGTAAAAGCGCGCCGTTTTTTGTTTTCTGCTGCGTAGTTTTCGAAGGAAGGCGCAAGATTTCGTTCACCGCATGTCGGTTTGAGAATAAGATTGCGCGGCTTCATCGTTTACACCGCGCGTTAGCGTTAAGAGGCAGGCGGCAAAGCAATAACAACCATAAGCCGCCCAAAAGAGTGCGAAGGGGAATCGACACATGGAATGGCTGACCAAATTTCCGCACATGGACGACGATCGGCTTCGGCAGTTGAAGAAGATAATCGACGAAGGGTTCCGTAGCTTCACACGCGCCTATGGCGACGCGATCGAATCGTTCTTCGACCCGCTCCAGTTCTTCCTGATCCACGCCGAACGGTTCATGACACGAACGCCCTGGCCGATCATTCTCATACTGATTGCCGTGATCGCCTGGTTTGCCAGCCGCAACTGGAAGATCGTTGCCGGCGCCGTCGGTACCCTGCTCCTCATCGGTTATCTCGACATGTGGGACGACACGATGAAGACGATCTCGATGATCTTCGTCTGTACGGTCCTGTCGATAGCGATCGGCATACCGATGGGCATCATCATGTCACGTTCCGATCGTTTCCAGAACATCGTCAATCCGGTGCTCGACGTGATGCAGACGATGCCGAGCTTCGTCTACCTCATTCCCGTCGTGATGCTTCTCGGCATCGGCAAGGTTCCGGGGCTTATAGCCGTCGTCATCTACGCGATCCCGCCGATGATCCGCCTCACCAATCTCGGAATCCGGCTGGTCGACAAGGATGTGCTGGAGGCGGCGGACGCCTTCGGCTCGTCGAACTGGCAGAAGCTGAAGAACGTGCAGATGCCGCTGGCGCTGCCGACGATCATGGCCGGGATCAACCAGACCATCATGATGGCGCTCGCCATGGTCGTCATTGCCTCGATGATCGGCGTTCAGGGCCTGGGTCAGCCGGTCTTGAAGGCGATCGCCAACCAGTATTTCACGCTCGGCATCTTCAACGGCCTCGCCATCGTCGGAATCGCCATCATCTTCGACCGGGTGAGCCAGGCTTACGGGCGCCGGCTCCAGCGCCACCGCGAAATCATTCACGGATAGAAGCACCAAAGAACTTCCCCTCCCCAGTCCCTCCCACTTGTGGCACTTGTGGGGAGGGGTTGGGGAGGGGCCTTGCAGACGGCCCACATCGCCACCGGATCAGAATCCGGCGAGCACCAGCTTGCCGCGCGTGCGGCCGGTTTCAATCATCTGATGCGCCTTCCTGAGCGTTGCCGCGTCGATGGGGCCGAGCGTCTCCGTTAAGGTCGTGCGGATCTTGCCGCCATCCACCAGTTCCGCGACCCTGTTCAAGAGGTTGTGCTGCTCGATCATGTCCGGGGTCCCGAACAGCGGACGCGCAAACATCATTTCCCAGTGGATCGAGACGGATTTGCGCTTGAACGGCATGACATCGAGGACCGCCAGGTCGTCGATCAGCGCAAAGCGCCCCTGCGGCGCGATCAGCTTGACGATCTCGTCGACATGCTTGTCGGTGTTGGTCGTTGAAAACACGAAGGCCGGCGCGCCGAGGGCGAGCTGCTCTACCTCGGCCGCAAGCGGGCGGCTGTGGTCGAGCACATGATGGGCACCGAGCTTCAAGGCCCACTCGCGGGTTTCGGCGCGTGAAGCGGTGGCGATGACGGTGACATTGGTCAGAGCGCGCAGCAACTGAATGGCGATCGAGCCGACGCCGCCGGCGCCCCCGATGATCAGCACCGCGTTCGCTGCTCCCGGTACGGGATCATTGACCCTGAGCCGATCGAAAATCGACTCCCAGGCGGTGATCGCCGTAAGCGGCAAGGCGCTGGCGGCCGCGAAATCGAGCGAATGCGGTTTCCGCCCGACGATCCGCTCGTCGACGAGGTGAAACTCCGCATTCGTCCCGGGCCGGCTGATGGCGCCTGCGTAGAACACTTCGTCGCCGGGTTTGAAGAGCGTAACCTTCGGGCCGACCGCCTTGACGACGCCGGCGGCATCCCATCCGAGAACCTTCAGCTGCTCCGGCTCCGGCTGAACGCCGGCGCGCACCTTGGTGTCGACCGGGTTGACGGAAACCGCCTTGACTTCCACCAGGAGATCGCGCTCCCCCGGCGTCGGCACAGGCAGGTCCACGTCCATCAGCGCGGTCTCATTGGCGATGGGTTGCGGTGTCTTGTAGGCGACGGCACGCATGGAATGCTCCTTTTTAAATTGAACAGGAGCTACATGGGCCCTATGCTCAATGGACGCAAGAATGCACAAATTTGGCCTATAGTGTCGAAAAGGATACCGTATGTCCCGGCCGCGCGCGAAGCTGACGAACACATTTCCGGGCTGCCCGGTCGAGTCGACCTTGAGTTTCATCGACGGCAAATGGAAGGGCGTCATCCTCTATCACCTGATGAGCGAAGGCGTCCTGCGCTTCAACGAACTGCGCAGGAGGCTGCCGAGCGTGACGCCGCGTATGCTGACCAGGCAGTTGCGTGAGCTGGAGGAGGCGGCGCTTCTGTCGCGTACGGTCTTTCCGGTCGTTCCGCCGCGTGTCGACTACGCCTTGACGCCGAGGGGAGAAAGCCTGAAACCGGTGATCATGGCCCTGAAAGCCTGGGGCGACGAGAATGTCCTCTGCGACGGCGATCGCATGACACTGAAGCCGCTCGAATCCCGCTCGGGGCCCGAACTCAAGCGCGCGTGATCGCTTCGTTGAAACTTCCGTACGCCGAAGCGGCCGGCGATAAGGCCGCCCGCACTTTTCGTCCGCATAGCTCTGGAAACCCCCGCTGCCGCTCTTATCTGAGAAGCTGAACGCACTCGCATGACGGAGGCAGCAGCCCTTGAAAGTCAAAGCCATCTTCAATCGAGATGGGGGAACTTTCCGCACGACGGACATGGATGCCTACAGCAGGAAGGTCGAGGAGGACTTTCGGGCGGCCGGCCACGAGATCGAGATCGCCGTGGTCGCAGCGGATGAGATGCGGGACGCGTTGGAGACCGCTTGCGGACGGGACGATCTCGACGCGATCGTCGCCGGCGGCGGCGACGGCACGATTTCTGCGGCAGCAGGCGTGGCCTGGAAAACCGGCATGCCGCTGGGCATCGTCCCCGCCGGGACGATGAATCTCGTCGCGCGCTCCCTGAAGCTGCCGCTCGATATCTGGAAGGTCCCGGAGGTGCTGGCCAATGGCCGAATCATCGATGCCGATATAGGCAGCGCTGACGGCCGCGCATTCGTGCATCAGTTCTCGATGGGGCTCCACGCCCGCATGGTGCGTTATCGTCAGTCCTATCGTTTCGCGTCGCGACTCGGAAAGATCAGCGCCAGCGTACGCGCCGCCATCGGGGTAATCTTCAACCCGCCGGATTTCGAGATCGAATTCGACGCGGACGGGCACCGCGAGCGCCGGCATGTTTCGGCGATTTCCGTTTCAAACAACCATTTCGGCCACGACACGCTGATGTATGCGGAAGACCTGACGAGCGGCCACCTTGGCTTCTACACGGCGCCGCCGCTAAGCCCTGCGGGCGTGGCGAAGCTCTCCTTCGACATCCTGCGCGGAAAATTCAGGAGCAGCACGCTGATCACCGAGATGAGCGCTCTGACGGTCGACCTGCACTTTCCGAAGGTGGATCGGAAGATCAACTGCGTCATCGACGGCGAGCTTATCCCGATCAGAAGCGGCAAGGTTGCATTGCGCGTTCACCCCGGTGAATTGAAGCTGCTGGTCGGCTCGCAGGAGAGCAATTTCGGGAACCCCGTGTAGCGGCTTCCCGCGCGTCTATTCCGCGACCCAGATATAGCTGAAGCTGTAGCGGTCCTCGCCGGTCCCGTAGAGATAGGGCAGCGCGAGGTGGCGCGGTGCCGCGGCCGCGTCCGGAATGCCAAGTGCGGAGAGAGCGTTCCGCAACAGGTCGGGAACCGGTGCTTCCGGCTGTGCGTCGTCATGCCAGACCGCGAGAAGGGGCCTTTTCGACATATCGACCGGAAGCGCATTCGAGAGGCTTGGCATCGTGACCTGTGCTCCGCTGAACTGCATTCGGAGATTTCCCGCGATCTGCTTGTCATTGGCGAGGATAAGCGCCGGCTGGCCTTCTGCCTGTGCCACCGCTTCGGCCAATGCGGCGTAGGGTATGTTCAGCCTCGAATAGTCACCAAACCACGGCCGCACGACCGCTCGCGCCGACACGAGCACGAGTGCGCCCAGCGCGATGACTAAGACCAGCAGAAAGAAGCGCCTGAGGCTGCCTGTAAGGTCGATATTCGCCGCCTCGATCTTCAGGCAGAGATAAAGCGGAATGAGAACGAGGAAGAGGACCAGCCATTTTTCGCGCACATGCGTGGCGGCCACGCCGAGTACGACCAGCAGGACCGCGATCAGACAAAGGGCGAGCATCCGCCCTACGATCCTGCTCCACGGGCTTTCCGCCTGCCAGATCGCGCGCAACTTGCCGCGGAAGACGAGGCCGAATACGAGCAGCGGCACCAGGCTGCCGCCGATGACGGCGGAGCCGAGCGAGTAGACCCCGTAAAAGGCCTGAAGCAGAAATCCCTCCGCCTCGCGCTCCCGCATCTCGTTCAAGGTCCCACCCGAGGCGAAACCGAAATTCTGCAGCATCCAGTAGGCGTGGGGCAGAACGATGAGCGTTGCTACCGCAATCGCCGGCAGAATGCGCCAGTCGAGTATCCGCGCCCGCAGCTCCCGTTCCGGCAAAACGGCGACGATCGCCGCGACCGGCACGAGGAGGAAGTTGTACTTCGCCATCAGGCCGATACCCACCGCAACGCCGGTGAGAATATAGGAGAAAAGGCTGGGCCGCTTCAGCGTTTTCAGGAAGCTGTAGAGAAACAGCGAGACGGCGAAGAGTGCTGCGACCGTATGGGAAAGATCGCGCTGTGCGAGTAGGAAGATCGGGGGCAGCGTAAGAACGCCGAGCATTGCGATCGGAGGCAGACGGCGGTCGGTCAGTACCAGCCGTGCCGCAAGGCCGTAGAACAGACAGCAGAGAAATAGGAGCCCGTTCTTGAGGATGGTCATCGTCGCCAGCGAGGTCCCGATTACCTCTGCCAGTCCATATTGCAGCCAATTGTAGAAGGGCGGCTGCGGTCCGTATCCGAGGGCGAGGAACTGAGACAGAAATGCCTGTTCCGCCTCGTCGATTTCCAGTGAGCTCGAGACGGAGACCCGCAGGATGATGCACAGCAGGAAATAGCCGGCAACCGCCAGGACGACCGCTCCAGGGCGTCGATTGACCGCTTCAAGCACGCGGCTGCTCCCGCTCGAAAGTCTGGCGCACGATGTAACTCGTCATTTCATCGTCGCGGAAATAGGCGCGCGCCATCATCTCCGAGAGAATGCCGGTGGTGATCAGCTGGACCGAAGAGAGGAACAGCATCACGCCGACGATCAGCATCGGACGGGTGCCGATGTCGTTGCCGAAGATGAACTTGTCTATCGCTAGATAGAGAAGGATCAGCACACTGAGGCCGCCGGCAGCCAGGCCGATGGAGCCGAAAAAGTGCCCGGGCCGCGCCTTGTAGCGCATGAAGAACAAGACCGCGAGCAGATCGAGAATAACGCGGAACGTGCGCGAGATCCCGTACTTCGAGCTGCCGTAATGCCGCGCGTGATGGGTCACCGGCATCTCGCCGATCCGACTGCTCGGCACGACACCCGCCACCCAGGCCGGAATGAAGCGGTGCATTTCCCCCATCAGCTTCACCTGCTTGATGATGGAACCGCGGTAGATCTTCAGGCTGCAGCCATAGTCGTGCAATCTCACGCCCGTGATCTTGCCGATCAGAACGTTGGCGCACCAGGACGGGATCTTCCTCAGAATCAGTGCATCGCGTCGGTTTTGCCGCCAGCCGACAAGGAGGTCGAGCCCGCGCTCTTCTATCGCCGCGACCATGTTGGGAATGTCCGCCGGATCGTTCTGAAGGTCGCCGTCGAGCGTGGCGATCAGCCGGCCGGACGCCGCGTCGATCCCCGCCTGCATTGCGGCCGTCTGGCCGAAATTCTTCTGGAGTTCGATGATCTTCAGTTGCAGGTCGGGGTGTGAAAGCTCCTTGCGCGCGTTTGGCAGGGTTCGGTCCGTGCTGCCGTCGTCGACGAGGATGAGTTCCCATGACTTCAGGAACCCGGCCATTGCCGCCCGGATGCGCGTGACGAGCGGTCCGACGCTCTCCTCCTCGTTGAACACCGGCACGACTATGGAGAGCTCGACACCCTCCAGGACTTCGGTCATCGGCTTCACGGGTTCTTCGATGCGATTCAAGAGGGCAGTCTCCGGTGGGCTGGCAGGTTTTCTTGCATATTTCTGAGGTTATAACCAATGTCGAATCGCATTGCTGATACAGGAAAACGGTCTCGATGAATACGAACTGGGAGCGCAGCCGGCGGTCGTGGCTCGCGCGCAACCGTCTGGCACTGATTTCCGCTGCGGCAATCGCGGCTTATGCCGTCTTCGTGGAGTGGGTCTGGGGCTGGCCGGTATTGCTGCGGCAATGGGCCGAAATCGGCGTCGTGCCGGTGCTCTCGGCGCTAGCGCTTCTCGTCGCCACCTATCTCATCCGTTGCTATCGGATCCACGACTACTTCCCGGGCGAAACCAGGGGCCGGTTTCTGTCTCTCTTCCGTGTGACCCAGGTTCACAATCTGCTCAACATCATGCTGCCGTTCAGAGCGGGCGAAACGAGCTTTCCCTTGCTCATGCGCAGCGAATTCGGTGTGCCGCTGGTGCGTGGTACCGCAGCGCTCTTCGTCATGCGGCTTCTGGACCTGCACGCCCTGCTGACCGTCGCTGCGGTGGGTCTGGTGGCCGGGCGGGGCCCAGGGGCGATCGGCTGGGTTCTCTGGCTGGTCGCTTTTCTGTCGCCTCTTGCCTTCTTTCTCATGAAGGAGAAAGCTCTCACCGGGATGCGCCGTTTCGCGCCGGCGAAGGTCGGTCCGCATCTGGACGAGGTGGAGGCGGGCCTGCCGATCGACATTCCCGCTTTCCTGCGGGCTTGGGCGATGACGATGCTGAACTGGGCGGTAAAAGTCGTCGTTCTCGCCTGGGTGCTCGCGATCATGGGGGTCGCTCCGCTCGCCGCCTCCTTCGGCGGGGCGCTCGGCGGCGAATTGTCTTCCGTCCTGCCGGTGCACGCGCCGGCGGGTGTGGGAACCTACGCAGCGGCGATCGTCGCCGGTGCGGTTTCCTTCGGAGCGTCGGCGGATCAGGCGACGCTCGAGACGCTCGGCCGCGCCAGTGTCAATGCCCACCTCATGGTAATCGTGTCGGCGGTGGTCGGCACGCTGCTGTCGCTCCTCCTGCGGCCGAAAGCGTGAAACGCTTCTGAGCGACAGGATGCGGGCTCTACTGGAACGAAGTCTCGTAGAAGCTTCTGAGCTTGCGTGAATGGAGCTTCTCGGAAGGCATCGCCGCCAGCTTCTGCAGGGCCAGGATACCGATTTTCAGGTGCTGGCTCACCTGGGTCCGGTAAAAGGCGCTCGCCATGCCGGGCAGCTTCAGTTCGCCGTGCAACGGCTTGTCGGACACGCAGAGCAGCGTCCCGTAGGGGACGCGGAAGCGGAACCCGTTGGCGGCGATGGTAGCCGATTCCATGTCGAGCGCGATGGCTCGGGCCTGCGAGAGTCGTTTGACCGGCCCGCGCTGGTCGCGCAGTTCCCAGTTGCGGTTGTCGATCGTCGCGACCGTACCCGTGCGCATGATCTGTTTGAGGTCGTAGCCCTTGTAGCCCGTCACTTCGGCGACGGCGTCCTGCAGGGCAACCTGCACCTCGGCCAGTGCGGGTAAGGGAATCCAGACCGGCAGGTCGTCATCGAGCACGTGATCCTCGCGCATATAGGCATGCGCCAGCACGTAATCGCCGAGCCGCTGGCTGTTGCGCAGGCCCGCGCAATGGCCGAGCATCAGCCAGACATGCGGCCTCAACACGGCGATATGGTCGGTGATCGTCTTGGCATTGGATGGGCCGACGCCGATATTGACGAGAGTGATGCCGCCGTGCCCCTTCTTCTTCAGATGATAGGCGGGCATCTGCGGCAGGCGGGCGAGCGAATAGTCGGCATCCGGCCGGTCGGCACCCGCGGGGGTGGTGATGTTGCCGGGTTCGATGAAGGCGGTGTAACCGTTGCCGCCCTCCGCCATCTGCTGGCGCGCCCAGGCGCAGAACTCGTCGACATAGAACTGATAGTTCGTGAAAAGCACGAAGTTCTGGAAGTGCCTGGCGCTCGTCGCGGTATAGTGGCTGAGGCGCGCGAGCGAATAGTCGATGCGCTGCGCCGTGAAGGGCGCGAGCGGCGACGGCTCTCCCGGACCCGGCTCGTAGGAGCCGTTGGCGATCTCGTCGTCGGTGGTCGTAAGATCCGGCGCGTCGAAAAGGTCGCGCAGCGGAATGTCGATGCCGTCGGCCGCAGACGCTTCGACATGCGCCCCTTCGCCAAAGGCGAAATGGAGGGGAATAGGTGTCGAGGATTCCGACACCGTGACGGCGACGCCGTGGTTGCGCATGAGATGGCCGAGCTGTTCTTTCAGATAGTGCCGGAACAGTTTGGGCCGGGTGATGGTCGTCGTGTAGACGCCGGGCGCGCTGACATAGCCGAAGGAAAGCCTCGAATCGACATGTCCGAAACTGCTCGTCTCGATGCTGACCTGCGGATAGCAGGCGCGGAAACGAGTGAGGGGCCTGCCGCTTTTCCCGAGACCTTCGAAGGCTTCGCAGAGGAAGCGGGTGTTGCGTTCGTAGAGCGCTTCCAGACAATCGACGGCCTGGGTCGCATCGTCGAAGAGCTGCGGCTCGAAGGGTTCAGGGGTGGCGACGGAGAGGACGGAGTGTGAAGAGATTCGCTTGTTCATGTCGCATTATATGCAGCACCTTTCGACAAGCAAACGACAAGAGTGCTGTTTTTTGTTCTACAGCGCCGCACGTTGTACTTCAGCGCGGCCCCGCGAGAATGATCGCGCTGCCGGCGAGCGCCACGGCGGCGCCCGTCATGTCCCAGTGATCCGGCCGGACGCCTTCGGCAAGCCAGAGCCAAGAGAGCGACGCGACGATGTAGACGCCGCCATAGGCGGCATAGGTGCGGCCCGCCGCTGCCGCGTCCACCATCGTCAGCAGCCAGGCGAAAAGCGCAAGCGAAGCCATGCCGGGAATGAGCCACAGGGTGGATTTGCCAAGTCTCAGCCAGGACCAGAAGGCAAAGCATCCGGCGATTTCGGCAAGAGCTGCGGCAAAGTAGATCGCGTATGCGGGCATGGCTTACAGGTCCTCCCGATCAGGAGAGGAGCGCACTTTCAACCGATATGCAAGGACCGAAGGCGGCGTCTCGAAATCAGCTCATCGCCTGGCGCTGGAGGGTGACGAAAAGAACGAAGCCGGCACCGTTCTTGCCGATGCCGTAGCCGGCGGCTTTGCTGTAAGCGACCGCTCCGATGGGAGCGATCAGCAGGCCCGCGAGAATCAGGAGCCTGAGCGAGAGAATGGCAGAGGAGACGAGCGCGGCCATTCCACAGCTTCCTTCAGAGTTTGGCTTGGCAGTATTGCGCCGTGTGAGCGGTGCAATCCGTGAGCGAACCGATATAGGTGTTCTGGCGGCGGCGTTCCGTGTCGGCGCCGACTGCGGCGGCAAGCGTCATCGCGAAGACGACCATGAGCAGGCTGATAATGGTGAGGCGGCGAGCGAGAATGTCCATGGTTCCGTCCGTTGAAGCGAGACACGTTCAAATCGATTGATTGTCTTTTCGCACAACCAAACTGAACTCTGGCTGAGACGTCCGTTCATCTGGCGTTCATCTAAGCAGCGCCGGAGATGTGCAGCGGTTTAGGGAGAACGATCATGCACTTAAACGAATGCGCGCCGGACTGCGGCCTTGCCGATGAGCCGTCGTGTTCCTAAGTCTGTCCTTCCGACAAATCAGGAGAGACGCGATGACCGCTCCGATCGAGCTTTATTACTGGCCCACGCCGAACGGCTGGAAGATCACCATAATGCTGGAGGAGCTCGGCGTTCCCTACGTCGTCAAGTACATAAATATCGGCCGGGGCGATCAGTTCCAGCCGGACTTCCTGAAGATCTCGCCGAACAACCGGATGCCGGCGATCGTCGATCCGGACGGTCCGGGCGGCGAGCCCATCTCCGTATTCGAATCAGGAGCGATCCTGCAGTATCTCGGCCGCAAATACGGCAAGTTCTATCCGTCCGACGAGCGCGCCCGCGTCGAGGTAGAGGAGTGGCTCTTCTGGCAGGTGGGCGGCCTCGGCCCGATGGCGGGGCAGGCACATCATTTCCGCCAATATGCCCCGGAAAGAATCGCCTACGGCATCGACCGCTATACCAATGAAGTGAACCGCCTCTACGGCGTGATGAACAAGAGGCTCGCCGACCGGCCGTTCCTCGCCGGCGACTACTCGATCGCAGACATGGCCGCGATCGGTTGGGTGATTCCGCACGAGAACCAGGGCCAGGACCTCAACGAATTCCCTAACCTGAAGCGCTGGTTCGACGCCGTACTTGCGCGCCCCGCGGTGAAGAAGGCCATCGAAGTGGGCAAGGAAGAGCGGGCTCGCCAGAAAAGCCTCGCCGAGGACGAAGAGGCGCAGAAGGTCCTATTCGGCCAGCGCGCCCGCTAATGCGGGGGCGCGGGAGGGGCGAACAATGCCCCTCCATAGGCGTATCTGGTGCAGCGCCGCCCGTGTTCTTGCTGCGGAGGCTTAAAGACGCGTCCAGGTTTGCGATTTGCAAAGCACCTTCAGCACGCAGCCCCGCATCTTCAGCAGATTGCCGTCCACCGACCCCGTACCGCTATAGGTCTTGTCGCTTTCGGGATCGGTGACCACGCCGCTATAGCTGCCGCCGGTTCCGGACAGCGAACCGACACGCTTGCCCGCGTGCTTGCCCGTCTTCAGCGTGACGCAGAAGGCTGTGCCGCAAGCCGCGATTTCCGCGGTGGAGCCGCTCGCCGTCTTCCACTTGCCGAGGATCGGTTCGGCAGCGTGGACCGGGGCGGCTGCTGCAAAGCCAAGCGCTGCTGCGACGAGCAATGTGCGAATCATGCAATTTCCTCCGAAGTCGGCAGGCTCTTCGGTCCTGCCGCGTGCTTGTTCCCTGTGGAGCGCGAACTCCTGCTGCCGCACGGGCTATCGGGCGGATGAAGATCACTCCGGCACAGACAGTATATTACGCGTACGTAAAGGTAAATATCCGGGCGTTGCCATGCCTTCCAAGGGGCTTCTTGCGCGCGCGGCGGCACCGTCCTTGAAAGAGCAGTTGTTCTCATGGTTAGCGTTCGGTTGAAATCCGAACGTGAAATTTTCGTAAAATTCGAGGCGAATGCGTGCCTTTGCAGGGCCTGCGATGCTTAACGAAAACCCAAGTTTACCAAGCATTTGCACTTTGTTTGCGTCAAATTAAGCATGGATTTTAAGCGGCCATTGAAGGCCGTCAGGCATATTCACATCCATAAGACGAGCGGCGAAACAAGCCGCCGACCAACCGGAAAGCGACGCTGCAGAAGACGGCGCGATGTCCCGGAAAGCCCGCCAAGAGGCTCGATGAAACAGGGACCAGGAATACCAGCTGAAGCCGGGCTCGCCCCTACGGGCGGGCCGCTTCGCTCAAACGAAGAAAAGACAGGGACAAGAAAAATGGCACTCTTTAACATTGAGATCGTTTCGGATGACGCCATCGGCGGCGGCAACCGCGCCGACGTTCTGTGCGAGATGGGCCTCGCCTATGCGACGGGCCGCGGCAGGCCCGTGGATCTGGTAGCCGCGCACAAGTGGCTGAACATCGCCGCGATCAGGGGCTCGGACCGTGCGGCCGACCTGCGAGCCGACCTCGCGGCCACGATGAGCAAGGCGGATCTCGCCGCCGCGCTGCGCGCAGCACGCGAATGGATGACGATGCACTGATGCGTGGCGGTTGCCGCCGGTTCAGGTGGCAGCCAAACTCCTGATCACCTCCGGAAGCGCGGCCGCAAGAAGATCGAGTTCGGTTTCGGGCGCAGTGCTGATGCGGATACAGCGGTTGAGCGGCGCGACCCCGGGCATGCGGATGAAAATGCCATGATCGCTCATCAGCCGATCGACGATCGCCCGCGCATAGGCCGCATCCTTTCCACAGTCGACAGCCACGAAATTTGTGGCTGAGGGAAGAGGGCCGAGGCCGTTGTCGGCAGCGATCCGGCCGATCCTCTCCCGTGAATTCGCGATCTTGCGCGTGACTTCCTTCAAGTATTCCTTGTCGGCCAGTGCGGCAATCGCTGCCGACACGCTGATTCGGCTCATTCCGAAATGATTGCGGATCTTGTCGAAGGCCTGAGCCGTCCCGGGCGTCGACAGCGCGTAACCGACGCGGGCCCCGGCCAGTCCGTAGGCCTTCGAAAAGGTGCGCGTGCGTATGACGTTAGGCCTGTCGATCAGGCTCTCGATCGAAGGAATTGCCTCCCGCGGCGCCGTTTCACAATAGGCTTCGTCCAGCACGAGGAGTGTCGTTTCCGGCAGAGCGTCCGCAAAGGCGATCACGCGTTCGGCGGGCCACCAGCTGCCCATCGGATTGTCCGGATTGGCGAGATAGACGAGCGCCGCATTCTCGCGCTTCGCGGCGGCGAGCAATCCATCGATATCCTCCCGATCGCCGGCATAGGGGACCGTGACCAGCCGTCCACCATGTCCTGCGACATGATAGTTGAAGGTCGGATAGCCTCCGAGTGAGGTCACGACCGGCATGCCCGGTTCCACGACGAGGCGCACGATCTGCCCGAGCAGGCCGTCGACTCCCTCTCCGATCGCGATATTGGCGGCTGGGACACGAAGATGGCCGGCGAGCGCCTGCTTCAGATCGTGATTCTCGGGATCGGAATATTTCCAGGTCTCATCGGCCGCCTGACGAATGGCCAGCAACACGGATGGTGCCGGGCCGAACCCGCTCTCATTCGCGCCGATGCGCGCCGCGATCTCGCGGCCGTGCTGACGCTCGAGCGCCTCAGGGCCAACGAAGGGGACGGTGGCCGGCAGGGATTGGACGAGTGGCGTGAAGCGTGAGAATGCGGACATGTTGGTAAAACGTACTCCGTTCGGAAATGCCGGCGGAACTTATCGCATAAGAAGGCGAAGCGGAATCGATGCGATGAAGAATCGGCAGAAGAACAGCCGCCTCGAAGGGGCTTCTCCCAACTCTTACTCCCAGGCAACACGATTTCACCATATCCCGATCGGGTGGTGACCGCGCCGAAGCGGATGAAAATGGGATGATTTCCCGAAATTCGACAAAAAAATCTTGCATTGGAAACGCGGTGACACTAGTCAGGCGCTAACGGAGAGGTGGCCGAGTGGTCGAAGGCGCTCCCCTGCTAAGGGAGTATACCGGAAACGGTATCGAGGGTTCGAATCCCTTCTTCTCCGCCATACAGTCCTTGAGTGGGCACTGAGTTTCCGCCACTTCCCGCCGCAAGGCCTATGTAGCAGCCGGGACTTCGGTCCCATGATGCGAGCCTCGCCTTCGCCAACCTCGAAGCGTGTTCTGTCTCCTTCAAACAGGCCAACCGTTTAGTTCGGCCCGATGCGCGCTCCTATGCGCAGCATTGCCGTTATCCAGCGGCCTCCCTGATGGTCCCGACGATCCATTCATTCAGGCTCTTGCCCGCGGCTGCGGCAGCAATGACTGCTGCGGCATGTTCGTCAGGGGTGAGGCGGACATTGAACTTGCCAGAGAACTTCCGGCGAGGCTCAATACCCTTTTCCCGGCACATTTCGAGATAGACGGCCAGCGACTTGCGGCCTTCCTCAATCAGATCGTGGACGCTCTCGGCATAGAAGTCGGCCCCGCCATTCAGGCCGACAAACTCGCCGCGCAGCATCTGAATCTCGGGATCGAAAGCGATGACCGCCTTCTCGCCATTGATTTCAACGACATTGTTCATGGCTTTACTCCGTGATCGTCCAGCCATTTACGGATGCTGGCAACCGCACCTTTATCCGTATCCGGTGAAGGATGCGGGCGATGAAAGACGCGCACTTCGCCGAACAGGAACACGCCTGTCCGCGAACCTTGCCGCTCGCTGACCTCCGCCCCGAGGGCTACAAACAGCGCCTCTATGTCGGCCCAGCGGATCGAGCCGTTGACCGGGCGGGCGAAGATCAGTTCCAGCGTGGCTCTGTGACGCTTTTTCATGGAATGTCCAGTACCATTTTCTGGTACCGTTTTCAAGTTCGATTTCGACCCTGTCGTCGGGCGATCCGGTATCAGGGCGAGCAGTTCATCAAGCAGGTCGTCGAGGTCGTACCCGGCCGGCCTGCCGGGGAGAGGGCGGATTATAGGGCTATAGAGCGAACGTGGTGATCATCACCATCGGTCGCGGCCAGTTTCCCTTCGGGGCAAATCTCCGTTGTCGAAAGCGATCGACGATGGCCCCGGCGCCGGGGAGGCGACATGCAGCGCGTGACGGCACTCACCGTCATGGCCAATCAGCTCATTTTTAAAACACCGGGTAAAGAGTGGAGCCGGCGCAGCCATTCCGATTGCGCTCGTGAGTGCTTCTCGATTCGCGAATCCCTGTGCGCTGATTCTTCCGTGAATCGGCCGGGAAGCGGCCCGACTTCGATGCGCGGGCCCGGGATCGACGCGTCGATGGCTCTCGAAAAGATAGGACTTGGGCAGGGGCTTCGCCCGGTTTCGACCCCCTTTCCGGCCATTTTTTGCCCCTTTCCGACACAGATCACAGCCCGACATCCTGCGCTAACCCCTCGTCGCTAAAGGATTTTCTTAACGCTCTGTTAATTTCCTCGGGCCGTCTGGGGCGATTTTGTGTCGTTTCAGCAACAGGGATCAGGGAAGGGCAGGGCAAAGGAGTCGATCTGGTAAGTTGGTCGTTGCGCGCCCCACCCGGTTTTGTATTTTCAACTCCGGAAGCAAGGGCGGTTGATCGTCCGACTTCTTGAACATTGGGGATGGGGCAGGGAACGCTGTCCTTCAGCAAAAAACCCAGACCCGTTTTAAACTTTTGACTGGAGGTCAGAAATGAACATCAAGAGCCTTCTTCTCGGCTCCGCTGCTGCTCTCGCAGCAGTCTCCGGCGCTCAGGCTGCCGACGCGATCGTCGCTGCCGAGCCGGAGCCCATGGAATACGTTCGCGTCTGCGACGCTTTCGGCACGGGCTACTTCTACATCCCCGGCACGGAAACCTGCCTCAAGATCAGCGGCTTCATCCGCGTTCAGGGCGAATTCGGCCGTGACGAAGCTGACGACCGCTGGAACCAGGAAGACTTCGGTGGCCAGTCCACGTCGGACTGGGACATGTTCTCCCGCGCCTACATCGCGTTCGACGCGAAGAGCGACACCGAATACGGCACGCTCACCGGCTTCTTCGCCGCTGAATTCAACGCCGACAACGACACCGACGAAGGCGACAGCCTGATCGACGTCGATGAAGCCTACATCCAGCTCGGCGGCTTCAAGGCCGGCTTCTTCTACAGCTGGTGGGATAAGGGTCTGAACGGCGAAACCGACTCGCTCGGCAACGTCACCGAGTTCAACTCGCTGGCCTACATCTATGACGGCGGCACCTTCCAGGCCGGTATCTCGGTCGACGAACTCGAAGGCACGAGCACCAAGGCCAACGGCGTTGGCGTTACCGGTATCGTCTCCGCTACGCTCGGCGGCGTTGCTTTCGACTTGCTCGGCAGCTACGACACCGAGTGGGAAGAAGGCGCTGTCCGCGGCTTGCTCTCTGCAGACCTCGGCCCGGGCACCTTCCAGCTCGCCGGCATCTGGGCGTCCAACCCGAACGCTTACTGGGCTGACTCCGAATGGACCGTTGCTGCGTCGTACCGCTTCAACGCTACCGACAAGTTCCACATCACTCCGGCTGCTCAGTACTGGGGTAGCCTGCAAGACTCGAACACCAGCTTCGGCAACGATGATCAGTGGCGCGTTGGTATCACGACCGACTACGACATCACGGAAGGTCTCGCTACCCGCTTCACGATCAACTACACCGATGCGGACAACGACGAAGACTACGTCAGCGGCTTCCTCCGCCTGCAGCGTGACTTCTAATCTGACCTGACCTCGGTCAGTGGAAGGAAAGCCCGGCTCAAAGCCGGGCTTTCTCTTTTTGGGACAGTATTGTGAGTGCCGCGCTAGTGCGGCGCGTTTCGCGATTTACTTGAGGTGCCGTTCCAGGACGGGCACGCACATATCGAGGTCGTGGGAGGCGAGATGGGCGTAGCGCATCGTCATCTCGAGCGTCTGGTGGCCAAGCCACATCTGAACCCGTCTAAGGTCGATCCCGCCTCTGACCAGGCGTGAGGCGCAGGTATGCCGCAGGATGTGCGGAACGACGTCTTCTTCGTCACCGAGGCGCGCATCCACCTTTGCAGCGTTCCAGACGGCGCGATACTTCTGCTGATCAATTCTCGAAAAGGGGCCTGGGGCTCTGTCGGCACATTTCTTCAGGGCGTCCTTTGCCCTCAAGGTGAGCGGGACCGTGCGGCTGCGGCCCGACTTGGTGACCCAGAATGTCGCCCGGCCCTCATGGATGTCGTTCCATTTGAGAGCGATGGCCTCGCCCAGGCGCGCACCCGTATCCACCAGGAATATCGAGAGATAAAGGTACAGTTCAGAGCGGCTCGCGATCTCCCGGAAGAGCAGTTCCTCCTCGTCTGCCTCCAGAAAGCGTAGGCGCCCCGCCTTCTCCTTCTGGCGCTTGAACTCCGGTAGATTGTGTACATCCCCCATCTTGTACGCTTTCCGCAGCAGCTTTCGCAGCGCCGCCATCTTCCGGTTGATGGTCGCGTTGCTGTTGCCGCGCTTTCGCAGCGCACCGATGAGGCCGTCGAGCATCTCCTGCGAGAAGACGGAGAAACGCTTGCCGAGCAGAATCTCGTCCAGCTCTCCGACGAAGGCCTTCACATTGTATTTGTGCTTGCCTTCGTCCCACAGGATGTCGGCATAGCGCTGAAGCAATTCGGCGAGCGTGGCTTCCTTCACCACCCCCATGGGACCTTGCCGGCCGAAGCTATAATTGACCTCGTATCCGGACCCCATTCCAGGGAATCCAAGGTCACTCGCTCGTTTTTCAGCGTCCGACGTCACGTTTGCCGTTTCCTCCCCATTCTCCGTGAACGAGCCAAGAAACCACTGACCATCAAGTCAGTGCTTATAGTCAAACAATCTCAACGCCTTGGCGGCGCACATTCGTTGCAGAACAGCAACAGCCCGCAACTCAATGTTGGGTTGCGGGCTTTTTTGAACCTGACTAGGTCAGATTAGAAGTCCCGCTGCAGGCGGAGGAAGCCGCTGACAGCGTCGGGCTTGTTGCTTGCATCCGTGTAGTTGATGGCAAAGCGCGAGGCGAGACCATCGGTGATCTTGTAGTCGGCAGTGACACCGACGCGCCACTGTTCTTCGCTCGAGTCGAAGCCACCAGCACCGTTGTTCAGAGCGTCCCAATATTGTGCGCCCGGGGTGATTGCGAGCTTTTCGGAAGCGTTGAAGCGGTACGACGCAGCAACGGTCCACTCCGAGTCGGCCCAGTAAGCATTCGGGTCGGATGCCCAGATGCCGGCGATCTGGAACGTACCCGGACCGGCATCGGCCGAAAGCAGTGCGCGGATCGCGCCTTCTTCGTACTCGGTGTCGTAGCCGCCGAGCAGGTCGAAGCTTACACCACCGACCGAAGCGGAAACGATACCTTCAACACCGATGCCGTTGGCCTTGGTGGTCGTTGCCTCGAGTTCATCGACTGCGATGCCAGCCTGGAAGGTACCGCCGTCATACATATAGGCGAGCGAGTTGAATTCGGTGTTTTCACCGATCGAGTCAGTTTCGCCGTTCAGGCCTTTATCCCACCAGCTGTAGAAGAAGCCGGCCTTCAAGCCGCCGAGCTGGATGTAGGCTTCGTCGACGTCGATCAGGCTGTCGCCTTCGTCGGAATCGTTGTCGGCGTTGAATTCAGCGGCGAAGAAGCCGGTGAGCGTGCCGTATTCGGTGTCGCTCTTCGCGTCGAACGAGAGATAGGCGCGGGAGAACATGTCCCAATCCGACGTGGACTGCTTCGGGTTCTTCCAGCGGTCGTTAGCTTCGTCACGGCCGAATTCACCCTGAACACGGACGAAGCCGCCGATCTTGAGGCAGGTTTCCGTGCCGGGGATGTAGAAGTAGCCCGTGCCGAAAGCGTCGCAGACGCGGACATATTCCATGGGCTCCGGCTCGGCAGCGACGATCGCGTCGGCAGCCTGGGCGCCGGAGACTGCTGCGAGAGCAGCAGCGGAGCCGAGAAGAAGGCTCTTGATGTTCATTTCTGACCTCCAGTCAGTCGTGGGAAAGAAATCCTATGGCTGGAAAGTCCGGCAAGGCTTCGCAAAGGCCGCCGAGTTCATTACGAACGGGTGAGAGCGGTCGCCAGGGCGCATGGGCTAGGCCGCGGCGCTGACGAATAAGAGGGAAGCGCCAGCACCGCCTTTTCCTCAAATTGGGAGAAGGCGAGGGGAGGCGCGTCGCGTTCAAATAGAACTTCATGCCACGCGCTTTCGGGCCTGTTGAGATTTCGCCCCTGTGCTCATTACAGGGATGAGAGCAGCGCCGCCTCTGCGGCGCGGAAGAGCCTTTCCGGCCCAAGGACTTGGCCTCGCTGGATTCCTGTGACGAGCACAGGAATGAGGGACCGAGATGAAAGGTTACGTCTACATTCTCGAAGCGAAGCGGGATGCTGTATACGGGCGTGACCCGCGACCTTCCGCCTCGATATCTTCACGGTTTATCAAACGCGCCGAGGGGCCACACCCCCTCCGGCCTCATCCCTGTGACGAGCACAGGAATGAGCCGATCAAACAAGCCGCAGCGGAGGGCCCGAATCACAACAGGCCTTAATTTGTCCGCGCGCAGTGACGTCAGCTATAGGGCGAATAGCACTGGCGCCGCGGACCGTTATAGGGCTGGAATGTATTGTCCCAGGCTCTATACGAGCGATAGCGCGAGTAGCACCATTCCACATGTGCATTGCCGCCGCTGTAATACCTCGGAGCCGCATATCTCGGCTGGGTCAACACGCCGCCGACGATCGCACCGGCTGCCAGGCCGCCAAAGAACGCGCCGAGATCGTCGTCATCATCGCGATAATAGCGACGGTGGTGGTAACGGTTCCCGTAATAGCGATTTCCACGATAGTGATGCCTATCGCCACGCCAGCGCCCCCGTCCCATACGCGGGCAGCCAACACCCGGGCAACGCGCCCTGTCGGGAAACTGCGCCAACTGCACGTCGGCAGCCTGCGGCTTCGGTGCCGGAACGATCGGAAATGCCTCTGCGGGCGGAACGCTGCTGATGGCCGTGGCCAGCGACAGGGCAACAATTGCTAAGGTCTTCATTGGCCTCACCATTTCCTCTCAGGAGAAAGTAATCCCTTCAAGGGGAAAATGGCCGAAATCGTATTTTGTGCCGGACGCCGCCAAAGGATCACGATGATGTGATCCTCTCTCGGCAGAGCTGCCGCGGGGACCGGCAGTCGGGCGCGACCGTCCGGTTTGCCCCCGCAGCTCCGGCTCAAGGCAAACGGCGTCCCAACCTCAAATCCGCAACGATGTCCGTATCCTGTCCCAGCCGCGATTTATAAACCTGGTAGTTCTCCATCACCCGCTGGACATAGTTGCGCGTCTCCTCGAAGGGGATGCGTTCGATCCAGTCCACGACCTCGTCGATGGGCTTTCCGCGTGGATCGCCATAGCGGGCGAGCCAGTCAGGAACACGACGCGGGCCGGCATTATAGGCGATGAAGGTGAGGATGTAGGAACCGCCGAAGCTGTCGATCTGTTCGCCGAGGTAATGGGCTCCGAGCGTCGCATTATAGCCGGCGTCGCTCGTCAGGCGGTCCTTCGAATAGGCGAGGCCATAGCGGCTGGCGACGGCCTTGGCCGTGCCGGGAAGGAGTTGCAGGAGCCCCCGGGCATTCGCCACAGAAACAGCGGCCGGGTTGAAAGCGCTTTCCTGCCGGGCGATGGCATAGGCGAGCGCCTTGCCGGCCCCGTCGATATCGGCGCTCGGCGGAATGACCCCGATCGGAAAGGCAAGTGCAGCCACCTCGATGCCGCGGCCGAAGGCGATTTTGCCGATCTGCAGCGAGAGTTGGTGATTGCCCGACTTCTCGGCCCGCTCCGCCAGGATCGCAAGTTCGCCGGGGCTGGTCAGTTCCTCGGCAAGCGCCCGATAAAGACTGTCGGCGCGCCAGCCATGGCCGGCAGCTTCGAGCCGGCCGATCGCCGTAACGGCTTCGCGCCCCTCCAGCCGGATGCGGTCTTGCTCCGTCGGCGAGGGATAGCTCATATCGAGTTTCGCCTGGCCAAGGCGTGCGGCGGCGAGTTGCCCGTAGAAGGTGGCCGGGTAGCGCGCGGCATTGGTGAAATACGCGCGCGCGTCGCCGGGGCCGCCCGCTTCGGCGGCGCGGCCCAGCCAATACCAGGCGCGCGAGGCGGAGATCGGCCGGCTCGATGCCTCGACGATCCTGCGAAAGTGACGCGCCGCCGTCTCGGGTTCCTCGAGGCCGCGAAGCGCATACCAGCCCGCATGGAATTCCGCGTCGACGCGGTCCGTGGCGCGCCTTGCCGCATGGTTGGCGGCGATGCGATAGGCGCCGCGGAAGTCGCCGGCGTCGAGCAAGCCGCGGCTGACGATACGTTGCTCGACCCACCATTCTCCGGGATTGACGAGGGCGCCGTCGTCCTTCGGCATCTGGTCGAGAAGCCGGGCCGCCTCGGCGTATTTCTGCTGCTTGCGTAAATGCTCGATGCGGATGAAGAGGTAGGAAGGCCTGCTGCGCCAGGAAGCGTCCACCGCTTCGATGAGCGAGGCAGCGTTGCTGCCGCCGCGGGTCACTGCGGCCCAGGCGCGGAACAGCGATTGCGCCTTGCCGAGATCGCTGAACCGCTCGGCCTGGTCTATGCGGGCGCGGTAGAGAAGCATTTCCATCCGCTGCCTGTGGTCTTCCGTCGTCAACAGACCGGAAAACTCGGAAAGGATCTTCGTTTCAGTGTCCTTGTCCAGGGCTTCGCTCAGCCAGAATGCGCGCAGGTGCGTGGCGGCCGCCGAGCTCTGCCCTTGCGCTGCAAGTGCGCGTGCAAGGATGATCGCCCCTTCAGCGGTCTCGGGCCGGGTGGTGCCGAAGGCGGCGACCACATCGGCGGCGGGAGCGTTCTCGCGGTAAAGCGCCCGTTCCGAATGCGAGCGCAGCGACTTCAGGCCCGGCCAGCCCTGGAGTTCCCGCTGCGCCTCGGCAATGTCATAGGAGGGAATGCCCCTTTGTCCGGACACCGCGATCGCCCAGGCCAGGATATGGCGGTCGAGCGTTCCTGCCGGCATGCGGTCGCGAACGGCGATCGCCTTTTCCGGCTGCCGATCGGAGAGGGCATCGAGACCGCTTTTCAGATTGGCGCCGAGAATAGTTGAGAGTTCGCCGGTTGCGAGGCTGCCGATCTTGCCGGCAGCATCCGGCTTGCTCGTCGGTACCGGAACCCGCCCCTCGGCTGCCTCGGCCGAAAAAGCCAGCATCCCCGCACCGATCATGGCGGCGGCCGGCAGAAAAATTGTTCGCCGCATCACGAGCCCCGTGGTCCCCCATCCCTCGACTTCATTGCCGCTCCATTACAGCCGATCGGTCGGCGAAAACCCAGCCACATCTGTCGGACTGCTGACCGGCCGGCCCATGCGTGTTCCCCGAAACCCGGCGCCCCATTGCGGTCCCGCCTACGGGCGGCGTTTGCGCGGAAACGAAAGCGAAATGCATCCTCTCAGCGCTTGCCGCAGACACGTCACATGATTATGGTGCGGCAGTTTTTTAACCGTCGATTGCGGCCAAAGCGTGAGCGTATTCTGCGCCCTCGGTCGTCAGGAGTTGTGCATGTTCAAGGGTTCCATTTCCGCACTCGTAACGCCGTTCACCGCCGCCGGCTCGGTTGATGCGGATAGTTTCGTCGCGCATGTGGAGTGGCAGATAAAAGAGGGCAGCCACGGCCTCGTGCCGGTGGGCACCACGGGTGAATCTCCGACGCTTTCCCACGACGAGCATAAGAAGGTCGTGGAACTGTGCGTAGAGGCGTCGGCGCGGCGCGTACCGGTCATCGCCGGTGCTGGGTCCAACAACACGATCGAAGCGATCGAGCTTGCGCAGCATGCGGAAAAGGCCGGTGCGGACGCGATCCTCGTTGTCACGCCCTATTACAACAAGCCGACGCAGAAGGGCCTTTTCGCCCACTACGCGGCGATCGCCGAAAGCGTGAAGCTGCCGATCGTGATCTATAACATTCCCGGCCGTTCCGTCGTGGACATGAGCGTCGAGACCATGGCGGCGCTGGCGAAGGCCCATCCCACGATCATCGGCGTGAAGGATGCGACCGGAAAGATCGAGAGGGTTTCCGAGCAGCGCATAGGCTGCGGCAAGGCTTTCGTGCAGCTTTCGGGAGAGGATGCGACCGCCCTCGGCTTCAATGCGCATGGCGGCGTCGGCTGCATCTCCGTCACCGCCAATGTCGCTCCGCGCCTGTGCGCCGAATTCCAGGAGGCAACCCTTGCCGGCAACTATGCCAAGGCCTTGGAGCTTCAAGACAAATTGATGCCGCTGCACAAGGCCATCTTCCTTGAGCCGGGCGTCTGCGGCGCCAAATATGCGTTGAACCGTCTCGGGCGGATGAGCTTTACTGTCCGCTCGCCGTTGCTGTCGGCGCTTGAGCCGGCCACGGCGTCGGCTATCGACGCGGCGCTCAGGCATGCAGGGCTGATGAACTGATGGCACCGAAAGGCAGCGAACGCACGGTCAAGAAGGTTGTCGCGGAAAATCGCAAGGCCCGCTTCAACTACGAGATCGTCGACACCTACGAGGCCGGTCTGGTTCTGACCGGCACGGAGGTCAAGTCGTTGCGCGAGGGAAAGGCCAATATCGCGGAATCATACGCGACCGACGAAGGCGGCGAGATCTGGCTCATCAACTCCTACCTGCCCGAATATCTGCAGGCCAACCGCTTCAATCACGAGACGCGCCGCCGCCGCAAATTGCTCCTGTCGAAGAGGGAAGTGAACCGTCTGCAGGGTGCGGTCAACCGCGAGGGAATGTCGCTGATACCGCTCCGGATATACTTCAATGAGCGAGGCAGGGCGAAGCTGGAACTGGCGCTCGGCAAGGGCAAGAAGCTGCACGACAAGCGAGAGACCTCCAAGGAACGCGATTGGAACCGGCAGAAGAACAGGCTCCTCAAGGAGCGCGGCTGAGTCCCGTCGATCTCTGGGGTATTTGCTCTTCATCCGGCAGACGAGATCACAATGATCTCAGATCGGGTCGACCTGAACCAAGAAGGTCATCGATTCCAATGAATTGGAGCGGGATGCGGGCGGAACCGCGTCTGCGGCGCGGAAAAGCCATTTTCAGCCAAGGCTTGGTCCGGCCGGGTCCCTGTGACAAGCACAGGGACGAGGAAAAATCCCGACAGGCTTTAAAGCTCGACGTCGTCGGCGACCGGCTCGACAGGGCGCTGAACGCGTTCGGACGGTTCGCGGCCGATCTCTCCTCTGAGCGTCGCGAGATCGATGAAGTGGTCGGCCTGACGGCGCAGGTCGTCGGCAATCATCGGCGGCTGCGTCGACATGGTCGAGACCACGGAAACCTTTCGGCCCTTGCGCTGCAACGCTTCGACCAGGGTCGTGAAATCACCGTCTCCGGAGAAGATCACCAGATGGTCGACCGATTCGGACTGCTCCATGGCGTCGATCGCCAGCTCGATGTCCATATTCCCTTTGATCTTGCGGCGTCCGAGGGAATCGGTGAACTCCTTGGCGGGCTTTGTCACGACCTTATAGCCGTTATAGTCCAGCCAATCGATCAGCGGGCGGATCGACGAATATTCCTGGTCCTCGATGAGTGCGGTGTAGTAGTAGGCCCTGAGCAGGTAGCCGCGCTTCTGGAAGGCCTTGAGCAGCTTGCGGTAATCGATGTCGAAGCCGAGGCTCTTCGACGCGGCGTAGAGGTTGGCGCCATCGATGAAAAGAGCGATTTTCTCGCGAGGATCGAACATCGTTACTTCCTTTTTCCGTACCCTGCACAGTGACCGGACCAACCCCGCGGAGCGTCACGCTTACAATTGGCGGATTAAATTAAAGCTCACTTATCTGCAAATAATGTGGTCATGCCAACGCATTATTCCAACTAGGGCGCGGCGCCTATAGCTAGTTTTAGCAGTTGCTGCAGTTCGTCCACATTTTCAATCTATAATTGTTGCTGGATACGTATTCGAAATTATCACGAAATACAGGGGATGTCTGTGACCCTATGGGAGCGTTCCACAGACGCGGCATTTTATCATGCTCCGGGCGATGACGTGAGCCGGATGCAGGAAAAACTTGAACTTATGCCGTTTTGATTGTATCGGACGCCTAATTCCAGAAATCGGAGCTGATGGAGCCGCATGTCAGCGGACGTTCCGGTTTCGCGTCGTTAAACCTGCCGCGGCAATGCCGCCGCATCTCTTGAGTCGTAAAGGACAGGCCATGGCCCGCGTCACCGTCGAAGACTGCATCGACAAGGTCGAAAACCGTTTCGAACTCGTCCTTCTTGCCAGCCACCGCGCACGCCTGGTTTCCCAGGGTGCCCCGATTACGGTCGACCGCGACAACGACAAGAATCCGGTCGTTGCACTGCGCGAGATCGCCGATGAAACCCTGTCGCCCGGCGACCTGAAGGAGGACCTGATCCACTCGCTGCAGAAGCATGTGGAAGTGGACGAGCCGGAACCCGATCCGGCATCGCTCGCCCAGACGGAAGCAGCGCCTGCCTTCGCTGAGGCCGCCGAAGAGGAAGACCAGCCGGAAGCGCTGACCTTCGACCGCATGTCCGAAGAAGAACTGCTGGCCGGCATCGAAGGCCTCGTTCCTCCGGAAAAGAGCGACGACTACTGAGATTCGTTCCGGAACAACGTTCCGACGTGTTATCGAAGCAGTGCGCCACTCATATGATTGGCGCACTTTTTTATTTGCCTGATTTCACGGAGCCGCTAGCGGATGATGCGCCAATACGAGCTCGTTGAGCGCGTGCAAAAATACAAGCCCGACGTCAACGAGGCGCTGCTGAACAAGGCCTATGTCTACGCCATGCAGAAGCACGGGCAGCAGAAGCGGGCAAGCGGCGATCCTTACATCTCCCATCCCCTGGAAGTGGCGGCGATCCTGACCGAAATGCATCTGGACGAATCCACGATCGCCGTCGCGCTGCTGCACGACACAATCGAGGATACGACCGCGACGCGGCAGGAGATCGACGATCTCTTCGGCGAGGATATCGGCGCCTTGGTCGAAGGCCTCACCAAGATCAAGAAGCTCGACCTCGTCACCAAGAAGGCCAAGCAGGCGGAAAATCTTCGGAAGCTGCTGCTCGCCATTTCGGATGACGTCCGCGTGCTCCTGGTCAAACTTGCCGATCGCCTCCACAATATGCGCACCCTCGACCACATGTCGGCCGAAAAGCGCGCACGCATCTCCGAGGAGACGATGGACATCTATGCGCCCCTGGCAGGGCGCATGGGCATGCAGGACATGCGCGAGGAGCTGGAGAACCTGTCCTTCCGCCACATCAATCCGGAGGCTTACGAGACCGTTACCAGGCGCCTCCAGGAGCTCTCCGAGCGTAATGAGGGGCTGATCAAGAAGATCGAGGAGGAACTGAGCGACCTCCTTCAGGCCGAGGGGCTGACGGATTCACAGGTGAGGGGACGCCAGAAGAAGCCCTATTCGGTTTTCCGCAAGATGCAGTCGAAATCACTCTCCTTCGAGCAGCTCTCGGATGTCTGGGGCTTCCGCATCATCGTCAACGACATCCCGTCCTGCTATCGCGCGCTCGGTATCGTGCACACCCGCTGGCGTGTCGTGCCGGGACGCTTCAAGGACTACATCTCGACCCCGAAACAGAACGACTATCAATCGATTCACACGACGATCATCGGCCCGTCGCGCCAGCGCATCGAACTGCAGATCCGCACGAAGCGCATGCATGAGATCGCCGAATACGGTATCGCGGCCCACGCACTCTACAAGGATCGCGACACTGTTTCCGGCGACCTGACGCGCACTCCGACATCGAATGCCTATTCCTGGCTGCGCCGCACGATCGAATCGCTCGCCGAGGGCGACAATCCGGAGGAGTTTCTCGAGCACACCAAGCTCGAGCTCTTCCAGGATCAGGTCTTCTGCTTCACACCGAAGGGACAACTGATAGCGCTGCCGCGCGGCGCCACCCCGATCGACTTTGCCTATGCCGTGCATACGAATATCGGCGACACCTGCGTCGGGGCCAAGATCAACGGTCGCATCATGCCGCTGGTGACGCGGCTCAACAACGGTGACGAGGTGGAGATCATCCGCTCGGGTATTCAGGTGCCGCCGCCGGCCTGGGAAGAGATCGTCGTCACGGGCAAGGCGCGAGCCGCCATCCGCCGCGCGACCCGCGCCGCCATCCGCAAGCAATATGCCGGCCTCGGCTATCGCATCCTCGAACGCACCTTCGAACGGGCGGGCAAGACCTTCTCGCGCGAGGCTTTGAAACCGGTGCTGCATCGGCTCGGGCAGAAGGACGTCGAGGACGCCATCGCCGCGGTCGGGCGCGGCGAACTCTCCTCGCTCGATGTTCTGCGCGCGGTGTTTCCCGATCATCAGGACGAGCGCGTCACCGTGAAACCCAGCGCCGACGACGGCTGGTTCAACATGCGCAGCGCCGCGGGCATGATCTTCAAGCTACCGGAGCGGTCGAAGGAAATGGCCGCCGCCGAGCAGGCGGAGGGGCCGGAAGCCCTGCCGATCCGTGGCCTCTCCGGCAATGCCGAGGTCCATTTCAGTCCGGCCGGCGCCGTTCCCGGCGATCGCATCGTCGGCATCATGGACAAGGACAAAGGCATCACCATCTATCCGATCCAGTCGCCGATCCTGCAGAAGTTCGATGAAGAGCCCGAGCGCTGGATCGACGTTCGTTGGGATCTCGACGAGGCGAACAACAGCCGTTTCATGGCGAGGATTGCGGTCAGCGCCTTGAACGAACCCGGCACGCTGGCAGAGGTCGCACAGGCCATCGCGACCACCGACGTCAATATCCGTTCGCTTTCCATGGGGCGCGTCGCCGCGGACTTCAGCGAATTGCAGTTCGATCTCGAGGTCTGGGACCTGCGTCAGCTCAACCATCTGATGGCGCAGCTCAAGGAGCTGCCGAGCATATCCATGGTCAAGCGCCTCTTCGAGTAGCCGGTTTCCGTGCAATCTGCCTCAGAAATAAGCATCTCGTAACAATGATGAGCCGCGCCATGCATTCATTGCATGGCTGCCGACGCTTCGCGGGACTGGTGGTGGTTCGGCTGGTGAACTATCTTTCGCATCGGGAGGTGAACGAAAGGGGTTTGCCATGTTCAAGCAGTTGAAGAAAATCACCCGTGCCCTGCACATTCCGAGCATCGAAGAGCGCGAGACCGCCTATCTGAATGGCTCCGTCGACCGGATCGACCTGGAATACCGTCAGCGTCAGATCGACCGCGGCCTTTTCCGGAAGGGCTTCTGATCGCGAATGCGGCGCGCCCGAAAGGCGCGCCACGGCTGCTGCGCCCGGCGGTAGCCTGAGCTATGCGTTTTACGAATGGCTCTCTTGCCTTATCTCTCAGTCTGACGCCTTGCGACGCTGCGTGTCCTGCGGCTGTAACGCTTTGATCTGCCGCACGCCTCAGTCTTCAAGGATTGAAGGAAACATGCAGCAGCTTGCACACGGCGTGTGCGGCGCCTATCTTGCGCCCATCGTAAGGCGGGCGGTCCGTCTTGCGCCGGCGGCGGTTTCGAATGCGATCATGACGGCATAATGTTATTCAGGCGCAGAAAACCGGTCACACTATCCGAGAGGCTTCGCGCTTTCTTCTGGCCGCGCAAGGGGCTGACGCGCGCTCCGCGCTACATTGCCCTTCGAATTCTCCGGCTGAACTCGTCTCCGCACTCGATCGCCGTCGGGGTGGCGGCGGGTGCTGCGTCGTCCTTGACGCCGTTCTTCGGCCTGCATATCGTTCTCGCCGTCCTTCTGGCGTCGGCGTTTTCCGGGAATCTCATCGCCGCCGCGATCACGACGCTGCTCGCCAATCCCATCACGATACCGGTCATCCTGACGGCTTCCTACGAGGTCGGCACGATGCTCACGCAGCCGCAAGCCGCTCAGGTGATCGGCGGCCAAGAGATCATGCGGATGATCGAACATCTCGATTTTGCAAGCCTGTGGGGCCCGGTCTTCAAGCCGATGCTCATTGGCTCGCTCCCTCTTTCAGTGGCGGGCGCCTTGATATTCTACCCGTTTGCCTTTCAGACGGCCCGCCTCTTCCAGAAGCGGCGCCGGCAGGCCCGCGCGCACAAATTTGGACATCCGACATGATCATCGGCATCGGCAGCGATCTGATCGATATCAGGCGCATCGAAAACTCGCTCCAACGCTTCGGCGAGCGTTTCGTCAATCGGTGCTTCACCGATATCGAGATCGCCAAATCCGAGGGCCGCAAAAATCGTGCGGCCTCCTATGCCAAGCGTTTCGCCGCAAAGGAGGCCTGTTCCAAGGCACTGGGCACCGGCCTGGCTCAAGGCGTGTTCTGGAAAGATATGGGCGTCGTGAACCTGCCTGGCGGGAAGCCGACGATGCAGCTGACCGGTGGCGCGGCCGCGCGCCTTCAGGAATTGCTGCCGGTCGGCCACCGCGCCGCAATCCATCTGACCATCACCGACGACTTCCCGCTTGCTCAAGCTTTCGTGATTATCGAGGCGCTCCCGGTTGCCCCCGCCGAGGGAACGGTTTAGAGCACTTGCCGAAGACCGGCCCGCGGTCGCTTGAAGCACGGCATTCCCGCGACATATAGCATCGAGTTGCGGGGCGGCGTGCGCTTGAGTTCGGGCGCAGACGAACGTTGAAGCGTTAGGCCCGGTGCCCCCGGGCAGGATGACAAGGAAGACTGAGCGTGGCAGAAAAGACAGAAGCGAAGCAGAGCGGTCTCTGGGAGAACGTCAAGGTCATCATCCAGGCGCTGCTCCTCGCCGTGGTCATCCGCACCGTCTTCTTTCAGCCCTTTACGATCCCTTCCGGCTCGATGATGCCGACGCTCCTTGTCGGCGACTATATCTTCGTCAACAAGTTCGCCTACGGCTATTCGAAATACTCGCTGCCCTTTTCGCCGGATCTTTTCAGCGGAAGGATCTTTGCGAGCGAACCGGAGCGGGGCGACATCGTGGTCTTCCGGTTCCCGCCCAATCCCGATATCGACTATATCAAGCGCCTCGTAGGCCTGCCGGGCGACCGCATCCAGGTCAGGAACAGCATTCTCTACGTCAACGACAAGCCGGTCGAACGGGTGCCGGACGGCACGTTCCGCGCTGACGATCAGTACGACACGGGCGGCGATGTTCCTGTCTATCGCGAGACGATGGACAACGGCATGACTTACGACACGCTCGACCAGTTTCCCGATTCGCGCGGCGACAACACCCGTGAATTCATCGTCCCCGCAGGTCATTATTTCATGATGGGCGACAACCGGGACAACTCCGCCGACAGCCGTTTCGACGTCGGCTTCGTGCCGGCTGAAAACCTTGTCGGCCGGGCCAGCCTGATCTTCTTCTCGCTCGGCAACGACACCTCGTTCCGGCAGATCTGGAAATGGCCGGCGAACCTGCGTTACGATCGTTTATTCAAGGTCGTCCACTGATGAAGGGCCGCTCGTTGAACGGGGAGGACCGGGCGCGGCTCGAGGCCGCGATCGGTTACCGGTTCGCCGAGAAGGAACGTCTCGACCGGGCGCTGACGCATTCGAGCGCTCGCAGCGGCCGCGCGATCAACTATCAGCGGCTCGAATTCCTGGGTGACCGGGTGCTTGGGCTCTGCGTCGCGGAACTCCTGTTCCAGACCTTCACCGATGCCAACGAAGGCGAGCTCTCGGTGCGTCTGAACCAGCTCGTCAGCGCGGAGAGCTGCGCGAAGGTGGCGGATGAGCTCTCGCTGCACGAATTCATCCGCACCGGCTCGGATGTGAAGAAAATCACGGGCAAGCACATGATGAATGTGCGCGCCGATGTGGTAGAGTCGCTGATCGCCGCGATCTATCTCGATGGCGGCCTCGACGCGGCGCGACGTTTCGTGCTCGAGCATTGGACGCATCGAGCCGCAAGCGCAGACGGCGCCAGGCGGGACGCCAAGACGGAACTGCAGGAATGGGCGCACGCCAGATTCGGCGTCGCGCCGAAATACAGGACGGACGACCGTTCCGGGCCTGATCACGATCCGCGCTTTACCGTGACGGTGGAGGTCGACGGGATCGCGCCGGAGACGGGGGTCGATCGTTCCAAGCGCGGGGCCGAGCAGGTCGCCGCGATGAAATTGCTGGAACGCGAAGGTGTGTGGCAGAAGCGCTCTGCCGGAAATTGACGGATATCATGACGGATACTCAAAAGGATACGGCCGCCGGCGCAGTGCCGACGCGCTCGGGCTTCGTGGCGCTGATCGGGGCGACGAATGCCGGCAAGTCGACATTGGTCAATCGCCTTGTCGGCGCGAAAGTGTCGATCGTCAGCCACAAGGTGCAGACGACGCGGGCGATCATCCGCGGCATTGCGATCCACGGCAGCGCGCAGATCGTCTTCATGGACACGCCCGGCATCTTCAAGCCGCGGCGTCGGCTCGACCGCGCCATGGTCACCACGGCCTGGGGCGGAGCCAAGGACGCCGATCTGATCATGCTGCTGATCGACAGCGAGCGCGGGATCAAGGGTGACGCGGAGGCGATCCTCGAGGGCCTGAAGGAGGTACATCAGCCGAAGGTTCTCGTCCTCAACAAGGTCGATCAGGTTCGCCGCGAGGATTTGCTGAAGCTTGCGGCCGCTGCGAACGAAGTGGTCGCGTTCGAGCGCACCTTCATGATCTCCGCGCTGACGGGTTCCGGCTGCGAAGACGTGATGGATTATCTCGCCGAGACGCTGCCGGAAGGCCCGTGGTACTATCCCGAGGATCAGATCTCCGATCTGCCGATGCGCCAGCTTGCCGCCGAGATCACCCGCGAGAAGCTCTTCCTTCGTCTGCATCAGGAGCTTCCCTATGCATCTCACGTGGAAACGGAGAAATGGGAGGAGCGCAAGGACGGTTCCGTGCGCATCGAACAGGTGATCTACGTGGAACGGGACAGCCAGAAGAAGATCGCCCTGGGCAAGGGCGGCGAGGCGATCAAAGCGATCTCGACCGCCGCGCGCAAGGAAATCTCCGAAATTCTCGAGCAGCCGGTGCACCTCTTCCTGTTCGTCAAGGTGCGCGAGAACTGGGGCGACGATCCGGAACGCTTCCGCGAAATGGGGCTCGACTTTCCGAAATAGCGGGAAGGACGTCAGATCCTCTTCAACGTCATGCGGCGTTCGAGCTCCGCAGCCGATTTACCAGCCTTCCTGGAATGCCTTGGCGACGGATGACTGATGCGGAACCGTGATCATGCGCATCCAACGGCCTAGCATGCGGCGAGAGCAGCAAAGGCGGCATAGTCCGCGAGAATCCATATGTCGACATATGTTGTTGCGCGCTTCGGCTACTGTCGATTGGCCTGGTCGGTCGCTGCGCCGGGGCGCTTTCCGAGAAGGGGAGCGATTGTTTCCGCCCTGTTGGTCCAGACGTAGCCGGAGAAGCGCTCGGGAACGAAAGCGAGATCATCGGTGCTGTCGATGCCGGAGGTGAAATCGCCTCCGCTGTAAGGGCCAAGCAGGATGATTTCGCTGCCGGCGGCCTGCATGCGGGCCGCGAACCGGTCGGGCCAGCCCCACAGAAAACTTGCATAATTACTCGGCACGATGATCAGCGTATCGCGACAGGCGTCCGGTACGATGCCGGTCCAGCCATAGGCGGCATAGCGGCCAAGACAGGCGATCGTGGATTGTCGATCATAGCCTCTGAGCCCCGGAACCAGCCGGAGCGTTTCCTGCGTCGGAGCGGTGCCGCCATAGACGCCGAACACCTGTTTGCGCCACTCCGGGTGGAACCGGAGGAGGACCGCGAGGGTCGCTCCTTCCTCCCGCCGCTCGCTCTTGAAATTGATAAGGAAGCGGCCCTCGGGCAGGGCCTTGAAAACCTCCGTCAGCGTCGGCATCTGGCCAGCCCCCTGGCCGCGGAAGGGGAAGGACTTGCCGCCGTCGGCCGTATAGCCGTAGCCGATGTCCAGTGTCTTCAGCTCGGACATCGGAGTGTCCTGGGTGACGCCGCTCCCATTCGTCCGGCAGTCGAGCGTCCAGTCGTGAAACACGGCAAATTGGCGATCCGGTGTCAGGTGGACGTCGAGTTCGACGACGTCGGCGCCGCTCTCCATCGCCGCGCGCATCGAGGCAATCGTGTTTTCGAGATAGCTGTGGCGCGGCTTTTCGATGCGCTCGGCGGTACAGGTGTCGTTGTCGAGACCTTCCGAGGAAAAAACCTGGTGGATGCCGCGATGAGCGAGGATCTTTGCATTGCCGGAGGGAGGCGGCGCCAGAAGCGACGTGTTGAGAAGCCAGACGATGGCGACGACGATGAGCGCAACCACGGCGATCTTCTTCATCGTGTATCCTCCTCTCGCGACGGGCTTGCCGCGACAATGTGGCGTGACGATGTTACCGGTTGGTGTACGAGTGTTACAAGGACCGGCACCACTCTGTTACCGGGTCCGTGACCGGTCGGCCACCACTAAGCGCAGGTAGGCGCCCGGAAGCGGCCCCGCAACATCCGACGAGAGCTCGTTTCGAAGGGACGAGAGCAATAGCCTCGATGCACCGGTTTGCGCCCGCTGACGGTCTTGTCCCAGTGCTTTCGAATTTGCTAAGCAAACAAATCTTTGAGGGGCCACAAAAAAGCCCCATTGAATAACCGCCGAACACAGCTAAGTTAATGGAAGTTCTGATGGATAGGAGCCCGATGGGCTGGCCTGACGAATTCCCGCAGCTGGTCCTTGCCTTGTTTCGCGAGGACTCGCCGGAAACCGTGAGGTCGCGCTCGAGCCGGTTTCTCGCCGCTTCTGGATGTGGCCGCCCGCCTCCAAGCTGCCGCATGTCTGCCCTGAAGCCGACCAGCCGCTCACCCGCTCCCCCTGTGAAGGAACCGATGGTTCGTTTAGGTCTGAGCTGAGGTAGGATATGAATGCGGGTTTGTTGAATCTACTTCGCCGGCTTGTCGAGAAAGGCAAGCTGACGGTCGTTTTCTCGTCGGGTGAAAAGGTGGTTCTGGGCGATGGTACGGGCAAGCCGGCGGCCATCCGTTTCGCTGATGCCGGAGCGGAAAAAGCCGTTCTTCACGATCCAGGGCTGAAATTCGGCGAAATGTACATGGACGGTCGCGTTCTCGTGGAGGAGGGCGATATTTTCGACGTGCTGGCCATCGTCAAGAGCAATGATCTCGACAAGGCGGCAACCTTCACCAATTCGATCGTCGCGCTGGGACACATCTTTCGCCAGCAGATGAAGAGCCGGCTGCCGGTAAACCGCAACCGCTACAACGTCGCCCACCATTACGATCTGGACGGCAAGCTCTTCAATCTCTTCCTCGACGAGGACTGGCAATATTCCTGTGCCTATTTCCATCCGCCGGGTATCTCGCTTGATGAGGCGCAACGCGCCAAGAAGCGGCACATAGCGGCAAAGCTGCTGCTCGAGCCCGGCCAGAAGGTACTGGAAGTGGGTTCCGGCTGGGGCGGCATGGCGATGTACCTCGCCGAGTCGTCGGGTGTGGAAGTCACGGGCATCACGCTCAGCGAAGAGCAGTTGAAGGTCTCGCGCGAACGCGCCGCAAGGCGCGGGCTTTCGGACCGGGTGCGTTTCGAGCTGCAGGACTATCGCACCATGCAGGGAAGGCAATTCGACCGCATCGTCTCCGTCGGCATGTTCGAACATGTCGGCATCGGCAATTACGGCAATTTCTTCCGCAAGATGAAAGAACTGCTGAAGCCGGACGGCGTGATGCTGCTGCATTCGATCGGGCAGATCTACAAACCCTGGGCGACCAACCCGTGGATCGAAAAGTATATCTTCCCCGGCGGCTACATTCCCGCCCTGTCGGAGGTATTGCCACGGGTCGAGAGCAACCGGCTGCTCGTCAAGGACATCGAGATTCTGCCGCTGCATTACGCCTGGACGCTCAGGGCCTGGCGCGAGCGTTTCCTGGCGCAGCGGGACGAGGCGGTCAGGCTTTATGACGAGCGCTTTTTCCGTATGTGGGAGTTCTATCTCGCCGCCTCGGAAACGGCCTTCCTCTACGACAAGCATTTTGTCTTCCAGCTCCAGCTCTCGCCGTCACTCGCGACAGTGCCGGTGTCGCGCGACTATATCGCCATCAAGGAGCGCGAATTGCTGGAATTTGAAAAGACCCGCGAACGGCTGGAACTCGTCGCGGTCTGAGGGGGCGGGCGAAAGCCTCCTCATCCGCCCCCGCGACGGCACCGTCTCCTGATCTTCTGTGGAGTTCGCCCGGGCGGCCATCGGCCTTCACTTGGCCTTGATGGTCTGCGCCAGTATGGTCCGGCCGAAACAGGAAACGGAACGAGAGAATGGTCACGACCGCAAAGCCCATCGCCGCCATCATCGCCAGCGAAATCAAGGCGACCGCCGCCCAGGTCACAGCGGCAGTCGAATTGCTGGACGGCGGAGCGACGGTGCCTTTCATCGCGCGCTATCGCAAGGAGGTCACCGGCGGTCTCGACGACACGCAACTGCGCGTCCTGTCGGAGCGGCTTACCTATCTGCGCGAGCTTGAAGCGCGACGGGCGTCGATTGTCGATTCGATCCGCGGCCAGGGCAAGATGACCGACGAGCTCGAAGGCAAGATCGCCGGCGCGGTTACCAAGGCGGAACTCGAAGACATTTACCTGCCCTATAAGCCGAAGCGCCGCACCAAGGCGGAAATCGCACGCGAACGTGGGCTGGGTGCACTGGCCGAAGCAATTCTTTCCGATCGCTCGATCGCGCCGGCCGAACGCGCGGCCGCCTTCCTCACCGCCGATGTGCCGGACGTCAAGACCGCACTCGATGGCGCCCGCGATATCATCGCCGAGGCCATGACCGAGAACGCCGACCTTCTCGGGCGGTTGCGGAACTATATGCGGGAGGCAGCCTTCCTGCGCGCTCGGGTCGTGGACGGCAAGCAGGAGTCCGGCGCCAAATTCTCGGACTATTTCGACCACTCCGAGCGCTGGGCGACGGTGGCCGGGCACCGCGCATTGGCGATGCTGCGCGGTTGGAACGAAGAGGTCCTCTCGGTCGATATCGTGGTCGATCAGGAGGCCGCGCCTTCGCACAGGCCGACCGAGCGGATGATCGCGGCGGCCTACAATGTCGGCGATCGGTTGCCCGGCGACAGATGGCTGCTGGAGGTCATCGGCTGGACATGGCGAGTCAAGCTTTCGCTTTCGCTGTCGCTGGACCTGATGCGCGAGCTGCGCGAGCGCGCGGAAGAAGAGGCAATCCGCGTCTTCGCACGCAATCTCAAGGACCTGCTGCTCGCGGCGCCCGCGGGCTCGCGCGCGACCATGGGCCTCGATCCCGGGATCCGCACCGGCGTCAAGGTCGCGGTGGTCGACGGCACAGGCAAGCTGCTCGACACCGCCACGGTCTATCCCTTTCCGCCGAAGAACGACATTCGCGGCGCCCAGGCAGAGCTTGCGGCGCTCGTGCGCAAGCATAAGGTGGAACTGATTGCGATCGGCAACGGCACCGGTAGCCGTGAGACGGAGAAACTCGTCGCAGACATGCTCGCTGCCATGCCGGCGCCGAAGCCTACCAAGGTGATCGTGTCCGAAGCGGGTGCATCGGTCTATTCCGCTTCGGAGACGGCGGCTGCCGAGTTTCCGGGCCTCGACGTTTCCCTGCGGGGCGCCGTTTCGATCGCCCGCAGGCTGCAGGATCCGCTGGCCGAGCTCGTCAAGATCGAACCGAAATCGATCGGCGTCGGTCAGTACCAGCACGACGTCGATCAGTCGAAGCTCAGCCGCTCGCTCGACGCCGTTGTCGAGGATGCGGTAAACGCCGTCGGGGTCGATCTCAACACCGCCTCGGCGCCCCTCCTGGCGCGTGTCTCCGGACTGGGCAAGTCCTCGGCCGAGGCAATTGTCGCGCACCGCGATGCGATGGGGGCCTTCGCCAGCCGCCAGGAACTTTTGAAAGTGCCGCGTCTCGGCGCCCGCACCTTCGAGCAGTGCGCCGGCTTTCTGCGGATACCGAACGGTTCCGAGCCGCTCGACGCGTCTGCGGTGCATCCGGAGGCCTATGGCGTTGCCAAGAAGATCGTTGCAGCCTGCGGGCGGGACGTGCGCTCGCTGATGGCAGACAGCGCCGAGCTGAAAAAACTCGATCCGCGCATTTTCGTCGACGAGCGCTTCGGCCTGCCGACGGTCAAGGACATCCTGGCCGAACTCGAGAAACCGGGTCGCGATCCGCGCCCGAGCTTCAAGACGGCTACCTTCGCGGAAGGCGTGGACGACATCAAGGATCTGAAAGTCGGGATGCGGCTCGAGGGCACGGTGACCAATGTCGCAGCGTTCGGCGCCTTCGTCGATATCGGCGTGCACCAGGACGGCCTCGTCCACGTTTCGCAATTGGCCGACCGCTTCGTCAAGGATCCGCATGAGGTCGTCAAGGCGGGTGACGTCGTGCAGGTCCGCGTCACGGAGGTCGACGTCGCGCGCAAGCGCATCGGGCTCTCCATGCGCAGGGAAGGTAGTAGCGCCGACACGCCTCGTGAGGCGAGGGGGGCGCCACCGAAGGGCGGGAACCGGGGCGGGACGGCTCGGTCGCAAACACCGCAGGAGCCGGCGCAGGGCGCGTTCGGTGCGGCGCTGATGGCGGCGATGAAGAAAAAATGAGAGCGTTCGATGGAACGGCCCGCATGGAAGGATCGTTACCCGAGCATCGATGCTCGTGTGATGGCTCAGGTTGCGTTCGATAATTTAGCCAACTGAGATGTAACCCGCCTCCGTCACACTTTTCAGATGGCGACATTGCTCCGTCTCGTGAAGGTGTCGACCATCGAATGCCGGTATACGGCGGAACAGGTCAGCGGAAATCCTCTTCCGCCGGGGCTTCCCGGCTAAAGGAGGTGCGTCATGGTACGCAATGTGGTCCGCGGCCTTTCTCTTGCCGTCCTTCTGACGGCCGCAGTGACAGCCTACCCCCATGCGGCAGACTCACAGGCCGTTGTGAATTGCGCTGAGCGTTCGCAGGTCATCGAGCTGCTGGCTCGACAATATCAAGAAAAGCAGGCCGCGTTCGGGCAGATCAATCCGCAAGCGGTCATGGAACTCTATGCGGCCGACGGCGGCAGTTGGACTTTGATCGTGACCGATGTTTCCGGCCGCAGCTGCGTCTTCCTTGCCGGAAAAAGCTGGGAACAGGTCATCCAAGTCGGCCCGAAGGCCTGACCGCCAGCCTCCTGCGCGAGACGCGCAGAGGGAAGCCCGTGCAGCTTCCCTCTGCTGACCATTGAATGCGACGGTGCGGTGCCGGTCAGTCCGGCCTGCCGATGCTCGCATAGCGGAAGCCGTGCCTTGCGACCTCGTCCTTGCGATAGATGTTGCGCAGATCGACGAGCAGGGGTGTCTTCATCGCGGATTTCAAACGGTCGAAATCCAGCGCCCGGAATTCGTTCCATTCCGTGATAATCACCAGAGCATCCGCCTCGGCCGCCGCTTCATAGGGATCGCTCGCGCAGTCCAGGCCCTCTATCAGCTTGCGCGCGTTTTCCATTCCTTCCGGGTCGTAGCCGGTGACGCGGGCGCCTGCGTCCTGCAACGCCTGAACGACCGCGATCGCAGGGCTGTCGCGCATGTCGTCGGTATTCGGCTTGAAGGTCAGGCCGAGGACTGCAATCTTGGAGCCGCGGATATCGCCGCCGGCCGCCGCGATCACCTTGCGTCCCATCGCCCGCTTGCGGTTGTCGTTGACGGCGACCGTGGTTTCGACGAGCCGCACGGGGGTGTCGTGGTCCTGGGCGGTTTTAACCAGCGCCAATGTGTCCTTGGGGAAGCAGGAGCCGCCATATCCCGGCCCGGCATGCAGGAACTTCGACCCGATGCGGCCGTCCAGCCCGATGCCGCGGGCGACGTCCTGCACATTGGCACCGACTTTCTCGCAGAGATCGGCAATCTCGTTGATGAAGGTAATCTTCATCGCCAGGAAGGCGTTGCCGGCATATTTGATCAGTTCCGACGTGCGGCGTGTCGTGAATACGAGCGGCGACTGATTGAGATAGAGCGGCCGATAGACCTCCGTCATTACCTCTCGCGCGCGACCGTCACTGCCGTCGACCCCGATGACGATCCTGTCGGGCCGTTTGAAATCCTCGATCGCGGCGCCTTCCCGCAGGAATTCCGGGTTGGAGACGACGGTGACGTCAGCCGCAGGGTTGGTTTCGCGGATGATGCGCTCGACCTCGTCTCCGGTACCGACCGGAACCGTGGACTTGGTCACCACGACGGTAAAGCCCTGAAGGTTGGCAGCGATTTCGCGTGCAGCTGCGTAAACATAGGAAAGATCCGCATGTCCGTCACCGCGCCGCGACGGCGTTCCGACGGCAATGAAAACGACGTCGCTGGCGGCCACGGCGGTCTTGAGATCATCGGTGAAGTTCAGGCGCCCGGACGCGACGTTGCTGGCGACGAGATGGTCCAGCCCGGGTTCGAAGATGGGAATCTGACCCTTCTTCAGCGCCGAGATCTTGCCTTCGTCCTTGTCGACGCAGACGACGTCATGGCCGAAATCCGCAAAGCAAACACCGGAAACAAGGCCGACATAGCCGGCACCGATCATCGTGATTTTCATCCGCTTTTCCTTTGAATGTGCTTGAGAACGCTGATCAATTAAGTTTTATCTAATAAAAGGATGTCATCGAGAAAAAAGTAAAGAAAAACCAAATTGCAATTGCGTGCGGAAGCATGCGCTTCGCACAAATATCGTTTGTTTTACCATCAGACGGTCGTGGGTGCACGGCGATAATTCTGTTCATACCACTCGACGAAGCGCGCAACGCCTTCCTCGACCGAAACGGATGGCTTGAATCCGGTCAGGGCTTCGAGCAGGTCCGGCGAAGCGAAGGTGCGCGGTACGTCGCCCTGCTGCATCGGCAGCATGTTGCGGACCGCCGGACGCCCCACAGCCTTCTCGACCGTTTCGACGAAGGTCATCAATTCTACCGGCTGGCCACCGCCGGTATTGACGACGCGGAACGGCGCATGGCGCGAAAGCGTGTCCGTGGCCTTTTCCGGTGCCACCCGGTTCTCCTCCGAAGGCGCAATATGCGACAGCCGGACGATGCTTTCGACGAGATCGTCGATATAGGTGAAGTCCCGGCTCATCCGGCCCTCGCCATAAATGTCGATCGGCCGGCCGTTGTCTATGGCGTCGACGAATTTGAAGAGCGCCATGTCCGGCCGCCCCCAGGGGCCGTAAACGGTGAAGAAGCGGAAGGCGGTGGTCGGCACCTTGTAGAGATGCGCATAGCTGTGCGCCATCAACTCCATCGACTTCTTCGTCGCGGCATAGAGCGTCATGGGTTCGTCGGCCCGGTCCGCTTCGGCAAACGGGATCTTCTCGTTGGCGCCGTAGATCGAAGAGGTGGAGGCGAGCATCAGGTGCTTCGGTGCGATCGCCTTGGCGAGCTCGAGCATGTTCCACGACCCGACGAGATTTGCGTCCACATAGGCTTTCGGGTTTTCGAGGCTGTAGCGGACGCCTGCCTGGGCGGCGAGGTGGATGATGACTTCCGGCTCGGCAAGCTCCGCCGCCCGGTCCAGTGCGGCCCTGTCCTCGAGCATGGCGGTCACCGCCTTGAAGCCGTTGGAGCGCTGAAGGATCGCGTGTCGGCGCTCTTTCAGCGTCACGTCGTAATAGGGCGTCATGCCGTCGAATCCGACGACGAAATGCCCCTCGTCGATCAGTCGTTTTGCAACATGAAAACCGATGAATCCTGCAGTGCCGGTGATGAGGTAACGCATGACGATTTCCCCAGTTTGCCCCACTCCACAGTTCATACGCAGAAAGCCGGCCGATGAAAAGTCAATTCCGTCACTCGCGGGGCTCGTCGAGCTCACGTTGGAGGGCTGTCAGAACGGACATTGCGTGGCCGGCATACTGACTGATCCAACGATCGTGAATGGCACGGATGGGCAAGGCGTTCAGGTGGTTCCACCGCTCGCGGCCCTCGCGCCTGGCGAGAACGAGATCGGCCTCCTCAAGAACCTTCAGGTGCTGCATCACCGTGCAGCGATCCAGGTTCGGGAAGAGCTCGCAGAGCATGCCCGTCGTTTGCGGTTTCTCCTTCAGCGCGTCGAGCATCCGTCGCCGCAGGCCGTTCGCCAGCGCTTTGAAAACCGCATCGTCTTTCGAATCGTTTGACATGTTATGTTTTTATAACATATTATCCACCGATACAATCGTGAGGAGGACGTCATGGCATTCGAATTTCGTGTGAATGGACGTATTGCCCGTCCCGTCGAGCAGGTCTTCGACGCGGTGGTAAACCCGGATCAGCTCAGCCGCTATTTCGTAACGCTCGGCGGCATCAGCGGACCGCTGGTTGCCGGCACCACCGTGACGTGGTGGGGCGAGGTTCCCATCAGGGTCGAGGCCGTGGAGCCTAACGAGCGGATCGTCTTTTGCTGGGATGCCATGACCGGTGAGGGCGAGTCTCCCTACCAGACGCGGGTTGAAATGCGCTTTCAGTCGCTCGACGACGGCGCCACCATGGTGACGATCGCCGAGAGCGGCTGGCGGGAAAACGAACAGGGGCAGAAGAGCTCCTATCTCAATTGCGAGGGCTGGTCGCAGATGCTCGCCTGCATGAAGGCCTGGGTCGAATACGGCATCAATTTGCGGGAGGGCTATTATGTGAGCGAACTCTCCGGCAAGCCGGCACTCGAGCCGCAACTGTAGGAGGGGGCGATGTCCACCGAAATCAAGGGCGGTATCAACATCGCCATGAAAGTTCCGAGCCATCAATACGAAGCGGTGATCGCCTTCTACCGCGACGTCGTCGGTCTCGCGCCTTTCGACGAAAAGGCACCGGCGAAAGGCTTCGTTCTCGGCCCCAATCGTTTGTGGATAGACGAAGCGCCGCATTACAGCCAGGCGGAAATATGGCTGGAACTCTTTACCGAAGATCACGAGGCAGCCCTCGATCGTCTCGCAGCGCACAAGGTCGTGCGCTGCGAGCAGGTCGAGGAACTGGGCGAGGGCTTTCGCGGCGGATGGATTATGAACCCCGCCAATATCGTGCACCTCGTGCGCGAGCCGGATGCCTGGTAAGCGAGTGAGAGCATTTCAACGTGTTTCATGGAAACACTGAAATGCTCTAAGCGTTTGATCCGACGCAATTCCGGGCGGAAAACCGTTACACACTTTGCCTGGAAGTGCTCTAAGACCTGTTGAGATTCGGGCCACCCGCGGCGGCTTGTTTGATTTCCTCATTCCTGTGCTTGTCACAGGAATCCAGCCAGACCAAGTCCTTGGGCTGAAAGAACTCTTCCCGCGCCGCGGACGCGGCGCTGCTGGATCCCTGTGACGAGCACAGGGGATGAGGCGAGGAGAGGTTGCAGTCCTCCGATACGTTTCCGACAGCGCCGCGCGTCTTATGAGACGCGCAAAGGTTGCTGTAGCACTTTGAGATGCAGTGGCGCACGGTCGGTACTCAAGGAATTCAAGCGCATCGCCATGCGTGCCGACAAAACCGAACAGAGCTTCAACGCCATTATCCATCTCGCAGAAGCCGTCATAAACTCGAAATGAATCTCAACAGGCCTTAGAACGAAAGCGTTCCGCTGCCGTCGGCGGCGGTCGACATCGGTGCATCCATCGGCTGGCTCATCGGCGGTTCCGCCTGGAGCACGACGACGCGCGAGCCTTCCGGCACGCGGCTGTAAAGGTCGATGATATCCGGGTTGAACAGGCGGATGCAGCCGCTCGAGACCGCCTTGCCGATCGACCAGGCCTCCGTGGTGCCGTGGATGCGGAACAGCGTGTCGCGGTTTCCCTGGTAGAGATAGAGCGCGCGCGGTCCGAGCGGATTGCGCAGGCCGGGGTCCATGCCTCCCGCGAGCGGTCCGTAGCGCTCGGGTTCGCGCGCGACCATGTCGGATGTCGGCGTCCAGCGCGGCCATTCCGCCTTGCGGCCGACGCGCGCCTCGCCCTCGAATTCCAGCCCGGCCTTGCCGACGCCGATGCCGTAACGAAGCGCCATGCCTCCGCCCTGCACGAGATAGAGAAAGCGGTTTTCCGTGTCGATCACGACAGTACCCGGCGGCTCATGCGTGACGTAAGGCACCTGTTGCCGCAGAAAACGCGGTTCGACCTTGCTGATGTCGGTGGCCGGAAGCGGAAACGTCTCATCCGGCTTCGCCCCATACATTGCTACGAAATAGGGATCCGGCCCTTTCGGCCGGACCGGCTGGTTGCTGCTCACGCAACCCGCCAGCGCGGCGGAGAGGGCCAAAGCGGCGCAAAGCTGCATCAGACGGCTGGCGCGATTCCCGGACACACACATAGTCGAATTGTTCCTGCTGACTGTCATTCTTGAGGAGGCACGTCTAAGGCCTCGCAACCCGCATTGAAAGGCGTCGCAATGCGGCAAAAACGACAACGGATTTGCGGCGCACAGCAAGTGTAGCGGAAAGGCTACAGTTTGCTTCCGCCGCACCGGACGAGGATCGAAACCGGGCGCGTTTCTTCGCTTGCTCCGGTTTCGGCGGCGGGTGTATGCCTTTTTCATGCAATGGAGCGATGAAGCCATAATTCTCGGCATCCGGCGGCATGGCGAGAGCTCTGTCATCGCGGAGGTGATGACGCCCGGGCACGGGCGGCATCTCGGGCTCGTGCGCTCGGGCCGCTCGCGTGCGATGCAGCCGGTGCTGCAGCCGGGCAATTCCGTGGAGGTGAGCTGGCGGGCGAGGCTGGACGAGCATCTCGGCGAATTCCGCGTCGAGCCGCTGCAATTGCGTGCCGCGAGGCTGATCGAGACGGCGACTTCCGTCTACGGAATTCAGGCGATCGGCGCACTCTTGCGGCTCCTGCCGGAGCGCGACCCGCATCCCCATCTCTACGAGGCGCTCGCCGTCATCGTCGATCACCTCCAGGACCCGGCAGATGCCGGCGAATTGTTCGTGCGCTTCGAACTCGCGGTGCTGAACGATCTCGGCTTCGGCCTGGATCTTTCTCAATGTGGGGCGACGGGTGCGCAAAGCGACCTTGTCTTCGTATCGCCGAAATCGGGCCGCGCGATCTGCCGCGAAGCGGGTGCCCCTTACGCCGATCGCATGCTCGCCCTCCCGGACTTCCTGTCGGGAGGAAGCAGAGCTGCCGATCACGAAAGCCTTGCCGCCGCCTTCCGCCTTACCGCCTATTTCCTCAACCGCCATGTTTACGAGCCGCGGGGCGTCGACGCCGCGTCGGCGCGGGACGGGTTCGTCCATGCGACGCTGAAGGCGCTGAAGGCCGCATCGTCGGAGGCTTGAGCGTTTTTGAGAAGGCGACCGCGGTGGCGACGGGTGGCGGATGCCTTTTTCTCCCATCCCTGTGACGGGCACAGGGATGGGAGGTCGCAGAGCGTGTGGCGCTCCGAACGCTTCAGCCGATCTTGCCGCCACCCTGCTTGGTGACGGCGACGACGGCCGGGCGCACCGGCATGTCGTCGCGGAAATCCGGCCAGCGCGTCGCCGGCTTCTCGTAGGTTGCGAGACCGGCATCGCCCGGATGCTGAACCGCGAGGAAGAAGGTGTCGCTCGTCGGGTTGAAGCTCGGGCCGCACATTTCCGCACCGACCGGTACCCGGAAGAACAGCTTCGAGGTACCGCGGCCTTCGCCTTCCGTCTCCACGGCCCAGACACCGTCCGTGCGCCCCGTGACCTTTTCATTGTTGCCGTCGGTCGAGACCCAGAGACGGCCATCGGCATCGATGGCGCAATTGTCCGGCATGCCGAACCAGCCGTTCCTGGTCGTCGCGGTGGAGAAGGAGGCACCGACCTCGGCGACGCTCGGATCGCCGCACTTCAGGAGGACGTCCCAGCGGGATTTCGTCGAGGCGAAATCGCCGTCGGTTTCCGAAATTTCGACGATGTGGCCGAAGGCGTTCTTGGCGCGCGGATTGGCGGCGTCGATCTCGTCCTCCTTGCGCTTCGTGTTGTTGGTCAGCATCACATAGACCTTGCCGGTCTTCGCATTGGGCTGAACGTCCTCCGGCCGGTCCATTTTGGTCGCGCCGAGCGCATCGGCAGCAAAACGGGTGTCGATCAGCACGTCGGCCTGGGAGGCGAAGCCGTTCTCGGCCGTCAGCGGCCCTTCGCCGTGGACGAGAGGCATCCAGGTCACCGTGCCGTCTTCGTCGAATTTCGCCACGTAGAGCGTGCCTTCGTCGAAGAGATCCATGTTCGCGGCGCGGTCGTCAGGGTTGTAAGTGCCCTTCGTCACGAACTTGTAGACATAATCGTAGCGTTCGTCGTCGCCGCTGTAGAGGACGACGCGGCCATCCCTGTTGACGATCGACTCGCAGCCCTCGTGCTTGAAGCGTCCGATCGCGGTGCGCTTCTTCGGGACGGAGGTGGGGTCCAGCGGATCGACTTCGACCACCCAGCCGAAGCGGTTGGCCTCGTTCGGCTCCTTGGATACGTCGAAGCGGTCGTAGAATTTCGACCATTCATACTGCCCGCCCGGCGCGCCGACACGCTTCATCTGCTTGAATTCCGGATGATCCTCGGCGAGTTCGCCGCCGAAATAGCCGTTGAAATTTTCCTCGGCCATCATGTAGGTGCCCCAGGCGGTGACGCCGCCGGCACAATTGTTGATCGTGCCGAAGACCTTCCTGCCGGTCGGATCCGACGGGGTCTTGACCCGCTCGTGGCCGGCGACAGGGCCGGAAAGCTGCATCTCGGTCGTGGCCGTGATGCGGCGGTTGTACTTGCCGTCGAGGACCGGCTGCCATTTCCCGTCGACCTTGCGGATTTCGATGACGGTGCCGCCATGGGCGGCCATTTCGATATCGACGAGGTCCTTGGTGTACTCGCCGAGCACGACCTTGTCCTCCTCCTTACCGTCCTCCGTCACCTTTTCGACGCGGGCGAAGTTCGGGAACATGATCTCGGCATTGGTGTATTCGTGGTTGACGACCAGCAGGCCGTGGTCCGGATTGCCTTCGAGCGGAATGAAGCCGACATAGTCGTTGTTGTAGCCGAACTGCCGGCTCTGGGCTTCGGCTGTCTGGTTCAGCGGGTCGAATTCCGGGCTGTCGGCAAAGACCTTGTCGCCCCAGCGCAGCAGGATGTCGGCGTCGTAACCCTCGGCTACATGATGGGTCTCGTCGACACCGGCTTCGATCTCCTTGAAGGCGAATCGCGACGCTTCGCCGTTTGCCCGTGCTTCGTCAGCCGTCAGCAGGGCGAGGGGGCTTACCGTCGTGGATATGGCAGCCACGGCCAGAGAGCCGCCGATGAACGACCGGCGCGAGAAGCGGCGATTGATGATGTCGCCCATGGTCGGGTTGGTGGAACAGTTATGGCCGACGTCTTCCAGTTCTTCCCTGCGCTCCGTCAGCGTCTTGAATTCGGCTTCTTCGGCAAGGCCGAGATATTTGTCCATGGCAATTCTCCCCATTGAGACGGTAGACGCGCCCGATCTCCCGGGCGTCCCGGTCTCGCTTTACCAGCGAGTTCATGACAGCTCTGCGACAATTGGATGAAGAGATTGCTGCAGAGGGTCGCGATGCCGCGACGCTCCCCACGGCTCCGTAAATCCGCGGATATCTGCCGCAGGATATTTTCGGCGCCCGTTTCGCGCTAACGTTGTCCGAATCGATCCTGATCGTGGTGATGCCGGGGGAACTGATGCTCGAGGCCATAGCTCTTCTAGCCTTCGTGATGGCGCTCGCTGCTTTCCTCGGCGGCCGCAGGACGGCCGAGCGCCTTGACCGTGAAATCGAGAGCCTGAAGGCGGAGATCGCGCGGCTCGGGAGAGAGTCGACGGAACAGGGCTCCCCGGATATCGAATCCGTGAGGACTGAGGTTGACGTTGCGAAGGCTGCCGAGCCCGAGGCGATGGCCGACGGTCCATGGGCGCGGGCGCGGCAGGACGCTCACACCGTTGCTGACGAAACCAGGGGTGCTGCCGAAAGCCTCGACGAGGAGGCCGCGCCACCGGCGGTACCCTCGGCTGCGGCAGCGCGGACCGAGAGCCTGGAGAGCCGGATCGGCGGGAGGTGGCCGGTCTGGGTCGGGGGGCTCGCCTTGGCGCTCGGCGGCTATTTCCTCGTGCAGTATTCGATCGATGCCGGCTTGCTGAGCCCCACGGTCCGCTTGACCCTCGCCGCGCTGTTCGGGGTCGCGCTCGGAGCAGCCGGCGAGGTGATCCGCCGGCGCGCCGTGCCTGCTGTCGCGGACCGCTTCCGCAACGCGATGATACCGGGCGTTCTGACCGCTGCCGGTGCCGTCACCCTGTTTGGCGTCGTCTATGCCGCCTATGGCATCTACGGCTTCATCGGCACTGCAGCCGCTTTCATTCTGCTGGCGGTGATTTCGCTTGCGACGGTGGGGCTGTCGCTGCTGCACGGTCAGGCATTTGCCGGCCTCGGTCTTCTCGCATCGCTTCTGACGCCCCTGTTCGTCTCCAGCGGAGAGCCGCGCCCCTGGGTGTTGTTCGGCTTCCTTGCGGCCGCATGGCTCGCCACGCTTGCCGCGTCGCGTCTGCGCCGCTGGTCGGTCGTTCCGACGCTTGCCGATGCCGGCCTCGGTCTCTGGGGCCTTGCCTATGTAGCGCTCGCGACGCCTTTCGAGGCGCCTCCGGTTACCTTCGCGCTCCTGGTGATGATCGCCGGTGTCGCGCTGATCTGGCCGGGCCTCGGCGAGCGGGACGCGGAGCCGAGCGGAGCGCCGGCGGCGGCGGGTGCCTGGGAACGGCTCTTCAAGCCGCCCCGACTTGCCATCTCCATCTCGGCGGCGATCGTCGCAGCCGTTCTCGCGCTGCTGTTCATCAGCCCGGCCGTCGACGCCCAGCGTTTCCCGGTGCCCGAATTCGTGGTCGTCGTCGCGGCGCTTGCCGCTGCAGGCTCCTTGCGTCCAAACGCGGTCTATGGGGCACTGCTCGCCGCCTTCGGTGCCATCGCAGGCACCTGGAGCTTGACTGCGCTGAGTGGTGTTCTGTCCTATCTCGATCCGTCTTTGGCCGATTTGCCGCCCGAGATCGTCGTCCCCGGCCACACGGCCATGCTGAGCGCAATGGTACTTTCGGCGCTCTTCGTCCTCTTCGGCGCCCTCGTGCTTGCCCGGCGCCCGGCAGGGAATCGGCCATTCGTCGTTCTTTGGGCAGGGCTCGCCGCGGCAGTGCCAAATGCGCTTCTGGCCATGTCGTTCCTGATGACGGGCAATTTCACCTTCGACCTGCCGCATGGCCTCGTCGCCTTCGCCGGCGGGCTGTTGCTTCTCGCGCTGGTCGAATGGCTCGATCGCCGCGGCACAGAGGCGGGGGAAGCCGACGTTCCCGGCGGTCTGCTGGCGCTCGGCTCCTTCGGTCTTCTCGTCATCGGGCTTCACGCCTGGACCGACGGCCTGGTGACGACACTGGCGATCGCCTTCCTCGGGGCCGCATACAGCTTTGCGACGCGTCTTCGCTCCTGGCCGGTTCTTCCCTGGGTGACGGTCGCCGGCGCGGTCGTCGTTCTCGCGCGGATCGCCTGGGAGCCGACGATCGTCGGGCCGGGCAGCCTCGGAACGGTGCCGGTCTTCAATGCGCTGCTCCCGGGCTACGGCATCCCGGCGCTGTTGCTCGTCGCCTCCGCCTATTTCCTGAGGACCTTGCCGGATGTGCGGGTGCGCAACCTGCTGCAGGCGCTGGCGAGCCTTTTCGTGCTTCTGACGGTCGCGATCCTCGTTCGCCACGCGATGAACCGCGGCGTGCTCGACAGTTCCGTCCCGACACTCGGTGAGCAGGCGATCTACACGCTTCTCGCGATCGGCGCCTCCGGGATATTCATGACCCTCGACGGGAGGTCGCCGAGTCCGGTGTTCCGCTATGGCGGCATGGCGCTCGGGGTCCTGTCGATGCTTTCCGTGCTTGCCGCCCACCTCGTCGGCCTGAACCCGTATTTCAGCGGCGAACTGCTTGGAAGCGTTCCCTTCTTCGATCTGCTCCTCATCGGTTATCTGCTCCCCGCCATCGGCTATGCGGGGCTTGCCCGGTATGCGCGGGGCCGTCGCCCGCTGCCCTATGTGGCGGCGCTCGCCGTCAGTGGCGCCGTTCTCGCCTTCGCCTGGGCGAGCCTCAGTGTGCGCCGTTTCTGGCAAGGGCAGAACGTCGCCGACTGGAAGGGCTTCCTGCAGGGTGAGACCTACACTTATTCGGTGGTCTGGCTGGTTCTCGGCGTGCTGCTTCTCGTGGTCGGCTCGCGCATGAATGCCAAGAGCATCCGTATCGCCTCGGCGGTGCTGGTCTTCATCGCCGTGCTCAAGGTATTCCTGGTCGACATGTCCAATCTCGAAGGCTTTCTGCGGGCGCTGTCCTTCATCGGCCTGGGGGCGGTACTGATCGGCATCGGGCTCTTCTACCAGAAGATATTGTCGAGCAGCGCTGGCAACGGAGCTCACCGCGCATGAGCCGACTTCCTGCACTCGCGGCCGCCTTCGCACCCCATGACCGGCTCACCGGCGAGCTCCTCCCGCATGCCTTCGCCGCGGACGATGGTTCCCATGACGCCTCGCATCTCATCCGAGTCTGGAAAAACGCTCTCCGCATCCAGTCGGAGGAGGGTGGCAACACCCGCCTGCTGGCCGCCGCCGTGCTGCTGCACGACTGCGTGTCGGTCGAAAAAAATTCCCCACAGCGTGCAGCGGCTTCTCGGCTGGCGGCCGAAAAGGCGTCCGAAATCCTCGAGAGGCTCGGCTGGAGTGCGGCCGATATCACATCCGTCGCCCACGCCGTTCTGACACACAGCTTTTCGGCCAATCTGCCGCCGGAAACGCTGGAGGCGCAGATCCTGCAGGATGCCGATCGGCTTGATGCCATCGGCATGGTCGGCGCTGCTCGCTGCTTTTACATCGCCGGGCGCATGAACAGCGCGCTTTATGATCCCCTCGATCCCCTGGCCGAAGCCCGCCCGCTCGACGACAAGGCTTTCGCGATCGACCATTTCGAGGCGAAGCTCTTCCGCCTGGCGAAGAATTTTCAGACCGCAGCGGGGCGGCGGCTGGCTGTCGAGCGGCAGGAGCGGCTTCGCGGCGTGCTTGCCATGATGCTGGATGAAATCTAAAAGCTTCAATGGGTTGGCCCGTCCCGGTGAATCAGATTGGCAACGGCCTGACTCGATTTCTGAATTCGGAAAATTGACATGCAAGTGACCGGCCTGAACATCCATCCCCTGAAGAGCGGTCGCGCGGTGCCGCAAACGGCCGTTACCGTCAATCTCGATGGGCTCGCCGGCGACCGGCGCTTCATGCTGGTCGCGCCCGACGGACATTTCATCACGCAGCGCGAGCTGCAGGCGCTCGCGCAGGTCGAGGCGGAGCATGTCGCCGGGGGTGTGCGCCTGCGGATGAACGGCAAGGAGCTTTCCGTTCGCTTCGACCCGAATGACCGCCTCGACGTCCGGGTCTGGTCGAGCGACGTCAATGCGGCGGTCGCCGGGGGCGCTGCAAACGACATGCTGTCCGGCTGGTTCGGCCGCCCCGTCAAGCTCGTCCGCATGGACGATGAGGCCGAGCGCTTCGTCGGCGCCGAATGGGCGGGAGCGGCGGCCCCCGTCGCATTTGCCGACGGCTTCCCGGTTCTGGTTACGACCACTGGCTCGCTCGCCGACCTCAACCGCACCCTGATGGAAAAGGGGCAGGAGCCGGTCGGCATGGAGCGCTTCCGCACCAATATCGTCATCGATTGCGACGAGGCCTGGGCCGAGGACTTCTGGGAGAGCCTGGAGATTGCCGGGATTACCTTCGATCTCGTAAAGCCCTGCGCCCGGTGCATCATGACGACGCAGGATCAGACGACCGGCGAACGCGTCGGCGGCAACCCGATCCAGGGTCTTTCGGTAAAGCGCATGTCTGCGGACCGGCGCGTGCCCGGCGTGCTGTTCGGCTGGAACGCCGTGCCGCGGGGGGAGGGCATTGTCAGGCTCGGCGACACGGTCGAGGTCCTGCGCCGTCGCGAGGAGCGCTGGCCGATGAAGGTGCGCTGAGCCGGCTTAAAACGCGGCCGTGCGAAAACGTGCGAGCGGCCGGCGGATCAATTCCTGTGATGCCACCCTCAATATAATTGGTTTCCCCCGGGCTCGCCGCCGCCATAGGATGGCCCCTCATCATCAGGAGCTTGCCCATGTCTGCCATTTCTCCCGCAGTCACCCGTCCGGCGGAGCGCAGCGGCCTGCCGTGGCTCATCATCGTCGCCGGCTCCATCATCGCGATGCTGACCTTCGGGCCGCGTTCCGCCATGGGGTTCTTCCAGCTGCCGATGCTTGCCGAGAAGGGTTGGGACCGGACGACCTTCGGCCTGGCAATGGCGTTTCAAAATCTCTGTTGGGGCCTTGGCCAACCGTTCTTCGGCGCGATCGCCGACAAGTTCGGCACCTGGCGCGTGCTCGCGCTCTCCGGCCTCGTCTATGCAGCGGGGCTGATCCTGATGGCCTTCGCGGATGCGCCGATCTGGCTGCATATCGGCGGCGGCGTACTGGTCGGTCTGGGCGTTGCGTCGGGTTCCTTCGGCATCGTGCTTTCCGCCTTTGCCCGCAACGTCGCGCCCGAGCAGCGCTCGCTCGCCTTCGGCATAGGCACCGCAGCCGGCTCGGCCGGCATGTTCCTCTTCGCGCCGCTGAGCCAAGGTCTCATCTCCGCCTATGGCTGGTCCGACAGCCTCGTCTATCTCGGCCTCATGATGCTGCTCGTTCCGCTCTTTGCGATTCCGCTGCGCGGCAATGCCTCCTCCGGGCGCCAGCCGGAGGCATTGTTCAAGCAGACAGTCGTGGAAGCGCTCAAGGAAGCGCTCGGGCACAAGAGCTATCTTCTGCTCGTCTCGGGTTTCTTCGTCTGCGGTTATCAGGTCGCTTTCATCACCGCACATTTTCCGGCCTATATCGGCGATATCGGAATCGACGCCCGCTATGCGGTAATCGCGCTGGCATTGATCGGCTTCTTCAACATCATCGGCTCTTTCTCGGCCGGCATCATCGGCCAGCGTTATTCGAAACCTTATTTCCTGGCGCTGATCTATCTGGCCCGTTCAGTCGTCGTCTCGGCCTTCCTGCTGCTGCCGCAAACGCCGACATCGGTCATCGTCTTCGCGGTCGCCATGGGCCTCCTGTGGCTCTCGACGGTGCCGCCGACCAACGGGCTGGTGGCGATCATGTTCGGCACGCGGCATCTCGGCCTGCTCGGCGGCATCGTGTTCCTGTCGCACCAGATCGGTTCATTTCTCGGCGTATGGATGGGCGGCTATCTCTACGACCGGTTCGGATCCTACGATCCGGTCTGGTGGGTGGGCGTCGCGCTCGGAGTGTTCGCGGCCATCGTGCACTGGCCGATCGAGGAGAGTTCCGTCGCCCGCCCGGCAATGGCCTGATCACCAAAATGTCGCGATGCGCCCGTGCGATATGCGGGCGTATCGTTTCCACCCTGCGCGCTTGAAATCTGTCACAAAACTTTCTAAATCAGTTCCGGCGGCTCAGCCGCTTTTGTTTTGATCTAATTATGCTCATTTTGAGCATAATTAGAAATTGCCGGAAACGGCGAGAGAGGAGAGCCCGATGACCACTCTTGACCTTCGCAAGGAAGCGGCGCCCGCTCCGGCCTTTGCAAGCGCTGCGGCACGCTTCGGCGTCATCGAAAAGCCGGATCTCGCCTTCACCCCGGCTGTCGCGCGCGAGACCGAGCACCTTTACGAAAAGGTCAAGGACTTCATTCCTGCGTTCGAGTGGGCGGCATATGCGCCTTACGTTCATGCGATCAACCGGCTGAAGAAGGAACGCAACGCGGTCATTCTGGCCCACAATTACCAGACGCCGGACATCTTTCACTGCGTGGCGGACATCGTCGGCGATTCGCTCCAGCTTGCCCGCGACGCCACCAAGGTCGACGCGGAAATCATCATCCAGTGCGGCGTGCACTTCATGGCCGAGACGTCGAAGCTCCTCAATCCGGAAAAAACGGTGCTCATTCCGGATGCCAGAGCAGGTTGCTCGCTTTCGGACTCGATCACCGGAGCGGATGTGCGGCTCCTCAGGGAACGCTATCCCGGCGTGCCGGTCGTCACCTATGTCAACACCTCGGCAGACGTGAAGGCGGAGACCGACATCTGCTGCACCTCCTCCAACGTGCTGGCAGTAGTCGAAAGCCTCGAGTCCGACACCGTGTTCTGCATCCCGGACGAGTATCTGGCGATGAACGTGGCGCGCCAGACGAATAAGAAGATCCTGACCTGGAAAGGTCATTGCGAGGTGCACGAGCGCTTCACGGCAGCCGAACTCCTGGCTTACAAGGAAGCCAATCCCGGCATCGAGATCGTCGGCCATCCGGAATGCCACCCCGATGTCATCGCCGTCTGCGATTTCTCCGGTTCCACCTCGGGCATGATCAATTACGTCAAGGACAAGCGGCCGCAACGGGTGCTGCTGGTGACGGAATGCTCGATGGCCTCGAATATCCAGGCGGAGGTCAAGGGCGTCGATTTCGTCAAGCCGTGCAACCTGTGTCCGCACATGAAGCGCATCACCTTGCCGAAGATCCTCGACAGCCTGCTCGACATGACGGAAGAGGTTCTGGTCGATCCGGCGATCGCCGACCGCGCGCGGCTGGCGGTCGAGCGCATGGTGAACCTCAAGCAGTGATCAATGCCGGGGCAAACCCGGCGCAGGCCCGTGGAGGAGTTATCGAGCCATGCTGACCGACCATTTCCGCCCGCAGTCCTTCAACGGAATCGATGACATCGTCATCGTCGGCGGCGGCCTTGCCGGGCTTTTCTGCGCGCTGAAACTGGCGCCGCGTCCCGTTACGATCCTTGCCGCCGCACCGATCGGCTACGGCGCCTCCTCGGCCTGGGCGCAAGGCGGCATCGCCGCCGCGATGAGCAGGGGCGATACATTCGAGAAGCATGTCGCCGACACGGTTGCGGCCGGTGCCGGTATCGTCGACGAGAAGATGACGCGCATGATGGTCGCAGAGGGCCCGGCCCGCATCCACGATCTGCTCGAATTCGGGGTGCCCTTCGACCGCGACCTCGAGGGAAAGCTCCTGCTTTCGCGGGAAGCCGCGCATTCCGAGCGGCGCATCGTCCGCGTCAAGGGCGACATGGCCGGCAAGTCGATCATGGAGGCGCTCATTGCCGCGGTGCGCAATACCCCGTCGATCCGGGTGATCGAGGGCTATGTGGTCGAGGAACTGGTGCGCGAGGGCCGGTTCATCTCCGGCGTGATCGCGCGGCCGGATGCCGGCCAGTCGAAGAGCCGCGTTTCCTTCCCGGCGCGCGCCGTCGTTCTTTGCTCGGGCGGTGTCGGCCATCTCTATGCGGTCACCACCAATCCATGGGAAGCATGCGGCCAGGGCGTCGGCATGGCGGCGCGGGCGGGCGCCATCATTGCCGATCCCGAGTTCGTCCAGTTTCATCCGACCGCGATAGACATCGGCAAGGACCCGGCGCCGCTTGCGACCGAGGCGTTGCGCGGAGATGGCGCCACCCTGGTGAACTCGCAAGGCCGTCGTTTCATGCTCGACATCCATCCCGATGGAGAGCTCGCGCCGCGCGATATCGTTTCGCGCGGGGTCTTTGCGGAAGTCCAGGCCGGACGCGGCGCCTTCCTCGATTGCACAAAGGCCGTCGGCAGGCATTTTCCTGAGATGTTCCCGACCGTCTACGCCTCATGCATGGCAGCGGGCATCGATCCGGTCAGACAGCCGATCCCCGTCACGCCTGCCGTGCACTATCACATGGGCGGCGTGCTGACGGACGGGGAGGGGCGTACCTCCATCGACGGCCTCTGGGCGGCGGGCGAAGTGACATCGACCGGCGTTCACGGCGCGAACCGTCTTGCCTCGAATTCGCTGCTGGAGGCGGTCGTCTTCGCGGCGCGGATCGCGGAAAATATCAAGGGCAGCTTGCCGGCCCCGAAGCTGACTGCCTGGGGCGACAATGCCGGCGAGAACGACGATCCCGTGACGGTCGAGGACAGCCCGCCTTTCAAGGTGCTGCGGCAATTGATGAGCGATTGCGTCGGGGTCGTGCGTACGCGCGAAAGCCTGACCCGGGCGATCCGGGGGATTGCGGAACTCGAGAGGTCGAACAAGCGCCTGCGCTTCGCCAATATCGTCACCACGGCCAAGCTCATCGCGATCGCCGCCCTGCAGCGGACGGAAAGCCGCGGCGGTCATTTTCGAGCCGATTGCCCCGACGAGCGGCCGGAATGGCGGCGTCGGACCTATCTGACGCTTGCCCAGGCGGAGCGTCTGGCCGCAGACGTGGCCGAGAGCGAGCCGGCATGAGGGCGGCAAACGCAAAATTAGAAGCTACTCCAACCGCAGGAACGACATAATGACCGCCCTTCGCCCGGAACTGCCCGCTCTCATGGTCGAGGAGCAGGTGAAAGCGGCCCTTTTGGAAGATCTCGGCCGGGCCGGTGACATCACCACCCTCTCGACGATCGGGCCGGAGCGGACAGCCGCCGCGAATATGAGCGTGCGCGAAGCGGGCGTGGTTGCCGGGCTGGAACTGGCGCGAACCGCCTTTCGCCTGATCGACCCGTCGATCCGCTTCGAGGCGCTCGCTGCGGACGGCGACCGGGTGGCGCCAGGTACGACGATTGCGCGAATTTCCGGCCGTGCCCGAGGACTCCTTTCGGCCGAGCGGGTGGCGCTCAACTTTCTCATGCATCTCTCGGGGGTCGCGACCTACACGGCAACGTTCGCCGACGAGATCGCCCATACGGGCGCCAAGGTCTGCTGCACGCGCAAGACGATCCCCGGCCTTCGCGCTCTCGAAAAATACGCCGTTCGCCTCGGCGGCGGCTCCAATCATCGTTACGGCCTCGACGACGCGGTGCTGATCAAGGATAACCACATCGCCGTTTCCGGCGGTGTTGCCGGCGCCGTCCGCGCCGCGCGAGCCTATTGCGGCCATCTCGTCAAGGTCGAGGTCGAAGTTGACGGCCTCGGCCAGTTGCGCGAGGCGCTGACCGCCTCGCCGGACGTGGTCCTGCTCGACAATATGGGGCCGGAACTGCTCCGCGAGGCGGTCGCGATCAACGCGGCACATTGGGAACTGTCCGCCGCTTCCTATGCCGGTGACCTGCGCCGCACCAGGCTGGAGGCGTCGGGAAACGTGAAGATCGAAACCATTCGGGCAATCGCCGAGACGGGCGTCGACTACATCTCGACATCGAAGATCACGATGGCCGCACCGACGCTCGACATCGGTCTGGACGTGTCGATTTAGCTCAATTCGCCGGATCACTGCAACTCAGCCGCGTTTTTGCGGAACGACCCCGGCAGCCGCGCGTTGTCTTCTATCGACCCGCGAGTGAGAGGGAGAACTCCGATGATGAGAACGATGATCGCGATCGCCTGTGCGGCAGGCATGGCGGGTGCCGCTTCGGCACAACAATCCTCGCAAACGGCGACGGCCGAGTTCGTGGGCAAGGACGGCACCGACATCGGGCGGGCCACTTTGACGGCAGGTGGCAAGGGCGTGCTGATCGAGATGGAGATAAGCGGCCTGCCGAAGGATACGTGGGTCGCTTTTCACGCTCACGAAATGGGGCGCTGCGATCCCAAGGACGGGTTCGAGTCGGCGGGAAAGCATTTTGCCGGCGAGGATGAAAATTCCGAGCACGGCTTCCTCGCTTCCAATGGCCCGCATGCCGGCGACATGCCGAACCAGTATGTCGGCGCCGATGGCATCCTGCGCGCCCAGGTCTTCAACAGCTTCGTGTCTCTCGACGACAAGGCCACCGCCCTTCGCGGCCGGGCCCTGGTGATCCACATGCATTCGGACGACAACCGCAGCCAGCCCTCCGGCGATGCCGGCGACCGGCTGGCCTGCGCGGTGGTGAAATAGTGCATCTCGCCCGGTGCGCCGCGGGTTTGGCAAAACACAAACGCGGTGTAAGGATCAGCGGCCGCCGACCTTGAGGCCGGGCGCGGGCCGCTCGTCGAGGATTTGGCGGCGGAAGCGGAAGAGCGCGGCCGGACGGCCACCGGTGGATGCCAGGGTCTCTCCCGTCGGCTCGACGAGCTCCGCTCCTTCGACCAGCCGGCGGAAGTTCTGCTTGTGGAGATGGCGGCCTGAAATCGCCTCGACGGTTGCCTGCAGATCGGTAAGGGTGAATGCCGGCGGCATCAGCTCGAAGACCACCGGCCGGTATTTGAGCTTGCCGCGCAGTCTCGCGACAGCGGTCGCGACAATCCGGCGATGGTCGTGGCGCATCGCCAGTCCTGCCGCGGGATTTTCCGGATCGCGGCAATGGCCGTCGATCACGGCCTCGCGCACCAAACCCGCCTCATAGAGCAATTCGTAGCGCTCCAGCACGCGCTCTTCGTCCCAGGGAAAATCGTCAAGGCCGAAGGCGAGGCGTACTCGTGAACGACGCTGCGCCGAGGCCGGCTTTTCGTCGCCGGACTCCCAGCGAACAAGCGCCGGCAGGATGGTCTGGTCGAGGATCGCGGGACGTCCGAGACGCCAGTCTTCCCAGGGCAGATAGCCGTACCAGTCGCGCCAATGGGCGCCCGCTTCGGCCAGCCTCTCGTTGTTCTCCGCGTCCGTGCGCGTCAGCGCCAGGTAGCCGACGGACACCATGTGCTTGCCTTCCTCGCCGGGCAGACGCTGGCGCCCGCGGTCGCCGAAGGTGTAGAGCTGCTCGATATAGCCGAGCTTGAGCGCCGTACGCTTTTCGACGCGGGCCCGCAGGCTGGCCTCGAAAGTGCGGTGGCGGGCCGGATCGAACGGGCCGAAGGGCAGGCTGTCGCGAGCGTCCCCGTCCGCCTCGCTGACCGCGAGGATGCGCGGGCTGCGACTGACGACCGCGACGATCACGGCATTGAGCCCGATCTCGACCGTGACCGGCTGCGCTTCACCCGGCATGTTGCACGTCTTGCAGGGGCAGGATGAACGGAGCATTGCCGTCGGCATCCGCGCCGCGGCCGATGGCTCGCACTGCGGCGACGAGCGCACCTTTGCGCGACAACGCCCGGTCGCCGATTTCCACGAGCCGCGCATTCGGCGTCGCATAGGGCGAGGCAAGCCGGAGGCGCTTCGCGAGCGCGTGGTCGTCTTGCTCCGGTTCGACGGCGAGTGCGGCGATCAGCGCGGCCGCAGGCGAGCGGGAGACGCCCATCCAGCAATGTATGAGCATCGGCCGCGTCCGGTCCCATTTGCGGGCGAAATCGATGATTCGATGAACGTGTTCTTCCTGCGGCGCAATCAGGTCGCCCGTTCCGGCGAAGCTGATGTCGTTGACGCCGATCGTCAGATGTTTCGCATGATCGATGACGGCTGGGCGATGAAAGTTCTGATCCTTCGCAAGCAGGCTTAGCATTTCGCGGCAGCCGTGCCGGACGGCCATTTCCGCGATACGCTGAAGCGGCGAGACGACGATTGCCGTCATGGTCACGCCTCCTGTCTCGCCTTGGCGCGTTCGGACTCCAGCGCATTGAAACGCGTGGCGAAGAGCCGCTGCGCCTCGACCGCGGGCAGAGGGTCGATCAGCAACGTCTCGCGGGTGATGCCGCGCGGCTGACCAAAGAACTTTCGGGCCTCCTCTGCGGAAAAGCCGGCAAGTTCCGTCGCTTCGAAATAGGCCGCGATACGGTCGGCCTTCTTGATCCGCTCCTTGAGTTCCCGGGGCGTATGTGCCGGAAGCCCGAAGCGCAGGTGGACCGCATTCTCCAGGCGCTTCTCCACGGTCTTGTAGCCGCCGCCGACGACGGCCTTGAACGGCGAGATCATGTCGCCGATGACGTATTCCGGCGCGTCGTGAAGCAGGGCCATCAGGCAATCCTGGGCATCGCAGCGATTGGTGCGGCGGAAAATCTCCTCGACAACGAGACTGTGCTGGGCAACGGAGAAGGCGTGGTCGCCGGAAGTCTGCCCGTTCCAACGCGCCACGCGGGCGAGTCCGTGGGCGATATCGGAAAGCTCGACGTCGAGCGGTGAGGGGTCGAGAAGATCGAGCCGCCGCCCGGAAAGCATACGCTGCCACGCACGCGCACTCATCATGCGCTCGCCTCGCCTGCCTCGCCCGGAAAGACGAGCCCCGTCCAGGCGGGGAGCGTGAGGGTAAGGCGCACATCGCCTGCAAGAATGGCCTCACCCTTGGCGATCGCTTCGCCTGCCTTGTCGACCCTGACGATCGCCAGGCCGTCCCGATCCAGTACGGTGCCGAGTGAACCGATCGGCCGTCCGTTGACGGAAATGTTGGTTCCGCTCGGCGGCAGCGTCGCCTCGCCGGCGACGATGACGAGGCGGCGTCGCGCAGTGCCTCGGTGCTGCATGCGCGAAACGACTTCCTGCCCGACATAGCAGCCCTTGCGGAAGGAAAGGCCGCCGTTCATGTCCATGAGAACATCATGCGGAAAGGCATCTTGCAGGTCGTAGTCGCGGCCGGCAACGGCGATGCCCGCCGCGATTCTGAGCCGGTCCAGATCGGCGACGCCCGCTTCCGCTGCAGGCATGTCGCGATAGAGGCGGAAAGCGGAAATGCCCGCCTTCTCGAACCGATGATCGCGATAGCTCTCGGCCGGCGCATCTTCTCCGAATACGACCGTGACCGGCGCCGGCGAATTGAGCGACAGCTCCACTGCCGATCGCAACTTGTACATCGTCAGGCGCTTGACGAGCGCTTCGGCTTGATCCTCCGTCGTCTCCAGACGCAACGCTTCGCCGTCGCGGGAGATCAGGAAATCGAAAAGGATCTTGCCCTGCGGCGTCAGCAGCGCGCCGGGCCTGACCTCGTTCGGGGTCAACGAGGCGATATCCGTCGTGATCAGCGTCTGAAGAAGGGTCTCCGCGTCCTTTCCGGAGACACGAATGATTGCGCGGCCGTCGAGGCAAACCATTGGCATATGTCGAGTCCTATTCTCTATTCCGAAGAGGTAGGATGTCTGCCGGGGAAGGGCAAGCACGCCCGAGCGGGAACCGCCAGCATTTCCGTCTCTCCGGCACGAGACGCGCTCAATCGCCCGCGACGAAGAACTTCCACTTTCCATCCGGCGTGATGCCGACGCGGTAGAAATTGTAGGTGCCGAACTCTTCCATCCCGGCGAAATCGCCGGCGGTCACCAGTCGGAAGAGGTCGACCTTTTCCGGGGCGGTCAGCGACGAGAGCGGCTTCTCGGCGAAATAGGGCCAGACATAGGCCTCCTCGGGAGTACCCTTGTCCGCAAGCACGAAGCCCGTCGACATGACGTCGAGGAGGATGGCCAGAATTTCGATGCCGTCCTGGTCGCCGGAAAGACTTTTGAGTGCGGCAATCGGGTCGTCTTCCCCGGCGGTGGCGGTAACCTGGGTCTGGGTGGGGCCCTTGCCGAGCAGCGGGCGCAACCGCTCGATGTCACCCGAAGCCGCGGCCTCGACGATCAGTTCGCGCATGCGTGCGACCGGCACCGGGATCTTCGAAACATCCGTCAGGACCTCGACAGGCTCCACAACGTCAGGCGCGGCGATCTCATCGTCCTTCGACTCGACGGCCGTCCTGTCGACGAGAGGGTCTGGCATCGGAATTTCGAGGGGGGCCCGTTCTTCCGGCGCGGACTCTTCGGCCTCGTCGCCTGGGGCTGCGTTCTGTTCGCCGGCAATGGGGGCAGGGGCGCCCTGAAACTCACTGAGCGCGAACGCGGGCGCAGGGGGCATCGTCGCACTCGCCAGCAGCAACACGACAAGACCAACCGGGAGGGCCCGGTTTGCAGGGTTCCGGTTCATCGGGCAGTCCTGATGTTACTGAATCGTCCGCTCTGGCGAGAATTCTCCGGCGAGCATGCGCTCGCGAAGCGAATTAAGCATTGCCTCGGCACCTTCTTCGCCATGAAGCCGAACGGTTTCGCGCATGGCCAGCGCAATCGCCGCATCGGCGATGATTTCGGGCTCGATGCCGTCGGCCATGCCATCCGCCCAAGCCTCGTTCTGGTGCTCGAGCGCCGCCTGCATCTTCTCGTGGACGATCATGTCGTCGATGTCTGTCAGGCTTGGTTCCATCATTCGTTCCATGCGGCTTCCATTACGTGCACTGGCTAACCTAACGCCTATCCGCTGAACCGCAACTGAACGGGCAGACAGGCCGGCTACTTCTTATCACTCTCTTAACAAACTTAGCAGCCTTTTCCCGAAACGACACGGGGTCAGGGAAAAAGAGGTTAATATCTTCCTAATTTCCAAAGCGGGCGACGATTTCCGAAACGAGTGTTGCACCTTCGGCACGGTAGCGTTCTTCCGCGAGCGTCGCGGGCTCCGTACACCTGGTATAGACCGAGGCGAAGGTCCGATAGCCCCGGTTGAAAGCCGCGGTTATGCGCTCGCGCCGTTTCGGCTCTCCTGCCGCCTCCTTGTCGATCAATTCCTGCGTGGAGCGGCGCCAGCCGTCCTCGGGCTGGTCGAGACAGAGATTGCGCAGATAATGCACCGAGCCGAGAATTTCGGCGAGGCGGATCAGCCGCCGGTCGTAAGGGGTCGGCTTTTCCTCCTGCGCCGGAGAGGGAGCGGCCGTCTGCTGGGCAGGCTGCTTTTCCTGAGCCGCCACGCCCGCGGCGGTGGCGAGGAGAATGCCTGTAAGCAACAGTCTGAACGGGAGCCGTTTATCGGTCATGCGCCCCTCAAATCCGAACTGACGCCGGTCGCCGACTGAGGAATACGCCTTGGCCCGCCGGCAGCCAGCTTTTCCACGCAGTCGCGCACGCTTTCCGGAATGGGCAAGGTCAAAATTTCCTCCGGTGTGAACCAGCCAACGCCGGCGGCATCATCGCAGGCGATCGCGACCAAATCAGGATCGGCCTGGACGGTGAAGACCGAGAGCAGGAAGTGACGCTCCTGCGGGCCTATACCGGGCAGGTCATAGATTTCGAAGAGCACGGGATCGCGGGCGCTGATGCCCGTTTCCTCGGCGAGTTCGCGCAATGCCGTCTGCGCCGGCGTCTCCCCGGGCTCCGCCCTGCCGCCGGGAAAAGCGTACATGTCGGCTGACGGCGGATTGGCCCGCCGGACAAGAAGATAGCGGCCGTTCCGTTCGAGAATGGCGGAGGAGGCGCGCTCGGGTTGCTTCGTAATCATGGAATCGAAAATCACCTTGGTCGTTGACCCATACTACGTGAAGTGCCACATCGATGTCATGTGCGGACGTTTTGCGCTTACGGCAACGCCGGAGGAATTGCTGGAACTGTTTGGCCTGCTTGAAGCGGAGGGTTTTCCTGCGCGCTTCAACATCGCGCCGACGCAGCCGATAGTCGTTATCGTGGCCTCCGATCGGCCGGAACCGGGCAGCAACCTGCCGGAACGCAAGGCTGTGCTCGTCCGTTGGGGTTTCACGCCAGGCTGGGTCAAGGACCCGCGCAAGTTTCCGCTGCTCATCAACGCTCGGGCCGAAACCGCGATCGGCAAGGCCGCCTTCCGCGCCGCAATGCGCCATCGCCGTGTGCTGGTGCCGGCGTCCGGTTTTTACGAATGGCGCCGCCCCGTCAAGGGCAGCCGGGAGGCCTCGCAAGCCTTTTGGGTCCGGCCGAAAAAGGGCGGGATCGTGGCCTTTGCCGGGCTCATGGAGACGTGGTCTTCCGCCGACGGTTCGGAGGTCGACACCGCGGCGATCCTCACCACCGATGCGAACGGCGCCGTCAGTCACATCCATGACCGCATGCCGGTCGTGATCCAGCCCGAAGACTTTTCCCGTTGGCTCGATTGCAAGAGCCAGGAACCTCGCGAGGTGGCCGACCTCATGGTGCCGGCGGCGGAGGATTATTTCGAAGCAATCCCCGTGTCGGACAAGGTCAACAAGGTCGCCAACACCGGCCCTGAGCTCCAGGACGAGGTCACGCCGATAGCGCCGGTCCCGAAGAGGGGGCGCTCCGACGACCGGGATGATGGCGGGCAGATGTCGTTGTTTTGAGCCATGGACCGCCCCTCATCCGGCCTGCCGGCCACCTTCTCCCCGCAAGCGGGGCGAAGGGGACGCGCGGCGCTGCCCCAGGTCGGAACTAAGCCGAACGCTTCGCGATCTTCTTGTCAGCCGGTTTAGCCCTGACTTGCAGCGCGGCTGCGAGGACGGCCTTCAGGCCAAGTGGGCGGTATTTCGTCAGCAGATCGGATGGCGGCGGGTTGCGTTCGGCAATTTTGGCGGCCTTCATTGCATGTCTTCCTTGGTGTTTTCCCTATCGGGAGCATTAGCCCTCGTGAATTTTCAACGAAAACCATGTCCCTGTTGTTCCTCGGGAAACAGGACCTGATGCCGTGCCGGGCTGCATTGGCGTATCTCCTTCCCCTCTGACGATTTCCAGATAAGCCAAATCGTGACAAATCCATGGCCGTCATGGTTGCAGAATGCCGACTTTCGCTTGCACGTGGCTCGCCTCTTGACCGGCGCCGGGTGACGCGCGATAAGGGTCGCCATGAAAACGGTTATCTGCATTATTTGCCGGAAGATTATTCGCTAGCGAACCGCTGGCCTGGCCGTTTTCGTCTCCAAAAATCCAAGATGACAAACGCGCGGGGCCACCCGGCGATTATATTGCGACGGCAGCATGCAGACTTGGAGATCTGGGATGGGCGGAATGCCGATTTTGAAACTGTACAACACGCTGACGCGGGAAAAGGCCGAATTCCGGCCGATCGATCCTCAGAACGTCCGCATGTATGTCTGCGGCCCGACGGTCTACGACTATGCCCATATCGGCAATGCACGGCCGATCATCGTATTCGACGTCCTGTTCCGGCTGCTTCGTCACGTCTATGGCGCGGATCACGTCATTTATGCTCGCAACATCACCGATGTGGACGACAAGATCAACGCGCGGGCATTGCGCGACTATCCCGGGCTGCCGCTGAACGAGGCGATCCGGCATGTGACCGAGAAGACCGAGACGCAGTTCCTCGAAGATGCGGCGGTGCTCGGCTGCCTCGAGCCCACCGTGCAACCGCGCGCGACCGAAAACATCGCCGGGATGATCGAAATCATCGAAAAGCTGATCGCCAAGGGCCATGCCTACGAGGCCGAGGGAGAGGTGCTCTTCGATACACGGTCGATGGACGATTACGGCCAGCTTTCCAAGCGCAATCTCGACGAGCAGCAGGCCGGTGCCCGTGTCGCCGTCGAAGCGCACAAGAAAAACCCGGGCGATTTCGTGCTCTGGAAGCTTTCCGCCGAGCACGAGCCGGGCTGGGACAGCCCCTGGGGCCGCGGGCGGCCGGGCTGGCACATCGAATGCTCGGCGATGAGCGGGCGCTATCTCGGCGACGTGTTCGACATCCACGGCGGCGGCATCGACCTGATCTTCCCGCATCACGAAAACGAGCTCGCCCAGTCGCGTTGTGCCCACGGCACCGAGATGATGGCGAATGTCTGGATGCACAACGGCTTCCTGCAGGTCGAAGGCCGCAAGATGTCGAAGTCCGAGGGCAATTTCATCACTATCTACGAGCTTCTTCACACGGAAAAATTCGGCGGCCGCAAATGGCCGGGCGAGGTCCTTCGGCTGGCAATGCTGATGACCCATTACCGCGAACCGATCGACTTCTCGATCAAGCGGCTGGAGGAGGCCGAGCATCTGCTGTCGAAATGGCCGGTCTACGGCGACGCTGCAGGCGAGGCGGATCCGGCCGTCGTCACCGCCCTGGCCGACGACCTCAACACCGTGGCGGCCGTTCAGGCGCTGCATGCATTGGCGCAAAAGGCTTCCGCCGATACGCGCCATCTCGGGGCCTTCGCCGCGAGCGCGGCGCTTCTCGGGGTGGTGCCGAAGGAGGTCGAACTCGACGAGGCGGTCGTTCACGAGATCGATGGCCGTGTACGTGAGCGTCTGGAGCTTCTGAAGGCCAAGAACTACGCGCAGGCCGACGGCATCCGCGCCGATCTCCTGGCGAGAGGCATCCAGCTCAAGGACGGCAAGGATCCCGAGACCGGCGAAAGAGTGACCACCTGGGAGGTGAAGCGGTCTCAGGTCTAGTTTCAGGATGTTCGCGCTGCCGGCACGCCGGAGGAAAGAGGAGGGCGAGATGGCTGACGAGATCCATATGGGCGGATGCCAGTGTGGCGCCGTCCGCTTCCGCGTCGAGGGAAAACTCGGCGATGCTTCCGTCTGCCATTGCCGCATGTGCCAGAAGGCGAGCGGCAATTTCTACCTGCCGCTCGTTTCCGTACGCGGCGCGAAGCTCGTATGGACCCGCGGCGAGCGCAAGCGCTTCCGGTCTTCGAATGTGGTTTGGCGCGGCTTTTGCGGCGACTGCGGAACACCGCTGACCTACGAGGCCCCGGACGGGATGGCGCTCGCGATCGCTGCATTCGACAGGTCGGAAGGCATCGTGCCGACCATCCAATGGGGCGTCGAAGGAAAACTGCCCTATGTGGATCATGTATCCGAGCTGCCCGGCGAAGAGACCATGGCCGACGCCGAGGCTGTCTCCGTTCTTGCCGACCTCGTTTCCTATCAGCACCCCGACCACGACACCGAAACCTGGCCACCGGAGGAAAAAGGATGAGCAATACCGTCAGGACTGGAGGCTGCCAGTGCGGGGCCGTTCGCTTCCGCATCCACGGAGAGCTCGGGCGTCCCTCGATCTGCCATTGCCGCATGTGCCAGAAACAGTTCGGCTCTTTCTTCTCCGCCTTGGTGACGGCGCCGAAGGACGGGGTCGAGTGGACCCGTGACGAGCCGAGCTATTTCCAGTCATCCGTCAATATCGATCGCGGCTTCTGCCCGAAATGCGGTACGCCGATGACCTATCGGCATCCCGGCGGCCTCGAAATCGCCATAGGCGCCTTCGACGACCGCTCCGATCTCGCGCCGAAAATTCAGGTCAATTACCGGTCCCGGCTTCCCTGGGTCGAATCGATCTTCGAGCAGCCGGTTCACGACGATGCCGATTATTATGGGCGGCAGGAGCAGATCATCTCGTTTCAGCATCCGGACCATGAGACGGAGCAGTGGCCTCCGGGCGGAGTCTGGGCACGATGATCGGACGCATCTTCACCGGCGGCTGCCAGTGCGGCGCGGTGCGCTACCGCGCCGAGGGCACGCTGGACGATCCGCATATCTGTCATTGCCGCATGTGCCAGAAGGCGGCGGGCAACTACTTTCTGCCGCTTGCCAATATCGCGCGCGAAGATTTCCGCATCGTGCGCGGCCAGCCCGCCTGGTACCGTTCGTCCGATCTCGTGCGCCGCGGCTTTTGCCGCGATTGCGGGACGCCGCTCTTCTATGACATGCCGCATGCGAGCTTCCTGAACATCGCGCTCGGTTCGCTCGACGATCCGGATGACGTCCAGCCGGTCTACCAGTCCGGCGTCGAGTCGCGGATGTTCTGGTTTTCGCATCTGCCGCAGCTTCCCGAAACAGAGACCGACGACGGCAGCGAAGCGGCCGCCGAGCGCCACCTCATAGTCCTGGAATCCAACCGCCAGCACCCCGACTACGACACGGTGCACTGGCCGCCCGAGGAAGATCTATCGTGAGTTCTCCATTGCGTACCCTCTATCCCGAAATCGAACCCTATGCATCCGGGCACCTCGATGTGGGCGACGGCCATTCGATCTATTGGGAACGGGCGGGCACGCCCGGCGCCAAGCCGGCGGTCTTCCTACACGGCGGCCCGGGCGGTACGATTTCGCCGAACCACCGCCGGCTCTTCGATCCGTCGCTCTACGATGTGATGCTGTTCGACCAGCGCGGCTGCGGCAGGTCGACGCCGCATGCAGAGATCGAAGCCAACACGACCTGGCACCTCGTGGCCGATATCGAACGGCTGCGGGAATTTTGCGGGGTTGGCAAGTGGCTCGTCTTTGGCGGCTCCTGGGGCTCGACTCTGGCCTTGGCCTATGCCGAGACCTATCCTGAGCGGGTAAGCGAACTCGTCGTCAGGGGCATTTACACCCTGACCAAGGCCGAGCTCGACTGGTACTATCAGTTCGGCGTCTCGGAAATGTTCCCCGACAAGTGGGAACGCTTCATCGCACCGATCCCGCCGGAAGAACGCCACGAGATGATGCGAGCCTATCACCGCCGCCTGACAAGCGAGGACCGCGCGACGCGGCTTGCCGCGGCCAAGGCCTGGAGTATCTGGGAGGGGGAGACGATCACGCTTCTGCCGGAGCCGGACACCAGCACGCCCTTCGAGGAGGACGAATACGCTCACGCGTTCGCCCGCATCGAAAACCATTTCTTCGTCAATGCCGGCTGGCTGGAAGACGGGCAATTGCTGCGCGATGCCTATAAGCTCCACGGAATTCCGGGCGTGATCGTGCATGGCCGCTACGACATGCCATGCCCGGCAAAATATGCCTGGCAGTTGCATAAGGCCTGGCCGCATGCCGAATTCCACCTCATCGAGGGGGCGGGACATGCCTATTCGGAGCCGGGCATTCTCGACCGGCTCATCGGGGCGACCGATAAATTTGCCGGCAAGGCCGAATAGAGCGGGTGCGAAGAACCCGCAATCGATCAGTGATTTGTACGTTGGAACCGAGACATGACCAGGGAACGCATCTATCTCTTCGACACGACGCTTCGGGACGGGCAGCAGACGCCGGGCATCGACTTTTCCGTCGAGGATAAGATCGCGATTGCGACGCTGCTCGATCAATTCGGCATGGACTATGTCGAGGGCGGATATCCCGGCGCCAATCCCACGGACACGGAGTTCTTCAAGTGCCGGCGCACCGACAAGGCCTCCTTCGTGGCCTTCGGCATGACCAAGCGCGCCGGCGTCTCCGCTTCCAACGACCCGGGACTGAGCGCGCTGCTGAGCGCCAAGAGCGATGCGATCTGTCTTGTCGCCAAGAGCTGGGATTATCATGTCGAGGTGGCGCTCGGCTGCACGAACGAGGAAAATCTCGACAATATCCGCGCATCCGTGAAGGCGGTCGTCGCGTCCGGGCGCGAGGCGATGGTCGATTGCGAGCATTTCTTCGACGGCTACAAGGCGAATCCCGCCTATGCGCTCGCCTGCACGAAAACGGCTTTCGAGGCGGGCGCGCGCTGGGTCGTCCTTTGCGACACCAATGGCGGCACGCAGCCGGGCGAGATCCGCGAGATCGTCTCGGCCGTGGTTGCGGCGGGTGTGCCCGGTGCAAATCTCGGCATCCATGCGCATAATGACACGGGGCAGGCGGTGGCCAACTCGCTGGCTGCGGTCGAAACCGGCGTTCGTCAGATCCAGGGCACGCTCAACGGCATCGGGGAACGCTGCGGCAACGCCAATCTCGTGACGCTGATTGCGACGCTTGCCCTGAAGGAAACCTATTCGAACCGCTTCGAGACGGCAGTCGATGCCGAGAGGCTCCAGGAGCTGACCAAGCTCGCCCATGCCTTCGACGAATTGCTCAACCGCTCTCCCGATCCCCAGGCTCCCTATGTCGGCGCTTCGGCTTTTGCCACCAAGGCCGGCATTCACGCCTCCGCCTTGCTCAAGGACCCGAGGACCTACGAGCATGTCGCACCGGAAAGCGTCGGCAACCTGCGCAAGGTCATGGTCTCCGATCAGGGAGGCAAGGCCAATTTCATCAATGCCCTCAAGCGGCGCGGCATCACGGTCTCCAAGGACGATCCGCGGCTCGACAAGCTGATCTCGATCGTCAAGGAACGCGAGGCGACGGGCTATGCCTATGAAGGTGCGGATGCGAGCTTCACGCTGCTCGCGAGCCGTATTCTCGGCACCGTGCCCGACTTCTTCCGGGTGGAGAGCTTCCGCGTGATGGTCGAGCGCCGCTTCGACGCGAACGGCAAGCTGAAGACGGTATCGGAGGCCGTGGTCAGGGTGATCGTCGACGGCGAAACGATGATGTCGGTCGCCGAAGGGCATGGCCCGGTCAACGCGCTCGACCTCGCGCTTCGCAAGGATCTCGGCAAGTACCAGTCCGAGATCGCCGATCTGGAACTTGCCGATTACAAGGTGCGCATCCTCAACGGCGGCACCGAGGCCGTCACCCGCGTTCTGATCGAATCGACGGATCGCTCAGGGGCGCGCTGGTGGACGGTCGGCGTGTCCGACAACATCATCGACGCCTCATTTCAGGCATTGATGGACAGTATCGTCTACAAGCTGCTCAAAAACCGCGATCAGGTCGGATCGATCGCGGCCGAGTAGTTTGGATCACGATGAATTCGGGTTGCGCGGGATGTCCGGTTCCGTCGTATCAACGCCGTTCATCCATCGGTTCACGGAAATGAATTGGTGCATCACCGTCCGTTGGAGTAGGACGCAGGAGGACTGACGGCAATTGCTCCCGAGAGGGTTGGCCGTCGATTGCGACCGGAGCACTTCCCGCTCGGCTCCGGTGGAATTTCAGGATCAAAATCATGGCCGAGCCGAACGCGAATTTGCCCGCAGAGAATGTCGATTCCCCGAAGGGTTTCGCCTTCGCGCTGGCAGCCTACCTGTTGTGGGGTTTCCTGCCTTTTTTCATGAAGGCGGTGTCGCATATCCCTGCGGCGGAAGTGGTGGCGCATCGTATCGTCTGGTCGGTACCGCTCGCAGGCCTCGTGCTCGTGTGGCTCGGCCGCACGCAGGACGTGAAGGTAGCGCTGCGCTCTCCACGCGTGCTGATGATGGCCACGATCACGGCGGCTCTCATCACGGTCAACTGGGGCATCTATGTCTGGGCGATCGGGGCGGGTCGGGCCATCGAGACCGCGCTCGGCTACTATATCAACCCTCTGTTCTCCATCTTCCTCGGTGCGCTGCTGCTGAAGGAAAGGCCAAATCCGGCGCAGATGGTGGCGATCGGCCTCGCCGCGCTCGCCGTGGGCGTGCTTGCCTTCGACGCGGGCGGTCTTCCCTGGGTTTCGATCGGGCTGTGCTTTTCCTGGGGTTTCTATGCGTTCTTCCGGAAGACGCTGCCGGTCGGGCCGAACCAGGGCTTCTTCCTCGAAGTCTTGCTGCTCAGCATCCCGGCTGCAGGCTACGTCATCTGGCTCGAGGCGACGGGGCAGGGCCACTTCCTCGGCGACGCCAACATGACGGATGTCCTGCTGCTCCTCGCCTGCGGGATCGTCACCGCCGTGCCGCTGATGATCTATGCCAATGGCGCGAAGCTGCTCCGGCTTTCGACGATCGGGATCATGCAATACATCGCTCCGACGATGATCTTCCTGATCGCGGTCTTCGTTTTCCACGAACCCTTTGGAACGGCAAAACTCGTCGCCTTCGCCCTGATCTGGGCCGCGCTCTTCATCTATTCGGGAGCGATGCTTGCGGAGAGCAGGGCGCGGCGCGCGGCTCAACCGACGCCGGCCGAATAATCGGCAGAGTCAGATCACGATGACTTCAGGTCGGATCGACCTAAAGCCATGAACGTGATCGATTCTAAGAACTTAGAGCGGGGATGCGGGCGGAAACCCGCCCACACTTTTCCTCGTCCCGATCTGGATCAGAGCCTGGCGATGATCTCGGCTTCGCCTTCGCGCCCGTTGGCGCGGACCGAGGCAAGGATGCCGGGGATGATGTCTTCCGCACGGTCGATCACCAGCGGCTGCACGAGATGCGCGGTGTGAACGAATCCCTGGCCGCGCATGTGGTCGATCAGCTGCAGCATCGGATCCCAGAAGCCATTGACATTGCCGAAGACCATCGGCTTCCTGTGGCGGCCGAGCTGCGCCCAGGTCATGATTTCGACGATCTCCTCGAGCGTGCCGATCCCGCCCGGAAGGGCGACGAAGGCGTCGGCGCGCTCGAACATCTTGTGCTTGCGCTCATGCATGTCGGCGGTAACGATCAATTCGTTCAGCTGGCCTAGCGAGTGACGCGTCGCTTCCTTGTCCATCAGGAATTCGGGAATGATGCCGGTCACGTGTCCGCCGGATGAGAGCACGCCGCTCGCCACGGCGCCCATGATCCCGCGCGTGCCGCCGCCATAGACGAGGCGCAGGCCATGATCGGCGATCGATCTGCCGAGGGTGCGGCCGGCCTGCATGTGGGCTTCGTCACGCCCGGGCTGAGAACCGCAATAAACGCAAACGGATAGAATCGGCGTGGTTTCCTCGTTCATGGTCCCACCAGAAATTGCAGTGCAGCACGGGTCAAGGAAAATGGACGAAAAATCTCCGGCTGTCGAGCGCCGGAATCATAGTGAGCGCTTGTATAGAACTATAAGAAACGTTAGCAATTTCAGTAATACATTGAAGAATTCGGACAGTGTGCTGCGGTTGCGCTATAATGCACCGGGCGTCGCAGCGCCGGCCGATGGGGCATGCGGGGAGCATCAAGGCGCTCCGCCCTGTGGAGAGTGGCATGATTAAGAATAAGGCCAGCTGGGTGGCGCTTGGCGTCCTGGCAATCGCGACCGCATTGATGATCTTTGTGGTTCAGCCGAATCTGCGTGAAAGCGACAAGGGGGCGGTGGCCCAATCGGGCGCAGGCGAGCAGCCCGGCCAAACGGCGGCGGCGACGAAGACCGATCCGTCCGCCCCGCAAGGCAACGCAGCACAACAAGCGACAGCGGCCTCCGGCAGCAATGCGGCCGCATCCGACCCGGTGGCGAACTGGACGGTTCCGGGATTTGACGTCCTGCGCGTCGAACCGGACGGCTCGACGGTCGTCGCGGGCAGAGCCCAGCCCGGCACGAAGCTCGAGATCCTGAGCGGCGACACGGTCGTCGGTACCGCCAATGTCGGCGCGGGCGGCGATTTTGCCGCCGTCTTCGACAAGCCGCTCTCGGCAGGCGACCACCAGCTGACGCTCAGAAGCGTCGGCTCAGGCGGACACAGCAAGACGTCGGAGGAGGTTGCGACTGTTTCGGTACCGAAGGATTCGAGCGGGCAGCTGCTGGCGATGGTATCCAAGGCGGGCAAAGCGAGCCGGCTGATCACGACGCCGGAAGCCGAGCCGAAGCCGATGCAGGCAGCCGCCGATCCGGGCACGGTACCGGCCGGCGAGCCCGCCGGCGCTTCCGTTTCTCCCGCCGCACCGGCAACCATTCCCGGGCTGCAGGTGACTGCGGTCGAGATCGAAGGCGGCATGATGTATGTCGCAGGCAACGCCAAGCCCGGTGCCCTTGTCCGCATTTACGCGGACGACGAGCTGCTGGGTGAGGTGAAAGCCGATGACAAGGGACATTTCGTCGTCGACGGTTCGATCGAGCTCTCGGTCGGCAGCCATATCATCCGCGCCGATATGATGAACGAAGATGCAAGCAAGGTGGCGATGCGCGCCTCCGTTCCCTTCGACAGGCCGGCGGGCGCGCAGGTTGCCGCCATCGCCGGTTCGACGCTTGCAGCACCCACGATGGGTCTCGACCGTTTGAAGGCGGAAGCGGGCAAGGCGCTTACCCTTTTGAAAGCGCTTTTTGCCGACGGGAAGCAGCCCTCCGTGGAGCAGCTCGCCGCAGCCCGCTCGGCAACCGAATTCGCCCTCCAGTCGCTGGCCGAATTCAAGCCGGCCGACGGCTCCGATGCCGATCTGGCGGCGGCCGCCGCTGAAGCATCCAAGGCGGCGACAACGGCGCTGGACGCGCTCAAGGCTGCGCCGCAGGACCCGCCAAGCGTCGCAGCGGCGGTGGAGAAGGTCGATGGCGCTCTTGGGAACGCATTGACGCGCCAGAATGTCGGCACCTCGGTGGCATCCGCCGAACCCTTGGCGGTGCAGGCGAGCGATGCCTCGAAGCAGCCGGAGCCTTCGGCAGCGGGCGAGACAAATGCGACCGTGGTCGAACAGGCGGCGGCGCCGGCTTCGGATGCTGCGAAGGAACAGCCGGCCACCATCGAGCAGGCACCGCTCAAGGAAAGCAAGACGTCGGTGATCATCCGCCGCGGCGATACGCTGTGGCAGATCTCGCGCCGCGTCTACGGTGCCGGTCTGCGCTACACCACCATCTATCTCGCCAACCGCGAACAGATCGAAAATCCGGATCTGATCCGACCGGGCCAGGTTTTCGGGGTTCCGGACGAGATGCTGTCGGAGGAAGAATCGCGGGAAATCCACCGCAAGCATATGCGACACTAGATCACGATGCTTTTGAGATCGGTTCGGCCTCAAAGCATTGACGTGATCGTTCCCAAGGGCGGGATGCGGGCGGAAATCCGCATATAGTTTTCCTCATCCCGCTCTAAGTTTGTCTTTTGCCGGCACTTCCATTGCGTTGGCGGGGAGGTGGACCTATCTGTCAGGAAAAGCGGCGTCCTCTAAAAAGGCGCCGCTTTTCATTGAAGCTGGTGCGGGATGAAGGCGCGCGACGTAGTGGTTCGCCCGCATGTCTTCGTCAATCAAATCATGAAGCGGACTGAGACGTGCCCCAGAAGAAGACGGTTTCCGCCGACAGTGCCAATCCCATCGAAACCATAGCGAATCTGTGGCCATACATGTGGCCGGCGGACCGGATCGATCTGAAGCTGAGGGTCGTCTGGGCGACGGTGATCCTGGTGATCGCCAAGATGGTGCTCATCCTCGTCCCCTATTTCTTCAAATGGGCGACCGATGCGCTCAACAACAAGCCCGACGCACTCGGCTTCCTGCCGCAGTTCCTGACCGGCGCCGTCATGCTGGTACTCGCCTATAATCTCGCGCGTTTGCTGCAGGCGGGCCTGAACCAGCTGCGCGACGCGCTTTTCGCCAGTGTCGGCCAGCATGCCGTCAGGCAGCTTGCCTACAAGACCTTCGTTCACATGCACCAGCTCTCGCTGCGCTTCCATCTCGAGCGGCGCACGGGCGGGCTTTCGCGCATAATCGAACGCGGCACCAAGGGCATCGAGACGATCGTCCGCTTCACGATCCTCAACAGCGTACCGACACTCATCGAGTTCCTGCTGACGGCGGTGATCTTCTGGTGGGGCTACGGCTTCACCTATCTCCTGGTGACCGCTGTCACGGTATGGCTCTACATCTGGTTCACGGTGCGTGCGAGCGACTGGCGCATCGCCATTCGACGCTCGATGAACGACAGCGACACCGATGCGAACACCAAGGCGATCGATTCGCTCCTGAATTTCGAGACCGTGAAATATTTCGGCAACGAGGAGATGGAGGCGAAGCGGTTCGACAAGTCTATGGAGCGTTACGAGCGGGCCGCGACGCAGGTCTGGACGTCGCTCGGCTGGCTGAACTTCGGCCAGGCGCTGATTTTCGGTGCCGGCACGGCGGTGATGATGACGATATCGGCGCTCGCCGTACAGCGCGGCGAACAGACCATCGGCGACTTCGTCTTCATCAACGCGATGCTGATCCAGCTCGCGATCCCGCTGAACTTCATCGGTTTCGTCTATCGCGAAATCCGCCAGGGCCTGACCGATATCGAGCACATGTTCGATCTGCTCGACGTTCGGGCGGAGGTCGTCGACCGGCCGAACGCGAAGGAGCTCGAGATCGAAAGAGGCGCAATCGCCTTCAGGAACGTCCAATTCGCCTATGATCCGGCACGGCCGATCCTGAAAGGGATCAGCTTCGATGTGCCCGCCGGAAAGACGGTCGCAGTCGTCGGCCCCTCAGGAGCCGGCAAGTCGACATTGTCGCGGCTGCTCTACCGCTTTTACGATGTCCAGGAAGGCTCGATCACCATCGACGGTCAGGACGTGCGTGACGTCACCCAGAAGAGCCTGCGCTCGGTGATCGGAATGGTGCCGCAGGACACTGTGCTTTTCAACGATACGATCGCCTACAATATTCGTTACGGCCGGGTGACTGCGAGCGATACGGAGGTCGAGGCAGCCGCCGAGGCGGCGCAGATCGCCGATTTCATCCGCGACCTGCCGGAAGGCTTCCGCGCCATGGTGGGCGAGCGCGGTCTGAAGCTTTCGGGCGGCGAGAAGCAGCGCGTCGCGATTGCGCGAACCATCCTGAAGGCGCCGCCGATTCTGATCCTCGACGAGGCGACGTCGGCTCTGGACACGAAGACGGAACAGGAAATCCAGGCTGCGCTCGATATCGTGTCGCGCAATCGCACCACGCTCGTCATCGCCCATCGCCTGTCGACGGTCATCAACGCCGACGAGATCATCGTCCTGAAGGACGGCGTGATTGCCGAACGCGGCACCCATGGCGAACTGATCGACCGCGGCGGTCTTTATGCATCCATGTGGAGCCGCCAGCGCGAGGCAACGCAGGCCGAAGAACAGTTGAAACGCGTGCGTGAGAGCGACGATCTCGGCATCGTCGACCGGGGAATGCCGGCGCTCTGACCGGAATGAGGTTACAGAGAGTCCTCTATCTCCCGGCCTCGACATTGCCGGGCTGTCTGATTCGCGCTAGTTCACGTCGCAAAGCAAATATGGAGAGTAGAGTTCATGAGTTTGATCGACACAGTGCGCAACACGCTCGTACCGGTCCACAGGGAAGGCTACCGCTTCATTGCGATTTTCTTTGTCGTGTCGCTGGCGCTCGGCTTCCTCTGGGAGCCGCTGATGTGGATCGGCTTCGTTCTGACCGCCTGGTGCGCCTATTTCTTCCGCGATCCGGAGCGCATGACGCCGATCGACGACGATCTCGTCATCAGCCCGGCGGACGGCACCGTATCGTCGGTCGCCACCGTGACGCCGCCTGAGGAACTGGGCCTCGGATCGGAGCCGATGCTGCGCATTTCGGTCTTCATGAACGTCTTCAATTGCCACGTGAACCGCGCGCCGATGAGCGGCACGGTACGACGGATCGCCTACCGTGCCGGCAAGTTCGTGAATGCCGAGCTGGACAAGGCAAGTCAGGAAAACGAGCGCAACGGTCTCGTCATCGAAACGAAACACGGCCAGATCGGCGTGGTCCAGATCGCCGGTCTCGTGGCCCGCCGCATCCTCTGCTGGACGCGGGAGAGCGCGTCGCTGGAGGCGGGCGAGCGTTTCGGCCTCATCCGCTTCGGCTCGCGGCTCGACGTGTTCCTGCCTGCCGGTGCGGAACCGCGCGTGACGGTCGGTCAGACGGCCACCGGCGGCGAGACGGTGCTCGCCGAATTCGGATCGGCGAAGGGCCCGGTCATCAGCCGGCGCGCGTGAGGACAGGTCATGGAAGAGCCCCGCCACGAACAATCCGCAGGAAGCCCTGAACAGTCCGCCGCTGAGCACGTGGACGCCACCGGCACCCACGACAAGGCCCGCGGGCCCCGGTTGCGGGAGATTCCGCTACGGCTGATGGTCCCGAACATGATCACGGTCCTGGCGATCTGCGCCGGCCTCTCGGGCGTCCGGCTGGCATTCGAGAATCGGTTCGAGCTCGCGGTTGCGATGGTTCTCCTTGCCGCTTTCCTCGATGGTATCGACGGGCGCATCGCGCGTCTTCTCAAGGCGACCTCGAGTTTCGGGGTCCAGATGGACTCGCTTGCCGACATCATCAATTTCGGGGTCGCGCCCGCGCTCGTCCTCTACGTGTTTCTGCTCGATCAGGCGCGTTCCCTCGGCTGGATTGCGGCGCTGATCTACGCCATTGCCGTCGGTCTGAGGCTGGCGCGCTTCAACGTGATGGCGGAGCGCCAGGTCAAGGCGTCCTGGCAGTCGGAATATTTCGTCGGCGTTCCCGCGCCGGCCGGTGCGATGCTGGTTTTGCTGCCCGTCTATCTTGGCCTGCTCGGTCTTGCGCCGGAAAGGACATTTGCGCTGATCGCGTCGGTCTATACGGTCCTGATCGCCTTCCTTATGGTCAGCCGTCTTCCTGTCTGGTCCGGCAAGTCGGAGAACCGCGTCCGCCGGGATCTGGTCCTTCCCGTCATCCTGGTCGTCGTCTTCTACGTGGCGACGCTGATGACCTATACCTGGGAGACGATGGTCGTGACTGCGGTGGCCTATCTGGTGAGCCTGCCCTTCGGTGCCCGATCCTGGCAGCGCAAATACGGCGACTGGCCGGGTGGCCACGGGAACGACGGTTTGCCGGGGGACAGCGAATAGCTGATAGGTTTCCGCGCGCGAGGTTATGAAGCCCGACGAATCGGTCCGGATCGTTGGCGAACCCGGATGCGTCGAACCCCTCGGTTCGGCGGCACTATACCCGTCATATCCCTGACGATCAGCGCCTTTCCAAGGTGTCTGTTGTCATGCGGCAGCCAGCCATCCCTTGTTGCGAAGCGTCTCGAATGCGATGCCGATCTGACGAGGTGAGAAACGCGTCTTGCGGTCGTTCCAGGCGTGAACCTTGGTAACCGCATCGTTAGCATCAACAGCGCCTTCATTCTTCACGACCCAGTGCACGGTCGCCAGAAGCTCGAGGCCGAAGGGTGTCTCAAACCCTTCAACCAGATCACCGACATGGTCGAACCGGGCCTTGGTGGCGCTGTCGTCCTGCAGAAAGGCTTCGGCTTCCCCGACGGCTCCCGGAACCAGCTCGAGCTGCTTATCAGGCGCGTCACCGCCATCGTAGTAGCCGGAAACCAGATGTCCTTCGATCGTCGTCAGCACATGCCGCAGATTATCGGCATAGGGACCATAGTGATGCTTGATGTAGTTCAGCTTCAGCGGCTGTCCGGCTTCCTGCATGAAGTACATGAGCTTCTGTATCTCGATCAGCGTGACGAATGGATCCATTAGGCCGCCGAGATAGCGATGCATGAGCACGACAAGCGCCGCACGGCCTGGCGTCATCTTCGGAACCTCGCGCGACTTGGTCGCAACCGGAGCACTGTTCGGCTCGAACACGATCACCTGCAGTTCGTTCAATCTGCCCAGCGCCTCGACGATACGCGGGCGCACGTCAGCCCATTTCAGGCCGCCGAGGCCGCTGCCGAGCGGCGGAATTGCAATCGATCGAATGCCTCGTGCCCGGATTTCGCCGACCAGCGCCTTCAGGCCGGAATCGATGTCTTCCATTCGGCTCTTGCCGCGCCAATGCCGCTTGGTCGGGAAATTGATGATGAAGCGCGGGTTGGTCAGGGTATGGGTTTCGAACACGAACATCCTGCCCGGCTGCACCTCTTCGCGCGCGCAGGCAGCCTCATACGCTTTGAAATTCTCCGGAAAGACATTCTTGAACTGCAACGCGATCCCTCGGCCCATGATGCCGACACAGTTGACGGTGTTGACGAGCGCTTCCACGTCCGCCTGAAGGATGTCCCCGGTCTTGAATTCGATCATCGCCATCCCTTCAGTAATACCACTCTGCTTTCACTTTGACAGTTGGTCGATGAGCAGACTTGCCGAATCCCGCGACGGCCCGTGCGCCAACCGCTTGCGAGTATACGCCTATTCCTCTGACCAGTTCCCACGGGAAACTCTGGTGCATGAGAAATTCCGCCATCTTGTAGTCGCGGCATGAAACCCACTTTTGCGTGTTGATAGCCTCCCAATTGAGCCGGTCGAGTCTATCGAGATCGCTGTAGAAATCCGCCGCCCTGTTGGCTGCGTTGATGTCGGTAAATGCCCATCGCCTGTTGTTGGCTGTTGCCCAGTCGACGACCTCACGCATGTCGGCCATCAGGTGAACCACCGGCTTTTGCCCTTCCCGAAAAGCCACGTTGGGATGGTTTCGCCGTGAGATGACGTAGAGCATTACTGAGCGAGGGCAGAGATAGAAGGGGACATAATCGCCGACATAGGTTCCGCCGTGGCATGCAACCGGAAGCCTCAGGCGGTCCGCCTTGATCTCGTTGTTGCCGATCACCTGCCCGCCGCCCGCTCTCTGTGCCATCACGGAATCCGGCCACAAGCATCCATCCGCGACGATCGACGGAAGATTGTCGACATGAACGATGTGATAGATTTTCGGCTCGGCGGGAACGGTCATCGTCAGGCGGCGACCTCCTCGTGTTTGGTTTCGCCACCAACTTCGTTGACGGCCATGTCGATCAAACGATCGAAGCCATACTTCGCATCCTTCGCAGACATGATGTGCATCTGAGTCCGCCCCTCCGCCGGGCCGACGTTTGGCCAATTTGGCCAAAATGGCAAGCGGCGGCAATGATGGTTTGTGTGGAAATTGTTTACCCGACACGTCGCAGACATGCTGCAAGTCCCATCTACGTTGTCACCGTTCCAGAACTGCGATGCATTAAGTCAGCCGCCTTCAGCGTATGGAACTCGCGGAAATGATTCCGCTTCCTGCTAACCGTTCACATCAAGTTGAAGGCTCGGGCTTACGCCGGAAAGAACATTTGTGCGCGCATGCCGGGGGCGGAGCATCGAACGCGAGTCCGCTTCGCCCCACTTGCAAGGTGGCCGGCAGGCCGGATGCGGGGAAGCGCCGCCGGCCTATTCCGGCATGCGGTAGTCGACGATCTTCTTTTCCCGAACGATGAAGAGCTTTCCCGTCTCGGTCTGCTCGGGGCCGAGCAGCGGCAACAGCGCCTGAGCCACCTCGGAGGGATGCGGTAGGGTCTCGGGTTCTTCGCCGGGCACGGCCTGCGCCCGCATGGCGGTGCGCGTGGCGCCCGGATCGACGCTGAGGATGCGCAGCGGCAGGCGCTGCGTCTCGTAGGCCCAGGTGCGTGCCAGCGCCTCGACCGCAGCCTTGGAGGCGGAGTAGGGCCCCCAGAAGGGCTTGCACTTGTGCGCCGCGCTCGAGGAGAGGATGAGGGCGCGGCCGGCATCCGAACGGACGAGCAACGGTTCGAGCGAACGGATCAGGCGCCAGGTCGCGGTGACATTGATGGCCATCACCTTTTCGAAGACCTTGGCTTCCACATGGCCGATCGGCGAGATCGTGCCGAGGACGCCCGCATTGGCGACCATGATGTCGAGCTTGCCCCAGCGCTCGTTTATGGCACCGCCGAGCTTGTCGATAGCGGCCATGTCCGACAGATCGAAGGGGACGAGCGTTGCCGAACCGCCGAAAGCCTTGATCGCGTCGTCCAGTTCTTCGAGGCCGCCGAGGGTGCGGGCGCAGGCGACGACGTGGGCGCCGGCCCGGGCGAGTTCAAGCGCAGTGAAATAGCCGATCCCGCGCGATGCGCCGGTGACGACGGCGATCCGGTCTTTCAGATTGGGCGTCATGTTGTTGTTCGTTATCCGTTGCTTGCGAGAACCGAGAGTTTGCGAACGTTGCTCGCTGCCCCCTGGTCGAGAAGGCGGGTCGGGTAGTCTCCGGTGAAATAGTGATCGGTGAACTGCGGCGCCTGTGGGTTGCGCGTCTCGCCGCCGACGGCACGATAAAGCCCGTCGATAGAGAGGAATTCGAGCGAATCGGCGCCGATGAAGCGACACATCGAGGCGAGGTCGGCATGCTGGTTGGCGAGCAGTTTGTCACGGTCCGGCGTATCGATGCCGTAGAAATCCGGGTGGAAGATCATCGGGCTCGCGACGCGCACATGCACCTCGCGCGCGCCTGCGTCACGCATCATCTGGACGATCTTGACCGAAGTGGTGCCACGGACGATGGAATCGTCGACGAGCACGACGCGCTTGCCGGCGATCATCGCCCGGTTCGCAGAATGCTTGAGCTTGACGCCGAAGGCACGGATCTGCTGCGTCGGCTCGATAAAGGTCCGCCCGACATAGTGATTGCGGATGATGCCGAGTTCGAAGGGGATACCGCTTTCCTGCGCGTAGCCGATTGCAGCCGGAGTACCGCCATCCGGAACGGGCACCACGACATCCGCCTCGACGGGGGCTTCGATGGCGAGGTTCTTGCCCATGTTCTTGCGGGCGACATAGACGTTGCGGCCGCCGACGACCGAATCCGGCCGGGCGAAATAGACGTATTCGAAAAGGCAAAGGCGTTCCGGCAGCGGATTCTGCGGCTTGCGGGCATCGATGGTGATCGACCCGTCCGGCTGAATCTCGCAGATGACGATTTCGCCGTTCTCGATATCGCGAACGAACTTGGCGCCGATGATATCCAGCGCGCAGGTCTCCGAGCAGAAGATCGGCTTGCCGTCGAGTTCGCCCATGACGAGCGGGCGAATGCCGTTCGGGTCGCGGGCGGCGATGAGCTTGGTGCGCGTCAGAGCCAGCATCGAATAGCCGCCTTCGACCTGGGCGATCGCGTCGGCGAAGCGGTCGCTGGAGGAGACGTGTTTCGACCGCGCGATCAGGTGCAGCACCACTTCGGTGTCGGATGTCGACTGACAGATGGCACCGTCTGCAATGATCTGGCGCCGGAGCGTCAGGCCGTTCGTAAAGTTGCCGTTGTGCGCGATTGCGATCCCGCCTTCCTGCAGCTCGGCAAATAGCGGCTGGACGTTGCGCAGGACCGTCTCACCGGTGGTGGAGTAGCGTACATGGCCGATCGACATCGAACCGGGCAGCTTCGCGAGCGTCGTGGGATCGGTATAGTGGTCGCCGACGAGACCCATGCGGCGCTCCGAATAGAACTGCCGCCCGTCGAAGGTGACGATGCCGGCGGCTTCCTGCCCGCGATGCTGGAGCGCATGCAGGCCGAGCGCCGTCAGCGCGGCGGCGTCCGGATGCCCGAGAATGCCGAAAACGCCGCACTCCTCATGAAGGGTGTCGCCGTCGAGTTCGTCATGAATTTCGCTGGATCTGAGATCGGTCATCGCAATTCGCCTTTGCTACGTGCCGGTGCGCATATCGTGATCGGGCCGCCAGTCTTCAAGCGATCTTACCCGAAAACACTGACAAGCGTCATTCCAAATGGACAAAGCCCGCACAGCGGGCTTTGTCGCAAACTTTCCTGTCGATCTCAGCCGTTCGTCGCCGGCGCTTCCTCGCCGGGCGCCTGTTCCGTCTGAGCCGGCGGCGTCTCGCTTTCGCCTTCGCCGGTCGTATCCTTTCCGCGCAAGCGGTCGAGAATGGTGGCGTCGGCCTCTTCCGGCAGCAGCGCTACCAACTGATTGCCGAGATTGTCGAGCAGCGGCTTCGACTTCGCGTGGGTCACCCAGACAGGCTGCTGCTGCGGCGCCACCAGCCAGTTGAAGAACAGCATGGCGACGACGACGAGCAGAATGCCGCGAGCGGCTCCGAACAGGAAGCCGAGCGTGCGGTCGAGCGCGCCGATGCGGCTGTCGATGATGAAATCGGCCACCCGCATCGTGATGAAGGAGATGATGATCAGTGCGATCAGGAAGATTACGGCCGCCGAGCCGATCATCGCGACCGTTCCGCTGGTCGTGTACTGGCTGGCGTAGGGCAGAAGATGCGGATAGAGGAAATAGGCCGCGGCGGCTGCGCCGACCCAGCTCGCCACCGACAGAACCTCGCGCGAGAAGCCGCGAACCATCGCGAGGATGGCCGAAAACAGCGCGACGCCGAGAACGATACCGTCGAGAATTGTGATGGGCATGTTGTCCTTACTCCGACTTCACCGCCAATCGCCAGGCGGCACATCCTGTTGATGCTCCAGGGCGCGGCTATTCCGTCAGTCCTCGTCATTCGTCTGCTGCAGGGCACGCCGCGATCCCGCGATACGCGCCACCAGATCCGGCAGGCTTTCCATCTCGCTCCAGCGGCCGTTGCCGTTCTTCGGCAACTCGGTCGATGCAGATGGCAGGACGGCCTGGGAGAAACCGAGCTTCTCGGCTTCCTTGAGACGTTGGGCGGTATGCGCAACCGGCCGGACTGCACCCGACAAGCTGACTTCGCCGAAATAGACGCAATCGGCCGGCAGGGCAAGCCCGGCAAGCGACGAAACCAGTGCGGAAGCCACAGCGAGATCGGCCGCCGGTTCGGAAATGCGATAGCCGCCCGCGACATTGAGGTAGACGTCGTGCTGGCCGAGGCGAATGGCGCAATGGGCTTCCAGCACGGCGAGGATCATCGAAAGGCGGGCCGAATCCCAGCCGACCACCGCGCGGCGCGGCGTTCCGAGCGATGTCGGCGCGACCAGCGCCTGTACCTCGACAAGCACGGGCCGCGTGCCCTCCATGCCGGCGAAGACCGCGGCACCCGGCGATTTCGCGTTGCGTTCGCCGAGAAACAGCTCCGACGGGTTGGCGACCTCGCGCAGGCCCTTGTCCGACATTTCGAAAACGCCGATCTCGTCGGTCGGTCCGAAGCGGTTCTTCACCGTCCTGAGGATGCGGTAATGATGGCCGCGGTCGCCCTCGAAATAAAGGACGGCATCGACCATGTGCTCGACGACGCGCGGGCCGGCGATCTGGCCCTCCTTCGTCACGTGGCCGACCAGCACGACCGCCGTGCCCGTCTGCTTGGCGAAGCGGATCATCGCCTGCACGCCGGTGCGGACCTGCGTCACCGTGCCGGGGGCGGAGTCGACGATGTCGCTCCAAAGCGTCTGGATCGAATCGATGATGACGAGGTCCGGGCGCTTGCCCTCGGAAAGCGTCGCGAGGATATCTTCGACATTTGTCTCGGCCGCAAGAAGCACGTCGCTGTCGGCGGCGCCAAGCCGCTGAGCACGCAGGCGGACCTGGGCGATCGCTTCTTCGCCCGAGACATAGATCACCCGATGCTTCCGGCGGGCAAGTGCCGCGGCCGCCTGCATCAGTACGGTCGACTTGCCGATGCCCGGATCTCCGCCGACGAGCAGTGCGGATCCGCGAACGAAGCCGCCGCCGGTCACGCGATCGAGTTCCGAAATGCCGGTGTGGATGCGCGGCGCGTCTTCGATCTCTCCGGACAGCGTGGTAAGTGCGACGGGACGCCCCTTCTTCGGCGTGCGCATGGGACCGCCGCCGATCCCCCCCGTCGGGTCATCCTCGATGATCGTGTTCCACTCGCCGCAACCGTCGCACTTGCCCACCCAGCGGGAATGGACAGTGCCGCAATTCTGGCAGACGAACTGGGTGCGGGCTTTCGCCATGGATGTCGGCTTTCGGATGTTTGCGGGCGGATGGCGGAATTGCCGCCGCCCGAGAATCACTCTTGGCGGTCACATAATGCCGCGAATTCCTGATTGAAAGGACGATATTCCTTTGCGCCTTGTTCAAGCGCCTCCGACATAGGTCCGATGATACCGGCGGCCGAGACTCGTCAGCAGCTCGTAGCCGATGGTGCCGCCGGCGCGCGCGACGTCATCGATGGCGACATTGCGCCCGAAGACCTCGATGTAATCGCCGGCACGCACGGCCGTTTCCGGCAGGTCAGTGACGTCGAACAGGCTCAGATCCATAGTCACCCGCCCGACATGCGGCACCTTCATACCATGCAGGAAACCGAAGGCGCCCGAGGGCATCGCCTGTCTGAGGGTGACGCCGCCGCCCGAAACCGAACGGTGGTAGCCGTCGGCATAACCGATCGCGACCGTCGCAATGCGGCTGTCGCGGCCGAAGCGGACCGAGGCGCCGTAGCTTGCCGTTTCGCCGGATGGAACCGTCCTGACCTGCACGATGCGCGCTTCGGCGGTGACGACCGCTTTCATCGGATTGACGGCGCCGTCTATCGCTTCGCCGCCATAGACCGCGATACCGGGCCGGGTGAGATCGAAGTGGTAGTCCGCACCGAGGAACACGCCGCCGGAATTTGCGAGGCTTGCCGGCACGCCCTCGAAGGCGGCCGTAACCTCGCGGAAACGCTGAAGCTGATAGCGGTTCATCGGGTGTCCAGGATCGTCGGCGCAGGCCAGATGGCTCATGACGAGGACCGGCGAGAAACTCGCAGGCCGCGCAGGGTCGTGGGCGAGGGCAACAGCCTCCTCAGGCGACAGGCCGAGCCGGTTCATGCCCGTGTCGACGTGGAGAACGCAGGGGTGGTCGCCCCGTTCGGAAAGCGCTGCCATGAAGACCGCCAGCTGCTCCTCCGAGTTGATGATCGGCACGAGATCGTTCTCGAAGAAGAGTTCCTCGTTGCCGGGCCACATTCCGGCGAGAATGTAGATTCGCCCATCCGGAACAAGCGGGCGAAGCTCGGCCCCTTCTTCGACGCTGGCCACGAAGAAATCGCGCGCGCCGGCGGTATAAAGAGCCGGTGCGGCATGCACGACGCCGAGGCCGTAGGCATCGGCCTTCAGAACGGCGGCGGTGCGGGCTCTTCCGGACCGCTCGTTCATCGCCCGCCAATTGTCGGCAAGCGCGGTGAGGTCGACGGTGAGCCTGCTGGAGGCGGAAAGAAACTCGGGGCTTTGCATACTGGAACTCTGCGTGGGTGATACCCGCAGCAATACATCCAAGTGCTCCGTGCCGCAAACCGCCGACGCAATGCTCCGGCCGAAAGCACTTTTATGCAAGACGAGCCTTTCCTCGCCCGATAAGATCGGCCGATGGAAACGATCTCACAGGAAAAGGCCATCGAGGCCATGCCGCTCGAGGGAGCCGAGCGGACTCGTTTCTGGCGCGACCCGCGCTTCAAGGGCATGGAGTGCCTGAGCGCGACCTTCATCACACACGAATTCGCCCCCCACGCGCACGACACCTTCAGCATAGGTGCGATCGAAGCGGGTTCCCAGATCAGCACGATCAAGGGGGAACGATCGCAGACGGGCCCGGGAGATCTCTATCTCATCAATCCGGATGAAATCCACGACGGGCATCCGGGTCATGAAGGCTACCGCTACCGGATGATCTATCCATCCACGGACCTGCTGGTGGAGATACTCGAGGATGTGACCGGCCGCTCCTTCAAGGGAACGCCGTCCTTCTCGCGGCTGCTTCTCACCGATAGAGAGCTTGCGATCGGGTTTCATCGTGCGCACCGCGCATTGGAAGGCAAGGTCGGTACGCTCGAAGCGGACGAAAGCATGTTCGGGTTCCTGGCCAGGCTCTTCGAGCGCCACGGCAACGCTATCATCGTCCCTCTGCAGACGCGCGAGAGTTCAGCCGTGCACCGGGCACGCGACTATCTTGTTGAAAATTACACGCACGATATCGGGCTGGAGGAACTTGCGAAGCTGGCGGGGCTCAGCCGCGCCCATCTGATCCGCGCCTTCCGAAAGGAATTTCACATCACCCCGCATGCTTTTCTCACCGACAAGCGGGTGCGGGAAGCCAAGGCCCTGCTGCGCAAGGGCTGGTCTGCGGCGGACACCGCCTATCACTGCGGCTTTGCCGATCAGGCGCATTTCAGCCGCCATTTCAAGGCTCGAACCGGCGTCACGCCGGGCACCTATCGCTCAGGCTGATCACTTTCGTTCAAGACGGGTGTCTTCTGCCGGGCTACCTGCTGGCGCTCTTCCAGGAAAAGCGCGTAACGGTTTTCCTCCGGGAGTGCGCAATTTCAGAAGATTGGTGTTGCAGGTACGGGAGATCCCTGGCGTGAAAAAGGTGCGGGCAGTCGAGGAATTCTGGGGAGGTTTCAGGGCGATGGCACCGCTTATCGTGGCGGTGATGCCGATCGGGCTCGTCTTCGGGGCCGTCGCCGCAACCAAGGGCCTGTCGACCCTCGAAGTCGTGATGATGAGCGCGCTGGTCTTCGCCGGCGGTTCACAATTCGTCGCGCTGGACATCTGGACTCATCCGGCCTCCTGGGCGGCCCTCGGATTTTCGGCTCTGCTCGTCAATATCCGCCATCTTCTGATGAGCGCATCGATCGGGACGAAGATGCCGGCCTTCTCGGGGCCGGCGAGATATGCCGCGATGCTTCTCCTTGCCGACGAGATATGGGCCATGGCCGAGGTCCGAGCCGGTGAGTCGCGCCTCACGCCCGCCTGGTATGCGGGCCTCGCGGTCCCGTTCTACCTGGTCTGGGTGCTTGCCGGCCTTGCCGGCTCGCTCGCCGGCGCGTTCCTCGGAGACCCGAAAGCGCTCGGTCTCGATTTTGCGTTTCCCGCGGTCTTCATCGTCCTGGTCATGGGTTTCTGGAAGGGACGAGAGACCGGCGCGGTTCTCGCTGCGAGCGCTGCGGCCGCGGTCCTCGCGCACCAACTCCTCCCCGGAGTCTGGTACATCGCAGCCGGCGCGGGGGCGGGCGTCATTGCGGCGCTCTTCACCGGGGAACGTCAGGAGGCCCGCGCATGACGCTCGATCCGCACACGCTTCTTGCGATCCTCGCGATGGCCGTTGCGACGGTGCTGACCCGGATCGGCGGTCTCGTCCTCATCCGTTTCGTCACGATAGGTCAGAAGCAGAAGCGGGCGCTGGAGGCGATTCCACCGGCCGTATTGATGGCCGTCATCGCGCCGACGGCGCTGGTCACCGGGCCGGCCGAAACGCTCGCAACCCTCGCGACAGCGCTTGTCGCCACGAGGCTTCCGCTGCTGGCCGCCGTGGCGGCCGGCGTGATCGTCGTGGCGGTTGCGAGGGTGTTCGTAGGGTAGAGAGCCCGTTTTCCGTCCGGAAGTGCGTTGGACCAGAGACTTAGAGCATTTCAGTGTTTCCATGAAACATTGCAATGCTCTCAGTCCGCCCCTCAGTGCTCGTACTGCGTAAACGACGGATCGGCGAGATCCGAGAAGCGCGTGAATTCCGACTGGAAGGCGAGCTTCACGGTGCCGGTCGGTCCGTGGCGCTGCTTGGCGATGATCACGTCTGCCGTGCCCTTCACCTTTTCCATCTGCATCTTCCACTCTTCGTATTTCGGATCGAACTCGTCGCGCGGTTCCATGTTCTTCACGTAATATTCCTCGCGGAACACGAAGAGAACCACGTCTGCGTCCTGTTCGATCGAGCCCGATTCACGCAGGTCGGAGAGCTGCGGCCGCTTGTCCTCGCGGCTTTCCACCGCGCGCGAAAGCTGCGACAGCGCGATGATCGGCACGTTGAGTTCCTTGCCGAGCGCCTTGAGGCCGGTGGTGATCTCGGTGATTTCCTGTACGCGATTTTCGCCCGACTTCTTCGAACCGGTCATGAGCTGGATGTAGTCGACCACGAGCACGTCCAGGCCGCGCTGCCGCTTCAATCGGCGCGCGCGCGCGGCAAGCTGGGCGATCGAGATACCGCCGGTCTGGTCGATATAAAGCGGCACTTTCTGCATCATCTGCGAGCAGGCGACGAGCTTTTCGAAATCCGCTTCCGAAATGTCACCGCGGCGGATCTTCGAGGAGGAGACTTCGGTCTGCTCGGAGATGATACGGGTAGCGAGCTGTTCGGACGACATTTCGAGCGAATAGAAGCCGACTACGCCGCCGTTCTTGGCCTTGAAGGAGCCGTCGGGCTGTACCTCCGGCTCGTAGGCGGCGGCGATGTTGTATGCGATGTTCGTCGCGAGGGAGGTCTTGCCCATGCCCGGACGGCCGGCGAGGATGATCAGGTCCGAACGCTGCAATCCGCCCATCTTCCCGTCGAGGGAATGGATGCCGGTGGAAATGCCGGAGAGGTGACCGTCCCGCTCGAACGCCTGTCCGGCCATGTCGATCGCGAGCGCGACCGCGTCGTTGAACGATTGGAAGCCGCCGTCGTAGCGCCCGGTCTCGGCGAGTTCGAACAGGCGCCGTTCGGCATCCTCGATCTGGCTCTGCGGCGGCATGTCGAGCGGTGCGTCATAGGCGATGTTCACCATGTCTTCACCGATGGTGATCAGCGACCGGCGGAGCGCCAGGTCGTAGATCGCGCGGCCGTAGTCCTCCGCATTGATGATCGACACGGCTTCGGCGGCGAGGCGCGCGAGATATTGCGCAACCGTCAGGTCGCCGACCTTCTCGTCGGCCTTGAGAAAGGTCTTGACCGTCACCGGGTTGGCAGTCTTGCCCATGCGGATGATTTCGCCGGCGATCTCGAAGATCCTGCGATGCAACGGCTCATACAGGTGTACGGGTTTGAGGAAGTCCGACACCCGGTAGAAGGCGTCGTTATTGACGAGAATGGCGCCGAGCAGGGCCTGTTCCGCTTCCAGATTGTTCGGCGCCTCGCGATAATGCTGTTCCGCCTGATCCTTGGCCAAAGGGGCGAGCTTTCGCGCTGCGTCGTTCATCGTTTTCCGTTTCCGCTTATGATCCCGTGAGGCACCCGGTTTGCTGACTGTTGCCCGTCGCGTCTAGTGCAGGCACGCAACAGTGGCGTGCCATACAACCCCGCCTGTCGCCTTTGCCCGTTGTTCGACTGATCCACAGGGAGGCAAGGGAGAAGTTGTAAAAAAATACATTCTCACGCGACACTGGTTGACGCAGCGGCCATGGGTAAAAACTACCTGATTCGCGTCCCCGCGTCCTCGATGGGCATCTTGAAAAATGCCCATGGCCGGATTAAATAGTGTCCAGATAGTTAGCATGCTAGTAATATGGAAACGATACTAAATGCCGAATCCAAGCGACAATCGTGAACTGTTCGACGCACTTGCGACCGTCAATCGCAAACTGCGGTCGGTGTTCGACGCGCGGGTGAAGGAGCGCGGCCTGACGCTGCCGCGTGCGCGGATGCTGTTCGCGCTCGCCAGGAAAGAAGGTCTCAATCAACGCGAGTTGGCCGAAGAGCTCGATATCGAGACGCCGACGATCGTTCGCCTTCTCGACGGCATGGAAAAGCAGGGATTCATCGAGCGCCGGGTCGAGCTTTCCGATCGGCGTGCGAAGCAGATCCATATGACGGACATCGGCCGCTCCGTGGCGGATGAGATTCAGAAGCTCGCGAGCGACATCCGCGAGGAGGTCCTGGGCGGGCTGCAGCCACAGGAAATCGCCGTCGCGCTGAAGGTCGTTTGCAAGATCGCGACGAACATCCAGTCGATCGGGCGGAGTGGCGACCGATGAATGCCGTTGCCGTTCCCGACTCGATGCGCATCGGGAGATCGGCTCTCTATGTCGCCGGCTCCGCTCTCCTCTTTCTGACTCAGGGCCTCGGCCTGAATCTCGCGTCGGCCAATCTTGCGCAGGTCCAGGGGTCGCTTTCGGCCACGTCGGTGGAGGCTGCCTGGCTTGCGGCTGCCTACATGGCGCCCAATGTCAGCCTTTCGGCCGCTCTCGTGAAGATCCGCGCCCAATATGGTCTTCGCCGCTTCGCTGAGATCGGCATAGTCGGCTTCGTCATCGCTTCACTGATGAACGTCTTCGTCTCGGACCTTCATTCGGCGGTCGTCGTCCGCTTCATCAGCGGCATTGCGGCCGCGCCGATGTCGAGCCTCGGCTTTCTCTATATGCTGGAAGCCTTTCCGCCGGCGCGCAAGCTGACGGTGGGCCTCGCACTCGCCCTGACATGCACGACCTTGGCCGCTCCGATCACGCGGCTGATCTCGCCGCGGCTCATCGAGATCGGACAATGGCACGGGCTGTACACGCTTGAGATGGCGCTCGCGCTGATCGCGCTGCCGGTCATCTATCTGCTGCCGCTGACGCCGGTGCCTCATGCCAAAGTCATCCAGCGTACCGACATCCTCAGCTACCTGCTGCTCGCCGTCGGCTTCGGCTGCGTTGCCGTCGTCCTCGCGATGGGGAGGCTCTATTGGTGGTTCGAGGCACCGTGGCTCGGCATGCTGCTCGCCTTGTCGGTCGTTACCCTCACGGCCGTCGTCCTGATCGAGCTCAATCGCGAGCAGCCCTTGATCGACATACGCTGGTTGGCCTCGCGCGAGATCGTGCATTTTGCTGCCGTACTGTTGATCTTCCGCCTCGTCGCCTCCGAACAGTCGGCGATCGCCACCAACTTCTACCAATTGCTCGGCCTGCAGTATGACCAGCTCGCGACACTTTACTGGATCATTCTGGCCGCATCGCTCGGGGGCGGTCTGCTCTGTGCGGCGCTGATGAAGCCGGGGCACGCGGACGTCATCCACGTGTTCGCCCTCGGCATGCTCGCTGGCGGCGCCTATATGGACAGCCATGCGACGAGCCTTACGCGTCCGGAACAAATGTATGTGAGCCAGGCGCTGGTCGCCGCCGGCACGGCCCTTTTCCTGCCGCCGGCCATGGCCCGCGGTTTCACGGCGGCACTCGCGAAAGGCCCGAGCTACATCCTGAGCTTTATCGTCGTCTTTCTGTTCACGCAGAGCATCGGCGGCCTGATGGGCTCTGCCGCCTTCGGAACCTTCGTGACACTGCGGGAGAAGTTCCACGCCAACATTCTGGCCGAGCAGATCGTTCTGACCAATCCTCTGGTCGCGCAGCGCATCGGGCAGCTGTCGGGCGCCTACGCCAAGGCAATCGGCGACAGGGCGTTGCTGAACGGGGAAGGCGTTGCCCTGCTCGGGCAGACGATCACCCGCGAGGCCAACATCCTCGCCTACAACGATGCCTTCCTGCTGGCGGCGATCATAGCGCTTTTCGCGCTCGCGGTGCTGCTCATCCAAATCGCTGTCAAACGGCTTGCCGGGCGCGATCCCGACATCGTACCGGCGGCCATATCTTGAACAATGAAGTCGTTATCATGCTGAAAAACTTCCGCTCTCCTACCACGCTCATCGTGCTTCTTGCCGGCCTCGCCGGTCTTTCGCTCGTTCTCTACGCCTGGCGTCTGCCGCCCTTCGCGAGCTCCGTCGAAACCACGGAGAACGCCTATGTCCGCGGCTATGTCACGACCATCAGCCCGCAACTTTCCGGCTACGTCGCGGAGGTACCGGTGCGCGACTACGAGGAGGTGAGGGCTGGTCAGCTCCTCGTCAGGATCGATGACCGGATTTACGTCCAGAAGCTTGCGCAGGCAAAAGCGACGCTTGCGACACAACGGTCGGCACTGGCGAATTCGTTCGAACAGGAGCTATCGGCAAAGGCCGGAATCGCCGCGAGCGAGGCCCAGCTCGACGGGGCCAAAGCGGCTCTGGCAACGGCGAGAGCAACCTGGGACCGCATTCGTCCGCTCGCCGATAAAGGTGTCGCGACGCGGAGCGACGCCGACCAGGCCCGGGCTGCGTTCGAGCAGGCGGACGCGGGTGTCAAACAGGCGATCGCAAATCTCGAGGTTTCGCGCCAGTCGCTTGCGACGACGCTCGGCGGCCGCGCCGGCCTCGAGGGTGCGGTAGCCGGCGCCGAGGCGGCCGTGGAACTCGCCGAGATCGACCTCGACAACACCAGGATTGTTGCGCCGCGTGCCGGCAGGCTCGGCGAGATCGGTGCCCGTGTCGGGCAATATGTCACCGCCGGCACACAGCTGCTCTCGGTCGTGCCGCACGACGTCTGGATCGTCGCCAACTTCAAGGAGACGCAGCTTGACGGGATGCGGGTTGGTCAGCCCGTCACCATTTCGGTAGACGCCCTGAACCGGCAGGTGCTGAGAGGCCACATCGAGCGCTTCTCTCCTGCTGCCGGATCGGAATTCAGCATCATACGGCCCGATAACGCCACCGGCAATTTTACCAAGGTGGCGCAACGTCTCGGCGTGCGCATCGCCGTCGATCCCGAACAGCCAATGGCCGACCGCCTTGCTCCCGGGCTTTCGGTGGTGGTGAGGGTCGACAAGGCGGCCGAACCTCAGGCGGCGATCGCGTCCGCCGGGTAGGGCAATTCCAGGTTCCGCAAGGAATCGCTCGCAAACAAAAAGCCCGGATCCGATCGGATCCGGGCTTCTTTCCTTGAGGTTCGCTCGGGACTTATTCTTCTTCGGACTCGATCTCGGCTTCCGGGTTGAAGAAATCTTCCGGCTTCAGGGCGTCTTCGTCCACGCCGTAGATGGCATCGGCCGAGGTCAGGCTTTCGCCCTTGGCCTGGCGCTCGGCTTCTTCTGCCGAACGGGCGACGTTGATTTCGATCGCCACGTCGACTTCCCCGTGCAGGTGCAGCGTGACCTTGTGCAGGCCGATAGCCTTGATCGGCTGGTTGAGGTCGACCTGGTTCCGGTTGATGTTGAAGCCTTCGGCAGCCAGCGTCTCGACGATGTCGCGGGCGGCAACCGAGCCGTAAAGCTGGCCGGTCTCGCCAGCGGAACGGACGATGATGAAGGACTTGCCGTCAAGCGAATCGGCAACCTTCTGGGCTTCCGACTTACGCTCGAGGTTACGGGCTTCGAGCGTCGAGCGCTCGGATTCGAAACGGGCCTTGTTGGCGGCATTGGCGCGGAGCGCCTTGCCGAGCGGCAGCAGGTAGTTGCGCGCGAAGCCGTCGCGAACCTTTACGGTTTCGCCCATCTGGCCGAGCTTGGCGATGCGTTCGAGGAGAATGACTTCCATTTTGATTTCCTTTCAGTTTGTTCGTGTCGTTGGTCAGTTTTTTCCCGTGGGCGTGAGTGCGATGGCGCGGCGCGTATCGATCAAGCCGGACAGGAGGAAGAAGAAAGCCGGAATCGTAAAGACGAACACCGACAGGTATGCGATCCACAGCACGGGAAGCCGCCAGGACTTGCCGCGCGTGCGAAAATGAAAAGAGGCGAAGCCCGACAGCAGGAAGCCGGCGCCGAAGGTACCGCAGACGAGCGCACCGATCACAGCCGGCGCCCCGCCGAAGAAGGTGAGGGCCAGGCCGCCGAGAAAAACGAAGATGGCGTTGCGGTGCATCCTGAGCGACGAGGGAACGTCCTCCCGCGGCCGAAGCGCCTTGCCGGACAGCTGCACGATGCGGGTCGCGAGATAGTAGGCGGCGAACAGCATCAATACCCAGATGGCACCCTGCACGAGCGGCAGCGCCAGCGTGAATATCGACTTGAGCTGAGCGATCGCCGCGGCATCCGGATTGTAGAGCGGTTCCTGCGCCTTTATCGCCTCGACCACCATATCGACCATGATGTCGGAGACGCTCGCGTCGTATCCGACGATATAGCCGACGATGATCATGCCGACCGTCACCAGTCCGGCAAGATGCACGAGGATGTCGGAGAGCGGATACCAGGCGAGTGAACCCTCGGGACCGCCGAGTTCGGAAGCCGGGCGCGCAAGATTGGAGAGGTGGCTGAGCCAGCCGGCCGGGACGAGCGTCACGACGACGATCAGCAGTGCGAAATAGGGTGACACGAGTGCCACTGCTGCCCCGCCCGCGACCACGATGGCAGCGATGGCGGCGGCGTTTCCCCAACCGAGACCCGCAATCAGGATCGGCAGCGCGGAGGCGGCGTAGAGAACGATCGCAAGAGACGACTGCGTATTCGCGCCCATCGACAAGAGGGCGGCGGTAATGCCGGCGAGAACGCCGGTCAGCAGCGATGTCCTGTTCCAGTTCTTCACGTTCGCTGTCCTGCTTGAGATGCAGTTAGGGGCGGCCGTCCGGCCATTGCCCCAACATGGGATTTGCGCGCCGTTCCGGCGCGTTTCCGATCCGCGCCCACCGCGGAAGGGAGGGATCGAGGCACACTTGAAAGCGCGCCTCGATCGAAGCTGGTTTCCGTTGAGTCAACCGATCAACGGAGCGCCGGCCGCCTTACGATACGATGTAGGGCAGCAGGCCGAGGAAGCGGGCGCGCTTGATCGCCTGGGCGAGTTCGCGCTGCTTCTTCTGGGAAACGGCCGTGATGCGCGACGGCACGATCTTGCCGCGCTCGGAAATGTAGCGCTGCAGGAGACGGACGTCCTTGTAGTCGATCCGAGGAGCGTTTGCGCCCGAGAAGGGGCAGGTCTTGCGGCGACGGTGGAACGGACGGCGTACCGGAGCGGAAGAAACTTCAGCCATTGTCTTTATCTCCTAAAGCTTCTTGTTAAGCGCGGTCTTCGCGCGGGCGGCGCGGACGGTCATCGCGGTCGCCACGGTCCGGACGCGGACCACGGTCGCCAAACCCGCCACGGTCCGGGCGGTCGCCGTCGCGGCGCGGACGATCGTCGCGGTCGCGCTTCTGCATCATCGCGGACGGGCCTTCCTCGTGCTTGCTGACGGCGATCGTCATGTAGCGCAGGATGTCTTCGTTGATGCGCATCTGACGCTCGACTTCGTGCACGGCCGGTGCCGGGGCATCGATGTCCATGAGGACGTAGTGAGCCTTGCGGTTCTTCTTGATGCGGTAGGTGAGGGACTTCAGGCCCCAGTTCTCGACCCGACCGACCTTGCCGCCGTTCGATTCGATGACACCCTTGTACTGCTCGACCAGAGCGTCGACCTGCTGCGGCGTGATGTCCTGCCGAGCGAGGAATACGTGTTCATAAAGAGCCATTGTGGCTTGCCTTTCTTGCGTTAATCAGCCCGGACCTCGGCGGCTAAGCCTCAACGACTGTTCTTAAAGGCCACTAAGAGCCGGCAAGAAAGTGTTGTATCGAGACGGTCGAGAGCGGAGACACGGGAGGCCGGAATGCCTTACATTCCTCGCGGTTTCCGAATGGAAACCGGCCCTCCGTTCAGCCACCAGCCAGAAGACCGGGCGTTTCGAACAGCGCGCTTATACGGGTTTTCACCCGAAATGCAAGCGCTCTCGTCGGATTGGCCCCCCGGCTGCACTCATCCGGAACAAAAGCGCCCTTGCGCTGTTGAGTGGGCTCCCACCCATCCGGGAGAAGAAAATGGCCCCCTTCGATCCGAAGATGCAGGAATGCATCGAGAATTGTCTTGCCTGCTATCGCGTCTGCCTTTCTACGGCGATGACGCATTGCCTGGAGACCGGCGGCGAGCATACCGAGCCGCCGCACTTCCGGCTGATGATGGCCTGCGCGGAAATTTGCAGGGACGCGGCGCATTTCATGCTGCTGGGTACGCCGCACCACAAGCACCTGTGCGGCGAATGTGCCGAGATCTGTGCGGAGTGCGCGGACGACTGCGAGCGCATCGGCGACATGGGCGATTGCGTCGACGCCTGCAGGCGCTGTGCCGAGAGCTGCCGCCAGATGGCGGCATGAAGCCGCCGCTCCGGCGGGAGAGTGTTTCAGATCGGCGCCGGATAGAGCCGGTGCAGCCGCCGGATGCTGTTCATCACGTCCTGGGAGAGAGTGACGTCGGCGGCGCCGAGGTCATTCTTCAGTTGCTCCATGGACGTGGCGCCGATGATGGCCGAGGCCATGAAGGGGCGCGTGAGACAGAAGGCGATCGCCATTTGAGCGGGGTCAAGACCGTGTTCGCGGGCGAGTGCGGCATAGGCGGCGACGGCGGGCTCCTGATGCGGCGTGTAGCGGCCGCCGAGGTCGCCGTTGATCGACAGGCGCGATCCGGCCGGCCTGGCCCCGTCCAGATATTTTCCGCTCAACAGCCCGGCCGCCAGCGGCGAATAGGCGAGCAGTCCGATATCTTCGTGGTGCGACACTTCCGCCAGATCGAGATCGTAGCTGCGGTAGAGCAGACTGTACTCGTTCTGGATCGTTGCGACGCGCGGGAAGCCGTATCTGTTGGCCAGGTCGATCATCTTCATCGCGCCCCAGGCCGTATCGTTCGAAAGGCCGACCGCGCGGATTTTGCCCGCTTTGACGAGTTCGCCGAGTTTGTCCAGAATGGCCTTGAGATCAGCTGCAACCTCCTCCTTGTTCTGGTGGGAAGGGTCATAGGACCAGGCGTTTCGGAAGTGGTAATGACCGCGGTTGGGCCAGTGCAATTGATAAAGGTCGATATAGTCGGTTCTGAGCCGCGCGAGGCTCGCATCGACCGCTTCGGCGATCCCTTGCGGGGTGACCGGGCCGCCATTGCGGATGTAGGCACGGCCGGAGCCGGCGACCTTGGTTGCAACCACCACGTCGTCACGGCGGCCGCGTGCGGCCAGCCAATCGCCGATGATGCGCTCGGTGTTGCCGTAGGTCTCCGCTGAAAGCGGTGTGGTCGGATAGAGTTCGGCCGTATCGATGAAGTTGACGCCATGATCGAAGGCATAGTCGAGCTGTTCATGGGCCTCGGCCGGCGTGTTCTGCGAGCCCCACGTCATCGTTCCGAGACAGATGGACGAAACCTTGATGCCGGTGCGGCCGAGTTTGTTGTAGCGCATGACGTTCCTTGTGGGGCGGGTTAGCGCCCATGGGAGGAAGGCGCTCCGCCTTGGAAATGACGGTTGGCCGCAGGCCGGGAAGTTCCGGAACGGCGCGGCGGCAAAGCGGGGCAAACTTAAGCCTTGATTGGCGAAGATCAAGGGCAAAAGACCGTAACCAGCCGGCGAAGCGCGGCTTCCGCGCTTGACTTGCGGTTCAGGAATGTGAATGGAGAGGAAAATGCGGGGCGGCGCCAAAGGTCCGGGCGGTTCATCTGCACCCGCCCGCGCAATTGAAACGGTCACGGTTGCTGGCTTGCTCCGAACCAGCCGCGACCCATGGAAGGGGCACTCTTGATGAGCACCGCATTCACGTTCCCCGGTCAGGGCAGCCAGGCCGTCGGCATGGGCAAGGATCTGGCCGAGGCCTTTCCGGAGGCTGCCGCCGTCTTCGCCGAGATCGACGAGGCGCTCGGCGAAAAGCTTTCCGACATCATGTGGAACGGGCCTGAGGACACGCTGACGCTGACGTCGAATGCGCAACCGGCGCTGATGGCGGTGTCCATGGCGGTCATCCGCGTGCTCGAGGCCAAGGGCGTCGATCTCAAGCGCAAGGTTTCCTTCGTTGCGGGCCACTCGCTCGGGGAGTATTCGGCGCTCTGTGCCGCCGGTACCTTCTCGCTCGCCGACACGGCGCGTCTTCTGCGCATTCGCGGCGATGCCATGCAGGCGGCCGTGCCCGTCGGCAAGGGCGCGATGGCGGCGATCATCGGTCTGGAGCATGACGATGTCGAAGCGATCTGCCGCGACGCCGCATCGCTCGGCTCGTGCCAGATCGCCAACGACAACGGCGGCGGCCAGCTGGTGATCTCGGGCGAGAAGCCGGCTGTGGAGAAGGCCGCTGCTCTCGCATCGCAGAAGGGTGCCAAGCGCGCGCTGATGCTGCCCGTGTCCGCCCCCTTCCATTCCGCGTTGATGACACCGGCCGCAGAAGCCATGCGCAAGGCGCTCGCAACGGTCGAGAAGCGCGATCCCGTGGTGCCGGTCGTCGCGAACGTGCTTGCCGCGCCGGTTAGCGATGGGGGCGACATCGCACGCCTGCTTGTCGAGCAGGTGACCGGGCAGGTGCGCTGGCGCGAGACGGTCGAGTGGTTTGCGGCCCATGACGTGACGACGCTTTACGAGATCGGCTCGGGCAAGGTCCTGACGGGACTTGCCCGGAGGATCGACAAGACCGTCACCGGCATCGCCGTCAATTCGCCCGCCGATATCGAAGCGGCGCTTGCCGTCCTCTTGGCCTGAGCGCCCTACTATAAGGAGAAATCCATGTTCGATCTTTCAGGCCGCAAGGCTCTCGTTACCGGTGCTTCCGGTGGTATCGGCGAGGAAATCGCCCGCATGCTGCATGCTCAGGGCGCCGTCGTCGGACTGCATGGTACCCGCGTCGAGAAGCTCGAAGCTCTTGCCAACACCCTCGGCGAACGGGTTCAGATATTCCCGGCAAATCTCTCCGACCGCGCTGAAGTCAAGGCGCTCGGTGAAAAGGCGGAAGCCGATCTCGGCGGCGTGGACATCCTCGTCAACAATGCCGGCATTACCAAGGACGGGCTCTTCGTCCGCATGAGCGACGAAGACTGGGACAACGTCATCGAAGTCAATCTCACGGCCGTCTTCCGGCTGACGCGCGAGCTCACGCATCCGATGATGCGCCGTCGCTTCGGCCGCATCGTGAACATAACCTCGGTGGTCGGCGTCACCGGCAATCCGGGGCAGGCGAATTACTGTGCCTCGAAGGCCGGCATGATCGGCTTCTCCAAGTCGCTTGCACAGGAAATCGCCACCCGCAACGTCACGGTCAACTGCGTCGCGCCGGGCTTCATCGAAAGCGCGATGACCGGCAAGCTGAACGACAAGCAAAAGGAAGGGATCATGTCTGCGATCCCGATGCGGCGGATGGGAAGCGGAGCCGAGGTCGCCTCCGCCGTCGCCTATCTCGCTTCGAACGAAGCGGGATACGTCACCGGTCAGACGATCCACGTCAACGGCGGCATGGCGATGATCTGACGAGGCGATGGAGTGTGCGGTACCTTGGTCTTCGGCCTGTGCCGCGAGCTCCGATCAGCCTCTTCGTTTGTTTGTGCCAAATGCCTGAAAATCAATGTTGACCAAGGGAATATCGGGCATTTTCGCACTTTGCGGCAGGCATAAACCGTGTTAATCGGGCCATGACTGCGCGCAGTCGACCGTTCCGGCCAGGTGTCCGGCAGCTCTTGTTGCCCTAGGTTTCCGCGGTTTCGGTTGGATGGATTGCCCGTTGGACCAACTTGGTCTATCAGGCGTGATAGAGTGCCGGTGCCGGTAACAGCGCCGTAGAGAAACATAAGGTCGAGGAACTCCGACATGAGCGATATCGCAGAACGCGTGAAGAAAATTGTTATTGATCATCTTGGCGTCGACGCCGAAAAGGTCAGCGAAGGCGCAAGCTTTATCGATGACCTCGGCGCGGACTCGCTCGACACCGTCGAACTGGTCATGGCATTCGAAGAAGAATTCGGTGTCGAAATCCCGGACGACGCTGCAGATTCGATCCTCACCGTCGGCGACGCCGTCAAGTTCATCGAGAAAGCCCAGGCCTGACCTTCTGGCTTGAGTATTTGGCGGGCCGCACTCGCGGCCCGTTCAGCCCTGGGGCAGTGGGCTGGCCTGCATTCACTGCGGGTTGCGATCGGTAAAGCGTCCCGCCTTTCCCTCTGGTCGTCACTACTGCATGTCTCCTGATTGGAGTCCGTCCAGGGACAAGAACATGCAAGGAACCATAAGGTCAAAGCGACCTTTGCGCGTCTTCACGACGCTGTAACGAGATTTGCAATGCATGCGCGGGTCGCGATCGTCGCGTGGTCCGGTCCGGCGGTTGAATTGAACAGTCAGGGTGGGTCACGGGTATGAGACGTGTCGTTATCACCGGTACCGGCATGGTATCTCCTCTGGGTTGCGGAACCGAAGTCAGCTGGGCGCGTCTTCTGGCCGGCGACAATGCAGCCCGCAAGGTCACCGAGTTCGAGGTCGAGGACCTTCCCGCCAAGATTGCCTGCCGCATTCCCTTCGGCGATGGCAGCAACGGCACGTTCAATGCCGACGACTGGATGGAGCCCAAGGAACAGCGCAAGGTCGATCCCTTCATCGTCTATGCGATGGCCGCTGCCGATATGGCGCTGGCGGATGCCGGCTGGAAACCCGAAAGCGACGAAGACCAGATTTCGACCGGCGTCCTGATCGGCTCCGGCATCGGCGGGCTGGAGGGTATCGTCGATGCGGGTTACACCTTGCGCGACAAGGGCCCGCGGCGTATTTCCCCGTTCTTCATTCCCGGCCGGCTGATCAATCTCGCAGCCGGTCAGGTTTCCATCCGCCACAAGCTGCGCGGTCCCAACCATTCCGTCGTGACGGCCTGCTCGACCGGCGCGCATGCGATCGGCGACGCCAGCCGGCTGATCGCGCTTGGGGATGCGGACGTGATGGTTGCCGGTGGTACGGAATCTCCGATTTGTCGGATATCGCTCGCAGGCTTCGCCGCCTGCAAGGCGCTCTCGACCCAGCACAACGACAATCCTGAAAAGGCCTCGCGGCCCTATGACGCCGATCGTGACGGCTTCGTCATGGGCGAAGGTGCGGGCGTCGTCGTTCTGGAAGAACTGGAGCACGCAAAGGCGCGCGGTGCCAAGATCTACGCCGAAGTGATCGGATACGGCCTGTCCGGCGACGCCTTCCACATCACCGCTCCGTCCGAAGACGGCGAAGGCGCTCACCGCTGCATGCAGATGGCGTTGAAGCGCGCGGGCGTCACGGCTGCTGACATCGACTATATCAACGCCCACGGAACATCGACGATGGCCGACACGATCGAGCTCGGCGCGGTCGAGCGGCTGGTCGGAGACAGCGCTTCGAGGATCTCCATGTCCTCGACGAAATCGGCCATCGGGCATCTGCTCGGAGCGGCCGGCGCGGTCGAGGCCATCTTCTCGGCGCTCGCAATTCGCGACAATATCGCCCCGCCGACGCTCAATCTCGACAACCCATCCGTCGAGACGAAGATCGATCTGGTGCCGCATGTCGCGCGCAAGCGCGAGATCAATGTGGCCCTGTCGAACTCGTTCGGTTTCGGCGGCACCAACGCGTCGCTGATTCTGCGCCGTTACACCGGCCATTGATCCCTCGAGCGGGCGTGTTGCGAAACGGGTTGCCAAGGTAAGCGGAATTCGGGCAGATCTTCCGATCTGCATCGACCCGCGATCCCGCTTTTTGCCGCAATGCTCGCTACAAGCTGTCGCTGGAGTGGCGACGACTCGGGGCCGCCAAGGGCTATGTTCGCGCAAGCCACATCTGGTAAATGTAGGATATTCATCGCAGGGCAGGCCGTTCTTTCACCGGAGCCGCAGAGGCCGCCGTAACATTCACTGGTCGCCGGTCTAATCCGAAATTCGCACCGGCGGCGGTTTGAAAAGGTTGCGAATTTCGGAATCGGGATAATCGTGAGCGACTCAAACGATAACAGCGCGGTGCAATTCGGCCGCAATGAAACCGGGAGCAACGGGCCGATCATTCCGAAGTCGGCCAACGAAGCGCTGCGTCCCGAAAGAGTTCCCCATCCGCCGAAGCGTTCACGCAAGGCGCGCAGCCAAGTCGTCATCTTTCTCAACTTCGTCATGACTGTGGTCGTCTTCGTGGCACTCGCGGCCGCCGGGGCCGTCTATTATGCCATGCACGAATACGAGAAGCCGGGTCCCTTGGAGGCGAACAAGAACTTCATCGTTCGCAGCGGCGCGGGCATCAGCGAGATTGCCAGCAACCTGGAGCGCAACGAGATCATTACCGACAGCCGCGTATTCCGGTTCGTTTCGGAAGCCTATCTGAGCAATGACACGCTCAAGGCCGGCGAATACGAAATCAAGGCGCATGCATCGATGCAGGAGATCATGGAGCTTCTGAAATCCGGCAAGTCGATCCTCTACTCCGTCTCGCTGCCCGAGGGTTTGACCGTGAAGCAGATGTTCCACAGGCTTGCCGACGATCCGGTTCTTGTCGGCGATCTGCCGGCGGAGCTGCCGCCCGAAGGCTCCCTCAAGCCGGACACCTACAAGTTCACCCGCGGAACCGACCGTAACGAGATCATCAAGCAGATGGCCGCTGCCCAGAAGGCGCTGGTGCAGCAGATCTGGGAGAAGCGGGATCCGGATCTTCCCGTGTCGACCATAGAGGAATTCGTAACTCTTGCGTCGATCGTGGAGAAGGAGACCGGCCGCGCGGACGAGCGACCGCGGGTCGCTTCCGTGTTCATCAATCGCCTGGAAAAGGGCATGAGGCTGCAGTCTGATCCGACCATCATCTACGGCATCTTCGGGGGCGAAGGCAAACCCGCCGACCGGGCGATCCTGAGGTCCGACCTCGACAAGCAGACGCCGTACAACACCTATCTCATCAAAGGTCTGCCGCCGACGCCGATCGCAAATCCGGGCCGGGCGGCGCTCGAAGCCGTCGCCAATCCGTCGCGCACGCCCGAACTCTACTTCGTCGCCGACGGCACCGGTGGACACGTCTTTGCGGAGACGCTCGACGAGCACAATGCCAATGTGCGGCGCTGGCGCAAGATCGAGGCGGAGAGGGCAGCGGAGGCGGCGAAGGCCATCGAGGCGGCACAGGATGCCGTCACGCAGACCGGAACCCAGCAATAATACAGGTCGCCAAAACCGCGCAGCGGTTTGGGATAACGACAATGCACGAAAGCAGAACCTGAGGCGCGCCGCATGAATTAAATGCGGCGCGCTTCAGCCTCATGTGGACGGGCTCGCCGCCGCGCGGATATTCCTTGCGGAGTTCGGCGCTGTCGCCATAGTGCTTCCCTCAACGACAATGTCGTGCCTCCCTCGGAGGTACAGAAATCGTTGTCACTTTAACGAATCACTGCCAACGGAGGAAACGATGCCGCTCCAATCGATGACCGGCTTTGCCAGGAAAGAGGGGAGCACCGGACGGTATCGCTGGGCCTGGGAACTCCGTTCGGTCAACGGCAAAGGTCTCGACATGCGGCTTCGCCTGCCGCCGGGACTGGAACGTATCGAACCCGACTGCCGACGTCTCGCCTCGCAGTACTTCTCGCGAGGGAACCTGCAGGTCGGCCTTTCACTGAGCGGTACGGAAGTTTCGGCGGAGGCAGTTCTCAACGAGGAAGCGCTCGCCGCCGTCCTGAAGCTTCGCGAACGATTGGGCGATGTCATCGATCCGGCGCCGCTCAAACTCGATACGCTGCTTTCCATTCGCGGCATTGTCGACTTCCGCGAGCCGGAGGAGAGCGAGAACGAGCGCGCGGAACGCGACGCGGAGATACTCGCCGGCCTGGAAGGCGCGCTCGCCGATCTGCGGACGATGCGGGAAGACGAGGGCAAGGCGCTCGGGCAGGTGCTGCTCGCCCAGGTGGAGCGCATCGAGAAGCTGACCGCGGTAGTCGAAAACGATCCGTCCCGCAGCCCGCAGGCGATCGCCGACAGGCTGGCGCAGCAGGTTTCGGTGATCATGGCCAACGCGTCCGGCATCGACCGCGAAAGGCTGCATGCGGAGGTCGCGCTGCTTGCGACGAAGGCCGATCTTCGGGAGGAACTCGATCGGCTGGGTTCCCATATCGGCGCTGCCCGCGACCTCCTGACAAAGGGCGGGCCGGTCGGACGCAAGCTCGATTTCCTTGCACAGGAATTTAACCGAGAATCGAATACCATCTGTTCGAAATCGAATGCCGCTGCCGTGTCTGCCGCCGGTATCGAATTGAAGGTCGTGATCGACCAGTTCCGCGAACAGGTTCAGAATCTGGAGTAGGATATGAAACCGGCGACCGTTTCGCCCATCAAGATCGCTCGCCGCGGGCTGATGCTCGTGATTTCATCGCCCTCAGGTGCGGGGAAGTCTACGATCGCGCGCAACCTGCTCGAAGCTGATCCGGACTTGAGCATTTCAGTGAGCGTGACGACGCGTTCGCGGCGGCCGAGCGAGATCGAGGGGCGGCATTATTTTTTCAAGTCGATCCGAGAGTTCGAGGCACTGAGGGCAACGGACTCGCTGCTCGAATGGGCCGAAGTGCACGGCAATTACTACGGCACGCCGCGTGACGCCGTCGAGAAGGCGATGGGCGAAGGGCGGGACATGCTCTTCGACATCGACTGGCAGGGCGCCCAGCAGCTGCAGGAAAAAATGGCGGGCGACGTGGTATCGATCTTCATCCTGCCGCCGTCCATGGCGGAGCTGCAGTCGCGGCTCCATCGGCGCGCCGAGGATAGTGAAGAGGTCATCGCGACGCGGCTGGCCAATTCGCGCGCCGAAATCGAGCACTGGCGCGAATACGACTACATCGTGGTCAACGACGATCTCGACCGGGCCTTCTCCTCCGTCAGGGCGATCGTCGAAGCCGAGCGCCTTCGCCGCGACCGGCGCCCCGGCCTCTTCGAATTCGTCAACGGACTGCTGACGGAAAATCCACTCTGAGCGCGCCGCTTATCCCTTCGGCCGCCTTGCGGGAAGAGGGTGCCGGCAGGCGTATGAGGGGAAGACGGCCGGCGACTGCGGGCTCGCTCCTGCGCTGTCGCAAGCGTCCGGCTCTACAGACAATTGGCCAGTCGGCAAAATTCTTCCACAGTCAGGGTTTCCGCGCGGCGTTGCGGATCGATGCCCGCCTTCGCAAGCAGCGCCTCGCCACCGAGGGGTTTCAGGCTCTGGCGGAGCATCTTGCGCCGTTGGCCGAAGGCTGCCTGGGTGACCTTTTCGAGGACCGCGGGCGAGCAGGGGATCGGAGCTTCGACAGGCTCGAGATGGACGACCGTCGACGTCACTTTGGGCGGCGGTGTGAAGGCCTGCGGCGGCACGTCGAATGCCAGACGCGCCTTTGTACGCCAGCCGCAGAGGACGCCGAGCCTGCCGTAGTGATCGTCATCGGCGCCGGCGACGATCCTGAGGCCGACCTCGCGCTGGAACATCAGCGTCAGGGATTGCCAGAAGGGCGGCCAGTGCCCTGGCAGCAGCCAGTTGACGAGAAGCTGGGTGCCGACGTTGTAGGGAAGATTGGCGATGATGCGCACCGGGCCGTCGGCAAGCGATTCGAAGTCCACCTTCAACGCGTCGCCCTCGATGATGTCGAGCCGCCCCGGATAATGGGCGCCGATCTCGGCGAGTGCCGGCAGGCAGCGCGAATCGCGCTCGATCGCGACGACCTTCTTGGCCCCCAGAGCGAGGATCGCCCGTGTAAGGCCGCCGGGACCCGGACCGACTTCGATCACCGTCACGTCCTCCAGCGGACCGGCGGTGCGCGCGATCTTCTGGGTAAGGTTGAGATCGAGGAGGAAATTCTGGCCGAGCGCCTTCTTCGCGTCGAGACCGTGGCGCTGGATGACGTCGCGTAGCGGCGGCAGACCGTCGAGAGCCGTCATCAGCGCTTCGTCCTGCCGGCGTTGCGGGCAAGTTCTTCTGCAAGCCGCAGTGCCGCAAGAAGGCTTTCCTCGCGCGCGGTCCCTTTCCCGGCCAGACTGAAAGCGGTTCCGTGATCCGGAGAGGTTCTGATGAAGGGCAGGCCCAGCGTGACATTGACGCTGTCGTCGAAACCGAGCGCCTTGGCCGGGATCAATGCCTGATCGTGATACATGCAGATGGCGACGTCGTAGCTTTCTCTCGCGCGATCGTGAAACATGGTGTCCGCCGGCAAGGGTCCGACGACGTCCAGCCCCTCGGCGCGCAGCCGATCGATGACGGGGCGGATGACGGCATCGTCCTCGCGGCCGAGCGCGCCGCCTTCGCCCGCATGCGGATTGAGACCGGCAATCGCCAGGCGCGGCGCCGGCAGGCCGAAACGGCTCCTGAGGTCGGCCGCGGTGATCGTGCAGGTCTCGTAAATCAACTCCGGCGTCAGCGCGGCTGGAACGTCCTTGAGCGGGATATGGATCGTGACCGGGACCGCGCGCAGTTTCGGTCCGGCGAGCATCATCACCGGCAGGGCGGCAACGCCCGTTGCGCGCGCGGCGCGATCCGCGAGATATTCGGTGTGGCCCGGGAAGCGGAACCCGGCCTCGTAGAGCACTGCCTTGGCAATCGGATTGGTGGCGATGGCGGACGCCTCTCCCGCCAGCACGAGCCGGACGGCGGTGTCGATCGCATCGGTTACGGCGGAAGCATTCGCCGCATCGGGATTACCGGGAACGACGGGGGCAGGGGAGCGGACCGGCCAAACGGGCAGCGCCTGCCGGAATGCGGCGACGGCCCCGAGACAATCGGTCTCGCATATCGGCACGGTCAGACCCAGGAGCTTGGCACGGGCGGCGAGTACCGCCGGATCGCCCACATAGAGAAACGGCGGCGTCGCCCGATCGGCCCGCTTCGCCCATACGGAGAGGCTGATGTCCGGGCCGATCCCGGCCGGATCGCCCATGGTCAGGGCGACCGGCCCGATGCTCGTCTCGCTCATACCGGCTCGTTACTTGTTGGCGATCTGCGCCTTCGAGCGCAGTTCTTCAAGATATTTGGCGCTGTTCGGGTCTTCCCCCTCGGCCTTCTTCTTGCCGAGATCCTCGGCGCGGAAGACGATCTCGGCGGCGGCATCGTCGTTGACCTGACGCTTCTTGCAGATTGCCAGATATTCGACGCCTTTTTCGGTAACGCGCGTACCCGTCGTCATGCCGTCGCCGGCCTTTTCGACGAGCGGCTTCCAATCTTCGGGCAGCTGCTGTGCCAGAATCCGGCCGAGGCTGCGGATCGAGACGTCGCGGTAGTTCGCCGCGAAGGCCTTTGAGGTGTCGCAACCTGGAAACTGCGAGCGCGAGGCATTGGCTTCAGCCTGCCGCTTCGCCGTGATGGCGCCGCGCTTCGATTCGGGAATGACGAAGATGACCTGCTGCAGGAAATATTCCGTCGTGACCGGCTTGTTGCCGCCGCCCTGCATCATGCGCTTGACGAGGTCGCCGCCGGAAAGGCGGCTGGCACTGCCGTAGCGGAAGTTGACGACACGCGGCCAGCTCATCTGGACTGCGATATACTGCTTGAAATGATCGATGCCGACGCCGGCCTGGTCAAGGATCTTGCCGAGCTGCTCCGGCGAAAGCTTGTTCCCGGCAGCGAAACGCGCGAAGGCGGCATCGACCTCATCCGTGCTGACGGACTGCTGAACGCGCGCGATTTCGGCGCGCTTCAGTACCTCGTCGACGAGCTGCTGCTTGGCTTCGGCCGCGCCGCCGCTTTGCCGCTGAAGCCGAAGGAAAGCGACCCGCTTGGCTACGTCGCCTGAGGTGATCACGGTGCCGTTGACGACCACCTCGACGGTACTCGCCGCCATTACCGTGGTAGCCGTACCCGCTGCAACACTCAGCGCACCCGCCAGTGCAACCGCCGAAAGCAACCTCACGATCGCGTTTTTCCCGCCCATCATCATTCCCCTGTTCGTTCTGCCTCCCGTTGCCGGCGGCTTCAGTTGCCACACTGCCGACCTTGCTACGGCGAGCTCTGCGCGCTCCGCAAGTCGCGGGGCGTCATAGGTGTCAATGCGAGGGAAATGCATAATACATGCGGCCAAACAATGACAAGACCGCATGATCGATTCACGCCGGAGCGCCGTGCGTTCGAGCGGACGCCGGAAGGACGCTTCAACTTATGGAACCGTCCTTTCCGAAAGTCGATTCCGATCGGGCCAATGCGGCAAGGGTGGAACATGGCCACTTCAGAGCACTTCCAGGAAAAACGTAGAACGGTTTCCGTCCGGAAGTGCGCCGTTTCAAACGCTCTAGAAGTAGTCCAGTTCGTCGAACTTGGTGTCGCCGACATAGACGTCACCGAGCGTGCGGAAGCTGATGCGGGCGCCGATCGACCAATCGTTCGCGAGCGAACTGTCGGTGTCCCGCTCCTGCTTGTAGACGATCGAGAACAGCGTGTCCTGGTCGTCATAGGTGATGCCGAGGCCGTTGCGGGAGACGACGCCCGCGTCGATGTCGTAGGTCACTGCGCCGAAAACCGACCAATACTCGTGGAATCGGTAGGCGGCAGCGGTCTGGATTTCGTCCTGATCGAACGGTGAGCCATAGGTCGGCTGCGCTTCGATCCGCGTATAGGTGAGAGCGGCCTGCCAGTTCAGCCCGAGATAGCCGACCGTTGCATCGGCGCGGCGCAGCGAGAAGTCGCTTTCGTCCAGCCGTCCGGAGAGGCTCGCCATCAGACCGGACGGGGCATCGATACCCAACATGGCGACATAGTCGGAACTGTCGGTTTCGAGGCCCGAATCCGCCCCGACCTTGACGAGATCGTTCGTCGCGAAGGAATTGAGGCCGCCAAGGTGAAACGACTGGCCGGCTATGGCGCGCAGGCCGAAGCCGCTGTCGAAGCTTCCAGTATAGCGCAGGCCGATATTCGCGCGCGTACCGCCCTCGATACGATCGTAACCGGAGAATTTGTCGCGATCGAAGAGGTTGGTCGCATCGAAGACGAAACTCTGCGCGTCTTCGTTCGGCAGTCCGCCCGCATATTGCTCGTCCGGACGCGCATACAGCTGCCCGATCGGCTCGAGAACGTGGGTGCTCGTCTCTCCAGCGAAGAGGATCGGATAGCGTGCCTCGAGACCGGCGGTCAACATTCTACGGGTCTCGGCATCGCTGCTGCTGAAGTTGCCGGTGTAACCGACCGGGTCATCCACATTCATGCCGAGGGCATCGCCGCGTGCCGCGAGCAGCGGTGTCAGCACAAGTCCGCCGGGCGCAATGAAGGTTCGCTTCCATTCGAGTTCGCCGGTGAGCCTGTGCGAGGTACCCTCGAGGCCGCGGAAGCGCTCGACCCCCAGCACGTTTATCCTGTCGAGCCGGTTGCGCTTGATGTTGGTAAGGTTGAAATCGGCGTTGAGTTCGCCGCCCAGGATCGGCTCCGGTGCAGTGTAGGAATAGTCGAGGACCTGCGCGATCGGCTGCTTGTTTTCGTCGAGGCTGTTTGGGTCGGCATCCTGAATGTCGAAATAGAAGGCCCGCAGGTCGAAATAATTGCGTTTTCCAAGGCCCGTGAGATAAGCCTGGTTCACATAGGTCGTGCCGTCGAAGGTCGACAGATCGTAGGTCTTGGCGAAGTTGTTGTCCGACTGGACGAGGACGTTCCAGCCGAAGCTCCAGCGCGGATTGATCTCGAATTTGCCCCGCGAAGCGATCATGCCGCGATTGGTTTCCAGCGCGTCCACGGTTCCCGGTGTGAATTGCTCCCTGTCCAGCTGGCTGATGCCGGCGACGTTCAGCGTATGCAGGCCGTTGTGGAACTGCTGCCGGAACTCACCTTCAAGGAGAAAACCCTGGCGGGTCAGCCCGGTGCCGGTGATCGTCGCGTCCATGTAGGGCGAGATCGCCCAGTAGTAGGGCACTCCTACGCCGGCGCCGAGCTTTTGCGTGTAGCGGAACTGCGGGAACAGGAAGCCACTCTTGCGCTTGACCGTATGGTCCGGGATTTCCATCACCGGAATGTAGGCGATCGGCTTGCCGAAGAGCTCGAAATAGGCGTGCTCGAGCCGAATGGTACGGGTGCGTCCGTTCTGAATGATTCGCTGGGCCTTGATGTGCCACAGAGAGCGATGTTCCGGCTTGGTGTTGCACGGCGTGCATGCGGTGTAGACAGCCTTGTTGAGGATGAATTCCTCGCCATTGCGTCTTTCGCCGGTTTCCGCCGCCAGGCGCGTCAGATCCGTCGTTTCGATCCTGAGGGCCTGGACGAAGCCGTTGCCGAAGTCGTCGGTGACGTCCATTCTGTCGGCATAAACGATGTTGCCGCCCGGCTCGATGAGCTGGATGTCGCCGGTCGCGAGGATGCGGCCGGATTTCTGGTCGTAATCGACCTGCCGGGCCACCATCTTGTAGCCGCCGTATTCGATCTGCACATTGCCGCGTACGGTCACCTTTTCCGTGTCGCGATTGTAGACGAGCTCATTGGCGGTCAGCAGCAGCTTGGCGTCGGCAGGAATATTCGGCTGCAGTTCGTCGATTCGCGTCCCTGCGTCCTGCGCCTTGGCTGGCGCATTCATTCCGATGGCAAGCATATGCAGCGCCACGCCTGCAAGCAGGGCAGCGTTGGTAAGCTTCATGCGTTTGCGGTTGCCTGCCGCCACTAGCCATCCTCCTGATGCAGTAGAATCGTCGAGCCCAGCGCCATTGCTACAACAACCGGCAGCCAGGCTGCAACGAACGGAGGCACAATGCCGCTGCTCCCGAATGCTTTGACAAGCACGGTGACGACATAAAGCACGAAGCCCGACAGGATTCCACCGAGAATCACCGATCGAGATTGGTTGAACCGGCTAAATTTTAACGAGACGCAGGCGGCGATCAGCGTCATGGCGACGAGCAGCAGCGGCAGCGACATGAGAGAGTGAAATTGCGTTTCCAGGCCGTTGGTGGAAAAGCCGAAGGACCGTGCCACTTCGATTTTCCGCGGAAGGTCAAAAAACTGAATAGAATCAGCCTTTGCCAGACGTTCCTGGACGAAATCCGGCTTCAGGTTGGTGCGGAGCTGTGCCGTTTCCATACGACGCGGCAGGCGCCCGACCTCCGTCTCGACGACGCCATTAAGAAGCCAGTAACCATCTTCGAGTTTCGCCGACTTCGCATCCTGCCGGAGCGTGATTGCGCCCTGTGGATCGAAGTGGATAACGGTCACGTTGATCAGCTCGGTGCCGCCGTTCTGGACGGAGCGTGCGCCGATGATCGTGTCGGTGCCGTCGTAGATCTGCCGGAGCCAGGGAATCGAGTTCGCGGCGGCCGAACGGGTGGAGCCCCACTCCGCCTCCAGCGCTTCCGCCTTCTTGGTTCCCCAGGCGGCAAGCGGGTTGATCACGACCACTGCAAGCACGCCGAAGAGCAGCGCGCCGACGACGAACGGACGCAGGAATTGCCAGACCGAAATGCCCGCCGCCCGAGTTACGACGAGTTCATAGCGCCGGTTAAGGGAGATCAACGCCGCCATCGCCGCGAAAAGCGCGACGAAGGGCACCGTTTGCTGCAGAATCGTCGGAATGCGGAACGCAGTCATCAGCAGCGCGCCCGACACCGTGTAATGTGGCAGGTTCGACATGCGGCTGGTCAGTTCGCTGAAGTCGATGATGAAGATCAGCGCGAAAATGCCGACGAGGAACCAAAACGTGGTGCGTGCATAACGTTTGAAGAAATAACGTCCGAGCGTGTTGAAAATCATGAGGGCTGCTCCCCGTCGGCACCCGCCGGCCGCACGAGCCGTAGCCTGACCATGAGGTCCGTGAGCTTTTCCTGCCAGGTCATGGGGATGTCGAGGCGCCGGTTGCTGGCAAGCTGCTGTATGGCAAGCGCTCCCGTCACCAGCGGGATCAGATACATGAGCGGCACGAACCATACCGAATCTTCGGCGCTGTTGGCCGCGTAGAACGTCATCCACCGGATGACCAGAGCCGCTCCAAGGGCGCTGACCATCGGGTGCACGCGTGCTTCGCGATGCGACCGGGCATCGCTGCTGACGACGAGTGCAATGAGGCCGAAGAGCAGCGGAAAGGTCCATTCGGTGAAGCGCCGGTGCAGCTCCGCCGCAAAGGCGCGCGGAGCTCTCTTGTAGGCTTCGTCGTCGGGATCGGGGTCAAGCAGATAGAAGAGATCGCGATCCTTGGCGCGGATATTGGCCTCTCCGGCCATCCTGGTCAGGTCGGTCAGATCGAAGGCGTAGGAGTCGAACTTGATGATGGAAACGTCGCCGTCCGGCAGTTTGCGGTGGACCTCTCCGTCCTTCATCACCAGCGCGGAGCGTTCCTCGTCGACGGCTCCTTCGCGCGCATAGTAGACGAGTTCGAAATTCGGATCGCGCGCATCGGCGACGAAGATGCCCTGCAGCACGCCGCCGCTGCGGCGGGCGCCGACCTGAACGTAAAGCCCGTCGGTAATCTTGCGGAATGCGTTCTCCTGGACGACGGAGGCGAGCAGATCCGCATGGGCCGTCGCGATCATCTTGCGTACCGCAACGCGCGAATAAGGCTCGACGAAATTGTCGATGGCGAAGGAGAGGACGCTCAGTCCTGCCGCGAGAAACATCACCGGCCGGATGATGGACATGCGCGAACTGCCGGCGGCACTCAGCACCGTAAGCTCTGAATCGGTGTTCATCGCGCTCAGCGTCTGCGTCACGCCAATCACCAGGGCAAAGGGCAGGATGATCGGCACGACCGAGGGCAGAATCAGCGTCGCGAGCTTCAGGAAGGCGATGATCGACTGACCGCTGTCGGTAACGAGGTTGACATTGGTGAGCGCCTGCGTGGTCCACACGATGCCCATCAACGGCAGGAGCGTCGCCAGGAACATGATCGTGGCGCGCCGGAATATGTAGCGTTCGATGAGCTTCATAGCCGTATCCGGTCCAAGGTCCTGCTCAAATTCGTATGCCGTTCGGTTGCGGACGAGCGCGCAATTTCTTGCCGGCCGAGGTGGCCGTCTTCGTCCCCGTGCCGCGAATCGGAATCTGCGACAACAGGGAAAATATAAGCCGAAGAATTTCGGTTAACCGCATGTAAACATGTGCGAGCATCTTGCCAAGCGCCTGAAAAGCGAGAAGGGTGCGCCCCACAGCTTCGATCACCGCCGACGTCGCGAATGTCGGTCACTGTAGCCGTCCGGTAACAGGCCGGGCGCCACCGTCAGAAAGTGCCTGGAGTCCTGCATGCCGATGAAATTCGAGTTTTCTTTCAGCAAATCCCACCGCCCGGCCGGCGGCGTCGCGATACTCCTGCAGGTTGCGGGAGCCAAGGAAGCGGCCGGGGCGGCTGTCGCCGATCCGGAGGGCGTCCTGGCGAAGGCGGCGAAGGTCGGGAAGTTCACGGGCAAGGCGCTCTCGACTCTCGACGTCATTGCGCCGCACGGCTCGCCGGCCGATCGGATTGTCCTGCTCGGCCTCGGGGACGCGGGCGGCGTCGGCGATCACGACTGGCTGAAGGCCGGTGGCGCCGCGGCTGCGAAATCGCGGTCTGCCGAAAAGATCACGGTTTTCCTCGATGCGCCGGGGCTCGAAGTCACCGGCAAGGCAGCTGCGGATTTCGCCCTTGGCATGGAAATGAATGCCTACGGCTTCGAGAGCTACAAGACCCGGAAATCGGATGACGAGCCGAAGGCGGCGCAGAAACCGGTCAAGGTCACCATCGTCACCGGCACGGTGATCGCAGCGAAAAAGGCCTTCACGACGGCCCAGGCGGTCGGAGAAGGCGTGTTTCTGGCGCGCGATCTCGTCAACGAGCCCGCCAACGTGCTGGGCCCCGTCGAGTTTGCGGCGCGCGCGAAGGAACTGGAAAAACTCGGCGTGGATGTCGAGATCCTGACCGAGCGGGAGATGAAGAAGCTCGGCATGGGCGCACTCCTCGGCGTGGCGCAAGGCTCGTCCCGTCCGCCGCGGCTGGTGGTCATGCAGTGGAAGGGCGGAAAGGCCAAGGAAAAGCCGGTCGCCTTCATCGGCAAGGGGGTCGTCTTCGACACCGGCGGCATTTCGATCAAGCCGGCTTCCGGCATGGAGGAAATGAAGGGCGATATGGGCGGAGCGGCGGCAGTGACCGGCCTCATGCATGTCCTTGCCGCGCGCAAGGCAGCCGTCAATGCCATAGGTATCATCGGGCTCGTGGAGAACATGCCGGACGGAAGTGCCCAGCGGCCGGGCGACATCGTGACGTCCATGTCCGGGCAGACGATCGAGGTGATCAACACCGACGCCGAAGGCAGGCTCGTCCTCGGCGATGCCCTCTGGTACTGCAATGATCGCTTCAAGCCGCAGCTGATGATCGATCTGGCAACGCTGACCGGCGCCATCATGGTAGCGCTCAGCAATCATTACGCGGGGCTGTTTTCGAACGACGACCGGCTGGCAGAGCAGTTGCTCGCCGCCGGTTTGGCGACGCAGGAGCGACTGTGGCGGATGCCGCTCGGCAAGGAATACGACAAGATGATCGACAGCAAGTTCGCCGATATGAAGAACACCGGCGGCCGGCACGGCGGCTCTGTCACCGCGGCGCAGTTCCTGAAACGCTTCGTCAAGGACACCCCCTGGGCGCATCTCGACATCGCCGGCACCGCCATGGGCTCGCCGACCGACGAGATCAATCAGTCATGGGGCTCGGGCTTCGGCGTTCGTCTCCTCGACCAGCTGGTGCGCGCGAACTACGAATCGTGACCGTTGGCCCGAGATCGGAATGACCGAGATCCTTTTTTACCACCTGACGGAATCGAAGCTCGAAGACGCCCTGCCGCCGCTGCTCGACAAGAGCATCGAGCGCGGCTGGCGGGTGGTCGTGCAGACGATCGACGCCGAAAGGCGTGATGCGCTGGATACGCATCTATGGGTCTATCGGGACGACAGCTTCCTGCCGCATGGGACGGACGCCGGCGATTTCGCGGCGGAACAACCTATTCTCGTCGTCGCCGATGACGGCAACCGGAACGCCGCGACTGTGCGCTTCGTCGTCGACGGCGCCGGGCCGCCGCCGGTTTCGGAATATGAGCGGGTTGTTTTCATGTTCGACGGCTACGACCAGCAGCAGCTCGAAGCGGCGCGCGATCAGTGGAAGCGGCTAAAGGGCGAGGGGCACAATCTCACCTACTGGCAGCAGAACCGTGACGGAAGATGGGAAAAGAAGGCGTGATCGACGCGAATCAGGCCGGAACCGGTTGCCCCCTCCGGCCTGCCTTCCACCTTCTCCCCCGCAGGCGGTGCGAAGAAGACTCGCGGCAGCGCCGTACTCGTCCCCCTCGGGTTTAACCGGGGAGAGCGGCATCAGCAGCGGCGGCGAGGGCAGCAGCACCATGTCCGCACACGCTACACTTAGTCGTGGAATGCCTCGACGAATTTGCGGCGGCCGAGCATGAAGGCGTCGGCCACGTGCCGGAGCGGCGCCAGGTCGACATCCGATCTCCCGGCTTTGATGATCTCGGCGAAACGCCGGTAGAGCATGGGGTACTCCTGCTCGGGCTCCTCGTGGACGATCTTGCCGTCGATCGCGAGTTTGGCGCCGCCCTCGGAGAGGACCATCTCGCCCGCATCGGTTTCAGCGACGATGTCCCAGCTCTGCTTGCCTGTCTGGCGCCAATCGAACTCGGCAGCGACATCGAGCTTTTCGGCATCGCTGAAGGCGATCGTGGCGGCGATCGGCGCGTCGCGATTTTCGGGAAATTCGAGTGTCGCGGAGGTGATGAAGACCGGCCGGGGCAGGATGTGGGTCATGATCGAGAGTGCATTGATGCCGGGGTCGAAGACGCCCAGCCCGCCGGCTGCCCAGATCCACTCCTGATTCGGATGCCAGTGGCGAACATCTTCCTTCCAGATGATCCGGACGTTGCGGATCGCGGTCGACGCCAGAAACGTCTTTGCCGCCTCCACTGCCGGCGCATAGCGCGAGTGCCAGCTCGCGAAAAGCGAAACGCCTTTTTCGTCCGCCAGCGCCTCCAGGTCCGCGACCTCGCTCAAAGTCGCGCCCGGCGGCTTTTCGAGGAAGACATGCTTGCCGGCGGCAAGTGTGGTACGCGCCGCCTCGTAGCGGTATTGCGGCGGCATGCAGAGCGAAACCGCCTCGACCCCCGGCACGGCCTCGAGCATGGCCTCGATCGACTTGAAATTGTCGATGCCGTCCACCGTTCCATGGCGGCTCGCGGCTGCGATCAGGCGGTAGTCCGCGTTCTTCGCAAGCGCCGGCAGATGTTGATCGCGCACGATCTTGCCGACGCCAACGATGGCAATGTTGATTGGGGACATGGTGTTTTCCGCCCTGATTAGTATGATTTATTCCGCACCCTTTTAGCAGATTGGGAAATGCCGACAAGCCCGCATCCCGTTGCAAAAATTAGCCTAGCCGCTTGGGTGGACAAGATGGAACCCAAATCTATCTTGTCCGTCTTCTTGCCTCTCGAGGGGGGTCTCCGAAGTCAGGATTTCAGATGCCACATATTCGTCTTGCGACACGGGCCGAGCTCGACACGATCATCGACTGGGCCGCCAGGGAGGGATGGAATCCCGGTACTGACGACGGCAATGCTTTCTGGGCCGCCGATCCAGAAGGCTACTGGGTCGCGGTCGAGGAAGAGCGGCTTGCCGCCGCCATTTCGCTCGTGCGCTATGGCAGCGGTTACGCGTTTCTCGGCTTTTTCATCGCCGACGAGGCGTATCGGGGCAGGGGCATCGGCCTCGATCTCTGGAAGTGGGCGATTGCAAGGGCCGAGGGGCGGACCATCGGCCTCGACGGGGTCGTGGGCCAGCAGGGAAACTATCGGAAATCGGGTTTCGGCTGGGCGCACGCGAACATACGCTACGGCGGCGTGGTGAACGTGACCGAGCCGCCCGGCACCGAGCTTGTCGACGTGGCGCCGGTGCATTCGGCGACGCTGATCGATTATGACATGAGGTTCAATCCAACGCGGCGCGAGGCGTTTCTGCGCGAATGGACCAAGCAGTTGCAGACGCGCAGAAGCGTGGTCCTGCTGCGAGACGGCGCAATCACGGGGTACGGAACGATCCGCAAGTGCCGCGAAGGCTACAAGATCGGTCCGCTGCTCGCCGACAGCGAGACCGGTGCGGATCTCCTGTTTCGCAAGCTCGCAACCGGCACCGGCGGGGAACGGATCTATTTGGACGTTCCCGAGCCGAATGCGTCCGCCCGAGCACTTTGCACGCGCTACAACATGAAGCCGGTTTTCGAGACCGCCCGTATGTATCGCGGACCGGCACCGGATCTGCCGCTAGCACGGATTTACGGGATCACGACCTTCGAGCTCGGTTAGAGCGGGATGAGGAAAACTGTGCCATTTCCGCCGATGTCTTTAGGTCGACCCGACCTAAAGACATCGTGATCGAGAGCAGCCGGGCTGATTATCCCGCCATCGCTTCCTCGTATTCCGCCGACAGCTCCAGCCATTGCTCTTCCGCAGCAGCAAGTTTCTCGACGGCATCGGCGCGCTCCTTGGCGCGCTGAGCCGCTTTTGCCGGGGCCTTCTCGTAAAGCGCGGGATCTGCAAGCTCCGTATCAAGGGCCTGAATCACTTTCTCCAGTTTGGCCGTCAAGGACTCGATCTCATTGATCTTTTTCCTGAGCGGTGCCAGTGAGGCTCGCCTGTCCGCATTCACCTTTCGCTGGTCTGCCTTGGAGAGCGCCTCATCCGATCCGTTAACCCTGGACTTGTCGTCCCTGGGCTTCGGCCCGCCGACGATCAGCCCGCGATAGTCCTCGAGGTCGCCGTCGTAGTTCGTGACGGTTCCTTCGCGCACCAGCCACAGCCGGTCGGCCGTCGCTTCGATCAGGTGGCGATCATGCGAAATGAGGATGACCGCGCCGGAGAAGTCGTTGAGGGCGGCGATCAGTGCATTGCGGCTGTCGATGTCGAGATGGTTGGTGGGCTCGTCAAGGATAAGCAGACTTGGCGCCTCGAAGGCGGCAAGGCCCATAAGAAGCCGCGCCTTTTCGCCACCGGAGAGATCCTTGGCCGCGGTGTCCATCTTCTCGGTTGCAAGTCCCATCTGCGCCACGCGGGAGCGCACCTTCGCTTCCGGCGCTTCCGGCATGCGGCGGCGGACGTGCTCCACGGCACTCTGCGTCGGCACGAGGTCGTCGAGCTGGTGCTGGGCGAAGAAACCCACCTTCAGGCCCGGGGCGATCCGCACCTCGCCGCTTTGCGCGGGGAGGCGTCCGGCGATGAACTTCGCAAAAGTGGACTTGCCGTTGCCGTTGGACCCGAGAAGCGCGATCCGGTCGTCCGCATCGATGCGCAGATTGAGCCTTTTCAGGATAGGCTTGCCCGGTTCGTAGCCGACCGCGCCGCCCTGGATGGCGACGATGGGCGAGGCCACCTGCTTCTCCGGGTCCGGAAAGGTGAAGCCCTGGACATGGTCTTCGATCACGGCTGCAACGGTGCCCATCCGCTCCAATGCCTTGATGCGGCTCTGGGCCTGACGGGCCTTGGAAGCCTTGGCCTTGAAGCGATCGATGAAGCTCTGCAGATGCTTGCGGGCCGCCTCGTTCTTGGCTTTCGCCTTCATCTGCAGTTCGTCCGCTTCCGCCTTCTGTCGCTCGAACTGATCGTAGGAGCCGCGGTAGAAGGTGAGCTTCTTCTGATCGAGGTGAACGATCGCGTTCACCGCGGTGTTCAGGAGGTCGCGATCGTGGCTGATGATGATCACGGTGTGCGGATAACGGCGAATATAGTCCTCGAGCCACAGCGTTCCTTCGAGGTCGAGATAGTTGGTCGGCTCGTCGAGGAGCAGCAGATCGGGCTCCGAAAAAAGGACCGCGGCAAGCGCCACGCGCATGCGCCAGCCACCGGAAAAGGAGGAGGCGGGGCGTTTCTGCGCCTCGTGGTCGAAGCCGAGACCGGCGAGAATGCTTGCCGCGCGCGCTTCCGCCGAATGGGCGCCGATGTCGGCGAGCCGCGTCTGGATCTCGGCGATCCTGTGCGGGTCGATCGCCGTCTCCGACTCTGCGATGAGCGCGGTGCGTTCCCTGTCGGCGTTGAGCACGATTTCGATCAGAGGCTCTTCCGTCCCCGGCGCTTCCTGTGCGACCTGCCCGATCCGCGCGTTCTTCGGCAAGAAAACACCGCCGGCTTCCGCCGCAAGCTCGCCGGTGATGACCCGAAACAGTGTGGACTTGCCGGCGCCGTTGCGCCCGACGAGCCCGGCCTTCGTGCCCGCCGGAAGCGTCACGGAAGCGTTGTCGATAAGCAGACGGCCCGCAATGCGGGCGGAGAGGCCGGATATCTGGATCATCCGGGCCTTTTGCCCGGACTTTTTCGGGAAGGCAAGAGACTCGCGCCACTGCTCTCGCGATCGCTCGGATAAGGATGCCGAAGGCATTTTCAAGTAAGGATTGTTATGGATTCATGGACAACGTGTTCCGATAATCAATACTTCCCATCCTCATCATGAGGCCCCACATCTTCGGACGGAGAGCACGAGAATGCTCTCCTGACCCTTTGATCGGACCGGGCGCCATCGGCGAGGCCACCGCGTCCGGAATGGTGCCGATCAAGGCGGTCGCGACGAAACCTTCGTTCAAGCGAACGACCGATCAGGAGTGATGATCATGAGGAACGCAATCCATACTGCTCTCGCCGCCACCCTTGTTGCCACAGCCGTTCTCGGCGGTGCATCCGCAGCCTTTGCCGGCGGCAGCTATTATCAGGGTGTCAGCGACAAGCCGCTCTACACCGAACGCGCAGCGCGAGCCGGTGACCAGACGGCCGTTCGCCGTGCCGACGGCTCCCTCGACCGTACGTCCACCGGTTCCGTCGGCTATGCTCCGCAGCCGAAGGTCGTTTCCGGCGGTGAAGGCGAATATTACCAGGGCCTCAGCCGCTAAGGCCACAGCCGACGAGTCACGGAGCGGGCGCGGCCTCCCACGCGCCTCTGGCTCCGCCCGAACGAAAGGCCCGGTTCCCCCGAACCGGGCCTTTCGTGCTCCGGGGTGGCCTTTTCAAACGGCGCACTCCGCGCGCAAAACCGTTTCGCACAACGTCCTCTCTCCGCTTCGCCCTTTATACTTGACGATGGGAGTCAGCAATAATATGCCGCCTTGCTAAAATGGAGGTGGTCTTGGGCGGCTCAGGCGAAGTTCCGGTGTCTCCGTTCGGTGTTGCAAGTCTTGCTGCGCGGGGCGACCGGCCGGCGCTGCTTTTGCGCGGCGGGCGGATCGTGAGTTACAGCGAACTTGCCGAGCGCATCGAGCGGCTCGCTTCTCGGTGGCGCGGCGATCGCGGCCTGGTCATAATCGAGGCCGATCTTTCCGAACACGCTATCGTCGCTTATCTCGCAGCACTCGAGGCGGGCCACGCGGTCGCCCTGTGCGGCACCGCTTCCATGGCCAAGGATCGCGACGTCTTCAAACCGGAATATTGCTACCGCCGCTTCGGCGATCGCTGGCGCATGGAGCGGCTGGCGGGAAATGCGATCGCGCCGCATCCCGAACTTGCCGTCCTGCTCTCGACGTCCGGCAGCACCGGGCAGGGAAAATGGGTGCGGCTGTCGCACATGAATATCCAGTCCAATGCGCGATCAATCGCGGAATATCTCGGTTTGACGGAAGCGGACCGAGGCTGCCTCATCCTGCCGCTCCACTATTCCTACGGGCTTTCCGTCCTTAACGCCCACCTCGCCGTGGGCGCGAGCGTCTATATGCCGGGCTGTTCCATCCTCGACGAGGGCTTCCTCGATGAACTTGCGCAGAGCGGCAGCTCCAATTTTGCCGGAGTCCCCTATTCCTACGACCTCCTGGAAATGGCGGGATTCCGGGAGCGGGACTTTCCGGCGCTGCGCTTCATGACTGTGGCCGGCGGACGTTTGGCGCCGGAACTCGTTCGCCGCTACAATGAGCATCTCTCCGCGCGCAACGCGTGCCTTTTCGTGATGTACGGCCAGACAGAGGCAACCGCTCGCATGGCCTATATGCCGCCGGACCGCCTCCGGGGCAGGGAAGACCGGATCGGCATCGCCATCCCGGGCGGCAGCCTGACGATAGAGGACGACGGTGGAAGGATAATCTCCAGCGCCCATCAGCCCGGCGAGCTTGTCTATCGCGGGCCGAACGTGATGATGGGCTACGCGTCGTCACGCGCCGATCTCGCGCGGGGGGCCGAGTTGTCGGAATTGCGGACCGGCGATCTGGCCGTAAGAGATGCGGACGGGCTCTTCCGGATCGTCGGACGAACAAAGCGGATATCGAAGATTGCCGGCCTCCGAATAGGTCACGACGGTCTGGAGGCGGCCCTGGAGCGGCACGGCGTCGCCGCGGCCGTGGTCGGCAGCGACACCGAAATTCATGCCTACTATGTGGGAAACCGCGATCCGGATGAAGTTCGCCGCCTGCTCGTCGAGGCGAGCGGCTTGACCTTGATGCATGTAGGGGCTTCCCGCCTCGACAAGTTGCCGAGATTGACATCCGGCAAGATCGATTACCCGGCCCTTCGCAAGCGGCCGGCCGCGGCAACGTGCGGCAGTTCGGAAGAGGGGGACGTCGAGCCGCTTTTTGCCCAGCTCTTCTATCCGAAGAAGGTTCGACGGGAGGACAGCTTTCTGTCGCTTGGTGGCGACTCGCTCCGTTTCGTCCAGCTTTCGATCGGCCTCGAGAGGAGGCTCGGAGAACTGCCGGAGGCCTGGGAAAAGCTCTCGATCGGCGAACTCGCCGCCCTCGGCAGCCGTGAGCGAAAGAGCCGCCGGATCGGCGCGGATCTCCTGATCCGGGCGCTGGCGATCCTGCTGGTCGTGGTCCACCACGAGACGCTTTGGCCGATTCCGGGAGGATCGGCTGCCATGGTCATTCTCGCCGGCTTCGGTCTAGCGCGCTTCCAGAGCGGCGCACTGCTCTCCGGCGCGATAGACAAGCTGCTGCGGCCGCTCGTCCAGATTCTCGTCCCTTATTATCTGATCGTGGCGGGCTACACGCTCGCCTGGGGCCAGGTACCCTGGGCGTCGGTCTTTCTCGTCGGGAATTTCGGCTTTGCCGACCCCGGGCGCCACGGCATGGTGCCCTATCTCTACTGGTTCATCGAAGCCTATTGTCAGATGCTGCTGGTGTTTGGCGCTCTGTTTGCCGTTCCGGTCGTCCGGCGCGCCGCGGCCAGAAGACCTCTTGCCGTGGGCATGGCGTTGTTTGCCGCGGCCTTCGCTGCCCGGATGGCGTTTCCGCTTCTCGTCGATATCGGCAACCGCCAGATATTCACCCTTCCATGGATCTTCTACATGGCGGTGCTCGGCTGGTGTGCGGCAGTTGCCGAAACGTGGAAAGAACGCTCGATGGTAATGCTGGCAGGAACAGGCGTTTTCCTGTTCCTCGGGCTTTATGAGGGCGTCTGGATCGGGACGAAAGTCAAATATCTGCTGCAGATCGCCGTCCTGGCGGCGCTGCTCTTCCTGCCGCGCATTCGCATGCCGCAATGGGGTACGCGGCTGATCCTGCCGCTTTCCGCAGCGGGCTTTCATATCTACATCCTGCACCGCTTCGTGCCGGAGTTGCTGTTGCTGCCGATCCGGCCGTCGCTCTCGCCGTTGGCGTTTGCCTTCTGCTCAATCCTGGGGGGCATCGCGCTCGGCATTGCCGCCTGGCTGGGGCAGGGTCGACTTATCGCGTGGCTCGCCGGTGCCCGAGACAGGCGCATCTCGCTTGCCACGGAGGGCGGCTCCGGCCTCGCTTCAATCGGCCCACTTCTTGCCCTCGGTCCGCAGGAAGAAAACCAGGTCCAGCGTCAGTGAGGGCTGCCTAAGCGCGGTCAAGGTCGCATGCGCCTGGCCGCGATGATGGGTCTGATGGTTGAAGAAGTGAGCGAGCGTCCGTGCGAGCCGTTCCGTGACCTCGACCGGATTGGTGAGCGGAGAGTAGGTGAAGTGCCCGGCAAGGCGCGCCTCGTCGAGGCTGTCGACCCAGGCAATGATGCGGTCGTCCTCGGCCGCCCGCGCCGCCGCCAGTCCGGTGAAATCTTCGTGTAGAATGGCGTCGAGTTGCGACGGCGCCTCGCCCTCTTTCGTAAACCGCTTCATCCAGATCCGGTCCGCCGCGAGGATATGGTTCAGCGTCCCGTGTAGCGAGCCGAAGAAGGCTCCCTTGTCCTCCCGGTATTCCGAATCCGATAGTTCCGAGACGGCAGCGTAGACACGCCGGTTCGCCCAGCGATTGTAGTCGGCAAACATCCGGTAGTGGTCGAGCATCGGCAATCTCCTCGTGTGGTCGGCTCCTCGTGTGGTCGGCAACCTATCGCGAATCCGTATCAGGGTGTCGAATGCTACTGATGAAATTAAGTGATTTGATCCGCAAGCGGTGCTCCCCTTATGTGCCTCAGTAGCGAAATACAGGAGCCTGAATGACACGCAAACTCTATGCACTCTCCGGAACCGACAGGAGCCGCCCCTTTTCGCCGCATGTGTGGAAGACGAAGCTATCGCTCGCGCACAAGGGCCTAGCCTTCGACATCGCGCCCGTCGGCTTCACCGAGATTCCGAGGCTGGAGCAGGGGGCGACGAAGATCGTTCCCCTGCTGCGCGACGGGGAGAAACTCGTCAGCGACAGCTTCGATATCGCTCTCTATCTCGAAGAGGCCTATCCCGATCGTCCCCCGCTGTTTTCCGGCGAAGGCGGAAAGGCCATGGCTCGCTTCGTCGAGGGCTGGTCGCAAACGGTTTTGCATCCCGCGATCGGACGTATCGCGATCATGGACATTCATGACAGCCTCGACCCGATCGACCGGGCTTATTTCCGGGCGAGCCGCGAGGAGCGCTTCGGAAGGCCGCTGGAGGCGGTTGCCGAGGCCGGGCGTGGAGACCTCGAAAGCTTCTCGGCGAAGCTCGAACCGCTCCGCCACATGCTGAAGTTTCAGCCGTTCCTCGGCGGCGACGGGCCGCTATTTGCCGATTATATCGTCTTTGGCGCGCTGCAATGGGCGCGTATCGCTTCGCCACGCCGCCTGCTTGCCGCAGGCGACGTCGTCACCGACTGGTTCGAGCGCTGCCTCGACCTTCACGACGGCTTGGGCCGCAGCGTGACAGCGGCGTGAAACTACAGCGCGAGGGGGCGAATCATCGCCGCGCCCCCTTGTTTTGCGCGGAATTGGCGGCTAATGAACCGCCACTTCTCAAGAGCAAGGGAAATTGAGCCAATGGCGATTGAACGTACCTTTTCGATGATCAAGCCGGATGCGACGAAGCGCAACCTGACCGGCGCCATCACCAAGATGCTGGAGGATGCCGGCCTTCGCGTCGTCGCCTCGAAGCGCGTCTGGATGAGCCGCCGCGAAGCCGAAGGCTTCTATGCCGTCCACAAGGAGCGCCCGTTCTTCGGCGAGCTCGTCGAATTCATGTCCTCCGGCCCGACCGTGGTCCAGGTTCTCGAAGGCGAAAACGCCATTGCCAAGAACCGTGAAGTCATGGGCGCTACCAACCCGGCTAACGCCGCCGAGGGCACGATCCGCAAGGTCCACGCTCTTTCGATCGGCGAAAATTCGGTTCACGGTTCCGATGCCCCGGAAACGGCTGCCGAGGAAATCGCCTACTGGTTCTCCGGCACCGAGATCGTCGGCTGATCTTTAAAGCAGGGACGTGATTTTCGAGCCGGGGCGGTGACGCTCCGGCTTTTTACGTCGGGCAAGTGGCGGTCTCGAAGCGCGCCGGCGCCTTGCCGTCCTTGAAGACCTCCGGGTTCTTGTCGTAGGCCGGACCTTCGACAAGGGGCTTCGCCGGCATCACGTCCTGATCGATGTCCGAAATGACAGTGGTCTCCAATCTCTGAAGCGATGTCCCGTCCGGCCCTTTGACCTCGATGGTCACGGCATAGGGTCTCTGCTTCTTCACGCAGGTGATGTCCGGACTTTCCAGCACCACCTTGTTCAGCTTCGGGAAAAGCCGCCGTTCAAGGGTCAGCGGATTGCCGCCGGCAGGGTTTTCGAAGGTTGCGACGACAGTGCTCCCATCCGGAACCGGCTCCGTCTTGTTGAGGGTGACCATATAGGTCGCATAGGCCAGCCGATAGTTGAACACGAACATCTTGCCGGTCAGTTCGAGCGGATCCCTGCCGCTTTCGCGTCGACAGCCGGCAGCGACCGCTGCGGCGAGCAGAGCGGATATCATGGCTCTCTTCATGGCTTCGGTTCCTCTCTGCTGCGGCGATAATGACGCCTGGCCTTCGTGCGGTTGCCGCAAACCGCCATGTCGCACCACGTCCTGCTTCGGTTGCGGCTGCGGTCGAGAAACAGCCACGCGCAGTTGGGGCAGATTTTGAGGCGTTCCCTCTCCGGTCCGGCAATGAGACCAAGTGCCGAATGCGCCGTGGCCACATCGAGCGGCGTGCCTTTGCCCGTGGTCGCGGGTTGACGCAGGACGGTGGCGATCGCCTCGAGCAGATCGGCCAGGAGATCCGGCCGGTCCTCAGTCCGCACCAGCGCGCGGAAATGGCGATCCGTCGCCTCGCGCAATCCGATGAACGCATTGCGGCGCTCTGATTTTGCCGGGACGAGCGTGCCGAAACGGCTCCGTTCGGCGCCGTAGAGATTTGCGGCCTCGGCGAAGCTGTCGATCGCCGCCGGATCGTCGAAGCGATCGATCCGGCGCTCCGCGTCGAAGCGCAGGACCACGGAATTGGCGACGTCCAGTGCGAGCGCGCCGCCGGAGAATCGATGTGCGGTCCAGGTGAAGCTCATGCGAAAATCCTAACTGGTAAAAGCTATTTTACCAGTTATAGTACGCTTGTCATCACGCGGATGTGCCATGGCCTATTTTCTGCAGCAGATCGCCAATGCCGTGCCCGTGGCCGCGCTTTATGCGGCGCTCGCCTTCGGATACGCCATCGCCTTTGCCGTCACACGCCGGGCGGATCTGACCTATGGCGCACTCTTCGCCTTTGCAGGGCAAATCTTCGTGCTCTTCGCCGATGTCGGCTGGAGCCGGCTGTGGCTGGTACTGCCGGCGGCTCTCGCGCTGGGGGCGGCAGCGGCGCTCGCATTCGGGCTCGGTGCCGGCCTTGTTGCCGGCCGCTACATCATGCGGCCCCTGGCTTTTTCCTCCGCCAACGCGGTGGTCGTCGCCTCGCTCGGAAGCCTGCTGGTGCTGATGGAAACAGCCCGGCTCGCCTCCGACACCAGAAGCCTCTGGCTGCCGCCCTTCCTGAACGACGTGGTGGTGTTCTGGCCCAATCCTGCCTTTCCGGTCGCGCTGACGGTCGTACAACTCGTCAATACCGCGCTCATGGTGGCCCTTGTCGCCGGCGGCCATTGGCTGTTGACCCGTTCCTACGCCGGCCGCTACTGGCGCGCCGTTTCCGAGGATCGCAAGGCCGCCGCGCTTTGCGGTATCGATCCCGGCGTGGTCTATGTCGCCGCCTACGGCGTGGCGTCGCTGATCGCTTCGTTCTGCGGGATTCTCGCTGCTTCCTATTACGGCAACATGGATTTCGGCACCGGCCTGACCTTCGGGGTCAAGGTCCTGTTCATCGCGGCCATCGGCGGGCAGGCTTCGCCGCTATTCGCGGCACTGGGCGCAGCCGGCATCGGCCTCATGGAGACCTTGTGGAGCGCCTATGGACCCATCCTCTGGCGGGACTTCGCCATATTCGGCTTTCTGGTGATCGTGCTCGCGATCACGCGCCGGGAAAAAATCATTCCATGAACCGCTAGGCGATGTGAGATCAGCGACGCGTCCAGCGATCGCGCGCCGCGTCGTCCGCATCCTTCGCGCTGACCCAATCGCCTGCGCTGCCGTCGGTGCGATGTTCCTTCTTCCAGAAGGGGGCCGAGGTCTTCAGGAAATCCATGATGAAATTCGCGCCATCGAATGCCGCCCGCCGGTGCGGCGAGGCGGTTATCACCAGGACGATATTCGCTCCCGGCTCCATGCGGCCGAAGCGATGGATGGCGGTTGCGGCCTGCAGGCCGAAGCGCTCGACCGCTTCCTGGCATATCCGTTCGATTTCCGCCTCCGCCATGCCGGGATAGTGCTCGAGCTCGAGGGCGCCGAGGGCTCCGGCCTCGTCGCGGCACAGCCCCGCAAACGTGACCACCGCACCGATGTCAGTCCGCCCACGGCAAAGCGCCGAGACTTCGGCGGCGATGTCGAAATCGTCGCGCTGGACGCGCACGGTGACCGCGGCAGCCATGATCTCAGCCGCCCGTCATCGGCGGGAAGAGGGCGATCTCGCGGGCGCCGGCGATCGGCTCGCCGTGCTCCACATGTTCCTGGTCGATCGCCGCGCGGATGACGTTCGCGTGCTCGAACACCGCGGCATACTCCTCGCCGCGGGTCCTCAGATGGCCAAGCAGATCGGCGATCGTGACGACATCCTCCGGCAGGTCCAGTGTTTCTTCAGGCCTGCCGATGCGTTCGCGAACCCAGGAGAAATAGACGAGGTTTACCGTGCTCATTCGTTGACCACATGTTTCAGGCCGGCGCGGAAATAGTCGTAGCCGGTATAGAGTGTGATGGCCGCGGCGATCCACAGAAGCAGGATCCCGGCTTCCGTCACATAGGGCACGATCTTGTCACCGGCCGGACCGGCGAGCAGGAACGCGATCGCCACCATCTGGATCGTCGTCTTCCATTTGGCAACCCGCGTCACCGGAACGCTGACCTTGAGAGCTGCAAGATATTCGCGCAGACCGGAAACCAGTATCTCGCGGCAGAGGATGATGATGGCAGCCCAGATCGACCAGCCGGCGATCGTCCCGTCGGCGGCCACGAGCAGCAGGATCGAGGCGACCAGCAGCTTGTCCGCGATCGGGTCGAGCATGCGGCCGATATTGGAGGTCTGCTTCCATATGCGGGCGAGATAGCCGTCGAAAAAGTCGGTGATCGAAGCCGCGACAAAGAGGATAAGCGCGGTCCAGCGCGCGAAGTCCGAGCTGTGAAGCCGTCCTTCGATGAAGAAGCAGAAGACGATCAGCGGCACGATCAGGATGCGGAAATAGGTCAGCAGATTCGGGATGCTATAGGCTAGGGGCGTTGGCATGGATTCGGTTTCTCTGGACACGACAGTCCTCATTTCCCGCCATCTGGGGTCTCGGCGCGATCGATTCTAGTGGTCGAAGCGGGATGCGGGCGGAAACGCCGAATGCCTTTCCTCATCCCCTCCGGGTTCAGCTGTACAGAATGACTTTGCGACCATAAGGTCAACAGATCATTGCGTGACGCCTGTCATAATTGGCGGATTTCGCCTGAATGCAGGCTGAACCGCGCCGCGCCGTCATTTGGCGGCGTCTTCGTGGAAATGCTCGTAGACGATACGGGCGACCGTTTCGGAAATGCCGTTTACCGACATCAGGTCGTTGATGCCGGCGCGGGAGACTGCCTTGGCGGTTCCGAAATGGGTGAGGAGCGCGCGTTTGCGCGTCGGGCCGATTCCGGCGATCTCGTCGAGCGGATTCTTGACCATTTCCTTCTTCCGGCGAGCCCGATGCGAGCCGATCGCGAAGCGGTGCGCTTCGTCGCGCAGGCGCTGGATGAAATAGAGGACCGGATCGCGCGGCGGCAGAGTAAAGCTTTCCCGGCCTTCGGCGAAGAAACGTTCGCGGCCGGCGTCGCGGTCGACACCCTTGGCCACGCCGATCGCCGCCACGCTGTCCTCTATGCCGAGTTCCTTGAGAATCGCACGAACCGCCGTCATCTGCCCTTGGCCGCCATCGATCAGGATGACGTCGGGCCACGCGGGGAAACCGGCATCCTCACCCGGCTCTGCGGACCGATCCGGCTTGCCCTCCTCTTTCAGGAGACGGGAAAAGCGCCGCGTCATGACCTCGCGCATCATGCCGAAATCGTCGCCCGGCGTGATGTCGGTCGATTTGATGTTGAACTTTCGGTACTGGCCTTTGACGAAGCCCTCCGGGCCGGCGACCACCATGCCGCCCACCGCATTGGTGCCCATGATGTGCGAGTTGTCGTAGATCTCGATGCGGCGCGGCACGTAAGGGAGTTGGAAGGTTGCGGCAAAGCCTTCGAGCAGGCGCCCCTGCGAAGCGGTTTCCGCGAGCTTGCGGCCATGCGCCTCGCGGGCGTTTGCGAGCGCATGCTCGACGAGATCCTTCTTCTCTCCGCGCTGCGGCACGAGGATCGAGACCTTGTAGCCGGATTTCTCGCTGAGCGCCTGTGCAAGCAGTTCCTGTTCCTCCACGGGGGCGCAGAGCAGGACCTGCCGCGGACAGGGCTTGTCGTCATAGAACTGTGCAAGAAACGCGCTGAGCACCTCGGCCGGCGGGATCGAAGGGTCGGCTTTCGGAAAATAGGCGCGATTGCCCCAGTTCTGCCCCGTCCGGAAGAAGAACACCTGGATGCAGGAGATGCCGCCTTCGTGATGAATGGCGAAGACGTCCGCTTCCTCGACGCCGGCCGGATTGATGCCCTGGTGGCTCTGGACGTGGCTCAGCGCGGCCAGCCGGTCGCGGTAAAGCGCGGCACGCTCGAAATCGAGGTTTTCCGAAGCCTCGGCCATGGCGGAGGCAATGGTCGCCTTCACCGCCTGGCTCTTGCCGGAGAGAAAGTCCTTGGCTTCGCTGACCAGTTCCACGTAGTCCGCATCGCTGATCTCGTTCGTGCACGGCGCGGAACAACGCTTGATCTGGTAGAGCAGACAGGGGCGCGTGCGTGTTTCGAAGACACTGTCCGTGCAGGTTCTGAGAAGAAAGGCGCGTTGCAGCGAATTGATGGTGCGTCCGACTGCTCCGGCCGAGGCGAAGGGGCCGAAATAGTCGCCTTTGCGGCTGCGCGCGCCGCGATGCTTGTAGAGCGCCGGCGCACGCGTATCGCCGGTGACGACGATATAGGGGAAGGACTTGTCGTCGCGCAGAAGCACGTTGAAGCGCGGGCGCAGGCGCTTGATGAGGTTCGCTTCGAGCAGCAGCGCCTCGATCTCCGTCCGCGTCGTCACGAATTCCATATGTGCGGTCTCGCGAACCATGCGCGCGATGCGGTTCGAGTGGCCGCGCCCCTGCGCATAGTTGCTCACCCGCTTCTTCAGGCTGCGGGCCTTGCCGACATAGAGCACGTCGCCGGCCTCGTTGAGCATCCGGTAGACGCCGGGCCCGTTCGGCAGGCGCTTGACGAAGGCCTGGATGAGTTCGGCTCCCTTGAGGCCCGCCGCTTCCGGCAGGCTCTCCGCCCATCCTATTGCCGGCGCCGGCCGTTCGGGCTCGGTCACTTCGACCAGATCGTCTTCGTCGTCCGTCTCCGTGGCGTCGTAAAGGATGCCGCCATCGGTGGGCGTCTGCCCGTTCATTCCACTATCTCCCGAATATCCGGCGTCTCCCAGGCAAGGTGCTGGCCGCCGTCGAGTGCAATCATCTGTCCGGTAACCGACGGCGTGTCGAAAAGGAAGCGGATCGCACGTCCGAATTCATCGAGCGCCGGACCGCGCCTGAGGATCAGCGCCTCGACCTGGGCCTCGAAATCACGCGGATTCTGTCGCTCGTTCGGCAGCGTCGGCCCAGGTCCGATGCCGTTGACGCGAATGTCGGGGGCGAGCGCCTGGGCCATCGTCTGAGTTGCCGTCCACAGCGCCGACTTCGACAACATATAGGAATAAAAGCGCGGATTTGGAGACCAGACGCGCTGATCGATCACATTGACGATGAGAGCGGATACGTCGGCCGGCCGCTGCAGGGCAAAATCGCGGGCGAGCAGGGAGGGGGCTTTGACATGCAGCGCGAAGTGCCGCTCCCATACCGCTTCGTCGAACTCGGCGAGGCTGTCCTTGTTGAACACCGAGGCATTGTTGACGAGGAGATCCAGCGGACCGAGCAGGGCCGTTGCCTGCGCGATGAGCCCGGAGGCAGCGCCGACTTCGGTAAGATCGGCTCTGAGTGCGACCGCCCTCGCGCCGGTCTTTCCCAGCTTCTCGGCGAGCGCCTCCGCTTCTGCGAACGATCCGTTCGCGTGAATGGCGAGCGCGAAACCGTGCGCCGCCAGATCCTCGACTATTGCCCTGCCGATGCGTCGGGCGCCGCCGGTAACGAGCGCCGCCTTGAGTGTCCTTTTCAACGTTTCGTCCCGTTCTTCGAATCCTGATGCCGAGTGGCAGAAGATATAGACTGGAAACGCTCGCCGAAACTCTCGCCGGAGGATTCATTTCTGAAAAATTAACGCGGAAGCCGTAATTTGCATTAGTTTGTATTGCTATAGTATATCTTTCGTTAATCCTGAATCATGGTTAATAAAACTCCTGTGTCTGCGCTGCAACATCGCTTTTCAGTCGCGTTGCCGCCACTAAAATTTCACATTTTGGCTCTTGAGATTCCTCATTTCCTGATCAATTTCGGGTCAACCGGGCGGGTTAATTACAGATGTCCGGTGTTCCGCCGGGAAACACCTAAAACGGAACGCCGGTTCGAAAGGAGAATAGTATGCGTACGCTCACCACCACCCTCATGGCCTCGGCCATGGCCCTCGTTGCTTTCCAGGCCGCCCACGCCGCTGACGTGGTCGACGAAGTTCCGGCTGCTCCGGCTGCCGAATATACCGAACCGGCGGTGCGCAACTGGTCCGGCGCCTATGTCGGCGGCACCATCGACTGGCACCATGGCGAGGCCGATGCGACCGGCAACAATAAGTCGGTCGGTTTCGGTGGCGGTCTCTATGGCGGCTACAACGTTCAGGACGGCCAGATGGTTTATGGCGGTGAGGCCGACGTAAACTACACCGGGAACGATGCCCGCTCCAGCGGCCGCCGCGTAAAGCAGGGTGTCAACGGCTCGGTCCGCGGTCGCGTCGGTGTCGACCTGAACCCGGTTCTCGTATACGGCACGGCCGGTGTCGCACTCGGCAATGCAAAGCTTTCGACTCCGGCAGGCTCCGACGACAAGACGCTTGTCGGCTGGACCGCAGGTGTCGGCGCCGAAACCTTCGTCACCGACAACATCACCGCGCGTGCCGAATACCGCTACACGGATTACGGCTCCAAGGACTTCCGCGCCGGCGGTTCGACGGTCTCGTCCGGCTACGACGAGCACAGCGTCAAACTCGGTATGGGCGTCAAGTTCTGATCCGTCCAACGCGATCGAAAAAAGGCCGGGCTAATGAACTGACCCCCGAAAGTTGGACATCCACTTTCGGGGGTTTTGCATGTCCAAGTACAGCGAGTGTCTGAAGCGAGCGATTGTCGAGCGATGCCTGAACGGCGAGGAGAGTTATAGCAGCGCTGGCCGGCCTTATGGCATTGATCATTCGACGGTCCGCAAATGGGTGGCGAGCTACGAGGCACATGGAGCTGCGGGGCTTGCCAAGAAGTTCGGCCGCTATGATGCAGCGTTCAAGCTATCGGTTCTCGAACGGATGTGGGAGGATGGGCTTTCCTACCGCCAGACGGCGGCGTTGTTCAACATCCGCAATGCGGGTTGCCTTCCGGATTGGGAGCGGCGCTACGAGACTGGCGGGCTTGATGCCCTGGCCCCGCGCCGCAGAGGAAGGCCCCGATCGATGCCCGAGCCGCCGGTGCGCAAGCAGCCGCAAGCGCCGCAGAACGATGAGACGAAGAGCCGCGAAGAGTTGCTGGCGGAACTGAACCATCTGCGCATGGAGAACGCCTATCTAAAAAAACTGGAGGCCTTAACGCGGGACCAGGCGGCGCCGAGAAAGCGCAAGTCGTCCAGGCGTTAAGGCCGTTTTATCCGCTTGCCGCGCTGCTGAAGCTGGCGGGGCTCTCGCGCAGTACGTTCTATTATCGACTGAAGCTGGCGTCGCTTGCCGACAGGCATGCCGTGCTCAGGGAGCGGATCAAGGCGATCTTCGCCCTGCACAAGGGCCGCTACGGCTACCGTCGGGTGACGGCGGCGATCCGCCAGCCCGGGCAGAAGATCAATCACAAGACGGTCCAGCGCCTGATGGTCGAGATGGGATTGAAATCGCTGGTGCGGCCGAAGAAGTACCGCTCCTACAGGGGCGACGCCGGGCGGGTGGCGCCCGACCTCCTCAAACGCCAGTTCCAGGCCGAGGGGCCGAATCAGAAATGGGTGACGGACATCACCGAGTTCAATGTGGCCGGCGAGAAGCTCTATCTCTCACCGGTCATGGACCTGTTCAACGGTGAGATCATCGCTTATGAAACCGCCAGACGTCCGGTCTTCAAGCTGGTCGAGGGCATGCTCAACAAGGCAATGGAGAGGCTCAAGGGCAAAGACAGACCGATCCTGCATTCCGATCAGGGATGGCACTATCAGATGCCGGCCTATCGGCGCCGGCTGCAGGCGCGCGGCATCGCCCAGAGCATGTCGCGCAAAGGCAACTGTCTCGACAACGCCGCCATGGAGAGCTTCTTTGCCGTGCTCAAATCCGAGTTCTTCCACCCCAACCGGTTCAACAGCATCCAGAGCCTGAAGGACGGCATCGCCGACTACATCACCTATTACAATCATCAGCGCATCAAGCTGAAACTGAAAGGACTGAGCCCTGTGCAATACAGAACCCAGTCCCTCGTAACGTAGCCCAGCAACCGTCCAACCTTTTGGGGTCAGTTCATAACCCCGGCCTTTTTTGTTTTGAGCCGCATCCTGCGGCGCGCGCCACGAGTCTCCTTCACCCCGTTGCGGGAGAAGGTGGCCGGCAGGCCGGATGAGGGGCGATGCAAGCAAGAGCAAGCTTCGCGATGCTCAAGCCTTGAACTTCGAATAATCCGGGAAGTGCTTCTCGAATTTGGCAGGCCAGTTCTTGAGCTTGGGCCGGCCCTTCTGCCATTCGCCGGCGAAGCGCAGTTCGATGTAGCGCAGCGTGGCGGCGAGTGCGAAATGACCGGCATTGAGCTTCCCTCCGGTCTTGGGCAGGTTTGCTTCGAGGTAGTCGAGGCCCCGTTCCACCTTTTCCCATTGCCGGTCGATCCAGGGCTGGTGCACCTTTTCAGGCGGATGGAAGCGTTTCTCGTAGACGATCGCGAGCAGGCTGTCGCAAATGCCGTCGCAAAGTGCCTCGAAGATCTCGATCCGGGTACGCTTCTCGTGATTCTTCGGATAGAGCTTGCCCCCGGTTTCGCGATCGATGAAATGCATGATCGCGCGGCTGTCGTAGATTGCCAGGCCGTCGTCAGTGATCAGCGTCGGAATCTTTCCGAGCGGATTGTTGTCGATCAGCTGCGGCGGATTGGCATTGGTTTCCGTGAGAACGCTTTCCGCCGCGATTCCGGCATGATGAGCCGCCATGCGGACCTTGTTCGAATAGGGGGAGGCGGGCGAGTAGAGTATCTTCATGCGATGTCTTTCCATCATGGTGCTGGAGGCAACGAGACGGTGTCTCGTCTGCAGGCCTGTCGGTCGACTTGAGGGCAAGCCCTGAATTTCAGTTCCTTGTCGAAGCAGATCCTGATTTCTTCGAGTAACCTTCCTTCGCAGGTAACAGCGATCGACTCGCTCGTCATCCCGGAATTTTTCTTCTCGAAGGCCGCTTCGATCGCCTGGACGGAGAGGTTCTCCGCGCCGTCCGCAGCCGTCAATTCCGAAGGAATGGCGAGCCTCTCATGCGCGGCCCGCGTGACCGCGAAATAATCCCTCTGGCCGAGGCCGGAACAGGTGCCGTGCTTGCGCCACTGGTGGCCGATAAGGCCCATCGAGGGGATGAGATCGAAATATTGCCGTCCGAGTGATTCGGGCACGCGATCCGAGTGCCGCGTCCGGCAATATTCCCGATAGCTGCCTTCGTTCTGCGGCCAGAGCCCGTGTACGATCAGGCCATGCCCGCGGCCGGTTTCGCACTGGTCGGACTTGCCTTTCGGGTCGTTGGCGTCGCACCAGGTCGGCGACCAGGAGAGGGAAAGCACATAGAAGTCGAAACCCGTGCCGACGGGCACAGGCGCCATTGACGCTCGTTTCGCCAAATCATCCGAGGCGTTCGGGGCAGTCTGGCTGCCTTCTTCACCGCTACAGCCGACAAGCGTGCCAAGGACGACGATTGTCGGCAGCAGCCTGAAACGCGTCGCATTCGATCGAGTTCGTGAGATGCGCTTCAGCTTTTCGTACCGATGCATGTCGTTGTCCCAAAACCGCTGCGCACTTTTGGGCCACATGCGTTAGGTGCTGCGATCACCGAAGCGAAGCGCAGTTGGCGCCGTAGACATACCATGGGTCGAGACCCCCGACGCAGAACTCGATATTGGACCCGACGCCGGCAAAGCCCCATGGCCGTTCGATCAGATACCACATGGGGCGCCGAACGCCGTCCGTGGTCACCGCGGTCGCGTAGCAATATTCGCGTTCCACCAGATGGGTGTAATCGCGCGGTTCGAAGCGGCTTTGACCCATTTCGCGAATCTCGGCGATGGCGATGTTGGCGCGCAGATAGTTCGCCGCCTTGTAGTCGAAGCGCCGGGTGATGAAACCCAGGACGGAGGGGTTGCCGCAAACGCCGACGTCGTAGGTGTGCCGGGCGACGGGAACTTCCGCAAAGTCTGCGGCGACCGCGCTGCTGGCCACGCCGGCAACGAGGGAAAGCGAGGTGAGAAGCATTGCGGCAAGCTTGCAAGTCATGGCTACCTCCCTGAGTCGTCGTAAGAGATTGAAGCCACAGAACCTTATCCGTCAAGGCCCTCGATCGAGCGGCGCCTCGCCGCGCAGCCAGAAGCAACGCCCCGAAGCGAAACGATCCTGGGCGAGTTGTGTCTTCAGATAGGGTAGGAGAATGTCGAGTTCGCCTTTCAACGTGAAGGGCGGGTTGACGATGACGAGGCCGGATCCCGCGAGTCCCGTGGTAACGCGATCGCTGCGCACCGACAGTTCGGCGCAAAGCATTTTCGGGATTTCCAAAGCCTTGAGCGACTCGTGAAAATCCCTGATCGGCGCGCCCTTCTTCAGCGGATACCAGAGACAGTAGATGCCGCCGGTGAAGCGGCGGTATGCCTTGGCCAGCCCGTCCACCAGCCGCTCATACTCGCCTTCGGCTTCGAAGGGAGGATCGACGAGAACGAGGCCGCGCTTTTCCTTCGGCGGCAGATGTGCGCCCAGCGCCAACCAGCCGTCGAGCCGGGTGATGCGGCTCTGGAAATCACCTTCGAAGAGCCGGTGCAGCGCCTCGTGATCCTCCGGATGAAGTTCCATGGCCGACAGCCGGTCCTGCGGGCGAAACAACATGCGAGCGAGCTTCGGCGACCCCGGATAATGCATGAGGCCGCCCTCTGGATTGAGGTCGCGAACGGCGGAAAGATACGGTTCGAGAATGGCGGCGACCGGGGCGGGAAGCTCGGCCTCGATCAGCCTTCCGATGCCCTCGCGCCATTCGCCGGTCTTCTGCGCTTCCTCGCTCGAAAGGTCGTACACGCCGATCCCCGCATGGGTGTCCAGCACGCGGAAGGCCTTGTCCTTCTGCTTCAGATAGGTGACGAGCCGTGCCAGCACCGCGTGCTTCAAGACATCGGCGAAGTTGCCCGCGTGGTAAATGTGCCGGTAGTTCATAAGCGTTGCCGATGGCCGCGATCAATTGTTTCGATGAATGGCGAATGGGGCTTTGAGCGTCCCTGGCCATGCCATATAGAAAAGCCATGAACGTTGCGACCCCTATCAGACAAGAAAAAACCATCGGCCATTCGGTCTGTCCGCACGACTGTCCCTCGGCTTGCGCTCTGGAGGTCGACCTCACCGCCGAGGGCCGGATCGGCCGCGTACGCGGCGCGGCGGAAAACACCTATACGGCGGGGGTGATCTGCGCCAAGGTCGCCCGCTATGCAGAGCGCATCTATCATCCTGGCCGGCTGATGGTGCCGCAACGCCGGCTCGGTGCGAAGGGCGAGGGGCGTTGGCAGGAGATTTCCTGGGAGACGGCCCTGGACGAGATCGCCAACCGGTTCGTCAAAGCCGAGCAGAGACACGGCTCGGAGGCGGTTTGGCCCTATTTCTATGCCGGCACGATGGGGCAGGTGCAGCGCGACTCCATCGAGCGGCTGCGCCACGCCAAGCGCTATTCCGGCTTCTTCGGGTCCATCTGCACCAACATGGCCTGGACCGGCTACACCATGGCGACCGGTACCCTGCGCGGACCGGACCCAAGAGAGATGGCCAAGTCCGATTGCGTCGTGATCTGGGGCACCAATGCGGTTGCGACGCAGGTCAACGTCATGACCCACGCGGTCAAGGCGCGAAAGGAGCGCGGCGCCAAGATCGTCGTCATCGACGTCTACGACAATCCGACGATCAAGCAGGCCGATATGGGACTGGTCCTGAAGCCGGGGACCGACGCGGCGCTCGCCTGCGCCGTCATGCACGTCGCCTTCCGCGACGGTCATGCGGACCGCGCCTATATGGCTGAATTCGCCGACGATCCCGCGGGGCTCGAAGCGCATCTGAAGACGCGCGGACCGGAATGGGCTTCCGCGATCACCGGGCTTTCGGTGGAGGAGATCGAAGCTTTCGCGAAGACTCGTCGGGACGACGCCGCGGACCTATTTCCGTCTCGGCTACGGCTTCACCCGCCAGCGCAACGGTTCCGTCGCGATCCATGCCGCAGCCTCCGTTGCCACGGTGCTCGGCTCCTGGAAGCACGAGGGCGGCGGTGCCTTCCATTCGAACAACGACATTTTCCGGCTGGACAAGCGCGAGCTCGTCGGCAGCACCCTTCACGATCCGGATGTGCGCATGCTCGACCAGTCGCAGATCGGCCGCGTGCTGACCGGAGACGCCGAGGCGCTTCGCCATCGCGGTCCCGTGACGGCATTGCTCATCCAGAACACCAATCCGGTCAATGTCGCGCCGGAGCAGCGGCTGGTGAAGCGCGGCTTTCTGCGCGACGACGTCTTCGTCGCCGTGCACGAGCAATTCATGACGGACACCGCGCAACTCGCGGACATCGTCCTGCCGGCCACCATGTTCCTCGAGCACGACGACCTTTATCGCGGTGGCGGCCACCAGCATGTTCTGCTCGGGCCGAAAGTCGTCGAGCCGCCGCCGACCGTGCGCACCAATCTTTTCGTCATCGAAGAGCTGGCAAAGCGTCTCGGCGTCGCAGACTGTCCCGGCTTCGGGATGACGGAACGTCAGCATATCGATCGATTGCTCGCCAATTACGGCATCGGCTACGACGAGATGAAGGAGCGGAAATGGCTCGATTGCCAACCGGCTTTCGAGGAGGCGCATTTCCTCAACGGTTTCGCGCATCCGGACGGCAGGTTCCGCTTCAAGGCGGATTGGACCGGTACGCCCGCGCCGAACCGGCCACCGAAGGCGATGGGGGCTCAGGGGCCGCACGGTGAGCTTCCCGAGTTCCCAGATCATGTCGACCTCATCGAGGTGGCCGACGAGCGGCATCCGTTCCGGCTGGCAACGTCGCCGGCGCGGTCCTTCCTCAATTCCACCTTTGCCGAAACCCCGTCCTCGATCCAGAAGGAAGGCCGGCCGCAAGTCATGATTCATGCGGAGGATGCGGCCGAACTCGGTATCGCCGAGGGCGACGTCGTCAGGCTTGGCAACGGGCGTGGTGAAATTCGCCTGCACGCGAAGATCGGAGGGGGTGCCCGTCGCGGCGTCGTCATCGCCGAAGGGCTTTGGCCCAATGGCGCCCACTTGGACGGGGAGGGGATCAACGTCTTGACCGGTGCCGATGCCGTGGCACCCTATGGCGGCGCTGCATTCCACGACAACCGGGTCTGGATGCGGCGGACCTGACCGCCGCTCTCCAGATCACGATGATTTTATGGCCCCCCTCATCTGCGGCGCGGGAAGAGTTCTTTCGGCCCAAGGACTTGGTCCGGTTGGATCCCTGTGACGAGCACAGGGATGAGGCGATCAACAAGCGGCGGCGGGTAGCCCGAATCTCAACAGGGCCTTGAAGGATTTCTTATGATCAAAAACGCAGACCCGCGCTTCCGGATCATCGATCGCAAGACGGTCTGGGATGGTTTCATCAATCTCGAGCAGATCACGATCGAGCAGGAAATGTCCGACGGCAGCACCGCGCGCCTCGTGCGTGAAGTCCACGACCACGGTCGCGCCGCAACGATCCTCCTCTTCGATCCGGAGCGGCAGGTGGTGGTTCTCGTCCGCCAGCTGCGCCTGCCGGTTTTCCTGCAGGGGGAAAAGGGATATCTCCTCGAAGCGCCGGCGGGCCTCCTCGACGGCGAAGCGCCGGAAGTCGCCATTTGCCGCGAGGCGATGGAGGAAACCGGCTACCGCATCGAGACGGCTATGCATCTCTTCGATGCCTATATGAGCCCCGGCTCCATTACGGAGCGCACGAGCTTCTTCCTCGGTCTCATCGATATATCGAAGAAGGTGGCGGCGGGCGGCGGGCTTGCGCATGAAGGCGAGGACATCGAGGTGTTGGAAATTTCCTTCGACGAAGCCGTCGCGGGGATTGGCACCGGCGAGATCTGCGACGCGAAAACCATCATGCTTCTGCAGTGGGCTATGCTCAACCGTGCCTCTCTGGCCAAGTAATCGCCTGATACTCTGCAATATTCTACATTACCGATATTTCACTGTTTGATCGCGCTACGCTGCGGTAAGTCCTTGTCGTCTCCTTCAACGACACGGGCGATCCAATGGCGTCCTCCTCTGAAGAGTTTGAAGAGAAAGACCAGCGGCCGCGGGGCGCATGGATGCTCTTTCTGAAGCGCAACCAGCGCTATCTCTCCGCGCTAGGCACACTCCTCGTGATCGCGTTCTTCGGGGCCGCGATCTTTCACCTGACGGCCGAGGTGCAATATGACGATGTCGTGTCGGCGCTGTCGGAAACAAGCCGGCGATCGGTGGCAACGGCGATCCTGTTCACGGGCCTGAGCTTCCTCGCACTCACCTTCTATGACGTCAGCGCGCTCGACTACATCGAACGCAAGCTCCCCTATCCCGCCGTCGCGCTCACCGCCGCCTGCGCCTATGCGGTCGGCAACACCGCGGGCTTCGGTCCGCTGAGCGGCGGCGCAATCCGCTATCGGTCCTATTCGCGCCTTGGACTGGAACCGGAGGAGATCGCCCGTATCATCGCCTTCGTCACGCTCGCCTTCGGATTGGGGCTCGCGACGGTCACATGCCTGAGCCTGCTTGCCGTTGGCGAATACGTGGCGCCGTTGACCGGGATCGATGCGGTATGGCTGCGGGCAATCGCCGCCTTCGTCCTTGCCGGCTTGCTGGCGGTGCTGGTCGCCGCCCGCAGCGGTCGCGAGGTCCGCATCGGCCGCCTCGTCCTTCGTCTGCCGGACTCACGGACGTCGTCGCGCCAGTTCCTCGTGACGGCGCTCGATCTCGCTGCGTCGGCGAGCGTCCTCTATGTCCTTTTGCCCGCCGGAACGGTGGGCTGGCCCGCCTTCCTGGCGATCTACGCCGTGGCGGTCGGCCTCGGGGTGCTCAGCCACGTGCCGGCGGGGCTCGGCGTTTTTGAAGCGGTGATCGTTGCGAGCCTGGGCCGCGCAGCCGGCGTCGACGCGGTGCTCGGTGCACTCGTCCTCTACCGCGTCATCTACCACCTGTTGCCCTTGCTCATCGCCATCGTCGTGATGATCGGCATCGAACTCCGCCAGTTGGCGGGCCACCCGGCAGCCTCCAGCCTTCGTCGCGCCGGCGGCCGGATGACGCCGCTATTGCTTGCCACGCTGGCGCTCGTCCTCGCCTTGATGCTGGTGCTCTCGGGCGTGACGCCGACGCCGGACGAGAACCTGGACTTTCTTGCGAATTACGTGCCTCTTCCGATCATTGAAGGGGCGCATTTCCTGGCGAGCCTGTTGGGGCTGGCGCTGTTCATCGTCGCTCGGGGGCTGGCGCTACGTCTCGACGGCGCCTGGTGGGCATCGATCGCGATCGCGCTGGCCGCAATCCTGCTTTCCCTGGTGAAGGCGGTGGCGCTCGGGGAAGCCGGCATGCTCGCCTTCCTCCTTGTCGGGCTGCTCGCGAGTCGTCGGCTCTTCAACCGTCCCGCCTCGCTTTTCGGACAGGCGCTGACGCTGCCGTGGCTTACCGCGCTCGGCGTCATCTGTTTCGGCGCATTCGTCGTCCTGCTCTTCGTCTATCGCGACGTCGCATATAGTCATGAGCTCTGGTGGCAGTTCGAATTCTCCGCCGAGGCGCCGCGCGGGCTCCGCGCCCTTCTGGGAGTGACGATCGGCGCAAGTGCTGTAGCGACCTGGAGCCTGATGCGCCCGGCCGCTGCGGCGGTTGCGCCCGCCTGCCGGCAGGAGATGGAACGGGCTATCGCCATCGTCGACGCGCAGGACATGTCCGATGCCAACCTCGTGCGCATGGGTGACAAGAGCATCATGTTCTCCGCCGACGGCCGGGCCTTCATCATGTATGGCCGCTGGGCGCGTTCCTGGATTGCGTTGTTCGATCCGGTCGGGCCCGTGGATGCCTGGCCGGACCTGATCTGGCAGTTCATCGAGGCGGCGCGCTCCAATGGTTGCCGGGCCGTCTTCTACCAGGTCTCGGCCCGCGGGCTTGCCCATTACGCAGATGCGGGCTTGCGAGCCTTCCGCCTCGGCGAACTTGCCGAGGTCGATCTCACGCGCTTCGAGATGAAGGGCGGCAAGTGGGCAAACCTGCGCCAGCAGGTGAGCCGTGGCCTTCGCGACGGGCTGGAGTTCTCGGTCGTCGCGCCTGCGGAGGTATCGGCGATCCTTCCGGAGCTCGAGGCCGTTTCCGATGCTTGGCTCGCCCACCACAATGCGCGGGAAAAGGGATTTTCCCTCGGCGCCTTCGATCCGCGATATCTGACGGCGCAGCCTGTTGCGATCCTCAAATGGCAGGGTCGCATCGTGGCCTTCTCCAATATTCTGATCACCGGCACGAAGGAGGAGGGCTCGGTCGACCTCATGCGTTTCTCGCCCGAGGCGCCGAAAGGGGCGATGGATTTCCTGTTCGCGCAACTGATGGAATATCTGAAAAACGAAGGCTATCGGCGTTTCAATCTCGGAATGGCACCGCTGTCGGGAATGTCGGAGCGGCGGCTGGCGCCCGTATGGGACCGCGCCGGCCGGGCATTTTACGAGCACGGCGAGCGCTTCTACAACTTCAAGGGATTGCGTGCCTTCAAGTCCAAGTTTCACCCGCAGTGGCAACCGCGCTACCTGGTGGCGAGCGGCGGCTTCAACCCGATCCTGGCGCTGATGGATGCGACATTCCTGATCGGCGGCGGTCTGAAGGGAGTGATCGGGAAATGACCCCCATTAAAAGGATATTGAAGCGTGCAGCCCTGGCGGCCCTGATTGCCGGCACTGCATCCCTTCCGTCCTTTGCCGAAGACGCGGCAAAGTTCGACACCGGCATGATCCCCGCACCGCACATCCTGTTCCCGAAAGAGGCGCCTTCCGGCGCCGTAGTGCTGCTTTCGGACGCCGGCGGCTGGACTGAGAGGGAGGATGCCGTGGCCCGAAAGCTTTCGAGCGAGAAAGCGCTCGTCATCGGCATCGACCTCAAGGCCTATCTGGCAGCCCTTGCCAGGGATGACGGGGAATGCGTCTACACCGTTTCGGACATCGAATCCTTGAGTCAGCAGGTGCAGCGCGCGGCCGGCAGCGGCGCCTATCGGCCGCCGATCGTCGCCGGAGTGGGGGCCGGCGGCGCCATGGCGCTGGCAATCGCCGCACAGTCGCCCGCAGCGACCATCGGCCGGACGCTCGCGGTCGATCCCGAAGAGGGTATCGCCCTGACGAAGCAGCTCTGCACTCCTGCCGAAAAAACTCGAAAAGGCGACCGCATGGTCTACGGCCTGACCGATGGCGCCTTACCCGACCCGGTAACCGTAATCTCTTCGCCGTCTGCGTCGCCCGCCGGGCGCGAGCACGTTGCCGCTCTCGCAGCCAAGCATCCGGACGTCGAAATCCAGGCGAGCGACGAAGACGTCTATGCCGCACTCTCCGGCACGCTCGCCGGGTACATCCAGCAGGAGGACGACGGGAACAACCCGTTCGGGCTCCCCCTGACCGTTCTCGATGCGAAGCCAACGCGCGATACCATGGCGGTGATCTATTCCGGCGACGGCGGCTGGCGCGACATCGACAAGGAGGTCGGCAATGCCCTGCAGCAGCAGGGCGTGCCCGTCGTCGGCGTGGATTCGCTGCGCTATTTCTGGTCGGAGCGCCAGCCGCAGGCGACGGCGGACGATCTCGCCCGTGTCATCACCTATTACGGCAAGCGGTGGAGCGTCCGCAACGTAGTGCTGATCGGCTATTCCTTCGGCGCCGACATCCTGCCGCGCACATACAACCTGCTTGCGCCCGCGACCCGCGCACGCATACGGCAGGTCACGCTCATGGCACTGTCGCATCGCGCCGACTACAAGATCTCCGTCCTCGGCTGGCTCGGCGCCGACGGGGAGGGGAATGCCGGCGACCCGGTCGACGACATCAAGGCGATCGAGCCGCCACTCGTTCAGTGCATCTACGGCACCGACGAGGAGGACGACGCTTGCCCGGATCTGAAATCCTCCGGTATCGAGGTGGTTCCCATCGAGGGAGGCCATCATTTCGATGGCGATTATGCCGCTTTGACACGACGCGTCCTTGATGCGCTCGACCGGCGGCTGGCGATGGGAAGATGACCCGCTTACGTCAGATGACGGGGGAAATGAGCGTACCCGTTGCCTCGCCCACGGCATGGCTGACCACCCGGCCGGCTTCCATCCGCACCTTGCCTTCAGCCACGAGCCGAAGCGCCATCGGATAGGTCTTGTGCTCGACGGTAAGGACGCGGGCGGCGAGGGTATCCGCCGTGTCGCCGGAAACGACCGGTACGGCGGCCTGGGCGACGATCGGCCCGTCATCCATACCCTCCGTCACGAAGTGCACGGTGCAGCCTGCGATCCTCATCCCGGCGTCGATCGCCCTGCGGTGGGTGTGGAGCCCTGGGAAGAGCGGAAGCAGTGACGGGTGGATGTTGAGGATCCGGCCCTCGTAGCGCTGGATGAAGGCCGCAGAAAGAAGGCGCATATAGCCCGCGAGACAGATCACGTCCGGCTGGAGGCGGTCGAGCTCGGCCAGGATTGCTCCCTCGTGCGCTTCCTTGCTCGCAAAATCCTTGCGAACGAAGGCGAAGGTCGGAATGCCGAGCCCGGCCGCCTTGTCGAGGCCACCTGCATCCGCCTTGTCGGCGATCACCGCAATGATCTCGGCCGGAAAATCCGGCGCGGCGGCAGCCTTCGCCAGCGCGATCATGTTGGAGCCGCCGCCGGAAATGAACACGACGACCTTCTTCTTGCCGGTCATCAAGCTCATATGGCGAGATTGCCCTTGTAGATCGTGCCGGGTGTGCCCTCGGCGCGTGCGACCATGCGGCCGAGCGTGAAGACCGTTTCGCCTTCGCCGGCAAGCACGGCCGCAACTTTTTCCGCTTCGCTCGCCGGAACCACGGCGATCATGCCGACGCCGCAATTGAAGGTGCGCAGCATCTCGTTGGCGGCAACGCCGCCGGTCTTTGCGAGCCACGAGAAGACGGCCGGCGGCTTGATGGCGCCGAGGTCGATCTCGGCGGCAAGATGCTTCGGCAGCACCCGCGGAATATTCTCGGGGAAGCCGCCGCCGGTGATGTGGGCCAGTGCCTTGATCGCACCCGTCCCGCGGATCGCCTTCAAGAGCGGTTTCACATAGATGCGCGTCGGAGTCATCAGGAGGTCGGCGAGGGTGCCTTCGCCGAAAGGTGCCGGAGCATCCCAGGCAAGGCCCGAGAGCGAAACGATCTTGCGCACCAGCGAATAGCCGTTCGAGTGCACGCCCGACGAGGCAAGCCCGAGGATGACGTCGCCTTCGGCGATGTCGCCGGCAGGCAGAAGCTGCCCGCGCTCGGCCGCGCCGACGGCAAAGCCGGCAAGATCGTAGTCGCCGCCGGAATACATGCCCGGCATCTCGGCCGTCTCGCCGCCGATCAACGCGCATCCGGCCTCGCGGCAGCCGGCGGCAATTCCCGCGACAATCGCGGCGCCCTGGTCGGGATCGAGCTTGCCGGTCGCGAAGTAGTCGAGGAAGAACAGTGGTTCGGCGCCCTGCACCACGAGATCGTTCACGCACATGGCGACGAGGTCGATGCCGACCGTGTCATGCTTGTCGGCGTCGATCGCGATCTTGAGCTTCGTGCCGACGCCGTCATTGGCGGCGACGAGGACCGGGTCGCTGAAACCGGCGGCTTTCAGGTCGAAAAGGCCGCCGAACCCGCCGATCTCGCCATCGGCGCCGGGGCGCCGGGTCGAGCGGACATGCGGCTTGATCTTCTCGACCAGCAGGTTGCCGGCATCGATATCGACACCTGCGTCGCTGTAGGTGAGGCCGTTCTTTCCCGACTGGCTCATGCTCGCTCTCCAAGGCTCGTCGCTGATTGCGGATGCGATTGGCACGGAGAAGCGAGGAGTGCAAGCGCGGAGGCGCGCCCGATCCTGCTTTTTTCGTGAATCTGCCTGTGGTCAGCGCCTTCTGCCGGTCACAGGCCGTTTGTCCCGTGACCGCCGCCGGACTTGACCTTGGCGCGCCCCAAGCCCTATCTCGTGCGAACGAACGACGCGGAAGGTGCGGTGTGCCGCGCGCAACGGGGGCCGTCATGGGCGATCGGGTCAGCAGTATGGGACTTCAGCGCCAGATCTTTTTCTGGCTGCTGGTGCTTGTCGCCTTCATTGCCTTCCTGCTGGTGTTCAGCTCCATCCTTCTGCCCTTTCTCGCCGGCATGGCGCTCGCCTATTTTCTCGATCCTGTAGCCGATCGCCTGGAGCGGCTCGGTCTGAGCCGGCTGATGGCGACGATCGCCATCCTGGTCGCCTTCGTCGTCGTGCTGGCGCTGTCGCTGATGATCATCGTTCCGCTGGTCGTCACGCAAGCCGCCGAATTCATTCAGAAAATGCCGGGTTACATCACCAGGCTTCAGGAGTTCCTGACCGACAGCCAGTCGACGCTGTTACCGGACTGGCTCGCCGGCCAGATGACGACCATCAAGCAGAACTCGGCCAAGCTCTTAGAGCAAGGCGCAAGCTTCCTCGGCACGCTGTTCCAGCAGATCTGGAATTCCGGCCTCGCACTTCTCAATATCCTGTCCCTATTCGTCATCACCCCTGTCGTCGCCTTCTATCTGCTGCTCGACTGGGACCGGATGGTCGACAGGGTCGACAGCTGGATACCGCGCGATTACGTCGAGGTCGTGCGGCAGATCGCTCGCGACATGAATACGACCATTGCCGGGTTCGTACGCGGCCAGGGCTCTCTCTGCGTGATCCTCGGCCTTTACTACGGGATCGGGCTGAGCATGGTCGGCCTCAATTTCGGCCTCCTGATCGGCCTCTTCGCCGGCATGATCAGTTTCATCCCCTATGTGGGATCGCTGGTCGGTCTCGTGCTTGCGCTCGGCGTCGCGCTCGTTCAGTTCTGGCCGGACTATGTCTGGATCCTTGTGGTTCTCGCCGTTTTCTTCAGCGGCCAGTTTCTCGAAGGCAATATTCTGCAGCCGAAACTGGTCGGCAAAAGCGTCGGGCTGCACCCGGTCTGGCTGATGTTCGCCCTGCTTGCGTTCGGCGCGCTCTTCGGCTTCGTCGGCCTGCTCGTGGCGGTGCCCGCAGCGGCCGCGATCGGTGTGCTTGTCCGCTTCGGCATCCAGCGGTACCTTGATAGCGATCTCTATCACGGGCATAGAACAGCCGTTCACAAGGAGCCGGAGAGCAACGGCTAGAGCACTTCCAGTGCATAGCGGTTTTCCGTGCGGACGTGCGTAGCTGCAAAAGGTGAATGCTCACGGGTAATGCATGAAGAGACATCTGTCCGAACAATTGCCTTTGGTCTTCGGCCATGCGCCCGCAACCGGTCGCGACGACCTGCTCGTCTCGGACCGGTTGAGCGCGGCCATTTCCATCGTCGATCACTGGCCCGTCTGGCCGTCGCCGGTGGTCATCATTTGCGGGCCGATCGGTTCCGGCAAATCGCATCTTGCGGGCATCTGGCGCGAAAAGGCGAGGGCGGAGCCGATACATCCCTTTGCCGGCTCGAACGCTGCCGATATCGCCGCGGAAAAGCCGGTCCTCTTCGAGGATGCCGATCGCCAGGGCTTCGACGATACGGCTCTCTTCCACGTCATCAACAGCGTGCGACAGAACGGTACGGCGCTTTTGATGACGTCTCGGCTATGGCCGATGTCATGGCCGGTGCGGCTTCCTGACCTCAAGTCGCGCCTCAAGGCTGCCACCGTGGTCGAAATCGGCGAGCCCGACGACGAATTGCTCGCGCAGGTGCTCACCAAGCTTTTTGCCGACCGCCAGCTCCTCGTGGACGAGCGCCTGGTCGGCTACATCGTCGCGCGCATGGAGCGCTCGCTGGAGGCGGCGCAGACCATCGTCGAGCGGATAGATCACCTGGCGCTGGCGCGTGGAACGCGGCCGACCCGTGCGCTCGCCGCGGAAGTTCTGGAAGAGCTTGCAAATACAAGCCTCTCCGATTGACTGTCACAGTTCCGTCGTCAAACTGGGGTAGCTCGTCGTTCGGAGTAATGGGGCTTTACAGGCATGGACAGCGCAACGTCTGCAATCACGGAACACGAGGCATCTGCTGAGCAGAAGCGTGAGGCGCCGGCCGAAGCGCTGGACCTTCTCAAGAGCCCCGAGCGCTTCGTCAACCGCGAGTTCTCCTGGCTTCAGTTCAACCGCCGGGTCCTCGAGGAGACGCTGAACACGGCGCACCCCCTTCTGGAGCGCGTCCGTTTTCTGTCGATCTCCGCCGCCAATCTCGATGAATTCTTCATGGTTCGCGTCGCGGGTCTGGAGGGCCAGGTCCGTTCCGGGCTTTCGCTGCGTAGCCCGGACGGCCTGACGCCGGCGGAAACGCTCGAGAGCATTCTGACGGAAGTCGACAATCTGCAGATGGAGCAGCAGGCATCGCTTGCCGTCCTGCAGCAATATCTCGCCAAGGAAGACATCCTCATCGTCCGTCCGGCTTCGCTTTCCGCGCAGGATCGCAGCTGGCTCGCGAACGAATTCGACCAGGCGATCTTCCCCGTGTTGACGCCGCTCTCGATCGATCCGGCGCACCCGTTCCCGTTCATTCCGAATCTCGGCTTCTCCATCGGCCTGCAGCTCGTCAGCAAGACCGGGCGCGATCCGATGACGGCACTGCTGCGCCTGCCGGTGGCGCTCGATCGCTTCATTCGCCTGCCGGATGTCAAGAACGTCATCCGCTACATCACCCTCGAAGATGTCGTCAGCCAGTTCATCGACCGGCTTTTTCCGGGCTACGAGGTGAAAGGGTCGGGCACGTTCCGCATCATTCGAGACAGCGATATCGAAGTCGAGGAGGAAGCCGAAGACCTCGTGCGTCTTTTCGAGACCGCCCTCAAGCGCCGCCGCCGCGGGTCGGTGATCCGCATCGAGACCGATTCGGAGATGCCGGCTTCGCTGCGCCAGTTCGTCGTGCAGGAGCTCGGCGTCCCGGAAAATCGCGTCGCGGTACTGCCGGGCCTGCTGGCGCTGAACACGCTTTCGGAGATCACCAAGGCGCCGCGCGAGGATCTGCGCTTCGAGCCCTACAATCCGCGCTTCCCGGAGCGTGTGCGCGAACATGCGGGCGACTGTCTTGCCGCCATTCGTGAAAAGGACATGGTGGTCCACCACCCCTACGAATCCTTCGATGTCGTCGTGCAGTTCCTGCTGCAGGCTGCGCGCGATCCGGACGTGCTCGCGATCAAGCAGACGCTTTACCGAACCTCGAACGACAGCCCGATCGTGCGCGCGCTGATCGATGCCGCCGAGGCCGGCAAGTCGGTGACGGCGCTTGTCGAGCTCAAGGCGCGGTTCGACGAGGAGGCGAATATCCGCTGGGCACGCGACCTCGAGCGCGCCGGCGTCCAGGTGGTTTTCGGCTTCATCGAGTTGAAGACCCACGCCAAGATGTCGATGGTCGTGCGCCGTGAGGAGGGCAAGCTCAGGACCTATTGCCATCTCGGCACCGGAAACTACCACCCGGTCACGGCGAAAATCTATACCGACCTGTCGTTCTTCACCTGCAACCCGGTGATCGCCCACGACATGGCGAACATCTTCAACTTCATCACCGGCTACGGCGAGCCGGAAGGGGGCATGAAACTCGCAGTGTCACCGCATACGCTGCGTCCGCGCATCCTCAAGCACATCGAGGAGGAGATCGTCCACGCGCAAGCCGGGCGGCCGGCGTCGATCTGGATGAAGATGAACTCCCTGGTGGACCCGGAAATCATCGATGCGCTCTACAAGGCAAGCTGCGCAGGCGTCGAGATCGATCTCGTCGTGCGCGGCATCTGCTGCCTCAGGCCGCAGGTGCCCGGGCTCTCCGACAACATCCGCGTCAAGTCCATCGTCGGTCGCTTCCTGGAGCATTCAAGAATTTTCTGCTTCGGCAACGGACATGGACTTCCATCGGAGAATGCGCTTGTCTATATCGGCTCGGCGGATATGATGCCGCGCAATCTGGATAGGCGGGTGGAGACGCTCGTTCCTCTCATCAACCGCACTGTGCACGAACAGGTTCTTTCGCAGATCATGCTGGGCAATCTCATCGACAACCAGCAGAGCTACGAGATTCTTCCGGACGGCACCTCGCGCCGCATGGAAGTCGGCAAGGACGCCGAGCCGTTCAACGCTCAGCATTATTTCATGACCAATCCGAGCCTTTCGGGCCGGGGTGAGGCTCTGAAATCCAGTGCACCGAAGCTGATCGCCGGCTGGAAGAGCGGCTGGCACAAGTAAACTGGAATTGCATGGTCGAATCTGAAGCGCAGGGACGTCTGCCCGGCATCCGCCCGGTCTCCGTTGTGGATATCGGCTCCAACTCCATTCGTCTCGTCGTCTATGAAGGGCTGAGCCGTTCGCCGGCAATGCTTTTCAACGAGAAGGTGATGTGCGGCCTCGGCAAGGGCATAGATGCGACCGGCCGCATGGAGGAGGAAAGCGTGGCGAGGGCGCTGAGGGCGCTGCACCGCTTTCGTGCACTCTCCGACCAGGCGCGCGCGACCGAGATGTATGTGATCGCGACCGCTGCGGCGCGGGAGGCCACCAACGGAGCGGCCTTCATCGAAAGGGCGGAAGCCATCCTCGGGCAAAGGGTGAAGATCCTGAGCGGGGAGGAGGAGGCCCATTACTCGGCGATGGGCATCGTCAGCAGCTACTATGAGCCGGATGGCGTCGTCGGCGATCTCGGCGGCGGCTCGCTTGAGCTTGTCGATGTAGACGGCAAGCGGATCGGCAAGGGCATAACGCTGCCTCTGGGCGGCATCCGCCTCTTCGAACATTCGAGCGGCTCGCTCAGCAAGGCGCGGACCTGGGTACGCAAAGTCATGAAAGACGCCGAGGTCCTGAAGAAGGGGACCGGACGCACGTTCTACGCCGTGGGCGGAACCTGGCGAGCCATCGCCAAGCTGCACATGGAGATGCACAACTACCCGCTGCACATGATGCAGGGTTACGAGATCTCCTATGACGAGGCGTTGGCGATCCTTGCCGAAGTGATGGAGCCGAAGAATATCAAGCCCTCCGCCTATGCGACGATTTCCAAGAGCCGCCGGAGCCTGTTGCCCTTCGGTGCGGTGACGATGCACGAGGCAATCTCCATCATGAAGCCCGAGCGCATCTCGTTTTCCGCGCTCGGCGTCCGCGAAGGGTATCTCTTTTCGCTGCTTTCCAGTGAGGAACGCCAGCAGGATCCGCTGCTGACGGCTGCCAACGAACTCGCCATCCTTCGGGCCCGTTCGCCCGAGCATGCGCGAGAGCTCGCCGAATGGACCGGCCGCCTCGTGTCGTTCTTCGGCATCGAAGAAACGGAAGAGGAGAGGCGCTACCGCCAGGCAGCCTGTCTGCTGGCGGATATCAGCTGGCGGGCGCATCCGGACTATCGCGGTCTGCAGGCGCTGAACATCATTGCGCACTCGGCGTTCACCGGCATCACGCATGCGGGACGGGCCTATATCGCGCTCGCGAATTACTACCGCTTCGAGGGGCTTAACGACGACGGCGCCACGAGCCCGCTCGCAGGCATCACGACGCCGCGCCTGCTCGAACTGGCGAAGCTCCTGGGCGGATTGTTGCGCGTCGCCTATCTCTTTTCGGCCTCCATGCCGGGTGTGGCGCGCCACCTCACGCTCCGGCGATCTTCGAAGCCCGACATCGATCTCGAATTCGTCGTCCCGGCAGCCTATGCCGACTTCGAGGGCGAACGCCTTGACGGCCGGCTCCAGCAACTCGGCAAGCTTACCGGCAAGAAGCTCGCCTTCTCCTTCGAGCGCTGAACCCTTTCCGGCTCGTTCCTGCCACAGCAGGGTGCCGCGCATCTGACGATGCGCGGCACTGCGGCACTTATTCGGCCTTCAGGAATTCGCCGACTTCGAGCAGCACGAATTCATTGTCGTCCGCCCTGTCGAGCGAACGCCCGGCGGAGAATGGCAGGTTGTTGTCGTTGCCGACGATGATATGCGTTTCGTCCACGCGATCGACATTCTCGATGGTGACGAAGGGCATGTCGTAATAGCCCTCGCCGCCGCCCTGGCGCTTGCGGTTGTCCGGATCGGCGATTTTCAGCAGGTCGACATAGCCGATCTTGCGCACGGCCTTGCCGACGTTTTCGTCGCTCATGGCGATCTTGTAGACACGCTTCAGCTTCGATCCGACGGCGAAGCAATCCGGCTGCGGGTTCTTGGGATCCGCGCAGGCCTTGTCGACGGTGCCGGCGCCGTTGTCGCGCTCGATCACGAGCGCGGTCTTCTCGTCGAGCATGTTGAAGTCGCCGATCGCTTCGCCGCCTTCGGCGAGTGGATACAGCCAGCTGCGCCCGGTCCAGGCCTTGCTGCCGGCGTCAAGCTCGACGATCCGCAGCGCCGGCCGGCCCTCCGCCTCTTCCACCGATTCGCTGTCCGCCCAGATCGGGCCTTCGAGCAGTCCGTAGAGCTTCGCGCCGTCCTTCGAAAGTGCCAGTCCTTCGTAACCGCCGGAGCGCTTCAGGTTGAAGTCCGGTGCCTTCTTGGAGGGATTTCCCTGCAGCGTCAGTGCCGGATTGTCCGGCGAGAGCACGGGCTTGCCGTCGACAACGGTCGCGATGACATCGGTGAGCTTGCCGTCAAGGTCGAACTTCAGGATGTAGGGTCCGAATTCCTCACCGACCCAGAAGCCGTCGGCCACCGGCTGGATCGATTCGACGTCGAAGTCGCCGCCCGTGAGGTAGCGGGTGGCCGAGCCTTCCATGACGATGGGGAAGGGCGCCTTGCGCTCTGGGTCGGACAGGAACAGGGTCTTCAACGCCTCGACCTTGCCGGCGTCCCAGTCGATCTTGAGGTGGTGGAGCATCAGCATTGCGTCGGTCGAGTTGAGCTTGTTGCCGAAGCCGTTGTCCGAAAGGCTCCAGAAAGTGCCGTCCTCCATCGCCTTGATGCCGGAGAAGCCCTGCATCGGCTGGCCGTTGAAGGGAAGCGACAGACCGGTCGGGCGAACGCCATCCTTGCCCGCGACGCTGCCCAGTTCGGCGGCGCGCTTGCGGTCGGCAGTCGAGAACTTGCCCGAGGTCTCGAGGTACTCCGCGGCATCCGCCGGCGCGGCGATAATGGTGTTTGCGGGAAGGATCGCGTGCGCCTCGAGCGTTGCAGGAAAGGCCTTTTCCTCGGCAAGCGCGGCGCTCGACGCCAGAAGGGTTAACGCCATGGCGGCAAGGATGGGTTTCGTCATAAGTTCACCTCGGGTTGGAGTGCAGGTGAACCCGATAGGCGGCTTCGATGACAGCTGTTTGAAGTTTGTCTTACAGCGAGGTGAATGCCCCGACGGACGGACTGCTAACGGGCTTCCCGTCTGGGTCCAGGGCGCCGTCGCCGCTGAGCGGACCGGCCGTGAGCGACAGAACCGCGAGCTTCTGGCCACGACCTTTGACCTCATGCTCGCCGAGATCCTCGGCGCGCACGAAGACGGGCGGGCGCAAGCGCCGCAGCAGATCGGCTGAGATCAAGACCTGACGGTCGAGCGTTCGGCACAGGCCCTCCAGGCGTGCCGTCGTGTTCACGGTGTCGCCGAAATAGGTGATCTTGTGTTTGTCGACGCCGATCTCCGCGGCAACGATCGTGCCGCCATGCAGAGCGGCACGCAGGCGCGGCACCTCGCCGTAGTCTTTTCGCCAGCGACGGGCGTCCGCTTCGATCTGCTCCAGAATGTCGAACACGCAGCGGATGCAGGCTGCATCCGCGACAGCGCGATCGTAAGGCCAGGTGATCACGGCAGCGTCGCCGACATAGTCGTCGATGGATCCGCCATAGCGCAGCACGGGATCAGCCATGGCTGCAAACAGCTTTCCCAAATATTCCTGCATGCGCAGGTCACCGAAGCGCTCGGCAAGCGATGTCGATCCGGCGAGATCGATGAAAAGAAACACGCGTTCCTCCTGCACCGGCTTGCGGTATCGCCCAGTCAGGAGGCTCAGGAAAATATCGCGGCCGAGCAATTCGCGCACCCTGAGCACGAAGATGATCGGACCGGAGGTCGCAAGTGCGTACACCAGCACGTTGAGCGATGGCAGCATCGCGTCCGTCCTGCTTTCACGCATGACGCCGGCGACGTGCAAAAGCAGCCCGGCGGCTGCATATCCGACGTTGACGAATATGAAGTAGACGGCGAGGGACGAGAGAAGAAACGCCGGCGTCGGCGATCCGTGGATCCTCCGGTAAAGGCGCCGGAAGATGATGTGCCGTTCAAAGGCGAGAATCGGCATGCACATGAAAAGCGCATAGGTTGCGCCGATCAGACCGCCGCCGCCGTAGACGACCCACGCATAGGCCATGCCGCTGCCGGCGACGACGAGCAGCAACAGGATGATCTCGAGCGTGGAAAATCTCCAGCGCATGTGACAGCCTCGAAAACGAGAATATACAGCGCCGCACGTGTTATCAGGCACGCAAAGGTCGCTGGAGCAAGTGGAATTGCTACATGTTTTGTCCTCAAAGGACACATGCAGTTGAAGCATGCGGGGCCGGGCGGTCCCGCTCGGCATGTAGAAACGGCTGATCGGCGCCGTTTTGCGGCGAGCAGCCGTCGAAACGACTCGGCTAAGCTCAGATTCGGGCGGAAAATTGTCGTCGAGCGGCGGTTTTCAACCGCCGATTTCCACCGCCTCGACCTTTTTGTCGACAAAGCGCAATGCCACCTCGCCATTGATGAGTTTCAGCGCCGTCATGCCGAAGAGCTCACGCCGCCAGCCTTTGAGGGCGGCGACGTCGGCGTCTTCGCCCTCTGCTGCGATCCTGTCGAGATCGTCGCTGTTGGCGATGATCTTGGCCGCGACTCCCTCCTTTTCGGAGATGAGTTTCAGCAGCACCTTGAGCAGCTCGCTCGCTGCCGCAGCGCCTTCGGGTGCGTGGTTCTGGCGCGGCAGACGAGGCAGCTCGCCCCTCGGGATCGCTAAGGCTTCGCCGACGGCCTCGATGAGGGCCGTCCCCGCGCTCGAGCGTTCCCAGCCCTTGGGAATGGTCCTGAGGCGTCCGAGCGCCTCGGCATCCTTCGGCTGCTGCTGCGCGATCTCATAGATCGCATCATCCTTGATAATTCGCCCGCGCGGCACGTTGCGGGCCCGCGCCTCGCGTTCGCGCCACGCCGCCACCTTCTGCAGGACGGCGAGCTCGATGGGCTTCTTCACCCGCATCTTCAGCCGCTGCCAGGCATTGTCGGGGTGGAGGTCGTAGGTTTCCCGGCTTTCGAGGATCGCCATTTCCTCCGCAAGCCAGGAGGAGCGTCCCTCGCGATCCAGTTCCTTGGTGAGGTACTGGTAGATATCCCTCAGATGCGTCACGTCCGCCAGCGCATAGTCGAGCTGCTTGTCGGTGAGCGGTCTGCGGCTCCAATCGGTGAAACGAGACGACTTGTCGATCTGCTCGTTCTTGATGCGGTTGACGAGTTGATCATAGGAAACGCTGTCACCGAAGCCGCAAACCATCGCAGCCACCTGCGTATCGAAGATCGGATGAGGAATGAGGTTTCCGAGATGATGGATGATCTCGATGTCCTGCCTGGCGGCGTGGAACACCTTCACGACATCCGGGTTGCTCATGAGCGCGAAGAACGGGGCGAGGTCGATTCCGGGTGCCATTGGATCGACGATCACTGCCATATCCGGGCTTGCCATCTGGATGAGGCACAGCACCGGCCAGAACGTGGTTTCGCGCAGGAACTCCGTATCGATCGTAATATAGCTTGAACGGGCCAGCTCTTGGCAGGCGGCCTCAAGATCTGCTGTCGTTTGAATCATCGGGCTTTAATCACTGTGGCAAAAATGCGGCTTTGAGTTTCCCCGTGTACCGTTTCACGGCACCTGTCACAATGGAAATTGTCAGGCGACCCGGAAATAAGCCGACATCCCGGTCTTTTGATGTTCGATGATATGGCAATGGAACACCCAGTCGCCGGGATTGTCCGCGACCAGTGCGAGCTGCGCCTGTTCGTCCGGCAAGAGCAGGATCGTGTCGGTCGGCGGCGGCAACAGGCTCCGCTTGTTCGAAGCGAGAACGCGGAAGCTCAGCCCATGCAGATGGATCGGATGGGCATGCGGCGTGCGGTTGGCGATCTCCAGGACATAGCTTTTCCCGAATTTGAGTTCATCGATCGGGGCGACCGGATCGGGCGTGTCACCGGGCCAAGGTACCTTGTTGATCGCCCAGAAAGTATAGCCGAGCGAGCCGCAGATCGAGGGGGCCGGCTCGTGCTCGGCCGTTGCAGTGAGTTCGATCGGGATGCGCCTGGCGGTGGAAATGTCGGCTTCGGCAATGGGGTTCAGGGGCAGGGGTGCGACATCCCGGAGGTCCCGCTTCAGCGAAGTGCCGACTGCCCGGAAGGCTGCGATCGTCCAGGGGCTGGAGCCGCGAAAATTGCCAAGCCTTGCCCGTTGGCCCTCGCTTTGCGGCATGCGAAGCGCAAGGTCGGCGCGCTGGCCGGGGCCGAGGTCGAGCCGGTCGAGCGCGAAGGGGATTTCGACCGGGTTGCCGTCGAGCGCGATCACCCGGGCCTCAGCGCCTTCGAGCCCGATCGTGTAGATGCGCGTGACGTCGGTTGCGGCGATCCTCACGCGGACGAGCCCGCCGGCGGGAACGTCGTAGACCGGCTCGCGCTGCCAGTTCGCGGTTCTCACCGTTCCATAGGTTCCGCCGCGCGCCGCATCCCGCGGTTTGAAAGGGGCGATGAACTCGCCGCTGGCGCCGAGCCGCCAGTCCCTAAGGTTGAGAACGATCTCGGAATCGAAGATCGGATCCTCCGGGTTCTCGACGACGATCACGCCGGTCAGGCCGCTCCCCATCTGCATCAGCGTATTGCAGTGCGGGTGGTACCAGAAGGTGCCGGCGTCGGGCGGTGTGAAGAGATAGTCGAATCCGTCGCCGGGATAGACATAGGGCTGCGTCATTTCCGGCACGCCGTCCATCGCATTGGCGATCCTCAGGCCATGCCAATGAACGGTCGTCGGTTCGTCGAGACGGTTGACCAGTCTCGCCGCGAAGGGTTCGCCCTTGCGCATCCTCAAGACGGGCGGCATGGCGGCGCTTGCCGGGTTGCCGGGATCATGCAGGATGACCCGGGGATCATGCAGGATGACCCGGGGATCATAGGTCATGACCCGGGGCGTGATGCCGCCGGCCGCTATCTGTGCCTCGGTGAACCGCGCCGTCAGGATCTGCGGATCGGGCGCTGCGCCCGCCCGCGCGGCAAGGCCGGCGCCGAGCACGAAGGCGCCGCCAAGTGCGGCTGAACCCTGGAGAAACATTCGGCGATTGAGCATCTGTATCTTGCTTGTCTGTTCCGGAAGAAGGGGCAAAGCCGATCGGCCTCCGAAAAATGATCCGGCCCGTTATTAAACCTGATTTTCACTTTCAGCAATTCGGCAGCCCACGCCTCGTTGCCACCCTGTTGGATCAAGGCTCTTTCCGCGTCTGGCCGCCCGCAAGCTTGTTGAAGAAGGACGATGTGCGCAGAAGGCTGCGAAACGGCATCGACCTTTCCTCGGCTGGAACGGGTTTGCGCGCAGTCATGCGCCTGATCGTATAGGCCATGAAGAGCGCCAGGATTGCTGCCGTATACATGAAGAGCACCGGCGGTTCGAAGATCTCGAGCAGGAAGGATGCGAGGAGCGGCCCGATGATGGCTCCGAGCGACCAGAAGAAGAGCATCCCGGCGGAAACCAGCGCATGCTGGCCTTCGGCCGCATGGTCGTTGGCATGCGCGGAGCAGAGCGAGAAGAGCGGCATCGCGAATGCGCCGAAGGCGAAGATGCCGGCGAAGTTCAACCACTCGTCGTTCCCGGCGACGAAGGCGAGGAAGAGCCCCGCGAGAAGGGAGCCGAAGGTGGCGATCAGGATGATCAGCCTGCGGTCGATCCGGTCGGAGTAATATCCCAGCGGATATTGAAGCACGACGCCGCCGATGATGCCGGCGCTCATGAAGGTCGCGATCGCCGTCACCGAAAGGCCGATCTCCTGCGCATAGATGGGGCCGAGCGAGCGGAACGCGGCATTGGTGAGGCCGACGACAATGCAGCCGATGGTGGCCAGCGGCGAGATGTTCCAGAGCGCCTTCACGTCGAAGCGTATCGCTTCCGGTGCAACCGGGCTCGACCGGTCGGCAAAGGAGATCGGCACGAGCGAAAGCGTCAGCGCCATCGAGATGATGGCGAAAAGCTCGAAGCCGCCGATTCCGATGCCGGGAATTGCATATTGTGCAGCCGTCACCGAGCCGAGATCGACGAGGCGATAGATCGATAGGGTGCGCGCGCGGTTGCCGTTGGTGACGCTGGCATTCAACCAGCTCTCGACCGTAGCGAAGAGGCTCGCGAAGCAGATGCCGGCGACGAGCCGCATCAGGAACCAGAACCACGGATCGATGACCAGCACCATGGCGATCGCAGCGGCGGAGGCGATGGCTGCCATCGCCGAAAAGGTGCGGATATGGCCGATCGCCCTCAGAATGCGGGTGACGTAGACGCAGCCGATTGCAAAGCCGACATTGTAGCCGGCGCCGATTACGCCGATCAGCGAGGTCGAGAAGCCTTCTTCGAGCGCTCTCAAGGAGATGAACGTGCCCTGCAACCCGTTGCCGCCGATCAGAATGCCTGCGGTGACGAGCAGCGGGATGAGCGGGCGAATCTGGGACATGGAACAGAAGGGATCCGATTGCGGCCGCGACTCGCGCGATACGCGACCCTTGCCCCTGTTTAACCGTGGCTGACGCGCGGGAACAGTAGCAATTTGTGACCACTCGTGTCCAAATTTGCGCACTACCCCTTGCGGCAGTGGTCGACGCGGGCAACTTGTACGACCAGGCCAGCGCTCCTGCCGCCGGCGCGCCGCGGCCTTGACAAAACCGGCGCATCATGCGCTTTTCCGCCCAACTTTGACCTGCCGCCCTGCGCCGTTCTGCGAGCTGCGCGGCCTTTAAGCAATTCCGGGACTATACGATGCACCGTTACCGCAGCCACACCTGTGCCGCCCTCCGCAAGTCGGATGTCGGCTCCACCGTTCGCCTTTCCGGCTGGGTTCACCGCGTCCGCGATCACGGCGGTGTGCTCTTCATCGACCTGCGCGACCATTATGGCATGACCCAGGTCGTCGCCGATCCGGATTTGCCGGCCTTCAAGACCGCCGAGACCGTGCGCGGCGAATGGGTCATTCGCGTCGATGGTGCGGTCAAGGCGCGCACCGACGATACGGTCAACAAGAACATGCCCACCGGCGAGGTCGAACTCTATGCCCGCGAGATCGAGGTTCTCTCGGCCGCCAAGGAACTGCCGCTGCCGGTTTTCGGCGAGCCGGACTATCCGGAAGACGTGCGCCTGAAATACCGCTTCCTGGATCTCCGCCGCGAGACGCTGCACAAGAACATCGTCAGGCGCACCGAGATCATCGCCGCCATGCGCCGGCGGATGGGCGACATCGGCTTCACCGAATATACGACGCCGATCCTGACGGCCTCTTCGCCGGAAGGTGCGCGTGACTTCCTGGTGCCGAGCCGCATCCACCCTGGCAACTTCTATGCGCTGCCGCAGGCGCCGCAGCAGTACAAGCAGCTTCTGATGGTCGCCGGCTTCGACCGTTACTTTCAGATCGCGCCCTGTTTCCGCGACGAGGATCCGCGCGCCGACCGGCTGCCCGGGGAGTTCTACCAGCTCGACCTCGAAATGAGCTTCGTCGAGCAGGAAGACGTCTGGGACGCCATGGAGCCGATGATCCGGGCGATCTTCTCGGACTTCGCCGGCGGCAAGCCGGTGACCGACAAGTTCCCGCGCATTCCCTACGACACGGCGATCCGCAAATACGGTTCCGACAAGCCGGATCTGCGCAACCCCATCGAGATGCAGGAAGTCACGCAGCATTTCGCCGGATCCGGCTTCAAGGTCTTCGCCAACATGATCGCTTCCAATCCGAAGGTGGAGATCTGGGCCATTCCCGCCAAGACCGGCGGCTCCCGCGCATTCTGCGATCGTATGAACGCCTGGGCCCAGAGCCAGGGTCAGCCGGGTCTCGGCTACATCTTCTGGCGCAAGGAGGGCGAGAAGCTCGAAGGCGCCGGTCCGCTGGCCAAGAATATCGGCGAGGAACGAACCGACGCGATCCGCACGCAGCTCGGCCTCGAAGATGGCGACGCCTGCTTCTTCGTGGCCGGCGAGCCGGCGAAGTTCTACAAATTCGCCGGCGAGGCTCGCACCAGGGCCGGCGAGGAACTGAACCTCGTCGACCGCGATCGCTACGAGCTGTGCTGGATCGTGGACTTCCCGTTCTATGAATGGAACGAGGAGGAAAAGCGTGTCGACTTCGCCCACAACCCCTTCTCGATGCCGCAGGGCGGTCTGACCGCGCTTTCGAGCGACGATCTCCTGTCGATCAAGGCGTTCCAGTACGACATGGTCTGCAACGGCTTCGAGATCGCCTCGGGCTCGATCCGTAACCAGTCGCCGGAACTGATGGTCAAGGCTTTCGAGAATGTGGGCCTGAGCCAGGCCGACGTCGAAGAGCGGTTCGGCGGTCTCTACCGTGCGTTCCAGTACGGTGCCCCGCCGCATGGCGGCATGGCCTTCGGCATCGACCGCATCGTCATGCTGCTCGTCGGCGCCAAGAACCTGCGCGAGATTTCGCTGTTCCCCATGAACCAGCAGGCCCAGGATCTGCTGATGGGCGCGCCTTCTCAGGCGACGCCTGCACAACTCAGGGAACTCTCGATCCGACCGATCCCGCAGAAGAAGGATTGATCTTCTTCGACACCGAACGAACCCGGCGATGATCTCGCCGGGTTTTTTTTGATCCGGTTCTTGTTGCGAAGCGCGGGAGGAGTGTGTCCCCGAACGCGCTCCGTGACGCTCGCCTTGACAGCGGATGTTTCGAGGCGTTTCCTTTCCGTGCAAACCATCGGTTGGAGGGGAACAATGATCAAGACCGTCAAGGATCTGCTCGCGGAAGCAAACGGTGCAGTCCCGAAATTGTCTCCCGCCGAGGCGGCCGAGAAGATGCGCGCCGGTGATGTGTTGATCGTGGACGTCCGTGATCCGACAGAAGTCCAGCAAACCGGCAGGATCAAGGGGGCGGTAAACGTCTCGCGGGGCATGCTGGAGTTTCGGGCAGATCCGGAAAGCCAGTACCACAATCCGCTCTTTCAGAAGGACAAGACCATCCTTCTGCATTGTGCCTCCGGCGGCCGTTCCGCTCTTGCGGGCAAGACCCTGCAGGACATGGGATACTCGGCCGTCTACAACATCGGCGGCTTCAAGGATCTGGCCGAGGCGGGCATCGATACAGAACCGGCGTGAACGCGCATATCAAACGGAACTTCGCCCCTCGTCGGCCTCGCAGGTAGGCGAAGGCGTCTCGCGGGGCGCTCCGCCTCCGGCATACGTTGCTGGCGCTCGCCGCCTGCGCCGCCCGCGGACGCTTCTCAGAAGTCCATTCCGCCGCCAGGCGGCATCTGCGGCTGCCCGTCCTTCTGCGGTTTCTCGGCGATCATCGCTTCCGTCGTCACGAGGAGACCGGCGATGGAGGCAGCGTCCTGAAGCGCGGCGCGCACGACCTTCGCCGGATCGATCACGCCCATTTGGAAGAGATCGCCGAATTCTCCGGTCTGTGCGTTCCAGCCAAAGGCGAAATCCTGTTTCTCGCGCAGCTTCCCGACGATAATCGATCCCTCGGCGCCGGCGTTCTCGGCGATCTGACGCACGGGTGCCTCGATCGCGCGGCGGACGATCTCGATGCCCACGCGCTGGTCGTCATTGGCGGTCGCAAGACCGTTGAGCGCACTCACGACCCGCAACAGCGCCACGCCGCCGCCGGGCAGAATGCCTTCCTCGACCGCCGCGCGCGTTGCATGCAGCGCATCGTCGACCCGGTCCTTCTTCTCCTTGACCTCCACTTCGGTCGAGCCGCCGACGCGGATGACGGCGACGCCGCCCGCGAGCTTGGCAAGCCGCTCCTGCAGCTTCTCCCGATCATAGTCCGAAGTCGTGTCCTCGATCTGCGCCTTGATCTGTGCGACGCGGCCGCCGATGTCCTCCTTCGATCCGGCGCCGTCGACGATCGTCGTCGTCTCCTTCTCCACCATGATGCGTTTCGCACGGCCGAGGGTATCCATCGTGGCGTTTTCGAGCTTGATCCCGAGTTCCTCGGAAATCACGGTGCTGCCGGTCAGGATCGCGATATCTTCCAGCATGGACTTGCGACGGTCGCCGAAGCCCGGGGCCTTGACCGCAGCGATCTTCAGGCCGCCGCGAAGCTTGTTGACGACCAGGGTGGCGAGCGCCTCTCCCTCGACATCTTCGGCAATGATCAGGAGCGGCTTGCCGGATTGGACGACGGATTCGAGGATCGGGATCATCGCCTGCAGGTTGGAGAGCTTCTTCTCGTGAAGCAGGATATAGGCGTCTTCCAGCTCCACCCTCATCTTTTCCTGATTGGTGATGAAATAGGGGGACAGATATCCCCGATCGAATTCCATTCCCTCGACGACTTCGAGTTCGATCTCGGCGGTCTTGGCCTCCTCGACGGTGATCACGCCCTCATTGCCGACCTTTTCCATCGCTTCGGCCAGGTAACGGCCGATCTCGGCATCGCCATTGGCCGAAATCGTCGCCACCTGGGCGATTTCGGCATTTTTGGAGACCTTGCGGGCATTGTTCCTGAGTTCCTTGACGATCGCCTCGACGGCAAGATCGATGCCGCGCTTCAGATCCATCGGGTTCATTCCCGATGCGACGGCCTTGGCGCCCTCCCTGACGATAGCCTGCGCGAGTACGGTGGCCGTGGTGGTGCCGTCACCGGCGATGTCGCTGGTGCGCGACGCCACTTCGCGCAGCATCTGCGCGCCCATGTTCTCGAACTTGTCCTCGAGCTCGATTTCCTTGGCGACCGAAACCCCGTCCTTGGTGATCCGCGGTGCACCGAAGGACCTGTCAATGACGACGTTCCGTCCCTTCGGTCCCAGAGTCACGCGCACCGCGTTGGCCATGATGTCGACCCCGCGCAGCATCCGATCGCGGGCATCGCTGGTGAATTTGACTTCCTTGGCAGCCATTTATGCCTCCCTCCAAACGGAATTCCCGAATGTCTTCGTGCTTCTTTCGCGTCCCGCCGGCACGCTCCTCCTGGAGCGCCGCGTGTCGGCGGGGAGCAGGGCATGCCGTGCTCCCCGCCGCTGCCGATAGCATTCACTCCTCGTCGTCGGCGGGCGTCAGGATATCGATCAGCGCCGCAACGCGGCCGGCCGGAAGGTGGCGGCCTTCGCCGATCAGCGCCTCGTCGTTGTTGACCCATGCTATTGCTTCGGCAAGTTCACTCGCGGTCGCGCCCGTCGCGAGAAGTTCAGCCATCAGCGTTTCGTCGACAGGGCCGAGGATGGCGGTGATATCCGAATGCTTCAGTCCCATGGCGTCCTCCTTCCGCTTGGTCGGTCGGGAATGCGAACTGTCGGCACGCAAAAAATAGATAGGCGATCGCGTGCGAGCATCAAGCATGCATCATATCATCGATCGGGCGGATGAAAAAAACCCCGGCGACAAGGCCGCCGGGGGTCAGCATGTGGCCGCGCCATAAGCGCCATCAGTCGTTTGCCGTCACCTTGACCCCGAGCACGGACGGGACGGTGTTGGGAGCCCCCATTGCAGCACCCATGATCATCGGGAACGGCACGGGCTTTTCCGGCTCCGCGCTGATCGTCAGGCTCTTCGGATTGTCGAGAAAGGCGCTGACGGCGCTGGAGACCTGGTTCTGCAGCTCCGGGATATTGAGCTGCGCCATCATGATCGGCACGAGCCCCTTCAGCGATTGCGCCAGCTGTTCGCCGGTGACGCCCTGCTGGCTGCCGGCGTAGTCGAGCGCCTTTTTCGTGATCGATGCATCGTCGAAGCGGATCGAGGCGCTATTGAAGGTAAGCTGCTGCATCAGGCCGAGCATCGCCAGTGCCATCGCCTGATCGGCTTCCTTCTTGTTCGGGTTGGCCTCAGCCGCTTGGGCTGCCTCCTGCAACGACTTCATGAATTGCAGCGTATAGCCGGACAAGTCCATGGCGATATTCAGCCGGCCGACATTCTTGAAGTCCAGCGCGTATTCGTCGAGGGCAAGGTTGCCGGTTTCCAATTCCCAACTGCCCTTCATCGTGACTCCGCCATCGAGCGTCGTCAGCCCAAGCTTCTCGACCGCCTCCTTGGTCTTGGCATCCTCGATTTGCGACAGATCCGCCTTGATTCCGGCAAGCGTCGCGTCGAAGTCGAAGCCCGCATCGTTTTCCTGCCGCGTCAGATTGGTTTCCGTGCTTTCGGCGGTGAAGACGTTCTTGCCTTCGACGTTTACGGTCATAGGGCCGGTGCCGGCTGTTTCGTAAAGCAGGATGTCATCGATCGTGGTACCGGCCGCGTTGCCCGGAATGGACAGGCCGCCGATAGAGATGTCCTTGACCGAGAAGCTTGAATTCTTGTCACTGACAGCGATATCCGGGAAGGAGACGGTTTCGGCATAGTAGCCGCCGTCCTTTTCCTCGACGCCTTCGAACGTCACCTCGCCTATGTCGATGGACGTGCCGGGCTTTGCCACCACCTGCAGCTTCATGCCGGTGACCGTCACCACGTCGCCGTCGACCTCCGCCTTGTCGTAGGTCACCGAAGTGCCGTTGGGTGACGTCGCCGCATTGAGCTTTTGCATCATGTCCGCGCCGTCCAGGGCCATGGCCGGTCCGGCGAGGGTAAGGAGGGCGGCGCTGGCCAGCATCAGGCGGACTTTGCGCGTATGCATCATCGGAGTTCCTTGTGAAATTGTTCTGATTGCGTCGATCATGCCGGGACGATACGCAAGCGCCGTTCTGCCGCCAAGTGCAAACTCGTGCGGGGGCGGGGCAGGGATCACCCGCCGGTGACGTTCTCCACAGTGGCATAGCCCGGAATTCTTGCCGTCCCGCGCCTGTTGAGGTAGCAAGGACATATGGGACAAAGCCTTTTGCCGCCGTCTGGCGGGGACGACAACATTCAGCCGGTTGACCTGAAGGCGGCGCTGGAAGAGCGTTATCTCGCCTATGCGCTGTCGACCATCATGCACCGCGCGCTGCCGGACGTTCGCGACGGCCTGAAGCCGGTCCATCGCCGGATCATTCATGCCATGAGCGAGATGGGCCTGCGGCCCAATTCCTCGTTCAAGAAATGCGCCCGCATCGTCGGCGACGTCATCGGTAAGTTCCACCCGCATGGCGACCAGTCGGTCTACGATGCGCTGGTGCGCCTGGCGCAGGACTTCTCCCAGCGCTATCCGGTCGTCGACGGCCAGGGCAACTTCGGCAATATCGACGGCGATAACGCTGCCGCCTACCGTTACACCGAAGCGAAAATGACCGAGGTCGCAGCCCTCCTTCTGGAGGGAATCGACCAGGACGCGGTCGATTTCCGCCCGACCTACAACGAGGAGGACCAGGAGCCGACCGTGCTTCCCGGTGCCTTCCCGAATCTGCTCGCCAATGGCGCGTCCGGTATCGCCGTCGGCATGGCGACCTCCATCCCGCCGCACAATGCGCATGAACTCTGCGACGCGGCGCTCCATCTCATCAAGCATCCGGATGCGACGGTGGAGGATCTGCTGTTCGATCCGGCCAATCCGCAGCGCGGCGGCATCGAAGGGCCGGATTTCCCGACCGGGGGCGTGATCGTCGAGAGCCGCGCCAGCATGGCCGAGTCCTATCGGACCGGCCGCGGCGGTTTTCGGGTCCGGGCACGCTGGGCGGTAGAGGATCTTGGGCGCGGCGGCTTCCAGATCGTCGTCACCGAAATTCCCTATCAGGTCCAGAAGTCCCGCCTGATCGAAAAGATCGCCGAACTGCTCATCGCACGCAAACTGCCGCTTCTCGAGGACATCAGAGACGAATCGGCAGAGGACGTCCGCGTCGTGCTGGTGCCGAAGAGCCGCTCGGTCGATGCCAATATCCTGATGGAATCGCTCTTCAAACTTACCGAACTCGAGAGCCGCATTCCGCTGAACATGAATGTGCTGTCGATGGGCCGCGTACCGCGCGTCATGGCACTCAACGAGGTGCTCAGCGAATGGCTGGCGCACCGCCGGGAGGTCCTGCAGCGGCGCTCGCGCCACCGGCTCGCCGCAATCGATCGCCGGCTCGAGATTCTCGGCGGCTATCTCATCGCTTATCTCAACATCGACGAGGTCATCCGCATCATCCGCGAGGAGGATGAGCCGAAGGCCGTGATGATCGAGCGCTTCGGGCTCACCGATGTCCAGGCCGAAGCGATCCTCAACATGCGGCTGCGCTCGTTGCGCAAGCTCGAAGAATTCGAAATCCGCACCGAATTCGACGCGCTGTCGAAAGAGAAGGCGGAAATCGAGGCGTTGCTCGCCTCTGGTGAAAAGCAGTGGCAGGCGGTCGCCTGGGAGATCGGCGAGGTCAAGAAGAAATTCGCCAAGGCGACCGAACTCGGCAAGCGCCGCAGCACCTTCGCCGACGCGCCCGACGCGGATGTCGAAGCCATTCAGCAGGCGATGATCGAAAAAGAGCCGATCACCGTCGTCATCTCGGAGAAAGGCTGGATCCGGGCCTTGAAGGGGCACATCGCCGATACGTCTTCGCTCCAGTTCAAGGATGGCGATGGCCTGAAGGTTTCGTTTCCCGCGCAGACGACGGACAAGATTCTCATCTTCACGACGGGCGGGAAGGCCTACACGCTTGGCGGCGACAAGCTGCCCGGCGGGCGGGGCCACGGAGAACCCTTGCGCATCATGGTCGATATGGAGAACGACCAGGACGTGCTGACGGCCTTCGTGCACGATCCGGCACGCAAGCTCATCGTCTCTTCCACGGCCGGCAATGGCTTCGTCGTCACCGAGAGCGATATCGTGGCCAACACGCGCAAGGGCAAGCAGGTGATGAACGTCACCATGCCCGACGAGGCCAAGCTCGTCGTTCCGGTCAAGGGTGATCATCTCGCCGTCGTCGGCGAGAACCGCAAGATGCTCGTCTTCCCGCTGGTCCAGGTTCCCGAGATGGCACGCGGCAAGGGCGTGCGTCTCCAGCGCTACAAGGATGGCGGCGTTTCCGATATCCGTTCTTTCGCAATCGCCGAAGGGCTTAGCTGGGAAGACAGCGCCGGCCGTGTCTTCACCAAGACCAGGGACGAATTGATCGAGTGGATGGGTGATCGCGCCGGCGCCGGGAGGGTCGTCCCGAAGGGCTTCCCACGGAGCGGCAAATTCAGCGGCTAGATCGATAACACCGGGCTTGCAAGGGCGGAGCGTTCGTGGATCAATGTTGGTGGATAGCCCCGGGCCGGTGTCCTCGCTATCCCGAATGTCGCTGCAATTCCTTGATCTCCTGCATGTCCCCTAGATCGGCTCCAATTCGAGCAACCATGCGGCGGCGAGATGAACGCGATGACCTCGGCTCTTGACGATACATTGCTGGCGCTGGCCGATCCGATGCGCCGCCGCATATTCGAAGTCCTGTTTGCCGGCGAGACGCCTGCGGCGAGTATCGCTGCGGCCATCGGCATCGGGGAGGACGTCCTTTCAGGGCATCTGGCGGTTCTGGAGACAGCCGGGTTGGTTGCCCGGCGGTGGAATGGCGGGAAAGAACTCGTCAAGGCCGATCCTGCGCCGCTCGAGATTGCCGCGGAGTGGATCGACACCAATCGCGAGCTCTGGGCGATGCAGTCGCAGATGCAGGAATCCTCCAGGGATGAAGGGTCGCCCGAACAGCGATAGGAGCCGAACAGCGACGTAAAGTCGTCGCTTCGCATGCTCGGTGCAAGCGCGCCTCCTCCGGCAGGCGGATGAGGCGCTATCCTATCCCGCAATTTCCACGCAGGCGATGCGCGCCCTGGCCGCCTTGATCCGCATCTGCCAAAACGAATGGCCGAGCAAAGCGAGAATGAGGATCGTGCCGCCGAGGAGCGTTCGGTTCGTCGGCGTCTCCGCAAAGACGACCCATACCCAGATCGGCGCCAGAATGGTCTCCAGCAGGTAGAACATGCCGACTTCCGGCGCGGAAAGGTAGCGCGGCCCCGTCGCCAGACAGAAGAAGGCAAGCGGGATCATCACCAGTCCGTTGAAGAGGATGTATGCGGGTTCGGCGATCGCGAGGCCGCCGGACGGCAAAAGCATGAAGCCGGCGATCGCCGGGAAGACCGCCGTCGTCAGCGGCACGAGCGACATGTCGCGGCCGCTGGCGCGGCTGATCGTGATCGCGCTTGCGAGCAGGAAGGCCGAGGATGCCGCCATCGCGTCGCCGAAGAGATGCCCGCTTTCGAGTCCGTCGCTGACGATCACACCGACGCCGACGAGCATGACCGCCATCGTCAGGAAGGTGGCGTTGGAGGGGCGCTCCCCAAGAAATATCCAGGAGAGGATTGCCGCGAACATCGAAGTGAACGCCAGGATGAAAACGACGTTGGCGGTCGACGTATTGAATACGGCGAGCAGGAAAGTGAAGGAGTTGATGCCGTAGAAGAGACCGGCGATCAGGCCGGCCTTTCCCGGGATCAGGGCGACACGGCGGCCGAGCAGGCGGTTGATCACCACCCATGTGGCGAGCGCGGCGAGGAAGGTCGAAAGGCTGCGCACGGCAAGGATCGACCAGACCTCGCCATCTGCCGACCGGATCAGCGGAATGTCGAAGGAGAGCGCAAGGCCGCCGAGGCCGGTGATGGCAAGGCCGCGCCGGTGCCGGGCGGCGTCAGTGGATGGGGTCAATTTTCAATCCGTGGCGGGTTTGGTGGAATCGTGCTCGCCAGAATAGCGCTCCCAGCCGCGGGCCATAAGGTGCTCTTGCGGCAAAAACTTTGTCTTATACCCCATTTTACGCGATCCCTTGACCCAATAGCCGAGATAGACATGCGGCAGACCGCGTTCTTTCGCCCGGCGGATATGATCCAGAATCATATAGGTGCCGAGGGAACGCTCGGAGAGAGCCGGATCGAAGAAGGAATAGACCATGGAGAGACCGTCGCTCATCCGGTCTGTGAGCGCCGTGGCGATCAGGGGGCCTCGCGCCTTGTCGTTGATGCCGTCGCCTTCGACCCGCAACCGGTACTCGATGATCTTCGTGTGCACATGGGTATCCTCGACCATCATCGCATAGTCGAGCACCGACATGTCGGACATGCCGCCTTTCTGATGGCGACAGTCGAGATAGCGCCGGAAGAGATTGTACTGCTCGCTCGATGGCTCGGCCGGATATTCCGCGGAGACGATGTCGCCATTGGCAGCAAGCACGCGGCGCATGGATCGCGTCGGCGCGAATTCGTTGGCGAGTATGCGCACGGAAATGCACGCCCGGCAGGTCTCGCAGGCGGGGCGGTAAGCGATGTTCTGCGAGCGGCGGAAGCCGCCCTGCGTCAGCAGGTCGTTGAGCTCCGGCGCCCGCTCTCCCACCATATGCGTGAATACCTTCCGTTCCATCTGGTTCGGCAGATAGGGACAGGCTGCCGGTGCGGTCAGGTAGAACTGAGGAGACGGTGCGGTCTGCGTGTTCATCGAGCGGGCGGATCACTCTTCGTGCGGTTGCTCATCGTAATAGCATGGCCGAAGAATGGAAAACGTCAACACACTCGTTCGGCGTAACGGTCCCGTCAGTACATGTCGCGCCGAACGGCCACGGTGCCGATCAGCAGGTCGTGCAACAGCCGGCCACGGTCGGTGAAGAGGCCGATCAGCAGGATGAGCGGCGTCAACAGCGCATTGGCGATCCAGAATATCGCCAGATGGACGATTGCCGTCAGGAAATCCATTGGCCGACCATCCGTCCGGGCGATCGCCACGCCCATGATCCTCATACCGGGTGATGCCTGCTCGCGGCCGCCGACGGTCAGTCCGAAATAGAGCATCGCCACCAAAGCGAAGAGGACCGGGTAGAGGAGAAAGCCGAGGCCGAGCGTCAATATGCCGAGGAAGAAGACCACGACGGCCGCCGGTATCCACAGCAGCGCGACGATCAGGTAATCGATGATGAAGGCGAATATCCTGCGTGACAATACGCCCTGGTAGGCGCGCCAGTCCTCGCTCGGAAGCCTCAGTTCTTCATTATGCATGCTCATGCGCGTGCCCCAAAATTGCTATCCACCCAAGATATGGGGAGCGAATGCGGTAAAACAATGCACTGGCCGGTCTGACGCCGGCGTCAGCGTTTCGCAAGAATGCGAGCTACGTCGACGGCAAAGTAGCTGAGGATACCGTCGCAACCGGCACGCTTGAAGGCGAGCAGCGTCTCAAGCATCACCCGCTCCCCGTCGATCCAGCCATTGGCGGCGGCAGCCTTGATCTGCGCGTATTCGCCGGAAACCTGATAGGCGAAGACGGGCAGGCCGAAGGCTTCCTTCATCCGCCAACAGATATCGAGATAGGGCAGGCCGGGCTTCACCATCAGCATGTCCGCGCCTTCCTCCACATCGAGTGCCGCATCGCGGATCGCCTCCGTGCCGTTCGACGGATCGATGTAATAGGTCTTCTTGTCGCCCTTGAGCAGACCGCCCGTGCCGATCGCCTCTCGATAAGGGCCATAGAAGGCGGAGGCGAATTTCGTCGCATAGGACATGATCCCGACATTCTGGTGGCCGGCAGCGTCGAGCGCCTCGCGGATCGCGCCGATCCGCCCGTCCATCATGTCGGAGGGCGCGATGATGTCGGAGCCGGCGTCGGCCTGAATGACCGCCGCCCTGGCGATCGCCTCCACCGTCTCGTCGTTGACGATCTCGCCGCCCCGCAGGATGCCGTCGTGCCCGTGGCTGGTGAACGGATCGAGCGCGACATCGGTGATGATCCCGATGTCGGGTACGGCCTTTTTGATCGCCCGCGTCGCCTGATTGATCAGATTGTCGGCGTTGAGGCTGTCGGACCCGGTCTCGTCGCGAAGCGCCATTTCGATATTGGGGAAGGTGGCGATAGCCGGGATGCCGAGGCCGGCCGCCTCCTTCGCCGCTTCGACTGCCTTGTCGACGCTCATGCGGTTGACGCCCGGCATCGCAGCGATCGGCTCGGCGATGCCGCTGCCGGGCACGACGAAGATCGGCCAGATCAGGTCGTCCACCGTCAGTCGGTTCTCCCGGACCAGCCGGCGCGTCCAATCCGCCTTGCGGTTGCGGCGCATGCGGCGGTGTCCGGTGATCCTGTCCACAAGATTTGTCCTGTCGTTCATCGCGCCGCGTCCCTCTTTCCTGATCGTGCGTGAAGGCGGTTTATCACGCGCCTTCAGGGGTTGAAAACCCGCATAGCCAGCCATTCGCCTGCGGCATTTCTTCCGCCCGTCGAGTACATCGCGGCGCATTCCCGTCCTTCGCGCTGGTGGTTCGCAGACGCCCGGCCTATCTTGCCGGCCATGCTTCATGATTCTGTTCACGTGCCGAAACCGTCGCTCACCGAGGTGCTCTTCGCCTGGTTCCTGCGCCTGGTCGGTGCGTCCTGCTTCTGGTTCGCATTGAGCTATTGGGCCATGCTGATCGGATTTTCCCATAGCGGCGCCGGCCGTTTCGATCTTCTGTCGCCGGAGTGGCGCGCGGCCGCCACGGCCCTTGCAGTCGTCTACCCGGTTGCCGCCATTGGGCTCTGGCTTCTGGTCTCCTGGGGGCCGGTCGTCTGGGTGGTTGCCGCCGCGACGGAGATCGCCATGGACAAGTTCTATCCCGGCATCCTCGGCCACCGTCCGTTGCTGATCGTGCTCCACGGATCCGTCGCCGTCACTTTCGTGCTTTTCCGCGCCGCGCTGCTCTATCAGCGGCTGCGCCAGGTGCGGAAGGTAAGGGTTGATTCACCCTGAGACAGGCTCGGTCGGCGGTAAGTTCATGTTAAGGCTGCGGTTTAAGTAGAATTTTATACGTATTCGATAGGGTCTCACTCAAGGCGGGAAGACAAAGAGACACCGCCAAACGAAACAGTGAGGCACGAAAATGAACACCAAGATGAAGCCGCAGGTTGTTGCGCCCAGAGACCCGCAGGAAGAAACCATCCGTGGTCTCTACATGGAATCCCTCCACCTCGTCGAGCGCCTGCATCGCCGCCTGCTCGACGTCATCAAGGACGAGTTCGACCGTCAGGGACGCAGCGACGTCAATGCCGTCCAGGCTCTGCTCCTGTTCAACATCGGCAACTCCGAACTGACCGCCGGCGAACTTCGCTCCCGCGGTTACTATCTGGGCTCGAACGTTTCCTACAACGTCAAGAAACTCGTCGATCTCGGCCTGATCAACCACCAACGCTCGCGTGTCGACCGCCGTTCGGTTCGCATCAGCCTCACGGAAGACGGGCAGGAGATCGCCGAAACCGTCGCCAAGCTTTATGAGCGCCACATCGGTTCGATCCAGAAGGTCGGCGGGATCGGCAGCGACGAGTTCACCCAGATGAATAAGCTCCTGCAGCGTCTCGACCGCTTCTGGAACGATCAAATCCTCTATCGCCTTTAATCGGGCATACCCCTCCAGTCTCAAGGGTCGGGCGCAATCCCTGCGTGTCCGACCTTTGCTGCCTTTTGCGCCATGGAGTTGCAGCGCCACGCCCCGCCGACGGCGCGGAGACACGAATTGGCCATATTGCTGTGACAGCGACGCTTGGGTGCGGCAGATGCGCAATTGCGTCCATGTGACGGAAGTCGGTTGCGCGGCTCGCCTGCCGGGGCGGCTCTTGTTCGCGGGAACGTGAAGCGATTTGAGGGCCGGGTGGCACGCGGGTTTACCTTTGTTAACCATAGCCGTGCTAATGCATGTCGCCCAGAAGCGCAGATCGGTTTTGGGACGCGACTTGCATGAATGCAAAGACGTAAAGCGCATCGCGTAATGCGCTTTAGGGCTCGGGCAGCGCGCTTCTGGCGCATTGAGACGGTGGGACTATGTCGAAAAAGAACGGAATTGATGCTTTCTCGCGCCGCGCATTTCTGCGCTCGGCCGCAACCTTCGGTGCCGCCGCATGGGCAGGCCCCGCCGGCGCCCAGGATGCGCTGAACGAAATCATCAATTCGCCGCGCCGCGGCTCCTGGGACGACCAGTTCGATGCGAAGGCTTCGCGCACGGCTACTGCGGTCCTCTCCAACACGCCGGTCTTCGGCCCTGAAACGATCGCACATTTGCAGCAGGCGATCTTCGATTATCAGCAGATCGCATCCGCCGGAGGCTGGCCGATGGTCACGCCTGCGAGCACCCAAAGGCTCGAAATCGGCGTTACCGATCCTTCCGTCCAGCAGTTGCGTCAGCGCCTGATGATCTCCGGCGATCTGCCGCAGTCTGCCGGCATTTCCTCTTCCTTCGACTCCTACGTCGACGGCGCGGTCAAGCGCTTCCAGGCGCGCCACGGCCTTCCGGCCGACGGCGTGATCGGCGAATATTCCCTCAAGGCCATGAACGTCGACGCCTCGACCCGGCTCGCCCAGCTCGAAACAAACCTCGTACGGCTCCAGTCGATGTCCGGCGACCTCGGACGGCGCTACGTCATGGTCAACATCCCTGCGGCCTATATCGAAGCAGTGGAGAACGGCCGCGTCGCGTTGCGCCATACGGCCATCGTCGGCAAGATCGACCGCCAGTCGCCGATCCTCAATTCAAAGATCTATGAGGTCATCCTCAACCCCTACTGGACGGCGCCGCGCTCGATCATCCAGAAGGATATCATGCCGCTGATGCGCAAGGATCCGACCTATCTCGAGCGCAACGCGATCCGCCTTCTCGACGGCAACGGCAACGAAGTGTCGCCGGAAACCATCGACTGGCAGGCCGAGAAGGCGCCGAACCTGATGTTCCGCCAGGACCCCGGCAAGATCAACGCTATGTCCTCGACGAAGATCAACTTCCACAACGAGCACGCCGTCTACATGCACGACACGCCGCAGCAGGGCCTGTTCAACAAGCTGATGCGCTTCGAATCGTCCGGCTGCGTGCGCGTCCAGAACGTGCGCGACCTCTCCACCTGGCTGCTCAAGGAAACGCCCGGCTGGGCGCGTCAGCAGATCGAGGCGACGATCAAGTCCGGCGTCAACACGCCGATCAAGCTTGCCGAAGAGGTCCCGGTCTACTTCACCTATATAACCGCCTGGTCGGCAAAAGACCGTGTCGTCCAGTTCCGCGACGATATCTACCAGCGCGACGGTGCGGCCGAACTCGCGCTGCAAACGACGACGGGGATCGAGCAATCTGCCGGTCCCATCGACGCAGACGCCCTGCCGCAATAAGCAGAGAAGCCGCATTCCTCATCACAGGCCGCGCGTTCCACGAACGCGCGGCTTTTTCAATTGGAGACGGCTGTGCGAACCCGGCGCGGCGGATGGCGGAAATGACGCAATCCGCATAGCGGATATTGCTCTCCGCGTGCGAGGAAGCTAAAGAACAGCCACCCTTCAGAGGAGCCTCGAGCCGATGCTTTCACAGACCAACGACGCTTTCTTCACCCGCTCTCTCGCCGACAGCGATCCGGAGATCTTCGGTGCAATCGAGAAGGAGCTGGGTCGCCAGCGCCATGAGATCGAGCTGATCGCCTCCGAGAACATCGTTTCACGGGCCGTGCTCGAGGCGCAGGGCTCGATCATGACCAACAAATATGCCGAGGGTTACCCGGGCAAGCGCTATTACGGCGGCTGCCAGTATGTCGATATCGCCGAGGAACTCGCGATCGAGCGTGCCAAGAAGCTCTTCGGCGTCAACTTCGCCAACGTTCAGCCGAATTCGGGCTCGCAGATGAACCAGGCGGTCTTCCTGGCGCTGCTGCAGCCGGGCGACACCTTCATGGGCCTCGACCTCAATTCCGGCGGCCACCTGACGCATGGGTCCCCGGTGAACATGTCGGGCAAATGGTTCAACGTCGTTTCCTACGGCGTGCGTCAAGACGATCACCTTCTCGACATGGACGAGGTGGCCAAGAAGGCGCGCGAGCAAAAGCCGAAGCTGATCATCGCCGGCGGAACGGCCTATTCCCGCATCTGGGACTGGAAGCGCTTCCGCGAGATCGCCGACGAGGTGGGCGCGTGGCTGATGGTCGACATGGCGCACATTGCCGGCCTCGTGGCCGGTGGCCAGCATCCGTCGCCGTTCCCGCACTGCCATGTTGCGACGACCACCACGCACAAGTCCCTGCGCGGGCCCCGCGGCGGCATGATCCTTACCAATGACGAGGAAATCGCCAAGAAGATTAATTCCGCGGTCTTCCCCGGTCTCCAGGGTGGTCCGCTGATGCACGTGATTGCCGCCAAGGCAGTCGCGCTTGGCGAGGCGCTGCAGCCCTCCTTCAAGGATTATGCGGCCCAGGTCGTCAAAAACGCCCGCACCCTTGCCGAAACCTTGAAGGCCAACGGCCTTGACATCGTCTCGGGCGGTACCGACAACCACCTGATGCTGGTCGACCTGCGCAAGAAGAACGCGACCGGCAAGCGTGCCGAAGCTGCTCTCGGCCGTGCCTACGTCACCTGCAACAAGAACGGCATTCCCTTCGACCCCGAAAAGCCCTTCGTCACCTCCGGCGTGCGCCTCGGTGCACCGGCCGGTACAACGCGCGGCTTCAAGGAGGCGGAGTTCAAGGAGATCGGCGAACTGATCGTCGAGGTGCTCGACGGTCTCAAGGTCGCCAATTCCGACGAGGGCAATGCCGCAGTCGAGGCTGGCGTGCGCGAGAAGGTGATCAAGCTCACCGACCGCTTCCCGATGTACGGCTATATGTGATCGGACGGCTGCATGCGCTGCCCCTATTGCGGTTCCGAAGACAGTCAGGTGAAGGATTCCCGTCCGGCAGAGGACGGGAACGCCATTCGCCGCCGCCGCATCTGCCCGGATTGCGGCGGCCGCTTCACGACCTTCGAGCGGGTGCAGCTGCGTGAGCTGATGATTATCAAGAAGACCGGCCGGAAGGTTCCTTTCGACCGGGATAAGCTGCTGCGCTCCTTCGAGATCGCGCTTCGCAAGCGCCCGGTGGATCGCGACCGGATCGAACGGGCGGTGTCGGGCATCGTCCGCCGGCTCGAAAGCTCGGGCGAAACCGAAATTCCCTCGGAGGAAATCGGCCTTCAGGTGCTCGAGGCGTTGAAGAGCCTCGACGACGTTGCCTTCGTGCGCTACGCGTCTGTCTATCGCGATTTCTCCCATGCGGAAGATTTCGAAAAGGTGATTGCCGAGATAAGCGCCAAGATTGCCCGCGATCCGGGCGAATAGGCCGGAGACCACGGGGTATGGGCGAGCCGACACGTGAAGACGAACGTTTCATGGCGGCGGCGCTGCGGCTTGCAAGACGCAATCTCGGCCTGACCTCCACCAATCCCTCGGTCGGCTGCATCATTGTCAACGAAGGCACGATCGTCGGCCGCGCCGTGACCGCCCCGGGCGGGCGGCCGCATGCGGAAACACAGGCGCTTGCTGAGGCGTGCGAACAGGCGAGGGGAGCCACCGCCTATGTCACTCTCGAACCCTGTTCGCATCATGGCAAGACCCCGCCCTGCGCGGATGCGCTGATCGCTTCGGGGATCGCCCGTGTCGTCGTTTCCATCCTCGATCCCGACGAACGCGTTGCCGGCCGCGGGGTGGTGATGCTTCGCGATGCGGGGATCGCCGTCGACATCGGCACGCTCCATGAAGAGGGCGGGCGCGTGCTCGAGGCTTACCTCATGCGTCAGCAGAAGAAACGTCCGCATGTGACTCTGAAACTTGCGGTTTCCGCCGATGGCATGATCGGCCGGAAAGGCGAGGGGCAGGTGAGGATTTCCGGTGCCGTCGCTCGCGCCCAGGTGCAGATATTGCGAGCCGAGACGGACGCGATTCTTGTGGGTATCGGTACGGCCGTTGCCGACGATCCGCAACTCACGGTGCGGATCCCGGGACTGGAGGAGCGCTCTCCGATCCGTATCGTGCTCGATCGCCGGCTCGATCTGCCGCTCGACTCGAAATTGGTCCGCACGGCGCGCGACGTTCCGCTGATTGTCCTTGCGGGTGATGCAGGATTCCCTTCTCCCCGCATACGGGGAGAAGGTGCCCGAAGGGCGGATGAGGGGCAGCCAGGCGGCGCGCAGATGCCTCTCTCTGCGCTCGCGGAGAGAGAGGTCGATTACGACGCTAGGCGAGCTGGCCTCGAAGCGGCAGGAGCCGAGCTGCTGAACGCCGATACCATCCCCGACCTCCTGGCCGCACTTGCGTCCCGGGGCATCGCCTCCCTGCTCGTGGAGGGTGGGGCCCGGGCGGCGCGTTCGTTTCTCGATGCGGATCTGGTGGACCGAATCCTGCTCTTCACCTGCCCGCCGGCGATTGGCGAAGGCGGCATTCCGTCCCCATTTCAGAGGACGTCGGTGCCGGAGGGCTTCACGCTTCGCCGCGCGGCGCGCTACGGCGACGATCTGTTCGAGGACTATGAGAGAGAAAGCTGAATGTTCACAGGCATCATCACCGATATCGGCACGGTCGAGAAAGCTTCACCCCTCAAGGAAGGCATCAAGCTTCGTGTCGCCACCAATTACGACCCTCAGACCATCGATCTGGGCGCCTCCATCGCCCATGCCGGCATCTGCCTGACCGTCACGTCACTGCCGGAAGCGGGCAGCAACGAGCGCTGGTTCGAGGTCGAGGCATGGGAGGAAGCGCTGAGGCTGACGACGATCGGCGACTGGCGGGAGGGGACGCGCATCAATCTCGAGCGCTCGCTGAAGATCGGCGACGAACTGGGCGGCCACATCGTGTCCGGCCATGTCGACGGTAAGGCGGAGATCCTCGCGGTCGAAGCGGAGGGGGAGGCGGTGCGCTTCCGCCTCAGGGCACCCGAACATCTCGCGAAATTCGTCGCCCCCAAGGGCTCGGTGGCGCTCGACGGAACGTCGCTCACCGTGAACAAGGTGGATGGCGTCGAGTTCGACGTATTGCTGATCCGTCATTCGCTCGAAGTGACGACCTGGGGCGAACGCAAGTCCGGCGATCTCGTCAATTTCGAGGTGGACACGATGGCGCGCTACGCGGCGCGATTGGCGGAATTCCCGGCTCCCAAGGAGGAGTAACGTCCGGCCGAAAGAAATCGTCCGTCAAAAGAGCCCGCCCCCGAAAATGGGGGCGGACGAGTTTGCCGGGCGGCCGGCCGAAAAGTCAGCGCAGATAGATCGTCAGTCCGCCATCGGCCGCCTGCGTCGCCGCGGCGACGTTGTCGAGTTCGACATTGCGCGCCCTGAGCGAAGCGAGCAGCGGTCTGTTGGCTTCGACGGCGGCTCGCAATGCGGCACGCTGCCCCGGTGTCGCCTCGTCGACCCGCATACGGGTCTGATTCAGACGGCTCAACGTGTCGACATCGACGACGCGGAAATTGTCGCCCTTGAAGGTGCGCACGGTCTGGTCGATCCGGTCAGGCCAGTTCATTTCGACGCTCGCCGCCTGGGAGATGCCGGCGAAGGTAAGGGCGGAGAGGGTGGCGATGACGGAGATTTTCGCAATGCTGTTCATTGTCATGCTCCTTTGGTTTTGCGGCTGCCCCCGGTGACGATCGGTCCGTAGATCTGCCACGGCCGTTTTGCTTCTCTGAGGCGCAGCCTGCAGGCCAGCACGGGTCGTTTACGGGTGATGTCACCCGCAGCGAAGAAAGCTGGACCGTTTCGACTGGTTGGTACTGCGCCTTGTTTGCGTCCGACTAGGATCTCGCGCCGTGCCAACGGTCATGAAAGTGGACCGGAATGTGGCCGTTTCGGTGGCGTAAACGGCTGAAAATAATTAAGAATTGTTCATCTTCCGCTTCTGCGATCCGCGCGGCGCCGTAGGAAGCTTTCCTGGAAGTGCTTTAACGCCTGTTGAGAATGGGCCACCGCGGCCGCTTGTTTGATTTCCTCATTCCTGTGCTTGTCACAGGAATCCAGCCAGACCAAGTCCTTGGGCTGAAAGAACGCTTCCCGCGCCGCGGACGCGGCGCTGCTGGATCCCTGTGACGAGCACAGGGGATGAGGAAGAGGAGAGGTTGCAGTCCTTCGAAAAGCTTCCTTCAGCGGGCGGAAAACCCCACATACTTTTTCCGGTCTAAGCTTCCGATCCCTTCGGCCGCCTTTCGAACATGACCATCGGCCGGCCGTTATAGGTCGTGCGCCAGAATTCCTTGAAACCGTGTTTCAGGGCGACATTGATCGAAGCCTGGTTGCCCGGTTCGATGATGCAGGTCTTCCTCAGCACGGGAAACTGACGGTCGGCCCAGGCGAGGGCGGCGGTCACGGCTTCCGTCGCCAGTCCGCGGCCGTGGTTTTTCGGTGAAATCGCCCAGCCCGTCTCCATCGTTCCCTCCAGCGAGGGCGTGATCTGGCGATGCGCTTCGTGGAAGCCGGCCTCTCCGATAAAGGCGCCGCTTTGCTTGTCCTGGATCGCGAAGAAGCCGAAGCCGAAGTAGTGCCACATGCCGACCTGGCGCAGGAATCGCGTCCAGGACTGTTCGCGGGTGTAAGGCACGCCGCCGGTATAGCGGGTCACTTCCTCGTCGCCGAAGAGTGCGCAATAGGAAGGAAAGTCGTCGCGCCGGTAGGGGCGCAGGAATAGCCGCTCGGTCTCGATCGTGGGGACGCTGTGCATTGTCGCTCCGCTTGTTCTGACAGGGGAAGGAGTAGAGTTCTCAGAAGCCCGGTTCACCGTCCCAATAGTCGGCCGCCGAGGGCGCGCGGCCGATGAAGTCGAACGATGCCTGGCTTTCGCCCGGACGCCGGGTCCGGGCAAGGAACTTGCCGGAGTCCGGATATTCGCAGATTTCGGTCGCTGCGATGGCGGAAATGGACAGGTATTTGAGCGGGACGGTGCCGGTATTGATGAGGTGATGCGCGGTCTCCTGGCCGCCAGCGGGGGCTCCGAGTATGTCGCCTGGTCCGACCGCATGGCGTTCGCTGCCGAAACGATAGGTACCTTGCCCCTCGAGGATAATGAACAGCTCTTCTTCGACATGGTGGTTATGGAATGGACACCCGGATTTGCCGGGCGGAACCTCGCCGTAGCCTATGCCGATATCCTTGAGGCCGAGAAGCGACCCGAAAGAGACGTCGCTGGATTCGAAGAACGAGCCACGGCGCCAGTGGTCGAGCTTCAGGTTCTTCGGATTGACGATGGGCTTTTGCGCGTCCGTCATCGCAGTCGTCCTCCTGGTCGCGTCGCATGCCCGGCTCGACCTCGCGGAATCGGTCTGGGCGCGCTTAAGGATTAGAGACAGTTGGCGCCGTTACAAGCGGGTTTGCTGTTCGGCTCCACCAATATCGAAGATTGCGGTACGGCAAATGCCCTTCGGTTAACGGAATTTACTTGCCATTCCGTGCCGGGCATGGTTTGACCGCCGCCTGCACCGGCCAAGTCCGGTCCGAATTTTTCAAGACAGGTGATCCATGGCGAAGATCAAGCCCGTCCACATCCTGATTGTGGAAGCGCGTTTCTATGACGATATGGCCGACGCGCTCCTCGATGGAGCGAAACATGCGCTGGATGCGGCCGGCGCCACTTATGATATTGTGACGGTTGCGGGGGCGCTGGAAATTCCCGCGGCGATCGCCATGGCGCTCGACGGCGCCGACGAAGGCGGTGCGGAATATGACGGCTTCGTTGCGCTCGGCATGGTGATCCGCGGCGAAACCTACCATTTCGACATCGTCGCCAACGAGTCCGCGCGCGCGCTGATGGATCTCGCCGTCAGCGAGAGCCTGGCGCTCGGCAACGGCATTCTGACGGTTGAAAACGACGATCAGGCCTGGGCACGGGCCCGCCGTACGGAAGGCGACAAGGGCGGATTCGCCGCGCGCGCCGCCCTGACCATGATTGAACTGAAGCAAAGATTGGGCGCAGAGAAGTGACGAACACCCCTTCGGATCAGCCGCTGAAACAGGTCAACCAGCGTGGCGCCGCGCGCCTTGCAGCCGTTCAGGCGCTTTATCAGATGGATGTCGGCGGGACCGGCGTCCTGGAGATCGTCGCCGAATACGAGGAACATCGCCTCGGCAAGGAACTGGACGGTGACACCTATCTCAGGGCAGACGCGTCCTGGTTTCGCTCGATCGTTGCGGGCGTCGTGCGCGACCAGCGCAAGCTCGATCCGTTGATCGGCTCGGCGCTTCAGGATGATTGGGCGCTTTCCCGGCTCGATTCCACCGTTCGCGCAATCCTGCGCGCCGGCACCTTCGAGATACTGGAGCGAAAGGACGTGCCGGTTCCGGTGATCGTGACCGAATATGTCGAGATCGCCAAGGCCTTCTTCCAGGACGAAGAGCCGAAGCTCGTCAACGCCGTCCTCGACCGGATCGCCAAACAAGTTCGCGGCGACCAGAGAAAGTAAGCGGATGGCCACCGAGCCGGCAGAAATCCGAACGGTCCTCCGCGAGGCGCGTCGCAACGTGCAGTTGCTTACCGTGGCCCAGGCACTGCTCGGCGTTGTCGGGCCGATCAGTTTTGCCGTCGGTGGGGTTGCCGGCCACCAGTTGCTCGGCGAAGACAAGTCGCTCGCGACGGCGCCGCTCACCGCCTACAATCTCGGCATGGCGCTCGGAGTCGTGCTCGTTGCGGTGTTGTCGCGACTCGTTGGCCGGCGCTTCGCCTTCATCGCCGGTGCGTCGATCGCTGCGCTCGGCGGCGTGCTCGCCACGGCTGCACTTTTCCGGGAGAGTTTCTGGTTCTTCGCCTGCGGCCTCGCCGTGCTCGGCGCTTCCAACGGCTTTACGCAGAAGCTCCGCTTTGCCGCAGCCGACGCTTCGCCCTCCTTCTACAAGGCCAAGGCGATTTCCTGGATTCTGGGAGGCGGCATCGTCTCGGCGATCCTCGGACCGCAGATCGTCATCTTCGCGGGCGATTACTTTGCGCCCGTGTGGTTCGCGGGCGCCTTCGTCGCTCTCGTACCGGTCTGCCTCGTCGCGCTCTTCTTCTTCGTGCCGCTACGGCTGCCGGACCACACATCGGCATCGACCCATCATGAGCAGCCTCTCGCGCGTCCGCTGCGCGAGATTGCGGGCAGCCAGCGTTTCATGACGGGAATGATCTGCGGGATTTCCAGCTATGTCCTGATGACCTTCATGATGACGGGCGCGCCCGTCGCCATGGTTGTCGGCTGCGGCTTTTCGAGCGATCTCGCGACGCTCGGAATCCAATGGCACGTGCTTGCGATGTTCGCTCCGAGTTTCGTCACGGGTTGGCTGATCAGCCGCTTCGGCGCCGAACGCATCGTCGCATGCGGTCTCCTCCTGCTGATGGCCTGCGCTGCCGTGGCTCACCTCGGCGTCGCACTCTGGAATTTCTGGGGCGCGTTGTCGCTGCTCGGCCTCGGCTGGAATTTCGGTTTCATCGGCTCCACGGCGATCGTCGCGCAGAGTTACCGGCCGCATGAGGCAGACAAGGTCCAGGGCTTTCACGACATCGTTCTCTTCTCAGCCGTCGCTTGTTCTTCCTTCGCTTCCGGCAAGGTGCTTTCCGCCTATGGTTGGGACATGCTGAGCGCGGTAGTCTGGCCAGTGGCCGGTTTTTGCCTTCTTCTCCTTCTCCCGCTCCTGCGGGCGGGCAAGCAAGCCACTGCCTGAAAGCCGGTTTATCCGAATGCTTCCCGGACCCTGAAAAAGGCCGGCATGCGGGCAATTTCAGGGGCTTGACGATCCACATCGGCAACAGCACTCTGGCCGCGCCGCGAAAACGCGTCGCTTGAGGAGGCGGCGTGTGATTCGCGGAGAGGGGCCTGCGGCAGGGATGAGCCCGCAGGTTGTAACGGAGGAAAGTGCGAAATGACCATATTGTTGGGCGTTATCGCATGCGGGTTGCTTTCGGTGGTCTACGCCATCTGGGCGACAAGGTCGGTGCTTGCCGCCGACCAGGGGAATGCCCGCATGCAAGAAATCGCAGGTTTTATCAGAGAGGGGGCGCAGGCCTACCTCACGCGTCAGTACACAACCATCGCCATCGTCGGTGTCGTCGTTTTCATCGCCGCATGGGTCCTGTTGTCGGGTGCAGCCGCCATCGGCTTCCTTATCGGTGCGGTGCTCTCGGGTGCCGCAGGCTTCATCGGCATGCATGTTTCGGTCAGGGCCAACGTCCGTACGGCCCAGGCCGCCTCGGTCAGCCTCGCCTCCGGTCTCGACATCGCATTCAAATCCGGTGCAATCACCGGCATGCTGGTGGCCGGCCTCGCCCTCCTGGGCGTCTCGGTCTACTATCTCATACTCACCGCAGGCCTGGGGCATGAGCCGGCCGCGCGCGAGGTCATCGATGCGCTTGTCGCGCTCGGCTTCGGGGCGTCGCTGATTTCGATCTTCGCCCGTCTCGGCGGCGGCATCTTCACGAAAGGCGCCGATGTCGGCGGCGACCTCGTCGGCAAGGTAGAAGCGGGTATCCCCGAGGACGATCCGCGCAATCCGGCGACGATCGCCGACAACGTCGGCGACAATGTCGGAGACTGCGCCGGCATGGCCGCCGACCTGTTCGAGACCTATGCGGTTTCCGTCGTGGCGACGATGGTGCTTGCATCGATCTTCTTCGCCGGGACCCCGATGCTCGCAACCGTCATGACTTATCCGCTGGCGATCTGCGCGGCCTGCATCATCACCTCGATCATCGGCACCTTCTTCGTCAAGCTCGGCGCAAACGCCTCGATCATGGGAGCGCTTTATCGCGGGCTGATCGTTACGGGCGCTCTGTCGATCCTCGGCCTTGGCGCGGCGACATCGCTGACGATCGGATGGGGTTCGATCGGAACGGTCGCGGGCATGGACATCACCGGCTGGAATCTGTTTCTCTGCGGCATCATCGGCCTTATCGTCACCGCGCTGATCGTCGTGATCACCGAATATTATACAGGGACGAACAAGCGGCCTGTGAACTCGATCGCGCAGGCCTCGGTCACGGGCCACGGCACCAACGTGATCCAGGGTCTCGCCGTGTCCCTCGAATCGACGGCCTTGCCGGCAATCGTCATCGTCGGCGGCATCATCGCGACCTACCAGTTCGCCGGCCTCTTCGGGACGGCAATCGCCGTGACCGCCATGCTCGGTCTTGCCGGCATGATCGTAGCGCTCGACGCCTTCGGCCCCGTGACCGACAATGCCGGCGGGATTGCCGAGATGTCGCATCTGCCGCCCGAGGTGCGCAAGTCGACCGACGCGTTGGACGCCGTCGGCAACACCACCAAGGCCGTGACCAAAGGTTATGCGATCGGTTCGGCGGGGCTTGGTGCCCTGGTACTCTTCGCGGCCTATTCCAACGACCTCGCCTATTTCGCCGCCAATGGCGACAAGCATCCCTATTTCGCCGACGTCGGGACGATCTCCTTCGATCTGTCCAATCCTTACGTCGTCGCCGGGCTGATCTTCGGCGGTCTCATCCCCTATCTCTTCGGCGGCATCGCAATGACCGCCGTCGGCCGTGCCGGGAGCGCCGTCGTCGAGGAGGTTCGTCGTCAGTTCAAGGAAAAGCCCGGCATCATGGAAGGCAAGGATCGGCCGGACTATGGCCGGGCCGTCGACATGCTGACGAAGGCGGCGATCCGCGAAATGATCATCCCGTCGCTGCTGCCGGTGCTGGCGCCGATCGTCGTTTATTTCGGCGTGCTGCTGATCTCCGGCTCGAAGGCGTCTGCCTTCGCGGCGCTCGGTGCCTCGCTCCTCGGCGTGATCGTCAACGGCCTTTTCGTGGCCATCTCGATGACGTCCGGCGGCGGTGCCTGGGACAATGCCAAGAAGAGCTTCGAAGACGGCTTCGTCGACCGCAACGGCACCCGCCACATGAAGGGATCCGAAGCGCACAAGGCCTCGGTGACGGGTGACACCGTCGGCGATCCCTACAAGGATACGGCCGGTCCGGCGGTCAACCCCGCGATCAAGATCACCAACATCGTGGCCCTTCTCCTGCTCGCCGTCCTAGCCTGACGCAGGCGTCTTGAAAAACGGAAGGCCCGCGGGACCTGGTCTCGCGGGCCTTTTTCGATCCGTTGCGGCTCGATTACTTGCCGAAGTCCTTGAACAGGTTGCGCGCGGCGGCCTGTCCGGCGCCGGGGCCGCTCAGGAGCTGGCCGAGGAAGCTCGATTCCTTGCCGCCGGTCGGCGTCGTTCGCGACAGCATGTCGAAGACCTTCCCGTCCTTCAACGTGTAGTGCGCGAGCTGGCTGACGGTGCCTTCCTTGTCGAAATAGACGGCGAGGATGGACTGATCGATGATCTTCGGCTTCATGAAGGCGACCGGCCGCTTACGGGTCTGGGAGATGTAGTAGAACACCTCATTGTCGAATGTCGCGGTGGTCGAAGGCGTGCCGAGCGAAAGCAGCACCTGCTCGCGGCTCGATCCGACCGGCACGAGTGCCAGCGTTTCCTGGTCGACGACATAGCCCTGATGCAGGACTTCACCCACATTCGCGGACATGCAGGCAGAAAGGGCGGTAGTACACAGGGAAGCCACGAGCACGGCACGGCCCAGGACTTTGAGGTTTGTCGTCAAATACCGCTTCGTCAAGGACTGCTCCCCTGGAGTAACGATTGGCAGATCGGCCATTGCAATTCGTGCCCGCTTCGGTAAACCAGCTTCGGCTATCATGCAACATGATCATGGGCGCTTGCCCCTGATTTCGAGAAAGCCAGCCGGCCTCTGTGATGATTTTTGGACTGTTCAAGAAAAAAAGCGGCAATATTGCGATTGTGAAGCGCCAATATGCGGCACTGACCGCGGCGGCGCGCCAACCGTTTCTCTATACCGACCTCGATGTGCCCGACACGGTCATGGGGCGCTTCGAGATGTTGTCGGCGATTCTGATCCTTTATTTCCGCCGCACGCGCAGCTCGGCGCGAGCCGGCCAGGAGATCGCGCAGGAGATTGTCGACGCCTTCTTCGAGGATGTCGACCATTCCATCCGCGAGCTCGGCGTCGGCGACATGAGCGTGCCGAAGAAGATGAAGAAACTTGCCGGCATGTTCTACGGCCGCCTCGAATCCTACGCGGCGGCCCTTGAAGGACGCGACGCCGGCGCACTGGCGGCCGCATTGCGGCGCAATTTTCACGCCGACGTAGAGGACGCGCCGTCCATGCAGGGCCTCGCCTCCTACCTCCTTGCGGTCGAGTCCGTACTCTCGGATACCACGGAAGAGGCCGTCGAGACGGGTCAGTTGCGCATCCCCCCGGCCGGAACGTAAAAGCGCCGCGATCGTTCGTCGATCAAATGGCAGCGCGCCGACCGCCGCCCTGCAGCGGTGCCGGCGCGAGGAAGGACCTGAACATGAAGCAAGAGAGCAAACCGGCATTCTCCTACCCGGTGAAGGTGGGGCATATTTCGGCAAATCCTGTGACCGTGCATATGTCGGCGAACGATGCCGAACTGCGGGCTCTTGCCGAGCTTTGGCGCGTGGAAGGCGTCTCTTCCCTTGCCGCCGACCTGCAGATTGCGCGCTGGAAAAAGGACGGTGTGAAGATCAAGGGCGAGGTTCGTGCGCATATCGTCCAGTCCTGCGTCGTGACGCTCGAGCCGGTCGAATCTGATATCCGCGAACCGGTGGAGGCGATCCTCGTACCCGAGGGATCACGTCTCGCGCGGCAGGCCGACGCCGACGGCGGCGAGATGATCGTCGATCCGGACGGACCCGACCTGCCAGATACCTTCACAGGCGATACGGTCGATGCCGGCGTGGTCGTCAGCGAGCACGTCGCGCTCGCCATCGATCCCTATCCGCGCAAGCCGGGCGCCGCTTTCGGCGAACGCATCGAAAGCTCCGCCGCGGACGACGAACGGCCGAACCCGTTCGCGGTGCTGAAGGACTGGAAAAAGGATTGAAACGGCTGAGCCCCGGCTTACAATTCGGTTGTCACGCCGACGAAAAGCAGTATTTTGGCCCGACTCCAGCCAAGGGGGCCGCTACGCCGAGACATTGCATGCCGGCCCCACTTCAGAAGGAACATGGATCGCCGCCGCTTGATGCTTGAGGGGCGAAACATGTTGCGTGGCGGGAAAAAAGGATAAGACACGCGTGGTCAGAATTTCACTTGACGTGATGGGAGGCGACTATGGTCCTGAAGTCGTCATCCCGGGCGCAGCGAGAGCGCTCGAACGTCACCCGGACATAAAGTTCGTTCTTTTTGGCCAGGAAGCGCGGTGCGTGGAACTGCTCGCCAAGCACCCGAAGCTCAAGGCGAGCAGCACGTTCCATGATTGCGAGATTGCCGTCGGCATGGACGAAAAGCCGAGCCAGGCGCTTCGGCGCGGACGCGGCAAATCGAGCATGTGGAAGGCGATCGACGCGATCAACGCCGGCGAAGCGGATGTGGTCGTCTCGGCCGGGAACACCGGCGCCCTGATGGCGATGTCGGTTTTCTGTCTGAGGACGATGCAGGGCATTCAGCGGCCGGCGATCGCCGCCATCTGGCCGACGCTGAAGGGCGAAAGCATCGTTCTCGACGTCGGCGCTACGATCGGCGCCGACGCGCAGCAACTCATGGATTTCGCCCTGATGGGCGGCGCAATGGCCCGGGCGCTCTTCGAAGTTGAGCGTCCTTCCGTCGGCCTTCTAAATGTCGGCGTGGAGGAGATCAAGGGCCAGGAAGAGGTAAAGGAGGCCGGGCGCCTGATCCGTGAGGCCGACGTCGAGGGGATCGAATATTACGGCTTCGTCGAAGGCGACGATATCGGCCGCGGCACCGTCGATGTCGTGGTGACCGAGGGCTTTTCCGGTAATATCGCGCTGAAGGCAGCAGAGGGGACGGCGCGTCAGATCGCCGAATATCTGCGCGCCGCGATGTCGCGCACGCTTCTTGCAAGGGTCGGCTATGTCTTCGCCAAGGGAGCCTTCGACCGGCTCCGCGAGAAGATGGATCCGCGAAAGGTCAATGGCGGGGTTTTCCTCGGTCTCAACGGCATCGTTATCAAGAGCCATGGTGGCGCGGATGCCGAGGGCTTCGCCGCGGCCATCGACGTCGGATACGATATGGTGAAGAACGGCCTGAAGGCGAAGATCGAGACCGATCTGGCACGGTATCATGGCGCCCAGCCGTCCGAAGCCCTTCCGCGGGCATGAATGATGAGGTTTGAGTAGATGATCCGTTCTGTCGTGCGCGGCTTCGGGGCAGCACTGCCGAAGCGAGTGATGACCAATAAGGAAATCGAATCCAAGGTCGACACGTCCGACGAATGGATCGTGCAGCGGACCGGCATCCGCCAGCGCTATATCGCAGGCGAGGAGGAGACGAGCGCCTCTCTCGGCGAGGCGGCGGCGCGTGCGGCGCTCGCGAGAGCCGAGCTGACGCCTGACGACATCGACCTGATCATCGTCGCGACCTCCACTCCGGACAACACCTTCCCTGCAACCGCGGTGAACATCCAGAACCGCCTCGGCATGCGGCACGGTGCGGCGTTCGATATGCAGGCGGTCTGTTCCGGCTTCGTCTACGCGGTCGCGACGGCTGACGCCTATATTCGCGGCGGTCTCTCCAAACGCGCGCTGGTCATTGGCGCTGAGACCTTCTCGCGACTTCTAGACTGGACCGACCGGACGACCTGTGTGCTCTTCGGCGACGGCGCCGGTGCGATCGTCCTGGAGGCGCAGGAGGGGGCCGGCACGAAGGCTGATCGAGGCGTTCTGACGGCGCAATTGCGCTCTGACGGCGCCCACCGCGACAAGCTCTATGTCGACGGCGGGCCGTCCACGACGGGCACCGTCGGCCATCTCCGGATGGAAGGGCGCGAGGTCTTCAAGCATGCGGTCGGCATGATCACCGACGTGATCGAGGCGGCTTTCGAGGCAACCGGGACGACCGCCGACGACATCGATTGGCTGGTTCCGCACCAGGCCAACCGCCGCATTATCGACGGCTCGGCCAAGAAGCTCGGCATCCCTCTCGAAAAGGTTGTGGTTACCGTCGATCTGCATGGCAACACCTCCGCGGCGTCGATTCCGCTTGCCCTTGATGCCGCCGCCTCCGACGGCCGGATCAAGAAGGGTGATCTCGTAATGCTCGAAGCGATGGGCGGGGGCTTCACCTGGGGCTCCGTTCTTCTACGCTGGTAAGAAAATAATGAATTACGGCAGGCGCTTGACCGGAAAAGACAAGGGCAATAGTCTTCAATCGCTGATCGGCATGCCAGACATCGGTGGGGGAAGATGAGCGGAAAAACAGTAACGCGGGCAGACTTGGCTGAATCGGTTTTTCGCAAGGTGGGTCTGTCTCGCACGGAGTCCGCCGAACTCGTGGAAACTGTCATCGACGAGATCTGCAACGCAATCGTGCGTGGCGAGAGCGTGAAGCTGTCTTCTTTCGCAACGTTCCAGGTGCGCGACAAGAACGAGCGCATCGGCCGGAACCCGAAAACCGGCGAGGAAGTGCCGATTTCTCCGCGCCGGGTGATGACCTTCAAGGCTTCGAATGTCCTGAAGCAGCGGGTCCTGAAGGCGCATCTGAGCCGCAAGTCCAAGTTGAAACCGTCCAACCCGGCCGGCTGAAGCGCCGTCGACCACCACAAATGTGGTTGAAAACCCATCCATAAGCCATTGAAATAGGCATGATTCGTGTAATCATCGCCTGACGATCCGTGCGTCGCGTAGCCGATCTTGCGCGGCGAGCAAGCGCCGCCCGAAGCATTGCCAGGAAAGTGCTTAGCGGTTTTCCGTACGGAAGTGCGGAGCTTCAAGGACTTAGAGGGTTTCAGTCTTTCCATGAAACGCTGAAAGCGCTGGTCCTAGCGGCGATTTGGATGGCGGATACGCAGACAGAGGACGTAAAACACGTCGCAGGAATCGGTTCAGATCCCGACGCGCCTTATGGAGATGGGGACCACATGGAGAAAAGCCCGGATGCTTTCCGCACCATCAGCGAGGTTGCGGACGAACTCGATCTCCCCCAACACGTTCTTCGTTTCTGGGAAACCCGGTTCCAGCAGATCAAGCCGATGAAGCGCGGTGGCGGGCGCCGCTATTATCGCCCCGAGGATGTCGACCTGCTCAAGGGCATCCGGCACCTCCTCTACGATCACGGCTATACGATCAAGGGTGTGCAGAAGCTTTTGAAAGCCAACGGCAACAAATTCGTCGCCGCCATCGCGAGCGGGGATCTTGCGACCGTCGAGGCGCTTGCCGCTTCCAGCAACGAAGAGCCGGCGCCGCCCAAGGCGGGCGTGGCGGAGGAGGACCAGATCGTCGGCCGTCCGAAGGCACCGGCGAGCCGGCGTTTCTTCTCTTTCGGCACCGGAGGCGACGATGCCGAGATAACCGTCGGCAAGACGTCGGTCGGCAAGGAAGACAGGGCGCTGCTGCAGGAAGCGCTCTACGACCTCCTGGAATGCAAGCGTCTGCTCGATCAGGTTCGGTAGTAGGGAAGACACGGGAAGGGGGCCTCGAAAGCAGTGCCGAGGCCCAACTCGGTCGTGATCGACTTATTCGGCCGCTTCTTCCGTCGACTGCTGTGCATTCTTCTGTTTCAGGAGGAGATCGTCAGAGGTCGACTGCTCGGCCTTTGCCACGCTCGCGGTCGTGATCTCCTTGTCGACTTTGTCGATCGATGCCGTGGTATTGGAATGGCCCAGGCAATCGGCTGACGCTGCCGTCGCCGATAAAGCGAAGGCGGCTGCAAGTACGAGAATGCTCTTCATCGGGCTTCTCCTGTGGTTTGCAGGCGCAGTTTATCCAGCACGGGACATCGATCCAAATCACAAAACTGTTGTCGTGCCGCTTCCGATACAGTCGGCGGCCTCCTGTGATGGGCGAGCTCCATTTTCCCCCTTGCGCCGGGCGTGTGTTCCGACTAATGAGAGCGGGCTTGTAACCAAGCGGGTCGGAGCGTAGCGCAGCCCGGTAGCGCACTTGACTGGGGGTCAAGGGGTCGTGGGTTCGAATCCCGCCGCTCCGACCATTTCCGCTTTGGTTTCAACGCGATACGATGGGCGCCCTCGCGCAATCCTGGATCTTGGCTTTCGCCTGATTCGTTTCCACTGCATCTTGAGCCCGCTAGAGGCGATCGGATACCGTCGCCCTTCTTCCTCCCCATCTCCTTCGAGACGGCGCTCGGTTGCGGCGTTGATCGAGCTGTGCCAGCGTGTGCTCAAGTTGCCCGGAAGTGGCAGCATCCTCGGGGCGAGGGAGGAGATGAGGACGCTGCCGCTCCGTCCGGAGACGGGCTTTAACGGTCAGCCGCACAGATGGTTCCGACTGGCGCTTTGTGTTTTTGCTTCGGGGAGAGTAAGCCCGCTTGCTCTCACTCAGTCATCGATGTGACAACCACCTTCTGCCGAGATACTCCAAGGCCTTCAGGCGACTGTGATCGGCTCCGCGGGTCACTCCAACTGACTTCCGCCGCTGTGCCATCGTTTTCTTTGGAGTGTCAGAATCCTTGTTCTCGTCGCGTGAGGCACTTTGCTCCGGCAACGCGTAGTCGTCTCTGTCTTGCATCAATCAATTCCTAATGCGCTGGGGAGTGGGAGCCTCAGAGCTGCGGAGAAGGGACAATCTTTACAGCTCTGAGGTCATCACTCACCCAAGCGGCTGGGGGCCGCTCGACGGTGACAACTCCAATTCGGTCTGAAAGGTTTCGCTCGGCGGCGTGGCTAAGACCTTTGCCATCGATACACCCGACCAAGGTCCGATATGCCGTCGGCGGGAAGCGCTGGCACGGCTATCGGAACATCGCCCTCGGGCCATGGGGCGAGTGCCATTCCCGGCCTTGAAAAGCGTGAGCCCCGGCACCGGCAAAACAGGCGCTTTCCCTTGATTCCTGTTCCGCTGAGAGTACAATATGTCCAAGCGACGTTCGAAGCGGTTCCCTTGAATGGAACAGGGCAAATGCGCCCCAGCTAGAAGATGACACGTCGCGACCGGAGCTGCAGCAAGTCCCCCGCTGCAGCTCTATTTGTGTCAGGCCATCTTTCGGTTTGGAGGAGCGGGTTGCCGCCGTCGCCTCGATCATCGTCCGGCCACCAACCCTGCCGATCGTCACCGAGTGCCTCTTTCGCCCGCTGATCGCCGAGCCGTGTCAACAGCCGTTGCAGCAGCTGGTGCTCGGTGATGCCGCTTACGTGGCTGGTACTCGGCGATTGGACGACCCATGCAGATCTGGGGCCTTCGAACGCTGTAGCAGGTGACGAGAGCCACCGTGGCGTTCATCTTTTAATGCTGGAGGGCTGCACATTATTTGCCGGGTTTGGCTTTCCCTTTTGCGTTGTTTCCGCCCTTGCCGCCCTTTATGCCATTGGCGCCCTTACCGCCCTTTGCACTATTCCCGCCTCCGCCGCCCTTTCCCAGGTTCGAGCTGCCGCTGCCGGATGCAGCGATGGCATCCGAGGTGAGGCTGGCAGAAAGCAACATGGTCACAGCAGGTGGCGTGACTGCCGCGAATCGGCCGCAAGCTTTTAGAAACTCGCGTCTGTCTTCGTCGCTCTGAGGCAGTTCGGCCCGAATTTTCTCCATCTCTGTGCCCTCCTGTTGGCGAGGGCTATTTTAAAGACATCTCTAATGTGTTGCGATATAGCGATCAATATAGGCTCGCCGCGTTTGAGAATTCATCGAAATCTGCTCCCGCGTCGGCAACGGCTGATTTGGCCCCGATCCATTTTTCATTGTCGAGCATGCACCGCAGGTGCTCCGGTGCGTCGTAGGACGCCTAAGTGCTCCTGTTCGCCACTGAAAGCTCGCATCGCCATGTTTTGACACTAAGAGCTGGATGCTGTCCCGACCAGTGGCTGACATACATTACGGAGCGGAACATGCACTGCATCAACGTTTCCTGGATCTCCAGGTGCAGGCGCTCCTCACGGCATTTTTCGGGCGCCGAGATAAGGCACACCGTTAGTACCAGTGTTACCGGTCCCATGATTGCCCCCATACAATATAAATAGAATTATAAATGCCTAATAAAGTGTAATGGAATGTACTGAACGTCTGTGGCCAAATCTGGGCTGATTCGATCCTATGGCTGCTGTCGGCGTCGCTGCGCTGCCATTCGCCGGTAAACCTCTTCCGTCTCGTCGAGCATGCGTTTCAGTGTAAAACGGTCCCGGCGTGCCGAAGCCGCGCTGGCAAAGCGTCGAAACATATCCGGGTCGGCCGCCGCTATCATCGCTTTTGCAAGCGGTGAGGCGTCCTCGCTGTTCGGAACGACGTAGCCGTTCTCTCCGTGATCGACGGCCGTTCTGGCTCCGCCGACGTCGGAAATGATGATCGGCCGGCCGGCGGCGGCGGCTTCGAGCATCACATAGGACATTGCCTCGTAGCGGCTCGGCATGACGAGGAGATCGAATGCGGGCACCGCCTGAGGGCCCGTAAAGGCCGAGGTCAGATGGATGCGGTTCTGCAAACCGCTTGCGGCGATCGCGGCGCGGACCTCTTCCTCCAATTCTCCCGATCCGACCAGCACAAGGTGACCGTTCCTGATCGCCGTCGCGGCCTTGCCGAAGGCGTTGATGAGACGCTCGGGGGCCTTTTGCGCCGAGAGCCGACCGATGAAGCCGAAAACGAAGGCGTCAGGTGGAATGCCGAAGCTGGCGCGCACCGTCTGCGCCATGCCGGTCGAGGGGGTCTCGACGCCGTTGACGATGACGGACATGCCCTGTCTCGAAATGCCGATCGACAGCGCATGAGCGAGTTCGTCACCGGAGACGGTGACGAGATGATCGGTGAAGAAACGGGCGAGAAGCGCCTCTATGCCCCCGTATATCATCCGGCCGCTGCGGCCGAGCGTGGGATCCATCGTCCTGAAGGCATGCGGCGTGTAGACGCGCGGTACGTGCCTTCCCGGCAGGCGCAGGCGCGTCAAGGCTCCGGCCTTGGAACTGTGCCCGTGAACGACGTCGAACGGCCCGGCAGTGCGGATGATGCGATTTATGGCGCGAAAGCAGGACCAGTCGGAGGGGGCGGGCGCCCGGCACATGCCGACGGCGTGAATGGCGGGAAGGCCGAGTGCCTGGAGTTCGCGCACGAAACCGTCTTCGGCCCGAACAGGAGAATAGATCGCTTCGACATGATGACCGCGCGCATGCATGCCGCGGCAGAGATCGAGAAAGTGGCGCCCGGACCCGCCGCCGCTGGGTTCCAGTACCTCGAGCAGGCGCAGAGGGGCGTCGAGCGGCTCGCTACCCGTGGTCATGCGGTCGTTCCGGAACGGATCTGCCTTCTATGGCGATATTCGAGCGCGGCGCACCCCCAGAGGATGCCGAGAAGCAGGTAGAAATGGCGCCAGTGGTCGGTGTCGATCACGTTGCCGATGCCGACATGGCCGATAAGCGTGATCCAGGCGATCATCAGATATGGTTGCCACGGCCTCTCGAGCAGCAGAAACCGAAAGCCGAGCGACAGCGTCCAGAGGATGAGCGTGACATAGGCGACGAAGCCGAGCCATCCATAGGATGTCAGGCTCTTCAGAAGCACGTTGTGCTCGTCTTCAGGAAACATGGTGCTGAACACCATGGGGCCGATGCCGAGCGGCTTTTCCATGGCCATCAGAAAGCCGATACGGTGCCGGTCGAAACGCCCGAGATGTCCGCCGTCATAATCCTGAACGAGCTGCGTGCGGCTCGAGAAGAGAGAGGCAACCTGGTCCGACTGCAGGGCGACCACGAGTGCTGCCACCACGAACAGGGCGCCGGAGAGGGTCAGCACGAGAATCCGGAGGCGGAAGAGACCGCTGCGCTGCTTAAGCAGCATGACGAAGACGAGAGCGACGACGCAGAAGAGGTCGAGAGCCCAGGCCGCCCGCGAGAAGGAGAGGAACACGCCGAGCGTGAGCACCAGCAGCCCGGCGATCTTCAAGGGCGCCCGGCTGATCTGCTGCGTCAGCAGGCCGTGAAGGAGGTAGAGGGTGGGGGCTACGAGAAACGGTCCGAAGACATTCGGGTCCTGAAACGCTCCCTTTGCCCGATCGTACAGCGTGAAGTTCGCCGCACCCGGTATCGCGCCGAAATAGCCGAGGATGCCGAGGAGGGCGGTGATGACTGCGGCTGCCACCCAGGCGTTGTGGATGAGCGGCAGGCGCTGGTAGCTCTCTTCGATGATGGCCGCAAAAAACACCGCCGTGAGGCAGAGGAAGCCGGTAACGGCCATATACATCGGACCGGTCCCAAGGTCGGCCATCACCGTCAGCGACAGGATGCCGCCGATCATGAACAGGGCGAGAAGGACCGTGAGCGGAGCCGTGGCACGGGAGATCCTGAGGCCGAAAAGCGCCCAGAGGCCGATGAGCCCCGCCATGAAGATCTCGTAGGGCGCGGGCTCGGCGATGACGAACCCGGACAGGAAGACGCCGATCGTCACCAGGCAGGAGCCGACGAGCGAAATCGCGGCAAGCTGCGGGCGAAGGATAGCCGGCCGCGATGCGGTGACGGCGGTCAATAGGCGTTTTCCGTGTTCAGCAGCCGAAACGGCGTGAGGATGAGAATCTTCAGGTCGAGCAGCAGCGACCAGTTCTCGATATAGTAGAGGTCGAATGCCGTTCGGAACCGGATCTTTTCGTCGTTGTCGATCTCACCGCGCCAGCCGTTGATCTGTGCCCAGCCGGTCACTCCCGGCTTGACGCGGTGGCGGGCAAAATAGCCTTCGACGACATCGGAATAGGTTCGGTCCTTCGTCTGCGCGAGCACGGCGTGGGGACGTGGCCCGACGAGCGAGAGCTCGCCTTTCAGCACATTGAAGAACTGGGGCAATTCGTCGATCGAAGATTTGCGCAGGAAGCGTCCGACGGGGGTTACGCGAGGATCGTTCTTGGTTACGGCGTTGCGCGCGGTCGGGTCGCTCATATGCGTGTACATTGAGCGGAACTTGTAGACCTCTATGGTCTCGTTGTTGAAGCCGTGGCGGTGCTGCTTGAAGATGATCGGACCGGGCGAGGTGACCTTCACCGCGACGGCGGCAGCGAGCATGACGGGCCAGAGCAAAGCGAGCGCCACGAGACTGAAAAAGATATCGAAGCAGCGCTTGGCGACGGAATCCCAGTCGGCGATCGGCTTGTCGAAGATGTCGAGCATCGGGACCTGCCCGACATGCGAATAGCTGCGTGGGCGGAAACGGAGATTGTTGGCGTGCGCCGCGAGCCGGATGTCGACCGGAAGCACCCACAGCTTTCTGAGGAGTGCGAGGATGCGCTTTTCCGCAGTCAGCGGCAGCGAGATGATCAGCATGTCGATGCGGGCGAGACGGGCGAATTCGACCAGTTCGTCCACCGTCCCGAGTTTCGGATAGCCGGCAATCACATTCGGGGACCGGCGCTCGTCTCGATCGTCGAAGATCCCGCAGATGCGGATATCGTTGTCCGGTTGATGCTCGATCTCCCGGATCAGGTCCTTCGCGGGCTGCCCGCCACCGACGATGACGGCTCGGCGTTCCATGGTGCCGTTTCTCGACCAGTGACGGATCGAATAGGCGATGAATGCGCGCTCCGCGACGAGGAAAAACCCGCCGGCGAGGAACCATGCGCCGATCCAGAACCGCGAATAGAGGTGGCCCGATTTGAGAAAGAAAAGGCCAAGCGCAATCACGCCGAACGCAGCCGTCCAGGCACCGAGGACGCGCGGCGTCATCCTCAGCCAGGCGCGCAGTGCCGGCACCTGGTAGGCGTCGGCGACCTGCATGGCGGCAACGGCGAGCGCCGGCCCCCCGGCGAGGATGAGGAGATAGACCGGCAGTTGCTCCAGCGCCGGCGCGACATATTGTGCATTGATGCCGTAGCCGATGGCAAAAAGTGCGCAGAAGTCGAGAAGCCGGATAAGTCCGGTGATCATCGCCGGTGTGTAGGTGTCCGCACGGAACTGAAGGGCGATCTGCTTCGCCAGCGGGTTGAGCCCCGCATTTCCCCCTGTCCCGGTCTTTTGTTCGGTGGTGGTCTTGCGGATCTCCGAGACCTTCTTGCGAAGCGCTTCGGGGTTGAAGCTCTCTGGCCTGTCAAACTGGTTCATGGTCGCTTTCCGGCGCTGAAGTCCTTCGCCCGGATAGCAGAAAGCCACTAAGAAACGCTTACGTTGTACGCAGCCGCCCCTGCGGCACAAGTGATTCCTCGGTGAGGTCTCGATAAAGCTGCATCACGTGTCTGGTCATCACCGATGCGGCGAAGCGGGATTTGAACCGGTCCGCGTCGGGCATCGTCCGGGCAGCCCAGCCGGCGTCCAGGACGGCGTCTGCCATGAGACGGGCAAGCGCCCCCGCATCGCCGGGTTGGACGAGCGCCTCGCTATCGGACCCGAGAACCTCCGGGATGCCGCCGACGCGAGTCGCGATTACGGGCTTTCCGGCGGCGAGCGCTTCCAGCAGGATATAGGGCATGGATTCTGCGCGGGAGGGAATGACGACCTTGCGGGCCAGAGCGAAAGCCTCGCGCGCCCTCATTGCCGGCAGCAGCCGGACGCGATCGGCGAGACCCATGCGCAGGGTCATTTCTTCGTATTGCCGCTGCTGCGGGCCATCTCCGACCATCAAGGCGGAAAGCCTGCGGCCGGCGATCTCTTCGGCTGCGGCAAATCCTTCGATAAAAAGATCGGGACCCTTCAGGTCCCGCATCATGCCGATATAGAGGAAATCGACAGCGCCCGGGCCCGTCTCGACCGGTTCGAATTCCGCATCGTCGATGCCGTTATAGATCAGCTCGTTGCGCGCCAGTGGAGGGCCGACCCTGGCGCCGTAGGTGCGGCGTTCGTATTCACAGACGAAGACGAGGGCGTCGGTCAGGCGTTCCTGCAGGCGCTCGACGCGCAGAATGAGCGAACCAGCCAGGGACCGGCGCTCGAAGTGAAGGCTGCCCCCATGGGGCGAATAGAGGCGGGCTACGCGATACTTGTTGACCCGCAGGGCTGAACCGACGATGCGCGCCAGCACGCCGCCCTTGGCGCCGTGGCCGTGCAATACATCCGGTTGCAAACTTCTGATTTCTTTGTAGCCGCGCCAGAGCGCCGCGGCGTCCGATGCCCCGATCGAACGATGGATCGGAACACGGATGATGCCGAGCGCCAGATGCGGGCGAACCTCTTCGAAGAGCGCGTCCTCGTGGGCCCCGCCGGTGGTGCTGTCGCAAAGGATTCCGACCTGATGTCCGGCGTCCGCATGCGCTTCGGCAAGGTCGCGCACGTGCCGGAATATGCCGCCGACCGGGGATCTGAAGCAATGCAGAATGCGCAAGGGGCGTTCGCTCATGGCGATCAGAACAGTCGTTCGCGTATATAGACGGTGTCGCCGGCGAGAACCGGGTCGGTTACCGGAACGCGTCCGGTGATGATGCGGCCGTTGATCTTGCGGGTGATGTCGGCGGTCGCCTGGTTGGCGCGTGGCGTGAAGCCGCCTGCGACGGCGATCGCATTCTGTACCGTCATCCCCGGAACGTAGGCGTATTGGCCGGCCTGTCCCACTTCGCCCATGATGAACACGGAGCGGTAGCGGTCGACCTCGATCGTGACGTCCGGATCCTTGAGGAAACCCTGGCGGAGCTTCGCCGCGATCATCCCCTCCAGTTCCGGAAGCGTATGCCCGCGCGACGGAACGGCCCCGATCAGCGGGAAGGCGACATAGCCGGCCTGATCGACCGTATAGCTGCCGCTGAGGCTTGCCTGTTCGAAGACGTTGATGCGCAGGCGATCGCCGCTGTCCAGCCGATAGGGCTGCACTGTGGCCTGGCTGAAGCCCTTGGGGGCGGGCTGGTAGTTCGTACAACCGCCGACGAGCGCCGACAGGATCGCCACGGCGAAGACGCTTGTTCTCTTGTTGGCTGCGGTCGACATGCGGTCAGGGGCTCCGGAAACGATCACCGTTGGCCGATGTTATCGATCCGTTAGGGTTAATGGCCGGTAAATCCGCCACGAGAATTTCCCGCATCGAATGCCCTTCCCGTCATGGCGCATGCCACCCTCTGGTTGCAGCGGAAATTAACCCTTGGGTTACCATGTTCGTTTACCTTCCCGCCAAACGAGAAAGCTTTGGAGTGCAGGCATGTCGGGCATCGGCGGACAGCAGGATGTGGATATCGATCTCGGCGGGCTTTTTCGCGCCATCTGGCAACGCCGCGTGCGGGTGCTGCTCGCCACGGTCGGGGCCGCTGCCGTCGCCTTCGCGGCTGCCAAGATGGTCGATCCCGATTACGAGGGCGAAACGCGCGTTCTGATAGAGTCGCGTGAGCCCGAGTTCAGCGGCACCAATCAAGTTTCGCAGAATGGCTCCGACCGGATGTTCGACGAGTCGGGCATCCTCAGCCAGGTGCAGGTCCTGCGTTCGGCGGACCTTATCAAGCAGGTCGCGCGCAACATGAAGCTTCACGAACTCGACGAGTTCGATCCCTCGGCACGGCCTTCTGCCGCGTCCGATCTCCTGGTGATGCTGGGTCTGAAGAAGAATCCTCTCGATTTGCCGCCGGAAGAACGGGTGCTGAAGGAGTTCGAAGAGAAGCTGCAGGTCTATCAGGTCGAAAAATCGCGTGTGATCGCCATCGCCTTCACCTCGAAGGACGCGAAGCTCGCAGCCGCCATTCCGAACGAAATGGCCAATGTCTATCTCTCGTTGCAGAGCGGAGCCAAGCTCGACTCGAACTCCGAGGCGAGCCGCTGGCTTGAGCCGGAGATCGCCAACCTGCGCGAGAAGGTGCGCGAGGCGGAGGCGAAGGTCGCAGGTTACCGCGCCGAGTCTGGCCTGCTTCCGACCGGCGAGACGCAGAATTTTGCCACGCGCCAGCTTACCGACATTTCGACGGAGCTTGCACGGGTGCGGTCGGAGCGGGCGAACACGGCTGCGCGCGCCGAGGGTATGCGGACGGCGCTCGCCGACGGCCGTCCGGCGGACACGCTTGCCGACATCGTCGGTTCGCCGATGATCCAGCGTCTCAAGGAGAACCGCGCCAACGTCCAGGCGCAGATCGCCGACCTGTCGACGACACTGCTCGATGGCCATCCGCGGTTGAAGGGGCTGAAATCCCAGCTCGAAGGGATCGAAGGGCAGATCCGGTCGGAGACGCGGAAGATTCTTGCGAGCCTCGAAAATGAGGCGAAGGTCGGGCAACTGCGCGAGCAGCAGCTCGTTCAGCAAATGAACACGCTCAAGGCGCAATCGGCGCAGGCGGGCGAGGAGGAGGTCGGGCTCCGCGCGCTCGAGCGCGAGGCGACGGCGCAGCGCCAACTGCTCGAAACCTATCTCGCCCGATACCGCGAGGCGACGTCGCGTACCGTTGCGAACGCAACTCCGGCCGATGCACGCGTGATTTCGCGCGCCGTGGTCCCGACCGCCCAGAGCTTTCCGAAGGTGCTGCCGATCACGATCGTCGCTGCCTTTGCAAGCCTCCTGGTCAGTTGCGTCGTCGTCATGCTTGGCGAACTTTTCAGCGGCCGGGCGCTAAGGCCGGTCTCGCTCCCCGAAGCACCGGCCCCGCGTCAGCTCGCAGAAATGCCTTCAGTCGCTGGCGTGGTCGAAGAAATTCCCGCACCTGTCCTCGTCCCGGCGGAACCTGCGCCTGAGGAAAACGGCGGCGATGGAAATGCGGCATCGAAGCACGATTTTTCGATCGAGTCGGTGGCCGAACATCTTCGTGCCAATGGCGTGCGGATTGCGGTCTCGGTATCCCCGGGCGGCGACGAGGGATCGACGGCCACCGTGATGCTGGCGCGCGTTCTGGCCGAGGACGAGCAGAAAGTCGTGCTGATCGACCTTTCCGGTTCGGCCTGTCCGACGCGGCTCATGGCACAATCGCAGGACCTTGCCGGGGTTACGAATCTGCTCATGGGCGAAGTCGCCTTCTCCGAGTCGATTCATTCGGACAGGTTGTCCCAAGCACATATCGTACCCCATGGCGACGCCGATCCTCATGCGGCGATGCGCGGCATCGACCGGCTGCAGATCATCATCGACGCGCTCGCCAACGCCTACGATCTCGTCCTGATCGAATGCGGGTCGGCCGATGCGGAGGCCGTCGCCAAGGTGGCACGGCACGAGGGCACCGAGATCATTCTGTCGGCACCGTCGATCAGCGACGACCAGATCGTCGAGATGCTGATGAGTTTCGGGGAAGCCGGATATCGCGACGTCGTGCTGATGACCGGGAAGGGGCAGGACGGCCCCGATTTTCCCGACCGCCGCGCTGCCTAACGTCACGGTTCTTCCGCGCTTGCAGCCGATGCCTGCCGCCGCTGCCGCTGCCGTTGAATGAAGGCATAAAGCGTTTCGTTGGCCTTGACCAACCGTTTCGCCCCGGCGATCGCCCGGAAACCGCCGGCGGCCAGCCGACCGCGGAACGTGAGGGGCAGAACGATGTCGCGCAACGGGGTTTCCACCGTGCACCACGACCGCTTGTAAGGCTGGTCGCCGATGCCGAAGTCGAAGACGGCGACGCCTTCCGCGCAGAGGCGCTCGATCATTCTGTAGAACAGCAACTCGCCCGGGCTGGCGTCCGCGGCGATTTCCTCGTCGATCGAACCGAACTGGCAGATGACGTGGTCGCCCTTGCGTGAGAGACCGGCGACCGCGAGAATTCGGCCGGCATATTCGCCCCTCAGTCTTATCGCATTGAGTTCGAGGAGGGGCTCGGGCGCCCCAGCATCGATCAGCGCATGGAAAAAGGCGCGCGTCTCGGCATCACGAAAGGCATCCGGCAGGCCGAGTGTCTCGAAGCGGGCGGCTTTCTGGCGGAAGAAAGTCTCGAGCAGGGCGTGGGCCTCCTGCGTTTCGCGAGCGATAACATAATCATAGCCGCCAATCTCGGCGAGGCGCCTTTCGGATATGCGCATCTTCTTGCGCCGCCGCTTGGCATTGATCTGGGCGAGTGTGTGCTCGATGGTGCCGAGAAGCGGCAATTGGAAGGAGGCGTTCGGGTTCTCGATGCCGGACAGAGCGGCGAGGGGGTGCGGCGCGCCGCGCCAGATCTGCGGCGTCCGGTCGAACACGATCACGTCCGCGAAACGGCGGAGCTGGCGACCGATGCCGCCGGTGAGCGCTGCCGTGAGCTCCGCAGCGGGCGCATTGTCGATGCCGGGGCCGAACAGGCCGGTGTTGAGATTGCTGTGCTCCGAGCCGATCAGGCGCGCCGCGCGGAAAAGCCGGCCGCGTTCGATCTCGAACGGGAGGAGAAAAAGCGGCTCCCTGCCAGCCGCACCACGAACGATCAGCAGTTCGCTGCCATGCGTCTTTGTCCACGCCGCACACCAGTCGAAGCTCTGGTGCAGCGAATTGCCGCTGCTTCCGTCAAGCGCGCGCCATTCCGCTTCGATCTCGTCCATGTCCGCGTGGACGGAGATGGTGATCCGGCCGGCAGCGCTGCCTTCACGGGCGACGCTCGCGGCCGAAAGATACCGCCCGGCGCTGGCTTCCGGTGAAAGGGTGAAATCGGAACTTGCCATCATTGTCGATCCGCATGCGTGATGCAGCCATTGAAACGGGAATTCTGATAGATCTGATTAATCCGGCAGGCACGCGCCTGCCCGGCAGACAACAGGGTTAGGAGAATATGAAGCCGGAACAGGCGGCCGCTGGAAATGCTGGCAAGGCGGCCGGTAGAATTCAGTCGAGGAATCCGGTCGCGAGCGCCGTTGCCCATTCGGCGCGGCCGCGTTCGGCCGCGAGGAGCGACGCCGCCATGTGATCGTAGCCGACACAGCGGAAGGTGACGTTCCAGTCGCCGGATGCCATCTCGACGATGGCGTAGCGGGCATCCGGCGAACCGGTTTCGACCTTGTGCGCGACTGGCCGGTCGTCGCCATAGGCCGGGCATCCGACACTGCCCGGATTGACCAGGAGCCGCCCGCCCGAAAGCCGCAGGGCACGTTGAACATGCGTGTGGCCGCAGAGGATTACGGGGTGCTCGATGTCGTCGGCAAAGCGCTCGATCTCCGCGCGCCGCGCCATGTGAACGATGCCGTCGCCCGTCAGCGCTTCCATCCAGTAGGCCTCGTCGCTCGTCGGCGTGCCATGGCAGAGAAAGAGAGCGTCCCGATAGACCAGGGTCGCCGGCAGAGCGGCCAGCCAGTCGAGGTGGCGCTCATCGAGTTCTTCATGGGCGGAGCGGTCGGACAATCCCATGCGGGCAGGGTCGAGCGTGAGAAGATAGCGGTCGTGATTGCCGCGTATCGCAGCGGTACGGCGGCGGATCAGGATCTCCGCTGTCCGCGCGGCATTCAGCGGGCCGCTCAGATGATCGCCAAGATTGACGATCTCGTCGATGCCCTGTGCATCGATGTCGGCAAGCACGGCCTCGAGCGCGAGATCGTTGCCGTGAACATCGGAAATCACCGCGATTCTCATGCTCGGAAACCTCAGTGATCGGCGGCGGGTTTTTCCATCCATTTGATGATCAGCATGGCGGGAAGGACCCACAGCAGGCCGGTGAAGAAGAAATAAAGCAGATGCACCCACCAGGGAGACGCGCCGAGCAGCAGGGAAGCGAAGGTAACGGCCGCAAGTGCGTAGACGACGACGAGGATGATGAGCAGGACGGTACCGATCAGTTTTCGGAGGCGTACGGGCATTTTTCGATCTTTCGGTGGCGGCAGCGTTGGCACTCGGGCGGCCCGCGACGGCATGCCGCAAAGGGTTCGGCCTTGTTTTGCACGGCACTCTGGTGCAAATCAACGGCTTTGAGACCGTCCTGACCGGCAATGCCGGCACAGCGGTACCGTTTCCGGCGACAGATGAGGAAGTGCCATGGCCCACGCCGAATTGGCAACAGAACAGATGCTGCTCAAAGAGATCGGCAGAACCGAGCGCAACCGCCGGCAAATCCGCGGCTGGCTCGCCGCCGTTCTTTTCGCTCTGTTTGCACTGGTGCTCGTCGGAGGGGCGACGCGACTGACCGAATCCGGCTTGTCGATCACCGAGTGGAAACCCGTCCACGGCGTCATACCGCCGCTCTCCGCGGAGGAATGGGAGGAGGAATTCCGCCTCTACCAGCGCATTCCGCAATATGAGCAGATCAACAAAGGCATGACGGTGGACGAGTTCAAGACCATCTTCTGGTGGGAATGGGCGCACCGGCTGCTCGCGCGCGGCATCGGCGTGATCTTCGCTTTGCCGTTCTTCTTCTTCTGGATCACGGGGCGGATCGAGCGGCGTCTGCGGCTGCCGCTTCTCGGAATCCTGGCGCTCGGCGGTTTTCAGGGATTCATCGGCTGGTGGATGGTATCCTCCGGTCTGGCGGAACGGACTGCAGTCAGCCAGTACCGGCTTGCCACGCATCTGACCATCGCCTGCCTGATCTTTGCCGCCTGCATGTGGATTTACCGGGGGCTGTGTCCGCATTCCGACGACGCGCATCCGACGAAAAGGTCGCAAGGCATGGCGGCGGCCATCGCGATCATGAGCCTCGTCCAGATTTATCTGGGCGCGATCGTCGCGGGTCTCGATGCGGGTCTGAGCTACAACACCTGGCCGCTGATGGACGGGGCGATCGTGCCGGGCGGTCTGTTCGTGCAGCAGCCCGCCTGGATCAATCTCTTCGAAAATCCGAAGACGGTGCAGTTCGTCCACCGTCTCGGCGCCTATCTGCTGTTTGCACTGGCGCTTTGGCACATGATCGCGTCCCTCCGCGCCGCGCCGGAGACGACACATGCCCGCCGCTCGGTGCTCCTGTTCGCGCTGGTGACGGTGCAGGCGGCAATCGGCATCACGACGTTGCTACTGCAGGTACCGATCGGCTGGGGCGTGCTGCATCAGGGCGGCGCCCTCGTCGTGCTCGGCTTCGCGATCGCCCATTGGCGCGGTTTCGTCGGCACCTATCCGACAGACACGGCGATAGAAATGCGCGACTGATTTGCCTGCGATCGAACGAACGAAAACCCCGGCAGGAACGCTGCCGGGGTTTTCGTCTTGACTCGCCGTGTCAGGCGGACAGCATCAGGTCCATGTTCTGGACGGCGGCGCCCGAGGCGCCCTTGCCGAGATTGTCGAGCAGCGCGACCAGATTGACATGCGCTCCACCCTGGGTACCGAAAACGAAAAGCTTCATGGCGTCGCTGCCGGCGAGCTCCGTTGCATCGATCCGGGCGAGCTTGGCGCTCTCTTCAAGCGGCACGACTTCAACGATCGACTGTCCCGCATAATGGTCGACGAGGGCCCGATGGATCGTTTCCAGCGTTGCACCGGCTGCCAGGTCCTCGAGATAAAGCGGCACCTGCACGATCATCCCCTGCGCGAACTTGCCGACGGAAGGGCTGAAGACCGGCGCGCGCTCGAGAAGCCCGTGCATCTTCATTTCCGGCACGTGCTTGTGCTTCAGCGTAAGCCCGTAGAGGAAATGCGGCGCGTCGATGTGGTCCGGATTCTTGTCGTCCTCCATCTGCGCGATCATCTGCTTGCCGCCGCCGGTATAGCCGGACACCGCATTGACGGTGACGGGATAGCCGTCCGGCAGGATACCCGCCTGGCGCAGAGGGCGAATTAGGGCGATCGCTCCAGTCGGGTAGCAGCCGGGATTGGCGACATGGCGCGCGTCGCGGATCCGCTGGGGCTGCGCCTTGTCCATCTCGGCAAAGCCATAGGCCCAGTCGGGCGCGACGCGATGCGCGGTCGACGTATCAATGATGCGGACGCGATTGTTTCCGGCAACCATGGCAACGGCCTCCCGCGAGGCGTCGTCCGGCAGGCATAGGATGGCGATATCGGCGCGGTTCAGGAGATCCTCGCGCATCGCTGCATTGCGTCGCTCCGCTTCCGGAATGGACAGGAGTTCGAGATCCGTACGGCCGGCCATGCGCACACGGATCTGCAGGCCCGTCGTGCCGTGTTCGCCATCGATAAAGATCTTCGGTTTCATGATTTTCCTGCTCCTGCAGTCCGTTAGCGGCGTTTCCGGAATCAGTCTGGCATAGAATTGAATCAATTTCTTGGGTGCTCGCCGCCGCTTCGATCAGCCGCGCCTCTCCGCCAGCCACTCGGCACGCAGGCCCAGCATATACATGGCGATGGTCGAGCCAGCAATGGCGGTGAGGTCCGCGTGGTCGTAGGCAGGCGCCACCTCGACCACGTCGCTCCCGGCGATATGAAGCGCGCCGAGTTTGCGCAGGACCGACAGTATCTTTGCGCTTGACGGGCCGCCGGCCACGGGCGTGCCGGTGCCGGGCGCAAAGGCCGGGTCAAGGCAATCTATATCGAAGGTCAGATAGGCGGGGCGGCTGTCGACATGGCGGATGATGGTATCGGCGATCTCCTCGGCGCGCATCTCCTCGAGCTCGTCGCCGTAGACGATCCGAAGGCCGCAATCGTCCGGAGCATGCGTCCGGATGCCGATCTGGATCGAGCGTTCCACGTCGATCAGTCCCTCGCGTGCCGCGCGGCCGACGAAGGAGCCATGATCGATGCGGCCTTTCTCGTCCGGCCAGGTGTCCTGATGGGCGTCGAACTGGACGAGGGCGAGGGGCCCGTGCAGGGCTGCATGGGCCCTGAGGATGGGATAGGTGACGAAGTGGTCGCCGCCGAGCGTCAGCAGGTAGGCGCCGGACTTCAGGATTTTCGACGCCTCGCGCTCGATCGTCTGGGGAGTCTTCGCATGGTTGCCGTAGTCGAGCAGGCAATCGCCGTAATCGATCGTCGCCATGTCGGCAAACAGGTCGCGCTGGAACGGATATTGCGGATCGTTGTCGAAGATCGCCGATGCGCGTCGGATCGCCTGTGGCCCGAAGCGCGCGCCGGGGCGATTCGACGTCGCCGCATCGAACGGGATTCCCCAGACGACCGCCTCCACACCCTTGAGCTCTTTGGTGTATTTCCGCCGCATGAAGGAAAGGATGCCGGCATGCGTCGGATCGGAGGCCGCCGCCGTCAGTGATTTTGCAGTGATCGCGTGGTCGATCGACTTGTTGGCCATGCTGTTCTCCCGACAGATGTGCGGGACGTTGGCCAATCGATCGGGGCAAGGCAAGAGCCCGGCGTCAAAAAATCATGTGCACGGGGACGCTATGGATGCACATGAAAAAAGGCCGGGACGAGCCCGGCCTTCGAAAGTGCAGTCTGCAAGCGATTAGCGCTTGGAGAACTGGAACGAACGACGTGCCTTGGCACGACCGTACTTCTTGCGCTCGACCACGCGGCTGTCGCGGGTGAGGAAGCCGCCGCGCTTCAGAACGGGACGCAGGCCCGGTTCGAAGTAGGTGAGGGCCTTGGAAATGCCGTGACGAACGGCACCGGCCTGGCCGGAAAGGCCGCCGCCGGCAACGGTCGCGTCGATGTCGAACTGGCCGTCACGGGCTGCCGCGACGACCGGCTGCTGCAGGATCATCTGCAGAACGGGACGGGCGAAGTAGTCCGAGAAAGGCTTGCCGTTGATGGTGATCTTGCCGGAACCGGCCTTGATCCAAACGCGGGCGACGGCGTCCTTGCGCTTGCCGGTCGCATAGGAGCGGCCCTGGGCGTCGACTTTCTTGACGTGAACCGGAGCAGCCGGTTCCGCGGTCGTGGCGATTTCCTTGAGAGCGGAAAGGTCAGCCATTATCAGGCGCTCCTTGTGTTCTTGCTGTTCAGCTTGGCGACGTCGAGGACGGCCGGCTGCTGTGCTTCATGCGGGTGGTTCGAGCCGGCGTAGACACGCAGGTTCTTCATCTGGCGACGGCCGAGCGGGCCGCGCGGAACCATGCGCTCGACGGCCTTCTCGATGACGCGCTCCGGGAAGCGACCTTCGATGATCTGGCGCGCGGTGCGCTCCTTAATGCCGCCGGGGTAACCGGTGTGCCAGTAGTACTTCTTGTCGGTGTACTTCTTGCCGGTGAGGACGGCCTTCTCTGCATTGATGACGATGACGTTGTCGCCGTCGTCGACATGCGGCGTGTAGGTGGCTTTATGCTTGCCGCGCAGGCGGTTTGCGATAAGGGAAGCGAGGCGACCGACAACGAGGCCTTCGGCGTCGATGATGATCCACTTCTTCTCCACCTCTGCAGGCTTCTGAACGAAGGTTGCCATATCTAAACTCTTTCGTTTGGACCCGGAAACGAAGCCGGGCGTTTCTTGTTGCTTGCTTTGACCTCGATGAGGGCAAAAAAGAAGGCGGCCCAGTCGGACCGCGATCTGGGGCAGCTTATAAGGAAGCTCGCCATCAAGGTCAAGGCCGACTTTCCGCGCACCGTGAAAGAAGATGAAGCAAATTCATATAGTTACAAGTGTGGTATTATTATACCGCACTTCAACGGGGCGGAATCGAATAGGTCGCCGTCGCATGCGCGATCAAATCGGGACTTGCTACCGTCTTTATCGAGGCGTCGAGAACGGCCAGCCGTTTGCCGAGTTTGAGAATCCGGCAGGTACATTCGAGTGGTTCCGGTTCCGGCTTGCGCAGGAAGTTGATGTTGAGGCTGGTGGTGACGGCAAGCGCGACCGGACCGATATGCGCGATGAGCGCGACATAGGCCGACACGTCCGCCAGCGCGAAGAGCGTCGGGCCCGAGACAGTACCGCCCGGACGGATGTGGCGCTCGTTCGGGTCGAGCCGCATCGTGGCGAAGCCCGGTCCGGTCTCGGTCACCGCGAAGACCTTTCCGTCGGTGTGGACCTGCGGAAAATCGGTGTCGAGAAAGCGGTTGAGCTCCTCGACGGTCATGACCGGCTGCAAGGTCATCGCGTTCTCTCCCGTGTTACTTGCCTCGGTTGCACCCGTTACAAAACGTCCTGGAGCGCCGTGCAAGCCGGAAATTGGTCTAAGGCAGTCATAGGTCAGTCGGGAGCGCGGGGTTGAAAGAGCGGCGACGGCGGCGTACCACGACACGAACTTCGATATGGGAGAGAGCCATGGCGGACGTCGTTTCATTCAGGAAAGAAGAGTCGAACGGACCCTTGCTGCGCGAGTTCGATGGCCCGGTCCTTCGGCTTACCCTCAACAATCCCCCGGCGAATGTGCTTTCGATCGCCCTGATGGAAGCACTGCTGGCGGCTCTCGAAGAAGCGGCCGTCTCGAAGGAGATCAAGGTCGTCGTGATCGCGGCGACCGGCAAGCTCTTCTCCGCCGGCCACGATCTCAAGGAAATGACCTCGCACAGGGCCGACGCCGACGGTGGCCGGGCGTTCTTCGAGCGAACGATTCGCCTCGCAGCCGAAGTCATGCTGACGATCACCAGGCTGCCGCAGGCGGTCATCGCCGAAGTCGACGGCCTTGCGACCGCCGCCGGGTGCCAGCTGGTCGCCAGTTGCGACCTCGCGATCTGCACCGACACGTCGACCTTCTGCACCCCCGGCGTGAATATCGGTCTTTTCTGTTCTACGCCGATGGTCGCCCTGACGCGCGCCGCCCATCGCAAACAGGCGATGGAGATGCTTTTGACCGGTGAGACGATCGATGCCGGGACAGCGAAGGAGTTCGGTCTCGTCAACCGCATCGTCCCACAACAATATCTGCGCCAGGTCATCGACAAATATGCGTCGATCATTGCCTCGAAGTCGCCGCAGGCGCTGAAGATCGGCAAGGAGGCTTTCTACCGTCAGACGGAAATGCCGCTTGCCGACGCCTACGACTTCGCTGTCGGCGTGATGGTCGAGAACATGCTCGCCCGCGATGCCGAGGAAGGTATCGGTGCCTTTCTCGGCAAGCGCATGCCGGAATGGAAGGAGGAATAGTGCATGTCGCCCAAAAGTGTGCAGCGGTTTTGGGATAACGACATGCAGTAACGAGCGCGACGCGCTTTAGGTCCTGGGCCTCAGGCGAGCCTGAGGAGCAAGGCACCGAGCGCGATGATGCAGGCGGCGATGATGCGCCAGGCGCTGACGCGTTCTCCGAGGAACACGACGGAGATGACGACGGCGAACAGGATCGCCGTTTCGCGGAGGGCGGCGACGGTGGCGACCGGGGCTTTCGTCATCGCCCAGAGCGCAAGGCCATAGGAGCCGATCGATCCGGCGCCGCCGACAAGCCCGCGCCACCAGTGACGGCTCACATGCCGCGCGACCGGCTTGACGCCGCGCCGGGCGAAGGCCCAGCCGAAGAGCAGGACCGGCGGCAGCAATGCCATCCAGAGCGTGTAGGATATGGCATTGCCGGAAATGCGGGCGCCTATCCCGTCGACATAGGTATAGCTCGCGATCACGCAGGCATTGAGCAGTGCCAGAACGATGGCGTGCCTGCCGCCCTTGCGGGATTCGAAGGCGAGCGTGAGCACGCCCGCGGAGATCGTCATGATGCCGGCCATCGCGCCGCCGCTCAGTTTCTCGCCGATGACGAGGCTGCTCGTCGCCGCGACGAGAAGAGGAGCGACGCCGCGCATCAAGGGATAGACCAGCCCGATGTCGCCTGCGCGGTAAGCGGCTGCGACCAGCTGGAAATAGGCGAACTGGAAAAGTGCCGAAACCAGAATGTAGGGCACGGCCTCGGAACCGGGCATCGGGAGGAAGGGCAGGAAGGGGAGCGCCACGACCGCGGCGCCAAGCGACACCATGGCGGCGTCGAGCGATTTTTCCGTGCCGGCCTTGACGAGCGCGTTCCAGGTCGCGTGCAGCAGCGCTCCGAGAAGTACGAGCGCAATGACGTCCGGCGGCAAGATGAACCTCGGCGGGGTGATTGGGCGGGAAAGCCGGTTGTGGGCTCGCATTTGCCGAAATGCAACCGGAATTACAGATCGATCGCAACGAAACGGTGCAAATGCATAGCCGGGGAAGGTGCCTTGGTTAGACTCGCAGCCGCTCCACGCCAACTATCGCTCCGCATGATAAACATGCGCGGACAACAAGCATGCACCACGATGCCTACCCGGATTATTATCTTGCCGACATCCTGCGCGAGACGAAGACCATCGCGCTTGTCGGCGCTTCGCCGAAGCCGGAGCGGCCGAGCTATCGCGTCATGGCCTTTCTTCTGCGCAAGGGATACCGCGTCATTCCGGTCAATCCCGGCCATGCGGGCGGTACGATTCTCGACCAGCCGGTGGTAGCGCGCCTCGCGGAAATAGGGGAGGCGATCGACATGGTCGACGTCTTCCGTGCGGCTTCGGCCTTGCCGGCGCTCGTCGACGAGATCCTGTCGCTGCCGGCCCTGCCCAAGGTCATCTGGGGACAACTGTCCGTCCGCGACGATGCAGCTGCGGCCAAGGCCGAGGCCGCAGGCATCAAGGTCGTCATGGACCGCTGCCCGGCAATCGAATATCCGCGACTGATCGGTTGATCGTTAATAAATGAGGGAGGAACGACGATGAAATCCGGACCCGGGTTCAGCACGCTTGCAATCCACGCCGGGGCCCAGCCGGACCCGACGACCGGCGCGCGGGCGACGCCGATCTACCAGACGACCAGTTTCGTCTTCAACGACACCGATCATGCGGCGGCACTTTTCGGCCTTCAGCAATTCGGCAATATCTATACCCGCATCATGAACCCGACCCAGGCGGTACTGGAGGAGCGGATCGCGGCGCTCGAAGGCGGGACCGCCGGCCTGGCCGTTTCCTCGGGGCATGCGGCCCAGCTGCTGGTTTTCCATACGATCATGAGGCCGGGTGACAATTTCGTTTCCGCCAGACAGCTTTACGGCGGGTCGGCAAATCAGTTCGGCCATGCCTTCAAGGCCTTCGACTGGCAGGTCCGTTGGGCCGATTCGGCGGAGCCCGAAAGCTTCGATGCGCAGATCGACGAACGCACCAAGGCGATCTTCATCGAAAGCCTCGCCAATCCGGGCGGCACCTTCGTCGATATAGCCGCGATCGCAGACGTCGCGCGGCGGCATGGACTGCCGCTCATCGTCGACAATACGATGGCGACGCCCTATCTGATGCGGCCGCTCGAACACGGCGCCGATATCGTCGTCCATTCGCTCACCAAGTTCATCGGCGGTCATGGCAATTCGATGGGCGGGATCATCGTCGACGGCGGTACGTTCGACTGGTCGAAATCCGGCAAGTATCCGCTGCTCTCGGAGCCCAGGCCGGAATATGGCGGCATCGTCCTGCACCAGGTCTTCGGCAACTTCGCCTTCGCCATCGCCGCGCGGGTCCTGGGTCTGAGGGATTTCGGTCCGGCGATTTCGCCCTTCAACGCCTTCCTTATCCAGACCGGCGTCGAGACGCTGCCGCTGAGGATGCAGCGCCATTGCGACAACGCGCTGGAGGTCGCCAAATGGCTGAAGGGGCATGAGAAGGTGTCCTGGGTCCGCTATTCCGGGCTCGAAGGCGATCCGAACCACGCGCTGCAGCAGCGCTACTCGCCGAAGGGGGCGGGAGCCGTCTTCACTTTCGGGCTCGCGGGCGGATACGAGGCGGGAAAGCGCTTTGTCGAGGCACTGGAAATGTTCTCCCATCTTGCCAATATCGGCGACACGCGTTCGCTCGTGATCCACCCCGCCTCGACCACGCACCGGCAGCTCACGCCGGAGCAGCAGGTCGCCGCAGGCGCCGGACCCGACGTCATCCGGTTGTCGGTCGGCATCGAGGACGTGGCCGACATCATTGCCGATCTGGAACAGGCGCTGGGCAAGGCCTGAGAGGCACGGCAGGACGTAGAGGCTTCTTATGGGCCATATGCTGAAATTCGATCCGTCTTGCGTCGAGGCTGAGATCGGGGCGCCGGCGCGCGACAGGCTGATTTCTGGAAATCCGGAATTTCGCACCTGGAATATCGAGGAGGCCGGCGGGCTCTATGCGGGCATATGGGAAGCCACCCCCGGCAAGTGGCGGATCGTCTATGACGAGTGGGAATATTTCCACATCCTCTCCGGTCATTCGATCGTGACCGAAGAGGGCGGGGAGCCCCTTCATCTCGAAGCCGGCGACAGCCTGGTGTTGAGACCCGGCTTCAAGGGAACCTGGGAAGTCGTTGAAACGACTCGCAAGGACTACGTGATCCGCGTCTGACGCCGCTCACCAGACCAGATCGAGCCGCTCCAGACCATGAAAGTGGAACGCGTCCTTGACCGGCGGCTCGTTCTTGAGCCGCATTCCGGGAAGCCGCCGGAACAGGATCGGCAGGGAAATCTGCAGCTCCAGCCGTGCCAGCGGTGCGCCGATGCAGAAATGCAGGCCGGCGCCGAAAGAGACGTTGGCGCCTTCGTTGCGATCCGGCTTGAACGTATCGGGAGAGGAGAATTTGCGCGGATCGACGTTCGCCGCCCCCAGCATGAGGCCGATCTTGTCCCCCTTCCTGAGGGCGATGCCGTCCTCCAGCTCGATATCCATGAGCGCGTAGCGCTGAAAGATATGCAAGGGCGCGGCGAAGCGCAGACACTCTTCCACGGTGCGCTCCGTCGCCTTCTCGTCCGAAAAAAGCTCGGTGGGGGAGAGGCCGGACTGCAGGATCGTGTGCACGGCATTGCCGATCTGATGAACCGTCGCCTCGTGGCCCGCATTCAGAAGGAGGACCGTGGTCGAAATCAGCTCCGCATCCGACAGGCGCTCGCCGTCTTTTTCCGAGGTGATCATATGCGTGAGCAGGTCGTCGGCGGGGTTCGCCCGCTTCTCCGCTATGATTCCTCTCAGGTAGTCGGCGAACTCCGCCGATGCTTGGTTGGCGTCGAACTCCGTTTCCAGGCTGGGATTGAACACGTACATCTTCACCATGCGGTGCGACCAGTCGAGCAGACGCGGCGCCGCTTCGACCGGGATGCCGAGCATCCGCGCGATGATGGTGACCGGGATCGTCTCGGCATAGGTCTTCAACAGCTCGGTCTGGCGATCCTTCTCGAAGCCGTCGATCACAGCATGCGAGAGCGCCTCGATTTCCGGCCTGAGCTGTTCGATCTGACGGGAGACGAAGGCGCGATTGACGAGCGTGCGCAGCCGCGTATGGGCCGGCGGCTCCAGTTCGAGCAGCGAGTGTTCCTCCAGCGCATCGAAAGCCTTCAGATGCGGTTTCGGTTTCGGCATGCCGAGTTCTTCCCGGGTGGCGACATGCAGGATCTGTCGGCCGAAGCGGCGGTCGCGCAATAGACTGTTCACCTGCTCGTAGCCCGCAAAGAACCACTGCTGCGGCTCCTCCCAGAAAAAGGCCGGACATTGCGCATGGAGTGCCGCGTAGGCCGGCAGCGGATTGCGGAAGAAGCGGGGGTTGCGGACGTCCAGGGAGACGCGCCGGGCGGGGCCGTCGATGGTGATACCGGGGGCGATGGACATGATATCGACTCTTCGAATGCTGCGATCGGATGGCGATCCGCATCTCTATTGCGCCATGAGGGCTGACTGCAAGTGCCTTCGGCACCGGAAGGAACAACATCGCCGCTAGCTACTTTTCCGGTAGCACCGCCCGACCTATTTGAGCATGATGCGGCAGCAAGCAGGGAGCGGCATGGCAAAGACGCAAGGCAATCTATCCGCGGGCATCATGGCAGCGATACGAAAGCGGCGGCCGACGGTCGTCAACCGTGATGCCGCCGTGAACCGCGGCGACATCGTGATCGCTTCCTATAATATCCACAAATGCGTGGGCACCGACGGGCGCTTCGACCCGCCGCGAATTGCGCAGGTCATCGCCGAGATCGGTGCGGATATCGTCGCGCTTCAGGAGGCCGACCAGAGATTCGGTGAGCGCGCGGGGCTCCTCGATCTCGAGCACCTACGCCGTGAGGCGCATCTTGTCTCCGTTCCGATTTCGCCTTTCAGCGAGAAGGGCCACGGATGGCATGGCAACGTCCTGCTTATCCGTGAGGGTGCGGTTTCCGACGTAAGGCAGCTGAAATTGCCGGGCGTCGAGCCGCGCGGTGCCCTCGTCGTCGATCTCGACCTGAAGGCGGGTCCGTTGCGGGTGATCGCCGCCCACCTTGGCCTGCTGCGTCATTCCCGGGCGCGCCAGGCGGAATCGCTTTTGAAGGCGACGGCGGACGGCGCCGGCCGTCCGACGCTGCTGATCGGCGACCTCAACGAATGGCGCATGGGCAAACGCTCCTCGCTCAGCTTCCTCAGTCCTATATTCGACCCGTCGCATTCAGCCGTTGCCAGCTTCCCCTCGCGTTTTCCGCTGCTGCCGCTCGACCGGGTGCTCGGCAATCCGCATCATCTTGTAACCTCGGTGGCCGTGCACGACACGCCCCTGGCGCGAGTGGCTTCGGACCATCTGCCCGTCAAGGCCTCGATCGATCTCAAGGTCGTCCAGAAGGACGGCCCCGAGGGTGAGGAAGCCCGATTGGCCGATGCGGGGCAGGGATAGCGGTGTCGCACGCGCTCCACGGTGGGGGCGCGCTGGTCGCCGTCGTATATTGGTTTCCGCATGTTTCATCCTTGATCGGCTCCGGTGAAACTTGCGGCAGGGCAGCGTCTGATGTTGTCGTGGATTGCACTTTTTCTCGTAGCGCTCTGCGGGCTCTTCCTGGTCGCGGTCCTCTACGTTTACGGCTGGTTTGGTCGCAGGCCGCGGATCGAACCATCATTCGCGCTCCCCATCGGCGGAGACGAGACGCGCATCGATCGGCATCTCGGCCCGCTGCTGGGTGCCGCCCAACCCGGCGAGAGCGTGGTCTCGCTCATTTCGGATAACATCGAAGCCTTCGTTGCGCGGGCGCTTTCGGCCCGCCGGGCGGGGCGCAGCCTGGACCTGCAATACTACTACTGGAAGGACGACCTGACGGGATTTCTGCTGACGCGCGAGATCATCCGAGCGGCCGACCGCGGCGTTCGCGTCCGCCTGCTGCTCGATGATATCAATGCGGGCATCCATGATCGTCTCTGCATTTCGCTCGACGCACATCCGAATGTCGACGTGCGGCTCTTCAATCCAAGCCGGGCACGAACGGACCGCTTCCGCCGCGGGTTCGAAATGGCGATACGGGCCTTCAGTGCGACGCGCCGGATGCACAACAAGCTGTGGGTTGCCGATGGCCGGCTGGCGATATCCGGTGGGCGCAATATCGGCGATGCCTATTTCGACGCGGCGGAACTGTCGAACTTCCGTGACCTCGACGTCTGGATGGCGGGGCCGGTCGTCGACCAGGCGACGGCCATGTTCGATCTCTACTGGAACAGCACGTCGGTGCTGCCGATCGCCGCGCTCAGGACGCCGCGCAAGCAGTACCTTCCGGCGCTGAGAGAGGCGCTGGACGCGCTGGCGTGCACGGCGGCCGCGCGCTTCTACCTCGAAAGGGTCGCAGACGCGGGTCCCGGCCCCTATTGGGGGAGCCGGACCCTCCATCGCAGCGCGGATATGCGCATGGCGTTCGACCCGCCGGAAAAGGCGCTGATGCAGAAGCGGCAGAACTGGCTGTTGCGCGAACTGTTCCCGCTGATCAAGGGCGCCAGGCGTGATCTGCGGATCATCTCGCCTTACTTCGTCCCCGGCGCAGCGGGGACGCGCGTGCTGGCGCTGCTCGCGGGAAAGGGCGCGAGGGTGGCGGTGCTGACGAATTCGCTCGCGGCAACCGACGTCGCGGCGGTGCATGGCGGCTACGTGAAGTATCGCAAAGGCCTGCTTGACGGCGGTGTCGAGCTTTACGAGCTCAAGGAGCGCGGCGATTTCTTCGATCGTCACCGTATGTCGCTGTTCGGAGCGCGAAACGCGAGCCTCCACACCAAGGCCTTCGTCGTCGATGGCCTCTGCGGTTATGTTGGCTCCATGAATTTCGATCCGCGTTCCGCGTCGCTCAACACCGAGATGGGCATCGTCTTCTCCGACGAGGCGCTCGCCGCCGAGCTTCAGTCGATCTTCGACGAGGAAACGGCGCCGGAGCGAAGCTATCGCCTGATGCTTAAGGACGGCCGGCCCGCGTGGCGGGACCGGACGAACGGCTCCCTGCGGCTGCTGCGGCGCGAGCCGGACGCAAGCATTCTCCGCCGGCTGATCGCCGGCGTGATCCGCTTTCTGCCGTTGGAGTCCCAGCTTTGAAAGGCGTCGGAATTTACCAGTCGTTTACCGCGCCTCTGCGAATGCCTGTGAGGAAGGCGCCCGGGGCATGCGCGACGGCATAAAGAATTGGAAAATTGTTCTACCGCCAATCCGCCACGCCGATAAAAAGCTCTGGACCCCGGGCCCGCGACTATTCAGTTTATCGAATGTTCGCGTCTTGAAGTGAAGGGCATTGACACTCTATGTAAGGTCTGAGGCTTATCCGATGATTCCGGTCCGCGAAGGGATGCGGTCCCGATTGATGAAGGTTCGATATGAGAAATCCAGTTGATACGGCCATGGCGCTGGTGCCGATGGTTGTTGAGCAGACCAATCGCGGCGAGCGATCCTACGATATCTATTCGCGACTGCTCAAGGAGCGCATCATCTTCCTGACGGGGCCTGTCGAAGACCACATGGCGACGCTGGTCTGCGCACAGTTGCTGTTCCTCGAGGCGGAAAACCCGAAGAAGGAAGTCGCTCTCTACATCAACTCTCCGGGCGGTGTCGTGACAGCGGGCATGGCGATCTACGACACCATGCAGTTCATCAAGCCGGCGGTCTCGACGCTCTGCATCGGTCAGGCGGCGTCGATGGGCTCGCTGCTGCTTGCCGCCGGCCACAAGGACATGCGCTTCGCAACGCCCAATTCGCGCATCATGGTCCACCAGCCCTCCGGCGGGTTCCAGGGCCAGGCGTCCGACATCGAACGGCATGCACGCGACATTCTCAAGATGAAGCGCCGGTTGAACGAGGTTTACGTCAAGCATTGCGGCCGCACCTACGAAGAAGTCGAGCAGACGCTCGACCGCGATCATTTCATGAGTGCGGACGAGGCGCTCGACTGGGGTTTGATCGACAAGGTGATCACGTCGCGCGATGCGGTCGAGGGCATGGAATAGGTTCGAACACGGGCTTTTGTGTCGCCACAGATGTAATTGTGACACATTTGTAATGGCGAAGGGGCTTTATCCAAGGGGCAAAGCCGTTAATATGAATCCTTAATGCTATGTTGGAACAAGGAGCATAGCATTCGGATTTGATGGGGAGAGTCGTTGCAACCGGTGATCGGGCCTTCGCCCGGTACGGTGAGTACTCCCAAGAGCCTTGGGCGGCGCCTGGAGCCGACGTGCAAGGCGAACTGAGTGTCCGTGATATCTTTCCGAAGGTGTCCGGCGTGCTGGAAGGAAGTGGAAATGAGCAAGGTCAGCGGTAGCAACGGCGGTGACTCGAAGAATACTCTCTATTGTTCGTTTTGCGGCAAGAGCCAGCATGAAGTCCGCAAGCTGATTGCCGGACCGACCGTGTTCATCTGCGATGAATGCGTCGAACTCTGCATGGACATTATCCGCGAAGAGAACAAGACCTCGATGGTCAAGTCCCGCGACGGCGTTCCGACGCCGCAGGAGATCATCAAGGTCCTCGACGAATACGTCATCGGCCAGCAGCAGGCCAAGCGTATCCTGTCGGTCGCCGTGCATAACCACTACAAGCGCCTTGCCCATGCGGCAAAGAGCAGCGACGTGGAGCTGGCGAAGTCGAACATCATGCTGGTCGGGCCGACCGGCTGCGGCAAGACCTATCTTGCGCAGACGCTCGCTCGAATCATCGACGTTCCCTTCACGATGGCGGACGCGACGACGCTGACCGAGGCCGGCTATGTCGGTGAGGATGTCGAGAACATCATCCTCAAGCTCCTGCAGGCGGCCGATTACAACGTCGAGCGCGCCCAGCGCGGCATCGTCTACATCGATGAGGTCGACAAGATTTCCCGTAAGTCCGACAACCCGTCGATCACGCGCGACGTTTCGGGCGAGGGCGTGCAGCAGGCGCTTCTGAAGATCATGGAAGGTACCGTCGCATCGGTCCCGCCCCAGGGCGGCCGCAAGCATCCGCAGCAGGAGTTCCTGCAGGTGGATACGACGAATATCCTCTTCATATGCGGCGGCGCTTTTGCGGGCCTCGACAAGATCATCTCCGCCCGCGGAGAGAAGACGTCGATCGGCTTCGGCGCGACGGTGCGCGCTCCGGAAGACCGGCGCGTCGGCGAGGTGCTGCGCGAGCTCGAACCGGAAGATCTGGTGAAGTTCGGCCTGATCCCGGAATTCATCGGGCGCTTGCCGGTTCTGGCGACGCTCGAGGACCTCGACGAGGATGCGCTGATCCAGATCCTGTCGGAGCCGAAGAACGCTCTGGTCAAGCAGTATCAGCGGCTTTTCGAGATGGAAGACGTCGAACTGAACTTCCACGAGGACGCGCTGCGTGAGATCGCCCGCCGTGCCATCGTCCGCAAGACCGGCGCACGCGGCCTGCGTTCGATCATGGAGAAGATCCTGCTCGACACCATGTTCGAGCTGCCGACGCTGGAAGGCGTTCGCGAAGTCGTCATTTCGGACGAGGTCGTCAAGGGAACGGCGCGGCCGCTCTATATCTACTCGGAGCGTTCCGAGGAGAAGACCAACGTTTCGGCTTGAGCCTCAAGCGCAGCGCGTCTTATCGGGCGCGCTGGCCCTCACGATTGTTTGAAGAGCCCCCCGCGTGGGGGCTTTTTCATGTGACGCCGTTGCGATCGTGCCGGCGAAGCGGTCCGGAACCGGCATTTTGGAGGGCGGCTCTGCAGCCGCCGTTCGGGCCCGTTCCCTCGAATGTTTCAGTTCAAAATCATGGTGATCGCACCAATCGATTGTTGCTAAAGTGCCGCAACAACGCGATGATGCGCAGATTCAATGGATGCGCATTTGCAGGCCGCGATATCCGGGCAGCTCGCAAGGTCTGCAACAGCATCCGAGCTTAAAGGTCGGGGATTATCCATGAAGGCGGGGATTGCGCCGTACCTTGAAAAGGCCTCTCTTGCACTCCACTTTCATGTACGAAATGTGACAGCCGGGAGTGCCGCAGAGGCTCCCGGAAACGGGCCCGAACATCGGGACGGAAAGGAAATGATATGACGAACAAAACGTCTCCGGCGACTGAAAGCGCGACCTATCCGGTTCTGCCGCTGCGTGACATCGTGGTGTTCCCCCACATGATCGTGCCGCTCTTCGTCGGCCGGGAGAAGTCGATCCGTGCACTCGAAGAGGTCATGGGTACCGACAAGCAGATCATGCTCGTGACCCAGATCAACGCTACGGATGACGATCCGGAACCCGCCGCCATTTACAAAGTCGGCACGATTGCAAACGTGCTGCAGCTTCTGAAGCTCCCCGACGGAACCGTGAAGGTTCTGGTCGAAGGACGGTCGCGTGCCGAGATCGATCGCTATACGCCGCGTGACGATTTCTACGAGGCAGTCGCCCATGCGCTGCCCGAACCGGACGAGGATCCGGTCGAGATCGAGGCGCTGAGCCGTTCGGTCGTTTCCGAATTCGAAAGCTATGTGAAGCTCAACAAGAAGATTTCGCCGGAAGTCGTCGGCGTCGCGAGCCAGATCGAAGACTACTCGAAGCTCGCCGATACCGTCGCATCGCATCTGTCGATCAAGATCGTCGAAAAGCAGGAAATGCTGGAGACGACGAGCGTGAAGATGCGGCTCGAAAAGGCGCTCGGCTTCATGGAAGGCGAGATCTCGGTTCTTCAGGTCGAAAAGCGCATCCGTTCGCGCGTCAAGCGCCAGATGGAGAAGACGCAGCGCGAGTACTACCTGAATGAGCAGATGAAGGCGATTCAGAAGGAGCTCGGCGACAGCGAGGACGGCCGTGACGAGATGGCCGAACTCGAAGAGCGCATCTCCAAGACAAAGCTCTCCAAGGAAGCCCGTGAAAAGGCCGATGCGGAGCTGAAGAAGCTGCGCCAGATGAGCCCGATGTCGGCGGAAGCGACGGTCGTGCGCAACTATCTCGACTGGCTGCTGGGCCTGCCCTGGGGCAAGAAGTCGAAGATCAAGACCGATCTCAACCATGCCGAAAAGGTGCTGGATACCGATCACTTCGGTCTGGACAAGGTAAAGGAACGCATCGTCGAATATCTGGCGGTGCAGGCCCGTTCGTCCAAGATCAAGGGGCCGATCCTGTGCCTCGTCGGCCCTCCCGGCGTCGGCAAGACGTCGCTCGCCAAGTCGATCGCAAAGGCGACCGGCCGCGAATATATCCGCATGGCGCTGGGCGGCGTTCGGGACGAGGCCGAAATTCGTGGCCATCGGCGGACCTATATCGGCTCCATGCCGGGTAAGGTCGTCCAGTCGATGAAGAAGGCGAAGAAGTCCAACCCGCTCTTCCTGCTCGACGAGATCGACAAGATGGGTCAGGACTTCCGTGGCGATCCGTCTTCGGCGCTCCTGGAGGTGCTCGATCCGGAACAGAACTCGACGTTCATGGATCACTACCTGGAGGTGGAATACGACCTCTCCAACGTGATGTTCATCACCACGGCGAACACGCTCAACATTCCGCCGCCGCTGATGGACCGCATGGAAGTCATCCGCATTGCCGGCTATACCGAAGACGAAAAGCGGGAGATTGCCAAGCGGCACCTGCTGCCGAAGGCGATCCGCGACCATGCGCTCCAGACGAACGAGTTCTCCGTCACGGATGGCGCTCTTATGGCGGTCATCCAGAACTACACGCGAGAAGCGGGCGTCCGCAACTTCGAGCGCGAGCTGATGAAGCTGGCGCGCAAGGCGGTGACGGAGATCCTCAAGGGCAAGACCAAGAAGGTCGAAGTGACGGCCGAGAACATCCACGACTATCTCGGTGTGCCGCGCTTCCGCCACGGCGAAGCCGAGCGTGACGATCAGGTCGGGGTGGTCACCGGTCTTGCCTGGACTGAGGTCGGCGGCGAACTGCTGACGATCGAAGGCGTGATGATGCCCGGCAAGGGCCGCATGACGGTTACCGGCAACCTGCGTGACGTGATGAAGGAATCCATTTCGGCGGCGGCATCCTATGTCCGCTCGCGCGCGATCGATTTCGGCATCGAGCCGCCGCTGTTCGACAAGCGCGACATTCACGTCCACGTGCCGGAGGGCGCGACCCCGAAGGACGGCCCGTCGGCCGGTGTCGCCATGGCGACGGCGATCGTGTCGGTGATGACCGGTATCCCCATCTCCAAGGACGTGGCGATGACCGGTGAAATCACCCTGCGTGGACGCGTGCTGCCGATCGGCGGTTTGAAGGAGAAGTTGCTGGCAGCTCTGCGCGGCGGCATCAAGAAGGTGCTGATCCCCGAGGAGAACGCCAAGGACCTCGCCGACATCCCTGACAACGTCAAGAACAGCCTCGAAATCATCCCCGTTTCGCGGATGGGCGAGGTGATCGAGCACGCGTTGCTGCGGCTTCCGGAGCCCATCGAATGGGACCCGGCAAGCCAGCCGGCCGCCCTGCCGTCCGTTGATTCGCAGGACGAAGCGGGCACTTCGATTGCCCACTGAGGCAGTGCAGATAGGGTGACAAGTGTGTCCCGCTTGCGCCCTTCGGCCAGAAAAACAAGGAAGACCGGCGTTCTGCCGGTCTTTTTTGTTGTAAAAGCACGCTGCAACCCTTGCATTCCAAGGGATTAGGCGCAATTGGGAATGGCAAGACGTGGGCATTGCTTTCGCAGCCCCGCCTTAAGAAGACAGTCGTTTCGAACCAGCATGAAAGGGGTGGAAACATGAACAAAAATGAGCTCGTGGCTGCCGTAGCCGACAAGGCCGGACTCTCGAAGGCAGATGCGTCTTCTGCCGTTGATGCAGTTTTTGAGACCATTCAGGGCGAACTGAAGAACGGCGGCGACATCCGCCTCGTCGGATTCGGCAATTTCTCCGTATCGCGCCGCGAAGCCAGCAAGGGCCGCAACCCGTCGACGGGTGCGGAAGTTGACATCCCGGCACGCAACGTGCCGAAGTTCACGGCCGGCAAGGGCCTCAAGGACGCCGTCAACTAATTTACCGATGGAGCGGCGGGTGCCTCCGTCCGCTACTGGTTCATGTTCCATCTGTCGCGATACCGCCCAGGCGGCATTCGGCAGGTTGATTGGGGCCCGGTCATCCGGGCCTCTTTTCATTCCGGCTTTCCCTGTCATCCGGCTGTTACAGGACAGTTGCAAAAGCCTCCCGTCCGACGTTTTCGGACGCACGCGGTAGCGCAACGGCGTGCCGCGACAAGGAGGGACAGATGAAAGCAATTTCCATCACCACGGCATTGGCCGCGGCACTTGCCGCATCGACGGCATCGGTCGTTCAGGCCGAACAGGTATTCAATCGCATCGCATCCTTTGCGGTGGCCACGAATTTGCCCGAGGGAGCCGAGCGGAACGCCCCGACATCGGCCGAAATCATCACCGCAAGCGAAGACGGCAATACGCTGATCTATTCCGACAGTCCCGGCAAACGCATCGGTTTCATCGACATCACCGACGCCAGGGCGCCTGAGGCAGGCGGTATCGTCTCATTCGACGGGGAGCCGACTTCGGTTGCGGTAGCCGGTGCCAAAGCGCTCGTTGCCGTCAACACGAGCGAAAGCTTTACCAATCCGTCCGGCGTGCTCGCCGTGGTCGACATTGCCGGCAGGGAGGTGGATGCCACCTGCGATCTCGGTGGCCAGCCGGACTCGGTGGCCGTGAACAAGGATCGGACGCTTGCCGCAATCGCGATCGAGAACGAGCGCGACGAGGACGTCAATGACGGGCAGATCCCTCAGATGCCTGCAGGAGATCTCGTGATCCTGTCGCTGAAGGACGGGGCGGCCGATTGCGCGACCATCAAGCATGTGACGCTGACCGGTCTCGCCGAGGTCGCCGGCGACGATCCCGAGCCGGAATTCGTAGCCTTCAACGGCCGGGACGAGATTGCGCTCACCCTCCAGGAGAACAACCACATCGTCATCATCGACGGTAAGTCCGCAACCGTGAAGACGCATTTCCCTGCGGGCACGGTCGATCTCCAAGGTATCGACACAAAGCGCGACGGCTCCATCGCCTTTACCGGCGAGCAGGCGGGCCGCAAGCGCGAGCCCGATGCGATCAAGTGGCTCGACGACGATCGCCTGGTCGTCGCCAATGAGGGCGATTATGAGGGCGGGAGCCGCGGCTTCACGATCTTCGACACGACCGGGAAGGTCCTCTACGAATCGGGAGCAGCCTTCGAACACGCTGTCGCGTCGATCGGCCACTATCCGGAAAAGCGTTCTTCGGCGAAGGGCGTCGAACCGGAAGGGCTTGAAATGGCGCAATTCGGCGAAGACAAGCTCTTCTTCGTTCTTTCGGAACGCGCCTCGATCGTCGGCGTCTACAAGGATACGGGCGGCGAACCGGAGCTCGTGCAGCTTCTGCCCTCCGGCGTTTCCCCCGAGGGCGCTGTCGCCATTCCCGGGCGCAACCTGTTTGCGACCGCGAACGAGGTCGATCTCGTCGAAGACGGCGGGGCGCGGGCGCATGTCATGATCTACGAGCGCGGGGAAGGGGAGGCTGCCTATCCGCAGATCCGTTCCGTGGAGAAGGACGGGCTACCCATCGGCTTCGGGGCGCTTTCCGGCCTTGCCGCTGCCGACAAGCCCGGCTTCCTGCATGCGGTCAATGATTCAGTCTACTCGTCGCAGCCGACCATCTTCACGATCGACGCTACGCAGAAGCCCGCTTTGATCACGGAAGCCCTGCCGGTCACCCGTGACGGCGCTCCCGCCCAGAAGCTCGACGTCGAAGGCATCGCCATTGACGGCGAAGGCGGCTTCTGGCTCGCTTCGGAAGGCAACTCCGACAAGCTCTACAGCCATGCGCTGCTGCATGTGAACAGGAAGGGCGAGATCAAGCAGGAGATCGCACTACCGGAGGAGTTGCGCGCCAGCGAGATCCGCTACGGCTTCGAAGGCATAGCGGTCGTGGACGAAGGGGACGATCAGGTTCTCTGGATGGCTGTGCAGCGCGAATGGAAGGATGACGAGAAGGGCTTCGTCAAGCTCGTCTCCTACAAGCCGTCGAGCAAGGAATGGGGCGCCGTGCGCTATCCGCTTGAAAAGGCGGAGGAAGGCTGGGTCGGCCTGTCGGAAATCTCCGTTCATGGAGCCTACGCCTATATTCTCGAGCGTGACAATCTGGTCGGCGAAGCCGCCAAGCTCAAGAGGCTCTACCGCGTCGCGCTTGCGGATCTCAAACCCGGGGCACTCGGCGGGGCACTGCCTGTCGTGAACAAGGAAGAGGTGCGCGACCTCATTCCGGACCTGCAGTCGCTGAACGGCTATGTCGTCGACAAGGTCGAAGGCTTTGCAATCGACGCGGCCGGCAACGGTTATGTCGTCACCGACAATGACGGCGTCGACGACTCCTCCGGCGAAACGCTGTTCTTCTCCATAGGCGCGATGGACGCCATGTAAGCGTCCGATACGGAGAAAACGAAAAAGGCCGGGACATGATGTCCCGGCCTCCTGATTCTTGACACGGCGTTCAGCGCGCGACGGCTATCTCCGTCGCTTCCGCTTCTTCCTTGCGCTTGCGGATATCGTCGGTTTTCTCGACGAGTTTGCTGACGATATCGTACAACTGGTCCAGTTGCTCGTCATCGAGCGCCGAAAAGATCTCTTCGATGAGCTGCTTGCGCGGATGTTCTGCAGCCTGAAGAACGGTCCGGCCGGTCTCTGTTATGGAGACGATCTTTGCGCGGCGATCCTCGGGGTCGGGTTTTCTCATGACCAGACGGTCGCGTTCCAGTCCGTCGATCGCCTCGGTCACTGTTCGCGGAGCGAAATTCAGCGCACAGGCTATGTCGGTAGACCGACAGGGTCCGAGCTTGCTCAGGAAGAACAGGAACTTGCTCCTGGCAAGCGATACGCCTTCCTCCGTCATGGACTCGTTCACCAGACGATGAACGCGATGGTAGAGCTCGAACAGCTTATCGGAAACCTCGAATGTCTTCTTCATGACCTTATGAGTTATTATGAGGGGCCATGTGAAATGGCAGTGACATTATTGATAGTCACAATTGCCGCATTTGTCGACCAAAACCACCTAAAACTTGGGAATGACCGGCGGCGACAAGAAACGCGCCCTGGTCGCGATGCCGTTGTTTGCGAAGCGAAGAGTTGTCGGCGGCGCGTCGCAACGCTGCCGGCGTTCAAGCATTCCGTGGATACCCGGTCCTGCAGCCATTGACGAAAGCGGCGGCGCCGGGTCATGGTCCGCCCGGCCATGCCCTTCAGATTTGTTCACACCGCAGACCTCCATCTCGATTCGCCCTTGCGCAGCCTGGCACTCCGGAATGCGGAGCTTGCCGGCCTCGTTCGAAGCGCGACGCGCGATGCGCTCGTCCGCATCGTCGATCTCTGCATTGCCGAAAGGGTCGATGCGCTTTTGATCGCCGGCGATCTCTATGACGGCAGCCAGACCTCCATGAACACGGCGCTCTTCCTGGCGGCCGAGCTTCGGCGGCTCGACGAGGCCGGCATCGGGACGTTCATCATTCGCGGCAATCACGATGCCCAGTCGCAGGTGACGCGCGAACTCACCCTGCCGTCTTCGGTGCATGTATTTGCCGGCCGGAGCAGGGCGGTTCATGTCAAGACGCTTGCGAACGGCCGCACGGTGCACATCCACGGCGTGAGCTTTGCCGATCCGCACGCGCCGGAAAGCCTGCTGCCCCAGTTCCATCCGCCGGTCGCCGGCGGCATCAATATCGGCATGCTGCATACCAGTCTCTCCGGATCCGCGGCCCACGACCCTTACGCGCCCTGCAGCGTCGCCGAGCTTCAGCGGCACGGTTTCGATTATTGGGCGCTCGGTCATGTCCATCAGCGGCAGGTGCACTGCGAAAAGCCCTGCATCGTCATGCCCGGCATGCCGCAGGGCCGAGACATCAACGAAGCGGGGACGAAGGGCGTCACGATCGTGACGATCGACGATGAAGGGCTGGTTGCGCTGGATGACCGGCCGACCGGCACCGCCGCGTTCGAGCGACACGAGATCGACGTGAGCGGGATTGCGGACTGGCGCGACATGCTGGATGCGGTGGGCCGTGAATTGATCCGCCTTCGAAAGAACATGGCGGCGGACAATCTGATCCTGCGCTTGACGCTGACCGGCGCGACGCCGCTTGCCTGGCGCCTCAGGCGCGACGCGGATCTCCTGGAAGCGGAGATCGTCAACATCGCGGCCGGGATCGGCGGATGCTGGATCGAGAAGACGGAATTGGGCTGCCAGGCAATCGGCAATGCGGAGCAAAGTGCGGCCGACCCGGTCGGCGAACTGGCGGCACTCGTCGAAAACGACGTTCTGCCCTCCTTCGGCTTTCGCGGCGAGCTGAGCGGAGTTGCCAAGGAGCTCCTGCAGCAACTGCCGCCTGAACTCAGGCAGGTGCTGGCGAGCGACGAGGAGGCGCTGGAGCGGCTGGCGCTGGAGGCAGCACTTGCGGGGAGTGCGGATGTGCTGGCGCATCTTCACGGCCGTGCCGGCGCCGGAGGCATCGACTGATGCGGCTTCAGCGACTGGAGCTCGTCCGCTACGGGAAATTCACGGAGCGGCATCTCGATTTCGGTGAGGCGAGGCTGGGCGAGCCGGATTTTCACCTCATCTACGGCCCGAACGAAGCCGGCAAGTCGACCCTCTTTTCCGGCTTCCTCGACCTCGTCTTCGGCATCGAACGTTCGAGCCCCTACGGCTTCCTGCATCCCTATCACACGATGCGGATCGGCGGCATCGTCGCGGCCGGTAACCGCCTGCATCACGCCTACCGCATCAAGCGCAACGCCAACAGCCTGATCGGCCCCGACGAGCAGCCGCTGCCCGATGGCCTGTTTTCCACAGCCCTCGGCTCGATCGACCGGGCAACCTACAGCACGATGTTCTCGCTCGACGACGACAGCATCGAAGAGGGCGGGGAAGCCATACTGAAGAGCGAGGGCGAGCTGGGGTCTCTCCTGTTTTCCGCGAGTTCCGGTTTGCCGGACAGCACCGCCGTGCTTGCCGGGCTTCGAGCCCAAGCGGATTCTTTCTTCCGCCCGCAGGCGCGCAAGCACCAGCTCGCCGAACTGAAGGCGGAGCTCGACGCGCTGAAGGCGGAGCGGAACGCGGTCGACGTGAATGCACGCGAATACGCAGCACTCCGCAAGGCCCTGGCGAGCATGCGCGCACGCCACGAGGCAGCGGCGAGACAGCGCAACGAGTTGCGTGCCGACCGGGACCGGATGCGGGCTCAGCGCGACGCCCTGCCGCTTCTCGCGCGGCTTCGCGGCGTGCGGCAGGAGCTTGCCGGGCGGGACCCGTTGCCGGTGCCGCCGGCCGAGTGGCAGGAGGAATTGCCGGTTCTTCGCCGCAGCGATGCGGAAATCGCCGCGCGGCTCCGGCAATTGCACGAGGAACTCACCCGGCGGCGCGAAGAGCTTGCCGGGCTGCCTCGCGACGAGCAGGCGCTGGCGATCGCGGAACGGTTCGGGGCTCTGCGCGAAAGCGCACTCGAAGCCCGCTATCTCACGGCGGACCGCGACATGCCGGCTCGTCTGGAGGAACTGGCGAAGACGGCCGCCGAGATCGATGCCTGTTTGATCCGCCTGGGCGAGGCGGGCAATCCCGATCTGGCCTCGCTCCTGCTGCCGGCGGCGCGCGCCCTCCGACTGCAGGATCTGGTGCGCCGGCACGCAAGCCTTTCGGAAAGGCTGGCAGCGGCGCGAGAGGAGATGGAAACCGCGGAAGGGAACCACGGCGACGCCGAGCGCGAAGTTGCCCGGCTGAAGGAGGGGACGGCCGACCCGGCGTTCCTCGCCGAACGCGTGCATCTTCTCCGGCAGAGCGACTGCCTTTTGCGCCAGCAGTCATCGGCAAGGGAGATCGACCGGCTCGATGCCGCCATATGCGACCGACTGGATGAATTGCGGCCTTTCGCCGGCACGATCGACGATCTGGCCGCGCTTCCCGCTCCGGCACCGCCCGTCGTGGAAGCGTGGCGGGCCGAGGACCACGCCGAGGCGGAGCGGCGCTTGCGCCTCGGCGACAGGATCGCCGACGAAAGCGAACGCCAGGCCGGAGACGAGGCGCGCCTTGCCGCCATTGCGGCCAATGGCGGCGTCGTGGACGACGCGACCGTTTGCGAACTGAGGCGCCGCCGCAATACTGCCTGGCAGCGCCATCGTGCCGGTCTGGACGAGCAGACGGCGATCGCATTCGAGACGGCACTGCACGAGCATGATGCAACCACGGCGCTTCGGCTTGCCCAGGCGGAGCGCGTGGCCGAGATACGCAGCCTCACGCTGGCCGTGACCGAGCGGCGCGCCCGCCTGCAGTCGCTGGACGTGCAAAGGAAAGCCGCGGAGGAGCGGCGGCAGAGGCTGAACGCCGAGATCGGCGCCGCCGCACGCGCCTGTGGCTTGCCCTGCATAACGGGGCTGCCCCAGTTGGAGGCGTGGCTTGCCGCCCGCGCATCCGCGCTCGAATTGCGCATGGAACTTCGCACTGCGCTGAAGGAGCGCGACCGGGCGGTCGCCGAAGAGAAGGCGGCGGTCTGCAGTCTTCGGGCGGAGCTGGCGCGGCTCGGGATGACCGATGCGCTGCCGGAGCGCCTCGACGCATTGCTCGCGGTAGCGGAACTTGTCTCCTCCCGAGCGGAGGCCGCATCCACTGCTTGCCGGAATGCCGTGGCGCAGCTCCAACGCGCCTCGGAGGCGCTCGAAAAGCGGCGGACCGCTTTTGCGGCCGCGGAGGCTGCGATGGCATCCTGGTGCGGGGAATGGGACGAGGCGCTCGCCGGCACGTGGCTTTCCCGGCAGGTGGAGCGCCCGCTGCCGCAGGAAATCGGTCCCGTGCTCGCCGTGCTTCAGAACCTCGACAAGCTGATGCAGAAGAAAGCGGAGCTCGATCATCGCGTGGCGGGGATGCGCAGGGATCAGGCGGCCTTCACGGAAAACGTCGTCGGCGTGGCCGCCGCACTGGGCGAAGAACGGGCCGGCGATGTCCTCACGCTCTTTTCCGCGGTGCGCGACCGCGTTGCCGCCGCACTTCAGAAGGAGGAGCGCCGTCTGGCGCTTCAAGGCAATATCGAGCGCATGGAGGAGAGCCTCGACGCGCTGCGCGCCGAGGAGCGACTTCACGCCGCCAACAGGCAGAGGGTCCTCGACTTCTTCGGCTGCGGGACTCTCGACGAAGCGGCCGCCTGCCTGGAAGCCACCCGCGAAGAGCAGCGGCTGCGACAGCGATGCTCGGAAATGGAAAGCGATCTGGCCGCGCGGCTCGGCGTCGCCAGCGCCGCCGAGGCCGAAGCGCTGCTCGCCGAACTCGACGACCGGGAACTCGGGCTGGAACTGGCGCGGCTGGAGGAGGCGATCGAGGCGGCCGACCGGGATGTCAGCGAGCTGCACGCCGATGTCAGGACCCGGGAGAGGGCGCTTGCCGCCGTCGAGGGCGGCGACCGGGTGGCGGAGCTCGAACAGCGGCGCCGCACGCTGCTTCTCGACATCGAGAGCAAGGCGATCGGCTATCTCCGCCTGCGCGCGGGCGTGATCGCCGCCGAACAGGCGCTCAGGCTGTTTCGCGAGCGCCACCGCAGCGCCATGATGCAACGCGCCTCGCGAACCTTCATGCATATCAGCGGCGGCGAATATTCCGGTCTCTCGACGCAAGCCGACAAGGGCCAGGAATTCCTCATAGCAAATACCGCCGCCGGCGGATCGAAGCTCGCCCGCGATCTTTCCAAGGGCACGCGCTTCCAGCTCTATCTCGCGCTCAGGATCGCCGGCTACCACGAAGTCGCGGCGACGCGGGAAACGCTGCCCTTCATCGCCGACGACATCATGGAAACCTTCGACGACGGCCGCGCCGGCCGCGCCTTCGAGCTGATGGCGGAAATGGCCGATGTCGGACAGGTGATCTATCTGACCCACCACGAGCACCTTTGCGACATTGCGCGGAGCGCCTGCCCGGGCGTGACGATCCATCGGTTGTAGCCGCTTGCCGGAAAGAGGTAAGCTGCATGCGCCTTGCCCCTGCATCACCCGTCGGCTGGCCCGGCGAAGTCCCTCAAAGGAGGCTCCAATGGATATCTTCGAATGCGGATCGAGACCCTCGGCGCATGGCCCGGCCGAGTATTTCACCGGCTCCGTTCGCGTGGACCCGGCCTTCGAGGCACCGTCACCCGCACGGGTACGCGGCGCGACCGTGACTTTCGAGCCCGGCGCGCGCACCGCCTGGCACACGCACCCGCTCGGCCAGACCCTGATCGTCACCGCAGGCCGCGGCCTCGCGCAGAGCTGGGGCGGGGAGCCGCGCGAGATCCGCGCCGGCGACGTCGTCTGGTTCCCGCCGGGAGAAAAGCACTGGCATGGCGCCGCGCCGGAAACGGGAATGACGCATATCGCAATTCAGGAGGCGCTCGACGGCAAGGCGGTGGACTGGCTCGAACATGTGACGGAGGAGCAGTATCGGGGCGGGTAAGCTTGCGCGGCTCCGAATGACTGGAGCGTTCAGTGCTGCATTGATGACTGACGGCGCCGTCGTCTCCCTCATGCCTGTGCTCGTTACAGCAATCCGGAAGCGCCGCACCTTCGGCGCGGTAGAGTTTTTCAGCCCAGGACTGGCCTGGCTAGTCCCTGGCGCAGAAATGACGGTCGAAGGGCGTGCGCTACGCAGGGCAGCGCGGCGTCCGGAATCGCTGTGGCTTCAAAGCGGTGAGGCGGCTCGCAAGAGAAACCTGCGCAAAACACTGCCTGACATATGCAAGAAATGGTGGGCGATGAGAGACTCGAAAACTCAAATCTCTCATCATGGGGACAACTAAGCATTTCAAATATAATCTATATTAGAAGAATAGGATAAAACGTTTTGTGACGTTGTGACGGTCCGAATTTTGGGACCGGGCAGGGAGTTATCCACAGGTTCAGCCCAACAGCGGAGACTTGCAAAGCTAAAAATCCACAACTAAGGTTTGCGCACCGCTAACCTTCCCGTGAAGATTCCTCATGAAAACCAAACTGCTAATGTTTGCCGCCGCCCTGGCGCTGTCCGGGTGCGTAACCCAAGAGCAATTTGACAAGGTGATGGCGACACAACGTCCACCTAGCGCGGCCGAAAGGGCAGCGATAGTGAGCGCCGCGCGTGACTATTTCGTAGACCCTTATTCCATCCGCGATGCTGAGATATCGAGCGTTGTGCGGCTGAACGATCAGGGGCTTGAGGCGGTTTGCGTGAAGGCAAACGCCAAGAACCGCATGGGCGGTTATACGGGCCGCACGGCAACGTCTGTCCGCCTTCTGAAGGGAAAGCCGATGAGCACGCTTGAAAACGCGCCAGCATGTGCCATGCCGCAGATGCGCTATCAGCGGTTCCCTGAGCTTGAAAATCTTAGCAACATCTAAATTTAAAGGCGAACCTTAATGGGAATATTTGAGATCAAGGCTGACAAGGGCGCTTTTATTGGGCGGGGTGAAAAGGTCAGGCGTCTTACGGAACAGACGGACTTCTATCTGTTCGCGAAAACAAAGGATGATGCAAAGAAGCTGGCGATTCAGTATATCGGCGACAGAATCGGCCACTCTTCGAATATTCAGAATCACGCGATCTTTGACACTATCGATGGATGGGTGCAAAGGGCCGGTGAAAGTGAATACCTGAGCGCTATTGAAGAGATTGTCATCGAGGCCGCGCCTTTTATTGGAACGATCAACGTCGAAGGCTTTGCGGTCATCTCTCCAGAGCACGAGGGCGACGACGCGTTAATAGTTTCGCTCTCCGAAGATAATCGGAAAAGAACCCTCGTTGAGACGATCTACAACAGGGAAAAAGGCGCGGTTGAATGGCGTGACGACATGACGGCATTCAATGTCGCTGGACTCGCCAGAGCGATACAAAACCTCTTTTAGTGACAGTAGCCCGCCATGATCAGCCGGTCTGCGCATTAGAATCCGCATATGAAGAATCTCATGAAACACAAAATGCTAATGCTCGTCATGCTTATAGTCGTCGGTCCGGCATTAGCCCAGGCTGACGACAATAAGCAGCGCCGGCTCCATGAGAATGCTCGCAACTGCCTCTTAGATCAACTTTACGTCAGGGCCGAGGATCCACGGTGCTTCTCGAAATGGACGATTCGCATGGAGGTCTATGATAAGGCGTGCAAGGGGCCGATCGACATCTACTTCAACTACAGGCGTGAAATAGCAAAGGATACCCCGCAAATGCTTGAAGCTCTGCGGGCCTCGTGGCTGGAATACTGGAACGACTATATGGACAGTGAAATTTACGCGATCCAGAAGAAAAATGGCTGTTTTTGATCCACAAATGATTGCCCGCCGATCTTCACCGGCGGGCTTCTGTTAGGCTGGCGAATCGCGGCTACGCTTCGTCAATCTTCACGATGCTTCCCGGACTCGTCGCGCTTCAGACCATATGAGGTCAACAAGCCGTCAAAGGCTTCCAAGGGCTTTCTTTGCACTCGAAACAAAGCCAGCAAAACTCATGCGGTCCTTCCTCAATCAACTTGAGGAAGATTCTCCCATAGCGAAACTTGTTTCGCAAGCGAAATGATATGTAATAACGTAACAATTTGCGAATCGCCGCTGTGGACGCCGACAAAATGTCGGTCAAGGTCTTGGAAAAAATGCAATTCGTATTAGGGTGCCGGATAAGAACCCGATGGCGGTTCTATCGTGGTCCGGGGAGCCATCCCACGGGCACAAGTGCGAGGCAGTGACTTTAAGGCGTTGCAGCGCCGGTCACTGTCTCCCATCGCGTAGGCAACAACCAATAACCGTGAATCGCCTGAAAGCGTCAAGGGGTGGTTTGTGACGGAAGTTTTGAGCGCGCGTTTGTTGTGTTGACGGGTTGTGGAATACGGGGACGCCGCATTTAACCATCCGCGACGTGCGTCTTCCTCAATTCCCACCCTATCGTTGATTAGATCGCAATCGCTTCAATTCGGTCCATTGCAGCAGCCAAACCGGGAAGCATGACATCACTTCGGCCATATAGCTCTTGTGAACGGCCATCTGCGCGCCCGGTCATGTAGTTTCGAGCATCTTCCGGCACGCCGTCTCGGCGGCAGAAGTCTTCAAATAGGTGCCGCCAGCCGTGGTTAGGCGAGAGTTCGGGCCGCTTGTCGAACGGTATGAAGCCGCGAACCCATGTGCTGATACGGGGTTGGATAAGAACCGCGTCCTTGGTATCGCCCCTGAACAACCGCCCCGGCTTCGCTGCGTTCACAAAATCAAGCAAGCCTTCTTCGGCAAGCGCCTTATGAACCGGGATGCGGCGTTCACTACTGGCCGTCTTCAAAGAGCGCGCGCCAACGGTGGTCACCTTCCAGAACCATCGGTCACCCACTTCAAAGAAGTCTTCCTTGCGGAGATTTCCGGCCTCACTGACGCGCATTCCCGAATAGGCGCACAGCCAGGGTATCCAGCGGAACATAGGCTTCTCTTCCTTGCGCGCTGCGGCAAGCACAAGCTTCGCCTCATCCATCGTGAATGCGCGGAGATAGGAAGGTAGTGTTGTGTAATCAGGGGCTTTGATGCCATTGAGCGGGTTGCCAGCCGGGAAGAAGTTTGCGGGGTCGTTCTGTCTTCCCCAATTCATCACCGTGCGAACGTTTTGAACCATGGCCTTCACGGTGCGATTGCTGAGTTCGCCCGCGTCCTGCAAAGACTCAATCCAGCCTTTCCCCTCTGCGGCGGTAACGGTCAGGGCGTTCTTGCTCTTGCGCCACTTCGCGAACGCGGCGCAATGATCGCGATACTTCTTTTCGGTGCGATGGGGCAGGGGCTTGGCGTTCTTGCCCCGTGCCCGGCGCTTAACCTCGTCATCTATTATATTGTCAAAGGTGACCGGGGCCGGTGCGTCTTCGGGTAGGGGCGGGGCCTTTGCTAAGATCGGGTGTGATGGCTGGCCGGTAAAGTCGCCTTCGTTGCGCTCGTCCTCGCGGCGCATGGCCTCGTAGGATGCAACACAAAGCGCCTGCGCCAGCGCTCGCCATTCGCTCGTCCCTTTGACTGCACTAGTGTTGCCAGCCAGCCGGGCACGTTCGAGGCGAGCGCCTACAAGCTCCTGCAGCTCGTTATCAGAAAGCTTACCCGCGAAGCCGTTGCGGAAGCGCCGTGCCTCATCAGGATCGGGCTCGATCCGGGCATAACGGGAATCGTGCGCCCGCAGCTCTGCATCAAAGTCAATTTGGTTCTGGTAGTCGCGAAGCGCGATCTGCTGCGCTGTGAGCGGGTAGGAGGGCTGTTTCGCCTTCTGGCCGGTCGCCGCCTCATGCTTCTCGCGCGCTATACCAATCTGCCGCTGTATCGACGCGACCGCTGCGGCGTGATTGCGAAGGGCCGTGCGCCGGTCGCCGCCAAGCTGAATTTCGAGTTCCGTCTTGCCGTCGAGATAGGGCCGGAGATAGGGCGGAACGACAATCCGCGCCGAGTAGCGTCCGTTTCGTTCTTTCCAGTGCCGGATATTGCCAGCCATTCGAAAACCCACTTTGTGACGTGTTTTGTGACGTCAATATGGGCGGAAAGCCTTGTAACGCAAGGGCTTCCAACGATTTCAAACGGAAAGAATGGTGGGCGATGAGAGACTCGAACTCCCGACATCCTCGGTGTAAACGAGGCGCTCTACCAACTGAGCTAATCGCCCTATCGCGTTGCCGGACGAGTGTCCGCCGCGTCGGTGGGCGTGATCTATGCGTAACCGGCGAAAACCGCAAGAGCGTTCGAGCGATTTTTTCGAATTTTTTATCGCGGACCGGGGCACCCGTCAGGAAGTCTGTGGACAAATTGGGCGGCGAAGGGAGGCGGCTGGCGAGGCAGGCGGCGCATTGTTGGTCGCTCCGCTGCGCCCGCATATAAAGGAAGGGCGAGCCCCCGAGGGGGTGAGGGCGTGCTCACCCTTTGGTGCGCGCTTTCGCAGACGGCAAAATCCTTGCCTGAAGCCATGCTGTGGACCAAAAAACGTTCCGTCACCGATTTGTTTTCAATCGCGCTTGACACCCCAAAGCGAACCGCTTAGTTAGCCGCTCATCGAACGGCAAGGCCGCTTCGGGCAGGGGCGCGCGAGCGCGTCTGGAAGGTCAAGAGATGCGGGTGTAGCTCAGTCGGTTAGAGTGCCGGCCTGTCACGCCGGAGGTCGCGGGTTCGAGCCCCGTCACTCGCGCCACTCTTGAAAGAATGCGGCATTCTCAAAAAGTGCCGATGATGAGATAATGGCCAGCGATGGCCATAATGCGCGGGTGTAGCTCAGTCGGTTAGAGTGCCGGCCTGTCACGCCGGAGGTCGCGGGTTCGAGCCCCGTCACTCGCGCCATTCTCTTCTCAAGTGGCCGTCTCCCCCTAATTGTGCTTCCTTTTTTGCATTGCGGCAAAGTGCCTCGCCGCGGAATTCCTGGCGCCGGGAGGCCCGGCTTCCCGCGATTGCGCGCCTTGCCGCGCATCCTGCGGTGGGCGCATCCCCGCTATGCGCTGCGAACCGGTTTAAATGCCCCTTCGAGGCTTGCGCCCGGGCGCCGGCTGCGCTAACCACTCTGGCGTTGCAACATGCTTTTCGGCCTGCGGCATTCTTCGTTGAAGCGCTTTCATGGCGCCCTCCGCAGGCAGGGACGGATAAAATGACAGAACTTCTCGGTTCCTACGTACCGATCGCGATTTTCATTGGGATCGCGCTGGTGATCGGCCTCGCACTTCTGGTCGCTCCTTTCGCCGTCGCCTTCAAGGCGCCTGATTCGGAAAAACTGTCGGCTTACGAGTGCGGCTTCAATGCGTTCGACGATGCCCGCATGAAGTTCGACGTCCGCTTCTATCTCGTGTCGATCCTTTTCATCATCTTCGATCTCGAGGTCGCCTTCCTCTTCCCCTGGGCGGTTTCGTTCAAGGAGTTGGGCTGGTTCGGCTTCTGGTCGATGATGGTCTTCCTTCTGGTCCTGACGGTCGGCTTTATCTATGAATGGAAGAAGGGAGCGCTGGAATGGAATTAGCATCCGGCACCACGCTCGTTGCGCCGCAGCCCAAGGGTATCCTCGATCCCGCGACCGGCAAGCCGATCGGCAGCAATGACGCGTTCTTCGGCGAGATCAACAACGAGCTCGCCGACAAGGGCTTTCTCGTCACCTCGACCGACGAGCTGATCAACTGGGCCCGCACCGGTTCGCTGATGTGGATGACTTTCGGTCTCGCCTGCTGCGCGGTCGAAATGATGCAGATGTCGATGCCGCGTTACGATGCCGAACGCTTCGGCTTTGCGCCGCGCGCCTCGCCTCGCCAGTCCGACGTCATGATCGTCGCCGGCACGCTGACCAACAAGATGGCGCCGGCCTTGCGCAAGGTCTATGACCAGATGCCCGAGCCGCGTTACGTGATCTCGATGGGATCCTGCGCCAATGGCGGCGGCTACTATCACTATTCCTATTCGGTTGTGCGCGGCTGCGACCGCGTCGTGCCCGTCGACATCTATGTGCCAGGCTGTCCTCCCACGGCAGAAGCGCTGCTTTACGGCGTGCTTCTGCTGCAGAAGAAGATCCGCCGGACCGGCACGATCGAGCGCTAAGGGCAGGGGAACTTAAGATGAGTGAAGCCCTGAACGAGCTTGCCTCCTATCTTCGCGAGGCGCGTGGCGCGCTGATCGCCGATGCGGAGGTCAAATACGGCGAACTGACGCTGACGGCGAAAGCCGAGAACCTCGTCGCGCTCCTGACTTTCCTGCGCGACGACGTCCAGTGTGGTTTCGTCAGCTTCATCGATGTCTGCGGGGTCGATTATCCGCAGCGCCCGGACCGCTTCGATGTCGTCTATCATCTTCTCTCACCGCGCCAGAACCAGCGCGTCCGCGTGAAGGTTGCGACCGGCGAGAACGAGCCTGTCCCCTCGGCGACGTCGGTCTATCCCGGCGCCGACTGGTTCGAGCGCGAAGCCTACGACATGTACGGCATCCTCTTCACCGGTCACCCGGATCTGAGGCGCATCCTGACGGACTACGGCTTCGAAGGCTATCCGCTGCGCAAGGACTTCCCGCTGACCGGTTTCGTCGAGGTGCGTTACGACAACGAGGCCAAGCGCGTCGTCTACGAACCCGTCGAGCTGAAGCAGGAATTCCGCAATTTCGACTTTCTTTCGCCCTGGGAAGGCACGGAATACGTGCTGCCCGGTGACGAAAAGGCGAGACCACGCTGAATTAAGTCGGCCCGCGGCGATCCGCGAAGGACGCCATCCGGCCTGGAGCAATCGGTATGACCGAACATAACGTCCGCAACTTCAACATCAACTTCGGCCCGCAGCATCCGGCGGCGCACGGCGTTCTGCGTCTGGTGCTGGAGCTTGACGGCGAAATCGTCGAGCGCGTCGATCCGCATATCGGCCTCCTGCATCGCGGCACGGAAAAGCTGATCGAGGCCAAGACCTATCTGCAGGCGATACCCTATTTCGACCGGCTCGACTATGTCGCGCCGATGAACCAGGAGCACGCCTTCGCGCTTGCGGTCGAAAGATTGACCGGTACGCAGGTGCCGGTCCGCGGCCAGCTGATCCGCGTTCTCTATTCGGAGATCGGCCGGATCCTGTCGCATCTCCTCAACGTGACGACTCAAGCCATGGATGTCGGCGCGCTCACGCCGCCGCTCTGGGGCTTCGAGGAGCGCGAGAAGCTGATGGTCTTTTACGAGCGGGCCTGCGGCGCGCGCATGCACGCGGCCTATTTCCGTCCGGGCGGCGTGCATCAGGACCTGCCGCACCAGCTGGTCGAAGATATCGGCAACTGGATCGACCCGTTCCTCAAGACCGTCGACGATATCGACGAGCTTCTGACCGGCAACCGCATCTTCAAGCAGCGCAACGTCGATATCGGCGTCGTCAGCCTCGAGGACGCCTGGGCCTGGGGTTTCTCGGGCGTGATGGTGCGCGGCTCGGGGGCGGCCTGGGATCTGCGCCGTTCGCAGCCCTATGAATGCTATTCCGACCTGGAGTTCGACATTCCGATCGGCAAGAACGGCGACTGCTTCGACCGCTATCTGATCCGCATGATCGAGATGCGCCAGTCGGCGCGTATCATGCGCCAGTGCGTCGACCGTCTGCTCGGCGATGCCAAAATCGGTCCGGTCTCCTCGCTCGACGGCAAGATCGTGCCTCCGAAGCGCGGCGAGATGAAGCGGTCGATGGAGGCGCTGATCCATCACTTCAAGCTCTATACCGAGGGCTATCACGTGCCGGCCGGGGAGGTCTACGCCGCGGTCGAGGCGCCCAAGGGCGAGTTCGGCGTCTATCTGGTCTCCGACGGCACCAACAAGCCGTATCGCTGCAAGATCCGCGCTCCGGGTTACGCGCATCTTCAGGCGATGGACTTCCTCTGTCGCGGACACCAGCTTGCCGACGTTTCGGCCGTGCTGGGCTCCCTCGATATCGTTTTCGGCGAGGTGGATCGCTGATGCGTCTGGTGCCGCTCGTCGCCGTCGGACTTCTTGCGCTCGCCTCCGGGGCCTCGGCCCAGGAGGACGTCGGCAGCGAGTCATCCGCAGCGCTCAGGGGCGGCACCATGCCGGCGCTCCTGTCGAGGGGTTACGAGATCAAGGCAGCCGTCAACAACGGCGCGCGTTACATCGTGTTTTTGCAGAAAGACCAGTCAGCCTATGCCTGCGAATTTGTCTCGCTGACGAAATCGCGGTGCGGTTCGATTAACTGATAAGGTGTCCACTAGAATGTCCGTTCGTCGACTAGCCGAAGACACAGTCCAGCCAGCGGCCTTCGCGTTCAGCAAGGAAAACGCTGCCTGGGCCGAGGCAACGATCAAGAAATATCCCGAGGGCCGCGAGCAGTCGGCGGTCATCCCCCTGCTGATGCGTGCTCAGGAGCAGGATGGCTGGGTGACGAGGGCGGCGATCGAGTCGGTCGCCGACATGCTCGGCATGGCCTATATCCGCGTTCTCGAAGTCGCCACCTTCTATACGCAATTCCAGCTGCAGCCGGTCGGAACGCGTGCCCATGTCCAGGTCTGCGGCACCACGCCCTGCATGCTGCGCGGCGCCGAAGACCTGATCAGGATCTGCAAGAAGAAGATCGCCAGCGAACCGTTCACCCTCAACGAGGGCGGCACGCTTTCCTGGGAAGAGGTCGAATGTCAGGGCGCCTGCGTCAACGCGCCGATGGTCATGATCTTCAAGGACACGTTCGAGGATCTGACGCCGGAGCGGCTCGAGGAGATCATCGACCGCTTCGAGGCCGGCAAGGGGGCGGAAGTCGTGCCGGGTCCGCAGATCGACCGCATCTATTCCGCGCCGATCGGCGGCCTGACGACGCTGCAGGGGCCCGAGCCGGTCGAAGAGAAGAAGAAATCGGTCCGCAAGTCGAAGGACGAACAGGCGGTGAGCGTGCCTCCGTCGAATGCGGCAAAGCCTTCGACCGCGACGGACGTTACCAATCCGACCTTGAAGACGCCGGCCACCGCCAGGAAGGCGGCAGCGAAGAACGTCAAGATCGAAGGTGAAACGGTCGATAAGTCGAAGCCCGCGAAGAAGCCGCGGTGAAGAGGTGATACCCCATGCTTAGAGATGAAGATCGCATCTTTACCAACATCTACGGCCTCAAGGACAAGTCGCTGAGGGGCGCGATGGCGCGCGGCCATTGGGACGGCACGAAGCAGTTCCTCGAGAAGGGCCGCGACTGGATCATCAACGAGGTGAAGGCCTCCGGCCTGCGCGGCCGCGGCGGCGCCGGCTTCCCGACCGGTCTCAAATGGTCCTTCATGCCGAAGGAAAGCGACGGGCGCCCGCATTACCTCGTCGTCAATGCCGACGAGTCCGAGCCCGGTACCTGCAAGGACCGCGACATCATGCGCCACGATCCGCACACGCTGATCGAAGGCTGCGTGATTGCGAGCTTCGCCATGGGTGCGCATGCCGCCTATATCTACGTGCGCGGCGAGTTCATCCGCGAGCGCGAAGCGCTGCAGGCGGCGATCGACGAATGCTACGAATACGGCCTGCTCGGCCGGAACAACAAGCTCGGCTACGACATCGACATTTACGTGCATCACGGTGCCGGCGCCTATATCTGCGGCGAAGAGACGGCGCTGCTCGAAAGCCTCGAAGGCAAGAAGGGCCAGCCGCGCCTGAAGCCGCCTTTCCCGGCGAATATGGGCCTTTATGGCTGCCCGACGACGGTCAACAATGTCGAGTCGATCGCGGTGACGCCGACCATCCTGCGCCGCGGCGCCGGCTGGTATACGAGCTTCGGCCGGCCCAATAACCACGGCACCAAGCTCTATTCGGTTTCCGGCCACGTCAATCGCCCGTGCACGGTCGAGGACGCGATGTCGATCCCGTTCCACGAGCTGATCGAGAAGCACTGCGGCGGCATTCGCGGCGGCTGGGACAACCTGCTGGCGGTCATCCCCGGCGGCTCGTCGGTTCCCTGCGTGCCCGGCGCGCAGATGAAGGACGCGATCATGGATTATGACGGCCTGCGCGAGCTGGGCTCGGGCCTAGGCACGGCTGCCGTCATCGTCATGGACAAGTCGACCGACATCATCAAGGCGATCTGGCGGCTGTCGGCCTTCTACAAGCACGAGAGCTGCGGCCAGTGCACGCCCTGCCGCGAAGGCACGGGCTGGATGATGCGCGTCATGGAGCGCATGGTGCAGGGCCGCGCCCAGAAGCGCGAGATCGACATGCTCTTCGACGTGACGAAGCAGGTCGAGGGCCACACGATCTGCGCGCTCGGCGATGCGGCGGCATGGCCGATCCAGGGCCTTATCAAGCATTTCCGTCCGGAAATGGAGAAGCGGATCGACGAATACACGCGCAATGCGACCTCGCATGGCGCCGTGTTGGAGGCGGCGGAGTAAGAAACCATGGCTGGGGCACGCAAGGACGGACAGGAGAGGACAGCCGCGAGCGCGGCCGGTTCATTCGCATGGCCTCAGGGCGCCGACCCGGCCGATCCTTTCGGCATGGGCGAATGGATGAAGAACCTGTCGAACGCCGGCTTGCCGAGCGTCGGATTGCATCCGTTGATGGCGCATCCGGCGGCGGCCGTCGCGGCAGCGACGGCTCTTGGCTTCGGTCTGTCCAGTCACATCGCCGGCATGATGTTCGGCGCGATGCAGGGGGCGGCCAGCACGCTCAGGAAGAGCGTCGCCGCGCCCGATCAGGCGGAGATCTCCAAGCCTGCTCCGGTCGCAAGGCCGCAAAAGGCAGCGTTGCGGAAAGCTCCGGTCTCCGCGGGCGAGACGCGCAAACCGCGCAGACCCGTCAAGCGGGCTGCGGCACCGGCGGCAGGCCTCGCAAACGACGACCTGAAGCAAATCTCCGGCATCGGCCCCAAGCTCGAGCAGGTGCTGAACGGCAGGGGCATATTCCGCTTCGCCGACATCGCCGCCCTGAGCAAGGCCGACATGGAGCGACTGGATAGCGAACTCGGCCTTGCCGGCCGCGGCGTCCGCGACGATTGGATCGGGCAGGCAAAGGCGCTCACGGGAGCGCGAGAGAAATAACGTGACGACCGTGCGGTGGTCACGGCAAGCGGCGAGACCGTGAAGGAATTGTCCGTTGCCTACTGCATGTTTCCTTTAATCGTAGCCGATTAAAGGAAACTCGCAGCAAACCAAAGTGCTGCAGCGGCCCTTGCGCGCCAGATCAAGACGCGCGGCGCTGTAGAAGAGCAGACGGACTGAAGACAGGATTGAGTACGAAGATGGCAAAGCTGAAAGTCGACGGAAAAGAGATCGAGGTCCCGGATCATTTCACGCTGCTTCAGGCATGCGAGGAGGCCGGCGCCGAGGTTCCGCGCTTCTGTTTCCATGAGCGGCTTTCGGTTGCCGGCAACTGCCGCATGTGTCTGATCGAGGTCAAGGGCGGCCCCCCCAAGCCGGCGGCCTCCTGCGCCATGGGCGTGCGCGACCTTCGTCCCGGTCCGAACGGCGAGGTGCCGGAAGTCTTCACGACCACGCCGATGGTCAAGAAGGCGCGCGAAGGCGTCATGGAGTTCCTGCTCATCAATCACCCGCTCGACTGCCCGATCTGCGACCAGGGCGGCGAATGCGACCTGCAGGACCAGGCGATGGCCTTCGGCATTGACAGCTCGCGCTATCAGGAAAACAAGCGCGCGGTCGAGGACAAGTATATCGGTCCGCTCGTCAAGACGGTGATGAACCGCTGCATCCACTGCACGCGCTGCGTCCGGTTCACGACGGAAGTCGCCGGCATCGCCGAACTCGGCCTGATCGGCCGCGGCGAGGATGCCGAGATCACCACTTATCTCGAACAGGCGATGACCTCGGAACTGCAGGGCAACGTCGTCGACCTGTGCCCGGTCGGCGCGCTGACCTCGAAGCCCTTCTCCTTCACCGCGCGCCCGTGGGAGCTCGGCAAGACCGAATCGATCGATGTCATGGACGCGGTCGGCTCTGCCATCCGCGTCGATACGCGCGGTCGCGAAGTCATGCGGATCATGCCGCGCGTCAACGAGGAGATCAACGAAGAGTGGATCTCCGACAAGACGCGCTTCATCTGGGACGGGCTGAAGACGCAGCGCCTGGATCGCCCCTATGTCAAGAAGGATGGACGCCTGCAGCCGGCAAGCTGGGGCGAAGCCTTCCAGGCGATCAAGACCGCCGTTGCCGGCACGTCGGGCGACAGGATCGGCGCGATCGCCGGCGATCTCGCTTCGGTCGAGGAAATGTACGCTCTGAAGGAGCTCGTCTCCTCGCTCGGCTCGGCGAACCTCGACTGCCGGCAGGACGGCGCAGCGCTCGATCCGTCGTTCGGCCGTTCGAGCTACATCTTCAACCCGACGATCCAGGGCATCGAAAGCGCCGATGCACTGCTCATCATCGGCTCGAATCCGCGCTTCGAGGCGTCGGTCCTCAATGCCCGCATCCGCAAGCGCTACCGCATGGCCAACTTCCCCATCGGTGTGATCGGCGAGGCGGGTGAGCTTCGTTACGAATACGAATATCTGGGTGCGGGTACCGACACGCTCGCCGAACTCGTTTCCGGCAAGGGGACGTTCTTCGCAACGCTGGAAAAGGCCGCGCGTCCGCTGATCATCGTCGGCCAGGGCGCCTTGGCAGGGGAGGGCGGTGCGGCCGTTCTCGCCAATGCGGCGAAGCTCGCCGCTGCCGTTGGTGCGGTGAACGCCGAGTGGAACGGTTTTGCCGTGCTTCACAGCGCGGCCGCCCGCGTCGGCGGTCTCGATCTCGGCTTCGTGCCTGGTCAGGGCGGCAAGTCGGCGGGCGAAATGGCCGACGCCATGGATGTCCTTTTCCTGCTGGGGGCCGACGAAATCGATCTCTCGGCCAAGAAGGCCGGCTTCACCGTTTACATCGGCTCGCACGGCGACAACGGCGCGCATGCGGCGGATGTCATTCTTCCCGGCGCGACCTACACGGAAAAGTCCGGCACCTGGGTCAATACCGAAGGGCGCGTCCAGATGGGCAACCGCGCCGCTTTCGCACCGGGTGAAGCCCGCGAGGACTGGGCGATCATCCGCGCGCTTTCCGACGTGCTCGGCAGGAAGCTGCCTTTCGACTCGCTCGGCGAATTGCGCGCGAAGCTCTATGCGGCCTATCCGCATTTCGCCGCAGTCGACGAGATCGCCGCCGGCGGCAGCGACGAAATTGCCGCACTTGCACAAAAAGCCGGTGCGATGGCGAAATCCGTGTTTGCGTCTCCGGTCAAAGACTTCTATTTGACGAACCCGATAGCGCGCGCATCCGCCGTCATGGCCGAATGCTCGGCCCTGGCGCGCAACAATTTCAAAGCTGCCGCGGAATGAGCGCGAGGGAATAGAGCATCATGGACGCTTTCTTTTCGACCTATGTCTGGCCCACGGCCATCATGATCGGCCAGTCGCTCCTGCTTCTGGTCGCGCTGCTGCTTTTCATCGCCTATATCCTGCTCGCCGACCGTAAGATCTGGGCGGCCGTGCAGCTTCGCCGCGGACCTAACGTCGTCGGCCCATGGGGGCTGTTCCAGTCCTTCGCCGACCTTTTGAAATTCGTCTTCAAGGAGCCGGTCATTCCGGCCGGCGCCAACAAGACGATCTTTCTGCTCGCCCCGCTCGTTTCCGTGACGCTGGCGCTCGCCGCCTGGGCGGTCATTCCGCTCAATGCGAACTGGGTGATCGCGAACATCAATGTCGGCATCCTCTTCGTCTTCGCCATATCTTCTCTCGAGGTTTATGGCATCATCATGGGCGGTTGGGCGTCGAACTCGAAATATCCCTTCCTCGGCGCATTGCGCTCCGCGGCGCAGATGGTGTCCTACGAGGTCTCGATCGGTTTCGTCATCGTCACCGTGCTGCTCTGCGTCGGCTCGCTCAATCTGACGGACATCGTAAACGCGCAGAACGACGGCGTCGGCACCATGCTCGGCCTGCCTGCCTCGTTCCTCGACTGGCACTGGCTGTCGCTCTTCCCGATGTTCATCATCTTCTTCATCTCGGCGCTCGCCGAGACGAACCGTCCGCCCTTCGACCTTCCGGAAGCCGAATCGGAACTCGTCGCCGGCTTCATGGTCGAATACGGCTCGACCCCGTACATGATGTTCATGCTCGGCGAGTACGCGGCGATCTGCCTGATGTGTGCGCTGACGACGATTCTGTTCCTCGGCGGCTGGCTGCCTCCGGTCGACATCTGGCTCCTGAACTGGGTCCCGGGCATCATCTGGTTCGTGCTGAAGGCGTCGCTGGTGTTCTTCATGTTCGCCATGGTGAAAGCCTTCGTCCCGCGCTATCGCTACGACCAGCTGATGCGCCTCGGCTGGAAGGTCTTCCTGCCGCTTTCGCTGGCGATGGTCGTCATCGTCGCATTCGTTCTGAAGCTGACGGGCTGGGCATGATGGCCGCTCACGCTTCGCTGCATACCGCCGGTTTCTCCGCAACCGGCAAGTTTGGAGGTTAATGATGGCCGGTCTTTCGAACGCCGTCAGCTCGCTGTTCCTCAAGGAATTCGTCGGCGCATTCCTTCTGTCGATGCGCTATTTCTTCCGTCCGAAGGCGACCTTGAACTATCCCTTCGAGAAGGGGCCCATCAGCCCGCGCTTCCGCGGCGAGCACGCGCTGCGCCGTTATCCCAACGGCGAAGAGCGGTGCATCGCCTGCAAGCTGTGCGAGGCGATCTGTCCTGCGCAGGCCATCACCATCGAGGCCGGGCCGCGGCGCAACGACGGCACGCGCCGCACGGTGCGTTACGACATCGACATGGTGAAGTGCATCTATTGCGGCTTCTGCCAGGAAGCCTGCCCGGTCGATGCGATCGTGGAGGGGCCGAACTTCGAGTTCTCCACCGAGACGCGCGAAGAGCTCTACTACGACAAGGAGAAGCTGCTCGCCAACGGTGACCGGTGGGAGCGGGAAATCGCGCGCAACATTGCGATGGACTCGCCCTACCGCTGAGGCCATTCGCGCAACGCAGCATCGCGCCGCTTGATCGAAGACGGTGCATGCAAAACGGGTTTGGGCATCGGCGGACAGGTGGTCCGGCTTTGCCTCATGGAGTGCGGGCCTGCGTGCCTTCACGCCAGCAAGACGAAAAAGGCACCGATCATGGGTCTGCAGGCTCTTTTTTTCTATCTTTTTGCCTTCATCGCCGTGGCGTCGGCATTCATGGTCATCGCGGCCAGGAATCCGGTCTATTCGGTTCTGTTCCTGATCCTGACCTTCTTCAATGCGGCCGGGCTCTTCCTGCTGACCGGTGCCGAGTTCTTGGCGATGATCCTGCTGGTGGTCTATGTCGGGGCCGTCGCGGTTCTCTTCCTCTTCGTGGTCATGATGCTCGATATTGACTTTGCCGAGCTTCGCGCCGGCGTGCTCGAATACGCGCCGATCGGCGCGCTGATCGGGCTGATCCTTGCCGCCGAGCTTATCGTCGTTGTCGGCGGCTCGGCTTTCTCGCCCGAAATCGCCAAGGGCATCTCAATGCCGATACCGGCGCCGAGCGACCGCACCAACACCGCCGCGCTCGGCGATGTCCTCTATACCCATTACGTCTACTTCTTCCAGATCGCGGGGCTCGTGCTGCTCGTCGCCATGATCGGCGCCATCGTGCTGACCCTGCGTCACCGTCAGAACATCAAGCGTCAGAGCATTCCGCAGCAGGTTGCCCGCACCCCCGAAACCGCCGTCGAGGTGGTTACGGTCAAGCCGGGGCAGGGCATCTAATCGGACGCGAGGTCGAGGGACTACACTTATGGAAATCGGAATTTCCCACTATCTGACCGTCAGCGCCATTCTGTTCACGCTCGGCGTCTTCGGCATCTTCCTCAACAGGAAGAACGTCATCATCATCCTCATGTCGGTGGAGCTCATCCTGCTGGCCGTCAACATCAACATGGTGGCGTTCTCGGCCTTCCTGAACGACATCACCGGCCAGGTGTTCGCGCTGTTCATCCTGACCGTTGCGGCGGCTGAAGCCGCCATCGGACTTGCAATTCTCGTCGTCTTCTACCGCAACCGCGGCTCGATCGCCGTTGAAGACGTCAACATGATGAAGGGCTGACAGGGCTATGGATACCATCGTCAAGGCTATCGTCTTCCTGCCTCTGATCGGCTTCCTGATCGCCGGCCTTCTCGGCACGCAGATCGGCGCCAAAGCATCCGAATATGTGACCAGCGGCCTGATGATTGTCACCGCAGCGCTCTCCTGGTTCGTCTTCTTCCACGTCGCCCTCGGCGAAGAGGAGATGATCAAGGTTTCGGTGCTGCGCTGGATCCAGTCCGGAAGCTTCGATGTCGAATGGGCTTTCCGCGTCGACACGCTGACGGCCGTCATGTTCGTCGTCGTCAACACCGTCTCGACCCTGGTGCACATCTATTCGATCGGATACATGCACCACGATCCGAACCGGCCGCGTTTCTTCGCCTATCTGTCGCTCTTCACCTTCGCGATGCTGATGCTCATCACGTCGGACAATCTGCTGCAGATGTTCTTCGGCTGGGAAGGCGTGGGTCTCGCATCATACCTGCTGATCGGCTTCTGGTATAAGAAGCCGTCCGCCAATGCGGCGGCGATGAAGGCCTTCATCGTCAACCGCGTCGGCGACTTCGGCTTCTCGCTCGGCATCTTCTGCGTCTTCGTCCTCTTCGGCTCGATCAATTTCGAGACCATCTTCGCCGCCGCCCAGAACTATTTGCCGGCCGAGGGTGCTGCGGCAGGGGACGCGGTCATCAATCTCTTCGGAATGCAGCTGGACAAGGGGCATGCCCTGACGGCCACCTGCCTGCTGCTCTTCATGGGCGCGATGGGCAAGTCGGCGCAGTTCCTGCTGCACACCTGGCTGCCGGACGCCATGGAAGGCCCGACCCCGGTTTCGGCCCTTATCCATGCCGCAACCATGGTGACCGCGGGGGTCTTCCTCGTCGCCCGCATGTCGCCGCTCTTCGAGCTGTCGCCGGACGCCCTGACGGTCGTCACCCTGATCGGCGCGATCACCGCATTCTTTGCGGCGACCGTCGGTCTCGTCCAGAACGACATCAAGCGCGTCATCGCCTATTCGACCTGCTCGCAGCTCGGCTACATGTTCGTCGCGCTCGGCGTCGGCGCCTATGGCGCGGCGATCTTCCACCTCTTCACGCACGCCTTCTTCAAGGCGCTCCTGTTCCTGGGCGCGGGCTCGGTCATCCACGCCGTCGACGGCGAGCAGGACATGCGTTACATGGGCGGACTGCGCACGCATATTCCGGTCACCTACTGGATGATGTTCATCGGTACGATCGCGCTCACCGGCGTCGGCATTCCCGGTACGGTCATCGGCACGGCGGGCTTCTTCTCGAAGGACGCGATCATCGAATCCACCTTCGCGTCGCATAGCGTCGTTTCCGGTCTGGCCTTCGTGCTGTTGGTCATCGCGGCGCTCTTCACCAGCTTCTATTCCTGGCGCCTGACCTTCATGACGTTCCACGGCAAGCCACGCGCTTCCTCCCACGTCATGCATCACGTCCACGAGTCGCCGCAGGTCATGCTGGTGCCGCTCTACATCCTGGCCGCCGGCGCCCTCGTCGCGGGCTTCCTGTTCCACGATTACTTCTTCGGTCACCACTACGCCGAGTTCTGGCAGGGCGCTCTGTTCACGTCCGCCGAAAACGAGCTTCTCGAGGAGTACCACCACGTTCCGCTATGGGTGAAATGGAGCCCGTTCGCGGCCATGGCGCTCGGTCTCTTCACGGCCTGGTACATGTACATCCGTTCGCCGGAGACGCCGAAATATCTCGCCGAGCAGCATCGCGGGCTTTACCAGTTCCTGCTCAACAAGTGGTATTTCGACGAACTCTACGATTTCCTGTTCGTCCGCAGCGCCAAGCGCCTGGGTACCTTCCTCTGGAAGGAGGGTGACGGACGGGTGATCGACGGCTACGGCCCGAACGGGATCGCTGCGCGCGTTCTCGACGTGACCGACCGGGTGGTCCGCCTGCAGACCGGATACCTCTACCACTACGCGTTCGCCATGCTGATCGGTATTGCAGCGCTCGTTACATGGATGATGCTCGGGAGTTCCTTCTGATGACCGATTGGCCCGTACTTTCCGCGGTCACCTTCATGCCGCTCGTCGGCGTTCTGCTTCTCCTGCTCACAAGGGAAGACAGCGCCTACGGCCGCCGCAACATCCTGAACGTCTCGCTGCTGACGACGGTCTTCACCTTCCTCGTGTCGCTCTACATCTGGTACCAGTTCGACCCGTCGAACCCGGGCTTCCAGATGGTCGAGAAGCGGGAGTGGCTCGGCACCGGCATTTCCTATCATCTGGGCGTCGACGGCATTTCCATACTCTTCGTCCCGCTGACGGCGTTCCTGATGCCGTTCTGCGTGCTGGCAAGCTGGGTGACGATCGAGAAGCGCCTGAAGGAATACATGATCGCGTTTCTGATCCTGGAAACGCTGATGCTTGGCGTCTTCGTGTCGCTCGACATCATCCTTTTCTACGTCTTCTTCGAGGCGGGCCTCATCCCGATGTTCATCATCATCGGCGTGTGGGGCGGCAAGGAGCGCGTCTACGCAAGCTACAAGTTCTTCCTCTACACGCTGCTCGGTTCCGTTCTGATGCTGCTTGCCATGATGGCGATGTATTGGCAGGCGGGCACCACCGACATCACGCAGTTGCTCGCCTATCAGTTCCCGCGCGAAATGCAGACCTGGCTCTGGCTTGCCTTCTTCGCTTCCTTCGCGGTGAAGATGCCCATGTGGCCGGTGCACACCTGGCTTCCCGATGCGCACGTGCAGGCGCCGACGGCAGGCTCGGTCATCCTGGCCGGCATCCTCCTGAAGCTCGGCGGCTATGGCTTCCTGCGCTTCTCCCTGCCGATGTTCCCGCTGGCGTCCGACTTCTTCGCGCCGTTCGTCTTCACCCTGTCGATCATTGCGATCATCTACACCTCGCTGGTCGCAATGATGCAGACCGACATCAAGAAGCTCATCGCCTATTCATCGGTGGCGCATATGGGCTACGTGACGATGGGAACCTTCGCGGCGAATGTTCAGGGCGTCCAGGGAGCGATTTTCCAGATGCTGTCGCACGGCATCGTCTCGGGCGCGCTCTTCCTTTGCGTCGGCGTCGTCTATGACCGGCTGCATACGCGCGAGATCGCGGCCTATGGCGGCCTCGTCAACAACATGCCGAAATATGCCGTCGCCTTCATGGTCTTCACCATGGCCAATGTGGGCCTTCCGGGAACGTCGGGCTTCGTCGGCGAAGTGCTGACGCTGGTGGGCGCCTTCCGCGCCAACACCTGGGTCGCCCTGTTCGCGACGACCGGCGTCATTCTGTCGGCGGCTTACGCGCTCTGGCTCTACCGCCGGGTGATTTTCGGTGCGCTGGAAAAGGAAAGCTTGAAGGCGCTGCTCGATCTGTCGGGGCGCGAGAAACTCATTCTCTATCCGCTGGTGATCCTGACCATCTTCTTTGGTGTCTATCCGGCACCGGTCTTCGACGCGACCGCGGCCTCCGTGGACTTGCTCGTCAACAACTACGCCGCCGCCCTGCAGGCAGCGCAAGACGTTGCGCTTTCGGTGCAATGATCAAGGGACGTGATGTGACATGACTGCTGAAACCCTTATCGCCAGCCTGCAACTTTCGATGCCCGAGCTGATCCTTGCGGTCGGCGCGATGGCTCTCCTGATGATCGGCGTCTTTTCGGGCGAAAGAGCCACACCGACCGTGACCGGGCTTGCGGTCGCTGTGCTCATCATCGCCGGGCTGTGGCTCGTCCTGAAGACGGGCGAGGGGGAGGCCTATGGGGGCGCCTTCCTGTCGGATCCCTTCGCCAAATTCATGAAGGTGCTCGCCCTGATCGGCTCGATCACCGTGATGGTGATGACCGTCGGCCACGCGCGTTCGGCTCAGATCGACCGGTTCGAGTTCCCCGTGCTTCTGGTTCTGGCCACCCTCGGCATGCTGCTGATGATATCGGCCAACGATCTCATCTCGCTCTACCTGTCGTTGGAGCTGCAGTCACTCGCCCTTTACGTCGTGGCGGCAATCAACCGCGACAGCGTCCGGTCGACGGAGGCGGGCCTGAAGTATTTCGTTCTCGGCGCGCTGTCTTCGGGCATGATGCTTTACGGCATGTCGCTCGTCTACGGCTTCACCGGGCATACCGGCTTCGACGAGATCGCGGCGGCGCTCACGGCCGAGGGCCGGTCGCTGGGCCTCGTCTTCGGGCTGGTGTTCATTCTTGCGGGCCTCGCCTTCAAGATCTCCGCCGTCCCCTTCCATATGTGGACGCCGGACGTCTACGAAGGCGCCCCGACGCCGGTGACGGCATTCTTCGCCGCAGGACCGAAGGTCGCGGCCATTTCGATCCTCGTGCGCATCGTCATCAACGCCTTCGAGCCGGTGGTCGCCGATTGGCAGCAGATCGTCGTCTTCATCTCGATCGCTTCGATGCTGCTCGGCTCCTTCGCCGCGATCGGCCAGCGCAACATCAAGCGGCTGATGGCCTATTCCTCGATCGGCCACATGGGTTATGCGCTCGTCGGTCTGGCTGCCGGCTCGATGGCCGGCGTACGCGGCGTGATCCTCTACATGCTGATCTACATGGTCATGACGCTGGGCACTTTCGCCTGCATTCTTGCCATGCGCCGGCGGGAAGGCGAGCATGTCGAAGGTATCGACGATCTTGCCGGTCTTTCGCAGACCAACCCGTTCATGGCGACGGTGCTGACGATCCTCATGTTCTCGCTCGCCGGCATCCCTCCGCTGGCAGGTTTCTTCGCCAAGTACTTCGTCTTCGTTGCGGCGATCGAGGCGCAGCTCTATGGCCTGGCAATCATCGGCGTGCTCGCTTCCGTCGTCGGCGCCTACTACTATCTGCGGGTCATCAAGGTGATGTGGTTCGAGGAGCCGAGAGGCGAGTTTGCCCGAACGGCGGGCGAGCTTAGGCTGGTGTTCGGTCTGTCCGGCCTCTTCGTGCTCGGCTACGTGCTCATCGGCGGTCCGCTCGGAACCGCTGCCGAAGCCGCGGCGCGGACATTCTTTTGACCGGCGGACGAAGCGGCGGCCGGAGTTCGCCTGAAGATTTCCGGCACGTCGCGTTCGCCGAAACGGTCTCGACCAACAACGAGTGCCTTCTGCGGGCGCGCGAGGGTGATCCCGGCAATCTCTGGATTACCGCGGTGCGCCAGACCGGAGGCAGGGGCAGGCGTGGCCGCGCCTGGTTCTCGGAGCCGGGGAACCTCTACGCATCCCTGCTGCTCATCGATCCGGCGCCGGTGGACAGGCTGCATGCGATGCCGCTCGCCGCAGCGGTCGCGGTCCATCGGGCCATCCGCCGGGTGATGCCACCGGGCGGAGCCGAGGCCGCGATCAAGTGGCCGAACGACATTCTTCTCGACGGGCGGAAGACCTGCGGCATTCTTCTCGAAGGCGAGGTTCTGGCCGACGGGCGGCGGGCCCTGGTGATTGGCTGCGGCATCAACGTCGCCGTCATGCCTGAAGACGCACTTTACCCCGTCACATCGCTTCGGCGGGAGGGCGCGACAACCTCTCCCGAGGAGCTGTTCGCGCATCTTTTCGTAACCATGGCCGAAACCCTCGCCGTATGGGACCGTGGCGCGGGCGTCGCCGCAATCATCGATCAGTGGCGCGCCGCGGCCAAGGGCATCGGCGAGGCGATCACGGTCAACCTGCCGGACCGCTCGCTTTCCGGCCGCTTTGCAGGTATCGATCGGGACGGCCGGCTTCTACTCGACACGGGTTCCGGCCCGCCGCAAACCATTGCAGCGGGCGACGTATTTTTTGGATGATTGAAAAAAGCAAAGGCGCATCACGACATGGCGCATGATGAAGAATTGGTGTTCTTGCCGCTCGGCGGCGTCGGCGAAATAGGCATGAATCTCGGCCTTTACGGCTATGGAAGGCCAGGTCACCGCCAATGGATCATGGTCGATTGCGGAGTGACCTTCCCCGGCCCGGAATTGCCGGGCGTAGATCTGGTTCTGCCCGATATCGCCTTTCTGGCCGAACAGCGCCGCAACCTGAAGGCGATCATCATCACGCATGCCCATGAGGACCATTACGGGGCCCTGAACGATCTGTGGCCGGGCCTGAACGTTCCCGTCTACGCCTCGCCCTTTACCGCGGGCATGCTGGAGGCGAAGCGCGCATTCGAAAAGTCCCGCAGCGAGATCCCGATCACGATCTTCAAGCAGGGCGACCGCATCAATGTCGGACCTTTCAGCGTCGAAGCCGTGGGGGTCAATCATTCGATCCCCGAGCCGATGGCGCTCGTCATTCGCACGCAGCTCGGCACGGTCGTGCACACGGGCGACTGGAAGATCGACCTCGAGCCTTCGCTCGGGCCGCTGACCGACGAGTCGCGGTTTCGCCAGATCGGTGAGGAAGGCGTCCTCGCTCTCGTCTGCGATTCGACCAATGCCCTGCGCGAGGGGGTGTCGCCGTCCGAACAGCAAGTCTCCGAAAGTCTCGCCAAGATCATTGCCGATGCCGAGGGCCGGGTCGGGATCACCACCTTCTCCTCCAATGTCGGGCGCATCCGCTCCGTTGCCGAAGCGGCGGAGGCTGCCGGGCGGGAGGTGCTTCTACTCGGCAGTTCGATGAAGCGCGTCGTCGACGTTGCGCGCGATGTCGGGCTCATGGAAGGCGTGAAGCCGTTCCTGGCAGAGGACGAGTTCGGCTATGTCCCGCGCGACAAGGTCGTGGTCATTTTGACGGGCAGCCAGGGCGAGCCGCGCGCCGCCCTTGCCAAGATCGCTCGCGACGAGATGCGCAACGTGGCGTTTTCGGCCGGCGACACGATCGTCTTTTCGTCGCGCACCATCCCCGGCAACGAAAAGGCGATCAACGACATCAAGAACGGGCTTATCGAGCAAGGCATCCACATCGTCACGGACAGCGAGGCGCTGGTGCATGTTTCCGGCCACCCGCGGCGCACCGAGCTCCAGCAGATGTACCAGTGGGTGAAGCCGCAGATCCTCGTGCCGGTGCATGGCGAGGCGGCGCATCTGACGGCGCATGCGGAGCTTGGACTGCAATCGGGTATCCCGAGCGTGCCGCGGCTGCGCAATGGCGAAATGCTGCGGCTTGCGCCCGGACCCGCGGAAGTCATTGACGAGGCGCCGCACGGCCGCATCTACAAGGACGGCACCCTCATCGGCGATTTCGAGGAGATGGGGATCGGCGAACGCCGCAAGCTTTCCTTTGCCGGCCACGTCTCCGTCAGTGTCGTCCTCGACAGCCGTTACGACTTTCTGGGCGACCCGGACGTCGTGCCGATCGGCCTTCCGGAATACGACGACGAAGGCGAGGCGATGGAGGACACGCTCTATGATGCGGTGCTCGGCGCCGTAGAGAGCATTCCGCGGGCAAAGCGGAAAGACCTCGCGATGCTGCAGGAAGCCGTTCGCCGCGCCGTGCGCAGCACTACGAACCAGGTCTGGGGCAAGAAGCCGGTCGTCACGGTGTTCATCACCAAGGTCTGATCCGGCGGCACCCTCCGAAATCGTGAACTGCGGGGCAGGGAGAGAAGCATCGGATGCTGGGAAAAGTGAATCACGTGGCAATCGCCGTGCCCGACCTTGCAGTCGCCATCGAAAGCTATCGCGCCACGCTGGGGGCGCCGGTCTCCGAGCCGCAGGCCCTGCCTGAACACGGCGTGACCGTCGTCTTCGTGACGCTGCCCAATACCAAGGTCGAATTGCTCGAGCCGCTCGGCGACACATCGCCGATCTCCGCCTTCCTCGAGAAAAACCCGGCCGGCGGCATGCACCATATCTGCTATGAGGTGGAAGACATCATCGCCGCGCGCGACCGGCTGAGGCAGGCGGGAGCGCGTGTCCTCGGCGACGGCAATCCGAAAATCGGCGCGCACGGCAAGCCTGTCCTGTTTCTTCACCCCAAGGACTTTCAGGGCACCTTGATCGAGCTCGAAGAGGTGTGACAGTCGGGCGCGGGGAAGAGGTTTGCCGGTTGAGCCGTGCGGGGTTATAACGCGGCCGAACGCTCCACCGCAGAGATTTTTGATGCCTCTCTTCTCTACCTTTGCAATCTACTTCATCATCTGGTGGATCACGCTTTTCGTCGTGCTGCCGCTCGGTGTGCGTACGCAAGCCGAAGAGAATGACGTCGTCCCCGGCTCCGTCGAGAGTGCTCCAGCCCGTTTCCGCGCCCTCAGGGTCGTACTGCTGACCACGGTCATTGCCGCCGTCATCCATCTCGGCTGGTACATTGTTTCGGTGAAGCTCGGCTACGACATCGATGCAATCCCACGCTTCGCGCCGGAATTCTACTGACGCCGTTTCGCAACGTTCCCGGCGCCGATGAATCAAGCCGGCGCGCCGGGAACGCAGCGACACGGTTTCGTGAATCGACAGCCACTCGCCCGCCGGCTAATAAAGGGCATGCTGTATTTTGCCCGCCTCCTCCTGTGCCTTTGGCTCGCCGCCTTTGCCGCGAGTACCGTTGCGCAGGCGGCAGGTAGCACGGCGATGATGATCGCCATGGCAGCCGAGGCCGGCTCGCAGATGGCAGGCTGCCCGGATTGCGATGATGAGCCTGCCGACGCTGACGGCTTTGCCTGCAACGTCGACTGCACCTCCCTCTGGTCGGGCCTGCCCGTCGATTATCCCGGATACCGACCGATCGTCCCGTCGAAAGACTTCGGCCCCGCTGCGGCTGAAGATCGGCCTGGCCGTATCGGACCGCCGGACCCTCTTCCCCCAAAACATTTCGCCTGATCTGACGCGCAATGCCTGAGAGGCGCGTGGAACGGTCAGTTTCCGTGCCACGGCGACCGTCGCCGAAGCAAGGTTTCAGCCGTCCCCCGTCGCTTTGATAGGCGCTGGCGGCCCGGGCACGCGGCCAGGCCAGACATGCGCCATCTCAGCCACGTCGTTCCGATGCCGGCCTTCAGGCAGGACGATAGCTGCAATCGAAATCGTATATGAGGAAGATAATGATCTTTTCCACGGCCGCATGCGCCGGCCTATCCAGGCGAAGTGTTGTCGGCTTGCTTGCCACCGGCGCCGGCTTCGTCCTGTTGCCATACAGGATCGGGGCAGCGACCTCTGTCCCGCGCGCGATCGCTTTCGATGGCGATGCGCTCGTAACTGCGATCGAAGGAGAGATCCGACGGTTCGCTCCCGTTATCGGCTGGCAGGTCCTGAAGTCACCCGGTTTCGTGACGGCGCTCGCCAGCCTCCCCGCGCGGCCGGGCGAGATCGTCGCCGGTCTGGCGGGGGGCGGCATCGCACGTTCTTCGGATGGCGGCAGCAGCTGGCAATTCCCGGGAAAGGGACTGCCGGGGGCGCCCGTAACTGCATTGGCCGCATCCGCCGCAGCACCCGACACGCTCTACGCCGCCGTTGCAGGTGACGGGCTCTGGCACAGCACAGACAACGGGGCGGTCTGGAGCCTCGCAATGGACCGGCCCTGGATGGGGGACGGGGAACGCGAGATCGTCGGGCTCGCCTCGGTGAACACCGCCTCGGGCATGGGGGGCATCTGGATCTATGCCGCAACCGAGGCCGGCTTGATCCGGGTGCCTGACTGCTTCTGCCGCTGGCAGGCGATCGTAGCGGGCGACGCGATGGACGCTTTGATTGCCGGCGGCCCGCAAAAACCGGAAGCACCCTTGCCCAAGGGGGAGGCGGTCCGCGCGCTCGTCTCCTGCCTCGCGGAATCCGAGAGGCTGTTCGCCGCGATGCCTTCCGGTCTTTGGACTTCCGCAGATGCGGGCGTGAACTGGTCCCGCAGCTCGGAGCTGAATGCGCTCGCCCTGGCATCGCATCCACAAAACCCCGAACAGCTTGCCGCCGTCACGAAAGATGCGGTCGTAGTCAGCCGCGATGGCGGCACAAACTGGACGAAGCTCTGAAGGAGAACTCTCTTGCGAAATAAACTTTCCCTGGCCGTTTTTCTCGCCTTGGCGACCCCGGCCCTTGCCGAAAAACCGATGACGGTCTGGCGCGATCCGGATTGCGGCTGCTGCGACGCCTACGTCGATTACCTGCGCTCCGAGAACTTCGAGGTTCACGTGATCGATGACCGGGACTTCGTCAACCGTTCGGTGGCGGCGGGGGTGCCGGAGCGTGGCATGGGTTGCCACCTGGCGGAAATCGACGGCTATACCCTGAGCGGCCTGATACCGGCCGATATCATCCGGCGTTTGCTCCATGAACGCCCCGCCGTCACGGGTATCACGCTGCCGGGCATGCCGGCGAATGCGCCGGGTATGGCTTCCAAAAAGACGGGGTCGCTGCGCATCTTTTCTTTCGGTCCCGACGGCCCGGCGGTCTATTCCGATGAGTGAGCAGCGGAGGCGGGGCCGATGCGTGTGCGCAAACTCATGACGGCCTTTGTCGCGGCGGGCATCGGCGCTGCGGGCTGGTTTGCCGCCGCTGCGCAGCGGCCGGTGGCCAACGGCCTGACCTTTCTGGGGGAGGCCGTCACGTCCGAACAGATCGACCTTGGACAGGCGATCTACCAGGACCATTGCGCCTCTTGCCACGGAGTGCGGCTGGAAGGAGAGCCTGACTGGCGACGGAGAAGGGCGAGCGGCCGCATGCCCGCGCCGCCGCATGATGCAACCGGACATACCTGGCATCATTCGGATCAGGAGCTGTTCACCTTCACCAAATCGGGTCTCGGCGCGGTTCTACCGGACTACGAAAGCGATATGCCCGCTTTTGGGGAGCTGCTGACCGATGCCGAGATCACCGCGGTTCTGGGGTTCATCAAGAGCAGGTGGCCGGAGCGCCAGCGCAAAATACAGACCCGGATCACCGCGGGCGACGGGCAGAGCCAAGAACAACGGGAGACTCGAAAATGAGTGAAATCGTAAAAACCGCCAGCACGAGGCAAGTAGCTGGCCTGCGGATGCCGTTCGGCCGCCGCGGCTGGATCCTTGTCGGACTGGGCGTTGCCGGAACCGGCCTGGCCGCAAACTGGGACTGGCTCGCAGCGGCGGGTGTGGCCCCCATTCTCTTGAGCCTCGCGCCCTGCGCGGTGATGTGTGCCACCGGATATTGCGTCATGTGCCGAAGCAAGAAGCCGGCCGATGCATCGGCCACCGATGAACGAACCAAGTGACCAGAGAAAGGAGAGACCAGGATGAATACCATTACGAAGCTAACGCTTTCAGCAGCACTGCTCATTGCAACCGCCGCCTATGCGAACCATAGCGCGCCCCCCGTCGCGAAAGACGAGGCGGTTAAGGGCGGCATGGATATGATGGGTGGCGACATGTCCGGAATGAAGGGCATGATGGACATGATGCGCGCCATGGGGCCGATGATGGAGGCATGCGCGGGGATGATGAAGCAGATGGCTCATCATCATCCGCTGCACGGCGACGAAGCGGCTCCGGCCACCGAACGGGAAGCAAAGCCTTTGCCGCAGGACCGCTGACGCAACTCCGTAGGATATTAGACGAGGGCGGTCTCTCGAAGGACCAACGGGGGGCCGCCTTCAACGCTCTTTCACCCCTAAAATATGACGTAGCAGAACCGGGGGGGGCGGGAAGCTTGCAGGCCGGCCGGCGCGTTTGCGCACTTGACAGACAGATTATTGACGTTTTCTCGCGCCTGCTTCGCCAGGAGGGGGCGATGAAAAACCAAAAAAAAACAAGGCCAAAGCCTTGTTTTTTAAGTGTCGCGTGATCTTTAATCCGTTTCCGGCGGCAGCGAACGAGCGCGCCTAAGATCTTATCCTCCCAAGACTTGACCGCGAATTTCGGCAAGAATTTGGTCTTCCTGCCTGTTTTGTGAGCCGAAATTAGCTCAAACCTTGTGCGCTGTCATCTGCTTTTTTTGCATTTTTGCTACAGTCGGGTAAAATTTTTCCGTTGACACCAACTGTCTTCGTCCTGTTACTAGCGTGCTCTTTTGCCGCAGGGTCACGACCCGTATTTCTCATCCGGGTTATGTGTCGACGCAGCGATAGCCGGCCTTAAGGCAGGGTTCCCTTCCGCGCGCGAAGCGGCTATGAACGCTGAACTCGAAAGGCTCCCGTCGATGCGTCGCCGGGAAAATCAAGAGCCCTGTTAGAATGGCAACAGCTGCCTACCCTGATCTCAGGCGAAGGAGCGGCCGAAGCACAACGTCATTTTGCCTGAATCCGTCGATAGTGCGAATTCACCAGTTCTGGAACCCGTCATGCGCCTGTCCCGCTTTTTCATGCCCATCTTGAAGGAAAATCCGAAGGAAGCGGAAATCGTTTCCCATCGACTGATGCTGAGGACAGGCATGGTCCGCCAGCAGTCCGCGGGCATCTATACGTGGCTGCCGCTCGGCAAGCGCGTGCTGGACAAGGTGAATGCGATCATTCGCGAGGAGCAGAACCGTTCCGGCGCCATCGAACTGCTGATGCCGACACTGCAGTCGGCGGAGCTCTGGCAGGAGAGCGGGCGCTATGACGCCTATGGCAAGGAGATGCTGCGCATCAAGGACCGGCAGGACCGGCCGATGCTTTACGGACCGACGAACGAGGAGATGATCACCGACATCTTCCGCTCCTACGTCAAGTCCTACCGCCATCTGCCGCTGAACCTCTATCATATTCAGCTGAAGTTCCGTGACGAGATCCGTCCGCGCTTCGGCACCATGCGCTCGCGCGAGTTTCTGATGAAGGACGCCTATTCCTTCGATCTCGACCGGGCAGGGGCGGAGCACGCCTATAACAAGATGTTTGCCGCCTATCTCCGCACCTTCGACCGGATGGGCCTGCGCGCCATACCGATGCGTGCCGACACGGGCCCGATCGGCGGGAATCTCAGCCACGAGTTCATCATCCTTGCCGACACGGGCGAGTCCGAGGTGTTCTGCCACAAGGACTTCCTCGGCTTCGACATTCCGGGCGAGGATACGAATTTCGACGACGTCGCGGGCCTGAAGACGATCTTCGACAAGTGGACGTCGCGCTATGCGGCGACCTCGGAAATGCACGACGAGGCCGCCTTCGGCGCCATCCCCGAAGGCGAACGCCTGTCCGCGCGCGGCATCGAGGTGGGTCACATCTTCTATTTCGGCACCAAATATTCCGAGGCGATGGGTGCGAAGGTGCTCGGGCCGGACGGCAAGGAACACACGGTGCACATGGGCTCCTATGGTATCGGTCCGACCCGCCTGGTGCCGGCGATCATCGAAGCTTCGCATGACGAGAACGGCATCATCTGGCCGAAAGCGATCGCTCCCTTCGACGTCGTCGTCATCAACATGAAAACGGGCGATGACGCTTGCGATGCGGCTTGCGGCAGGGTCTACTCCGATCTCGGCAAGGCTGGATTCGACGTTCTTCTTGACGACACCGACGAGCGCGCCGGCGGGAAGTTCGCGACCGCCGACCTTATCGGCGTGCCGGTGCAGGTGATCGTCGGACCGCGTTCGATCGCGAACGGCGAAGTCGAAGTGAAGGACCGCAGGACCGGCGCGCGGGAGACGATGACCGTCGAAGCGGCGATCAACAAACTGGTCGCGGCGAGATAACAGACGAAGGGATCGATGATGACCGCGGCGACGGATGAGCAAGTGCAGGCTGCCGCTCCATCCAGCATATCTTCCAGCCGTCCCTTCTCCGCCTTCGAGCGTATGGTCGCCTGGCGCTACCTGCGTTCGCGGCGCAAGGAAGCGTTCATCTCGGTCATTGCCGGCTTTTCCTTCATAGGGATCATGCTTGGGGTGGGAACGCTGATCATCGTCATGGCGGTGATGAACGGCTTCCGAACCGAGCTCATTTCGCGCATTCTCGGCATGAACGGCCATATGATCGTCCAGCCTTTGGACGGCCCGCTCACCAATTATGCCGATCTTGCCACCAATTTCTCCGCCGTTCCGGGCGTGACCATGGCCATTCCGATCGTCGAGGGCCAGGTTCTCGCGCAAGGCCTGGGCGATGCGTCGACGGGTGCGCTCGTTCGTGGGATACGCGCCGACGACCTCACCAAGCTGAAGTCGATCTCGGGAAATATTCAGTCCGGCGACCTCGTCGGCTTCGCCTCGGGCAGCGGCGTCGCCATCGGCTCGCGCATGGCCGAGCAGCTGGGCATCCGGGTGGGTGGGACGATCACGCTCACCTCGCCGAACGGCGACGTCACGCCGATGGGCATGAATCCGAGGGTCAAGGCCTATACCGTCTCGGCCATCTTCGAGATGGGCATGTCGGAATACGACGCCACCATCATCTTCATGCCGCTCGAGGAAGCGCAGCTCTATTTCAATGCCGAAGGCCTCGTCCAGTCGATCGAGATATTCGCCGAGCATCCGGACGCGGTCGATGAGCTTCGCAAGCCGGTGGAGGATGCCGCCGGCCGGCAGATATTCATTACGGACTGGCGCGAGCGCAACAGAACATTCTTTTCCGCGCTCGAGGTGGAACGGAACGTGATGTTCATGATCCTGACGCTGATCGTGCTGGTCGCGGCGCTGAACATCATCTCCGGCCTGATCATGCTGGTGAAGGACAAGGGCAGCGATATCGCGATCCTTAGGACGATGGGCGCGACCTCCGGCTCGGTGATGCGCATCTTCTTCATGACGGGCGCCGCAATCGGGGTCACGGGAACCATCGCGGGCGTCGTCCTCGGGGTCGTCGTCTGCCTCAACATCGAGTCGATCCGCCAGTTCTTCTCCTGGGTGTCCGGCGCCACGCTCTTCGATCCGGAGCTCTATTTCCTCAGCCAGCTTCCGGCCGATATGAACGCCGACGAGACCGTCACCGTCGTCGTCATGGCGCTTGCGCTTTCCTTCCTTGCCACGATCTTCCCGGCCTGGCGCGCCTCGCGCCTCGATCCGGTGCAGGCTCTGCGGTACGAATAACAAGGACAACAGCTTAAATGAATGCGCGCGTGGCACTGCAGCTCTCCGGCATCGAGCGGCACTATGGCGAGGGCGACACGTTTCTGCCGATCCTCAAGGGAGCCGACCTGACGTTGCGAAGCGGCGAGACGGTCGCCCTCGTGGCCCCGTCCGGTACCGGAAAGTCGACATTGCTTCATATCGCCGGGCTGCTCGAACACCCGGACGAGGGCGAGGTGCTCGTGAACGGCACCTCCTGCAACGGGCTCAGCGACGACCGGCGAACCGCCATCCGCCGCAACGAGATCGGCTTCGTCTACCAGTTCCATCATCTCCTGCCGGAATTCTCGGCGCTGGAGAACATCATGATGCCGCAACTGATCGCCGGATTGCCCAAGGCCGAGGCGGCGGAGCGGGCATCGGCCCTCCTGGACTATATGCGCATCGGCCATCGCGGCAGCCACCGCCCGACCGAGCTTTCCGGCGGCGAGCAGCAGCGCGTCGCCATCGCCAGGGCGGTCGCCAATGCGCCGCTCATCCTTCTGGCGGACGAGCCGACCGGCAACCTCGACCCCGAGACGGCCGGCTATGTGTTCGAGGCGCTGGAAGCCCTGGCGCGCCAGTCCGGGCTCGCGGCGCTGATCGCCACCCACAATCACGAACTCGCTTCACTCATGGATCGCCGCGTCACCATCGAGGACGGTAAGGTCGTCGAACTGAAATAGTTCGGCCGCCGCTGCGCCTACTTGGCTCCGACCTCACTCGCGGCGCGGTCACCCGCCTCGGGCTGCGCTCCTTGCATGTTCCATTCGAGGCGTGTCGACCCTCGGAAGGGCATGCACGAATGCGGGCCGCCGGTGCACGTTAACCATAGCCACTGAATAGCGGGCCTTCTATGCAGACTTCCTTGACTATCGAACAAAATTAGAACAAAAAGGGAACAGTAGCGGAAAGGAGACAAGTTATGGCTGATTTCGTACGTGATCTTGCTGCCTTCGCCTCGATGAGCCTTTTCATCGTGAGCATCTCGGTAATCGCTCTCGGCCTGTGACCGGCATTTATCGAGCGTGCTCCGCGTTCCTGTCGAACGCACACTAAACACCACACGCCGGGCAAAAACCCCGGCGGCCCGTCCTTGAGACTGGACAGTTGGGACGGGAAACAGGATATCCTCGGCGCCGGACAAGAATCGGAGTGCGGCGATGACAGGCAACCAGAGTATCGGGCAGAGTATCGGGCACGGCACAGGGGCTGCGGCGGATCCGCAGTTCGTTCACCTGCGGGTGCATTCCGCCTATTCGTTGCTGGAAGGCGCCCTGCCTTTGAAGAAGATCATCGGCAAGGCGGTCGCCGACGATCAGCCGGCGATCGGCATCGCCGACACCAATAATCTATTCGCGGCGCTCGAATTCTCGCAGAAGGCCGCGGACGACGGATTGCAACCGATCATCGGCTGCCAACTCTCCATCGATATGGAGGACGAAGCGGAGGGCGAGCGGCGTGGAAACGCGCATCAGTTCGTCAAGCTTCCCGCGATCGTGCTGATCGCGGCGACCGATGACGGTTACGCTCGCCTGGTAGAGCTCGTCAGCCGCGCCTATCTCGAAGGCGAGGGACACCAGCAGGCGCGAATAAGCCGCTCCTGGCTCGCCGCAGGCGGTACGTCCGGGCTGATCGCGCTGACCGGGGCGGGAGCCGGCCCGGTCGACTTGGCGCTGAAGTCGGGTTCGCCGGCCCTGGCCGAGGCACGCCTGAAAGTCTTGATCGAGCTTTTCGGCGATCGCCTCTATGTCGAACTGCAGCGGCACGGGAATTACGACCGGCGTCACGAGAACCGCATGATCGATCTCGCCTACCGGTTCGACGTTCCGCTCGTTGCCACCAACGAGGCGTTTTTCCCGTCGCCGTCCGACTATGATGCCCACGATGCGCTGATGGCCGTCGCTCACAATGCGATGGTGTCCGACGACAGCCGTTTCCGTCTGACCCCGGATCATTATTTGAAGAGCCGCAAGGAGATGGCGGCGCTCTTCGCGGATCTGCCCGAGGCATTGGAGAATACGATCGAGGTGGCGCGGCGCTGCTCCTTCATGTTGAAGACCCGCGGACCGATCCTGCCGCGCTTTACCGGCGCTTCGGATGATCCGGAGGAGGCCGAACGCGCGGAGGTGGCGGAGCTGCGCCGGCAGGCGGAGGAGGGGCTGGAGGGCCGGCTCGCCAAACTCGGCATGGCGCCCGGCTACAAGGAAGAGGACTATCGGGAGCGGCTGGCCTTCGAACTCGGCGTCATCGAGCGGATGAAGTTTCCGGGCTACTTCCTCATCGTTGCGGACTTCATCAAATGGGCCAAGCAGCATGACATTCCGGTCGGGCCGGGCCGCGGCTCGGGTGCCGGCTCGCTGGTCGCTTATGCCCTGACGATCACCGACGTCGACCCGATGCGCTTCTCTCTGCTTTTCGAGCGCTTCCTCAATCCCGAACGCGTATCGATGCCCGATTTCGACATCGATTTCTGCCAGGACCGGCGCGAGGAGGTCATCCGCTATGTGCAGCAGAAATACGGCCGCGAGCAGGTGGCGCAGATCATTACCTTCGGTTCGCTGCAGGCGCGCGCAGCACTGCGCGACGTCGGCCGCGTGCTCGAAATGCCCTACGGCCAGGTCGACAAGATCTGCAAGCTGGTGCCGAACAATCCCGCCAACCCGACGCCGCTTTCCAAGGCGATCGAGGAGGAACCGCGCCTGCAGGAGGAGGCGGAGAAGGAGCCGGTCGTTGCCCGCCTCCTCGACATTGCCCAGAAGATCGAGGGGCTTTACCGCCACGCCTCGACGCACGCGGCCGGCATCGTCATCGGCGACAGGCCGCTCTCGCAGCTCGTGCCGATGTACCGCGATCCGCGCTCCGACATGCCGGTCACTCAGTTCAATATGAAATGGGTCGAGCAGGCGGGTCTCGTGAAGTTCGACTTCCTTGGCCTGAAGACGCTGACCGTTCTGAAGACGGCCGTCGACTTCGTCGGCAAGCGCGGCATCCACATCGACCTGGCAAGCATTCCGCTCGACGATCTGAAGACCTACGAGACCCTTTCGCGCGGCGAGACGGTCGGCGTGTTCCAGGTGGAAAGCGCCGGCATGCGAAAGGCGCTGATCGGCATGCGCCCGGACTGCATCGAGGACATCATCGCGCTTGTGGCGCTCTATCGCCCGGGACCGATGGAGAACATCCCGGTCTACAACGCCCGCAAGCACGGCGAGGAAGAGATCGAATCGATCCATCCGAAGATCGATTACCTCCTCAAGGAGACGCAGGGCGTCATCGTCTACCAGGAGCAGGTGATGCAGATCGCACAGGTGCTCTCGGGCTATTCGCTCGGCGAGGCCGACCTTCTGCGCCGCGCCATGGGCAAGAAGATCAAGGCGGAGATGGACAAGCAACGCGCCCGGTTCGTTGACGGTGCCGTCAAGAATGGCGTCTCGAAGCCGCAGGCCGACCTGATCTTCGACCTTCTCGCCAAGTTCGCCAATTACGGCTTCAACAAGTCGCACGCAGCCGCCTACGCCATCGTCTCCTACCAGACCGCCTACATGAAGGCGCATTATCCGGTCGAGTTCCTCGCAGCGTCGATGACGCTCGACATGTCGAACACGGACAAGATCAACGATTTCCGCCAGGACGCGATGCGCCTCGGCATCCAGGTGGTAGCGCCGTCCGTGCAGACCTCGCACCGCCACTTCGAGACCGGCGACAACCGCATCTATTATTCGCTCGCCGCCCTCAAAGGCGTCGGCGAGTCCGCCGTCGACCACATCGTCGCCGTGCGTGGCGATCGGCCTTTCGCAAGTCTCGAAGATTTCTGCCTGAGGATCGATCCGAAGCTCTTGAACCGGCGTGTTTTCGAAAGTCTGATCGCCGCCGGTGCTTTCGACTGCTTCGGCTACGACCGGGCGGAGCTCGTCGGCGGCCTCGATCGTATCCTCGGTTTCGCCCAGCGCGCCCAGGAAAACAAGGTGAGCGGCCAGAGCGACATGTTCGGCGCGGGTGCCGCAACGGGGCCCGAGAAGATCGCGCTCCCGCCCTATACGCCGTGGCTCGCTTCGGAGAAGCTGCATCGCGAGTTCCAGGTTTTGGGCTTCTATCTCTCCGCCCATCCGCTCGACACCTACAACAATCTGCTCGCCAAGATGCGCGTGCAGACATTTGCGGATTTCTCGGCAGCCGTAAAACAGGGAGCGGCGGCGGGCCGCCTCGCCGGGACGGTGACGTCGAAGCAGGAACGCAAGACGCGCACCGGCAACAAGATGGGGATCGTCGCCTTCTCGGACGCTTCGGGCCAATTCGAGGCCGTACTCTTCTCCGAAATGCTGAACCAGTATCGCGACCTTCTGGAGCCCGGCAAATCGCTGGTGATGACGGTCGACGCCGAAGAGCGGCCGGAAGGGATCGGCCTCCGCATCCGAACCCTGCGTTCGCTCGAGGAAGAATCGCTGCAGATGCAGAAGGCCTTGCGCGTCTATGTGCGCGACTGCGGACCGCTGCGCTCCATCGCCTCGCATCTGAACGCCAAGGGGGACGGCCTGGTTTCCTTTATCGTCATCAAGGACAACGGGCAGCGGGAGATCGAAGTCGAGCTCAACGAGAAATACCGGATCTCACCCGAGATCGCCGCCGCCCTTCGCTCCGCTCCCGGGGTGGTGGACGTCGAGCTGGTTTAGGGCATGTCGAGATTCATTTTGAGTTTATGACGGCAGCGAGATGGATAATGGCGTTGAAGCTCGGGTCGGTTTTGTCGCTTGAATATCTCGAGTACCGACCGTGCGCCACTCCATTTGTCCTTTGATCGTAGCCGATCAAAGGACAAAAACATGCAGCAGCTCACAGTGCTACAGCGACCTTGCGCGTAAGGCGCGCGGCGCTGTAGGAAACGTATCGGAGGACTGCAATGCTCTCCTCGCCTCATCCCTGTGCTCGTCACAGGGATCCAGCAGCGCCGCGTCTGCGGCGCGGGAAGAGCTGTTTCAGCCCAAGGACTTGGTCTGGCTGGATTCCTGTGACAAGCACAGGAATGAGGAACTGGGATGTGCGGCTACTACATCGAAGCGAAGCGGGACGCTGCATACGGGCGTGACCCGGGACCCGTCGTGTCGCCTCGCTATCTTCACGGTTTATGAAGCGCGCCGAGGGGCCGCACCCTCTCCACCTCATCTCTGTGACAAGCACAGAGCTCTCCGAAAAGTTTCTTACAGCGCCGCCGCGTCTTATCAGACACGCAAAGGTCGCTGCAGCACTTTGAGCTGCTCTATGTCTTGTCCATTGATAGGCTACTATATCACCCCCTCGAAAAGCGGGCGCTTGCCGCTTGTCTCTTCGCCCCGCTTGCGGGGAGAAGGTCCCGGCAGGGCGATAAGGGCAAACCGGGGTGCGGAAATCACCCCATGCCTTTCACCCGCGCCGCTCCCTCGTCACGGTGATGAAATCCGTTCCCTTGCCCGTCTCCAGCCCCGATTCGGTATCGGTGATCGAGAGTGACGAGCCGTTTGCAAGGAGGCCGGCGAGGCGTTCGCGGACGTCTTCGGGCACGGTGAGGCGGCTCAGCGTTCGCTCCAGCGTGTCGGGCTCGCCTTCCGCTGTGATGCTAAGTCGCTTCTTGGTCGTTTTCGGCAGCTTGTTCTCGAGCGACATGCCGAACCACTTGCCCTGTCCGGTTTTCGTGTCGAGATCCTGGAACTGCAGCAGATGTGTCCCGAGCGCCATTTCCGGCTCCGCGATGGCAATCTCGGCTTCGAAAAGCGGCTGGAATTGCCGGCGCACTCGCAACACGCCATTCAACGGTGCACTGCGGCCCGCCTTGCGAAAGACGGCTTCGATCAGCTCCGGCGTTATCTTGCCATCGTCGGGCAGAGCTTCGGCCCTTTGGAACGCTTCGATTGCGGCGGCCGTTGCCGGACCGTTGAATCCATCCGGCAGACCTGCATCGTAGCCGAGCGTATTGAGGAGCGTCTGGAGGTCGCGCACGCTCTCCTGCGTACCGCGCCGGGTAATCAGAATACGTATCGGGGCCTTCGCCTCGTCGGATGTGACGGGCGAGGGGCGTTTATCGGTCATGGCGACTTCAACTGCGCTCCGGTTGAACTCCCCGATCGCCGGCCGCAGGGGGACGTCCGACAGGGCAGGTCCCTGCGGTCGCGACTGGCTCGGCTGGAAAAGCATTTCGTGCGCGACCTCGACCGGGGCGATCTGCCGATCCGATATGACCACATGCATGCCGTAGCCCGTCATCTTGAACAGGCTCGCCGCGAATTTGCTCGGCAGCCGCACGCAACCGTGCGAAGCCGGATAATCCGGTACATGGTTTGAGCCATGCAGCGCAATGCCGGACCAGGTAAGCCGCTGCATGAATGGCATCGGCGCATTCGAATAGATGTTCGACTCGTGACGTCGGCGCTTCTCCAGGATCGAGAAGATGCCCGTCGGCGTCGTGTGCCCGGCCTTGCCGGTGGACACTTTCGACGTGGCGACCACCGTGTCGCCGTCATAGACGACGAGGGACTGCTGCTCCCTCGAGACGACGATCTGCAACGGCGCCTTGGCGCCGGCCGCAAGCGCGGACGGCGACGCCATGACGAAAACCGCGAATCCCATCCGGAGAGCGAAACGCAACACCTACCCTCATTCAGACAGTGGCGGCACCGCAAAACGGACGACGGAGCCGTGGAAGCAGGCTAGCGTTCAATATTTAAGGAATTGCCCCATACGATGCGTCAGCCGTCCGGTCGGGCTATTGCCGGCGCCGCCCCTTGCCGAATGTGTAGCCGGTCTCGACGCTCGTCCTGCCGAACTTGTCGCGCAGCTTGTTGATCGCGTCCTCGGCGGCGGCACGCCGGGATGCCTGCGGATCGACAAGATCCGGCGGATCGGCGAGGTCGGGATCGGCCAGATCGCTGACGCCGATCCCGATCAGCCGGTATTTCGTCCCGTCGACCTCCTTCTCGAGCAGCTGCAGGCCGGTGCGGAAGATGCGGTCGGCAAGGCGGGTGGGGCTGTCCAGCCTGCGGTTGCGCGTGCGGGTCTTGAAGTCCGCGGTCTTGAGCTTCAGCACCACCGTCTGTCCGGCGAGGGCGGATTTTCGCAAGCGGAATGCCACTTGTTCGCTGAGGCCCCTCAGATGCGTTACGAGGTCTTCCTGGCGCGCCAGGTCGTCGTTGAAGGTCGTCTCGGAGGAGACGCTCTTCGCTTCGCCTTCGATTTCCACGGATCTTTCGTCCAGGCCGCGCGAGAGCCTGTAGAGCCGCCGGCCCATCGTGCCGTAGCGGCGCATGAGGTCCGCCTCTTCCATCGTCTGGAGCTGCCCGATCGCGCGGATTCCGTCCCTTTCGAGCGTGGCGGCGAAGGCCTTGCCGACGCCCCAGATGAGTGTAACGGGTTTGGCTTTCAGGAAATCGATGGCTTCGGCCTGGCCGATGACCGAAAAGCCGCGCGGCTTCTGAAGGTCCGAGGCGACCTTGGCCAGGAATTTGCAGTAGGAGAGCCCGACGGAGACGGTGATGCCGATTTCCTGCTCCACACGCCTGGCGAAGCGGGCAAGCGTTCGAGCGGGCGGATCGTGATGAAGCCGCTCGGTGCCGCTCAGATCGAGAAAGGCCTCATCTATCGACAGCGGCTGCACGAGAGGCGTCAGCTCCTGCATCATCGCTCTGACTTCCCGCCCGACGCGCACGTATTTCTCCATGTCGGGCCTGATCACCACGGCTTGCGGACAGGCTTCGAGGGCTTTGAACATAGGCATGGCGGAGCGCACGCCGTGGATGCGGGCAATGTAACAGGCCGTGGAGACGACGCCACGCTTACCGCCGCCGATGATCACGGGCTTGTCGGCGAGCTCCGGATTGTCGCGCTTCTCGACCGAGGCATAGAAGGCGTCGCAGTCGATGTGCGCCAGGGTCAGCCGGTAGAGTTCGGGGTGCCGGAGGAGCCGCGGACTGCCGCAGGCGAGGCACCGCCGTGCCTGGGCGGCTTGCTCCTTGAGGCAGTCACGGCAGAAGCCGGAGGGTGGGGCGGCGCTGTCGATCATATCCGGAACAAATGTTGAACGCGGCGACTTTACGCTCTACGCTGCTGAGTCTCAAGGCGGCGGCTGGAGGCTGTTTTGGATATCGTTGTTAAACTTGAGACGGTGCCGGCCGATCGCCGGCCGGACTTCGGGATGCTCTTTAGTCGGCACGGCGCACTCGGCATCGGGCGGTGCACCGCGCTGCGCACGCCGCGTGCCGGCAGCATTCAGCCTTCCTCGAAATCGCGCGGGCCGGAGAGGGCATGGTGCGCCCGAACGACCTCGTCCGGCGAGGTTTGCGTTTCGTTGCAGAAGGCCATCAGCGTCGGCTCGTGCTCCATCAGGAACGCAACGATGCCACCCATGAAGGCCGGCTCGCCGACGGCGCCGCGCAGGGAGGCGGGATCGGTGCCGGTGAGCGCCAGAAAGCGCGACATCAGCTCAGGCTCGTTCGCGAGCCAGGTCAGGATGGCGATCGCCGTATCCTCAGCGTTCTTCATGATATCCGCTCTCTTCTCGTTTGCCGGCCGCAATTACCTATTTTTCAACCAAATCGCGCTAGCCTGGCGATCGACGAAAAGGGTCGAGTCGCCGTTGTTGCAACTTAAATCTCTCCCGGAGACTTGCAAGGCGGCGGCAGACAGCAAGGGATCGACATGCCCAAACAGGTGATGATTGTTGAGGATAACGAGCTGAATATGAAGCTCTTCCGCGACCTGATTGAGGCTTCGGGCTACGCGACGATCCAGACGCGCAACGGCATGGAAGCCCTCGAACTCGCGCGCAAGCACCGTCCCGACCTGATTCTGATGGACATCCAGTTGCCGGAGGTTTCCGGCCTCGAGGTCACGAAATGGCTCAAGGAAGACGATGAGCTTCACGTGATTCCGGTTATTGCCGTAACCGCTTTTGCCATGAAGGGCGACGAGGAGCGCATCCGCCAAGGGGGATGCGAGGCCTATGTTTCCAAGCCGATTTCCGTTCCAAAATTCATTGAGACCATCAAAACATATCTGGGCGATGCCTGACTGCCGGAAAGATCGATATGACTGCGCGCATCCTCGTCGTTGATGACGTACCAGCCAATGTGAAGCTCCTGGAAGCGCGGCTGGTGGCCGAATATTTCGACGTGCTGACGGCTCCGGACGGGAATGCCGCCTTGGCGACATGCGAAAAGACGCCGGTGGATCTGGTCCTGCTCGATGTCATGATGCCGGGGATGGACGGTTTCGAGGTCTGTGAAAGATTGAAGGCGAACAGCCGGACCGCGCATATTCCGGTCGTGATGATAACGGCACTCGACCAGCCGTCCGATCGCGTGCGCGGGCTGAAGGCCGGCGCGGACGACTTCCTGACCAAGCCCGTGAACGATCTGCAGCTGATGTCGCGCGTGAAGAGTCTCGTACGCCTGAAGAACGTCAGCGACGAGCTGCGTCTCAGAGCTCAGACGGCACAAACGATCGGGCTGCAGGAGACGGCCCGCGTCGATCGGCCGGACGAGCCCGGCAGCGTTCTGCTCGTCGATGGCCGTGCTTCCTCACAGGAGCGGCTGACGCGTGCCCTGAAGCCGATCGCCGATGTCGCCGTCATATCGGACCCGCAGGCCGCTCTGTTCGAGGCTGCCGAAAGCAGTTTCGACCTGATCATCGTCAACGCGAATTTCGACGATTACGACCCCTTGCGTCTGTGTTCGCAATTGCGGTCGCTCGAGCGGACCCGCTTCATTCCGATCCTGCTGGTAACCGAGCAGGGAAACGATGAGAGAATCGTCCGCGCACTCGAACTGGGCGTGACGGACTACATCATGCGCCCCGTCGATCCGAACGAACTTGTCGCCCGTTGCCTAACGCAGATCCGGCGCAAGCATTGCAACGATCGCCTGCGCGCCAGTGTACAACAGACGATCGAATTGGCCGTGACCGATGATCTCACCGGCCTCCACAACAGGCGCTATCTGGAAAACCACCTGAAGCTGCTGATCGATCGCGCAACCACAAGGGGGCGTCCGCTGTCGATCTGCATCACGGATATCGATCGCTTCAAGCGTGTGAACGACACCTACGGTCATGATGCCGGTGACGATGTACTGCGCGAATTTGCCAACCGCGTTCGCGCCACGGTGCGCGGCGCGGATCTCGCCTGCCGTTTCGGCGGGGAGGAGTTCGTGGTCGTCATGCCGGATACGACGCCCGAAATGGCAGCGATCGTTGCGGAGAGACTCCGACTGGCGGTCGAGAGCCGTGGCTTCGACATTCCGCAGGCCGCGACGGTCCTGAACGTGACGGCTTCGCTCGGCATTGCAACCCTGAGGCCGGATGGCGATACGGCCGAGGCTTTGCTGAAGCGCGCCGACACGGCGCTCTATCAGGCGAAGAACGGCGGACGGAACCGGGTTGTCGCTGCCGCGGCCTGATCCGCCGCACATGCTGTGCTATTCAGGGCCTCGCGGGCTCTTCCAGTTGCGCTCTTCTTCGCGCGGCCGTGCCGGAGTAAGCACATCCGCAGGCGACACTGTCCGATTTTGGAACAGAATTAACCAAACACCGAGCAACCCCTGCTCGGCGATTAAGAATGCGTTGATTTTTTTTTAGTTTCAGGCAATGCTGATAAGCGAGGAAGGAAACTTCCACAGAATTCGGTTACCCCATGATGCTCAGGTCCGCCGCATCTCCTGGGTCGTGGGGTCGGTCGGCTGGCCTCGGACTTGCGGATTCCTCGTGCTGCAACCGGACCAGTCGACCCCCATTCGAAAACGCCGCTTCGAAAGAGGCGGCGTTTTCGTTTTATCCCTTCGTTCCGTCCCTCCGGAGAGGGCAAAGAAAAAGCGCCGGCCCCGCGGGCGGCGCTTTTGGATCGAAGAAAGCGGCGACCTTACTTGATCTTGGCTTCCTTGAATTCGACGTGCTTCTTCGCGACCGGATCGTATTTCGTCTTCGTCATCTTGTCGGTCATCGTGCGGCTGTTCTTGGTGGTGACGTAGAAGTAACCGGTGTCGGCCGTCGACAGCAGCTTGATCTTGATGGTGGTAGCTTTCGCCATGGTCGTCCTGCCTTTATGAAAAATTGAAAGCCGTGGACAACCTATTGCGGGCCACGGTCAAGTTGCCGCGAAACTACAAATCACGATCGAAAAGTCAAGACCGTTTTGGTTTCAAAACGATGCGGACCAGGGAAAGTACGACATAAAGCCCGAAGAAGCCGGCGATTGCCCAGGCAAATCCGTCATTGCCCGTCACATCCATGGCCGCCCCGATCACCTGCGGACCCGCTACCGTACCGACCGCGTAGGAGAACACGAAGGCGGCGTTGGCGGCCGCAAGGTCTGATCCCTGGAGACGGGAGCCGAGGTGGCTGAGGCCGACCGTATAGAGACCGGAGACGCATCCGCCCCAGAACAGAAGAACAAGCGCCATCAGAAACCAGTTTTCGACCAGCATAGGCAGGAACAGGGCGCCTACGAGCCCGATCAGGGTCAGCGCCGACAGGATCGTACGGCGGTCCTTCACGCGGTCGGAAAGCATACCGAGGGGGATCTGAAAGATGAAATTGCCGACGCCCATGACCGTCAGCAGCAGCGCTGCCTGCGATTCGCTGAAGCCCGCCCGTGTCCCGAAGATTGGAAACAGGGAAAGGCCGCCATATTCCACCGCCCCGAAGATGAAGACGGCGGCCGTCGCGGTCGGCACCAGCAAGACATAACGCATGAAATGGCGTTTCGGCTTTTCGTCCAGCACCGGGCTTTCATTGCGCGCGAGAAAGATCGGAATCGCGGAAAGCAGGATGACGCCCGCGCCGACCGCGAAGGGCAGGAAGCCTTCGCTGCCCAGGATCGAGAAGAGCAGGGGACCGCTCGCGAAGCCGAGCGAGAGTACCGTGCCGTAGATCCCGAGCACGAAGCCGCGCCTGTTGGGGGGCGCGGTGGCGTTGATCCAGAACTCCGAAAGGATGAAGAGGACAGTGATCGCGCCGTGAAAGACGATGCGCAGGGGAAACCAGAGCCAGAAATTCGTGAGGTAGTAGAAACCGAGCGAGCTCGCCGCCGCAAACACTATTGCCAGCAGCATGGTCGGAGCGACGCCGTGGCGATGGGCGAATTTCATGGTAAACGGGGCGGCGGCCATCGATGCGAGGCCGGCCATTGCTGCATTCAGCCCGTTCAGCGTGGGCGCGATGCCCCGCTTTTCCATGATGACGCTGAGCAGCGGGAGCCCCAGGCCGATCGCGATGCCGACGGCAGTGATCGACGCGAGCGCGGCGATCAATGAAGGCCAGTGGATTTCGTCAACCGGTCTTGACGTACCGGGCGGCGGCTTCGACATGCGATAGGGCCCTCAGAGAAGCGTACGGTGAAAGCGCCCATGGCGCGTAAAATAAAATGGAACGGTTCTTTCAGGCGGAAGCGAAGGATCCGATTCGAGATCGTTTCTCAGATCCGAGAGGATGATCGCGGTGATCTCCGGCACGCGAAGCGCGGAAAAGTCGTTGACATCGATCCATTGCAAATCCTGAAGCTCCCGGCTTTCCGCCACCAGTGAGGGATCGATCTCAGCCTCGTCCGCGAAAACGGCAAAGAACCGCGTGTCAAATCGCCTCGGCAGTCCCGGAGGAGTAATGGCCCGCGCCATATAGCGCAAATTCGAAAGATCGGGAAGAAACGGAAGCGCCGAGCCTTGGCGCTCGTGTGTCCGGCCGAGGCTTATCCCGGCTTCTTCGTAGAGTTCTCTCGCGGCCGCAAGTGCTAGCGCGCGTGCGCGAGCCACCGTGATAGCCCGCCCTTCGCCTGCCCTGAGGGATCGCAGAACCGCCGGATGAAGATCGCCGTCAAATCTCAGGCGATGGTCGCCGGGATCGCGGCGGCCACCCGGGAAGACGTAAAGGTCCGGCATGAAGACGTGGGCGCTGTGGCGTTTGCCCATCAGCACGCGAATGTCCTTGCCCGATCTGTCGAGAAGCATGATGGAGGCCGCATCGCGCGTCCTGACCGTCGGACAACTCTCCGCTTCGGCGTCGAGTGCGAAAGCGCGGCCGCCAAGCCGCTCCGGGGTCATGCCGAAGGATCTCGCGGCGGAAGGACGTCTTCAGGCAGATCGTCGTGACCGCCGAAACCGTGCATTCTCAACGCCCACTGCAGGCCGATGACCGCGCCCTTGACCGGCTGCATCAGGGCGAGCGAACTGGCAAGCGTAACCGGCGCCCATATAGCGAGATGCTGCCATGTCGTAAGCGGCAGCACGAGATCGGTCATCATATAACCGCCGAGCACGGCATGGCCGACGATCGTGACGACGATATAGGGCGGGAAGTCGTCGGCGCGGTGGTGGTCCATGCGTTCGCCGCAAGCGTCGCAGGCGTCCACCGATTTAAGGAAGGCGCGGAACAACCGGCCACGGCCGCAGGCCGGACAGGTCCCGAAAAGGCCCCGCTTGATCGAGCGGCCGACAGGCCTTTTGTCGCCCTCCGCTCCGCCGAGCTGAAGCATGTCTGTCGCCGTTGCCTTCATGTCCCATCCTCGTGCCGGACGTCGCGCGTCCGGCTGTCAGTGCCTGCCGCGGGGCGGTCGCGTCCCCGGCCGTTTGCGTGCACCCGTCCGGTCGCGGCGGCCGGCCTTGTGGAAGGAACGCATTGCCGTCGGCATCTTTCGTCCCTCGCTCAGCATTTCGAAACGGAGTGCACCGGCCAACGGCACCGCTTCTACAAGCTTGACCTGCACCGGGTCTCCGAGACGGTAGCCCAGCCCGGACTTCTCGCCGGAAAGGGCCTGATGCGCTTCATCATAGATGAAATAGTCGCGCCCGAGCGTAGATATAGGGATGAATCCGTCGGCGCCATAGGCGGGGAGAGTGACAAATAGTCCCGCCTTTGTGACGCCGGAAACCCGTCCGTCGAACTCCTCGCCGACGCGGCCGTTCAGATGATGCGCGATCAGGCGATCGACGGTATCGCGTTCAGCCGCCATGGCACGCCGCTCGAAGGTCGAGATTTCGGCGGCGATATCGTCGAGCGTCGCTTCTTCCTCGGGCATGATGCCGCCATCGCCGAGCCCGAGCGCGGAAACGAGCGCGCGGTGCACGATCAGATCCGCGTAGCGCCGGATCGGCGAGGTGAAGTGGGCGTAGCGCAGCAGGTTCAGGCCGAAATGACCGATATTTTCCGGGCTGTAGATCGCCTGGCTTTGCGAGCGCAGTACCATCTGGTTCACGATCGTCTCGTAAGGTTTTCCGTCGGCCTTGGCGAGAATCCCGTTGAAATGGTTCGCCCGCATGTTGCCACCTTTGGCGAGCGCGATCTCGAGTGTCGCAAGGAATTCGCGAAGGCTCTCCTGCTTGGCGAGCGACGGCTGGTCGTGGACACGATAGATCAGAACCTGACGCTTCTGTTCCAGCGTCTCGGCGGCGGCGACATTCGCCTGTATCATCATCTCTTCGATGAGCTTGTGCGCATCGAGGCGTTCCGGCACGAACACCCGATCGACCGTTCCGTCCGGTTTCAGGATGATCTTGCGCTCCGGCACGTCGAGTTCGAGCGGCTGACGGCGCTCCCTTCCGCGTGTGAGGATACGATAGGCTTCCCAGAGCGGTTTGAGGATCGTATCCAGTATGGGGCCGGTCTTGTCGTCGGGAGCACCGTCGATCGCGGTCTGCGCCTGTTGGTACGAGAGCTTGGCCGCGCTCCGCATCATGATGCGGTGAAACGTATGGCCGGCCTTGCGGCCTTCCTTGGAAAAGCGCATCCGGACCGCAAGCGCCGGGCGGTCGACGCCTTCCTTCAGGGAGCAGAGGTCGTTGGATATACGTTCGGGCAGCATCGGTACGACCCGGTCCGGAAAATAGACCGAGTTGCCGCGTTTCAACGCCTCGAGATCGAGTGCCGAGCGTGCCCGGACGTACCAGGAGACGTCGGCGATCGCGACGGTGACGATGACGCCGCCGGGATTGTCCGGCGACGGATCCGGCTCCGCGTAGACCGCGTCGTCGTGATCCTTGGCGTCTGCCGGGTCTATGGTGATGAGCGGCAGGGTGCGCCAATCCTCGCGATGGGCCATTGTTGCAGGACGCGCGGCTTCCGCCTCCTGCAACACCTTCTCCGGAAAGACGTGCGGGATACCATGCGCATGGATGGCGATCATCGAGATCGCCTTTTCAGATGCGACCGAGCCGATGACGTTCTGCACCTGCGCGCGCGGCAGACCGTAGCGGCCGATCCGCGAGAGATGCGCTTCGACGAGATCGCCTTCCTTGGCGTCGCCGGTGAAGTCCGGATCGATGAGGAGTTCCTCGCCCCGCTTGTCGATCGGCATCAGTCGGCCGCCACCACCCGGCGTGGCGCGGAAGACGCCGAGCACCGCGTCCTTGCGCTTGTCGAGCACCTTGATGATACGCGCGGTATAGGCGGGGCCGCCGCGTTCCTTGGCCGGGAAAATCTTTGCGAGCACCCGGTCGCCGAGACCGCCTACGGGCGTCTTGCCCTTGGCCCTGGCGACGCTTGATTGCTTGATCAGGACTGCGGGCGCGACGCCGTCGTCGTCGAGCCACTCGGCCGGGCGGCCGATCAGGTCGCCATCGACATCGCGAATGGTAATGTCAAGAACGGTGACGGGCGGGAGCCCGCCGGGACGAACGAGCGACTTGCGCTTCTTCTCGAGGAGTCCGTCCTCCTCGAGCGAGCGCAGCAATCGCTTGAGCTCTACCCGTGCTTCGCCCTTCAGGCCAAACGCCTTGGCGATATCGCGCTTCGAGGCGTGTTGCGGGTTCTCGGCGATGAAGCGCATCAGCACCTCGCGGGAAGGAACGACGCCGTGAACGATCGTCTCCTTTTCTCCGGCCGGTGCCGTCCTGGCCGCGCGGCCGGACTTTTTGCCTGCGCCCTTTGCGGGCGTTTCGGTCGGGTCGCGCGGAATCCTGGTCAAAGTCAGTCCTTCTTGGCCTTCGCGGCCGCTTTCGTTTTCGTCTTCGCTGCTGATTTCGGCTTCTCCGCTTTCGCGGTTCCGGCCGATGCAGCCTTGGCAGACTTCGCTCCGGCCGATTTTGCCGCGGCCGATTTTCCCTTTGCCGCCTTGCCCTTGGTCACGCCGCCCTTCGCTTCGCGCTCGGCGATGAGCGCAAGCGCTTCCTCGACCGTCACCGATTGCGGGTCCTTGCCCCGCGGCAGCGTGGCATTCACCTTGCCCCAGTTGACATAGGGTCCGAAGCGTCCGTCGCGAACAGTAATCGCGCCGCCGTCCGGATGTTCCCCAAGCTCCTTGAGGGCCGCCGCGGCGGTGCGACCGCCGCCGGCGCCCTTGGACTGCTTGTCGGCAAGGACGGAAATCGCGCGGTTCAGACCGATCGAGAAGACGTCTTCGACCGACTCCAGATTGGCATAGGTGCCGTTGTGAAGCACGAAGGGGCCATAACGGCCGATGCCGGTGGAGATCATCTTTCCGCTTTCCGGATGCGGCCCGATGTCGCGCGGCAAGGAGAGAAGAGCCAGGGCCTTCTCATGATCGATCGCTGCAGGCGTCCAGCCCTTCGGCAGGCTGGCGCGTTTCGCCTCCTTGCCGTCGCCGCGCTGAACATAGGGGCCGAAGCGGCCGTTGCGTAGCGTGATCTCCTCGCCGGTATGCGGATCCTTGCCGAGGCTTTGCGGCTCGTTCGCTGCGGCTGCTTCGGCGTCACCGCTGCTGTCGGAGGAGAGTTGGCGCGTGTAGTTGCATTCCGGGTAGTTGGAGCATCCGACGAAAGCGCCGTACTTTCCGAGTTTCAGGGACAGTTTGCCGGTGCCGCAGACCTGACAAAGGCGCGGGTCGCCGCCATCTTCCCGCTTCGGGAACACGAGCGGTGCCAATTCCTCGTTGAGCGCATCGAGCACGTTGGTGACGCGCAGTTCCTTGGTGTCCTCGATCTGGGAGAAGAAGTCCTTCCAGAAGTCGCGCAGCACGTCCTTCCAATTGAGCTCGCCCGCCGAAATCTGGTCCAGTTTCTCCTCGAGCGACGCGGTGAAGTCATATTCGACATAGCGGGTGAAGAAGCTTTCGAGGAACGCCGTGACCAGACGGCCCTTCGCCTGCGGCACCAGCTTGCGCTTGTCGATTTCCACATAGTCGCGGTCGATGAGGGTCGTGACGGTCGCCGCATAGGTGGACGGACGGCCGATGCCGAGTTCTTCCATCTTCTTGATGAGCGTCGCTTCCGAATAGCGCGGCGGCGGCTCGGTGAAGTGCTGGCTGGCGTTGATCTTCTGCTTGGCAAGATTTTCGCGCGCGTTGATTTCCGGAAGGCGGCCGCCCTCGTCGCCGTCATCCGACTGCTCGCCGTCTTCCTTCATGTCGGTATAGGCTGCGATGAAGCCGTCGAAGCGGATGACCGAACCGGTTGCCCTGAGGCCCGCCTTCTTGCCGGCATTGTCGGCAACGATCTCGGCGGTGGTGCGCTCGATCTCCGCAGATGCCATCTGGCTCGCGATGCCGCGCTTCCAGACGAGATCGTAGAGTCTGAGCATGTCGCCGTCGAGGAAGCGCCGAACCTGGTCCGGCGTGCGGTCGAAATCCGTCGGGCGAATGGCCTCGTGCGCTTCCTGGGCGTTCTTTGCCTTGGTGGAATAGAAGCGCGGCTTTTCCGGAAGATAGCGCTCTCCGAACTGGCTGCCGATCGCCTGGCGCGCGGCGGCGATCGCTTCCGGCGCCATCTGCACGCCGTCCGTACGCATATAGGTGATGAGACCTACGGTTTCTCCGCCGATATCGACGCCTTCATAGAGCTTCTGCGCAACCTGCATGGTGCGCGATGCCGAGAAGCCGAGTTTCGAGGAGGCGGCCTGCTGCAGCGTCGAAGTGGTGAAGGGCGGGGAGGGGTTGCGCTTGACCGGCTTTGCCTCGACGCTCTCCACGACGTAGCTCGCGCCTTCGAGCAGGGACTTCAACCGGTTGGCTTCCTCGCCATTGCCGATCGCCTTCGGCGGCAGCCGCTTGCCGTCGGCCGAAACGAGGCGCGCTTCGAATTCGTCGCCGCGCGGTGTCTTCAGAAGCGCCGAGATGTTCCAGTATTCTTCGGTGACGAAGCGCTCGATTTCCGCCTCGCGGTCACAGACGAGGCGCAGCGCCACCGATTGCACCCGGCCCGCGGAGCGTGCGCCCGGCAGCTTGCGCCAGAGCACGGGCGAAAGATTGAAGCCGACGAGGTAGTCGAGAGCGCGGCGTGCGAGATATGCGTCGACCAGCGAGGCATCGATGTCGCGGGGTTCGGCCATCGCATCGAGCACGGCCTTCTTGGTGATCGCATTGAAGACGACGCGCTTGACCGGTTTGTCGCCGATGACCTTCTTCTTCCTGAGAAGGTCGAGCACATGCCAGGAGATCGCCTCGCCCTCGCGGTCGGGGTCGGTTGCGAGAATGAGACCGTCGGACGATTTCACCGCATCGGCGATGTCCTTCATCCGCTTGGCAGAGGCGCCGTCGACCTCCCAGGACATCTCGAAGTCTTCGTCGGGGCGAACCGATCCGTCCTTGGCAGGCAGGTCACGCACATGGCCGAACGAGGCAAGCACCTTGTAGCCTGGGCCCAGGTACTTGTTGATCGTCTTGGCCTTGGAAGGCGATTCCACCACTACAACATTCATCGACATTCTCTGAGACAACTTGTTTGGCGACCCTGCGCGCCAATACCGACGCCACGACATGGACAGGGATTCGGGCGCGGTCAAGGGGTTTGATCGAAAATAGCTATATCGCGCTCGACCGCAACCAAGCGGCAACATTCGAATCGGCTCAACCGGTGGTCGTCATTCTTGCCGTTGTCTTTGGCGCGGCGGAGCGAAGGATCCGAGCCGTCATTCGGCGGTCGCGAGCGATACGAGATTGCCTCCGTGCCGGCAGAGCTGACCGGCAAGATCCAGTTCGACGAGCACCATATGGATCTGCGGTGCGGCAAGCCCCGTATACCGAATGAGATCGTCGATCTCGACCGGCGTCGGCCCGAGAGCCTCGACGACGCGCGCGCGATCGGTGTCGTCCGGGGCCGGCGGCACCGATCGCGGTTCCTCGATACCCGGTTCCTTCACGTCCAGCCGCGAGAAAAGATCGTCGCGGCTGAGAGGCGCCAATGCCTCGATCACGTCCGCCGAAGAGGTCGTGACGGTCGCGCCCTGTTTCAAGAGATCGTTGGTGCCGTGACAGCGCGGATCGAGAGGCGACCCGGGCACGGCAAAGACCAGGCGGCCGAAATCGGCGGCGTAACGCGCAGTGATCAGTGACCCTGAACGGCTCGCGGCTTCGACGATCGCAACACCGAGGCTGATGCCCGCGACGAGCCGGTTCCGCCTCGGGAAATCCCGGGCGCGCGGTTCCCAGCCGAAGGGCATCTCGCTGACCGCCAGCCCCTCGCCGGAGACGATTTCCTGCAGCAGGCCGAGATTTTCCGGCGGGTAGGGGCGGTCGAGCCCACCCGCGAGCACGGCGATCGTGCCTGTCCGCAGACTGGCGCGGTGGGCGGCGGTGTCGATGCCGCGGGCGAGCCCTGATGTAATGACATAGCCGACAGCTCCGGCGTCGCGGGCGACCATCGCCGCGAACTTCGCGCCGCTGACCGAGGCATTGCGTGAGCCGACGATCCCAAGCGAGGGGCGGGCCGCCGCCTTCAAATTGCCCTTCGTCGCGAGAAGAGGCGGGGCGCCGTCGATCTGTCTGAGCGCATCCGGATAATCGGGCTCGCCGATGCCCACGAATACGGCGCCGAACCGGTGTGCGGCCTCGAGTTCTCGCTCGGCTTCATCCACCGTAGCGACGCGAAAGGACCGGTCCGCCCCGCCACGACGCGAAAGTTCCGGCAGCGCCTCGAGCGCCTTCTCTGCGTTGCCGAAATGGCTGATCAGATCGCGGAAGGTTGCGGGGCCGACATTGTCGCTTCGGATCAGCCGCAACCATGCGATTTTCTGCCGTTCGCTCAGCGCCATCCCGGCACGTCGAGCGCCCGGCGGCATCAGCCCTTTTCTCCGATCCGGCTTTCGGTGCCGCTCAGAAGGCGCTGGATGTTGGCGCGGTGCTTGATCCAGGCGATGGCCGTCATGACCGCAAAGAGCACGGCCACCTTGCCGTGGCCGGCTGCATAGAGCGCGATGGGGACGACAGCGGTAGCGACGAGCGCCGACAGGGATGAGTAGCGGGTGATCTTTGCCATTGCCAGCCAGATGACTGCGAAGAGGAGCACCATCACCGGCACCAGGCCGAGCAGTACGCCGATATAGGTGGCAACGCCCTTGCCGCCCCGGAACGAAAGCCAGACCGGAAACAAGTGCCCGATAAAGGCGGCAAAACCGGCGGCGATGCCCGCTTCGACACCCCAGTAGGATGCGATCGCCGCGGCAGCCGTGCCCTTGAGCGCATCCAGCAGCAGCGTCGTGGCGGCAAGCTTCTTGTTGCCGGTTCTGAGCACGTTCGTCGCGCCGATATTGCCGGAGCCGATCTTGCGTACGTCACCGAGGCCGGCCATCCGCGTCAGGATGAGGCCGAACGGGATCGAGCCCAGCAGATAACCGAAAACAAGGCATGCGAGCGTCGAAGGCAGCCCCAACTGCCAGGAAAACATGTCCACCGGTCCCCCCTTCCGCTGACTCGCGCCGGTTATGCCGAATGCACGAGTTCGCCCGCAACATAGGTTTGGACGACCCGTCCGGTAAAGCGTGCATTTTCGAAAGGCGTGTTCTTGGAGCGTGAGACGAGTGTCTCCTTGTGGAGAACCCAAGGCTCGTCAAGGTCGATGACGGCGATGTCGGCCCGGGCGCCGGGCTTCAGCGTGCCGGCATCCAGGCCGAAGATCACGGCCGGACGGGTGGACAGAGCATCGATCAGCCGCATCAGCGGCACTTCGCCGCTGTGGTAGAGCCGCAGCGCCGCTGCCGCCAGTGTTTCGAGACCGATCGCCCCGTCCGCCGCATCCGCGAAGGGCAGGCGCTTGGTGTCGACATCCTGGGGATCATGGGACGAGACGATGATATCGATCGTTCCGTTGGCCAGCGCCTCGACCATTGCGACGCGATCGTCCTCGGTGCGCAAAGGCGGCGAGAGTTTGAAGAAAGTCCTGTACTCGCCGATGTCGTTCTCGTTCAGGGTCAGATGATTGATCGAGATCCCGCAGGTGACGTTGGTGCCGTTCTCGCGGGCGATGCGAATGGTCTCGGCCGATTCGGGAACGGAAATTTCGGCTGCGTGATAGGCCGCACGCGTCAGGCCGGCGATGCGCAGGTCGCGTTCGAGCGGAATGATCTCGGCTTCGCGCGGAACGCCGGGAAGGCCGAGCCAACTCGCCAGCAGCCCTTCATTCATGACGCCGTTGGCGCCGAGATACCTGTCTCGGGTCTCGAGCGCAACGACGGCACCGAACTCGCGCGCGTAGGTCATCGCGCGGCGAAGCACGAGCGTATCGTGTACCGGCTGTCGCCCATTGGTGAAGCAGACGGCGCCCGCATCGCGAAGCAGCCCGATCTCGGTCATCTCCTGGCCAAGCAGTCCCTTGGTCAGGGCCGCCGCCGGATGCACGTTGACGAGCGCCTTGTCGCGCGCGGTCTTCCGCACGAATTCGACCAGCGCCATATCGTCGATCACCGGATCGGTGTCCGGCATGGCGATGAAAGAAGTGACGCCGCCGGTCGCCGCGGCACGCGAGGCCGACTCGATCGTCTCGCGATGTTCGCTGCCCGGTTCGCCGACGAAGACGCGCGCATCGACCAAGCCCGGAACGGCGGTGAGACCGGCGCAGTCCTTGACGAAGGCGTCCGCAGGTACGCCCTGGTTCTGCGCATCCTTCCCCGCCGCGAGGATACGGCCGTCGTCCCCGACGATGACGGTGCCGGTTTCGTCCAGGTTCCGCGAAGGATCGACGATGCGGAGGTTCTGCAGAACGAGTGGTCTGGTCATAGGCGCGGCCCCTGGTTCTGGGAGAGAAGCAATGTTTCCATCACGGCCATGCGCACGGCGACGCCCATCTCGACCTGCTGTTCGATCACGCTTTGCGGCCCGTCGGCGATCTCCGAGGCGATCTCGACACCGCGGTTCATCGGCCCCGGATGCATGACGAGCGCGTCGTCCTTCGCGACCTTGAGCTTCTCGGCGTCCAGCCCGTAGTAATGAAAGTATTCGCGCACCGAAGGCACGAATGAGCCGGCCATGCGCTCGCGCTGGAGCCTCAGCATCATCACCACGTCCGCATCCTTGAGGCCCTCGGCCATGGAGTGGTAGACCTCGGCGCCCATCTCGGCGATGCCGGCGGGAAGCAGCGTCGCCGGCGCGACGACCCGCACGCGGGCGCCCATCTGGTTCAAAAGCAGGATGTTGGAGCGGGCGACGCGCGAGTGGAGAACGTCGCCGCAGATCGCCACGATGATCCGCGAGAGCTTGCCTTTGGCGCGCCGGATCGTCAGCGCGTCGAGCAGCGCCTGCGTCGGGTGCTCGTGCTGGCCGTCGCCGGCGTTGACGACCGAGCAGGAGACCTTCTGGGCAAGCAGCGAGGCAGCCCCGGCCGACGAGTGGCGAACGACCAGCACGTCCGGGTGCATGGCGTTCAGCGTCATCGCCGTATCGATCAGCGTCTCGCCTTTCTTCACCGAGGAATTGCCGACGGACATGTTCATGACGTCGGCGCCGAGCCGCTTTCCGGCGAGCTCGAATGAAGACTGGGTCCGGGTCGAGGCTTCGAAGAACAGATTGATCTGCGTGAGCCCGCGCAGCGAGGAGGTCTTTTTCTCCCTCTGTCGAGAGATCTTGACGGCCTCGTCGGCGCGATCGAGCAGGAGCGTGATATCCTGTTCCGTCAGCCCCTTGATGCCGAGCAGGTGGCGATGCGGGAAGGTGATCATGGGCCGCCCTTGCATTTCTGGAATTCGGTCGCTCTATAGAACGTGGACCCCGGCGCGGCAAGCGGCGCGCCGCCCGTTCCGAAGAAAACTTGGGCCGACAGAATTGTTTCCATTTGGACAGGAAAGGCTCTAAAACCGGCCCATGAATCAGATGAACCGGACAGAACAAAAACTTGCAGAACTGAACCAGCCCAAGCCCTGGTCCGGTGTCAACGCCTTTCGCTCCGACCCGCTGGTGGTCGACATCACGTCCAGCATGCCGAAGACGCTGCGCGACGAGTTCGATGGGCTTGGGCGCTATGTGACTTCGCCCGAGGCGCAGGAACTGGCCCGAATGGCCAATGAAGGCGTGCCGAAGCTGAAGACGCACGGGCCGCGCGGGGAGCGCCTCGACGTCGTCGAGTTCCATCCCGCCTGGCATGCGCTGATGCGCCGATCCATGACGACCGGCCTGCATTCTTCCGCCTGGGAGAACCTGCCCGATGAGCGCGGCCGCTCGCACAAGGTAAGGGCGATCCGTTTCTATCTGACCGCGCAGCTCGAATGCGGCCATCTCTGCCCGCTGACGATGACGAGTGCCTCGGTCGCGGCGATTACCGCTTCCCCCGCCGTCCAGAAGGAATGGGCGCCGAAGATCCTCTCGCGCAAATATGATTCGTCCAATCGGCCGTGGATGCAGAAATCCGCGGTCACGATCGGCATGGGCATGACCGAGAAGCAGGGCGGCACGGATGTGCGCGCCAATACTTCCACGGCCGAACGGGTGGGGGAGGGCATTTATCGCCTCACCGGACACAAATGGTTCATGTCCGCGCCGATGAGCGACGCTTTCGTCATGCTGGCACAGACCCGGGAGGGGCTCGGCTGTTTCCTGGTCCCACGGCTGCTGGAGGACGGTGGGGCCAACGGTCTGCGTTTCCAGCGCCTGAAGGACAAGCTGGGCAACCGATCCAATGCGTCCTCCGAGGTCGAGTTTTCCGACACTTTCGGTTTCCTGCTCGGTACGCCGGATGCCGGTATCCGTACGATCCTGGACATGGTGACGCTGACGCGGCTCGACTGCGCGCTGGCCTCGGCCGGCATGATGCGCGCATCGCTCGCCGAAGCCGTCCATCATACCCGCGGCCGCAAGGTTTTCGGCAAAGCGCTTGTCAGCCAGCCGATGATGACCAGAGTGCTCGCCGACATGGCCCTGGATGTCGCGGCCGCAAGCGCGCTGTCGTTCCGCCTGGCCGAAGCCTTCGATAATGCCCATGGCAGCGCCGAGGATGCCGCTTACGCCCGCATCATGACGCCGGTCGCGAAATACTGGTGCTGCAAGATCGCCCCCGCGCTGATCTACGAGGCCATGGAGTGCATGGGCGGCAACGGCTATGTCGAGGAGCGGGCGCTTGCGCGCCACTACCGCGAAGCGCCGGTCAATGCGATCTGGGAAGGCTCCGGCAACGTTATGGCGCTCGACGTCCTGCGGGTGCTCGGGCGCCGCAAGGAACTGTTCGAGCAGCTCTTCGCAACGATCGGCCGCGATCTGGGTCCCGCCGGGCGCAAGACGATCGAGGTTCTGCGTGCCGCCATGTCGCTCTGCGAGCGCGACGAGGGCGCGGCACGCATGCTGGTCGAGCAACTGGCGCTGGCGGCGGCGGCTGCCGAACTCTACAGGCTCGGGGCCGGGCGCATCGCCGATGCGTTTCTGGAATCGCGCCTGGCCGCCGGCTGGCGCTCGACTTACGGCATGCTCGATTCGCGCTTCGATTCGGCCTATGTCCTCGATTTGCTCTATCCGGCCGCGACATAGCCCGTAACGAAGAGCACGAGCGGTATCGTCAGGAAGGAGGCCGCCGTCTGGATCGTGGCGACGGAGGCGTAAAGCTCCGCGTCACCCCCCATCTGTTTGGCCAGAAGATAGCCGTTCATGGCGGTGGGGACGGCCGCACCCACGGCGATGACGAGCAGGGCATCCCCCCGGATGCCGAGAAGCGCGCTGCCGCCCACCATGAACACCGGCATGACGATCAGCTTGAGCACGACCGCGAACAGGGCTGGGATGCTCGGGCTCAGGGCGTCGGCGACCTTGAGGCCGGCCCCGACCAGGATCAGACCAAGCCCGAGCGAAGCGCTCGCCAGCATGTCGACCGCCGTCATCACCGGCTCATAGAGTTCGATGCCCGTCAAGTTGAACAATATCCCGAGCGCCGACGAGATGATCAGGGGATTGGTGATGATCTTCAAAAAGAAAAAACCGATGCCACGGCTGCCGCCGCCGAACCAGGTTAGAACGGCGATATTGTAGAAATTGATCGGGATGATGAGCAGTGCCATGACGAGGGCCGTCAGGCTGAGTCCAACCGCGCCAAAGAGTTTTTCAGCGACCGCCAGTGCAATGAAGGCATTCCATCGCGTGGCCGTCTGGAAGACCGACGTGAAGGTGGGGCCCGAAATGCCGCTTCGACGCAGCAGAGGCCAGGCCGAGAGGAGGGCGGCCGACATCAAAGTCACGCTGCCGACCGTCGCGACGGCCGTCGCATCAGCCTCGAGTCCGGCCAAGTCCGCCTTCGCCAGCGTCGAGAAGAGCAGCGCGGGAAAGAGAAAATAATAGCCGAACTGCTCGAGCCCGATCCATAGCCCCTGGTCTATAAGCGTAGAGCGCCGGAGCGCGACACCAAGGATCACCAGCAGGAAGACGGGCAGAATGCTTTCGAAGACGATGGTCATCAGGGCTCCAGGCAGGTTCACGCACGTAGCGCCGCGCGTTCTTATGAGGTGCGCAGAACTCGCTGTAGGCCGCTGGACCGGCGGCCGCAAGCCGCCTTTCACCGTGAATATTAACCTTAACAAATGGTTTACGTTGCGCTTCTGCCTCCGAGGCGGAGATACTGGCGGTGCGATTTTTTCAAGGATGGAACGGAGCGGCCGGTGAGAGCTGCCTTGCTGATCATCATGGTGATGTTTTTTGCCGGCCTGGCGCTCGACATAGCGAGCCTCGCGGCCGTCCTGACCACGTTCGTCCTGCTTGATCGTGCGATCTGCTCGCTTCTGCGCGGCCATCAGCCGGAGAGGGGCGCTTCATGAAGTGGTTGCTGATCTTCTGGGGCGGTCCCGTGATGCTGCTTACGGGCTGGTACGGGCTCTCCTATTACGACATGAGCTTCGGCGTCTTCATGCTGACGCGGGAGGCGCATGAGCTCGTCTTCCGGGTTTACGGGAAAATCCTGGGAATGCCGCCGGAAACCATTCCGCCGCTCGTCGCCCGGGCCATGATCGTCGACAGCCTGATCGTGTTCGGCCTTGTCGCGCTCAGGAAGCGGCGGCAGATCGCGGCCTGGTATCGGCGCCGTTACGGTGCGTCACGATCGCCGGAAGCGCCTCTCGCCAGCGATGCCAATCTATCCAGCGCCCCCTGAAGAATGAAGGAAGCGGCTGCCGAGTCGATACGTTCGGCCCGCTTTTTACGCGATACGTCCATTTCGATCAGTACCCGCTCGGCTGCCACCGTCGACAGGCGTTCGTCCCATAGGACGAAGGGGATATCCGTCTTTTCCCCCATATTGCGCACGAAGGCACGCGTCGCCTGGCAGCGCGGCCCCTCGGATCCGTCCATGTTCACCGGCAAGCCGATGATGAAGGCCGCGATCCCTTCCTTCTCCGCAAAGGCCAGGAGCGCCTGCGCGTCGGCGCCGAACTTGACGCGGCGGATCACATCGCGCGGCGTCGCAAAGCGCCGCCCCAGATCGGAAACCGAAAGGCCGATCGTTTTCGTCCCGAGATCCAGGCCGGCCACCGACCGATAGGGCGGCAGCCGCTCCGCGAGTTCCTCCATCGTGAGAATTGCCATGGGATTTACCGATTCGATCTTTCCAGTGCGCTGGTCTGATCCATATGCTTGTCCTAGACATAAATCGAACGATTTTATCGCCCAACTCGTCCGGGGTGCCGCGCGCGATCTGAGGAGAACATCATGAACATCAAATGGCTGGGACATTCCGCCTTCCACATCGAAACGGCGAAAGCCAAAATCCTGATAGATCCGTTTTTCACCGGCAATCCCGCCTTTCGGGACGAGGAGCGCAAGGCCGCAACGGCGGGACTGACCCACATTCTGCTCACCCACGGCCACGGCGACCACGTCGGCGACACCGTTGCCATAGCCAAGGAAACGGGGGCGACGGTCCTTGCCAATTTCGACCTCTGCATGTGGCTCGGCCGGCAGGGTATTTCGAAGCTGGAGCCGGGCAATACGGGCGGAACCATCCAGCTCGGGAGCTTCACGGCCACATTCGTCAACGCGCTGCACTCGTCGGCGCAAATCACCGACGACGGCGTTTCGCATTCGCTCGGCAACGCCAATGGCCTTGTTCTCCATTTCGACGACGAGCCGACGCTGTATCACATGGGCGACACGGACATCTTCTCCGACATGGCGCTCGTGCAGGAACTGCACGAGCCGGAAATCGGCATCGTGCCGATCGGCGACCGTTTCACCATGGGCGGTGCCGTGGCCGCGCTCGCATGCCAGCGTTACTTCAAGTTCAATACGGCGATCCCTTGCCACTATGGCTCCTTCCCGATCATCGACCAGACGCCGGAGACCTTCGTTGCGGGCATGGACGGTGCCTCGACATTGGTCGCCCTCCCCGAGGTCGGTGGCGCAGTAACCCTCTGAAGAGGAGCGCAGCCGAACCGGAAACCGGTCGGCGCTATTCGCGAGTTGCACGTTGTGCAACTCGCCTTTATAGCGGGGGAAACTTTGCGATACCGGAGACGATCATGTCCGTAGACCTTGCCACCGTGAAGCGCGTCGCGCGCCTTGCCCGCATCGCCGTCAGCGATGAGGAAGCCGAGCGGATGACCGGCGAACTCAACGGTATCCTGGGCTTCGTCGAGCAGCTCTCCGAAGTGAATGTCGACGGAGTCGAGCCGATGACGTCGGTGATGCCGATGAAGATGAAGAAGCGCGACGACATCGTCGCGGATGGTGACAAGGCGGACGACATTGTCGCCAACGCGCCGAACTCGGATCGCAACTTCTTCCTCGTTCCGAAGGTGGTCGAATAACCACCCGCCGTCCGCCCCGCCGTTTTGAATGCGAAAGTCCGATTGCACCATGACCGACCTTACGAGCCTCACGATCGCCGAAGCCCGCGCGAAGCTTTCCGCCAAGGAGATCACCGCGGTCGAGTTGACCGACGCCTATCTTGCCGCGATCGAGGCAGCCAACCAGACGATCAACGCCTATGTCGCCGTCACTCCGGAAAAGGCGCGCGAGATGGCGAAGGCATCGGACGCCCGCATCGCGGCCGGTAAGGCCGGCGCGCTCGAGGGCATCCCGCTTGGTATCAAGGATCTCTTCGGCACGGAGGGCATCCACACGCAGGCATGCAGCCACATACTCGACGGCTTCGAGCCGCGCTACGAGTCGACCGTGACCCAGAACCTCTGGAACGACGGCGCCGTCATGCTCGGCAAGCTTAACATGGACGAGTTCGCCATGGGCTCGTCTAACGAGACCTCCTATTACGGACCGGTCAAGAACCCGTGGCGCGCTAAAGGTTCGAATCTGGACCTGGTTCCCGGCGGCTCTTCCGGCGGCTCGGCGGCCGCGGTCGCGGCGCGTCTTTGCGCCGGCGCCACCGCGACCGATACCGGCGGCTCGATTCGCCAGCCGGCGGCGTTCACCGGCACCGTCGGCATCAAGCCGACCTACGGACGCTGCTCGCGCTGGGGCGTCGTCGCCTTCGCCTCGTCGCTCGACCAGGCGGGCCCGATCGCCCGCGACGTGCGCGATGCGGCGGTCCTGTTGAAGTCGATGGCGAGCATCGATCCGAAGGACACGACATCCGTCGATCTGCCGGTGCCGGACTACGAAGCCTCGATCGGCCAGTCGATCAAGGGCATGCGGATCGGCATTCCGAAGGAATACCGCGTCGACGGCATGCCGGAGGATATCGAGGCGCTCTGGCAGCAGGGCATCGCCTGGCTCAGGGATGCCGGCGCCGAAATCGTCGATATCTCGCTGCCGCATACGAAATACGCGCTGCCCGCTTACTACATCGTCGCTCCGGCCGAAGCGTCGTCCAACCTCGCGCGTTACGACGGCGTTCGCTACGGCCTGCGCGTCGACGGCAAGGACATCATCGACATGTATGAAAAGACGCGCGCCGCCGGCTTCGGCCAGGAGGTCAAGCGTCGTATCATGATCGGCACCTACGTACTCTCCGCCGGCTATTACGATGCCTATTACCTGCGCGCGCAGAAGGTCCGGACTTTGATCAAGCGCGACTTCGAGCTCGCCTTCCAGGCGGGTGTCGATGCGATCCTGACGCCGGCCACGCCGTCCTCCGCCTTCGGCATTGCCGACGAGGACCTCGCATCCGATCCGGTGAAGATGTACCTGAACGACATCTTCACCGTGACGGTGAACATGGCCGGCCTTCCGGGTATCGCGGTGCCGGGCGGGCTCGACCGCAAGGGGCTGCCGCTCGGTCTGCAGCTCATCGGCAAGCCCTTCGAAGAAGAAACGCTGTTCAAGACGGCCCATGTCATCGAACAGGCAGCCGGCCGCTTCACGCCCTCCAAATGGTGGTGACGGCGTAAAGAGGCGTAATCTGTCGAAATCGCGGCAAACCGACCGCATCGGATGCCGGAGACGATATCTCCGGCATCCGGTGCAATTCGGATCGCCGGCGCTCAGCGGTTGTTGAGCTCCGATCTGACCAGATGCAGTCCGCGTTCGGTGATGCGATAGGGCTTACCGGCCGACGATTTGATCGCTCTCTTTCGTTTCAGCTTACGGAAAAGCTCGAGATCGACACCGGGATAGACCCAGCCGTCTCTCGTAAAGCAGCGAACGTCCGCGATCGCCTTGCCTTCGCGCGTGATTTCAATGCGGCCGCCCTGGGCCAAATGGTGAAGAATGCGCTGTTCGGCGCGTGAAATGTCCATCGTTGGAGTGTTCCGGAATGGCGTTCGTCAGAACGCAGGAAAACGTTCCGTTCTTCGTGAGAAGAGCGGGGTTTACGTTTCCGGCCCATGCACGCTTTTCAGTGGAAGCGGGCAGGGCCCTTACCGGGACTCAGACTGATGGAACATAAAGACTCCTGTCGGATATCGCGCTTTCTAGGAGATCGCCGCGCAATCGTCAAGGTTGCAATGACCGGCTGCGAGAGCCGGCATTGTCCAGTGCCCCATGTGCGGCCGCGCCTTACAAGCTTGCACCGTGGGATCAATTGCTCTACCGAGAAACCACGAATTCAGGCTTCAAAGAAGAGCATGACATGAGCATCGTCGACGTCCGCACTCCTGATCCGAAACGCTTCATTCCAGGCGCCACCGGCGACTGGGAGGTCATCATCGGCATGGAAGTCCATGCGCAGGTGCTGAGCAATTCGAAGCTGTTCTCCAGTGCGTCGACCGAGTTCGGGTCGGAGCCGAACGCCAATGTTTCGCTGGTCGATGCCGCAATGCCCGGCATGCTTCCGGTCATCAACGAGGAATGCGTCAAGCAGGCCGTGCGCACCGGCCTCGGCTTGAAGGCAAAGATCAACAATCGCTCGATCTTCGACCGGAAGAACTATTTCTATCCGGACCTGCCGCAGGGCTATCAGATCTCGCAATACAAGGATCCGATCGTCGGCGAAGGCAAGATCATCATTTCCGTCGGTCCGGATCGCCAGGGGCAGTTCGAAGACGTCGAGATCGGCATCGAGCGCCTGCATCTGGAGCAGGATGCCGGCAAGTCGATGCACGACCAGCATCCCGCCATGTCCTATGTCGACCTCAACCGGTCGGGCGTCGCGCTGATGGAGATCGTCTCGAAGCCGGACCTGCGTTCGTCGGACGAGGCGAAAGCCTATCTCACCAAGCTCCGCTCGATCCTGCGTTATCTCGGCACCTGCGACGGCAATATGGACGAGGGCTCGATGCGCGCGGACGTCAACGTCTCGGTTCGCCGCCCGGGCGAAGCTTTCGGCACGCGCTGCGAAATCAAGAACGTCAACTCGATCCGCTTCGTCGGCCAGTCGATCGAATATGAGGCCCGTCGCCAGATCGCCATCCTCGAAGACGGCGGCGCGATCGACCAGGAGACCCGTCTCTTCGATGCCAACAAGGGCGAGACCCGCTCCATGCGTTCGAAAGAAGAGGCGCACGACTACCGCTACTTCCCCGATCCGGATCTCCTGCCGCTCGAGTTCGACGATGCCTTCGTGGAAGCTCTCAAGGCCGATCTTCCCGAATTGCCGGACGACAAGAAGGAACGCTTCGTTCGCGATCTCGGTCTGTCCGTTTACGATGCGTCCGTTCTCGTCTCGGAAAAGGCGATTGCCGATTACTTCGAAGCCGTGGCCGAAGGCCGTGACGGCAAGGCGGCGGCGAACTGGGTGATCAACGATCTTCTCGGCGCGCTGAACAAGGCCGGAAAGACCATCGAGGAAACGCCGGTCTCGCCGGCGCAGCTCGGCGGTATCATCGATCTCATCAAGGACGGCACCATTTCCGGCAAGCTCGCAAAGGATCTCTTCGAAATCCTCTGGAGCGAGGGAGGCGATCCGGCCGAGATCGTCGAGAGCCGCGGTATGAAGCAGGTCACCGACACCGGTGCGATCGAGAAGGCGGTCGACGAGATCATCGCCGCCAATCCCGACCAGGTTGAAAAAGCCAAGGCGAAGCCGTCGCTCGCCGGCTGGTTCGTCGGGCAGGTGATGAAGGCAACCGGCGGCAAGGCCAATCCGCAGGCGGTGCAGGCCCTCGTAAAATCCAAGCTCGGCATCGAGGAGTGACGATGTTCTTCGTCCGTACCGCGAGCGAGCGCGACCTCGAAAAGGTTCGCGCTCTGCTAGCCGAGACGTGGCACGCGACCTACGATACGTTCTACGGTGTCGAAAAGGTCAATGAACTGACGGCGAAGTGGCATTCCGTCGAGGCCCTGCGCGCGCGCTTGCAGCGCAAGCACTCCGAGTTTGTCGTCGCCGACAACGGCAGCGAGCTTGCCGGGATGGGCTATGCCGCCATGTCCGAGTCGCTGGAAAAGACAGCCGTGTTGCACCAGCTCTATGTGCTGCCGAAGTATCAACGCCATGGCGTCGGTCGCGACATGTTCGCGGAGCTCGAGACCTGTTTCCCGGACGCGGAACGCATGCGGGTGGAGGTGGAGCCGCAGAACCTGCACGCGCTCGCCTTTTATCGCGCGCACGGATTTGTGGAAGTCGCAAAAACATCCAGTTGCGGCGACGAGCAGTCCGGCATACCGGCGCTCATCTTCGAAAAGCGTCTTTCCTGACCTTTGACGCCGCTCGCATCGATGCGACACACCCGCTTCGGCCGCCAGATGCAGGTGAAATGCCCCGCAGCCAAGAGCGGAATCACTGGACAAGCCGGAAGCGGCGCGGCATAAGCTGGGGCGAGATTTTGACATCCGGCTGGCTCCCATCGGCCGGTAAAGGACGATGCCTATGAAGCTCCTGCTGCAGATTTTCACCTGGTGGAACGGACAGACGATCGGTACCCGGTTTCACACCTGGCGCCATGGCCAGCGCGTCGGGGAAGACGAGTTCGGTAACGTCTACTACCAGGGCGGCACGGACTCCGAGGGCCGGACGCGGCGTTGGGTGATCTACAACGGCCCTGCCGAGGCGTCTGCGATCCCGCCGGGCTGGCATGGCTGGATGCACCACCGCACCGACGTCTCCCCCGCCGACGAGAAATATGTCGTACGCGAGTGGCAGAAGCCCCACCGCGCCAACCCGACCGGCACGCCCGGTGCCTATCGGCCGAAGGGGTCGATTGCCGGCGCCGGCAAGCGCCCGCGTGTGACCGGCGACTACGACGCCTGGACGCCGCGCTCCTGAGCCTGGGCTCTTCGGGTATCATCCCGCGACATTCGGGACGATCACGGCGCAGCCACATTTCGGGTTTAGCGCCTGAAGTCCATCCGGGACTAACAGCAATGTGCGGGGGATTGGCGGTAATGGCGGGTTTCTGTCTGCGGGATTTGATTGGCCGGGGAGGGCGGTTTGCTGCCATTGCCCTTCTCCTTGCCGCTCCGGTGACGTCTGCCGTCGAAACCGCGCAGGCGGCGCGCCTTTCCAACGCCGTCGCGGTCTTCTCCGGCATCGACAAGATCACCGGCCGCATCACCAGTTTTGACGTCTATATCGGCGAAACGGTGCAATTCGGTGCGCTGCAGGTAACGCCGCGCGTTTGCCACAGCCGCGACGAAACGGAAGCGCCGAAGACGACCACTTTTGTGGAGGTGGACGAAATCACGCTCGACCGGAAGATCCGCCGCATCTTCACCGGCTGGATGTTTGCCGACAGCCCGGGGCTCAATGCGGTCGAGCACCCCGTCTATGACGTTTGGCTGCAGTCCTGCAAGACCTCGTCGGACGTCCCCCCGCCGGACACGGCGGCAAAGCAATAGAGCACTTGGCAAGGCGCCTCCTGCGATCCATCTCTCTTTGCCTGCCACTCACTGGAGCGACGCAAAGCATAAGCCTTTCCTTGAGAAGGCATGATCCTCAGAATTCGAGATTTGGCGAAGCTATGGCTTTCGCGAGCAGAACTTCGTACTGAGCCTTGGGCACGTCGACTGCGCCGAAGGACTTCAGGTGTTCGGTCGTGAATTGCGTGTCGAGGAGCCGAAATCCCTTGGACCTCAATCGCTCGACCAGATGGACGAGGCAGATCTTCGATGCGTCGGTGCGCCGCGAGAACATGCTCTCGCCGAAAAAGGCTGCGCCGAGTGAAACGCCGTAGAGCCCGCCGACGAGTACGTCTCCCTCCCATGCCTCGACGCTGTGCGCATGGCCCATTTGGTGCAGGGCCGCATAGAGGGAGCGGATCGTGTCGTTGATCCAGGTCGTCGGCCTGTCCCGTGCGGGCTGCGCGCACCCCTCCATGACCTCAGCGAAGGCCGTATCGAAGCGAATGTCGAAGGGACGTCTGCGGATCGCCTTGGCGAGGCTGCGCGAGACGTGAAACCGGTCCAGCGGAATGATGCCGCGAATCTCGGGCTCGACCCAGAAAAGTTCAGGATCGTCGGCCGAGTCGGCCATGGGGAAGAGACCGATCGAGTAGGCGCGCAACAACATGTCCGGCGTGATATCCGGTTGTTTGCTGCGCGTCTCCTTCAATGTCGTATCCTATGCGGATGTTGTGGCCAGATGGTGCTCCAGCCAATGGATATCATAATCGCCGTTTGCGATATCCTGATTGTTGATCAGGTCCTGAAAAAGGGGAAGAGTCGTCTTGATGCCGTCGATGACAAATTCATCGAGTACGCGGCGAAGCCGCATCATGCATTCGACGCGCGTCCGGCCGTGGACGATCAGTTTACCGATCAGGCTGTCATAGTAGGGGGGGATACGGTAACCCTGATAGGCGCCGCTGTCGACGCGCACACCGAGGCCGCCCGGGGCGTGGAAATGCGTGATCGTGCCCGGAGAAGGAACGAAGGTGCGCGGATCTTCGGCATTGATGCGGCATTCGATGGCGTGACCGGAGAAGACGATATCCTCCTGCTTGGCAGAGAGGCCGGCTCCGGACGCCACGCGAATCTGCTCGTGCACGAGGTCGATCCCGGTGATCGCTTCGGTAATCGGGTGTTCGACCTGCAGGCGCGTGTTCATCTCGATGAAGTAGAACTCGCCGTTCTCGTAGAGGAACTCGATCGTGCCGGCGCCGCGATATTTCAACTTCTTCATCGCCTCGGCGCAGATTTGACCGATCTTCATGCGCTGTTCGACGTTCAGGGCCGGGGAATTGGCTTCTTCCCAGACCTTCTGATGGCGGCGCTGCAGCGAGCAGTCGCGTTCACCGAGATGGATCGCATTGCCCTCGCCATCCCCGACGACCTGGATTTCGATATGGCGCGGCTTGCCGAGAAACTTCTCCATGTAGACCGCGTCGTTGCCGAATGCGGCCGCCGCTTCGGAACGTGCCGTCGCAACCGCATTTTCGAGTTCCTCCTCGGTGCGGGCGACCTTCATGCCGCGGCCACCACCACCCGCCGTCGCCTTGATCAGCACGGGGAATCCGATCTGGCGGGCGATCTCCAGGGCGTTCTCCGGCTTCACTTCGCCATCGGAGCCCGGAACCACCGGAATGCCGAGTTCTTCCGCCGTCTTCTTGGCGGTGATCTTGTCGCCCATGAGGCGGATGTGCTCGGCAGTCGGTCCGATGAAAGTGATGCCGTGCGCATCGAGGATATCGGCGAACTTGGCGTTCTCCGAGAGGAAGCCGTAACCCGGATGCACCGCATCCGCACCGGTGATCTCACAGGCGGCAACGATCTGATGGATGTTCAGATAGCTCTCGCGCGAAGGCGGCGGGCCGATGCAGACGCTCTCGTCGGCGAGCCGGACATGCATGGCGTCGCTGTCCGCCGTCGAGTGCACGGCCACGGTCGCGATGCCGAGCTCCTTGCAGGCGCGCAGGACGCGCAGAGCAATTTCGCCGCGATTGGCAATGAGGATTTTCGAGATCATCGCCACCGTGCCCTATTCGATCACGATCAGGGGTTCGCCATATTCGACCGGGGCGGCGTCCTGCACGAGAATTTCCGTCACCTTGCCGGAGCGGGGGGCCGGAATCTGGTTCATCGTCTTCATTGCCTCGATGATCAGGATCGTCTGACCTTCCTTTACCACCGCACCGACTTCGATGAAGGGGCGGGAGCCCGGAGCCGGGGCGAGATAGGCGGTGCCGACCATGGGGGCCGTCACTGCGTTCTTGGCATTGTGACCGCCTTCGGCGGCACCCTGGGGCGCACCAGCCGGCTGGCCGGCGGCGATGGCGGGCGGCACCTGGTAGGCGGGCATCGCCGGCATGGACATGGCAACAGGCGTGCCGTTCCGCGAAACGCGGATGCGCAGATCGTCCTGCTCCACTTCGATCTCGGTGAGGTCGGTATCGTTAAGGATATTGGCGAGATCACGGATCAGCGCCTGATCGATACCCGGTTTCTTTTCAGCCATGGGATATGAGCCTCGTGTTCTTCTTATTTGGATTTTTCCGTCAGGTTCTTTAGCGCATGCAGCGCCAGAATGTAACTCTGTGCGCCGAAACCGCAGATAACGCCTTTGACGGCTGGCGCGATCATCGACTTGTGCCGGAATTCTTCGCGCGCATGAATATTGGAAAGATGCAGCTCCACCACGGGGACGGTGATCGCCCGAATGGCATCGTGCATGGCGATGGAGGTGTGTCCGTAGGCGGCGGGATTGATGGCGATGCCGACTGCCTTTTCGCCAGCCTCGTGTAACCAGTCGACCAACGTGCCTTCATGGTTCGACTGCCGGAAGTCGACGTCGAAGCCGAGGTGTCTGGCCTCCTCCTTGCACATCGCTTCGATGTCGGCAAGCGTCTTGCCGCCATAGATACTCGGTTCGCGTTTGCCGAGCGCGTTCAGGTTTGGGCCGTTCAGCACAAAGATAGTCGAAGGCATAAGGGAATCCGGTCCGGTGATGGAGGGTTACCTATAGACTGATGGTTCCCCGAGGAAAAGCCCCCTGGGTACCCGCGGGCTTTGTCCACAAGTCGTGCTGTTCCGATAGGGGCGGTGGCCGGCCGGGCGTCAGCAGGCGGTCTTGCCGCACGCACGCATGTTGGCGACCTTCTGTTCGATCTCTGGCGCCCCGACAGCGCCGAAGACCGCCTCGTTGCCGACGACGTAGGAAGGCGTTCCCGTGATGCCGAGCTCGTTGGCGAGCGTATAGGCTTCGCGCATCGAGGCATCATACGGCCCGTCATCCATCTTTTCGCGCAACTGCGCTTCCGTCACGCCGAGCTTGGCCGCAACGGCGATCGCGGTTTCCTCCGTCGCGCGCTCCTCTCCCCCGAGCAGGGCGCGATGGAAATCGCCGTATTTCTCTGGTGCGATCACGCGGAAGGCGGCGCTGACCTTGTGGGCCGCGAGCGAGTCCGGCCCGAGAATTGGGAGCTCCTTGAGAACGAAGCGGACATTCTTGTCCTTGGCGAGGATGTCGTCCATGTCGGAGAGAGCCCGTTTGCAATAGCCGCAGTTGTAATCGAAGAACTCGACGATCGTCACATCGCCGTCCGGATTGCCGAGGGCAATGTCGTAGGCAGAGTTGAAGATCGCCTTCTTGTTGTCGGCGATTGCCGCCTGAGCGGTTTCCTGCTGCTTGGCCCGCTGCTTGGAGGTGAGGGCTTCCTGCACTTCCAGCATGATCTCCGGATTGGCGAGCAGGTACTCCTTGATGAAGGCGCCGAATTCCTCCTTCTGCTTGGCATCGAGCGCCGCCGCGGGACCGGGCAGGGCGACGCCGGCAGCAAGCGCGATCAGGGATGCTGCGGCAATCATCTTCATCTTGAGCGTCATTCTTTCCTCGTGGTCTGCTGTTCTATGTCGGTCGTAGGCTCCGCACGCTTGCGTCAATGCGCCAGTTTGAAGACGACGACAAGTCCCGGCTTGCGCCGACTGGTTGAAGCATAGGGCGTGGCGGAGGGAAACGAAACGGCAAAATCGGCCGAATTGCGGCGTTCGCGGACTTGTGAAGCCGCGAGCGATGGGGCAAAGGGCATCAAGAAACTCGCGAGGACCTTCCTTTGGCACAGATGTCGAAACGCAGCGCAGTCGAGCCGTTCCACGCCATGGATGTGCTGGCCGAGGCCACGCGGCGGCGCGATTCCGGCCACCCGGTCATATCCATGGCGGTCGGTCAGCCCGCGCATCCGGCGCCGAAAGCGGCACTCGATGCAGCAAGGAGGGCACTCGATCACGGTCGGCTCGGCTATACGGACGCTCTTGGCACACTCTCCCTGAAGAGGGCGATTGCCGCTCACTATCACAGCCGACACGGCATCACGCTCGATCCGCAGCGGATTGCGGTGACGACCGGATCGTCGGCCGGGTTCAATCTCGCTTTTCTCGCCCTGTTCGATCCGGGCGATCGCGTGGCTATCGCCCGCCCGGGCTATCCCGCCTATCGCAACATCATGGCCGCGCTCGGGCTCGAAGTGGTCGAGATCGAAGCCAATGCCGATGCCGGCTTCACTTTGACCCCGGACAGCCTGGAGCGCGCCGCCGCACGGGGCGGAAAACCGTTGAAGGGCGTGCTTCTCGCAAGCCCGGCGAACCCGACGGGAACGGTGACCGGCAAGGCGCAGCTGAAGGCGCTCGCCGATTATTGCCGGGACCACTCGATCGCCTTCATTTCCGATGAGATCTATCACGGCCTTACTTTCGCCGGGGAGGAGACGACGGCGCTTGAAGTCGCCGACGACGCCGTCGTGATCAACTCCTTCTCCAAATATTACTGTATGACCGGTTGGCGCATCGGCTGGATGGTTCTACCCGAGGCGCGGGTGCGTGCCTTCGAGCGCATTGCGCAGAGCCTCTATATTTCGCCGCCGGAGCTGTCACAGATTGCCGCGGAGGCGGCTCTCGGCGCACATGAGGAGCTCGACGGCTACAAGCGTGCCTATGCCGCGAACCGGGCACTGCTGCTCGAACGGCTGCCGCAGATCGGCTTCTCGATCGCCTCGCCGATGGACGGCGCATTTTACGCCTATGCGGATGTCAGCCGCTTCACCAATGACAGCATGGCCTTCGCCCGTCGGATGCTGGCCGAGATCGACGTCGCGGCAACGCCCGGCTTCGACTTCGATCCCGTCGAAGGGCATCGCACCATGCGCTTTTCCTATGCGGGCGCGGCTATCGAGATGGAGGAGGCGATGAACCGCATCGCGCGCTGGCTGGCCTAAGGCCTGTTGAGATTCGGGCCGCCCGCGGCGCTTGTTTGATTTCCTCATTCCTGTGCTTGTCACAGGAATGAGGGTAGCGCCGCGTCTGCGGCGCGGGAAGCGTTCTTTCAGCCCAAGGACTTGGGCTGGCTGGATTCCTGCGACAAGCACAGAAATGAGGAAATCAACCAAGCCGTCGCGGGTAGTTGCGCCGGCTTTTACCAGTTGCCGGGGTCTGCGGTGTGATCGACACTGGCAAACTCATCTGCCTTTTTCCGGTCCAGTGTCAGGTTGGTTGCGAGCTTCGTTTCATCCGTGACCGAATAATGCAAAGGGGCCGGCCCGTTGGTCAGTTGCTGATACATGAGCAAGGCAGCTTCCTCGGCAGTGTCGGCTTCGAACTCTTCCGTAACGATGACTGTGAACTTGTGCATGGCCTCGTCCTCCCTCTGGAAAGTATAGAGCGGGATAAGGAAAACTATGTGCGGCTTTCCGTCCGGAAAGGGCGGAGTTTTTCAATGGGGCAGCTCACACCTGAGCCGCCACGCGTCCCGGCCATGAAAAAGCCCGGATCGCTCCGGGCTATTTCTTTGCTTCTTAGAAGAAACCGCGGCGCTGCCACCAGCCGCCCTTTTTGGGTTTTGCCGGCTCCTCTTCGCCCTCGCTTTTGCTGGACGTCACGACCGGCTCGGTAGCGATCGCCGACAGATCCCGGTTTGCGCGCGCAGGCTTTGCACCTTCCAGATCGGCAACAGCTTCCTCCACCGCCTCAGGGGCGGCTTCGGGTGTTTCGGGTTGGGACTCGACGGCCTTCTCGGCTCCTTCGTCGACACTCTCGGCCGGCGCCTCGGCCTTGACTGCCTTCTTGCGGCTGCGCCGGGGTTTTGCCGGTTTCGGCTCCTCCGCTGCTGCCTCGACGGCAGCGGCTGCCGCGATATCCGGCGACGTCTCCTCGGCTGCCGCGGCTGGGAGGACTTCCGCCTCTGCGTCGTCACCGGCCGCTTCGCCGGCTTCTGCAGCCACGCCGGCCTCGCCCTCGGCTTCAGCAAGTTCATCCTGACGACTGCGGCGGCCGCCACGCTTGCCGCGGCGGCGACGCTTGCGCTTCTGCTCGCTATCGCCATTCAGGGCATCCGTGGCGTCGCCTTCATCCTCGGCATCGTCCACGGCGCCTTCATCGCCGGTCTCGTCCTCAGCCGCGTCGGCGGCCTCAGCGAAGGCTTCGTCCGCCCCCTGACCCGTACCCTTGCCGCGCCGGCGGCGACGACGCTTGCGCTTGCGGCCGCCTTGCTCGTCGGTCTGACCCTTTTTCTGGTCCTGACGCTCGGCAGCAATCTCTTCCGCTTCCTCTTCGTCGGTCTCCTCCTCGATGAGGACCTCTTCTTCGTCTTCCGGCTCCGGCTCGAACTGCAGGATCTGGTCGATCCTCACCGGATTTTCGACCGGTTCACCGCGATCGATCGCGAAGTGCTGCGCACCGACATGGGCGTCCGCTTCGATGAAGATGGAGACACCGAAGCGCTGTTCGTAGTCCGTGATCGAGCTGCGCTTCTGATTGAGCAGGTAGAGCGCGATATCGGGTGTCGTGCGCACGCTGATGTCGTGCGTGGTGTTCTTGAGCAGATGTTCCTCGATGCCGCGCAGAACATGCAGGGCAACGGAGGATTGCGAACGAATATGGCCCGTGCCGTTGCAGTGCGGGCAGGTCTGCATCGTGCTTTCCAGCACCGAGGCGCGAATGCGCTGGCGAGACATTTCGAGCAGGCCGAAATGCGAGATGCGGCCGACCTGGATACGGGCCCGATCGTTCTTCAGGCAATCCTTGAGCTTCTTCTCGACGGAGCGGTTGTTCCGCTTCTCTTCCATGTCGATGAAGTCGATCACGATCAGGCCGGCAAGGTCGCGAAGGCGCAATTGCCGCGCTACTTCCTCGGCTGCCTCGAGATTCGTCTGGAGAGCCGTATCCTCGATCGAGTGTTCGCGCGTCGAACGACCGGAGTTCACATCGATGGAAACCAGAGCTTCGGTCTGGTTGATGATGATGTAGCCGCCAGACTTCAGCGTCACCTGCGGCTGCAGCATGCGATCGAGCTGCGCTTCGATGCCGGAGCGGGAGAAGATCGGATGCACGTCGCGATAGGGCTGCACGACCTTTGCGTGGCTCGGCATCAGCATCTTCATGAAGCCCTTGGCTTCCTTGTAGCCTTCCTCGCCCGAAACGACGATCTCGCTGATGTCCTTGTTGTAGAGATCACGGATCGATCGCTTGATAAGGCTGCCCTCCTCGTAGACGAGGCAGGGGGCAGTAGAGTTCAGCGTCAGCGTGCGGACGTTCTCCCACAGCCGCATGAGGTATTCGAAGTCGCGCTTGATCTCGACTTTCGTGCGATTGGCCCCGGCGGTGCGCAGGATCACACCCATTCCCTGCGGCACGTCGAGACCGCGGGCGATTTCCTTCAGACGCTTGCGGTCCTGCAGGTTGGTGATCTTGCGCGAAATGCCGCCGCCGCGCGCCGTGTTCGGCATGAGAACGGAGTAGCGGCCTGCGAGCGAAAGATAGGTCGTGAGTGCCGCACCCTTGTTGCCGCGCTCTTCCTTTGCGACCTGAACCAGCAGGATCTGCCGGCGCTTGATCACCTCCTGAATGCGGTATTGCTTGCGCGGCTTGCGGATATGACGATCCGCTACCTCTTCCATGGCATCTTCGGCGCCGACGGATTCGATGATTTCCTTTTCGCCGTCGTGATTGTCGTCGTCATCGTCGTCGTCACGCTGACGACGCGCGTCGATATCCTCGGAGATCGAATCGGTATCGACCACCGCGGCCATTTCGTTCTTGTCGCCTTCACCGTCTTCCGACGGGCCGCCCTCAGGCGCCACGGGCTCTTCGCCGGCCTTCGGCTTCGCGCGGCGGGTACGCTTCGGCTTGGCCTTGGCCTTCGGCTTCTCCGCAGCGGCCTCGGCGGCTTCTCCGGCTGCCTCGGCGGCTTCGGCCTGTGCCACGACTTCGGCAACCGTATCGCCGGCCGGCGCGGATTTCTGTTCCGCCACGGTGTCGTTCGGCTCGTCATCGTCGCGGCGAGCCTCTTCGGCTTCCGCCTTCAACAGGGCCTGACGATCGGCGAGGGGGATCTGGTAGTAGTCGGGATGGATTTCGGCGAAGGCCAGAAACCCGTGGCGATTGCCGCCGTAATCGACGAAGGCCGCCTGGAGCGACGGCTCCACTCTGGTTACCTTCGCCAGGTAGATATTGCCGCGGATCTGCTTCTTATGTTCCGATTCGAAATCGAATTCTTCTATGCGGTTCCCGCGTACGACAACGACGCGCGTCTCCTCTGAGTGAGACGCATCGATAAGCATTTTCTCTGCCATCTAAGCTGTGCTCCTCGGCGCGGCGGGACGACAGACAGAGTGCCTTTTTCAAGAAGGCTGTCGAAGACGTCGGAGGCTGCGCCGGATATGAAAGGTCCTGTTTGGCGCAGGCGATGGTGCAGCAGCCAGACGGCAGCCGGAACGCTGGGGTCCCGGGGCCGCTCTACTTCTGACCGATACTGCTGAGTCACATCAAAGACCAAACAAGAATGCCAATGTCCTGGACCTCTGGAAGAGGCCCGATGAATGCGCCCGCTTGCGGGCATCCGGTGAAATTCACCATCAAGAACTCCGGCCACCGCCGGAAATTTGCGAACCAGTATACGGAGGAGGAAATGCGGCGACGGCGGATGAATTCCTGCGGCCGCGGAAGCTTGATACGGTTGCAACCGGTTGTTCCGGCTCGATCACTCCCTGGCGCCAAGCTCGTCTAAAAGCTCCGGCTGCCCGGCCGACGATTCTATCCCGTCAACACTTTCTCCTTGTGACGCTTTTATGTTTTCCATGTCACATTGGCAAGGGAAAAGCCTTTACCGCCACAATATTGATCGATTCGCTTGCGCGGGTGTAACCGGACCTTCAGGAGAAGACAGCGCCGGCTGACGGGCGGTGCGACGGCCTCCGCGTCAAGCTTTGGTTAACCCTGAGGGTTCATTGGTTGAGGGGCGGATAGGGGGTGCCGGGGAGACCTTCGCCGGTACGTTGATTGGATGAATGCGGGGTTTCAGGTGAGGCGTTCGGCGACTAGGCTGTGTTCCATGGAGGCGATCGGGCGTCGTCGCGGTATGCGCGCGCTCGTCGCTGCCTTTGGTGCCGTTTTGCTTCTCCTGTCGCCCGTGGCGGGCGTGCGCGCCGGCGAGCCGGTGCCTCTCCTCGCCTATGCCGCGCGGATTGCCGGCGACGATGCCCGCACGCGCTTGGTCATCGAGTTCGATCGCGAGCCGGCCTTCTCCATCCACTACGTCGCCAATCCTTTTCGCGTCATCGTCGATCTGCCGGAAACGTCGTTCGGACTGAAACCGGAGAGCCTGCAGCCTCGCGGGTTGTTCGACGCCATCCGCTACGGCGGAATGGGGGCAGGGGCCTCGCGGCTTGTGCTCTCCGCCAAGGGGCCGACGGAGGTGACCCATGCGGAAGTGAAGCCGGTGGAGGACGGGAAGGGCTTTCGCCTCGTGCTCGATGCGGAGAGGATCGGCCAGGACCGCTTCGACAAGCTCCTGGCCGAGCAGCAGTGGACCGGCACGGTGCCCTCCGCCAAGACCGACCGGCCTGCCGCCGCGCCACCCCCGAAGGCCGGCGTCTTCGTGGTTGCGATAGATGCCGGCCATGGCGGAATCGATACCGGTGCAATCGGTGGCGTCACGAAAACCGAAGAGAAACACGTGACCCTGGCCTTCGCGAAGGAGCTGGTGGAACGGCTCAATCACGAACCCGGCATCGAGGCGTTTCTGACGCGGGAGCGCGACGAATTTCTCTCCCTCCCTCAACGCGTGCAGATTGCACGCCAGCGAGGCTCCAACCTGTTCATTTCGGTTCACGCCGACACATTACGGCAGAAGGATATTCGGGGAGCCACGGTCTACACGATCTCCGACAAGGCGTCCGACCACCTCGCAGCCGATCTTGCCGCACGCGAGAATCTCTCCGACGAGATTGCCGGGATTCCGCTCGAAAGCGAGCCGGCCGAAGTCGCGGATATCCTCATCGATCTCACCCGCCGCGAAACGCAGGCTTTCTCGGTCAACCTCGCCCGAAGCGTCATTTCCTCGTTCGAAGGGCAGATCAAGCTGATCAACAATCCGCACCGCCATGCGGGGTTCCGGGTCCTGCAGGCGCCGGACGTGCCCTCGGTGCTGCTCGAGCTCGGCTTCCTGTCGAACAAGGAAGATGAGAAGCAACTGCTCGATGCGGAATGGCGGAAGAAGGTATCCGCGCTGCTTGCGGACGCCGTTCAGCGCTACCGGAACACCGCGGTTGCAAACGGCGGTTGAATGCGCAGGGCATTCCGGGATCGCTGATCTCGTCCCAGCCCGGCGCCACGGAATGGGGATGTGATTTGTGTCGAGCCGGTAACAGCGATATGCTTTTCAGCGGATGCGCACTGTATAATCCGGTAACAGCCCTATTTTACTCACAATCCGGGCCCCTTAGGGGGAGGGCGTCCCGATTTGTGGGAAACGGTGTTGATGCTTCAGGTTCCTGGCCATATGAGGGAGCCCAAACGCGTGTAACTGAAAATGCCGGACGATTTCTTTGGAAGAGTTTGGCGAAGTCGGCTTCCTTTCGCGGAAAACGAGCGTTCGGGCACTCGGCGACCTCGCAATGGGACGATAATTAGATACCGGTACCTGACTGATGATCAGACTGATTGGATATTTTTTTGGCATTGGTGCGTTTCTGCTGCTTGGCACAGCCGCGGCCGTCGCGATCTATCTCGGCGGCATCACCAAGGACTTGCCCGACTATGAGGTGCTGGCCAATTATGCACCGCCGGTGACGACGCGCTTCCATGCGGGTAACGGCGCGCTGATGGCCGAATATGCGCGCGAGCGCCGGCTGTATCTGCCCATTCAGGCGATACCCGATCGCGTCAAGGCCGCATTCATCTCGGCGGAAGACAAGAATTTCTACCGGCATCCGGGTGTCGACGTGACGGGCCTTGCGCGCGCCATCGTCGTCAATGTGCAGAATTTCGGCTCCGGTCGGCGCCCGGTCGGAGCGTCGACGATCACCCAGCAGGTCGCCAAGAATTTCCTTCTGAGCTCCGACCAGACGCTCGATCGCAAGATCAAGGAAGCGATCCTCTCCTTCCGCATCGAACAGGCCTACAGCAAGGACCGCATTCTCGAACTCTATCTCAACGAGATTTTCTTCGGGCTGAATTCCTACGGCATCGCCGGGGCGGCGCTGACCTATTTCGACAAGTCGGTGACGGAACTGACGATTGCCGAGACCGCCTATCTTGCGGCCCTGCCCAAGGGGCCGGCCAATTATCACCCGTTCCGCGAGGTCGAGGCTGCGATCGAGCGCCGCAACTGGGTGATCGATCGGATGGTCGAAAATGGATACGTCACCAAGGCTGACGGCGAGGAGGCAAAGCAACAACCGCTCGGCGTCAAGCCGCGGCGCGGCGGCGCGCACCTCTTCGCCTCCGATTTCTTCGCCGAAGAAGTGCGTCGTCAGATCATCCAGAAATACGGCGACAAGGCCCTTTACGAGGGCGGGCTTTCCGTGCGCACGTCGCTGGATCCGCGGCTGCAGATTGCGGCGCGCAAGGCGCTTCAGGACGGGCTTTTGAACTACGACGAGCGGCGAGGCTTTCACGGTCCGGTGAAGACAATCGAGATCGGCGGCGACTGGGGCGAGCCGCTGAGCAAGATCCCCATGCTCAGCGACGTGCCGGAATGGAAACTGGCGGTCGTGCTCTCTGTAGACAGCGAAGGCGCCGAAATCGGCGTCCAGCCGGAAAAGGAAGTCTCGGGCAAGATCGTGCCTGAACGGGTGACCGGGCGGATTGCCGCCAAGAACATGCAGTGGGCCTATCGCTCCGCGGGCGGAAAGCGCAAGAACGCCAAGTCGCCGGAGGGGGTCTTCGGGCCGGGCGACGTCGTCTATGTCGAGCCGTTGCAAGAGCCCGGCGAATATCGGCTGCGCCAGCCGCCGAAGGTTCAGGGCGGATTGGTCGCGATGGACCCGCATACCGGCCGCGTGCTGGCGATGGTCGGCGGGTTTTCCTACGGACAGTCCGAGTTCAACCGCGCGACTCAGGCGATGCGCCAGCCCGGTTCCGCCTTCAAACCCTTCGTCTACGCGGCCGCCCTCGACAACGGCTATACCCCGGCATCGGTCATTCTGGATGCGCCTATCGAGATCGTCGCGGGCGGTCAGGTCTGGCGGCCCGAAAACTACGGCGGCGGCTCTGCCGGACCGTCGACGCTCCGCCTCGGCATCGAAAAATCGCGCAACCTGATGACGGTCCGGCTTGCCAACGACCTGGGCATGAACATCGTCGCCGAATATGCCGAACGTTTCGGGATCTACGACAAGATGGCGCCGCTTCTTGCGATGTCCCTCGGTTCCGGCGAAACGACGGTGCTGCGTCTCGTGTCCGCCTATGCCGTCATCGCCAATGGCGGCAAGCAGATCAAGCCGTCGCTGATCGACCGAATCCAGGACCGTTACGGCAAGACCATCTTCCGCCACGAGGACCGGGCCTGCGAGAATTGCAATGCCGACCATTGGGAAGCTCAGGAAGAGCCGGTGCTGATCGACAATCGCGAGCAGGTCCTCGACCCGATGACCTCCTATCAGATCACCTCCATGATGGAAGGCGTAGTCGCGCGGGGGACCGCGGCAGGCAAGATCAAACTCGATCGCCCTGTCGCGGGCAAGACCGGCACGACCAATGACGAGAAGGACGCCTGGTTCGTGGGTTACACTCCCGACCTCGTCGCGGGGCTCTATCTCGGCTTCGACGACCCGGCACCGCTCGGGCGCGGGTCGACCGGCGGCGGCCTGTCGGCGCCGATCTTCAACGCCTTCATGCAGAAGGCGGTGGAGGGTACCCGTCCCGGCAAGTTCGTCGTGCCGGAAGGCATGAGCCTTATTCCCGTCAACCGCAAGACCGGCATGGCGGCCGTCGAGGGCGAGCCGGACACGATCATCGAAGCCTTCAAGCCGGGCACCGGCCCTGCGGACACCTTCTCGGTCATCGGCGACCTCGACGAATATGCGCCGCCGGAAGAAATATTGAGAACCTCTCCGCAGGCCAACCAGGCGGTAACCTCCGGCTCCAACGGACTGTTCTGACCCTTTCCATTGCACGCGGTGCCCGTCGCCTTTACATCGGCGGCGGGCACCGCTATTTGACCGTCACGTTGGAAAAGTCACCTGAAGAAGCAGGATCATGCGCAGCGAAATCGAGAACATCGTCGACGAAATCAAGCAGGCCATAAGCCTGCTGAGGAGGCATCTTTGACTGGGATCAGGCGGTAAGACGACTGGACTGGTTGAACAACAAGGCGGAAGATCCGTCGCTCTGGAACGATGCGGCCGAGGCGCAGAAACTGATGCGCGAGCGCCAGCAGCTCGACGATGGCATCAATGGCCTGCGCCGCTTCGAGCAGCAGCTCAACGACAACATCGAGCTCATCGAACTCGGTGAAGAGGAGGGCGATTCGGCGATCGTCTCGGAGGCCGAGGAAGCGCTTCGCCAATTGCGCGGCGAGGCGGCGAAGAAGCAGGTCGAGGCCATGCTTTCGGGCGAGGCCGACCAGAACGACACTTATCTCGAAGTCCATTCGGGCGCCGGCGGCACGGAAAGCCAGGACTGGGCGAACATGCTGCTTCGCATGTATACGCGATGGGCCGAACGCCAGGGCTACAAGGTCGAGCTCATGGAAATCCAGGACGGGGAAGAAGCAGGCATCAAATCCGCTACGCTTCTCGTCAAGGGGCACAATGCCTATGGCTGGCTGAAGACGGAATCGGGCGTGCATCGCCTCGTCCGCATTTCTCCCTATGACAGCAACGCTCGCCGCCATACGTCCTTTTCGTCCATCTGGGTCTATCCCGTCGTGGACGAATCGATCCAGATCGACATCAATGAAAGCGATTGCCGGATCGATACGTACCGCTCCTCGGGCGCCGGCGGTCAGCACGTCAATACGACCGATTCGGCCGTGCGCATCACCCATATGCCGAGCGGCATCGTGGTGCAGTGCCAGCAGGAACGCTCGCAGCACAAGAACCGCGCCAAGGCATGGGACATGCTTCGCGCGCGGCTCTACGAGGCTGAACTGAAGAAGCGCGAGGAGGCCGCCAACGTCGAGGCGGCGTCGAAGACCGATATAGGCTGGGGTCACCAGATCCGCTCCTACGTCCTTCAGCCCTATCAGTTGGTCAAGGATTTGAGGACGGGCGTCGAAAGCACCAGCCCGGGCGACGTGCTCGACGGTGAACTGAACGAGTTCATGGAGGCAGCCCTTGCACATCGCGTCAGCGGTGGCGCGGATGCGGCCGTCGACGACCTGAGCTGATTGCCGTTGCCCCGGTATTGAGGGGGCGAGGGGAAATTCCTTTCGGGATGGGCGGCGTGCGGTCTGCGCTGAAAGCCGCCCCTCATCCGGCCTGCCGGCCACCTTCTCCCCCGCAAGCGGGGCGAAGGGGGCTCGCGGCGGGCCCTAGTCCCCTTCGCCACCGCATCCACAAGCATGGCGGATTTGGCTAATGACAAGTTATAAAGGTGCCGGCAGGCGGATGAGGGGCGAAGTTCAGTGACCCTCAATTCGTCGCGCGCTCGATCTTGATGTCGCCGAGCTCGTCGATGAGGACCGTCCAGGACTCGGGCTCGGTCGCGCCCGCTTCGGTCTTCAGATAAACCGTCGCGAACATTCCCGGCTGCGGCGTGATCCCTGTCGAGGTTTCGGGGCGAATATCGGTGACATAGGGCTTCAGCGCCGTGAATTCCTCCAGTTCCGCGGAGGAAACCACCTCGGGACCGGTCGGAGTGGAGGCGATCTGCTGCAGATGGACGTGCGCGGTGCCGTCCTCCTGTCGAACGGCAATCAGTTTATAATAGCCGCGCCGCCCACCGGGCGCCGCAGTCTTCGCACCCTTTTCGCCATCCCTGCTTTCGTCCGGCTGCGGCGCGCCGCCGCTCTCCTCCCAAAAGCCCGTGCTCGTCACGAAGATGACGTTCGGGGGCAGGAGGCCATTGTCCTGAGCAAAAAGCGCGCTTGAGGGCAGGGTCAGGCAGAGCGCTATCAGCAGGGCCTTGTGCATTGTGGATAATCCTTCGCAACCGAACGCCGGGACCGCGAGGCACGCTACCGCCCGTGATCATACCATATCGGTCTTGCAACGTGTGATTTCAATTGGAAAACTGCTCGGCGAGAATGCGATCGGACCAGGAATGATCCGGATCCGAAAGGATCCGCGCCGTGAGCTTCTCCGATTCGGCGATGCGGACATGCACGACGGACTTGACTTCCTGGTGGTCTGCCACGGCGTTGACCGGGCGCTTGTCGGCCTCGAGGATTTCGATGTCCACCGTCACGTGATTCGGCAACAGCGCCCCGCGCCAGCGCCGCGGCCGGAAAGGGCTGACGGGCGTCAACGCCAGAAGCGGCGCTTCCAATGGCAGGATCGGCCCGTGCGCAGAAAGATTATAGGCGGTGGAGCCCGCAGGCGTCGCCAGAAGCAGCCCGTCGCAGGTCAGTTCGTCGAGCCGCGTCTTTCCGTCTACGATGACCTTCAACTTCGCGGCCTGGTAGGACTGGCGGAAAAGGTAGACCTCGTTGATGGCAAGCGCGGTGAACTTGTCGCCGTTGACGTCCGTGGTGCGCATCTCGAGCGGATGAAATGCGTTTTCGTCCGCATTGGCGATGCGCTGATGCAGGTTCTCGGTGCTGTAGCGGTTCATCAGGAACCCGACCGAGCCGCGGTTCATTCCGTAGACGAGCTTGCCGGTATTCATCGTCCTGTGGAGCGTGTGCAGCATGAAGCCATCGCCGCCAAGCGCGACGATCACTTCGGCCTTGTCCGCATCATGATCTCCGTAGAGGGCCCGGAGATCCTCGGCCGCCTTCTGCGCTTCCTCTGCCGGCGATGCGATGAAGGCGAGGGAGTTGAACTTGCGGGCCATGAACTCAGTCCGTCTGTCATTGCGGGGGCAGGGGCGCTTCCGCTTGTTTTCGCGTCAATTTAGGCGGGCGGCGCTGTAGACGCCACGGTCGCTTTTTCTGGCACGGCCTCGGCACGAACGCATCCGAAAAATTGGGAGAAGCCGCATTTTTGCTTTACACCGGGAGAGAATATGGTAACTCCCAGCCCTAATATGCCCTTATAGCTCAGTTGGTAGAGCGGCTGATTTGTAATCAGTAGGTCGGGAGTTCGAGTCTCTCTGGGGGCACCATATCGCTTCCGCCGTTGTTTTTCCTTCACTTTGGTATTGATCCGTACTCGGAATGGAGACGCGGAAATCCTCTCGCCGATTTGTCCGGAGGGCGGCCGCACTATGTCCAACAGGCCCTCATATGGCCCTGCTGCACTCCGCTTCGGCGGGCCAACATGAGAAGCGAAGCAGCCTCATGAAGCTCCGGGGCGCAGCCCCAAAGGCTCATAGAACCGCAGCAGGTATCCGTCGGGATCTGCGACCACGAACTGGCGATTGCCGACCTCTTCCTCACCCCGTCGATACCAGCGTTCCTCGAGGGGGAGGTAGAGCGCGATTCCCTTGTCGGTCAAGGCTCGAACAAGGGCATCGGCTGAGGCAACGCGAATTTGGACGTTCAGCCCCTTTCCAAAGGGATAACTCTGCGGAAGGTGGCCGTCATCGAAGGTGCGCCCCGCGCCGATCTGATCGAGCATGAGTTCCGCGCCGTCCCGACTGAGATAACAAAAGCCCTCTTCCGGCCGTTCGTAGTCGCACGAGAAACCGAGGATATTACAGTAGAATTCTTTGGAAGCCTGCCAATCGGAGACAGCAAACTCTGGTACCAGCGCGTTACTCATCTTCAAGTCCTCCGGACATCTTCAAGTCCTCCGGGTTCCCACATGCCTCGCCTTACCGATCATCCTCGTCCTCGGCGCCCGATAACGCTTCGCTTCGAGGCGAATACGGGCGGGACGCACGAAACACCATCATCAAATCTCGAACGACGCGGCCGGCCTCGGGTCGACCTCGCGGCAGCGCTCCAGCGCCTTGATCAGATTTTCCGCCAGAAAGTCGATGAGGGCGCGGGTCGCGGGCAGCAGGCCGTGGCGTGAGGGGAAGACGAGGTGGACCATGACGTTGCCGGAGGTCCACTCCGGCAGGACCGGAACGAGGGCGCCGGTTCGGAAGGCGCGCTCGCAGATATGGTCGGGCAGCAGCGCTATGCCCATGCCTTCGATGGCCGCGCGCTCGAGGATGAGAAAATCGCTGCAGCCAACGATGGGCCGGTGAGCGATCTCGATCGCTCCCCCGGTTGCGTGTACGAGCCGCCAGACATCATTGGGGTGCTGCTCGTTCATCGACAGCGTCGGCATTTGCGAAAGATTGTCGGTCGTGATCTCACCGAGGCGCGCGAGAAGCGTCGGGCTGGCGGCGAGGCGTTGGCGCACTTCGCCGAATTTGCGGACGATCAGCTGGCTGTCGGTGTCGAGCTGGTCGCGTGCGCGCAAGGCCACGTCGATCCGTTCCTCGATGAGATCGATCCGCCGGTTGGAGGCGGTGATCAACAGGCGGACACCCGGATATCGGCGGTGAAAGGCGGGCAGGATGTCGGCGAGCATCGGTGTGAAGCCGATAGGACAGGCGAGCCGGACGACGCCCGTCGGCTCGGCGCGCACTGCGGCGATCTCGGCTTCGGCGGCGGCCACGCCGTCGAGCAGCCCCTGGGCGTGCTCGTAAAAGATACGGCCGATTTCGGTCATTCGAAGCTTGCGCGTCGAGCGCTCGAGCAGACGCACGCCCAATTGCTCCTCCAGGCGTGCGACATGTTTGCTGAGCTTCGATTTCGGCACGTTCAGGTCGCGCGCGGCGGCGCTGAAGCCATTGTGTTTGACGACTGCGGCGAAGAGCGCGATATCGTTGAGATCCTGCATGAGTGCCTCCCATCAAAGGCGGTATCGACGTTCGGTGCGGCTCCCCGTCGATTGGAGGGTGACGATTGGAGCTCAGGGGGCCATCTGCCGCGATATATGCCGAATTGTTTCCCTGGGGAAACGGAATGTCAAATATTCGCTGACTTATCGAATGATTGTTTGCAGATCATATGTGATGCACCGCAACGTAAGCAAAGGTGCTTCCCATGAAAATCCTTTATATCGACTCCGGCATTCTCGGCGAACACTCCGTCTCCCGCCGCCTGACGTCGGCAATCGTGTCGCAGCTCAAGGCCGACCAGCCCGATGCGGAGATCACCTATCGGGATCTCGCATCCGAACGCGTTCCGCACCTGACCGGCGCACAGATCATGGCGCCTGCAGATCTCGATGGTGTCGATGCCGCTCTGGCCGCCGATGTGCGCATCGGCCGCCAGATGCTCGAGGAATTCCTGGCTGCCGACACGGTCGTCGTCGGTGCGCCGATGTATAACTTCTCGATCCCGAGCCAGCTCAAGGCGTGGATCGACCGTCTGGCCGTTGCCGGCAAAACCTTCCGCTATACCGAAGCAGGACCGGAGGGCCTCGCCAAGGGCAAGAAGGTGATCGTCGCCTCCACCCGTGGCGGTCATTATTCGGTCGCCCCGGCTTCCGCCATGGACCACCAGGAAACCTATCTGCGGTCGGTCTTCGGTTTCTTCGGCATAACGGACATCGAGTTCATCCGCGCAGAGGGCCTGAATCTCGGCCCCGACCAGAAGCAGTTCGCCATAGCCGAAGCCGAAAAGACGATTGCTCAGGGCAACGTTCTGAAGCTCGCAAGCTAATCATTCGGCCGGCGCCGTGGCGCCGGTTCGTTGCGGAGGATGCCGGCCGAGCAATCAGCCGGCATTCTCCGTTTCTGATCGGGTCGAAACTGCGCTATTCTGTCGGGCATGAAATGCGTGCGCGCCCTGCGGTTTCTGGCGTTGTCGCTCGCGGCCGTCGCCCTGGTGGCCGGAAGTGTTTCCGCGTCTGCGCCGGGCGGGCGGTGCACCTGTCGTCACCGCGATGGGGGCAAATACGAACTCGGCCAGACTGCGTGCATCCGCATCGGCGACGTCTCCTATCTCGCGCGCTGCGAAATGAACCTCAACGTCACGACCTGGAAGAGATTGCAGGACGGCTGCCCGACGGCGGGGCTCGCCGTGACGATCGTCCCGCCGGCTCCTATCCCCTAAGATGATGTCTTGCCGCGTACATTGCGATGGCGGCGGCATTCGACACGTTCAGCGACTTGATCGCGCCGGGCATGTCGAGCCGTGCGAGCGCCTTGACCGTCTGCCGGGTCTTCTGGCGCAGCCCCTTACCCTCCGAACCGAGCACCAGCGCGATCTTGTCGCCGGCGAATGTGCCTTCGAGCGGCTGCGGCCCCTCCGAATCGAGGCCTATCGTCATGAAGCCGAGTTCGTGGAGCTCCTCGAGGGTGTCGGCGAGATTGGTGATCTGGATATAAGGAATGAGCTCCAGCGCACCCGAGGCCGATTTCGCCAGCACACCTGATTCGGTTGGACTGTGGCGCATCGTCGTGATGAGCGCGCCTGCGTCGAAGGCGACCGCCGAGCGCATGATCGCTCCGACATTGTGGGGATCGGTCACCTGATCGAGAACGAGAATCAAGGGGCAGTCGCGAAGAGCCTCGAGCTTGCGGTGCGGCAGAGGCTGCGTCTCCAGCATCACGCCCTGGTGAATGGCATCGGGCCCGAGCATGCGGTCGAGCTCCTGCGGCGTTACAGTCTCGGCCGGGAAGGGGAGCGCCGCCAGATCGCCGAGCTCCAGGCGCGCGGCGGCGTTCTGCGTTACCGAGAGGCGGATGATGCGGCGTTCCGGATTGTCGAGGGCGGCGCGGACCGTGTGCAGGCCGTAGAGGAGCACCTGGTCCGGGGCAAGCGCCGGCGGCTTCCAGTCGGCGGGCAGCTTTCCGCGCTTGTCCTGGCGCGGAGTCGGAATCTCCCCGCGTTCGCGCCGGGCGTCCCGGTGCGCACGGCGCAGATTTGCATAATGGGTGTCTTTGGCGCTCTTGTCGCCGGTCTTGTCCTTGCTCATGCCGGTCTTATAGTGAGCTTCGCCTCCGGTTGAAACTGATTTCGGAAATCGCCGCTGCGGTCGGCAGTGGAGAAATTCTGAGAATTTGCATTTCGCCGTGTTGACAGGACGAATGCAGGCGGTCATATACCCGGCGCAGATCGCGGGGCGGCGACAAACGACGCCGGTTCTTACGCGATCTCAAATGCTTGGTCGATTGATCCCGACAGAAAAATGGAGGGATGCCCGAGTGGTTAAAGGGGACGGACTGTAAATCCGTTGGCTCAGCCTACGTTGGTTCAAATCCAACTCCCTCCACCATTCTGCTTCAGGATCGAAGGCCCGCGGGTATAGCTCAATGGTAGAGCAGCAGCCTTCCAAGCTGAATACGCGGGTTCGATTCCCGCTACCCGCTCCAGCTTCTTTTTCAAAGTATTAAAAAAATCCGCTGCACTTCAGGTTTTTGCCGCACGCGCTTGTTTACGTTCTATTTTCCGGCCAGAGGCGTCGCGCTTTGGGTACTTCTGCCGCCGCTTGCCGCTGCCTTTCTGAAGAGGCGAGACCTTGCCGTTCCGGCGCACGCAATTAAGTCTTGCGCAAATGCGACGAAACCCTTAAACGGCTCGACAAACCGGCCCCGCCGGCTGATCCATCCGATTTGACCACAGGAAGCGTACCCATGGCAAAGAGCAAATTTGAGCGCAATAAGCCGCACGTCAACATTGGCACGATTGGCCACGTTGACCATGGCAAGACGTCGCTGACGGCAGCGATCACGAAGTATTTCGGCGAGTTCAAGGCGTATGACCAGATCGACGCTGCGCCGGAAGAAAAGGCGCGCGGCATCACCATTTCGACGGCGCACGTCGAATACGAGACGCCGAACCGTCACTATGCGCACGTCGACTGCCCCGGCCACGCCGACTACGTCAAGAACATGATCACCGGTGCGGCGCAGATGGACGGCGCGATCCTGGTTGTTTCGGCCGCTGACGGCCCGATGCCGCAGACGCGCGAGCACATCCTGCTCGCCCGCCAGGTCGGCGTTCCGGCGATCGTGGTGTTCCTGAACAAGGTCGACCAGGTCGACGACGCTGAACTGCTCGAGCTGGTCGAGCTGGAAGTGCGCGAGCTGCTGTCGTCCTACGAATTCCCGGGCGACGACATTCCGATCATCAAGGGTTCGGCTCTGGCTGCGCTTGAAGATTCGGACAAGAAGATCGGCGAAGACGCGATCCGCGAGCTGATGGCTGCGGTCGACGCCTACATCCCGACGCCTGAGCGTCCGATCGACCAGCCGTTCCTGATGCCGATCGAAGACGTGTTCTCGATCTCGGGCCGCGGTACGGTCGTGACCGGTCGCGTCGAGCGCGGCATCGTCAAGGTCGGTGAGGAAATCGAAATCGTCGGCATCCGTCCGACGACGAAGACGACCTGCACGGGCGTTGAAATGTTCCGCAAGCTGCTCGACCAGGGCCAGGCCGGCGACAACATCGGCGCGCTGCTTCGCGGTGTCGACCGCAACGGCGTCGAGCGCGGTCAGATTCTGTGCAAGCCGGGTTCGGTCAAGCCGCACCGCAAGTTCAAGGCCGAAGCCTACATCCTGACGAAGGAAGAGGGTGGCCGTCACACGCCGTTCTTCACCAACTACCGTCCGCAGTTCTACTTCCGCACGACGGACGTGACCGGCATCGTGACGCTTCCGGAAGGCACGGAAATGGTCATGCCGGGCGACAACGTCACGGTTGACGTCGAGCTGATCGTGCCGATCGCGATGGAAGAAAAGCTGCGCTTCGCTATCCGCGAAGGCGGCCGCACCGTCGGCGCAGGCATCGTCGCCTCCATCGTCGAGTAATTCCGGTCGGACCGGACTTCGAACCCCGCGGGCAACCGCGGGGTTTTTCTTTTTGGCCGTCTACCAATCAACGCTTTTGAAGCGGCGGGCGATCTCTTTCGCGTGTGATGTCTGCAACAGTGCTTGCATAGTCCCGCACGCATCGCCCGAATATTACGGGACCTTGCCGCCGGTCCGTGTTACCTTCCGGCCCTGACGATTTGCCGAATGCGACCTACAGCGCCGCGCGTTTTAGGCGCGCAAAGGTCGCTTGAGCGCTTGAATTGCAGCATGTTTGTCCTCAATCGGCTCCGATTGGCGGAAATATGCAGCAGGATCGGAAGCCAATGAAAAGACGTATTCCCACGCGGCTTGCCGCGGCTGGCATCGTTTTGATCTGCGTCGGGAAGTCCCCGCAATTTGCCTCGGCCGCCGATGACCGCCCGCTTATCTGGTCGCCTTCCAAGACCGGAGCCAACTCCTACAAGTTCCGGTTCGGCGTTCGCCGCACGGGCCGGTGGAACACGTCCGCCGGTGCCGAAGTCTCGATGGACGCCACACGCTCTGGCAAGATCAATCCACCCGGCGCGCCGGTCCGCCTCTGGGGAACGGCTTCGCGCGGAAGCGGGCGAGGGGCGGTCACGCGTTCCTCTCAGGTCAGCGTGGACTACAATGCTTTGCGAGGGGCCGGCAACTTCGGCGCCGGTACCGCGCGCAGCTGGATCGTCACGCCCACGCTCGATGCGGAGGTCCACCGGAGCATCGCTATCCAATGCAACGCCTATGAGAGCCGGTGCAGCGAACCGAAGCTCACTCAATCCGCCAAGCTCGTGTCTCCCGCAAGCCGAACGTCGCTCACCGTGCAGAGCCAGGTTTCGCGTGACGGCGTCAGCGGTGTGAGCCGGATTGGGGTGGAACAGAATTTCGGAAATCTGCGCCTCGGCGCGGCCGTCGCCGATCCGTTGCTGGAGCCGCGCAGCGTGGTCGATGTCCGCTATAGTCTGAAGTGGTGAATCGCAGGAACACTCGGCGCCACGCACGATCGATCTTGCGCAAGGGCGCAAAGTACCTAACCTACAGAGCGGCGCATACAGCAAAGTCGCTGCAGCACGTCTTCTTCTGCGTGGGGATATATCATGAAAAAGCGAATTCTGTTTACCGGCGGCTCGGGGAAGGCCGGGCGGCACGCCGTGCCCTACCTCATCGAGGCCGGCTATGAGGTGCACAATGTCGATCTCGTGCCGCTCGACAGCCCCGGCGTCACCAATCTGATCGCCGACATCACCGACAGCGGCCAGATGTTCAATGCGCTGTCGATGCACCGGGACTTCCCCGATCTCGACCAGGGCATGCAGCCCTTCGACGCCGTCGTGCATTTCGCGGCCATTCCGCGCATTCTCATCAAGCCCGACAACGAAACCTTCCGGGTCAACGTGATGGGTACCTACAACGTCATCGAGGCGGCGGTGAAGCTCGGCATCCGAAAGATCATCGTCGCTTCCAGCGAGACGACCTATGGCGTCTGCTTTGCGGAAGGGCACCGGGACTTCCATCACTTTCCCCTCGAAGAGGATTACGACGTCGATCCGATGGATTCCTACGGGCTCTCCAAGGTGGTGAACGAGAAGACGGCGAGGGCCTTCGCCGAGCGCTCCGGCTTCGATATTTACGCTTTGCGCATCGGCAACGTGATCGAGCCGCATGAATATGCGGACTTCCCGCACTATTTCGCCCATCCGGAGATCCGCAAAAGGATCGCCTGGAGCTATATCGATGCCCGTGACCTCGGCCAGATCGTGAAGCTTTGCGTTGAGAAGGATGGTCTCGGCTTCGCGATATTCAACGCCGCGAACGATACGGTATCGGCCAACACGCCTTCGCGCGAACTGGCCAGGCAGTTCTATCCAAATGTTCCCTTCACGCGCGAGATCGGCGAATTCGAAGGGCTGCTTTCCAATCGCAAGATCCGCGAGGTCCTCGGTTTCAAGGAAGAGCACGATTGGCGGAAATATGTACGGCTGAACGAGTAGATCACGATGAGTTGAGGCGCGTGTAGCGGTCGGAATGCCGCTCACGCTTTCCTCGTCCCTCGAGCGGCGTCGCAGCCGCCGTTCGGGCACCCGCGGAGAGGGCGGCTGAAATTTTGTTGATTCTTTTTTCTCTTTTGCTGCGAATGCGCTTGAAAGCGTCCGGCAAACTGAATATTAAGCCGCTGACTTGGGATGCAACCGGTTCGGTTGCGTCGCGGCACCGTAGGGGTATAGCTCAGTTGGTAGAGCGGCGGTCTCCAAAACCGCAGGTCGGGGGTTCGAGCCCCTCTGCCCCTGCCATTCTCCCAATCCTGCCGTGTTGGGATGCGTGGGGAAGGCGGCATTGCCGTCTTTGTATATTCACAAAAAAGGCTGATTGGCTCTTGTGGTTTTCGCAATCGGTCTTTATGTAGGGTCCAAACAGACACGCGGTGCGTGGGGCTGACATGTCGGCTTTACGCGCCGTAATGGCGTGAGCATTATATGGCATCCAAAACAAATCCATTTGCGTTTCTGCAGCAGGTGCGCGCTGAAACGTCGAAAGTGACTTGGCCTTCGCGGCGCGAGACGACGATCTCGACGCTGATGGTTTTCGTCATGGTCTCTTTTGCCGCCGCCTTTTTCTTTGGTGCGGACCAGTTGCTGGGTTGGGTAATGAGCCTGATCCTCAACGTTGGCGCTTGATTGGGTGGAGAGTAGCATGGCTGCGCGCTGGTATATTGTTCACGCCTATTCGAATTTCGAAAAGAAGGTCGCCGAATCGATCGAGGAGAAGGCCAAGCAGAAGGGCCTCACCCATCTCTTCGAAAAGATTCTCGTCCCGACCGAGAAGGTGGTCGAGGTACGTCGCGGGCGCAAAGTCGATGCGGAGCGGAAGTTCTTTCCGGGTTATGTCCTCGTTCGCGCCGATCTGACCGACGAGGCCTATCACCTTATCAAGAACACGCCGAAAGTGACCGGTTTCCTTGGTACGGACAGCAAGCCGGTGCCGATTCCGGATCACGAGGCCGACCGTATTCTCGGTCAGGTGCAGGACGGAGTCGAGCGCCCGAAGCCTTCGGTCTCCTTCGAGATCGGCGAGCAGGTCCGCGTTTCCGACGGCCCGTTCGCATCGTTCAACGGCACCGTTCAGGATGTCGATGAAGAGCGGTCGCGCTTGAAGGTCGAGGTATCGATCTTTGGCCGCGCGACGCCTGTCGAGCTGGAATACGGCCAGGTCGAAAAGGTCTGATAGAGCGTAAGCGAATACGAATGGGCAGGTCGATTTGTCGGCTTGTTCGGCGGAGCGATCCGCATCGCGTGGGAGGTTTCCGACCTTAAGCCGGGTCGGTTCATCCGCACCACGCAACCGCAGCCGCCGATCGATCGATCGGCAAATGGCCGGGTAACCGGCTGATGAGCTCCCTTTTCGGCCTCGCCGCAAAGGAGCAGTGAAAGGCAGAGAGAAATGGCTAAGAAAGTTGCAGGCCAGCTCAAGCTGCAGGTAAAGGCCGGCTCGGCGAATCCGTCGCCGCCGATCGGTCCTGCGCTTGGTCAGCGTGGCATTAACATCATGGAATTCTGCAAGGCGTTCAACGCCGCCACGCAGGAAATGGAAAAGGGTATGCCGATCCCGGTCGTCATCACCTATTACCAGGACAAGTCCTTCACATTCGTCATGAAGCAGCCGCCTGTCAGCTACTTCCTGAAGCGCGAAGCGAAGGTCCAGGCGGGCTCCAAGACCCCGGGCAAGGCCAAGGCCGGCTCGATCTCCAAGGCTCAGATCCGCACGATCGCAGAGGCCAAGATGAAGGACCTCAACGCGGCCGATATCGAAGGCGCAATGGCGATGGTTGAGGGCTCGGCCCGCTCCATGGGCCTGGAAGTGACGGGCTAAGACCATGGCGAAGATTGCAAAGCGTGTACAGAAGTCCCGCGAGGGCATCGATCCGGCGAAGCTCTATGGCCTTACCGAGGCCGTAACGCTGGTCAAGGAGCGTGCGACGGCCAAGTTCGACGAAACGATCGAAGTCGCTATGAACCTCGGCGTCGATCCGCGCCATGCCGACCAGATGGTCCGCGGCGTGGTCAATCTGCCGAACGGCACCGGCCGGTCGGTTCGCGTCGCCGTTTTCGCCCGTGGCGCGAAGGCTGACGAAGCCAAGGCTGCCGGCGCCGACGTCGTCGGTGCGGAAGAGCTCGTCGAAATCGTACAGGGCGGCAAGATCGACTTCGATCGCTGCATCGCGACCCCCGACATGATGCCGCTCGTCGGCCGTCTCGGTAAGGTTCTCGGCCCGCGTGGCATGATGCCGAACCCGAAGGTCGGCACCGTCACCATGGACGTCGCCGGAGCAGTCAAGGCTTCGAAGGGCGGCGCGGTCGAGTTCCGCGTTGAGAAGGCGGGTATCGTTCACGCCGGCATCGGCAAGGCTTCCTTCGATGCCAAGGCGCTCGAAGAGAACATCCGCGCCTTCGCAGATGCCGTGATCAAGGCAAAGCCGACCGGCGCCAAGGGCAACTACGTCAAGCGCGTGGCTGTTTCTTCGACCATGGGCCCCGGCCTCAAGGTCGACCCGGCAACGATCAGCGCTGCCTGATTGACGATTTGACGGGCTTCGGCCCGTAACCAGATTTCCGGCCTTTCGGGGCCGGAAATTCCGGGCCTACCGCCCGGAACTCCTGTCCGAGATTGCGGGTGGTTTTACCTTAATCACCTGGCCCGCATGAGACGGGTAAGATCTGAATTTCATGAAGACGCGGACGCGTCGGAATTCGGTTCGAACCTCGCTTGCCTTGTGTCAGACCCGGCTTTCCGGGAACGCCAAGGGACAGGATCCTCAAGCGTTGCTTGGGATCGAGAATGATCCCGGGTGACAAAGGCAAACCCGGCAGGGCTGCGATGAGCAACCCTGCCAACTGGAGACAGACAGTGGAAAGAGCGGAAAAACGCGAATTCGTCACGGAGCTGAACGAAGTCTTCAAGGCTTCCGGTTCGGTTGTCGTGGCCCACTATGCTGGTGTCACAGTCGCGCAGATGAACGACTTCCGTTCAAAGATGCGCGCTGCTGGCGGCACCGTCAGAGTCGCGAAAAACCGCCTGGCCAAGATCGCTCTTCAGGGCACGGAGTCTGAAGGGATGATCGATCTCTTCAAGGGTCAGACGCTGATCGCTTTCAGCGAAGACCCCGTAACGGCTCCGAAGGTCGTCGTGGATTTCGCCAAGACCAACGACAAGCTCGTTGTTCTGGGCGGCGCCATGGGGGCAACCACGCTCAACGCCGAAGGTGTCAAGTCGCTTGCGACCCTGCCTTCTCTCGACGAGCTGCGCGCGAAGCTGCTGGGCCTTCTCAACGCCCCGGCAACCCGCGTCGCGACGGTTGTCGCAGCACCGGCAAGCCAGCTTGCCCGCGTGTTCTCGGCCTATGCCAAGAAGGACGAAGCCGCCTGAGGCGGAATTTCGCTGTTGTATTTAAAACCAGTTCGAACCGAACAAAAGGAAAAGTAAAATGGCTGATCTCGCAAAGATCGTTGAAGACCTCTCCTCGCTGACCGTCCTGGAAGCTGCTGAGCTTTCCAAGCTTCTCGAAGAAAAGTGGGGCGTTTCCGCCGCTGCTCCGGTAGCCGTTGCTGCTGCCGGTGGTGCTGCTGGCGCTGCTGCTCCGGCTGAAGAAGAAAAGACCGAGTTCGACGTCATCCTGACGGATGCCGGCGCGAACAAGATCAACGTCATCAAGGAAGTCCGCGCCATCACCGGCCTCGGCCTCAAGGAAGCCAAGGACCTCGTCGAAGGCGCTCCGAAGGCTGTCAAGGAAGCCGTTTCCAAGGCGGAAGCTGCTGACCTCAAGAAGAAGCTCGAAGACGCTGGCGCGAAGGTCGACGTCAAGTAATTCGACGAAATGCGAAAGGGAGGTGGCCTTCGTGGCCGCCTCTCTTTGACCGTTTTTAGAACATATTACCCAAAAGCCTGTCGAAAACGGCTTTTGGGTAATGGGTTCTTCAAGAGGATGGTCTCCATCGAAGGACAGCACAGCATTCCGCGCTGGCGTCTTTCGAATGCTGGACGAGATTGAACTACCCATTGATTGACGGGGTCGACTGGCCATCGGTTCCCGTCCGTTGCAGGCCCGGATGCAAGATTGACAAGGAGCGACGATGGCTCAGACCCTTTCGTTTAACGGTCGTAGGCGCGTACGCAAGTTTTTTGGTAAAATTCCCGAAGTCGCGGAGATGCCGAACCTCATCGAGGTTCAGAAGGCGTCTTACGACCAGTTCCTCATGGTCGATGAGCCCCAAGGCGGGCGGCCGGATGAGGGGCTTCAAGCCGTTTTCAAATCGGTATTTCCGATCAAGGATTTTTCGGGCGCTTCGATGCTCGAGTTCGTTTCCTACGAATTCGAGGCGCCGAAGTTCGACGTCGAGGAGTGCCGTCAGCGCGACCTGACCTATGCGGCGCCGCTCAAGGTGACGCTGCGGCTGATCGTGTTCGATATCGACGAGGACACCGGCGCCAAGTCGATCAAGGATATCAAGGAACAGAACGTCTATATGGGCGACATGCCGCTCATGACGGACAACGGTACCTTTATCGTCAACGGCACGGAGCGCGTCATCGTCTCGCAGATGCACCGTTCGCCGGGTGTCTTCTTCGACCATGACAAGGGCAAGAGCCACTCGTCCGGCAAGCTGCTCTTCGCCGCGCGCGTGATCCCCTATCGCGGCTCGTGGCTCGACATCGAATTCGACGCCAAGGACATCGTCCATGCGCGCATCGACCGCCGCCGCAAGATTCCGGTGACCTCGCTGCTGATGGCGCTCGGAATGGACGGCGAGGAAATCCTCGACACCTTCTACACGAAGTCGCTCTACCAGCGCGACGGCGAGGGCTGGCGCGTGCCGTTCCAGCCGGATGCGCTCAAGGGCCAGAAGACACTGTCAGACATGATCGACGCCGATACCGGCGAGGTCGTCGTCGAGAGCGGCAAGAAGCTGACCCCGCGCCTGCTCCGGCAGTTGCAGGAAAAGGGCCTGAAGGCACTCAAGGCGACCGACGACGATCTCTACGGCAACTATCTCGCCGAGGACGTCGTCAACTTCGAGACCGGCGAGATCTATCTCGAGGCCGGTGACGAGATCGACGAGAAGACGCTTCCGGTCATCCTTTCCGCCGGCTTCGATGAGATCCCGGTGCTCGACATCGACCACATCAATATCGGCGCCTATATCCGCAACACGCTTTCGGCCGACAAGAACGAGAACCGTCAGGACGCGCTGTTCGACATCTACCGCGTCATGCGTCCGGGTGAGCCGCCGACCATGGATTCGGCCGAAGCCATGTTCAATGCGCTCTTCTTCGATGCGGAGCGCTACGACCTCTCGGCCGTCGGCCGCGTGAAGATGAACATGCGCCTCGATCTGGACGTTCCGGACACGGTTCGCACGCTGCGCAAGGAAGACATCCTGGCCGTGGTCAAGATGCTCGTGGAGCTGCGTGACGGCAAGGGCGAGATCGACGACATCGACAATCTCGGCAACCGTCGCGTCCGCTCGGTCGGCGAGTTGATGGAGAACCAGTATCGTCTGGGTCTCCTGCGCATGGAACGTGCGATCAAGGAACGCATGTCCTCGATCGAGATCGACACCGTGATGCCGCAGGACCTGATCAACGCGAAGCCGGCTGCCGCGGCCGTTCGCGAATTCTTCGGCTCCTCGCAGCTTTCGCAGTTCATGGACCAGGTGAACCCGCTGTCGGAAATCACCCATAAGCGCCGTCTTTCGGCACTGGGTCCGGGCGGTCTGACCCGCGAGCGCGCCGGCTTCGAAGTGCGCGACGTGCATCCGACGCATTACGGTCGTATCTGCCCGATCGAGACGCCGGAAGGCCCGAACATCGGTCTGATCAACTCGCTTGCGACCTTCGCCCGCGTCAACAAGTACGGCTTCATCGAGAGCCCGTACCGCAAGATCGTGGACGGCAAGGTGACCAACGACGTCGTCTATCTGTCGGCGATGGAAGAAGCCAAGTATCACGTTGCACAGGCAAACTCGGTTCTGGACGACGACGGCTCCTTCTCCGAAGAATTCGTCGTTTGCCGCCACGCCGGCGAAGTCATGCTGGCACCTCGCGACAATATCAACCTGATGGACGTTTCGCCGAAGCAGCTCGTCTCGGTCGCGGCCGCGCTCATTCCGTTCCTCGAGAACGATGACGCCAACCGCGCGCTGATGGGCTCGAACATGCAGCGTCAGGCCGTGCCGCTGCTGCGTGCGGAAGCTCCCTTCGTCGGTACCGGCATGGAGCCGGTCGTCGCGCGTGACTCCGGTGCTGCGATCGCTGCCCGCCGCGGCGGTATCGTCGACCAAGTGGACGCGACTCGTATCGTTATCCGCGCCACCGAAGACCTGGATCCGTCCAAGTCGGGCGTCGATATCTACCGCCTGCAGAAGTTCCAGCGCTCCAACCAGAACACCTGCGTCAACCAGCGCCCGCTCGTCACTGTCGGTGACGTGATCAACAAGGGCGATATCATCGCGGACGGTCCGTCGACCGACCTCGGCGATCTGGCGCTCGGCCGCAACGCGCTCGTCGCGTTCATGCCCTGGAACGGCTACAACTACGAAGACTCGATCCTGCTCTCCGAGCGGATCGTGCGTGACGACGTCTTCACCTCGATCCACATCGAGGAATTCGAAGTGATGGCGCGCGACACCAAGCTTGGTCCGGAAGAAATCACCCGCGACATTCCGAACGTTTCGGAAGAAGCGCTGAAGAACCTGGACGAAGCCGGTATCGTGTACATCGGCGCCGAAGTTCAGCCGGGCGACATCCTCGTCGGCAAGATCACGCCGAAGGGCGAGAGCCCGATGACGCCGGAAGAAAAGCTTCTGCGCGCCATCTTCGGCGAGAAGGCGTCGGACGTTCGCGACACGTCGATGCGCATGCCGCCGGGCACCTTCGGCACGGTCGTAGAAGTGCGCGTCTTCAACCGCCATGGCGTCGAGAAGGACGAGCGCGCGATGGCGATCGAGCGCGAGGAAATCGAGCGTCTTGCGAAGGACCGCGACGACGAACAGGCGATCCTCGACCGCAACGTCTATGCGCGTCTGGTCGATATGCTTCGCGGCCACGTCGCCGTTGCCGGTCCGAAGGGCTTCAAGAAGGGCACCGAGCTCTCCAACGTCGTCATCAGTGAATATCCCCGCTCGCAGTGGTGGATGTTCGCTATCGAGGACGAGAAGGCTCAGGGCGAGATCGAAGCGCTTCGCGCACAGTACGACGAATCCAAGTCGCGCCTTGAACAGCGCTTCATGGACAAGGTCGAGAAGGTTCAGCGCGGCGATGAGATGCCTCCGGGCGTCATGAAGATGGTCAAGGTCTTCGTCGCCGTTAAGCGCAAGATCCAGCCGGGCGACAAGATGGCCGGCCGCCACGGCAACAAGGGTGTCGTGTCGCGGATCGTCCCGATCGAAGACATGCCGTTCCTCGAAGACGGTACGCATGTCGACGTGGTTCTGAACCCGCTGGGCGTGCCGTCGCGCATGAATGTCGGCCAGATCCTCGAGACCCATCTCGGTTGGGCTTGCGCCGGCATGGGCAAGAAGATCGGAGCGATGCTCGATGCATATAAGGCGGGCGCTGACATTCAGCCGCTGCGCGATACCATCGACAGCGTCATCGGATCTGGCCCGAAGGGCGAGCCGATCAAGCAGTACGACGATGAATCGATCGTTCGGCTTGCCGAGCAGACCCGCCGCGGCGTTTCGATCGCGACACCGGTCTTCGACGGTGCTGTCGAAGCGGACGTCAACGAGATGCTGGAGCAGGCTGGCCTGAAGGTAACCGGTCAGTCGACGCTCTATGACGGCCGTACCGGCGAGACTTTCGATCGCCAGGTGACCGTGGGCTACATCTACATGCTGAAGCTCAACCACCTGGTCGACGACAAGATCCACGCCCGTTCGATCGGTCCTTACTCGCTCGTTACCCAGCAGCCGCTGGGCGGCAAGGCGCAGTTCGGCGGTCAGCGCTTCGGCGAAATGGAGGTCTGGGCTCTGGAAGCCTATGGTGCCGCCTACACGCTGCAGGAAATGCTGACGGTCAAGTCGGACGACGTGGCCGGCCGCACCAAGGTCTACGAGGCGATCGTCCGCGGCGACGATACCTTCGAAGCGGGTATTCCGGAGAGCTTCAACGTTCTCGTCAAGGAAATGCGCTCGCTGGGCCTTTCGGTCGAGCTGGAGAATTCCAAGGTCGATGACGTCGGTAGCACGGCGCAACTGCCGGACGCGGCGGAGTAAGAGTCATCAGGTGCGTGCCGCTAAGCGGCGCGCACCGTTTCCGCCGTCGGGCACCTGATTGTCCGCGGCAGGAAAAGGGCCGCACCCGATGCGGTTTTAGCTGTTTATGGGGCAGGGGCCGGCGCCCGGGATTGCCGGCACCCTCGCCAAGCTCAGGGCTTAAATGCCCGCAAAGGAGACAGGCATGAACCAAGAGGTCATGAATCTTTTCAATCCGCAGGTGCCTGCACAGACCTTCGATTCCATCCGGATTTCGATAGCGTCCCCGGAGAAGATTCTTTCCTGGTCTTACGGTGAGATCAAGAAGCCGGAGACGATTAACTACCGTACCTTCAAGCCGGAACGCGACGGTCTTTTCTGCGCCCGCATCTTTGGTCCGATCAAGGACTACGAGTGCCTGTGCGGCAAGTACAAGCGCATGAAGTACAAGGGCATCATCTGCGAAAAGTGCGGCGTCGAAGTCACGCTGTCGCGCGTTCGCCGCGAGCGCATGGGCCATATCGAGCTCGCCGCGCCGGTTGCTCACATCTGGTTCCTGAAGTCGCTGCCGAGCCGCATCGCAACGCTGCTCGACATGACGCTCAAGGATATCGAACGCGTTCTCTATTTCGAGAACTACATCGTCACCGAGCCGGGTCTGACGTCGCTCAAGGAAAATCAGCTCCTGAGCGAAGAAGAATACATGATCGCGGTCGACGAGTTCGGTGAGGACCAGTTCACCGCAATGATCGGCGCCGAAGCGATCTACGAGATGCTCGCATCGATGAATCTCGAGAAGATCGCGGGTGATCTGCGTTCGGAGATGGCCGAGACGACGTCCGATCTGAAGCAGAAGAAGCTGATGAAGCGGCTGAAGATCGTCGAGAACTTCATGGAATCCGGCAATCGTCCGGAATGGATGATCATGAAGGTGGTTCCGGTGATCCCGCCGGACCTGCGTCCGCTCGTGCCGCTTGACGGCGGCCGGTTCGCGACGTCGGACCTCAACGATCTCTATCGCCGCGTCATCAACCGCAACAACCGCCTGAAGCGGCTGATCGAGCTGCGTGCGCCGGGCATCATCATCCGCAACGAAAAGCGGATGCTGCAGGAATCCGTGGACGCGCTGTTCGACAACGGCCGCCGCGGCCGCGTCATCACGGGTGCGAACAAGCGTCCGCTGAAGTCGCTCTCCGACATGCTCAAGGGCAAGCAGGGCCGCTTCCGTCAGAACCTGCTCGGCAAGCGCGTCGACTATTCCGGCCGTTCGGTCATCGTGACCGGTCCGGAACTCAAGCTGCACCAGTGCGGCCTGCCGAAGAAGATGGCGCTCGAGCTCTTCAAGCCGTTCATCTACGCCCGCCTCGACGCCAAGGGTTACTCCTCGACCGTCAAGCAGGCGAAGAAGTTGGTCGAGAAGGAAAAGCCGGAAGTCTGGGATATCCTCGACGAGGTCATCCGCGAGCACCCGGTCCTTCTAAACCGCGCGCCGACCCTGCACCGCCTGGGCATCCAGGCCTTCGAGCCGATCCTGGTCGAAGGCAAGGCGATCCAGCTGCACCCGCTCGTCTGCACGGCCTTCAACGCCGACTTCGACGGCGACCAGATGGCCGTTCACGTGCCGCTGTCGCTCGAAGCACAGCTCGAAGCACGCGTGCTGATGATGTCGACGAACAACATCCTGCATCCGGCAAACGGTGCCCCGATCATCGTGCCGTCGCAGGACATGGTTCTCGGCCTCTATTATCTGTCGATCATGAACCAGAACGAGCCGGGCGAAGGCATGGCCTTCTCGGACATGGGCGAATTGCACCATGCGCTGGAGACCAAGGCCGTCACCCTGCACGCCAAGATCCGTGGCCGTTACAAGACCGTCGATGCCGAGGGCAACCCGGTTTCGAAGATCTATGAAACAACGCCTGGCCGCATGATCATCGGCGAACTCCTGCCGAAGAACCCGAACGTCCCCTTCGAAATCTGCAACCAGGAAATGACCAAGAAGAACATCTCCAAGATGATCGACACGGTCTATCGCCATTGCGGTCAGAAGGACACGGTCATCTTCTGCGACCGGATCATGCAGCTCGGCTTCTCGCATGCCTGCCGCGCCGGCATTTCGTTCGGCAAGGACGACATGGTCATTCCGGACACGAAGGTGAAGATCGTCGGCGACACCGAAGCGCTCGTGAAGGAATACGAGCAGCAGTACAATGACGGCCTCATCACCCAGGGCGAAAAGTACAACAAGGTCGTCGACGCCTGGGGCAAGGCGACCGAGAAGGTCGCCGAAGAGATGATGGCGCGCATCAAGGCCGTCGAGTTCGACGACAGCGGCCGCCAGAAGCCGATGAACTCGATCTACATGATGTCGCACTCGGGCGCCCGCGGTTCGCCGAACCAGATGCGTCAGCTTGGCGGCATGCGCGGCCTCATGGCAAAGCCCTCGGGCGAGATCATCGAAACGCCGATCATCTCGAACTTCAAGGAAGGCCTGACCGTGAACGAGTACTTCAACTCGACGCACGGTGCCCGTAAGGGTCTCGCCGACACCGCCTTGAAGACTGCGAACTCCGGTTACCTGACCCGTCGTCTCGTCGACGTGGCACAGGACTGCATCGTCACGCATACGGATTGCGGCACCGACAAGGGCCTCACCATGACTGCGATCGTCGATGCCGGTCAGGTCGTGGCCTCGATCGGCCAGCGTATCCTCGGCCGTACGGCGCTCGACAACATCGACAACCCGGTCACCGGTGAACGCATCGTCGATGCCGGCAAGATGATTCTCGAGCCGGACGTCGTCGCGATCGAAAAGGCCGGTATCCAGTCCGTCCGCATTCGTTCGGCACTGACCTGCGAGATCCAGACCGGCGTCTGCGGCGTTTGCTACGGCCGGGACCTCGCTCGCGGTACGCCTGTCAACATGGGCGAAGCCGTCGGCGTCATCGCGGCTCAGTCGATCGGCGAGCCGGGCACGCAGCTGACCATGCGTACGTTCCACCTTGGTGGGACGGCAACGGTGGTCGACCAGTCGTTCCTGGAAGCCTCTTATGAGGGCACGGTTCAGATCAAGAACCGCAACATGCTGCGCAACTCCGATGGCGTACTCGTCGCCATGGGCCGCAACATGGCGATCCAGATCCTCGACGAACGCGGTGTCGAGCGCTCCTCGCAGCGCGTTGCCTACGGTTCGAAGATCTTCGTCGACGATGGCGACAAGGTGAAGCGCGGACAGCGTTTCGCCGAGTGGGATCCCTACACCCGTCCGATGATGACGGAAGTGGAAGGTACCGTTCACTTCGAAGACGTGGTCGACGGCATCTCGGTTCTGGAATCGACCGACGAGTCGACCGGCATCACCAAGCGCCAGGTTATCGACTGGCGTTCGACGCCACGCGGTACCGACCTGAAGCCGGCGATCGTCATCAAGGACAAGAATGGCAACATCGCCAAGCTTGCCCGCGGCGGCGAAGCCCGCTTCATGCTCTCGGTCGACGCGATCCTTTCGGTCGAGCCGGGACAAAAGGTCAGCCAGGGCGACGTTCTTGCCCGTTCGCCGCTCGAAAGCGCCAAGACCAAGGACATCACCGGTGGTCTGCCGCGTGTTGCCGAACTGTTCGAGGCACGTCGTCCGAAGGATCACGCCATCATCGCGGAGATCGATGGAACGATCCGTTTCGGCCGCGATTACAAGAACAAGCGTCGCGTGATGATCGAGCCGGCGGAAGACGGTGTCGAACCGGTCGAATACCTGATCCCGAAGGGCAAGCCCTTCCATCTTCAGGATGGCGACTACATCGAGAAGGGCGACTACATCCTCGACGGCAATCCGGCACCGCACGACATCCTGGCGATCAAGGGCGTGGAAGCACTTGCTTCCTATCTCGTGAACGAGATCCAGGAAGTCTACCGACTGCAGGGCGTTGTCATCAACGACAAGCACATCGAGGTGATCGTCCGGCAGATGCTTCAGAAGGTCGAAATCACCGACGCCGGTGACTCGACCTATATCGTCGGCGACAACGTCGACCGCATCGAGCTCGAGGACGTCAACGACTCTCTGCTGGCCGAAGGCAAGAAGCCCGCCTTTGGCGAGCCGGTGCTGCTGGGTATCACCAAGGCATCGCTGCAGACGCCGTCCTTCATCTCGGCCGCTTCGTTCCAGGAGACCACCAAGGTCCTCACCGAAGCTGCGGTCGCAGGCAAGACGGACAATCTGCAGGGTCTGAAGGAGAACGTCATTGTCGGCCGTCTCATCCCGGCCGGTACGGGCGGCACGATGACGCAGATCCGCCGCATCGCTACGGCCCGCGACGAGTTGATCCTCGAAGAGCGCCGCAAGGGCACCGGTGCGGAAAGCGCCACGCCGATGCTCGCCGACATGGCAAACGATCCCGCCGCGGCGGAATAAGCGAAAAGGGGAGGGTATCTGCCCTCCCTGGCGAAACGATAAAGCCGCCCGGAGCGATCCGGGCGGCTTTTTCAGGTCGATGTGTTTGGCGTCGATGCGGCTCCAGATGCCGCCGGATCTCTCAACCGAAGCGAATGATGGCGACTTCGCCCTCGAGGGCGCCTTGATAGGCGGAAGCGTGCGGCTCCTCGTCCGGTATGCCGTCCAAGGTGCCGATCTGGTCGAGATCGGCTTCAAGGAAGCCTTCCTCGGCGAGTGCGTTCAGCGCCTCGCGCACGGCCGTATCGTCATCGGGCGCCCGCAGCATCACATGGATGTCGACGCCCTCGGCATCGCCGTCGGTCTCGTAGGCCTTGCCGATAACGATGAAGATCAGCGGTTCGTCGGGTGCGTTGTCGTTATCCGGTGTGACAGACATGGAAACATCCTCTTTGAAGAATAGTAACGGGCGATCGCGTTTCTTGTAAGTCGAAAGAGGCCGAAACCGTCGCGATCGATTCTCAAGCGTTGAGACGCGGGATGCGGGGAAACCGGATACACTTTGCCTCATCCTGCTCTACTGCATATTGCGCCAGACCGAAACCCGTTCCACGAATCGTACGATGGCCCGAAACATTTTTGGTCAGGGATGACGTCGAGGCAGGATATCGGGCAGGGGCGACTCGCGGTCGTGGAAAACGACAGAAAGAGGTTGCTGATTCCTTAAGCGGGGACGACTATGCGACGACACGGGCCGGCATTCGGCCGGACCTAGGGCACGGCAAGCGCGCAAAGCCTTGTTTCTCGGGCATATCAGGGCTGCAACGCCCAGATATTTCTTAATTGCCCTTGACGGATCGCCCCGAAATCAGTACACCCCGCCGCATCAGAGCCCATGTGAGGCTGGCTGGTTCGGAACGACGCGTTCTGGAGTTCGCCTCAAACAAGGTTCAAAACGCACGCTGACGACATAATGCTGCACGCAAGACGCGCGAAATAGTGCGTCCTCTGCTTTTTGTGGGGCCATCTGCGAAAAAGCGGATCGGCCCTCGTTTTGCGCATTTCATAGGCGTTCGTTGTTGCCGGCGACGGCAAGCGATCCGCCCGAAAGGGTAACGAGACAAGTTTTTGTAAGGGATGGTTAGATGCCTACCGTAAACCAGCTGATCCGCAAGCCGCGTCAGGCACAGGTAAAGCGCAACAAGGTTCCTGCACTGCAGGAGAACCCGCAGAAGCGCGGCGTTTGCACCCGCGTCTACACGACGACCCCGAAGAAGCCGAACTCGGCTCTCCGTAAGGTCGCCAAGATCCGCCTGACGAATGGCTTCGAAGTGATCGGCTACATTCCGGGTGAAGGCCACAACCTTCAGGAGCACTCCGTGGTCATGATCCGCGGCGGCCGCGTGAAGGACCTTCCGGGTGTTCGTTACCACATCATCCGCGGCGTTCTCGATACGCAGGGTGTGAAGAACCGTAAGCAGCGCCGCTCGAAGTACGGCGCGAAGCGTCCGAAATAACATCGCAACCGGCGCCATTTCGCTGGTCATAAGATTTAAAGTTGAGAGACGAGAAGTATGTCCCGACGTCACAGAGCAGAAAAGCGTGAGATCAACCCGGATCCGAAGTTCGGTGATCTGGTCGTCACGAAGTTCATGAACGCAATCATGCTGCACGGCAAGAAGTCCGTTGCGGAAAGCATCGTCTACGGTGCGTTCGATGCGGTCCAGTCGAAGCTGAAGCAGGAGCCGGTCGCCGTGTTCCACTCCGCGCTCGACAACATCGCTCCGCATGTCGAAGTGCGTTCGCGCCGCGTCGGTGGTGCTACCTACCAGGTTCCGGTCGACGTTCGTCCGGAGCGCCGTCAGGCTCTCGCTATCCGCTGGCTGATCGCAGCTGCCCGTAAGCGCAATGAAACGACCATGGTCGATCGCCTGTGCGGCGAACTCATGGACGCGGCGAACAATCGCGGCAGCGCAGTGAAGAAGCGCGAAGACACCCACAAGATGGCTGATGCCAACCGTGCGTTCTCGCACTACCGCTGGTAATCAGAACAGGTTCCGAAAGGCAGTCTCTCATGGCTCGCGAATATAAAATCGAAGACTACCGAAATTTCGGTATCATGGCGCACATCGACGCCGGCAAGACGACGACGACCGAGCGTATCCTCTATTACACCGGCAAGTCCCACAAGATCGGCGAAGTCCATGACGGCGCCGCGACGATGGACTGGATGGAGCAGGAGCAGGAGCGCGGGATCACGATCACGTCTGCTGCGACGACGACCTTCTGGAAGGGTCGCGACGGCAAGACGCGGCGCTTCAACATCATCGACACTCCCGGCCACGTCGACTTCACCATCGAAGTCGAACGCTCGCTGCGCGTTCTCGACGGTGCGATCGCGCTTCTCGACGCCAACGCCGGTGTCGAGCCGCAGACGGAAACCGTCTGGCGCCAGGCCGAAAAGTATCATGTTCCGCGCATGATCTTCTGCAACAAGATGGACAAGACCGGTGCGGACTTCTACCGCTCGGTCGAGATGATCAAGACGCGCCTCGGCGCGACGGCCGTCGTTATGCAGCTGCCGATCGGCGCTGAAAGCGACTTCAAGGGTGTTGTCGACCTGATCGAGATGAATGCTCTCGTATGGCGCGACGAATCGCTCGGCGCCCAGTGGGACGTCGTCGAAATCCCGGCCGACATGAAGGAAAAGGCGGAAGAATACCGCGAAAAGCTGATCGAGACGGTTGTCGAGATCGACGAAGCGGCGATGGAAGCCTACCTGGAAGGTACCTATCCGGATAACGACAAGATCCGTGAACTGGTCCGTCGCGGTACGATCGACGTCAAGTTCCACCCCATGTTCTGCGGCACCGCCTTCAAGAACAAGGGCGTTCAGCCTCTGCTCGACGCCGTTGTCGATTACCTGCCGTCGCCGATCGACATTCCGGCGATCAAGGGTATCGACGTCAAGACCGAAGGCGAGATCACCCGTAAGGCCGACGACAACGAGCCGCTTTCGATGCTCGCGTTCAAGATCATGAACGACCCCTTCGTCGGTTCGCTTACCTTCGCGCGCATCTACTCCGGCAAGCTCGAAAAGGGCACGTCGGTGATGAACACGGTCAAGGAGAAGCGCGAGCGCGTCGGCCGCATGCTGCAGATGCATTCCAACTCGCGTGAAGACATCGAAGAAGCCTTCGCCGGCGACATCGTTGCTCTGGCCGGCCTCAAGGAAACCACCACGGGCGATACGCTTTGCGATCCGCTGAAGCCGGTTATCCTCGAGCGCATGGAATTCCCGGAGCCGGTCATCCAGATCGCCATCGAGCCGAAGACCAAGGGCGACCAGGAAAAGATGGGCCTCGCGCTCAACCGCCTGGCTGCCGAGGATCCGTCCTTCCGCGTCAAGACCGACGAGGAGTCCGGCCAGACGATCATCGCCGGCATGGGCGAACTTCACCTGGACATCATCGTCGACCGCATGCGTCGCGAGTTCAAGGTCGAAGCTTCGGTCGGTGCTCCGCAGGTTGCCTACCGCGAGACCATTACGCGCAAGCACGAGGAAGATTACACGCACAAGAAGCAGTCCGGTGGTACCGGCCAGTTCGCGCGCGTCAAGATCGTCTTCGAACCGAACCCGGAAGGCGAAGACTTCGCATTCGAATCGAAGATTGTCGGTGGTGCTGTTCCGAAGGAATATATCCCCGGCGTTCAGAAGGGCATCGAAAGCGTCCTTTCCTCGGGTCCGCTCGCGGGCTTCCCGATGCTCGGCGTCAAGGCGACGCTGATCGACGGTGCGTTCCACGACGTCGACTCGTCGGTCCTGGCCTTCGAAATCGCTTCCCGTGCATGCTTCCGTGAAGCCGCGAAGAAGGCTGGAGCTCAGCTCCTCGAGCCGATCATGAAGGTCGAGGTCGTGACGCCGGAAGATTACGTCGGTGACGTTATCGGTGACCTGAACTCTCGCCGTGGCCAGATCCAGGGTCAGGAAGCACGCGGCGTCGCCGTGGTGATCAATGCCCACGTGCCGCTCGCGAACATGTTCAAGTACGTGGACAACCTGCGCTCGATGTCGCAGGGCCGCGCTCAGTACACGATGCTGTTCGATCACTACGCGCCGGTTCCGTCGAACGTCGCGCAGGAAATCCAGGCGAAGTATTCCGGTCAGAAGTGACCGGAATAGCCTAGCGCTGAAACAGAATGAAAAGATTTCCCCTCTAGGGGACAGGAAACGGAGAGCCGGAAATGGCAAAGAGCAAATTTGAGCGCAATAAGCCGCACGTCAACATTGGCACGATTGGCCACGTTGACCATGGCAAGACGTCGCTGACGGCAGCGATCACGAAGTATTTCGGCGAGTTCAAGGCGTATGACCAGATCGACGCTGCGCCGGAAGAAAAGGCGCGCGGCATCACCATTTCGACGGCGCACGTCGAATACGAGACGCCGAACCGTCACTATGCGCACGTCGACTGCCCCGGCCACGCCGACTACGTCAAGAACATGATCACCGGTGCGGCGCAGATGGACGGCGCGATCCTGGTTGTTTCGGCCGCTGACGGCCCGATGCCGCAGACGCGCGAGCACATCCTGCTCGCCCGCCAGGTCGGCGTTCCGGCGATCGTGGTGTTCCTGAACAAGGTCGACCAGGTCGACGACGCTGAACTGCTCGAGCTGGTCGAGCTGGAAGTGCGCGAGCTGCTGTCGTCCTACGAATTCCCGGGCGACGACATTCCGATCATCAAGGGTTCGGCTCTGGCTGCGCTTGAAGATTCGGACAAGAAGATCGGCGAAGACGCGATCCGCGAGCTGATGGCTGCGGTCGACGCCTACATCCCGACGCCTGAGCGTCCGATCGACCAGCCGTTCCTGATGCCGATCGAAGACGTGTTCTCGATCTCGGGCCGCGGTACGGTCGTGACCGGTCGCGTCGAGCGCGGCATCGTCAAGGTCGGTGAGGAAATCGAAATCGTCGGCATCCGTCCGACGACGAAGACGACCTGCACGGGCGTTGAAATGTTCCGCAAGCTGCTCGACCAGGGCCAGGCCGGCGACAACATCGGCGCGCTGCTTCGCGGTGTCGACCGCAACGGCGTCGAGCGCGGTCAGATTCTGTGCAAGCCGGGTTCGGTCAAGCCGCACCGCAAGTTCAAGGCCGAAGCCTACATCCTGACGAAGGAAGAGGGTGGCCGTCACACGCCGTTCTTCACCAACTACCGTCCGCAGTTCTACTTCCGCACGACGGACGTGACCGGCATCGTGACGCTTCCGGAAGGCACGGAAATGGTCATGCCGGGCGACAACGTCACGGTTGACGTCGAGCTGATCGTGCCGATCGCGATGGAAGAAAAGCTGCGCTTCGCTATCCGCGAAGGCGGCCGCACCGTCGGCGCAGGCATCGTCGCCTCCATCGTCGAGTAACAAGAAAACGGCTTGAGCCGTTTCGGCAGGGACATGGTCGGCCATGTCCCTGCGATTTTTGAAAAGAAGCGGCTAAGCGAAACGAATACTTCAAGTGTGTGCTTCGTGAGCACACCGGAAAACACGAGCAAGGACAAGTCGAATGAACGGCCAGAATATCCGCATCCGCCTCAAGGCGTTTGATCACCGGATCCTCGATGCCTCCACGCGCGAAATCGTGTCGACGGCCAAGCGCACCGGTGCGAGTGTGCGCGGGCCCGTGCCGCTTCCGACCCGGATTGAGAAATTCACGGTCAACCGGTCGCCCCACGTCGACAAGAAGAGCCGCGAACAGTTCGAGATGCGCACGCACAAGCGTCTTCTCGATATCGTTGATCCGACCCCGCAGACGGTGGACGCGCTGATGAAGCTCGATCTGGCCGCCGGCGTAGACGTCGAGATCAAGCTGTAAGACCCGGCGCAAGCCGAAATAACAAGGAAGGTACGTGGAGTTTCTCCAACGGCTTCCAGGAACAGGAAACCGGAAGGTGTGTGAAGCGCCGGACGGGAACCCTAAACAAGAGGCGTGAACCGATGCGTTCAGGTGTGATTGCACAGAAGGTGGGAATGACCCGCGTCTACAACGACGCCGGCGAGCATATCCCGGTAACAGTATTGCGGCTGGAGAACTGCCAGGTAGTGTCCCACCGCACGGAAGAGAAGAACGGTTATACCGCAGTTCAGCTGGGTGCCGGCCGTTCGAAGGTCAAGAATACGCCGAAGGCCATGCGCGGCCATTTTGCCGCTGCCAGCGTTGAGCCGAAGGCAAAGCTCGTCGAGTTCCGCGTGAGCGCCGACAACCTGATCGACATTGGCGCCGAGCTTACGGCGGGCCATTTCGTCGCCGGGCAGCTCGTGGACGTTACCGGCACCACCATCGGTAAGGGTTTTGCCGGCGCGATCAAGCGCCACAACTTCGGCGGCCTGCGTGCAACGCACGGCGTGTCCGTCTCGCACCGTTCGCATGGTTCGACCGGTTCCAACCAGGATCCGGGCCGCGTCTGGAAGGGCAAGCGCATGGCTGGTCACATGGGCCAGACGCGCGTCACCACGCAGAACCTCGAAGTCGTATCGACCGATGAAGACCGCGGTCTGATCCTGGTCAAGGGTGCAGTTCCCGGCTCCAAGGGTTCCTGGATCGTCGTCCGTGACGCCATCAAGTCGGGCACTCCGGAAGGCGCACCGCGCCCTGCCGCAGTGCGCGCCGCAGAATCGAAGTAAGGGAGCCGAATAATGGATCTCACCGTCAAAACCCTCGAGGGCAAGGACGCGGGAAAGGTTTCCCTTTCCGACGCCATTTTCGGTCTCGAGCCTCGTGAAGACATCATTGCCCGCGTCGTTCGCTGGCAGCTCGCAAAGCGCCAGCAGGGTACGCACAAGGCCAAGGGCCGTGCGGAAGTCTCCCGCACCGGCGCCAAGATGTACAAGCAGAAGGGTACGGGCCGCGCCCGCCACCATTCGGCTCGTGCTCCGCAGTTCCGCGGCGGCGGCAAGGCTCACGGGCCGGTCGTCCGCAGCCATGCGCACGATCTTCCGAAGAAGATCCGCGCACTGGGCCTGCGCCATGCGCTGTCTGCCAAGCTGAAGGCCGAGGACATCATCGTCATCGACGATCTCGTCGCCAACGAAGCAAAGACGAAGGCGCTCGCCGGCGCATTCGCCTCGCTCGGCCTCACCAACGCCCTGATCATCGGCGGAGCCGAGATCGAAGGCAACTTCAAGCTCGCCGCCCAGAACATCCCGAATGTGGACGTTCTGCCGGTTCAGGGCATCAACGTTTACGACATTCTGCGCCGTGGCAAGCTCGTGCTTTCCAAGGCTGCTGTGGAAGCTCTGGAGGAGCGGTTCAAATGACGGATCTTCGCCACTACGACGTGATCGTGTCTCCCTCGATCACTGAAAAGTCGACGCTGGTCTCCGAACAGAACCAGGTCGTCTTCAATGTCGCCAAGGGTGCTTCGAAGCCTGAGATCAAGGCTGCCGTCGAAGCGCTGTTCGGCGTGAAGGTCACGGCCGTGAACACGCTCGTCCGCAAGGGCAAGTTGAAGCGCTTCCGCGGCTTCGCCGGAAAGCAGAAGGACGTGAAGAAGGCGATCGTAACGCTCGCCGACGGTCAGTCCATCGACGTTTCCACCGGTCTCTAACGGATAGGCCCATTAGGGTAAAAACCCAAAAGGGAACAAGAAAATGGCATTGAAAAGTTTCAATCCGACGACGCCGAGCCAGCGTCAACTGGTCATCGTCAGCCGGGCCGGCCTCCACAAGGGCAAGCCGGTCAAGGCGCTGACCGAGGGCCTGTCCTCCAAGGGCGGTCGCAACAACCTGGGCCGCATCACCGTTCGTTTCCAGGGCGGTGGTCACAAGCGGACCTACCGTCTGGTCGACTTCAAGCGTCGCAAGTTCGACGTCGAAGGCACGGTCGAGCGTCTGGAATACGACCCGAACCGCACGGCGTTCATCGCGCTGGTCAACTACGCGGACGGTGAGCAGGCCTATATCCTTGCGCCGCAGCGCCTGGCTGTCGGCGACAAGGTGATTGCCTCGGAAAAGGCCGTCGACGTCAAGCCCGGCAATGCGATGCCGCTGCAGTACATTCCGGTCGGCTCCATCATCCACAATGTGGAGATGAAGCCGGGCAAGGGCGGTCAGATCGCTCGCTCCGCCGGAACCTACGCTCAGCTCGTCGGCCGTGACCAGGGCATGGCGATCCTGCGCCTGAACTCGGGCGAGCAGCGTCTGGTGCACGGCTCTTGCCTCGCATCGATCGGTGCTGTATCGAACCCCGATCACGGCAACATCAATGATGGTAAGGCCGGCCGTTCGCGTTGGCGCGGCAAGCGTCCGCACGTACGCGGCGTCGTCATGAACCCGGTTGATCATCCGCACGGCGGCGGTGAAGGCCGCACCTCCGGTGGTCGCCATCCGGTCACGCCATGGGGCAAGCCCACAAAGGGCAAGCGCACGCGCTCCAACAAGTCGACCGACAAGTTCATTATGCGCTCGCGTCACCAGCGCAAGAAGTAAGAGAGGAAGTCTCAAGTGGCTCGTTCAGTATGGAAAGGTCCGTTTGTTGACGGTTATCTTCTCAAGAAGGCTGAGAAGGTCCGCGAAGGCGGCCGCAACGAAGTGATCAAGATGTGGAGCCGTCGCTCCACGATCCTTCCGCAGTTCGTCGGTCTGACCTTCGGCGTCTACAACGGCAACAAGCACGTTCCCGTCTCGGTGTCCGAAGAAATGGTCGGTCACAAGTTCGGTGAATTCGCTCCGACCCGGACCTATTATGGTCATGGCGCGGACAAGAAAGCGAAGAGGAAGTAACGATGGGCAAGGCAAAAGCCGAACGCCGGCTGAAGGATAATGAGGCGCAGGCAGTTGCGCGCACGATCCGCGTCAGCCCCCAGAAGCTCAACCTCGTTGCCGCGCTGATCCGCGGCAAGAAGGTGGACCGGGCTCTGGCCGAACTCGAGTTCTCGCGCAAGCGCATCGCAGGCACCGTCAAGAAGACGCTTGAATCTGCGATCGCCAACGCAGAGAACAACCATGATCTCGACGTTGATTCGCTCATCGTCGCAGAAGCTTTTGTTGGCAAGTCGATCGTGATGAAGCGCTTCCACGCCCGTGGTCGCGGCCGTGCATCGCGGGTCGAAAAGCCGTTCGCGCACTTGACGATCGTCGTTCGTGAAGTGGAAGCCAAAGGGGAGGCCGCATAATGGGCCAGAAGATTAATCCGATCGGTTTCCGTCTCGGCATCAACCGGACCTGGGATAGCCGTTGGTTCGCGGACAACGCGGAATACGGCCAGCTTCTTCACGAAGACCTGAAGATTCGCGCCTATCTGATGGAAGAGCTGAAGTCGGCCGGTATCGCCAAGGTCGTGATCGAGCGTCCGCACAAGAAGTGCCGCGTGACGATCCACTCGGCACGCCCGGGCCTGATCATCGGCAAGAAGGGCGCCGACATCGAAAAGCTTCGCAGGAAGCTTTCCGAGATGACCAATTCGGAAACGCACCTCAACATCGTCGAAGTGCGCAAGCCGGAAGTCGACGCAACGCTCGTTGCGCAGTCGATCGCTCAGCAGCTCGAGCGCCGCGTAGCGTTCCGTCGTGCGATGAAGCGTGCCGTTCAGTCGGCGATGCGCCTCGGCGCCGAAGGCATCAAGATCACCTGCGCCGGCCGTCTTGGCGGTGCGGAAATCGCCCGTACCGAATGGTATCGTGAAGGCCGCGTTCCGCTGCATACGCTGCGCGCCGACATCGACTACGGCACGGCCGAAGCGGAAACCGCTTTCGGTATCTGCGGTGTCAAGGTCTGGATCTTCAAGGGCGAAATCCTTGAGCATGATCCGATGGCTTCCGAGCGTCGCGCGACCGAGAGTGACAACCAGGGCGGTAGCGGCAGAGAGCGTCGCCGCGAGAACGCGTAACATTCGCGCGTGGCAGCCAATATCGGAGAAGTAAAAAAATGTTGCAGCCAAAGCGTACGAAGTATCGCAAGCAGTTCAAGGGGCGCATCAAGGGCGTCGCGAAGGGCGGCTCTGACCTCGCCTTCGGCGAGTTCGGTCTGAAGGCCCAGGAGCCCAACCGCGTCAATGCTCGCGAGATCGAAGCGGCCCGCCGTGCGATCACCCGTCATATGAAGCGCGCCGGCCGCGTCTGGATCCGGGTATTCCCCGACGTTCCGGTCACGGCAAAGCCGACCGAAGTCCGCATGGGTAAGGGCAAGGGTTCGGTCGAATACTGGGCATGCAAGGTCAAGCCCGGCCGCATGATGTTCGAGATCGACGGTGTCAACGAGGAGCTCGCCCGCGAAGCACTTCGCCTCGGCGCTGCCAAGCTCTCTGTCAAGACGCGCTTCGTGCAGCGTATCGCAGAGTAAGGAGTGAAGCTCATGAAAGCCGCAGATGTTCGCGCTCTGAGCGCCGACCAACTCAAGGAAGAGCTTGCCAAGCTGAAGAAGGAGCAGTTCAACCTGCGCTTCCAGAAGGCGACTGGCCAGCTCGAGAAGTCTTCGCGTATCAACGAGGTCCGCAAGGACATCGCACGCATCAAAACCATTGCCCGCCAGAAGGCGGCAGAAGCCAAGGCCTAAGGACCAGAACACTATGCCGAAACGCATTCTGCAGGGCACCGTCGTCAGCGACAAGAACGACAAGACCGTCGTCGTCCGGGTCGAGCGCCGCTTTGCGCACCCGATCCTTCAGAAGACCGTTCGTCGTTCCAAGAAGTACAAGGCTCACGACGAGAACAACCAGTTCAAGGTCGGCGACCTCGTTTCCATCGAGGAATGCGCGCCGATTTCCAAGGACAAGCGCTGGACGGTCGTTTCCGCCCAGTCTTGATTTCTGCAGGTTTTGACCGCCGGACCCTTGCGTCTCGGGCAAATATCTGTATGAAGCACGCAATTAAAGCCGAGGAACGCTCGAGTTCGAGCGTTCTTTTGCTTTGAGATGAGCACAATAAGCCGGGCGAGGGGGTTTCGACCCAACCGGCCTGGTAACAACAAGAAGGCGACCTGACATGATTCAGATGCAAACAAACCTCGACGTGGCGGATAATTCCGGCGCACGTCGTGTCATGTGCATCAAGGTGCTGGGCGGCTCCAAGCGCAAATACGCGTCGATCGGCGACATCATCGTCGTTTCGATCAAGGAAGCCATTCCGCGCGGCCGCGTGAAGAAGGGTGATGTCATGAAGGCTGTTGTCGTTCGCACCGCGAAAGACATCCGCCGTGCGGATGGCAGCGTCATCCGTTTCGACACCAACGCAGCCGTTCTCATCGACAACAAGAAAGAGCCGATCGGCACCCGTATCTTCGGACCGGTTCCGCGCGAACTCCGCGCCAAGAACCACATGAAGATCATCTCGCTGGCTCCGGAAGTACTCTAAGGGAGCGATCAGAGATGCAAAAGATTCGCAAAGGCGACAAGGTCGTCGTTCTGACCGGTAAGGACAAGGGCCGTACCGGCGAAGTCATTCAGGTCATGCCGAAGGAAGACAGGGCTCTCGTGCGCGGCGTCAACGTGGTGAAGCGTCACCAGCGCCAGACTCAGAACCAGGAAGCCGGCATTATCACAAAGGAAGCCTCGATCCACCTTTCGAACATCGCGATCGCCGATCCGAAGGACGGCAAGCCGACCCGCGTCGGTTTCAAGATCGATGGTGACAAAAAGGTCCGCGTGGCCAAGCGTTCGGGAGATGTGATCGATGGCTAAGTCCGCTTATGAGTCCCGGCTCAAGAAGGAATATGTAGAGCGCATCCGCAAGGCGATGCAGGAGCAGTTCTCCTACGCCAACGAAATGCAGATCCCGCGCCTCGACAAGATCGTCATCAACATGGGTGTTGGCGAAGCGACCGGCGATTCCAAGAAGCCGACCGTTGCTGCTGCCGACCTCGCTGCGATTGCCGGCCAGAAGCCGGTCATCACCCGCGCTCGCAACTCCATCGCCGGCTTCAAGCTTCGCGAAGGCATGCCGATTGGTGCCAAGGTTACCCTGCGCGGCGTTCGGATGTATGAGTTCCTGGATCGTCTCATCAACATCGCTCTTCCGCGTGTTCGAGACTTCCGCGGCCTCAATCCGAAGTCCTTCGATGGTCGTGGCAACTTTGCCATGGGCATCAAGGAGCACATTGTGTTCCCTGAGATCAACTACGACAAGGTTGATCAGATGTGGGGCATGGACATCATCGTTTGCACGACGGCAACTAACGACGACGAAGCACGCGCTCTTCTCAAAGAGTTCAACTTCCCGTTCCGTCAGTAATCCGTAACGGCAAGCGTAAAGAAGGATAACTGTTATGGCGAAAACGAGCGCAGTTGAAAAGAACAAGCGCCGCCGCAAACTGGTTGCCAATCACGCCGCCAAGCGCGCGGTCCTGAAGGCAATCATCATGAACCAGTCTTTGCCGATCGAAGAGCGGTTCAAGGCCACCCTCAAGCTGGCCGAACTGCCCCGCGATGGGTCCAAGACCCGCATCCGCAATCGTTGCGAAGTCACCGGTCGTCCGCGTGCCTATTATCGCAAGCTGCGCATGTCGCGTATTGCACTTCGCGAACTGGGCAATCTCGGCAAGGTGCCGGGCGTGGTCAAGTCGAGCTGGTAAGGAGACGGGTACATGGCAATGACTGATCCTTTGGGCGATATGCTCACCCGTATCCGCAACGGCGCTGCTCGCCGCAAGTCGAGCGTTTCGACGCCGGCTTCCAAGCTTCGCGCACGCGTTCTGGATGTCCTTCAGGCTGAAGGCTACATCCGCGGATACTCAGAGGTCGAATTCGGCAACGGCAAGGCCGAGCTGAACATCGAGTTGAAGTACTACGAAGGCGCATCCGTGATCCGTGAGATCGCGCGCGTCTCCAAGCCGGGCCGCCGGGTCTATGTCTCGGTCAAGTCCATTCCGCAGGTCGCGAACGGCCTCGGCATCACCATCCTTTCGACTCCGAAGGGCGTGATGGCCGATCACCAGGCACGCGAACAGAATGTTGGTGGCGAGGTTCTTTGCTCGATCTTCTAAGATCGAGCAGGATCTCCATAGCGAACAGACAGGTATAAAAATGTCTCGTATCGGTAAGAAGCCCGTTCAAGTTCCGGCAGGCGTCACGGCTAACGTGGATGGCCAGAAGGTAACGGCAAAGGGCCCGAAGGGCGAACTGTTCTTCGTCGCAAATGACGAAGTTTCGGTGAAGCTCGAAAACAACACGGTTGTCGTTCAGCCGCTCAACGAGAGCAAGGATGCTCGCGCAAAGTGGGGCATGTCCCGCACGATGATCGAGAACATCCTCAAGGGCGTGAAGGACGGTTACGAGCGCAAGCTCGAAATCAACGGCGTCGGTTACCGCGCGTCCATGCAGGGCAAGAACCTGCAGCTCGCGCTCGGTTTCAGCCACGACGTCGTCTACCAGACGCCGGAAGGCATCACGATCGCTGTGCCGAAGCCGACGGAAATCGTCGTCTCCGGAATCAACAAGCAGCAGGTCGGCCAGGTTGCCGCGGAAATCCGCGAATACCGTGGCCCCGAGCCCTACAAGGGCAAGGGCGTCAAGTATGCCGAAGAGCGGATCGTCCGCAAAGAAGGCAAGAAGAAGTAAGGATCACGCGAAATGGCTAGCAGGAAAGATACTCTTGTGCGTCGCGCCAGCCGCGTGCGCCGTCAAATCAAGGCGGTTGCCAATGGCCGCCCGCGCCTGTCGGTTCATCGCTCGTCGAAGAACATCTATGCGCAGATCATTGACGATGTTGCCGGCAAGACGATTGCCTCGGCATCGACCCTCGACACGGATCTGCGGTCTTCGCTGAAGACCGGCGCCGATACCGAAGCCGCTACGGCTGTCGGCAAGCTCCTGGCAGAACGTGCTTCCAAGGCGGGCATCAAGGACGTTGTCTTTGATCGTGGCGCCTTCATCTACCACGGCCGCATCAAGGCGCTGGCCGAGGCAGCTCGCGAAGGCGGCCTGAACTTCTAAAGTTCGTCGCCCGGGCCGCAATGCCCGGGCGTAACCCGGCTTCGCAAATCCCCGGCCGCTTCGATTTCCAAGGAAGCGAGGCGGCTTTCGTCAATCTGCCGATTGCACCCGGAAAAGAAAAAGGAAGAGGACAATGGCACAAGAAAGAAGAGGTTCTCGCGAAGATCGCCAGAACCGCGAAGAGCGCGACAGCGAATTTGTCGATAAGCTCGTCGCTATCAACCGCGTCGCCAAGGTGGTGAAGGGCGGTCGTCGTTTCGGTTTCGCCGCTCTCGTCGTCGTAGGCGACCAGAAGGGCCGCGTCGGCTTCGGCCATGGCAAGGCACGCGAAGTGCCGGAAGCCATCCGTAAGGCAACGGAAGCCGCCAAGCGCGACCTGATCTTCGTACCGCTGCGCGGTGGCCGCACTCTGCACCACGACGTGCACGGCCGTCATGGCGCCGGCAAGGTGCTGCTGCGCTCGGCCAAGCCCGGTACCGGTATCATCGCCGGTGGCCCGATGCGCGCCGTCTTCGAGACGCTCGGCGTTCACGACGTCGTAGCCAAGTCGACCGGTTCGTCGAACCCCTACAACATGGTTCGCGCTACCTTCGACGCGCTCAAGAACCAGATGCACCCGAAGGATATCGCGGCACAGCGCGGCATGAAGTACGCCACGCTCCAGTCCCGTCGCGTTTCCGCCGGCGTTGCTTCCGAAGAATAAGGGAGCTGACAGATGGCTAAGAAGGAAGTTGCCAAGAAGACGGTTACCGTCGAGCAGATCGGTAGCCCCATTCGCCGTCCGGCCGTGCAGCGTCAGACGCTCGTCGGTCTGGGCCTCAACAAGATGCACCGGGTACGCACGCTGGAAGACACTCCGGCCGTTCGCGGCATGATCCGGGCCGTCCAGCACCTCGTTCGCGTCGTCGACGAGAAGTGAGGGGGATCGAGATATGAAACTGAATGAAATCAAGGACAACGAAGGCGCGACCAAGAACCGCAAGCGTCTGGGCCGCGGTATCGGCTCCGGTTCCGGCAAGACGGCCGGTCGCGGTGTAAAGGGTCAGAAGGCGCGTTCGGGCGTCGCGATCAACGGCTTCGAAGGCGGTCAGATGCCCATCTACCGCCGCCTGCCGAAGCGCGGCTTCAACAACATCTTCGCTTCGGAGTTCGCTGTCGTGTCGCTCGGCCGGATTCAGGCCGCAGTCGATGCCAAGAAGCTGGACGCCTCCAAGACCGTCGATGCCGCCGCTCTCAAGGCCGCCGGCGTTATCCGCCGCGTCAAGGATGGTGTGCGCGTTCTCGCCGACGGCGAACTGAAGGCGAAGGTTTCGCTCGAAGTTGCCGGCGCCTCCAAGCCTGCGGTCGAGAAGATCGAAAAGGCTGGCGGCTCCGTCAAGCTGCTCTCCGCAGCCGCTGAATAAATATGACTGATGAACCGCCCGGGGTGCTTCACGCCGGGCGGCTTTGCTCCCATATGTGAGCCTCACGTCCAAGCGCAGCGAATCGGCTGCCGCGACGGGACATAACGGAAACCACGGTGAGGCATCCGATTGCAGCGACAATCGCCTCGCGCCTGGTTTTCCACGACGAAAACTGATTCCATCCGGAACGACCGGGTTTTCCCGTGTTTCCGAGACTTGGTACGCGGAGAATTGCATGGCTTCTGCAGCGGAACAGCTCGCCTCGAACCTGAATTTTTCGACTTTCGCCAAGGCGGAAGATCTGAAAAAGCGCCTTTGGTTCACTCTCGGTGCGCTTCTGGTCTATCGACTTGGCACCTACATTCCGTTGCCGGGCCTTAACCCGGACGCATTCGCGCAGGCATTTCAGGGGCAGTCGGGGGGCATTCTCGGCCTCTTCAACATGTTCTCGGGCGGCGCGGTCGAGCGTATGGCGATCTTCGCCCTCGGCATCATGCCCTACATTTCCGCATCGATCATCGTGCAGCTCATGACGTCGGTCGTTCCGGCGCTCGAGCAGCTGAAGAAAGAGGGCGAGCAGGGCCGCAAGGTCATCAACCAGTACACCCGCTACGGCACGGTGCTGTTGGGCGCGATGCAGGCCTACGGTATTGCCGTCGGTCTCGAAAGCGGCAGCGGTCTCGTCAACGATCCGGGCTGGTTCTTCCGGATTTCCACCGTTATTTCGCTGCTCGGCGGCACGATGTTCCTGATGTGGCTCGGTGAGCAGATCACCTCCCGCGGCATCGGCAACGGTATTTCGCTGATCATCTTCGCCGGCATCGTCGCCGCTCTGCCCTCGGCGCTTGCCGGAACCCTTGAGCTCGGCCGTACCGGTGCTCTGTCGACGCCTCTCATCCTTGCGATTATCGTCATGGTCGTCGGCGTGATCGCGTTGATCGTCTTCGTCGAGCGCGCGCAGCGCCGCCTGCTGATCCAGTATCCCAAGCGCCAGGTCGGCAACCGCATGTTCCAGGGCGACACGTCGCACCTGCCGCTGAAGCTCAACACCTCGGGCGTGATCCCGGCGATCTTCGCGTCGTCGCTTCTCCTGCTGCCCGCCACGCTCGCCGGCTTTGCCAACACCGCGACCATGCCCGACTGGGCAACGGCGATCGTCGGTGCGCTCGCTCACGGTCAGCCGCTCTATATGATCCTTTACGGTGCGATGATCGCCTTTTTCGCCTTCTTCTACACGGCCATCGTCTTCAATCCGAAGGATACGGCCGACAATCTGAAGAAGCATGGCGGGTTCGTTCCGGGCATCCGCCCCGGTGAACGCACGGCCGAATACATCGATTACGTGTTGACGCGCATCACCGTCATCGGCGCGATCTACCTGGTCTTTGTCTGCATCCTGCCTGAGATACTCATCTCGCAGACAGGGGTGCCGTTCTACCTTGGTGGTACGTCGCTTTTGATTGTTGTCAGTGTGACCCTCGATACGGTAGCACAGATCCAGGGTCACCTCATTGCCCAGCAATATGAGGGGCTGATCAAGAAGTCGAAGCTGCGCGGAGGAAAGAGGGGACGATGAGGTTAATTTTTTTGGGACCGCCGGGCGCTGGCAAGGGTACTCAGGCCAAGCTTCTGACGGAGAGATACGGCATTCCGCAGCTTTCCACGGGGGATATGCTTCGGGCGGCCGTAGCTCAGGCGACCGAGGTCGGCAAGCGGGCGAAAGCCGTGATGGATGCCGGCCAGCTCGTCTCCGACGAAATCGTCAATGAGATCGTCTCCGACCGCATCGATTCGCCGGATTGCGCAAGGGGCTTCATTCTCGACGGCTATCCGCGCACGGTCCCGCAGGCCGTAGCGCTCGACGGGATGCTTGAGGAAAAAGGCCTGAAGCTCGATGCAGTCATCGAGTTGAAAGTCGATGAGGCAGCTCTTGTGCGGCGCATGGAGAATCGCGTAGCCGAAACCGTCGCGGCCGGCGGCACCGTACGCTCGGACGACAATCCGGAAGCATTCCGGCGGCGTCTGCAGGAATATCGGGAAAAGACCGCTCCGCTTTCGGAACACTACGCCCGAACCGGTCGGTTGAAGACCGTGGACGGCATGGCGGATGTGGATACGGTTACGGCCGAGATCGAGAAGATTCTGGTATAGGCATTGCCCTTGCCAAAATGGAAGCGCCGGGGAGTTGACTTTTTCGGCCGATTCCTCCAAAGACTGCGTCAACTCGCGACAAGAGAAGCGATCGGCGCGGTCTTCAACGAAATGAAGTCCGGGTACGGTCGTTTTTGACGTGTCTCGAACCTCAATCAACGAGCGGCTCTTAAGGTCGCGTAACGAAGCACCTATTGCCTGTAGGCAACTGGAACGCAAGGAGAATAGACGTGGCACGTATCGCTGGCGTCAACATCCCGACCGCAAAGCGCGTCGTCATCGCGCTGACGTATATTCACGGGATCGGCACGAAATTCGCACAGGAAATCATCGAGAAGGTCGGCATTCCGGCCGAGCGTCGCGTTCACCAGTTGACGGACGCTGAGGTCCTTCAGATCCGTGAAACGATCGACCGTGACTATCAGGTCGAGGGTGACCTGCGTCGCGAGACCTCGATGAACATCAAGCGTCTGATGGATCTCGGCTGCTATCGCGGTCTGCGCCATCGTCGCGGCCTGCCGGTGCGCGGTCAGCGCACGCATACCAATGCGCGCACCCGCAAGGGTCCGGCAAAGGCGATCGCCGGCAAGAAGAAGTAATTTCCCGAAAAGGGAAAACGGGAGGCTGGCGCACGCGCCGGCCTCCTTTTGCAGTTTGGGAAGGGCAAGTGTCCGACCAATGCGAGTGCCGTTACCGGTTTCTCGGAATGCTCGCGACGCCGGTGTGCCGGCTGTCGCGAATTGTAAGATGCAGGGCAGGGGACGACCAATCCTTTTCCCGGTGGAGCCGCTGGAATTACGGCGGTGCAGAGATCTAAGAAAGGGATCCTATGGCCAAGGAAGCCACCCGCGTTCGCCGTCGCGAGCGCAAGAACATTACGTCTGGCGTCGCACACGTCAATTCGTCGTTCAACAACACGATGATCACCATTACCGACGCGCAGGGCAATGCTATTGCCTGGTCGTCCGCCGGTGCGAAGGGTTTCAAGGGTTCGCGCAAGTCGACCCCGTTCGCCGCGCAGATCGCCGCTGAAGATTGCGCCAAGAAGGCTCAGGAACACGGCATGAAGTCGCTGGAAGTGGAAGTTTGCGGTCCTGGTTCCGGCCGCGAATCCGCTCTTCGCGCGCTCCAGGCTGCAGGTTTCATGATCACGTCGATCCGTGACGTGACCCCGATCCCGCACAATGGCTGCCGTCCGCGCAAGAAGCGCCGCGTCTGATCATCTGTATTCAACATTCCGGTGAGGACGTTCCGGTGTCCTCCCGGTCTTCGGGGCTCGGTTGTCACGATTGGATGGTGGCAACGAACGGAAGGCAGAAAACATGATCCAGAAAAATTGGCAGGAATTGATCAAGCCGAACAAGGTGGAGTTCGCCTCCTCCGGCCGCACCAAGGCAACGTTGGTCGCGGAGCCGCTTGAGCGCGGCTTTGGCCTGACGCTCGGCAACGCGCTTCGTCGCGTCCTATTGTCGTCGCTGCGCGGTGCTGCCGTAACCGCGGTTCAGATCGACGGCGTATTGCATGAGTTCTCTTCTATCCCGGGCGTCCGGGAAGACGTGACCGACATCGTGCTCAACATCAAGGAAATCGCCATCAAGATGGATGGCGACGACGCAAAGCGCATGGTCGTGCGCAAGCAGGGTCCGGGCGTCGTGACCGCCGGTGACATTCAGACGGTTGGCGACATCGAGATCCTCAACCCGAACCACGTGATCTGCACCCTCGACGAGGGCGCGGAAATCCGCATGGAGTTCACCGTCAACAACGGCAAGGGCTACGTACCGGCTGACCGCAACCGCTCGGAAGATGCGCCGATCGGCCTCATTCCGGTCGACAGCCTGTACTCTCCGGTCAAGAAGGTCTCCTACAAGGTGGAAAACACCCGTGAAGGCCAGGTTCTCGACTACGACAAGCTGACGATGTCCATCGAAACCGATGGCTCCGTCACCGGCGAAGATGCGATCGCTTTCGCGGCCCGCATCCTTCAGGACCAGCTGTCGGTCTTCGTCAACTTCGACGAGCCGCAGAAGGAAACCGAGGAAGAGGCAGTCACCGAACTCGCCTTCAACCCCGCGCTTCTCAAGAAGGTCGACGAACTGGAGCTTTCCGTCCGTTCGGCCAACTGCCTGAAGAACGACAACATCGTCTATATCGGCGACCTCATTCAGAAGACCGAAGCAGAAATGCTCCGTACGCCGAATTTTGGTCGCAAGTCGCTCAACGAGATCAAGGAAGTTCTCGCTTCCATGGGCCTGCATCTCGGCATGGAAGTGCCGTCCTGGCCGCCGGAGAACATCGAAGACCTCGCCAAGCGTTACGAAGACCAGTACTAACCTATTAGACTGCGGGCGGATGCCTGCAAGTAAAGGAGAATAGCCATGCGCCACGGTAAAGCCGGCCGCAAGCTGAATAGAACCGCCAGCCACCGCAAGGCGATGTTTGCCAACATGGCAGCTTCGCTGATCGAGCACGAGCAGATCGTCACGACCCTGCCCAAGGCCAAGGAAATCCGTCCGATCGTGGAAAAGCTCGTCACGCTCGGCAAGCGCGGCGATCTGCATGCCCGCCGCCAGGCGATCTCGCAGATCCGCGACGTTGCCGTCGTCTCGAAGCTGTTCGACGCGATTGCCTCGCGCTACGCCACCCGCAACGGCGGCTACCTGCGCATCATGAAGGCAGGCTTCCGCCAGGGCGACAATGCCCCGCTCGCCGTCATCGAATTCGTTGACCGCGACGTCGACGCCAAGGGTTCGAAGGACCGCGCCCGCGTTTCTGCCGAAGCCGAAGCAGCCGAAGCGGCCTGATCCGATCGGTTGACGAAACCATTCAAGCGGCCGCCCCCGGCCGCTTTTTTTGTTGGTTTTACTGAAAGTAGCAGTAGATCCTCATTCCTGTGCCTCTCAAATCCTGTGATAGGCAAAGGAAGAAATGAGGGTCGGGAGAGGTCTTCGGGGCTTTGGCCGGTGCGGCTCTCCCGGCTTGTACGTTGCGCCTTTATCCCGCTCGGGCTTGCGACCGTACGGGTGCGGTGCCCTGGCGCCGCCACCGCAGAAACCGCTTTCTGACGGCGCGCCAGGCGACGAGCACCGCCACAAGGAACAGATAAAGCATTTGCTCAGGGCCTACGACCTTGACCGACATGGCGAAATGCAGCGCGCCGGCCGCGGCAATCACGTAGACGAGCCTGTGAAGCTTGTTCCATCGTTGCCCGAGGCGTCTTATCGACCAGTTGTTCGATGTAACCGCCAGCGGGATGAGCAGCACGAGGGCTGCCATGCCGATGGTGATGAAGGGACGGCGGGCGATGTCGGCGAGAATGGCCGGGAGAAGGAGCGTCTGGTCCAGCACCATATATGTGAGGAAATGCATCATCACATAGTAAAAGGCGAGGAGGCCCAGGGCGCGGCGGTATCTGAGCCAGTTGACGCCGAAGAGGTCGCGAATCGGCGTGATCGTCAGCGTGGCAATCAGGAAGCGGAGGGCCCAGATGCCGAGCAGGTGCTCGAATTCCTTGACCGCATTGCCGGGGAGCCGACCGGTGGCTCCAAGATAGAACCCCCAGGCGGCCGGTATGAGGCCGAGCGTATAGAGCGCCCAGATCGAAGGGCCGTGCAATCGTTTCGGCAGGGCAGGAAAGCTCGGCATCCTCAGAAATTCACCCTGAGGTCCATGCCGGCGTAGAGGTTCGCAACCTCTTCTGCGTAGCCGTTGAAGGGGAGCGTATCGCGGCGATTGGCGCCGAAGAAGCCGCCTTCGCCGATACGGTTTTCGGTCGCCTGGCTCCAGCGGGGATGATCGACGGCTGGATTCACATTGGCATAGAAGCCGTATTCAGTCGGCCCGGCGAGGTTCCAGGTGCACGGCGGCGGCGTCTCGGTCAGAGAGATGCGCACGATCGATTTGATTCCCTTGAAGCCGTATTTCCACGGCACCACCAGGCGGATCGGTGCGCCGTTCTGGTTCGGCAGCGTCTTGCCATAGAGCCCGACGGAGAGGATCGTCAGCGGGTGGCGCGCTTCGTCGAGCCTCAAGCCTTCCCGGTAGGGCCATTCCAGGGGCTGGAAATAACCGGACTGGCCCGGCATTTCCTCCGGCCGGACCACGGTCTCGAAGGCGACATATTTCGCGCTTCCGAGCGGCTCGACCCTGTCGAGGAGCGCGGCCAACGGAAAGCCGACCCAGGGAATGACCATCGACCACGCTTCGACGCAGCGCATCCGGTAAATTCTCTCTTCGAGAGGGAAGGCCAGGAGCTCCTCCAGGCCGAATTCCCGCGGCTTGCCGACCAATCCGTCGACCTTCACCGTCCAGGGCGCCGGCTTGAAGTTTGCGGAGTTGGCAGCCGGATCGCCTTTGCCGGTCCCGAATTCATAGAAGTTGTTGTAGGTGGTGGCGTCCTTTTCCGGCGTGGCGGGCTCATCGACCCTGTATATGCTCTTGGACGCGTCGAGTGCGGCAGCGCGGCTTGGCTTGGGCGCGGCGAGGGCCAGGCTTCCGGCCGCGGCGGCGATGAAGGTCCGCCGATCCAGGAAGAAGCGCTCCGGGGTGATTTCGGCAGCGGCAATCTTCGGCGTGCGATAGCTGGGCATGGGGTCTCCTCGGTGTCATTCGACTTTTTCTAATACACAAATGAGCAGAGTTTCGATCACCGGAAAAGGCTGGCGAGACCACGTTTTCGTGCATGACTCGTGAACGTCGCCTGCGTCTTTGGGGTGGCAAGGCCGAGCAATCGGCGCGCAGCACGTACTCCTATGAATTCCCTGATGAAACGACCCGTCCTTACGGCTGCATTGCGTTGGATTGTCGGGCGACAGGTTTGCCTTTTTCCGTGCGAAATCCTATCTGAACGTAGCAGCAACGAAAGGGAGAATGCTTCATGATTTTCGGCCATCGCGCTCTCGCGGCTCTCGTGCTTGCTGTTGCCATATCGACACCTGCGATGGCCCAGGATGCCAGGACCGTGCCGCAGTCGCGGTCGGAGATGCAGCTCTCTTTCGCGCCGCTCGTCAAACAGACGGCGAATGCGGTCGTCAACGTGTATGCCGAGCGCGTGGTTGAGCGTCGCTCGATCTTTGCCGGAGACCCTTTCTTCGAGGAATTCTTCGGGCAGCGGATGCCGAATCGCACCGAGAAGCAGTCGTCTCTGGGGTCGGGCGTGATCGTCGGCCGCAATGGCCTGGTCGTGACCAACAACCATGTCATCGAGGGCGGCGACGATATCAAGGTGGCGCTGGCCGACGGGCGTGAGTTCCCCTGCAAGGTCATATTGAAGGATGATCGCCTCGATCTGGCTGTCATGAAAATTCAGTCGGACGGTCCGTTCGACATCGTCCCGATCGGTGATTCCGACGCGGTGGAGGTCGGCGACCTGGTTCTGGCGATGGGCAATCCCTTCGGCGTCGGGCAGACGGTGACGAGCGGCATCGTGTCGGCGCTCGCCCGCAACCAGATTTCCAACGGCGATTTCGGCTTTTTCATCCAGACGGATGCGGCGATCAATCCGGGCAATTCCGGCGGCGGCCTGATCAACATGAAGGGCGAGTTGATCGGAATCAACACCGCGATTTTTTCGAGAGGCGGCGGTTCCAACGGCGTGGGCTTTGCGATCCCCGCCAACCTGGTCAAGGTTTTCGTTGCCTCCGCTGAAGGAGGCAACGGCTCGTTCATCCGTCCCTTCGTCGGGGCGACTTTCGAGCCGGTGACTTCCGATGTGGCCGAGGCGCTCGGGCTTGAGCGGGCCCGCGGGGCGCTGGTGACGGCGGTCGTCGCAGGCGGTCCGGCGGAGAGTGCCGGCATGCGCCCCGGACAGGTGGTCACCGCCGTCAACGGCATACCGGTCGAACACCCCGATGCGCTTGGTTATCGTCTGACCACCGTGGGGATCGGCCACGAGGCGCGGGTTACGATCTCGGAGAACGGCAGTTCGCGCGAAATCGCCCTCAAGCTTGAGCGGGCGCCGGAAACGCAGCCACGAGACGAACGGCTGATCGAGGGGCGCAACCCCTTCGCCGGCGCTGTCGTGGCAAATCTCTCGCCGCGGCTTGCGGACGAGTTGCGCATGCCCACGTCGCTGCAGGGGGTGGTCATCACGGAGATCAATCGCGGCTCGCCGGCTGCACGTATCGGCCTGGAACCGAAAGATATCGTTCGTTCAGTCAACGGGACGGCAATCGATAGTTCGAAGACGCTGGAAGGCGTCGTCGCCGAGGATGCCTCCTTCTGGCGTGTCGAGATCGAGCGCAACGGCCAGATCATCCGTCAGTTCTTCCGATGAGCGATCTCTTCGCCCCCCATGAACCTCCTGAAATGGCCTCGGCAAGGCCGCTGGCCGATCGCCTGCGCCCGCGCACGCTGGCGGAGGTGACCGGCCAGGAGCATCTGACCGGCCCCGACGGCGTGCTCACACGGATGATCGCTTCCGGATCCCTCGGCTCGATGATCTTCTGGGGCCCGCCGGGAACCGGCAAGACAACGGTTGCCCGTCTGCTTTCAGGCGAGGCAGGTCTCGCATTCGAGCAGATTTCGGCGATCTTCTCCGGCGTTGCGGATCTTAAGAAGGTATTCGAATCTGCGCGCGCCCGGCGCATGTCGGGGCGCCAGACGCTGCTTTTCGTCGACGAGATCCACCGGTTCAACCGGGCGCAGCAGGACAGCTTCCTGCCGGTCATGGAGGACGGCACCGTCATCCTGGTCGGCGCCACCACCGAGAACCCGTCTTTCGAGCTTAACGCCGCGCTTCTGTCGCGGGCGCGCGTCTTGACGTTCAAGCCGCATGACGAGGCCAGCCTCGAGGAGCTTCTGAAGCGGGCGGAGGCAGCCGAGGGCAAACCGCTGCCGCTCGATGACGACGCGCGGGCCAGCCTGATCCGCATGGCGGACGGGGACGGCCGGGCGGTGCTGACGCTCGCGGAAGAGGTATGGCGGGCGGCGCGCCGGGACGAGATATTCGATTCCGCCGGGCTTCAGGAGATCGTCCAGCGCCGCGCGCCGGTATACGACAAGGGCCAGGACGGCCATTACAACCTGATCTCGGCGCTCCATAAATCGGTTCGGGGGTCCGACCCGGACGCGGCGCTCTATTATCTCTGCCGCATGTTCGATGCCGGGGAGGATCCGCTCTATATCGGCAGGCGGCTCGTGCGGATGGCGGTCGAGGATATCGGCCTTGCCGATCCGCAGGCACTGGCGATCTGCAACGCCGCCAAGGATGCCTATGATTATCTCGGGTCCCCCGAAGGGGAACTGGCTCTTGCCGAGGCCTGCGTCTATCTTGCAACGGCGCCGAAATCCAACGCGGTCTATACCGCCTACAAGGCGGCGATGCGTGCGGCCAAGGAGAACGGATCTCTGCTGCCGCCGAAGCATATCCTCAACGCTCCGACGAAGCTCATGAAGGGGGAAGGCTACGGCGACGGCTACCGCTACGATCATGACGAGCCCGACGCATTCTCCGGCCAGGATTATTTCCCCGAGAAGATGGGCAGAAAGACCTTCTACGACCCTCCGGAGCGCGGCTTCGAACGTGAGATCCGCAAGCGGCTGGAGTGGTGGAACAAGCTTCGGCGCGACCGGAATTCGTGAGGGTTCGCCCCAGCTCCGTCACTCCCGCAGGGCTGCCTTGCCACAGGATACCTTGCTGTCGCGATGAGCCCGTGGCATAGAAGAACCACATCGCAGACGGCTGCACGGATCGAATGGATCCGAACTTCCGCGGGGACGGCCTCGCTCCACATGAAGGAGTTCGATATGGCCTGGTTCACGCTGTTGCTCGCCGGAATTCTCGAAATCGGCTGGGCGATCGGTCTCAAATACACGGATGGATTTACGCGGTTCACGCCGACTGTGCTGACGGTCGGGTCCATGATCCTGAGCGTCGTTCTGCTCGGAATAGCGGTGCGTTCGCTGCCGCTTGGCACGGCCTATGCCGTGTGGACCGGCATCGGCACCGTGGGTACCGTCATTCTCGGCATCATTCTGTTCGCAGAGCCCGCAACGGCGATGCGCCTCGGCTGCATCGGCCTCATCGTCGCGGGCATCGCGGGTCTGAAGCTCGTCGGCTGACGTGTTCGACCACTGAAAGTCTGCCCCTCATCCGGCCTGCCGGCCACCCTCTTCGCGCCAGCGGGGCGAACGAGACTCGCGGCGCCCCGGCAGGGGGATGAGGAGCAAGTGACCCTTCACGTCACTTCAGCGCGTCGAGTACGACCGCGGCAGCCAGCATTTCCCGCCAGCGGTTTTCGCGCCGTCTGAATGCCTCTTCGTCTGTTCCCCACTGTTCGATCTGCCAATCCTCGTCGACATGAGCGGCAGCCCATGCCTGTTCGGCGGAGAGCCTGCCCATGGCGAGGGCAAGAGCGAGCAGGGCGGATCCGGTCAGGCTGGTGACGGTGTGCAGGCAGGCGAGGCCGAGCGGTGTCGCAAAACCGCGCAGGCCCTCGGCAAAGGCCGAGACCGCCTCCGCCGGTTGTTCCTGATGGATCACGCCTTCCACGAGAATGAACCGGGCGCCGAGCGTCCGGGCGGCCCAGTCGATTATCGGATTCCAGTGCTCGTTCTGCCGAGCGACGAGTTCTTTCGGGCTGTCGGCCCGATAGCAGAGAAGATCGCTGCCGACAAAACGGACGATATCGTCGAAGACCGCACGATCGTCGAGCGCAACTCCGTCAATCGCGGTGTTGACGATCCGCGTGAGCGGCATCGCCGAGGGATCGATGATTTCGGTCTGGGCGTCCCACTCGGCTGCCAGCAGCCCTGCGAGCTTTTCGGTGGGTACGGTGAGCGCCCGTTTGGCCGGTGTGCGCACTGACCTTCCGTCGAGAAGCACGGCGTATCCGCCGTCATCCGCTGGTGCGGCGCTCGCCTGCTTGTAGAAGCGTTTCGGCAGCGGTTTCTGCATCTGGATCTGGGCCCGACGCACAGGATCGTCGTGGCTCAGCGCACCACTCAGTTCGTCGCGAATATCAGGCATGGCTGTGGTCCATCCATTCGATTATGTCTGCCGGAACGCGGGCGATGTGATCCGCACCGGATGCCATCAGCTCCGGGACACTGGCGTAACCCCAGGCGACGCCCAGGGCATCGGCGCCGGCGGCCTTCGCCATCTGCATGTCATAGATCGCGTCTCCGATCACGATCGTGTCGCGGGGATCGACTCCGGCCTCCGCGCAGCACTCCGTCACCATGGCGGGATGCGGCTTCGAGGGGCAGTCGTCCGCCGTGCGGGAGACGAAGAAAATCTTGTCGAGTCCATGCATCGCCGCGATATGCGTCAGACCTCGCCTCGATTTGCCGGTGACGGCACCGATCAGCAGTTCGTCGCGTCCGGCCAGAGTCTGCATCATCTCCGCAATGCCCGGAAACAGCGCTTCGCTGCAGCCGGGTTCGCCTCGTACCGAGGGGAATATAGATTTGTAATGCGCCGTCATTGCGGTCGCCCGGTCGTCGACGTGTTCCTGCCCCATGAGCCGGGCAATGGCGATATCGAGAGTGAGGCCGATGATCGCCTTGGTCGCATCCGATGTCGGGCGATCCAGATCGAAGGCCTCGAAGGTGCGGGCCATCACCTCATGGATCAGTCCCGCGCTGTCGACGAGCGTTCCGTCGCAATCGAAAAGGACGAGCTTCATCACTCTTCCTCGCCGGCGGCGTTTTCGTCGAAGCCGAGCAGGTTCCAGCTCTGCACCATGTGCTGGGGCAGGGGAGCGGTGATCTTCAGCCGCCCGCCGTTCGGATGCGGAATGTCTATGTGCCGCGCGTGAAGGTGCAGCCGGTTCTGCATGCCGCCGGGGAAGGTCCAGTTGACGTCCGCTTCGAAATATTTCGGATCGCCGATGATCGGATGGCCGATATGGGCGGCGTGGACGCGCAGCTGGTGCGTGCGGCCGGTATAGGGTTCCATTTCCAGCCAGGCGAGGTTCTGCCCGGCTTGTTCGACGATCCGGTAATAGGAGATGGCGTGGTCGGCGCCATTCTCGCCGTGCTTGGCAATCCGGACACGGTCGCCATCGGGCGTGGGCTCCTTTACCAGCCAGGTGGAAATCTTGTCTTCCCGCTTGCGCGGCACGCCCCTGACCAGGGCCCAGTATGTTTTCTTGGTGTCGCGCTCGCGAAACGCCGCGGTCAGCTGTTGCGCAGCCCCGCGCGTGCGGGCGACGACAAGTACGCCCGAGGTATCACGGTCGAGACGATGGACGAGGCGCGGCTTTTCGCCCTTCTGGCTGGTCCAGGCCTCGAGCATCTTGTCTATATGCCGGTTGACGCCCGAGCCGCCCTGAACGGCAAGGCCGGCCGGTTTGTTGAGCACGATGACCTTGGCATCCTCATGCAGCACCATGCGCGACAGAAGCTCTCCGTCCGGCGATTGACGCAGGTCCCGGCCGCCGATCGGGCCGGATTTCGCTTCCTTGGGATCGACGCCGAGCGGCGGAATGCGGATCGTCTGGCCGGGTTGTATGCGCGTGTCGGATTTTGCCCGCGCCCCGTCCACGCGGATCTGTCCGGAACGCAGCAGCTTCTGCAGCGGACCGAAACCCAGTCCGGGGAAATGGACTTTGAACCAGCGGTCGAGACGCATTCCCGCTTCGTCGCTGTCAACCTGCCTGTGTTCTATGCCCGCCATTTTGCAGAAATCCGCCTTCTTTTCTTTAAAGGCTGGCTTTAGACCATTGCGCGCATCAGGGCCAGCCCGGCGAACACGGCAAGTATCGAAAGACCGACGCTCGCCACGATATAGGCTAGGCCGCTCATCGTCTGCCCGTGTTCCAGAAGGGTGATCGCGTCGAGCGAAAAGGCCGAGAACGTCGTGTAGCCCCCCAGCACGCCGGTGATCAGGAACACGCGTATTTCCGGCGAGGCTCCCATCTTGTGCATGATGAATTCCGCCAGAAAACCGATCAGAAAGGAACCCGTAACGTTCACGAACAGCGTCCCCCAGGGAAAGACGGGTCCGGCGCGCTGCAGCATCCAGAGGCCGACGAGGTAGCGCAGGACGGAGCCAAGAGCGCCGCCGGCACCGACGAGGAGGATATGGTTCATCAAATCGTTCCGATCCGAGAAGGCTGCATCCTGTCAGCCGAGCCTCTCGGCGTGCCACCTGAGATGGTCGTCCATGAAGGTCGAGATGAAATAATAGGAATGGTCGTAACGCTCATGCATCCGGAGCGTAAGCCCGATGCCCGTTCCTTTGACGGCTTCTTCGAACAGCCAGGGGCGCAGACCGTTTTCGAGGAAGCCATCCGCCTTGCCCTGGTCGATCAGGAATTCCGGGAAGCGGGCCCCGTCCTCTACGAGGGCGCAGGCATCGTATTTCCGCCAGGCGGTCTTGTCGGGACCGAGATACTTCTCGAAGGCACCGACCGACCAATCGGCGGAAGACGGCGCGACGATCGGCGCGAAAGCGGAGCAACTCTTGAAACGCTCGGGGTCCTTGAGAGCGACGGTCATTGCGCCATGCCCGCCCATCGAGTGGCCGAAGATACCCTGGCGGCTCATATCCACGCGGAAATGCTGGCCGACGAGGGCTGGGAGTTCTTCTGTGATGTAGCTGTACATCCGATAGTGCTCGTCCCAGGGCTTCTCCGTCGCATCGAGATAGAAGCCGGCGCCCTTGCCCATCTGCCAATTGGTGAGCTCATCGGGAACATCCGCCCCTCTTGGGCTCGTATCCGGGCAGACGATGATGAGCCCCAGCTCCGAGGCCATGCGCCGGTACTCGCCTTTCTCCATGACATTGGCGTGGGTGCAGGTGAGGCCGGAGAGATACCAGAGAACGGGGCGAGGCTCCGTGATCGCCTGCGGCGGTACAAAGACGGCGAAGGTCATTTCGCCTTTGCAGGCCGTGGAATCATGAGCGTAGACGCCCTGCATGCCGCCGAAGGCCGTGTTCTGCGAGATTACTTTCATTCTTTGCTCCTGAATTTCATGGGGTGGCGCCCGCAAGCTGAACCGCGGCATTGACGGCGGCGGCGACGAGCACCGTGTTGAAGAAGAACGAGACGATAGCGTGCATCAGGTTCACGCGGCGCATCGCCGTTGTCGTGATGGCGACATCCGACGTCTGCGCCGTCATCCCGATGACGAAGGCGAAATAGAGGAAATCGTATCCGCCGGGACTGTCGGTCTCCGGGAATGCAAGACCGCGCGCTGCGGGATTGCTGGCGGGATCATTGCGGTCGGCAAGCCAATAAAGATGAGCATAATGCAGCGCGGCCATGGTGTGGATCGTCGCCCAGCCGAGCGCAACCGCTGCGAAGGCGATGGACAGCCCCACCGCGCCGCCGCCCCCGGCGCGGTTCAGCGCGAGGAACAGAGCCACCAGCGACGTGGCCGCGGCAACGAGCGTCACTAGGAAGATGATCGGCTCCGGCTCACCCGTGTCGCGCGCATTGGCCTGGAGATAACTGCCGGTAAGTTTGGGAAGCCGCAAAGCCGTGATCGACAGATAGATAAGGAAAAAGAGGATGGCCGCGACCTCGATTGCTTCTGCGCGGAAGAATGCAAAACCGATGGGCAGGCTGACCAACCCGCCCGTCAGGGCGAGATAGAACGGCCAGTGCCGCAGGCCTGCCTTCCGATCCATTCGCCGCCTCCGTTCGCCGGCTCTACCTTTTTACCCGTCGGCAGAGTCGGTCAAGCGTTTCGAGAAAAGCGGAGCGGTCGCGGGAGGTGAGGGCGGCGTTATAGCCTTTGCTTTCCCCGGTCTCCCTGAGATGGGCCGAGAGATCGCGCATCGCGGATGCCATGCCGATGTTGGTCGCGTCGAAGACGCGCCCGGTCGGCCCGGTGACGAGCGCTCCGGCGCCGACACAGCGCACGGCAAGCGGCACGTCGGCAGTGACGACGATGTCGCCGTCCCTGGCGCGTTCGGCGATCCAATCATCCGCTGCGTCGAAACCGGCCGATACGATGACGTTGCGAACCATCGGATCGCGCGAGGGGCGCAGGCCGGAATTGGCGACAAAGGTCACCTCCAGGCCATGGCGCTCGGCCACCTTCAGGATTTCCGGCTTTACCGGGCACGCATCGGCATCGACATAGATCATCGGGGATAGCTTCCGGCAGGCAAAAAAGCGCCGGATTCATCGGCCTCCGGCGCTTTCCTGAATGAGATTGCGAACTCAGTAGACAACGACAGAGCGAATGCTCTCGCCGGAATGCATGAGCTCGAACCCCTTGTTGATGTCCTCGAGCGGCATGGTGTGGGTGATCATCGGATCGATCTCGATCTTGCCCTCCATGTACCAGTCGACGATCTTCGGCACGTCGGTGCGCCCGCGCGCGCCGCCGAAGGCGGTGCCCATCCAGGTACGGCCGGTGACGAGCTGGAACGGCCTGGTGGCAATCTCCTGGCCGGCGCCGGCGACGCCGATGATCACCGACTTGCCCCAGCCGCGATGCGAGGCTTCGAGCGCCTGGCGCATGACCTTGGTGTTGCCGGTGCAGTCGAAGGTGTAGTCGGCGCCGCCGATCTGGTCGGCACCGCGCTTCGTCAGGTTGACGAGATAGGGCACGATGTCGTCGCCGACCTCCTTCGGATTGACGAAGTGGGTCATGCCGAACTTTTCGCCCCAGGGCTTCTTGTCGTTGTTGAGGTCGACGCCGATGATCATGTCGGCGCCGGCAAGGCGAAGCCCCTGGATGACGTTGAGCCCGATGCCGCCGAGACCGAAGACGATGGCGGTGGCGCCGATCTCGACCTTGGCGGTGTTGATCACCGCGCCGATGCCGGTGGTGACGCCGCAGCCGATATAGCAGATCTTGTCGAAGGGGGCGTCCGGATTAACCTTGGCGAGCGCGATCTCCGGCAGCACGGTGAAATTCGAAAAGGTCGAGCAGCCCATATAGTGGTGGACCTTGTCGCCGTTGATCGAGAACCGCGAGCTGCCGTCCGGCATCAGCCCTTGCCCCTGGGTGGCGCGGATGGCGGTGCAGAGATTGGTCTTGCGGCTGAGGCAGGAGGGGCAGGAGCGGCATTCCGGCGTATAGAGCGGGATGACGTGGTCGCCCTTCTTCACCGAGGTGACGCCGGGGCCGACATCGACGACGATGCCGGCGCCCTCATGACCGAGGATCGCCGGGAACAGCCCCTCCGGATCGGCCCCCGACAGCGTGAAATCGTCGGTATGGCAGATGCCGGTCGCCTTCACCTCGACCAGCACCTCGCCGGCCCGAGGGCCTTCGAGCTGCACGGTCATGACCTCAAGCGGCTTGCCGGCTTCCAGGGCCACGGCGGCGCGTACGTCCATTTCTCTACTCCATCAAACTAAGAACAACGAGGCGGGGCGACCGTCATATCGCGCCGGTCGCCACCGGCAAGAGGAAAAATCCTATCCGATCACCGAACGTCCTGGTTCAGGCGTTCGAATTCCATCTCGAGTGCCGAAATGGCCTCGGCGGTTTGATCGTGCAGCTTCTTTACGAGATCCAGCTGCTTGCGAAGTTCGTCCCCCGAAGCATCTCCGGCGTTATCATCCGGTGCGCGTCCGATACCGGCCATCAGCCAGGCGGGCGTCACGCCAAGCACGCCGGCCAGCATGAACAGGCGATTGGCCCGTGGCTCGGCGCGATCGCGTTCCCAGGAGGAAATGGTGTCGCTGCGGACACCGAGCTTGCTGGCAAGCTCCTTCGTAGAGAGTCCCGTCGCGTCACGCGCTCTCCAGATACGACCGCCCAGCGTATCGCCGTCTCCTGTCTCACGCAGACGTGCAATCGCATTCTCGGTTGATAACAGCATGGTAGCTCCTTTCGCCTGTTGTCGTTGTCGGGTGCCGAGGCACCCTGACTGCCCGCGGTGGGGCGAAGGTGAGGGGAGCTTATAGGCTTTTCCTTGCGGATGGGGCAATGTGAAGCGGCAAAAAGACGGCTAAAAGCGGCTTTGCCGACGTTTCCGAACGGAGCAACGTGCCGTGGGACCCTGCTATTCGTTCTCGATGCGGGTCGGGCCGAAGACCCTTTCGAAGGCCTCCCTCAGCCTGATATCGACGTCGGCCATCATGACGGGCAGACCGAGATCGACGAGGCTGGTGACGCCATAGCCGCGAATGCCGCAAGGCACGATGCCCCCGAAATGCTCGAGGTCCGGATCGACGTTCAACGACAATCCGTGAAAGCTCACCCATTTGCGCAAGCGAATGCCGATTGCCGCTATCTTGTCCTCCGCCATCGTGCCGTCCATGAGCGGCGGCTTTTCCGGGCGGCGCACCCAGACGCCGACACGATCTTCACGGCGTTCGCCCTTGACGTTCATGGAATCGAGCGTGGCGATGATGACGCTCTCGAGTGCGGCGACAAATCCGCGGACGTCCTGGCGTCTGCGCTTCAAGTCGAGCATGACGTAGACGACCCGCTGCCCGGGACCGTGATAGGTGTATTCGCCGCCTCTTCCGGTGGCAAAAACCGGGAGCATATCCGGCATCACGAGGTCGGCGGCGTTGGCGCTGGTTCCCGCGGTGAACAGCGGCGGATGCTCGACCAGCCAGACCAGCTCGTCGGCGGTGCCGTCCGCGATCGCGGCGGCTTCGCGCTCCATCGTCTCGACGGCCTCCGGATATTCCACGAGGGAAGGCGCAATGCGCCACCGCACCGGCGGTGCATCCGGCGGAGCGAACATGCTCTGGATAAGATCTTCGCGTTGCATGGGAACCTTGCGAATACTGATTTTTTCCGGCCTGTACATGGGGTCGCCGACGGCAAGAGTCCAGCGTTTCCAGTGGTTCGCGGGGAGCCGATCGAAATAGTTTTGTTTCTCGTCAAATTTCTGTCGTCACGCACTTGTGCACCCGGAATCCTTTTGCTACATGCAGCCCCGCCGACGCAATCGGCACCTACCACGATGCGGTCGTGGCGGAATTGGTAGACGCGCAGCGTTGAGGTCGCTGTGGGGCAACCCGTGGAAGTTCGAGTCTTCTCGACCGCACCATCTAAGATGAAGAAGCCCTCGTAACCAAATGGTTCCGTGGGTTTTTTTATTTTTAATCCTCTTTCACGACGTTGTTGCTGGACGCGGTAGGACGCGAGGACTATTCTCGGATTTACGGCGCAAAACAGCTCGGCGTCATGCCTCGGGCCACAGCGTCGTCCAGGTCTCTGCTCCGTGCCGATGCGGAGCGCCCGCCACGACATCGACATGGCGGTGCCCGATCACGAAATCACCGTTCTACACGATGTTGTTGATGGCTAAATTCGTGGAATCGCAAAAAAAAAGTCGGCGAATGAGCAGGGACAAGTTATGATTCGCTTGTCATGACGGATTCGCGAGAAGCGCCGGCATGATGGGGTGACAGAGCGACGAGTCTTGCGGAGTGCGCCTCATAACGTTGATGAGGCGCCGATCGGTCGGTCCCGAACTGATAGGCGGATGTTCGTCGCTGGCTGCTGCTTCGGTATCCGTTTCAGTGTCGGTTACGTGAAGGAACTTTGAAGCTAGGAAAACCGTTCACCTGAAGCAGATGCCGAAAGGCAGCGAGCCCGTTTCAACCAAGCGGCCCGCCGCGGGAGAGCACGATGCAAAGGAGTGAATCTGACGTCTTCGATCTCTTTTCGGAGATTTATACGAGTGCAGCGCAAGAAGAGATAAGTCTACAGGAATATCTCCTCGCATGTCGCGATGACAAAAGCATGTACGCCACCGCTCAGGAACGAATGGTGGACGCAATTGGAGACCCGATTCTCGTCGATACCAGCGCTGACGAGCGTTTAGGTCGGATCTTCGCAAACCGAACCATCAAAATCTACCCGGCCTTCTCCGACTTCTTCGGCATGGAAGACACGATCGAACGGATCGTCGGCTACTTCCGCTATGCCGCGCAGGGTCTCGAGGAGCGCAAGCAGATCCTTTATCTTCTGGGGCCGGTCGGCGGCGGCAAGTCTTCGCTCGCCGAAAGATTGAAGAAGCTGATGGAACTGCGACCGATCTACACGCTGATGGTCGACGGCAAGATCAGCCCGGTTTTCGAATCGCCGCTCGGCCTGTTCCATCCCGAACGGATGGCCGATCTCCTGGAAGACAAATACGGCATCGCCCGTAGGAGGCTGACAGGCCTGATCTCTCCCTGGGCCGCCAAGCGGCTGGACGAGGTCGGTGGCGACATATCCAAGTTCAGCGTCGTCAAGCTGATGCCGTCGCGCCTGCGTCAGATCGGCATCGCCAAGACCGAGCCGGGCGACGAGAACAATCAGGATGTCTCCTCGCTTGTCGGCAAAGTCGATATCCGCCAGCTCGAGAACTACAGCCAGGCCGACCCGGATGCCTACTCCTACAGCGGCGGCCTGAACCGCACGACGCAGGGGCTGCTCGAATTCGTCGAAATGTTCAAGGCGCCGATCAAGGTCCTGCATCCTCTTCTGACGGCGACCCAGGAAGGCAGCTACAACGGTACGGAAAACTTCGGCGCATTCCCGTTTCAGGGCACCATTCTGGCCCACTCCAACGAATCGGAATGGCTGCAGTTCAAGAACAACCGCAACAACGAGGCGTTCCTGGACCGCATCCTGGTGGTCAAGGTGCCCTATTGCCTGCGCGTCACCGAGGAGAAGCAGATCTACGAAAAGCTTCTTCGCGAGAGCGAACTGGTCAGCAATCCCTGCGCACCCGAGGTGTTGGAGATACTGAGCCGTTTCACGGTATCCACCCGGCTCGTTCCTCACGAGAACTCGTCTCTCTACACCAAGATGCGCGTCTATGACGGCGAGAACCTCAAGGATGTCGACCCGAAGGCACGATCGGTGCAGGAGTATCGGGACGCTGCCGGCGTCGATGAGGGCATGACGGGCGTCAGCACGCGCTTTGCCTTCAAGGTCCTGTCCGAGGCCTTCAATTACGACACGAAGGAGGTCGCGGCCGATCCCGTACATCTGATGTACATCCTGGAGCAGGCCATCAAGCGCGAGCAGTTTGCGAAGGAAACGGAGGCAGCCTATCTCGACTTCATCAAGTCGGAACTCGCCACGCGTTATGCGGAATTCATCGGTCACGAGATCCAGAAGGCCTATCTCGAGTCTTACAGCGAATACGGCCAGAACCTGTTCGACCGCTATATCGCCTATGCCGATGCCTGGCTCGAGGACCAGGACTTCAAGGATCCCGATACGGGGCAGATCCTCAACCGCAAGATCCTCGACAGCGAGCTGTCTCAGATCGAAAAACCGGCGGGCATCGCCAATCCGAAGGACTTCCGCAACGAGGTGGTCAAGTTCACCTTGCGGGCGCGGGCCAAGAACCATGGCAAGAACCCGTCTTGGACGAGCTATGAAAAACTTCGCGAGGTCATCGAGAAGCGCATGTTCGGTCAGGTCGAAGACCTGTTGCCGGTCATCAGCTTCGGGTCGAAGAAGGACAGCTCCACAGAGAAGCAGCATGTCGAATTCGTACAGCGCATGAAGGAGCGTGGGTACACCGAACGGCAGGTGCGGCGTCTCGTCGACTGGTACATGCGTGTAAACAAGGCGGGTTGAGGCTGCGGATGCGGGGGTTAGCTAATGCCGAATTTCATCGACCGTCGCCTCAATCCGAAGGATAAGAGTCTCGGTAACAGGCAACGCTTCCTGAAACGGGCACGAGAGGAACTGAAGCGCACCATCAAAGAGCGGGTCAAGTCGGGCAAGATCGCGGATGTCGATGCCGAACAGAACGTGTCCATGCCCGCCCGCGGCGTCAACGAGCCGGCTTTCCAGCCGGACTCCAACAGCGGCGAGCGACGCCACGTCCTGCCGGGCAACCGGGAGTTCGCGGCGGGAGACCGTATCCCCAAAAGGGGGTCAGGCGGCGGTGCGGGCAATGCGGGAGCCGGCACCGGTCAGAGCGAAGACGAGTTTCAGTTCGTCCTTTCGCGCGAGGAGGTGCTCGATCTCTTCTTCGAGGACCTCGAACTCCCCGACATGGTAAAGCTCAATCTGAAGGAATCGGTTACCTTCAAGCGACGGCGGGCCGGCTTCAGCGCAAGCGGCTCCCCGACGAACATCAATGTCGGCCGCACCATGCGCAACAGCTACGGACGCCGCATCGCATTGCGGCGGCCGTCGCGCCGGGAAATCGAGGCGATTGCCGACGAGATTGCCGGGCTGGAGACGGAGCCGCGCGGACGCATCAAACACCGGCAGCGCCTGGAGGAACTGCGCCAGAAGCTCGACGGTCTCGAGCGCCGGCGCCGGCGTATTCCCTATGTCGATCCCGTGGACATTCGCTTCAATCGGTTCGAGCCGCAGCCGCTGCCCAATGCGAGTGCGGTCATGTTCTGCCTCATGGATGTCTCCGCTTCGATGGGGGAGCGGGAGAAGGACCTCGCCAAGCGTTTTTTCGTGCTGCTGCACCTCTTCCTCAAGCGGCGCTACGAGCGGATCGACATCGTGTTCATCCGGCACACCGACGAGGCCGGCGAGGTCGACGAGAATACCTTCTTCTACAGCAAGCAGAGCGGCGGCACGGTCGTTTCCACCGCGCTGGAGGAGATGCTGCGCGTCATCCGGGAGCGCTATCCTGCCCATGAATGGAACATCTATGCTGCGCAGGCGTCGGACGGCGAGAATATCTCAGGCGACTCCGAACGCTGCGCTTCCCTTCTTCACGACGAACTGATGGGACTTTGCCAATACTACGCCTATGTCGAGATTATCGATGAGCGAGAGACGGAGATTTTCGGCACTACCGATAACGGGACTTCGCTCTGGCGGGCCTATCGCACCGTCGACGGCGAATGGCCGAATTTTCAGATGACCCGCATCGCGAAACCGGCGGATATCTACCCCGTCTTCCGAAAACTCTTCGGCAAGCAGCCGGAAATGCAATTGCGCAAGTGAAAAGGGACCGGGATGTCAAAGGGCGCCGCCTCAAACCTTCTGTTCCACAGTTCCGACTGGAATTTCGAGACGCTGGCGCGCACCTACGATGCCATCGAGGAGATCGCGCTCGGCGATCTCGGTCTCGACGTATACCCCAATCAGCTCGAGATCATCTCCTCCGAGCAGATGCTGGATGCCTACTCGTCGGTGGGCATGCCGCTCATGTACCAGCATTGGTCTTTCGGGAAGCGCTTCGTTTTCGAGGATCATCTCTATCGCAGGGGCCGGCGCGGCCTCGCTTATGAGCTGGTGATCAACTCCAATCCCTGCATCACCTACTTGATGGAGGAGAACACCATGGCCATGCAGGCCCTGGTGACCGCACATGCAGCCTTCGGCCACAATCATTTTTTCAAGAACAATTACCTCTTCCGGCAGTGGACCGACGCCAGCGCAATCCTCAGCTATATGGACTTCGCGAAGAAATACATCAGCAAATGCGAAGAACGGCACGGAACGACGGCGGTCGAGGCGATCCTCGACTCTGCCCATGCACTCATGGAGCAGGGCGTGTTCCGCTACAGACGGCCCCCGCGCCTGTCGACCGAAAAAGAGCAGGAGCGGATGCGCGAGAGGCTGGAATATGAAGAGCAGACCTTTAGCGACCTGTGGAGAACGCTTCCGCCCGCGGGAGAGAACAACGATCCCACGCAATTGGAACGGGAGCTCTCCGAGCGGAAAAAATCGCTGAACCTCCCGGAAGAGAACCTGCTCTATTTCCTGGAGAAGACCAGCCTCATCCTTGAGCCCTGGCAGCGGGAGATACTGCGAATCGTTCGCGTGATCGCGCAGTACTTCTATCCGCAGCGACAGACGAAGGTCATGAACGAGGGATGCGCCACTTTCGTCCACTACACCATCATGAACAGCCTTTTCGACCAGGGCAAAATAAGCGAAGGCGCGATGCTGGAGATTCTCCAGAGTCATACCAATGTCGTTTTCCAGCCGGGCTTCGACGATCCCCGCTTTCCGGGGATCAACCCCTATGCGTTGGGATTTGCCATGATGCAGGACATCGAACGCATCTGCGTCGAGCCGACGGCGGAGGATCGCGATTGGTTTCCCGAAATCGCCGGCACCGGCAATTGGCGCGAGACGCTTCTCGATGCCTGGGCGAACCACCGTGACGAGTCCTTCATCCTGCAATTCCTCAGTCCTGCGCTGATCCGAAAGTTTCGGCTGTTCCTGCTGACGGACGAGGCGGACGACAATTTCTGCGAGGTGGCATCCATCCATAACGAGCGTGGCTACGAAACGATTCGCGGCGCTCTCGCCCGCAGCTACGACATCGGAAGCAGCCAGCCGGACATCCAGGTGATGGATGTCGATTTGTTGGGCGACCGGCACCTGCGATTGCAGCACAATGTAAAGAATGGAGTGCTCCTGGAGGAGAACAGCCGCGATGCCACTCTGCGCCACGTCCGCCGTCTGTGGGGCTATGAGGTGAGCCTCGCCGGCGTCGATATGGAGGGCGGCGAGACGCTCTACGAGTGCTCGACGGAGGAGCTGTCGGACTAAGGTCTGTTGAGATTCAGTTCGAGTTTATGACGGCTGCTGCGAGATGGATAATGGCGTTGAAGCTCTGGTCGGCTGTACGGCACGCATGGCGATGCGCTGAATTCCTTGAGTAGTGCTACAGCGACCTTTGCCGTCTCATAAGACGCGCGCGGCGCTGTAGGAAACGTCATGCTCTCCTCGCCTCATCCCTGTGCTCGTCACAGGGATCCAGCAGCGCCGCGTCTGCGGCGCGGGAAGAGCTCTTTCAGCCCAAGGACTTGGTCTGGCTGGATTCCTGTGACGAGCACAGGAATGAGGGAAATCAAAGAAGCGGCGGCGGCCCGAATCTCCAGCACAGACAGGGGAAAGGAGAGACGGGCCGAGTGTGAGCGGTGTTCGGCCGGCATACCGCCTCTCATAGTGATCTGATGCGCCTGCACTGGCCCGGCCGTCGACTCGGCGATTATTTCTCGGTCCCGTCCGGGGAAACCTGCTGCGACTGGCCGCCGGTGCCGGTCTGTGCCGTGGGATCCCGGTCGGTCGGGACGGGCTGTCCGGTGCCGACGCTGCCTGTCTGCTCCGGCGAGGGCGCCGGTTGGACCTGTTCGGTTTCGGTCAGGCGGTCGTTGTCGGTGCTTTCACCCCAGATTTCGACGGCGCCCCAGGCGAGGAGGGCGAGGAACAGTCCGCCGACGAGGACCCCAAGCACCGGAACGCCCGTGCGACCCTGCTTGGCTTCCTCACCGGTGAAATTCTCTCGATCCGCTCCGTGCGTTGCCGAGGCCGGATCGCCGCGTTCGTCAAGATATTTGGCCATCGCTTTGACTCCACTGGCTATCTACAGCGCCGCGCCTCAAGAGAGGCGAAAGGTCGGTGTAGCACCTTGAATTGCTGCATTTTTCGTCCTTGGACCGGCTAGGATCCGAGGATACATGCAGTAGGGAACGGAGCGGAGGCCAACAATGTTCCGTGATCAGTCGCCGGGCGGCCAGGAGTCGGCGACGCTACGGCGAACGAGCTTATATGTATGGTCGGGTTGAACCTCATAGGTCTCGAAGACCATGGTGCCCTTATGAAGGAACCGGTTCTGGATCATGGTCCCAGGGGCCGCACGGGTCTTCCGAGAGGAGGCAGTTTCTCCATAGGTGAGGCTTCCCGGAAGCGGCTCCAGGTCGGGAGGGGTCGCGGTGCAGGCTGCAAGCGCAACCACGCAGAGAAGCATGAGGGCTATTTTGTTCATCAATTGTCCTTCGCCTTGCTGTTTGGAGCCGATGGCCGACCGGAAGACGGTTTACGGCAGATCGAAGGGGTGCCGCAATCATTGCGTGCCGGGAAAAGCTTCGGCTCGGTTAAATTTTTCGAACCGCTTGACGGCGCGTTCGCGCTTCAGTCTGGAAAGCCGTCGAATCCAGAAGATACCGTTGAGCTGGTCGATCTCATGCTGCAGGCAGACCGCCATCAATCCCTCGGCTTCTTCCTCGCGGGTCTCGCCGTCCAGCGTTTGAAAGCTGACGCGCACGCGCGCCGGCCGCTCCACTTCTTCCGTGACACCCGGCATCGAGACACTGCCTTCGCTGTGGCGCACCGTCTCGCTCGACTGCCAGACGATTTCCGGGTTGACGAAGCTGCGCGGTCCTATCTGCGGGTCGACTTCGATGGCGGTCAGCCGCTGCAGAATGCCGATGTGTGGCGCGGTGATGCCTATGCCGGGGGCTGCGCGCATGGTGTCGACGAGATCGTCTGATAGCTGGCGGAGAGCGCCATCGAACCGGCTGATCTGCTCGGCTGACGTCGTCAGCAGCGCACTTGGAAAGCGTATGATCGGTCGGACAGCCATGAGAAATGTCTCTGCTCGGGTGAGTGGTCGGGCCGGCGCCCGGTGGGATCGTCACATTCGTTTCATCATTTCCTATGTTTTTGCAACAGCTTGGATAAATGTTCCGAGGCGGATCGCCGATCTCGTCTCGACTGTGGACTGAGGCGGAGCTTTGCGCTAGCAGGGCAGAGGAGCCGTTCCGGCGCGGGCTCGGTCGGCGGTAATCTCTGGAGGGGGCCATGAGCAGCACCGGCGACGACGACCGCGGTTCCGACGAAATCGCTGTCCACGGCGACTCGGACATCTACGCTGAAGACGGCTCGGTACGCTCCGATTTCCTGATGCATGTCGGCGCCGCAATCGCGGATCGCGATATCATTTACCTTCGCCAGCATGTCGCCGGCCTCCATGCGTCGGAACTGGGCGACCTGATCGAGGCGATCCAGCCGGAGCAGCGTATCGCACTGGTTCTGCTGCTTGGCAAGGATTTCGACCTGGCTGCGCTGACCGAGGTCGATGAAGGAATCCGTCTCGACATTGTCGAACATCTGCCGAACGAGCAGATTGCCGAGGCGATCGGCGAGATGGATTCCGATGACGCGGTCTACATTCTCGAGGATCTCGACGAGGAGGATCAGGACGAGATCCTCGCCAAGCTTCCCTTTACCGAGCGCGTCCGCCTGCGCCGCTCGCTCGATTATCCGGAGAGCACCGCCGGGCGGCGCATGCAGACCGAGTTCGTCGCGGTGCCGCCTTTCTGGACCGTCGGCCAGACGATCGATTACATGCGCGAGGACGACGACCTTCCCGAAAGTTTCACGCAGATCTTCGTCATCGATCCGACTTTCAAGCTGCTGGGGGCAGTCGATCTGGACCGGGTGCTGCGCGCTAAGCGCTCGGTAAAGATCGATGCGATCATGCGTGACACAAGCCATTCGGTGCCAGCGGAAATGGACCAGGAGGAGGCGGCGCAACTCTTTGAACAGTATGACCTCCTCTCGGCCGCCGTCGTTGATGAAAACGGCCGGCTCGTCGGCGTGCTGACGATCGACGACGTGGTCGACGTGATCCAGGAAGAGGCGGAAGAGGATTTCCTGCGCCTGAGCGGCGTCGGCGACGAAGAACTGTCGGACTCGGTCGCGGAAGCCGCGCGCTCACGCGTTCCCTGGCTTTTCATCAACTCGATGACGGCTTGCGTTTCTGCCTCGGTCATCGGCCTGTTCGATGCGACGATCCAGCAGATTGTCGCACTTGCGGTCCTGATGCCGATCGTCGCAGGCATGGGCGGCAATGCCGGATCGCAAACCATGACCGTGACGGTGCGTGCGCTCGCAACCCGGGGGCTCGATATTCACAACGCGCCGAGAATCATCCGCCGCGAGGCGGGCGTCGGACTTTTGAACGGCGTGATCTTCGGTTCGTTCATCGGGCTTGTTGCGGGACTTTGGTTCCAGAATCCCGACCTCGGCGGCATCATCGCGACCGCGATGCTGGTCAACATGATGGCCGCCGCGCTCGCCGGCATCCTGATCCCGATTCTGCTCGAAAGATACGGCGCCGACCCGGCGGTCTCTTCCGCCGTCTTCGTGACGACCGTCACCGACATAACCGGCTTCTTCAGCTTTCTCGGCATTGCCACATGGTGGTTCAGCATCAGCTGAGGTGCGACGCACGCGGGGGCGCCGTGTTTGACTTTTACGTCAAAGTCAACAATAGTTAAGGCGCGTCTTTGATGGAATGGCTGCGTGAACAAATATTATAGCATTACCGAGCTGACCCGGGAATTCGGCATCTCGACCCGGACACTGCGCTTCTATGAGGATGAAGGTCTGATTCATCCGGAGCGTCGTGGCCGCACGCGTCTGTTCCGCCCCGCCGACAGGCACCTAATAAAGGAGATCCTGCGTGGCCGGCGCATTGGCTTTACCATTGCCGAAATTCGCGAGATCATTCAGGTCTACAAGGATCCGCCGGGTGAGATGGGCCAGCTGCAGCTCTTGATCAAGCGCGTCGAGGAGAAGCGCGAGGACTTGCGGCAGAAGCGCAAGGACATCGAAGACACACTTAGCGAACTCGACAATGTCGAAGAGGCCTGCCTCACGCGCCTTGCCGAAATCGGCGTCGGCACCTGACGATCCCTGATTTTCTGCGTATTCGTTTCGTACGCCGATGCAGCCAGTGAAAGGCGGCTCGCATACGCGAGCGCTGGCGTAGGGCACCCAAAAAACTCCCTCATTCCTGTGTGCGTCACAGGAGTCCAGCCAGCCCAAAGCCCTGGGCAAACTCTTCCATCTCCGCTCAAATCCAACGGCTCGTGTGCCGGCAATATCGCTCGAACTCGAAACCGAAGCGCGACAGCAGGTGCCGCTCCTCCTTGCGGATCGCGAAAAGCGTGGTCAATCCGACCGCCGCGATTGCCATGATGAAGAACCAGGGGTTGATAGTCGCCAATCCGAGGCCGGTCATCGCCAGCGTGTAGCTGAAATAGATCGGGTTGCGGGTGAAACGAAATGGGCCGCAGGTAACGAGGCAGGTGGCGCACCGGTTCGGAAGTACGGCTGTGTGGCGGTCAAGGAGGGTTTTGACGGCCCAGAGATCGATGGTGATCGCCAGCACGACAAGGCCGTAGCCCACCAGCGAGAGGATCCAGCTGTGCTCGTGCGCCACCGGGATCGGGAAAAGGTGGCCCAGGGCCAGCGCGGTGAGAACGGCCGCGCCATAGAGCAGAGGCGGCCATGGAAACTTCAGCGGCTTGGCACGAAAGGCATTCATGTCCTAGTCCCCCGACTGTGCCTCTCCTGATTGTGCATCCATTGTGCACTGACCCGCGATTCGCGCAATGCGTTCGTCCGTGCTCACGTCGATCTTGCCCAGGTTCAGATCGTCGAACAGGTTCTGTTCCTTCAAGCCGGCGAGTGTGCAACCGCAAAAGGCGCTGCAGGAGATCGCGGAATTTTCATTGCTGCATGCCCGTTCGCAATTCAGCAGATAGACCTGTGCCGGATCCGGCGTCGGGGCGGGAACGGCGAGAGAGAAAAGATAGACTGCCGCGATAAGTAGCGGCTGGTGGATGAGATATATCAGAAGGCTGTGACGGCCGCCAAAGGCGAGAGGCGTCATCCACGGGAGCTTACGGGTCCCGGCGCTTCGGCTGCGCCGGGCGGAAAATAGCGGGTGGAGCAGCTTCGCGGTGCCGAGGCCGAGCAGGAAAGGGGCAACCCACGGAAGCAGAGGAACGTAGTCATTCGAGCGCGGGATCGCTTCCGAGAGGCCGACCCACCAGAGCGCCGGCATGTCGAAAAACGACGAGCGCAGATACAGGGGCGCCGCGAAGGCCGCGGCAGCTGCAAGAAAGGAAACGGCGGCCGGCAATTTCAGAAACAGGAGGCCGACGAGGCTTGCCGCGGCAATGGCGTGAAGAATCCCGAAGAAGATGAACGACTGGGGGAAGGCGAACCAGGTCCCGATGCTGATCAGCGCGGCTGCGCCGGCGATCTTCGCGAAACGTATGATGAAAGCGCGCGGACGGAGTTTCGGGAACTGGCCGAGCACGAGGCTGTAACCGGCAAGAAACAGGAAGCTGCTGGCAATCAAGCGTGCAAACATCCGCCAGCCGCCCGTCCCGGCGGTGCCGGCCGCGACATAGCCGAAGAATTCGAGGTCCCACACAAAGTGATAGAGGGCCATAGCGACGAGGGCCAGCCCGCGCAGCGCATCCAGGAGGACCATCCGGTGGGTTCCGGTCACCTCCGTGCGCATTTGCACTTGAGGGGTCGTCGTCGCGCTGTATTCGGACATCGAAGAGTCGCTCTGCTGCTGGAGGTCTACGAGGGCGTCTCATTTCAGTCGCGTCGCGAATATGTTGAAAGGAGGGCCGCCAGTCATTCGATTGCTTACCGCAAACCGCCGACCGGGTGCAATCGCTGCAGCCTATGGCGCATTCTCGATCAGCGCGGCGCGCGCTTCGGAGAAGAACTGCCGGCGCGCGAGGACGAAGATGACGAGGGCGGTAAGCACCATGAACACATAGGGGCTGATGAACCAGCCGAGATAGCCGATCGACAGGAAGATCGCCCGGAGCCCCGCATTGAAGTGCTTGGCCGCAAGTATGTTCATGCGGATCGCACGCTCCGCGGCGCGCTCGGCCGCCTTCTGGTCGCGTTGCATGTCCGCCGTCATCGGTATGCCGCCCATCAGGATCGAGCAATAGTTGAACAGCCGGTATGACCAACCGAACTTGAAGAAGGAATAGCCGAAGAGGCAGGTCAGTCCGCCGACTTTCAGTTCGAAGGCGGTCCGCCCGCTTCGGAATATCTGCGGAAGGTCGCTGAAGATCATCTGCACTTGGTCTGTCGCGCCGAGCAATGCGAAACAACCGCCGAGCGCGAAGATCGTCGTCGAGGCGAAGAAAGCGGTGCCGGCCTGCAGCCCGGAGATGATCTGCGTGTCGATCATCTTGAGATCGCGATTGAGCGAATTGCGGATCCAGCGCGCCCTGTGCTCGTTCATCAAACGCGTCAGGCTGACGCGGTCGAAGCCGCGCCCTCCGTCGGAAGCCCAGCTGAAGCCGGCCCAGAGGAGGACGAAGATGGCGAGCGCGAGGTAATCTTCAGAGGTCATAGCGGTGTTTTGGCACGGCCATCCGAAAATGCAAGATGGACGCATGTGGGCCTGTCTTAAGATTCACGGCGAAATCGAGGCGACAGCACCGAGCGGGCGCGCCGGAGATTCCACCGCTTGCACACGGCTTTGTGTCCGCGTCCAAGCTGTCCCGCATCGCTTTGACACTATTTCGCCATATTTCACCATTGCGCGTTAACAGATTCTTCGCTATTGGACGGCCACACGACTTAATGGTTACCGGGCTTCGGTATTCGGAGACATCATGGACAAAACAGTAGAGAAGTCGTGCTGGGGCGTGACGGTTCGCGCCGTGGCGGGTTTCGGGGGCGTTCTCGTTCTCGCCTATCTCTTCGGCGGCTTCTGAAGACAGATTGAAATATCAGGCGTTGCAGTTCACGGGCTGCAACGCTTTTTTTTGACCGCTCTCGATCGCCGATCACATGCGCTGTTCTTCAGTGGCATGTCGCACCAACAGAATCCGATGTCGGTCGGTCGCCTGACGGGTCGGCATAGGATCGCTTAGGGTTCGATCCTATATTAGGAACGATCGACACCGCCCGAGCAGGAAAACGGTCGGCTTCGGTCCTATCATCGACGTAAATGTGGAGCTCATCGGCTGCAACGTTGCGTCAGGCTCTGGGCAGGCAATTCATGTTTCTTTCCGTCTTCGACGTTTTCAAGATCGGTATCGGTCCATCGAGCTCACACACGATGGGGCCGATGTCGGCGGCCAACAGGTTTCTCGATCTCATCCTGTCGGATGAATGGCCGCGACCGTCTCACGCGGCTGTCGGCGCCATCAAGGTAAGCCTCCATGGATCGCTGGCGCATACAGGCATCGGACATGGAACGGGCAGGGCGGTCATTCTCGGCCTGATGGGCGAGCGGCCGGATCTCGTCGAGCCGGACAGGATGGACGGGATCATCGAGCAGGTGGAGCGTACGGGCCGCATCACCCCGCCGGGCCATCCGGGCTATATATTCCAGCCGAAAACCGATCTGGTCTTCGACAAGAAGACGCCGCTGCCGGGCCATGCCAACGGCATGTCCTTCTCCGCTTTCGACCGGGACGGCCGGCTGCTTCTGAAACGCATCTACTATTCGATCGGCGGCGGCTTCGTGGTGACCGATACGGAACTGGACGCGATGAGGGCCCAGAAGAACAAGCCCGCCGGCGTAAAGGTGCCCTATCCCTTTGCCACGGCTCAACAGATGCTCGACATGGCCGCGCGCTCCGGGCTGACGATCGCCCAGATGAAGCGCGCGAACGAGGAATGCAGCATGTCGAGGGACGAGCTCGACGCCGGGCTCGACCGCATCTGGACGGCGATGAGCAGTTGCATCGACCGCGGCCTCAGCCAGGACGGCATCATGCCGGGCGGTCTGAAGGTGCGCCGGCGCGCCCGGGCGATCCACGACAAGCTGCAGGAGGAATGGCGCTCCAACAAGACCAATCCTCTCCTCGCAAATGATTGGTTGAGCGTCTATGCGATGGCGATCAATGAGGAGAATGCTGCCGGCGGCCGGGTGGTGACTTCGCCGACCAACGGCGCGGCCGGCGTCGTTCCGGCGACGATCCGCTACTATCTGCATTTCCACGACGATGCCGATCAGGAAGGCATCCGGGATTACCTGCTGACCGCAGCGGCGATCGGCGGTATCATCAAGCACAACGCCTCGATTTCCGGCGCGGAGGTGGGCTGTCAGGGCGAAGTCGGATCGGCGTCGGCGATGGCCGCGGCGGGTCTTGCCGCCGTCATGGGCGGAACGCCCGAGCAGATCGAGAATGCGGCCGAGATCGCGCTCGAACACCATCTCGGCATGACCTGCGATCCTGTCGCAGGTCTCGTTCAGGTGCCGTGCATCGAACGCAATGCCCTCGGCGCCGTCAAGGCGGTTACGGCCGCCTCGCTCGCACTCAAGGGTGACGGCAAGCATTTCGTGCCGCTCGACGCCTGTATCGAGACGATGCGCCAGACCGGCGCGGACATGAACGAGAAGTATAAGGAAACGTCGACCGGGGGTCTCGCCGTCAACGTGGTCGAGTGCTGAGCGGTAAGTCTGAAGCCGATGGGGCTGTGGACGAATATGCCCGGACGGCTTGACCGCAGCCGTCGGCCGGGTGTTCAAGATTTGCCATGGCTTTGCATCTCATCAAACTCTGTGTCGGTGCCGAATCGATCGAGGACCTGCGCGAATGGGTAGCGCGCAGGGCCCTGGCGGCGATCGCAGCCGGGCAGCAGCCGCACTCCTTCCACACGACCCGGATGGTCCCGAAGCGGGCGGAAGAGCTTCTCGCCGGCGGTTCGCTCTATTGGGTGATCAAGGGATACGTTCAGGCGCGACAGCCGCTGATCGGCATCGAGACCTTCACCGACGGCGAGGGCATCGGCCGCTGCAATCTCCTGCTCGGCCCGGAAGTCATGGAGACGGAAACACAGCCGCGTCGGGCTTTTCAGGGCTGGCGCTACCTCGAGGAGAAGGAAGCCCCGCGCGATCTTGCCTCGCTCGCCGATGGCGGTGAGATGCCGCTCGAATTGCGGCGTGAACTTGCCGAACTCGGGCTGTTATAGCCGGCGGGCGGGAAGAGGCGCTTGCTAACCGCTACGCGCTTCTCCTGGGTGCTTTAAGGCGCGTGGAGATTCGGGATAGGATACCCGCCGCTTGCTTGAACCCATCCCTGTGCTCGTCACAGGGATCCAGCCGACCAAGTCCTTGGGCTGAAACGCCTCCCGCGCCGCAGCCGCGGCGCTGCTCTCATCTCTGTGACACGCACAGAGACGAGGGGGGAAGCAGGCCTTCGTTGTTTATTGCAGGCGCATTCTGAGAGGGTGACTACGACCCGGTGCCGCGACATGCAGATGGATGTCGGCCCGAGGCTGGGTCGAACGCCAAGCGCGCGCGCCATGTGTAAGGAGCATACCCACTAGGTCGCGCGTCTTTGCCTTGGACCTGTTCAGACCGATGTCGGCGATGCGCATGGCCGCCTCATGCAATGGATGCAGCCGGATGCGCGAAGACCTTGCTTTCCGGTCGGAAATCAGGCTGTCGCCGGGGACGTTCTCGTTCATTGCCATGCTGACCTCGTTACGCTGTACTAATCCGAGGAGGACAGCCGGAAAACGTCCGGCTGCCGCTGCAGCGCCGCGCGTCTCAGCCGCGCAAAGGTCGCTGTAGCACTTTGGTTGTCGCATGCTTTGTCCTTGGATCGGATTGGATCAAAGGAAACATGCAGTAGATGGCGTCTCTTACTGCTGGCTCGCCCAGCAAGCGAAGCCCTTCTTCTTCAATGCCCTGCATGCGTTGACGGCCTTGTCCTGGTCGTCGAAGCCGCCGAAGCGTGCGCGGTAGAGCTGAGCTCCGCCATTGCTGAAGGCGACCGTGAAGGGGGTGGCGTTACGCAGTGCCTTGCCGCCCTTTTCCTTGGCATTGTCGAGCAGCGTCATGGCCTGCGTCTTGTCGGGCGTGGCGCCGATCTGGATGACCCAGCCCTGCATGCCGACATTCGCTTCGGTGCGCGCTTCGGCCGCGGCAGGTGCGGTTTCAGCGGTGGCGACCGAATTGGTGATCTGCGTATCGACGTCGCCAGCGGCTTCCGGCTCCTGGGCAAGTCGGGCGCTCTGTGAATCGAGCGTGTTCGGCGCAATCTTGGCTGCAAGCACGGGATTGTCCGAGGCCGCTTTCGTCGATGCATAGGCCATTGTGACGCTGCCGGCGCTTTCGCCGGTGTAGCGGAAATCCGGGACCGGGCCGGTATTCGGCAGGTCCATCGCTGCCGACGCGACAGCCGCGGCGGTTGCCGGCCGAACTTCGGCTTCGGCTACCGTCGTCACGGGTTCGGCCGGAACCTCGGCGATCAGATTGCCGCTGCCGCGGCGCGATGCGGAAGGCATGTATTTCGCGACGAGCTTGCGCATCTGCGCGTCGCGGGCGCCACCGGACGTGCCGCCCATGACGACTGCCACGATGCTGCGCCCGTCGAGCTGGGCCGAGGTCACGAGATTGAAACCGGATGCGCGTGTATAGCCGGTCTTGATGCCGTCTACTCCGCGGACGTTGCCGAGCAACCGGTTGTGGTTGCCGATCGTCTGCTTGCCGAAACGGAAGCTGCGCGTGGAGAAATAGTCGTAATATTGCGGAAAATGCTGCCGGAGCGCGATACCGAGGCGGGCCTGGTCGCGGGCAGTCGTCCGTTGTTCGGAATTGGGCAGGCCATGGGCGTTGCGATAGGTGGTGCGCGTCATGCCGAGCGCGCGGGCCTTGTTGGTCATCATCCGGGCGAAGCGCTGCTCCGAACCGCCCAGGAGCTCGCCAAGCGCCGTTGCCGCGTCATTGGCGGAGCGCGTCACCAGCGAGAGGATCGCCTGCTCGACGGTGATCGATCGGCCGGCGCGCACACCGAGCTTCGACGGCGGCTCGGCCGACGCCTTTTTGGAAAAAGGAACAGGGGTGCTTTTGCTGATCCGTCCGGCTTCAAGCGCCTCGAACGTCAGATACAGCGTCATCATCTTCGTCAGCGAAGCCGGATAGCGTAATTGATCAGCGTCTTCGCCGTAAAGAACCTTGCCGGTTTTCGCGTCTACGACGATGCCGGCATATTTGGAATTTGCGAAGGCGGGCGCCGAAAAGGTCAGCACGGCGATCAGGCCGGCAAGAAAAATCCGCCCCACAACTTCTGAAAAGACGCCGAACGGGCGTTTCGCGAGATCAAAAAAAACGGATTGAGACACTGTATTGCTCTTCATTCACATATCAGGGGTGCCGTCCGGACGCCGTCTCCGGATACGACCTTTCCCGAGACAGTATCGGGATAGCGTTACCAATCGGTTTATGATGAACGATTGGTTGCCCGCCACCGGTCGTTTTGTTCAGGATCGACACCTTCAGCCCGCACTAGATCATGATGTCTTGGTAGGCTCGGCCGGAAACCCCGCGCATACTCCCCCATCCCGTTCTAGCCGGCGCCTTGGCTGCATCACGACTCTTCGTCAAAATCACGGCACGAGATGTGTGCTGATGTAAGTTTCTATCGAATCTTCGATGGTACGCCACTGCGGCAGCAACCTGCTGGAGAAACGGTAAAGAACGATGAGGTCCTTGCCCATGTGAACGTCGCGCTGGCAATCGGCGCTGGTCGATGCCGCGGGGTTCTCGGGAAGCACGCAGCGCAGCACATAGGCAGGGCGCCCGTCCCTCTCGGCGGTGAAGAAGACTTCGCCGGCATAGCTGGAATCCGGCTTTGCGTCGTACCTAGTGAGGCCCTCGGGGCCGGCCTGCGGCGCGTGCTGCAGGACATGGCGGTAGACGGGGGCGAGACGCCCCGACATGTCGCGAGACATCGTACTTTGCGCGACCTGCAGGAAGATCAGATTTTCCGGCCGGCTGACATCGTCGAACAATGGCCGCGTCTCCTCGCTGTAGCCTTCGAGCCCCGGCCAGGTGAGATAGAGATCCACGCGCTCGACGATGCTCGTGTTGCGTTGGTTTTCGAAGCGAATGACATTCGCGGGCAGGCGCAAATGGTCCTGGCCGATAAAGATGTCGTAGGTTTCGCGGCTCGCAGTGTGGCCGGCCTGGGCGAGATGTCGACCGAACCAGCGCCCGGAAAGGGAGAGGGCGATCGTCAGCGCAAGGAGGATCACGACGGCTGCGGCAGCTGTGTATACGGAGCGGGATGAAAGGAGCGGCAGGAGTTCCGGTTCGGGAATGTGGGGCGGGTTCATGGCTGCGCCGTGGGATACCTGATCAGGGGCGCGTTCTATCCACTCGAAGGCCAATGGACCTCGCCGCGCGGAACTCGCTCGCGGCCAAGGCTCGTCCAACTTGGTTAATTTTGGGTGAAGCGTGGCGGCCGCCCGGGAAAATCCGCCCGGGCGCGGGCGGGGTGCCGACGGGGGCCGATCGGAGGCGCAGGCCATGGCCTGCGCCTGCTCATGTCCTTACTGCGCGCTGACGCTGCCGACGGCGAGAGCGCGACCATCCTGCAGTTTCACCCAGCGGCCTGCATGGTCCGAGGACTGCCGCTTCAGGTAGGTATATTCCGTGTCCGACCAGAGCAGCACCTTGCTGCGCATGTTGTCGAGAACGAAGTCGCCGCGATCGGTGCGCACCGTCAGGACGGCATGACCGTCGCCATTCGGCTGCAGGACGACGGTGATCAGAAGATCGGCGGGGGAGAAGCCGCTTTCGATCAGCTTGCGGCGCTTCAGCAGCACGTAATCCTCGCAGTCCCCGACGGCGTCCGGGTAGGACCAGTTTTCCTCGACACCATGGATCTCCATGTCGGTCATCGGAGCGATCGCCTGATTCACCTCGTAGTTGATTTCGAGGATCTTCTTCCAGCTTTCGCGCGTCAGCTCCGCCGGGCCCGGATCCTTGCCGATGGCCTGGCATTCGGAGGGATTGGCCTTGCAGAATTCGTAATGCCCGATCGGCGGGTTGGTCGCGCCGCCGACCGTCATGTTCGCCGGCGCCGCGTAAGCCGCCCCGGTGATGAGGCCGGTGGCTAGGGCTGCGGCAGCGATCGCCATGGTGATGATTGTGCGCATGATTGTCTCCCCGTTGTGGTTCGACATTGGCACAGAGTTTTTTACCGGCAGCGAAGATCGGAAGTAAAAACAAGAACAAACTCGAATAACATAAGAATAAAAATTGAGGAGAACTGTAATAAAATTCGATTCAAATTTTATCGCTTTTTTATTCCGCTTGTCGGCGCTCACCGGGGGCGACTACGGTGAAAGTTCGGGTAAGACATTGAATATTATGAAAAAACATAGTCGCGGCGCATGTGGCATGGCCGCGATTGCGCGTCCCGCCAGCCATGCAGCCGGTGACGGTATGACCCATCGGAGCCATCGGGAAGTAGTGCCAGATCGCTGGGAAGAGTAACGCCCGGTTTACCAGAAGCTATTTCTGTTGCCGGCCCGCCGCGGAAGAGCCGATTTGCACTGGCGAGGGCAGAGGCCTGGTCCAGGCGGTCCGCCGAGCAATCGCCGCCTCTGCGGACGTTACTCCAGGCTACGTCGGGTGCGCTTACAGAAACTCGGTCAGTGCCTCGCGGGACTGTATCCCGGAGAATTCGATGGCGACGCCTTCCTGGAAATGACGGACGATCCTGCCCTTCATATTGCCCAGCCTGACCGGCGATCCTACGGCGGGCCGCGTGTCGATGTCGACCGCCGCGCCGGAAAGCGAGAGGTCGATGATCCGACAGCTGTATCTCTCGCCGGTATCGACGGTGAGTTCCGTCAATGTCTTGCGGGGCGCAAGCCGATCATGGCGCCGGTCTTCCGGCAGACCGAGTTCGTGTTTGTTGGCGATCCAGGTCAGCTGTGCCGCAAGCTTCTCGCGCTTGCGCTCCGTGGCATTGAGCTGAATCACGAACGTATCGTCCGCGACGCGTGACACGGTGCCTTCGAGGCGACCTACATGGTCGACATAGGCAATGATACGCTCCCCGCCGCGCGGACGCGCGGGGGAGGTTAAGAGAACGTCGCCCGGCGACATCTCCAAGGCGGTACAGTCATACTCCTCGTGACTGGCAAGCATCAGTCGTCCCGAAAGATTGACCGAAACGCGCTGAAACGCACTTTCCTGATGTGGTTTCGGGGCGCTGTTCTGCGCATGCTGGAAGGAGAACATGATCACTCTATGATGGATATAGTTTGCAGGCGAAAGTATAGACCGCACCGATTAACAGAAGGTTCGCTCAGTTTCGTCTTCCACCCTCGAAGATGCGCAGGTGCTGCGTCACGCGGAAGGGGCGATCGCAGGCATCGATGCGGCTGGCGGTCAGACCGGCAGTGGAGTATTCAGACGCGGGGAATGCGGCACACCGGCTGTCGAGGACAAGGTGCTGCAATGGCTTCATGTGCAGCCATATCGGACGGGACAGCGGCGACAGCGCCCCGAGTATGCGGTCGCCCGTACCGTCGGGAGAGGCGAGGGGGGTGAGCAGAACTTCCACGTCCAGCCGATCTCCGGTTGCGGTTGCGCCGGACGCGGTCAGAAGCATCGGCGTGCATCGCTTCACGACCTCAACGGCGATACCGGCAGCCTCCTCCTGCTGTCCGCCGAGCCACAAGGCGGAGAATTGACGGTGGCGGAGTTCATCGCCGAACAGGCCGCAGATGTGGGTGCCCGCGAGACGAAAGTGTATTCCGCCGTCCGCCTCCGCCTGGAGGATGAAGATGTTGGGCAGGAGTGAACGAATATCGGCGGGCTGGATTTCGTCACGGCGCGGGAGATCGCGGTCGCCGCGAACTTCGTTCCAGTATTGAAACAGTTCCATTGTCGTTCTGCTGCGCATTTTTGCCCGATCGGTCGTTGTTGCGGCGCAGGCCGTCCCGGATCGGGATAGCCGGCGGCCTATTGCGTGGTCCTTGAGTGCATGGAGCGATTTTCGTGCCAGCGCGAAATTAAGGTTAACGGCCGGTTTCGATTGCGCTCGACGCCGGCGGCTGCCATTTCATTCGGCAGCACTTCACGAAGGATTGCCTTCAGCACATCGACTGATACGCGCGGAACGGCGCGTGACGCCGTTCAGTTTTCACTGGACGGCGTTTTTTTGTTTGCTTATCCCTTGCGCGCTGCTGTGGGCGGTTCGCCGCCGTCTGAGCGCAACCGCAGCGACCGAAGGGAAGAGGCAGCTATGGAACGGGATCAGGCGGCAACATCACCGGAAACCGATGTCGAAAGTACCGGCGTCCGCAGTCGCGAGCCCGCCTTCAATCTTCCGCCGGGGCTGACCGGCATCCTTTTGTTCCTGATCGCGGTCCATATCTTGAGGACCTATGTTCTGCCGGCCGAGATCGACCAGGAGCTGATCCTCAACTTTGCCTTTCTGCCGGTGCGCTACACGCTGCCGCTCGGTGAGCAGGGGCTGGTCTGGCTCTGGACGCCGGTGACCTATTCCTTCCTGCACGGCAGTTGGGAGCATCTCATCTTCAATGTCTTCTGGATGGTCGCTTTCGGCGCACCCGTCGTCAGACGGATCGGGATGGCCAGGCTCGCCTTGTTCTGGTGCCTGTCGGCGGCTGCCGCCGTCGGCTTGCATATCATCTTCCATTGGGGCGAGATGGCGGTGGTGATCGGGGCTTCGGGCGTCGTGTCAGGCTTGATGGGGGCGGCGGCCCGGTTCGTATTTTCCCCGAGCGGTCGCATCAGCCGCCAGTTTGCCCATCTCAATCGGCGGCTGTCGTTTGCGGAGACGCTCACCAACCGGTCCGTGCTCGTCTTCACCGGGATATGGTTCCTGACAAATTTGCTGGTGGGCTTTGGCATTCTGTCGATCGGAGGGGCAGGAAGCGTGGCCTGGGAGGCGCATATCGGCGGTTTCCTCTTCGGCTTCCTTCTGTTCGCATTCTTCGATCCCCGAAGGCAGGAAAGGTGAGGCACTGCAAGCCGGAAAGAAGCTTCCACCGGCTTCGGGCGAGGGTGCGACAATCGATTGTGTCAACCGCGGAATTTTTCGTGATGACTGATTTCGCCGCAGAGGCGGACGGCTTTCTGCAGAAGCCTTGATTTCCTGAAGTCGCTGGAGCACCATTCATCACGGCCGCCGAATTGCTCGAGGCGACCGCGGAAAAGGCCGGGTGCCGGCGTAGCTTTGTGCTCGAGGAGTGCCAAGGGGCTGCGCAGGCGCCGGAATGGGTACGGGTTTCCTGCGGCCATTTGCACTGTCATCGCGGTCTTCCTTCCACCGGAGGAAAGTGCAGTGACCGGCACGGACGGAAACTCTTCCCGTCGGCCCGGTTTTGTCGCAACGGGAGATGTGCGCATGTCGGTGAAAGCGATTCTCAATGAAAAAGGCAGCAACGTCGTCACGGTCACAGCGCAGGTGACGGTGCAGCAGGTCGCGACTTTACTGCATGAAAATCATATCGGAGCCGTTGTCGTCGTCGATCCGGAAGAGCATATCGTGGGCATCATGACGGAGCGCGACATCGTCGCCTCGATTGCCCGATATGGTGCCGCCTGCCTCGACAAGCCGGTTTCTTCCGTCATGTGGCAGAACGTCTATTGCTGTCGCGAAGAAATGTCTGTCGACGCGCTGATGGAGATGATGAGTAAATTTCGCGCGCGTCATCTACCCGTGGAGCGGGAAGGCCGGCTGGCCGGCATTATTTCGATTGGAGACGTGGTGAAATATCACATCCGCGCCATCGAGAACGAGGCCGAACAGATCAAGGCCTATATCTCCGGCTAAGGCCTGTTGAGACTCATTTTGAGTTTGTGACGGCTGACTATGCGCCACTCGACTCCTGTGACAAGCACAGGAATGAGGAAATCAAACAAGCGCGCCGGGTGTCCGGATCTCAACGGGCCTGGAACACTTGGGCCGATCCGCAAGTTCTCCCGGCCTTTCAACGAGGCAGCGGTTCCTGCATGCGCCGGATTTCCGAAAGCTTGATCTTGGCTTCCTGATAACCGCGCTCGATCGCTTCGCCGGCGCGGTGGAATTCCGAAAGTCCGATATCGTTCAGCTTCGGATGGAGCGACAGATCCGGCGGATCGCCAGCCAGCCGGGCGCGCGAAATGCGGTCCTGAATGATGTTGAAGGCCTGGACCATCACACTGGTCATGCCGAGCCGTGCCGAAAAACGGTTCGTCTCCGTCGCCGGCGCGTCGGGCGTTTCCATGCCGGCGCTGTGCTTGACGACCGCCGAGCGGCCGTAGACGTCGTAGTTCAGGTTGACGGCGACGACGTGCAATTGCTCATGTGCGCGGCAGACCGAAACGGGAACGGGGTTGACCAGCGCGCCGTCGATGAGCGTCCGGCCATTGGCGTTGACGGGCTCGAAGATGCCAGGCAAGGCGTAGGATGCGCGAATGGCGGTAATGAGGGATCCTTTCTCGATCCAGACCTCGTGGCCGCTGTAGACTTCCGTGGCGACGGCCACGAAGGGCCGGTCGAGATCCTCGATACTGAGGTTCTGCAGATGTTCCTGCATCCGCTTGGTGAGCCGCAGACCGCCAAAGAGGCCACCGCCGCCGATCGCGAAATCGAGCAAGCCGGCAATACGGCGCACGGTAAGCGAGCGGGCGAAAGCCTCCAATTCATCGAGCTTGCCGGCGAGATAACAGCCGCCGACCAGCGCGCCGATCGATGTGCCCGCAATCATTCCGACTTCGATGCCCTCCTCGTCGAGGGCTTTCAGGACACCGATATGGGCCCAACCTCGCGCAGCACCGCCGCCGAGCGCGAGCGCGATCCTGGGTTTCACGGACTGGGAAATGGGTGGTTCTGGAGGAGTGGTCGTGATCGATGACCCGTTCGCGCCGGAAAGATCGGCGATCTGACTGTTACGCGTGAATGTCCAGTTCAGCATCCGGCACCTCCGACACCGCCGAATAGATTAGCTTCCGACACGGCCCTGCAGCCCTACTACCGCATATTCCTGGAACCGAAGCAATTCGGCCATCGAAACATGCCGGTGCCGGCTTCAGGTTTAGTCGCTGAAAGTCTGACACCATAATCGAGATATAGCACTGAACCGGCTACAAATGCGGCCCGCCCGATAAACATTGGATACAGCCTGCAACACATTTTGGTACTCCGCCGTTACCGCGAGAACCACTTACAAGATTAATGATTAGATGCCCGTTTGGTTGCCAAAAGATGAATATATCACCCAGGTGAACCAGGAAAATGCAGATGCTCAGTTGCCGGCGTAAATCTGCGCCGGATCGAAATGCCTGTTGTCGTCGGTGATCGCCACTTTTGCTTCGCCATCGGCCACGCCGACCGTCCGATAGAAGCACGAGCGGCGCCCGGTATGGCAGGTCGCATCGTGGCCGGCCACCGAAACTTTCAGCCAGACGGCGTCCTGGTCGCAATCGGTTCGTATTTCCCGGACGGTCTGCAAATTGCCGGAGCTTTCGCCCTTCTTCCACAGGCGTTCGCGTGAGCGGCTGTAGTAATGCGCGATTCCGGTTTCGAGCGTGAGGGATAGCGCTTCGGCATTCATGTGCGCAACCATCAGCAATTCGCCGTCGCGGGCATCGGTGACGACGACCGTGATCAGACCCTTCTCGTCGAAACGCGGGGTGAAGGCCGGGCCGCTTTCCAGTTCGGCCTTGTCCTGCGGGGGGGATGCAAAAGTGAGCGTCATAGTCCGAGCTCCACTACAGCGCCGCGCGTCTCGGTCAGACGCGCAAGATCGCTGTAGCACTTGGGGGTTGCTGCATGCTTTTCAGTATGTGGTGGCGGAGCTTACTTGAAGCCCCGGAGCATCGTCATGAAACGGACCTGTTCGGCCGGTTCGCTCTTGAACGCACCGGTGAAGGTGGTCGTCAGCGTCGTCGCGCCCTGCTTCTTGATGCCGCGCATCGCCATGCACAGATGCTCGGCCTCGATCATCACCGCCACGCCCCGGGGCATGAGGGTCTCGTCGATGGCCTTGGCGATCTGCGCCGTCATCGCTTCCTGTGTCTGCAGACGACGGGCGTAGATATCGACGACCCGCGCGATCTTGGAAAGACCGAGCACGCGGCCGTTCGGCAGATAGGCGATATGAGCCTTGCCGATGATCGGTACCATGTGGTGCTCGCAATGCGAATAGAACGGGATGTCCTTTTCCAGCACGATATCGTCGTAGCCGGAGACTTCCTCGAAGGTTCGCCCGAGCACGTCTTCAGCCGCAAGATCGTAGCCGCCGAAAATTTCCCGATACGCCTTGGCGACGCGCGAAGGCGTGTCCTTCAGGCCTTCTCGTGCCGGATCTTCACCTGCCCAGCGCAACAAGACGCGAACGGCTTCTTCGGCTTCCTTCTGCGTCGGACGACTTGTGTCGTCGAGCACAGGAAAATTCTTCACTATGGCGTCCATATGGCCCCTTCAAGCAATACGAAATTGCTGACGTTTTATCTTTTCGGACAACTCGCCATTGGCCATACGCCTAACCCTGCAGGCTTGGGTTCCGTTGGCGGGCTCCGGGGCTTTCGGGTCTCGGCTTAGCAGTGCACTCGACCGTCCGGCACGGTTTCCCAAACAACAGGCGACATTTGATCCCCTTGCGGAACTGTCACCCCAACACGACATAGCATATAGTATGGTGCCACATGGATAAAAGAGCCCGAATGCGCCACGCCTTGCTTTTTTCCCGCCGCCTGGGGAAAATCATGCGCCGAACGCCCGAAACCGCGAAAAATCCACCGGATTCCTAAATGATAGACGACATTTACAACAGCAGAATTCTCGAATTCGCAGGGAATATTCCGCGCCTCGGAATATTGACCGATGCCGACGCCGAAGCCGCCGCGCATTCCAAGCTTTGCGGCTCGAAGGTGAGAATCTGGCTGAAGATGGACGGCGACGTCGTCATCGACTTCGCCCATGACGTCAAGGCATGTGCGCTCGGCCAGGCGTCCTCATCCATCATGGCGCGCCATGTCGTGGGTGCCCATGCGGACGAGATCCGGCAAGCCCGCGAGGACATGCTGGCCATGCTGAAGGCCGATGGGGAGGGGCCATCGGATCGTTTCGAAGACATGCGCTTTCTGAAGCCGGTCAAGGACTACAAGGCGCGTCATGCTTCGACGATGCTGACTTTCGATGCCGTCGTCGATGCCATCGGTCAGATCGAGGCGAGGCGCCTCGCCGCGGCCGTCTGAGCCATGTGTCCTCAGCCCCATGCCGATCATGCATTCACCCGTGGCGATGCCGGTGCCGCCGGAGGGCGGAATTGGTCCGGGCCGTTCCGCAAGACGCCGGGGCGCCTCGTCGGCGTCACCCTGATCCGCGCCTATCAACTGACGCTGTCGAGTTTCATCGGCAATTCCTGCCGACACTTGCCGACCTGTTCGGAGTACGGCTTCGAGGCGATCGCCCGATACGGCCTCTGGGCCGGCGGGTGGCTGACCTTGTTCCGGGTCATCCGCTGCGGCCCGGGCGGAACCCACGGATTCGATCCGGTGCCGGAAAGCCTCGCACCGCGCCAGCGCTGGTACACGCCATGGCGCTACTGGCAATTACGCCCAAAGGACGCATGAGAGCCGTGACCATTCCGATGGAGTACCGGCAGGCCTCTGCGGATTTCGACCGGTTCATCGTCGACGCACGCGATATCGCCGCTCTTCAGACAACCAATCAGGCCTATACCATTGTGCAGGCGGTGCTTTACACTTTCCGCCGTCGCCTCGACATCTCCGGCGCCCTGCTTTTCGCCAAGGCGCTACCGCCGGTCCTTCGAGCGATCTTCGTCGCCGACTGGGACCTGGAGGAGCCGACCGTGCCCTTCTGCGAACGCCGGGCGATGACGCGCGAGGTGCAGGCCTTCCGAGGCAATCACAACGTCTCTCCGGAAACGGCGATCGCAGATGTAGCCGCGGCGTTGCGGCGCAATATAGACGAAACGCTGCTCGCGCGCCTACCCGCGGGCGCTGTCGATTTCTGGCGGGCTTGAGGCGAATGAAGGCTTACGTCGCCTTGCTGCACAGCATCGTTCTCGCCGACGGCCGGCGCGTCGTTATGGCCGACTTGAAGGCGATGGCCGAAGCGCTCGGCTACAGGGCGCCGCGCACGCTCGTCGCCACGGGCAATCTTCTGTTCAAGTCGCCAGAAAAGCCGCTCGCGGAATTGGAGACCGAACTCGAAAGGACTTTCGAGAAGACCTTCGGCCGTCACGTCGACATCATCCTTCGTTCCGCGGAGGACTGGTCGAGACTTGCGGCAGGCAACCCTTTTCTCGTGGAAAGCGAAAGGGATCCTGCGAGCGTCCACGTGCGGGTGATGCGCTCTCCCCTCGAAGCCGACATGCGGGAAAAACTGCTCGGCCATTGCTCCAGGGGCGAGCGCGTGGCCATCGTCGACGGCGATCTCTGGGTCGATTTTGCCGGCAGGGCGAGCGAATCGAAGTTGCTCGGGGCGCTAACGACCAAACGGCTCGGCATCGGGACGGTGCGCAACTGGAACACCGTGAGGCGACTGCGTGAAATGGTTGCCGGTTGAGCGGCCGCCGCGCCTTTACTCCACGGTGAAAAAGCTCTATCAGGCCCGCGAACCGGCCTGGCCGGCAAACCATACCACCCGCATTCGTTGGCGGGACTGGATAGGAGATCATGATGTCGCATTCTGTTTCCCTTACATTTCCTGATGGCTCCGTTCGAGAATTCGCCGCCGGCACGACCGGTCGCGATGTCGCGGAATCGATCTCGAAGTCTCTCGCCAAGAAGGCCGTCGCGATCGCCATCAGCGGCGAACTGCGCGATCTCTCGGATGCCGTGACGGAAGGTAGGATCGAGATCGTCACGCGCGACGACAAGCGCGCGCTCGAGCTCATCCGCCACGACGCGGCCCATGTCATGGCGGAAGCCGTGCAGGAGTTGTGGCCGGGAACGCAGGTGACCATCGGTCCGGTCATCGACAACGGCTTCTATTACGACTTCGCCAAGAACGAACCCTTCACGCCGGACGACCTGCCCGTCATTGAGAAGAAGATGCGGGAGATCATCGCCCGCAACAGGCCCTTCACCAAGGAGGTCTGGTCGCGCGAAAAGGCCAAGGAGGTCTTTGCCGCCAAGGGCGAGAATTACAAGGTGGAACTCGTCGATGCCATCCCCGAGGGGCAGGACCTGAAGATCTATTACCAGGGCGACTGGTTCGATCTCTGCCGCGGGCCGCACATGGCCTCGACAGGCCAGATCGGTACGGCGTTCAAGCTGATGAAGGTGGCGGGCGCCTATTGGCGCGGCGACAGCAACAATCCGATGCTGACGCGCATCTACGGCACTGCGTGGCACACGCAGGAGGAGCTGGATCAGTATCTGCACGTGCTCGCCGAAGCCGAGAAGCGCGACCATCGCCGGCTCGGCCGCGAGATGGACCTCTTCCACTTCCAGGAGGAGGGGCCCGGCGTGGTCTTCTGGCATGGAAAGGGCTGGCGGATATTCCAGAGTCTCGTCGCCTATATGCGCCGCCGGCTCGAAGGCGATTACCAGGAGGTCAACGCTCCCCAGGTTCTCGACAAGTCGCTGTGGGAGACCTCCGGTCACTGGGGCTGGTATCGCGACAACATGTTCAAGGTGACTGTCGCCGGCGACGATACGGACGATGACCGCGTCTTCGCGCTGAAGCCGATGAATTGCCCCGGACACATTCAGATCTTCAAGCACGGTCTGAAGTCTTACCGCGAACTTCCTGTTCGGCTGGCGGAATTCGGCGCAGTCCACCGCTATGAACCCTCCGGCGCGCTGCATGGCCTCATGCGCGTGCGCGGCTTCACGCAGGACGATGCGCACATCTTCTGCACCGACGAGCAGATGGCGGCCGAATGCCTGAAGATCAACGACCTGATCCTTTCCGTCTATGAGGACTTCGGCTTCAAGGAGATCGTCGTGAAGCTGTCGACGCGGCCGGAAAAGCGCGTGGGCTCCGATGAGCTTTGGGATCGCGCCGAAGCCGTGATGACGGAAGTCTTGCAAACCATCGAGGCGCAGTCCGAAGGCCGCATCAAGACCGGCATCCTGCCGGGCGAGGGCGCCTTCTACGGCCCGAAGTTCGAGTATACGCTGAAGGACGCGATCGGCCGCGAATGGCAGTGCGGAACAACGCAGGTCGACTTCAACCTGCCGGAGCGTTTCGGCGCCTTTTACATCGACAGCGAATCCGAGAAGCGCCAGCCGGTGATGATCCATCGCGCCATCTGCGGTTCGATGGAGCGTTTTCTCGGCATTCTGCTGGAGAACTATGCCGGCCACATGCCGCTGTGGATATCGCCGCTGCAGGTGGTGGTCGCAACGATCACGTCGGAAGCGGACGATTACGGCCGCGACGTCGCCGAACGCTTGCGTGATGCGGGGCTGACGGTCGAGACCGATTTCCGCAACGAGAAGATCAACTACAAGGTCCGCGAGCATTCGGTGACGAAAGTTCCGGTGATCGTCGTCTGCGGCAAGCGCGAAGCGGAGGAGCGCTCGGTCAACATCCGTCGCCTGGGTTCTCAGGCGCAGACGCCAATGTCGCTGGACGAGGCGGTCGCTTCGCTCTCCGCCGAAGCCATGGCACCGGACCTAAAGCGCAGGAGCAATTCCAGGAGAGGTGTGTAACGGTTTTCGTGCGCAAGTGCGTCGTTTCAAGACGCTCGAACGCACGCCCGCAACTGAAACTGTGGGATTTCGCGAGCACTGTTGTGGGGCCCTTGTCGCCCGGTTGCGCTCATCCGGCTGCCGCCACCTACTCCCGTCTTGATGGGGCGAAGGTACCGGCAGGCGGTTGAGGGGCCGGGTGGGGCTACGTCTTCAGTCCTGCGCGTCCGCGGCCTCGTCGGCTTCGCCGCTGCCGTTGAGCAGCACTTCAACATCAGTGTTGACGCCGGCCTTCACGGCGAAGTCGCGCTGGTAGATCTTGTCCTTGTTGCGCGCCACCGCCGTGTAGCTGCCCTCGGCAAGGACGAGGGTCGGGAAGGCGCCGACGCTCTCGCTGACGACGTCGCCGGAGGAGGTGAGAATCGACCAGGCGGTATCCGCAATGGCTTCGCCGCCGGCTTCCGAGACGAGTTTCAGGGTCAGCTTCGCGGCGCGGTGCTGGATCGTCGCTTCGGTCAGCTTGCCGGCTTCGATCTGGATGTCGGCACGGATGACGGCATTCACCGATCCGTAGTTCGACACGACGTGGTAGGTGTCGGCATTGAGCTGAACCACCGTACCGGGCTTCACGTCGGCGACCACGAGGCCGCGCTCGCCATCCTCCCTCACGTCGGAAGAGAAGATCGAAAAGCTGAGTTCGTTCGGCGGGATGCGGACATCGCTGCCGGAGACGGCGTTCAGCATGACGCCCCCGGCGTCGAGCACGAGCACCTGTTTGTCGAGCGGGCCGTCTTCGGGCACACGAATCTTGCGGGTCGCGCCCGCCCGGCCAAAGGCGACATTGACGAAATATTCGCCGGGCACGAGATTGAAAGCGGTGGAGCCGCCCTCGGAGGTCGCGAGCAGCGGCAGCTTTCCGTCGCTGCCCGGAATGGGGCTGAAGACCCGCCAGGTAAGGCCCGATTGGACCGGCTTTCCATTATCCGTCAGCAGCGCCTCGAGCTTCACGTCCTTCAGTTGGCCGCCCTGCATCGGATCGGTGATGAGCGGGCTGAAACCGGTAAGCTTCGGCATCTTGTGCGTGCCGGAGATCGAGGGAAAGCTCTTGAAGGCGTCAGTGGCATCCTCCGCAAGCGCGCGTCCCGCACCGGTCCCGGCGAGTGTGATCGCCAGAACGGTTCTCAGGAAAATACGATGACGGAGACGCATGAGAGCAGTTGACTTCTTGACTGGGTGACTCCACTTGGGACGCCGGTATGGCATTTTCGTGGCTGCCGATCCGGCCGCAAACTAGTGGAATTCGCTCGATATGAAAACCGAAATAAAGCTTGTCGACTATCTTGCCTCCCGCAGGTCCATCCCGGCCTTTCAGATGGGTGAGCCAGGACCCAGCAAGGCGGAAGTCGCGGAGATGCTGAAGCTCGCCTCGCGCGTGCCGGATCATGGCAAATTGGCGCCGTGGCGCTTCATTGTCTATCGGGGCGAGGAGAGGGCGCGCATCAGCGCCGAACTGAAGAAGATGGCGCTTGCCGCCAGGCCGGACATGCCGGAAGAGATGATCAAGGTCGAGGAGGCGCGGCTGACGCGCGCGCCCGTCGTGGTCGCCGTGGTCAGCAAGGCGGCGCCGCATTTCAAGATTCCGGAATGGGAGCAGCAGATGTCGGCTGGTGCCATCTGCCTCAATCTGCTGATGGCCGCAAATGCGCTCGGTTACGCCTCGAACTGGCTGACCGAGTGGTATGCCTTCGAGGAACGGGCCTATCCGCTGCTCGGCGTGGCGCCGGGCGAGAAGATTGCGGGCTTCATTCACATCGGCACTGCAATGGTGCCGCCGACGGAGCGCCCCAGGCCCGAACTCGAGGAGATCGTCACCTGGGTCGGGGAGGGTGACTGATGTTCTACGATACCGCCGGAAACGGACACGGCCTGCCATACGATCCCTTCAAGGCGATCGTGTCGCCGAGACCGATCGGCTGGATCGGCACCCGCGCGGCCGATGGGGCGCTGAATCTCGCGCCCTATTCCTTTTTCAACGCCATCAGCGACCGGCCGAAGCTCGTGATGTTCGCATCCAGCGGCTACAAGGATTCGGTACGCAATATCGAGGCGACCGGGGATTTCACCGCGAGCTTTGCCAGCCGCAGCCTGAGCGAGGCGGTCAATCTTACCTCGGTGGCAGCCCCGCATGGTGAAAGCGAGTTCGAGATTGCCGGGCTGACCCCCGTCGACGGAACGCTCGTGAAGGCTCCCTTCGTGGGAGAGGCCTTCGCGGCGCTCGAATGCCGGATGACGGATATCTTTCGTCCCAAGGGCGTCGACGGCGTGGCTTCCGACAGCTATGTCGTCATCGGCGCAGTGGTCGGCATTCACATCCGCGAGGAGGCCATTCGCGACGGGCGGTTCGATATGGCGACCGTGAAGCCGCTCGCCCGGCTCGGCTACATGGACTATTGCGACGGTGGCGACGTCTTCGAAATGATCCGGCCTGTCCGCTAGATCACGATGGTTCAGGTCATCACCTGAGACCGTCGTCATCGATTAATCCCGTCTGGGCTTGGGGCGCAACGCCTGCAGCGGCAAGAAGATCGATCTGTTGCGGCGAGCGGATGGCAACGCTGGAAAAGCCATTCTCTACGCTGCTTTTCCACAGGCGTCGCACGGCCGCCTCATCATCGGCGTCGACCGGCAGCATGTCGTAAGCCGCGATGCGGGCCTCGTGAGCCCTCAGGACCGCCGCCGCGCGGCCGGCCCGGACGACGGCCGGCACATCGCCCGTTTCGGTGACGCGCCTGCAACCACACGCTTCCGCCAGGGCCGAAGCATCGAATATCAGTGCCGAGAGGCGCGGTGATGCACCCGCCAGCGAATGCGGCGACAGGACGCTTTCCGGCGCCGTCGCGTATTCGGCAAGAATCACCGTTCGGCCCTCGGCCTTGCCGGCCGCCGCCTCGGCGACCCTGAGCAGAACATCGAGCCGCTGAATGTCTGCGGGGCCGCGGCATCCGGACAGAACGATGCCATCGAAGCCGTTGCCGATCAAAGCGGCAAGCTCGTCTTCGCCGGGATCGCCGCTCGTCCCGATTCGGGCGAGCAACAGGCAGCCTGCATCCTGCCGAGGCAGGTCCGAGAGTGGCCGGCCAGTTTGGCCGCCGGTCATCACGACCGCTTGAACGGCGGTCAGGATCTCCTTCGGAGGCGGCGGTTCGTCGGCCGGCAGATACAGGAGCGGTAGGGTGGTTATCGCGCTGTTAACAGACATGGTGAACCAATCTTAAACCTTTGCCCGCTAGGTTTCGAGCATGGGGCTGCTCGGGTGACTAGTGGGGCATAGGTGATCATACAAGCATTTCTTCGCTGGGTGGAAACGGCGAAAGCCAGCGAACGTGCCAGTGCTGCCAGTGCGCTTGGTCGCGCCTATGCTGAAGCCGCTGTGAACGGCATCGATCGGCAGGCGGCCGAAATGGCCATGACCTTTCTCCTCGACGATCCTTCGCCCAAGGTGCGTCGATCTCTCGCCGAGGCGCTGGCCGATTGCCCGATTGTACCGCGCTCGATCATCAAGGTGCTTGCGCAGGATCAGCCCGAGATCGCCTACATCACCGTTTCCCGCTCTCCCGTCTTGAACGACGAAGATCTTGTCGACATGACGGCGGAGGGCGGCGCGGAGATGCGGGCGATGATCGCCTCCCGCAGCGCCGTCTCATGCGCGGTTGCGGCTGCGATCGCCGAGATTGGCGGCGAGGAAGAGGTGCTCATTCTGTTGGAAAATCCGGGGGCTGGACTGTCTCCGGGCTCGTTGCGGCGAATAGCCGACCGCCTTGGCGATAGCGTGGCCGCCCGTGGCCTGTTGCTCGAGCGTCATGATCTGCCGAGCGACGCGCGCCAGATCCTCGCCGAAAAAGTCGGCGCGGCGCTTGCGGCCTCCGACCTGGTACGCGCCGTCGTGGGCGAGGAGCGGGCGCAGCGTGTCGTGCGGGAGTCTTGCGATGCGGCAGCGCTGACGCTTTCCTCGGCCTCCGCGCGGGAGGAATTGCAGCGGATGGTTGCCGGTCTCCGCAAAGCCGGCCGCCTGACGCCGGCCCTGCTGTTGACGGCGCTTTGCAGCGGCAGGACGGAGTTTTTTTCCGCGGCGATCGTGGATCTGTCCGGAGTCCCGGAAAAGCGCGTCCGATCGATCCTTTCGGGCGGGCGGTTCCACTCGATCAGGGCTCTCCTCGAAACTGCGGGTCTTGGACGTGAAGTAAGCGGAGTGTTTTCGGAGGCCGTATTGTTCTGCCAATGCGAGGCAGATGCGGATCACGATGGAGTCTCCCCCTCCGTGGCCGCCAGACTTTCGGATCGCCTTCGCCGCCGAAGCCGCGGCGCATATCACGTCGTCGCCGAACTGGCGGAGCGGCTGGCTTTTGCCGAGCAGCGGCAGAGGGCGCGCAACTACGCGTCGCTATCCCGCCAGGCCGCGTAAGAGGACTTGATTACCTCAATTGCCGAATCTGCGCGCCACCCACGAATAGCCGTCTTCGACGTAGTGGACCGGTGCGCTGACGATCGCCTTCAGTTTCTCCCGGTCGGGTACCGCGCCGCTGATCAATGCCAAAGCGCGCCTCGGCAAGGTTGGTTCTCCGCCTTCCGCCGCTGGGGGTGTGTTTTGCTGCACGTCCGGCTGGGTCGGAAGCGTTGCATTCATCTCCGGAACCGGCTCGGTTTCCGCCGTCATGCCCGGCCCTGAGCTCTCGCACACGGCCACCACGACCGGGTAGTTCCTGTCGGAACCGCGGCAGTTCCTTTTGCGATTCCGCGTCGCACTGCACGATCGACGGCCAGTCGCCGTTCACGGTCGAGATGTAATGGCATTGAGTCACGTTGTCGTCGCAACCGAGAATGGTCATGACGATCAGGGCGGCTTTCATGGTCACGTTTTCCGTTCAGATGATGGCGACTCCCTGTTTATGGCCGTCCGATTCTCTCCAAAGAAGGGCAAAGCCGGCGGGCCCCGAAACAAATTGTTTCTCCCCGTTACGCGGATTGATTGTGATAGCTGCGAACTTGCGTCGTTTGGCGTATTGGTCCCGGCGTCCTTCGGCGATAGAGCGTTGGAACCTGGCGCTTCCGGGGCGGGACCGAATGGATGTCCTTTGGAAGCTCACATCCAGCTTACGATCGTGTATGGGGAGAGACTGAAATGACCGCCGTAACCATCGCCGAAGAGTCGCCGCGCCAGCCGGCCGTCATCCGCCTGCTCGAATTGTCCGACGCCTATGCGGCATCGCTCTATCCGGCCGAAAGCAATCATCTGGTCGATCTGTCTCAGTTGGAGCAGCCGACCGTATCGTTTTTCGTCGCCCGACGTCACGGCGAAATCGTCGGCTGCTGTGGCCTCGTCGAAGCAGGCGACGGTACGGCCGAGATCAAGCGGATGTTCGTCGACCCGGAGGCGAGGGGGCTGAAGATTGGCAAGCTGCTCGTATCGGCTCTTGAAGCCAAGGCGGCAAAGCTCGGTCTGACGGCGATCCGCCTGGAGACCGGCATCCATCAGCCGGAAGCGATCGGCCTGTACAGGGGATCCGGCTACGTGGAGCGCCCGCCCTTCGGCACCTATCTGCCGGATCCGCTGAGCCTATTCATGGAAAAACCGGTTCGGCAGGAAGCGTGAGGGCGATCAGGCGTTTCAGATATCCAGGTTGTCCGCGAAGACGGCGCGCTCCTGGATGAAACGGAAGCGGGCCTCGGCTTTCGTTCCCATCAGGCTGTCGACGGCATCCCGGGTACCCTCGAAGTCGACATCGTCGATTTCGACCTTGAGGAGCGTCCGCTTGGCCGGGTCCATCGTGGTTTCCTTGAGCTGCGCGGGCAGCATCTCACCGAGGCCTTTGAACCGCCCGAGTTCGACTTTGCCGCGGCCATTGAACTCCGTCCGCATCAGCTCTTCGCGATGCGCGTCGTCGCGGGCATAAAGCGTCTTGGAACCCTGGCTCAGGCGATAGAGCGGCGGCACGGCGAGATAGAGATGGCCGCCGCGGATGAGCTCCGGCATTTCCTGGTAGAAGAAGGTGATCAGAAGAGATGCGATGTGCGCACCGTCGACGTCGGCGTCGGTCATGATGATGATGCGCTCGTAGCGCAGGTCCTCTTCGCGATACTTCGAGCGCGTGCCGCAGCCGAGCGCCTGGACGAGATCGCCGATCTGCTGATTGGCACCGAGCTTCTCCCGGCCGGCGCTGGCGACGTTGAGGATCTTGCCGCGCAGCGGCAGGATCGCCTGGTTGGCGCGGTTGCGCGCCTGTTTGGCCGATCCGCCGGCCGAGTCCCCTTCGACGATGAAGAGTTCGGCACCTTCCGCCGTATTCTGGGCGCAGTCCGCGAGCTTGCCCGGCAGGCGCAGCTTGCGGACCGCCGTCTTGCGGCTGACTTCCTTTTCCTTGCGCCGGCGTACACGCTCTTCGGCGCGCTCCACCACCCAGTCGAGAAGCTTGGCCGCCTCTGCCGGATTGTCGGCGAGATAATGGTCGAAAGGATCGCGAAGCGCGTTTTCGACGATCCGCTGCGCCTCCACCGTTGCCAGCTTGTCCTTCGTCTGACCGACGAATTCCGGCTCGCGAATGAAGACCGAGAGCATGCCTGCCGCGGAGATCATGACATCGTCGGTGGTGACGATCGCAGCGCGCTTGTTCTGGGTGAGCTCGGCGTAGTTCTTGAGCCCCTTCGTCAGCGCAATGCGCAGGCCCGCCTCGTGCGTTCCCCCTTCGGGTGTCGGGATGGTGTTGCAGTAGGAATGGATCTGCTGGTCGCCGCCATACCAGGTGACGGCCCATTCGAGCGAACCGTGGCCGCCGGACTTTTCCGATTTACCGGCAAAAATCTCGCGGGTGACGGTGAATTCCTTGCCGAGCGTGGCGGCGAGATAGTCCTTGAGACCGCCGGGAAAATGAAACACGGCCCTGTCCGGGATTTCCGAACCTTCCGGCAGGAGCGCCGGATCGCAGGACCAGCGGATTTCGACGCCGCCGAAGAGATAGGCCTTGGAGCGGGCCATTCGGAAAAGCCGCGCCGGCTCGAAGCGGGCATGCGGTCCGAAGATCTGCGGGTCGGGGTGGAAGCGGACCCTGGTGCCGCGTCGGTTGTGTACGTCACCCAGGTCTTCGAGGCCGCCCTGCGCGATGCCGCGGGAGAAGCGCTGGCGATAGAGCCGCCGGTTGCGTGCAACCTCGACTTCAAGGTCGTCCGACAGAGCGTTGACCACGGAAACGCCGACGCCGTGCAGGCCGCCGGAAGTCTCATAGGCCTTGCCGTCGAACTTGCCGCCCGCATGCAGCACCGTCATCACCACTTCGAGCGTCGACTTGCCGGGAAATTTCGGGTGGTTCTCCACCGGGATGCCGCGGCCGTTGTCGGTCACCGTCAGGTAGCCGTCGGCGTCCAGGCTCACATCGATGAAGTTGGCGTGCCCCGCGACCGCCTCGTCCATCGAGTTGTCGATGACCTCGGCGAACAGATGATGCAGCGCCTTTTCGTCCGTCCCGCCGATATACATGCCCGGACGGCGCCGGACCGGCTCCAGACCTTCCAGCACCTCGATTGCCGAAGCGTCGTAGTCGCTGCCGTCGCTCGTCTTGGGTGCCGGGCGCGGCGCTTCGTTACCGGCGACGGGGGCCGCGGGCTTGCGTGGCGCGGCATCCGCCGGCTTCGGCTGTTGGGGCATAGCGGAAAAAAGGTCGCTGCTGTCGTCCATGAAGCGTTCAGATCGTTCCTGTCTAAGTGTCGGCTAGGCCATAGCAAGACCGCGGCGCGGCCGCCATCCTTTGTCGCGCGAATCACCGGAATTCTGCCAGAGTCTCGCCGGAAGAGCGAACAAAAGGCGAATTTCGATGCCCCGGAGGAAGAAATACCCTTTAATGAGCCAGATTTGCCGCGCCAGTGTTGCTTGGCCGAGGCGCCGGTGGCAAGGCATGCGCCGAACGAGGGAGCCGATCGGGTGTCCATGTCCACAATTCTTTTCTCCATACGGCATCTGATCGGCGCGCTTCTTTTTGCGAGCCTTGCCGTTTCCGCAAGTGCCGAACCCCTTGAGCCCTACAAGGATGCGCTGTTTCGCTATAGCAAACTGCTTCAGGAGGCGGATGGCGGCGACTTCCGCGTTGTCGATTACCAGGAGCTCCGCGACATCAACGAGCGCGACCAGATACCCGAGCGGCGGGTGAAGCGCGCTTACGTGTCGCTCGGTGTCAAGAGCGTCCAGGTGAACGAGACGCTCGGTCTCGGCGAGCGGGGGCTTGACGTCACTCGCGTCGGCCCCGATCGCGGCGCCGCATTCACCGTGATCTTCATCCATGGTCGCGGCGGCGACCGACGTCTCGGTGTCAATGATTTCTCGTTCGGGGGCAATTTCAATCGCCTCAAAAATCTGGCTGTCCTCAATGGCGGTACCTATTACGTCCCAAGCGTCAGGTCCTTCGATGCCGCGGGCGTAGCGGATATTTCGGCTCTGATCCGCTTCGCCGCGGAACGCTCCGGCGGCCGGCCGGTGGTCCTTTCCTGTGCCTCCATGGGAAGCTTCATCTGCTGGGGCATAGCCCGCCAAGAGGCGACCGTCTCGGCCCTTGGCGGCATGATGATCATGGGCGGTCCAGCCGACCCCGACTTTCGCAAAAGTGCCGCCTACGGGGCGCGGCTGCCGATATTCTTCAGCCACGGCAGCCGCGACAGCGTCTATCCGGCCGAGTCCCAGATCGCGTTCTATCGCAGCCTCAGATCGAAGGACTATCCTGCCCGCTTCGTCCTGTTCGAAACAGGTTCGCATGGAACTCCGATCAGGATGACGGACTGGCGAGAGGCGCTGAACTGGATTCTCGACCGCTAGATCACGATGTTTTTAGGTCGGGTCGGCCTAAAAACATGAACGTGATCGATTCCAAGAAGTTGGAGCGGGATGCGGGCGGAAAACCGCACACACTTTTCCTCACCCCGCTCTAGACTAACGCGATCGGTTGTGGAGTTGACGGCGGCAATGAGGATGGACGATTCCGAGAACGCAGGGCGGTTTGGAAACCGCTCTCAACCGACCGTTTCACCCGATGACTACGAGGACGGCATAAGCTCGGTGGGCCCCATGGCGTTTCTTCCCGTGGGCAATGGCCTGAGCTATGGCGACATTTGCCGCAATGAACTTGGGACCCTTATCGCAAGCAGGAGGCACAACCGCATCCTGTCTTTCGATCCGGGGAGCGGGACCATTCGCTGCGAGGCCGGCGTTATCCTTGCCGACCTGCTCGCGCGCGCCGTCCCGCACCGCTTTTTTCTTCCCGTGACGCCGGCGACGGGCCTCGTCACCGTCGGCGGCGCCGTCGCCAACGACGTCCACGGCGGCAATCACCATGCGCGTGGCTCCTTCGGCAATCACGTCCGGCGCCTGACCCTGCTGCGTTCGACGGGCGAACGCCTGGTCTGCTCGCCCGAGGAGAATGCAGAGCTCTTCGCTGCTACGATCGGCGGCCTGGGACTGACCGGGCTGATCCTCGACGTCGAGCTTCGGCTGATGAAGGTGCCGTCGCCGCATGTCCAGCGGCACGTGCATCGCTTCGACAGCCTCGATCGGTATTTCACGCTGGCCGAACGAGCCGAAGAGGAGCACGAATATTCCGTAGCCTGGCTCGACCAGCTCGCGACGGGACGGCGCATGGGGAGGGGCGTGCTGTTCGCCGCGGATCACGCCGACGGCGCTTGCGAATATCCTGACATCCCGAAGGGGCCGAGGCTCGCCGTGCCTTTTTCTCCGCCCTTCAGTCTGTTCAACAGCGTGACGCTGAGATTGCTGAACGAATACCGCTTTCGCAAGCACGACCGTGGTGAGACCGTGTCGACGGAGACGTGGACTTCCTACTTTCACCCTCTCGACGCGATCGGCGGGTGGCGCAGGCTCTACGGGCGGCGTGGCCTCTGCCAGCATCAAAGCGTCTATCCCGTCGCGACCGCGCCGGAGACGACGGCGCGGTTGCTTGAAACAGCCCGCCGTGCCGGTCATGCGTCCGTAGGGACGAAGCTGCAGCGTTTCGGTGACATAGCCTCCCCGGGGCTTCTCTCCTTTGCGAGGCCGGGCTTCACCCTGACCATGGACTTTGCCAATCAAGGCGAGGCCACGGTCAAGCTGCTCGACGCTCTCGACGAGATTGCCGTTGTCGCCGGCGGTGCGGTCAATCCGTCCCAGGACGTCCGCATGAGCCCGGCCGTTTTCGAAGCATCATTTCCCGCCTGGAAAAGACTGGAGGCACTGCGCGATCCGGCAATGGTCTCGGACTTCTGGCGGCGCACGGCTTTGGCGCCTGGCCAAACCTAACGCTTCTGCCCCCTTATGTTCATGTCGAAGTCCACGACATTGGAGTAAATGGGCGTCCCGACGGTCATGCCGTAGGGCGAGCGGCGGATGCTGCCGCGGATCGTGAAGGAAATCGACCGCCTGTTCCAATCGGTGAGCCTCACGTCGAAACGCTCCTTGCGGCTCTTGCCGCGGGCGGTCAGAACGCCCTCGATCGTTGCGGTGTCCGGGCCGGTCTGGCTGACGCCGGTAGAGTGGAAGGTCACGGTCTTGTGGTTGGCCGCATCGAACACTGCGCTGGAGCGCAGGAAGTCCTCGATCCGGCGCTCCGTGGACCTCACGCTCTCCGGAAAAAGCGTGAATTCCACGGAGGATCGCCCGATATCATCGCCATCGATCCGGAATACGCCCGAGAATTTAGTGAAGCTGCCGGCAATGCCGCCGCTGCCACCCACTTGTCCGACGCTGAACTGAATACTCGAGGAGCTCGCGATGCGGTAGTTCCCGGCAGCATTCGCAAGTGCCGGCGCTTTTGCGCCCTCAACCGGCGTCCCTGCGAGGCCAAGGGCGAGAAGCGAAAGCGGCAGGGCCACTGCCATGGACTGCTTGCCTGGGCTGGTCATATGCGTTTCCTCTCGACAACGGTGTCGTCCTTTTCGGAAGTGTTGACGGTGCTGCCGGTGCGCGGCATCGGCCCGGAGCGAAGCATGCGGATGAGCACCAAGTCGCGCCGCACGAGATGGTGATAGAGTGCTGCCGCCGCGTGGATTGCGACCAGGCCAAGCGTCACATAGGCGAGCGTTGCATGGGCGAAGGCCCAGAACGCTTCCGAAGCCCCGGATTTCGGGAGCGGCAGATGCGGAATGACGATCAAGTTGAAATAAAAGCTCGGGATCGCCAGCGTGGAGACCGACACGACCGCCCAGCCGGACAGCGGCACAAGGAGTGCGAGCGCGATGAGCGACAGATGCGTGGCGCGCGCGGCCATGTGCTCCATCGGGCCAAGGGTCGGAGAGGCGGCCGGACTGGTTTCCACGAGCCACCAGAGCATCCGAAACGCAGCCAGTCCCAAGGCCGTGAAGCCGAACGACTTGTGCCACTGGTAAAGGGAGAACTGCAAAGCCGGGTCGATCTCGAAGCGCCGCATGACGATGCCGGCGAGGATAAGCCCGAGGATCAGAACGGCGATCGTCCAGTGAAGGGCGATCGTCACCGTTCCGAAACCGTTGTCGCTGTTGCGCAGCATGGCAGACTCCGACGCCCGGTGCGTACGTCTACGTGGCGGTAGAACGTCTCCGCCTTAGACGCCCACGGCGCCGTTTTTATTCGCTTTCGTCGGGACGATTTCCCATTGGCTCGAGCGCCGGCAACGCTGGACGGGGTGGGCGGATTCGCCGTGCTCGGAGAGTCGACACCGAATAATCCGGCTGGTGCCTTTTTTTTACGCGAGCGATTTGCTACGCCGCTTGCCGAGACGAAGAGACCTGATCTGGAGGAGACCCCATGACGCCCGATATCCGCCCGCTCGTCGCCGGCAACTGGAAGATGAATGGAACACGCGCGTCTCTCGATCAGATCAAGGCAATGGCCGAGGGCGTCAAAGGCGACCTTTCCGCGAGGGTGGACGCCCTGATCTGCCCGCCGGCCACATTGCTTTACGTTGCGACCGCGCTTTGCGACGACAGCCCTTTGATGATCGGGGCTCAGGACTGCCACCAGAAGCAGTCGGGAGCCCATACCGGCGAAGTCTCGGCTGAAATGGTCGCCGATTGTTTCGGCACTCATGTGATCGTCGGCCATTCCGAACGGCGCACCGATCATGGCGAAGGCGACGCACTGGTGCGTGCCAAGGCCGAGGCCGCGCACGGCGCGGATATCGTCGCGATCGTTTGCGTCGGTGAGACGGAACAGGAGCGCAAGGCCGGCCGGACGCTCGACATCCTGAAGCGCCAGCTCGCCGGGAGCCTCCCGGACCAGGCGACGTCCGAAAACACGGTGATCGCCTACGAACCCGTGTGGGCGATCGGCACCGGCCTGACGCCCACCGTGTCCGACGTCGAGGAGGCGCACGCCTTCATGCGCCGCGAGCTCGTCTCGCGCTTCGGCGCGGAAGGCGGCAAGATGCGCATCCTCTATGGAGGTTCCGTCAAGCCCTCGAATGCGAAGGAACTCATGGGCGTTGCCAATGTCGACGGCGCCCTGATCGGCGGCGCGAGCTTGAAAGCGGATGATTTCCTCGCCATCTACAGGGCCTATGAAGAATTGACTGCCTGATTGCCGCGGGACTTGGAATAACTGGCGGCTTGGTATAAAGAGGCGCCAAATTTGACGCGGCCCCACGGTGAGGCCGGCGTCGTTCGATTCGCATGCCCCGCAGAGGGCAGGACTGGAAGCTGATGCAGACCGTACTACTCGTCATCTATCTCATGGTGGTCGTCGCCCTGATCGGCGTCGTTCTCATTCAGCGTTCCGAAGGCGGCGGTCTCGGGATCGGCGGCGGCTCGGGCTTCATGTCTGCGCGTGGCACCGCCAATGCGCTGACCCGAACGACCGCCATTCTGGCCTTCCTTTTCTTCGCCCTGGCGCTGGCCATGGGCATTCTTTCACGCTACGAGCCGCAGGCGACCGACATTCTCGACCGTATCCCGGGAACGAGCTCGAGCGGCGGCGTTCTCGATTCGCTCGGTGGCGGTCAGACCGCACCGGCCGACGGAAACACCGAGACTCCGGCCAACGGCAACGGCGCCAACAACGCCGCACCGGCAGGTGGTACTGCCGCGCCTCAGGCCCCGGCAGGTGCCGCGCCTGCCGCTCCGGCTCCCGCAGCCCCGGCTGCTGGCGCCAACGGCAATACGGGATCGCAAGTTCCGAGCGGTCAGTAAGGCCGCAAATCAGAAGATCTGCCGGCGGATGGCTTCATCCGCCGGTTTTGTTTTGTGTGAAATCCGCCCTTCCGCACGGAAAATTCTGAAAGACGAATTTTTCGGTGGCGGAATCGTTTGTGAAAAGGTATCCGGTGACTCCCATGGCGCGATATGTATTCATCACTGGCGGCGTGGTCTCCTCTCTCGGAAAAGGCATCGCTGCGGCCGCTCTTGGAGCGTTGCTGCAGGCGCGTGGCTACCGTGTGAGGCTGCGCAAGCTCGATCCCTACCTGAACGTCGATCCGGGCACCATGAGCCCCACCCAGCACGGCGAGGTGTTCGTCACCGACGACGGCGCGGAGACGGACCTCGATCTCGGGCACTACGAGCGTTTCACGGGCCGCTCGGCGACCAAGACCGACAACATCACCACGGGGCGGATCTACAAGAACATTATCGACAAGGAGCGGCGTGGCGACTATCTCGGCGCGACGGTCCAGGTGATTCCGCACGTCACAAATGAAATCAAGAACTTCGTCACCGAAGGCAATGAGGACTACGATTTCGTTATCTGCGAAATCGGCGGCACCGTCGGCGATATCGAGGCGATGCCTTTCATGGAGGCGATCCGCCAGCTCGGCAACGACCTCCCGCGCGGCACCGCCGTCTATGTCCATTTGACGCTGATGCCCTACATTCCGGCCGCGGGCGAGCTGAAGACGAAGCCGACCCAGCACTCCGTGAAAGAACTGCAGGCGCTCGGCATTCACCCGGATATCCTGCTCGTGCGCGCCGACCGCGAAATTCCGGAAGCGGAACGCCGCAAGCTGTCGCTCTTCTGCAATGTCCGCCAGTCCGCGGTCATCCAGGCGCTCGACGTCGCTTCGATCTATGACGTGCCGATCGCCTATCACAAGGAAGGGCTCGACAACGAAGTGCTTGCCGCCTTCGGCATAGAGCCGGCGCCGAAGCCGCGCATGGAAGCCTGGGAAGACGTGGCGCACCGGATCCGCACGCCGGAAGGCGAGGTGACGATCGCGATCGTCGGAAAATATACCGGTCTGAAGGATGCCTATAAGTCGCTGATCGAGGCGCTCTACCATGGCGGCATCGCCAATCGCGTCAAGGTCAAGCTCGAGTGGATCGAGTCCGAGGTCTTCGAAAAGGAGGACCCGGCGCCCTATCTGGAAAAGGTCCACGGCATTCTCGTTCCGGGCGGCTTCGGCGAACGCGGTTCGGAAGGCAAGATCAATGCGGCGCGCTTCGCCCGCGAGCGTAAGGTGCCCTATTTCGGCATCTGCTTCGGCATGCAGATGGCCGTCGTCGAAGCGGCGCGCAATCTCGCCGGTATCGAAAAGGCGTCCTCGACGGAGTTCGGCCCGACCAAGGAGCCGGTCGTCGGCCTGATGACCGAGTGGGTGAAGGGCAATGAACTCGAGAAGCGGTCCGCCGCGGGCGATCTCGGCGGCACCATGCGCCTCGGCGCCTATCGCGCGGCCTTGAAGCCCGACACCAAGATCGCCGCGATCTATGGGTCGCCCGATATTTCCGAGCGTCATCGCCACCGCTACGAGGTCAATGTAGATTATAAGAGCCGCCTGGAATCCTGCGGCCTGATCTTCTCCGGCATGTCCCCGGATGGCGTTCTGCCGGAGACGATCGAGTATCCCGACCATCCCTGGTTCATCGGCGTTCAGTACCATCCGGAACTGAAGTCGCGTCCGCTCGATCCGCACCCGCTCTTTTCGAGCTTCATCGAGGCAGCGCTCGAACAGTCGCGGCTCGTGTAGCCGGGTCACCGAACGGGCAATCACTTCTGCGGCCGCCTGCAAGAGGCGGCCGTTCGCATTTCCGGTCACGGTTCCGGGCGCCCGCCGCCGCGCTTGCAATCGGCGGTCAAAAGTTGCAAACAGCGGCAAACCGGTCATCAGGGAATCCGCCATGAGCCAATCCAAGCGAACCGCCCGCCCGCTCGATCATCTCGTGCTGCCGGTGGCCGATCTCGCGCGGACGAGGCAGCGCCTGGCGGCGCTCGGCTTCACGGTTGCCGATGAGGCGCGCCACCCGTTCGGCACCGCGAATGCCTGCGTCTTCTTCTCGGATAACACCTATCTGGAGCCGCTCGCCGTCGCTTCGCGGGAGGAATGCGAGGCAGCCGCGCTTGAAGGCAACGCCTTCGTGGCGCGTGACCAGGCTTTTCGCTTTCGCCAGGGGGCCGAGGGTCTGTCGGCCGTCGTGCTCGGGACGCCGGACGCTGCCGAAGATCACATCCGGTTCCGCTCCCGCGGCATCTCCGGCGGCGAAATGCTCGAATTCTCACGGCCTATGCGGCTGCCCGACGGGCGCGAAGGGCTCGGTTCCTTCCGGCTTTCCTTTGCAGCGGATCTGCGTTCGCCGGACTTTTTCCTTTTTGCCTGTCAGCGCCTGCGTGCGCTGCCGGTCGACAGCAGCTCGCTTCACCGCCATGGAAACGGCGTGCTCGGCATTGCCGAGGTCGTGCTTTCGGAGCAGAACCCGACGGATTTCCAGTATCTTCTGCAGGAAGCCGTGGACGAGCGCGAGGTCTCGGCCCATTCCTTCGGCATGGACATCCAGGCAGGCAGTGCCAAAATCAGCGTCCTGACCCCTGCCGGCGTGCAGGCATTCTTCGGTCGCTCAATCGAGGGTGCAGAGCGCGGCTTGCGGGGTCGCGCCGTGGTCTTCCGCGTGAGCGATCTGGAGGCCACGCGGGCGCTGTTTGCGCAGAACGATATCGAATTCGCAGAAATGGGCGGACGCCTCATCGTTCCGGAAGCGCCGGGGCAGGGTGTAATCTTCGCCTTTGGAGGATGATGATGGAAACCAATTCAAGAGTCGTCGTCGGCGAGGGTGCCGGCCAGGTGGTGTTCTCGCAGAAGGAACGGCTGACACTGATCGCCGGACCGTGTCAGATGGAGAGCCGCGAACACGCCTTCATGATTGCGGGGGAGCTCGTCGAGCTCTGCAAATCGCTCGGGCTCGGACTCGTTTATAAATCTTCTTTCGACAAGGCGAACCGCACCTCGCTCGCTGGCAAGCGCGGCATCGGGCTCGACAAGGCGATGGAGGTCTTCGCCGACCTCAAGCGGGAGTTCGGCTTTCCGGTCCTGACCGACATCCACACGGAAGAGCAATGCGCTGCCGTGGCCGAGATCGTCGACATCCTGCAGATCCCGGCCTTTCTGTCACGGCAGACGGATCTGCTCGTCGCCGCCGCGAAGACGGGGCGGGCGATCAACGTAAAGAAGGGCCAGTTCCTCGCCCCTTGGGACATGAAGAACGTCCTTGCCAAGTTCACCGAGAGTGGCAACCCGAACGTGCTTCTCTGCGAGCGCGGCGCTTCCTTCGGCTATAATACGCTGGTCTCCGACATGCGCTCGCTGCCGATCATGGCGGCACTCGGCGCTCCGGTGGTCTTCGATGCGACCCATTCCGTGCAGCAGCCGGGCGGCCAGGGAGGCTCCACCGGCGGCCAGCGTGAGTTCGTCGAGACATTGGCGCGCGCGGCCGTCGCTGTCGGTGTCGCCGGTGTCTTCGTAGAGACCCACGAGGATCCCGACAACGCGCCTTCCGACGGTCCGAACATGGTGCCGCTGAAGGACATGCCGCGGCTGCTTGAAAAGCTGCTGGCCTTCGACGCCGTTGCGAAAGCGTGAGCCCCGGCGTCCCGCTTCGTGAATTTTTCATGAAGCGGGCCGGCGGCCGGATTTTGCGCTCCCGGCGCCATTGTAATTTCGGGGCCGTGAATTAAGACAGGCCGACCATTATCATCGTCCATAAGGGAAGAGATCATGACTGCAATCATCGACATCATCGGCAGAGAGATACTCGACAGCCGCGGCAACCCGACCGTCGAGGTCGATGTCCATCTCGAGGATGGCAGTTTCGGTCGCGCGGCGGTTCCCTCGGGCGCCTCCACCGGTGCGCATGAAGCCGTCGAACTGCGCGATGGCGGCACGCGTTACCTCGGCAAGGGCGTCGAACGCGCCGTCGATGCGGTGAACGGCGAGATATTCGAAGCGATCGGCGGCCTCGACGCTGAAAACCAGATTCAGATCGACCGTACCATGATCGAGCTCGACGGCACGCCGAACAAGTCGCGCCTCGGGGCCAATGCAATTCTCGGCGTTTCGCTCGCCGTCGCGAAGGCCGCCGCGGAAGCCTCCGGCCTGCCGCTCTATCGTTATGTCGGCGGCCCGAATGCGCATCTTCTGCCCGTTCCGATGATGAACATCATCAATGGCGGCGCTCACGCCGACAATCCGATCGACTTCCAGGAATTCATGATCATGCCGGTCGGCGCCGAGACCCTGAAGGACGCCGTCCGCATGGGTTCGGAAGTCTTCCACACGCTGAAGAAGCAGCTTGCCGCGGACGGTCACAACACCAATGTCGGCGACGAAGGCGGCTTCGCGCCGGGCCTCGCTTCCGCGCCGGCAGCCCTCGACTTCATCATGAAGTCAATCGAGAAGGCCGGCTACAAACCGGGCGAGGACATGTATGTCGCTCTCGACTGCGCTTCGACCGAATTCTTCAAGGACGGCAAGTACGTCCTCGAGGGTGAGGGCCGTACGCTGGAGCCGGGCGCCATGGCCGAGTATCTCGCCGAGCTCGCCGGCAAATATCCGATCATCTCGATCGAGGACGGCATGGCTGAAGACGATTGGGACGGCTGGAAATCCTTGACCGACCTCGTCGGCAACAAGTGCCAGCTCGTCGGCGACGACCTGTTCGTGACCAATTCTGCGCGCCTGCGCGACGGCATCAAGATGGGCGTCGCGAACTCCATCCTCGTCAAGGTCAACCAGATCGGGTCGCTTTCGGAAACGCTCGACGCGGTCGAGACCGCCCACAAGGCGCGTTACACCGCCGTCATGTCGCACCGCTCCGGCGAGACCGAGGACTCGACGATTGCCGACCTCGCGGTCGCCACTAATTGCGGTCAGATCAAGACCGGCTCGCTCGCACGTTCCGACCGGCTCGCCAAGTACAACCAGCTGATCCGTATCGAAGAGCAGCTCGGCCCGCAGGCGCAATATGCCGGCCGCTCCGTGTTGCGCGGTTGATTGAAACTCGGGGGCAACTGATCCTCTCGCGGGACGATTGCCCTAGGGTCAAAACTCAATCAGCCTATTGATGGCATGTGATTTCCATGATTCTTTTCCGAAAAATAGCGGAGTTGAAGCATGGGAAGCGAATTCTGGTTGAGCGATCAGCAATGGTCCGTTATCGAACCGCTGCTGCCGAAGAACCGACCCGGTGCGCGCCGGGTCGATGACCGCCGCGTCATCAGCGGCATTGTCCATGTGTTGCGTGTCGGGTGCCGTTGGCAGGATTGCCCGGCCGTCTATGGCCCGCCAACCACGATTTACAATCGCTTTCATCGTTGGGCCGGCCGCGGCCTGTGGCTGAAGCTGTTTTCGGCCCTGGTCGCGGCCAGTCCAGGCGACATGCAGATGATCGACAGTACCACCGCGAAGGTCCATCGCTCGGCCGCTGGTGGAAAAGGGGGGCGCAGACGCAGGCGATCGGTCGCTCCCGCGGCGGCCGGACGACGAAAATCCACGCCGTCGTAGACGGTCGCGGCCGGCCGCTCGGTCTGCAGATCTCGCCGGGGCAGATGGGCGATGTGCGCGCCGCCGTGCCGTTGCTCCAGCACCTGCCACCCGCCTATTTCCTCGCCGCCGACACCGCCTACGACAGCGATGCCCTGCGCCAGTATCTGACCGGACGCGGCACCATTCCGGTCATTCCCAACAACCCGACCAGAAAGCGCCGCCATCCCTTCGATGCAAGGGCCTATCGCCAGCGCAACGTCATCGAGCGGATGTTCTGCCGTCTCAAGGATTGGCGGCGGATTGCTACCCGCTACGACAAGCTCGCCACAAACTTCCAGGCCGCCGTCCACATCGCTGCTATCGTCATCTGGTGGACTAATTGAGTCTGGAGCCTAGGGCATACGATAAACGGTTTGACCGTCGCATGCCCAAAACTGTCACAGGTTCTCCCCCCTTGTGGGGGAGACGACAAGCGGCCTGACCAGCCGGTTTCTCTCCGTAGCAACGGTTCCGCCAGAGGAGCAGCCCTGGCCCTTTGACGAGGAGAAGGGAAAAGCGGCGTCGTCACGAGTCTCCTTGCCGACCGCTCCGTCCTCCGAGTTCTCTTTCCATTCGCAAATTGTTTATGGTCAACCGTCGGTTAATCAATCGACGCTAGTCTTCATCTTCGTACTGCGTATTGGAGCGGGCGCGGGACAATGGTTTGCAGTATCTCCTGCAGCCCGCGCCAACTCAATTCAGGGCATGAGCGATGTGGACACGGCATCACAAGAAGCGGAGACTGGGGCGATTGGTGGTGCCGTTGCTGGCGGTCGCCTTCCTTTCCTATTTCGGCTATCATTCGATCCATGGCGGTTATGGTCTGGAGGCGACGAAGGAGTTTGACCGTCAGATTGCCGAGCGGCAGGCACGGCTGGACGAGCTCACTCAGACGCGAAAAATCCTGGAAAAGGAAGTCGAGCTGATGAGCGACGGTTCGCTCGAGAGAGACATGCTGGATGAGAAGGCTCGCCTCGCGCTCAACATGTCGCGGAGCGACGAGATCGTTATTTTCCACCATTCCGAGGATTAACCTGAAATAGGTTAATCAAAAAATCGCGTTATATATCAATGTGTTGACGCGAATAATAGCCATGCAAATATAGCATTGCTGCCGCGCTTTTCTTTCCCTATGGTAGCCGCCAAAGGCTAACCATTGGGAGGAACGAATGGCTCCGCGAAAATCCGCGTCCGTTTCCAGCCGCAAGACCGCTGCCAAGCCGGCCAAGAAAGATTTTGCCGGCGGCACGATCGCCGAATTCTCCAAGGAAGACGATCTCAAGGCCTACCGCGAAATGCTGTTGATCCGGCGTTTCGAGGAAAAGGCCGGCCAGCTTTACGGCATGGGATTCATCGGTGGTTTCTGTCACCTCTATATCGGTCAGGAAGCCGTCGTTGTCGGGATGCAGCTGGCCCTGAAAGAGGGCGACCAGGTCATCACCGGCTATCGCGACCATGGCCACATGCTCGCCTGCGGCATGAGTGCGCGCGGCGTGATGGCGGAGCTCACCGGTCGCCGTGGCGGCCTTTCCAAGGGGAAAGGCGGCTCGATGCACATGTTCTCCAAGGAGAAGCACTTCTATGGCGGCCACGGCATCGTCGGTGCGCAGGTCTCGCTCGGGACCGGCCTCGCTTTCGCCAACAGGTATCGCGGCAACGACAATGTAAGCCTCGCCTATTTCGGCGACGGTGCGGCGAACCAGGGTCAGGTCTATGAGAGCTTCAACATGGCCGCTCTCTGGAAGCTGCCGGTGATCTACATCGTCGAGAACAACCGTTATGCCATGGGTACCTCCGTGTCGCGGGCATCGGCGCAGACAGATTTCTCCCAGCGCGGCGCTTCCTTCGGCATTCCCGGCTATCAGGTCGACGGCATGGATGTCCGCGCCGTCAAGGCCGCTGCCGACGAGGCGGTCGAACATTGCCGTTCCGGCAAGGGCCCGATCATCCTCGAAATGCTGACCTACCGCTATCGCGGCCATTCGATGTCCGATCCGGCGAAGTATCGCTCGAAGGACGAAGTGCAGAAGATGCGTTCGGAGCATGATCCGATCGAGCAGGTGAAGGCCCGTCTGACGGATAAAGGCTGGGCCACCGAGGACGAACTGAAGCAGATCGACAAGGAGGTTCGCGACATCGTGGCGGACAGTGCCGATTTCGCCCAGTCTGATCCGGAGCCGGATGTCTCCGAGCTCTACACCGATATCCTGCTTTGATCCGGGGAGGGACAAATATGCCTGTAGAAATCCTTATGCCTGCCCTTTCCCCGACCATGGAGGAAGGCACGCTCTCCAAGTGGCTGAAGAACGAGGGGGACAAGGTGTCCTCCGGCGACGTCATCGCGGAAATCGAAACCGACAAGGCCACGATGGAAGTGGAGGCGGTAGACGAAGGCACGATCGGCAAGCTGCTGATTGAAGCCGGCACCGAGGGTGTGAAGGTGAACACGCCGATCGCCGTGCTGTTGCAGGATGGCGAAGCCGCAAGCGACATCGATTCCATGAAGGCCGAAGCCCCGAAAGCGGAAGCACCGAAGCCGGCCGAGGCCGAAGCGCCGGCTGCTTCCGCGGCGCCCGTCGCGGCGCAGCCCAAGGCGGTTCCTTCCGACCCGGCAATTCCGGCCGGAACCGAAATGGTGACGATGACCGTCCGCGAAGCGCTTCGCGACGCGATGGCCGAAGAGATGCGCGCCAATGAGGACGTCTTCGTCATGGGCGAAGAGGTCGCCGAATACCAGGGCGCCTACAAGGTCACGCAGGGCCTGTTGCAGGAATTCGGTGCGCGCCGCGTGGTCGACACGCCGATCACGGAACATGGCTTTGCCGGCGTCGGCGTCGGCGCGGCGATGACCGGTCTGCGCCCGATCGTCGAGTTCATGACCTTCAACTTCGCCATGCAGGCGATCGACCAGATCATCAACTCGGCCGCCAAGACGCTCTATATGTCCGGCGGCCAGATGGGCGCGCCGATCGTCTTCCGCGGGCCGAGCGGTGCTGCTGCCCGCGTCGCCGCGCAGCACTCCCAATGCTATGCCGCCTGGTACAGCCACATTCCGGGCCTGAAGGTCGTCATGCCCTATACGGCGGCAGACGCGAAGGGGCTGCTCAAGGCTGCCATCCGCGATCCGAACCCGGTGATCTTCCTCGAAAACGAGATCCTTTACGGCCAGTCATTCGAAGTTCCGAAGCTCGACGATTTCGTGCTGCCGATCGGTAAGGCACGCATTCATCGTGCCGGCAAGGACGCCACGCTCGTCTCCTTCGGCATCGGCATGACCTATGCGATCAAGGCCGCGGCGGAACTCGAGGCGCAGGGTATCGACGTCGAGATCATCGACCTTCGCACGATCCGTCCGATGGACCTGCCGACCGTCATCGAATCCGTCAAGAAGACCGGCCGCCTGGTTACCGTCGAGGAAGGCTATCCTCAATCCTCCGTCGGCACCGAGATCGCCACCCGCGTCATGCAGCAGGCCTTCGACTATCTCGATGCGCCGATCCTGACGATCGCCGGCAAGGACGTGCCGATGCCTTATGCGGCCAACCTTGAAAAGCTTGCTCTGCCGAATGTCGCGGAAGTCGTCGATGCGGTGAAAGCCGTCTGCTACAAATAAAGGGGGTCGTTCGATGCCAATCAACATCACCATGCCGGCCCTCTCTCCGACCATGGAAGAAGGCAATCTGGCCAAATGGCTGGTCAAGGAAGGCGACAAGGTCAAGTCCGGCGATGTGATCGCCGAGATCGAGACCGACAAGGCGACGATGGAAGTGGAGGCCGTCGACGAGGGCACGGTCGCCAAGATCGTCGTTCCCGCCGGCACTGAAGGCGTCAAGGTCAATGCGCTGATCGCGGTTCTCGCCGGCGAGGGCGAAGACGTCGCGACTGCCGCCAAGGGCGGCAACGGTGCAGCGGGAGCAGCCCCGGCACCGAAGCCGCAGGAAACAGCCGAAACGGCACCGGCCGCCGCTCCGGCACCCGCCGCAGCGCCGGCACCGCAGGCTGCTGCTCCGGCTTCTCCTGCACCCGCCGACGGCGAAGGCAAGCGCATCTTTTCGTCGCCGCTGGCCCGCCGCATCGCTAAGGAGGCAGGCATCGACCTTTCGGCGATCGCCGGTTCCGGACCGCATGGCCGCGTCGTCAAGAAGGACGTCGAGGCAGCCGTTTCCGGCGGCGCAGCCAAGCCCGCCGCCACGCCGGCAGCAGCTCCGGCCCCGGCGACGCTCGCAAAGGGCATGTCGGAGGACGCGGTTCTCAAGCTCTTCGAGCCGGGCTCCTACGAACTCGTGCCGCATGACGGCATGCGCAAGACGATCGCCAAACGCCTCGTCGAATCGAAACAGACGATCCCGCATTTCTATGTTTCGGTCGATTGCGAGCTCGACGCGCTTCTGGCGCTGCGCGCCCAGCTGAATGCCGCAGCACCTGAAAAGGACGGTAAGCCGGTCTACAAGCTTTCCGTGAATGACATGGTGATCAAGGCGCTTGCCCTGGCTCTGCGCGACGTTCCGGATGCGAATGTGTCCTGGACCGATCAGAACATGATCAAGCACAAGCACGCGGACGTCGGCGTTGCGGTTTCCATTCCCGGCGGCCTGATCACGCCCATCGTCCGCCAGGCGGAGTTGAAGAGCCTCTCGGCGATCTCCAACGAGATGAAGGATCTCGGCAAGCGCGCCAAGGAGCGCAAGCTGAAGCCTGAAGAATATCAGGGCGGCACCACGGCCGTTTCGAATATGGGCATGATGGGCGTCAAGGACTTCGCCGCCGTCGTCAATCCGCCGCACGCGACGATCCTCGCGGTCGGCGCCGGCGAGGACCGTGTCGTCGTCAAGAACAAGGAGATGGTCATCGCCAATGTGATGACCGTCACGCTTTCGACCGACCATCGCTGCGTCGATGGAGCGCTCGGCGCCGAACTGCTCGCCGCCTTCAAGCGCTACATCGAAAACCCGATGGGCATGCTCGTCTGATGCGATCCGGACCGGCTTCCCAGCCGGTCCTTTCCCCATGAAAAGCGAGTAGGCAGATGAAGACAGTCCTTTGCTACGGTGACAGTCTGACCTGGGGATACGATGCAAGCGGTTCCGGCCGGCATGCGCTGGAGGACCGCTGGCCGAGCGTGCTGCAGAAGGCGCTCGGTTCGAATGTGCATGTCGTCGCCGAAGGGCTGAACGGGCGGACGACCGCCTATGACGACCATCTCGCCGATTGCGACCGGAACGGGGCGCGTGTCCTTCCGACGCTCCTGCACACCCACGCGCCAATCGATCTCATCCTCCTCATGCTCGGCTCGAACGATATGAAGCCGATCATTCACGGCACCGCTTTCGGTGCGGTGAAGGGTATCGAGCGCCTCGTCAATCTGGTGCGCAGGCACGACTGGCCGACGGAAACGGAGGAGGGGCCCGAAATCCTCCTCGTCTCGCCGCCGCCGCTCTGCGAAACGGCCAACAGCGCTTTTGCCGCCATGTTCGCGGGTGGGGTCGAGCAATCCGCAATGCTGGCGCCGCTTTATCGCGATCTCGCCGACGAGCTCGACTGCGGCTTCTTCGACGGCGGATCAGTGGCCAGGACGACGCCGATCGACGGTGTCCACCTCGACGCGGAGAACACCCGGGCGGTCGGCAGAGGATTGGAGCCTGTCGTGCGGATGATGCTCGGGCTTTGACGATGACGGCTGGCGCGACCCTCAGGCCTGCGAAGCGAAGCGAGGCAGCGGAACTTGCGATCCTCATCGACATCGCCTCACACGGCTTTGCCTCATGGCTCTGGTACGGCGGCGTTCTGAGCAAATCCGCGGAAACCGCCTTCGAGCATGGCCGCAACGTGCTGCGTCGGGATACCGGGCCGGGTGCCTGGCGCGATGCGGTGGTGGCCGAAATCGGAGACGAGATCGTCGGCATCTCGGTTTCCTACGGCATCGATGCATCGATTCTCGAGATCGAGCCGAAACATCCCGTGCTTGCGCCCTTGCTTTTCCTGCAGAAGCAGGTGGTCGGCCACTGGTTCGTCGATAGCCTCGGCGTTTACCGCCATCACCGTGGTAAAGGCATTGGCCGCGCTCTGCTCGAGAACGAGTTTTCCCGCGCTGGGCAGGAGCCGGTGAGCCTGATCACCGAAAGCCACAATGAAACGGCGCAGGCGCTCTACAGGATGAACGGCTTCGAGGAGGTGGCGCGGGCCGAGGCCGTGCCGCTCTTCGAAGACAGCAGAAAACACCACTGGGTGCTTTTCACCCGCAACGCCGCTTGACCAAAGGTAGGAAAAACATGGCTGAGAATTACGACGTGATCGTTGTCGGTTCGGGTCCGGGCGGATACGTGACCGCCATTCGTTCGGCGCAGCTGGGCTTGAAGACGGCGATCGTCGAGCGGGAGCATTTGGGCGGGATCTGCCTCAACTGGGGCTGCATTCCGACCAAGGCGCTGTTGCGCTCCGCCGAAATTCTCGACCATGCCAACCATGCCAAGAACTACGGGCTGACCCTCGAAGGCAAGATGACCGCCAACGTCAAGGATGTCGTCGCCCGCTCGCGCGGCGTCTCTGCGCGGCTGAACGGCGGCGTCGCCTTCCTGATGAAGAAGAACAAGGTGGACGTGATCTGGGGCGAGGCGAAGCTCACCAAACCCGGCGAGATCGTCGTCGGCGCGCCGTCCAAGCCGGCCGTCCAGCCGCAGAACCCGGTTCCGAAGGGCGTCAAGGGAGAGGGGACCTATACGGCCAAGCACATCATCGTCGCGACCGGCGCGCGCCCGCGAGCGCTGCCCGGCATCGAGCCGGACGGCAAGCTGATCTGGACCTATTTCGAGGCGATGAAGCCGGAGGAGTTCCCGAAGTCGCTGCTCGTCATGGGCTCCGGCGCGATCGGCATCGAATTCGCGAGCTTCTACCGCTCGATGGGCGTCGACGTGACCGTCGTCGAACTGCTGCCGCAGATCATGCCGGTCGAGGATGCGGAAATTTCCGCCTTGGCCCGTAAGCAGCTCGAAAAGCGCGGCCTGAAAATCATCACCGATGCCAAGGTGACGAAGGTCGAGAAGGGCGCGAACGACGTCACGGCGCATGTGGAGACGAAGGACCGCAAGGTCACGCCGATCAAGGCGGACCGTCTGATCTCCGCCGTCGGCGTTCAGGGCAACATCGAGAATCTCGGCCTCGAGGCTCTCGGCGTGAAGACCGACCGCGGCTGCATCGTCACCGATGGCTACGGCAAGACCAATGTCCCGGGCATCTATGCGATCGGCGACGTCGCCGGGCCGCCGATGCTGGCCCACAAGGCCGAGCATGAGGGCGTCATCTGCATCGAGAAGATTGCCGGGGTTCCCGGCGTGCACGCACTCGACAAGGGCAAGATCCCGGGCTGCACCTATTGCGACCCGCAGGTCGCCTCCGTGGGCCTTACGGAAGCGAAGGCCAAGGAACTCGGCCGCGACATCCGCGTCGGCCGATACAGCTTCGGCGCAAACGGCAAGGCGATCGCGCTCGGCGAAGACCAGGGCCTGATCAAGACCATCTTCGACAAAAAGACCGGCGAACTCATCGGCGCCCATATGGTAGGCGCCGAAGTGACGGAACTCATCCAGGGCTTCGTCGTCGCCATGAACCTGGAGACGACCGAAGAGGAACTGATGCACACGGTGTTCCCGCACCCGACCCTCTCGGAGATGATGAAGGAAAGCGTGCTCGATGCCTACGGCAGAGTATTGAACGCCTGATGACGCGCGGCCGTCCGGAACTTTCGGCTTTTTCACGCATTGATTGCATGACATCTACAATGCGGGGAGATTCTCATGAGCTTGAATGGCGTAGGTATCCTGGCGGCGATCATCATCGGCGGGCTTGCCGGCTGGCTGGCGGAAAAATTCATGAACAGCCAGATGGGGCTGTTCGCCAACATCATTCTCGGCATTATCGGCGCCGTGGTGTTGAATTTCATTCTCGCGGCGCTCGGCATGGCTTACAGCGGCTGGATCGCCTATCTCATCATCGGATTCATCGGTGCCTGCCTGTTGATCGCAGCGGGCCGCGCCGTCCGAGGGTAGGGCCATTCACCCATCGCTTGCCGTCAGGCTGCCATGCAAATGGTGGCCTGACTTTTCATGTCCGGCTGTTTATATAAGGCGACAAGGTGCGGGCGGCCTTGTTGCCGCTCGCCCGTCACTATGAAGGAAGACACATGGTAACGGTTTTCGACGCCGTCTCGGATCGGGCGCAGCGTGTTCGTCACCCGGAAAAGGCCCACCGGCCCGACACCGAGGTCCTGCGCAAGCCGGACTGGATCCGTGTGAAGGCACCGACCTCCAAGGGATATCAGGAGACCCGCTCGATCGTGAAGAGCCATAAGCTCGTTACGGTCTGCGAGGAAGCCGGATGCCCGAACATCGGCGAGTGTTGGGACAAGAAGCACGCAACGTTCATGATCATGGGCGAGATCTGCACGCGTGCCTGTGCCTTCTGCAATGTCGCGACAGGCAAGCCCAATGCCCTCGATCTGGACGAGCCCGCAAATGTCGCCAAGGCGGTGAAGCAGATGGGCCTGAGCCATGTCGTCATCACCTCCGTCGATCGCGACGACCTCGACGATGGCGGCGCCGAGCATTTCGAGAAGGTCATCTTCGCGATCCGGGAAGCCTCGCCGGAAACCACGATCGAAATCCTGACGCCCGATTTCCTGCGCAAGCCCGGCGCGCTGGAGCGTGTCGTGGCCGCCAAACCGGACGTTTTCAACCACAACCTCGAAACGGTTCCGTCCAACTACCTGACGGTCAGACCGGGCGCGCGCTATTTCCATTCGATCCGGCTTCTGCAGCGCGTGAAGGAACTCGACCCCACCATGTTCACCAAGTCGGGCATCATGGTCGGCCTCGGCGAGGAGCGCAACGAAGTGCTGCAGCTGATGGACGACCTGCGTACCGCCGATGTCGATTTCCTGACGATCGGCCAATATCTGCAGCCTAGCCGCAAGCATCACAAGGTCGAGAAATTCGTCACTCCGGAAGAATTCAAGTCCTACGAGACGGTCGCCTACACCAAGGGCTTCCTGATGGTGTCCTCTAGCCCGCTGACCCGCTCGTCCCACCATGCCGGCGATGACTTCGCCCGGCTGAAGGCGGCGCGCGAGAAGAAGCTGGCGGCTGCGGCGGAGTAGTCCGCCTCTCATCCGGCCTGCCTGCCACCTTCTCCGCGCAGGCGGGGCGAAGGAGATTCGTGGCAACACGCCACGACCATCGACAACAAGCCAAGCACAAATGCGCCGCCTCCTTGATCTTCTCGCGCTGCAGCCTTAACTCACAATCCATGCCCCATTTCGAAACCAACCACGTCGTCAAGCACTCGGCCGAGCAGATGTTCGCTCTCGTCGCCGATGTCGAGCGCTATCCGGAGTTCCTGCCCCTTTGCGAAGCGCTGAGCGTACGCTCGCGCAAGGAGCGCGACGGCAAGGTGCTGCTGCTTGCCGACATGACCGTGGGCTACAAGGCAATCCGAGAAACATTCACGACGCAGGTGCTTCTCAAAAGGGAAGAGCGGATCATCGACGTCAATTATATCGAGGGTCCGTTCAAGTACCTCGACAATGTCTGGCGTTTCGAGCCCGTGAACGATAACCAATCGATCGTGCATTTCTGCATCGACTATGAATTCAAGAGCCGCCTTCTGGGCGCGCTCATGGGCTCGATGTTCGATCGCGCCTTCCGCATGTTCTCCGAAGCATTCGAAAAGCGGGCGGACGTGATCTACGGGGCGTGAGCCAGTTCTGCGACCAGATCGAGCGCCGTGTGCACGGTGGCAAGCCGCACCGCAGCCCGGCCGATGTCTCCATAGCGCATCTCCCGGTGAACCGTCGCGCCGTCACGGGCGGCGGCGGCGAGATGAACGAGGCCAACGGGCTTCTCGGCGGAGCCGCCGGCCGGGCCGGCTATGCCCGTGACGGCTATGGCGATATCGGCGGCTGAGTGCGAAACCGCGCCGCGGGCCATTTCGATGGCCGTCTCACGCGAGACGGCGCCATGTGCGGCAAGCGTTGCGGGATTAACGCCGAGCATCTCGACCTTGGCTTCGTTGGAATAGGTGACGAAGCCGCGGTCGACGACGGAGGACGAGCCTGCGATTTCCGTCAAGGCGCCTGCGATCAGGCCGCCGGTGCAGGACTCCGCCGTCGCCAGCTTCAGTCCGAGGGAGGTGAGATCCCCGATTAAAGCCCGCGCTTTCTCTTCAGTATCGGTCGTCCACATCGGGCTTGCTCCGTGATGCATAGACGACGGTCGCGGTGGCGATCGCCGCAATTCCTTCATTCCGCCCGACAAAGCCGAGTTTCTCGTTGGTCGTCGCCTTGATCGAACAGCGGTCGAGCGAAATGCCGAGTATCGCTGCAAGGTTTTCTCGCATCTGCTGACGGTGCGGCCCGACCTTGGGCGCCTCGGCGATCAGCGATATGTCGGCATTGGTAATATTGCCGCCGCGCTCGCGGACGATCTGCGCAGCGTGTTCGAGAAAGATGCGCGAAGCCGCGCCCTTCCATTGCGGGTCGGATGGCGGGAAGTGGTCGCCGATATCGCCGGCACCGCAAGTGGCGAGCAGGGCGTCCGTCAAGGCATGCAGGGCTACGTCCGCGTCGGAATGGCCGGAGAGTTTGCGGTCGTGGGGGATGAAGACACCACAGAGGGTCACGCCGTCGCCGTCCACGAGTTGATGCACGTCATAGCCGTTGCCGGTGCGCACATCGGGAATGGCCATGCGGGTCAGTTTCTCGTCTGCCATCGACAGGTCCCTCCGGAGCGTCAACTTGAAATTGTCCACGGTTCCTTCCACCAGAAGGACGGGGATGCCGGCCCATTCGGCGATCGAGGCGTCGTCCGTAAAGTCGGACCTGCCGCTTGCCGCCGCTTGCCGGTGAGCGGAGAGAATAGGCTCGAGGCGGAAGCACTGCGGCGTCTGTGCGGCATAGAGATCGGTTCGCGGAACGGTCTCTGCGACGAGGCCGGCCGCCGTCGTACGCTTCAGCGTGTCGGCGACTGCAATTGCCGGCAGGAGGGCCTGGGCGCCGCCACGAAGCGCCGCACCGCAGCGATCGAGCAGTGCATGATCGAAAAAGGGTCGCACCGCGTCGTGGATCATCACGTATTCCACGCCTGTAGCGGCGACCGCTTCCAGACCGGCGAGCACCGAAAGCTGGCGTGTCGCTCCGCCGTGGACCACTGTCAGCTCCGAAGTTGCCGCCATCCGCCGGCGGGCCGCCGCGAACAGCTCTTCGTCGTCCGGGTGGATCACGACGACGACAGGTCCCGTTCCGGGCCATGTCGCGAAAATGTCAAGCGTATGGGCGATAACGGGGCGATCACCGATCGTGCGGTATTGCTTCGGTCCCTCGGCCGACTGGCCGGCGCGCTCGCCGCGGCCGGCCGCAACGATCACGACGCCGCAGGAGAACTGTTCTTCGCCTTGCATCTTCTGTATGTGGTCCCGCATTCGCCAATATTCGCCGTGATGTACCGCGAAGGTCCCGCCATGGCCAGCCATGCGAGGAATTTTGTCCCGCGCGTCGAAAAGGCTTGGCAAGCAGAAGAACAATGTCTAAAAATAGTGCACGATTTTCATATGCCTGAAAGATATGCATTTGCCCTCGACGGCTTTTTCACCCTCGCTTCTGATCGGGAATGTCGAAATCCGCAATCGCGTAGCACTCGCGCCGATGTCCGGCGTGACGGATCTGCCCTTTCGTACGCTTGCCTGGCGTTTCGGGGCCGGGTTCGTCGTGACCGAGATGGTGGCGAGCCGCGAACTGGTCGGTAATGCCGCCGAATCCTGGGCGCGGCTGAAGAATTCCGGCATCGACCCCCACATCGTGCAACTCGCCGGGCGTGAGGCGCATTGGATGGCCGAGGCGGCGAGGATCGTCGAGGCCAATGGCGCCGACATCATCGACATCAACATGGGCTGCCCTGCGAAGAAGGTCACCGGCGGCTACTCCGGATCTGCGCTGATGCGCGATCCGGATCACGCGCTTTCGCTGATCGAAGCGACGGTCAACGCAGCCACGGTCCCGGTAACGCTCAAGATGCGCCTCGGCTGGGACGAGAATTCGATCAACGCGCCGCTGATTGCCCGCAGGGCCGAGGAGGCAGGCGTGAAGGCGATCACCATTCATGGACGCACACGCATGCAATTCTACAACGGCAAGGCCGATTGGGACGCGATTCGGGCCGTCCGCGAGGTGGTCTCCGTCCCGCTGATTGCCAATGGCGATGTGGGTTCGGTTGCCGATGCGCACGAGATCCTGCGCCGGTCGGGTGCGGACGCCGTCATGGTCGGTCGATCGTGCCAGGGGCGGCCGTGGCATGCCGGCGTTCTCGCCGGCGCTGCGGCTCACCCGGATGCGTCGGGCGTCGCCTGCATATTTGCGGAGCATTACGAGATGATGCTGGAATTCTACGGCGTGGAGGTCGGGCTGCGGACCGCCCGCAAACACGCGGGCTGGTATCTCGATCGTTTCGCGCCCGAGCTTCCCGCTTCGGAGAAGGCCGCGATTCTGACATCGACCGATACGGCTTTCGTGCGCGACAGCGTGGTAGCCGCCATTGCTCGCTCCGGCGATGCGGCGGCGAGGGAGGAGATTGCGGCATGACGGAGAAGGCAACGGCACCGGTGGAAGGCGCCAACGATCTTTCCATGGCCGTGCTGAACGCGATCCAGAATCCGGTCATCCTGGTGGACGAGAATGGCTTCGTCGCCTTTGCGAACTGGGAGGCCGAATCCTTCTTCGGGGCCAGCGCCAACCATCTTGCGCGGCACGATATCAGCGCCTTCATTCCGTTCGGCAGCCCGCTCCTGACGCTGATCGAGCAGGTTCGCGAGCGGCGGGCGGCGGTCAACGAGTACCGGGTGGACCTCAGCTCTCCGCGCCTTGGAGCCGACAAGCTCGTCGACCTTTATGTGGCCCCGGTACTGTCGCAACCCGGATCGGTGGTGATCGTCTTCCAGGAGCGGTCCATGGCGGACAAGATCGACCGCCAGCTCACCCACCGTGCCGCAGCGCGGTCCGTCACCGGCCTTGCTTCGATGCTCGCCCACGAGATCAAGAATCCGCTTTCGGGCATTCGCGGTGCCGCGCAGCTCCTGGAAACCTCCGTCAATGACGAGGATCGCGCCCTGACGAGACTGATCTGCGACGAAACCGACCGCATCGTCTCGCTCGTAGACCGGATGGAGGTCTTCTCCGACGAGCGCCCGGTCGACCGCCTGCCGCTCAACATCCATGCGGTGCTCGACCACGTCAAGGCGATCGCCAAGGCCGGCTTTGCCCGGAGAATCAAGATCTCGGAACATTACGATCCGTCGCTTCCCCCGGTTTTCGCAAACCGCGACCAGTTAGTTCAGGTCTTCCTGAATCTGATCAAGAATGCGGCCGAGGCGATCGGCGACAGGTCGGACGGCGAGATTCTGCTGACGACGGCCTATCGGCCGGGCATTCGCCTGTCGGTCGCCGGAACGCGCGAAAAGATTTCGCTGCCGTTGGAATTCTGCGTGCATGACAACGGTCCAGGCGTCCCGCCCGATCTGCTGCCGCATCTTTTCGACCCGTTCATCACCACCAAGACGAACGGGTCCGGTCTCGGTCTGGCGCTTGTGGCCAAGATCATCGGCGGCCACGGCGGCATCGTCGAATGCGACAGCCAGCATAGCCGCACGACCTTCCGCGTTCTCATGCCGGCATCCAAGGGGTTGGCGGCCGATGACGAAACTCCGATGACAAAAGGAACCGATGGATGACGGGCGCAACGATCCTCGTCGCGGATGACGACGCTGCCATTCGCACCGTGCTGAACCAGGCGCTCAGCCGTGCCGGATACGATGTGCGCATCACCTCCAATGCTGCAACCCTCTGGCGCTGGATAGCGGCCGGCGACGGCGACCTGGTCGTGACCGATGTCGTCATGCCGGATGAAAACGCCTTCGATCTCCTGCCGCGGATCAAGAAGGCCCGGCCGGATCTGCCGGTTCTCGTGATGAGCGCGCAAAATACCTTCATGACGGCCATCAAGGCTTCGGAGAAGGGCGCTTACGACTATCTGCCGAAGCCCTTCGATCTGACCGAGCTGATCGGCATCATCGGCCGGGCGCTCGCCGAACCCAAGCGGCGGCCCTCGAAGCTGGAGGACGATTCGCAGGACGGGATGCCGCTCGTCGGCCGTTCCGCCGCCATGCAGGAAATCTACCGTGTGCTTGCCCGGCTGATGCAGACCGACCTCACCCTGATGATCACCGGCGAGTCCGGCACCGGCAAGGAACTTGTCGCCCGTGCACTGCACGATTATGGCAAGCGGAGAAACGGTCCCTTCGTCGCCATCAACATGGCGGCGATCCCGCGCGACCTCATCGAGTCGGAGCTGTTCGGTCATGAGAAGGGGGCTTTCACCGGCGCCCAGACGCGCTCCACCGGTCGTTTCGAGCAGGCCGAAGGGGGGACGCTCTTCCTGGACGAAATCGGCGACATGCCGATGGATGCGCAGACGCGTCTCCTGCGCGTGCTGCAGCAGGGCGAATATACGACCGTCGGCGGACGCACGCCGATCCGCTCGGATGTCCGCATCGTCGCCGCCACCAACAAGGACCTGAAGCAATCGATCAATCAGGGCCTTTTCCGCGAGGACCTCTACTATCGCCTGAATGTCGTGCCGCTGCGTCTGCCGCCCCTGAGAGACCGCGCCGAAGACATCCCGGACCTTGTCCGCCATTTCGTCCAGCAGGCCGAAAAGGAAGGGCTCGACGTCAAGCGCTTCGATCAGGAGGCTCTGGAGCTGATGAAGGCGCATCCCTGGCCGGGCAATGTGCGCGAACTCGAGAACCTCGTTCGCCGTCTGACGGCACTTTATCCACAGGATGTCATTACCCGCGAAATCATCGAGAACGAACTGCGCTCGGAGATACCGGACAGCCCGATCGAGAAGGCTTCGGCGCGCTCGGGCTCGCTGTCGATATCGCAGGCGGTCGAGGAGAACATGCGGCAGTATTTCGCGAGCTTTGGCGATGCCTTACCGCCCTCCGGCCTTTACGACCGCGTCCTTGCGGAAATGGAATATCCTCTGATTCTCGCGGCTCTGACGGCGACCCGCGGCAACCAGATCAAGGCGGCCGACCTCCTGGGTCTAAACCGCAATACGCTGCGCAAGAAGATCCGCGAACTCGGGGTCTCGGTGTACCGCAGCTCGCGTAGCGCTTGACTGAGATGCAACACCGTTGCATTTTCGCCACAATGCGTTGCTTGAACCTCGCATAAGCGCCGATTCGCCGGCGCTCGGTCGCAGCCCGTCGATCAGACCGGTGCGGGCGGGGGCTTAGCGTGTCCGAAAGGAGACGCGGCGCTGTAAGGTTCAATGTCTCGGTCCGGGACGCAGGCGTATGCCGGTGTCGTCGGTACGCCGGTTGGGGGTAGCACTTTTCATGGTGGATGGAATGGCCTTGCCATTGGGCACGGAGGACGGAGTCACTGCTGCCCAGGATCGGCGAGCCTCGTTCGCCTTGCCGGGGCTTATGCTCGCCACCGGCGCCCTGATCTGCGCCACCTTGTCGCTGCTCGTTCTTCTCGGCCTGACCCCGATCCGTCCCGAGAGAAACATCGTGATCGCCTGCGCCGGCATCAACGGACTCTTCGTCGTGGGCCTGATCTATCTCATCGCACGCGAGATATTCAGGCTGCTCAGGGCGCGCAGCAAGGGAAGGGCCGCAGCGCGTCTGCACGTGCGCATCGTCGCGCTCTTCTCGATCGTCGCAATCACGCCGGCGATCCTCGTCGCGATCTTCGCCAGCATTACCCTCGATGTCGGCCTCGATCGCTGGTTCTCGCTGCGTACGCAGGCGATCGTCCGTTCCTCCCTGAACGTCGCGCAGGCCTATGTCCTCGAGAATGCCAGCTACCTTCAGGGTCAGACGGTGTCGATGGCCAACGACCTGGAGCGCAATCGCCAGCTCTATAGCCTCGACCGTACCGGCTTCGTCGAGCTGATGACACGGCAGGCGAGGGGGCGCGGCATGCTCGGCGCATTCCTCGTGCGCGCCGACGGCAGCGCCATACTCCAGGCCAATATTTCGACCGATCGTCCGCTTCCGGCGATCCCGCAGGATGCACTGAAAAGCACCATTGCCGGCCAGCCGACACTTATCCCCCCGGGCGTGACCAACCTGGTGGGGGCGGTCATTCCGCTCGAAAACATTCCGGGCACCTATCTCTACACCGTCAGAAACGTCGATCCGGAAGTCATGCGATCGATGCGGCTGATGGAAGAGAACACTGCGGAATACAAGACGCTCGAGGCCGGGCGTACCTCCCTGCAGATCGCCTTCGGCGTCCTTTACATCGGTTTTGCCCTGATCGTGCTGCTGGCGGCGATCTGGACGGCCATTGCGGTCGCCGACCGCATCGTCCGGCCGATCCGGCAACTGATCGGCGCGGCCGACAGCGTCGCTTCAGGCAATCTCGACGTCGTCGTTCCCGTGCGTGCAGTCGACGGCGACGTCGGCAACCTGTCGCGCACGTTCAATAAGATGGTGAGCGAAATTCGGACCCAGCAGGATCAGATCCTGGTGGCGAAGGACGAGGTCGACCAACGCCGCCGCTTTATCGAGGCAGTGCTCTCCGGCGTGACGGCAGCGGTCATCGGCGTCGGCAGGGATCGACGGATCACCATCTTCAATCCGTCTTCGGAGGGGATGCTGAAAAAGGCGGCGCCGGAGCTCATCGGCGCGAATCTGAGCGACGTGGCCCCGGAAATCGAAGCGGTTCTGGTTGAGGCCGAGAGCCGCTACCGCAACGATTACCGCAAGCAGATCAACATCATGCGCGGCGGCACCGAGCGCACGATGAATGTTCAGGTGACGCGGGAGGAGGGCGACGAATCGCATGGCTCCTATGTCATCACCGTCGACGACATCACGGATCTGGTAATCGCGCAGCGCTCCACCGCCTGGGCGGACGTCGCTCGACGCATTGCGCACGAGATCAAGAACCCGCTGACGCCGATCCAGCTCTCGGCCGAGAGGCTGAAACGCCGCTACGGCAGGCAGATCGACCAGGAGGATCGTGCGGTCTTCGACCAATGCACCGAAACGATCGTGCGCCAGGTCGAGGACATCGGCCGGATGGTCGACGAATTCTCCGCCTTTGCGCGCATGCCGAAGCCGACGAAGGAGAAGTCCGACCTGCGGGCGATCCTGAAGGACGCCGTATTCCTGCGCGAGATGGGCAACACCCACATCAACTTCGTCCGCGATTTCGGCGACGAACCGCTCGAGGGGCAGTTCGACGGCCGCATGCTGGGTCAGGCGTTCGGCAATCTCGTGAAGAACGCGGTGGAGGCGATCGAAGCCGTGCCCGCGGGAACGTCGCGAGGCGCGCCGAAGGTCCTCATCCGATCCCGTCGCGATGATACCACCGGCCGGTTCGTGGTCGACGTCATCGACAACGGCAAGGGGCTTCCGACCGAGAACCGGCACCGAATTCTGGAGCCGTACATGACGATGCGGGATAAGGGCACCGGTCTCGGCCTCGCTATCGTCAAGAAGATCATCGAGGACCACGGCGGGCAACTGGAACTGCACGACGCACCGCCGGACTTCGACGGCGGCGCCGGGGCGATGATCCGGGTGGTTCTGCCGCCTGCCGGCGAGACCGGGGGCGAAGATAATTTAAAGGATAAGGGTAATACCAATGGCGGCTGATATTCTGGTTGTGGATGACGAGGAGGATATTCGCGAGATCGTCTCGGGAATCCTGTCGGACGAGGGCCATGAAACGCGGACCGCTTTCGACAGCGAGAGCGCGCTCGCGGCGATCAACGACCGTGTGCCACGCCTGATCTTCCTGGACATCTGGATGCAGGGAAGCAAGCTCGACGGTTTGGCACTGCTCGACGAGATCAAGAACCGCCACCCCGACTTGCCGGTGGTGATGATCTCGGGTCACGGCAACATCGAAACCGCCGTCTCCGCGATCAAGCGCGGAGCCTATGATTTCATCGAGAAGCCGTTCAAGGCCGACCGGCTGATCCTGATCGCCGAGCGGGCGCTCGAGAATTCCAAGCTCAAGCGCGAAGTCTCCGAGCTGAAAAGGAAGTCGGGCGATCCGGTGGAGCTGATCGGAACCTCGGTTGCCGTGTCGCAGCTGCGCCAGATGATCGAGAAAGTGGCACCGACCAACAGCCGCATCATGATCCAGGGACCGTCCGGCTCCGGCAAGGAACTGGTCGCGCGGATGATCCATCGTAAGTCCGCGCGTGCCAACGGTCCTTTCGTCGCTCTCAATGCGGCTGCGATCACGCCCGACAGAATGGAGATCGCGCTTTTCGGTACCGAAGGAACTGCGGGGCAGCCGCGTCGAACCGGTGCGCTCGAGGAGGCCCATGGGGGCATCCTCTACCTGGACGAGGTCGGCGAAATGCCGCGCGAAACGCAGAACAAGATCCTGCGCGTCCTCGTCGATCAGCAGTTCGAGCGGGTCGGCGGCTCCAAGCGCGTCAAGGTCGATGTCCGCATCATCTCCTCGACCGCCTACAATCTCGAGAACATGATCACCGAAGGCCTTTTCCGCGAGGACCTGTATCACCGGCTTGCCGTCATTCCGGTGCGCGTTCCCGCTCTTGCGGAGCGGCGCGAGGACATCCCTTTCCTGGTCGACATGTTCATGCGACAGGTAAGCGAACAGGCCGGCATCCGCCCCCGCAAGATAGGCGAGGATGCGCTGGCCGTGCTGCAGGCGCATGATTGGCCCGGCAATATCCGCCAGTTGCGCAACAACATCGAGCGCCTGATGATCCTTGCGCGCAGCGACGGTCCCGATACGCCGATCACCGCCGACATGCTGCCGAACGAGGTGGGGGACACCCTGCCGAAGATTTCGGCGCAAAGCGATCAGCACATCATGACCTTGCCGCTGCGGGAGGCTCGCGAGATGTTCGAACGCGATTATCTGATCGCCCAGATCAACCGCTTCGGCGGAAATATCTCGCGCACTGCGGAATTCGTGGGAATGGAGCGCTCCGCCCTTCATCGCAAGCTGAAGTCGTTGGGCGTGTAATTGAAAACGGAAGGGGCGTATTTCGCCCCATCTCGAGCATTTCAATGTTTCATGGAGACACTGAAACGCTCCGACCCTTTGATCCAACGACTTCCGGACGGAAAACCGTTACACACTTTTGCTGGAAGTGCTCTAGAGCCATCTGCAGATCCGTCCCAGACGTAAGGAATAGCAATGAAGGTGATCATATGCGGGGCAGGGCAGGTCGGCTACGGCATCGCCGAGCGGCTGTCGCGCGAGAATAACGACGTTTCGGTGATCGATACGTCGGCCGCGCTGATTGCCTACATAACCGAGACGCTGGACGTGCGCGGTTACGTCGGCCACGGGGCGCATCCGGATGTACTGGCGAAGGCGGGCGCCGATCAGGCCGACATGCTCATCGCGGTAACGCTGTACGATGAAGTCAACATCGTCGCCTGCGAAGTAGCGCATGCGATTTTCAACGTACCGACCAAGGTCGCCCGCATCCGCGCGCAGAGCTATCTGGCGCCCGAATATTCCGACCTCTTTTCGCGCGAGAACGTCCCGATCGACGTGACGATCTCTCCGGAAATCGAGGTAGGGAGGCTCGTGCTTCGCCGCATTTCCTTTCCCGGTGCCACAGACGTGGTGCGCTTCGCGGATGATCGGATCGCGATGGTTGCGATCGAATGTATGGAAGACTGCCCCGTCGTCGACACGCCGCTGCAGCAATTGAGCGAGCTCTTTCCCGATCTGCACGCGACCGTCACCGGTATCTTCCGGGATGGCAAGCTGATAGTTCCGCATTCCTCCGACCAGTTGAAGACCGGCGATCTCGCCTACGTGGTCTGCGACCGCGACCATGCCCGCCGCACGCTGGCGCTCTTCGGCCATGAAGAACAGGAGGCGCGGCGGATCATCATCCTCGGCGCCGGCAATATCGGCTATTTCGTCGCCCGAACGATCGAGGAACAGCAGCCGCGCATGCGGGTGAAACTCGTCGAAAACGACCGCGACCGCGCCGTGCTCGTCGCCGACAAGCTCAACAGCACGGTGGTCCTCCACGGCTCGGCCATGGACCAGCGGATCCTGGCGCAAGCGGATGTCCAGGAGGCGGATCTCGTCGTCGCGCTGACGAATAACGATCAGATCAACATCCTCGGAAGCATGCTTGCCAGGAGGCTGGGAGCGAAGTCGACCCTCGTGCTGATCAACGAACCCGCCTATCAGGACTTCGCCGGCGCCGCCGGTGTCGATGCCTATATCAATCCGCGCGCCGTCACCATCTCGCGTGTGCTGCAGCACGTGCGAAAAGGCCGCATCCGGTCGGTCTATGCAGTGCAGAACGGCATGGCCGAGGTGATCGAGGCCGAGGCGCTCGAAACCTCTCCGCTGGTCGGCAAGGCGCTGCGCGAGCTCGAATTGCCGGAGGGTATCCGCATTGGCGCGCTCTATCGCGACAAAGCCTATGTGCGCCCGGACGGCAACACGCGGATCAAGGCGAAGGACCGCGTGGTCCTCCTCGCGGCCGCCGAGACCGTCCGCGATGTCGAACAGCTCTTCCGCGTCAGCATTCAATATTTCTGAGGGCCTCAGCCATGCCGAGAATCGCCTATGTCAACGGCACTTACGTCCAGCACGCCGAAGCCGCCATTCACGTCGAGGATCGCGGTTACCAGTTTGCCGACGGCGTCTACGAGGTCTGCGAGGTGCGCCACGGCTTCATCATCGACCTGACCCGGCACCTCGATCGCCTTGGGCGATCCCTGGGCGAGCTCAGGATAGGCTGGCCGATGAGCCGTGCGGCGCTGATCCATGTCATCCGGGAGGTGCTGCGCCGAAACCGGGTCCGAAACGGGCTCTTCTATCTGCAGGTGACCCGCGGCGTCGGGCGGCGGGATCATGTTTTCCCTGATGCGGACACGCCGCCGTCGATCGTCGTCACCGCCAAGCGCACGGACCCCGGGGCGATCGCCCGGAAGAATGCCGAGGGCATATCTGCGATAACGGTGCCGGAGAACCGGTGGAACCGCGTCGACATCAAGAGCGTCGGCCTTCTCCCGAATGTGCTTGCCCGTCAGCGGGCGAAGGAAGCCGGCGCACAGGAGGCGATCTTCGTCGACGTGGACGGCACGGTCAAAGAGGGGGCGGCGACGAATGTTTGGATCGTGGACCGTGAAGGGACGTTACGCACCCGCCCGGCGGAGAACGGCATTCTGCGCGGCGTGACCCGCACCACCCTGATGGACGTAGCCAAGCCGCTGGGCCTCAGGATCGAGGAAAAGGCCTTCTCCGTGGAAGAAATGCTCGCGGCGCGGGAGGTCTTCATCACCGCTGCTACCAGCATCTGCTTTCCCGTCGTTTCCGTGGACGGAAAGACAATCGGCAACGGTCATCCGGGAAGCATAGCACAGAATATTCGCGAGGCCTTTTTCGACATTGCGGAAAAGACGGTGATTTGATACCAAACCCTGCGGAGGTGCCGGGATCGTACGTGACACCTTAAGAATTAACAAAATGCACCGGCGCAAGAACGCCGGCAAATAAGAAAGAAGCGGCGCGATGGCGGAACGTTCTCAAAACTTGCAGGATCTCTTTCTCAACACGGTCCGCAAGCAAAAGATTTCTTTGACCATTTTCCTCATCAACGGCGTCAAGCTGACGGGTGTCGTAACATCGTTTGACAATTTCTGTGTGCTGTTGCGCCGCGACGGTCATTCTCAGCTCGTCTACAAGCACGCCATCTCGACGATCATGCCGGGCCAGCCGTTGCAGATGTTCGAGAATGAGGAAGCTGCCTCCTGACGGGGTGTGAGGAACATTACCAAGCGTGATTTAAAATCGTCGTCGATCATTCCGGAGCTCGAGACGCTCCGTGATGATTCGCGTGCCGTCGTCATCGTTCCGATCCTGAAAAAAACCGGGAAGGCGTCTGCCGACATCGTTGCGCAGCCCGCCACGCGTTCGGACGAAAGCCGGCTGGAGGAGGCGACGGGCCTGGCGCTCGCCATCGACCTCGACGTCGTTCACGGCATGATCGTTCCCGTCGCCCAGCCGAAACCGGGCACGCTGCTCGGCACCGGCAAGATCGAGGAGATCGGCCACGTTCTGAGCGATAAGGATGCGGGGCTCGTGATCGTCGATCACCCGCTGACGCCCGTCCAGCAGCGCAATCTCGAGAAGGAATGGAACGCCAAGGTCATCGACCGCACCGGCCTCATTCTGGAAATCTTCGGCCGGCGCGCCTCCACCAGGGAGGGCACGCTGCAGGTCGATCTTGCACATCTCAATTATCAGAAGGGTCGCCTGGTTCGCAGCTGGACGCACCTCGAACGGCAGCGTGGCGGCGCGGGTTTCATGGGCGGGCCCGGCGAAACGCAGATCGAGGCCGACCGCCGGCTGCTGCAGGACAGGATCGTCAAACTGGAGCGCGAGTTGGAGCAGGTGCGGCGCACGCGCCAGCTTCATCGGTCGAAGCGCAAGAAGGTGCCGCATCCGATCGTCGCGCTGGTAGGCTATACGAACGCGGGCAAATCGACGCTTTTCAATCGGATGACCGGGGCCGGTGTGCTCGCCGAGGACATGCTCTTCGCGACGCTGGATCCGACGCTGAGGCGGCTGAAACTGCCGCATGGGCGTATGGTCATCCTCTCCGACACCGTCGGATTCATTTCCGATCTGCCGACGCATCTGGTCGCCGCCTTCCGGGCGACGCTGGAAGAGGTACTCGAGGCCGACCTGGTCCTGCATGTGCGCGATCTGTCCGATCCGGATAATCAGGCGCAGGCAAGCGACGTGCTGCGCATCCTGGCCGATCTCGGTATTGACGAGAAGGAGGGGGCCGAGCGCATTGTCGAGGTTTGGAACAAGATCGACAAGGTCGAGCCGGAAGTGCGCGAAGCGCTGGTGAAGAAGGCCGCGAGCGCCGACAACACGGTCGCCGTCTCGGCCATGACCGGCGAAGGTGTGGACGATCTTCTCGCTGAAATAGGCAGGCGTCTTTCGGGCGTCATGACCGAGTGCACCGTCGTTCTGGGTCTCGATCAGCTACAGTTGCTGCCCTGGGTTTACCAGCATGCGATCGTCGACGGCCGCGAAGATCTCGAAGATGGGCGCGTGAGCCTGGATCTCCGTCTGACGGAGGGAGAGGCCACCGAGCTCGAGAGACGGCTGGGCAACGGCCCGAAGGCCGTCCAAGAGGATTGGTAGCATCCTGGCGTGTTGCGCCATTCCCTGATTTCCCGCACGGCCTATGAGAAGTTTTTCGAGGGCCTTCCCTCATCCCTGTGCTCGTCACAGGGATGAGAGCAGCGCCGCGTCTGCGGCGCAATGAAGCGCGCCGAGGGACCGCACCCTCTCCACCTCATCCCTGTGCTCGTCACAGGGATCCAGCAGCGCCGCGTCTGCGGCGCGGAAGAGTCCTTCCAGTCCAATGACTTGGTCCGGCTGGATTCCTGTGACAAGCACAGGAATGAGGGCCGGGGAGGTTTGGGCGCTACAACTTGCGCTTGCGAATATGCGAGGGAATGGTCAACCTTTCACGCAATGAAGGGTTACGTCTACATTCTCGCATCGAAGCGCAACGGGACGCTGTACACGGGCGTGACCCGGGACCTGCCGCGCCGCCTCCTGGAGCACCAGAACGATCTGACGCCTGGGTTCACGTCCAGATACGGCGTGAAGACCTTGGTGTGGTTCGAGGAGTTCGACCTGCTGACTTCCGCCATCATGCGGGAGAAGACGATGAAGAAATGGCCGAGGAAGTGGAAGCTTCAGTTGATAGAAGAATTGAACCCGGAATGGGAAGATATCTCTCACTATCTTCACGGTTTATGAAGCGCGCCGAGGGACCGCACCCTCTCCACCTCATCCCTGTGCTCGTCACAGGGATCCAGCAGCGCCGCGTCTGCGGCGCGGAAGAGTCTTTCCAGCCCAAGGACTTGGTCTGGCTGGATTCCTGTGACAAGCACAGGAATGAGGAGGGCACGGGTGTGACGGAAACCTTCGTCCACTATCGCACGGGCTGTGAGAAGTTTTCTGAAGGACCGCACCCCTTCCACCCTCATCCCTGTGCTCGTCACAGGGATCCAGCAGCGCCGCGTCTGCGGCGCGAAAGAGTCTTTCCAGTCCAATGACTTGGCCTGGCTGGATTCCTCAACAGGCAGATACAAGGAACGGCAATGACGCAGCGGATAGCGCCGCAAGCCTAGGTCAGCTGCCTTTCGATAGCCTTCGCCGCCTGCCAGAGTTCTTCCATGCGCTCCAGCGATGCCGCGTCGAGCGTTTCGCCTCCGGCTTCCAGTTCCTTTTCGATGTGGCCGAAGCGGCGCCGGAACTTGGTATTGGTGCCGCGCAGCGCCATTTCCGGATCGGTGCCGACATGGCGGCCGATATTGACGAGCGCGAAGATCAGGTCGCCGAGCTCGTCCGCGACCTTCCCCCGGTCACCGTCCTTCAGTGCCTGCCGCAGCTCGCCGATTTCCTCCTCGACCTTGTCGAGGATCGGCTCCGGCTCGGACCAGTCGAAGCCGACCTTTGCCGCCCGTTCCTGCAGCTTCAGCGCCTCGACCAACGCCGGAAAGCTGCGCTGGATCGAGCCGAGATGGCCGGCATGCTCCTCTTGCGACACGCCGCGCTGCAGGCGCCGTTGCCGCCGGTCGGCTTTCTCGGCCTGCTTGATCTCGTCCCATTGCAGCTTCACCGCCTCGGCGGTATCGGCGTCGGAGCGGGCGAAGACATGCGGATGGCGGCGGATCATCTTCCGCGTGATGGCTTCGACGACGTCGCCGAAGGAAAACGCGCCGGCTTCCTCGGCCATGCGTGCGTGAAACACCACCTGCAGCAGAAGGTCCCCGAGTTCGTCGCACAGGTCGTCCATGTCATGGCGCTCGATCGCGTCTGCGACCTCGTAGGCCTCTTCGATCGTATAAGGCCGGATCGTATCGAACGTCTGCACGACGTCCCAAGGGCAGCCCGTCTCCGGATCGCGGAGCGCGGCCATGATGTCGAGCAGACGTTGAATGTCGCGGGAAGCTTCCATGGCTCAGTTCAGCGGTATGGCGTTGGTGTCTTTGCTCGCCTGATAGGTATCGGACAGACGATCGTAGCGTGCCCGGATGCGGGCGTCCTGGCCGGTGAGCCGCTGCCGCGTTTCCGGATCGGTCTCCTGCATCAGTGCCGCGATGGACGCCGATTTCCAGAATGCATTCTGCCGGGCGTAGCCGCCCGGTTCGAGGCGGAAGACCTCCTTCAGGATTTTCAGGTCATGCGGAATAGCGAAGCTGTCGCGCGAATCCTCGTGGCTGAAGAAGTAGTAGAAGTTATCGAAACCTGCCCAGGTGATCGCCGAGAGACACATGGAGCAGGGCTCATGCGTCGACAGGAAGATCAGCTCGCGCGTGTCCGGCGTCTCGGCCATCTCGTAGAAGCGCTTGAGCGTGTGCACCTCGCCATGCCACAGCGGATTCTCGGTCTCGTTATTGGTTTCGGCCAGTACCAGCGACAGATCGGACTTGCGCAGGATAGCGGCGCCGAACACCTTGTTGCCGTCGGCTACGCCCTTCTCGGTGAGCGGCAGTATGTCCTCTTCGATGACGGTCAGCAGGCGCTCTGCCAGTCGGGTTTGTTTCATGTCTCGGTCTCCTGCTTTGAGCCGGCATTTAACGGAGGTCAGCCGATCGGCGCAATGGCCGAACCACCGGTGGTTCAGGGCTCCGGAGATATTTGCTCAAAAAGATCGGCTGTCGAGCAAAACAATACGTGACCGGAAAAGCATTGAAATTTCTGTTCCTTCAATTGTTGCGGCCTATAGGGGATATTCGCCGCAGCCTGCAAAAGGAGCCGTCCCCTCGTCATGTCGCAGAAATTGTCCGTCTTTCCGGCATTCTTTCGCGTCGCGCAGAAAAGCGTGGCGGTGTTCGGCAATGGGGATGAGGCCTTCGCCAAGGTGCGGTTGCTGCTGAACACCGAGGCGCGCATCGTCGCCTATGCGGATCGGCCGGAACCGGCATTCGAAGCTTTTCTGGATGCCAACAATATCGAGACCGTGCGCGAACCCTTTGGGGCTCATCAGGTGGAAGGCGCCGTCCTCGTCTTTGCCGCGACCGGAGATGCGGCGCTTGACCGCGTTGTCGTGACTGCGGCCCGCGAGCGGAAAATCCCCGCAAATGCCGTGGATCAGCCGGACTATTGCGATTTCCTGACGCCGGCACTCGTCAACCGGGCGCCCGTCGCAGTTGCGATCGGCACAGAAGGGGCAGGGCCGGTTCTGGCTCAGATGATCCGCGCGCAGATCGATCAATTGCTGTCGCCGTCGCTGGGTATCGTTGCCTCTCTGGCAGCCAACTATCGCGACGCCGTCGACCGCCTCGTGCCGCGCGGCGTCGCGCGGCGTGTTTTCTGGCGGCGCTTCTTCTCAGGCCCCGTGGCGGATCACGTCGCGGTCGGCGATCTTGCATCCGCACGCCGGGAGGCCTCGAAGCTTCTGGATGCCGCGGGCGGTGTGGCCGGCCATGTGTGGCTGGTCGGCGCCGGCCCGGGCGCCGAAGACCTGCTGACGCTCCGGGCGCAGCGCGTGATGATGGAAGCGGACGCCATCGTCTATGATGCGCTGGTGCCGCAAGCGATCGTCGACATGGGCCGCCGCGACGCCGAGCGGCTTTCGGTCGGCAAGCGCAAGGGCTGCCATACCAAGTCGCAGGACGAGATCAATCAGTTGCTGGTGAAGCTTGCCGGCGAAGGCAAGCGCGTCGTCCGGCTGAAATCCGGCGACCCTCTGGTCTACGGCCGGGCAGGCGAGGAAATGGCGGCGCTGCGTGAGGCCGGCATCAGCTACGAGGTGGTGCCGGGGATCACATCGGCCTTTGCCGCGGCCGCCGATTTCGAGCTGCCGCTGACGCTGCGCGGCGTGGCGTCGTCGCTGGTTTTCACGACGGGCCACGATTTGACAGGCAGCGTTCTTCCCGATTGGGCGCGACTGGCCGTTTCCGGCGCGACGATTGCGGTCTATATGGGCCGTACCGTTGCGGCTTCCGTCGCCTCGCGGCTCATGCAGGCCGGTCTGCCGCAGGACACGACCGTCGCTGTCATCGAGAATGCGAGCCGTGCCGAGCGCCGTCTCCTGCACGGTACGCTCCGCGATCTGCCGGACCTCGAGGCCCGCACGGAACTGGACGGGCCGGTCATGGTGATCATCGGCGAAGCGGTCGCGGGCGCGAATTTCGCACGCTCCGAGCCGCTTGCGGCCGGCCGCATCAAGTATAGCGGTGCCGGCAAAGTTTCAGCGAAACGCACCGAACAGATTTGGAATTGAGGACGACGCGATGGTGGAAAAGGTTCTGACGGCAAACCGTCTGGCGGATGGCATTTCCGTCTGGCTCGACGCTTCCGGCAATTGGGTGGAGTCGTTGCAGGATGCCTTCGTCGCTCGCCATGCGGAGGCCGTCGCGGCCCTGGAGGCGACCGGAAAGCGCTCGTTCGACGAGAATAAAGTGGTAGACGTCAACGTTGTCGACGTCGAGGAAGTCGACGGTACGCTGCGGCCGTTGCGCATGCGTGAGCGGATCCGCGCCGAAGGGCCGTCGATCCCCTACGCTCCCGGATATAGTGGGCTTGCAGGCCCAAAGAATGTTGCTGCCTGAGGACCTGAGAAGCCATGTATCGTTACGACGAATTCGACCACGCCTTCGTTTCCGCACGCGTCGAGCAGTTCCGCGACCAGGTCCAGCGGCGGCTGTCCGGTGAACTTGCGGAGGATGCGTTCAAGCCGCTGCGCCTGATGAACGGCGTCTATCTGCAGCTCCATGCCTATATGCTCCGCGTCGCCATCCCCTATGGTACGCTCTCGAGCCGGCAGATGCGGATGCTCGCCCATATCGCCCGGAAATATGACCGCGGCTACGGACATTTCACCACGCGCCAGAACATCCAGTACAACTGGCCGCGCCTTTCCGACACGCCTGATATCCTCCAGGAGCTGGCGAGCGTGGAGATGCACGCGCTGCAGACCTCCGGCAACTGCATTCGCAATGTGACGGCGGACCATTTCGCCGGTGCCGCGGCTGACGAAGTCGCCGATCCGCGCCCCTATGCCGAAATCCTCAGGCAATGGTCGAGCGTCCATCCGGAGTTCTCGTTCCTGCCGCGCAAGTTCAAGATCGCGGTGACCGGCGCCGAGCGCGACCGCGCTGCCATTCAGGTGCATGACATCGGCCTGCACCTGAAGAAGGACGAGAATGGCAAGCTCGGCTTTGCCGTCTATGTGGGCGGCGGGCAGGGCCGCACGCCGCTGATCGCCAAGAAAATCCGCGACTTCCTGCCGGAAGAAGATCTGCTTTCCTACACGACCGCGATCATGCGCGTTTACAACCTTCATGGTCGCCGCGACAACAAGTACAAGGCGCGCATCAAGATCCTTGTTCATGAAACCGGTGCCGAGGAACTGGCCCGTCAGGTGGAGGTCGAATTCGCCAATCTGAAGGACACGGAACTGAAGCTGCCGGATGCGGATATTCAGGCAATTGCTGCTTATTTTGCGCCGGCGATGCTGCCGAATCGGCCCGAGGGCTGGGGCAGTCTCGCCCGCTGGAAGAAGGCCGATGCGGAATTTGCACGCTGGGTGCACCAGAACGTTCAGCCGCACAAGCATCCCGATTACGGCATGGTAACGATCTCGCTGAAGCCGATCGGCGGCATTCCGGGCGACGCGAGCCACGAACAGATGGATGCGGTCGCCGATATCGCCGAGGAATATGCCTTCGACGAGATACGCGTCAGCCACGAGCAGAACCTGATCCTGCCGCATGTGGCGCTGGCGGACCTCGAGCCGGTCTATCGCGCCCTGGTCGCCGCCGGCCTCGCCACCGCCAATGCGGGGCTGATCACCGACATCATTGCCTGTCCGGGGCTCGACTACTGTGCGCTTGCCAATGCACGCTCGATTCCGGTCGCGCAGGAGATTTCGAACCGTTTCGGCTCGCCCGAGCGGCAGGCCGAAATCGGCGAGCTCAAGATCAAGATCTCCGGCTGCATCAATGCCTGCGGGCATCATCACGTCGGCCATATCGGTCTTCTGGGCGTCGAGAAGAAGGGCGCGGAGCTCTATCAGATCACGCTCGGCGGCTCCGGTGACGAACATACATCGATCGGCGAGATCATCGGCCGCGGCTTCGAGCCGGAAAGAGTGACCGACGCGGTGGAGACGATCGTCGACACCTATCTCGGCTTGCGCCGAGACAAGTCCGAGACCTTCCTCGAAGCCTATCGCCGGGTGGGGCCGCAGCCTTTCAAGGACGCGCTCTATGGCGGCGGTGCCCAGGCGGCGGCGTGATCAAAGGACAGCATAAGATGACGAAAATCTGGAAAGAAACGGGCTTCGTGAACGATGATCCCTGGGTGATCGAAACCGACGAGACCAAAGCCGGGTCGAACGAAAAGGCGATCCTGAACATCGACGCCTTCCTGGCTGCGGTTGCGGAGAGCGATGCCTCGGAGCTTGGCGTTCTGATCAACCCCGCAGACGACGTGATGCGTCTTCAGCCCCATCTCGAAAGGATAGCGCTGGTGGCGGTGGCATTTCCGGCTTTCAGCGACGGCCGGTCCTTCAGCCATGCTTCGCTGCTGCGTTCGCGGCTCGGTTACCAGGGCGAAATTCGCGCCGTCGGAGACGTGCTGATCGACCCGATCCCGCTTATGCTGCGTTGCGGCGTCGACAGCTTCGCCGTAACCAACGCCACGGCGATCAAGCGGCTTTCGGAGGGCCGGCTGCCGGGCATTTCCAACCACTACCAGCCGACGGCAAAGCCGTCCGTCAACGCCAATTCCTACAGCTGGCGCCGCGTCTCGTGAGCGGCGCGGCCGCGACAGTGTGAAGCAAGCCGAAATCCTCGAAAGCGACTATATTTGGAAGGGATTTCCTTTCAATTCGGCATGGGTTGGAATATCCGCTTGTAGTTGATAAACAGCGTCACCATTTATAGGACTGTGGTCACGATGAATGCTCCGGCAAAAAAAGAAGATTTCGCGGTACAGGCTCCGGCAGGCGTCTTCGCTGAAACGGTGACGAGCGTCGAACACTACACCGACCGGCTCTTCCGCTTCCGCATGACGCGCCCGCAGGAGTTCCGCTTCCGCTCGGGCGAATTTGCGATGATCGGCCTGATGGTTGGCGACAAGCCCGTTTATCGTGCCTATTCGATCGCGAGCCCGGCCTGGGACGAGGAACTGGAATTCTTCTCGATCAAGGTGCCTGACGGACCGCTGACGTCGCATCTGCAGGGGATCAAGCCCGGGGACCAGGTGCTGATGCGCAAAAAGCCGACGGGCACGCTGGTGCTGGATGCGCTCGTGCCTGGCCGCAGGCTCTATATGTTTTCGACGGGCACGGGTATCGCGCCTTTTGCGAGCCTCATCCGCGACCCGGAGACCTTCGAGAAGTTCGAGGAGGTCATCCTCACCCACACGTGCCGCGACGTGGCGGAGCTGAAATATGGCTTCGACCTTGTCGAGGAAATCCGCAACCACGAATTCCTGAACGAGATCGTCGGCGACAAGCTCCGGCACTACGCGACGGTGACGCGTGAGGAATATCCTTTCAAGGGCCGGATCACCGACCTGATGACCAACGGCAAGTTCTTCGCCGACCTTGGCCTCCCGCCGCTCGATCCCGCGATCGACCGCGGCATGATCTGCGGCTCCACTGCCATGCTGAAGGACACCAAGGAAATCCTCGAAGCCGCCGGCCTGACGGAAGGCGCCAACAACAAGCCGGCAGAGTTCGTCATCGAACGTGCGTTCGTCGGCTGATCCCTGCCGCCGAGGGCATAGCGTCCTCCTAGAGCATTTCAACGTTTCATAGAAACATTGAAATGCTCTAGCGATCTGATTCAACGCACTTCCGGACGGTAAACCGTCACACACTCTTCCTTGAAGTGCTCTAAAGACATTTCGCCCCTCATCCGCCTGCCGGCACCTTCTCCCCGCAAGCGGGGCGAAGGGACTCGTGGCGGGCGCTCCGGCTGCCAATAATCACCAGCATTTGTGGGGGATCGCCTCCCCCGCGCGCGGGGAAAGGGATCGGGCGTGGGGAAACCCGAGGAGTGGACGAACTCGCCTCCGTGGCTGCAGGTTTAAAACGCGACCTCCACCAGAGCACTTCCAGGTAACGGCCCGCCGTAAAAGCGGGCCGCAGTCATTTCGAGCGGTTGGAGGATCAGTGCAGGATCTGGCTGAGGAACAGCTTGGTCCGCTCGTGCTGCGGATTGTCGAAGAACTCGGCCGGCGAGTTCTGTTCGACGATCTGGCCCTGGTCCATGAAGATCACGCGGTTGGCGACCTGTCGGGCGAAGCCCATTTCGTGGGTGACGCAGATCATGGTCATGCCCTCTTCGGCGAGTCCCACCATGGTGTCGAGCACTTCCTTGACCATTTCCGGGTCGAGCGCAGAGGTAGGCTCGTCGAAGAGAAGGATTTTCGGCCGCATGCAAAGCGAGCGGGCGATGGCGACGCGCTGCTGCTGACCGCCCGAAAGCTGGCCTGGATATTTGAGCGCCTGCTCCGGAATCTTCACGCGCTCCAGGAAGTGCATCGCCACCTGCTCGGCTTCCTTCTTCGGCATCTTGCGGACCCAGATCGGCGCCAGCGTGCAGTTTTCCAGGATCGTGAGATGCGGGAAGAGGTTGAAGTGCTGGAAGACCATGCCGACTTCCCGACGCACTTCGTCGATCTTCTTCAGGTCGTTGGTGAGTTCGATGCCGTCGACGACGATCTTGCCCTTCTGGTGCTCCTCGAGCCGATTGATGCAGCGAATCATCGTCGACTTGCCGGAGCCCGACGGGCCGGCGACGACGATGCGCTCGCCGCGCATGACCTTGAGATTGATGTCGCGCAGCACATGGAAATCACCGTACCATTTGTTCATGTTGGTGATTTCGATCGCGACATCCGTCGTCGAGACGGCCAATTTCGGTGCAGTGGCGGTATTTGCCATTTTCTTTTCCCCTTTTTTTACCGCTGGCTTCTGTCGAGCAGGCGTTCCATGAAGCCTGAATAGCGTGACATGCCGAAGCAGAAAAGCCAAAAGACGAAGCCCGCGAAGATAAGACCGGTCAGCGGCGTGACGGCGCTGGCCCAGTTCGTATCGCTGAAGTTCAGGCGAACGATGCCGAGCAGATCGAACATGCCGATGATCGACACGAGCGAGGTGTCCTTGAACAGGCCTATGAATGTGTTGACGATACCGGGAATGACCAGCTTCAGGGCCTGCGGCAAAACGATGAAGCCCATTTTCTGCCAAAAGCTGAGCCCCAGCGAATCGGCGCCCTCATACTGGCCCTTCGGAATTGCCTGCAGACCGCCGCGAACGACTTCCGCCATGTAGGCGGAGGCAAAGAGCGACACACCGATCAGGGCGCGCAGGAACTTGTCGAAGGTGACGCCCTGCGGCAGGAACAGCGGCAGCATGACGCTGGCCATGAACAGCACCGTGATCAATGGAACGCCGCGGATGACTTCGATGAAGACGGTGCACAGCATCTTGATCACCGGCATGTTCGACCGGCGTCCAAGCGCCAGCAGGATGCCGAGCGGCAGCGAAACTGCGATGCCGACGAAGGAGAGGACCAGGGTGACCATCAGGCCGCCCCAGAGCGGCGTTTCGACATAGGTGAGGCCGAACCAGCCGCCGGGCAGGAGGATCGCCGCAAGGATGGGCAGGGCGACCAGCAGCAGAAGTGCGTTCAATCCCTTGTATGGGATTCTCGGTATCAGCATCGGCACCAGCAGCAACACGAAAAGGATGCCGACGAGTGCCGGACGCCAGCGCTCATCGAGCGGGTAGCGGCCAAAAAGGAACTGGGCGAATTTCGCATTGACGAAAGCCCAGCAGGCGCCGCTCCAGCCTTCCGGTTGCGAGCCGCCTTGCGAGAGCGTGGCACAGACGCCGCGGCCGCCGCCGCTCCAGGCGGCATCGATGAAGAGCCACTGGATTGCGGGCGGCACCAGCCATGCCAGGATGAGCAGGCTGATGATCGTCAGGGCCGTGTCCTTGGGCGTGGCGAACAGATTTTTCCGCAGCCAGGAGACGACACCGCTTTCCAGCGACGGGGCAGGCGAAGCTTCGATCATCGAAGCGCGAACGAAAGAGGCCTGATTCGTGCTCATGATCTCACCTCTCCACCAGCGCCATTCGGGCGTTGTACCAGTTCATGAACAGCGACGTCGCGAGGCTCAGGCTGAGATAGACGATGAGCCAGATGCTTACGATCTCGATCGACTGTCCGGTCTGGTTGAGGATGGTGCCGCCGACGGCCACGAGGTCGGCATAACCGATGGCAACCGCCAGCGAAGAGTTCTTGGTGAGGTTGAGATATTGACTGGTCAGCGGCGGAATGATGATGCGCATCGCCTGCGGCACGACCACGAGGCGCGTCGTCAGCGCCGGGCGTATGCCGAGCGCATGTGCCGCCTCCGTCTGGCCCTTGGAAACGCCGCGGATACCGGCCCGGACGATTTCAGCGATGAAGGCTGCCGTGTAGAAGGAAAGCGCGAGGAACAGCGACATGAACTCCGGTCCGACGACCGAACCGCCCGTGAGGTTGAACTTGCCCGCCACGGGAATGTCGAAGGTGATCGGCGCACCGGTCACGAGAAATGTGACCAGCGGCAGGCCGATGATCAGTCCGAGCACGGTCCACAGGACGGGAAGGCGCTCGCCGGTCGCCAACTGCCGTTGGCGCGCGTAACGGGCAAAGAGCACACTTGCGGCGACGGCGATAACAAAGGCGAGGAGCGTGTATCCTGCACCCTCTTCGGCAATCGGCCTCGGAAAGGCGACACCGCGATTGCTCAGAAAGATATCGAAGGGCAGGGCAAGCGCATCTCGTGCCTGCGGCAATATCGACAGCACCCCGCTGTACCAGAAGAATATGACGAGCAGCGGCGGGATGTTGCGGAACACCTCGACATAGGCCAGCGAGAGCTTGGCGATGATCCAATTGTGCGAAAGGCGTCCGATGCCGACGATAAAACCGATGATCGTCGCCGTGATGATTCCGGTAATTGCGACGAGCAAAGTGTTGACGAAGCCGACCAGCAAGGCGCGGCCATAGGTGGAATCGCTGGTAAATGAAATCAGCGACTGTCCGACATCGAAGCCGGCGCGGCTTCTAACGAAGTCGTAGCCGGATGCGATGTTCGCGCGTCTCAGGTTGTCGACGGTGTTGTCGACGATCCAGTAGATGAGCGCTGCGAGGATGATGATGGTGATTGCCTGATAGAATATCCCGCGCACCTGAGGATCGTTGATGATCGATCCCGATGTCGTGCTTCGTTCAGGCGCGTTGGTGACGCCAATGGCCATGCAAAGCCTCTTTCCCCTAATCCATCCTTTCGGATGTTCCCGTTATCGGGTTTTTATCGTTGATCGGGGGAACGGCCGCGCCGTCCCCCCTCCATCCGCGTCCGATCAGCGGACCGGCGGTGCGTACTGGAGACCGCCCTTGTTCCAGAGGGCGTTGAGGCCGCGCTCTATCTTCAGCGGGCTGCCTGCGCCGATGTTGCGGTCGAACACTTCGCCGTAGTTTCCGACTGCCTTGACGATATTGACCGCCCATTCGTTGGTGAGGCCGAGGTCCGTGCCGATCTTGCTGTCGGCCTCTACGCCCAGGAAGCGTTGAACGTCGGGGTTCGTCGACTTCTTCATTTCTTCGACATTGGCCTGGGTTATGCCGAACTCTTCGGCCTGGACCAGGGCGTAGTGAACCCAGCTGACGATGTCGAACCACTGATCGTCACCCTGGCGGACCGCCGGTGCGAGCGGCTCTTTGGAGATGATCTCCGGCAGAACGATGTGGTCATCGGGCTTCGAGAGGGTGAGGCGCAGCGAATAGAGGCCGGACTGGTCGGTCGTATAGACGTCGCAACGGCCGGCGTCGTAGGCAGCGTTCACTTCCTCGAGTTTTTCGAAGACGACCGGATTGTACTGCAGATTGTTCGCCTTGAAGTAGTCGGCAAGGTTGAGCTCGGTCGTCGTGCCCGTCTGAACGCAGACGGCGGCGCCGGAAAGCTCGAGGGCGGACTTCACGTCGAGTTCCTTGCGAACCATGAAGCCCTGGCCGTCGTAATAGTTGACGGGACGGAAGTTGAAGCCAAGCGCGGTGTCGCGGTTGATCGACCAGGTCGTGTTGCGCGCAAGCACGTCGACTTCGCCGGACTGCAGCGCCGGAAAGCGTTCCTTGGCGGAGAGCGGCGTATACTTGACCTTGCTGCCGTCGGCGAATATCGCAGCCGCAATCGCCTTGCAGTAGTCGACGTCGAAACCGCTCCAATTGCCCGAGGCGTCAGGGGCTGCGAAACCGGCGAGGCCGGTATTCACGCCGCACTGGACGAAGCCCTTGGCCTTTACGTCGTCGAGCGTCGCGGCGGATGCCGCATGTGTGCCAATCCCCACGACAGCAGCGCCAACGAGAGCTGTCAGAATTCTTCTTGCCATTTTTTCGAACCTTTTCGGTTGTCGTTTTTCGCGTCTGCACGGTAGCGCGCTCTTGGCGCGTGCAGCCTCAGCCACCCTCCTGGCCTGAGTAAAAACTATCTCATGCTCAAAATCTGGAAGGGTCAAGAGACGTGGCCGATTTTGTGATCTTCCATGTGAAAAACGTGAAGCTCGCCAGAAGTTTAGGCAGGTCCCGCGACGGAATCGCCCGCCATGGATAAAAAACCGCCAGTTGCGCCTCCTTCATGATTCACAGTCGGCCGGCTCGAATTTTTCCTTGACCCGGCCCGTAGCCCGTTCGATGAGTCGGCAGCGAAAATCAACAGCGGATGTTTCAATGGCAGACAACACGAGCGGGCGAGCGGAGCAGGGCATCAATACCCGCCTCGCGCATACCGGCAACAATCCCTCCGACTTCCATGGTTTCGTCAATCCGCCGGTGGTTCACGCTTCCACCGTGCTGTTCCCGAATGCGAGGACGATGGAGACGCGGGCGCAGAAATATACTTACGGTACGCGCGGCACACCGACGACCGACGCGCTTTGCGAGGCCGTGAACGAGCTGGAGGGCGCAGCGGGCACGATCCTCGTTCCTTCCGGGCTAGCTGCGGTCACGGTGCCGTTCCTGGCCTATCTGTCTTCGGGCGACCATGTGCTCATCGTCGATTCGGTCTACTTCCCCACCCGCCATTTCTGCGACACGATGCTCTCCAGGCTCGGCGTCACTGTCGAATATTATGACCCGACGATCGGCGCCGGGATCGAAAACCTGATCAGGCCGAACACGCGGCTGGTGCATACGGAAGCTCCGGGCTCGAATACGTTCGAGATGCAGGATATTCCGGCAATCTCCGCCGCGGCGCACCGGCACGGCTGTATCGTGACCATGGATAACACCTGGGCGACGCCGGTCTACTTCCGGCCCCTCGACCACGGCGTCGACGTTTCGATCCATGCGGCGACCAAATACCCCTCCGGTCACTCGGACGTTCTTCTCGGAACCGTTTCCGCCAATGCGGCCCATTGGCCGGCACTCAGCGAGGCGATGGTTACGCTCGGCGTCTGCGTTTCGCCGGACGACAGTTATCAGATCCTGCGCGGCCTGCGCACGATGGGCGTTCGCCTGGAGCGCCATCAGGCAAGCGCGCTGGCGATCGCTGAATGGCTCGAGGGCCGTGACGAGGTGGCGCGCGTGCTTCATCCGGCACTGCCGAGCTTTCCCGGACACGAATTGTGGAAGCGCGACTTTGGCGGCGCGAGCGGGATATTCTCCTTCGTGCTCAGGGCTGAACCGGAAGACGGCAAGGCAAAGGCGCATGCCTTCCTGGATGCGCTCTCGCTGTTCGGGCTCGGTTACTCCTGGGGCGGCTTCGAAAGCCTCGCCGTTCACGTGAATCTCTCCGACCGCAAGGTCGCGAAGGCCCCGTCCGAGGGGCCGGTCATCCGGCTTCAGATCGGACTCGAGGATGTACCGGACATCCGCCGGGATATCGAGGCGGGGCTCGCCGCGGCAAACGCCGTCTGAGGTCTGAACGAAGCGACAGGGAGGCGAATAGGCTTCCCTCATCGCGTTCCAACTAAGCGCCGTAGCCGTAAAGCCAGTCGAAATCGGCTGCGAGCGCTTCGGGTTTTCTGAAAGAGAGAACGAAATCGCGCGCGATCCGCACCGGACCTGCTGCGTGGTAGGCGAAGCTGTTGAATGCGGCGCGCTTGCGAACGCGGCCGATCCGCGTTCTGCGTGCGTCTTCATAGCGCGCGAAGGCGGAGGGAAGGTCGGGAGTATTGGCCATACAGCGGGCGAGTTCACGGGCGTCCTCGATGGCCATCGCCGCGCCCTGGGCTGCAAATGGCGTCATGGCATGAGCAGAATCGCCGATGAGAATGGTGTCGCGCCCATTGTGCCAGGCCCCGTCTTCAACCGTGCAGAGCGGCCAGTAGGTCGCCGAGCCGGCGTGACCGAGAAGCGCGCGCAGGTCGGGATGCCAATCCGTGAAGGCCGCCTCGAACTCGCGCCGGCGATCGCCGGTGTCGTGCCCCGTCCAGGTTTCGCCCGACGCCTTTCCGGCAACGATCGCGACGAGGTTGAAGCCGTCGATCTTTCTGATCGGATAGGCGACGAGATGGGCCTTCGGCGCGAGGAAGGCGGTGACGCGATCAGGCAACAGGCAGACGGGCGCCCGGGTGCGTGACAGCGTGAAGCGCCAGGCGACATTGCCCGAAAAACGGACGGTGCCGGCGCCGGGGACAGAGAAGCGTATCCGCGACCAGATACCGTCCGCACCGATGATCGCTGCCGGTGATCGCTTGCTCGCTTCGGTGATGACTGCTCGCGGATCGTCCCCGACGCGATTTCCCAGGTGAAGACGGCAAAGCGGCTCCGCCCGGACCGCATCCAGAAGGATCGTTTGCAGGCTGGCACGATGCAGGACGCCATAGGGAGCGCCCCAGCGCGCGCGGGCGCGTGCGCCGGCAGGCACGCTGGCAAGCGGCCGCAGCGAGCGGCCGTCGGTAAGCGAGATCGCTTCCGGTTCATTCCAGACGCGTTCGAGAGCGGGCAGCAGCCCGAGTTCGATGAGGATGCGCGATGCATTCGGCGAAAGCTGAAGCCCGGCACCGGCCTCCTCCAATGCATCGGCCTGCTCGAAGATATCCGTCCGGAAACCCTGCCGTGCAAGGCAGAGCGCGGCGGTCAGCCCGGCGATGCCGGCACCGACGATCGCAACCGGATCATCCTTTTGCATGGATGTCGCGCCGTCGCCTGCGCAGGATCAGGCGGCTTTAGTCGTGAAAAGGCAGCCCGGAGGAATCGTTTCCGTCGCCTTCAGGGAAGGATTGTAGCGGTAGAGGGTCGAGCAATAGGAACAGACCTTCTCGTTCTCGTCGCCCATGTCGACGAAGATGTGAGGGTGGTCGAACGGGACGGAAGCACCCGTGCACATGAATTCCTTGACGCCGATCTCGATGACCCGGTGCCCGCCGTCGTTCTGAAAATGGGGGATGCTGTGGCCGGCCATGTCGTACTCCGATATATGCAAGTCTTAGGTGTCGATTGGGGTGTCGAATTTGCCGGCACCATAGTGAGCTTTGGCGAAAATGTGTAGCGGCAAACATGCCGCGCTTTATGGTTTTTGAAGCGGTTGGGGTTTCCGGCGGTTGCTTTACCAACTAACGTCCGCGCCGACAGGACAATACCAGGAAAACCAGATGGACTTGAACCCTCCGCCATTTTCCCGCTTCACGCATGACGGACTGGAAATCGCCTATTTCGACGAAGGTGACCCCTCGGGCGACCCGATCCTGCTCATTCACGGCTTTGCATCGAGCGCCAATGTCAACTGGGTGTTTCCCGGATGGCTGAAGACGCTCGGCGACGCCGGATACCGCGTCATCGCGCTCGACAATCGCGGGCACGGGCAAAGCAGCAAACCCCATGATCCCTCGCTCTATCACCCGCCGCAGATGGCGGGGGATGCGGCGGCACTTCTGGTGCATCTCGGCATCGGCGAGGCGCATGTCATGGGTTATTCGATGGGCGCGCGGATCTCGGCATTCCTGGCTTTGCAGCACCCGGATCGCGTCCGTTCGCTGGTATTCGGCGGTCTCGGGATAGGCATGATCACGGGGGTGGGGGAGTGGGATCCGATCGCCGACGCGCTGCTTGCACCTTCTTTGGAGGACGTTACGCACGAGCGGGGCCGGACGTTCCGCGCCTTCGCAGACCAGACGAAAAGCGATCGTCAGGCGCTTGCCGCATGCATATCGACATCGCGCGACCTGCTTACCGCCGACGAGGTGGGCCGCATAGACGTGCCGGTGCTGATCGGTGTCGGGACAAAAGATGACATCGCCGGGTCGGCTGAGGAGCTTGCCGCGCTGATGCAGCATGCCGTGGCACTCGACATTCCCGGGCGCGACCACATGCTGGCGGTCGGCGACCGTGTGTTCAAGAAGGCGGTCCTGGAGTTTCTTGCCGGAGTTGGGTGAGGCCGATCCAGGCGGAAAACCCTGCGCACTTTTCCTCGAGCTGCTCTCGGCCGTGCGACCAACGAGAGGTGAAATCCGGCCAGGCCATTTATGTCGGCGGGGAATTGGCCTATATATGCCCGAACACGACCCCATCTTAAGACGGCAGGCCAAAGACGACCCCGCCGAGGGAACGCCCAGGAAGGAGAGCGACCATGGTCGCCAAGACAGAACTTCGTCATACGGAATCGCTCGAAGCGATCGATCCGATCTGGGATAGCCTGCGTGAGGAGGCGCGGCTGGCGGCCGAGCGCGACCCGATGCTGGCGGCCTTTCTCTATTCGACGGTGGTCAATCAGCATTCCCTGGAAGATTGCGTTATCTACCGGATTTGCGAGAGGCTGGATCATCCCGACCTCCAGGCGAGCCTCCTGCACCAGACCTTTGCCGAGATGCTCGAGGACTGGCCCGAATGGGGCGCCGTCCTGCGCGTGGATATCCAGGCGGTCTACGATCGCGATCCCGCCTGCACGCGCTTCATGGAGCCGGTGCTTTATTTCAAGGGCTTCCATGCCATACAGACGCACCGTCTGGCTCACTGGCTGTGGAGCCGCGGCCGGAGAGACTTTGCGCTCTATCTCCAGAGCCGCTCCTCCAGCGTTTTCCAGACCGACATCAATCCGGCCGCCCGCATCGGGCGCGGTATCTTCCTCGATCATGCAACGGGGCTCGTCGTCGGCGAAACCGCGGTCATCGGCGACAACGTATCTATCTTGCATGGCGTGACGCTTGGCGGCACCGGCAAGGAAGGCAGCGACCGTCATCCGAAGATCGGCAACGGCGTGCTGATCGGCGCCGGCGCAAAGATTCTCGGCAATATCCACATCGGCCACTGCTCACGCGTGGCCGCCGGTTCCGTCGTGCTGAAGGCGGTCCCTCCCAAATCGACGGTTGCCGGTGTGCCGGCGAAGGTCGTCGGCGAGGCCGGCTGTTCCGAGCCGTCGCGTCAGATGGACCAGATCCTGGCGTCGTTCGATATCTGATCAAGGCGCCCGAAGCCCGGCTGTGCCGGGGCATCGACGCTGCGAAAAATCAGTGCACCAATTCAAGGCGTTGCGAGCATTTCTTCGCCTCCCGGCGAACGCTTGGCGCTCTGATGGGTTTACACTGGGCAATGGCCCGTGCAACAAGCGCGGCAAATCAATCGGCTACGGAGAATAGTTTTGAAGCCCGAAGAAATCCGCAAGCTTGAGGCCTATCTTAAGCGCACGTTCAACCAGTCCATGGTCGTCAAGGCTCGCCCGAAGAAGGACGAATCCGCTGAAGTCTATCTCGGCGACGAATTTCTCGGTGTCGTCTTCCGTGACGAAGAGGACGGCGAGCTCTCCTATAATTTCTCGATGGCGATCCTCGACATCGACCTCTGAGAGCAACACGAATCCACCTGGATCCGTGGTAATCGCGCGTTGCAAGACCCGGTACTGAGCAATCAGGCCGGGTTTCCTGTTGTTAAATCATACTTTTCGGAGAAATTTGACTGGAGGCGTCCGTCTTCATCAAGTCGTTGCAAGAACTGTATTTTATTGCAATGCACACTGAACTTGACTTTTTGTGCAGTGCACCTAGACTGGCCGCGTTCCTAGCCGAGCCGTTACAAGGAGACGCCCGATGTTTAACTTCGACGATGCGAACAGGAAGAGCAAGGAAGCGCTCGACGTGGCCGTGAAGAGCTACTCAGCCATGACCAAAGGTTTCCAGGCTATTGCGACCGAAGCGGCCGACTATTCGAAAAAATCCTTCGAGGATGGCGTTGCTCATGTCGAAAAGCTTACCAGTGCCAAAAGCCTCGAAGCAGCGTTCGAGCTTCAGACGAATTATCTGAAGGCAAGCTACGAAGGCTTTTTCGCCGAGGCGACGAAGATCGGTGAGATGTATGCCGACCTCGCCAAGGACGCCTACAAGCCCTATGAGGCGCCGGTTGCCAAGGCAGGCACTGCGGTCAAAACGGCCGCCGCCGCCTGACCATCAGCTTCATCGCTATTGCAGACCAGGCCGGTCGCGGATGCCGCGGCCGGCCTTCGTCCGTTCGTATTCTGCGCGTCTTCAAGACCGCCGACGGGCCTGAAGGCAGCAGGTGCCGGCGAAGAAATTTGATCAATCTTGTGTTTCGCCGTGCGAATATGTTTGCAGTGCGTGGGTTCGGTCTTAAAATCCAAGAACGAACCATTAGATAAAGGCAAGCATGTCGTGGCCGAATGCAAATGGATCCGCGGCTGTAAAGGAATGAACAAGAATGATCGCCATGCCGGTCCGGATGCAGCAGGGAAGCGAAGGAGACGGAGGCGGCCCCAGTCGTGGCACGTCCGTTATCACCCGCACCAAGCCGAAGACCAAGAAGCCGAGTTTGTACCGCGTTCTGCTTTTGAATGACGATTACACACCGATGGAATTCGTCATTCACATCCTCGAGCGCTTCTTTCAGAAGAACCGCGAAGAAGCGACCGTCATAATGCTACATGTCCACAACCACGGCGTTGGAGAATGCGGCGTCTTCACCTACGAGGTCGCCGAAACCAAGGTGACGCAGGTGATGGATTTCGCCAGGCAGCATCAACATCCGTTGCAATGCGTCATGGAAAAGAAATGAGGAACTAACGTGCCAACATTTTCGCCCAGCCTCGAAAAGGCGCTGCATCAGGCACTGACTTTTGCCAACGAGCGCCATCACGAATATGCGACGCTCGAGCACCTGCTGCTGGCATTGATCGATGATGCCGATGCGGCGGCTGTGATGGGCGCGTGCAATGTCAATCTCGACACGCTTCGCAAGACCGTGACCGATTACGTCGACAACGAATTGTCGAACCTCGTCACCGGCTACGACGAAGACTCCAAGCCGACGGCGGGCTTTCAGCGCGTGATCCAGCGAGCCGTCATCCATGTGCAGTCCTCGGGCCGCGAAGAGGTGACGGGCGCCAACGTGCTCGTGGCGATCTTCGCCGAGCGCGAGAGCCATGCTGCCTATTTCCTGCAGGAGCAGGAGATGACGCGGTATGACGCAGTCAATTTCATTTCGCACGGTATAGGCAAGCGGCCGGGAAGCTCCGAGGCGCGGCCGGTGCGCGGGGCGGAAGACCAGGACTCCGAACAGAAGGCTTCGCGCGAGAGCGAGGAGGCGGGCCCGAAGAAGCAGCAGGATGCGCTCACGGCCTATTGCGTGAACCTCAACGAAAAGGCCAAGTCCGGCAAGATCGATCCGTTGATCGGGCGTCACGCCGAAGTCAACCGGACCATTCAGGTGCTTTGCCGCAGGTCCAAGAACAACCCGCTTTACGTGGGCGATCCTGGCGTGGGCAAGACGGCGATCGCCGAGGGCCTTGCCAAGCGCATCGTCGAGAAGAAGGTGCCCGAGGCGTTGCAGGACGCCACGATCTTCGCGCTCGACATGGGAACCCTGCTGGCCGGCACGCGCTATCGCGGCGACTTCGAGGAGCGCCTGAAGCAGGTGGTCAAGGAACTCGAAGATTACCCCGGTGCGGTACTGTTCATCGACGAGATCCACACGGTCATCGGTGCCGGCGCCACGTCGGGCGGCGCCATGGACGCGTCGAACCTCTTGAAGCCCGCGCTTTCTTCCGGCGCGATCCGCTGCATCGGCTCGACCACCTATAAGGAGTATCGCCAGTTCTTCGAGAAGGACCGGGCTCTCGTTCGCCGCTTCCAGAAGATCGACGTCAACGAGCCGACGATCGCGGACACGATCGAGATCATGAAGGGCCTCAAGCCGTATTTCGAGGACTACCACCAGCTGAAATACACCAACGATGCCATCAAGGCGGCGGTGGAGCTTTCGGCACGCTACATCAACGACCGGAAGCTGCCGGACAAGGCGATCGACGTCATCGACGAGTCCGGTGCCGCGCAGATGCTTTTGCCCGTCAGCAAACGCCGCAAGCTGATCACCGAAAGGGAGATCGAAGCGACCGTCGCAACGATGGCACGCATCCCGCCCAAGACCGTGTCCAAGGACGACGAGGCGGTGCTCGCCAATCTCGAGCAGGAACTGCGTTCCGTCGTTTATGGCCAGGATCTGGCGATCGAGGCGCTCGCCTCGTCGATCAAGCTGGCGCGCGCAGGCCTTCGCGAGCCCAACAAGCCGATCGGCTGCTACGTCTTCTCCGGCCCGACCGGCGTCGGCAAGACGGAAGTGGCGAAGCAACTCGCCACCTCGCTCGGCGTCGAGCTGCTGCGCTTCGACATGTCGGAATATATGGAACGCCACACGGTCTCGCGACTGATCGGCGCGCCTCCCGGCTATGTCGGCTTCGATCAGGGCGGACTCCTGACCGACGGCGTCGACCAGCATCCGCATTGCGTGCTGCTGCTCGACGAAATCGAAAAGGCGCATCCGGATCTCTTCAACATCCTCCTGCAGGTCATGGACCACGGTTCGCTGACCGACCATAACGGCAAGAAGATCGATTTCCGGAACGTCATCCTGATCATGACGACCAATGCCGGCGCGTCCGACATGGCTCGGGCGGCGATCGGCTTCGGTTCCTCCAAGCGGACGGGTGAGGACGTGGAGGCGCTGAATCGCCTCTTCACGCCGGAGTTCCGCAACCGTCTGGACTCCGTCATTCCGTTCAACTCGCTGCCGACCCCGGTCATCCACAAGGTCGTGCAGAAGTTCGTCATGCAGCTCGAAACGCAGCTCGCGGAGCGCAATGTCACCTTCGACCTTGCGCCTGATGCGATCGCCTGGCTCGCGGAGAGGGGCTATGACGAGAAGATGGGTGCACGGCCGCTGGCACGCGTCATCCAGGAAAACATCAAGAAGCCGCTCGCGGACGAGATCCTCTTCGGCAAGCTCAAGAAGGGCGGTGTCGTCAAGGTGACGATCGGTGCAAAGGAAGACGGCACGAAGGGGCTCATGCTCGAAGCCGTGCCGGAAACGGCTCCGATCAAGCCCAAGGCCGAGGTCTCGCGTCCCGCCGGCAAGGGCGCGAAACCCAAGAAGGCTGCCGAAAAGGAAAGCGTAGCCGCATCCGAAGAGGGCGCGAAAGCCAAGTCGAAGAAGACGGCCGCCAAGTCCTCGAACAAGAGCGGCGGTTCCGGCGCGGCTCCCCTCAGGGGGCGGACGGTTCCTAAGGTGCCGCGCAAGAAATAACGCGATCGCGACTGGACGTGACAGTGCCGGGTGAGTTACCCGGCACTTTCTTGTGAGCGTGGAGCATAGCGGGTGGATTCCACTAACCGTATCGAAGAGGAGCGATCGCCTCTGGGCTGGTTTCTGGCGGGTGCGCGTGGGATATTCAGCCTTCCGGCCATAATCCTCATGCTTTCCTTCGTGGGCTTCTGCTCGCTGACGGTTCAGGCCGGGATCCCACCGGCGCAAGTCGTGTTCATGACCGGCATCGTCTGGGCCCTGCCGGCAAAGGTCATTCTCGTAAGTTCGATCCTCAGCGGCGCCAGTCTTGCGACGGCGTTCCTGGCAGTCACGCTTTCGTCGGTTCGGTTGATGCCGATGGTCGCCGCACTCGTTCCCGAACTCCGTACGCCGAAGACGCCGACATGGCTGCTTCTCTTGCTTTCGCATTTCATCGCCATCACCGCCTGGGTCTTCGCGATGGAGCGCGTGCATGCGGTTCCGCGCCGGCACCGCGCGACCTTCTTCGCCGGCTTCGGCATCACGCTGGTCGCGACGAACATGGCGCTGGTCGGGATCGTTTATCGCCTTGTCGCCGATTTCCCGCCGATCGTCGCCGGATGTCTCTTCTTTCTGACGCCGGTCTATTTCCTCGCCTCGATCTGGAATTCCGCCCGTCATCCGGTTGTCTATGCCGCGCTCGCGATCGGTCTCGCCGCAGGGCCGGTCTGCTACTGGATCGCCCCGGAGTTCGACATTCTGCTCGCCGGCCTCGGCGGAGGAACGTTCGCCTGGCTTGGCGAGCGCTTCTGGCGCACGCGAAAGGAAACGAGCGCGTGAGCTGGATGGACGGATGGTGGGCCTACGCATTCATTGCGATCGCCGGCTGGCTTGCGACCGACATCTGGCGATGGCTCGGAGTGCTCGCCGGAAATCGGCTGCGCGACGATTCGGAGGCGCTGAACTGGGTGAGGGCGGTGGCGACGGCGCTGGTGGCGGCCGTCATTGCAAAACTCGTACTTTACCCGACCGGCGTCTTGGCCCAGTCGCCTCTGTGGCTTCGGCTCGGCTCCGTCGTCCTCGGCGCGATCGCGTTTTTCCTCGCCCGCCAGAAACCCGTCGCCGGGATCGGAACGGCGATCGCTGCCCTGGCCGCAGGCCTCTGGTGGCTGGGCTTCTGATGAGTTAAAGCGGAATAACAGAAAAATTCCGTAAGCAGTTGAATCAAAGGTTACCTGGTAGCCTAAAGCGCTCGGCGGATCTTCTCCGCGTTTGCGGCCAGGACCTCTCCGTCTTCCATCTTGCCGGAATGCGGCTTCAGCGGAATGCCCTCCCGCCGGGGGATCACGTGGAAGTGCAGATGGAAAACGGATTGACCGGCCGGCGCCTCGTTGAACTGCATGATGGTGACGCCGTCCGCCGCGAAAGCGGCCTTCGCGGCCAGGGCAATCTTCTGAACGGTCGCGATCAGGCTGGCGAGGGTGGCTGGATCCGCATCGAGAATGTTGCGGGACGGCGCCTTAGGCAACACCAGGACATGGCCTTCGGCCTGAGGCATCACGTCCATGAAGGCGACGGTGGCCTCATCCTCATAGACGCGATGCGAGGGGATCTCGCCGCGCAATATCTTGGCGAAGATATTGTTGGTGTCGTATGCGCTCATGTCGTTTCCTCTTCCTGGCAGGCATTCGCGGCGTCTCAGTCGTCCTGGCGTCCACCTTTGCGGAAAGGGCCGTGTTCCGCAAGAAACTCGCCGGTTTCTTCCACATCCCGGCGCTCCCGTTCCAGATAATCGGCTACGGCGCGCGCAAGCCCCGGATGGCTGATGAAATGTGCGGAATGAGTCGTCACCGGCATATAGCCCCGTGCAAGCTTGTGCTCGCCTTGCGCGCCGGCTTCGACGCGCTTCAATCCCTTCGCGATCGCGTAGTCGATCGCCTGATGGTAACAGACTTCGAAATGCAGGAAGGGGTGGTCCTCGATGCAGCCCCAGTGTCGGCCATATAGCGCATCGCCGCCGATGAAATTGATCGCTCCGGCGATATAGCGCCCGCCGCGCTTGGCCATGACCAGCAAGATGTCGTCGGCCATGCGCTCTCCGATCAGCGAGTAGAAGGCGCGGGTCAGATAGGGACGCCCCCATTTGCGTCCGCCGGTATCCATGTAGAAGGCAAAGAACTGGTCCCAGATAGCTTCCGTCAGGTCGCTGCCGGTCAGCCAGTCGATGGTTATGCCGTTTTCCACCGCCGATCGGCGTTCTTTCTTGAGTGCCTTGCGCTTTCGCGAGGTGAGCGTAGCGAGAAAGTCGTCATGCGATCCATAGCCTTCATTCATGAAGTGGAACTGCTGATCCATCCGATGCAGGAAGCCCGCCTGCTCCAGGATCGGCATTTCGTCCGTCGGGACGAAGGTCACATGGGCCGAGGAGAGGCGGTGGCGGCGCGTGAGTTCCTTGAGGCCGGCAGCGAGTGCGTCGCGCACGGTTCGTGGATCGCTTCCCCCGGCCACCAGCAGCCTTGGCCCCGTCGCCGGCGTGAACGGCACGGAACATTGCAGTTTCGGATAATAGCGGCCGCCGGCCCGCTCGAAGGCATCCGCCCAGCCATGGTCGAAAACATATTCCCCCTGGCTGTGGCTCTTGACGTAGCAGGCGAGAGCCCCCCGCAGGAAACCGTCCGCGTCCTCCATCAGGAGATGCTGTCCGAGCCAGCCAGTCTCCGCCGTCGCCGAGCCCGATTCCTCCAGTGCCGAGAGATAGGCATGCGAGACGAAGGGATTGTAGGCCGTGCCGGCATGCCCTTTGGAAGCGCCGGCAAGCCCGCCCCAGCTCGCCGGCGATATCGACGTGAACGAAGGTTCTATGCGGATGGTGATCGCGTCTGTCATGCGCCTACGAAATCATGCTCTCCCGGGGATCGAAACCCTCGAAGGTCATCTGGTCGGCATTGGCGAATGTGTGCTCCTGAGCCTGTCTGTCGCGTACCGTCCAGGTGATGAGCGTTCGGCCGAGCGCGCGCTCCTTTTCCGTGAAGGCGTTGGGAAGATGGCCGTAATGGTAGGAGATGAAATCCAGTCCGAGATGCATCGCCTCCTCGTGCACGAAGAAGGTTTCCGGATTGACACCCTCGGCAGTCAGGCCGAGGGGGTAGGGCGCATCGAGTTCCTTCAGGTCCCTGAGCAGCCAATGGTCGAAGCTCATCAGCGCCACATGGCCCTCATAGCCTTCCAGCGTCTCGAGCACGGCCGCGCAAAAGCCTTCGTCGTCGCCCAGTCGCCCCTTGAGCTCGATGATCAGTGGGACACGGCCGGCAACGAGGCGCAGCATCTGCTTCAGGGTCGGCACCTTGTCGCCCGTACCGCCGACGGACAGAAGCCCCAGCTCGGCGGACGTCTTCGCGCGCACGTCGCCCGCAATCCCGCAGAGCCGTTGAAGGTCGTGGTCGTGGAAAACGACGGGAACGCTGTCAGCCGCGAATTGAAGGTCGCACTCGATCGCGAAGCCGGCTTCGACCGCGCGAGAGAAAGCGGAGAGCGTGTTTTCCCAAACCTCCCGATTCATGTCGTGGAAGCCGCGATGGGCGATCGGCTGGGCCTTGAGCCAGGAAAGATCCTTCATTGGAAGTCCCTGATCATGCGATTTCGATCACGGCGTCGATCTCGACAGCCGCGTTGAAGGGAAGGGAAGCCATGCCGACAGCGGCACGAGCGTGTTTGCCCGCTTCGCCGAGCGCATTGGCAAGCAGGTTCGAGGCGCCGTTGATCACCAGGTGCTGTTCGACGAAGTCCGGCGTGGAAGCGACGAAGCCGTTGATCTTGACGAGTCGGCGGATACGGCCGAGATCGCCGAGAGCCGCTTTGGCCTGGGCCAGGATGTTGATCGCGCAGAGTTCGGCGGCTCTTTGCGCGCCGGCGACATCGACATCCTTGCCGACATGGCCGGTTACGGCGACCTTGCCGTTTTCCATCGGCAACTGCCCGGAAATGTAGAGCATCGACCCCGAGACGACGTAAGGCACGTAGTTCGCGACGGGCGCAACTGCCTGCGGAAGGACGATGCCGAGTTCGGTGAGGCGGGTTTCGATCTCTGCGGACATGGAAGGCTCCGTTGTTGTCTTTTGTGCTAAAATCCGGCATGCAAAGCAGATCTTGACAGGCGTGGACCAGAACCGATCTGCCTTGTTTCTGCCGAATGCTTGTTTATCGCATTGGCGGCGAGTCCAACAGGAGGAAACGGATGTTTCGTAAAGGCTTCGGTCTCGTCACTGTGGGAAGCGTCTGTGTCGTGGTCATGACGGCGGGCGCGGCACAGGCGACTGCTCTCGTTCCCCACCGCGCCGTCTACGATCTGGAATTGAAGGACGCCTCCGAGCGGTCCGGCATCTCCGGCATGTATGGCCGCATGGTCTATGAGTTCAACGGCTCCTCCTGCGAAGGCTATACCGTCAGCTTCCGCTTCGTCACCCAGGTCGATACGGGTGACGAGGTTCGCCTAACCGATCAGCAGACCACCACCTATGAGGACATGAGGAACGGCAATTTCCGTTTCCTCACCCGCTCCTTTACCGATGAGAAGCTGGACAAGGAGGTGCGCGGAAGCGCGCATGACGATAAGTCCGGCGTCAAGGTCGAGCTGACCGCCCCCGACAAGCGCCAGGTGGCGCTTGCGGCCAGCCGGTTTCCGACAGAACACATGCTCGAAGTGATCGAACGTGCGAAAAAAGGAGAGACCTTTTTCGAGGCGCGTATTTTCGATGGTTCCGATTCGGGCGACAAGACGCTGATTACCTCGACCTTCGTGGGCAAGCCGCGTAAGCCCGCTCCTGACGATGCGGATGTCGGCAAGGCCGGAAAGCTTGCGGGCGAGAACTACTGGCCGGTGACGATCACCTATTTCAACGACGAAGCCAACGGCGACGCGCTGCCCGTCTACCGCATGGCGTTCAAGCTCTACGAGAACGGCGTGACGCGGGATCTCACCATGGACTATGGAGACTTCGTCCTGAGCGGAAAACTCGCAAAGCTCGAGGTCTTCAATAGCGAAGAGTGCAAATAGGCAACCGCAGAAGCGCTTTTCGAAAGTGACCGCAACCTGCTCCTATTGACAGCGGCCATTTATTTTCTAAAGTTGAGAAAATAAATGGCCAAGGGAGCGAACAGTGGGTGTGCATCACGGCCAGGTCCTGCGCATCCTTCGCGACGAAGGGCCCCAATCGCGCGCCATCCTTGCGCGCCGCACCGGGCTGTCCGCGACGACCCTTACCCATGTGACGGCGCAGCTCCTCGCCGACGGCTCCGTCGCCGAGGTGGAGCCGGCGGCAAGCAGCGGGGTGGGGCGGCCGGGACTGGCGATCCGGCTCCTGCCGAACGCTCATCACGTTGCCGGCGTGCATATCGGTGCCGGGCTCGTTCAACTGACGGTCACGGATCTCCTGGGTTCGCCGAAAGCGGCCGCTTCGTTCGAATTCGCGCTGCCGGACACCTCGCCGGAGGCCGTGACCGCGCGGATCGCCGACGAAATAGAAAATCTGAAGCTTCTCGCGCGCACAGACCATCTGCTCGGCGTCGGAGTAGGAGTGCCGGGACCCGTCGATGCCGGCCAGCGCACCATCCTGGCTTCGATCAATACCGGCTGGCGCAACCTGCCGCTGGCAGGCATGCTGGAGCGACGCACGGGCCTGACGGTGGTGCTGGAGCATAACGTTACGGCAATGGCGGTCGCGGAGGCGCGCTTCGGTCTCGGCCGCGGGGTCCCGGCATTGCTTTACGTCTATCTGCGCTCCGGTCTCGGGGCAGGGCTGGTGGTCGACGGCGTACCGTTTCGGCCGGGCGGCCATGGTGCAGTCGAGCTCGGTCACATCCAGATCTCACAGGACGGGCCACGGTGCAGTTGCGGCAATCATGGCTGTCTCGAAAGCTATGTGAACGAACGCGTCCTGATGCGTGCATTGGGGCTGGAAGGCTCTGCTCCGGCCGATCTCCTGATGCAGGTGGAGAACACGGACGTCTGGGGTCCGACACTCGCTCGGCTGACCGACTCGCTCGCCATCGCAATCAGTCTGCTTACGCCCGATCTGATCGTCTTCGGCGGTCACCTCGCTGACGCGCCGGAGAGCCTGTTCGCGCATCTGCGAAAACATCTGCCGCCACGGGTCATGCCTCATATGCGCGACATCCTCCGGTTCGAACGAACCGGTTTTGGCTCGCAACTGGGGGCAATCGGCGGGGCGGCGGTCGCGCTCGACCACTTTTTCTATTCGGGAGCCCGGTATTGAGCACTCTGACGTCCAAAGACGAGGAAACGACAGGGAACGGGTTTTCGCCGGCGGAGCTGGCGCCCATCGTCCTGAACCTGATCGCCTTGGCCTTCGCCGTCACGGTATGGTGGGGTATCACGGCGGCGGGACTGGTGATCCTGCCGGGACCGGCCGAGGTTTTCCGGCGCGCAGTGGAGCTGATCGCGAACGGCCAGTTGCCGCTGGACGTCGTCTCCAGTCTTCGCCGCGTGCTGGCCGGCTTCCTGCTCGGCGTGGCGGCAGCCATTCCCGTCGGTTTCCTGATGGGCTGGTACCGCGTCGCCCGCGCACTGATCGAGCCCTACATCCAGTTTTTCCGCATGATTCCGCCCCTGGCGGTCATACCGCTCGCGATCGTGACCATGGGCATCGACGAAGCGCCGAAGGTCTTCGTCATTTTCCTCGCCTCGTTCCTTTCCTGCGTCGTCGCCGCCTATCAGGGTGTCATCGGCGTCGACCGTACGTTGATCAGCGCTGCACGCGTGCTTGGGGCCAACGACGGCGTGCTGTTCTACCGCGTGATCGTCCCTGCCTCCATTCCGTTCATTCTGGTCGGCGTGCGGATCGGGCTCGGCTCGGCCTGGGCAACGGTCGTCGCGGCCGAGCTCATCGCAGCGCAATCGGGCCTCGGCTTCCGAATGCAGCAGGCGCAACTCTATTACGACCTTCCCACCATCTTCGTCAGTCTCGTGACGATAGGCATTCTCGGCCTGCTCATGGATCGCATCGTCCAGGCGGCGGAACGCCGTCTGACCCGCTGGCAGGAGCGCGCGCAATGACAGCTGTTCCGGACCCGGCCTCCGACCCGAAGATTTCATTTCAGAACGTCACCCGCCGTTTCGGCGAAGGCGAGAGCTCGGTCCTCGCGCTCGACCGGCTGAGCCTGGATATCGGCGAGGGTGAATTCGTCACGGTGGTCGGGCCGTCCGGCTGCGGCAAGTCGACGGCCATGAATATCGCGGCCGGCCTGACGGAGGTGTCGGACGGACGTGTTCTGGTCGACGGTAAGCCGGTCGACGGGCCGGGGCCCGAACGCGGCGTGATCTTCCAGCAATATGCGCTGTTTCCGTGGCTGACGGTTCGCCAGAACGTCGAATTCGGCCTGCGCATCAAAAACATGCCGGCGGCCGAGCGCAGGCGCATCGCCGATCACTTCATCGATCTCGTCGGGCTGAAGGATTTCGCCGATGCCTTGCCCAAGACCTTGTCCGGCGGCATGAAGCAGCGCTGCGCAATCGCCCGCGCCTATGCGGTCAATCCGACGATCCTCCTCATGGACGAGCCTTTCGGCGCGCTCGACGCATTGACCCGCGTCAACATGCAGGACCAGCTGCTCGACACCTGGAGCAGCGAGCGACGGACGGTGATCTTCATCACCCATGATGTCGATGAGGCGGTCTATCTCGCCAATCGCGTCATCGTGATGGCCGCGCGGCCGGGCCGCCTGCACGAGATCATCCCCGTGGACCTGCCCTATCCGCGCAACGAAGAGATCCGGCTATCGCCTGAATTCGCGCAAGTCCGCAATCGGGTTTGGCACGCCGTCTACCATCAGAAACCCCAGGTCAGTTCGAGTTCATCACAAGGAGGAGGAATGCCGTGACTTTTACCCGACGCAGTTTCATCCGCGTTGCCGCTGCCGGTGCGCTGGCGGCCCCCATAGTGGGCGCCACCACGCGAGCCGCTTACGCAGAGGCAAAGCCCGTGCGGATCGGTTACATCGCCGACTATTTCGGCACGAGCCTGACGGCGATCGCCACCGACCAGAACCTGTGGGCAAAACACGGCCTGGAACCCGACCTGAAGATCTTCACCAACGGCCCGATCCAGATCCAGGCGTTGGGCGCGGGCAGTCTCGATTTCGGGTATGTCGGTCCGGGCGCCCTTTGGCTCCCGGCCACTGGCAAGGCCAAACTCGTCGCGATCAATGTGCTCGGACTGTCCGACCGCGTCATCGCGCAGAAGGGCATCAACTCCGTCGCGGACCTCAAGGGCAAGAAGGTCGGCGTTCCGGAAGGCACATCGGGCGACATGCTGTTGCGTCTCGGCCTTGCCAAGGCTGGCATGACGATTTCCGACATAGAAGTGGTGAAGATGGACCCTTCGACGGTCGTTTCGGCTTTTGCATCGAAGCAGATCGACGGCGCCGGCATCTGGTATCCGCTGGTGGGCATCATCAAGAAGACCGTCCCGGATCTGGTCGAAGTCGCCAAGAGCGACGATTTCTATCCCGAGAACTCATTCCCTTCGGCTTTCGTCGCCCGCAATGAGGTGATAGCCGGCGACGTGGACGTGGTCAGGAAATTCATCGCCACGATGAAGGAGGCCAACGACTATCGCGTTGCCGACGTGCCGCGCTCGGTCGCGATCACCGCCAAGTTCCTCGGAGTGCCGGCCGAACCACTTGAAGTCGAAAGCCGCAACGGCAAGTTCCTGACCACCGCCGAGCTCGTTGCAGCCAGCAGGGATGGGACGGTGGCCAACTGGCTGAAGGGTCTCAACGACCAGTTCGTCGCTTTCGGCAAGATGCAGAACCCGCTCGACCCGAAGGACTACTATCTCGCCGACCTCTACGCAGGCGACTGAACGCCAACCCGCCGGCGCGCTCCGTCGCGCCGGCACTCTCCATCGAGATTAGAATGACAAAGCAGCCCAATATTCTGTTCATCATGTCGGACGACCATGCGGCGCGGGCGATTTCCGCCTACGGCGCGGGCCTGAACAGCACGCCCAATATCGACCGCATCGCCGACGAAGGCATGCGATTCGATCGGTGCTACGTCACCAATTCGATTTGCACGCCCAGCCGTGCCGCCATTTTGACCGGCACCTACAACCATGTGAACATGGTCACCACGCTCGATACCCATATCGACAACCGGCTCCCCAATGTGGCCAAACATCTGCGCGCGGGCGGCTATCAGACAGCGATCTTCGGCAAGTGGCACCTGGGCGAGGGCCAGGCGCACGAGCCGACGGGATTTGACGAATGGTCGGTACTGCCCGGGCAGGGCGAATATTTCGATCCGGTGATGATCGACCGCAACGGACTGCGAACGGAGAGAGGCTACGCCACCGACATCATCACAGACAAATGCATCGATTTCCTCGGCAAGCGTGATCCGGAGCGGCCGTTCTTCCTGATGTGCCACCACAAGGCGCCGCATCGCAGCTTCGAGCCGCACCCGCGCGACAGGCACCTCTATGCCGACGGGAAACTGCCGGTGCCGGAAACTTTCTCCGACGATTATTCCAACCGCGCAGCAGCGGCGGCAGCGGCGAAAATGCGCATTCGCTCCGACATGACATACAGGGACCTCGGCCTCGTCCAGCCCGAAGGCGGCGACGAGATCGGCGAACTGCTTCTGCCGGGCTGGACCCAGCGCAAGGTCCCGGACATCGAGGAAGGTCAGGAACTGCGGTTGATCGACGGAGCCACCGGAGAGAATTATCTCTTTACCGATCCGCGGAAACTCGCCCTCTTCAAGTACCAGCGCTACATGATGCGCTACCTGCAGACCATTGCCGCCGTGGACGACAATGTCGGCCGTCTGCTCGATTATCTCGACGCGGAAGGCCTGCGCGACGACACCATCGTCATCTATACGTCCGACCAGGGGTTCTTCCTTGGCGAGCACGGCTGGTTCGACAAGCGCTTCATGTACGAAGAATCGCTCCGGATGCCTTTCCTGATCCGCTATCCGGAGGGCATCCGGCCCGGCACGCAAGCCGGCCACATCGCGACCAATGTCGATTTCGCGCCGACCTTTCTCGATTATGCGGGCCTGCCGATCCCCAATTACATGCAGGGCAGGAGCATGCGCCCGATTATCGAGCAGACGGCGGACGAGGACGATAAGGGTCTCGCCTATCACCGGTACTGGATGCACAAGGACGAGTTCCACAATGCCTTCGCGCATTACGGCGTGCGCGACGCCCGCTACAAGCTCATCTACTGGTATAACGATCCGCTCGGCCACCCTGGTGCCTTTTCCGGCGACGAGCCTGCGGAATGGGAACTGTTCGATTGCGAGGAGGACCCGTTCGAGCTGCGCAACCGGGCGAACGAGCCGGCCTACTCCGCTGTTTTCGAGGAAATGCTGGCCAAGCTCGATGCGCGCATGGCGGAAATCGGCGACATTCCGGAACATGTCACCGCCGAGGTGCTGGCTCGGTGCCGAACGAAGGCGGCCTGAGCCGGCGCGATACAAAAAGCGTCCCCAAGGCTTGATTTCCGGGCCGGTTACCGCTAAGGGGCTGGCCATTCCACACGTAAGGCATGGGATTTTCCGGGAGAAATCCGGATCGTTCCGCCGGTGGGCGCATTGCGGTGCGCTCGACGCCTTGCGGAGGTTCAACCGGAAAAGGAGACAAAGGCATGGCATTGCCTGATTTCACTATGCGCCAGCTTCTCGAGGCGGGCGTCCACTTCGGTCACCAGACGCACCGCTGGAACCCGAAGATGAAGCCGTACATCTTCGGCGACCGTAACAACGTTCACATCATCGATCTCGCCCAGACCGTACCGATGCTGTCGCGCGCCCTGCAGGTCGTCAGCGACACCGTCGCCAGCGGCGGCCGCGTGCTTTTCGTCGGCACCAAGCGCCAGGCTTCCGAGATCATCGCGGACGCAGCGAAGCGTTCCGCCCAGTACTACGTCAATGCCCGCTGGCTCGGCGGCATGATGACGAACTGGAAGACGATCTCCAACTCGATCCAGCGCCTGCGCAAGCTCGATGAAATCCTGGCCTCGGAAGCTTCCGGCTTCACGAAGAAGGAGCGCCTGAACCTCGAGCGCGAGCGCGAGAAGCTCAACCGCGCACTCGGCGGTATCCGCGATATGGGCGGTACCCCGGATCTGATGTTCATCATCGACACCAACAAGGAATCGATCGCCATCGACGAAGCCAAGCGTCTTGGCATTCCGGTCGTTGCCGTCATCGACTCCAATTGCGATCCGGACCAGATCGACTACGCGATCCCGGGCAACGACGACGCATCGCGCGCTATCGCCCTTTACTGCGATCTCATCGCCCGCGCCGCCATTGACGGTATCGCCCGTCAGCAGGGCGCCTCTGGCCGCGATCTCGGCGCATCCGAAGAGGTTCCGGTCGAGCCGGCTCTCGAGGAAGCGTCCGAAGCCTGATCGGCCCGACCGGCAGACCAAGCGCTGCCGTACGCATGAAATATCGGGACGAGGCCGTTTGTGATGTAGAATCTGAACGGCCTTGTTCTTTATCAGCCGGAAATGGCCCGGCCGATCGCGCGCGGTGAGCCCGCGAACATCGCTAAAGTGGCTTCATCACGATGTCACACAGAAAGGCCATTTCCTGCCAAACCTTCTGGCACTGCGCCAATCCCGGTCGGCGCGCCAGCAAACAGACAAGAGGCACAAAGATGACTGTTACCGCCGCAATGGTGAAGGAGCTGCGCGAAAAGACCGGCGCAGGTATGATGGACTGCAAGAAGGCGCTTGCCGAGACCAATGGCGACATGGAAGCCGCCATCGACTGGCTGCGGGCCAAGGGCATCGCCAAGGCCGACAAGAAGTCCGGCCGCACTGCTGCCGAAGGCCTCATCGGCATTGCCAGCTCCGGCACCAAGGCCGTCGTCGTCGAAATCAACTCCGAGACCGACTTCGTTGCCCGCAACGACGCCTTTCAGGAGCTGGTTCGCGGTGTCGCCAATGTCGCCCTCGGCACGGACGGCAGCGTTGCAGCCGTCTCCAAGGCGACCTATCCGGCGACGGGCAAGTCCGTTGAAGATACGATCAAGGACGCCATCGCCACGATCGGCGAGAACATGACGCTGCGCCGCTCGGCACTGCTCGAGGTCGAGGACGGCGTCGTCGCGACCTATGTGCACAATGCCGCAGGCGAAGGCATCGGCAAGCTCGGCGTGCTCGTCGCGTTGAAGTCGACCGGCGACAAGGAAGCTCTGAACGCGATCGGCCGGCAGGTTGCCATGCACGTCGCCGCGACCAACCCGCTCGCGGTCCGTTCGAGCGAAATCGACCCGGCGGTCGCCGAGCGCGAGCGCAACGTCTTCATCGAGCAGTCGCGCGCTTCCGGCAAGCCGGACAACATCATCGAGAAGATGGTCGATGGCCGCATGCGCAAGTTCTTCGAGGAAGTCGCCCTTCTGTCGCAGGCCTTCGTCATGAACCCTGATCTGACGGTGGAAGCCGCGATCAAGGAAGCGGAAAAGTCCGTCGGCGCGCCGATCGAAGTTGCCGGCATCGCCCGTCTCCTGCTCGGCGAAGGCGTCGAAAAGGAAGAGAGCGATTTCGCGGCAGAGGTGGCAGCCGCCGCGAAGGGTTGATTTCTTCACCTCGAATGGGAAAACGTGGGGGCATCGCGTGACAACGCGGTGCCCTTCGTGTATCCGGCTCCAGTCGATGCGTAGGACCCGCCGGAGCGGTTGATACCACGCAGCGGAATTTGCCTTTACGCCGGTGTGCGCCAGATGCCTGCACACGCGCGCCGATCTATTTCAGGAGTGACGATGTCGGCCAAGCCAATCTACAAGCGCGTTCTTCTCAAAGCCTCCGGTGAAGCGCTTATGGGAAGCCAGGGGTTCGGCATCGATGTTGCCGTAGCCGACCGGATTGCCTCCGATATCGCGGAAGCGAGAGCGATGGGTGTCGAAGTCGGCGTCGTCGTCGGCGGCGGCAACATCTTCCGCGGTGTCGCTGTCGCGTCCAAGGGCGGCGACCGTGTAACCGGCGACCACATGGGAATGCTGGCGACGGTCATCAACGCGCTTGCGCTGGCGACGTCGCTGCGCAAACTCGATATCGACACCGTCGTCCTGTCGGCCATCGCCATGCCGGAAATCTGCGAGAGCTTCTCGCAGCGCGCGACGCTTTATCATCTTTCGCTCGGGCGTGTCGTGATATTCGCCGGCGGCACGGGCAATCCGTTCTTCACGACGGATTCGGCTGCGGCGCTTCGTGCGGCGGAGATGGGCGCCGAGGCGATCTTCAAGGGAACACAGGTCGACGGCATCTATTCCGCGGATCCGAAGAAGGACCCCGCGGCCACCCGCTTCGACCGCCTGACCCATAGCGAGGTTCTCGAAAAAGGCCTCGCAGTCATGGATGTTGCCGCCGTGGCGCTTGCGCGGGAGAATGCCATTCCGATCGTCGTCTTCTCCATCCACGAGAAGGGCGGCTTCACGGAGATATTGACGGGTGGCGGCCGTGCCACCATCGTGACCGATAATTGACAAGCTGCTGGGGCCCGCAAGGGCCGCTGATAAGAACGGGAGTCTTGAACCATGAGTGAAGGTGTGGATCTGAAGGAACTCAAGCGTCGGATGGACGGGGCGATCGCTGCTTTCAAGCACGACATCGCGTCGCTGCGGACCGGCCGCGCTTCGGCGAACGTACTCGATCCGGTGACCGTCGAAGCCTACGGTTCTCGCATGCCGCTGAACCAGGTGGCAAACATCACGGTTCCGGAGTCGCGGATGCTCTCGGTTTCGGTGTGGGACAAGTCCATGGTCGGTGCCGTGGAGCGGGCGATCCGGGAGTCCAATCTGGGGCTCAACCCGATCGTCGACGGGCAGAACCTGCGCATTCCGCTCCCGGAACTGAACGAGGAGCGTCGCAAATCGCTGGTCAAGGTCGCCCACGACTACGCCGAAAAAAGCAAGGTCGCCGTCCGCCACGTTCGCCGTGACGGTATGGACGACCTGAAAAAAGCCGAAAAGGACGGCGAGATCGGCCAGGACGAGAGCCGTGCTCAGTCCGAGCGGGTCCAAAAAATGACCGATGACGTAATTTCCGAAATCGACCGCTTGCTCGCGGAGAAGGAAAAGGAAATCATGCAGGTCTGACCTGCGGATAGGTGAGTCTCTTTGTCCGGACAACCCATGCAAGAATTCAATCCCGCAAACGTACCGGCTCACGTCGCCATCATCATGGACGGCAACGGTCGTTGGGCGAATGCGCGTGGACTGCCCCGTACCATGGGCCACCGCAAGGGCGTAGAGGCGGTCCGCGGGGCGGTAAGGACGGCTGCGGAGATCGGTATCCGTTACCTGACCCTGTTCGCATTCTCGTCGGAGAACTGGAACAGGCCGGAAAACGAGGTCAGCGACCTCATGGGCCTGCTCAAGGCTTTCATCCGACGGGATCTCGCCGATCTCCACCGTGAGAACGTCCGCATCCGGGTCATCGGGGACCGATCGAATCTGAGCGGCGATATCCTGCCTCTGCTCATCGAAGCGGAGGAGACGACGGTCGCGAACACCGGCATCACGGTGGTCATCGCGTTCAATTACGGCGCCAGAGACGAGCTGGCGAGGGCCATGCGCCGCCTGGCGGGGGACGTGGCCGCCGGTCGTCTGCGGCCGGAAGAGATTACCGCGGAACGGATATCCTCGACGATCGATACGGCGGGCATTCCAGATCCCGATCTCCATCATCCGGACGAGCGGCGAGGAGCGTCTCTCCAATTTTCTCCTTTGGCAGGGGGCCTACTCCGAATTGCTGTTCATTCCGGACCTCTGGCCGGATTTCACGCGCGAGACATTCTTTGCGGCGATCGAACAATATGCCTGCCGCGAGCGCCGATTCGGCGGACTGACCCAACCGACTTTGGCGGTCGGCTCCTGATGCAGGCCGAACTCAAACTTCGTATCGCCTCCGGGGTGGTTCTTGCTGCGGTGGTTCTTGCTGCAACCTGGATCGGCGGCTTTGCCTTCCAGCTTCTCTCCGTCGCGATCGGCCTGCTCGTCTATTACGAGTGGTCCACCATCACGAAGCTCCCCGAACGGGACTTTCAGGGCAATGCCCTCGGCTGGCTGGCGCAGGCGGTGATCGCCTGTCTCGTCCTCCTCGGTTATATGCATGTCAGCCTCCCGGGGCTTGCCCTCTGTGTGCTCGCGGCAGCGCTTTGGGTGGCGATAAAGGGAACCAGCTGGTGGCTGCCGGGCGGGATCGTCTATGCGGGTCTGACGAGCATTTCGCTCGCGGCGATCCGCGGAGCGGACTATCTCGGTCTGATGGCGATGCTGTTCGTGTTCGCCGTCGTATGGGCAACCGATATTTTCGCCTACTTCACGGGGCGGGCGATCGGCGGGCCAAAGCTGGCGCCCGCAATCTCGCCGGGCAAGACCTGGTCGGGCGCGATCGGCGGGGCGATTTTCGGCGTTCTTGCGGGTGTCGCCGTTTTCATGGCTCACTTTGCCCTCGAGGACCTGCGCATTCCCGTCATCGCGCTGATCCTGTCCGTCGCAAGCCAGACAGGCGATCTGTTCGAGTCCTTCGTCAAGCGCCGGTTCGGCGTCAAGGATTCAAGCAGGCTGATCCCGGGTCACGGCGGCGTCATGGACCGGGTGGACGGGCTGATATTCGCCTGCATTGCCGCACTGGCTCTGGTGCTTGGGCAGTTCTTGCTGGCGGGCGGCCGGGAAGTCTCTTTCGGCGCGATTCTGCTGGGTCTTTGAAGACTGCCGGTGTAGTCCTTATATCGGGCTCGAAGCGGGACTATCCTGCGGCGGTCCGACCATGGCGTCACGGCCCCGACCTTGCAATTTGAACTGGCGGACGTGGCAACGGACGCGTTAGGAATGACTATGAGCCTGCTGCTTGACAATCTCCAGTACACGATCCCCACCTTCCTGTTTCTCCTGACGTTGCTGGTCTTCGTTCACGAGATGGGACATTACCTGGTTGGGCGCTGGTCGGGCATCCGCATCCTGGCCTTTTCCGTCGGCTTCGGACCCGAGCTCTTCGGCTGGACCGATCGCCACGGCACCCGCTGGAAATTCTGCGCGATTCCGCTTGGCGGCTACGTGAAGTTTTTCGGCGACGAGGATGCGGCGAGCACGCCCGACTACCGGCGGCTGGAGACGATCGCGCCGGAAGAACGGGGCCGCACATTCCTGGGTGCAAAGCTATGGAAGCGCGCGGCGACGGTCGCGGCCGGTCCCATCGCGAATTTTCTACTGGCGATTGCGATCTTCGCCGTTCTTTTTTCCATTTACGGCCGTGCGGTCGCCGATCCCGTCGTCGCTTTCGTGGCGCCGGACAGCGCCGCGGAAAAGGCGGGTGTTCTGCCGGGGGACCGGCTGCTTTCGATCGACGGAAAGCCGATCGCGACCTTCGACGACGTGCGCCGCTATGTCAGCGTCCGTCCCGAGCTGCCGATCACCGTTCGGATCGAGCGCGATGGCGCTGCGATCGACCTGCCGATGGTGCCCCAGCGCACCGAATCCGTCGACCCGCTCGGCAACAAGATGGAGGAGGGCAAGATCGGGATCGGAACGAACCAGGAGGCCGGCAATTTTCGGGTCGAGACCTACGGACCGCTCGAAGCGGTGGGGCAAGGGGCACTGCAGAGTTGGCGGATCGTAACGGGCACGCTCGACTATCTTTCGAATCTCTTTGTCGGCCGGATGAGCGCCGATCAGGTCGGCGGACCGATCCGCATCGCCCAGATGTCCGGTCAGATGGCGAAGCTCGGTATTGCCGAGGTGCTGAATTTCGCGGCCGTCCTTTCGGTTTCCATTGGATTGCTCAACCTGATGCCCGTGCCGGTGCTTGATGGCGGCCATCTGATGTTCTATGCGGTCGAAGCGCTGCGCGGCAGGCCGGTCGGTCCCGCCGCACAGGATCTCGCATTCCGTATCGGCTTTGCCATGGTGCTCATGCTGACGGTTTTTGCGGCCTGGAACGATATCAACTGGCTCTTCGGATAGAGCGGAGCCTTGGGCGGGAGCGGACATCGTTAAGGATTCGGAGAGCGAGTGAGTTTAGCCGGCTGCTCGATAACGGTTTGTTTACGATAATAAGAGGCCGTAGTGGCTGTTAAGCCACGGTTGGAATTGAAGTAAACAGAAATTAACGAGCTGACTTGCTTGTATGGGAAAAGCGGTTAAAACGGCAACCGTGACCGGAGTCGGCACGAAACTGCCGCGGGACGTTGGGAAAAGGTAAGATTTTGACATGAAAGCTGGTTCAAGGTTTTTGAACGCGGTGTCGGCGTTTGCTCTGTCAGCAAGCATGGTCGCCACGGGTACCGGGGTAGGACTTGTTGCTGGTACCTCAGTCGCGCAAGCCGCGGTCATCAATCGGGTTGACGTGCGGGGGGCAACGCGCGTCAGCGCGGAAACCGTTCGCGCCAACATCACAATCGTTCCCGGCAAGAGCTTCAGCAATGCGGATATCGACGCATCCGTGAAGCGGCTCTATGCCACCGGCTATTTCTCCGATGTCAGCATCACGGTTTCCGGCGGATCGCTTGTCGTTTCCGTCAGCGAGAATCAGCTCGTCAATCAGGTGGTCTTCAACGGCAACCGCAAGATCAAGGATGACAAGCTTCAGGGTGTCGTTCGCACTCAGCCGCTCGGTCCCTATAGCGAGGCGACCGTCGAAACCGACATTCAGGCCATCAAGGACGCCTATGCCGCCATCGGCCGCAGCGACGTGACCGTGACGACTCAGGTCGTTCCGATTGCCGAAGGACGTGTCAACCTGGCCTTCGTCATCAATGAAGGCGAACGCACGAAGATCACGCAGATCAACTTCGTAGGCAACGAGGCCTACAGCGACGGCCGTCTGCAGTCGGTGATTGCGACCAAGGAATCGGGCATCTTCTCGTTCCTCACGCGCAAGGACGTCTACAATCCGGATAAGCTGCGGGCCGACGAGGAATTGCTGCGGCAGTTCTACTACAACCGCGGCTATGCCGATTTTCAGGTGGTCTCGTCCGAAGCGGCGCTCAATGAGGCGACCAACGAATACACGGTAACGATCACGGTCGAGGAAGGTCCTCGATACGACTTCGGTTCGGTCAACATCGAATTGACCGTCGAAGGCATCGACGCCGAGGAACTGAGGGGGCTCGTTCAGAGCCGCGAAGGCACGGTCTACAAGGCCAAGGACATTCAGAACACGATGAGCGAGATTTCGAAGCGCGTCGCGTCGGAGGGTTATCCCTTTGCGCGCGTCACGCCGCGCGGCAATCGCGATCTCGCCAATCACACCATCGCCGTCGACTATCTCGTGGACCAGGGTGAACGGGCCTATGTCGAGCGCATCGAGATTCGCGGCAACACCCGGACGCGTGACTACGTAATTCGTCGCGAGTTCGACGTCGGCGAGGGCGATGCCTTCAACCAGGAAATGGTTGCGCGCGCTAAGCGCCGCCTGGAAGCGCTCGGCTATTTCTCGTCGGTCAACATCTCGACGCAGCCGGGCAGTGCGGCTGACCGTGTGGTCATCGTCGTCGACGTGCAGGATCAGTCGACCGGCTCGTTCGGCATCGGCGCCGGCTATTCCGCCGGCGACGGCGGCGGCTTCCTCGTCGAAGCTTCGATCGAAGAAAAGAACTTCCTGGGCCGCGGCCAGTATATTCGTCTTGCCGCCGGTAAGGGCGAAGACAGCCAGACCTACAATGTTTCGTTCACCGAGCCCTATTTCCTCGGCTACCGTCTCGCGGCGGGCTTCGACCTCTTCAAGAACGAAAACGACTTCGATGACGACAACTACAGCTACAACGATCAGGGATTCAGCCTGCGCGTGACTGCGCCGATCACGGAAAACCTGTCGACGACGCTGCGCTACAACTACACGGAGCTCGAATATTTCGGCGACGAGGACGAGCTTTCCTCTCCCTATGTTCGCGCAATCGAGGACGGCCCCTGGACGCGTTCCTCCGTGTCCCAGTCGATCACCTACAACACGCTCGACGATGCGCAACTGCCGCACGAGGGCATTCTCGCTTCGGTCACCCAGGAGTTTGCAGGTCTTGGCGGTACGTCGGACTTCTACAAGCTGACGGGTAAGGCCAAATGGTACTATACGCTGCACGACGAGGCCGACATCATCGGCTCGATCTCCGGCAGCGCCGGCCAGCTGTTCAAGACGTCCGGTTCGCTTGAAGTCTTCGACCAGTTCCAGCTGACCAGCAACGATATCCGCGGCTTCGAGCGCAACGGTATCGGTCCGCGGGCAAACAACGGCGATGCCCTTGGCGGCACGACCTATTTCACGGCGTCTGCGGAAGCGACGTTCCCGCTGCCGGGCCTTCCGCGTGACAGCGGCTTCCGCGGTGCATTGTTCGTCGACGCGGGCACGCTCTACAACAATGAGTTGGAGCTGACCGGAGCCGGTGAATCGGTGCGCGGCAACGACGCTTCGCTGCGTGCGTCGGTCGGCGTCAGCCTTATCTGGGCTTCGCCTTTCGGTCCGCTGCGTGTCGATTATGCCGTGCCGGTTGCGAAGGAAGACTTCGACGAGGTCCAGAACTTCAAGTTCGGTATCAACTCGTCGTTCTGATAGAGAGCAGTCCAGAACTGCCAGAGAATCGTTCTGGAGTGTCCATGGAACAGAATTGGTTTTTTCCGCCCCATCAGGGGATTCGTCTGGGCGACCTCGCGAATCAGATTGGGGCGGAGTTGTTGGATATTGCCGCCGCCGATCGCACTGTGCGTTCGGTCGCGCCGGTCTATCGCGCCAAGCCGGGCGACATCTGTTACATGCTGTCGCGCAAGAATCGCGAAGAGTTGCAGAGCTGCCGTGCCGCCGCGATCATCTGCGACAAGGCCATTTCGTCGCTTGTTCCCGATACGATACCCGTGCTGCTGACATCGAAACCGCACACGGCCTTCGCCCTTGCCGGCACCTTGCTTCACGAAAGGGCCATGCGCCCTTCCTATAATACGAGCGAGAGGGGCGTAGCGGCGGGAGCCTTCGTCGATCCGACGGCGCGCCTCGAGGCGGGCGTCGAGGTCGAGCCGATGGCTGTGATCGGAGCCGGCGTCGAGATTGGGAGCGGAACGCGCATCGCAGCGGGAGCAATGATCGGACCGGGCGTGCGGATCGGCCGCGATTGCACCATTTCGGCCGGTGCAAGCATCCTTTGTGCGCTGGTCGGCAACAACGTCATCATTCATCCGGGCGCACGCATCGGTCAGGACGGATTCGGCTATGCACCGGGCCCGAAGGGCGGAATGATCAAGATCGTCCAGGTCGGGCGGGTGATCATCCAGGATCACGTGGAGATCGGTGCGAACACGACGATCGACCGCGGCACCATGGATGACACCGTGATCGGCGAGGGGACGAAAATCGACAATCTGGTGCAGATCGGCCATAACGTCCGCATCGGTCGTTACTGCGGCATCGTCAGCCAGGTCGGCATCGCCGGCAGCACGCAGATCGGCGACGGGGTCATGATCGGCGGAGGCGTCGGGGTCAACGGGCATATCACCATTGGAGACGGGGCGCAGATCGCTGCGATGAGTGGCGTGGCGAGCGATGTGCCGGCCGGTGAGCGCTACGGCGGGATTCCGGCGCGACCGATGCGGGATTTCCTGCGCGATGTCGCCGAAATGGCGCTGCGGTCGAGCGAGAGGCAGAAGAAGAAGGGTGGCAAGGATGAATGAGGCTGCAACGGTCCTCGGCACGGCGGACATACAGGAAATCCTGAGGCTTCTTCCCCATCGTTATCCCTTCCTGCTCGTGGACCGCATCATCGAGATCGATGACGACAATTCGGCCATCGGGATCAAGAACGTGACGGCCAACGAGCCGCATTTCACCGGACACTTTCCCGAGAAGCCGATCATGCCGGGCGTTCTTCTGATCGAAGGCATGGCACAGACGGCCGGCGCGATCTGTGCGCGCAAGACGGGAATCGGCAGCAATCTCGTGTATTTCATGACGATCGACAATGCCCGCTTCCGCAAGCCCGTCGTACCAGGCGACCGGGTGGAGTTCCATGTGGTGAAGCAGAAGCAGCGCGGCAATATCTGGAAGTTTCACTGTGATGCAAAAGTTGACGGGCAACTCGTCGCGGAAGCTGATATCGGCGCGATGATTGTCAGCAAGGAAGACGCCTGAGAATGATAGCATCAAGTGCGAAGATCCACCCGTCCTCGGCCATCGAGAACGGTGCGGTAATCGGCGAAAACGTGAAGATCGGCCCGTTCTGCCATATCGGGCCGAATGTCATTCTTGCAGATGACGTCGAAATTCTGAGCCACGTGGCGGTCATCGGTCATACGAGCGTCGGCAAGGGCTCGAAGATCTTTCCGGGTGCCGTCATCGGCGGCGACTCGCAGAGCGTCCACCACAGCGCCTTGAACACAAAACTGGTGATCGGCGAAAACTGTACCATCCGCGAAGGCGTGACCATGAATACGGGTACGGTGGAGCACGGCGGCGCGACCATCATCGGCAACAACAACCTGTTCCTGGCCTATTCGCACGTGGCGCATGACTGCCGCCTCGGCAACAATATCATCCTTTCCAACAATGTCATGCTTGCGGGGCACGTCACAGTCGAGGACCGAGCCATACTCGGGGGGGGCTCGGCGGTTCACCAGTTTACCCGCATCGGGCGTCAGGCCTTCATCGGTGGCCTGTCGGCGGTGAGCTATGACGTCATTCCCTATGGAATGCTTAACGGCAACCCCGGCATTTTGAGCGGCCTTAACGTGGTCGGGATGACCCGTGCGGGGATCGAGCGTGCGGCGATTCATCGCGTCCGGCGGTGCTATAAGCAGATATTCGAGGGAGACGGCTCGATTCGCGCGAATGCAGCCGCTATCCGCAACGAATATCTCGATTGCGCGCCGGCAATCGAGATCCTGGATTTCATTGCCGCGGAGAGCGACCGCGCGCTGTCGTCGCCGAATCGCGGCGCCAAGGGCTGATGGCGGTGGCGATTCATCGCCTGCCGCATTCCAAAGGCAGGCTCGCCATCATCGCCGGCGCCGGAACGCTTCCCCATCACGTGGCCGAGGCAGCGCGCTTCCAGGGCGAAGACCCGTTCATCATTGCGCTTTCGCGTGAGGCGGATACCGATTGGACCGGCTTCGACCATGTCGTTTGCGCAATCGGAGACTTTGCCGCGATCAGCCGCACTTTCGAGACCGAGGGAATCGACCGGGTCGTCCTTTCCGGTGCGGTGCGGCGGCGGCCGGAGTGGCGCGATATCCGTCCTACGCTGAAGACGCTGGCCAAGGTGCCGCGGGTTTTCCGCACCTTGATATCCGGCGGGGACGACGCCGTGCTGCGCATGGTGATCGAATTGATCGAGGCGAGCGGCGCCCATGTGATCGGCGCGCACGAGGTCGTTCCGGGGCTTCTTGCCGATACCGGTCCGCTCGGCGCCCATGCCCCGACGGACGAAGATCGGCGTGACATCGAAGCCGGCATCGCCGCAGCCAACGCGCTGGGTGCGCTCGATGTCGGCCAGGGCGCCGTTGCAGTCGGCGGCAGGGTCGTGGCGCTGGAGGGGGCGGAAGGGACGGACGCGATGTTGGCGAGAGTGGCCGGCCTCAGGAAAGACGGACGGATTTCAATTCGTCGTCACGGCGTCCTCGTCAAGCTCTGCAAGCCGCAACAGGACGAGCGGGCGGATCTGCCCTCGATCGGTCCGTCGACGGTCGCAGGAGCGCATGCTGCCGGCCTCGCGGGCATCGCCGTGGAGGCAGGACGCGCGCTGGTTCTCGATCGCGCGCGTCTCGTGGAGGAAGCCGACAGGAGCGGGCTGTTCGTTCTCGGTATCGAGCGCGATTGCCGCAGGGACCGGAGATGACAGGCAGAGCCTACAGGCTGGCGGTTATCGCCGGAGAAGTTTCCGGAGACCTGCTCGGCGCCGACCTGGTGCGGGCATTGCGTGATCGTCTAGACGGTCCGCTCGAACTCGTGGGCGTTGGCGGCGAGGGGCTGGAAGCCGAAGGGCTCCGGTCGCTTTTCGACTATTCCGAACTGTCGATCATGGGTTTCTCGCAGGTTCTGGCGAACCTGCCGAAGCTTCTGTTGCGGATTGGGCAGACCGCCCGCGCGATCGCCGCTGCGCGTCCGGATGCTCTGTTAATCATCGACAGCCCGGACTTCACCCACCGCGTGGCGCAACGCGTCCGCGCCGCATTGCCGGACTTGCCGGTGATCGACTATGTCTGTCCGAGCGTCTGGGCGTGGAAGCCGGAGCGGGCGCCGCGCATGCGGGCCTATGTGGATCACGTGCTCGCGGTTTTACCCTTCGAGCCGGAAGCGATGGGGAAGCTCGGCGGTCCGTCGACGACCTATGTCGGGCATCGGCTCGCATCCGACGGCAATGTTCTCGCCGTCCGGGAGCGCCAACGACTGAGACGGCAGATGCAGGATCGGCGCGAGCCGAAGGCCTGTCTGCTGCTGCCCGGATCGCGCGGCAGCGAGGTCAGTCGCCTGCTTCCGATCTTCCGCGAAGCGGCCGAAGAGCTCGCGGAGCGGCACGAAGGCATTCGGTTCCTCTTGCCGACCGTGCCGCGCCAGGAAGACCGTGTGAGGGCGTTGACGGCCTCCTGGCGGGTTCAGCCCGAGATAAGCATAACCGCCGACAGGAAATGGGAGGCTTTTGCCCAAGCCGACGCGGCCATTGCCGCCTCGGGTACGGTGATCCTCGAACTGGCGCTCGCCGGAGTTCCGGTCGTCTCTACCTACTCTGCCGACTGGATCGTCAGCCTCCTGCATTCCCGCATTCGGATATGGACCGCGGCGCTTCCGAACCTCATCGCGGATTTTCCGGTCGTGCCCGAATATTTCAACAAGTCGATCCGGCCGGCCGTTCTGACGCGCTGGTTCGAACGGCTTTCGAGCGATACGGCGCAACGTCGTGCGATGCTCGACGGCTTCGCCCTCGTTCAACAGCGAATGGAAACGAACCGTCCGCCCGGTGAAAAGGCGGCGGATATCGTTCTCGCTTGCCTTCGAGCGGGGTGAGGAGAGGCGAGTGCTTGCAACCGCTGTGGGTCGCCGGGCCAAGCCCCGAGGATGAGGGCAAGCCTCGCCACAGTCTCTGCAAACCCGGCCACCTGTCATCCTCGGGACAAGCCCGAGGATGAGGGTTGGCGGAATGGGCTTTTTGTCGAGTTCGTCCGCCGTTTACCGCTTGGAGATCGGCACGTAGTCGCGCAGCGGCGCGCCGACATAGAGCTGGCGCGGACGGCCGATGCGCTGTTCCGGATCTTCGATCATCTCGTTCCATTGAGCGATCCAGCCGACGGTGCGGGCAAGCGCAAAGAGCACCGTGAACATCGTGGTGGGGAAGCCCAGGGCCTTCAGCGTGATGCCGGAGTAGAAGTCGATGTTCGGGTAGAGCTTCTTCTCGATGAAGTACTCGTCCGTCAGAGCGATGCGTTCGAGCTCCATCGCGACTTCCAGGAGCGGGTCGTCCTTGTGGCCGAGCTCGGCGAGAACCTCATGCGTCGTCTTCTGCATGATCTTCGCGCGCGGATCGTAGTTCTTGTAGACCCGGTGGCCGAAGCCCATCAGACGGAACGGATCGTTCTTGTCCTTGGCCTTGGCGATATATTCCGGAATGCGGTCGACCGTGCCGATTTCGGCGAGCATGTTGAGCGCCGCCTCGTTGGCGCCGCCATGGGCAGGTCCCCAAAGGCAGGCGATACCGGCAGCGATACAGGCGAACGGGTTGGCACCCGACGAGCCGGCGAGGCGAACGGTCGAGGTCGATGCGTTCTGCTCATGGTCGGCGTGGAGGATGAAGATCCGGTCCATGGCGCGCGCCAGAACCGGATTCACGACATATTCCTCGCAAGGCACGGCGAAACACATGCGCAGGAAGTTCGAGGCGTAGTCGAGATCGTTCTTCGGATAAACGAAGGGCTGGCCGATATGGTACTTGTAGGCCATCGCGGCGATCGTCGGCATCTTGGCGATCATGCGCAGCGACGCGACCATCCGCTGATGCGGATCGGTGATGTCGGTCGAGTCGTGATAGAAGGCGGAAAGGGCACCGACGCAGCCGCACATGACCGCCATCGGATGGGCATCGCGGCGGAAGCCGGTGAAAAACCGCGACATCTGCTCGTGGACCATGGTGTGGTGCGTGACGCGATAATCGAAATCGGCCTTCTGAGCCTTTGTCGGCAGTTCGCCGTAGAGAAGCAGGTAGCAGACTTCGAGAAAATCGCCGTGCTCCGCCAGTTGCTCGATCGGAAATCCGCGGTGAAGCAGGACGCCCTCGTCGCCATCGATATAGGTGATCTTCGATTCACACGATGCCGTGGAGGTAAAGCCCGGATCGTAGGTGAACATCGTCGTCTGCTTGTAGAGCGAGCCGATGTCCACGACATCCGGACCGATTGATCCCGATCGCACCGGCAGGTCCGCGGACTTTCCGCCGAATGTTACTGTCGCGCTTTTTTCTGACATGGGACCCTCCGTTTTTGTGACATCGTGGCATAGCTCTGTGCCGCGAATTTGAGCGTTGCGAATTTGCTATATGATTTATTTTCGACTGCCAAGCAGTACCAAAGGCAAACTTGTGCGATGCGAAAACGCATATGGCAACGCAACAAACGCATGTTACGGCAATTCGTTCGAAGAGATCAATGATCGCTAAGCTGATAATGCGGTACCATTCTATCTAGTCTGCCTCTTTTTTGAGCATCAGCCTTCGAGTTGCAAGATTGCGCGGTTGGCTGCAGGATCGAGAAAACAGGCGCGGGCGGAGCGGAATGGGGGAGAGCGGGGCACGAGCGGTCGTGCGCGATGGGGAGCGCAGCGCGTGGCTCCGGAGCGAGGGCACGCGGGTTCTCACCGGCGATTTGCCCGCCATCGGCTCCGGCCGCCGGGCGCCTGTGGGCTGGCATGCGGCAAACATTCGCCATCGGATAGGCTCGGCGGCCACGGCGGTTTCCCTCGGCATAGGCGCTGCAGTTGCGGAAGAGCAGGAATACGGCCACGGCTTCGTCCTGATCCCGGTCATGCTTGCGCTTGGCTCGCTTGCATGGCTCGCAGTGCCCGAATCCGTCGGAATTGCCAAACTTGCAGCGCTGCTTTGCGTTTTCGGCATATCTGCGGTGCTTTGCCGGGGGGACCTGCGAAGCTGGCGGCCGCTGGTGATCGCGCCCGCTCTCTTTACCACGGGCATGCTGCTGGCCGCGGCCGAAACAGCGAGGCTGGATACGGTCATTCTCGACACGCCAGTGACGACGACCGTTCGCGGAACGGTCCTCACCCGGGATCCCGACGACAGGGGACGCTGGCGTTATCTCGTTCGCATACAAGAAACATCCGGCCCGCGGCTGCGCCGGGCGCCGGAAAGGGCGACGCTGCTGGCGCGGAGCCGCCACGAACCGTTTCCGGTCGGAGCTATCATCGAAGGCAAGGCGCGTTTGTCGCCGCCCTCCGGGCCGGCTCTCCCGGGTCTCAACGATTTCGCGTTCGGCTCCTACTTCAAAGGCGTAGGCGCGGTCGGGTATTTCTATGGCGCGCCGCGAGCGCCGGTGGATGCCGGCGCTGTCACCGGTCGGTCCGAAGCCTCGCTGCCGGCGAAAGCGGCTGCATATCTGGCACTGATCCGCGAAGTGATCGGCAATCGCATCCGGACAGCGATCGGCGGCGATACCGGTGCGATCGCTGCGGCGCTCGTGACCGGCGAGGAGCGCGCGATCAGCCGCGAGGCCGTCGAGATGCTGCGCGCCGCGGGCCTGTCGCATGTCCTGGCGATCTCGGGACTCAACATGGTGCTGGCGGCGGGCACGTTTCTCATCGGCGCCCGGACTCTGTTGAGCTTCGTTCCGGGGTTGGCGGAAAGAGCTTCCGTCAAGAAGATCGCTGCCGTCGGCGCTCTTCTCATGGTGTTCTTCTATATTCTGATTTCCGGAGGTGCGGTCTCAGCGCTCAGATCCTGGATCATGATCTCGATCATGCTCGTCGCACTGTTCTTCGACCGCGTCTCGATCAGCCTGCGCAACGTGGCGCTTGCCGCACTCATCATCCTTGCCTGGACGCCGTCGGCGGTAGCCGGACCCGGGTTCCAAATGTCCTTTGCGGCGACGCTGGCCCTCGTTGCGGGCTATTCCCGCTGGCGCGACCACAGGAGAAAGGATCCCGAAACCTCGAAGAAGCGGGGGAGCGTGGGGGTCGTGTCCGGCCTCGCCATCGGTACTGTCGCCACCTCCGTCATCGGCGGCCTGGCGACGGCGGTTTACGCGGCTGCCCATTTCAACCGGCTCCCCGGTTACGGGCTCGCCGCAAACGTTCTCACGACGCCTCTGATCAGCGTGCTGATCATGCCTTTCGCGCTGTTCGCGATGCTGCTTATGCCCTTCGGGCTCGAATATTATCCCCTCCTGGTCATGGGGCAGGGGCTGGACTGGATGCTGGCCGTCGCGAGATATGTCGCATCGCTCGACGGGGAGTGGATGACCGGCCGCATGGGCGACGCGCCGTTCTTCCTTATCGCATTCGGCGGCATCCTGGTCTGCGTTCTGAGAACGCGGCTGGCGCTCGTCGGCGCGGGGCTGATCGCTCTGGGTATATGCGCGATCGCGCTCGAGCCGCGGAAGGAGCGCCCATCGATCGCGATATCGGAGGATGCGCAATTGGTCGGCCTGATCGCCGCGGATGCAATCGCGACCAATCGGAGCCGTCCGCCGGAGTTCATCTTCTCGCAATGGCAGCGCGCACTTGCGATCGCGGAACATAAGGCACCGCTCGACCTTCAGGCGGAGCCGGACACCGCGGTTGAGACAGCAGCCTTCCTGACCTCGGCCCAGCCCGGCGTCTTCGCCTGCAGAAAGGGAATAGGGTGCGCCGGGCGCAGCCGCGAGGGATGGACAGTGGCTGTTATCGAAAAGGCCGAATCGCTCTCCTTCCTGTGCGGTCGCGCCGATCTGGTCGTCGTCGCCAGCCGCCGGCCGTCTGCAGCCTGCCCGCCCGGCGGTTCGCTGGTCATAAGCGCCGAAACGCTGCGGCGGACGGGCGCGGTCGAGATCCATGCCGAGCAGCAGGGACAACCGGGCGTGCCGCCACGCATGCGCGTCGTCACGTCGTTCTCCTCCACCGAGCGCCCCTGGCAGCGTCATCGCCGCTACGACTGGCGGACCGGCAGTTTTTTGCCGCATGGTTCACCGCCCTGACGACCGCGCGTTCCTCATCGCCCCATCTGTCGTGATATTCTTGATTATCGTACTCCACAATCTTGTCATCCCGCCATTGTTTGTCGTAAAGAGCGTTGCGAAAGCGCTTCACCGACAGGGGCGGGCGCGAGCGGCTGCGGTTTGCATCCCGCGCCCACCTGATTGTTGAAATCGATTGCGGGCCCGTGACGCTCGGGCGAATACGGAAAAACGAGGAACGAGATGTCTGATCGGATCCGGCCGAAATTGAACATGTTGCTGGCGGCAACGCTGACTGTTTTCCTTGCCGGCCCGGTCGCGACCGGCCTCGCGCAGACGGCACAACAGCCCTCGTCCGTTTCGGTCGACGCGCAGCCGCCGGCGACAGACCTTCCCGGCGGCGATGATCCGGGCGTGCCACCGGCGCCGGCCGAGGCAGCGGTGGGCGACGCAACGGCGGGGGGAGCAAATCCCGTGCTTCCGCATGATCTTTCGCCGGTCGGCATGTTTCTCGCTGCCGACATCGTCGTAAAGGCGGTGATGGTCGCTCTGGCGCTCGCCTCCGTCGCCACCTGGGCGATCTTCGCCGTGAAGACGCTGGAGCTCATATATGCCAAGTCACGCCTCAAGCGCGCCGTGGCGGCCCTCGTTTCCGCGAATGGTCTCGCCGACGTGCAGCCAAAGCTCGAGCGCCGCGCTGGCGTGGCTGGGGAGATGATTGCCGCAGCGGTCGACGAAATGACGCGCTCGGACGCCGTTCTGGACCTTGCGCCGGCAGTAGGTGTCAAGGAACGCGTCTCCTCTCTGCTCACGCGTATCGAAGTTCGCGCCGGCAAGAGGATGAGCTCCGGTACCGGGATCCTGGCGTCCATCGGGTCCGTCGGTCCATTCGTCGGCCTCTTCGGTACCGTCTGGGGAATCATGAATTCCTTCATCGGCATCAGCAAGGCGCAGACGACCAACCTCGCCATCGTTGCGCCCGGCATCGCCGAGGCGCTGCTGGCGACTGCGATCGGCCTCGTCGCGGCAATACCGGCGGTGGTGATCTACAACTATTTTGCCCGGTCCGTCGGGGGGTACAAGCTCATCCTGGCAGATGCGGCGGCAGCCGTCGAAAGACTGGTAAGCCGCGATCTCGATCATCGCCACGCCCGCAGAGCGCCGCCGCGCCGCCAGGACGGCTTCGTTCACGGCCCCGACTCGATCGCCAGAATCGGATAAGCGAAAATGGCTGGAAGAATTTCCGAGAGCGGCGGCGATCTCGACGAGAACAGCGAGATCAACGTCACCCCCTTCATCGACGTCATGCTCGTGCTGCTCATCATCTTCATGGTGGCTGCGCCGCTCGCGACGGTCGACATGAAGGTCGACCTGCCGCAATCCGTCGCAAAGCCGGCGCCGCGCGACGACAAGCCGGTCTTCGTGACGCTGAAAGCCGACCTCACGCTTGCCATCGGCAATGAAGAGGCGCCTCGCGAAGCCTTCGTTTCCGAGCTGAACCGGATAACCGGCGGCAACACGGATACGCGCGTGCTTCTGCGCGCCGATCGCCTGGTCGACTACGGCGAACTGATGACGGTGATGAACCTCATTCAGAATGCCGGCTACGGCAAGATCGCACTCGTCGGCCTGGAGGCCGCTCCCGCCCGCTAGCGGTTTTCCGTCCGCATCCTCGTCTCGGCAGGTTCCTGATAGCCCGGCCGCCAGTTCCGATGTGGGCTGGCGGTGCCTTTTTGCGTGCACGGAGACGCAGTCGCTTGAAACCGGCCGTGCGGCGATCTATGAGCTTTATGAATGTGTCCGAAAGCGCGGAGCGGTTTCGGACCGACGACAGGCACAGAGACAACAACCTGAGGCGCGACGCATCAATACGGCGCTTCGCGCTTCAGGCAACGGGCTAGCGGCCGCCGAACGCACGATCTTCCCGGCGCCGCGCCCATTCCGACACGAGGCAATATCATGAATTTCGAAGCAGCCCGCATCAAGATGGTGGACAATCAGATCCGGACCACGGATGTGACCTCCCATTCAGTCCTGTCTGCTTTCCTGTCGGTCCCGCGTGAGGAGTTCGTGCCTGCCAAGATGCGGGAACTGGCCTATATCGACACCGATATCGAGCTCGTCGGCGGTCCCCAGCCGCGTTACCTGATGGAGCCGTCGCCGCTGGCGAAGCTCCTCCAGCTTGCGGAGATCTCCAACTCGGATCTGGTCCTCGAAATCGGCTGCGGGACAGGTTACGCCTCTGCCTTGCTCTCGCTTCTCGCCGGTTCCGTCGTGGCGCTGGAGAGCGACGAAGCCCTGGCCGCCACGGCCACGGAGACGCTGGCACGCCTCGGCTACGACAATATCGCCGTGGTGAGCGGCGATCTCACCAAGGGGTACGCGGCGGAGGCGCCCTATGACGTCATCTTCATCAACGGTGCCGTCGAGATGATCCCTGCCGAGCTGTTCGAGCAGCTTCGAGACGGCGGCCGGCTCGTGGTCGTGGAAGGTTTTGGTAACGCATCTCGTGCGAAACTTTACGTGCGCGAATCGGGCATGACGTCGGAGCGAGCTGACTTCAACACCGCCGTGAAGCCGCTTCCCGGCTTCCGCCGCGACCGATCTTTTGTTTTTTGATGTGCCTCTTATTGAGGTAGCTCAACATATGAGTGTTGAAGCGAAAACTGCAATGTTGCCAATCGGCAACGTATTATTTGTTTCTTTTTGAAATGGCCGTGCAGAGGGTCGGTGCGCAGTTGTCGTAGACCCGAATCCGGAGTTCAAAAGAGCCTGGAAGCGGTGATTTGCCCGCCATGGGTGGCGCGGGGCTTCACTGCAGTGTTTGTGCAGGCCGCCAAGGGCCTGCTGAAAAATGCGGGGTGGCGACGCTGCCCCGATTGATCGGAGGGAAGATGGTGTCGATTGTCCGCAAAGCAGCCTTGTGGGCGGCTGTCTCGACCAGTGTGCTGCTCGCGCCCCACGCCGTTCTCGCGGAGACGATTTTCGGGGCGATGGCCAAGGCCTATGCGAACAACCCGGATCTCAACGCCGCTCGCGCCGGGCTGCGCGCGACCGATGAAGGGGTTCCGATTGCGAAGGCCGGCTACCGGCCGCAGGTTTCCGCGTCGGCGACTGGGACGCTCTCACGGGTCGACGCCGAACGGACCGGCACCCGCGACTTTCATTCCGGACAGGTCGGGATTTCCATCACGCAGACGATCTTCGATGGATTTCAGACCCTGAACAATGTCAGGGCGGCCGAAGCGGAGGTGTTTTCGAGCCGCGAGACGCTGAAGGCCAATGAGATCCAGATCCTTCTTTCGGCCGCGCAATCCTATGCGAACATAGCCCGCGATCAGCAGGTCGTTTCCATTCGCCGTCAGAACCTCGCCTTTCTTCGGGAACAGTTGAGCGCCGCACAGGCCCGCCTCGATGTGGGCGAAGGCACGCGGACGGATGTGAGCCAGGCGGAAGCCGAACTCGCCAACGCCCAGTCGCTGCTCGTTGCTGCAATCGCGCAGCTGAAACAGAGCGAAGCGGTCTATGTGCAGATCGTCGGCGCAGCGCCGACCGGCATCAGACAACCTGGACCTGCCACGAAGGCCATGCCGAGGTCCCTCGATCAGGCCGTGGCGACGGGGCTGCGCGAGAACCCGCGAATCCTGGCGGCGCAATATGCCGTCGATTCGGCCGGTTACCAGGTGAAATCGGCGGAAGGCACGATGCTGCCGGGCGTCGTTCTCCAGGGTGCCGTGAGCCGTAACACCGGTAATGCCGGTCAAGGGCTTGATGACACGACGGCGAGCGTCACTGCTCGGCTCGAAGTTCCGATCTATCAGGGCGGTGCGGAATACGGCCAGATTCGCCAGGCCAAGGAAATTCTGGGGCAGCAACGGATCCTCGTCGACTCCGAGCGGGCTTCGGTGCAGCAGACAGTCGTATCGGCGCATGCGCAGCTCGAATCGGCACTCGCACGAATCAAGGCCAGCCGGTCGCAGATCTCCGCAGCGAACCTCGCCCTCGAAGGCGTGATCGAAGAGCGCAAGGTCGGTCAGCGCACTACGCTGGACGTGCTCGACGCGCAGCAGGACGTGCTGGACGCGCAGGAGTCGCTGGCGGGCGCGCAACGCGATGCGGTGGTTGCAAGCTATGCCTTGCTCGCCGCAATGGGCCACCTGACAGTCAGGAGCCAGGGCCTGCAGGTGGCCGAATATCGGGCCGAGGAACATTACGAGGCCGTCAAGGACAAGTGGTTCGGCCTGCGCACCGTCGACGGGCGCTAGACGGCCCTTAGCCAATTCGACACGAAACGCCGCGTCCCCGAAGGGCAGCGGCGTTTTGTGCTGAGGTCTGTTGAGATTCGAGCCACCCGCGGCGGCTCGTTTGATTTCCTCATTCCTGTGACGAGCACAGGGATGAGGATAGAGAGGTGCGACCCTCGGCGCGTTTCATAAACCGTGAAGATAGCGAGGCGGCGCGTAAAGTCGCCGGTCACGCCCGTGTACAGCGTCCCGTCCGGCTTCGCACATCCCCGGTCCCTCATTCCTGTGCTTGTCACAGGAATCCAGCCAGACCAAGTCTTTGGGCTGTAAAGGCTCTTCCCGCGCCGCAGACGCGACGCTGCTGGATCCCTGTGACAAGCACAGGGATGAGGCGGAGAGGGTGCGGCCCCTCGGCGCGTAAGACGTAACCTTTCATTGCGTCACAGGCTGATCATTCCTCGCAATTCGCAAGCGAATGTTGTAGCAACCGCTCATCCCGGTCCCTCATTCCTGTGCTTGTCACAGGAATCCAGCCAGCCCAAGTCCTTGGGCTGGAAAGGCTCTTCCGCGCCGCAGACGCGGCGCTGCTGGATCCCTGTGATGCGCACAGGAATGAGGAAATCAAACAAGCGGCGGCGGGTGGCCCGAATCTCACCAGGCTTTAGGGCGCAAGTGCCATTGCCCCTGCCGAAAAAAACAAATCTGTGCAAGAATTTACCGAGCTGATTCGCGGCGTTTGTTTCGTCGGCGAACTCACTTAAGGTTTGTTCGAATCGGCACACGGAGCGGCTTTTCCGTGTTCGTCCGCAGCAAACGGGGATTGAAATGGCGCAGCTCAACGTCGCACGTGAACCTTCGATGGATGAGATTCTGGCATCCATTCGCAAGATCATCGAGAGTAACGAGCCTGGTCCGGCCGGAACCTCCGCGCAGCAGAGCTTCGAGGACGGCGCCCGCGACGATGTCGAACTGTCGATGGATCCGGAGGTCGAAGCGGATGCGTTCGGATCCGCCGACGACCCATTTTCCTCGGTCAGGACGTCACCATCCGCGGTCGATAACCGTACCGACGCGCCGGTGCCGTCGTCTGCACCGCTTTCGCTTGCCGATGTCGCGGCAAGGGTGAGGGCCGCTTCGGAGCGCCAGGCGGTGCATACGGTTCCGAGGGATCAAGCAGGAGGCGAGGAGGCGCGGTCGCCAGCGGATAGTCCGGCGATGATGTCCCGCATCGCTGCGTTTCCCTCTTCGGCCATCCCGGCGAGTGCTGCAGCGGACGCCGGGTCGGCTCCTGTGGCCGGGGATGTGTCGGCGGCCGCGCATGCGGCCTCGGACGAGGCAACGGAGCCGGAAGGCACGCCTGGAACGATCGTTTCCCCGGCTGTCAGCCGTCAGGTTGCGCGCGCTTTCGACGAATTGGCACATGCCGTCGAGAACGGACCCCGGCGTTCCTTCGACGAGATCGCCGAGGCGATGCTGCGTCCGATGTTGCAGGAATGGCTGGACGACAACTTGCCGACATTGGTCGAAAGACTGGTGCGCGAGGAAATCGAGCGCGTGGCACGCGGGCCCCGGCGCTGACGTAAACGGTAGACGTGCCCGACTTGCGTCTGCCGCCCGTGGACGATTTCAGGAAACTCGCCGAGCTCTTTTCCCCAGTAGCGCATTCGAACCTGCGCACGTCCGGACAGAAAAGCGTTACACACTTTTCCCGGAAGTAATCTAAGATGGAAGCCGCATGCACGATGGCTGCGGCTTTTTCCCCGTTCAGGTTGACTTGCCCCGGGCCTTCCGGTTTACAAACGCTGACATCAATCTCCAGAAATCGGCCAAAGAATGCTTGATAAAACCTACGATTCCGCAGCGGTAGAACCGAAGATCGCCAAGGCCTGGGACGAAGCGGATGCCTTTCGCGCCGGTGTCAACGCGAAGCCGGACGCGGAGACCTTCACGATCGTGATCCCCCCGCCGAACGTGACGGGATCGCTCCATATGGGCCATGCGCTCAACAATACGCTGCAGGACATCATGGTCCGCTTCGAGCGCATGCGCGGCAAGGATGTGCTCTGGCAGCCGGGTATGGACCATGCGGGTATCGCGACCCAGATGGTCGTCGAGCGCCAGCTCATGGAACGTCAGCTTCCGAACCGCCGCGATATGGGCCGCGAGGCCTTTATAGAGAAGGTCTGGGAGTGGAAAGCCGAATCCGGGGGCCTGATTTTCAATCAATTGAAGCGGCTCGGCGCCTCGTGCGACTGGTCGCGCGAGCGCTTCACGATGGACGAGGGGCTGTCCGAGGCGGTCATCGAGGTCTTCGTCAGCCTTTACAAGGAAGGCCTCATCTATCGCGACACCCGTCTGGTCAACTGGGACCCGAAGCTGCAAACCGCGATCTCCGACATCGAGGTCGAGCCGGTCGAGGTCAACGGCCATCTCTGGCATCTGCGCTACCCGCTCGAAGAGGGCGTGACCTATCAGCATCCCGTCGCCTTCGATGAGGAAGGCAATGCGACGGAATGGGAGGCGCGTGACTATCTCGTCGTCGCGACGACGCGTCCGGAAACCATGCTCGGCGACACCGGCGTTGCCGTGCACCCCGATGACGCCCGTTACAAGGGTATCGTGGGCAAGCACGTCATTCTGCCGATCGTCGGCCGCCGCATTCCGATCGTGGCCGACGAGTACCCGGATCCGACGACCGGCACCGGCGCGGTGAAGATGACGCCTGCGCACGACTTCAACGATTTCGACGTCGGAAAACGCAGGGGACTGCGGCAGGTCAACGTTCTCACGGCAGACGGCCGGATAACGATCAAGAACAACGAGGATTTCCTCGAGGGGCTCGACCACCCGGCGGCGCTGCACGGCGCCTGGGATCAACTGGAGGGCAAGGATCGCTTCGAAGCGCGCAAGCTTATCGTCGAGATGCTCGAAGAGGCCGGGCTCGTCGATCACATCGCGCCCCACAAGCACATGGTGCCCCATGGTGACCGCGGCGGCGTGCCGATCGAGCCGCGCCTGACCGAGCAATGGTATGTCGACGCCAAGACCTTGGCGAAGCCGGCGATTGCGGCGGTCAAGGAAGGCAGGACGAATTTCGTCCCGAAGAACTGGGAAAAGACCTATTTCGAATGGATGGAGAACATCCAACCCTGGTGCATTTCGCGCCAGCTCTGGTGGGGCCACCAGATCCCCGCCTGGTACGGTCCCGATGGGCAGATCTTCGTTGAACGAAACGAGGAGGAAGCGCTGCACGCGGCGATTCAGCATTACATCGCCCATGAAGGACCGATGAAGGCCTATGTCGAAGACCTGCTCGAAAACTTCAAGCCGGGTGAGATACTGACGCGCGACGAGGATGTCCTCGACACCTGGTTCTCCTCGGCGCTCTGGCCCTTCTCGACGCTCGGTTGGCCGCAGGAGACGCCGGAGCTCGACAAATATTATCAGACCGATGTGCTGGTAACCGGCTTCGACATCATCTTCTTCTGGGTCGCCCGGATGATGATGATGGGCCTTCACTTCATGAAGGATGCGGACGGCACACCTGTCGAGCCTTTCCACACGGTGTATGTTCATGCGCTCGTCCGTGACAAGAACGGGCAGAAAATGTCGAAGTCCAAGGGCAACGTCATCGACCCGCTGGAGCTCATAGACGAATACGGCGCCGACGCACTGCGCTTCACGCTGGCGATCATGGCGGCTCAGGGGCGCGACGTGAAGCTCGACCCGGCCCGGATAGCAGGCTACCGCAACTTCGGAACCAAGCTGTGGAATGCGACCCGTTTTGCCGAGATGAACGGGGCAGTAAGCAGCGACGGCTTTATTCCCGAGGCAGCGTCGCTGACGATCAACCGCTGGATCCTGACGGAACTGTCGCGCACCATCCGCGACGTGAGCGAGGCGATTGAGGATTACCGCTTCAACGAGGCGGCGGGAACCCTTTACCGCTTCGTCTGGAACCAGTTCTGCGACTGGTATCTCGAACTCCTGAAGCCTGTCTTCAATGGCGACGATGAAGCGGCCAAGCGCGAGTCCCAGGCCTGCACGGCCTATGTCCTGGATGAGATCTACAAGCTGCTGCATCCGTTCATGCCCTTCATGACGGAAGAGCTTTGGGAAAAGACGACCGGCCCCGGGCGAGAGCGTACGACGCTCCTTTGCCATGCCGAATGGCCGGCCGCCTTCTATGCGGATGACGCGGCTGCAGACGAAATCAACTGGCTGATCGATCTCGTTTCCGGCATTCGTTCGGTTCGCGCCGAAATGAACGTCCCTCCGGCGGCGATGGCTCCATTGGTCATCGTCGGGGCGAAGGCGCTGACGAGCGAGCGGCTCGACCGGCACGCCTCTGCGATCAAGCGTCTGGCGAGAGTGGAGAACATCGAGCACGCGTCAGTGGCGCCCCGCGGCAGCGCTCAGATCGTGGTCGGCGAAGCGACGGCTTGCCTTCCGCTCGGCAGTCTCATCGATCTCGCAGCCGAAAAGTTGCGTCTGGAAAAGGCCATCGCAAAGGTCGACGTCGAGCGGCAGCGGATCCTCGGCAAGCTTGCCAACGAAAAATTCGTCGCCAATGCCAAGCCTGAACTGGTCGAGGCCGAGCGCGAGCGGCTGGTCGAACTCGACCTGCAAAGAGACTCGCTCGGCGTTGCTTTGTCCCGCGTTACGGAAGCCGGTTAGCTTTTTATCTGCGAGACAAACTCGAAGGCAGACACGATCCGCGGCAGCAATGCCGCGGATTTTCCAATTTCTGACCCCATGCGGCGAATCGGTTGCCTGGTCTGGCTCGGCGGCAACGCAGGTGGGGGCGATCGACAATGCACGCATGGGTTTTAGCTGCCGGCGTTTCAATGGTGCCTCGCAAGGCTGTCGTGTAAAAAGCCATGATGTTGTTCCAGCGTCACACACCGCAATTTGGTAGTATTTAATTCCATTGGTTGATCGAAATCGCGGACTTTCTGGAAATCAAATTCTATTGGTGGTCGAATTGTGGCGAGAAGTGGGAATTCTTACGTAAATCCGATGACCGGTCCCGCCCGGTCGGCTCCGGGGCTTCCAGTTTGCCATTTCACGCAATCGTGAGGATACTTCCCTCAAGCGCGGCCCCGAGGCGGATGGCCGCAGAATTGGAATGCAGGGGAGGAGCTTGATGGCTCGAATTGGATTGAAGCAGGGTATTCTGGCTGCGGTGGCCGGGGTGCTCGTGGCCTCGGCTGCGCAGGCGGGAGGGCTCGAGCGCAGCGGCTATAATATCGATCTCTTGTTCGACCCGTCGGACTATGCGGCCGAAGCGACGGCGACCTATGTCAATCCGCAACGTAAGCTGAAGAACGTCGAGGATACGGATACCGCCAATACGGACATTCTCGGAGGGACATTCGGTGGCGGAAACCTGAATTATCGTCCAAGCACCGCGGACGACACTGAGAGCTATTGGGCGCCCCGCATCGGCGTTAAGGCTGCTTTGGGTGACAGTATTGACTGTATGGCGGACTACTCGCAGCCTTGGGGCGCCCACACCAACCCCGGCAAAAACTGGGCCGGTGCCAACAACAACATCGAGACGAAGGTGGAGAGCGACAACTATGCGGCCACCTGTTCCTACAAGTGGGAAATGGGACCTGGCTATTTCCGGGTTATTGGCGGTGGATTCTATCAGGAAGTGGGCGGCTTTAAAGAGCGACTCGTGCAGGATTACACCTTCGCGCCGTTTCCGCTTTCGACCTTTTCTGGCGTCGGTCGTCTCGAGCTGGAAGACAGCGGATGGGGCTGGCGCACCGGCGTTGCATACGAAATTCCTGAATATGCTATGCGGGCGAGCTTGGTGTACAACAGTGCTGTAGATCTGGATGATCTTTCAGGCTTCATCGATCTGCGTCAGCTTGCGTTTCCGAACCCTTTCCCGGTCGGTCCTCCGTTGATCACCGGCACCAAATATGACGTTCGGGGTTCGGCCTCGATGCCGGATTCGCTTGAACTCAAGGTTCAATCAGGCATTGCCCCCGGCTGGTTGGCGTTTGGCTCCATCAAATGGACCGATTGGAGTCAGTTGCAGGTTGTAACATTCTGCCCTGCGACGATATCGCCTACTACGCCGTGCACCAGCCTCGATCTCCTTTACCGGGACGGCTGGACCGTCACCGGGGGCATCGGCCACAAGTTCAACGATCAATGGAGCGGTGCAGTCAGCCTCACCTGGGATCGTGGAACAAGCCAAGGCTATGGGGCTCAGACCGATACCTGGACGCTCGGCACAGGCGTTTCCTATACGCCGACCGAGAATGTAGAAATCCGTCTTGCCGGCGTCGTCGGTATCCTGACCAGCGGCAGTTCCGGTCCGGTTGATTTCGAAGGGGAGACGATCGGCGGCGATGTCTCCTACGACTTCGACAATGACTTCGTCGGTGCGATCTCGACATCGCTGAAGGTCAGGTTCTGATCTCCTAAAATCCACTGCTCGAGGCCCGGTCTCCGCCGGGCCTTTTTTATGTCTGGTAACCACGCTTATAAGCGGTTGTGAATGTGACGATTCAGCAACACATTTCCTGCTACGGTTTGCTACTATCCGGGCCGGGGTCGATTATGTCCATTTCCCGCCACAAAATGAGAGCAGCGATATAGGGACGAAGGCTAGTCGAGTTCCATGCCCGCGTTGAGGTGAAGTGAGTTTGTGTGCCGTCATGACATCCCGTAGCAATTGGCCTCAGGCGCGCAGCCGGAGCACCGGTGGGCGCAGGAGCCAGTATGTGCAGCATCTTCGCGACGGTGATGGGGTCGGCGTGGCCGGCTCGAACGAAAGAAACTGATTGTTATGCGCGCGGGTGAATTGAAGTCGCTTAGGGTTGCGGTGCTTGGCATGTCGCTGGCGGTTGGCGCAACCGCGGCCGGGCCGGCACGGGCTTTCGATCCCGGAGCCGGCGTGACCAAGGAGTCCGGCCCCTTCGCGCTCTTCAAGTTCGGTTTTTCCGCCTATAAGAGCGGCCGGAAAGACGAAGCGGTCGAGGCCTATCGATATGCTGCCGAAAAGGGGCACACGGGCTCTCGCTGGGCGCTCGCCAATATGTATGCCTATGGCGATGGTGTCGCGGAGAACGATCTCGAAGCATTCAAGATCTACAGCGAAATCGCACAACAGGGTGTCGAGCCGGGCTCGGAAGATACGGGCTACTTCGTCAATGCCTTGATTTCGCTTGCCGGCTATTACCGGCGCGGCATTCCCGACACCCCGGTAAGGTCCGACCTGTCGCAGGCCAGGCAGTTGTATTTCCAGGCGGCCTCCACCTTCGGCGTGGCGGAAGCACAATTCCAGCTCGCGCGCATGTTGCTTTCGGGCGAGGGCGGAAGCGTCAATGTCCAGCAGGCCAAGAAATGGCTCAACCGGGCGCGCAAGAATGGTCATGCCGGCGCCATGGGCGTTTTCGGAAACGTCATTTTCCAGGAAGGTCAGACCGCTCGCGGTCTCGCATACATGACGGCGGCGCTCGGCCAATGTTCTCCCAAGGATCGGCCCTGGCTCCAGGCGATGCAGGAGCAGGCGTTCTCGCTCGCCACCGAAGACGATCGCCGGGTGGCGATAACCATGTCCCAGAACATGCATCTGCAGAACGACGACGATTGAGGTCCTGTGCGGCCTGACCCGAGGATGGCGGCCGCAGGGCAGGGAAGGTCGACTCGCCTCAGGTCGTCGCGAACGCGAATTCAGCCGTTACGGGCACATGGTCGGACGGCTTTTCCCAGGCACGGACGTGTTTTTCGATAGAGGTCGACACGAGCTTGTCGGCCGCCTCCGGCGACAGCATCAGATGATCGATGCGGATGCCGAAATTCTTCTGCCAGCAGCCGGCCTGATAATCCCAGAACGAATAGAGCGGCGCCTCGTCGGAGGTCGCGCGCACCGCGTCGGTGAAGCCGAGGTTGCGCAGCCGCCGAAAGGCGGCACGTGTCTCTGGCAGGTAGAGAGCGTCGTTCCGCCAGACCTTGACGTCCCAGCAGTCATGCGCCTCCGGGATGACGTTGTAGTCGCCGGCCAGGATGAGCGGTTCCTCAAGGGCGAGCCTCTGTTCCGCGAAGGCGGCCAGACGCCGCATCCATCCGAGCTTGTAGGGGTATTTTTCCGTCTCTACCGGATTTCCGTTCGGCAGATAGAGGCAGCAGACCCGAAGGGCTCCGCCATTGACGGAGAACACGCCTTCGATGAAGCGCGACTGTTCGTCGGCAGGGTCTCCCGGCAATCCTCGATTGATCTCGTCCGGTCTTGTCCTGGAGAGCAGGGCAACGCCATTGAAGCCTTTCTGTCCATGCGTCTCCACATGATAGCCGAGCGCCTCGATCTCGCTTCTCGGAAATGTCTCGTCGACGGATTTGATCTCCTGCAGACAGGCGATGTCGGGGTTCGACTCCCTAAGCCAGCCGACGAGGCCGTCGAGACGCGCTTTGACGCCGTTGATGTTCCATGTGGCAATCTTCATTGGGCAGCCTTGCCTCTCACGACATTTGAGTCCGTTCGGTCGATTGGTTCTAGCGGCTGGAAATTCTTTTGACAAATCCGGGATCCGCCATTTGGGTTCTGGATCGGGCGGCCGCCGGTCCGGCGCATCTTCCGCTTCTTCCCCACGTTAGGTTTCACCCTTAAGTAGCCGAATTGATTCCGCTCCGCGTCCGTCTATAGTCCCGCGCATGATCGCGTTCATAGAGAGTTACTGGCCGCATTTTCTGGCGCTGCTTTCGGTCGTCCTCGGCGTCCCGGCAATCATCCATGCGGCGATGACGAAAGACGATGTGCGTGCGGCTGCCGGCTGGGTCGGGGTTGTGCTGCTCTCACCGGTCATCGGTGCGGTCATCTACGCGGTCGCCGGCATCAATCGGATGCGCCGGTCGTCTATCGGCCTGCAGCGCTCGCTGCTGCGCTCGACCGAGCGGGACCCGTTCGGGCGCTTCGATGTCACGCATGATCAGGTGGTGGCCCGTTTCGGGCAGCGTTTCGCGGCAATGAAGATGCTTGGAGACCGCGTTGCGCGCTTCACGATGTCGGCGGGAAACCACATCACCATGCTCGAGGGCGGCGACGCGGTCTATGCGGCGATGCTCGACGAGATCGCGTCCGCCCGTCGCAGCATTCTCATCGAGAGCTATATTTTCGACCGCGATCCCATCGGCATGCGTTTCGCCAATGCCCTGATCGCCGCAGTGAAACGCGGCGTCGCCGTGCGCGTCCTGATCGACGCCGTGGGTGCGCGCTATTCCGTGCCGTCCATTGTGGGCTATCTGAAGGAAGGAGGCGTGCCGACCGCCGTCTTCAATGGCAATATCATCATGGGCCTGCGGCTGCCCTATGCCAATCTCAGGACACACCGCAAGATCATGGTTGTCGACGGTACGGTCGCTTTCGCCGGCGGCATGAACATCCGTGCGGGCTTTGCCGCTGAAATCGCAGGAAAGGCTGCTTCTTTCGACACGCATTTCCGCGTTACGGGACCCGTTGTCGCCGATATCTTTCAGGTTGCTGCGGAAGATTGGCAGTTCTCGAGCGAGGAGGTACTGACAGGCGACGGCTGGCGGCTCGCCGACCTTCCCGCGGAGCCGGACGTGCGATCGGTGCTGATGCGGGCCGTTCCCTCAGGTCCTGACAACACCAACGAGACGAATCACAAGATGCTTATGGGCGCCTTTTCGATGGCGCGAAAACATATCCGGTTGATGTCGCCCTATTTCCTGCCCGACAAGGAATTGATCAGCGCGCTCGTGACGGCGGCGAGGAAGGGTGTCGAGGTCGACATCGTCGTGCCCTCCGTCAACAATTTGACGCTCGTCGACCGCGCGATGACGGCACAGTTCGACCAGGTGCTGAAAGGTCACTGCCGCGTCTGGCGGGCAAAGGGCGCCTTCAATCATTCCAAGCTGATGGTCATCGACGATCGCTGGGTCTATGTCGGATCGACCAATCTCGATCCTCGCTCCCTGCGCCTCAATTTCGAGTTCGACCTCGAAATACTCGACGAAGCCTTCGCACGCGCAATCGGCGAAAAGGTCTGCGCCATACGCGCGACCGCGGATGAAGTGACCCTTCCGGGGCTCCGCGCGCAGCCGCTCGTAAACCGGCTGGCAAACCGATTGCTCTGGCTCGGATCGCCCTATCTTTAGTGCTGGATGAGGAAAAGCGTGCGCGGTTTTCCGCCCGCATCTCGCTCCAACGTCCTGGAACCGATAACGATGTGGCGCGAGGCGTCAGATCGAAAAGCTCGTTCCGCACCCGCAGCTTGCGACCGCGTTCGGATTGTTGATCTGGAACGACTGTCCGAGAAGATTGTCGACGAAATCGATCTCCGAGCCGCCCATATAGACCAGCGACAGGCTGTCGATCAGGACTTTGGCCTCGTCCTTTTCGAGGATGAGATCGTCGGCATTAGCGGCGTCCACCAAATCGAACTTGTAGGAGAAGCCCGAGCACCCGCCGCCTTCGACGGAGACGCGCATCGCGCTCTTGTCCTTCTCCGCCTGGAGAATTGCGGCAATGCGTCTGGCCGCCGCATCCGAAAGCGTAACTGTTTCCTGCATCTTATTTGCCTCCTGCCGGGGTCAAGAACCGGAGAGATTCGTCTTCGCTCTGACGCTATAATCGCATGCCGTGACAGGCGATCTTCAGGCTTCCGCAAGCCGTTGTTCCGCCCCGAGGGGACGGAGTCGCCGGCCGGCGTCGCTTTCCTGTAGCGCTTTCTATAGGTATGAAGGCTTGAATGTCCCGTCAATGGGATGACGCGCGCAGGTGTGAAATGACAGTCGACAGGCAGGCCCTTGGTTTCGGTTACGGTGAACACGCAGCTTATGCATCGAACCCCTGGGCTTCCCGCGGCAGACTGTATCCCGAGGCATCGAGCCCCACACGTTCCGATTTCCAACGCGACCGCGACCGCATCGTCCATACCACGGCCTTCCGGCGGCTGAAGCACAAGACGCAGGTCTTCATTGCCGCCGACGGAGACCATTACCGCACGCGGCTCACGCATACGATCGAAGTCGCCCAGATCGCTCGCGCCCTCGCCAGGGCCTTGAAACTGGACGAGGATCTCGCCGAGGGGGTGGCGCTCGTCCATGATTTCGGCCATACGCCGTTCGGGCACACCGGCGAGGACGCACTGCACGAGGTGCTGGAGCCCTATGGCGGCTTCGATCACAACGCCCAGTCGCTGCGCATCGTCACCAAGCTGGAGCGGCGCTATGCGGAGTTCGACGGCCTCAATCTCACCTGGGAGAGTCTCGAAGGACTCGTCAAACACAACGGCCCGCTGATGACGGCAGACGGGCAGGGCCTTCGCGGGCCCGTTCCGCAGCCGATTCTCGATTACTGCGCGCTTCACGACCTCGAGCTTGCGAGCTTTGCGAGCCTCGAGGCGCAGGTGGCGGCAATTGCCGACGATATCGCCTATAATACCCACGATATCGACGATGGTCTGCGTGCCGGCTATCTCACTTTCGAAATGCTGGAAGAGATACCGTTTCTCGCCCGGTTGATGCGCGAGGTTCACGACCGCTATCCGGGCCTTGAAAGCAGCCGGTTCACGCATGAGATCATGCGGCGGCAGATCACCGCCATGGTGGAGGACGTCATCGCCGTGGCGCAGAAAAGGCTCGGTGAAGTCCGGCCGGAAAGCGCGAAAGACGTGCGATGCGCGGGCAGGGTAATGGCAACCTTCTCGGATGAGATGGGCGAGACGGACCGCCAGATCAAGAATCTGCTCATGACGCGCATCTATCGGCATCCGGAGGTCATGCGGGTACGACAGGGAGCGGCATCGATCGTGACGGACCTCTACCGGGCCTTCATGCACGATCCGTCGCTGATGAAGGAGCATTACTGGATCGACCAAATCGCCGGTATGGCGGTGCCGGCCCGGGCGCGCCACGTCGGCGATTACCTCGCCGGTATGACCGATACTTTCGCGATAAGCGTGCATAGGCGCTTGTTTGACCATACGCCTGATTTGCGCTAGTGACGCCCCCGCGTGGAGGCTGCAGGTTCTCGATGGACCCGGCCTCCTTTGAATTTGCGCCATTCTCCAGTGTGGCTGGAAAAAGCGGACGGATTAGATGAACCTTTTCACAGACTTCGAAGCAAGAATTAACAGAATTCTGGAATCGATTGAGATCATTCGTGAAAAGCGATCCGAGCTGGACTTCGGGCGCATCAATGTAGAGCCGCCGCGCGATGCAAGTCACGGCGATGTGGCGACCAATGCCGCCATGGTGCTCGCCAAGCCCCTTGGCATGAACCCGCGCGCGCTTGCGGAACTGATCGTCGAAAAGCTCGGGCATGATCCGGAGGTTGCCGGCGTTTCGGTTGCCGGTCCCGGTTTCATCAATGTCCGCCTGTCGGTTTCCTATTGGCAGAAGCTTCTGGCAGCCATCACGCGTGCCGGCGTCGATTACGGACGCAGCACGTCCGGCGCCGGACGCAAGATCAACGTGGAGTATGTCTCGGCAAACCCGACGGGGCCGATGCATGTCGGCCATTGCCGCGGCGCGGTCGTCGGTGACGCGCTCGCCAACCTGCTGGCCTTTGCAGGCTATGACGTGACCAAGGAATACTACATCAACGACGCGGGCTCGCAGATCGAGGTTCTCGCCCGCTCGGCATTCCTGCGCTACCGCCAGGCGCTCGGCGAGGATATCGCCGAAATTCCGGCGGGGCTTTACCCAGGCGACTATCTCGTGCCGGTGGGCGAGGCGCTCGCGGACGAGTACGGCACGAGCCTCCGGATCATGCCGGAGGACAAATGGGTGCCGCTCGTCAAGGAGCGTGTCATCGACGCGATGATGGCGATGATCCGCGAGGATCTGGCGGCGCTTAACGTCAACCATGACGTGTTCTTTTCCGAGCGCGCCCTGCACGACAACGGTGCGGCGCGGATCCGCACGGCCATCAACGATTTGACCTTCAAGGGTCACGTCTACAAGGGCACGCTGCCGCCCCCGAAGGGGCAGCTGCCGGAAGACTGGGAAGACAGGGAGCAGACGCTCTTCCGCTCGACCGAGGTCGGCGACGACATCGATCGCCCGCTGATCAAGTCCGATGGCAGCTATACTTATTTCGCGGCCGATGTTGCTTACTTCAAGGACAAGTTCGATCGTGGCTTCCACGAGATGATCTATGTGCTCGGCGCCGACCATGGCGGCTACGTCAAGCGGCTGGAGGCACTGGCGCGTGCGATCTCCGGCGGATCGGCGAAGCTGACGGTGCTGCTCTGCCAGCTCGTGAAGCTCTATCGCAACGGCGAGCCCGTGAAGATGTCCAAGCGTTCGGGCGATTTCGTGACCCTGCGCGACGTCGTCGACGAAGTCGGGCGCGATCCCGTGCGGTTCATGATGCTTTACCGCAAGAGCTCCGAGCCGCTCGACTTCGACTTCGCAAAGGTGACGGAACAGTCGAAGGACAACCCGGTCTTCTACGTGCAATACGCCCACGCGCGCTGCCGCTCCGTCTTCCGCCAGGCTGCGGAAGCATTCCCTGATCTTGATCTGTCCTCCGTCGATCTCGCAGGCGCGGCCGGCGCGATTGTCGATCCCACCGAAATGCAGCTCGTCGCCAAGCTTGCAGAATATCCCCGCGTGGTGGAGGCGGCAGCACTCTCGCACGAGCCTCACCGGATCGCTTTTTACCTGTATGATCTTGCCGCGGTCTTCCACGGACACTGGAACAAAGGTAAGGAAAACCCGGAATTACGTTTTGTTAACGATAAGAATAGAGAATTAAGCATTGCCAGACTCGGGCTGGTGCATGCTGTCGCCTCGGTATTGAAGTCAGGCCTGTCGATCACAGGCACTTCTGCACCGGATGAGATGCGGTAAGTCGTGTCACCAATTCCCCACAATGCACTGGCAATTCAACGCAGGCAGTTGTGAGTGGAGAGTATGGCAGACAAACAATTCGCACGAAGCGGGCCGGCAGAATTCGAACCATTGGCCGATGATGATCCGTTGAGCGAACTTGCCCGCATTGTCGGTTACGATGCTCGGCCAGCCGTTCAGCAACTGCAGGAACTTCAGCGCCACCAGGAGGCGATGCGGCGCGAGCCGGCCTTCGATCTCGAGGAGGAGCTCCTCCGCGCGTTCGATAGCTACGATACGCCCCATGCAGCGCCTGTTCGGCCCGATAGCGGCCTTGTCGAACATCCGTCTGCCCCAGTGTCGACCGATGGCCCGCACCCGGTCTTCGACGAACAGGTCGCTCAGAATGCAGTCGTCACCGATGTCGCTCCGGCCCCCGAGGGGGTCGCCGACGCTGCAGCGTCGCCTTCCATCGAGACCCCGGTGGAGCGGACGTCGAACGAGGATTTGACTGCGGTCACCGTAGCGTCCCATGACGAACCGGCCGTCGACCTGGAGCGCGAGCTCGAATTGTCGCTTGGCTACGATGCGTCGCCGGATGCGACCGACGCCGCCCAGCCGGATGTGGTGCCTGCCGGCGTAAGCGACGTTCCTATCTTCTCCGACTGGCAGGAACCGCTTTCCGCCAAGCTGGCCGTAGCCGGCAAACTCGCCGAGCAGGCCGGGCTTGCAGAGCCCGTCTATGTCGACATGGCCGGCGATCTCGCCGGTGCGGTCGAGAGCAACGAGCTTACGGACATTGCCGTCGCGCCGCCGGAAATGCCGTCGCCACCGTCGGCTTCCACTGACGCCGACCGGCTCCTGACCGATGTCGAGCGTTTTCCGGTGCCTGCCGCCGCAGAAGTCGCTGCCCCGGCCGTGGCCGAAACGCAGCATCGGCCCGCTCCGGCGGCCGTGAAGAAGAACAACTATCCTTTTACTCCGACGTTCAGCCGCGCGACTCCGGTTGCGTCGTCAGGCGGCGTCTCGCAGCAGCGGGCTTTTGCCACGCCGACCGTCGAGACGGCTGTCGCAAGCCCGGCTGCCACAAGCCCGGCGGTCGTCGTGCAGAGCGTGTCGCCGGAACGAGCGCCCGAGACGCGTGCGGAAGCAGCGCCTCAGGTGCCCGAAAACAGGATGCCCGAAGCGGAAGTCGAGCCGAGCTTCGACATCGAGGACTTCGAACTCGAACTGGCCGACATAGCGCTCGACCTCGATCTTGCGGACAGCCCGGTTGCCGATGCGCCGGCGAGCATTGTCGCTACGCAGGCCGCCGTAGCGCACCCGGCGCTCGTGGAAACGCCTGCGCAGCCTTATCTGCAGGCTATGGGCGCGCCACGCGAGCCGGAGACATTCGTCCATCAAACGCCGGTATCGTCGCGGGACATGACTGTGCCGGTGGAGCCCGAAAAGCCATCCGCCGACGTAGCCTTGCCTTTCGACCCGGCGATGATCGGCGAGACCGAAAGCGGTGTCGCACCGATCGGTGAACTGGACGTTCCACAGCTCCCTCCGGTCGAGGCGGAGGAAAAAGCAGCGGCCTATCCGGCCGATTACGATCTGGATATCGACGCCGAGATGGCGCAGCTTTTCAGCGCGCCGGCGCCTGCTGCCAAGAACGGCGCAAACCTCGAACCCGTGGCTGCATCGGCGGACAAAGCGGATCCTGTATTCGCACCGGCAGATGATTTCGACGAGTTCGAGAAGGCGATGGAGGAAGACTTCCAGCGATCGATGGCGGAGCGCCGGAGCCCAACGCAGGAAGCCGAGCGCATGACGGCGATGCCCCATGCTCAGGCCGAGGAATATCGCGAAGACGGTTATGGCCGGCGGTCCCAGCGCTCGATGTTGCTGGCTGCCAGCGTTGCCGGCATCATCATCGTCGGCGGCGCCGCCGTCTACGCCTGGATGGGCGGCAGCAACGCGGTGCTTTCCGGCGATGGTCCGAAGATCATCCTGGCGGACAAGGCGCCGGTGAAGGTCGTGCCCGAGGAGAAGGGCGGCAAGACTGTGCCGAACCAGGACAAGGCGGTTTACGACCGCGTTGCCGGCGTCTCGGGCAAGGCGCCGCTCCAGCAGAGCCTGGTCTCATCGACGGAGGAGCCGATGGACGTGGTGCAGCGGACGCTGACGCCGGAGACTTTGCCGCTCGAGGGACGTGGAGACGTTGAGACGTTGCCGGGTGCTTCGCCCGCCGACGACGACGAGGTCGCCCGCTTGCTGCCGGGGACCGATGCCGGCAATGCCGCCGATGAAGAGGAAGCGGTTCCCGCCGTTGCACCGCGCAAGGTCCGCACCATGATCGTCAAGCCGGACGGTACGCTTGTCCCCCGTGAGGAACCGGCTCCGCAACAGGAAAGCGCGGCGGCAACAGCCGGCGGTCCGGCGCCGATCCCGGCCCGTGCGTCCGGTGAAGCCGTTGCCGCCGGTTCACAAGCCGAAGCAACGGCTGCCGCGCAGCCGGATCAGCTCGCTGCAGCCTCCGAAGGGGCCACGCCCGTTCGAAGCGTAAAGACGACCGCGCTGCCGCAGGCACGCCCGGCCGCTCAGCCGCAGGCCGCTGCTCCCGCCGCGGCCCCCGCGGAAAGCCAGCCTGCAACCGAAACGGCAGCCGCGCCGCTGGCGACGGCTTCGGTTCCCGCCGGCAGCTACGTGATCCAGATTGCCTCTCTGCCTTCGGAGGCCGAGGCGCAGAAGAGCTACAACAATCTCTCCTCGAAGTTCGCGAGCGTGATCGGCGGTCGCGGGGTGGACATCCGCAAGGCGGAGATTGCTGGCAAGGGCACCTATTACCGGGTCAGGATCCCCGTCGGTTCGCGCGAGGAGGCCAATTCGCTTTGCTCTCGCTATAAAAGCGCCGGCGGAAGCTGCCTGGTAACGAAATAAGCCTGAGAAGAGAAAACAAGAAACGGGCGCGGCAGGGATGCCGCGCCCGTTTTCATTACGGGATTGCCGCACGTTTATATGGCCAAGTCGGCTACGCTTTAGGGAAACATGCAGTATGCTTTTCGTATGAGCGAATCAAAAGCATTCATATCCGGCTGCAAGGGCCTTACGCTGACGCAGGAAGAACGCGATTTCTTTGCGGGCGAGCGCCCATGGGGCTTCATTCTCTTCGGACGCAATATCGGCGAGGAAGACCAGATCCGCGACCTGGTGGCGAGCCTGCGTGACAGCATCGGCAACCCCCGGGCTCCGGTATTGATCGATCAGGAGGGCGGTCGCGTTCAGCGCATACGCCCGCCGCTCGTGCAGCAATATCCGAACGGCGCGGCGATCGGCGAAATCTATCGGCGGGACAGGGAACGGGGCCTGCGTGCCGCATGGGTCATGGGGCGTCTGCATGCCTTCGACCTGATGCGCTTCGGCATCACGGTCGATTGCCTGCCGGTACTCGATGTGCCGGTACCCGGCAGCCATGACGTCATCGGCAATCGTGCCTATGGGCATGACCCGGCGACGGTAACCGCGATCGGTCGCGCGATGAGCGAAGGTTTGAAGGCGGGCGGCATGTTGCCGGTGATGAAGCACATGCCCGGTCACGGCCGGACCTTCGTCGACTCGCATCACAACCTGCCGGTCGTCAGCGCCGGTATCGATGAGTTGAAGAGCAGCGATTTTCTGCCCTTCGCGGCCATGAAAGACGAAGCGATGGCCATGTCGGCGCACATGGTCTTCACTGCTATCGACCCGGACAACCCGGCGACGACCTCTGCGAAGGTCGTGAGCGAGATCATCCGGGGCCACATCGGCTTCGACGGCCTGCTGATGTCCGACGACGTTTCCATGAATGCGCTTGCCGGCGACATGACTGCACGTGCCGGCGGAATAATCGCGGCCGGTCTTGATCTCGTCTTGCATTGTCATGGCATTATGGAAGAAATGAAGGCCGTGGCAGATGTCGTTCCGGTTCTCTCCGGCGAGAGGCTCCGCCGGGCGAGGGCTGCCGAGGCCGCTTTCCGGGAACCGGACGACGCAGTCGAAGCTGCGCTGCGCGCGGAATTCAACGCAATGTTCGCGCTCGCCTAGGCTCTCGAGCCTGGCGCGCGGGTCCGTTGCTGAAAGGGCAGGGTCGTGAGCAAATCGGACGAAAGGCAGGAAATGCCTTCCGCGAAGGCGCCGATGGAGCCTTTGTGGCAGGACGAGTCTGCCCGTCGCGGATTGCACGAGGACGAGCTCGTCGTCGACATCGCCGGCTTCGAAGGTCCGCTGGACCTCTTGCTGCACCTCGCGCGCAGCCAGCGCGTCGATCTTTCCCGCATCTCGGTGCTGGCGCTTGCGGAACAATATATCGCCTTCGTCGAGCGGGCACGGTCTATCCGTATCGAGCTTGCCGCCGACTATCTCGTCATGGCAGCGTGGCTTGCTTACCTCAAGTCACGCCTGCTCATCCCCCAGCCGGCAAAGGATGAAGGCCCGTCGGGCGAGGAGATGGCCTCGGCGCTTGCATTCCGCCTGAAACGTCTGGAGGCGATGCGCGACGCCGCGACGAAACTCGTGAACAGAAACCGCCTCGGCCGGGACATCTTCGTGCGCGGCGCGCCCGAGCACATCGTCACGGAGAGGAAGTCCGATTATGACGCCTCGCTCTACGACCTGCTGACCGCCTATGCGACGCTCAGGCAACGTCAGGCCATAACCCAGGTGACGATCGAGAAGCGGCATGTCTGGTCGCTCGGCGATGCCCGTTTGATCCTGGCGAGAATGGTCGGCAGTCTTGACGACTGGACCGCGCTCGACCATTTCCTGATCCGCTACATGACAAGCCCGAAGGAGCGCGCGACGGCGATTGCGAGCTCCTTTGCGGCCTCACTGGAAATGGTGCGCGAGGGGCGGTTGGAAATCCGGCAGGAGGGCGCTTTCACGCCGATCTATCTGCGGCGCGGGCCAAATCCGATCGATGCAGCAACCTTGGCGGAGATGGAGGCGGCACGTGGCTGAAGCCCAGAAATTCGTGCCGGGTGACGAGGATTACGAGGAAGAATTCTCTTTCGATCCGAGGCTCGAGCAGGAAGCGGAGCGGATCGCCGAGGCCCTTGTATTTGCCTCGGCCCAACCGGTTTCAGAAACCTATATTGCCGGCCGCCTGCCGCGCGGCGTCGACGTCGCAAGCGTTATGGCGCGGCTCAAGAACCGATATGCCGGTAGCGGCGTCAACCTGGTTCAGGTCGCCGATCATTGGGCCTTCCGCACTGCCGCGGATCTGTCCTTCGTCGTCAATACGGAGGAGCAGGAGGTCCGCAAACTGTCGCGCGCGGCGCTCGAGGTGCTGGCGATCATCGCCTATCACCAGCCGGTGACGCGGGCAGAGATCGAGGATATCCGCGGCGTTCAGACCTCGAAGGGTACCCTCGACGTGCTGATGGAGGCGGGATGGGTGCGGTTCCGCGGTCGCAGACGCACGCCCGGACGTCCGGTGACGTTCGGCACGACGAGAGATTTTCTCGATCATTTCGGCCTCGAAGAGATCCGCGACCTGCCGGGCATCGAGGAGCTGAAGGGGGCCGGCCTGCTGTCCGGGCGTGTCCCTTCCAATCTGAACATTCCGGTTCCGATCGGCGACGACGAGTTTGCCGATAACGAGGATCCCATCACGCAGATGGACCTCGAAGAACTGGGCCTCTTGACACCGAAGGCTGAAGAAGACGATTAAAAATCCTGAGTATGGATATCGGCTTTAGGTTAGAGCCGGATCTTCGGGTCGAGGAATGCAAGCATGGTTTCAGATGCGCGTAGCGGCGCCGTCACGATGACGAGGCGCTCGGGTGTGTCGTTCGCAGCGAACCTGGCATTCGAGAATATCAGCCATCGGTATCATTCCAAGGAAACGATCAAGGGTGTTTCGCTCAAGGCCGAGGCCGGCGAAGTGCTCTGCCTGCTCGGACCTTCCGGCTCCGGCAAGACAACGCTGTTGCGCATCGCCGCGGGCATAGAGAAGCAGACGGGCGGGCGTCTGCTGCTGAATGGACAGGAAATATCCGGCCCTTCCATCTTCATTCCGCCGGAGCAACGCGGCGTCGGCCTGATGTTCCAGGACTTCGCCCTTTTCCCTCATATGACCATCCGTGAGAACGTCTGTTTCGGCTTGACCGAATTGCCGAAGAAAAAGGCATTGCTGCAGGCCGATGCCGCGCTGGAGAGGGTCGGCCTTCTGCATTATGCCGAGCGGTATCCGCATGTCCTTTCAGGTGGCGAGCAGCAGCGCGTGGCGCTGGCCCGTGCGCTTGCGCCGCGGCCGGCGGTGCTTTTGATGGACGAGCCTTTTTCCGGCCTCGATTCCCGCCTGAAGGATTCCATCCGCGCCGACACGCTGGCCATACTGCGCGAGACGCGCGCGACCGCCATCGTCGTAACGCACGACGCCGAAGAGGCGATGCGTATGGCGGACCGGATCGCACTGCTGAAAGACGGTCGGCTGGTGCAGGTCGGCACGGCGGACGAGCTCTATCGCCGGCCCTGCGATCTCTTCACTGCCGGCTTCTTCTCGGAAATTAACGTCTTCGATGCGCGCGTGCGGGACGGTCATGCCGAAACGCCGCTGGGGGTTGTGGCAACAGCGCAATATACGGAGGGGCAGCCACTGAGCGTAGCCGTGCGTCTTTCCGGCATCCGGCTCGACGAGACGGGTGGAGAAATTCCGGCACGCATCGTATCCCGGCGCTTCCTTGGCGTCGTGGAGCTTCTGGAACTCGCCGTGCCGCAGTCCGAACGCACGGTTCGCGCCCGCATCCGCGCCGATTTGCTGCCGCAAGGATTGCGTGACGTCACGCTTTCCGTTAACGAGCGCGACATATTGGTGTTTGAAAAAGACGCCTCAACACCTTAGGGTCCGCCAAGAGGATGGCGTGCCCGGAGGGTGCGCCTGAAAAATGACAACGTGCTGGGCTCTAATCTGTTTAGGGTCTCGAGGGAGTAAGTGGATGGGTTCGTTTAGTATCTGGCATTGGCTGATCGTTCTGGCGGTGGTTCTGCTGCTGTTCGGCCGCGGCAAGATCCCCGAGTTGATGGGCGACGTTGCCAAGGGCATCAAGAACTTCAAGAAGGGCATGGGCGACGACGAGGTCGCTTCGGCCGACAAATCGATCGACGGCAAGACCGTCGACCACAAATCTGACGAAGTCCGCTGACGGTCGGAAGCTGACGGGGCTGGGTGCGACAGGCACCCGGTAGCCCGCATCACGGGTTTTTAGGGCGCGTCGGATGCTTGATATCGGCTGGACCGAGCTTGTTGTTATCGCAATCGTCTTGATCATCGTCGTCGGTCCGAAGGACCTGCCGCCGATGCTGCGCGCGTTTGGACGGATGACGTCCAAGATGCGCGGGATGGCGTCCGATTTTCGGCGGCAGTTCGACGAGGCGCTGCGCGAAGCCGATCTCGACGACGTTCGCAAGACGATCAGCGATGCGCAAAGCCTCAATCCGACCGCGGCATTGCGGGATGCGATGAATCCGCTGCGGCAGCTCGGTAACGAGATCAAGTCCGATCTGCAGAAGGCGACCACGCCCGACAGGCCGCCAGCCTCCACGACGCCCGAACCGCTGGTCGAACCGGTCAATACCGACGCCGCCGGCGAAACGGCGGCAGTAGCCACGGATAAGGTGGCGGCGGCAGCGGTGAGCTCGGCATCGAGACAGATGGACCGTGCCGCCGACGCGCCGAAGGCGAGCGAACCGGAACCTGCCGTGAAGTCCAGAGCGCAGTCCAAGAAGTCGGGCGCTTCCGTCACGAAGAAGGCCGCCGGCGAAACGGCGCCGAAGAAGTCGCCGGCGCGCAAGGCGCCGGGCGAAGCGCCGGCTGCGAGCAAGTCGAAGACGCGCGCGGCTTCGCGCAAGAAAGGTGACGCATGAGCCGCGATATCGAGGACCGGCCGCAGCCGCTTATCGAGCATCTGATCGAACTGCGCACGCGGTTGATGTGGGCGGTGGGCGCATTCTTCGTGGCGTTCCTCGTCTGCTTCTATTTTGCCAAGCAGCTGTTCAACCTCCTTGTTCTGCCGTTCAAGTGGGCCGTGAGCTGGGCCGGACTCAGCCACCGCAACGTTGAGCTCATCTACACGGCGCCGCAGGAGTTCTTCTTCACGCAGATCAAAGTTGCGATGTTCGGTGCGCTGGTGATCGCATTTCCGGTCATCGCCTCGCAGGTGTACAGGTTCGTTGCACCCGGCCTTTACAAGAACGAACGCGCTGCCTTCCTGCCATTCCTGGTCGCTTCGCCACTCCTGTTCCTGCTTGGCGGCGCGCTGGTCTATTTCTTCTTCACGCCGATGGTCATGTGGTTCTTCCTCGCCATGGAACAGGGCGGCGGCGAAGGGCAGGTCGCGATCCAGCTCCTGCCGAAGGTGTCCGAGTATCTCAGCCTCATCATGTCACTGGTCTTCGCCTTCGGTCTGGTGTTCCAGTTGCCGGTCATCACGACGCTCCTCGCGCGTGTCGGCTTCGTCACCGCCCAGGGGCTCGCCGAGAAGCGCAAATACGCGATCGTGATCGCCTTCGTGGTCGCAGCGGTTCTGACGCCGCCGGATCCGGTTTCCCAGATCGGCCTTGCGCTGCCAGCCATCCTTCTCTACGAAATTTCAATCTACACGGCGCGACTCGTCGAAAGGCGAAGGGCTGCCGAGGCCCTCGAGCGCGAGGCTGCCTCTGAGCAGGAAAGCTCGTCCGAGACGGCTGACCCCGCCAAGGGCTGACCGCGGACGTCTTGCGCCGTTCACGGCGCCCTCGCTCCTCGCACGCGCAAGGGGCGCTGTGGCATTCTGAATCGCTGCAGGATTTCGCCGTAAGCGGCTCCGACGTCCTGCAGCAACTAACGCGTGGAACGACTATGCTCGATATCAAATGGATCCGTGAGAATGCAGACAGGCTCGACGACGCCCTGGCGAAACGGGGTGCGGAGCCGTTGTCGGCGTCCCTGATCGCACTTGACGAACGCCGCCGCGCGGTCCTCCAGTCCCTGCAGGACATGCAGTCGCGGCGCAATGCCGCGTCGAAGGAGATCGGCGCGGCGATGGCCCAGAAGAACAGCGAGCTGGCCGACAGGCTCAAGGCCGAAGTCGCCGACCTCAAGAATGCGTTGCCGGCGGCCGAAGAGGAAAGCCGTCAGATCGAGGCCGAACTCTCGGACGCGCTGTCGCGCATCCCCAACACGCCGCTCGACGACGTGCCCGTTGGCGCGGACGAAAGCGCGAATGTCGTGACGCGGGTCGTCGGCGCCAAGCCCGGCTGGAATCACAAGCCTCTCGAGCATTTCGAGATCGGCGAGGCGCTGGGACTGATGGACTTCGAGGGAGCGGCCCGGATCGCCGGGTCGCGCTTCACCATCCTGAAGGGCCAGCTCGCCCGGCTCGAGCGGGCTCTCGGCCAGTTCATGCTCGATCTGCACACCGCAGAGCATGGTTACACCGAGGTTCAGCCGCCCTTGCTCGTTCGCGACGATGCGATGTACGGCACCGGCCAGTTGCCGAAATTCTCCGACGATCTCTTCCGCACGACCGACGGGCGCTGGCTGATCCCGACTGCGGAAGTGCCGCTGACGAACATGGTGCGGGAGCAGATTCTCGACGGTGAGAAACTACCGTTGCGCTTCACTGCGCTGACCCCGTGCTTCCGCTCCGAGGCCGGTTCCGCCGGTCGTGACACCCGCGGCATGTTGCGCCAGCATCAGTTCAACAAGGTCGAACTGGTGTCGATCACCGACGCCGAAAGTTCGATCGACGAGCACGAGCGCATGACCGCTTGTGCCGAGGAGGTGCTCAAGCGCCTCGGCCTGCACTACCGCGTCATGACGCTCTGCACCGGCGATATGGGGTTCGGCGCGCGCAAGACCTATGATCTCGAGGTCTGGTTGCCGGGGCAGGACGCCTATCGCGAAATTTCCTCCTGCTCCGTCTGCGGCGATTTCCAGGCCCGTCGGATGAACGCACGTTACCGCGGGAAAGAAGAGAAGGGGACGAAGTTCGTCCACACGCTCAACGGATCCGGCGTCGCGCTCGGCCGGGCGCTGATTGCCGTTGTCGAGAATTACCTGAATGACGACGGCTCGATCACGGTGCCGGACGTCCTTGTGCCTTATATGGGCGGCCTGCGGCGGATCGAGAAATCGGCCTAAGCACGAATGAAGCGGAAGAAGACCGGCAATGCGCATCCTGCTGACGAATGACGATGGCATTCACGCCGAGGGCCTCTCCGTGCTGGAACGGATCGCCCGGACGATAACGGACGACGTTTGGGTGGTGGCACCGGAAGTGGACCAGAGCGGGCTTGCCCATTCTCTGACGCTTTCGGAGCCGCTGCGTCTGCGCCCGGTTTCCGAACGGCGCTTTGCGCTCCGGGGTACCCCGACCGATTGTGTTATCATGGCGGTCAAGAAGATTCTTGATCGCAAGCCCGACCTCGTCCTTTCCGGCGTCAATGTCGGCGCAAACCTTGCGGACGATGTCACCTATTCCGGGACCGTGGCCGGCGCTATCGAGGGAACGCTGCAGGGCATTCGCTCGATCGCACTCAGCCAAGCCTTTCAATATGCCGTTGGCCGCGACGTTCCCTGGGATGTAGCAGAGACGCACGCACCGGCGCTCATCCGCACATTGATGGGAGTCGACCTGCCGGACGGAACGCTTATCAACCTGAACTTTCCGAACTGCGCCGTCGATGCCGTTGCGGGCGTTGAAGTCACGTCGCAGGGCAAGCTCGAATTCGGTCTCAGCATCGACGAGCGCACGGACGGACGCGGCTTTCCCTATTTCTGGCTCCGTTTCGGCGAACGTGCCGGCGATTTCCGTTCCGGCACCGACATCAGGGCTCTTCGAGACAACAGGATTTCGGTAACCCCGCTTAAACTGGACATGACCGATCATGCCGCTCAGGAGCGCATCGCGCGGGCATTGCGGGAAGGAAGTGTCGCTTGAGCGGACGAATTTCGCAGCAGGAGGGGTTTGCAGCGATGGCGCTGCGGCTTCGCTCGGGCGGCATCGTCAATCATGAGCTGCTGAAGGCTGTGGAGCAGACGCCGCGGACGCTCTTCGCTCCGCCGCAATACCAGGACGAAGTCTACTCCAAGCGGCTGATTCCGCTCGATTGCGGCTCGTTCATGGAGGGCTGCGACATGGCCGTGCGGCTTCTGCATTGTCTCAATCTCAAGCCGGGCCAGCGTATACTCGAGGTCGGAACCGGCAGCGGCTTTACCGCGGCCGTGATGGGGCGGATCGCCGAGCGCGTGCTGACGATCGAGCGGTACCAGACACTCGTCGCCTCGGCGCAGAAAAACCTCGAGAAGGCGGGCCTGCGCAACGTCGTCGTCCGCCAGGCCGATGGCAGTGCAGGAGTGCCGGGCGAGGGCACCTTCGACCGGATCCTCATTACCGCTGCGTTCAACAGCCTTCCCCGGACGTTCTCCGATCATCTCGTCTCCGGCGGCACGCTGTTGGTGCCGATCATGATGAGCGAAACGCATTGCCGTATCGTTCGCGTCAACCGCACCGGTAGCCGCTTCGACCGGGAAGACCTGTTCGATGCGCCTTACCTTCCGATCGTCCCACAGGTAGCGTCGTTCCTTTAGTCTAATTTCTTGGAATCGATGACGTTCATCTTTTAGGCCGACCCGACCTGAAACATCGTGATCTCGTGCGCCTCCCGGAAGCGGGTTAATACAATCTTAACCCGCTCCAGCCCCGCGCAAGCTTCCCTCTTTAGGTACCCGACCTGAAATCATCGTGATCCAGGCCGGGACGGCATGAGATGACGCGGAGTACGCATTTGCTCCGCATCGCAGTCGTCATGCGACAGACGGAGACGGCATATGCAGATCGAGAACAGGTTGAACGCTGCCGCTGCGTCCGGTGATGGCTTGGGAAATCTCGCCGGGCGTTCGGCCGACCAGGCTGCTGCCGCGGACAAAGGCGAGAGCGGGACGCTGGTTGCGCCTGCGGGCTTCGTCGACCCGACACCGCGCATTTCGCTGTCCGCCGACGCGTTGCTCTATCTCGGCCGGGCCAAAAGAACGCCTGAGAAATTGCCGCCGCTTACGAAGGACGAGTGGAACAATCGTCTTTCGCCGCAACTTGCGGCACGCGAGTACCAGGCGTTCGGCAAGCTCGCCGAAACCGGTGACTACAGGGCATATTACCGGGCCTTCATCGACTATTATGACGGCCTTCGCCCGGAGGATCAGAACAGCCTGCGCTATTTCGGGACGCGCGAAGCGGCGGTCGCGGGCCTGCGCTCGCTCGACTATGATGCGGACAGCGGCCTCGACATAGATGCCAAATTCGAGAACCTCGTCAGCGTGTTTCTCGAAGAAGACAAGATTGTCCCTTCGCCGGCCCCAACCACGATGTCGCCGGCAGAGCGCGTCTTTTTCGCCTGGGATGCGTCCAACATCAGCTATGAGGTAAATGCGCCCGAGCCGAGACCGATGACGGAAATCGAACGGCTTTATTCCGAGCTGCTATAGGGTGTCTCACTGTTTCGCTGAAACAGTGAGACACCCTACCACTTTTGGAATTGCGCACTTCCACACGGAAAACCGTTACACACTTTTCCTGGAGGTGCTCTGGCGATCCGTATCCCGGTTCCGCAGCGCACGTATGACCGGAAAACGCCCGCTTCGGTGCGGCTATGGTTAGCATTTCGCCAAAGTGGTGCCGTCTTTAACCGGGCGGTAACTCTAATGCGCTTTAATCCTTCTACAGCGAGTTGCGTTCGGAGTGGGTAAAGCGTCATGCGTAAATTTGTATCTCCCCAAGCAGGCAAGTCCATGATCCGTCTCTGTGCGGCGATCCTGCTTGCGGGTGTAGCGACCGGTTGCAGTTCTGACGCCAGCCGCTTCGGCGGGCTCTTTTCGCGGTCCGACGACATAATGACGGGTGCGATCCCGCAGGGCTCGAGTACGGTACCGAGAGGCGATGTGGCGAGCGGCGGTGCGGCGCCCTCCTACGGGAACAATGCAGCGCTCGGTCAATCCTATCCCTCCGGCGGCGGCAACGGAGGCTACAACACGGCGGCGGCCTCGCCGGTATCCAGCGCCCGTGTCGCATCGACGCCGATGAGCGTTCAGCGCACGAGCCTCGATGAACCATCCGCCGCATCTCGGCAGCCGCAGGTTCAGACCGCCTCCCTCGCGTCGCAGGCTGCTGCCCTCCCGAAGGCGGAGCCGCTGGCGGGGGCAGCCAAGGATATGTCGAGCAAGGGTGGCTGGAGCGCCTCCAACGCGCCGACCATCATGGTCCGTCAAGGCGACACGATTACTGTTCTCGCCAGACGCTTCGGCGTCCCCGAGAAGGAGATACTGAAGGCGAATGGCCTGAAATCGGCAAGCCAGGTAGAGCCGGGCCAGCGGCTCGTCATTCCGGCGTTCGGTACTGCAGGCAGCGCGGCAAAGGCGGCCGCATCGGGTTCGATCGCCGACGTGGAGGGCGGCAAGAAGCGTCCGTCTCCGCTGCCGACCGATCAGCGCGAGGTGGCAATCCTCCCCGGCCAGTCCCAGTCGCGTGAAAAGAGCGAAAGCCGCAGCGATGTCGCGGCGGGCAAGCTCAACAGCGCCGGCGAGGGCGGTGGAAATGGTGCCTATACGGTCAAGCCGGGCGACTCGCTCAATCGAATCGCCAAGGCGAACGGCGTTTCGGTCGCTGCCCTGAAGCAGGCGAACGGGCTTACGACAGAAGCCATCCGCATCGGGCAGAAACTCAATATCCCGAGTGCCTCGGCGAAAACGCCGGCGACCGATGCGGTGGTCACGGCTTCTGTTTCGGCCAAGAAGAACGAGGCCCAGGCGGCTTCGACCGAGCAGGGTAAGCTGACCGAATCCAAGGCGCCTGCCGCCAAGGAGAGCGTGTCGGAGGTTGCCATCCGGTCGGATGGTGACGAGGATCTTCCGAAATCGACCGGCATCGGAAAGTACCGTTGGCCTGTCCGTGGCGCGGTCGTCGCTGGCTATGGCGCCAATGTCGACGGCAACCGAAACGATGGCATCAACATTTCGGTGCCGGAGGGGACGCCCATCAAGGCAGCCGAGAACGGTGTCGTGATCTACTCGGGCAGCAGCCTGAAAGAACTCGGCAATGCCGTTCTGGTGCGCCACGACGACGGTACGGTGACGGTTTACGGCAACGCTGCCGAACTCAAGGTTCAACGCGGTCAGAAAGTCCAGCGCGGCCAGACGCTCGCATCCTCCGGCATGACAGGCAGAGCGACCCGGCCACAAGTGCACTTCGAGGTGCGCAAGAATGCGACCCCGGTCAACCCTGCGACCTATCTGGAATAAGCCGTGGCACCGGCCGTGCCTGGCTCATGCGCAAATCGAAAGCGCCGCGTGTCTGGCAAGACACGCGGCGCTTTTGCGATCACGCCGGCAGACGGCAAGCGCGATTACGCAGGAGCGTCGAGCTGTCTGCGCAGACGACCGGCCAGATCCTGAATGAATTGCCATGCGACGCGGCCGGACCTCGATCCTCGCGTCGTGGCCCATTCAAGAGCCTCGGCATGCAGCGCTTCCGGCTCGAGAGGCAATTTGAAGTACCGCGCATATCCGTCGACCATCGCCAGATAGTCGTCCTGGCTGCATTTGTAGAAACCCAGCCAAAGCCCGAAGCGGTCGGATAGCGACACCTTTTCCTCGACGGCTTCCGAGGGGTTTATGGCGGTGGATTGCTCGTTTTCCATCATGTTGCGGGGAAGCAGGTGTCTGCGGTTGGACGTCGCATAGAGCAGAACGTTTGCCGGCCGCCCCTCGACGCCTCCGTCGAGCACCGCCTTCAGCGACTTGTAAGAGGTGTCGTCGTGATCGAAGGAGAGATCGTCGCAGAAGACGATCACGGGCATCGGCGCCGCCTTCAGGATTTCCATCAGCACGGGCAGGGTGGCGATATCCTCCCGGTGAACTTCGACGAGCTTGAGTGCGCTTCCGGTGTCGTGGGCGACCTTTGCGTGAACGGCCTTGACCAGCGACGATTTGCCCATCCCGCGGGCGCCCCAGAGGAGCACGTTATTTGCCGGATAACCGTCAGCGAAGCGAAGCGTGTTGTCGAAGAGAATGTCGCGGACGTGGTCGACGCCGGTAATGAGTGTGAGATCGATGCGATTCGGGTTCGGGACGGGCTGCAGGTGGCGCGTGGCCGGTGCCCAGACGAAACACTCCGCCTCATGCCAGTCGTTGACGGCATATGCCGGTCCGGCGATGCGCTCCATCGCGGCCGAAAGCTTCTGTATTTCGTTGAGCAGGACGTCGATCTTGCTTTCGGGCATTTCATCTATCTCCGGCAGGCTGGATTTCGAACATGAGCGGCCGACCCGCGCGATAACGGGCGTGCGCCGGCTTAACCCAAATCCTTGAATCGCCGCGACGTTCATCCTCCGGTCGAATCCGTTGAAGCTGCCGCCGGCGGCGTTTTTCTCGGTAGCACGGCGGTTTGCGCTGGAAAAGACCGGCAGCCTGCAACCAGGGGGTTCTCCTGCTGCGGAATTTGTGCCAGAGGCAGGAGAAACGGGGAAGTGTACCGACGATTTGCGTTACGGGACGGCTTGCCTATATTCCGGCAGGTTTGCCGCGGGGGCAAGCGCGCAATTTGAACTCAAGGAGTGATCGATGTTTATTACCGAAGCTTTCGCGCAGACGGCGGCCCCTGGGGGCGGCGGCGCCGATATTCTGATGTCCATCCTGCCATTCCTGCTGATTTTCGTGGTGATGTATTTCCTGATCATCCGGCCGCAGCGTGCGCAGATGAAGCGCCGCGAAGAGCTCCTGAAGAACATCCGGCGCGGCGATCAGGTCGTCACCGGCGGCGGCATCGTCGGCAAGGTGACCAAGGTCGTCGACGATACGGAGCTCGAGGTGGAGATCGCCGAGGGCACCAAAGTCCGCGTTGTGCGCAGCGGCGTATCCGAAGTTCGCGTGAAGGGCGAGCCCGTCAAGGAATAACTCCGGCGCGGGGAACGTGAAGAAGCGTGCGCGGTTTTCGCCCGCATACCGCGCTTTATATCGGCATCGATCACGGTTTGATTTTGGAGCGACGCGAGGCCAAAATCACCGTGGTTAGGGCAAGGGCCGCGACCGGCAGAGACCGGCGGATGGAGCATTTCGAAATATGCCCAGGTTGTCGCCGTTCAAGAACATTCTCATCTGGCTGGTCGTCCTTGCGGGCCTCGCCTTCGCACTGCCGAATCTTCTTTCCAGAGAGCAGCTTGCCGACTGGCCGACCTGGCTGCCGCATCGGCAGGTGCCGCTCGGGCTCGATCTCAGGGGCGGTTCCCATATCGTCCTGAAGGTCAGCCGCGAAGACATCGTCGCGGAGCGCCTGCAATCGACCATCGACACGATCGCCGATGCCCTGAGACAGGCGGATATCCGCTATACGGGGCTGTCAGGAAGCGGGCAGAGCCTGCAGTTTCGTCTCCGCGATGCAACGAAAGCGCCAGCGGCACGCGACGCGCTGAAGGCGTTGGTCGCCCCCGTTCGACAGGGCGGCTTTTTCGGGAGTTCCATACAGGAACTGGTCTACGAGGGAAGCGCGACCAGCGACACGCTTCGGCTTCGCCTGACGGACGAGGGCATAAATCTCAGGGTCTCAGATGCCGTCGCCCAGTCCGTCGAGGTCGTACGCCGGCGGGTCGGCGAAGTCATCGCGGTCGTGCCGATCATAGAGCGTCGCGGCGGTGACCGGCTGAGCGTGCAGGTCCCCGGTCTGGACGAGCCGCAAAGATTGAAGGATCTCCTCGGACAGCGAGGAGATGTCGCTCTGAAGTGGCTGGATTCCTCGATGCCGGCACAACAGGCCGTGGATACGAGGCCGCCTGCGGGGTCCGAGGTCCTCTATTCGCTGGACGATCCACCAATACCCTACCTGGTCGAGAGACACGCCTTTGCTGCGGCACCGGACTTCGTCGAGGCGCAGCCGGGCTTCGATCCGGCGACGAGCGAACCTGTCGTCAATGCAAGGATTACTGCCGGGGCTGCCGCACGGATCGCGCCGGTCCTGCAGTCGGATCCACGGAAGCAGTTCGCGATCGTGCTCGACGGGCAGGTTATCTCGACGTCCGTTCTAGACGGCGCGCTTTCCGGTGATAGCGTCCGGATTTCCGGAAATCTCTCGGAGGACGGGGCGAACGACCTTGCCGCCCTGGTGCGTGCCGGCCCGCTTCCCGTTTCGCTGACCGTCATCGAGGAGCGTACCGTCGGTCCCGAGGACGGCGCCGACGCCGTGGCAAACGGCCTCACGGCGGGCCTGATCGCGGCCATTGCCGTCGCAGCCTGTATGATTGGCTTCTACGGCTTCTTCGGTGTCGTCGCCGTCATTGCCGTCATCGTCAATGTCGTGCTGATCATCGCGGTCCTGTCCGTCACCGGCGCCACGCTGACATTGCCCGGAATTGCCGGGATCATCCTCACGATCGGAATTGCGGTCGACTCGAACGTTCTCATCTATGAGCGGCTGAGGGAAGAAGCGCGTACCAGCGGCAAACCCTTGCGAAGGGCGCTGGACGACGGATTCGAGCGCGTCTTGAGGAGCATCGTCGACGCGAATCTGACGATTTTCATCGCCGGCGTAATCCTCCTCTATCTCGGGTCGGGCGCCATTCGGGGTTTTGCGGTTACGCTTGCCATCGGCAGCGTCACCACCATTCTGACGGCGCACAGCCTGACACGCCGCCTCATTCGCGGGTGGTATCGCCGCCGCCTGCCGCGGCGTCTGCCACGTGGCATCCGGACCGGATTTTTCAGTCGGGCGGATTTCCGTTTCATGGCGATCCGCAATCCGGTCTTCATTCTGATGACGGCATTGTCGCTCGCTTCGCTGGTTCTCCTGACGAGCCTCGGGCTCAACATGGGAGCAGATTTCAGGGGCGGCTCCGTCATCGAATTGAGGGCACGGACCGGCGTCGCCGATGGTGCCGACATCCGTGCCCGTCTCGATGAATTGAACCTCGGAGACGTTCAAGTCGAGGAACTTGGATCGGCGCGAGACGTTCTCGTCCGTATCCCGTCGCAGGAAGCCGGCGACAATGCCGAGCAGACGGCGGTCGGGCTGGTTCGCTCCGAACTCGAGGATCAGTATGTCTTCCGCCGTGTCGAGGTGGTTGGCCCCGGTGTTTCCGGCGAGTTGACGAGGGCAGGGTCGCTCGCCGTTGCCGCAGCCGTGCTGGCCGTGCTGCTTTACGTGTGGCTTCGCTTCGGCCGGCGATTTGCCGTCGGAGCCATCGTCGCGACGTTGCATGATGTGCTGCTGACGCTCGGGTTCCTCGTCGTGACGGGCATCGAATTCAACCTCGCCAGCATCGCAGCGCTGCTGACGATCGTATGTTACTCGCTGAGCGACACCATGGTGATTTATGATCGAGTCCGGGAAAATCTGGTGCGCTATCGAAGGATGCCGCTTTCCGTCCTGATCGACACGTCGATCAACCAGACCCTGTCGCGGACCGTCCTGACCGCCTTGACGACGCTCCTTGCTCTCGTTGCGCTGTATCTGTTCGGAGGCAGTGGTCTCGTCCAGTCCTTCAGCGCGACACTCATATTCGGTGTGCTTGTGGGCACCGTTTCCTCGATTTATGTCGCGGGACCGCTGCTCATCCTCTTCAATCGCCGAAACAATCGTCTTGGAGGCACGGAGGACTCGGCGGACCGGGATACCTCGTCGGAGACGGAAGCAAAGGGTGCGGTGTGATGGCAAAAGGGATCGAAATGCGCGAAGCGCACTTTCCGGGACGCGCGCCTGTCGACGCCTACGGCAATGGCGGCTTCCGCTTCGCCGATATGTCGCATCGCGGGTCCGTTCTGATGTTGCCCTCCGGTATCTACGCCTGGGACGTTGCCGAAGGCGACGTGCTCGCGGTCGCGAAATTCCAGCGCATCTTCGATGAGGCGCGTGACGTCGAGGTGCTGCTCGTCGGCACCGGCCGGGAAATCCGTCCTTTACCGGGAGAACTGAAGGAAGCGCTCAGGGCCGCCAACATCTCGTCCGATCCGATGAGCACGGGGGCGGCGGTGCGGACCTATAACGTGATGCTGGCGGAATCGCGGGCCGTCGCCGCGGCATTGATCGCGGTGTGAGGCGTTCGAAGGAAACCCTGCGTGCAACAGTCCGATGATCAGATTCTCGCAACCTTGCGGGACACCGACCGCGATCGCTACCTGGCCTGTCTGCTTTCTCCTGCAGAGAAGCGCCACTCGCTCGCGGCGCTCTATGCTTTTTACGCGGAGATCGCCCGTGTCCGCGACACGGTCAAGGAGCCGCTCCCCGGCGAGATCCGGCTGCAGTGGTGGCGTGACATTCTCGAAAACCAGCAGTCGGACGGCGCGGGGCATCCGCTGGCCGAAGCGCTCCTGCGTTGCATCCGCGAGCATCACCTTCCTGTCCGCGTTCTGCAGGACATGATCGATGCACGCATTTTCGATCTTTACGACGACCCGATGCAGGACAGGGCGGCGCTGGAGGGCTATGCCGGTGAAACCGCATCGGCGCTCATTCAGCTTTCATCTCTCATCCTGGACCCCGAAAATGCTGCGAAATCCTCAGACGCAGCCGGTCATGCCGGGGTTGCTCAGACGGTCGCCGGTCTCCTGCTGCTTCTGCCGGTTCATACCGGGCGTGGCCAGGTCTATCTTCCTGCCGAGCTTTTGAGCGCAACGGGCCTCGACCGGGAAACGCTTCTTGCCGGAACCGACGAGAGTGCGATCGAAAGGGCCGTTCGCGCCTTCTGCGGCCTCGGTCGCGATCATCTCGCCAAGGCACGTGAAAGTGCAGGCGCGATCTCCGCCCGGAATTTCTCCGCTTTCCTTCCCGTTTCCCTGGCCGAACCGGTGTTCGATCGCGCGGAGGCTGCCGGAGTGCGAATTCTTCGTCAGCCACTGCGGCCGCCGCAATGGCAGCGGCAATGGCGGATGTGGCGGGCGAGCCGGCGCCGGCAGTTTTAGACGAAGGCCCGTTGAGATTCCGGATACCCGCCGCCGCTTGTTTGATCCTCATTCCTGTGACGAGCACAGGAGTGAGGGCGGAGAGGGTGCGGCCCCTCGGCGCGTTTCATAAACCGTGAAGAAAGTGAGGTGGCGCGGAGGGCCCCAAGTCACGCCCGTACACAGCGTCCCGTTTCGCTTCAGCCGCACATCCCCGGTCCTCATTCCTGTGCTTGTCACAGGAATCCAGCCAGCCCAAGTCCTTGGGCTGAAAGAACGCTTCCCGCGCCGCCGACGCGGCGCTGCTGGATCCCTGTGACGCGCACAGGGATGAGGTGGAGAGGGTGCGGTCCTCGGCGCGTTTCATAAACCGTGAAGATAGCGAGGCGACACGACAGGCCGCAAGTCACGCCCGTACACAGCGTCCCGTTTCGCTTCAGCCGCACATCCCCGGTCCCTCATTCCTGTGCTTGTCACAGGAATCCAGCCAGACCAAGTCCTTGGGCTGAAAGAACGCTTCCCGCGCCGCCGACGCGGCGCTGCTCTCATCCCTGTGACGAGCACAGGAATGAGGTGGAGAGGGTGCGTTCCTCGGCGCGTTTCATAAACCGTGAAGATAGCGAGGGCGGCGCGGAGGGCCCCAGGTCACGCCCGTACACAGCGTCCCGTTTCGCTTCAGCCGCACATCCCCGGTCCCTCATTCCTGTGCTTGTCACAGGAATCCAGCCAGACCAAGTCCTTGGGCTGAAAGAACGCTTCCGCGCCGCAGACGCGGCGCTGCTGGATCCCTGTGACGCGCACAGGGATGAGGTGGAGAGGGTGCGGTCCTCGGCGCGTTTCATAAACCGTGAAGATAGCGAGGCGACACGACAGGCCGCAAGTCACGCCCGTACGGGCCGCAGACGCGGCGCTGCTCCCATCCCTGTGACGAGCACAGGGGGAGGATGAAGGGGGAGAGATTGCAGTCCTCCGAAAAGTGCTACAGCGCCCGTCTTAGACGAGAAATCATTCGCTAGGCGCTCGCCCGTCACGCTGGCGCAAGTCTCGCGGGATATAATTCTTCTCAATCGAAATCCCGTCGCGATCAAGGGACCCACGCGATGCTTTGGTTACTGCTCCTGGTGGCGATCGCCGCCGTCTGCGTGTTTTATATTCGGATGAACGCACGCGCCGAGCGCGACGCCGACAATCCGGATGCCGGGTCGGCGATCGTGGAATTCGGCCGGGCATTCCCGGACGAAGCGATCCGGGCACTGCATTCGACCGTCGACAGAACGGCGATCTTCCTGCGTCTGCACGATGGCAAGGCCGGATTCATACAATCGCACGGCACGCATTATGTCTGCCACGTCATTCAGCCCGGCAAGGTGCGGGTCAACACGTCCGAGAGTGGGCGCGGGCTGATTGTCCACTTCCCGGATTTCGCCTACCTGGACAACGCTTTCGAATTTCGGACGGCTGCCGAGGCAGCCGAGGTTTCGCTCTGGCTGCTCGGCACCTTTAGTCCGAAATCGGAGCTGGAAGCACCGGGTGGCGCGGCGCAGGGTCTGGACTGACCGGCTGAATCCGCAACGGAGTTCTCGTCGCTCGTCAGACGGCGTTGCCGAGCCAGCTTGCGCAATCACTCAGCGCGCGTGACGCCATCGCCTGCTTCTTGGCGAGCGCCTTCTCCTTGCCACGGAAGCGTTTGGCACCCTCCGGCCTCGTCAGGGCGCCCGGTTCGAGCGGCGGAAACAGTCCGAAATTGATATTCATCGGCTGGAACGAGCGCTTGCCCGGTTCGTCGTCTGAGACGATGTGGCCGCCGGTGATGTGATTGAGGAGAGCACCGAAGGCCGTGGTCACGGGAGGTAGGACGGGTGAGGCGCCTTTGCGTTCCGCCGCGGCGAAGCGGCCCGCCAGGAGGCCGATGCTCGCGCTTTCCACATAGCCCTCGCAGCCGGTTATCTGGCCGGCAAAGCGCAAGCCCGGACGTGACTTGAGCGTCAGCGAATTGTCGAGGAGCGTCGGCGAGTTGATATAGGTGTTGCGGTGCAGGCCGCCGAGCCTCGCAAACTCGGCGTTTTGGAGCCCCGGAATCATCCGAAAGACTTCGCCTTGCGCGCCGTATTTCAGTTTCGTCTGGAAGCCGACCATGTTGTAGAGCGTGCCGAGCGCGTTGTCCTGCCTAAGCTGAACCACGGCATAGGGCTTGACCGAGGGATTATGGGCGTTGGTGAGGCCCATCGGCTTCATCGGCCCGTGACGCAGGGTCTCGCGGCCGCGCTCTGCCATCACTTCGATCGGGAGGCAGCCGTCGAAATAGGGTGTGCCTTCCCATTCCTTGAAGCCGGCCTTGTCCCCGGCAATGAGCGCATCGACGAAGGCGTCATACTGCTCCTGTGTGAGCGGGCAGTTGATATAATCCTTGCCCGTGCCGCCCGGGCCGACCTTGTCGTAGCGCGACTGATGCCAGCAGATATCCATGTTGATCGTGTCGGCATGGACGATCGGTGCGATGGCGTCGAAGAAGGCCAGGGCATCGGCGCCGGTCTCCGTGCGGATCGCCTCGGCGAGGTCCGGTGCTGTAAGCGGGCCGGTCGCAATGATGGCGAGATCCCAGTCCTTCGGCGGCAGGCCCCCGATCTCTTCCCGCAGAACCGTGATCAGCGGGTGGTCTGCGATCGCTGCGCTGACGGCCTCGGCAAAGCCTTCGCGATCGACGGCGAGCGCACCGCCTGCGGGCACCTGGTTGAGATCGGCGCATCGCATGATGAGCGAGCCAGCAAGACGCATCTCCGCATGGAGCACGCCGACGGCATTGCTGGTCGCATCGTCGGAGCGGAAAGAGTTCGAGCAGACGAGTTCGGCGAGGCTCTCGGTCTTGTGCGCATCCGTGCCGCGCACGCCGCGCATTTCATGCAGAATGACCGGCACGCCCGCTTCGGCGATCTGCCATGCGGCTTCCGATCCGGCGAGGCCGCCGCCAATGACGTGGATGGGCGAATGGGAGGACGTCGTTTTGTTCATGGGCGGCTTCCTACCACAGGCATCCGTCGCTTCCAAGAAACGAAAACGGCGCCCGAGGGCGCCGTCTTCAAGCCAAGCAATGCTCGATCCGATTAGCGGAAGGAGCGAGCCGCAATGTTGCGGATGTCGTAGCGGGTAATGCCGATATCGTTCAGAGCGTGGTTGGAAAGGCTGCCCAGCTCGGCAACGGTACGGCGGTAGTTGATCCAGCTTTTTGCAATGCGAATCGGGTTCATGGTCGTTTCCTCAAGAAGATCGCTCGCGACAGTGATTGTCTGCGTCGTTGAGGTTCTTATACGCTTGTCTAACTGGAAGATGGAGTGCAAAGTAGATGCATCTGCTATGCATTTGTGCAGTGCATCGATCGTTTCGTGAGCATGCATCTCGGCCGGCCCGAAAATGCGCCATCGATTAAGTTTCGGTTAAGTTGCTTTTGCAGGGATTGCTGCACGAGATCAGAACGACTCAGCAGAATAAAAAAACGCCCGCCGGCGAACCGGAAGGCGTTTGAACGGCCATTATCTGGCGAAGCTTGATGCTTACTTGATTGCCTGACGGGCAACGTAGGGGATGTCTGCGCGGCCGATGCCCAGGTCAGTCAGCTCACGGTCGCTCATGCGGCCGAGCTCGTTGCAGGTCTGACGATACTTGCGCCAGTTGTTGAAAGAACGTGCGAGGTTCATGATCCTATTCCTTTCTAGGTCGTTCGCCAGCGCTCTATCTCTCTTGCTGGCCGTCATCTTATGAACCGGAATATAATCGGTTTGAGCCGGGATTACAGAGCTAATGCTGCATCGCACCCATGCGCGGCGTGCAAAGCTTTTCGGTGGCATTAACCGGAGTTTAACCTTTTGTTGCCGATGCCGGCCTCTTGCGCATTTCCAGACCGTTCCAAAGACCTTGGCGGTCTATCAGAGCGCGCGGCGCGCAGTGCGATTCTCGGAGCAAGGGAGTTGGCAGAAATAAACAACGCCCGCTGGGGGAGGAGGTCCAGCGGGCGTTGCTTGATCTGATTGGCAACCGGGAGGAGGAGTGTCGCCAATCCGTATCGGGCGCGCTGGGAGGAGGAGTGCGCTGCCCGATCGATGATTGGAATATAGGCCGAACCCCCGGATTCTGCTAGGGGCCGCCGGGAATGGCACCTATGCAAATGGTGCATGGCTCAAGCGTCGGACGATCGCAAAATGCCGAAATAATGGGCAGATGGAGGTGCCGTACGGAATATCTGAGGGGAGAATGACGCCCGTCGGGGGAGGAGGACCGGCGGGCGTCATAAATGCGATTGGCAACTGGGAGGAGGAGTATTGCCAATCCTATCGAAGCGGCGATGGGAGGAGGAGTGCGCAGCTTCGAATTCTGTCGAGCTCAGGCTCGGATCTTCGCGGGATTTCCCGCTGCGGGCGATCATGCCCGCCGGCGTCCATTCGGCTATCACCGCGGCGCTTCGCTGATTTGGAATATAGTGGCCTTAAATCGATTTGTGCAGTGCAATGTCCACATGGAAGATATGCGGATTGCGCAACGCGGATTGCCGTTCGCCGTCCCGCCGATGGAGGGCGAGGATCCAGTGGCTGTCATACGGCGGAACACAGCATCACGTTTCTGCCGGCATCCTTTGCTAAGGATCCTCGAGCTGCCCGTTCGAAGCCGTGGCTGCGAGCGGGCAACGGGCGCGAGCATTTTCCCTTTGATCCGATGAAAACGAGTGTTATAGAGACGCCGCGCTCGGGAGCCCTGAACCTTTCGCATGGCCCAAGAATATCCGCGGCATTCCGCTGATGAGATCTTGTGAGGAATGCGATTGGGCGGTGCGGTCGTCTGAACGCGGGTATGGTGAAATTGGTAGACACGCCAGATTTAGGTTCTGGTGCCGCAAGGCGTGGGAGTTCAAGTCTCTCTACCCGCACCAGGACGATATAGCAGTCACGCGTCGGTATTCGGCGCTGGGAGGGCCGGCAAGGCGCCATTTTGCTTGCAAAGCGGTCGGAATTGCGTAAAGCCACTCCCGGCAAATGGATCGGCTCACGTGCTCGCCTAGCCTTTCAAGGGAAGAGCACTGTCAACGTGAAGTGAAGGTTTTAACATGCAGGTTATCGAAACGCTCGCTCAAGGGCTGAAGCGCGAACTCAAGGTCGTTATCCCGGCCGACGAAATGCAGGCTCGGATGAACGAGCGCCTCGTCGAAGTGAAGGATCGTGTTCGCATCAACGGCTTCCGTCCCGGCAAGGTGCCGGTTGCGCACCTTAAGAAGGTTTACGGCAAGTCGATCATGGCCGATCTCGTCAACGAGATCGTTCGTGAAAAGCCGACGGAAATCCTCACGAGCCGCGGCGAAAAGTCGGCCACCCAGCCCGAAATCGCGATGACCGAGGACGAGGCAGAAGCCGACAAGATCCTGAGCGCCCAAGCCGATTTCGAATTCACGGTCGCCTACGAAATCATTCCGCCGATCGAACTCAAGGATGCAAGCGGCATCAAGGTCACCCGTGAGGTCGTCGACGTCAGCGAGGATGAAGTCAACGAGCAGATCCAGCGCATCGCCGAGAGCGCCCGGACTTACGAATCGAAGAAGGGCAAGGCTGCCAATGGCGACCGCGTCACGGTCGACTATCTCGGCAAGGTCGACGGCGAAGCCTTTGACGGCGGCAAGGACGAAGATGCGGAGCTCGTGCTCGGGTCCAACCGCTTCATCCCGGGCTTCGAGGAGCAGCTTGTCGGCGTAAAGGCCGGCGATGAAAAGACCATCACGGTCACGTTCCCGGCCGATTATCCGGCAGCCAACCTTGCCGGCAAGGAAGCAACCTTCGACATCACGGTCAAGGATGTCGCTGCCGCTGCCCCGATCGAGATCAACGACGAGCTGGCAACGAAGCTCGGCCTCGAATCCGTCGACAAGCTGAAGGAAATCGTCCGCGGCCAGATCGAAAGCCAGTTCGGCTCGATCACCCGCCAGAAGGTCAAGCGCCAGCTTCTCGATCAGCTCGACGAGCTCTATCAGTTCGATACGCCCGAGCGCCTTGTCGATGCCGAGTTCGAGAACATCTGGCGCCAGATCAACACCGACCTGCAGCAGGCCGGCAAGACCTTTGCCGATGAAGACACGACGGAAGAGGAAGCGCGCGCCGAATATCGCAAGCTCGCCGAGCGTCGCGTCCGCCTCGGCCTGGTTCTCTCCGAAATCGGCGAAAAGGCCGGCGTCCAGGTCAGCGATGACGAGATGCAGCGTTCTCTGTTCGAGCAGCTGCGCCAGTTCCCCGGACAGGAAAAGGAAATCCTCGAATACTTCCGCAACACGCCCGGTGCTGCCGCCTCGCTACGCGCACCGCTCTTCGAGGAGAAGGTTGTCGACCACCTGCTCACCGAGGTTTCGGTGACCGACAAGAAGGTCTCGAAGGAAGAGCTGACGGCTGACGACGAAGCCGACGAAAAGCCGGCCAAGAAGACGGCCTCCAAGAAGAAGGCAGCCGCCAAGGCCGAAGCCGGCGAGAGCGAAGAAGCCGCCGCGCCGAAGAAGAAGGCCCCGGCCAAGAAGAAGGCTGCGGACGAGAGCGCCGAGTAATCGCATCTCTCAAGGATAGGAAGAGGCCGCCTCCGGGCGGCTTTTTCTTTTTTTAGAGGAACCGTTAGTGAACCCTCTAAGACTTGAAATTACCTTCCCGACCGAAAACCGCTGCACACTTCTCCTGGAAATGCTTAGACCAGCAAAAAGCCCGGCTTAGCCGGGCTTTTAGACGTAGCAGGCAGGCGCGGCGCTTGAACCGCACCCGATCGGATCACATCGTCATTCCGCCGCTTCCGCGTAGCTCTCGATCGGCGGGCAGGTGCAGACGAGATTACGGTCGCCATAGACATTGTCGACACGGTTGACCGGCGACCAGTATTTGTCCACGCGGAAGGCGCCCGGTGGGAAGCAGGCCTGCTCGCGCGAATAGGGCCGGTCCCAGTCGCCGACGAGGTCCTCGACCGTATGCGGCGCGTTCTTCAGCGGATTGTTGACCTTGTCCATCCGGCCGTCCTCGATGGCGCGGGCCTCTTCGCGGATTGCCAGCATGGCGTCGCAGAAGCGGTCGAGCTCGGCCTTCGTTTCCGATTCCGTGGGTTCGATCATCAGTGTGCCCGCGACCGGCCAGCTCATCGTCGGCGCATGGAAGCCGCAGTCGATCAGGCGCTTGGCGACGTCGTCGACCGTGACGCCGGCGCGTTCGGCGAGCGGACGGGTGTCGACGATGCATTCATGCGCGACCCGGCCTTTCGCCGACTTGTAGAGCACGTCATAAGCACCCTTCAGCCGGGCGGCGACGTAATTGGCGTTGAGAATCGCGACCTTGGTCGCTTGCGTCAGGCCTTCGCCGCCCATCATCAGGCAGTAGCTCCATGAGATCGGCAGGATCGAGGCCGACCCGAACGGTGCGGCGGAAACGGCGCCCTCGTGCCCGTCGGTCTGCGGGTGTCCCGGAAGGAAGGGGGCGAGATGCGACTTGACGCCGATCGGGCCCATGCCGGGGCCGCCGCCGCCATGCGGAATGCAGAAGGTCTTGTGCAGGTTCAAATGACTGACATCGGAGCCGATGTCGCCGGGGCGGGAAAGGCCAACCATCGCATTCATGTTGGCGCCGTCCAGATAGACCTGGCCGCCGTGCTTATGCACGACCTCGCAGACCTCGCGGACGTTCTCCTCGAACACGCCGTGCGTCGAGGGATAAGTGATCATGCAGCAGGAGAGGGAGTCCGCATACTGCTCCGCCTTGGCGCGGAAATCGTCCATGTCGATTTCGCCGGCGTCGCTTACCTTGACGACCACCACCTTCATGCCGGCCATTTGCGCCGAGGCCGGATTCGTGCCGTGCGCCGATGTCGGTATCAGGCAGACGTCGCGATGTGCGTTGCCGTTGGCGATATGGTAGGCGCGGATCGCGAGCAGACCGGCATATTCACCTTGGGCACCCGAGTTCGGCTGCATCGAGATCGCATCATAACCGGTGATCGCGCAGAGCTTTTGCGACAGGTCTTCGATCAGATGCTGATAGCCGAGTGCCTGGTCGGTCGGCACGAAGGGATGGATTTCCGAAAACTCCGGCCAGGTGATCGGCAGCATTTCCGCTGTCGCGTTGAGTTTCATCGTGCAGGAGCCGAGGGGGATCATTGCGCGGTCGAGTGCAAGATCGCGATCGGCGAGGCGGCGCATGTAGCGCGTCATCTCGCTCTCGGCGCGGTTCATGTGAAAGATCGGATGGGTGAGATAGGCGCTGGTGCGCAGCAGTTCCTGCGGCAGGCGGTAGTCCGGTTCGAATTCCTCGACCTTGAAATCGCCGCCGAAGGCGCGCCAGACGGCCTCGAGCGTGACCGGCCGAGAACGTTCGTCGAGACTGATGCCGATCCTGGTCGTTCCGATCTTGCGAAGGTTTACCTCCTCGGCCACGGCGGCTTTGAGGATGATGCCCTGCAGCTTGCCGACTTCGACGGTGATCGTATCGAAGAAGACATCCGGTTCGACGGTATAGCCGAGCTTTTCCAATCCCATGGCAAGCCGCACCGTCTTCTGGTGCACGCTCTGGGCGATCGCCTTTATTCCGTCCGGACCATGGAAGACCGCATACATGGAGGCCATGACGGCAAGCAGTACCTGCGCGGTACAGATGTTCGATGTCGCCTTCTCGCGCCGGATATGCTGTTCACGGGTCTGGAGCGACAGCCGGTAGGCGCGGTTGCCCCGCGCATCGACCGACACGCCCACGAGGCGGCCGGGCATGGAGCGCTTGTAGGCGTCCTTGACCGCCATATAGGCGGCGTGCGGACCACCGTAGCCGACCGGAACGCCGAAGCGCTGGGTCGAACCGATCGCGATGTCGGCGCCCATTTCCCCCGGAGACTTCAGAAGCGCCAGCGCCAGCGGATCGGCTGCGACGGCGGCGATTGCACCCTGCTCGTGGAGTTTGGCGATCAGGCCCGAGAAGTCGCGGACATGGCCGTAAGTGCCGGGGTACTGGAAGATCGCGCCGAAGACGCCGGCAGCGTCCAGATCCTCGAAGGGGTCGCCGACGACGATCTGCCAGCCGAGCGGCTCCGCCCGGGTCTTCAGGAGCGCAATCGTCTGGGGATGGCAGTTCGCATCGATGAAAAACGCCTTCGCCTTGGACTTTGCCACGCGCTCCGCAATGGCCATGGCTTCGGCTGCAGCCGTCGCCTCGTCGAGCAGCGAGGCGTTCGCGACGTCCAGCCCGGTCAGATCGCAAACCATGGTCTGGTAATTGAGCAGGGCTTCCAGCCGCCCCTGACTGATTTCCGGCTGATAGGGCGTATAGGCGGTGTACCAGGCCGGGTTCTCGAGGATATTGCGCTGGATGACCGGCGGGGTGATGGTCCCGTAGTAGCCCTGACCGATCAGGGACACGAGCTTCCGGTTGCGGTTCGCCGTCTCGCGCAGCTTGTCGAGTGCCTCGCGCTCCGTCATCGGCTCGCCCCAGGCAAGCGGCGTCCGCTGGCGGATCGACGGCGGCACGGTGTCGTCGATGAGCGCGTCGAGACTGGGATAGCCGACGACCTTCAGCATCTCGTCCATCTCGGCCGGCGAAGGGCCGATGTGACGTCGATTGGCGAAGTCGTAAGGCTTGTAATCGGTAAAGGTAAAGTCCTTGGGCATGCTCATCAGGCGACGAACTCCTTGTAGGCCGCTTCGTCCAGGAGCGCATTGGCAGCGTCCGGATCGGCGAGCTTCAGTTTGAAGAACCAGGCCGCGCCTTGCGGATCGCTGTTGACGAGCGACGGATCGTCGACGATGGCCTGATTGACCTCGACGATTTCGCCATCAAGCGGACAATAGACGTCCGATGCCGCCTTCACGGACTCGACCGTCGCGGCCGAGTCGCCCTTGGAGAAGCTGGCACCCGCTTCCGGCAGCTCCACGAAGACAAGATCGCCGAGCTGGCCCGCGGCATGCTCGGTGATGCCTACGGTCGCGACGTCGCCCTCGATCTTCAGCCATTCGTGTTCCTCGGTGAATTTCAGCATACGCAGGTTCTCCTGATCAGCGTTTGTAGGTTTGTTTGATGAAGGGCAGGGCAGTGACGGCGATGGGCAGGTATTTGCCGCGCACCTCTGCGAACAGTCTGGTGCCGATTTCGGCGTGCTCGGCGGCGACATAGCCCATGGCGACCGGTCCATCCACGCTCGGACCGAAGCCGCCGGAGGTGACGGTTCCTGCCGCCGTCCTGCCCTCCGCATCGGCAAAGAGATTGGCATTGCCGCGCACGGGCGCGCGGCCTTCGGGCCTCAGGCCGACACGCCGCCTGGAAACTCCGTCGGTGAGCTCGGCCAGTATCCGGCCGGCGCCCGGAAAGCCGCCGGCGCGCTCGCCGCCGGCACGGCGGCTTTTCTGGATTGCCCATTCGAGGCCCGCTTCGATGGGGCTCGTATTCGTGTCGATATCGTTGCCATAGAGACAAAGCCCCGCTTCGAGGCGGAGCGAGTCGCGCGCGCCGAGCCCGATGGGCAGGACGTCGGGATGTTCGAGCAGGCGCTGCGTCACATCCACAGCCGCGTCGGCGGGAATGGAAATCTCGAAGCCATCCTCGCCGGTGTAGCCGGAGCGGGAGATGATACAGCTCACGTCGTGAAGGTCGGCTTCGGCGACATCCATGAAGCGCATCGACGCGACGTCCGCCCACAGCTCGCACAGAACCGCTCCGGCCCGGGGCCCCTGAAGGGCGATCAGGGCACGGTCTGAAAGCATGGTCACGTCGCAGGCGCTGCCGAGGCCCTCCCTAAGATGCGCAAGATCGGCATCCTTGCAGGCCGCGTTGACGACCAGGAAGAGATGATCGCCGCGATTGACGATCATCAGGTCGTCGAGAATACCGCCTGCGGCATTGGTGAAGAGGCCGTAGCGTTGCCGGCCCTCCCGGAGTCCGAGCACATCCGCCGGCACGAGCTTTTCGAGCGCCAGCGCCGCGTCCTCGACTTTTCCCGATTTCGGCCGCACGACGATCTGCCCCATGTGGGACACGTCGAAAAGGCCGGCGGCGGCGCGGGTATGCAGGTGCTCCTTCAATACGCCTTCCGGGTATTGGACCGGCATGTCGTAACCGGCGAAGGGCACCATGCGCGCACCGAGCGAAAGATGCAGCGCGTGCAACGGCGTGTGTTTCAAGGTGGAAACGTCTTCCAAGTCCGGCCTCCAGGTCTGGCGCGTCTTCGCGCCGGCTCACAATACCGGCGTCATGCGCCGACAAATTCGAGCCCCCTCTGTCCCTTTGCCTGAGATTGTTATCCCTTCGGCGAGCGCGAACGCTTCTCTCCAGAGTCCTACCGGCACCTTGCTGGTCCTTTGGCCTGAGAGTTTCCGGGGCGGTTGCTCCTTCGGCACCGGATCGAACCGGTTTCTCCCAACAAGGTCGAATCCAGATAACGGCGAAGGCCGGATTTTGGCAAGGGCCTATGTCGCGACCAAACATATTTTTGTCGCCCTGGCTTCATCCTCCGCGACCGGTGCGGCAAAATCGGCCTTTGCAATTTTCCTGGGCAGCGGATAGGGAAGACCGAAGAGAGGTGGCCATGACTGGGCGCGAGCGGAAATGGGGAATTGGGGTGCGGCTGCTCGCAGCCTTCGCACTCCTATTCCTGTCCTTCGCTCACAAGCCAGCCCTTGCGAAAGCCATCGGCCCGGCGATCTCCGCCGAATATCTTCTCCCCGACGGCACCTTCGCCGATATCTGCTTCGGCACGGGCGGCGTCGATCATGACACCGGCCACGGCAAGGCGTCGTCATCGGCTCCCGTTTGCGAAGCGTGCCGGCTCGCCGCCTCCGTGCTCCTGCCGGCGGCGCCCGATGAAAGCTCGACGGCCGAAAACGGCAACTGGATCGCCGGAACGCCGATCGTCGCCGCCGAGGCGGTGCTTCTGCCCCTGCGCCTGTTGCCGCCACCGCGCGGTCCGCCGGCCCAACCGTAGATCCCCTCGAATCCCACCCAGAATTTCTTGCGCCGCTATGCGGCATTGACCCACGAAGGCCGCGTTCCGGCACGTGGTTCGGAGATTACGACATGAACAAGATCAGACTTTCCTTGCTTGCCACCGGCCTCACAGTAGCCGTGGCCGGTCCCGCCCATGCACATGCAACATTCGAGACGGATAGCGCGCCGGCCGAAACGACCGTCAACGCCACCCTTCAGGTGCCGCATGGCTGCGACGGCAAGGCGACGACCGAAGTACGGGTGCGGTTGCCGGAGGGGTTCGTCTTTGCCAAGCCCCAGCCGAAGCCCGGCTGGGAGCTGGAGATCATCAAGGGCGACTACCGGAAGACCTATGACGATCACGGCACCAAGGTTTCCTCCGGTCCGCTGGAAATCCGCTGGAAAGGCGGCAACCTTCCCGACGAACATTACGACACCTTCGTCATGCGCGGGAAACTCGCGGGTTTCGACAAGGAGACCGTGCTCACCTTTCCGACGACGCAGCTTTGCGGCGCCGACGGCAAGGTGGTCTGGGACCAGGTGGCGGCGGAGGGCCAGGACGCCCATTCCCTCGAGCATCCGGCGCCCACGATCACCGTCACCATGGCGACGGGCGGCGATGAGCACTCCGCTCACGCGGGGCATCATCAGTCCGCGGCCGAAGCGGTCAAGGTCGGCGATCTCGAGATCTCGGGCGGAGCCGTGAAGGCCATGCTGCCCGGTGCCAAGGTCGGCGGCGGCGGCTTCGTGGTCAGGAACGACGGCAGTGCCGACGACCGCCTGCTTGCCGTCGAGAGCCCGGCCGCGGGTCGAGTCGAACTTCACGAAATGACGATGGAGAACGACGTCATGAAAATGCGCAAGCTCGAGGACGGGATCGCCGTTCCCGCCGGTCAGGCAGTCGAGCTGAAGAACGGCAGCCTGCATCTCATGTTCATGGAGGTGAAGAAGCCCTTTGCCGAGGGCGACATGGTGCCGGTGACGCTTACCTTCGAGAAGGCCGGCGAGGTCGACTATGTCCTGCCGGTCGGCACGGCGGCGGGCAGCGCTCATTCCGGGCATAGCCATCAATAGCTGCCGGCGTGAACCTTGATCGGTTCAGGTTCCCTGAATGAACCGGTCGAGCATGTCGGTGAGCGCAACTTGCTCCGGTTCGTCGCCGGCAGGTCCATCTTCCTGCCGGCGATCTTCTTCGTGGCCGTCTTCGTCCGCCTCGTTTTCGAGATAGCGGCGCAGCGTTTCGGCCTGCGTCTGTTGCGGCAGACGGCGCTCTGCGCCGATCAGCATGAGGTGCAGCGGCAGCGCGCTTCTGATCTTCGGGACCGCCGCCTGCTCTTGGCCGCGCGCGGAAAGCAGTGTGATTGCCTCGTCGACAGGTCCATCGCCACGCAGGCGCGTGGTCGGCTTCAATGCGTCCGCCGCATAGGCCGCGGTCGTCGCGGAGATGGTAACGACCTGGGTCATCCTGTCAGTCCTCGGGCACGATAATCCTTTCCTGTGCCAGACTGCGATTGCGAGCAGGTGAAATCGGGTGATCGAATTTTAAGAAAATCGTAACGATTCGAGGGCTCCGGGCTGAACGTTGCGCAATTTTGTGTACCGTCGGTTGAACGGTATGTACAATCGCAGCCGTAACCGAGAACCGGCGCGGCTTCTGCGCCGGCAAGAAATTTAGTTCATAAAAGTCATATTGAAGAAGGTCACTCACGAAAGGACGTAAATCCATGCGCGCGATCGTATTGTTGTTGGCGATCTTTGCTCTCAGCGCGTGCTCGCAAACGGGAAGGCCCAGCGCCGAACGGTATTATGCGGGGGAAGGCCAATACTATACCGGCGTCGTACCCCCGACGCCTTTCTGAAGCATGTCGCGCAGCCCTACAGCGGCTTTAAGAACGACAGCATGAAGCGAAGTCCGAAACGCGGCGCACGAACTCGTTTCAGTCGCGTAGGAAGAGGGCTGTCGGGGTGCGCCTCACGAGAAGCGCCCGCGCATCGCATGTCCCAACTTCGGCCGGCAACTGGTCGCAGAAGTTGCAGATCGACAGGTTTGGAATTGATCCGGCGCGAATGGCAGAATATCAATGGCCGTCAAACTGTTAGGAAAGGTATGGGGGCCCATGCGCAAGATCGTGTTGTTGCTCGCACTCGCCACGCTGGCGGCGTGCTCGCACACCGGGGACCGGGTGGTCGGCGGTGACGGGGATTACTACCATGGTCTAATCCCGCCGAGGTGATCGCCTCCGAGATCATCGTCGCCTCTACCGAGGCCAAATCCAATGCGACCCAAGCGGCGGCGGCTCGCAATGGCAAAACGGAGGCGCTGCGACTGTGCCGCCTCCGTCAGGGGAACCGGTTTATCCACACCTTGAAAACATAGGCGGCTGCGAAATTCCGCGAGCTTCCTTGGCCGGTCCAGGTGCTTAATAGCCTACGCGAACACCGCCGGGGCTCGCGGCGCTGAAATTGGGAACCGGATTCGGTCCGTACCATTGAGCATAGGTCGTGTTGTTTCCGCCGGTGCTGGTGCACCCCGACAGGACGGCAAGCGCCAATAGGGCGGTCAAATATTTGAGGGACATGAACTCTCCGATTCTGCTTCGTCAGACGCGCATAAATTGCGGTATCCCGAGGCGGCAGTCCATCGCTTTCACATTGACTCCTTTGCTTTTTCCTTCGTGAGACGAGCAGCGCGTTGCCGCCAGGGGCGAGGCCGTGAGACATCACTGAGTCTCACGTACCATCGCGGGGCGTCGGAGCGCCCCGCCATGATTTAGCTATGCCCGCTTGCGCGCCCTTCTGCTGACCCCATCGAGATCCAACCGAGACCGAATGATATCCCAGCGATCAGCGATTTCTTGCGCGGATGCCGCAAGAAGTTTTCGCCGCTGCTTAAAATTCTTCGCAGCAAAAAAGATGCGTTGTGTGAAAACGTCGCCCACGAAACAGAGATTGTGGTCGGCGAGTCCGAGTTCAGGGAATTCCACCTCCGTAAACCAATGAAGCAACGAGGCATAAAGAACACCTCTATCTCTGTTGGAGCCAGAATGCAGAGGAGAGCATTTGGAGAAGTAAGACTTTCCGAAACCAATATTGGCTTCTCGTCTGCCTCTTTGTGGAACTCTAAGGGAAACTGTGGGATTAATCCTAATCTCAACACCGGAGATAACAAATTTGGGCGGCGGTATCTCCAATGTGGACAGTACGGCCCCATCTGGGAGATGCCAGTCCATTGTCCTTGCTAGTTCAATAGCATCGTGAGCGGTCAAGATGCGTTGCTCTTCATGATCAGTCGCAGGTATACGTTTCAGGAGCGCAGCGTCCAGATCGAGCAGACTGCTGAAGTCTTTTCCTCTCGACGCCAACAGAGCGGCTGTTGCCACCTCGATGCTCCTGTAACCTGTGTCCAACAGAAAAAGCGGAGGAGCGATGACGCTTTCGATGATAGACGTACGCCGAGTAGGCGTCGCAAAGACATACTCGATCAATTTGTTAGCTGAGATGTAGGGACTGGTTCGCATCAAGGTTTCTTTCTGCCGAAGGCATCTTGGATAATGCCAAAGCACAACTCGACTCTGAGAACCGACTCTCCATATAATGGCCTTGCTACAGGTTGGAGATGTCCTCTTCGCCCCACGAGGGCTTTGGCTTGTTCGTGGTATCCAGGGCCGGGATCGGAATATCCCGGCCCTGATATTTTTGCAGCTTGCAGGTATTTGCAAACCTTTATGTCGTTTGCCGCTTTAGACGGCGAAAGCCCAAGGGTATGAGCCTTGGGCTTTCCGAGTGTTCTAAGTGGTGGCAGCGGCGGCGGCCAATCGCATCTCAGCTGCACCCGCTCGTGGCGCCGCATGTGTCGCACTTCTCGCACGTGCCGTTTCGCACCATCGTGAAGTTCTGGCACTCGGAGCACATGTTGCCGGTATAGCCCTGCATGATCGAGCGTGCGCGGCGTTCTGCTTCGACCTTCTTTGCCTCGGACTTCGCCGCAGCGGCCTCTGCCGCGGCCTTGTCGGAGAAGAGGGCAGTTACCTCCTGTTCCGCTTCTTCGGCAATCTCCTCGGCGAGTTCGACGGCCCGTTCCTCGTAATCGCGCTTGAAGGCGACGACTTCGGAGGTGGCGGCGGCGATTGCCGGCTCCAGCTTGCGCACGGCATTGCCGGAGATCGAGGTGACGGAAGCGCCGGCCGAGGCGCGGGCCGGAGTGGCCGTCGAAGCCCCCTTCGGTTCGGAGCGCTCGCCTGTGCCGCCGACGATGGACGGCTTGTAGCCGCGGGTCCAGCCGGTGGAGACGAGGTTGGTCTTTCCTTCCTGAATGCCGCGGCCGAGCGCGGTGTTGCTGAAGTCGGAGGTGTCGACATGAGCAAGGTCGTGGCGGCCGAGATAGGAAACGGCAAGCTCACGGAAGACATAGTCGAGGATCGACGTTGCGTTCTTGATCGCGTCATTGCCCTGGACCATGCCGGCCGGCTCGAACTTGGTGAAGGTGAAGGCCTCCACATATTCTTCGAGCGGGACGCCATATTGCAGGCCGAGCGAGATGGCGATGGCGAAGTTGTTCATCATCGCCCGGAAGGCCGCACCTTCCTTGTGCATGTCGATGAAGATCTCGCCGAGGCGCCCATCACCGAATTCGCCGGTGCGCAGATACACCTTGTGGCCGCCGACGATCGCCTTCTGGGTATAGCCCTGGCGACGGTTCGGCAGTTTCTCGCGGGCGCGCACTACCTTCTCGATGACGCGCTCGATGATCTTCTCGGTGACGGCGACCGCCTGGGCGGCTGCCGGCGCCTGCATCAGCTCTTCGATCGCGTCCTCGTCTTCCTCATCCTCGATCAGCGAAGCGTTCAGCGGCTGCGAGAGCTTGGAACCGTCGCGGTAGAGCGCATTCGCCTTCAGCGCGAGCTTCCAGGAGAGCATGTAGGCGTTCTTGCAATCCTCGACGGTCGCCTCGTTCGGCATGTTGATCGTCTTGGAGATTGCACCCGAAATGAAGGGCTGGGCGGCCGCCATCATGCGGATATGGCTTTCGACCGAGAGGTAGCGCTTGCCGATCTTGCCGCAGGGATTGGCGCAATCGAAGACCGGCAGGTGCTCTGCTTTCAGGAACGGTGCGCCTTCGAGCGTCATCGCGCCGCAGACATGGATGTTGGCGGCTTCGATGTCCTTTCTGGAGAAGCCCAGATGCTCGAGCAGGTTGAAGTCCATTGAGGCAAGCTGCTCGTCGCTGACCTTCAGCGTCGCCTTGAGGAAATCGGCTCCGAGCGTCCACTGGTTGAAGACGAACTTGATGTCGAAGGCAGCTTTAAGCGCCGCATTGACGGCTTCGATCTTCTCGTCGGTGAAGCCCTTGGCCTTCAACGTCGTCGGGTTGATGGCGGGCGCCTGGTTGAGGTTGCCGTGGCCGACGGCATAAGCCTCCATCTCGGCGATCTGGCTTTCCGAGTAGCCGAGCGTGCGCAACGCCTCGGGAACCGCACGGTTGATGATCTTGAAGTAGCCGCCGCCGGCGAGCTTCTTGAATTTCACCAGGGCGAAATCGGGCTCGATGCCGGTCGTGTCGCAATCCATTACGAGCCCGATCGTACCGGTCGGCGCGATCACGGTGGCCTGAGCGTTGCGGTAGCCGTGCTTCTCGCCGAGCTCGACCGCCTTGTCCCAGGCGCTCTTGGCATGGGCGATCAGGTCCTGGTCCGGGCAATCGCCGTGGACGAGCGCGACCGGGTTGACGGACAGGCCCTCATAACCGGCGGTCTCGCCGTGAGCCGCGCGGCGGTGATTGCGCATGACGCGCAGCATGTTGTCGCGGTTGGGCGCAAAGCCGGGGAAGGGGCCGAGCTTTGCGGAGATCTCGGCCGAGGTGGCATAGGCGACGCCGGTCATGATCGCGGTCAGCGCGCCGGCGATGGCGCGGCCCTCGGGGGAGTCGTAGGGAATGCCTGACGACATCAGCAGGCCGCCGATATTCGCATAGCCGAGGCCGAGCGTGCGGTATTCGTAGGAGAGCTCGGCGATCTCGCGGGACGGGAACTGCGCCATCATCACCGAGACTTCGAGAACGACCGTCCAAAGACGGACCGCATGCTCGTAGTCGCCGATATTGATCCGCTTGGTCGCGGCATCCTTGAACTGCATCAGGTTGAGCGAGGCGAGATTGCAAGCCGTGTCGTCGAGGAACATGTATTCCGAGCACGGGTTCGATGCGCGGATCGGGCCTGCAGCCGGGCAGGTGTGCCAGTCGTTCATCGTCGTGTTGAAGTGCAGGCCCGGATCGGCCGAGGCCCAGGCGGCGTGGGAGATCGACTCCCAGAGATCGCGCGCCTTCAGGGTCTTCATGACGCGGCCGTCCTTGCGGGCGGTCAGGTGCCAATCGCCATCCGCCCCCACGGCGCGCAGGAAGTCGTCCTTGATCGAGACCGAGTTGTTGGAATTCTGGCCGGAAACCGTGAGATAGGCCTCCGAATCCCAATCCGTGTCATAGGTCTTGAACTGGATGTCCTTATAACCCTGACGCGCGAACTGAATGACGCGTTTGACATAGTTTTCCGGAACCAGCGCCTGCTTGGCGGCGCGGATCTCGCGCTTCAGCGCCGGGTTCTGCTTGGGGTCGAAGCAGGCATCGTCGCTGCCGTCGCAATTGATGCAGGCCTTCATGATCGCCTTCAGGTGCTTGGCGACGATCTTCGAGCCGGTGACGAGGGCGGCGACCTTCTGCTCTTCCTTGACCTTCCAGTTGATATATTCCTCGATATCGGGATGGTCGATATCGACGACGACCATCTTGGCGGCGCGGCGCGTCGTGCCGCCCGACTTGATGGCGCCCGCGGCGCGGTCGCCGATCTTCAGGAAGCTCATAAGGCCGGAGGACTTGCCGCCGCCCGAGAGCCTTTCGCCTTCGGCGCGCAGATGCGAGAAGTTCGAGCCGGTACCGGAGCCGTATTTGAAGAGGCGCGCCTCGCGCACCCAGAGATCCATGATGCCGCCCTCGTTGACGAGGTCGTCCGCGACCGACTGAATGAAGCAGGCGTGCGGCTGCGGATGTTCGTAGGCAGACTTGGACTTCGTCAGTTTGCCGGTGAAGGGATCGACGTAGAAGTGGCCCTGGCCGGGGCCGTCGATGCCATAGGCCCAGTGGAGGCCGGTGTTGAACCATTGCGGCGAGTTCGGAGCAACGCGCTGGGTGGCGAGCATGTAGGCGAGCTCGTCACGGAAGGCGCTGGCGTCCTCTTCCGTGTCGAAATAGCCGCCCTTCCAGCCCCAATAGGCCCAGGTGCCGGCCAGGCGATCGAAAACCTGGCGGGCATCGGTTTCGGAACCGTACTGCTCTTCCTTCGGCAGCGCCTTCAGCGCGTCGGCGTCCGGAACCGAGCGCCAGAGGAAGGACGGCACGTCGTTTTCCTCGACGCGCTTCAGTTTTGCCGGCACGCCGGCCTTGCGGAAATATTTCTGGGCGAGAATATCGGCGGCGACCTGCGAGAACTGCGCTGGCACGTCGATATCCGCAAGGCGGAAGACCACGGACCCGTCCGGGTTCTTGATCTCACTCGTCGCCTTGCGGAACTCAATCTCGGCATAGGCGGATTGCCCTGCCTTTGTGAAACGACGCTCGATCTTCATTGTCCCGTCCTTTGTTGCCATGCGCTAAAGCGCAGTTAACCTCGCCCGGCCGCGATGGATCTCGCAGCCAGCCTGAAAATTTCTGTCGATGTGAGGAAACCCAGCTCCTGGGTAACCCTGTATCTTGTGATGATGCTGGCTGCAAACACTAAATATAGTATTAACAGGCTCTTTACGCCAGCTCGAAATGCCGCTTTGGCGACCCAAATTTCGCGCAAAATTCCGCCACTGCAGCCGCTCGGGCTCATTCGCCCGGGCCGCATGTCGGAACCGACGATTTGGGGGTGTGAACCGGCCTCTGAACTTCCCGGTCCGCCGCCGTCGCAACGTGAAATCCATTAACCGTGAATCGCCTCGGGGCGTCAAGGGGTGGTTTGTGACGGAAGTTTGGGCGCTATATCTTGTGTGGGTCGACTGTGGAAAACGGGGACATCGATCAATCCGTTGAAAAACAGGGACTTCCACCGCTTGCCTGCGAAGATGAGCTAGCGGCAGGCCGAAATTCAAATTTTTATGGATGAAAAAGCGGGTAAAAGACGTGGCCCAGCGCTACTCGCGATTGCGAATCAGGTGGGTGTGTGAAGCGGCCCGTTTCGGTGATTCGGATGCAGTGATCTTGCTGCCCCCTGGCCTGCCAGAGGGGCTCAACAACAAGACCTCGGCGATGGCCACGCCTAGCCCACGCGTTTCTGCAGTTCCCTGGCGCCGTTCGGCGCGTTGACCTTGCCTGAGGAGATGAAGAAGGCAAAGACGTCGCGAGGCGCCGTCTCGGGCTTGCGTTCCGACGCAGCTTTCTCCAGGTCGTCCGGCTCACCGCCGGCGGCAAAGGTCTTCAGCCGCTCGGCCCAGCGATCGAGATCCTTCGGCGGATAGCAGGTCTTCACCTCGTCGCTGCCCTTCTGCAGCCGTGCATAGACGAAATCACTCGTGACATCGGCGATCATCGGGTAGTCCGCATGCTCGGCAAGAACGACGGCCACCTTGTATTTTTCAATGAGCTTGACGAAGTCCGGAACCTGGAAGCTGGGGTTGCGGACCTCGACCACGTGGCGGAGCTTCAGGCCGTCCTGCTTATCCGGCAGGAGCTTCAAGAATCCCTCGAAATCCTCCGCGTCGAATTTCTTGGTCGGCGCAAACTGCCAGAGAATGGGACCGAGGCGGTCGCCGAGTTCCGTCAGTCCTTGGGTCAGGAACCGCTCCATGGATTCACCGGCTTCGGACAGGACCCTGCGATTGGTCACGAAGCGGCTCGCCTTCAGCGAAAAAATGAAGCCGTCGGGAACATCCGACGCCCACTTGGCAAAAGTCGCCGGCTTCTGTGAGCTGTAATAGGTGCCGTTGACCTCGATCGTCCGCAATTCCTTGCCGGCGAATTCGAGCTGCCGCTTCTTCGGAAGATCGTCCGGATAGAAGGTGCCTTCCCAGGGTTCGAAGTTCCATCCGCCGATGCCGATGCGGATTTGTCCCGAATTTGCCATCCTCTTCCTCCTCGATGCTCGCTCAGACGCGCAAAACCGCTGTAGCCGGGGCGAATCAGAGACGCCACCCGATTTCCCGAGGCGTCCGGCCCGGCCACATCACTCCGCCGCAACCACCTTTTTCACTGGCCGGCGCTCCAGAAGCTCCCTCAGGAACTGGCCGGTATAGGAGCGCTGCTCCTTCACGACCTCTTCCGGCGTCCCCTGCGCAATGACCTCGCCGCCGCCGTCGCCGCCTTCCGGGCCGAAGTCGATGATCCAGTCGGCCGTCTTGATGACTTCGAGATTGTGCTCGATGACCACCACGGAGTTACCCTGATTGACCAGCTCATGCAGAACTTCAAGAAGCTTGGCTACGTCGTGGAAATGCAAGCCTGTTGTCGGCTCGTCGAGAATATAGAGCGTGCGCCCGGTTGAGCGTTTCGACAGCTCCTTGGCGAGCTTGACGCGCTGGGCTTCGCCGCCTGAAAGCGTGTTCGCCTGCTGGCCAATCTTGATATAGCCGAGGCCCACCTGGTTCAGTGTCACCAGCTTGTCGCGCACCGCCGGAACGGCCGCGAAGAACTCGACGCCTTCCTCCACCGTCATGTCGAGCACATCGGCGATCGACTTGCCCTTGAAGTGAACGTCCAGGGTCTCGCGATTGTAGCGCTTGCCGTGACAGACGTCGCAGGTGACGTAGACATCCGGCAGGAAGTGCATCTCGATCTTGATGACGCCGTCCCCCTGACAGGCCTCGCAGCGGCCGCCCTTGACGTTGAAGGAGAAGCGGCCCGGCTGGTAGCCGCGCGCCTTTGCTTCCGGCAGCCCGGCAAACCAGTCGCGAATGGGCGTGAAGGCTCCGGTATAGGTCGCCGGGTTGGAGCGCGGCGTGCGGCCGATCGGCGACTGGTCGATGTCGATCACCTTGTCGATATGCTCGAAGCCGTCGATCCGGTCGTGTTCGGCCGGATTTTCGCGCGCGCCCATGACGCGGCGGGCGGCAGCCTTGTAGAGCGTCTCGATCAGGAAAGTGGACTTGCCCCCGCCCGATACCCCGGTGACGGCGGTGAAGACACCGAGCGGGATCGATGCGGTCACGTTCTTCAGATTGTTGGCGCGCGCGCCGACGACGGTGACTTCCTTCTTCTTCTTCGGTTTGCGCCGTTCGCCGGGCACGGCAACGGAAAGCTCGCCGGAGAGATATTTCCCCGTCAGCGATTTCGGATTGGACATGATATCGGAAGGGGTCCCTTCCGCAATGACCTCGCCACCGTGAATGCCGGCCGCCGGGCCGATGTCGACGACGTAATCGGCCGTGAGGATCGCATCCTCGTCATGCTCCACGACAATGACCGTGTTGCCGATGTCGCGCAGATGCCTCAGCGTATCCAGAAGGCGGGCATTGTCGCGCTGGTGAAGGCCGATCGAGGGCTCGTCGAGAACATAGAGAACGCCCGTCAACCCTGAGCCGATCTGCGACGCGAGCCGGATGCGCTGGCTTTCTCCGCCCGAAAGCGTCCCGGAATTGCGCGAAAGGCTCAGATATTCGAGGCCGACGTCGTTCAGGAAGCGCAGGCGCTCGCGGATCTCCTTGAGGATGCGCACGGCGATCTCGTTCTGCTTCGTGCTGAGATGCTCGGGCAAGACCTCGAACCAGTCGCGTGCGGCGCGAATAGACATATCGGAAACCTCGCCGATATGCAGCGCGTGGATCTTGACGGCAAGCGCTTCCGGCTTCAGCCGGTAACCGGCACAGGCGGGGCAGGGCGCCGCCGACATATAGCGCTCGATCTCCTCGCGCGCCCAGGCGCTGTCGGTCTCTTTCCAGCGGCGTTCGAGATTCGGCACGATGCCCTCGAAGGTTTTCGTCGTGTTGTAGGATCGGGCGCCGTCCTGATAGTGGAAGGTGATCTTGTCCTTCGTGCCGTGGAGAATCGCGTCCTGTGCTTCCTCGGAAAGCTCGCTCCAGCGGCTGCCGAGCTTGAAGCCGAAAACCGTGCCGAGGGCCTCGAGCGTCTGGTTGTAGTAGGGCGAGGTGGATTTCGCCCAGGGCGCGATGGCACCGTCCCTGAGGGTGCGGTTCGGCTCCGGAACGATCAGCGCCTCGTCGATCTTCTGCTGGCTGCCCAGCCCGTCGCAGGTCGTGCAGGCTCCGAAGGGATTGTTGAAGGAAAAAAGCCGCGGCTCGATCTCGGGAATGGTGAAACCCGAGACGGGACAGGCGAACTTCTCGGAAAACAGAACTCGCTCATGCGTTTCGTTCAGCGACTTGTTGGCCGAGCCGCCGGCGGAGGTCTCTTCCGGAGGCAGGGGGCGGTCGGCGAATTCGGCGATCGCCAAGCCGTCGGCGAGCGTAAGGCAGGTTTCGATACTGTCGGCGAGACGGGTTCCGATATCGGGCCGCACCACGACACGGTCGACGACCACGTCGATGTCGTGCTTGTATTTCTTGTCGAGCGCCGGCACGTCGGCAATCTCGTAAAATTGCCCGTCTACCTTTACGCGCTGGAAGCCCTTCTTCATCAGTTCGGCGAGTTCTTTTCTGTACTCGCCCTTGCGCCCGCGCACGAGCGGGGCCAGCATATAGAGGCGCGTCCCCTCGCCGAACTCCAGCACCCGGTCGACCATCTGGCTGACGGTCTGGCTTTCGATCGGCAGGCCCGTGGCGGGAGAATAGGGCACGCCGACGCGCGCGAAGAGCAGGCGCAGATAGTCGTAGATTTCGGTAACGGTTCCGACAGTCGAGCGCGGGTTGCGCGACGTGGTCTTCTGCTCGATCGAGATCGCCGGCGAGAGCCCGTCGATCTGATCGACGTCGGGCTTCTGCATCATTTCGAGGAACTGACGCGCATAGGCCGAGAGGCTCTCGACATAGCGCCGCTGGCCCTCGGCGTAGATCGTGTCGAAGGCAAGCGAGGATTTTCCGGAGCCCGAAAGGCCGGTCATCACGATCAGCTTGTTGCGCGGCAGATCAAGGTCGATGCCCTTGAGATTGTGCTCGCGAGCGCCGCGAATGGAGATGGTCTTGAGTTCGCTCATCGGAAGGCCAGCTTTGTATGTCGGTTGAAAGCCCCCTATGTAATGACGGCCGCGCCCATGTCGAGGCGCAATCGGCAAAAGAGGCGGTTCAATTGCGATTCGGTTGACAGGATCATAGAGGAATACTAGAACAAAAAAAGAACAAACTCTGCCATATCCACGCCAAATCAGCTGTGGATTATGCGCGATACGGGGCGTATCGGCGGCGGCGGGCCGCTAAGGTGTTCGCACATGAGACATTGGAAAGCCGGCCGAGCGGTCCGGCGGCAGAAACGGGAAAAGCGATATGGCTGGTAGCGTCAACAAGGTGATCTTGATCGGAAACGTCGGGGCCGACCCGGAAATCCGGCGCACGCAGGACGGCCGGCCGATCGCCAACCTCAGAATTGCCACCTCCGAGACCTGGCGCGACCGCAATTCGGGCGAGCGCCGCGAGAAGACGGAGTGGCACACGGTCGTCGTCTTCAACGAAGGCCTCTGCAAGGTCGTCGAACAATATGTGAAGAAAGGCGCCAAGCTCTACATCGAAGGCCAGCTGCAGACGCGCAAATGGCAGGATCAGACCGGCAATGACCGCTACTCGACCGAGGTCGTCCTTCAGGGCTTCAACTCGACCCTGACGATGCTCGACGGTCGCGGAGGCGAGGGCGGCGGCGCAGGTCGCGGCGGCAGCGACTACGGCGGTGGCGGCTACGAGGAATACGATCAATCGCGGTCCTCCTCGGGCGGCGCCCGGTCCGGCGGTCAATCGAACCAGCCGAACCAGGGGGGCAACTTCTCGCGCGATCTCGACGACGACATTCCGTTCTGATCGACTGCTCGAGCCAGTCCGAGACTCATCCGGCCCGCTTCGTTGCGGGCCGTTCTCGTTATGCCTTCAGACCTGAAACGCCGAGCGCACGCCGTCCACGACGAATTGAACGGCGAGTGCGGCAAGGATGACGCCGAGGAGGCGGGTAAGGATCGCCCGGCCGGTGACGCCCAGGAACCGGTCGATGCGCTCGGCGATCACCAGCGCCAGGAACAGTATGGCCATCGATGCGGCGATGACGACGATGAGCTGCACCCGATCCAATGCCGAGGGAAAGGAGCTGCCGAGAAGGATGGTTGCCGAGATCGCTCCCGGCCCGGCAATCAGGGGCAGTGCAAGAGGGAAGACCGCGATATTGTGAAGGTGGTCCTTCGTGATCGCCGTCTCCCCGGCCTTTTCCTTTCGCTCCTGGCGTTTCTCGAAAATCATCTCGAAAGCGATCCAGAAGAGCAGCATGCCGCCGGCGATCCGGAAGGCGCCGATCGAGATGCCGAGCAGACCGAGGATGCCGTCGCCAAAAAGCGCAAAGGCGGCGAGGATGAAAAAAGCGATGAGCGAGCCGCGGGTCGCGACCTGGAAGCGCTGCTGCCGGCTCAAGCCGACGGTCAGGCTCAGGAAGATCGGCGCAAGGCCGGGCGGATCAAGCGTGACGAGCAGCGTCGTCAGCGCATTGACCAAGAGATCGACATCGAACATCCGTATCCCCTTCCGGATTTCTACCCCGGCTATTCCCGGTGGTGCGGCCCGCATTGTTAGGCAAGCGACGCGAGCTTGGAAAGAGCGGGTAGCCAAGTGCACCGCAATGGCTTAAACCAGCGCCATCCCCGAGGCGCGCAGCTTTCCTTGCGAGCTCCTTTCCTTGCCCTAGAAAAGCCTGTTCCTGCGGCAAAAGACTGTTCAAAACACCGGCCGAAAATTGGCGCTCCGAGCCGCATTCGGCTATAAAAAACCGATTGATTCTGAACAAAGATCGTGATCGCCATTGACTGAGCAAAGCACCCCCGGCGGCGGAAAGAATCCGCCAGGCATCGAGCCGATTTCCATCATCGAGGAAATGCAGCGGTCGTATCTCGATTACGCCATGAGCGTGATCGTGTCGCGCGCGCTTCCCGACGTGCGCGACGGTCTCAAACCCGTTCATCGCCGCATCCTCTACGGGATGAGCGAGCTCGGCATCGACTGGAACAAGAAATACGTAAAATGCGCCCGCGTCACCGGTGACGTGATGGGTAAATACCATCCGCACGGCAACATGGCGATTTACGATGCGCTCGCACGCATGGCGCAGGATTGGTCTCTGCGGCTGCCGCTGATCGACGGCCAGGGCAACTTCGGCTCCGTCGACGGCGATCCGCCGGCGGCAGAGCGTTACACCGAGTGCCGGCTTCAGAAGGCGGCGCATTCGCTGCTGGACGATCTCGACAAGGACACGGTCGATTTCCGCGACAACTACGACGGCACGCTGCACGAGCCCGTCGTCGTCCCGGCAAAGTTCCCGAACCTCCTCGTCAACGGCGCGGGCGGCATCGCCGTCGGCATGGCGACCAATATCCCACCTCATAACCTCGTAGAGGTGATCGACGGCTGTATCGCCCTGATCGACAATCCCGCGATCGAACTGCCGGAACTGATGCAGATCATTCCGGGGCCGGATTTTCCGACCGGGGCGCTGATCCTCGGCCGTTCGGGAATCCGTCAGGCCTACGAGACCGGCCGCGGCTCCGTCATCATGCGCGGGCGTGCCCATATCGAGCCGATGCGCGGCGATCGCGAGCAGATCATCATCACCGAGATTCCCTATCAGGTGAACAAGGCGACGATGATAGAGAAGATGGCCGAACTCGTCCGCGAGAAGCGGATCGAGGGCATTTCCGATCTTCGCGACGAATCCGACCGCCAGGGCTATCGCGTCGTCATCGAACTGAAGCGCGACGCCAACGCCGAGGTCATTCTCAACCAGCTTTACCGCTACACGCCGTTGCAGACCTCCTTCGGCTGCAACATGGTGGCGCTGAACGGCGGCAAGCCGGAGCAGATGACGCTGCTCGATATGCTGCGCGCCTTCGTCTCCTTCCGCGAGGATGTCGTCAGCCGGCGCACGAAATACCTGCTGCGCAAGGCGCGCGAGCGGGCGCATGTGCTGGTCGGTCTCGCGATCGCGGTCGCGAATATCGACGAGGTGATCAAGCTCATCCGCCAGGCGCCGGATCCGCAGACCGCGCGCGAACAGCTGATGGAGCGCCGCTGGCCGGCGCACGACGTCGATGCGCTCATCCGGCTGATCGACGACCCGCGCCACCGGATCAATGACGACGCTACGTATAACCTGTCCGAAGAACAGGCTCGCGCGATCCTCGACCTGCGCCTGCAGCGTCTGACCGCGCTCGGCCGCGACGAGATCGGCGACGAACTCAACAAGATCGGCGAGGAGATCAAGGATTACCTCGACATCCTGTCGTCCCGTCTCCGTATCATGCAGATCGTCAAGAACGAACTTGCCGCAGTCCGTGACGAGTTCGGCACGCCGCGCCGAACCGAGATTGCCGACGGCGGTCCGGACATGGACGACGAGGACCTGATCGCGCAGGAGGACATGGTGGTTACCGTGTCCCATCTCGGCTACATCAAGCGTGTGCCGCTGACGACCTATCGGGCGCAGCGCCGCGGCGGCAAGGGCCGCTCGGGCATGGCCACGCGCGACGAGGATTTCGTTACCAGGCTGTTCGTCGCCAATACGCACACGCCGGTTCTGTTCTTCTCCTCGCGCGGCATCGTCTATAAGGAGAAGGTCTGGCGCCTTCCGATCGGCACGCCGCAGTCGCGCGGAAAGGCGCTGATCAACATGCTGCCGCTGGAACCCGGCGAGCGCATCACCACGATCATGCCGCTTCCCGAGGACGAGACGACCTGGGAAAACCTCGACGTCATGTTCTCGACGACCCGCGGCACGGTCCGTCGCAACAAGCTCTCAGACTTCGTCCAGGTCAACCGCAACGGCAAGATCGCGATGAAGCTCGAAGAGGAGGGCGACGAAATCCTCTCGGTCGACACCTGCACCGAGTTCGACGACGTGGTGCTCACGACGGCCCTCGGCCAGTGCATCCGCTTCCCCGTTGCCGATGTCCGCGTCTTTGCGGGCCGCAACTCGATCGGCGTTCGCGGCATTTCGCTCGGTGACGGCGACCGGATCATCTCGATGGCCATCGTCGCTCACGTCGAAGCCGAGCCTTGGGAGCGTGCCGCTTATCTGAAGCGGTCGGCCGCGGAGCGTCGCGCCTTGACCGGTGAAGAAGAGGAAATCGTGCTTGTCGGCGAGGAGGTCACCAATGGCGGCGAACTCACCAATGAGCGCTACGAGGAACTGAAGGCGCGCGAGCAATTCATCCTGACGGTCTCGGTGAAAGGCTTCGGCAAGCGTTCCTCGTCCTACGACTTCCGCACTTCAGGCCGCGGCGGCAAGGGCATTCGCGCCACCGATACCTCGAAGACGGCGGAAATCGGCGAACTCGTCGCCGCCTTCCCGATCGAGCACAACGACCAGATCATGCTCGTTTCCGATGGAGGTCAGCTCATCCGGGTTCCGGTGGAAGGCATTCGCCTGGCGAGCCGCGCCACCAAGGGCGTGACCATTTTCTCCACCGCCAAGGACGAGAAGGTCGTTTCGGTCGAGCGGATCAGTGAGCCGGACGGCGACGAGGAGATCGAAGCCGTAGGTGCCGAAGGCGTCATGGCCGAACCGGAGCTGCCACCGGACACCACGTCGACACCGGACGAGTGATCGAAGCACAGGAATAAGTTCAGGCCCGCCGCTTTCCAGCGGCGGGTCTCTTTTGTTGGGAATCGATTTATTGGCGCAGGTAGTCGAGAAGCCCGCGGGCAAGGGCATCGAAAACCACGCGGCAACGTGGCGTCGCACGGAGATTTTCGTGCATTACGAGCCAGGTCTCGAGCTTCAGTTCAAAGGCATCCGCCAGCACGTGCATGAGATCCGGGCCGCGGGCGGCAAGCGCGTTTTGGCAAATGCCGATGCCGAAACCGGCGCGGATCGCCGCGAGTTGAGCAAGGTTGCTATCGGATTTGAAAGCGAAGCGCCCGATCGGCAAGTCCGGTGCTCTTCCTTTGATCGAGCGGATCGCCGGCGTTTCCCGGTCATAGCCAATCACGCTGTGGCGGGAGAGATCCTCAAGCGTCTGCGGTATCCCACGGCGCTCCAGATAGGAGCGATGCGCATGGAAGCCGAGCGGAACCGCACCGATATGGCGCGCAACCAGTGCCTCCTGGGCCGGCGCGACCATGCGCACAGCGATATCCGCCTCCTGGCGAAGCAAGTCTTCGACGATATCCGATGCGGAAAGTTCGACGGAGAGGTCCGGGTAGTCCCTGTGCAATTCGGCGAGGATCGGAGGCAGGACTTCAACGCCGATGACCTCACTGGCGCTGATACGGACCGTTCCGCCGATCGCACCGTGTTGTCCTGATGCGGCACGCAACAGGGCTGCAGCTGTCGCTGCCAGGGTCTCGGCATAGGGCCGCAACTCCAGCGCGGCGTCGGTCGGCATCAATCCGTGCGGCGAACGCGTGAAGAGCGGAAACCCCACGGACGTCTCCAAGGCATCTATGTGCCGGCCAACGGTCGGCTGGGTCAGGCCGAGCTGGCGCGCCGCGGCCGATAGCGAGCGCTCGCGCAACACCATGAGAAAGGTGCGGTAGAAGTCCCAACTCGGCTCAATGAGGTTCATGCATTTCAGTATAGCGGCAAGACCTATTTAGACAATTCCGTTTAGCCGAATGATGGCCGATGCTCCCTTCGTCAAGCGATGGAGAGAATGATGAGCGCGACGAAAGAGAATACAGGAGCGGTCCTGGTGCTGGGTGCAACAGGCGGAATCGGTGGCGCCGTGGCGCAAAACCTGAATGCGCGTGGGTGGAAAGTCCGCGCACTGCACCGCAACGCTGCGAAGGTATCCGCAGAAATGCCGGCCCTCGAGTGGATTCAAGGCGACGCGATGAACGCCGCGGATGTTCGTGCCGCCGCAGAGGGAGTGGGGTTCATCGTTCATGCGGTCAATCCGCCCGGTTACCGCGATTGGGAACGCCTGGTGCTGCCGATGCTCGACAACACCATAGGTGCAGCCGGACAGGTTGCCGCCCGCATCGTGTTACCGGGCACGATGTATAACTTCGGTCCCGACGCTTTCCCAATTCTTCGTGAGGATTCACCGCAGCGGCCACTGACGAAAAAGGGGACGATTCGCAAGGAAATGGAGGCTCGGCTGAAAGCTGCCTCTGAGGAAGGCACCGGCGTCATCATCCTCAGGGCGGGGGATTTCTTCGGGCCGAATGCTGGGAACAACTGGTTCTCGCAAGGGCTGGTGAAGCCTGGAAAGCCGCTGACGACGGTAACTTATCCCGGCGCGAAAGGGGTCGGGCACCAATGGGCCTATTTGCCGGACATGGCGGAGACGATGGCACGCCTGATCGAGCGTGCGGAAACCCTCCCGCCCTTCGCCGTCTTCCATATGCGCGGACACTTCGACGATGAAGGCACCGGAATGATCGCCGCGATCAGACGTGCGGCGGACAGGCCGCACCTAAGGGTTCGGACCTTTCCGTGGTGGCTCGTCACGCTGGCGTCGCCCTTCGTCCCGTTCTTTCGGGAAGTTAAGGAGATGCGCTATCTTTGGCGGAAGCCGCTTGAAATGCGCAACGATCGCCTTGTCGCGCTGCTGGGCGAAGAGCCGCATACGCCGATCGACCAAGCCGTCGCAACGACGCTTGCGTCTCTCGATTGCCTGCGCAGTGAAACGAGCAACAATTTCCCCGCAGGGCATAGCGACAACGCGCTGGGGCGTGCATCCGTCAGTTCTTGAACACGACGCAGACGCCACCGCTCTTGCGGATGGCGGCGCAAAGCTGGTCTGCCTCGGCGCGCGTCTGCCGGCCGATGCGGGCAGCGTAGCGGCGCCTGGACCCGAAGCTGGCATTGCGCTCCCGCACCAGAACTGCCTTTTCGCTGTTGATCGGAGCGGGCAATCTTTTCACGGCATTCAGGAACAGCCGCTGCGCCATGGACTTCTGATAGTGGGCCGAAAGCTGAACGCCCCAGGGCGCCCAGACGGCTTCATCGGCGATAACCAGCTCGCGCAAGCGCCGCGTATTGGCAAGCGCGACGCAGCCATCGAGGAAGCTTTTGTCCTTGTCGAGTTCGATGTTGAGCGACTTCGGTGGGTTGTCGCGCCAGTCTTCGACCGAATAGGCGGTGATCGCCAGCACGTAATCCCGCGTTTCATAGGGTAGACGGTCCTTTTCCAGGAAGCGCTCCAGGCCTGCTTCGCCGGCATTGTAGGCCGCCGCCGCAAAACCGAGATTGCCGTACCGGGACTTGAGCTCCCTCAGATATTCGGCGGATTTGCCGAGCGCCGCCACCGCGTTGAAGCTGTCCGAGAGGCCGCGCAGCTTTGCCGTCGCGGGCATGAACTGGGCAATTCCTTCTGCGCCCTTGGGGCTGATGGCGTCCGGCTGGAAAAGACTTTCGCGCCAGATCAGACGGGCGAAGAAAGCGGCGGGCAGATCGTTCGCCTTGGCGTAATGTTCGATGATGCCGCAGACGTCGCGGGCGAAATTGTCGGGGCTGATGCAGAGACGGAGGAAGGGGTTTGCCGTGGACACCCCCGAGTAGAGGCACTTCCGCGGCGGAGCCGGCGCGTCGGTGCGTGCCTCCGCAGCCCCGGAGTGGGCGGAGACAAAACACATGACCACGGACAATACGGCCGCGGCGACGCGTGCCAGACGTCCCTTCAGGGTGCTCCGGATAAAGCTTGTGCCTGCCTTTTCGTACGCGACCATGCGGCCCTCGGCGACCAACGAGTGCATATAGATAGCATCTTCGTTGCGGACGAGAAATCGGGCTGCAAAGCTTTCAGTCCGGAGAACCGGTGCGAAGGATCAGTTGCATGAAGGTGAGGTCGAGCCATCGGCCGAATTTCGTGCCGACTTCCTTCATATGACCGGCCTCACGAAAACCGAGTTGCTCATGGAGACGGATCGACGGCAGGTTTGCCAACTCTATCGCCGCGACCATCACGTGCTTGCCAAGTGCTTCGGCCCGATCGATGAGCGCGAGCATCAGCGCCCGGCCTATGCCGCCGCCGCGCTGGTCCGTCCGCACATAGACCGAGTGCTCGACCGTGTGCCGGTATCCGTCGAAGGCGCGCCACTCGCCGAAGGAGGCGTAGCCGACGACCTCGCCGTCAGGGGAAAGGGCGGCAAGCACCGGAAAGCCGGCAGCGTTGCGTGCTTTCAGCCAGGTTTTCCGGTTGGCGACGTCGACAAGGGTCTCGTTCCAGATCGCCGTCGTGTTCGCCACAGCGTCGTTGTAGATCGCGCATATCGCCGGAAGATCGGTCTCTGCGGCATCTCTGATTTCCATACTCTTCCTCCGGGTCCAGCGGACTTGTCGGCTCAACAGCCGAGTTTCTCCCCGTCCACTAGCCGCTCAGCTCCGCGGCGGCAATCGCGGCCACTGCCAAGGTGCTTTCCGGGCTTTCTCCGTCGCCAAGGAACCAGGCCGCCGACAGGCCGGCATAGGCGATGATCCACTGAAGGAGCCTCTTCGGCTCCAGCCGCGCCTCATGGGCGACGATTGCAAGCTGTCCGGATAGCCGCCCCGGAGCGGTTACGACGGGAAGCTCCGGATTGCAGAAAAGATTGGCGTAATCGAAACCGCGATCGCCATAGAGGCCCTTGGGATCTATGGCGAGCCAGCCCCGGGCATCGAAGTCGAGAATGTTGCCGTGGTGAATGTCTCCATGCAGTGCGACCGGGTCTTCGGGCGCGGATAGGAGATGGTGGGCAGCGTCTGCACAGGTCCTGAGAATACCGCCATGGGCGCGGGCTGCAGGGTCCAGCGCCTGGAACCAGCGCTCGAGCGGTGCGAGGCCCCCCGGCGTGGAGGGCCGTCGTGCATGCAGCGCGGCAACGGTGCGGCAGACGATCCGGGTGGCGTCGTCGTCGCTGCCGGTCATCGCCATATGAAAAAGCGATCGGCGGCTCTCCGACCGTTCGAGGAGGATGGCGCTTTCGGTTGCGGCGTAGACCCGGGCGACGCCGTGGCCATCCCACCATCGCATCAACTGCCCACCAAATCTTTCCTCCGGCTCGTCTGCCACCTTGAGCATCGCCGGCAGGCCGCGCCAGCGAACGGGCAGGAGACGGCTCGTCCGCGTGAGTATGGGGTCGCCTGCGGGCTCTAGAGACCATTCATCGATGAAGGACGTGAACATCGGGGCAGCATAATCGATTCGCTGCGCAAGGAGCCCCGCGCATCGGGCGGGGCTCCTTGCCTTTATCGATTCAGGCGACGTTTTCGAGCGATGGGTAATCCGTATAACCCTTGGCGCCGCCGCCATAGAAGGTCGCCTGGTCCGGCGCATTCAGGGGCACGTTGTCTCTCAAACGACGAACGAGATCCGGATTGGCGATGAAGGGTTTGCCGAAAGCAACCAGATCGGCTTCGCCGTTTTCGACCGTCTTCAGCGCCAGATCGCGATCGTAACCGTTGTTCGTCATCCAGGCCGCCCTGCCGCCGGCGGCTGCGTAGGCGGCACGGAGGCTTGTGTAGTCGAAGGGCCGGTCACCCTGCTGATGGTCGCGCGCCCCGCCGGTAGCGCCCTCGATCACGTGCACATAGGCGAGCGGATAGCGGGCCAGGCCCTCGGCGACATAGGTGAAGAGCGGCTGCGGATCCGGATCGAAGGCGTCGTTGGCGGGGGTCACGGGAGAGATGCGGATCCCGACCCGGCCAGCGCCGATCTCCTTGGTAACGGCATCGACCACCTCGAAGAGAAAGCGGGCGCGGTTCTCGATCGAGCCGCCGTAGGCGTCCGTGCGTTCATTGGACCCGGAGCGCAGGAACTGGTCGATCAGATAGCCGTTGGCAGCATGGATCTCGACGCCGTCGAAACCGGCTTCGATCGCGGCCCGAGAAGCCTTGCGGTAATCCTCGACGATGCCGGCGATCTCCGCCAGTTCGAGCGCCCTCGGTTCGGAGGTTTCGGCAAAGCTGCCGGTCCCATCGGGATTGACGAGATAGGTCTTCGATTTGGCGCGGATAGCGGAAGGGGCGACCGGTTTGCCGCCCTGCGGCTGGAGCGAGTCGTGGGATATCCGCCCGACATGCCACATCTGCACGACGATCTTGCCACCGGCTTTGTGAACCGAATCCGTGACTTTGCGCCAGCCGGCGAGGGCCTCCGGTTTGTAAAGGCCCGGCACGTCGGCATAGCCCTGGCCCTGGTGGCTTATCGCCGTCGCTTCGGTGATGAGCAGGCCGGCGGATGCGCGCTGTTCGTAATAGGCGACGTTCAGATCATTGGGCACGGCCTGGGGTGAACGGTTCCGGGTCAGAGGTGCCATCACCACGCGGTTGCTGAGGCTGATATCGCCGATCGTGATCGGGTCGAAGAGAGAGGCCATGGATTGCCCTTTCCATTGCGGTTGAGACTTGGGAGGAAGTGGGGGAAATCAGAGATCGCCGATGGTCTTCAGAAACGCTGCGATGGTCTCCTCATTGCGCCGATAGAAGACCCACTGGCCCACGCGGCGGGTCGTCACCAGACCGGCGCGCTGCAGCACGGCGAGATGAGATGAAACCGTCGACTGCGACAGGCCGCATCTTTCGAACTGCCCTGCGCAGACGCCCATGTCGAGCGGATGCTCCTGGCCGGAGAAATGCGTCTGCGGCTCCTTCAGCCAGGTCAGGATCTCCATGCGCGTCGGATGCGCCAGTGCTTTGAGGATTTCGTCTCTATCCATCGTATTTCGACGTATTTAGTTTCTTCCATATATATATCGCTAAAATTCGATACAGGAAGTCACAACGTCGTGAATACCGAGGTCCCAAATGACGTGTGAATGCCGGGCAAAACGCGGGCAAAAAAAGAGGGCCACAAGAAACTTGGGCCCTTTCAGTTGTGAAGGTTTCAAACCTCCAGAGGGGAACAGCTGCTGCAGCGGCTGGGGAGGAGAAAGCCGCTAGATGCACCAGCTGAAAGAGATATGGGGAGGGCCGTAGCCGCTTTCAATAGCCGTTCCGAAGATTTTCGCAACTGAAGGCTGTGGGGCTCCCGCAGGCAAAAAAAGAGGGCCACAAGAAAACTTGGGCCCTTGTAGTTGTGAAGGTAATTAAAACCTCCAGAGGGGAACAGCTGCTGCGGTGGCACTGGGAGGAGAAGCCACCAAAGATGCATCAGCTGAGTGTGGTATGCTGCTTTTTTGGGCTGTCGGCAATCATTTAATATGCATGACAGCCATGCCGTTTGCGCATCGCTGCTCATTTTTGCAGCGCACAAGGACGCGCTTCGCGAGGAGCTTCGCTCTCGTTCGAAAAGAGACATACAATAACAAAGGCTTACGCAAGAAGCTGGCAATTGCTCACAAATCGGGCAATTGAACGGAACGTCAAAAGTTCCAGTTTCTCGCTTTAGCGACGATGTAATCGCGGAAGACTTTCAGCTTCGCCGCGTTCTTCAATTCGTCCGGATAGCAGAAATAGGTATCGAAAGAGGGGATGTCGGCGCTGATCGGCAGTTGAATGAGACCGGGATCGCGGCCGACGATATAGTCCGGAAGCATGGCGATGCCGATGCCGAGCAGGCAGGCGCGCTTGATCGATGTCTGGCTGTTGATCTGCAGATGCGAAATGCGCGGATTGTCGGAATCGCGTCCGGCAATCTCCAGCCAGTTAACGTCGAGCAGATAGTTGGGGGCGGGCTCGCCGAAGGTGATGATCCGGTGATTGTCGAGATCGTCAAGCGACTGTGGCTCGCCATATTTGTTGATGTAGGACGGCGCGGCATAGACATGCATGTGCACGGTGAAGAGCTTGCGCTGGATCAGATCCGACTGTTGCGGCTGCCGCAGCCTGATGGCGCAGTCCGCATGACGCATGTTCACGTCCAGTTCCTCGTTGTCGAGGATGAGCTGTACCTGGATTTCCGGATACAAGGACATGAATTCCTGGATCTTGTCGGTCAGCCACCCCTGGCCGAGGCCGACCGTGGTCGTGATCCGCAACTTTCCGCTCGGCTTGTCCGTCGTCTCGCTAAGCTGCGCCTTGACGCTTTCGAGCTTCATCAGCACGTCGTGCGCGGTGCGATAGAGCATTTCGCCCTGTTCGGTGAGGATCAGGCCGCGGGCGTGCCGATGAAAGAGCTTGATACCGACATCCTGCTCGAGCGAACTGACCTGCCGGCTGATCGCCGACTGCGAAAGGTGGAGTTTGTCTGCCGCGTGCGTGAACGAGCCAGCCTCGGCCGCCGCATGGAAAATGCGCAGTTTGTCCCAGTCCAGCGACATAGAATCCCCCATAAAGGCTCAGCCGGAAAAGCTTGCCACTTTTCTCCGGAGACGACCGATGCATCTGTTCCCTAGATCACGATAATCTTGGTCGGATCGACCTAAGATCATGAACGTGATCGATTCTAATAAGTTGAGACGCGGGATACGGCGGAAAACCGCACGCACTTTTCCTCATCCCGCGCTCGCAGAGCCGCGCCCCCGATCCCGGCGCGTGCCCTGTTTAGCAGCTTCTATTCGGCTGCAATTGCGACGGGCATATGACCCGCCAGGTATTTCTCCGCTTCGAGCGCAGCCATGCAACCCATGCCGGCGGCGGTAACCGCCTGCCGATAGATGTCGTCGGTCACGTCGCCTGCGGCGAAGACGCCCGGGACGTCCGTCGCGGTGGAATCCGGCGCAGTCCAGAGATACCCGTTCGACTTCTGGCGAAGTTTGCCCTTGAAGAGCTCGACCGCAGGCGCATGACCGATCGCAACGAAAACGCCGTCGATGGACATGTCGGATGTTTCCCCGGTCTTGGTGTTGCGAAGCTTCACGCCATTGACCGAGGCCGGCATCGGCGGCTTTGCGGGCGTCCCGAGATATTCCAGAACCTCGTGGTCCCAAATCACCTTGACGTTCGGCTTTGCGAAAAGGCGCTCCTGCAGGATCTTTTCCGCGCGGAAAGCATCCCGGCGGTGAACGACGGTGACGGTCTTCGCCAGATTGGAGAGATAAAGTGCTTCCTCCACCGCGGAGTTGCCACCGCCGACGACGATGACATCCTTGTTGCGATAAAAGAACCCGTCGCAGGTGGCACAGGCGGAAACGCCGAATCCCATGAAGGTCGGCTCGGTTTCGATGCCGAGCCATTTCGCCTTGGCGCCGGTGGCGATGATCAAGGCGTCCGCCGACCAATCCGTGCCGCTATCCGTCTTGATGCGGAAGGGGCGGACGGACAGGTCGACGTCGGTTACGAGGTCGTTGACGATTTCGGTGCCGACGTGGATCGCCTGATTCAGCATCTGCTCCATCATCCAGGGCCCCTGGACCGGATCGGCATAGCCCGGATAGTTCTCCACATCCGTGGTGATCATCAGCTGGCCGCCCTGTTCCATACCGGCGATGAGGACCGGCGAAAGCATGGCTCGCGCCGTATAGATGGCCGCGGTATAACCGGCAGGGCCGGAACCGATAATCAACACTTTCGTGTGGCGCGCAGTCATGCTTTTGTCCTTCGTCCGCCGGAGAGAGCAGGGAGCGTCCTCCGGTGCAATCCGCCAATGCAAATATTGCCTTACTTTAGGTATTCACAGCGCGCACTTTCAAGGGCGCGTCCTCTGATACACACAAGTGGTTGCGTGGTCAGCGTCGATTTGACACCAGATCGGGCATATTTGCATCGGTTTTGACCCGCAGCACCGGCATAACACGCTCCAGCGCCCGGGCGCACAAGGTTTTTGTGCATGCAACTGCAAGCGCTCTCGTATCGGCATTCGGTTACGTGCTACCCAAGCACGGAGACAGCCTGGGGGCAGCCGCCGCCAGGCGCCCTTTTGGTGCGGACGGATAGGTGCTGCGGTTACGGCCTGTGGTGCAGTTGATCGGCGGATAAAACGGGGCCTTCCCCGCAAGGCCGGCAGGATTGGGGATTTGGGCAATGGTCGTACGCGTCGAGCTCGATGCCATCGATATGAAGATACTGCGCGAACTGCAGGACGACGGCCGAATCACGAATGTGGAACTGGCCGAGAGGGTGGGGATCTCGGCTCCTCCGTGCCTGCGCCGCGTGCGCAAGCTCGAGGAGGCCGGCGTCATCAGAGGCTATCGTGCGCTTCTGAACGCGTCCGCGCTGGGATACGACCTCGTCGCCTTCTGCATGGTCGGCCTCAAGCACCAGTCCGATGCCAATCTGAAGGCGTTTGCCGCCCGCACCGCCTCGTGGCCCCTTGTTCGCGAGGCCTGGATGGTCTCCGGGGAATCGGATTTTCTGCTGCAGTGCGTGGCCGAAAACCTTGCGAGCTTTCAGGATTTCGTTATTGAAGAGCTGACCGCCACCGAGAATGTCGACACGGTGCGGACGATGCTGACGATCCGTCAAGTGAAGGACGCATGTCAGGTAGAAATCTGATGTGCAGGGCGGCCCGGCCGCCGAGCATCGCAACCAAACGCCCCGCGGACCGAATGAATTGAGCAATTACCAGGACGAGAGCGAGGGAACCCTGCCGATTCCGGCGACGCGGGACGGCCATACGACCCCCAAGATTCCGCTTTCAGCCTTCATCATCTGCTTGAATGAGGAGGCCTATCTCGGCAAATGCATCGAGAGCCTCGAGCGGTGTGCGGAAATCGTGATCGTCGATTCCGGATCGACGGACGGCACCGCCGCTTTGGTTCAATCCTACATCGACGCGGGATGGCCCATCCGTTTCATGTACGAGCCGTGGCGCGGCTATGCCGGGCAGAAGCAGTTCGCGCTCGAGCAATGCAGCCAGCCCTGGTGCTTCAACATCGATGCGGACGAAAGATTGGACAAGGCGCTGCGGGAATTGCTGCCTGAGCTGCTCGCAGCCTCGGCCGAAACCGTCGGCTGGCGCGTGGCGCGTCGTCCCTATCTGATCGGCTATGGCTACACCCCCGAAAACGTCCGCGAGCGGCGGAACTTGCGGCTGATCCGGCGCGGCAAGGGACGTTACGACCTTAGCCAGAAAGTCCATGAAGGCATCGTTCCCGAGGGTAACGTCGACAATGCCCGGACCGGCAGTCTCCTTCATTTCCGTCCGCTGGTCATGGACGAGCAGATCCTGAAGGAAAACAAATATTCGACGCTGAAAGCGGACCAGCAGGTCGAATCCGGAAAACGGCCGCGCTTCTACAAGCTCATCTTCACCCCGCCGATCTATTTTCTCAGGCTCTATTTCCGCAACGGTCTCTGGCGCTGCGGCCTGTCGGGGTTCATCGAGGCCATGACCGGGGCGGTCTATGCCTTCCTGACGGCGGCGAAGATCTACCAGCGGCACGCTCTGAAGGCGCGCCCGAATGTGGATGATGCGCTTTCGCATTGATCGATCAAGGGGTTCGGCATGAAGGTCATGCATATTCACTTCGGCACGGAGGGCGGTGCGGAGCGGTTCTTCGTCAATCTCGTCAATGCGCTGCATGAGAGGGGCGTCGAACAACGCGCACTGATCCGCCCGGGCCGCAGCTGGCGTAAGGACCTGGAGAACAGTGCTACGATCTATGAAGGGGTTTTTCGGCGCATTTCGCTTTCCCGCTTCCTCCTGAAATGGCGGATGAACCGGGTCCTTCGCGCGTTCGAGCCGGACGTCATAATGGCCTGGCAGTTGCGGGCGAGCCGCTTCATGCCGGCTCACGCCAAGGCATTTCGCATTTCCCGGCTGGGGGATTATCCCGAACATCTCGGCTACTATACCAATGTCGAGACACTCGTCTGCATCACACCGGATATGGCCGCCAAGGTTCGCGAACTTGGCTGGAAGCGCGACATCGAGGTGATCGCGAACTTCACCCGCGCAAAGCCTGCATCGCCCGTAGCGCGGGCCGACCTGCAGACGCCGGCGGATGCCTTCGTCGTGGTCGGCATGGGCCGCTTCGTCAAACGCAAGGGTTTCGCAGGGCTCATCCGCGCCGTGAAGGAGGTGGACAACACCTATCTCTGGCTGGTCGGGGATGGTCCGGAACGAGAGCAGCTCGAGCAGCTGACCGACGAACTCGGGCTTCGCGATCGCGTCCGCTTCACCGGATGGCAGACCAACGCCTATGGTTTTCTCTCCGCCGGCGACGCCTTCGTCATCAACTCGTCGCACGAGCCTCTCGGCAATGTCTGCTTCGAAGGCTGGGGCGCCGGAAAGCCCACGATAGCCTCTCGCGCCGAGGGGCCATCCTGGGTGATGACGCATGAGAGCGATGCTCTCATGGTCGATTGCGGCGATGACGTGGGTCTTGCAGAGGCCATTCGGCGGCTACGCGACGATCCGGCACTTCGCGAGAGGCTGAGCGCCGGCGGCCGCGAAACCTTGCGCACGCGCTTCTCCGAAAAAGCGATCACCGACGCTTATCTCGACCTTTTCGACAGAGGTGTCGCAAAGCGATGAAAGTCACTCACTTTCATTTCGGCAAGGACGGCGGCGCCGAGCGTTTCTTCGTACACCTGGTCAATGCGCTTGCGGAACGCGGCGTCGAGCAGTCGGCGATCATCCGCCCCGGACGCGGCTGGCGGCGAGACATCGAAGGCGCCGCGAAGATCCGGGAGAGCCATTTTCGGAACTTCTCGCTCGATCGGATCCTGCTGCCGTTGAAGGTGAAGCACATGGCCCGGCGCGAGAAGCCCGATGTCCTGATGGCTTGGGCGCCCCGGGCAAGCGAGTTGATGCCGAACTACAAAGGCGCACTCAAGATCTCGCGCCTCGGCGATTATCCGACCCGGTTGAGCTATTTCAGAAACACCGACTGCATCGTGTGCAACACGCCGGGAATTGCCGAGCGCGTTCGAGGTCTCGGCTGGAAACGGGAGATAAGGGTCATCTCCAATTTCACCGGAACCGGGCGCGTCGAGGCGATAGACCGGGCAATGCTCGATACGCCAGCCGATGCGCCCGTGGTGATGTCCATGGGCCGATTCGTCGAGCGGAAAGGGTTTCATACGCTGATCGAAGCGGTCGCCAGACTGCCGGGGATCTATCTCTGGCTGCTTGGCGATGGAGAGGAGCGTGACAATCTGCACAAGCTCGCGACGGACCTCGGCGTTTCCAGCCGCGTTCGCTTTGCCGGCTGGCAGGAAGACACGAGGCCCTTCCTGGCTGCGGCCGATGTCTTCGTGATGTCGTCCAGCCACGAGCCGCTCGGCAACGTCATTCTCGAGTCATGGGCCCAGGGAACGCCAGTCGTATCGACCCGTTCCGAGGGGCCGCAATGGTTCATGCGCGACGGCGAAAACGGCCTGATGGTCGATATCGGCGATGCCGAAGGTTTCGCCCGCGCCATCGAGCAGATCGTGGCCGACAATTCCCTGAGCACGCGCTTGGCCGAGCGCGGACACGAGACGCTTGTCGGTCAGTTCTCAAGGGAAGCGATCACTGACGCCTATCTGCAGCTGTTTGCCTCGAAGCCGTAGCCAGATCAGCGCATCAGGCTTTCGTAAACCGCTCCGATCGCGCGGGCTTCCTGCTCGATGGCGAAGTTTTCGGCGGTCCGTGCCAGACCGTTGGCGCCGGCGGCGGCAAGCCGCGGCAGGTCGTCCATGAAAGCGGCTGCCGCATCGACCATCGCCTTGAGATCGTCGGCCGCAATGATGAGGCCGGTCTCTTCGGAACCGCTGGTTACCAGTTCCGAAAACGCGCCGACATCGGTTGCCACGACGGGGACCCCGGTCGCCATTGCTTCGAGCGGCGTCAGGCCGAAGCCTTCCCAGCGTTGCGGGGCGATGAAGAGATCGAGGGCGCGGTACCAGTCGGGAATATTCGTGTGTTCGCCTACGAACAGGATCCGGTCGGAGAGACCGGCCTTGGCGACGCGTTCCTTCAGTTCCGACTCGAAGGCGAGGTGAGGGCCGGTGGCCCGCCCGGCAACGATAGCGCCCCAGCCCGGGCGGCAGGGCAGGAGGGCGATCATGCTGTCGACGAAGAGGTCGGTCCCCTTCTGATGTCGTACGCGCCCGAAGCATCCCACGAATTTCTTCGCGGGATCGAGGCCGAGCGCCTTCTTCGCCTCCGCCTTGTCGAAGGGTGGCTGAAAGCGCTTGGTGTCTATCCCGTGCAGGATGACGGTGTTCGGTACATCGAGATAGGCGGCCGTCCTGCCGCTGGTGGCGATAACCGCGTCCATCCGGCGGATGAGGAACTTGCTCCAGCCGGTATGCCGGCGCTGCGAAGCGGAGGTAAAGACGATCCGGATCTTCATGCGCAGCAGGTCGCGCAGCAGGATGGCCGGGAGCATTTCGACGTTTCGGCGCGCGTGCCAAACGCGGCAGGGCCGGCCTTCGGGCCTCTTCCAGAGATGAATGAGATCGCGAAAGCGGACCGAAGGAAGGCTTTTGGGAAGGCCCGGTCCGAGAACCGCGATCTTCTGTCCAAGGGCACGCTGCACAGGCACCAGCTGAATGATTGTCGAGGTGACGCCGGACAGGCGCTGCTTGAAATTGGGCGCGATCACTTCGACGTCGCGGATATCGACCACCTGTGCGCTCTCCTTGCGCCTGCGACAATCAATTCGAGGGAGGAGGGGCGGCGCGGGGCCGGCGCGCCCCTAAAGGCAGGTCAGCCCCATTGAACGGCGAGAATCTCATATGCCTTGGACCCGCCCGGTGCATTGACTTCGATCGAGTCGCCGACCTCCTTGCCGATCAGCGCGCGGGCGATCGGAGAGGAGATGGAGATGCGTCCCTGTTTGACGTCGGCCTCCTGATCGCCGACGATCTGATAGGTCTTTTCTTCTTCCGTATCCTCGTCGACGAGCTTCACCCTGGCGCCGAACTTGATCTTCGATCCGGACATTTTCGAAAGATCGATGACTTCGGCGCGCGCAATCAGGTCTTCGAGTTCGGAAATTCTTCCCTCGTTATGGCTCTGGGCTTCCTTTGCCGCATGATATTCGGCGTTTTCCGACAAGTCGCCATGGGCGCGGGCCTCGGCGATCGCTTCGATGATGCGCGGCCGTTCTTCCTGCTGGCGCCAGCGCAGCTCCTCCTGCAGATTGACGAATCCACCCTGTGTCATGGGCACCTTGTCGACCATTTCATCATCCTTCATCAAACACGCGGCGCCGCCTTTCGGCGGCGCCAGCGCAAAAGAAAACGGCCTCCGGAGCGCAAGCACCGGAACCGTCCGAACAAACCGAACCGATCTTATAACAGAATCCGAAGTCCGAAAGCCAGATTTTTCGCGATCCTCGCGCGGCACGTCATGTCGATCCGCGGCTTCCGGCGGGTTGGGATAAAGGTGAGATTCTCAGTAAAGCCTCTTTACCTCAACCGCGATTGAGGTCGTATCAGTGCCGGCTCCATACCAACCACACGGGGCCGAATCATGAGTTTAGTCGAAGAGGAATCACAAGTGGCCGGTCCGGCGCCGCAGACGGAGATCGACGTGGAGGAGGGGAGCTGGAGCGAGCTCCTTCGGCCGCGCCACCTCGCCGCTACCGTGACGCTGTGCCTTGGCGTCGCGCTTTTTGCCTTCAACGAGTTCTTCGTCTCGACGGCACTGCCGACGGCCGTCGCGGAATTTGGCGGAGCCGCCCTGTTGTCCTGGGCCTTCACGCTTTACCTCGTTTTCGCCATCGTCGGTGGCGCCTTGGCGGCAAGCCTGAAGGTCCGGTTCGGTGCGCGCAACACGCTGATCGTTGCCGCGCTCGTCTTCGCGACGGGCACGGCCATCGCGACGATGGCGAGCAGCATGCCGCAGGTTCTGGCCGGGAGAGTGCTTCAGGGCCTTGGGGAGGGTATCATTGCCGCCCTGTGCTACGCGCTGATACCGGAGCTCTTTCCACAGCGGCTGGTGCCCAAGATCTTCGGCGCAGAAGCGATCGTATGGGCTGCCGCCGCCTTCGGGGGGCCGCTGATATCCGGCCTGCTCACGGAATATTGGTCCTGGCGTGCGGCCTTCTTCGTCAACATACCGGCAGCCGCAATCTTCATAGCGCTCGTCGTCGCAATCCTTCGTCAGCCAAAGCAAGGTCCAAGGGCGGCCGGACCGGTTCCCTTGCTGCGCCTCGTGGCGTTCGGCTTCGGCATAATGCTGATCTCGCTTTCGAATACGGCTGCCGACGGCTACAGGATGTCGGCGCTGCTGGCGGCGGCACTCGCGGTCTTCGTCGCAACCGTTCGCTTCGACCGCCGATCGCCGCAGTCCATCCTCCCCTTCGGCGCGTTTTCGTTCGACCGCCCGCTTGGAACAGGGCTCTGGGTCGTGTTGCTGATGCCTCTGGCACAGGCCTCGGGCTCCGTCTATCTCGTCTACGCGCTGCAACATCTCTGGGGTTTCGGTCCGACCGCCGCCGGCTTCTCGAATGCCCTGATGGCCATATCCTGGAGCCTGACGGCAATCATCGTCGCGAGCCTTCGCTCTCACGAGACGCGCGTACGGCTGGTCTGGACCGGGCCGTTGTTCCTCTGCCTCGGCCTCGGCGGATTGACGCTCGCCGTCGGCTCCGGCGAATACGGCCTCGTCTTCGTCAGCCAGAGCGCCGTCGGAGCCGGTTTCGGCCTTTGCTGGGGAACGCTGAGCCAGCTGCTGATGAACGTCTCAACCATCGAGGAACGCGACAAGACCTCGGCGCTGCTGCCGACGCTGCAATCCGCCGGCTACGCGATCGGCGCGGCCGTTTTCGGAGCGGTCGCCAATGCCGGAGGATTCGACGAAGGTGTCAGCGCTCGGGTGATTTCGACGGCAATGCTGAGCGTTTTCGCGCTCGGCTGCGTTCTCGCCGCCGCGTCGCTCTTCTTCGGGATCAGGACCCTGCGGCTGGCGCGATGCGAGGGCAGGGCAGCCATCCAGTAGCGTTCACCGAGCGGCGGCCGGCGCAAGGCCGGCTTTGAACGGATGCGGGAACAGGCCGGGGCGGCGGCCGAGCAGGGCTTCCTGTTCGGCGGCGCGGCCCTGCGAAGGCGTGACCGTTGCAAGGAGCGCGCCTGCCTGCGAGCGTATCGCGACCTTCAGGGAACCATAATCCGCGTCGCGGCCGATCCTGTCGGCAATGCGCTGGGCGTAATAGAGCGCCGATCCCTCATCGAAGTGAAGGATGCCCTCGTCATCGGTGACACAATCGTCATCCCAATGAAGATCGAAGAAATATAGCTGCATGTCGTTGCCCCAACCATGCGCGTCACGGGTGATCCGTTTCCGCATGTCGGGGCATGGAACCATGCGGCAATGGAACGCAGCCTGAATCGGACATTCAGGCTGCGTTCAGAAGCGTAAATCCGCAATGGTCAGGCTTCGAAGTAGCTCTGCAGCGGACGCACTTCGAGGTTGCCTGCCTTCAGTGCCTTGATGGCGAGTGCCGCGGCCTCGGCGCCGGCCATCGTCGTGTAATAGGGCACCTTCTGCATCAGCGTCGCACGGCGAAGCGATTTCGAGTCGGAGATCGCCTTGTTGCCGTCGGTCGTGTTGATCACGAGCTGGACCTGCCGGTTGCGGATGGCGTCCTCGACATGGGGCCGTCCTTCCAGGACCTTGTTGATCTTGGTTGCCACGATGCCCTGCTCGCCGAGGAAGCGCGCCGTGCCGCCGGTCGCCATGACCTTGAAGCCGATATCGGCGAGAATGCGAATCGCGGGCAGCACCCGTTCCTTATCCTCGTCGCGAACCGAAACGAAAACCGTTCCGTCGCGCGGCAGGTCGACGCCGGCACCGAGCTGCGACTTGGCAAAGGCCAGCGCATAGTCGGTGTCGAGGCCGATGACCTCGCCGGTCGAACGCATTTCCGGGCCAAGCAGCGTATCGACGCCCGGGAAGCGGGCGAAGGGGAACACGGCCTCCTTGACGGCGATATGTTTCAGGTTGCGCGGATCCGGCTTCTTGCCATAGGCGGCGATCGCCTCGTCGAGCATTTCGCCGGCCATGACGCGGGCGGCGATCTTGGCGATCGGCGCGCCGATCGTCTTGGCGACGAAAGGAACGGTGCGTGAAGCGCGCGGGTTCACTTCGAGCACATAGATGGTGCCGTCCTTGATGGCGAACTGCACGTTCATCAGACCGCCGACATTCAGCGCCCTGGCAAGCGCTCCCGTCTGACGCTCCAGCTCGTCGACCATCTCCGTGCCGAGCGAATGCACCGGCAGCGAGCAGGCGGAGTCGCCCGAGTGGATGCCGGCTTCCTCGATATGCTCCATGATGCCCGAAACGAAGACATCCTTGCCGTCGCAAAGGCAATCGACGTCCACTTCGATCGCATTCGTCAGGTAGCTGTCGAAGAGGAGCGGGTTCTTGCCGAGCAAGGTGTTGATCTGGCCGGTCTTGTCGTTCGGATAGCGCTGCTTGATATCTTCAGGAACCAGCCCCGGAACGGTATCGAGCAGATAGCTCTGCAGCATGCTTTCCGAATGGATGATCTGCATGGCGCGACCGCCGAGAACATAGGACGGGCGCACGACCAGCGGGAAGCCGATTTCGCCGGCGACGAGGCGGGCCTGCTCGACGGAGTAGGCAATGCCGTTATTCGGCTGGTTGAGGTCGAGCTTCATCAGGAGCTTTTGGAAGCGATCACGGTCCTCGGCGAGGTCGATCGCGTCCGGCGCGGTGCCGAGGATCGGGATGCCGTTCTTTTCCAGCGCTTCGGCAAGCTTCAGCGGAGTCTGGCCGCCGAACTGGACGATGACGCCGTGCAATGTGCCGTTTTCCTGTTCGGCACGCATGATCTCGATCACGTCCTCTGCCGTCAGGGGCTCGAAATAGAGCCGGTCGGAGGTGTCGTAATCTGTCGAAACCGTCTCCGGGTTGCAGTTGATCATGATCGCTTCGTAGCCGGCGTCCTTCAGTGCGAAGGCGGCATGGCAGCAGCAGTAGTCGAATTCGATGCCCTGGCCGATCCGGTTCGGTCCGCCGCCGAGGATGACGACCTTTTTCCGATCGGAAACCTGCGCCTCCGACCGGGCGGCACCGACGAAAGGCGTCTCGTAGGTCGAATACATGTAGGCGGTCGGCGATGCGAACTCGGCCGCGCAGGTGTCGATGCGCTTGTAGACGGGGCGCACGTTCAGTGCGTTGCGGAGCTCTGCCACTTCTTTCGGACGCTTGCCGGTAAGCGTCGCAAGCCGGGCGTCGGAGAAGCCCATCGCCTTCAGCATGCGCAGGTTCTCGGCGTCGGTGGGCAGGCCATGCTCGCGGATGCGCGCCTCCATGTCTACGATCGCCTTGAACTGGGCAATGAACCAGGGGTCGATCTTGCAGGCTTCATGCACTTCGGCTTCGCTCATGCCGAGACGCAGCGCCTGGGCAACCATGCGCAGGCGGTCCGGCGTCGGCGTGCCGAGCGCAGCGCGGATGGCATTGCGGCCGTCGCCGTTGTCGTCGAAATCGGGAACCTCGATTTCGTCAAGTCCGGTCAGCCCGGTCTCAAGCCCGCGCAGCGCCTTCTGCAGCGATTCGGCGAAGGTCCGGCCGATCGCCATGACTTCGCCCACCGACTTCATTGCGGTCGTGAGCGTCGGCTCGGCGCCCGGGAATTTCTCGAAGGCGAAGCGGGGGATCTTGGTGACGACGTAATCTATCGAGGGTTCGAAGGATGCGGGCGTCGCGCCGCCGGTGATGTCGTTCTCGAGCTCGTCGAGCGTATAGCCGACGGCGAGCTTGGCGGCGATCTTGGCGATCGGGAAGCCGGTGGCCTTCGATGCGAGTGCGGAGGAGCGCGAGACCCGCGGATTCATCTCGATGACGACGAGGCGGCCATTCTCAGGGTTGACGGCGAACTGGACGTTCGAGCCGCCCGTTTCGACGCCGATCTCGCGCAGCACCGCGATCGAGGCGTTGCGCATGATCTGATATTCCTTGTCGGTCAAGGTCAGCGCCGGCGCAACGGTGATCGAATCGCCCGTGTGGACGCCCATCGGATCGATGTTCTCGATCGAGCAGATGATGATGCAGTTGTCCGCGTTGTCGCGGACGACCTCCATTTCATATTCCTTCCAGCCGAGGACCGATTCCTCGATCAGGACTTCCGTCGTCGGCGACGCGTCCAGACCGCTGCCCACGATCTCGAAGAACTCCGAACGGTTATAGGCGATGCCGCCGCCGGTGCCGCCGAGCGTGAAGGACGGTCGGATGATCGCGGGGAGGCCGACATCGTCGAGCGCCTGTGCGGCGATCGCCATGGCATGGTTCACATAGCGCTGCTTGCGATCGCCCTCGCCCAGGTTCCACTGGTTTTCGAGTTCGTCCAGCGCCTTGTCGAGTTCGTCACCGGAAAGCTTCGCCTTGAGGGCCGAGCGCTCCGCCTCGTGTGACTTGCGGTCGTGGTCCTTGATGTCCGTGGCGTTCGCCAGCCGCGACTTGGGCGTCTCCAGGCCGATATGCGCCATGGCCTCGCGGAACAGGGCACGGTCTTCCGCCTTGTCGATCGCCTCGGGCTTCGCACCGATCATCTCGACATTGTAGCGGTCGAGCACGCCCATGCGGCGCAGCGACAGGGCCGTGTTGAGCGCCGTCTGTCCGCCCATGGTCGGCAGCAGGGCGTCCGGGCGTTCCTTGGCGATGATCTTGGCGACGACCTCGGGCGTAATCGGCTCGACATAGGTCGCGTCCGCCAGTCCCGGATCGGTCATGATCGTCGCCGGGTTGGAGTTGACCAGGATGACGCGGTAGCCTTCCTCCTTCAACGCCTTGCACGCCTGGGTGCCGGAGTAGTCGAATTCGCATGCCTGACCAATGACGATCGGCCCCGCGCCGATGATGAGGATCGATTTGATGTCTTGGCGCTTCGGCATGGGCAATCATCCGTTTCTAGCTGCGCGAAAAACCGGCCAGGTTGGGAGGTCACCGGCCGGGTCGCGCATTGATGGTCTTTTCAGGCTAGAAGCGGCTTATAGGCAAATGTTTTCGCCAGCGGAACCCCGAAAATTCGGGAATCGACAAGAAAGCGAAGATATTTGTTCCGCCTCTCGAACCAACGTTCTCCTATGGAATCGCTACTGCTGCGCCACCCGCTCGGCGGACGGGATCACCAATACCTTCACCTCGCCGGCAGCGGCGGGATTTGAAATGACATCAGGCGCCTCATCGAGCGATATGCGCCGTGAAATCAACCGGTCGATCTCGATCGCGCCTGCCGCGACCAGGTCGGCCGCGCGGCGGTGGACGAAGGGATTGATAAAGGAACCAAGCACGCGGAGCTCGCGGAAGAGAATGTCGAACGGTTCGATTTCGACTTTTTCGCCTTGTGGCAGCACGCCGAGGATCACGACCGTACCGCCCGCTTTGGCGAGGCGCGTCGACTGCTTCACCGTTTCCGGTGCTCCGGCGCACTCGATGACGACATCGACCCCTCCGGGGACGAGACCTGCCGGACCCGCGATCGCCTCGATGACGTCGCCGGCCGATGGGTCGACCGATGCGGTGGCGCCGAGATTCTCGGCCAGACGACGCTTCGCTGCCTGGCGTGTCGACAGAATGACCGTCGTGGCGCCGGCGAGCCTCGCGAGCTGCACCGTCAGCAGGCCGATCACGCCGCCGCCCAGGATCGCCACCGTCGAGCCCGCCTTGATGCCCGAAAGATCGACACCGTGCAGGCAGCAGGCGAGAGGCTCGCAGAAAGCGCCGTGCACGGGATCGAGAGTAAGCGGAATTTCGAACGCCTGCTTGCGCGGCACCAGGACGTATTCGGCGAAGCCGCCGTCGCGATGGATGCCGATCGCGCGCAGGTTCCGGCAGAGATTGACCCGGCCCATCTGGCACTGGGGGCAGCGACCGCAGGAGATGTTGGGATCTCCGGTAATCCTCGCACCCGGTGCGATGTCTCGAACGCCGCTCCCCGCTTCAACGACGATGCCGCAGAATTCATGGCCGAGCGTTACCGGCGGCGTCGACGGAAATTCTCCATGAAGAAGATGACGATCGGTCCCGCAGATGCCGCAGGCTTCCACTTTGACGAGCAGATCGTCAGGCCCAGGCACGGGAATCTCGACGTTCCGAACGGAGATATTGCCCACCGACTCCAGACGCACTGCCTTCATCTGTTCCTCCCGTCGCCTGCTTTCCATTGGAGCCGAACACGGCGCGAGCGTCAATCCTGAGGCCCTTGCCCTTTGCGCCGGCAGCTCCGCTCGACAAAACGATGCGTCGCATGCAACCGGGTGACGGCGATTGCGTTTTACAAGGATTGCCGCCCCGGCTTATAAAATCACTCAGCGCGCTAAAGTAGAGGCGACGCCTTCTGGAGGACAGATCATGGAATGGAAGGGCCGCCGCCAGTCCGGAAACATCGAGGATCAACGCGGGGCCGGCCCCCGGGGAGGCGGTCCTTTCGGTCGTGGCGGTGGATTCCGCCTGCCGGGTGGTGGCGGCGGAATGCGTCGCGCCGGCGGCGGCATGAGCTTCGGCACGCTCATCTTCCTCGTCATTCTCTATTTCGTCCTGAAGGCGATGGGCATCGACATGCTCCAGGTGCTCGAGGGTGGGGGCCCGGCGAACATGCCGGGCTTCGAGCAGAGCGACGGTTCGGGGGCGCCGCAGGGCACGGCCGAGGAAGAAGAGATGAAGGCCTTCATGGCCACGGTTCTTGCCGAGACGGAGGACACCTGGAACGGCATCTTCCAGGCAAGCGGCGAGCAATATGAAGAACCGAGGCTGGTGCTGTTCAGCGGCTCGGTCCGCTCGGCCTGCGGCTTTGCCTCGTCCGCCTCGGGTCCTTTCTATTGCCCGGGCGACCGCAAGGTCTATCTCGATATGAGCTTCTTCGACGAGCTGGCCCAGAAATTCGAAGCCTCCGGCGACTTTGCCCAAGCCTATGTGCTTGCGCACGAAGTCGGCCATCATGTCCAGAACCTGATCGGCGTATTGCCCAAATTCAATGAAATGCGGCAGCGCATGAGCGAGGCCGAGGCGAACCAGATGTCGGTCCGGGTCGAACTGCAGGCGGACTGCTTCGCCGGAATCTGGGGCAAATACACCGAGCAGAAGGGGCTGCTGGAGCGTGGCGATCTGGAGGAGGCGCTGAACGCTGCGACCCAGATCGGCGACGACACCCTGCAGAAGCGCATGCAGGGCTATGTCGTCCCGGAAAGTTTCAATCACGGCACGTCCGAGCAGCGGATGCGGTGGTTCCAGCGGGGCTTCGACAGCGGCAAGATGTCGGATTGCGACACCTTCTCCGGCGCTATCTGATCACAATGCCGGACCGGGTTGCCCGGTCCGGCGTTCCTTCGTCATCTCTGCCGCTCGCTGTCCATGTGCACGAGCTGTGCTTCCGGATAACGCGCACCGGCGGCGGCGCCTTTCGGTACGGCGCTTTCGATCTCAGACATGTCGTCAGCATCCAGTCGGACCGCCTGCGCGCCGAGTGCTTCGGCGAGACGGTCCCGCCGGCGCGCACCGACGAGCGGCACGATATCATGACCTTGAGCGGCGACCCAGGCGATGGCGATCTGGGCGACGGTAACGCCTTTGGCCTCGGCGATGCGTCTGAGCGCCTCGACCAAGGCGAGGTTTCGCTCAACATTTCCTTCCTGAAACCGGGGGCTCATCGCTCGAAAGTCGCCGCCCTTTGCGGCATCTTTCTGCCAGTGGCCGCTGATCAGCCCGCGCGACAGCACACCGTAGGCCGTGACGGCGATGCCGAGTTCGCGGCAGACCGGCAGGATCTCGTCCTCGATGCCGCGCGAAACCAGCGAATATTCGATCTGGAGGTCTGAGATCGGGTGAACGGCTGCCGCGCGCCTTATCGTGTCCGCGCCGACTTCGGAGAGACCGATATGGCGCACATAGCCTGCCTTTACCATGTCGGCAATGGCACCGATCGTCTCCTCTATCGGCACGTTCGGATCGAGACGGGAGGGGCGATAGACGTCGATATATTCGACACCAAGGCGCTGCAGCGTATAGGCGAGAAAGTTGCGTACAGCGTTCGGGCGTGCATCGTAACCGAGCCATGCGCCGGCCGGATCCCGCAATGCGCCGAACTTGACGCTCAACTGCACCTGGTCTCGATTGCGTCCCTTCAGCGCCTCGCCGATCAGGATCTCGTTGTGCCCCATGCCGTAAAAGTCGCCGGTGTCGAGCAGGGTGATGCCCGCATCGAGGGCCGCATGAATGGTGGCGATGCTTTCCGCGCGATCGGACGGACCGTACATGCCCGACATTCCCATGCAGCCAAGCCCGATTGCCGAGACATTCGGACCGGAATTCCCGAGCGAAACCATATGCATCTCGTTTCTCCTTTGATGAGGCCGTCCCGCGGCCGCTTGCGTCGATGCATGTTTACTTCGGATGGCAGTGTGCGATAATCACCCACAAGCCAAACGACTTGTTCTGAATTTTGTACAATGCATGATCTGCCGCTTGCCGATCTCGACGCCTTTGCCGCGGTTGCACGGGAGCGCAGCTTTCGTACGGCCGCCCGCAAGCGCGGCGTTTCCGCTTCGGCGCTCAGCGAAGCCCTGCGACGGCTGGAGGCGAGACTCGGCGTCAGATTGCTCAACCGCACGACGCGCAGCGTCACGCCGACGGAAGCGGGCAAGCGCTTGCTCGAGCGGCTGTCGCCGGCGCTCGGGGAGATTGCCGGAGCGCTCGATCAGGTGGCGAGCGAGCGCGGCAGTCCGGCAGGTACATTGCGGTTGAACGTTCCGACCATCGTCGCAAGGGTCATCCTGCCGCCGCTCGTCGGCCGATTCATGAAAGCGCATCCGGCGATCACCTTGGAGGTCACCGCCGAGGATGGCTTCATCGATGTGCTTGCCGCCGGCTTCGATGCCGGCGTGCGCTACGAGGAGCGCGTCGAGAAGGACATGATCGCAATTCCCATCGGTCCGCGCGTGCAGCGCTACATCACAGCGGCCGCTCCGGACTATCTCGCCCGGCACGGCGAACCGCGACATCCGCGCGATCTTCTCGACCACGCGACCATCCGCCACCGATTCCAGAACGGCGTTTCGCTGCCGTGGGAATTTGGCGAGGGAGAAATGGCGATGAATATTGCGCCGCCGCCGGCAGTGCTCGCCAATTCGGTCGACCTCGAGCTCGGCGCGGCCGTCGACGGCCTGGGGGTGATCCGTACCTTCGAGGAGTTCCTGATGCCGCAGATCGAGGCCGGGAGACTGGTTCGCATCCTCGCAGCATGGGAGACCAGCTTTCCCGGGCCGTTCCTTTACTATGCCGGTCGCCGGCACCTGCCGGCGCCCGTGCGCGCCTTCGTGGACTTCCTGAAGTCGGAGCAGCGGCATGCGGGGCAATGATGCACGCGGAGGCTATACGAGCTATCAGCACAACCGATCGATACCATCTTAAACTTTGACATGTTCACGTATTGTTTCGGATCAGGCAAGCCGTTACACCTAATCTGGTAACGTCGTTCACGTTCTGTCTCCGCTCCGGCGGAAAGCGGGGAGGGAGCTTCATGCTCGACAAGAAATTCGTGAGACGCGGCCTGTTCCTGGTCTTCCTCATTCTCTTCCTCGACATCATGGGCATCGCAATCATCGTCCCGGTGTTGCCGACCTATCTGGAGGAGCTGACGGGCGCGGATGTCGGCGAGGCCGCTATCGACGGCGGGTGGCTGTTGCTCGTCTATTCGGCGATGCAATTTCTCTTCGCACCGCTTATCGGGAATCTGAGCGATCGATTCGGGCGTCGGCCGGTCCTGCTCGCCTCCGTGCTGACATTCGCTATCGACAACCTGATCTGTGCGCTTGCGACCAGTTATTGGATGCTCTTCATCGGACGCAGCCTTGCCGGCATCAGCGGCGCGAGCTTCGGCACCGCATCCGCCTACATTGCCGATGTCAGCGACGATGAGAACCGCGCCAAGAATTTCGGGCTGATCGGCATTGCCTTCGGCACCGGTTTTGCGCTCGGCCCGGTCATCGGAGGCTTCCTTGGCGAATTGGGCCCGAGAGTGCCCTTTTATGGTGCTGCAGCGCTCTCCTTCGTCAATTTCATCATGGGGGTCTTTCTCCTGCCGGAAACGCTCGCCCCGGCCAACCGGCGCCGCTTCGAATGGCATCGGGCCAATCCGCTCGGCGCGCTCAAGCAGATGCGGCATTATCCGGGGATCGGCTGGGTAGGCCTCGTCTTCTTCCTCTACTGGCTGGCTCACGCCGTCTACCCGGCCGTCTGGTCCTTCGTTGCTTCCTATCGCTACGGGTGGAGCGAAGGGCAGATCGGACTTTCGCTGGGGATCTTCGGTGTCGGCGGCGCAATCGTGATGGCGCTGGTGCTCCCCCGCGTCGTGCCCGCACTGGGAGAAAGGCGAACGGCAGCGCTCGGACTCACTTTCACAGCCCTCGGGATGGCCGGCTATGCGGCCGCCTGGGAAGGCTGGATGGTCTATGCGGTGATCGTCGCGACGGCGCTCGAAAGCCTCGCCGACCCACCGCTCCGCAGCATAGCCTCCGTCCATGTCCCGCCTTCGGCACAGGGCGAGCTGCAAGGTGCGCTCACCAGCATATCCAGCATCACCACGATCCTCGGGCCTCTGATGTTCACGCAAATTTTCGCCTTCTTCACCGACCCTGCAGCCGCCTATCGCTTTTCCGGCGCCCCCTATGCCCTGGCAGGCTGTTTGATCGTCGCCGCGCTGGTGATTTTCCTTGCCAAGGTCCGCGCCGGCCGGGGAAATGTCATCCAGGATGCCGTTCCGAGCGTGACGGAGGCATAGCGGTCCGTGGCTTCCCTGCCTCCAGATTGATCAATATTCTTGATCGATCGATGAAAAATCGAGCAGTTCGGCCTTTACCGCTGGCGCAAGCCCTGGTGGTGCTCTAATTCGTTCTCTCTTCTTCATTTTGCCCTTTGCCCATTGCCGGTGCAGAGCCAGGATTCCTCATGCTGACCGCGACCAAAGACCTCGTGCTTGCGCAGAGCGACAATTCATGGCCCACGCATTTTCGCGCGAGCCTCTATCTTGGCGTGCCGTTTATCGGCGCCCAGCTGGCCCAGTTGGCAATCAATACGACGGACGTGCTCATGGTCGGCCAGCTGGGCGCCACCCAGCTGGCGTCGATCATCCTCGCGACGCAGGTCTTCTTCACGGTCTTCATATTCGGCAGCGGATTTGCCAATGCGGTGGTCCCCATGGTTGCTCAGGCGCAGGGCCGGGGCGATCAGGTCTCCGTGCGGCGCTCGGTACGCATGGGCATGTGGGTGGTGCTGCTTTACGGCGTGCTGACTGCGCCGGTCCTCTGGATGGCCGAGCCGATCCTTCTCTTTGCCGGGCAGAAACCCGAAGTCGCTGCGCTTGCGGGAGAATATCTGCATATCGCGCAATGGGCGATCTTCCCCAGCCTCATTTTCATGGTCCTCAGGGCATTCTTGAGCGGGCTCGAGCGGGCAGGGGTGATCCTCTACGTGACGCTCGTGACCTTGGTTCTGAATGCCGCGCTTTGCTATGTCCTGATTTTCGGCCATTTCGGTTTTCCGGAGCTGGGCATCTTCGGAGCGGCCGTCGCCGCTCTCGGCGTGGCCCTGCTCGGTGCGGCCCTGACGATAGGCTATATCCGCCGGCAGCCGGAACTGCATCGCTACGAGCTGTTCGTCCGCTTCTGGCGGCCGGATTGGCCCGCTTTCGGAGAGGTGGTCTATCTCGGCATTCCGATCTCCGTGACGATTCTCGCGGAAGTCAGCCTGTTTACCGTGGCTTCGCTGCTCATGGGCACGATCGGAACCATCGAACTGGCTGCCCACGGCATAGCACTCCAGTTCGCGTCCATCGCTTTCATGATCCCGCTTGGGCTGGCGCAGGCCGGAACGGTTCGCATAGGATTGGCCTATGGCAGCGGCGACATGGTAGGCGTGAAGCGTGCCGCAATTGCCGTGCTGACGCTCGGCGTCGGCTTTGCTGCCGTCGGCAGCACGATTTTCGCCCTGTTTCCGCACGAGCTTGCCGGCCTCTACCTCGATACGAGGCGGCCCGATGCAGCCGAGGTTCTCGCCTTTGCAGGACCACTGATCGTCATCGCCGGTGCCTTCCAGCTCGTCGACGGCCTGCAGGCCATTGCCGCCGGCATGCTGCGCGGCCTCAAGGACACGACCATACCGATGATCCTGGCGATGATCGCCTATTGGCCGATCGGCTTTTTCTGCGCCTGGGCTTTTGCCTTTCCGCTGGGTTTCGGCGGCGTCGGCGTCTGGTTCGGCTTCGTCCTCGGTCTTGCGTCTGCGGCGCTGTTGCTCAACTGGCGCTTCTTCCGTCTCCTCCGCAGGGTGAGCGTGGCCCCGGCCGGCTAAGGCCTGTCGAGATCGGATACCCGCGGCGTCTTGTTTGATTTCCTCATTCCTGTGCTTGTCACAGGTATCCAGCCAGAAAGGCAGGGCATGTGCGCAAAGAAAAAGCCGGACGGGCAGGGGAGACCGTCCGGCTTGTAGAAGCGATCGCATCAGGGGAAGAATGGGATCGCTTGTGAAACTTCCGGCGAGAAGTTTCCTGGAGGCATTGGTTTCAACTGTGGCGAGCCACGATATTAGAATTCGTCATTTGCGCCTGCGTCTATCGGCCAGCGGCAACAGCACGGTCGCGCGGTCACGGTCCTCGTCTCGCAGCGCATGGATCGTCGCAACGACCATCGCGAAGAACATCGCCATCGAAAATAGAGCAAGTCCCATGGCCGTCTCCTTTCGTGGTTTTAAACGGCAGGTACTGAAAAAAGTTCCCGTCGACTTGGCTCCACACTAAGACTTGCGGTGTGAAACCCTCTTGAACGTTGCGTTCATCTAGCATTCACCATTTTGCCGACGATGTTTCCGGGGGAACAGGAAGCAAGGATCGTACAACCCTTGCGGTCCGCGGCCGTCCGTGACAAAAGGCTTCACCAAACGGAAACAGGCGCGATGACCACGGCTTTCTATCCCGGCTCCTTCGATCCGATCACCAACGGGCATCTCGATGTACTCGTCCAGGCATTGAACGTCGCAGCTAAGGTCATCGTCGCGATCGGAGTTCATCCCGGTAAGGCGCCGCTTTTCACTTTCGACGAAAGGGCGGATCTCATCCGGGCCGCGCTTGAGGAGACGCTGCCGGAGAGGGCAGCCGACATCTCCGTCGTCTCTTTCGACAATCTCGTGGTCGATGCCGCCCGCAAGCACGGCGCAAGGCTGCTGGTCCGGGGGCTCCGCGATGGAACGGACCTGGACTACGAGATGCAGATGGCGGGCATGAACCGGCAGATGGCCCCTGACATTCAGACCCTGTTCCTGCCGGCAGGTACCGCCTCGCGGCCCATTACGGCCACATTGGTTCGGCAGATCGCGGCTATGGGCGGTGACGTCAGCGCTTTCGTCCCCGGGGCGGTTCACCAGGCGCTGCAGGCAAAGCGCAAATAAAGCTTTACATCACGCAAGGAGTCCCAATGAAGATTCTCCAATTCGCTTTTGCCGGAGCCTTGGCGCTCGCAACCTTCACGGGAGGTGCGCTGGCGCAGTCCGGCGAAAACATTCTGACGGTTCAGCTCAAGGATGGTCCGGTGGTCATCGAACTGCGTCCGGATATCGCCCCGAAGCACGTCCAGCAGATCAAGGAACTGGCCGCGGCGGGCGAATATGACAATGTCGCCTTTCATCGCGTCATCAAGGGCTTCATGGCCCAGACCGGCGACGTCGAGTTCGGCGACGTGAAGGACGGCTACCAGCCCGATCGCGCTGGAACCGGCGGCTCGTCCAAGCCCAACCTTCCGGCCGAGTTCTCCGACGTTCCCTTCGAGCGCGGCACGGTCGGTATGGCCCGCGCCCAGGATCCAAACAGTGCCAACTCGCAGTTCTTCATCATGTTCGCACCGGGCGATTTCCTCAACGGCCAGTACACGGTCGTCGGCAAGGTGGTCGAAGGCATGGAGAATGTCGACAAGATCAAGCTCGGCGATGACGCCAATAATGGTGCCGTCGCCGATCCAGATCGCATGATCAGCGTTAAGGTCGGCAGGTAAGACTGAAACAGAAGGAGAAGAATCATGGCCGAGATCAAGGATCCGGAAAATACGATCATCATGGAAACCACAAAGGGCAGGGTGGTGATCGAGCTGCGGCCGGACGTGGCTCCGGGCCATGTCGCCCGCATCAAGGAACTGACGCGTGAAGGCGCCTATGACGGGGTGGTCTTTCACCGCGTGATCGAGGATTTCATGGCCCAGACCGGTGACGTGCAATACGGCAAGACCGGCGGCGAGCAATTCAACCCGTCCCGCGCGGGCATGGGCGGTTCCTCGAAGCCGGATCTGAAGGCCGAATTCTCCGACGTTTCACATGTGCGCGGAACGTGCTCCATGGCGCGCAGCCAGATGCCGAACTCGGCCAATTCCCAGTTCTTCATCTGCTTCACCGACGCTCCCTGGCTCAACAAGCAGTATTCGGTCTGGGGCCAGGTCGTCGAAGGAATGGAGAATATCGACAACATCAAGCGCGGCGAACCGGTCCGCGATCCGGATACCATCGTTTCGATGCGGGTTGCCGCCGACGCCTGATCTGCGCTACTGCATGTTGCCTTGGATCGTCATCGATCCAAGGACGGAACATGCAGCGGTTCGACGTGCTGCGGCGATCTTCGCGCGTCTTGTCAGACGCGCGGCGCTGTAGCGCACTGACCTGCCCGCCCCGATCGCGCGCGAGCCGCCGGGGCGGGTTTGCTTTTAATTGATACCATAGATGCGCGTAGACCTGTTCGATTTCGACCTGCCGGAAAATTCGATTGCGCTGAGGCCCGCAAGCCCGCGCGACAGCGCCCGCATGCTCGTCGTTCGCCCCGACGGCGAACCGGTTCTCGAAGATCGCGGCGTCCTCGATCTGCCGTCATTCCTGCGGCCGGGCGATGCGCTGGTTTTCAACGACACCAAGGTCATACCGGCGCAGCTCGAAGGCGTCCGCTACCGGGGTGAGGACATAAGCACGCCCGTGTCGCTGACGCTGCATATGCGGGTTGCGCCCAGTCGCTGGAAAGCTTTCGCCCGTCCGGCCCGCAGATTGAAGCCGGGTGACCGGATCAGCTTCGGTCATGGCGGCAATGCCTGCCTGCTCGGATCGCTGGAGGCCGTGGTCGAGGAGAAAGGCGATGCCGGCGAGGTGACGCTTCGCTTCGATCTCTCGGGCCCCTCGCTCGATGAGGCGATCATGGCCGTCGGACACATTCCCCTGCCGCCTTACATCGCATCCAAGCGTGCCGACGATGCACGGGACCGGACCGACTACCAGACGGTCTATGCGCGCGAGGAAGGGGCGGTAGCCGCGCCGACTGCGGGGCTGCACTTTACCGACCGGCTTTTCGCCAGCCTGGACGAGGCCGGGATCGAACGGTATTTCGTCACGCTGCATGTAGGTGCGGGAACCTTCCTCCCCGTCAAGGCAGACGATACCGCCGACCACGTGATGCACGAGGAAATCGGTCACGTCGATCCGATGACCGCTGCGAAGCTCAATGCCGTGCGCGAACGCGGCGGCCGCATCGTCTGTGTCGGCACGACATCGCTTCGGCTGATCGAGAGCGCAGCCGCCGAAGACGGAAGCATCCGTCCCTGGTCGGGCGCAACCGGGATTTTCATAACGCCGGGTTATCGCTTCCGCGCGGTTGATATGCTGATGACCAATTTCCACCTGCCGAAATCGACCCTGTTCATGCTCGTCTCGGCCTTTGCGGGGCTCGAGACGATGCACGCCGCCTATGCGCATGCGATCGCAACGGGGTACCGATTCTATTCCTATGGCGATTCGAGCCTGCTCTTCCGGAAAGATTAGATGACCGAAGCGTTTCAATTCAAACTGCTTGCCAACGACGGCAATGCGCGCCGTGGCGAAGTGGTGACCCCTCGCGGGACGATCCGTACGCCTGCCTTCATGCCGGTCGGAACCGTCGGCACGGTCAAGGCGATGTATCTCGACCAGGTGCGCGATCTGGGCGCCGATATCATTCTGGGCAACACCTATCACCTGATGCTGCGCCCGGGCGCCGAACGGGTTGCCAGGCTTGGCGGACTACACAAGTTCATCCGCTGGGAGCGGCCGATCCTGACCGACAGCGGCGGCTTCCAGGTCATGTCGCTGTCAAGCCTGCGCAAGCTCAACGAACAGGGCGTTACCTTCAAGAGCCATGTCGACGGCGCGCTCTATCATATGTCGCCCGAACGTTCGATCGAGATCCAGGGCCTGCTCGGCAGTGACATTCAGATGCAGCTCGACGAATGCGTGGCGCTGCCGGCGGAACCGGACGAGATCGAGCGCGCGATGGAAATGTCGCTGCGCTGGGCAGAGCGCTGCAAGGTCGCCTTCGGCGATCAGCCGGGGAGGGCGATGTTCGGCATCGTACAGGGCGGCGACATTCCCAGGCTGCGCGAACGCTCGGCCCTGGCCCTCCGGGATCTGGACCTCAAGGGCTATGCCGTCGGGGGGCTGGCCGTTGGTGAGCCGCAGGAGGTCATGCTCGGCATGCTCGACGTGACCTGCCCCGTCCTGCCGGCCGACAAGCCGCGCTATCTGATGGGCGTCGGAACGCCGGACGATATCCTGAAGTCGGTCGCGCATGGGATCGACATGTTCGACTGCGTCATGCCGACCCGCTCCGGACGCCATGGGCTTGCCTTCACGCGCTACGGCCGCATCAATCTGCGCAATGCCCGACATGCGGAAGACATTCGCCCGCTCGACGAACAGTCTTCCTGTCCGGCGACTCGCGACTATTCGCGCGCCTACCTGCACCACCTGATTCGTTCAAACGAATCGCTCGGCGGCATGCTGCTCAGCTGGAGCAATCTGGCCTATTATCAGGAGTTGATGGCCGGCATCCGCAAGGCGATCGAAGAAGGGCGCTATACCGATTTCATGGCGGAGACCATGGAAGGCTGGCAGCGCGGCGATCTGCCACCGGTGTGATCTTCGCGCGGCCCGCCGGTAACTGCGATCTGCGCGCCCGAAAGTTTGGCTCCCCTGAACGACGCCGTCGCCGACGGCCTTCCACCGACAGAAACGAACTGGACCCTCCGGCGGTGCTGGTTTCATTTCGACAACCCGAAGCTATCAGAACCGATTTCGGAAGGTGGAATCGGAAATTCCGATAGCACAATTCTAATAAATGGGTTTGCGGACGGCGTCCGTTTGTAGAACTATCCCAGCAAAAAAAACGTCCAAGGAGTTGTTGAACGTTCAACGGGGGTAGGAGAAAACATGAAAAGATTTGCTGCTATAGCATCGGCGTCTCTGTTTATATTTTGCAGTTCGGCAGTGGCGGGCCCTACGCTTGATCGCGTCAATGAGAGAAAAGAGATGGTCGTCGCCACCAATGTCGGCTGGCCGCCGCAGGGGTTCCTCGATGAAAACAATGTCCTTGTCGGCTTTGACATTGATGTCGCCAAAGAAATCGGCAACCGGTTGGGCGTGAACGTGCGTTTCGAAACTCCGGAATGGGCAACCATGACCGGGGGGCACTGGCAGGGCCGTTTCGATCTCGGGGTCGGTTCCGTCGCTCCGACCAAGGCGCGCGCAGAGGTCATCGATTTCGCCGGAATCTACTATTACAGCCCTTACGTCTACGTCGTTCATGCCGAAAGCGGCATTCAATCGGAAGAAGATCTGAATGGTAAGGTTATCGGCGTCGAGACAGGCACGGCGTCCGAAGACTTCATCAACCGTCGCCTGGAGATCGATGCGCCGGGCTTGCCGCCGGTTCAATACAAACTCGAACCGGGCGAGGTGCGCACGTTTCCCGATTCCATGATGCCCTTCGACGACCTGCGTCTTGGCAACGGTGTTCGGTTGGACGCGGTCATCGCCCCCGAGCAGACCGCAAAAAATGCAGTCAGAAACGACTATCCCGTCCGTATCCTCGAGGATGTCTATCCCTTTCGGTCGCCCGCGGTCGTCATTGCCGATAAAGGCGACCCGGAATGGACTGCCAAAATAGGTGAAATCATCAAAGCGATGAAGGCAGACGGCACACTCGGAAAACTGACGACCAAGTGGTACGGCGCCGACTACAGCAAGGACTGACAACATCACGACGCCGGCGCTCTTCGGAGGTGCTGAAGCCACGACCAGAGCATCCGGTCTTCCAGGACCCGATGCTCTGGTTCTTCCCGTGTCAGGGAAAGGCCGCCCGGCCGTCCATGGGAGCTGATCCTGTGACAAGCACAGGAATGAGGGACCGAGATGTGTGGCCACTACATCGAAGCGAAGCGGGACGCTGTATACGGGCGGGAGCTTCCGCGCCGCCTTACTATCGTCACGGTTTATGAAACGCGCCGAGGGACCGCACCCTCTCTACCCTCATCCCTGTGCTCGTCACAGGGATCCAGCAGCGCCGCGTCTGCGGCGCGGGAAGCGTTCTTTCAGCCCAAGGACTTGGTCTGGCTGGATTCCTGTGACAAGCACAGGAATGAGGAGATCAAACAAAACAAACCGCTGCGGGAATCCCGAATCTAAACTGGCCTTTGTTAGAGCACTTGCAAGAAAGGTGTGGCGGTTCTCTGCCCGAAAGCGCGTAGTTTCAGAGAGCTATAGCGTCTCACTGTTTCAATGGCACAGTGAAACGCTATAGAAGGGGCTTCGACGATGTCGCTTGATTATCAAGGAGATATGGACGCCATTTAATCTGTTATTCATCGATCGTAGAGGCTCGACCTCATCGGAGAGGCCGGTGTTTCATGGTCGCTCGCCGTTCCGCGAATACTTCGCTATCGACTCTGCGTGGTGATTCCGAGCGAATTGCCGCGGGCACCGCAGCACGAGGTGAAACTTTTTCCGGATCCGCAGGGGCACGGATCTTTGCTCCTGCGCTGCAATCGGCCGATCAGGGGCAGCATGATCGCCGACGGGACCACTGTCGCCAACAGGATCGTCAGCTTGGACGCAATGCCGGGTATGACAAGGCGGCGGCCTGCTTTGAAGCCGCGCCAGGCCTTTTCAGCGACATAGCCCGACTCGAGCTTGGGCAGGATCTTGAACAGCGCGACGCGATTGGCGCCGGAGGTTGCCAGAAATTCCGTCGATACCGGGCCCGGCGCCACGCATGTGACGGTCACGCCGGTGCGACGCAGTTCCTGATGTAGCGCTTCCGAAAAGGAGCGGACGAAACCTTTGCTGGCATAGTAGAGCGCCATATACGGACCCGGCGTGAAGCTTGCGACCGAACCGAGATTGATGACGCCGCCGCGACCGCGCGCGACCATTGCCGGCAGGAAACGCAGGGTGAGTTCGGTAAGGGCGCGGATGTTGAGGTCGACGAGGCCGAGCTGTTCACCGAGCGGCAGGACCGTCGCCCCTCCGCGCAATCCATAACCGGCGCTGTTGACGAGTACGTCGCAGAACAGGCCGTTTGCGGACAGGAAGTTCTCGAGACCGAGCGTCGCGTCATCAGCCAGGAAATCCAGCGGGACCGTGAACGCCTCGCCTCCGGCCTTCCGGATACCGTCGGCGGCGGCCGCCAGTGATTCGGCCGAACGCGCTACCATTACGACCGGCGTGCCATCCCTCGCGGCCACTTCGGCGATTGCCTTGCCGATTCCCCGCGATGCACCGACAACGACTACGGCCGGGCGACTTTGACCCCCCGAAGTCATTGCGCTGCCCCGGAACCTGCCGCAGCGGTCACGTCGCGCCCAGATGCAAGCCCCTCCAACTCGGCGGTGATCTCACCGTTCAATATCCTCTCGAACCGCTCGAGGGCGCGCGCGACGTTGGCGCCGTCCATGACCCGGTGGTCATAGTGGATACGCACCGTGACCGAGCCATCCTTGTCGATCGGGCCGTAATTCAGAAGTGAGGTCAAAGGCGTGAGAGGGTTAAGCGATTCTGCGCCGAGGCCCGAATAGACCGACAGCTGAAATGTACCGAAACGGCGCGCCCTTTGCCGGCCGATATTCAAACCGAGCCACATTAGAAGCCATCTGACAGGGCCGGGGAGGCGGGCGATCTTCAAGGCGCGCCGGAATTCCTTGACCTCCAGCACGGGGCTGGTTCGCGCCGTCTGCATCAAGGACCCCAGCTCCGCGATCGAACGGCGCTCCGGATTCTTGATCGTCGTCAGCAGCACGATTCGTTCGCCCTCGTACTCCCTTTCATGTGCGATGGAAGCGATGCTTCCGGGATACTCGTAGAGCTGCGGTCTGGGAAACTTGACGTAAGCGCGCCGCAACTCGGGCGTCTCCTGCGCGAGAAGGGCGTATCCTTTGAGGAAGAGCGCGGTCCAGGATGGTCTGCTTTCAAGCGATGTTCTGGCCTTGAGCAACGGCCCGAGATTCATCCGCCGCTGCACGCTCACCCGCGGCACCTTCATCGAAAATCGCATGAGATCCCCGACCAGGCGCCGAGACGCTGAAAGCTTGAGGGCTCGGCCTCGCATCATGCACCTCTAGTAAATGTACGGAATGATCCGCTTGGTGTCCGCCATGTAGTCGCGATACTCAGAGCCGAACATTTCCATCATCATGCGTTCCTCCTTGTCCACCCTCAGAAGAAAGAGGACCGCGAAACCGGCAAGACCCGCCAGGCCTGCGACCCAGTTCGGCAGAAGAAACGCCTGGCCGACGCCCATCAGCAGGAACGAAGTATACATGGGATGGCGGACCAGGGCGTAAGGACCGCGGCGAATCAGTTCGTGCTTGTCGCGAATCTCGAGCGTGATCGACCAGTTGCGCCCGAGTTCCTTGTGGGTTCTGCGAAAGACCCACATGGCCAGACAGAAAATCGCGGCACCGACCACGACGGCCCAGAGCCGGGCAGGGCGGTCGGCTCCTTCCGGGATGCCGGTTGCGACATAAAAAGCGGGAATGATCGCGAGGCCGAGCAGGGCGGCCGCCAGCCCCAGCATCTCGGAGGTTGAGCGGCGATGGCTGACGACTCGCACGCGCTTGGCCCGGCGTTCATAAGGGCGGCGAATCAAGTACCAGGCAACGATTCCGAGCACCCAGGCGATCTCGCCGATGGAGGATACCGACATGTCTAGTTCCCCAAATCCTTAGCATGCGCCTGGCGTCAACGATCGGGCGGGAACCTTCTTCAGCCGATGCTTCGCAGCGTGATTCTATATCGAACGGTGACGGCTGGATCGCGAGCTCTGTGCCCGTCGCCTCTCAACCTCCGTTCATCTCCCGAAGCCTTGTAATGAATTCCTGCGGTCTAAGCCAGATGCCGGGCGTCTTATAGCCCATGGAGCGGGCGATTTCGGCCACGAAGGCGTTGCAGTTGTACAGCGACGCGTGCCAGACCTTCGACCTGGCTTTCAGTTTGTCGATGAAAGCCACGACCTTGTTGTATTCCGCCTCCGTCAGCATGACGCGCCAGCTTGCCGAGCGGTATTCTTCCTCGAGATCACCGTCGCTCGCGCCGGTTTCGGCGGGAACGGGCACGAAATGGCCAAGGACATACGGCGCCGGATCGAGTGTGGCCGGTGCAAGGCCGGCAACCTGACGCTGAACGACCGCGCCAGACTTGTTCGTGCGCCCGTAGATGACGTAGGTGTGGCCATAGCTCAGCGCGTAGCGGGAACGAAATTCGATGAAATATCCCTGCTCTCGCGCTTGAGATTCGAGTTTCGCCGGCCCATTCAGGCTGCTGGAAACGTAGCGCGGTTCGGGATTTTTGTCTTGTGTCTGGCATGCTGCTGCTGCCAGTGCGACCAAGATCACAAAGGATATGCGGCCTCGTGCAAGCGTCATCACACCACTTAGATTGTCTTCCGAGTTCTGACAATCCAGACCTCGGGCCGGCTTGCTGGAGTTCTTGACACGTACTATGCCGTCAGTCTCACAGCCGGTCTAGCCTGAATAACGCGCCGTGGGAGAGCGCTCGTTGAGCTCTCCCACGGCGCAAAGTCACTGTTACTTGTATACCGGCGCCGGCTCTACCGTATCGACGGCAGCAGGCGGCGGGGCCTTACCCTTACCTTTGCCGATCGTATCACACGCGGTGAGGCCGGCAACGGAAAGCAACGCAATCATCACAACTAGAATTCGGCTCATCAAGTAGTCCTTTCCTCAATAGTCGGAATGGGTTATCGAAGGCAACACTTCAAGTAATAGTGGCGATTTGCGCCGGGGCCTAGTGCAGAAAGGACACAGTTGATAACCGCTTTATGGTTACCGGGTTATCAACCGCGTCGGAACACACGGGGCTTAGTCATTTATACCGAAATGTAACGGAAAACGCCATCAAACGATCAGCACGGTCGTACCCACCGGGGTACGGCTGTAGAGATCGACGATGTCGTCGTTCGTCAAGCGAATGCACCCGCTCGATACGGCCTGCCCGATCGTCCAGGGCTCGTTCGTCCCGTGCAGCCGGAACATAGTGTCGTTTCCGCCCTGGTAAAGGTAGAGGGCCGCGGCTCCAAGCGGGTTATGCAACCCGCCGCTCACTCCGCCGGCATATTGTGCCAGATGCGGCTTGCGGCGAATCATGTTTGCAGTCGGCGTCCAGGAGGGCCACTCCGCCTTGCGGCCGATTTTCGCCCGGCCTTTGAGAGTGCGGCCTTCCTCACCTACGCCGATCCCGTAGCGAATCGCCGAACCGCCACCCTGAACATAATAGAGATAGCGTTCTCCCGTATTGACAACGATCGTTCCGGGCGCTTCGCCGCCATAATAGGCGACCTCCTGCCTGCGGTATCGTGGGTCTATACGGGTCCTGGCCGTTTGCGGGCTGTCGGCTGGTCGCAACGAACTGCAACCGGAGGCCAATAGAGCCAGGCTACCCAGCACGAGTACCCGGCGCGTAATGCGATCGTTCTCCATTCTCACCTGCTGAGTAAATTGTGAGTCCCTACGATTTCGTGTTTAACACCCAAGCGCGTGTCGGCCAAGCCTTGCAACGGTTACGACCGCAAGGATGAAACCTCTTGCGACCGGAACCGGCGTCTGATCGACTGGTTCCGGGAAGCAGCGGAGACAAGGAGCGGCACGATGAAACTTGGCCTGGAAGGAAAAATCGCAATCGTGACCGGCGCGGGTTCCGGCATCGGCGCCGCCGTTTCCAGGCAACTTGGCGGCGAGGGTGCGGAAGTGATCGTCGCCGACCGCGACGCCGAAGCGGCGCGCAGCGTCGCCGCCGAGATTCGCTCAGCGGGGGGTAGGGCGCGAGATTTCACCGTCGACGTCACCGACGCGGGGGCGGTGGAGCAGATGGTCGCCTACGCCGCGCGGGAATGCGGCGGATTGCATCTGGCGGTCAACAACGCAGGCATAGAGGGGCCGCGCAAAGCGACCGCGGACTACCCGCTCGAAGATTGGCGCAGGCTGATAGAAGTCAACCTGAACGGCGTCTTCTACTGTATGAAATACCAGATCGCCGCCATGCTCGGAAAGGGCGGCGGCGCCATCGTCAACATGTCCTCGATTCTCGGCGCGGTCGCCTTGCCCACCGCGTCTGCCTACACCGCCGCCAAGCACGGGGTGGTGGGGCTCACCAAAGCTGCCGGGATCGAATATGCAAGAATGGGGATTCGCGTCAACGCGGTCGGTCCCGGCTGGATCGAAACGCCGCTTCTGTCGGGACATTCGGAATTGGCGAAGACACGACGCCTGGAAGCGCTGCAGCCGCTCGGCCGGCGGGGAAAACCGGAGGAAGTTGCGGCTCTCGTCTGTTTCCTGCTGTCGGAACAGGCGAGCTTCATCACCGGCAGCTATCATCCGGTCGACGGTGCCTTTACGGCGCATTAGAGCACTTCCGGGAAAGGTGGATAACGGCATTCCGTCCGGAAGTGCATAGTTTCAATTTGTTGGACCGCGGCACGACGCAATTCCCGGTCAGATCCGCCGTCTCTCTGCCACGAGAAACACGGCCAGCACGAAGCAAAGCAGGCCAAGGGACGATGGCAGCCCCTGATGTCCGATCAGTTGCATCGCCAGTCCGGTCGCGGGCGAGCCCACGATGCCGCCGATGCCCCATACGAAGGCGAAGGCCGCGTTGCCGGCGATCAGGGCCTGGCCGGTGAAACGTTCGCCGAGCTGGATCAGCGACATTGTGTAGATTCCGAACGAGGCTCCGCCCCAGACGAAAAAGAGCGGCCAGATGAGCCATGATTCGAAGATCGCCGGCAGCAGCAGGCAGCCACCCAGTGAAGCCAAGGCGCAGAGCATCATCGTCCGCAGCGACCCGAACCGTTCGGCCACCCGCCCGAGCAATATCTGCAGCACGGCATTGCCTGCGATGAAACAGGTGATGAGCGAGGCGATGCGCCCTTCTGTGCTGCCGAGCGCCGCGCCATAGACCGCGAACAGGGAAAGCAGGGTCTGCTCCAAAGCGGCGGCGGCGAAAACCGCGAACAAGAGGAGCGGCGCCAGTGCGAAAAAGCCTCCGACCGATGTCGCTTCGCCTTCATGTGGCATCTTCGGCAGGTGCGGCACGACCGCAAGCACGATCAGCCCGCAGAGAAGGAAGGCGACGATGCCGACCATGAAGGGCGGCCACCCTTGCGTGCCGACAAGACCGAGCGAGAGCGGGCCGATGGCGAAGCCGCCCGAGACGATCGACGAATAGAGTCCCATGATGCGGCCGCGCCGCCGCGCGGGCGTGATCGAGAGCAGCCAGGTCTCGCTGATCACGTAAAGCGGATTGGCGAAGAAGCCGAGCAGGAAACGCAGCGGCATCCAGATCCAGACCTCCCGCGACCAGCCGATTGCGATCAGCGTGAGCGCGGCCAGGCCCGAACACAGGATCGCAAGCCGCGCCCCGCCAATGCGCCGCGCCAGTGCCGGTATGAAGAGGGCGGATACGATGAAACCCAGCGGGGTCATCGCCGCGGACACGCCGATCAGGCCGGGCGTCGTCCCCTGCCGCTCCAGGATGAAGCTGAGCAGGGGATAGGTAAGCCCCTGTGCCACGGCGAACACCGTGACGGTGGCGATGATGCCGGCCATGGCGGCCCATGGGATCCGCTCGTGGAGCGATAATGTCGTGCTTTCAGTGGTCATGCAGACTACGCCTATACTTGCCAGAAGAGCTTGGCGATCTCCGCCTCGGCCTCAAGCCTCGTCAGACCGATATCGCAGATCAAATGCGGATCGTCCTTCAACTTCTGCTCAAGTTCGCAGCGAAAGCGCTTCCGCTCCTCCCACGTCGCGATAATGCTTCGAAGGGTCGCGAGGCGGTAGGGCCGACGCGGCATTTCCGTCATAACGGAGGGGGTATCGTTCATTGCAACCTCCATACGGCTTAAGGGGCAGAGCCCTCGACCTGGGGAGGACGATTCTGCGGGATGCGAAAAGCGTCGTAATTAAGCTCCTCCAAAAAGTTCTCAAAAACTTCCAAACGCACTATAGATGCGCCTATGCAGCGATCGCGCATCGTCTTTGGTCCGTTCGTCCTTGATCCGGGTGCGGGAACGCTCGTTCGGAACGATGATCCCGTCGCCGTCGGCTATCGCGGGCTGAAGCTGCTTGAGGCGCTCGCCGGACGGCCGGGCGAAATCCTGGGAAAAGCCGAGTTGATGGATGCGGCGTGGCCGGGCAGGGCGGTCGAGGAAGGCAACCTCACCGTCCAGATCGCGCAGCTGCGGAAAATGCTTGGTGCGCCCCCCGACGGCGGAGAATGGATCGCCACGGTTCCGCGGGTCGGCTACCGCTTCACGGGCCCTGTCGAACAGGTCGGTGGCGCGAAGCGAAATCCACTGGCGCTGCCCAACGAACCATCGATCGCCGTGTTGCCTTTCGTTAATTTCAGCAGCGATCCGGAGCAGGATTCCTTCGCGGATGGGTTGACCGAAGACCTGATCACCGACCTGTCCAGGATCTCCGGCCTCTTCGTCATCGCGCGCAACTCGGCCTTCGCCTTCAAAGGAAAGGCGAGGGACGTGCGCGAGATCGCTGCGGACCTTGGCGTACGCTATCTGCTGGAGGGTAGCGCACGACGCGCCGCGGGGCGCGTGCGCATCAACGCACAGCTGGTCGATGCGGTGAGCGGCAATCATCTATGGGCGGAACGCTTCGATCGCAGCCTCGAAGATATCTTTGCAGTTCAGGACGAGGTCACCGGCAAGATCGTGGAGGCGTTGCTCGGCCGGCTGCGCCCACAGCCGCCGCGCAATCGCCCCAAGAATCTCGAGGCCTACGATCTCTGTGTGCGGGCGCGCAAACTGATCGATGATTCGCCTCAGACGGCGCGGGAAGCGCATCTGATGCTCACGCGCGCGATTTCGCTTGATCCGGAATATGCCGAGGCCAATCGCTGGCTTGCCATGAACCACTGGATGAGATGGGTGCATTGGGGCGAACCGGTCGAGCCGAACCGTAGCATTGCTTTGGAACTGGCACGCAAAGCCGTGGCGATCGATCCGAACGATGCCGGCTGCCATTGGGTGCTGGCCAACCTGCTTGCATATGAGCGCAGCTTCGCCGAGGCGGATGCGGAATTCGCCAAGGCGATCGAGCTCGACCCGAATGAGGCCGATACCTGGGCGACTTTATCCGACATAGCGGTCTTGGCCGGGCGGGTGGAGGAGGGCCTTGAGCACATCCGCAAGGCGTTCCGGCTGAACCCGTTTCCGGCAAGCTGGTACTATCTGACGCTCGGCCAGGCCCAATATGCCGCCGGCGAATACGAAGCCGCCGTCGAGACACTGCGGAGGGACGAGACGTATCGTACCAGCTCGCGACGTTTCCTGGCGGCAAGCCTTGCCCAACTGGGCCGGCTCGACGAGGCGCGCGCCGAGGTCGAACTGTTCCTCGTCGCCAACCCGCATTTCACAACCCGACACTGGGCGAGTACGGAGCCGTTCCGCGACCCTGTGACGCTTGCGCATTTCGTTGACGGTTACCGCAAGGCGGGTCTACCGGAGTGACGCGTATCCATCGTCCGTTCGTGGGGCCTATTCCTCGAAGCGACTCGTTTCATCACGATCCCGCTCGTATCGTCTCTTGAGGGGAAACGGCGGCAGCCAGGATTCGCGACGAACGGTCCAGCTTTCGTAGGTTGGCGTCAATTGATCCGGGGCGTCCAGGGATCCCAGGTTCACCTCGATTTCGTCTCCGGTGCGTGCGAAGACGGTCGAGCCGCAACGGGGACAGAAATGCCGACCGGCGTAATCGCGTGTCTCGCCATCGACCGTCACAGAATCCTCAGGGAAAATGGCGGACGCGTGAAAAAGGGCCCCGTGATGCTTGCGGCAGTCGAGACAATGGCAGAGACCGACTCGGTATGGTCGTCCCGACGCCACCAATCGCAAGTTGCCGCACAGGCAACCGCCTGTGAATCGGTCCATACCGTGTCTCCCTTAAAACAAGCGGTCCAGCGTTGACGTTGTCCGGCATCCCGAGAGGTGCGGCTTGTCGCATGTCTATCTGGTAGAATGTGACGGGCTGGTCCGGGTTGCAAGAGCCGGGCCGGGTGAGGGGCTTTCTTTCCCTTGCTTAGCTTTTCGGGGTTTCAATCTCCGCGCTCTTGGGAGATCGTTCCGGATAAATTCAAGCGACCGGATTCGCCAGGAGCGCGCGCAATGCTTCCGGAAATTAAGCTCGTTGCGGACGTGGACGTAGTGGCCATGTCGCCACTGGTTCGCGGCATGGTCATGGCCATCTCCTATGCCGAGACCGAAGGCGGCATCGGTCTGACTGCGTCCGGTGCGATGAACCGTAAGTTTGTGCACTGGGCCGCTGTTCACTTCGATTGGCCCGGCAACACGCCGGAGGACCTATACAGCGTCAACAAGGTTCTGAACGAAGCTGACATGCCGCCGCTTTCGGTGGTCCACGACATGCTCAAGCACCTAAGGCTTGTGCGGCGAAAAAAAGACCGACTGTTTCCCACCAAACGCGGTCGGGATTTTCTTGCAAGACCCCACACCTTCTTCGATCAGATCGCGACGGACTATCTTTATGCCTATATCGACTACGGGCAGACACGGGACGATGTGCGCGTGCGGATGCGGTGGTGGCACGTCTTTCTCAATCTTATCAATATCAAGGCGAGAAAGGGCTGTTCGCTGGACGACCTGGTGAGCGAGTTATACCCGAGCGAGTCGTACTCGCTGGCGCAAGCAGATATGATTATCCAAGCTTCGACGATCAGAGCGGAGTTCCGCTACGACATTGTTCGGCCCTTGTGCTGGCTGGGATTGCTGCAGGAAGAGCGCGAAGGGCTAGATTTTCTGCAGGACGGTACCTATTACAAAACACCTCTATGGACAGCCTGTTTAGAGTTGGAATCCGATACAGAAGCCGAGATCACTATCTCTTGAGACACATGCAAAGATCTGCAAGAGGCAAGCCATTGTTTTCATTGCCATGTCGCACTTGGAAATAGAATGTACCCCCGCTACATGTAATGTCACAGCTATTTAAAGATGAGACAAAGTAGTCAACTTAGAAACGCGACAACATCCTATCCATTACTACTGCATTTGCAAGTTGCTATATTTAAAAAGTACGGAGACGCAAGCCGCCGGCCGGGTGGAGCTGGTCAGGGTTGCGCAGCCCGGTCGGCGGCGGATGGCTCCAGCTGCAAGATAAACTTTAGCTTTGACATCCCGATCACTCCGCCGCTTTCAGCTGCGCAAGGGCTTGCTGGCGCTTGGCGATGACCACCGGATCCTTGGTAAAATCCGTCTTCCGGCCAGGCTTCGTGCCGCGCTTTTGATAGCCATTGCTCTGGCTGCCGTCGCGAATGCCGAACATATGGTCCGTCTGGCCGGTGCGGCGCGGCCCGCCCTTGCTGCGCTGTTGCTCTCGTCCGGCCTGCATTTCGGCCACCACCGCCAGCATGTCATCAAGGCGCTTGTTCTCAACCACCTCGCAGCGGTGCACCGAGCGCAGCGTGTCGAAGGTTCTGTAGGGCAGGGACGTCCCCTCATGGGTGACCTCGAGGCGACCGTCGGGATAGTCGCAGACAATGACCTTCTTGCCGGCCAGCGCCGTGGCGAGGTCGGTCGGATCGAGGATGAACATCACCTTGTCATAGCGCAGCGTCAGCGACTGCGACAGCTTGCGGATCTCCTTGCGGCACATCGCGCCATCGAGGTTCTCATGCGCGGCAAACGGCCGGTGCATGTCCTTCGGATTGCGCGGCGCCTTGCCAAAGCGGCGATTGAAGTCGGCCATGAACTCCGGCGCATAGGCATTCGCCGCGGCGATCGTGTCGATGCCGCGCAGCCGCAGTTCCTTGACGAGGCGATCCTGCAGCGTCTGGTTGGCGCGCTCGACGCGTCCCTTGGCCTGCGGGGTGTTGGCGCAGATGATGTCGATGTTGAGTTCATAAAGGGCTCGTCCGAACTGCGTCAGGCCACTGGTTCTGTCCTTCTTGGAAGCATGGGTGGTGCGGAAGACGCCATGCTTGTCGCTATAGAAGGCGATCGGCTTGCCCCATTGCTGCAGGTAGGCCTTCGTCGCGTGCAGATAGTCGAAGGTGTTCTCCGATCCGGCGAAGCGTAAGTGCAACAGCTTGCCGGTGGCATCGTCGATATAGACGAGCAGGGCGCATTTGGGACCGCGGTTCTCGAACCACCAATGAAGCGAGCCGTCGATCTGAACGAGTTCGCCGAAACAATCGCGCCGGCCGCGCGGCTGGAAAACCCGCTTCTTGCGCTCGCGTCGCGACACCCAGAGGCCGACTTCCATCATCCACTGACGCAGCGTCTCCTTGCTGACGGCAATCCGGTGGCGTTCCAGCAGCTTCTCGGCGGCCAACGTAGGTCCAAAATCCCCGTAATGCTCACGCACCAGATCGAGCACCAGGTTGCGGAAATCCTCGCTATGACGCCGGTTGCTCGGACGGCCGCGCTTCTTCGACACGAGACCGTCGGCGCCGTCCAGGTCATAGGCCTGCAACAGCCGGTGGACCTGACTGCGGCTGAGACGAAGCAACGCGGCCGCCTCGACGACGGTCAGGCTGCCACCGCGAATCCGCTGTATGAGTTCAAGACGATGCAATTCCTTCTGCGACATGGTGATCAAACAAGACATGACGACTCCGAACGCTCATGGTCTCAACCACGCTTCACGTCGCCAGTCTTCCTTCCAAACGTTGACGTTTGACCAGCATCCCGAGAGGCGACGACTGTCGCATCTCTAACTGGCTCATATGTCGCATCTCTAAACTGCCGCTACATGTAAACATCGCATAAGATAGATTATGGAACAAGCCGCTGTGATCCGAGAGAGGCGTAAGTCGCATCGGATCAGTGACTTATATAAGATCTCTGATATGGGACTTTATGCGTCTTCCGCCGACGGCCGGTCGATATCGAATTCCATGCGCATCATGTCGTAAGCCGGCTCGACGTGATCCGGCGTCTCGGCGCACACGGTCTCGTAATCCATCGGCACATGCATATGCGTGAGCACGGCGCGTTTCGGCCGCAGTCGGTTGATCCACACGAGCGACTGCACCAGAGACAAGTGACTCGGGTGAAATTTGTACTGCAGCGTGTCGATGACGAGCAGATCGAGCCCGCCGAGCTTCCCGACCGTTTCTGCCGGAAAGTCGCTGACGTCGCTGCAATAGGCAAAACCGCCGATGCGGAAGCCGAGCGAATGGACGTTGCCGTGAAACTGCATCAGCGGCTCGAACGAGATCGGCCCGCCGGCGCCATGGATGGTCAACGGCGGCAGGTCGTCGGGAATAACGTACGGCTCGACGATCGGCGGATAGCCGCTGCCTGGCGGCAACTCCAGACAATAGCGGAAGCCGTCGCGAATACGGGCCATCGTGAACGCATCGGCCCAGATCGGCACGCGCCTGCGATTCTCGATGACGAAACCGCGCAGATCGTCGATCCCGTGCAGATGGTCCGCATGGGCATGGGTGTAGAGCACGGCATCGATGTGGCGTACATTCGCCGCGATCATCTGGGCTCGGAAATCCGGGCCGGTGTCGATCACCACGGTCGTCTTGCCGCCGTCCGGCGCAAACTGTTCTACGAGCAAGGCCGCTCGCATGCGACGGTTGCGCGGGTTCGACGGATCGCAGGCGCCCCAATCACCGGTGATGCGCGGCACGCCCGGCGACGAGCCGCAGCCCAGAATGGTGAAGACCCGCCGAAATGCCATTTCAAAGCCTCGGCATCTTCGAGAAGATCCTGAAGGCGTTTTCGGTGGTGATTTCGGCAATCTCCTCGCTGGAGACGCCGATGGCTTGCGCCAGCACCTCGGCCGTGTGCGCCACGTAGGCCGGTTCGTTGCGCTTGCCGCGGAAGGGCTTCGGTGCCAAATAGGGCGCGTCCGTCTCGACGATCATCCGATCGCGCGGGACTGTCCTGGCGATGTCCCTCAGTTCCTCGGATTTCGGGAATGTCAGGATCCCCGAAAAGGACACATAGCCGCCGAGCTCGACGCCGATTCGGGCGAGGTCCGGGCCGGACGAGAAGCAATGGAGAAGGAAGGGGAAGGCGCCCTTCCCCGATTCCTCGGTTAGAATCGCAGCCATATCGTCGTCGGCCGACCTGCTATGGATGACGAGCGGCAGTCCGGTTGTTCGCGCCGCCGCGATATGCCGCCTCAATCCCTCCGCCTGCGCGTCGCGCGGCGCGTTGTCGTAAAAATAATCCAGCCCCGCCTCGCCGATCGCGACGACCTTGGGATGGGCGGAGAGCCGAACGAGATCGTCGGCCGTCACGTCCAGTTCCTCATCGGCATTATGAGGATGCGTGCCGACGGAACAGAAGACGCTCGGATATTTATCGGCGATGGCGAGGATCGTGTCGAACCGTTTCACCCGGGTCGAAATCGTCACCATCTGCGCCACGCCGGCCTCGCGCGCTCGCTCGATGATTGCGTCGCGTTCGGCCTCAAAATCCGGAAAATCGAGATGGCAATGGGTGTCGATCAGCATGCTTTCGTCTCGTTCAGGCTTCCGGCGCGACGTAGCGCGGGAAGACCGGCTTGGGTGCTTCGAGCGGCGTTCCGGACACGAGGCGCCCGGCTTCGCCGAGATGGGCGAAATCGCGACGGTCGGCCGGTACGGCGACGAGATCCAGGAGTTTTCCCGCCGATTCCGGCATGAATGGCTGCAGAAGGATCGCGACCTGGCGAACGACCTCCGCCGTGACGTAAAGCACGGTTGCCATGCGGCTCGGATCGGTCTTCTTCAGCGCCCAGGGTTCCTGGCCTGCGAAGTAGCGGTCGGTCTCGGAAACGACAGCGATGATCGCCGCAAGTGCGCGATGAATGAGCTGCTTGCCCATTTCCTCGCGTGCGGTGTCGATCAGCGAGTCGGCGGCGGCGAGCATCGCCTTGTCTTCGTCGGTCAGCGGTCCACAGAGCGGAATCTGGCCGTCACAATTCTTGACGATCATCGACAGGGAACGGCTGGCGAGATTGCCGATACCGTTGGCGAGGTCGGAATTGATGCGGGTCGCTATCCCCTCCTCGCTGTAGCTGCCGTCCTGGCCGAACGAGACTTCGCGAAGGAAGAAATAGCGGATCTGATCGAGGCCGAAATGCTCGACCAGATTGAACGGATCGACCACGTTGCCGAGCGACTTCGACATCTTCTCGCCCTTGTTGAGCAGGAATCCGTGAGCGAAGACGCGCTCGGGAAGCGGAAGACCGGCCGACATCAGGAATGCCGGCCAATAGACGGCGTGGAAACGGATGATATCCTTGCCGATGACGTGGATGTTTGCGGGCCAGAACTTCGCGCGCGGACCCGTCGGGTCGGTCAGATAGCCGGTGGCGGTGACGTAGTTGGTCAGCGCGTCGACCCACACATACATGACATGAGCGGGATCGTTCGGAACTTTGATTCCCCAGTCGAATGTGGTGCGCGAGACGGAGAGGTCCTTCAGGCCCGACTTGACGAAGGAAATGACCTCGTTGCGCCGTTCCGCCGGACCGATGAAGTCGGGATTTTCCTCGTAGTGCTTGAGGAGCTTGTCCTGGTAGGCGGACAGCCGGAAGAAATAGCTCTCTTCCTCCACCCATTCCACGGGCGTTCCCTGCGGTCCGTAACGTACGCCGTCGCCGCGCAGTTCCGTCTCGTTTTCCTGGTAATAGGCCTCGTCTCGAACGGAATACCACCCGGCATAGGAATCCTTGTAAAGGTCGCCCGCCTCGCCCATGCGGATCCAGATCGCCTGCGAGGCCTCGTGGTGGCGCTGTTCGGTCGTGCGGATGAAATCGTCGTTGGAGGCGTTGAGCAGCCGCGCCATATTCTGGAACTCGGCCGAATTGCGGGCGGCAAGCTCCTGCGGCGAAATTCCTTCCTTCTTCGCCGTCTGCTGCATCTTCTGTCCATGCTCGTCCGTCCCAGTCAGGAAGAAGACCTCACGCCCGTCAAGCCGCTGAAAGCGTGCCATGGCATCCGTCGCGATCAGTTCATAGGCATGACCGATATGCGGCTTGCCGTTCGGATAGGAAATCGCGGTGGTGATGTAGAACGGGGACGTATCTCTCATAGCGGGCTTCGATATCCTCGGGACAGAAACTATGGGGTGCTATTACCGCATCGCCTTCGGGTAGGAAACCGGTAGATCACGTTGAATTTAGGCCGGAGCGACCTGACCATGGCCGTGAACCGTCTTCGAGGGGGAAAATTCGGGCTCCGCGGAAACCTCGCATACCCTTCTCCACCCGGAGCGCAAGAGAAAGCTTCTCTCCAGCCGCGGGGCTTCCCGCGATATCAAACGGGATTGACACGAAAGATCGTCTGGAACAAAACAAAAACAAACGGGGGGAGAGTGTGTGCTCAACGAACTCAGACGAAAATTCGAGAAAGCGTCGGCGGGCTATGCAGCGATGCATTCGATCAGCCGTGATCCGGATTGGTTTATATTGAAACTGCAGGAGGAAATGGGGGAACTGACGCAGGCCTGGAACAACGCCACAGGACGGGGGCGCGACCGGCAGGTCTCCCCGGAGACGCTGCGCCAGTCGATCGCCGACGAAACGGCCGATCTCCTCGGCCACGTTCTGCTCTTCGCCCACCACAACGATATAGACCTGGCTGCGGCAATCGAGCGAAAATGGAAGTTCGCTCCCGACCTATAGAGCTTCCTTGAGATCATCGAGGAGGGAAAGAACCGTCTGCTTGCGGTCGAGGTTATAGGCCGCGCTCAGCGTCAGGCGTTCGCCAACGGTGCTGGACAGCCTGGCGAACCGTTCGGCCGCGCCGACGTCGCCGGCGATCGCCGCCTCGCGAGCCATCCGCATGATGCGCCCCGACAGCAGCGACGAAAAGAAATCGAAGATCGTTTCGCTGTCCTTGCCCGAAAGCACGTCGGCCAGCTTGTGCATGTTCTTGCGGACAGCCTGCCCCGCCAGAATGTCTTCGAAAGCCTCGGCTATATCCAGCCCGCCATAGTTGACGAGCTTCAGCGCCTCAGAAACGCTGCCGTTTGCGGCGGCGAGGACGCGCTCTGCATTCAGGCCCGCGAGATCGAGCCCGAGATGCGCAAGCGCCTGGCGCAGGGCCTCCGTGTCCAGAGGCTTCAGCCGCAAAGGCAGGCAACGCGAGCGGATGGTCGGCAGGAGTTTTCCCGGCGCATGGGTGAGCACCAGAAACAGCGAACGGCGCGGCGGCTCCTCCAACATCTTCAAAATGGCATTGGCGGCGTTGCGGTTGAGATCGTCGGCCGGATCAATGATGACGATGCGCCAGTTTCCGGTGCCCGACGTCTGGCCGAAGAACTTGCCGGCGCGGCGAACCTCGTCGACCGTGATCGCGCCCTTCGTCCTGCCCGTCTTTTCGTCCACTGGGCGCGCGAGATGCAGGAGATTGTGCGATGCGCCCGAACCGAGCTGTCTCGTGACGATAGAGGCGGGATCAGGGTCGGCAAGCCTTTCGGGGGCGTCTGCCGGATCCGGATGGCTCAGGACATGATTGGCGAAGCGGAAGGCGAGTGTGGCCTTGCCTATCCCCTCCGGCCCTTCGATCAGGATCGCGTGATGACCCTTACCGGACCGGTAGCTCTGCGCGAGAAAGGCTTCCGCCTCCCGATGACCGAAGAGCTTGCTGTTCATCACGGGAGCAAGCGCGCCCTCCAGCACACCTGGCTGTTCCGGGGTCATGACGTCGCTTCCGCATTCGAGGGTTGCGGCTTGCCCTCAAGCGGCAATAGCGCCTCGACGAGACTCAATACTTCGGCAGCGATCGCGGTCGGCGGACGGTTGGCATCGACGACGCGGCATCGCTCCGGATCGGCCGCGGCAATATCGAGAAAGGCTTCGCGCCGCTTTTCATGCGTCGCCAGCTGTTCCTTTTCAAATCGGTCGGGACTGTCGTTTGCGGCGCGCCGGCGGGCGCGCTCCAGCCCGACCGAGGCGGGAAGATCGAAAATGATGGTGCAGTCGGGAATGACACCGTTCACCGCAACGCGTTCCATGGTCTCGACGAAAGCCGGTTCCAGATTGCCCGTCACGCCCTGATAGACGCGCGAGGAATCCATGAACCGATCGCAAAGGACGATCGTTCCTTGCTGGAGCGCCGGCCGGATCACCTCCTCGACATGGTCGCTGCGGGCGGCCGCAAAGAGGATCGCCTCCATCCGGACTCCGAAGGACTCCGCCGCGCCCGAAAGAAGGACGTGGCGAACGGCTTCGGCACCCGCGGAGCCTCCCGGCTCGCGCGTGGTGAGCACGCGGTAGCCGCGCGCGCTCAGCGCTTGCGCAAGAAGGCGCATCTGGGTCGACTTGCCGGCCCCCTCCCCCCCCTCGAATGTTATGAACAAACCCTTGGTCAGCGACACTTCAATTCCCGGATCGGCGTGCATTATCGTCTCTGTTTAGCCGATCGGTCCCGCGGAAGGAACCGTCGCAAAGCGCATTTGTCACAGCCAGAAGAACAGCAGTTCCTGCAGCGCGTCGAGCGCCCGGCTCGTGAGCGTTCCGGACTCGACCGCCCTCGCCGTCTTCACGGGAACTTCCCGCAGCAGCTTGTCCCCGTTCCAGAGCTTGACGACGCCGACCTGCTGACCGGCAGCCACGGGTGCGTTGAGCGGCCATTTGTAGACGATGCGTGCCGTCAGCCGTTCGGGATTTTTTACCGGCAGCAGAACGTCGACCGGGCTGCCCGCCACGAGCGCCACTCGGGAATCCGCACCGCCGTAGACGCTCGCCTCTCCGATGGTTTCACCATCTGCGAAAATGCGCCGTTTCTCGAAAGCGGTCATCGCCCAATCCAGGACCCTGCGGCTCTCGTCGATTCTCTCCTTTTCGCTCTCGAGGCCCCCCATCGCGAGAAAGACGCGGCCGTCGCCGCGTTGCATCGAGACGGCGAGCGAGAAGCCGAAACCCTCCGCAAAGCCGGTCGCCAACCCGTCGACGCCGACATTTGCCGCGATCAGAGGGTTCTTGTTGCGCTGAAGGATCTTGTTCCACTCGAATTCCGGCTGCGAATAGAGCCGATAGTAATTCGGGTGCGCCTCGTACAGGTGCCGCGTAAGGGCGACGAGTTCGCGCATCGTGATCTTGTTTTCCGGATGCGGCAGCCCCGTGGCATTCCTGAATGTGGCGACCGGCAGCCCTAGCTCGCGGGCCCGCTTGGTCATCAGTTCGGCAAAAGCAGCCTCGCTGCCAGCCATTCCCTCAGCCAGGACAATGCACGCATCATTGGCGAGTTGCACCGTTGCGCCCTGGATGAGATCCGCAACGCGGATCCTGGATTTGATCGCGGCGAACATCGTTGCAGTGCCGGAGGGGGCCCCGCCTGTACGCCACGCATGTTCAGAAACCTGGAAACTCGTCTCGGACGTCAGTTCGCCCTTATCCAGGGCCTCGAAAACCACCTCCATCGCCATGAGTTTGGCGAGCGAGGCAGGCGGGACGGGTGCATCCTCGTCGCGTGAAAAGAGCACTGTGCCCGTCTCGGCATCGACGAGATATATCTGCTTCGCTTTGGTGTCGAAGGCGGGCGTCTGCGCGACCGCTTGCCCCGAAACGATGGCCGCGAGGAAACCTACGACCGCAAGCCACTTCATGCGCATGAGAAACTCCGGTTCTGCATGGGCATATCAGCGCGAAAAGCCCTCTTCAACCGGCGTCAGCGCGAGTCGGCGTTTCGGTACTGGCGCTTCGCATAGGCGAGAATGGAATCGGGGGTCAGCGGATTGCGATCGACCATGATCGCCTCGAAGGGCGAAGGCTTGTCGCTGACGCGAACTTCGACGTAGGCCGCAGCATAGGCCATGCTGCCATCCGGCAGCGGGATCAATTGCGGGCGCGACGTCGGCATGGGGCCGATCTGCGGCAGAACGACGAATTCGCCGAAGGCGCTTGGTGCCGCCGAGGCCTGCGCCGGCTTTGCGAGCGCGTTCACCGGCACGCCGGCATCGAGCGTCGATCTGTTCGGAACCGGAACGGCGCGGAGATTCGGAACCATGTCGCGCAGCGGCTCGTTGGAAGCCACCATCACGCCTGAGGCGATCTGCCCTTCCGGCATCACGCTCGGGCCACGGTCGCCCTTCCTGACGTACGAAGCCATGAGGTAGGGCATGTCATTGCCTTCGAGGGGCGCACGACCGACATATTGAACGCGAACATTGGCGCTTCCCTTGCGCTTGATGTCCAGCAGGTCGGCGGTTTTCGAAGAGACGTCGATGATCCGGCCGTATTCATAGGGGCCGCGATCATTGACACGGACGATGACGGACGTGCCGTTCTCCAGGTTGGTCACGCGCGCATAGCTCGGCAACGGAAACGTCGGGTGAGCGGCCGAAAGGTGATGCTTGTCATAGACCTCGCCATTGGCCGTCAGCCGGCCGTGGAAGGCAGACCCGTACCAGGAGGCCATCCCGCTCTTGTTGTAGCCGAAATCCTCCTTCGGCTGATACCACTTGCCCTTGACCTGATAGGGTTTCCCTACCTGGTAGCGGCCACCGCCCTTGGGAATGTTGTTTCCGGTAGCGACTCTGGGGCTGGCTTTGACGCCATAGACGGACTCGGCGAAGTATTCCTTGCTCCGCGACTTGGTCTTCTTGACGCTCGACGTCGACCCGCAGGCCGCAAGCACCGCGCAAAGCAACGGAACCGCTGCGAGACGGAGCCCCCTCACAAGATATGCCGCACCGTTATTGGATGTCATCTGTCCCACAAGATCATTCGCAAAGCCGCACCCGAAATCCGCTCCTGCAGCGCTCGCGCATCCGACCGAACGCGCAACGATCGTCGCAATCGTGCAGTAGTTCCCCCCGCGAGAATTTCGCCGTCCCGAAACGGAACAGTCGAACAATCATGACAACAACAAGGCGAAATTGCGAACCGGAGGACGAACGGAGGCAAAAAAACGCTCGCTATGGTTTACGAAACGTAAATGAGTCGCTGGACCATGGTCCGATAGAGCGCGCCAAAGGTCCGAAACCCGTTGCCGGGTTTCCCTGCCGATACATATCGCAATAAGCACCCGCGTGGCTCGTCGGCCGCGGGGTGCGGCGGCCTCAGAGCTGGCCGAAGCTTCCCGTCGGTGCAACTCTGAGGCTCCGTCCCCGGTTGGCGTGGTGCCCGTGCTCCGGCCCAAGTCCGAGAGGATCTCGCAATGGACGACAGATACGATTATGGGCCGCCGGAGCGACGGGCGGCAACCGGCCTCCCCCTAGGCATAATGCTCCTGTCGATGTTGGCGATTGCCGTTTATCTGCTTGCCGGAGCGGCGCTCCTGGACGGCAGAAGTCGGGATGTCGCGGCCTACGTCGCCCGGGCAGGCGACGAAAGTCCGACTGCGGCGCCGGACAGCGGACGGCGCCCGTGACGATGGCCCACAACCGTGCCACGGGCGTATGCGGCGCGGCACGCCTCGAATGCAAGCAAATGCTCCGGAGCAAGTTGACGCTGTGATCAAAGCTGCTAAAAAGCCAGCCGTTGGTGAATGGGCAGCAAACCCGGTAGCGATCGCCGGTTTATCGAGAACTCGGAAACGAATTTCACGAAGCTCCGCAATCACCTGGAAGAGTGGCCGAGCGGTTTAAGGCACCGGTCTTGAAAACCGGCGTGCGTGAAAGCGTACCGTGGGTTCGAATCCCACCTCTTCCGCCATTTCGGAGTTGATCCGGGCACGCCGGAATTCCCAGCTTCTCGTCACTGATGGCCGTCTTCCCCAGCCGCAAGGCTCGTGGCTGCCCTGCCCTTCCGACGCTCTGCGTCACCTGCCGGAGCGGAAGAAGCTGCTTGGGACTCCATCGCGAAGGGGCGATATTCGGGTGGGTGAATTGCAGCGTGCCCTACCGGGCGGCAAGGGTGAAGCCGGCAAACGGAATGCACTGGCGCGCGGGGCCGAAAAATCTTATACAATGGGTGACCAGTGGGGTCGTAGCTCAGTTGGGAGAGCGCCGCAATCGCACTGCGGAGGTCGAGGGTTCGACTCCCTTCGACTCCACCATTCCCCTCTTTTGTCCAGCCCGGAGACCCAGGTAACGGATCTTACCTGAGCTAACATCCACCGATGCCGGACGTCAGGTTGCAGAGCCCGGGCGATGCCGCGGCTCGGCTGCGCTTGCCAAAAAAGCTGATTTGAGAGAAAGTTTTAGTCTGACCCGTTCGAGGTCTGGGCAACTCCCGCGAGTGGAGAAAAACATGCCTGTTAAATCTTTGGTGGCAGCCGTAATTTTTTCCCTCTTCGCCCTTTCGGGGTGCGCCAGCACAGGCTCGACCAACACGACCTATACTCAGTGGTACGGGCCCTATCCCGAGCCTGAATTCGACGTTCTTACGCCGGGCGGACTGCGCCTTGCCTATTAGCATGGCATAGGCGAGCGACTGGGCCGGCCGCTGTAAGCCAAACATGCGAGAGCGTATCGCCCCTGCCCCCAGATTCCGAGCGATCGCCATCGCACGCCGCATGAGAAGCGGGCAGGCATTCAGCAGCAAGCGGTATTCACGGAATTTTAGGCACTTGCGGAACACATATGGAACAGATAGTTTCTGTTCTTGATTTGTTTCGCGATTCTGGAGTGACGCCATGCTGACCCGCAAGCAACAGGAATTGCTTCTGTTCATTCATGAACGAATGAAGGAATCCGGGGTTCCGCCGTCCTTCGACGAGATGAAAGATGCCCTGGACCTTGCCTCCAAATCGGGCATCCATCGTCTGATCACCGCACTCGAAGAGCGCGGGTTCATTCGCCGGCTACCGAATCGCGCGCGGGCCCTCGAAGTCATCAAGCTGCCGGAGGCATATGCCGGCGCTTCGCAGGTCCGCCGCGGCTTTTCGCCGAGCGTGATCGAAGGCAGTCTGGGCAAGCCTGCGGCCCCGCCCCCCGCACCGAAACCGGCGCCCCCGGCCGAGATCGCGTCGGTCGCTGTCCCGGTCATGGGCCGCATTGCCGCCGGCGTGCCGATTTCCGCAATCCAGAACAACATGCACGATATTTCCGTACCGGTCGAAATGATCGGCAGCGGCGAGCACTACGCTCTCGAGATCAAGGGTGATTCGATGATCGAGGCCGGCATCCTCGATGGCGATACGGTGATCATCCGGAACGGAAGCACTGCCACCCCCGGGGATATCGTCGTCGCCCTGATCGACGACGAGGAAGCAACTCTGAAGCGTTTCCGTCGCAAGGGCGCCTCTATTGCGCTCGAAGCCGCCAATCCGGCTTACGAGACACGGATATTCGGTCCGGATCGGGTCAAGATCCAAGGCAGGCTTGTCGGCCTCATCCGGCGGTACCACTAGCCTCCCGACGAGGTGTGCAGGCGTTTCTCACGGAAGTACGCAATTTCAACGCGTTAGAAGTGGGGGCATTGCGCCTTGGGGCGCTATGGCCACGCCTCCACAGAACCGAAGCTATATTATACAGAATAAAAAAGACCCTATTCCAAATGTACCCTCTTGCGGATTGCGGGCAATCATTCTAAATCCGCGCCACGATTTGAAAAATCGCAAATCGTAGAGGCCTCGTGGCGGAGTGGTGACGCAGAGGACTGCAAATCCTTGTACCCCGGTTCAATTCCGGGCGAGGCCTCCAAAATTTTCCACAATGATATCAAAGCGATAAGTGGCAAAGAGCTTCGTGTTGTGCGAATGCGGATGTCGCATCTCGTTGCAACTGGATTCCCTTGATTTTCAACGGCTTCCCGGCACACTCGGCAAATCCGTGCAACATCGTTCTACAAGACCGGCGGGTCATTTTTCTTTGCCTTGCGCTTGGTCGGCTTTCGTTTGGAAACCGCCCGGCCGATGGCACGGCCGTGATCAGGCCGGCGCAGCTCGGCTATCTGATCGAAGGCATCGACTGGCGACTGGCGAATGCCGCAAAAAAACCTGGCGTCGACGTCGGCCGGATGAGCAAAACCGCTGGCACGGCGGGAGCGAATATGATTCCATGCCGTCATGACCGATGCGGCCGATCAGCTTGCCGACGACCTCACCAGTGCGCACGCGATGATCCTCGCAAAACGCGCGGCACGACGTGGGGCGGAAGCCGTTGCCGCTCGGGCTCAGGCGGTGAACTCGCACTCGGATGCACTGATTGCCCGGCTCCGGCTCGAGATCGAGAAGCTGAAGCGCGACATCCATGGCAGCCGCTCGGAGCGCAAGGCCAGGCTTCTCGAACAGATGGAGTTGCAGCTCGAGGAGTTGGAGGCTAACGCCGGTCAAGACGAAGAGATCAAGCTGCCTGACCTGCGGCCCTGTGAGACGGTGATTGGAAGTTAAAGGGAAACACGGTGCGGACCCAAAAAGAGATTAAAGCTGACCTGCTTGCGGCGCTAAACTCCGTCGGCGACGAAAGACTGGCGCTCTTGGGCTTCGAACGACGAGAGGGTTCGTTTACCTACATGCGAATCCTGGAGGAAGCCGAGCAGGACATCGTTTTCGCAGCGGATTGCTTCCCCACGTATCAGCCGGACGAAGAAATGCACCTTCACCCGGCCATGCGGCTTGGCATGAGATCTGTAACCAAGGCGACGCTAGAACTGGTGGCGGGCAACAAATCTCTTTTGGCGGATGCGCCAGAAATCATCGTGAGCCAGCCAATTGAGTTCACTGCACCAAAGGAGCAACACGTCAGATGGTTTGCAAGCGGCAGTGATCAAATGAAGGCGCGTATTCGTGAGATTGTTGCCTTTATTGAACGATGGCCAGCCCCATTTCTTGATGAGATCCGAACTCCACATGACTTGATCAAGATTTACGAACGGGGCGATGAGCGAATGCTCAAGCAACGGCATTGGTACCTGTTTTTGGCCGCAGCGCAGATGGTCTCCCATGGGAACCGCGCCGACGCACTCTCCGTCTTGGAAAATAATCTTCGCGCCCCAGGCTTGAGGAAACGCTACGCCGTCGCCTTCGAGACCTTATCCAAAGGCCATCCACTCAGATCTGCTGTCGGCATTTCGGACCCTGGGGCAAGCTAGTCATTCGCAAATCATGCCGAAAATTCTTGAAGGTCTCTAGCTGCGGCCTTCACCGGATGCTTACCGTAAACATTGCGATCCGCGCCATGCATGTAATTCTCGACGAGTTCCGCATCTGACGAATTGCCGCAGAGGGAGTGCCGACATCCCAATTGAATTCAATAGACGGGGCAATGTTCGCTGATGACTTCATAGCCGGGCCCAAGTTCCCGTCTGATCTCCTCAACAAGCTGGTAAACTGCTTCGGCAAATCTGAGATCTTCTGCTTTTGACCATGGGCTAGGTCCCGGAGGATTGTTCCAACCCAGTGCTGTATCATGCCACACTGCCATGCCGTGCAATCGCTCTCGGATTTCATTCGGCAAAGACAGCTTGTCCTCAATAGGCCCTACGTCAAAGCGTTGATGAGCAGCGTCATTGGCGCACCAAAGAACTCCACCACCCCATTCAAAGAACAATTTAATTTTCGGAACTTCGCTCACAGGGAGAACCTCGTAGCGTTTGCTGTATGCATCCGGCGAGGGCCACGCGTAACAGCGGGTTATTCGTCGCCAGCGAAAAAGTGTATCTCCATGAGCCGGGGCTCATAATCGCCCTGGAAAAAGTATAATTCGGACTTCGTCTCGAGAACGATTTTGCTGACTATCTCGCTGCCATCGGCTTGACTGAATTCCTCGTAGAAAATCCGCAACGAGGCTAACAGTGCTTTAGCAGATGATAACGAGATGCCCGGTTGGAAGCCGCCGACGTCGACCTCAATCCCCTCGACTAGACGTATAGCAGACCTTTTCGGTTGCGGCTCACTATGATGTGCATTCCACAGTTCGAGCCACACCCTCTCAACTTCGACACAATTGCTACGTGTTCGCAAAGAAAACTCAAAATCGGCATATCCCAACTGGCACGTGAATTCGTCTTCGATACCGAAATCCCAGCGGTCTGGAACTCCTAAGAACTTCCCCAATTTTTCCAACTTGGATCCAGGAACGAGAGGGTAATCGCTCGTTCCGACGAGCATGGAAGTGATTGCTATGACCCTCATTGCATTGCCTTCTTCTCGAAAGTGCGGCGGTGGGGAAAATTCACGAATGAGATCAGGGGGCGCAGGTTAGGCACTGATCTTTAGAGACTTCGTTGGTGCCAATTCCACGGGAGCAGGTCCTCGAGCCTGATGATCCGGGCGTCGGCGATACGAGCCAGAGTGTTGGCAAGCCAGGCCTGCGGATCGATGTCGGTGAGCTTGGCGCTCATGATCAGTGTGGCCTTGAACGCCGCGCGATCGGCACCGCGATCTGAGCCGGCAAAGAACCACTTCCTCCTGCCTGACCTATGCTGTATCTCCAAGTGGCAAGCATGGTGAAGTAATTGATGATACACAAGAAGACCAAAAGTATCCACGCGCCAATTGGCGTAAGGTCTGCATCGACAGATGTGTAGGACACGTAAATCGTCCAAAGCGCGTCTGCAAATTCAGCGATGACGTGCAAAGTAAGTGCAACTGCGACGCCCCTGCGAACGCCCTGTGAGAAACATACTGGTCCGAAAGCATAGAGCACGATTACACTAGTTGCTAAGACAGAGAAGATATCGTTCACGACTCTCCACATTGTGAGCTCACCAAAGCCGCCCATCAAAAGCCCTAGCTCGGCAAGACCAAAGAGCACGTTAAGGCACGCGAACAGTTTCCACGCCAAAGCTGGTTTTCCTCTGTGCTCGAAATGCATGAATCAAGGCCTAAGCGACGGCTTCGCAAATTGCAATCACGATTGAGACAACTGTAACGATAGCTCGCCTGAAGAGGCGAGCTATGCGGTAAATCGCCCTCGACCTTGGGGAATGGAAGGCGGCCGCGTGCCCGCGATCGGTGCAAGGTCTGTGAATTTCATTGTGGTCAATCCTTGCTGCGTGCTACCCGCGAGGCGTCCAGGAGGCGGATTAATGCAAGGGCTACCTGCCGAGCGCGCGACGGCGATCTCGGTAGCGCCCAAAACGGGTCAGACGGGGGAACAAATGAAGCTAGCAATGTTCAACGAGCGCTGTTGGCTTCACGACGCATCATTTCTCGACTTCGGATTTGAGACTGGGAAAATCACCTTCCGGACAGAGCTATGCCACGACCTCGGCATGCCCGGACCGCTCCCGCCGCCTGGGACCGACGACTACGCGACCGGCATTGTCGAAATTTCCGGTGTCCACATCCTTGATGGAGATCCACAAGCGTTTGCAAAGAGCGTCGACGGCGAAATACTGTCTCTGCTACCCATTGCCTCGTCGTCTCCGTTCTTGGATCGTGCTCAGCTCAATGCGTTCTTGAAATTGGGCGCGAGCGACGCTCCTGACACCTTTGCCTGCATTGACTTTGAACTTACGGAAATCGTCATCACTTTTCAGGACAGATCGGCCCTGAATTGAAGGCCCCGTACACCTTCACGACATAAATTGCAGGCTTGCCGACCTCATGGCCGGCATAGAGCTGGATGCCGGTGCGCGCGGTGCGGACGTAAGCTCGCGTGCCCGCGATCGGCGCAAGGTCTGTGAATTTTCATTATCGTCAATCCTTGCTGCGTGCTACCCGCGATTGCGTACAGGAGGCGGAATCAATGCAAAAACTGGTGGACCTCAAAGAGCCTGAAATCTGGCGCGGCGCAATCTTCCGCGTGAAGGGCTCTCGTCCCTACGAGGCAGCACGCCCTCTTGGGATGATGGTGGCAACGGGTTACAGCGCGGGACATACGTTCCTTCATCTGCCGCTGGAGGCACTCGTCTCACGAGACAAGGCCATTTCTACCGCTTGGCTGAAGGCAAACTGGATGCAGTGGGTCTACCCCGAGTGCCCGGTCGAGGAAGTGCTCTTTATCGAGCGTTACGTGATTCAGCAGTAGGCGAACGGATGAATTTCGAGACGTTGGAGTATCAGGAAATCGCCGCCAAGTTGAAGCGCCAGGGATGGGCAATCATATACATCTGGTCGGGCGAGCGCGATGCCTTCAAAGACTGGCTCTCCGAGAGCCAGAGATTGAGGCAACCGACGTCGACGGAGGCTACTCGTTCTGGGTTGTTGATCACTACTGGGAGCCTCCGCTCACCGCGAAGAACAGCTATGAAGCCTGGTATAACTTTGGCTTTGAGTTAGAACTCGACCCAGATTTAACGCCCGATCACGTCGGGTTTAGACGTAGCCGGTCTACAAGACGCTGACGACGGTGACATGGCGGCAGCAGTCAGTTCCCGCTCATCCGGCTCTTGTTCAGAAAGCTTGCCGTATGCCTCACTCGCGGCGTCGAGGCCGGGCAATGATCCGTCCTCGATGAACGGATTGACCAGAGTATCCGAGACCGCGTCACGCGGGATGATCTCCTGCCCTGGCGTCGTGCCGACCAACTGCCGGGCTGCATCGGCCTTCGTCTTGAAGACGCCGGCCTTCTCCTCCTCCGACATGCCCCAATCGAGGCGTGTCGAAGACGGCTAGGCTTTGCACGATGAAGGTCTTCACCTCATCTCTCAGTTTGCCTTTGGCCATGTTTCGGTCAGGCTCCTGTCAGTCTAGAAGCTAGTGGTTTTTGGCGAGGACGATAACGCGGTCATCATCGCGACCGATCCACTCTGACGCTCGATAGAAGAAACAATTCGGGTAATCTTCCATGTAAGGCTTTTCGCGCACATGCAAGTTTGCGCGGACTGATTTCCAGAATTCAAAGCATTCGTCTTCGGCTATCCAACGGAGCGGCATCCCAACGTCAGCCTCAACGAATTTCGTCGGCCCTTCGCGAAGCATTGTCACGATGTCTTCTTCAGAGAGGACCTCCCTAAAACATTCGCCAAACTCTCCCTCGCCATCCCAAAGCCTTACCAGTGGATCACCTAGGTACGTGCGCTGTCGATCGTTCATTTTCTGCCCCTACCGGCGCCGTCTGGGCGGCTTCCCTACGTGTGACTCCAAAGGCCACGTGTCGAACCTTGTCAACAGTAGTTACGCGATGAGCTGGCAGGTGCCGCAAGCATGGGCAATTTGCGCTCTTGCGATCTCGGGCGGGCGGTGGGCCGCATCGACGATAGCGCGGACACCGGCTGCATCTGCTCCGTACCGACGAACGGCGGCGCAGAACTCTTCCACGTCATGCCCGCTAAAGGTGAAGACCGGCCGACCGGCCGACCTGCTGAACTTCGGCGCGCCGAATGCGTCCGTTTCCTGGGCAGCGTGGTAGAGCTCGTGCTTGACCAGCGCCATGAAATCTGCGTCTCCGCACGGCCCTGCAGTATTCGGCATCCAGCGTGATGGTGAAATCCGGGACAGAGCCGACCACTGCCTCACCTGCATCTCTGCACGGGCGCGGGGCCATTTTCCCATCGCATCCTGAGGCTTCCCCTCTTCGCACTGGCCGGTGATGCGGCGGCCCCAGCGGCTGTTCTCGATGACGGTCCAGAGAAGTCGATCTCGGTATGAGCCAGATGGGCGTGCTCCGCGTTGTGGAGCGGTGACGAAGGATCGAGGAAAGTCGCCTCTACCCAGCCGGCATGTCTTCGGCCGGGACGAAAGCGGAAGAGTCGGTGTTCTCGAGATCGGGGACGGAGGATAGAGCCTCACAAGCAGCCTCCTACTTTCAGCCGAGAAAAAGCGGCGTAAATTCTTCGGGGCTGATGAAACGGCAAAGATAGTTCAAGAGCGGCTCGGTCACGCCTCGAACGTGATGACCATGGATGTTTATGGACACCTGTTTCCGCGGTCGAATGATCGGGCAGAACTGGCCCAGGCAGCGAACAATCTGCTGGGTTGATTGAAACATGACTGCGACACGCCAACCATTTCCGCAATAATTTCAACATTGGATGCAAGCCTGCAAATCCTTGTACCCCGGTTCAATTCCGGGCGAGGCCTCCAAAAAACCACCCCTATTCAGCTTTGTTACCGACAAATCTTACCTGCGTCAGACGAAGGCGAAATCCGCGCCCGCAAAGACGAAGTTGGCAGCGCTGAGGTCGGCAGCGTGGATGCCGATCAGAGTGACCTGATCGACGGTACCATTCAACTGCAGGACAGCGTTCCCGTCGGCATCGTTGCCGATGTTGGGCAAAAAATCAGCGAAGTCGTCGTAGCCATAGCCAGCGATTTGGATGACGTCCTTGTCCAATTCGAAGTCGAAGATCTCATCCCGACCACTGTTTCGTGAAAACAGGAACTGATCGGCACCGGTCTCGACCGCGAAGGCTGCGGTCAGTCGACCATCGCCCCAGAGCTGATCGTTACCGGTGCCGCCGATCAAGAGGTCGTTCCCACCCGCGGTGTCCACGCCGACCTCTGCATCGCCATACAGGACATCATTGCCTTTGCCTCCGTCGAGCAGGTCGTCGCCGCCACTGCCGCCACGTGAGAAAAGAATGTCTCCAACGAGAAAGTCATTGCCCGAACCACCATAGAGGTGGTCGTTGCCGCCGATCCCGGATTCCACGACCCCCTGGTCGAGGCCATCGCCGTAGAGCTTGTCATGGCCCTCTCCGCCCTGGAGTCGATCGTTCCCGCCAACGAAAAAATCGCCCAGGGAGAAAGCGTCGCCCGAGAGAGTATCGTCTCCGGCGCCGCCGTCGAGCCAGTCGTCTCCACCACGTCCGCTGAGGCAATCGTAGCCATCGCCATAGAGTGTATCGTTGCCTTTGCCGCCCGAGAGACGATCATTCCCTCCGGCGACGGTAGCGGAATCAATCGCATCGATCTGGAAGGCATCGCCGTACAGCGTGTCGTCGCCGGCGCCGCCGTCGAGCTGGTCGTCGCCACCACGCCCCTGATTGGAGATCGTCCAAGCGTCGCCGAAGAGCGTGTCGTTGCCCCCAAGGCCGTCAAGGCTGTCGCGGCCACCCTGCCCCGAAGACAGGAAGCCGCCGATTTCGGAGACTCCCAGGCTATTGCCGGTCGTGAACGGGTCTCCGAAGATAATGTCCGGATCGTTCGTTCCGAAGATGTGGTTGTCCAGCCCGAGCCAAGGGGCGATGCCACCGATCAGATGCGCCATTTTTCTCTCCACAGTGCTGTAAAGTAGGCGATGCTCGTCTTGGGAAACCAGGACGGCCTTCGCGGCGCCGACTTCGTCGGGCTCCGTCGGAGTGACGAGCTAACGCTATGAAAATACCGACTTCCTACGGAAGACCGTTACACCCTTTTCCTGAAAGCGCTCCAATGTTGCCGAATGTGATGTTCCTGTCTATTGACCACTTTGGATTAACTACAAGTTGTACTTTGCGACCACACTCAGCGTCCGGATACTGGAAGAAGGACGAGCTCGCCCACGCTCCCGAAGACGTCCGCGAAGGGCGAAACCTCGAGGATCGTGTGGTCTCGTGATCGGCGGTTGTGATATAGCGGTCCGTCGGCCGGCCTCATCGGGAGGGCGGCACTCGAAGCGCGACGTGATGGATATTCCTTGGGGCTACATTCAGCGCCACTTCGATTGGCTCGGGCATGTGGTCGAGGGCTTCTGTATTGCAGCAGTCGTCGCCCTCCTGTTCATGGCGATTGCACCGAGAAGGCTGGCGCTGATCATCGGCCTCGCCTTCGCCATCGGACACTTCCACGGCCGCGAGAAACGTGATTTCGAGATCAGCGCAAAGCTGCTGCCGCCTCACCTGGAGGGCTATGAAATGTGGAGGTGGAGTTGGGACCAGGCGACCGATTTCTGGCCGGTCGCTTTGGTCCTCGCCTGCGTCATTGTCGCCCTCCTGCCCAAACGACATCGAAAGCCGCGCAATTCCGACGACTGAAATGCGTGCATGCGGATGCTGGCGGAACTCTTGGCAAGGCCCACCTCTCAGGACCTGCCGGACGAGTTCGGCTTGCTGCGCCATCGGGCCCACCATACGGCCAGCTTGCGCCGCCGTCGGCGCATCGAGGGAATATCGTGCGAAAGCACGAGCAGGCCCAGAGGAACCATCCAGAAGCCCAGGATGGGCAGAAAACCGAGCAGACCGCCGAAGACGAGCAGAACGCCGATGAGCACGCGCAATGCCGGCGAATTGGGCAGGCTGATCCGCCACTTGCCGAGCACGATCTCACGCGTCTTGGGATCGATGCCAAAATGCTTCTTCGCCATCACTCTTCTTCCGTACCAATGACCCCACAGTTGGTGCCTTCTCCACAGGGCGGCAACCGCCTGCCGACATTTTTTTTGAAAAACCGCTTGGCAAATCGGAAAAGCATTTGTATTAGCAGCCTCACTTCTGCGGCGCAGATGATCCCTGGTAGCTCAGCGGTAGAGCACTCGACTGTTAATCGATAGGTCGCCGGTTCGAATCCGGCCCGGGGAGCCAGTTTCCAAAGCCCTGCACCTCACGGTGCGGGGCTTTTTCTTTGAATATTTTCAATCGCTTAACCGATCATGTAAATGCACCAAGCCTCTAAAAGGTTCGGTGCTGGCTTGCTTTTTGGTTACATTTTGGCTGCTTTTCGGACCACACAGGCCGGCAAACGGGGAATTCCTGGGGTTCGAAGATATTGCGCGTTACGCAATGAGAAACGCCGCAAGCGACAGCTATCACTATTATCGCCGCGCCCGAGCTGCACACGAACTATCACGCCGCATGGGAGAAGGCGCGGATCAGGAGACGAACGCCATGAAAGGCGGGACGCGACCGCCATTTGAGCCGGAGACAAAGGAGGTCCAGCAGGCGACGCTCTTTTGAGCGTTATTTCTTGCCGAGATATTCCATCACTTTTTCGCGGTTCGGCCCAGCTTCACGGATCGCCTTCAACGCCTTCTGCCGCGTCACCTTCGCCGTTCTCATGAGGTAGGCCACCTCGTGCTCCTGTTCGGAAACGAGCTCGCGGTCGCGGCCTTTCTTCTTCGGATTATCTGCCATGCTTTCCTCTCGTCGACGGTCTACCACGAGCCGCCGGACAACCATCTATTGCTGAGATAGTCCTTCGCTTTCACCCCGGCAGGGTTTCCTTCACGGAGGGCTTCCTGCACCATCCTTCTCCTATAGGCCGCATCTTTCTCATCACTGGCGACCCCATGCCCCTCAGTGGAAACGAGATCGCGGTTACGATCCGGCTCCTTGTCATTATCTGCCACTCTTTTTCTCCATGTACTTGGATGAAGAATAGGAGCGGATCACACTTCGGCAAGGGCGGGCTTATGACGCGTCTCTAGGTGATGTCATAGTCCGGGGCGCGCCGTCGACCGGTAAGGATTTCACCGTATCAGGGACGTCCACGGCTCAATCAGTGCCTCGATGTTCTCAGCTTCAGATTTCCTCTTTGCTCAATTCAACTCGAGGTACGGCGCGGCATTCCTGCTGCGCCGGGCTTTTGCATTCGATGAGCCCCGCATCAACGCCGCAACTGAGCGCGGTCTCGCCGGCTGGCCTCGTGCTGGCCGGACATGTCGCCTCTTACTTCAAGCGCTTGAGGAGTTCCTGCGCCACGGCGGGGGCCGAGGCCGGATTTTGGCCCGTGATCAGTTCCCGATCGGTGACGATATGCGCGCTGAAGGGCGCATCGGACTGACTATAGCGAGCACCTGCTTGCGTGAGAGCATCCTGCGGATAGAACTTCATCGCGCCGCCGCCGAGCAAGCCCTTTGCCAGTTCCTCTTCCTCATTGCTGATCACAGTGAGGTTGTAGCCGGCATAGATCCATTCACGGTCTGCTTTCGCTGCGCCTTCGGTTTCCAGCTGTGTGGTGAAAGCCTTCGGGTCCCGCAGGGTCGAGATGAGCGCGATGGGGCCATGGCAGGCGAGCGCGGTCGTCTTGCCCTGTTCATGGAAATGCGTCAGCACCTTGCCGAGCTCAGGGCTGACAAGAAGATCCTGCATCGGGGCATGGCCGCCAGGGACGTAGACCGCGTCGAAATGGTCGTAGCCGATCTGCTCGACCCGCGCGAGGCTGATTACGGGCGAGGCAGTGTCAGACAGCAAGCCGATTTCCTCAAGCTGCGCTTCGCTCGCCTTCATCGCAGCTTCGTCTCCGCCGAAATACATCTTGTCGATAGAGGTCTTGTCGATGGACGGCGCCGTGCCCTTGGGGGTGGCGAAGGTGATCTCGTGACCGGCATCGAGCAGCGCCTCGACCGGCTGCATCAGTTCGTTGAGGTAAAAGCCGGTCTGGAATACCTTGCCGTCCTTCAGGTCGAGATGGTCTGAATCGGAAAGAACCACCAGCACGTTTGCTGCATGGGCGCTGGCGGCGCTGAAACCGAGGGCAAGGGTGATGGCGAGGCGACGCAGGTATTTCATCGTCTGTCTCCGGATGCTTGAAAATTTGCGTTGTCAGGAGTGTGTTGCGGGCTGTGTCAGCCGGCGATCTTCGCCAGCCGATGCAGCGAGAAATCGGCGAAATAGTCGCCGACGCCGCTGGCCAGAAACCGCTGCATGGCAGCGCCTTCCATGTGCGCCCGCCACTGTGCGTCGGTCTCCCAGCTTTCGACGAAGATGCGAATGCGGCCGTCATCGAGGGACTGGTGCAGTTCGTAGCGAAGGCAGCCGTCCTCCATGAGAGTCTCGGCGACGAGCTTTTCCTGGGCAGCCCCAAGGGCCGCCTCCTTGCCGGCTTTGGCGGTAGTCATGGCAATGATGGTGAGCGGAGAGTTTGACATCGAACGCGCTCTCTCAGGCAATCGTGTTGACGAGGCCGCCCTCGGCGCGCAGTGCTGCGCCGTTGGTGGCCGACGAACGCGGGCTGGCGAGATAGGTGACGAGGTTTGCCACTTCTTCTGCCTCCACCATCCGCTGCAGGATCGAAGCGGAGCGCGCAGTGGCGAAGAATTCGGCCTCGATCTCTTTGATCGGAGCGGAAGGATCGGTGGCCTGGCTGCGCAGGAAGGTCTCGATGCCTTCCGAACGGGTCGGCCCCGGCAGCACCGCGTTCACCGTGACGTTGGTGCCGCGCGTCAGTTGCGCCAAGCCGCGCGAGACGGAGAGTTGCGCCGTCTTGGTGGTGGCGTAATGGATCATGTCGGGCGGGATGGCGAGGCCGGACTCGCTTGAGATGAAGATGATCCGACCCCAGTTCTGCTCCAGCATGCCAGGCAGGTAAGCGCGCGACAGGCGTACGCCGCTCATCACGTTCACCTCGAAGAGATGGTTCCAGTCAGCGTCGGTGATGGCGCCGAAGTCCTTGCTTTCGTAAATGCCAAGATTATTGACCAGGATGTCGACCGACGGCGCGGCCTTGGCGATGGTCGCTGCGCCATCAGCGGTGGCAGCGTCTGCGAGAACGCCGGCAACGGATTCCCCGCCGGACGTCTTGATGTCGGTGATGGCTATGTCGAGCTTCGGCCGGTCGCGGCCGGTGATGATCACATTCGCGCCTTCGCGGGCGAGCGCGCGGGCGATTTCGAGCCCGATACCAGCGGTGGCGCCGGTAACGAGGGCGGTTTTATCGGTCAGTTGCAAATCCATGACGTGGCTCCTGATTGTGTCCGAATGCAATCTATGATCTGAGAGCCCGAGGAACTATTGCCGCCGCTGGACATGCACCTGTGAATGGAGATCATCAGTGCCGCGCATTTTGATGGAACGCTCTGGCGAGATGGAGGTGTTTACGCGGGTGGTGCAGGAGGGCGGCTTCTCGGCAGCCGCGCGCAGCCTCGACATCACGCCATCGGCAGTCAGCAAGCTGATCGCGCGTCTGGAGGCAAGACTTGGCACGCGCCTTCTGATGCGCACGACCCGCGCGCTAACGCTGACCGAAGAAGGCGAGGCTTATCATCACGCCGCGCTCAAGATCTTGCAGGCTCTGAACGATGCTGATCAGGAAGCGTCGGGCGGCGCCGTTCGTGGCCGGCTTCGGGTGAACGCCACCATTCCGTTCGGCACCATGTTCGTGGCGCCGGCGATGCCCGCCTTCATCGCGCGGAACCCCGATTTGATCGTCGATCTCAGCTTCGCAGACGGTATTGTCGATCTCGTCGCGGAAAAGACCGACGTCGCCATTCGCATGGGCAACCTGCCGGACAGCGGCCTGATCGCGCGAAAGCTCGGTCAGAGCAGACGAGTGGTGTGCGCCGCGCCTTCGTACCTGGAACGCAAAGGAAAGCCCCAGACGCCCGCCGACCTCGAGCGTCATGACTGCCTGACCTTCAACTTTCGCCGCGAGCGGCCCTCATGGCCCTTCCGGTGGGACGGCCGGGAGATCGCCCAGGCGGTCACCGGAAGCCTTGTCGTCAACAACGGTGAGACGATGAAGCAGATGGTGCTGGCCGGAGCCGGCGTTGCACGGCTCGGGCTGTTTCACGTCGCCGCCGACATCGCCGCCGGAAGGCTCGTGCCTCTGCTCGAAGACTGCAATCCAGGTGATCTCGAACTGATCCACGCCATTTACGTTGGCGGGGGACCACTGCCGCATCGGGTTCGAGCCTTCATTGAATACATGATCGAGGCATTGGAAGAGTCACCCCTCCTGAAGGGCGGATAGGTGTTATGCGGGGCCGTCTAGTCGAGGTCGGTCTGGATCCAATGCGGCGAATGGTGGACGTCTATAGTCTGTAAACGCCCTGGTCCGAGATTTTCGAACCGGTGTGGGATGCCAGCCGGGCCAAACACAGCCTGACCGGCAGTCGCGTCGAGGACAGTGTCTCCAACGAAAAAACGGGCCCGGCCCTCGATCACGACAAACACCTCGTCATAGGGATGCACGTGAAGACGTGGGCCTTCGCCAGTGCGGTTGGTGCCGTAAGCGAGCACGGTCACCGGTGCTCCGAGTGTGTCACCCGGCAAAGAGCCACGCCAGGGACCTTCAGTACCCGGATCAAAAAGCGTTGCATGAGCAGGCGCGCTTCCGCTTGGCCTGACCGAATTGACGTCGAAATCTTTGCGCGTCATGTCATCTCTCGCGAATTGTCCATCTCTGTGTGTCACAGTTCAGTATGAAGTCAGCCGGCCTATCCAGAGCCGCGACCGAATTGCCCTGCATCGCGGCTCCAATCTCCGGATATCTGGCGCAGCAAGTGCGCTACGTGATCGTCCCTTCCTTACGTCGGTGAAGCCGCTCATGCGCTGTTCAGATGGAGGATGTTGCCGTCGGGATCCTTGAACCAGACCATCTTGAACCCGTTCGCATCGTGGAGCCCGTCCTTGTATGACACGCCCTCCATCTCATAGCGCTCGAACGTCACACCCTTGGAACGCAAGTCGGCAACGATGGCGTCGATGTCTGGTCCGCAGTCCCACACCACGGCATTGGCCTTGTTGGTGCCGGCAAATTCCGAACTGTAGACGACCAGATACGTCGCGCCCGTCTTGTAGACCAGCACGCCTTCCATGCCTTCGTCGTTGAGTTCAAGCCCCAGTATATCACTGTAGAAACGCCTCGCCCGATCGATGTCGCTCACCGCGACAATGGCCGAGGAAGACTTGTCATTGAGTGCGTTCATGGAATGTCTCCTTGATTGACGTCCAGAGGACGCATGACCTGCTTCGGTTCCGACACCGAAGAGGGTGGTCTCGGCAATTATCCAGAAAGTGACACAAACGAATGAGGCTGCATCGGCGATGCCAAATGTCCGCTATTCGGCTCCCGGCCCCAACGGTCGCTGCCAAGATCGCATACGGTCGCTTCGAGTTCAGTCGCGCGATAGAGGCCATAGCAGACTTTCACGAGCAAACATTCCTGGCACATCGCGCTTGGATACCAGCGAGGAACACCGACGGCGGTGAGATCTCGCGTTCGAACGATGCCTCGTTCTCGGGCCAAAGCGACAGCTCGCGCTCTGAATGCTGGTTTCGGGCGTCTTTGGCGTTGACACGGTTAGTGGAATCGAGAATTCGTAATTCGCGGTTTCATCCTGCCCGGTGAGCCAGCTTTCATTTTTTCGGGCTGATTTTCTCGTAGGTTTCCTCATGCGTATCGCATGGCTTTTCCTGGTCCTTGCGATCGCGACCGAGGTCGTCGGCCTGACCGTGATGAAGGCGGCATCCGGCTCCGGCACCTATTGGGGGCATATCGTCATGTATGCCTCGATCGCGCTCTCCTACGTCTTCCTGGCGCGAGCGGTGAAGACCATTCCGGTCGGCGTCGCCTATGCCGTCTGGGAAGGATCTGGCGTCGCCGTGATCACGCTCGTCTCTGTTTTCGTTTTCGGCCATGCGCTCTCCGGTCGCGAAATGCTGGGCCTTGCGATGGCCGTCGCGGGAATACTTCTCCTCAATGCCGGCAGGAGCGATGCCGCGGAAACTATGGCATGAGCGCGTCGGGTCTCTCCTTCGCGTTCGCGGTCGCCGCCGGTGTGCTCGATGTGGCAGCGAATCTCGCCTCGACGAAGTCGAACGGCTTTGCCCGCCGCGGCTGGGGTGCCCTTTCGATCGTCCTGGTGCTTGCGGCCTTCGCGCTCCTGGCGGAAGCGATCAAGGACATGGACTTGGCGATCGCCTATGCCATTCTCGGCGCAACCGGAATCTTCGGTACGGCCATCTGCGGCCGCCTTTTCTTCGGTCAGAGGCTGAAACCGATCGGCTGGCTTGGACTGTCACTGATTTTCGGCGCGGTGCTGGTGCTTCACACCGCCTGACGCGGCTGTCCATCTGAGCCTGAGCGCTTGTTCCTCAGGGGCGAAGCGACGGGCTGCCTGCCCGGCACCAGCAGCTGATCATCGGTTTACGAGGCGCATTCCGGCAGGATCGGCTGCCGGCTTGTCGAAGGTCAGCGTTTCGGCGCAGCCTGCCAAGCGCCCGCCGTGGGCGATCAGCGCATCGGAGAAGTCCCCCTTCGTCGTCCGGTAGGTGGCAAGCGCCAGATAACCGGCATCCGCTCGATCAGCCACGATCTCACGCGCCCGCAACAAAGTTTCAATAACGCGAGCAACGGCTTCGCGTGGCATCTTATATGAGCGCGTTAAGACCCGACGGTTTCGACAAGAACGACCTGCGAGATGTAGCCCGGCGCCTCGGATGTGAAGCCGTCAATGATCTGCGAAGCCAAAGGCGACTGGGCGGTATCATCCTGCGCCAGGTAACGCACCAGCAGGTTCGTATCGATGCCGATCATTCGCCGGTGAATCCAATGGCTATCGCTTTCTGCATATCCTCGAGACTGACCGGCCTGTCCGGACGAGGAACGATCCCCTTGAGCGATCTGATCGAATGGGAAACGGGCACAACGGCGTAGTGGCCGTCCTCCATACGGATGAAGTCCACACGATCCCCGGCGGAAAGACCCATATCGGCGCGGACCTTGGCCGGGCATGGGATGTAGGGTCAAGATTGCAGGGGTCGAGGGCGGTGCTGATGCTTGACAGCGCCTGACGGCTGTCCGTCGGATCCTGAGCGCTTGTTCTTCGGAGGCGCGGCGACGGCTGCCCTCCCCGGTACCAGCCGATCGAGAAGCGCGAAATAAAGCCCATAGGGCAGGATCCGCAGCAATTTGACCAAGTACGTAAATCGTTTCGGGAAGGTGATCTCGAAACGCGAAGACTTCAGCCCCGCGCATATCCGCTCCGCCGCCTCCTCCGTGCTCACCAGCGCGGGTCTCGGGAATCCGCCTTTCGGCACGGCCTTCGTATCCACGAAGCCGGGACAGATGACCTGCAGGCGGATGCCGATGCGGTCGAGATCGAATTTCAGGCTCTCCGCCATGTTGATGAGTGCCGCCTTGCTCGCACCATAGGCGGCGCCCATCGGCAGGCCGCCATAGCCGGCCACCGACGACATGATCGCGATTTGTCCATGCCCCTTGGGCTTCATATGTTCGACAAGCGGAACGAGGCAGTTGACGACCCCGTTGAGATTGACCGCGAAGCTTCTGTCGAAGGCGTCTCGGTGCAGGTCGTCGCCACGGACCGGCAGGACGACGCCGGCGTTGAGCACGGCGAGTGCCACCTGCCCGTGCTCGTATTCGATTTTTGCCAAGAGCCGCTCCATGTCTTTCGGATCGGTGACGTCTCCATCGAGAACGATCATCCGCCCTGCTCCGGCCGCCTCGTGCTGAAGGTCTACCAGCTTCTCGTGACTTCGCGCCGTGACGACCACCGAATAGCCTTCCTCGGCCAATCGAAGCGCCACGGCGCGACCGATTCCGGAACTCGCGCCGGTGACCCAGGCCAATCCATGTTCGGGGCGGGCGGTGAATACGGCTGTCATCTTTTCCTCGCTCGTCGACGGGGGTTCTCACCGGGGCCACCGCATAAGCGGCCGGTCCCATACCTCTCCGGACGGCAAGCGCCTGCCCCGCAATCTCCGCTTCCCGCCCGTCGATTGACGGCAGAGACGTTTTTTGCCCGGGACAGGAAAGCTGCGAAACGCTATTCCTTGCCTGTAAGAGAGAGTGAGCCGAAAACACGCCAATATTTCGGCAATCCTACCCATGAAACCAAATGTTTATCGGCTTGCCGTCGACCGAGGTTAGTGCTTGGCTAATGCCGGCACCCGTTCCGTCTAGCGCGAGGTTTTCAAAATGCCTGTTCTTCCGTCCGTGCTCGAAGCAATCGGCAACACGCCGCTGATCCGGCTAAAGGCCGTTTCCGAAGCGACCGGCTGCGACATTCTCGGCAAAGCGGAGTTCCTCAATCCCGGGCAGTCCGTGAAGGACCGGGCGGCGCTATGGATCATCCGCCAGGCCGAGAAGGCCGGGCAGTTGCGACCGGGCGGCGTGATTGTCGAAGGTACGGCCGGCAATACGGGGATCGGCCTTGCCGTTGTGGGTAGCGCACTCGGATACCGCACCGTCATCGTCATCCCCGAAACCCAGAGCCAGGAAAAGAAGGACGCGCTGCGCCTGCTTGGGGCCGAACTGGTCGAAGTTCCAGCTGTGCCTTACAAGAATCCCAACAACTACGTGAAGATCTCCGGCCGGTTGGCGGCCCAACTCGCCGAAACAGAGCCCAACGGCGCCATCTGGGCAAACCAGTTCGACAATGTCGCCAACCGGCAAGCGCATGTCGACACGACCGCGCCTGAAATCTGGCGAGACACCGACGGCAAGGTCGACGGCTTCATCTGCGCCGTCGGCTCCGGCGGCACGCTTGCCGGTGTGGCGGAAGGTTTGCGCGCCCGCAATGCGGCGATCAAGATCGGCATCGCCGACCCGGAAGGGGCGGCACTCTACAATTTTTATGCCCATGGCGAGCTCAAGTCGAGCGGCAGCTCGATCACCGAAGGCATCGGTCAGGGCCGAATCACCGCCAACCTCGAAGGCTTCACGCCGGACTTCGCCTACCAGATTCCCGATGCTGAAGCGGTACCCTACGTGTTCGATCTCATCGAACAGGAAGGTATCTGCGTCGGCGGCTCGACCGGCATCAACATCGCCGGAGCCGTGCGGCTTGCCCGTGAGCTCGGGCCGGGACACACGGTCGTGACGATCCTCTGCGACTATGGTAACCGCTATCAGTCGAAGCTCTTCAATCCGGACTTCCTGACCTCCAAGGGCTTGCCGGTTCCGGACTGGCTGAAGACGACCTCGAACATAGCAGTGCCATACGAACCCGCTGGATAGGATTGCCATGACCGGAACCGTCACCGCCCTCTTCCGAGACGATTTTTACCTCTCGACCTGCGAAGCACGTGTGACGGCAATCCTGGAAGGCGGCGGCATCCAGCTGGATCAGACCTGCTTTTATGCGACATCCGGCGGGCAACCGGGAGACACGGGTTTTCTCGAGCGTGAGGACGGCAGCCGCATCGACATCGTCGAAACCCGGCACGGCGCGACCAAGGACGTCATCGCTCACATGCCTGCCGGCGGCGCGCCCACGCCGGCGGTCGGCGAGAAGCTCGTGCTGCACATCGACTGGCCGCGCCGCTACCGGCTGATGCGCATGCACACGGCCTGCCACCTGCTGTCGGTCGTCTGCCCCTTCCCGATCACCGGCGCAGCCGTGGGCGAGGAGGAAAGCCGCGTGGACTTCGACATGAGCGAAACGATCGACAAGGACGAGGTCACGGCAGCGCTGATGAAACTCGTCGAAGAGAACCATCCGGTCTACGTGCAGTGGATCACCGACGAGGAGCTGGCCGCCAATCCGGGCATTGTCAAGTCGAAGAACGTCCGCCCGCCGATGGGGCTTGGCCGGGTCAGTCTCGTCTGCATCGGCGAGAATTCATCGATCGACAGCCAGCCCTGCGGCGGAACGCATGTTTCCGAGACGCAGGAAGTGGGTGCGATCCACGTTGCCAAGATCGAGAAGAAGGGCAAGGAAAACAGACGTTTCCGTATACGCTTCGCGACGCCCGAAGATGGGGTTGCGGTCTAGTGCGGGCAGGGAAATTGTTCTTTCACATGAGAAAGCCAGTGGAGTGACGACGATGAATGGTGATAACGAAAACAAGAGCCGCTTTGTCGTTTCTGCGGATTGGCTTGAACAGCGCCTCGATGATCCGTCGGTCAAGATAGTCGATGCCTCCTGGTATCTGCCGGCGCAGAACCGCGACGGGCAAGCCGAATACGCCGCCGCGCACATTCCCGGGGCGGTCTTCTTCGATCAGGACGCGATCGCCGATCGGTCGAGCGCGCTGCCGCACACCCTGCCCTCCCCCGTGGCATTCGCCAACGCCGTGGGCGCAATGGGAATCAGCGAGAACGACACGATCGTCGTCTACGACGGCCCGGGGATTTTCACCGCTCCGAGAGTCTGGTGGATGTTCCGAATCATGGGCGCCAAAAACGTCTTCGTTCTCGATGGCGGGATGGACGGCTGGAAAGCGGACGGCCGGCCGACGACGACCGAGGTCCCGAAATTCAGCCCGCAGGTTTTCAACGCAGTCTTCAACCCGAACGCCGTCACCTCGTTCGAGCGCATGAGAGATGTCGTCGAGCACCGGCTCTCGCAGATTGCCGATGCGCGCAGCGCCGGGCGCTTCGCCGGAGAGGAACCGGAACCGCGGGCCGGCATGCGGTCGGGCCATATGCCGGGTGCAAGGAGCCTGCCTTCGGGCGTATTCTCCGAAAAGGGCAGGTTCAAGGATCTCGATGCGCTGCGCCGGACTTTCGCGGATGCCGGCATCGATCTGACGAAGCCGGTCGTCACGAGCTGCGGCTCCGGCATTACCGCCGCCATCATCACGCTTGCGCTTCAATCCTTGGGACACGAGGACAATACGCTTTATGATGGCTCCTGGTCGGAATGGGGTAGCCGGCCGGATACTCCGGTTGCAATCGGTAAAGAGTGAGAGCCATGCCAAGGTCAAAGCCTGCCGCGATCACGGCGCACGTGACCGAACTCGAAATGACGTCGCCGCCGAAGCAAAGTCTGCCGATGCCGATCAACATCCATACGGCGATCCTGCGCGTTTCGGATATTCCGCTCGCCTATTACCGCTTTCTCTATCTGCGTGTCGGAAAGCGCTGGCACTGGGCGGAGCGCCTGCGCATGAGCGACGACGATCTGGCGGCTATCCTCCACGACAAGCGAACGACGGTCATGGTCCTCTATGTGGACGGTGCGCCGGCGGGTTTCTTCGAATTCCGGCAACTCGACGATGACGTCATCGACCTCACCCATTTCGGGCTCATGGAGCACGCGCTCGGCCTGGGACTTGGTAAGTGGTTTTTGCTGCAGACATTGTTTGCGGCCTGGGCCATGAACCCGCGCAAGGTCACGGTCACGACGAACAATCTCGATCACCCCCGGGCGCTGCAGCTTTACCAGCAGTTCGGCTTTTCTCCGGTCGCGACGCGGGAGACGGTGGTCGAGCCGCTGAGCGACGAGGAACTTCTCACCTTCGCGAAGAAGCTCTGAACGGCTTCAGGATCTTAGATCTAAGTTCGGCAAGTATCGGGTGTCGTTCCCTGACGCCGGTGCGCATCTTTCTCCTGAATTCAGCCAATCGGGAGAAGCGCCATGAAACTCAATTACGTTGCAATGCCCGTCGAAGAGGCGGAGCGGCTAAGGCAAGGCGGGCGGGATGCCTATGGCCACCGGCCCGAGCGGCGCATTTCGGACGGCGACGGCGTGCCGTGCCGGCACTGTCTTCGTAATGTCGATGAAGGCCAGCCTTATCTCGTTCTGGCCTACCGGCCGTTTTCGTCGGTTCAGGCCTATGCCGAAACGGGACCGATCTTCATGCATGCCGAAAATTGCGCGATTCACGACGGAGCCTCCGTGCCGCCGATTCTCGCGTCCAGCAAGAGCTATCTTCTGCGTGGCTACGGGAGTGATGAGCGCATCGTCTACGGCACCGGCGGGGCCGTCGATGCCGAGTACCTCGAACAGCGGGCCGAGGAATTGCTGGCACGGCCGGACGTCGCCTTCGTGCATGTTCGCTCGGGAAAATACAACTGCTACCAGTGCCGCATCGAAGCGGCCTGAGTGGGAGCCCGGCGCTTGACGGCGCCGGGCGGTTCCGCGTGTCAGGCGACGTGAAGGACGGCCTCGGGAGCGTGGGCGTCATAGCCGAGCGCTTCGGCCACGGCCGCATTGGTTACGCGGCCTCGGTGGACATTGAGGCCGGCGCGCAGATGCCGGTCCTCGGCGATCGCCTTGAGGCCGCGGTCGGCGAGCTGAAGTCCGTATTGGAGCGTCGCATTGTTGAGTGCGTGCGCCGACGTGATCGGCACGGCCCCCGGCATGTTCGCGACGCAGTAATGCACGATGCCGTCGACCTCGTAGGTTGGTTCGGAGTGCGTCGTCGCATGCGACGTCTCGAAGCAGCCGCCCTGGTCGATCGCGACATCGACAATGACAGCGCCTTTTTTCATGGCGGACAGCATTTCGCGCGTGACGAGCTTCGGCGCAGCAGCGCCGGGAATGAGCACGGCTCCGATGACCATGTCGGCGGAGAATACTTCCTCTTCCAAGGCATCGATCGTCGAATAGCGCGTATGGACACGGCCGTTGAAGATATCGTCGAGTTGGCGCAGACGCGGCAGGGACCGGTCCAGGATCGAAACGTCGGCCCCGAGACCCGCAGCCATCTTGGCAGCATGCAGGCCGACGACGCCGCCACCGATGATCGCGACCTTGGCCGGAAGAACGCCCGGTACGCCGCCGAGCAGGATTCCGCGGCCTCCATTTGCCTTCTGGAGCGAGGTCGCGCCCGCCTGGATCGCCAGCCGTCCCGCGACCTCGGACATCGGCGCAAGCAGCGGCAACCCGCCGCGCTCATCCGTCACGGTCTCGTAGGCGATCGCCGTGACGCCGGACTTGAGAAGTCCCTGGGTCTGTTCCGGGTCCGGTGCGAGATGAAGATAGGTATAGAGAATCTGGCCTTCGCGCAGTTGCGCCCATTCGGAGGGCTGCGGCTCCTTGACCTTGACGATCATATCCGCCTTTTCGAAGACTTCCCTGGCTGTCGGTACGATCCTCGCACCGGCTGCGCGATAGGAGTCGTCATCCGCCCCGATCCCTGCCCCGGCCTTTGTTTCCACGATGACCTCGTGGCCGTGGGCTACATATTCCCGTACTGATCCGGGCGTAAGGCCGACACGGTATTCATGGTTTTTGATTTCCTTCGGGCAACCGACACGCATCTTCGCGTTCCTCTCCTATCTGTGGGCTTTTTTGCCGCGCTGATGAGGGGTCCAGCAAAGCAGATGGCATTCCGAATGTCCTTGCAAAGACGTGCTCATCCATGCATTGCTTTCGGGAGTTATTGCGCAAAACAGCGACTATTCGAAAGAAGATGCGAATGGCTGGCTTGGATGCTATCGATCGTTCGATTCTGCGCATTCTGCAGCAGGATGGCCGAATCTCGAACGCCGACCTCGCAGGGAGGGTTGGCCTCTCGCCGTCAGCCTGTTCGCGGCGGGTCGATATCCTCGAAAAGTCCGGGACGATCGCCGGTTACCATGCGCGCATCGCCCACAAGGCGCTCGACTACAAGATCATGGTCATCGTGCATATTTCGCTCTCCGGGCAGTTCGCCAAGACGCTTGCGGAGTTCGAAGCAGCGGTGAAGCTCTGCCCCAATGTGCTCGTTTGCTACCTGATGTCCGGGGAATACGACTATATCCTGCGCGTGGCAGCGAAGGATCTGGAGGACTATGAGCGCATCCACCGCGACTGGCTTTCGGCGCTGCCGCATGTGGTAAAGATCAATTCGAGTTTTTCGCTGCGCGAGGTCATCGACCGCCCCAATGTCGGCATCTGAGACCGTGATCCGCCGAGACGCGGCGGTAACCCCGTCTGCAAAAATCAGCCGCTTTGCGTAGCCCGGCCATTCCGCCATAGTTACGCTTATCTGAACGCGCTTTCGAGGGGAGATCACCGATGACCGTCTTGCATACCATTTCGCGCCGGACCCTGCTCGGCGGTCTTGCCGCCACGTCGGCATGTGTCGTGCTGCATCCCTTCGCGACCCGCGCGGCTGCAAACCAGGCGCATCTCAGGATCATGGAAACCACGGACCTGCACGTCCATGTCTTTCCCTACGACTACTATGCCGACAAGCCGAACGACACGCTCGGCCTGGCGCGCACCGCTTCGATCGTCGACGCCATCCGCGCCGAGGCGACGAACGCGATCCTCGTCGACAATGGCGATTTTCTTCAGGGAAATCCGATGGGCGATTACATCGCCTACAAGCGCGGCATGAAGGAAGGCGACATGCATCCGGTCATCGCCGCGATGAACGTACTCGGCTACGACTGCGGCACGCTGGGCAATCACGAGTTCAATTACGGCCTGGACTTCATGTTCAACGTGATCAACGGCGCAAACTTTCCGATCGTCTGCGCCAACCTGACCAATGGCGCCATGGCCGCCGCCCCGCGCCAGGACAAGCTCTTCCTGAAGCCCTACGTGATCCTCGACCGGAAAGTTAAGGACGGGGCCGGTCAGGAACACCCGATCCGCATCGGCCTCATCGGGTTCGTGCCGCCGCAGATCATGACCTGGGACGCCAAGAACCTGGAGGGCAAGGCGAATGCGCGCGACATCGTCAAGACCGCGCAAGCCTGGGTGCCGCAAATGCGCGAGGAAGGTGCCGACATCGTCATCGCTTTGTCCCATTCCGGCATAGGGCAGCAGGCCTATGCCGAAAATCTCGAAAACGCGTCCATACCCCTGGCGGCAATCGAGGGTATCGACGCCATCGTCACCGGCCACAGCCACCTCGATTTTCCGGGGCCCAAGTTCGACGGAACGCCGGGCGTGGACAATGCCAAAGGGTTGATTTCCGGAAAGCCCGGCGTCATGGGAGGCTTCTGGGGATCGCATCTCGGCCTCATCGATCTCCTGCTCGAACGCGACGGGGGTGAGTGGCGTGTGATCGGTTCGACAAGCGAGGCGCGGCCCATCTTTCGCCGGGAAGAAAAGAAGGTGATCGCCGAGGTCGGTGACAAGCCGGAAGTGCTGGCAGCCGCGCAGAAGGACCACGAAGCGACGCTCGCCTATGTCCGCACCCCCGTCGGCAAAACCTCGGCACCGCTCTACTCCTATTTCGCGCTCGTCGCGGACGATCCGTCGGTGCAGATCGTGAGCCAGGCCCAGACCTGGTATATCCGCGACATGCTCAAGGACACCGAGCACCGCGACCTGCCGGTCCTCTCCGCCGCGGCGCCGTTCAAGGCCGGCGGGCGCGGCGGCGCCGAGTACTATACGGACGTTCCAGCGGGCGACATCGCCATCAAGAACGTTGCCGACCTCTACCTCTATCCGAATACGGTGCAGGCGGTCGTCATCACCGGCGACGAGGTGCGCAACTGGCTCGAAATGTCCGCCGGCATCTTCAACCGGATTGCGCCGGGATCAGCCGATGCAAGCCTGATCAATGGCGACTTCCCTTCCTATAATTTCGACGTGATCGACGGTGTCACCTACCAGATCGACCTCTCGCAGTCCGCGAAATACGACAAGGACGGCAACGTGGCGAACCCGGCGGCCAGCCGCATCCGCGACCTGAAATTCGATGGCAAGCCGATAGATCCCAAGCAGAGATTTGTCGTAGCGACCAACAACTACCGTGCCGGCGGCGGCGGCAATTTTCCCGGCATCACCGGCGACAAGGTCGTCTTCGTCGCGCCCGACACCAACCGTGACGTCATCGTGCGCTACATCGTCGAACAGGGAACGATCAACCCCTCTGCGGACGCGAACTGGACATTTGCGCCGCAGAAGGACACGAGCGTGCTGTTCGATAGCGGTCCGAACGCGCGTCGATTCCTGGCAGAGGTCAAGGCGGTGAAGATCGAGGATGCAGGCGACGGCAGCGACGGTTTCGCCCGGTTCAGGATCAAGCTTTGACTCGCGATGCGGGCGGAAAGCCGAACATGCTTTTCCTCATCCGGCTCGGCTTGTTTGATTGCCTGGTCCCTGTGCTCGTCACAGGTACCGGACGTCAGACTGGCCGGGACTGAGCGTCGTCGGCAAAAAGGGCCGCGCGCTGCTCGTCGATGATCTGCCGTCCCTTGCGCAACGCCGAGTCGATGGCGTCCTGCTCGGAGGTGAAGAGATCTGCCCGGATGAAGCTGCGGACTTTCGTTGCACCGTCAGGCATCGACTTTTCGATACTGCCGGCAAGCCGGTACTGCGACCCCTCGCGCTGAGGCGTCGCGCGGATTACGCAATCCGCATAGTTCTCGGACTTGCCTGCCGCAGGCTGCGCCTGCGTTTCAGAGCCGCCGGAGCGACCGAATAATTTCGAGAAAAACGATGCCATGTCTCACAGTTAGCTGTGCTCGCCGGCCCTGTCAAAGCGAAAATTGGTGAACCGGCGCCGGTCACGTGCCGCCTTCTCAAATGACGAAGTTGGCCAGCATCTCGTTGTCGGTGATATCCTGGTAGCGCAGCCCCGCTGCATCGAAACGCTGTTTGAGGACCGGAAAATTCTCGGCGTGCTTCGTCTCGATACCGATAAGCACGGAGCCGAAGTTTCGGGCCGATTTTTTCAGATATTCGAACCGGGCGATGTCGTCCTCCTCGCCCAGGAGACCGAGGAAATCGCGAAGCGCGCCCGGGCGCTGCGCCATCCGCAGGATAAAGTATTTCTTGAGCCCCGCATGGCGCATGGCCCGCTCCTTCACGTCCGGCAGACGCTCGAAGTCGAAATTGCCTCCGGAAACGACCGCTACGACGATCTTGCCTTCGAGACTGTCGCGGCCAAGCGCTTCCAGTGCGGTGACTGCAAGCGCGCCGGCCGGTTCGAGAACCACGCCCTCGACATTGAGCATTTCGGTGATCGTCAGGCAGATCGCATTCTCCGGCAGCAGCAACACCTGCTCCGGCGAAAATCTCCGGAGCGCAGCAAAGTTCAGGTCGCCGATCCGTGCAACCGCCGCGCCATCGACGAAATTGTCCACCTGGTCGAGCGTAACGACGCTGCCGAGTTCCAGGCTGCGCCTGAAGCTCGGCGCCCCCTCCGGTTCACAGAACAGAAAGCGATCGGCCGAGAGACTGTCGCCCAAATAGCCGGTCACGCCGGCGGCCAGCCCGCCGCCGCCGACGGGCAGGACGACGAGATCGGCGACGAGGCCGGCAGGCAATTGTTCGGCTATCTCCGCTGCAACCGTGGCCTGGCCTTCGATGATATCCTCATGGTCGAAGGGCGGCACCATGACGCCGCCGATCGCTTCCACATGCTCGCGCGCCGCCTTGTAGCATTGATCGAAAATATCGCCGACGAGGCGGATCGTGATGAATTCGGCCCCGAACATGCGCGTCTTGTCGATCTTCTGCTGGGGCGTCGTCACGGGCATGAAGACGACGCCGGGAACGCCGAAGTGACGGCAGACGAAAGCAAAGCCCTGAGCGTGATTGCCTGCGGACGCGCAAACGAAGGTCTTCCCGGCCGCTCCGGAGCCGAGCGACTTACGGAAGAAATTGAAGGCGCCGCGGATCTTGTAGGAGCGCACCGGCGAAAGGTCCTCGCGCTTCAGGAAGACGGTCGCCCCATAGCGCGCGCTCAGGTGCTCGTTGAGCTGAAGCGGCGTCGGCGGAAAGATTTCGCGCATTGCCGCTGCCGCTTTTTCAACATCCTGCTTCATCACGTGACTTCACCCGTTGAGTTTGCCGATGGCAGTCGCTATTGCACATTGCCGCGCCGGAGACCATCGATTTGACACGAATCGGTCACGCACGGCACTATCGCGCCCGCTTCGGGCGATCGCCGGCCCACCGACAAACCGCTTGCAGGAAATCAAGAGCTTGAACGCGAATCTGATCCGGCATGCTGTCCATCTCGCGGCGATCCTGGGGCTCTATCTCTCCGGCGCGATGCTGATTCCGGCTCTGGTCGATCTCTATTACGGCCACGCGGACTGGCAGGTCTTCGCCGTGACGGCCTTCATGACGGGCGCAATCTCGTCGACGACGTTCATGGCGACACGCGCAGGTCCTCCGCCCTTCTCGAAGAAATTCGGCTTCTTGGTGGTGAACATCCTGTGGATCGTGTTTTCGATCGTCGGCGCCATTCCACTCTGGCTTTCCTCGGTGAATTTGGATTTCGCCCAGGCCCTGTTCGAGTCCGTGTCGGCGGTAACGACGACCGGCTCGACCGTAATCGTCGGGCTCGATGACGCGCCGCCCGGCCTCCTGCTCTGGCGGTCGCTCCTGAGCTGGTTCGGCGGCATAGGCATCGTCGTTCTCGGCCTGTTCATCATTCCCTATCTGCGTGTCGGCGGCATGTCCTTCTTCAAGATGGAATCCTCCGACACCAGCGACAAACCCTTTGCCCGGCTCGCAAGCTTCGGCCGCGCCTTCCTCGTCGTATACGTATCGATAACTCTGCTGTGCGCGATCAGCTACGCCATGCTCGGGATGAACAGGTTCGACGCGATCAACCACGCGATGACGACCGTCGCGACAGGCGGCTTTTCGACTCACGATGCGTCATTCGGCTACTTTTCCAGCATTCCCCTGCTCTGGGTCAGCACGTTCTTCATGACGCTCTGCAGCCTGCCCTTCTCCATCCTGATCGTGCTCGTCGTGCGCGGACGGCTGGACGCGCTCCGCGATCCTCAGATCATAGTATTTCTGGGCTATCTCACGGCATTCTCGGTTGCGGTTGCCGCCTATCACCGGCTCGCCAACGGTGTCGAGTTCCACCTGGCGCTTACCTATGCCTTCTTCAATATCACGTCGATACTGTCGACCACGGGCTATGCGAGCGAAGACTACAGCCTTTGGGGACCGTTCGCGGTGATGGTCGCGTTCATATGCACCTTCATCGGCGGTTGTTCGGGCTCGACGGCGGGCGGCATGAAGGCCTATAGGTTCGTCGTTCTCTTCAACGCCATTCGGTCTGCCCTGAACAAGCTCGTCTACCCGAATGCGATTTATGCGGTCCGGTACGGGAAGAATACGGTCGACGCGGACGTGCAGCGCGCCATCCTGCTGTTCTTCATCACCTATATCCTGCTCTGGGTCTTCGGCAGTCTGGTCATGGGCGCCCTCGGCTATGATCTCGTCACGGCCGTGTCGGCCGTGATCACGTGCCTCTCCAATGTCGGCCCCGGCCTCGGCAACCTTATCGGCCCTGCGGGCAATTTCTCGACACTCCAGGATCCCGAGCTCTATCTGCTGTCGCTGATGATGCTGCTCGGGCGTCTGGAAGTCCTGACCGTCCTCGTCGTGCTCACTCCGATCTTCTGGAAGCAGTAACGGCCGCCGCCCGCTTCAGCCTTGCCTTGACTTGGGGTGCCAAATACCGAAAGCTCAGAGCGATCGGGCATTCTGGAAAAGCGCGATGCCGAAATACCTGCTCCTGCTGGCGGCCCTCACGAACGCCACCGTCATGCTTGCCGACACGCAGGCAGAGGCGGGTCCGCTTGCCGACGCTGCGGCGAAGGCCGAACAGCAGGCGAGCTCCGGCGATGCCGCCGGCGCGCAGGAAACCTTGCGCAAGGCCGTAGGCGACTTTTCGCAGACCCTTCCCTTCGCCATCGGCAAGGCGGTCTTCGTCACAGAAGCACCGGCGGGCTTTGCAATGTACGAGCCCCGGCCCGACCCGGTATTCGAAGCCGGCGAAACGCTCATATCCTATGTCGAGCCCGTGGGACTTACCTGGAAGGAAGCAAGCGACGAGGGCAAGCTCGAGACACGCTTCACGGTCGACTTCGACATCCTGAACCCGAAGGGAGAGGTGCTCGCCAGCCAGAAGGCGTTCGGCGACTTCACCTTCAAGGGCTATCAGCGCAACCAGGAAATCTATGCGACCCTGAGGATCGACGTCGCCGGGGCGCCATCCGGGAACTATGTGCTGCGCTACCGCTTCAACGACACCAACAGCGGCAGGAGCGCAAGCGTCGATCAACCGTTCGAGATCTCCGGCTCTTGAGAGTTGCCGATCTCAGCCGGTAGCATGCCGGAATCGAAAGGCGGAGCACTTGGCTGGTGGGAGAATCTGGCGGCTCTGGTGCGGACGACGGGACGGACTGCCGGGGCCCGCGGGTGAGTCGCGCGTAGTTTTTGAGTTGGTGGGCAATAGCCCGGTTTTAACCCCGTCTAACCGGCCGCCGCTGATCTCGGCGCGACCGCCCACCATCCCGGAGCCGGAGTCGAAACACCGGTTTCGACCCCATTGCAGCCATCCGAACCTGCTCGCGCCATGGCGCAACTCGGCCCTAAGCGGACGTCTAGAACCAATATTGTTTCATCCGTGTCAGGAAATTGACCGTCGTCACGGGGAAGTCGGAGGCGTCACCGATGACGGAATCAATGCCGCAGCGTGGGCAAAGAGCGGTGCGGTCATCGTCCACCCAATCATCAATCTCGTTAGGTGGGAAGGTTGAGCAGCAGTAGAAGCAGCCACAGAGTGAACTCGTTTCGATTTCCGCTCGATGGTTAGCACTATGCTTGTGCGCTAGGGCGATATCGTCTTCCATATACTACCATTATTTAAGCGTATTAGGCGTTGTCCGGTGGTGGCTTACTATGGCGCTTCAGCGACATGGCGGCAGTCGGCCGCTTGCGGTCGTTGGCGACAAGCACCACGAAGTGCTCGATTGGGCCAAAGCGGCGGTTTGCCCCGCAATACAGTTACGGCTCAGCAGTCGAACTTCCTCATCGGGAAATAATCTATCTTGTGCGCTGAATGGAGCAACATTCTAACCAATCTTGCGGGAGCACGTTGACGGCGACGTCTGATGGCAATTGGTAAAATTCCATCAGACGATAGCTCCACGCGTAAGGAACACAGCCTTTCAATGCTGCGGAGTGGAGAAAAAACTGAAATTCACGCGGTGCCTCTCGAATCGAACGAAAGAACGTGTGCTGAATGGCAACGTCTGCGTTGAACTCGATAATTCTCTCACGCCTGATCCAGTCTGCGTAAAGTCCGACTGAAATCACGGAGAGAAGCAGCCCGGCGACCACGAAAACTGGAAGCCTGTAGGGTGATCTAATATGCGAACTGGAGGCGGATAAAACGAATGCTGCTATAGCAAAACTGCCGGGGACAGCGATTTTCCAATAAGGGGCTCCGAGACGGTCAGACCAAATCGTCATGAGTAGTAAAGGGGCCAACACGTCGCCAAATGCCAAAAAATGGTAAGGCCGCAGTAGGCAAGAACGGACAGTCCGAGGGATGAATTGAACTTCATAGTGCATTCGCAACTCTGGCCGTCATTGGCCGTTTTCCAGCTTTTGCCAGCCCGCATTTAGATTTATTGCAATGACCGCTCCTGGCGCATCAGCGCCGCGGCGGCCTGGATTCAAAGGCGTTTGCGGGTCCAAGGCGGTCATCTGTCGGAGGTCAGCCTCTCACTTTGCTGCGTCGACCAAGGCGCGTAAAGCGGCCCCCTTCAGGACGAAATGAACCTTGTCTTCACCGTGAGCACCGAGACGCCTATAAAGAGCTTGAGCGGCAAAGTTCTCGTGACTGGTCGACCATTCCACGCGCGTCATCCCTCGTTCTATCGAGGTTTTGGCGATCTTCTGCATCAAGCTCCGGGCGACACCCATTCGGCGTCCGCCCTCACGGACGTAGATTTGCTGGATGTAAGTGAATGGTACGAGGCCGGCGACAGGGTACATCGTGCCGAATGTCGCGAAGCCGAGAAGTTTCTCCTCCTGCTCCGCAAGGAGAATATCGACCAGCTTCGAGTTGGAGATAATGCTTCCCATAATATCGAGACCCACTGCAACTGCTGCCCCATAGAACTCCGTCATCTCTGTCATCAATACGGAGAGCTTCTCGGCGTCATCATCCTGGAAGGGGCGGATAGTGATCAATGTGAGCAGTCCAGTTCAAGCAGGTTGACGAGAGATTAGGTGTTTCTTGAACCTTTGCAATGACCGCTGTTGGCGCAAACTAGCCATCTAGCACGTGGCGTCAAACCTCCGCAGTCCCCCACAGCGGGAGTCTATGTCCGGTGGCGGCTTACGACAGCGGCCGAGCAGATGATCGTTTCGCCTCCGTAATATCGTATTATGCTTCCCGGGGGACAATCGGGGCGGGACAATACGGCAACGATAGGACCAAATGTAGGGCCAAGCGCGTTTTTGTATTTAGCGACGCGTGCAGTGATATTTTCGATTTTACCAACAAAATCAACGTGGTGCGGACGACGGGAATCGAACCCGTACGGTTTCCCGAGGGATTTTAAGTCCCTTGCGTCTACCAGTTTCGCCACGTCCGCCCGCAGCCTAAATCAAATACTTAGTCGATTCAGTCAAGGCAATGTTTTGCGAACGGCGTTTTCCGGACAATCCCAGCGAGATCGCTGAGGCAACGCCAGAATTTCACATCATGCGAAAGCGCCGTGCGTCTGAAATGACGCACGGCGCAAGAAACGACACCAATTTAGCCGCGAAGCGTAAATGGATTGGCTTACCGACCTCGGCCGGTCTTCGAGCTTTCTTGTGATTGTCCCGCGCCGCGGCCGCCGCGAGCTACGCCCTTGCCATGGGAGCTGCCGGGGTTCCTTGGATCTGCGCCGTTACCCCAGCCGTTGTTGCCTTTAACCTTCCCGCCACCGCCGCCGCCGGACTTGGCGATTGCGTTTGACGTCAGGCTGGTGGAAAGCAACATTGTTACTGCAGGAGGTGTCACAACGGCGAAACGACCGCAATTTTTCAGAAACTCTCGCCGGTCTTCATCGCTCGTTGATAGTGGTTCGTGTGGTACTTCGGGCATGAACGCCTCTCCTTCGGGTTGCATCGATTACACCCGTAGAGATTGCCATCGCAGCCCGGCGTTGAACATATGGGGTACGATATAGAACCAAAGAGAGCGGTTGGGGACCTGGCTCAATCCTGAGTTCCGGCTTTCGAACGCATATACGCCGCACCGGCACGGCCCAGACGGCGCGTCGCGTAGGTCGAGGCACGAAGCGTGAGCAGAAGGTCGACGAAAGCCGCTCCCTACGATTACCGACCATGCCGCGCGAAATCAGGCCGGGCTCTCGTCGGAGGCCGAGAGCGCGGCACCGGGCAGATAGAGCGAAATCGGCCGAATCTCGTAGACGGCGGTCGGGTTGACGCGGCGCAATTCGCGCGCCGTCTCGACGGCGGCTTCGAGGTTCGGGCAATCGACCACGTAGAGGCCGAGCAACTGCTCCTTGGTTTCGGCAAAGGGACCGTCGATGATCATGCCGGCACCCTCGCCCCGCAGCGTCACGGCGTCCCTGGTCGAGCCAAGCCGTGCGGCCGGCCCCAATCGCTTCTGCCGGACGAGGCGATCATTGACCTGCAGCAGATCGTCCATCAGCTTGGCATCTGCCTCCCCGGTCCAGGATTCGACCACTTCTTCCTCGTGATAGGCCAATATCGCGTAGAACATGGATCCCTCTACAATCTCCCATACGGTGCCCAGGTCAGGCACAACGACATGCACGCGATTGCATAGTCACGCGGGATGCGAAGCAACCCCGATGAAACGCCCTCGTGAATCGAGGCGATTAGATCGTTTCCGGAGCGCGCGGGCAAGCCCAGCTGCGTCAGCCGCTCGATGTGCTCAAAGCTCGCCTTTGGTCACCTTTGGAGGAACACGGCCGGTGTGATGGATCGGATTGTCCGATCCTGCGCCTTCGGTCGGTTTCTCTTTCTTTGTGGTCTGGCCACTCCTGGCCGGCGGCTCGTCTGCCTCCTCGGTGCCGGACTCTGCGCCCTGGTCCGGGAGCGGCTGTTGCTCCATATCCATTTCTTTCGGTTCCGGTTTCCATGTGGGAGACGGCATCGGCTGGTCGGTCAGATCGTCATGTTTGGGATCGCTCATGGGCTCGCTCCTTTCGGTCTTACCAGATCAACCCCGGACATTTCTGAAGGTTCCTCATGGCCTGCCCGGTCCGTTCGAGGATCGCGGATGGCGTCTGCCCAAGAAATTTTGCAACCCCTGATTCGCCAGGGGTTCAATCGCGGCATGTCAATGGCAAGATAATGCAGGGCTCAATGGCATCCCTGATGATGACTAGGAGGGTGGGGCGTGCGTTCACTGCAAGCGTTCGGCGGCATCGCCTTGCTTCCCGAAGACCTGGACACGCTGCAGCGCGTGTTCGACATGCTGTGTCGCGAACATCGATGGCCCCGCGAGAGCGCGCAGGCTCGACGGTTCGGGAGGATGCTGATCCGGGAATATCAGGCCGGCACGACAGATGAGGGACTTCTTCTGCGAGCCGGGCAAGCCTTCGTCAGCCAGGCCAACGCACAAAAGAGATTGGCCTGAACAGAAATCCCGGCCGTGCGGCGAGGAGCCGGTCAATGACCGGCTCAGTGATAGTAGAAACAATCGCAGTCGGCTCTCGTGGCGTCCTCTCCCCTCCACACTCTGACCGCCAGCTTCGACGACTCGCCGGTCTCCTCGAGCCGCAATCCCAACAGCGAAACCGCCGCCGCCTTGGGATTCGGCGCGTCTATTTCGATGACCGATCCGACCTGGTGAACGCCCAGGCGTGCAGTCCAGGTAAAGATCTGAACATTGTAATGCATGGAAATTCTCCATTTCAGTCGCCGGCCGTGCCGGTCACATAGCCAAGGACAACTGCCCCGCGTCAATTGCCCTCCAACGCAACATCGTCAGCCATCCTCTACGGTCGCTTCCGGTCGATCGCCGCCGTCGGCATGCTCGAAATGCCAGTTTCCCTTCTCATCCTGGAAGCTGATCTCCTCGTCGTCGCCACCGACCTGCTGTTCGGCTGCTGCAGCTTTGGCGGCCGCTAGCGCCATCTCGCGACTGGGAAAGGGCTCTGAATATGCATCGGCTGCCTTGTAGGCCCAGCCTCCATCGTGTGGAACGATGAAATATGTGATCTGCACCATCCTTCACTCCCATGGATGTTCAAGGACAGTCCCTGCCCTCGAAGGGCCGCGCCGCGCGGGCCCCTTATGCTCCTCCTTGTTGCCGCATACTTCCCTGAATCGGAGCCGGTTTGAGAAGCGCCGCAGCCATTCAAGTGCTGTAGCGACCGTCGCTACCTAAAAAGCGCACGTCGCCGTCGGGCATTTCTGATGCCGAATGCTGCGATGTTAACACAAAATTGCCCCATTGGGCCACATTTGCGAATGCTTCTCGGCCGATGTTCGGCGACTCCGCCGATGGGCGAGTTGTGATGCGAATCGCCCGCTAAAAAAAGCGCGCGGCTCGATCGGGAGCCGCGCACGAACGTTGAAGATCGTCAGTCTGCAAGCTTCGCTGCAATCCGCGCGACATGCGCACCCTGAAAGCGAGCCGCTTCGAGTTCGACCGCGGACGGCTGCCGCGAACCGTCGCCGCCGGTAATGGTCGAGGCGCCATAGGGCGATCCGCCCTTGACTTCCTCAATCCCCATCTGACCCTGGAAGGCATAGGGAAGTCCGACGACCACCATGCCGTGATGCATCATCGTGGGGATGAGGCCGAGAATCGTCGATTCCTGGCCGCCATGCTGGGTCGCCGACGAGGTGAACGCGGAACCCACCTTCCCGACGAGCTTGCCTTTTGCCCAGAGGCCGCCGGTCTGGTCGATAAAGTTGCGCAATTGCGAAGCGACAGTTCCGTAGCGGGTACCCGCGCCGAAGATGATCGCATCGTAATCCGCCAGTTCCTCGACGGTCGCGACCGGTGCCGGCTGGTCGAGCTTGAAATGCGAAGCCTTCGCCACGTCCTCCGGCACGAGTTCCGGAACGCGCTTGACGACCACTTCGGCGCCGGCCGATCTTGCACCTTCCGCGACCGCATAGGCCATCGTCTCGATATGCCCATAGGCCGAATAGTAAAGAACCAGTACTCTAGCCAAAACGATACTCCTTGTTGTCCGGCAATTCCGCTTGATCGCCGCGGCAGGCAGGATTTATCAAAACACATGCCACTGCCAGTGCAGGGATGGTCGACAGACTGTTCAGCTTTTTTCAACACCGACGAGATCGCGTTCGCGATCCGAATACGCCCGGAGCACCAATGACCAGCCCCACGATCGTCACCGCCGCCATGCTCGCCATTGGCGACGAGCTTCTCTCCGGCCGGACCAAGGACAAGAACATCGGCCACCTTGCCGATATGCTGACGATGGTCGGAATCGATCTGCGCGAGGTGCGCATCGTCGCCGACGACCAGGACGCGATTGTGGAGGCGGTCAATGCGTTGCGCAGCCGCTACCGCCACGTATTTACGTCCGGCGGCATCGGTCCGACCCATGACGACATCACTGCCGATGCGATTTCGAAGGCCTTCGGGGTCGAGTGCATTCACGAGCCGAAGGCAATGGAGCTGCTTGGCGCGATGTACGAGCGCCGCGGCATGGAGTTCACCGAAGCGCGCAAGCGGATGGCCCGCATGCCTGATGGCGCGACCCACATTCCCAATCCGGTGTCGACCGCGCCCGGCTTCGCCATCGAGAACGTCTATGTCATGGCCGGCGTGCCCCAGGTGTTCCAGGCGATGCTCGACGCGCTGTTGCCGAGCCTTGAGGCCGGCACGCCCGTCCTGTCCCGTACGGTTCGCTCCCCCTATGGCGAGGGCGACATCGGAGCGCCGCTGACCGAGGTGCAGAAGAACCATCCCGAAACGAGCATCGGCTCCTATCCGAAATTCGACGGCAAGAGCTTCTCGACGGATATCGTGATCCGGGCTCGCGATGCCGCGGTCCTTGGCGCCGCAGAAGCCGGAGTGATCGCGATGATCGAGGCGATAGGCAGCTCGCGCGAGAAAAACCAGCCCTGAACTCCGCGGCCGCGAAATCATTGCAGATCGCGGTGCTCGCGACCGCACTGGCTCTTGCACTTTCGGCTTCATTGCCGCTATTGCATCAGGCATGAACAAGTGTCGGCGGCGTGGCCGTCGAACTGCAGCAACGCTTATCCGCCGACAGCGCAAGAGAGCCGGAGTCCGCCATGTCTCTTCCCGAGAAAGCCTTTCCTGTATCCTGGGATCAGTTCCACCGTGACGCCCGCGCCCTGGCCTGGCGGTTGGCCGACAACGGACAGGAATGGCGCGCGATGGTCTGCATCACGCGCGGCGGCCTTGTTCCGGCGGCTATCGTCAGCCGGGAACTCAACATCCGGATGATCGAAACGGTCTGTATCGCCTCCTATCACGACTACGACACGCAGGGTCAGATGAAGGTGCTCAAGAGCATCTCACCTGAGATCGCCAAGGATGGGGGCGAAGGCGTTCTCATCGTCGACGATCTGACCGATACCGGCAAGACTGCTGCCGAGGTTCGTGCGATGCTGCCGAAGGCGCATTTCGCCGCGGTCTACGCAAAGCCGAAAGGTCGCCCCCTCGTCGATACTTTCGTGACCGAGGTCAGCCAGGATACCTGGATCTACTTCCCCTGGGACCTCGGTTTCACCTACCAGGAACCGATCGCCAAGGGCACCCGCGGCTAGCGCAGATCGTTTCACCGTTCATTAGCGTAGTGAAACACTTTAGCACTTTGAAAGTGGGCGATTCCCGACGGAAACGTTACACGCTTTCCTGGAAGTGTGCAGAACGCTCGGCGTTCTAAGCATTCTCTCCAAGCGGCGCTATGCACTCGACAAGGCTTTCGGCCGTTGCCGCGCGGCCGGCCACGATGCCTGCCTGGCCATGGCGCCAGACTGCGGCCGCTGCCGCCTCGAAGGCAGGCATTCCCTGTGCCAGATGGGCGCCAATGATCCCCGCAAGCACGTCGCCCGAACCTGCTGTCGCGAGCCAGGGCGGCGCGTTGACATTGACAGCGGCCCGGCCGGACGGCGCGGCAACGACCGTATCCGCACCCTTATAGACGATCACGGCATGGCTGAGCCTTGCTGCGGCCTGCGCCTTCTCGATCTTGGACAGCGCCGCATCTTCGGCGATATCCGGGAAGAGCCGGGCGAACTCCCCTTCGTGCGGCGTCATCACCACCTGGCCGCCCTCTGCCGCGATCCTGTCGAAAAGTTGCTCCCTGCCCTCTCGAAACGAACTTATCCCGTCGGCATCGAGCACTAGCGCGCGGCCGCAGAGCATGAGCACGAAATCCCGCGCCTTTTTACCGATCCCGAAGCCCGGTCCGAGAACGAAGGCATTCAGGCGTCTGTCCTTGAGCCAGTCGGCAAGGCCGGCAGTGTTGCTGATTTCCTTGAGCATGATGGCGGTGAGGTGCGACGCGTTGACGGCAAGCGCTTCCGTGGGAGAGGCAAGCGTCACCAGCCCCGCACCGGCGCGCAGGCCCGCGGCGGCCGATAGCCGCGCGGCCCCGGTCGAAACCGGTCCGCCGCAAAGCACCGCGAGATGGCCGCGCTTGTATTTGTGGGTCGCGGGATCCAGCGCGCCGAGGTGTCGCTCCCACAGCGCGGGCGTGTTGACGTTGAGATCGCCGGCTCTGTCCGCAACGAGCCTTGCCGGAATGCCGATATCGAAGATTTCAAGTGTGCCGCAGCGGGCGCGGCCCGGCATCAGCAGATGGCCGGGCTTGGCCGCCATGAACGTCACCGTGTGAGCCGCAACGAAGCTCAAGCCCCGGATTTCGCCCGTACGCCCGTCAATGCCGGATGGCAGGTCCACGGCGAGGACCGGTACTCCGCTCGCATTCACTTGCTCGATTATCGTTCTCGCCTCCTCGGGCACGTCGCGCGCAAGCCCCGCCCCGAAAAGTGCGTCGATGACGACGTCACCCGATTGCGGTTCGTAGGCGTCGAGGGGTCCGGGCACCAGCGCGCAGGCATCGCGCGCCTGCGCGGCGTCGCCCTTCAGAATTGCCGCGTCCCCGAGCGCGAAGACGGCGACGCTTGCGCCGGTTTCGGCGAGCGCCGCTGCGGCGACATAGCCATCGCCGCCGTTATTGCCGGGGCCGCAAAGCACGACAAAGCGCAGTGCTTCCGGGTAAAGCCGCAAGGCGGCGGCCGATACGGCCGTTCCCGCCGAACGCATGAGCGAGAAGCTGTCGATCCCCGAGCGCGCGGCATCCTTGTCGACCTCTGTCATTTCCGCCGGGGTCACGAGAATATTCGAAAGCGCGTGAAGCATGGAAACGATCTAAGCTCGACCGAAAGCGCAAGACAAGAGCAGCGTTGACGGAAAGTGACGTGACTAAAAAATATGCAATTGCACACTATAAGTGCTCAAATAACATGCTTTGACCACGAAACGTAGCGATCATCCGTCGCGCACCGGTGTCGAACACTCAAAACCTCATAAAAAATAGGCAGAATGCCGTTGCAGAAGCCACTGCCCCATCGGCACCCATCGCGTTACCACTGGAAATTTCGCAATCTGCGCGTCATTCCGCTACAAAAGTGGCACGCTACGTGCATAGTGTGAGGCCAAGCGGGCAGAACCTGCTTTAAAGGGAGAAGCGGAGAGACATTTTCTCATGAAAAAGATCGAAGCGATCATTAAGCCTTTCAAGCTCGACGAAGTGAAGGAAGCCCTTCAGGAGGTCGGCCTGCAGGGGATCACCGTCACGGAAGCCAAGGGCTTCGGGCGGCAGAAGGGACATACGGAGCTCTACCGCGGCGCAGAATACGTCGTCGACTTCCTGCCGAAGGTGAAGGTCGAAGTGGTGCTGGCGGACGAAAATGCGGAGGCCGTGATCGAAGCCATTCGCAATGCCGCGCAAACCGGCCGCATCGGCGACGGCAAGATTTTCGTATCCAATGTGGAAGAAGTGATCCGCATCCGCACCGGCGAAACCGGTCTCGACGCCATCTGATCGCGTCCGGCGATCTCACCGATCCGGGGGCCGTCCGGCCCCGTTTTTCCAATCCTCGTCATCACACAGGGAATTGCAACAAATGACGACTGCGAATGAAGTTCTGAAGCAGATCAAGGAAAACGACGTCAAATTCGTAGACCTGCGCTTTACCGACCCCAAAGGCAAGCTGCAGCACGTGACGATGGATGTCGTCTGCGTCGACGAAGACATGTTCGCCGACGGCGTCATGTTCGACGGTTCCTCGATCGGCGGCTGGAAAGCTATCAACGAATCCGACATGGTGCTCATGCCCGATCCGGAAACGGCGCATATGGACCCGTTCTTCGCCCAGTCTACCATGGTCATCTTCTGCGACATTCTCGATCCGGTTTCGGGCGAAGCTTATAACCGCGATCCGCGCGGCACGGCCAAGAAGGCAGAAGCCTACCTCAAGGCCTCCGGCATCGGCGACACCGTCTTCGTAGGTCCGGAAGCGGAATTCTTCGTCTTCGACGACGTCAAGTACAAGGCCGATCCGTACAACACCGGGTTCAAGCTCGACAGCTCCGAACTTCCCTCAAACGACGACACGGACTACGAGACCGGGAACCTCGGTCACCGCCCCCGCGTCAAGGGCGGCTATTTCCCGGTTCCGCCGGTCGACAGCAGCCAGGACATGCGCTCCGAAATGCTGACCGTGCTGTCCGAAATGGGCGTGACGGTGGAAAAGCATCACCACGAAGTGGCAGCGGCGCAGCACGAGCTCGGCGTCAAGTTCGATGCCCTCGTGCGCAACGCCGACAAGATGCAGATCTACAAATATGTCGTGCACCAGGTCGCCAATGCCTATGGCAAGACCGCGACCTTCATGCCGAAGCCGATCTTCGGCGACAACGGCTCGGGCATGCACGTGCATCTGTCGATCTGGAAGGACGGCAAGCCTACCTTCGCCGGCGACGAATATGCCGGGCTTTCCGAATCCTGCCTCTACTTCATCGGTGGCATCATCAAGCATGCCAAGGCCCTGAACGCCTTCACCAACCCGTCGACGAACTCCTACAAGCGCCTCGTCCCGGGTTATGAAGCACCGGTTCTGCTTGCCTATTCGGCCCGCAACCGCTCGGCCTCCTGCCGCATCCCCTTCGGCACCAACCCGAAGGCGAAGCGCGTCGAAGTCCGCTTCCCCGATCCGACGGCGAACCCCTACCTCGCCTTTGCCGCGATGTTGATGGCCGGTCTCGACGGCATCAAGAACAAGCTTCACCCCGGCAAGGCCATGGACAAGGACCTCTACGACCTGCCGCCGAAGGAACTGAAGAAGATCCCGACCGTCTGCGGCAGCTTGCGCGAAGCGCTCGAGAGCCTCGACAAGGACCGCAAGTTCCTGACCGCCGGCGGCGTTTTCGACGACGACCAGATCGACTCCTTCATCGAACTGAAGATGCAGGAAGTCATGCGCTTCGAAATGACGCCGCACCCGGTCGAGTACGACATGTACTATTCCGTCTGATGGCGGAGCGGACGGCCCTCACAGGTTCTGTCCATGCAAGATGAAACGAGGAAGGCGGGTTTCATCCGAAGCCCGCCTTTTCAGTTCGACGCCGATGGAAGCCTCGCTACCGGAGGACCGGACCTCTTGATGTTCCATATGCGACAACCCAGATAACTGTCTGAAAGGATGTGTTGCGTCATGAAACAAAGAAACGCCAAGTTTGAGATCGGACAGGTGGTTCGCCATCGGATGTTCCCGTTCCGCGGCGTCGTCTTCGACGTCGACCCGGAATATGCGAACACCGAAGAATGGTGGAATGCGATTCCGCAGGAGATCCGGCCCGAAAAGGACCAGCCCTTCTATCACCTGTTTGCGGAGAACGACGAAAGCGAATACGTCGCCTATGTTTCGGAACAGAACCTCGTTTCCGATGACAGCGACAGGCCGATCCGGCACCCCCAGGTGGACGCTCTGTTCGAAAAGGCCGACGCCGGACACTACAAGCCGAAGGCCACCTATCAGCATTAGAGCGGAATGAGGAAGAGGTGCGTGCGGGTTGCTGCCGCATCCGCTCAGCGCCGGGCTGAAACCACGCAGAGTCGCCGCAACTTCGCCGGCGGAAGCAGGTACGAAAAAACGCCCGGCTCGGTGTGAACCGCGCCGGGCGTTTTACCTGTTCAGAGAAGCTGTCGATTACTGCTGTTTGGCAGCCTTCTGCGCCTCTTCGAGCTTCTTGCGGGCGTCTTCTGCCTTCTTCTGCATCTCTTCCTGCAGCAGGCGCTGACGCTCTTCAAGCTGGGACTGCTCGATCGGTTCGCCGTCGAATACGCCGGTGAAGCCTTCGAGCGTCATCTTGATGGGGTTCGGAGCGCGCTGGAAGTTGACGGAGGTGAAGACGACCTCGTTGCCCTTCTTCAACTGCGCGATAAGCGCGTCGGAGAGCGGCGCTTCGGCAACGCACTTGTCCGGCATGCAGATCGCGTAGTCGAGCTTGACGCCCTTGCCGCCGTCGATCTGCATTTGAACGCCGGGCGGGATCATGCGCGCGGACGGTACGGAAACCTGCATGACCTTGCGATTGACCTTGCCGGAGACGGTAATGAGGCCGACGGCCGTCACCAGCTGGCCGTTATTGGCGGTGAGCAGGTTCTGCACGATGCAGACATCGTTGTCTTCCTGCTTGGTGCAGACCTTGAACCAACCCTGCGGCGGCTTGCCTCCCGCCTGCTGCGCGGATGCGACGTTCGGCGCACCGGCTGCTGCGAAAGAAAGCGCCAGCGCTGCCAATCCCGCGCGTGTGGTGAAGTTCGACTTGAAGATCATTGTGATTCCGTCTCCTGAAATCCGGTCACGGAACAGAGTTCCGCAGAGTGAGTATCGTCAGCCGCCGTTGTCCTGTTGGCCAAATGAGGCATTTGAATGGCCCCGATTCCGGAAACACCTGTTACATTGGCTCGTGCGGTTTATCCAGTGTTTGTTGCGATTTTGTGCAATCATTTGCTTTGAGCGGCCCTTTCGAACCGGCGAGGGATGTGGCAGGAGCCTGCTTTGTTCTTTTCCCGACCCGGCGCCGGTTGGAAATGCGCTCCCGCATTGATACCTTGCGCGGAATCGGCCTGTTGAATCCCCACGGGAGGTGAAGTTGCGCGCAGTTGTTTCCGGCCTGGTGATGCTCCTGGCGGCCAGCATGTTTGCCAATGGCGCTCTGGCCGCGCCCGTGCATGCGATCGCCATGCATGGCGAACCCGCCTTGCCTGCCGATTTCAAGCACTTCCCTTACGTCAACCCGCAGGTGAAGAAGGGCGGGAAGGTCGCCTACGGGGTCGTCGGCACGTTCGACAGCCTCAATCCCTTCATTTTGAAGAGCATGCGCACGACCGCGCGTGGCATGTGGGACCCGGGCTTTGGCAACCTGGTCTACGAATCCCTCATGCAGCGCTCGCAGGACGAGCCATTCACGATGTACGGCCTGCTCGCCGAAACCGTCGAATGGGACGATGACCGCACTTTCATCCAGTTCAACCTCAATCCCAAGGCGCGCTGGGCCGACGGCCGGCCGGTGACCGCCGAAGACGTGATCTTCACCTTCGAATTGTTGCGCGACAAAGGGCGCGCACCCTTCAGCAACCGCCTCTCCAAGGTTGCGAAGATGGAGAAGGTCGGGGAACGTAGCGTGCGCTTCACCTTCACCGAGGAGGCCGATCGCGAGATTCCGCTGTTGCTGGGACTTTCGCCCGTGCTGCCGAAGCATGCGATCGACGTCGAGGCGTTCGATCGGACGAGCCTGGAGCCACCGCTCGGCTCCGGTCCCTACCGGGTCGCGGAAGTCAGGCCCGGCGAACGGATCGTCTATCGCCGCAACCCCGACTATTGGGCCAAGGATCTGCCCTCGAAGGTGGGCCTCGACAATTACGATGAGATCTCAGTCGAATATTTTCTGCAGGAGAACACCCTGTTCGAAGCCTTCAAGAAGGGTGTGGTGGACATCTACGCCGAAGGCAGCGCAACGAAATGGGCCCGCGCCTACGATTTTCCCGCCGTTCGCAGCGGCGGCGTGATCAAGGAAACGTTCAAGCCGAAGACACCGTCCGGCATGCTCGGCTTCGTCTTCAATACGCGCAGGCCGATGTTCGACAACATCAAGCTCAGGCAGGGGCTCGCTCTCGTTTTCGACTTCGAATGGGTCAACAAGAATCTCTTCGACGGCGCCTATACGCGTACGCAGAGTTATTGGCAGAATTCGTCGCTTTCCTTCCTCGGGGTGGCGGCTGACAATCGTGAACTGGACCTCATGGGAGACGTGAGGGAGCGCATCAATCCGGCGATCCTCGACGGCACCTACCGGCTCCCCGTGACGGACGGCTCGGGTCGCGATCGCAATGTGCTCCGGGAAGCGGTGACGCTTCTTCGCGAAGCGGGCTACTCCATCAAGGACGGCAAGATGGTCGACGGCAAGGGTACGCCGCTCGCTTTCGAGATCATGAGCCAGAATGCCGGCCAGGAGAAGGTTGCGCTTGCTTATCAGCGGTTTCTCGCGCCGCTCGGCATCGCAGCGAGGGTTCGCACCGTCGACGATTCACAATATCAGCTGCGCAGCCAATCCTTCGATTACGACGTCATCATCAAGTCCTTCCCCTCGTCGCTCTCCCCCGGTCTCGAACAGATCAATCGCTGGAGTTCGCAAACTCGGGACAGGCAAGGCAGCGACAACTTCGCCGGCGTCGCCGACAAGGACGTCGACAAACTGATCAACAACATCCTGCAGGCGCGCAACCCCGAGGACTTCACCGCCGCCGTTCGTGCGCACGACCGGCTCCTCGTCAACAATTCCTATCTTGTTCCGCTTTACCATCTCGATGCGCAATGGATTGCCCGGTGGAAGCATATCGGCCGGCCGACGACGGTACCGCTTTACGGTTATCAGTTGCCGAGTTGGTGGGACGAGCGTGTTCAGTAGGCAGGCACCCGTTCGCTGATGCATTGAAAGATGTTTCCGGCCGGCCTATGTCGCAGTTTTGGTAAAGCGAAAGGCCGGCACCATGGAAACCGTCAATATCGATATCGTCTCGGACGTCGTATGCCCCTGGTGCTATCTCGGCAAGAATCGCCTCGACCAGGCGATCGCCAATGTCGCCGGCGAGATCAACGTCGCTATCCAGTGGCGTCCCTACCAGCTCAATCCCGATCTGCCGCCGGAAGGCGTCGACCATAAAGAGCACCTGGCGGCCAAGCTCGGCGGTCAAGCGGCCGTCGACGAGGCGCACCGGATGCTCGAAGGCCTCGGTGTGGAAGACGGCATCGCCTTCGATTTCGATGCCGTCAGGGTCAGCCCGAATACGCTCGATGCGCACCGGCTGATCCGCTGGGCCGCGACCGGCGGCGAAGCGGCGCAGGACCAGGTGGTGAGCCTGCTGTTCAAGGCGAATTTCGAAGAGGGTCGCAACCTCGGCGACCACGCCGTCCTCCTCCACATCGCCGAACAGGCCGGCCTCGAAAGGCCGGTTATCGCGGCTCTCCTCGCCTCAGACGCCGATAAGGACGCCGTAAGGCAGGAAATCGGCATGGCCCGGGAAATCGGCGTGACCGGCGTTCCCTGCTTCATCATCGAGCAGCAGTATGCGGTGATGGGGGCGCAGTCGGTCGAGGTGCTGACCAGCGCTTTGCGCGAGATTGCGCAGATGAAGGCCGAGCATCCGGCTCACTGAGCTTGCGTAGAGAGCAAATTCCGCGTGGAACGGCGGCGTTTCACTGCATCGGGAGAACCTTCTTTTCCGCGGGGATAGCTACAGCCGGTCATTTCCGATCATTTCCGGAAGCGGGATGGCGCTACTCCCGTCCAGCGTTTGAACGCGCGGGTGAAATGCGCGGAATCACTGTAGCCCACCCTTAAGGCGATGTCGGTCATGCTATGCACACCTTCGCAGATCAGCCGGATTGCCTCACTGCGGCGCGTGTCATCAAGCAACTCCTCGAAATCGACGCCGCAAAACTTGAGGCGCCGTTGCAGGGACCGAGGCGACATGCCAAGGGTTCTCGCGACGGTCTCCAGTCCAAGCGCATGACCATCGGACAGCCTTTCGCTGAGCATCTTCGCCGCCTCTACCGCGGAAGCTAGGGCCTCTGTCGCCTTCGAAGGCCGAATTCCGGCGGTTTTGAGAGGAAGGTCGAGCAGTTCCCGATCGAACTCGATCATATCGTGATCGCATCCCGTTTCGATGTTGGACCCCAGGCACTCCTCCAGCGCCCCGTTTCCGAGCATCCTCGAAGCTGTCAGCCGAACCCTTATTGCGGAGGGTTCGCCGGCCATAAGCGGCACTTTGCGAAGTACCGCCAGGCTGCCGAAGATGAACTGCCGGGGATCGAACTCGTAACGGTCCGCGAAGCGGAAGACGATTCGAGCGGTTTTGCCTTCCGTCATGAAGCGTACCTCCGATCCGCGGTGGATCGTAGGCACATTGACGGTCGCGAGCGCGCATGCGGCGGCCACGTCTCTCGCCGCGAGAACCGATTGTCCCCACACGCCGAGATCGCGGAGTTCAGTCATGAAGCCGACATGCGCGCCCGCGAACGGGTCCGCCGCAACCTTCGCCAGCTCGTTGGCCATGTGAAAGCACTGGGCGCGGGGAAGCCAGCCGTCTGCGTTCTGGAACACGTTCGGCGAGATGCCGAGGCGTTCGCAGAATTCGATTGCCGAGACACCGCGCCGGGCCAGATAGGGCGCAATTGGCAGGAAAGCCCTGATCCTGATCGAGGGTGCAGAATTCAACATTCGGGGACCAAACTTGGCATGAAAAGGCAAGACGAAATACACGCACTATAGCAGTATGCAACTCCGTTGGAAGTCTTTCGCGATTAAGTTGTCCGTAGCAGAATTCCTCCGGCGTTTTGGCGGGGTCTATTACCAACCTTATGGCGGCGTTACGCCGGGGTCTGCATCGACTGAGCTTGAAGCATTTCGTCACAAATCTATTTTTCGGAGGGTACAATGAATATTACGCGCCGTGAGTTGACGGTGGCCGGTCTCGGCCTGATGGCAGCGGGCTCCATAGGTTCGCCGGCGACCGCCCGCGATGGGCTGGTCGCGAATTTGCCGGAGGGTCTCGACGAGTTCGCATCGGCCGTGGAGGCTTACATCTATGCCTATCCTCTTGTGACCATGGAGATCACCAGGCGTGTGATCACCAACGTCGCCGAGACCGAAGGAACCCGAGGCCCGATGGGGCATATCATCAAGCTGCGCCGATACCCGGACGCCAAGTTCCGGGACGTGACGGCGCCCAACGCCGATACGCTCTATACGACCGCATTCTTCGACGTCGGTGATGAACCGTGGGTGGTCAGCCTGCCCGACCTGAACGATCGCTATGCCCTGTTTCCGATGTTGGACGGCTGGACGACCGTGTTCGACGTTCCCGGAAAGCGGACCACGGGCACGGGGGCACAGACCTTCGTGGTTACCGGTCCCGGATGGGAAGGCGCGCTCCCGGAAGGGGTCAAGCAATACAAGTCTCCGACGAGCATCGTCTGGTTGCTCGGGCGCATCTACTGCACCGGAACCCCAGAAGACTACGCCGAAGTCCACAAGCTTCAGGATGAAGTGAAGCTCTACCCCTTGAGCGCCTGGGGGAAGGACTGGACTGCGCCCAAGGGCAAGGTCGATCCGGCCATCGACATGAAGACCGCCGTTCGCGAGCAAGTCAACAAGATGGACGCCGTCGAATACTTCACGCTGTTCGCCGAACTCTTGAAACGGAATCCGCCCACCGACGCAGATGCGCCCATGGTGGCCAAGCTTGCTGAGTTGGGCATCGTTCCCGGCCGGGATTTCGACAAGACCAAATTCGATCCAGCCTTCGCAAAGCGCGTCCCCGAGGTGGGTTTTGCGCGCATCATGATGCACTTCAAATTCAGCGATGGCGACGTTCAGGACATCGACGGCTGGGGCTTCACCACGAAAACAGGCATCTACGGCACAAATTATCTCCAGCGTGCCTTGATCACCGCGATCGGGCTTGGGGCAAACCGGCCACAGGATGCGATCTACCCCACCTCACTGAAGTCCGACAGCGGCGTGATCAAGCGGGCATACGATGGATCCGAAAAATACGTCCTGACTTTCAAGAAGGGGCTTACGCCGCCGGTTTCGGGTTTCTGGTCATTGACCATGTATGATGCGGAGTACTTCTTCGTCGACAATCCGCTCGATCGCTATTCGATCAGCGCTCGGCAACCGCTAAAGGCCAATCCGGATGGCTCGATCGACCTGCTGATTCAGCATGAATCCCCCGGATCGGACATGGAATCAAACTGGCTGCCGGCCCCCGAGGGAAAATTTATCCTCATGATGCGCCTGTATTGGCCTGACGAGGGCAATCCCTCCATTATCGATGGTTCCTGGACGATACCGCCCGTGAAGAAGGTGAGTTGATGTCTGTATTGGGCGCTGAGAACTGGGAGCGGCGAAATGTTCGATCGCCGCTCCTCTTCCTGCCGGCGTGAATACGGTATTTTACAGGAGTAATCGATTTGGCGCGGCACCTTACCCGGAACGCCAGGGGCGGCGTACCATCATGGCCGTCTTTGCCGTGCGTCTTGTGCCTGATGCTGCTCTCCGCATGTGCGGGCCGCCCGACAGGGGTGCTCGAGCCGGTGGCGGCCAATCCGTCGGCCACTCAAGTCGAGATGCTGGTCACCACCACCCGAGGCAGGGCGGAAAAACCGGGCGAGATGTTCAGCGGCGAGCGCGCGCTTAGCCCGACATTCGCAGACATCACCGTGTCTATTCCGTCCGACACAGTCCGCAAGGCCGGCGAAGTCGCCTGGCCGCGCAAGCTTCCACCGAATCCCGAGACGGATTTCGCAACACTGAAGGCCGAGGAAATCGACCGCGGTGCGGCCGAAAAATGGTTGAACAGCCAGGTGCGCAAGAGCCCGGACGGCAGTGTCCTTGTCTTTATCCACGGGTTCAACAACCATTTCGAGGATGCGGTTTTCCGTTTCGCGCAGATCGTCCATGACTCGGGCGCGCGCAGTGTCCCGGTGCTCGCGACGTGGCCGTCACGCGGGAGTCTGCTGGCCTATGGCTATGATCGCGAAAGCACCAACTATACTCGCAACGCAGTAGAACGGTTATTCCAATATCTCGCGCGTGATCCCGAGGTGAAGGAAGTCTCGATTCTAGCCCACTCGATGGGAAATTGGCTGGCGCTGGAGTCCTTGCGCCAGATGGCCATCCGCAACGACGGGCTGCCGGCAAAGTTCAGGAATGTCATGCTGGCGGCGCCCGACGTCGATGTCGACGTCTTCGGTTCGCAGATCGCCGACATGGGCAAGCAACGGCCGCGCTTCACCCTCTTCGTCTCGCGTGACGACCGTGCGCTCGCCGTTTCGCGTCGCGTATGGGGAAATGTCTCCCGGCTGGGAGCGATCGATCCGGAGCAGTCGCCCTACAAGGAGGAGCTGGCGGCGAATGGGATTACCGTCGTCGACCTCACCAAAATCAAGGCAGGCGACAATCTGCACCACACCAAGTTCGCGGAGTCGCCCGAAATCGTACGACTGATCGGCAGCCGCCTGTCCAGCGGCCAGACCTTGACCGACAGTCGCCTGGGGCTCGGGGACCATATCGTCGCGGCGACCGCCGGGGCCGCCCATTCCGTCGGAACGGCCGCGGGACTGGTCGTTGCCGCTCCCGCTGCCCTCGTCGATCAGAACACGCGGCGGAATTACGTCCATCACGTCGAGTCACTCGCCGGACCATCCGGCGGAGTGAAATGAAACGCGGCCGACATTGCGTGCTGGGGCTGCAACCCCATGAGGTGCGCCGCCAAACCAGCCGGATTACAGGAAAGCTTAGGTGGCGCGGCGGCCGGTGGTTTGTAACTTTTCGGCTTTCCGTGCGTTCTGTCGGGCAAGCCGAGGAACGGAGGCAGTGATGTCGAAGCGCGAACTCATCGATACCGGGACCGACAAGCGCTACGTGCGGCGCGACGAAAGCGGGAAGTTCAAACAATCGGTGGATGTCGGCCGTTCCCTGTCTTCGGACAGGAAACAGAAGGCGAAACACGATGCCAAGCCCGGCCAGGGCGACAAGGGCGATCGCAAGAACTAGCTCCGTGAAGATCGCCACCTATAACGTCAACGGGGTGAATGGCCGTCTGGAAGTCCTGCTGCGGTGGCTGGAGGAGGCGTCACCCGACGTCGTCTGCCTTCAAGAACTGAAGGCACCAGACCCGAAGTTCCCCGTCAAAGCCATCGAGGCTGCCGGATACGGGGCGATCTGGCACGGCCAGAAGAGTTGGAACGGCGTGGCGATCCTCGCCAGAGACAGGGAGCCAATGCTGACGCGCAAGGGCCTGCCTGGTGATCCGGACGATACCCACAGCCGTTATATCGAGGCAGCCATCGATGGCATCGTGATCGGCTGCCTTTATCTGCCCAACGGGAATCCCTACCCGGGACCGAAGTTCGAATACAAGCTGGCATGGTTCCACAGGCTGACGGCCTACGCGGCAGAACTGCTGGAACTCGACGTGCCGGTGATCCTCGCTGGCGACTACAACGTCATGCCGACGGAACTCGATGTCTACAAACCGGAGCGTTGGGTGAACGACGCGCTGTTCCGCGTCGAGGTCAGAGACGCTTATCATCGCCTGCTTGGACAGGGCTGGACGGATGCCCTCCGGCAGCTTCATCCCGGCGAGCGCGTCTACACCTTTTGGGACTACTTCCGAAATGCCTTCGTGAGGGATGCCGGCCTTCGCATCGACCACTTCCTGCTCAGCCCGGATGTCGCCAAAAGGCTTTCGGCTGCGGGGGTCGACAAGCATGTCCGGGGATGGGAGCACACAAGCGATCACGCGCCGGCCTGGATCGAACTTTCAGATGGAGCTGAGGAGGAAGGTCGATGACGATGAAAGATTGGCGTGCCGAGCTGCGCCTCGAACTGGAAAAACTGGTCGACGCCGCCGTCGTTGTCGGCGCGCGCCAACAGGATGTCTACGCCGCCATTCTTGACGAGATCGGACAGCTTCGGCTCGCCTACGAACGAGACCCGGATCCCGCTGACTCCGTCAGCGAACAGGTCATCGAAGAACCGTCCAACAATTGGCCGGCCGCGGACGAATGATCGCAGCACGGTGTCGCCGTCCGGAACGGGTTTACGAAATTGGTGGTCGCGATCAACCGCGCACACCTTTCCTCATCCGGCTCTCGCGAGCGCTGCAAGCTGCGTCATCACCATCGCGGCGCCGGAAAGGCGTTTCTCCGGTGTTGCGAGGTCGCGCTGGAAGAAGATGCTTTGGTCCGGGCGGATCTTGGCGATTGTTCCCTGTTTCGCGATGTAGCCCACGAGTGCCGCGGGATTGGGAAATTCCTTGTTGCGGAACTGGACCACGACGCCCTTCGGTCCGGCATCGAGCTTTTCTACATTCGCCGTGCGGCAGAGCGACTTGACGTAGACGATCTTCAGAAGGTGCTGTACCTCCGTCGGCAGCGGCCCGAAACGGTCGATCAGCTCCGCACCGAAGCCGTCGATCTCCTTGAGGTCGGTCAGCTCGCCCAGGCGCCGATAAAGGCCGAGGCGAAGATTGAGGTCCGGCACATACTCTTCCGGAATCATCACCGGGGTTCCGACCGATATCTGCGGCGACCAGCCGGTATCGTGGATCTCCTCCTCGCCCTTGAGTTCGGCAACCGCCTCCTCGAGCATCTGCTGGTAGAGCTCGAAGCCGACCTCCTTGATGTGACCCGATTGTTCCTCGCCGAGCAGGTTGCCCGCTCCGCGGATGTCGAGGTCGTGGCTGGCGAGCTGGAACCCGGCTCCAAGCGTGTCGAGCGATTGAAGGACCTTCAGGCGTCGTTCCGCCGGCCCGGTCAACGTCTTGTTGACGGGAAGCGTGAAGAGCGCGAAGGCGCGGACCTTGGAGCGCCCCACCCGGCCGCGCAGCTGATAGAGCTGGGCAAGGCCGAACATATCGGCACGATGCACGATCAGGGTGTTGGCGGTCGGTACGTCGAGACCGGACTCAACGATCGTCGTCGAGAGGAGCACATCGTAGCGCCCTTCGTAAAAGGCGTTCATGATGTCTTCGAGCTCGGTCGCCGGCATTTGCCCGTGTGCCACGGCAACTTTCAGTTCCGGCACGTCGGATTTCAGGAAATCATGGATTTCCGGAAGATCGCTCACCCGCGGACAGACATAGAAGCTCTGGCCGCCGCGGTAGTGCTCGCGCATCAAAGTTTCACGGATCACCAAAGCATCGAAGGGCGAAATGAAGGTGCGCACCGCCATGCGGTCGACCGGCGGCGTCGTTATCAGCGAAAGCTCGCGCACTCCGGTGAGGGCAAGCTGCAGCGTCCGCGGAATGGGTGTCGCCGAGAGCGTGAGAACGTGCACATCGCTCTTCAGCTCTTTCAGGCGCTCCTTGTGCTTGACACCGAAATGCTGCTCCTCATCGATGATGAGCAGGCCCAGATTGGCGAATTTGATCGACGAGCCGAGCAGCGCGTGCGTGCCGACCACGATGTCCGTCTTGCCATCGGCGACCTCTTTCTTCGTGAGCGCCAGATCCTTCGCGCTGACCAGTCGCGAGGCCTGCTGAATTCGGATCGGCAAGCCGCGGAACCGATCGGAGAAGGTCTTGTAGTGCTGCCGCGCAAGCAGGGTCGTCGGCACGACCACGGCGACCTGTACGCCGTTCATCGCCGCGATGAAAGCGGCACGCAGCGCCACCTCCGTCTTGCCGAAGCCGACATCGCCGCACACGAGACGGTCCATGGGCCGGCCGCGGCCGAGATCGTCGCGGACGGCATCGATCGAGTTCAATTGGTCCTCGGTCTCGTCATAGGGGAAGCGGGCGGCGAATTCGTCGTAGACACCGTCCTGTGCCGCAAGGACCGGCGCATGGCGCGTATGTCTTTCGGCAGCAATGCGGATGAGGCCGCCGGCCATATCGAGCAGCCGCTTTTTGAGCTTGGCCTTGCGCGCCTGCCAGGCGACACCGCCGAGCTTGTCGAGGACCGCATCGGTTCCTTCCGAGCCATAGCGCGACAGAAGCTCGATGTTTTCCACCGGGAGGAAAAGCTTGGCATCGTCCGCATAAACGAGCTCGAGGCAGTCATGCGGCGCGCCGGCGGCCTCGATCGTCCTGAGGCCGACGAAGCGCCCGATGCCGTGCTCGGCGTGCACGACATAACTGCCCTCGTCGAGACCGGTCACTTCCGCGATGAAATCCGCGCCTCGCTTGCGGCGCTTGGAGCGGCGAACCAGACGGTCGCCGAGAATGTCCTGCTCGCCGATGACGACGAGGTCACCCGTCTCAAATCCCGCTTCGAGGCTTAGCACCGCGGATGCGGCCTCGCCCGGCTTCAGCGAACCGATATCCGCGAGCGCCTTGACCGGACGGATATTGGCGAGACCATGCTCGGCCAGAACCTGAAGCAGCCGGTCGAGCGAGCCTTCGGTCCAGCCGGACACGATGACCTTGGCGCCTTTTGCCCGCTTCTCGGCGATATGCTTTACGGCCTGATCGAAAACGTTGGTGCGGGTGCCATCGGTATCGGCCTCGCCCGCCGGCTTGGCCCAACGCAGGCCCTGACGCGCTTCGATGTTCACGACCTGGCGCGCTTCGCCCTCGTGTTCGGTAAAGGGCGAAAGGCGGATCGCATTGCGATCATTCAGGGCTTCGCCGAAGCCTTTCGCAGTGAGATAGAGCATGTCCGGCGGCACGGGCTTGTAGGGCGTGCTCTGGGTGACCTGAGACTTGCCCGGCGAAGCCGAAGCGAGGCGGGCGTCGTAATAGTCGAGAACGAGCTTCGAGCGCTCTGCCGCGGCCTCGCGCGCCAGGTGGTCGGTGACGATGCGAAAGCCGTCGAGATAGTCGAAGACCGTTTCGAGCCGATCGTAGAAAAGCGGCAGCCAATGTTCCATGCCGGCATAGCGCCGTCCCTCCGACACGGCCTGATAAAGCGCGTCGTCGCGCGTCGCCGCCCCGAAGAGAGAAAGATACTGCTTTCGGAAGTGGCTGATCGTCTCGGGCGTAAGGGATACCTCGCTCATCGGATTGAGGTCGAGGGACCGGACCTGCCCGATCGTGCGCTGGCTTGCGGGGTCGAAGGACCGGATCGCCTCGAGCGTGTCGCCGAAGAAGTCGAGGCGCAAAGGCTCGCCGCTGCCGGGTACATAGACATCCAGGATGCCTCCCCGTACGGCGAATTCGCCCATCTCGCGCACGGTCGGGACCCGCTCGAAGCCGTTTCGCTCGAGCCGGGCGGCAAGGTCGTCCATGCGGATCTGGTTGCCGGGCCGTGCCGTGAAGGCGAGACTTTCGATCACATCCTGCGGTGAGATCCTCTGCAGCGCTGCATTGATGGTGACGAGCACGATCGCCGGATGCGGTTTCCTGCGGTGGGCGATCAACGCGCTCAGCGCGGCGAGACGGCGCGCCGAGGTGTCGGCGCTCGGCGAGACGCGGTCGTAAGGCAGACAGTCCCAACCGGGCAGCGTCAGGACCGGTATGTCTGGAGCAACGAAACCGAGCACCTGTTCGAGGTCGGCGACCTTCTGGCCATCGGAGAGGATATAGGCGACGGGTGCCCCGGCCCGGGCAAGTTCGGCGAGCACGAGCGCCTCGGCGCCCGTGGGAACCGGGCCGATCGTAATTTCCCGCGTCGCCGCAAGTATCTTCCTAGGGTCGAGGCCAGGTATCATCGTCATGTCTACTTCGTTTCGTGGCGAACCGGGTCGAAATCCGGGCGATAGGCAGCGATCCGGAAGAAGAGTTCGGTCGCATAACGCTCGGGCAGCGGTTTTTCTCCGGTGATCCAGCGGACGAGGTCGTTGTCCTCCTCCCCCATGATTGCTTCGAGTTCGTCGAGCTCCGCTTCGGACAAGGTGGCGAGCTCCGCCTCGGCGAACTGGCCGAGGATCAGGTCCATCTCGCGGATGCCGCGGTGCCACGCACGGAAAAGAATCCTGCGCCGACGCGGGTCGAGATCGGCGCTCGTGCGCGAAATGCCGGTCATGGGATGTCCTTCCTGCCCTCCGCCGCTCCGGCGGATCGAGATCATGGGCTCTATAAACGCTGGAAAGCGGGTTGTCAGCCTTGCCAAAGGCGGAATTATCGTCGCAATTTCATTGCTATGCGCCCTGCCCTGCTCGATCCGCTGTTTTCGCCCCTCGACACCTTGCCCGGCATCGGCCCGAAGACCGGCGAACTTTACGCGCGCCTTCTCGGGCGCGAGACGGTTGAGGACTGCCGCGTGGTCGATCTTGTGTTCCATATCCCTCATTCGCTGATCGATCGTCGCCGCCAGCCCGGAATCGCTTATGCCCCCGATGGGTCGATCGTCACCATCACCGGACGTGTCGACCGGCACCAACCGGCTCCCGGCGGCAGATCGAACGCGCCCTATCGCGTCTTTCTCCACGACGAGACCGGCGAACTGGCGCTCACCTTCTTTCGCGTCAGGGGGAACTGGCTCGAAAAGGCCCTGCCCATCGATGAGACGGTGATCGTCAGCGGCAAGGTGGACTGGTTCAACGGGCGGGCTTCCATGGTCCACCCTGACTACATGGTCCGTGCGTCCGAATCGGAGAACATGCCGCTCGTCGAGCCTGTCTACGGGCTGACGGCGGGCCTGACCTCGCGGCCCCTTCGCAAGTCGATCGAGGCGGCAGTGGCACGCGTCCCGGACCTGCCGGAATGGCTGGATGAGGCACTTCTGCGCCAACAGGGCTTCAAGAGCGCCAAAGAAAGCTTCCAGCGCCTGCACGAACCGCGGGACGAAACCGATGTCGACGCACAGGCGCCCGCGCGCCGCCGGATCGCCTATGACGAGTTCCTGGCGGGGCAGCTTTCGCTCTCGCTGGTTCGCCAGCGATTGCGCAAAGTCGCCGGTACACCGATTCATCCGACCGGCCGGTTGAGCGGTCCGGTAATCGCCGCCCTGCCTTTCTCCTTGACGAACAGCCAGTCGGCGGCCGTCGACGAGATCCTTGCCGACATGTCCGGAGCCGACCGCATGCTGCGGCTGCTGCAGGGAGACGTCGGCTCCGGCAAGACGGCCGTGGCCTTGATGGCGATGCTGGCGGCGGTGGAATCCGGCGGCCAGGCCGTGCTGATGGCGCCGACGGAAATTCTCGCGCGGCAGCACCACGCCACGCTTTCGCGGATGGCCGCGCCGGCGGGCATCACGATCGATATCCTCACCGGCAGGACGAAGGGCAAGGAACGGGACGCGATACTGGAACGCATTGCCTCCGGCGAGACGCAGATGGTCATCGGCACGCACGCACTCTTCCAGGACGCCGTGATCTATCGCCAACTCGTCCTCGCCGTGGTCGACGAGCAGCATCGTTTCGGCGTGCATCAGAGGCTGCGGCTGACGGCCAAGGGTATCTCTCCGCACATGCTCGTCATGACCGCGACGCCAATTCCGAGAACACTCGTGCTCGCCGCCTTCGGCGACATGGATGTATCGAAGCTCACAGAGAAGCCGGCAGGGCGCAAGCCGATCCAGACCGTCACGATACCGAACGAACGTACGGAGGAGATCGTGGAAAGGCTCGACGTAGCGCTCCGGCAGGGCAAGAAGGCCTATTGGATCTGCCCGCTTGTCGAGGAGTCCGAGGAGACGGACGCCATGTCCGCCGATGAGCGCTACCAGAGCCTTGCTCGACGGTTCGGCAAGGATGTCGGCCTGGTGCACGGGCGCATGGCAGGGCCGGACAAGGACGCCGTCATGCTCGCCTTCAAGAACGGTGAAATCCGTTTGCTCGTGGCCACGACGGTCGTCGAGGTGGGCGTGGACGTGCCGGATGCCACTATCATGGTCATCGAGCACGCCGAACGCTTCGGCCTTGCGCAGCTGCACCAGTTACGCGGCCGCGTAGGGCGCGGCGACGAAGCTTCGACCTGCATCCTTTTGTACAAGAGCCCGCTCAGCGAAGCAGGGCGCGCGCGTCTTTCGGTCCTGCGTGAAAGCGAAGACGGCTTCCTGATCGCCGAGGAGGACCTGAAGCTGCGCGGCGAAGGCGAGCTTCTCGGCACGCGGCAGTCCGGTACGCCGGGTTTCCTGATCGCAAGCCTCGAGTCGCATGCCGACCTCCTGGAGATGGCGCGCAAGGATGCCGCCTATGTCATAGACAGGGATCCGGAACTGACGTCGGAACGCGGTCAGGCGCTCAGGACGCTGCTCTATCTCTTCCGGCGCGACGAGGCGATCCGGTTCCTGCGGGCCGGCTGATTATCTCCCGGAACCTCATACGCTCTCCTGCTGTTTGATCGCACGCGGGGGCGCATTGGCCAGCGGGTTGTAATCCGGCGCGACGAGGCCTCCGGAGATCAGCAGTTTCGCAGCATCCTCGGCGCTCATCTGCAGAGGAATGATCTTGTCGCGCGGCACGAAGAGCAGGAAGCCGGCGGTGGGGATCGGCGTCGGAGGCAGGAAGACCGTCACCATGTCCATGCCGCGCTCGTCGAACCTGGCGGCGATCTCGCCCTTCACATCGGTGGCGATGAAGACCAGCGACCACAGCCCGGGGCTTGGATATTCGATCAGCCCCGCCCTCTTGAACGAGGACGACTGGTCCTGCAGCACGGTCTGGAAGATCTGCTTCAGCGACTTGTAGATGGAGCGGACGAGCGGCGTCCGGTTGAGGAGCGACTCGCCGAAGTTGATGATCGAACGTCCGACGAGGTTTGCGGTCAGGAAACCGACCAGGGTGATGACTACTACGGCGACGAGCAGCCCGAAACCCGGGATCGCGATCGGCAGATAATTATCGGGGTTATAAAAACTCGGCAGATACGGTTTCACCCATCCGTCGGCCCACTCGATAAAGGAGCGGACCAGCCACACCGTGATCGCCAGCGGCGCGCAGATGATAAGCCCGGTGAGAAAGTAGTTGCGCAGCCGGGCCGCGATGATGCCGCTTTTGGAACTTTCCGTCATGCCGTTGCCATCGATCCGTCAGTCCGCTCCGAAGGCGGGATGATAAGTGACGGTGCCGGAAACCAGCCCTCCCGACAAGGGTAAAGCCATGAAATATTGCGGCGCACAACCCGGAAAAACAAGAGCAGGCTCGTTGCGGAACCCGAATCTCTCATAGAAGGCCGGATTGCCCGCGAGGACGCAGCCTGAAGCCCCCGCTTTGCGCAGCATGTCGAGCCCGCGGCGCACAAGTGCGCTCCCCGTGCCGCGTCCTTGCCGATCCGGTCGCACCGACACTGGGCCGAGCCCGTACCAGCCGACCGCGAACGGGGTGATCGTGACAGGCGAAAATGCGATGTGACCGATCACCTCGCCCTCTTCCTCGGCAACGAGGGAAAGCGTCATGGCGTCCTCGGAGCGCAGTCGGTCGATGATCCGGGCCTCCGTCTGGTCGCTATAGGGCTGCCCGGCGAAAGCCGCCTCGGTAATCTGCCGGATCGTCTCGGCATCGCCCGCGGTTTCCGGTCGGATGATCATTCGACCGTCACCGATTTGGCGAGGTTGCGCGGCTGGTCCACGTCGGTCCCCATGAAAACGGCCGTATGGTAGGCGAGAAGCTGGACCGGCAATGAGAAGATCATCGGCGCGATGATCTCGTCGACTTCCGGCAGCACGATCGTGTGCATCGTATCGAGCTTCGACGCGGCCGCACCTTTCTCATCGGTTATCAGGATGATGCGGCCGCCGCGCGCGGCCACCTCCTGCATGTTCGATACCGTCTTGTCGTAGAAGCGGTCATGCGGCGCGATGACGATGACGGGCATGTTTTCGTCGATCAAGGCGATCGGTCCGTGCTTCAGCTCGCCCGCGGCGTAACCTTCGGCGTGGATATACGAAATCTCCTTGAGTTTCAGCGCCCCTTCCATTGCCAGCGGGAAGCTGGTGCCGCGGCCGAGATAGAGCACGTCGTGGCACTTGGACAGTTCGCGCGACAGACTCTCGATCTTCGGCTGGATGCTGTTCAGCACCTGACCCATGATGCGCGGCATTTCGGCAAGGCTCTTTACGAGCGCCTGCTCCTCTTCGTCGCTGATCGTCCCGCGGGCCTTGCCCGCGCCGACGGCGAGTGCGGCCAGAACCGCAAGCTGGCAGGTGAAGGCCTTGGTCGAGGCGACGCCGATCTCAGGGCCCGCAAGGATCGGAAAGACCGCGTCGGATTCCCGCGCGATGCTCGACTCGCGGGCGTTGACGACCGCGCCGATCTTGAGGCCGTGCTCCTTGCAATATCTCAGGGACGCCAGAGTGTCGGCGGTCTCGCCCGACTGCGAGATGAAAAGAGCCGCCGACTGCGGCGACAGCGGTATCTCGCGGTAGCGGAATTCGGACGCGACGTCGATTTCGACTGGCAGGCGGGCATAGCGCTCGAACCAGTATTTGCCGATCAGGCCGGCGAGATAAGCGGTGCCGCAGGCAGAGATCGCCAGGCTCGGGATCTTGCCGAAATCGATGGCGTCGGAAATCGGAACGACACGATTCTCTATGAAATTGACATAGTGCCCGAGAGCATGGGCGATGACCTCCGGCTGCTCATAGATCTCCTTCTCCATGAAGTGGCGATGGTTGCCCTTGTCCACCAGAAAGGCAGCAGCCGTCGAAATCTGGCGCGGACGCTCGACGACATTGCCGTCGAAATCGAAGATATGGACGCCGGTCTTGCCGATGACGGCCCAGTCACCATCGATGAGATAGGTGATTTCATTGGTAAAGGGCGCAAGCGCGATCGCGTCCGAACCCAGGAACATCTCGCCGTTGCCGTGGCCGATCGCCAGCGGCGGTCCGTTGCGCGCCGCCATGATGGTCGACCGATCGTCTTCGAAAAGGACGGCCAGTGCGTAGGCGCCCTTGACGCGCTTCAGCGTGGCATGCATCGCCTCGCGCCGCCCAAGGCCGTCCCGGCGAAACTTTGCCAGAAGATGCGCGACGACCTCGGTGTCCGTCTCCGTCTGGAATTCGGCGCCTGCTGCCGCAAGCTCGTCCTTGAGCTCGGCGAAATTCTCGATGATGCCGTTGTGAACCACGGCGACGCCTTCGGTGAAATGCGGGTGGGCGTTGCGTTCCGTGGGTGCTCCATGGGTTGCCCAGCGCGTGTGGGCGATGCCGATGGTGCCGGCCAGAGGCTCCTCTCTCAACCTGCTCTCGAGGTTGACCAGCTTGCCCTCGGCCCGCCGGCGCTGCAGCTTTCCCCCGTCGATCGTCGCGACGCCGGCCGAATCATAGCCGCGATACTCCAGGCGCTTCAATGCTTCGACCAGCCGCTCCGATACCGGCTGATTCCCGACGATGCCAACAATCCCGCACATATCCCTCTCCGCGTCTCTTCACGCCCTGCGGCGTATCAGCTCAAAAGTAACGACCACTGCATGTTTCCTCGAGTCGCACCGGCTCAAGGACAGGAATATGCAGCAGCTCTAAATGCCGTAGCGACCATTGCGCGTCTGACAAACGCGCGGCGCCGCAGGTGCCCGTTAAAAGCCTTGGTAGCGAAATTGCGTCGCGACGCAATCCGTTTTGATTTCACTTTCAGTTTCAATATTTAATGCGTCTACTCCGCGGCCTTTGCCCGCTTCCTGGCTGCCTTTTCCGCCTCGTAGCGCTCGCGCAATACGGGCGCCCTGCCGGGCTTGATGTCCTGGCGCGCACGGCCGAAAGCGACCGCATCCTCCGGCACGTCTTCCGTGATCACGCTTCCGGACGCCACGAGCGCCCCGTCGCCGATCGAAACCGGAGCGACGAGCGACGAATTGGAGCCTATGAAGGCGTTCGCGCCGATGCGGGTGACATGCTTGTTCACGCCATCGTAATTGCAGGTAATCGTTCCGGCGCCGATATTGGATCCGGCGCCGACGAAGGCGTCGCCGATATAGGTGAGGTGATTGACCTTGGCTCCGGCACCGATCTCCGCGTTCTTCACCTCGCAGAAATTGCCGACCTTCGACTTCGCTCCGAGGTCGGCACCCGGGCGCAGGCGCGCGAAAGGTCCAACCGTAGCGCCGGCACGGACGTGAGCGCCTTCCAGATGGGAGAAGGCGTGGATGACCGCACCGCTTTCCACGCGCACGCCGGGCCCGAAGACGACGTTCGGCTCGAGGAGAACGTCCTGGGCAAGTGTGGTGTCCCATGAGAGGAAGACGGTCTCGGGTGCGATCATCGACACGCCCGCCAGCATCAATTCGTGACGACGGCGCTGTTGCCAGAGGCGCTCGATATAGGCAAGCTCGGCGCGGGTGTTGCAGCCGGTGAGTTCTTCTTCGGGCGCTTCGACAGCGATTGCACGGCCACCGAGGGAGCGCACGATCTCGACGAGATCGGTCAGGTAGTATTCACCTTTTGCATTGGCGTTGCCGATCCGGTCCAGGAGATCGAGGGCCTTACGGCCGTCGATTGCCATCAGCCCGCCATTGCAATAGGTGATGCGGCGCTCCTCGTCGGAGGCGTCCCGGTGTTCTCGGATGGCGACCAGTGCTCCATCCTTCACGATGAGACGCCCGTATCCGGTCGGGTCCGCCGCCTGGAAGCCAATCACCACGACGTCATCTCCGGCCGCAAGCCCGTCGCGGGCAGCCTTCAAGGGTGCGGCGGTGATAAGCGGCGTGTCTCCGAATACAACGAGAACGTCGTCATAGCCTCTCGCGATCGCATCTCGGGCAGCAAGCACGGCATGGGCGGTCCCAAGTCGCTCTTTCTGAAGAAAGGACGTGACGGCCACTTCGCCGGTAGCCGCCGCTGCAGATACGGCATCCGCATCGCGCCCGACGACCAGCGCCACATCGGAGATCGATGCGCTCGCCAGGGCGTCGACGACGTGGGCGATCATCGGTCGCCCGGCAACCGGATGCAGCACCTTCGACATGGCCGATTTCATCCGCGTGCTCTCGCCAGCCGCCAGGATGATCGCCAGGCAAGTCCGTTCCATACTGATCTCCTTGATACCCTCTCGGGACATTTTTCCGACGCGGCGTCTCGCGCCTGCCCGCGCGCTTTTTGCGCGTTCCTATCAGCAACATATTGCGAGAACCATAATTCGCACAATCACGTCGCGTTAATCCGGTTCAAACCGTATGATATCAGCCCGGCGGCCGCAGGCGGCTTTCGGTGAGCAGGCCGCTCTCCTCCAGAATGGGATAGGCGACGGAGGCGATGTGCGCGTTGATGCGCTTCAGGTCCCGCAGCATGTCGAGGTGCAGCGAACTGGTTTGCAGGCTTTCCAGAAGGCCATCACGCAACCGCTCCAGGTGGCGCTCTGCGGAGCGTTTCTCCATATGCCGCACGTCGACCTTGACCTCGATGAGATGACGCGCCAGGTCGGCATTGCGGGTGACGAAGATGGTCTGCGCGATGCGCAGATTGTCGATGGTGAGGTTAAAAAGGCCCTTCAGCTCCTGATAGCCATCCTCCGAGAACCGCAAGCCGCCCCTCACCTTCTTGGCGATCTGTTCACAGAGACCCTTTTCGATGATGTCGCCCATGTGCTCGAGATTGATGGCATAGTCGATGATCACGATCGAACGGCGCCCGTCCTCCTCGTTCAAGCCATCGCGGCCAAGCCGGGACAGAAAGATCTTCACTTCCTGCTGCAGGAGGTCGACCTGCCGCTCGATATTCTCGATATCGCCCAATTCGTTCACATCATTCTTGCTGAACGCCTCTGAGGCCCGCATCAGCATGACCTCGATCAGGTCGCCTACCCTCAGGACCTCTCGCGTAGCGCCGGAAAGAGCCATCACCGGCGTATCGAGCGCCGCCTCATCGAGGTAGCGCGGCCCGGTTTCGGCCGCTTCGTCGTCGGGGAAGAACCGGTTCATGGTGCGGGCGAGCAACCCCGCAAAGGGCCAGGCAACCATCGCCAGGACCAGATTGAACAGCAGGTGAACGTCGACGGGCAGGTTCTGCCGCGGCAACGGCAGGCTCTGCAGGAAGTCGGCGCTGGCGCCAACCGCCGGAAGGGCGATGAGACAGCCGATGCCGCGCACCACGAGGTTGCCCAGCGTGACCCGGCGGGCGGCCGGCGGCGAGCCGAGCGTGGTGATGACCGGCGGGATCGCGCCACCGAGATTGGCACCGAGCACCAGAGCGACCGTCAATACGGGAGAAAGTACGCCGGCGGATGAAAGCGACAGCACCAGCATGACGACGGCGAGGCTGGACGATGACGCAAAGGCAAGACCGGCCGCAATGATCATCGCCACGGGCAAGGCGTTGTCGAGCATGCCGAGAAACGCTCCCAAAGCCTGGGATTGGCGCATCGGCTCGGTCGCCGTGCCGAGCAGTTCGAGCGACAGAAGCATCAGACCGATGCCCACGAGCGCGTAGCCGGCGCCCTGGCGCGCGCTCGACCGGCTCATGCGGTGGGTGGCCACGCCTGCGAGGATGAGCAGCGGCGAAAGCCATCCGATGCCGAGTGCGACGATCCAGGCCGTCATCGCGGTGCCGACATTGGCGCCCAGCAGCACGATCTGCGCCATCTGCGAACGGATGAGCCCCTTCTCGACGAAAGAGGCCGTCATGAGTGCCGTGGCCGTCGAACTCTGGAGCCCGAGCGTTGCGACGAGCCCCGTCGCAAAAGCCCGGAAGGGACCGTTCGTTCCGCGCGCAAGACCTGCGCGCAGGCGCGCCCCGAAGGCACGCGTCACCCCGTCCTTGACCAGCGACAGGCCGAAGAGCAGCAGCGCAACTGCACCAAAGAGATTGACCATCACGATCGTGGACTGCATGGAGGTGATTTCCCGTAATGGCCGACGGATCGAAAGTCCCGGTCGAGTATCGAAAAACGATTCCCAGCAGTTTGCCACAGTGGGGCGCGCTTCCAACGCCTAATTTGCAGCTCGCTTTAAGTTGCCGGCTAACAAATTCCGACATTGCCTTCGTCGTTAGCGCCTTTTGCAGCCTTTGCTCTTGAATGCCCCGGCAGCCCTGATGCGCGCTGTCATGGCGATAGGGTGGCAGGTTCAACTCCGCCGGCGGCAATTTGCGACGAACCGGCCTTCAATTCCTCTCTGGTTTGTTCTAAGGAACGAATTCATTCGGCGTAATGCCGACGCATCCCAACGAGGTTTTCTGCCCCCATGCTCGACTCCCTGAGAAACGCTGCCCAGACCCGGGTCGTCAAAGGCCTGCTGGCCCTTCTCATCCTCTCATTCATGGTGTGGGGTGGTCAGACGTTGATGGTGCCAAGCACTCCCAATGCGGTCGTTACCGTCGGCGACATCAAGGTGTCGGCGAGCGACTTTCGCCTGGCTTACGAACGGCAGATCGCCCTGCTCTCGCGCCAGCTCGGTACGCCTTTGTCGCGCCAGCAGGCACAAGCTTTCGGCGTCGAGAACCAGGTCTACGCCCAGCTCGTCGCCGGTGCCGCCCTCGACCAGCTCGCTACCGACATGAATCTCGGTCTTTCGGAAGACAGGCTTGCGCGGCTGATCGGCGAAGACCCCGCCTTCCATGGCGTCAACGGGCAGTTCGACCGGCTGACATTTTCGAGCGTGCTGCGCAATGCCGGGCTGACTGAGCAGGATTACATCAACAACCGCAGCCAGGTCGCGGTTCGATCGCAGATCGTCGATGCGCTCACGGATGGTTACACGGCGCCCAAGGTACTCGTCGACGCCATTGGCAAATACCGCCATGAGACGCGCACGATCGACTATCTGCTGCTTTCCAACGCAAATATCGATGCGGTCAAAACGCCGGGCGACGACGTGCTCGCGCCCTGGTTCGAAAGCCGCAAGGCGAACTATCGCGCTCCGGAATACCGCAAGATCAGCTACATCAAGCTGGAGCCCGAGGACCTGGCCGCACCCGACGCGGTAACGGAGGAAGAGCTTCGCGCCGATTATGAGAAGCGCAAGGAGAGCTACCGCACGCCGGCAACGAGGACGGTCGAGCAGCTCACCTTCCCGTCGCGCGAGGCCGCCGACGCCGCGGCCGCCAAGCTTGCCGCCGGCACGTCCTTCGACGATCTGGTCAAGGCCGAGGGCAAGACGTCGGCAGATGTACTCCTCGGCGACTTCACCAAGGATCGCATGCCCGACGCAAAGATTGCCGACGCAGCCTTTGCCGTTGCCCAGGATGGCGGCACCACGCCCGTCGTCGAAGGTGCATTCGGCCCGGTCATCCTGCGCGTAACCAACATCCGGCCCGATGCGGTTCGCAGCTTTGACGAAGTCAAGGAAGAACTGCGCAAGGAAATCGCCCTCGACGCCGCCCGCGAGCAGCTCGTCGGCCTTCATGACAAGATCGAAGATGAACGCGCCGGCGGCGTGACCGTCAAGGAGATCGCCGAACAGCTGAAGCTCAAGCTCGTCACCGTCGACGCGGTCGACGCTTCCGGCAAGGATCAAAACGGCGACGAAGTTAAGGACCTTCCGGAACCGCGCGCCCTTCTCCAGGAAGTCTTCAAGGCTGACGTCGGAACGGATACCCTTGCCGTCAATATCGGGCGCGACGGCTCCGCATGGTTCGATGTCGAGGAAATCATTCCGGCCCGGGACCGGACGCTTGACGAAGTTCGCGACGAAGTGGCCGCCGACTGGACTGCGGAGCAGCAGCGCGCGGCACTGGCCGCCAAGGCGAAGGAACTCAAGGAACGTATCGAGAAGGGCGCCAAGCTCGCCGATATCGCAACCGAACTCGGCCTTGTCGTCGAGACCAAGGCCGGGCTGACCCGCGGGACCAACGATGCGAGCCTCAGCCCTGCCGCGGTGATCGCGGCCTTCGGCGGCCCGAACGGCCATGTCGCCAATGCCCCGGGGATCGGCGGCGATGGCCAGGTGCTCATGCAGGTTACATCGATCGAAGAGAAAGCACCTGCCGACGCCCTCGACAACGACAGCAGCCAGATCGAAGCGATTGCGCGCGCGAGCGGTGACGACATCCTGGATCAGATGGTCTCCACCTTGCAAACTGCTTACGGCGTTTCGATCAACCAGTCGCTTGCCGAAACGGCCCTAGCGCAACGGTGACGACGGAGAAGCGAACCCATGAGTGATTTGAAACCGTTCGTCGCGAAGGTCGCAGGGCGCGAGGCACTGAGTCGCGAGGATGCGCGCGCGGCCTTCGAGATCATCATGTCCGGAGCCGCCACCCCATCGCAGATCGGCGGTTTTCTGATGGCGCTCCGGGTGCGCGGCGAAACGGTCGACGAGATCGTGGGCGCGGTCGGCGCGATGCGCGCACGCATGTTGCCCGTGGAAGCGCCTGACGGAGCGATCGACATCGTCGGCACGGGCGGCGACGGTGCCGGTACCTACAACATTTCCACACTCGCCGCGCTGATCGTCGCGGGTGCCGGTGTACCGGTCGCCAAGCATGGCAACCGCGCGCTCAGTTCGAAGTCCGGAACGGCCGATGCGCTCTCCTGCCTTGGGGTCAATCTCGAGATCGGACCTGCGGCGATCTCGCGCTGCATTGCCGAGGCCGGTCTCGGCTTCATGTTCGCCCAGCAGCACCATTCGGCCATGCGCCACGTCGGCCCGACGCGGGTGGAACTTGGAACGAGGACCATCTTCAACCTGCTCGGCCCCCTGGCCAATCCCGCCGGCGTCAGGCAGCAGCTCGTCGGCGTCTATGCGCCGCAATGGGTCGACCCGCTCGCGGAAGTGCTCCGCGATCTCGGTTCGCAAAGCGTCTGGGTCGTGCATGGCGAAGGGCTCGACGAGATCACCACGACCGGCGTGACCAAAGTGGCGGCGCTCAAGGACGGCACGATCACCAACTTCGAGCTGACGCCGGCCGATTTCGGCCTCGAACGGGTGTCGCTCGATGCCTTGAAGGGCGGAGACGGAGCCCACAATGCCGCTGCGTTGCAGGCCGTTCTCGACGGCGCGGAAAATGCCTACCGGGACATTTCCCTTGCGAATGCCGCCGCTTCGTTGATGATAGCAGGGCGCGCCAGGGACTTGTCCGAAGGCATGGCGCTGGCCCGGCAATCGCTTTCGAGCGGCGGTGCCAAGGTCGCCTTGCAGCGGTTGATCACCGTCTCGAACGCGGCTTGAGGAGAAGACATGACGGACATCCTGCGCCGCATCGAAGCCTATAAGCGAGAGGAGATCGCCGCCGCGAAAGCGCGCGTTCCGCTCGAAGAGTTGAAGGCGCGGGCCGCCGATCAGTCGGCACCGCGCGGTTTCCACGCCGCGCTTGTGGCCCGGCGGGAAAAAGGCCAGTTCGGGCTGATCGCCGAAATCAAGAAGGCGAGCCCCTCGAAGGGTTTGATCCGGCCCGATTTCGACCCTCCGGAACTGGCGAAGGCCTATGCCGCGGGCGGCGCTGCCTGCCTCTCCGTCCTTACCGACGCGCCGAGCTTCCAGGGTGCGCCGGAGTTCCTGACGAGGGCACGCGAGGCCTGCCTACTCCCGGCTCTGCGCAAGGACTTCATGTTCGACAGCTATCAGGTTTTCGAAGCGCGCGCCTGGGGCGCCGATTGCATACTGCTGATCATGGCTTCGCTTAGCGACGATGATGCGCGCCGGCTGGAAGAAGCCGCGTTTGCACTCGGCATGGATGTCCTCGTCGAAGTACACGACGCGGAGGAGATGGAGCGAGCACTTCGCCTGTCATCGCCGCTCGTCGGGATCAACAACCGTAATCTCAGGACGTTCGAGGTCGACCTCGCCGTCTCCGAACGGCTTGCGGCAATGGTTTCCTCAGACCGTCTCCTGGTCGGCGAAAGCGGCGTTTTCACCCACGAAGACTGCCGGCGCCTGGAAAAGAGCGGGATTACGACCTTCCTGGTCGGTGAAAGCCTGATGAGGAAGGACGACGTAGAGGCGGCGACGCGCGCGCTGCTGACCGGCTCGGCAAATATCCTGGCGGCAGAGTGATGAGCGGGCCGGCCCTCACCCATATAGACAGCGCCGGCGAAGCCCGCATGGTCGATGTCGGCGACAAGGCCGAGACGGTCCGTATCGCTGTCGCGGAGGGCTTCGTCAGGATGAAGCCGGAGACGCTGACACTCATTCGCGAAGGAAACGCCAAGAAGGGCGACGTGATCGCGACCGCCCGGCTCGCGGGTATCATGGCCGCCAAGCAGACATCCAGCCTCATTCCGCTCTGCCATCCCTTGATGCTGACGAAAGTGTCCGTCGAAATTAAGCCGGATGACGCCCTTCCCGGTTTGCGGGTCGAAGCGATGGCGAAGCTGACCGGACGGACGGGTGTCGAAATGGAGGCGTTGACTGCCGTCAGCGTAGCCTGCCTGACGATATACGACATGGCCAAGGCCGCTGACCGGGAAATGGAAATCTGCGGCGTGCGGCTGGTCAGCAAGTCGGGCGGGCGTTCCGGCGATTATCACCGCGGGGGAGAGATGCGCTGATGTCGCTTCTTTCGGTCGAGGAAGCACTTCAGAGGATTTTGGCCAGGGCCAATCCGCTGCAACGGACGGAGCGCGTTTCGCTGCATGAATGCCTCGGAAGGGTGCTCGCCGAGAACGTAGCGGCCAAGCTGACCCACCCCCCTTTCGACAATTCCGCGATGGATGGTTATGCCGTCCGCCACGACGATATCTCCGAAGTCGGAGCGGAGCTCTCCGTTATCGGCCAGTCGGCGGCAGGACACCGTTTTCGCGGCGAGGTGAAAGGCGGGGAGGCCGTACGCATCTTTACCGGCGCGCCGGTACCTGCAGGCGCCGATACCGTCATTATTCAGGAAGACACGGAAAAACTGCCGGACGGCCGCATCCGCACCCTGTTTGCGCCGGCAAAGGGCCGCCACATCCGTTTGGCGGGCCAGGACTTCCTGGCAGGTGACGTCGCGCTCTCCGCCGGAAGCGCGCTCGATGCCGGCCGCCTGACGCTCGCGGCCGGCATGAATCATCAGGACCTGCCGGTTTTCGCGCGAACCAAGGTTGCAATCATCGCCACGGGCGACGAGTTGTTGCCGCCGGGAAGTTCCCTCGGCCCCGACCAGATCATCGCTTCCAACAGTTTCGGAATCGCTGCGGTTGCCCGCGACAATGGGGCCGAAGTTCTTGATCTCGGCATCGTCGGCGACGATCGGGCAGCGATCGCCAGCGCCGTCGCCAAGGCACAGGCAGCCCAGGTGGACGTGCTGGTAACACTCGGAGGAGCCTCGGTCGGCGATCACGATCTCGTCCAGTCGACGCTTCTCGGCTGCGGCATGACGCTGGACTTTTGGCGCATCGCCATGCGGCCGGGAAAACCGCTGATGGTCGGCGATCTCGACGGCGTCACGGTACTCGGCCTTCCCGGAAACCCGGTTTCGAGCCTCGTCTGCGCCCTGCTCTTCCTCGAGCCTTTGACGCGCAAGCTTTCGCATCTGCCGCCCCGTTCGAGACTGGTCGATGCACGGCTTGCCGCAGCGCTGCCGGCCAATGACCGGCGCCAGGATTATATACGTGCCCGCCTCACGCTCGAGGCGGACGGTTCGCTCGTGGCGCATCCCTTCCCGCGGCAGGATTCGTCCATGGTCAGCGTTTTCGCGCAGTCCGACGGGTTGATCGTGCGGCGACCGGGTGCTCCCGAAGCCGCAAGCGGAGAGGCATGCAGGGTTTTCAGGCTCAGAGATCCCGCCTGACTTGCGTTGGACCTAATTGAAATGCCCTCGAGATCGGCGAAGAAGGCTGGAGAGCTGAGCTACGGCGCCCTGCCCGCGGGAGGTTTTTCCTGCGCCGCTTTCCGAAACAACAAGGCCGATGCGACCCAGAGCATTGCGAACAAGGCATTGACGCCAAGGATCTCCAGCGGCGGACTTGCCGGGTAACCCATCCCTGCGGCTACCGCGACCGCGGCGACCAGCGCCTGCGCGAGCGCGGTTGCGAAGAAAGCGCGTGCCATTCCGGCCGGCTGAAAGCGCGCAATGAAGGCGCTGATGATGCCGAACGCCAGCACCCCGCCATAGAGGAGGTTGGCGGGGTCATCCTCGGTCCCGATGATGCCGACGGCGAGATTCGCCCACACCAGGAGGAATGCTGTCGCCAGCGCAAGGCCGATGGCTGCGCGGTATGCGTTGCCGGCAGAGAACCTCGCCGACGCCTCATAGACGCCGCCTGCGGCGATCAGCATGGCTCCGAAGACAGCGAAATCGGCGACATCCCAGGCCACTTCCTCCGTGACTTGCATTGCGAGCAAGGGCAGCAGCATAAGCGCCGCGGCCGCGCCCCACGCCGCTCTCCTCCAGAGTCTCCCGCGTCCCTTACGATTTTCCGCCTTCGCCGCCATCTGCATCGCCCGCGCGCATTCACCTCGACTACTTCCAAGCGGATCGCGGTGATTTTAGGTCGGATCGACCTGAAATCATGAATGTGATCGATTCCGATGAGTCGAGACGCGGGATGTCGCGGAAAACCGCGTCATGAAAGTGTTTCACCGGCCCGGCTGACGAGGATCTTGTCGATGCGTCGGCCGTCCATGTCGATCACCTCGAAGCGGTAGCCGTGGGCCTCGGCGGTGTCGCCCTCCTCCGGAGTCTTGCGCAACTGCTGCACCAGGAAGCCGGCTATGGTTTCGAAATCGCCGTCCGCTTCGATTCCATCGATGCCGATCTGGAGGTGAATTTCATCGATCGGCGTCCGTCCGTCTACGATATAGCTGCCGTCGTCGCGCTGGCGAATGAGAGCGTGTTCGGAATTATCATAATTCGACGGGATGACGCCGACGATTGCCTCCAGGATGTCGGCGGTGGTGATGATCCCCTCCGTGCTCCCGTATTCGTCGACAATCATCGCCATATTGATGCTGGACGACTTGAAGGCTTCGAGAGCCTTCAGACAGGAGGCCGTCTCCGGCAGGGTAAGAATTTCGCGGACATAATCGCGGATGTTGAAGGGCGCGGCCGGCGCAACATTCAATATTTCCTTGGTAAGGACCGCGCCGATGACATCACCCGATGGGCCGTCGATCACCGGGTAGCGCGAGTGGCCGAATTGCCGGATCTTCTGTCCGATCGTCTCCAGGCTGTCGTGAACGTCGATGAAACCGACCTCTGTGCGGTGGGTCATGATCGATTTGACGTTCCGATCGCCGAGGCGGATGATTCGCCGCAGCATCTCGTGCTCGCTCTTCTCGATGGCGCCGCTTTCGACGCCTTCCGCCATGATCGCCTGCACTTCCTCTTCGGTGACGCGATCGGCATCCTCCGGCCTCATGCCCATGAGCCGCATCGCAATAGAGGCCGCCGTTTCGAAAATAAAAACGACCGGCGCTGCGATACGGGAAAGCAGCGCCATCGGACCGGCGACGAACATGGCCAGCCCTTCCGGATTTCGCAGCGCCAGCTGCTTGGGGATGAGCTCGCCGATGACCACCGACAAAAATGTGATCAGCGTGACGACGAGTGCGACCGCGACGGTGTCGCCGTAAGGGCTGATCCAACCGATGTCGTTCAGGAACGGAGCAATCTTTGCCGCGATCGTCGCGCCGCCATAGGCGCCCGCGAGGATGCCGACAAGGGTGATGCCGACCTGCACCGTCGACAGGAACTTGCCCGGATCCTCGGCCAGCGTGAGCGCGGCCTCCGCGCGCCGGTTTCCCTGCTTCACCATCTGACGAAGCAGCGGCTTGCTTGCCGAGACGATTGCCATTTCCGACAACGCGAAGAAAGCGTTGATCAAGAGCAGAATGAAAATGACAAGAAGCTCGAACATAGTCTCCGGTTCACCGTTGAAAAAAGGGCCGCCGCGCGACTGCCCGCTTCCCAGATAGGCTAAGCCGCATGGTCGGGCAAGGCCACCAGCAGGATTTCACGGCCGGGCGCCGGTCCCTGGATCACGATGTTCTGAGGTCGGCTCGACCTAAAAGCATGAACGTAAGTTAGAGCGGGAAGCGTCTCAGGACTGCAACCTCTCCTCCCCTCATCCCTGTGCTCGTCACAGGGATCCAGCAGCGCCGCGTCCGCGGCGCGGGAAGCGTTCTTTCAGCCCAAGGACTTGGTCTGGCTGGATTCCTGTGACAAGCACAGGAACGAGGACCGGGGATGTGCGCCTACTGCAACATTCGCTGCGAAGAATGCGAGGGATGGTCGACCTGCGACGCGAGAAACGCGCCGAGGGCCGCACCCTCTCCGCCCCCTGTGCTTGTCACAGGGATCCAGCAGCGCCGCGTCCGCGGCGCGGGAAGCGTTCTTTCAGCCCAAGGACTTGGTCTGGCTGGATGCCTGTGACGAGCACAGGAATGAGGAAGTCAAAAAAAGCGCGGCGGGTGTCCCGAATCTCAACAGGCCTTGGAAGGCCGCTGTCTTGTCAAAGTGTTTGAGGGCCTTCGGTCAGGCTTCTGCACCGCCGCCGCTTAGCGCCTGACGGATACGCGCACGCCCTACCTTGATCACGTGCTCCATCGCCAGGCGTGCAGCCGCTTCGTCGCGTTTGCCGATCGCCTCGACGATGCGGATATGGTTGCGCGCAACTTCGTCGATGCCGCCCTTCTCAGCTGTCGGCGAACTGAGCTTGAACACGCCCACAAGAGCTGCCTCGATCAAGCCCCCGACGGTACGCAGAAAGGGATTGCCGGATGCTTCGATGACCGAGAGATGGAACTTGAGGTCCGCTACGGCGAGACTCTCGGGGGTGTGATTCGCCTCGCCCATGGCGACGGCGAGCCGCATCATCCCCGCGATTTCCGCATCCGACGCGTTTCTTGCCGCCAGTGCCGCAGCATGGGTCTCGAAGGCAAGCCGTACCTCGCTCAGATGGTAGAGAAAGTCCTCATCGACGCCGCAGGCGAAATGCCAGGTGAGAATGTCGCTGTCGAAGAGATTCCATTCCTTTCGGGGCGTGACGCGCGTGCCGATCCGGGCGCGCGGAACGATCATGCCCTTGGCGGCAAGCGTCTTCATCGCTTCGCGCAGTACCGTCCGCGAGACGCGGAAACGGAGCGCCAGTTCAGGATCTCCGGGGAGAATGCTGCCGACCGGGAACTCGCCCGAAACGATCGCCTTGCCGAGCTGATCCACGACCTGTGCATGGCTCGTCCGCTTCGGCGTGCCGGATATCACGGTCTCAAGCACGCTCTTCAACCACTCCTCCCCAGGGAAACTCCTCATCGTCAGCGTGATTCTTGCCGGCGACGATCAACACTAGATCGAATAGACGATTCCTGAAAGGCCTGCGGAGAGTTGCAGGTAGGCCGTCGGACTATAGAAAACCCCGCGCACGAGGCGCGGGGTTGCAATTGCCGTGTTCGGGCGTTCGATTATTGCGGCAGCTTGTCGTCTACGCCTTCGACATAGAAGTTCATGCCGAGCAGCGTCGCGTCGTCGGCGGTCTCGCCCTCTTTCAGCCACGGGCTGCCATCCTGCTTGTTGAGCGGACCGGTAAACGGCTTCAGTTCGCCGGACTTGATTTTCGCCTCCGTCGCTTCCGCCATCGCCTTGACGTCATCGGGCATGTTGGTGTAGGGCGCCATGGTCAGGATGCCGTCCTTCAGGCCGTCCCAGCTCGAAGTCGTCGACCATGTTCCATCGAGGAAGGCCTTGGTGCGCTTCACATAGTAGGCGCCCCAGGTATCGACGATCGCAGTCAATTGCGTCTGCGGGCCGGCGGCAATCATGTCGGATGCCTGACCGAAAGCTTTGATACCACGCTCGGCTGCGACCTGCATCGGCGCGGTTGTGTCGGTATGCTGAGTGATGATATCGACGCCCTGGTCGATGAGCGCCTTGGCGGCGTCCGCTTCCTTGCCCGGATCGAACCAGGTGTTCGCCCATACGACCTTGATCTTGAAGTCCGGATTGACCGCCCGGGCACCGACGACGAAGGCGTTGATGCCCATCACCACCTCGGGAATCGGGAAGGAGGCGATGTAGCCGGCAACGCCCTTTTCCGACATTTTCGCGGCGATCTGGCCCTGGATGTAACGGCCTTCGTAGAAACGGCTGTTATAGGTGGCGACGTTCGGCGCGGTCTTGTAGCCGGTCGCGTGCTCGAACTTCACATCCGGGAACTTGCCGGCGATCTTGATCGTCGCATCCATGAACCCGAAGGACGTGGTGAAAATCAGACCACAGCCGGAACGCGCCAGGCGCTCGATCGCGCGTTCGGCGTCCGGACCTTCCGGCACGTTTTCCAGGAACTGCGTTTCGATCTTGTCGCCGAGTTCCTTTTCGAGCTCCTGGCGGCCGATGTCGTGGGCCTGGGTCCAGCCGCCGTCTGTCTTCGAGCCGACATAGATGAAGCAGATCTTTGCCTTCTCCTGAGCGCTTGCAGCCGGCGCGATACCGAGCACGGCGACGGTGGTTGCGAGGGCGACGAGTAGTTTTTTCATTTTTAACCTCTGTCGGTTTGAGAAATGTCCGTCTGGCTGTTGTTCTTCACCGGTCCGGCACAAACGGCTTGCCGAGCGATGCCGGCGTATTGATCAGGGTCATACGCCGGTTATGCGATATGAGAATGAGTACGACAATCGTTGCGAGATAGGGAAGCGCAGTGAGGAACTGCGACGGAATGCCGATGCCGAAAGCCTGCGCATGAAGCTGGCTTATCGAGACGGCTCCGAAGAGATATCCTCCGGCGACCACGCGCCAGGGCCGCCAGGAGGCAAAAACCACCAATGCCAGCGCGATCCAGCCGCGGCCGGCCGACATGTTCTCCACCCATTGAGGCGTGTAGACGAGCGACAATTGCGCGCCGGCAAGTCCGGCGCAGGCGCCGCCGAACAGAACGGCCAGGTAGCGGGTGCGAATGACGTTCACGCCGAGGGCGTGGGCCGAGGCGTGGCTGTCGCCCACCGCCCGCAACTTCAACCCCGCACGGCTCCGGAACAGAAACAGATGGACGCCCACCACGATCGCGACCGACGCATAGAATATCGCGTCCTGCCGAAACAAAAGCGGTCCGACGACCGGTATCTTCGACAGGAGCGGAATTGCGATCGGCTGCAGCTTGATACCCTGCATCCCGAGAAAACTTTCTCCGACCATTCCGGAAACGCCGAGCCCGAGGAGCGTGAGCGCCAGGCCGGTCGCTACCTGGTTGGCAACGAGCGTCAGCGTCAGGAAGCCGAACAGCAGCGAAAACACGGCGCCGGCAGCGATGCCGGCAAGAATTCCTACATAGGGCGAGCCGCTGAGCTGCGTCGCCGCGAAGGCGCAGACAGCTCCCATGATCAGCATGCCTTCGACGCCGAGGTTGAGCACGCCGGACCGTTCGGCGACGAGCTCGCCCAGGGCGGCGAGGACCAGTGGCGTCGCAGCCGTGATGACGCTTAAGAGGATTGCTTCGACTATGCCCATCAGTGCGCCTCTTCCGTCTTGACCGCTGCGAAGCGATCCCACACCAGCCTGATGCGATAGTGAATGAGCGCGTCGCACGACAGCACGAAGAACAGCAGCAGCCCCTGGAAGACGCGCGTCACCTTGTCGGATACGCCGATCGAAAGCTGCGCGGCCTCACCGCCGAGATAAGTCAACGCCAGGATGAGACCGGCGGCCACGATACCGAGCGGATTGAGCCGGCCGAGGAACGCGACGATGATGGCGGTGAAGCCGTAACCGGGCGAGATCACAGGACGCAGCTGCTGCATGGCTCCGCTCACTTCCGAAATGCCGGCGAGCCCCGCCAGCGCGCCGGAAAACAGCATCGAGAACCAGATCATCCTGCGCGAGGAAAAGCCGGCAAAGCGCCCTGCCCGCTCGGATTGGCCGAGAACGGTGATTTCGAATCCCTTCAACGTATAGCGCATCATGAACCACACCAGCACCGCCGCGATGATCGCAAAGGCAAAACCCCAATGCGTACGCCCCGAGGCGAGCATTTCGGGAAGGATAGCGTCCGCGCCGAACGTTCGCGTTTCCGGGAAGTTCATACCTTGAGGGTTGCGCCAAGGGCCACGCACGAGCCAGTCGAGAAAGAGCTGGGCCACATAGACCAGCATCAGACTCGTCAAGATCTCGTTCGTATTCATATGCGCCTTCAGGAAGGCCGGTATCGCGGCGAAGAGCGCTCCACCGAGCATGCCGAGAAGCATCATCAGCGGCAGTATCAACGGCGACTGCCAATCGTAGAAGAGTACCGGGAGGGCCGAGCCGGCGATTGCGCCCATGATGAACTGCCCTTCTGCGCCGATGTTCCAGTTGTTGGAGCGGAAGCAGACGGAGAGCCCGACGCCGATCAGGATCAGTGGCGCCGCCTTGATCGCGAGTTCGTGCAGCGACCAGACCTCGCTCAGCGGCTCCACGAAGAAGCTGTAGAGCGCGGTCGCCGGATTCTTGCCGAGCAATGCGAACATCACGCCGCCGAAGATGATGGTCAGCGCAAAAGCGATGAACGGCGAGAGGATGGAAAACAGCGTCGAGGCCTTCGCGCGCTTTTCGAGTTCAATCCGCATGCGCTGCTCCCGTACCTTCCGCCCCGCCTTCCGATCGGCCATGCATGCCACCCATCAACAGGCCGATCTTTTCGCGCGAAAGTTCACGGGCCGGATAGGGATCGGAGAGACGCCCGTCGCTTATGACGGCAATCTCGGTCGCCACTTCGAATATTTCATCGAGGTCCTGACTGATGACAAGGACAGCGGATCCCGCTTTTGCGAGATCGACCAAGGCCTGACGGATACGGCTCGCCGCTCCGGCGTCGACGCCCCAAGTGGGCTGGTTGACGACGAGCACGGCCGGCTGACGGTCGAGTTCCCGTCCGACGATAAACTTCTGCAGATTGCCGCCGGAGAGTGATCCGGCCGGCGGATCCTCGCCGCTCTTGCGCACGTCCATCGCCTCGGCAATCCGCTTCGTCGCCGCCTGGACGGCGCCGTGGCGGATGATCTTCAGTGCGCCGCCGCCGAGAAAAGCCCGGCGATCCGATTGGCTGCGCGCGAGCACGAGATTGTCGGAGAGCGACAGCGCCGAGACCGCGGCGTGCCCATGGCGCTCCTCCGGCACAAAACCGGCGCCCATCAGACGGCGGGCATTGATGTTTCTGGTCCCCACCGGCCGCTGGCGGATCTGGATGGCATTGTCGTCGGCGACCGGATATTCGCCCGACAGCGCATCGAAGAGCTCGCTCTGCCCGTTGCCGGCCACACCGGCGATCGCGAGCACCTCGCCTGCCCTGACCTTGAGACAGATGTTCTTCAAGGCGACCGCAAAGGGCGTGCGCGCCGCGACGGAAAGATGCCGCGCCTCCAACTGCACGTCGCCTCTGGTGCTCGTTCCCTCCGGCGTCACGACGGCAACGTCGCTGCCTACCATCATGCGTGCAAGAGAGGCGGGCGTTTCCGTGCGCGGATCGCAGGCGCCGGTTACCTTGCCGTGTCTCAGCACCGTCGCGCGGTCGCAGATGCGCTGCACTTCCTCCAGACGATGGCTGATATAAAGGACGGAACGCCCCTCCGATCGCAATTTCTGCAGCGTCTCGAAAAGGCGGTCGGCTTCCTGGGGCGTCAGCACCGAAGTCGGTTCGTCGAGAATGATGAGCTGCGGGTTCTGCAGGAGAGCCCGGACGATTTCGATCCGCTGCCTTTCGCCGACCGAGAGATCGGCGACATGCGCCTTCGGATCGAGCGGCAGGCCATAGATGCGCGACAGCCGTGACGCTTCCTCGGCAACCCGGGCAAGCGAAACCGACCTGTCCATCGAAAGGGCGATATTCTCGGCGACCGTCAGTGCCTCGAACAGAGAGAAATGCTGAAAGACCATGCCTATGCCGAGCCGGCGGGCGTCGCTCGGGCTGCCGATGCGAACATTCGACCCCTGCCACATGACCTCGCCGGCGCTCGGCGCGAGCACGCCGAACAGCATCTTCACCAGCGTCGACTTTCCCGCGCCGTTCTCGCCGAGCAGCGCGTGGATTTCTCCGGGTTCTATCTGCAGATCGATTGCATTGCAGGCCGCGAACGAGCCGAACAATTTCGTAAGGTTGCGAACGGCCAGCAGCGGGCCGCTCGCGGTTTGTCCCTTTTCAGGCACGCTGCCCTCTTCCCCTCTTCGATCCCCGCTCGCCATACTGCACGTTCCTTTGATCGTACCCGATCAATCGACAAGAACCTGCAGCAACGTGAAGACTACGGCGACCTTCGCGTCCGATAAGACGCCGGCGCCTTAAGGCTTCTGTCAGGGAATCAGCAATGTCGTTCCACTTGTTTTTCTTGTTTCGAGATCCGTATGCGCCCGACCGGCTTCGGCGAGCGGATAGGTCTGATTGATATTGATACGCACTTTGTTGCTTTGCACAACATCAAAGAGGGAATTTGCACATGCCTCCAGGGCCGGCCGGGTCGCGACATAAGTGAAGAGCGTCGGGCGCGTCGCATAGAGCGCGCCCTTCTGCGCCAGGATACCGATGTTGAAAGCATCCACCGGCCCGGAGGAATTGCCGAAGCTGGCCCAGAGGCCGCGCGGCTTCAGGCAGTCGAGCGAGGCCGGATAGGTGTCGCGCCCAACGGAATCATAGACAACATCGACGCCGCGCCCGCCGGTCAAGTCCTTGACGCGCTCCACGAAGTTGTCCGTGCGGTAGTTGATGACGTGGTCGTAGCCATGGGCAAGAGCAAGATCGATCTTCTCCTGCGATCCGGCTGTTCCGATCACCGTCGCACCAAGTGCCTTGGCCCACTGCCCCGCAATGAGCCCGACGCCGCCGGCGGCGGCGTGAAAGAGCAAGGTCGTCTCCGGGCCTACCTTGAAGGTCTGGTTGAGAAGGTATTGCGCTGTCATGCCCTTGAGCATCATCGCAGCCGCCGTCTCCAGGCTGATTCCGTCCGGCACCTTCAAGAGTTGCGAGGCGTCTACGTTGCGCTCGCTGGCATAGGCGCCGTCAGCGGATGCATAGGCGACTCGGTCGCCGACCGAAAACATGCTGACCCCATCACCCACCGCAGTCACTACTCCGGCGCCTTCCTTGCCCGGAACGAAGGGGAGGCCGGTCGCCGACTTGTAGAGGCCGGTGCGAAAATAGACGTCGATGAAATTGAGGCCGATCGCCACCTGCCGGATCTGCACTTCGCCGGGTCCGGGCGCCGCAAGCGTCACGCCCTCCATCTTCAGAACTTCCGGTCCGCCAAGTTCGCGAACGACGATCGCCTGTGCCATGTCCAACTCCTAATCGATTGCGATGATTTCGGGCCGAGCCTAACCGATCGCGCTCAGGCACGCCCGAGTTTCGGGAATATCTGCAGTATGAAACCGATGACGTAGAGGTAAAGCCCGGTTGCCACGACGCCCACCACCACCCAGGGCGGGGTCTTGAAATGCAGGAGCAAGGCATACATGCCGAGCACCGACCAGATGAGAAAGACGCCGAGATTGAGCGGCCTCAGCCTTTTCACACGCACCGGATGCAGGAAGTTGATGGGCAGGAACGTCAAAATCACGGAGAGGAAGACGACAATCGATGCAGTGACTTCGCTCGCCTGGATCACAAAAAGGGTGAAGACGACCATATTCCAGACGACCGGAAATCCGGAGAAGAAATACTCATCCGTCTTCATCCCCATATCCGCATAGTAGATAGCGCTCGAGACCACGATCGCTCCGGCGGCAACGAACGACCAGGGTTCGCCGATCATGCCGCTTTGGTAGAGCGCGAAGGCCGGCAGCAGTACATAGGTCACATAGTCGATGACGTTGTCGAGCGTATCGCCCGACCAGTTGGGCAACACCTCCTTGACCTGGACCTTGCGGGCGATCGGCCCGTCGATGCCGTCGACGAGCAAGGCCAGACCGAGCCACCAGAACATGTCGACGAAGCGGTGCTCTGCCGCAGCGACGACGCCGAGAAAGGCCAGGAACGATCCGGACGCTGTAAGGATATGCACGGAAAAGGCGCGGATTTCCGCGTAAGGAACGCGTCTGTAATTGAAGAACTTCATGTGCGAAGCCGCCCTGTCCCTTGTCCCGGTCCCTCTGCGCCGCCAGTCAGCCGCTAATTTCAGCACCGGCACCACTTTGGCCGTAATATGCACCGTTTGCCGAGCATCGCCAGCAAATTCCAACCGTTCGCCACTTTGAGGCGGTATTGTCCTGTGGACATGCGGCGCATGCCGCTGCGGTGATTCTGCCCATTTATTTCAATGGGGTAAGCGGCTAGAACTAAAGCATGTCGCCCGAAGCTGTGGGCACGAACAGCACGCTGAAGGACTTCGGATGAACGCGGGCACTTCAGGCTGCAATATCGAGACGAAAGCGGGCAACCGCACGGGAGGGCCTGTCGGCCATGGATCACTATGACATCGCAATAATCGGCGCGGGGCTTGCCGGCTCGCTGGCGGCCATCGCTCTTGCACGCGATGGTCACCGTGTTGCGCTCGTCGGCCCGCGGCCTGCCATCGCCGACGGCCGCACCACCGCGCTCATGGACCAGTCGATCGAATATTTGAGGAAGCTCGATCTTTGGGATGAGGTCGAGCCGCTGACGGCACCACTGGTCGCCATTCACATCCTCGACGGGACTAGGCGGCTTTTTCGGGCGCCCCCGGTCAATTTCCGCGCCTCCGAAGTAGGCCTCGAGGCTTTCGGCTACAACATTCCGAACGCGCCCTTCCTCGAGATTCTGGAAAGGCACGAAGCGGAACTGCCGACGCTCGAGCGTGCGACCGCCGCGGCAACGAGAATCGACATCGACGGCGCAGAGATTCGGATCGGCCTTGGCGATGGCCGCTCGATCACTGCCGATCTGGTGGTCGGCGCCGACGGGCGACGCTCGGCCGTGCGGAAGGCGGCCGGGATCGGCGTTCGCACCTGGTCCTATCCCCAGGCTGCTATCGTCCTGAATTTCAGCCATGAACTGCCGCATCAGGACGTTTCGACCGAGTTCCATACGGAAAGCGGTCCGTTTACGCAGGTGCCGCTTCCCGGCAATCGCTCGAGCCTCGTCTGGGTCCTGAAGCCTCGCGATGCCGAGGAGATGCTGACGCTTGCACCGGATATCCTCTCGCGCACGATCGAGGATCGAATGCAGTCGATTCTCGGCAAGGTCACGACAGAGGGAATGCCGCAATCATTTCCGCTTTCCGGCCTTTCTGCCCGTCGTTTCGGCAAGGGTCGCGTCCTGCTCGTCGGCGAAGCCGCCCATGCCTTTCCACCGATCGGGGCCCAAGGGCTGAACCTCAGTCTTCGCGACATCATGACCCTTGTCGATCTCGTCGGCCGGCCAACGGGCAGCCGCCTGCCGGCAGACACAGGCGACCGCTTCGATGGCCGGCGGCGCGCCGACATTCTCAGCCGCACGGCGAGCGTCGACCTGCTCAACCGTTCGCTGCTCTCGAATTTCCTGCCGGTGCAGGCCTTGCGTGCGGCTGGCCTGCATCTCCTCTCCTCTGCAGGCCCGTTGCGCGGACTTTTGATGCGCGAGGGAATTCACCCCGGCAGCGCGCTGCAGGCGTTCAAGGAGGGTTTACGGGAACAGATCCGCCGGAAGAGCGCCTGAGCGTATGAGGTATAGCAGCCCGGTGACCGTCGCGACGGAGAGCAGCGTCGTGATGAGGATCGTCGCCGATGCCCGCTCCTGCCAGACGCCGTATTGTTGGCCGATCACGAACACATTGGTTGCGGTCGGCAGCGAAGCGAGCAGCACTGCCGTCTGTACCCAGATGGGATCGTAGGCACCGCCAAGGCTGAGCGTCAGATACATGAGCACCGGATGAAGCACGAGCTTTGCCGGAACGATGTAACCGATCTCCGCGGGAATACGCTTAAGCGGGCGCAGCGCAAGCGTGACCCCCATCGCAAACAGGGCGCAAGGCGCCGCCGCTTGCGCCAGGTAGTCTATCAGCCGCTGCAGCGGCAGCGGGGCTTCGAATGAGAAAAAAGCCGCGGCGACGCCGGCAAAGGTCGACAGGATGAATGGATGAAAGGCTATCCGGCGCGCAATGCCGAGCGCGACGACTGCAGGCTTATGCTTGCTGCCACCCGCAGCCGCCATCAGCGCCGGAGCGACGGTGAAATGCGCTGCATTCTCGAAGCAGAAAATCAGCGCCACCGGAACGGCCGCCGTCTCCCCGAGAGCCAGCAGCGCCAGGCCGGGGCCCATGTAGCCGATATTGCCATAAGCACCGGCGAAGCCCTGCATCGTCGCCTCGGCAACCGTATTGCGGCGAAGGAACAGCCCTATGGCGAAGATCAGAGCAAAGACGACATAGGTCGTGCCTACGCTGGTCAGGATGAAATCGGCACGGGTAAGCTCCTCCACCGGCGTGCGCGATACCAGCTTGAAGAAGAGCGCCGGCAGCGCCAGGTAGACGATGAACGTGTTCAGCCAGCCCATCGCCTCGCCCGGATGGTCGACGAGGCGCGCCGTCAGGTAGCCGAGAAAGATGAGGCCGAAGAACGGCAGCACCAGACCCGTGATTTCCGCCATGATCTCCCTCGCCGCTGCTGGAGCGCTTCCAGGAAAAGTGTGTAGCGGTTTTCCGTCCGGAAGTGCGTTGTTTAAAGACTCAGCGCTTCCAGGAAAAGTGCGTAGCGGTTTTCCGTCCGGAAGTGCGTTGTTCGAAGACTCAGCGCGTCCGGGAAAAGTGGGTGACGTTTTCCGCCCGGAAGCTGTAGCTGGGCGTGCTTAGCCGATTTGGGAGAGAATTGGGAAGGTCTGCTGGAACCAGATCGCGACGGAACTGACGAAACCGAAGAGGAAAGCAAGGCCGGCGGCGACGAGCAGAGCGCCCATCAGCTTTTCGATGAGCCCCAGATGGCGGCGAAAACGCGAAAGAAAACGCATGAAGGCACTGGAAAAGCCCGCCGCGATCCAGAACGGCACTGCGAGCCCGAGCGAATAGATCGCCAGCAGAGCAGCGCCGTCGGCGACCGTATCGCGCGCGGCGGCAACACCCAGGATGGTGCCCAGCACCGGGCCGATACACGGTGTCCAGCCGAAGGCGAAGGCAAGACCCATGACATAGGCTCCAGACAGGGTTGCCGGCTTGCCACCCTGGAAACGTGCCTCGCGGGCAAGCAGGCCGATCCGGAAGACCCCGAGGAAATGCAATCCCATGACGATGATGATGATCCCGCCTATGCGCGAAAGAAGATCGAGATGCTGCCTGAGCAAAAGACCGATCGAAGAGGCGCCCGCCCCGAGCGCCACGAAGACCGTCGCAAAGCCGAGCGTGAAGAACAGCGCCGCCGGCAGGACGGCCCTGCGCGTGCTTGCGGTTGCCACGGCATTTCCGTCCCGGAACTGGTCGACGGAAACGCCTGCCATATAGCACAGGTAAGGCGGCACCAGGGGCAGGACGCAGGGCGAGAGAAAGGACAGAGCACCTGCCAGAACGGCGGTCCAGATGGAAATATCTGCAATCGACAAGGTATCAGAACTCCGGCACTCGACTTGCCGCCTTCTTACCCGCATGTATGGAGCGAAACCAATCACCTTTTGGCGATCATTTTGACGCACCGAGCCATGGCCGCACCGACGGGGACGGCCGCGCACAGGGCCGCTCGCTTCGAACCCATAATGATGGTTTAGTGCAATTTTTGGGTTGACCGGCGCAAAGCCTGCGTGCATATGTCCGGCCACTCCGCCGGGCCTGCAGGCCCGGCATGGGAGCGCGTAGCTCAGCCGGTAGAGCAACTGACTTTTAATCAGTAGGTCCAGGGTTCGAATCCCTGCGCGCTCACCATAAAAAGACAATCAAACAACGCTTTGCATGATCTTTCTAGCTTTACCCTCGCCTTCCGCCACCGGCCAGCTTGGCGTCGGCATCAGATCACAGCCTTGCACTAAGCCCGCGTCAGCGAGCCGCTAGAAATTCAAGTAAATATTGACGCTCGGTCGACGGTTGTAGCGGTAATCGTCACGGTAGCCGTAGCTCTGGGTGTAGTCATAGCGTGGGAAGCACCTGCCGTAGTAGCGGCATGAACGCCAAGCCTGCCGCCTGTTCCAATGGCTGTCTCGCCAGTTGCGTCGGTGGTCGACCTGCTCAACCGCGCCCGTCTTCACCTGCTCTGGCCTAGGCACGAAGATCGGCGCGGCTCTCGCGGGCAAGGCGAAGGACGCAGCCAAAACTGCGGCTGTGAGGGCCGACAAAAACTTTCTCATGAAGGGATCCTCCTCGGTGCGGATGAGATTGCACCGTGGAGGCTGAACTGCTGATGAATGGGTGCGTTGATGGTGTCCTGCTAAATCGAATCTACGCAATGCGCAGATCCGGTCGGTTCACTGATATCCGGAACCTCCCCGCCGGTCGTCGGTTCCTCCTTCCCCAGCAGGAGAAACAACATGGCCAAAGACGAACTGAGCGCCGGCTTCACCGGGACACCGACCGAACCGCCCACTGGTGTCCGAAAGGTAGCGAAGACAGCCACCGACGCAGTGAGCCGCGAGGCTAACGCTGTGGTGGCCGGCGCCGCAGATCACCCATACACAGCAACCGGCCTGGCGCTCACAGTCGGCGCCCTCGCCTTCGCAATCGGCTACGTTATGGGCCGATCGTCAATCGACAACGGGCGGAGTTACTGGCGGTAGATTACCGGCCGGCGCTCCTGGTGCGGGCGCAGATGGTGACCGCGCTGGCCATTGGAAACTGTAGCTCTGATTGGTCCTAAAACGCTTTGCGTCGCCAGGACGCGTAACTCAGCCAGTCGCGCTCGCGGCGGCTGTTGTTGAAGCGCTTGCCTGCCATGGCGAGGTTTGACCAATGGCTCGTGCCGCCGTCAACGCGGCGATGCAGATGTTCCACAGAAGCCACCTGAAGTACCTTCCAGCGCGCGCGTCCATCGCTGCCTCCGTGGTCGTCGCTTTGATCTGTCGACGCGGCGCCGAGTCTATCGTGGTGATCTCTTGCGTTTGCCGGCGGCCTGGGCGAACCTCTGATTCCCATTTCCTGAACTGGCATGTGAAACCGATGAGCAGCAAAATTTTCGAAACCTTGACCGGCATGTACTATACGGTCGACGCCGCCGATGGGAGTTACTCCACCGGTCAAGTGATCCGGCTCGCTGCCGAGGGGCTCTATTTCGTTCGGTTCGACGGCAACGAGGTGACATTGCCCCTGGAACTCGTGACCGTTGGCGAGATGCTGGACACCACCGAAGAAGAGTATAAGCTCTGGCGGTTTTTCGACACGATCGAGGAACGTGACACGTGGATCGAATGGCTGGACGCGCCGTCTAAGCCGCGGGTCATCTCGCTTGTGAAGCCGACCAAGTAACACGTTCGAACCTGTGACAATGGCCAATATCGATCAGATAATCATGTTTGGCGCTGGTCTCTGGATGACAGCGGCAGGTTTTGGCTTCGTCCAGACGAATACTCAAGCGCCGTGGCTCGTTCAACTCACAGGGCATTTTCGCTGGATGGGGCCGTTGTTGACCGTTATCGCTGTGGTTCTGCTGTTTGCCCCAAGTTAGCAACATGATTTTCCGAATGGCCGTAGAAGATGGGACGAAGAGTTGAACTGATTGCGGTGGCAGTGATCATCATCTCCGCCTTTGTGCTCGTTTGGCTGCTATTTGTCTTCAGTTGAACGCTGAAAAGATCAGCATGGCGTGGTCTGGAGTAAGCAATATTGAAGCGTAACGTGCGCGCCATGAGACTACTCGCCCTGGCGGCCACTCTGATCGCAGTGCTGCTGCTGTTCCTGCTCGTATCCGGCATTGCCGATGTCCCCTGTCAGGACGGCACCTGGGACCCGAACAGATATACCTGCATCCATACGGGGGTGACGTCATGAAGGCTGCCCCTCGGCACTCCCACATGCTATAAGAGATCGATGACCGAAAACGAACAGCAGTACGAGTTTTCCGAGTTCTCCGGCGAATTTGTCGACGACGACATCATGGTCACCATCGGCATATATCGCCCGGCCGGCACCAACGCGGACTGGACGCTCGAGGTCGTCGATCAAGAGGGATATTCGACCGTCTGGGATGATCTGTTCGCTACCGACCGCGATGCTTTCCAGGAATTTCTGGCGACCGTCCATCGCGACGGAATACGCAGCTTTCTCGATCAGTCGATCCGCACCGTTCATTGACACTGCGTTCCGCGCGCGTGGATATTCTGATTGGTATTGGGCCGATGCCGCTGATGTGATCAGTAGGCGGAAAATCGCGCTTGATGTAAATGTGCAAAAGCGCTTTACCTGCCCAGGTATTTTGAAGAGGCGTACCGGAATCGCGGAATCAGACCTTTCTCGCTGATGAAACCGCAGATAGCGTCTCTGCGCAGCTGCATTCCGGCTGCGTCCCCGAGTCCAATGAAGGCAACTGGATGAGGGCTTGCCCCGCCATCGTGCGGGGCTTTTTCGTGGCCATTGGTACTGCGCGGGCAGCCGATTGACGCACCCGCACACCGCACTGTTGGCTCTCCCTCATGCCCCATAAGGATGCGGTCGCGACCACCGTTTCTAGCCCTTTTTAGTCAGAGAGTAAGCATTGCGCCTCGAAATAGGTTGTGCTGTGATTCGCACTCAACCGGAGTGCTGCTATGTTCGATAATGAAGAGATCGGTATCCCCTGCCCCGAATGCGGCCATGAGACCAGTAAGCCCGTCGCTTGGGTGAAAGCGAACGACGAACTCCCTTGCAGGAGATGTGGGACTGCCATCGTGTTGGAGAATGAAAAGCACTTGCTCACGATCGAGCAAGTCGCTCAGAACATGACGAAACTCAGACGATCGCTTGCAAAGTTTCGCAGGAATGCTCGTGGTGCGCGTTGGCACCGATGACATCCATCCGCCGCAAAAGAAATCCCTCCCCGAATGCGCTTCGAGGAAGGACTAGCATCCGTGTGAACCGTCGCTAGAAATTGAAATAGATCGTCACGCCCGGCCGCCGATGGTAGCGGTGATAGTCTCGATAGCTATAGTGCCTGTAATGGCGGGGATAGCACCTGCCGTAGTAGCGGCAGGAACGCCAAGCGTAGCGTCTGTTCCAGTGGCGCTGCGTGCGCCAATGGCGATGGCGGCGGTGATTGACCTGCTCGACAGCGTCGGTCTTCACCTGCTCCGGCGCAGGCACGAATATCGGGTGCGGCGCTTGCCGGAAGGGAAAAAGGCGCAGTCAGGACTAAGGCTGTGAGGGCGGATAAGAGCTTTTTCATCATCGACTCCTTCTCGCTGCCTATGAGCTTGGGCCATCATGCCTGAACCGCTGATGAACGAGCCTTACTCAAGAAAATTCACTATCAAGGAAATATATCCCCGAAGTCCGCACGATTAATCGGGAAATCGTCCGACATTGAGTCGGACTAAAGTCCAAGGAGTGGAACCGCTTGCTTATTTCCCCGTTGAGTGACGAGTTCAACGAGAGGAAATGCTATGAAGAAGCTCGTATTTATTACTGCGACTGTCGCGCTCATCGCCAGCGGTGCTGTCGCGCAGCAAGCCGACGGTACCAACGCGGCAACCGGCATGGTCGGCGGTGCCGCCACCGGCGCCATTCTCGGCGGCCCGATCGGGGCCGGGGTCGGCGCGGTGGTTGGCGCCACGCTCGGCGGCGCACTCACGCCGCCTCCCCCCGAAGTGGTCACTTATGTTCAGCAGCAGCCGGCACCGCCATCGGTCGTCGTTCAGCAGCCGATCGCGGTCGGCAAGCCTGTTCCCGAAACGGTTATGCTGACGCCGGTCCCGCAGAATCCGACCTATGCATATGCGGTGGTCAATGAGCAGCGTGTCATCGTAGAGCCGAAATCGCGCACGGTCGTTCAGGTCATCAACTGACCTGACGGCGGTGAGAGCGGCCCTCGCAGGCTCGGTTTAAGGCCCCAGGCCGGCCCCGCGTTTATCGCCGGCCTGGAACTTACCCGCGGCGTGGCCGTTCACTCGTGAAGAAAGGAGTTGATCGATGAATCAGATTATCTACCTCGTCGGCCTCGTTGTGATCGTGATAGCGATCTTGTCGTTCTTCGGCTTGAGCTGAACTGAGAAGATCGTTCCATGGCGCGGCCAGCCGATCCCGGCTTTTCGCAGCTTCACCAGGGATTCCCGCGGATTTATTCGCAGCGGCGTACCGGAAACCGAGATTCAGACCTTCCCACCCGTTCGGCTCAGAGATAGCGTCCGCGTCGTAGCTGCATTGGAGCTACATCTTTCCCCGCATTTCGTTTGCCAAGCGGATGCGTCCCTGCCCCGCCATCGAGCGGGGCTTTTTTATCGCCGTAACTCCACGTCCGCCGCGGCTTCGATGCGTGCGCGGTTTGCGGCGGATGCGGCCGTAGACGCAGACAAATCACTGAGCTGCCGGACTTTGGTCCCTGGGTCATAAGGCTCTTGGCCGGCCAAAGGTCCGATACGCTGGACTGCCGGCTGCGATATTGTTCGCATGGAAGGCTGCAACTAATCCATCGGCGATTGTTGCAGAGAGATCGGGAGGTCCAAAGCCAGCCGCCGCTGGACGGCGGACCCCGCGAGTGGCCCCAGAGCGGTGTCCCAGTAGTCCCTTCGGGCAGCGTCGCTCTGGGGCTTTCCCAAGGCGCCGGGTCGTGCCTGCAACTCGCCCGCCGTCACGGTATATTTCACCAAAGTAACGTATCGTTACTATATGCCGATGCACAACCGTCAGTAAAATCAGGAACAAATCGAGCGATACGTCGTTCTATTATCGTATATCAAGGGAGTACGATAGATGAACGCCAAGATCTTTATTGTTACCGCGATCGCAACGGGCATCTTTGCCGCGCCCGCTATTGCAAACGACACCAACCAAGGTGCGGTGACGGGTGCCGCTGGCGGAGCCGTTACCGGCGCTATTGTTGGCGGTCCCGTCGGCGCTGCCATCGGTGGCGCGGTCGGCCTCGTCGCCGGCGCGGTTATCGCTCCTCCGCCGCAGCAGGTCGTAACCTATGTGCGACAGCAGCCGGTTCCCGCCGATACCGTTGTGCTGCAGGAGCGGATCGCCGTCGGTCGTCCGCTACCGCGGACCGTGGCGCTGACGCCCGTTCCAGAGAACCCCTCCTACGCGTTCGCCGTGGTCAACAACCAACGCGTGATCGTCGACCCAAGAACCTACACGGTCGTCCAGGTCGTTCAGTAAGAGGCATTGGAGCGGGATGAGGAAAAGCCTATGCGCTTTTCAACCGCATCCCGCTCACACTTATAGATCATGTTCATGATCCTGGTCGACACGGCCTGAAATCATCGTGATCCAGAGCATTTCCGCGCTTCTTCGGTGCGCGGAAATGCTCACGCTCTCGTTTCCGCGCATTTCGAGATGGTGTGGCACATACACATCGCTTTTCAGCAAAAACTGATTCGTGTAAAATTGCTGCTTCCTTCCGAATCGGAATCGCCCTCTATCGAGGGGAACCAAGGAATCATCCCGCCGTTTCCCCATAGGTTCGCTTCCGGAGGGCTGCCACCATGTTTACCGCTTTGTTGATTGCCTCACTCGCGGCGCCTTCGAGTCTCGTCTCGGCCACCGCGACGGTCGATGATCTCCAGTCCGACTTCGAAACTGCCGTGGCCTGCCGGCAGATAGACGGCAGGAACGTATGGAAGGGTGAACTGGCCTATTACATCCAGTCCTATGTCTACGAAGGCGATGCAGCCGCTTCGGCTGACCGCGCCGACATGGCTGATGCCGTGCTGCCGGAGGACAACGAACCGGAGACGGTCAAGGAATTCGAAGAGGCCTGCTCACTTGCCGGGTCGACCGGACACGCACGAAGGTGACCGTTTTGGCGCAAGTCGATTGCCCCTCTCGATCACTACAGCGGCCGTTGCGCGTCTCGTAAGACGCGCGGCGCTGTACAGGGATGAGAGCAGCGCCGCGTCGGCGGCGCGGGAAGGGTTCTTTCAGCCCAAGGACTTGGTCTGGCTGGATTCCTGTGACAAGCACAGGAATGAGGAAAACAAGCCGCGGGGGCTATCCGAATTTCAACAAACCTCAGCCTGATGCGTCCGGTGTAACACCTGCGCCACGTGCACTGCGCATTTTCAATGCGCTCGTCCGGTATTCGCGGCGATAGGCGCGCGAAAAGGCGGAGAGACTGTCGAATCCGCAACGCAGGGCGATGTCACGCATCGGAATTCCGGTATCACGTACAAGCCGGTGGGCGACCTGCAGCCTGAGGCGCAGGTAATAGGCGCCGGGGCTCGTCGAGAGGCCTTTGGCGAAGAGCGTTTCGAGCTTGCGCTGCGAGACGGAAAGCCGGCGCGCCAGCGCCGCGACGGTCATCGGACGCTCGAGCGTGCGCTCCATGAGCCTGATGGCCGCGGCAAGCTCCGGGTCGCGTGCCTCTATGCGGCCGAGCGAGACAAAAGGCTGGACATCCGTCGGGCCGTGCATCTGGTCGTAGACGAAAATGCTCGCAACATCGAGCGCCAGTGCAGGCCCGAGCCTCTCCGCGACGAGATGCAGCATCATGTCGAAGGTCGGCGACGCGCCGCCTGAGGTCCAGTATTTTCCGTCGATCACGAAACGGTCGCCGATCACCTCCAATTCCGGAAAAGCCTGGCTGAAATCTTCGAGCTCCTCCCAATGGGCCGTAGCCTTGCGGCCATTGATGAGCCCGGAACGGCCGAGCAGCCAGCACCCGGATTCGACACCTGCGACGATGTCGAAATGTCGCGCACATTCCTGCAGGGTCGCGAGAAAGCGCTTGCCGGCGTGCCTTTGAAGATTGAACCCGCCGATGATGACAAGAAGATCTCCCACGACGGGCAAGGTGAAACTGCCGTCCACGGCAATCGGGACGCCGCAGGTCAGCATCACCGCCTGGCCGTCGGCGGACAGCAGCCGCCAGCGGAAGACCTCGTGCCCCGCCACTCGATTTGCCGCGCGCATCGGATCGAGGACCGAGGCAAAGGACATGATCGACGACTCGGGCAGGACGACCACCACGACCTCAATCGGCGATTGTGCAGAACGGTTCGCAATCATGCGCGTAACGTCAAATTTTATGCGCAGTATGTCAAATGGCAAACGAGCGTTAGGGCATTATCGACCGGCAATCGATCTCTTCGCGGGCATTTGCAGGCCCGCTCGGAGATGATGTTCCCCTTTTTCCGCTACTTTCGGAAGGGCCGGCCGGAACGAACCGCCGGCCCTCTTTCTTTCCCCTGGAACGGGCGGTTCGAGGGCGTTGTTTTTCGCAGACTCGCTCCCGATATGTTGCTAATCTCTGCCGCAACAACAGGAGGCATCTGTGATGATCAGAAATGTGCTTGTTGCAGTCTTCGGGGCTTCGCTGCTCGGGGGAGCGGCCCATGCAGCCGATTTGGCACAGGCACCGGAGCCGGCGCCGACGGTCGAGGCGGTATCCAGCTTCGTATGGACGGGCGGTTATCTCGGCCTGCAGGGCGGGGGTGGCTGGTTGAACAGCGACCTCAGCGTCCCGGGCGGCAGCGCCTCCGAAAAATTCAGCGGCGGCCTCTTCGGCGCCTTCGCCGGCTACAACTATCAGCATGGCGACTGGGTCGTCGGCGTCGAGGGCGATGTCAGCTACAACTGGAACGATGAGACCGTCACCGTCTTCGGGTCCAACAACGAAACCGGGACGGATGTTTCCGGATCCGTGCGCGCCCGCCTCGGCTACACCGTAAACGACCGGACGCTGATTTACGGCACTGGCGGTTGGGCTGTAACGCGCGGCTTCGTCGATGTCGCCGGCGCGTCCAAGGAAAAGGAAACCTTCAACGGCTGGACCATCGGCGCAGGCGTCGACTACGGCTTCACCGACAGCGTCTTCGGACGCGCGGAATATCGTTACAACGATTTCGGAGACAAGGATGTGGGCGGCGTCGATGTCGACCTCGACCAACACCAGTTTACCGTCGGCGTCGGCGTGAAATTCTGATCGCCGCAGGAGTTTCGATCAATGACCCGGCAATCGCCGGGTTTTTTCTGAAGGCATATCGGCTCCGCCATGAGGACGCAGCAGGCATCAGGAGACGGGTTGCGGAACCGGGACGGGATGTAACCGCGCACGCCGAAACATACGGGGAGGAAGGATGGGAAGATTTCTGGAGTTCTTGGGCGGTGCGATCGTCATCGGAACGCTGGTTTTGCTGGCGATGACACTGGTTCCCTCTCCCGACGTGAGAACCCTCGTCGCCGTCCTCCCCTGGGCCTTTCCGGCGATTGCCGGCGGCCTCCTCCTCGTCGCCTTCGGCGCGATGCTCGACCACCTTGCCGCCATACGCTCGGCGGCAGACCGGCAGGCCGATATTTTCCAGCAATTGCTCGAGCGGCGAAACACAGCGAAGAAGGAGTGAGGCTCGCCCTCGACCGTCACTCTTCGACGATCAGCACCTCGAACGTTATGCAAACGGCGTCAACGCCGTAGGCTATCTCACCCTCGAAAATGGTGCATTCCGTATCGACGATCGCGATGTCGAGCTTCGCTTTGGCCTGTCCGCTCCGCTCGGGTGAAAGCGTCCCCTTGCGAATGAGCAATTCCGAAGCGGCCGATTCCATGACCTGGCCGTCGGCGAACGTGCAGCCGACGAGGCTGCCGATGCCGTGCAACGTCGCCCGTTCGATTCCGTGCTCGGCTGCCGTGCGCTCGATCGCCGAATGGATCGGTTCGTTCGGCTTCAACCGGCAGAGAACGGCGCGCCGCGGAGTGATGGCCGGTGCGGCGGCATGAGGCACAGGCGTGAACAGACGGAATCGGGTCTCGCTGTCCTCCAGCTGATCCATGATGGCGCCCGACAGTATCCAGGCTTCCGCCTCCACCGGTTCGGCGAATTGCGAATCCTTCGGCATCACGTGCCCGGCCGCGCGGAAACCGTCCTCGTGCCGCCAGACACCATGGCCGTGCAGGAACGGCTCCCCGTCGCGCCGGCCGAATGTCATGACCAGATCTTCGATGGGCGCGCGGCCATTAGGCGCATGTATGTCGCTGTACCAGGCGGCATGAAGACCGTCATGCGAGAGAGTCGGTGCGACATAGGCAAGCGGCGCAAACGCACCGCCCCTGACCTCTACGATCGCGCTGTCGCAGCCTTTTTCAGCGAGCGCCTCCTGGACGGCTTCGAGCACGCTCCGGCCCGGTTTGAAGGTCAATCGCGTCTTCTCGGCGTGGCACCCGAGAGAGATCACCCTCGGCGTGAACGGCACGCCGGGTTGGCGGAGGCTCCGCATCATCGTCCTTTCAAAGCCAGACCGGCGTTGACGAATCCTCCATCGACCGCCAGCACCTGGCCGTTGATATAGCTCGCCTCCTCCGAGATCAGGAACGCCGCGCTGGCCGCGACTTCGCCCGAAGAACCGTAGCGGCGCTGGGGGATGCGCTCGTGCCATTGCGCACGCACGTCATCCGTATGGACGGCACGCGACAAAGGCGTGTCGATGGCGCCGGGAGCGATGGCATTGACGCGAATTCCATCCTGTCCGAGCTCGGTCGCGAGAATGTAGGTGAGCAGATTGACCGCGCCTTTGGAGGCGCCGTAGGCGGCGCGTCCCTTGTTGCCGACAAGACCCGATACGGAGGAGATGTTGACGATTGCACCGGGCGTGGCCGTCGCCAGCCAATGACGCGCCGCCTCACGGCAGACGATGAACGTGCCGGTCAGATTGACGTCCAGAATGCGGCGGAAATCGTCGACGCTGGTCTCGACGGCAGGCCTGTCGATCGCGATGCCCGCCGAATTGATGACCGCCCGCAGCGGTGCCCTCGCCGCCGCGGTCTCGATGGCCGATGCGACCTCCTTTTCATCCGTGACGCTGCAGGCGATTGCCTGCGCGGGATCGATCGGGATCGCGCGACATGCGTCCGCCAGCGCATCGGCATTGCGATCCACCAGATAGACCCTCCAGCCGCGATCGTTGAGAAGTCTCGCTATTTCGAGGCCGATACCGGATGCTCCTCCCGTGACGAGTACGGATTTCATTCCATCGCTCATGGGGCAGCACTCCTGCGGTCCCCGATGCCAACGAAACCGATGTCCAGTTCGCCGCGCCGTTCGAGTTCCTCGCGGATCAGCTTCTTGGTGATCTTGCCATAGGCCGATTTTGGCATTTCGGACCAGAACACGATCTTCTTCGGAAGCTTGTAGCGGGCAATCTTCCCGTCCAGCCATTCCCTCAGAGCCGCCGCGTCGACTGACGCAGCGTCACGTGCGACGCAAACCGCGATGCCGACCTCTCCCCAGACCGGATCGGGAACGCCGACGATCGCCGCCTCGCTGATATCCGGATGCATCAGGAGCTTTTCCTCGATCTCGCGCGGATAGACGTTGGACCCGCCCGAAATGAACATGTCGGAGGCGCGGCCGGTGATGTAAAGGAAGCCTTGCGCATCGACATGGCCAAGGTCGCCGGTACGAAACCAGCCGTTGCGAAACGCTTTGGCGTTGGCTTCGGGGTTCCGATAGTAGCCGGCAAAAACCGCCGGGCCGATCACGCAGATCTCGCCGGTCGCGCCCGCCGGGACTTCGTTGCCGTCGTCGTCCTGGATCTGCAGCTGCATGCCCGTCCGCTCGAAACCGCAGGTGCCGATACGCGCATCCGGGCCATCCTCCGCGCTGTGGAAGGCGGGAGGCAGGACGGTGATCGCTCCCGTCACTTCGCCGAGCCCGAAATACTGCACCAGGACGGCGCCGAGCTTTTCCAGCGCCTTTTTCTGATCGGCACGGTACATCGGCGCACCGGCATAGATGACATAGCGCAGCGACGAGTGGTCGTACCGGTCGACGGACGGATCCTCGATGAGCAGCTTTACGATAGTCGGTACGGCGAAGAGGTTGTTGACCCTCCATTTTTCGACGAGGGCCCAGAACTGCGGTATATCGAGCTTCTCGGACGGCAAGAGGATCGTGGTTGCGCCCCTTGCGACCTGGCACAGCTGATGGATGCCGGCGCCGTGCGACAGCGGCGCAACGACGATCGACCGGTCGCGATGGGTCGTAGCCGGAAAGAGATCGCCGATATGGTTGTTGATGACGAAGGCCATTTGCCCGTGCGTCAGCACGGCAGCCTTGGGTCGGCCGGTGGTGCCGGACGTATAGAAATACCAGCATGGATCATCGCGATCGACGGCAACGGGCGAAATCGACTTTCCAAGATTGCGCGCAACGATCGCGTCATAGTCTTCGCCGACCCGTGACGCGCCGATCGGGATGCATGATCCGATCTGCTCGCCCGCAGCCCGACATGCTTCGGCATGGGCCTCGAAGGCGGCCTGAAATATCACCAGCCTGGCACCGCTCGATTGAGCCAGATAGGCGACCTCCTCCGGCAGTTGGCGGAAATTCGTCGGAACCCAGACCGCACCTGCTCTGAACGCCGCAAACATGGACTCGAACATCTGGTTGCAGTTGGCGGAGTGGACGAGAATCCGGTCTCCTTTGCGCACGCCGAACTCATGGACGAGCGCATATGCCATGGCGTCGACCCGCGCCTCCAGCTCGTTCCAGCGCCACCGGTGATCGCCGTGAACGAGGGCGATCTCGTCCGGATTCCGTCTCGCTGCCTGCGAAAGGAAATTGCCGAGGTTCATGACTCGCGTCGAAACGGGGGTGACGCCGCCGTGGGGTTCGTTGCTCGTCATTTCGCCCGTTCCAGGATGGAGACATAGTTTGCGACGGCAGCGCCGCCCATGTTGAAGATGCCGGCGAGACCGGCGCCGGGGATCTGCATTTCGCCCGCCTCCTCCATAAGCTGCATGGCGGAGATGACGTGCATCGAGACCCCCGTCGCGCCGATCGGATGACCCTTGGATTTCAAGCCGCCGGAGGGGTTGACCGGCAGGCTTCCGCTCCTGGTGGTGGTTCCGTCGCGGATCGCACGGTAGCCTTCGCCGGGTGCGGTCAGGCCCATCGCCTCGTATTCGATCATCTCGGCTATGGTGAAGCAGTCATGCGTCTCGACGAAGGAGAGATCGTCCAGCGTGGCGCCGGCCATGGAAAGTGCCGCTTTCCAGGCTCGCCGTGGGCCGTCGAAATCCAGCATGTCCCGGCGGCTGAGCGCAAACACGTCGTTGACGTGGCTGCGGGCCCGGAAGGCGATTGCCCGCTGCAGCGTCGCAGCCGTGTCCGCGTCGGCGAGCACGAGGGCGGCCGCCCCGTCCGAGACGAGCGAGCAGTCGGTGCGGCGCAACGGGGTCGCGACGATCGGATTCTTCTCCGAAACGGTGTTGCAGAACGCGAAACCGAAATCCCTTCGCATATGGGCGTAAGGGTTGGCTACGCCGTTTTCGTGGTTCTTGGCCGCGATCATCGCAAGTTCCTCGGAACGGTCGCCGTAACGCTGGAAGTAATGCTGTGCTATGCGGCCGAAGACGCCGGCAAAGCCCCCTTCCACGTCGCCTTCCTCTTTCCGGTAGCTGCCGCCCAGAAGGATATCGCCGACTGCTGCCGTCGGAACGGCGGTCATCTTCTCGGCACCGATGACGAGCGCGATGCGGCCGCGGCCGGCCTCGATGAAGTCCATCGCCGTATAGATCGCCGCCGAGCCTGTCGCGCACGCATTTTCAAGCCGCACGGACGGGACGTGAGCAAGCGCCTCGTCGGTCATGCCGACAAGTGCGGCCTGAAACTCCTGCTTCGAGAAGCCGCCATTCATGACTCCGACAAAGATGCCGTCGACATCCGAGGCGGCAAGACCGGCATGTGCAAGTGCCGGCGCTGCGACCGCGGCCATCAGCGCCTCTGTGTCCGCGTAGTCGGTCTTGCCGAACTGGGAATGGGCCCAGCCTACGATCTGCGCCTTGGTCATCTGGACAATCTCCTTTTGAGAGGTCTTGCAATGGAGGCTATGTGTCGCGTCCCGCGGTCACGGAACTGCTCGGCGAGCTTGCTCTCGATGCGTGACGCTTCCTGCCTGAGAAGAGCTGCCAATTCGCTCTGCCGCGGCTCCTGCATGCGGCTGTCGATGGCGGCAATGCTGATGGCCCCGGCGACGCCGCCGCCGGGATAGCGGATTGCGACGCCCACACCCCAGGAGTTGGTGAGGATAAGGCCGGGATTGACCGCATAGCCCTGAGCGCGGGCAAGCTCGACGCGGCGGCGCAGTTCGTCCGGCCCAAGCATCGGAAACTGCTCCTCGAGCACGGCGGCATTCTGGTCCAGAACGGACGAAACCTCCTCGTCCGAAAGAGCCGCCAGCATGGCCAGAGAGCCGGCGCCGACGCCCAGCGGGTGCACGAAGCCCGCCTGGAGTGCGTGGGTGCGGATCGGAAAGCTCCCCTCCTCCCGGTGGAGACAGACCGACGACGCTCCGCGGCGTACGGAGAGAAAGCAGGAGTCGCTGGTCTTCTGCGCCAGGCGATGCAGGCTTTCCGTCGACAGGCGCAGGAGCCCGTGCCGGCTCGATGCGAGGGTGCCGAGCACATAGGCTTCTTCACCGACATAATAGCGCCGGTCGCGGTCGTCCTGCTCCAGGAGGCCGGCCCTGATCAGGGCAAGCAGGAGGCGGCGAACCGTTGGTTTGTTGAGGCCGCTCTGCTCCACGACGGCGCTCAGAGACATGCCGTCCATCTGGCGGCCGACCAGCGACAGGAGCTTGGCCGCACGATCGACGCTTTGCGAACCGGTCATGTCCCTGTCGGCCGCATCGCCCATGTTTCAGTGTACCCCCATGATCGTGCAGCTCTGGCCGCCATCGACCGGCAGACAAACGCCGGTAATGAATTTCGCTTCGTCGGAGGCAAGGAAAAGCGCTGCATTGGCGACATCCCAGGCATCGCCCATACGCCCGCCCGGAAGCGCCGCGTTGCGGGCTGCCACCATTTCCTCGGCGGAGGCGTATTGCGAGGAGATCTGCTTGTAGATCAGAGGCGTGTCGATCAGGCCGGGGACGACACAGTTCGCGCGGATTCCGTGCGGCGCATATTGAGCCGCGATCGCGACCGTCGCCTGGTTGACCGCCGCCTTCGTCGCGTAATAGGCGAAGTAGGGATAGCCGGTCCACCGGATGCCTGCGAGCGACGAGATGTTGACGACGGCGCCACCGCCGGCTTCGATCATATGCGGGATGACAGCCTTGGCGGTGCGGAACACCGAGCCGAGATTGAGATCCACGGATTGCTGGAACTGCGCTTCCGACAACTCGACCGGTCCGCCCATATGCGTGACGCCGACATTGTTGTGCAGAATGGAAATGGTACCGAATGCCTGCCGTGCGGCCGCCACGGCCGCTTCGACAGATGCGAGAGCGGTGACGTCTGCGGCGACGGCTAGGGCCTGGCCGCCTTCCGCCGCGATGATTGCCGCCGTTTCCTCGGCTGCCTCCCTGTCGACGTCGACACAGACAACCTTGGCGCCCTCACGCGCATAAAGCACGGCGGCAGCCTTGCCGTTGCCCCAGCCGGGGCCGGAGGAACCCGCACCGAAGACGATTGCCGATTTTCCCTTGAGACGGTCTGCCAATTCGAAACCTCGGAAGGCGCCACGCGCTCGTGGAAGAACGCGCCGCGTCGCTGCATCGGTCGGCGAACGTCCGGGTGAACGGCCGCCCGCCTTGTCGTGCTCAGGTGGTCAGCCGAGGCTGGTGCCTACGGCCTTTTCGAGGATGGCCCAGGCGTCGTCGCCGAATTTTCCCTTCCATTCGGCGTAGAAACCCGCCGATCTCAGCGTCTCCCGGAAAGCTGCCTTGTCCGGGTCGGTGAACGTCATGCCACTCTGGGTGAGCTGCTCGCGTACCGTGTCGTTCACCTTGGCGGTATCGGTGCGCTGTGCGATGGCCGACTCGTTGAGATGTTTGGCCGCAATCTCCCTTATGTCTTCCGGCAGTGTTTCCCAGGCCTGCTTGTTCGCCAGCATCCAGAAACCGTCCCACATATGGTTGGTCATGGCGCAATGTTTCTGCACCTCGTAGAGCTTGGCGGTCGAGGCGATTGCCAGCGGGTTTTCCTGGCCGTCCACGGTGCCGGTGCTGAGCGCCGTGTAGACTTCCGCGAAATTGATCGTGGTCGGTGCAGCCCCGAAGGCGGTGAACATGGATTGCCAGAGCGGGCTCGGCGGAACGCGGATCTTGAACCCCTTGAGGTCCTCCGGGGTGTTGATCGGCTTGGTCGAACTGGTGATCTGGCGAAAGCCGTTGTCCCAGATCTTCTCCATGGGCACGAGGCCCTTCTTCTCGATTTCGCCGCGCGCATAGGCGCCCAGCTCTCCGTCCATCGCCTTCCAGACGGTGTCGTAGTCGGGGAAGGCAAAGCCGATGCCGCTGATGGCGGCGTTGGGCACCAGGGTCGAGAGGATCAGCGGCGAGAGCGAGAAGAACTCGGTTGCGCCGTTACGAAGCTGCGAAAGCGTTTCGGTGTCGTTGCCGAGCTGGCTGCTCGGGAAGATGTTGATCTTCAGGCGGCCGCCCGTCTCCTCCAGGATCTTGTCGGCGGCTTCCTTCAGGCGAATGTTGAGCGGATGGGTGACCGGCAGGTTGTTTGCCAGCTTATAGGTGAAGTCCGCGGCATGGGCCCTGGTGCGGATCGAAGCCCCAAGCGCAACTGCTCCAGTACCGAGCAGCATCGTTCTACGGGTTATTTTCATCGCTCTGTTCTCCTCCTGATCGTCGATGATGAATATGGGATGGCGGGCTCACAGCAATGCGAGCGAGAACCAGGGCACGGCGGCGATCAACAAGAGGCCAAGCACCATCGCGCCGATATAGGGCCAGATCGCTCCCATGGCTTCGTCGGGCGAAACGTTGCCGATCTTGCAGGCGATGTAGAAGCCGATGCCGATCGGCGGTGCCATCAGTCCGACGTTCATCGCGGTGACGATGACCATGGAATAGTGGACGTCATGGATCCCCATCGCACGCGCGATCGGAAACATGATCGGCGCCAGGAGCACGATCGCAGGGAGGCCTTCGAGCACGCAGCCGAGCAGCATGAACAGGGCGATCGAGACCAGCATGAAGGTGAACCATCCACCCGGCAGGCCGCTCATCATATCGGTGAGCTCGAAGGCGAACCCGGTCTGGGTGAGCGCCCAGGCCATCGCCGCGGCGGTACCGAGGATCAGGAGGATCGCACCGCTCATCGCGGCGGTCTCGACCAGCATCCTGTAGGTCCGGCGCATGCCGATGCCGCCATAAAGGACAGTGCCGATGATGAAGGCGTAGACGACCGCGATGGTGGAGACCTCAGTCGCGGTCGCCGCGCCGCTCGCGACCGCGCTGCGGATGATGAACGGCAGTACCAGGGCCGGCGCCGCGATCAGCGCCGTGCCGCCGATGTGTTTCAGCGACGGGCGCACGACGCCGTCGACATTTTCTCGGGCGGCCTTGATGCGTGCAAGCGCGGCAAGCGCGACCAGCAACACGAGAGCGATGGCAAAACCGCTGGTAAACAGAGCGGCGATCGAAACGCCGGCCACCGAGCCGAGAACGATCAGCACGATGCTCGGCGGTACGGTGTCGGCCATGGCGGCCCCGGTCGCGAGCAGCGCTATCATCTCCTTCGGCTTGTGACCCCGGCGCTTCATTTCCGGAAACAGCGCCGGGGCAACCGTCGCCATGTCCGAGACTTTCGACCCGGAAATGCCGGACACGAGAAAGAGCGAGCCCAACAGAACGTAGGACATGCCGGCCTTGACGTGGCCGAGCATGGAGGCGAGGAAATCTACGATCGCCTTGCCCATTCCGGTCGCGTCCAGAATGCAGCCGAGAAGCACGAAGACCGGGACCGACAGCAGAATGAGGCTGGACATCCCCTCGTCCATGCGGCCGATCATGACGACCAGCGGCATCGACGTCGTGAAGGCGAGAAACAGAAGCGTCGCGATGCCGAAGCAGAAGGCGATCGGAACGCCCATCGCGAGGCAGATGGCAGCACCGCCGACGAGAAAGATCAGAATGTTGCCGTTGCCGAACGAGCTGAGTGCAGGCGTCAGCAACCAGAGCACCAAAGCGACCGCGAGCACGACTGCCACGGCCAGCACCACGTCGAACGGCTTGGCGGTTCTGATCAGTTGAGCGACGGCCAGCAGCACCATCAGGACCATGCCGACTGCAATGGCCGCGGCACGATAGCCCGCCGGGATGTTCAAGGCCGACGAAGTGATGTCCATTTCGCCAGCGGCATAGGTGTAAGCTGCCGGCAGCAGGACGAGAAGGAACGCCATGATGGCGACCATGCCGAGCGTTTCGGTGAACTGCCGGGCCCTTTCGCCGAGGGCATTGAGAAGAATGGTCAGCCGCAGATGCTCGCAACGGTCGATCGCAATCGCCGAACCGAGCATGGCCAGCCACAGGAAGGCGATGGATGCGGCTTCATCGATCCAGACGATCGGTCTCGACAGGCCGTAGCGAAAGGCTACGCCGGAGAGCAGCATGGCGATGATCGCCACAAGCAGAGCGGCGGACAGCGCTTCGACGGGGCGCATCAGCCGCGAACCCGGCCGGGCCTCCATCGTCTCGGCGAGCACGGCGAATTCGGACACGCCCTCCGTCGTGGTGGTCATCGGCTTCCTCCCTTACGAACCGTTCGATCGCCTTGCGCGCCAGCCGCGCGAATCGCGGCGGGATGAACGACGTCAAAGCTCCTCCCGGAGGTGTCGTCCGAAGAAAATGGGTGCATCGGATCGACATTCCAGATCGTCCGTCGCCCTCCAAAGCAAACGTTCGATCAGGTCCATTTTGTAGGTGAAAGGAAATCATCAAGCAACACGCTGAACTAAACCGTTGAATATGAGAGATATTCCTCGTTCAGTGAGGTCCATAATGTGAACCTCATCGTGTCGTCGCGGAACAAGCGTAAGCCCCGTGGTCGCCTGGTGCGAATCGCCTCGCCACCGCATTTGCACGGATCGAGCACCCGCGCGTGGAGCCCTGCCGCGGGTCCTCTTCGCCCGGTTTGCGGCGGACGAAGGCCGTCCCTGTCCTCGTCATTCCCAGACGGCACCGGGAAAGGCGTTCAGCGGTATCTTGAGGTAGCGGCGGCCATTATCCTCTGCGACCGGCAGTTCTCCGCCGCGAATATTGACCTGCAGGGCATGCAGAATCAGCTTGGGCATCGGTAAGGTCCTGTCGCGCGCCTCCCGCAGATTGACGAAATCCGCCCGTGTTTTTCCGGCGACATGCGTATTATTGGCTTTCTGTTCCGCCACCGTACTTTCCCACAGAGCTTCACGGCCGCCTGGCCGATAGTCATGTCCGGTGAAGAGGCGGGTCTTGCCCGGAAGGGCAAGAATGGCCTCGATCGAGTTCCACAGGCTCTCGGCGCTGCCGCCGGGAAAATCCGCGCGGGCGGACCCGCTGTCAGGCATGAACAACGTGTCGTGAATGAAGGCCGCATCGCCGATGATGTAGCTGATCGACGCCAGCGTATGCCCAGGCGAGTGCAGTACGCGGGCTTCGAGATTCCCCAGATTGAACATATCGCCGTCGCGAAACAGCCGATCCCATTGCGAACCGTCACAAACGAAATCCGGCCAATTGTAGATCTGTTTCCAGATCTGCTGCACGCTTTTCACGTGCTCGCCGATGGCAGTGGGCGCCCCCGTTCGATCCTTGAGGTAGCGTGCCGCCGAGAAATGATCCGCATGCGGATGGGTGTCCAGTATCCATTCGACACTCAAACCCTGCTTGGCCACATGATCGAGAATGGCGTCGGCGTTCGTCGTCGCGGTGGAACCCGATTTCTGATCGAAGTCGAGCACCGGATCGATGATCGCGCATTTTCCCGTTTCGGGGTCGGCCACGACATACTGAATGCTGCACGTGGCCGCGTCGTAAAAGGCGGCTACATCAGGCCTGTGCATGTGCCCTTCCCTTCTCGGCCGCTACACGAGGGAAGAATATCGCACGTGCCGGATCGAAGTCGTAATCCCGTTCGAACGCGGGAGCGTCGGCAGCCAGTTTCGCGACGGAATCGAGGATGAATTTCACCTTTTCGTCCGAGAGCAGAACGCTGAAGTTCAGCCGCGTGAAGCCGGGCTTCTTTATTTCGTCGCCGGCGAGAATGGCTTGGCGCATCTGCTCTGACTGCTGCGCATCGATCGACAGCAGCCTGTGAACATAGGGCCCGGCGCAGGCGCAACCGCCACGGGCCTGAATGCCGAACCGGTCGCTCAGCATGCGAGTAACGAGTTGCTGGTGCATATACCCCCCTTTGCCGTCGCGGATGCGGAAGGAAAAAATCGGTAGCCGGTCCAGCGCGGGAAGACCAAGTATCTCCAATTGTGGGACATCCTTCCATGCGGAAAAGGCACGAACTGTAAGCTGGCGATTGCGCCGCGCCATTTCCTCCAATCCGATGGCGTGCTTGACGACAAAGGCGAGGGCCGCCCGGATGTCGCCGACGACGTTCGGTGTCCCCGCCTCTTCGCGGGCTTCGAGGCTGTCGCTGTAGTCGTGCGTCTCCGGCGAGACGAATTTCACCGTCCCGCCGCCCGGCCAGGAAGGTTTGCTCGTGGCCAGACCGTCGCGCCGAACGATCAAAATGCCGGAAGCGCCCGGGCCGCCAATGAACTTGTGCGGCGAGAGAACGATGGCGTCGATCTCCGCAGAACCGCTCGGCGACACCGAAATTGGTACATAGGGCCCGGCACCTGCATAATCCCAGATCATCTTGGCCCCGGCCGATTTCACCAAGTCGGTAATCGCGGCGACGTCGCTGGTGATTCCCGTGATGTTCGAGGCCGCGGACAATGTACAGATGGTCAGGTCGCAAGATCCGCTTCGCAGAGCCTGATCCAGAAGGAAAAGGTCCGGGCCGCCCTCGGGCGATTCGGTCAGCTCGACGATTTCCGCACCGCTTTCGCGCCAGGGAAGTATGTTGGAGTGGTGCTCATACGGACCGATGATGACCCGCACGGTCTTCCCTGCCGTGATCGCTTCGGTGACGCCGAACAGTTTGACGAGGCGGTTCAGCCCCGAAGTCGCCCCGGATCCGGTAAAGATGACCGCATGTCTCTCGTCCGCTCCGCAGCACTCGGCGATCAACGCCCGCGCCTCCCTTCGCATGCGGGTCATGAACCCGCCGCAGTAGGAAGCCTCGGTATGGCTATTGGCGTAAAATGGCAGGACTTCCTCGAGGATGAAGCGTTCAACCGTTCCAAGCGCCCGTCCGGATGCAACATAGTCGGCATAGATCAGGTTCCTGATGCCGTAGGGGCCTTCGATCCGCGACGTGGCCCCGACCAGATCATCCCGCAGGAAGTCTATAAGATCGCCGCGGTCCAGCCCTCGGCGAAACCGCTCGAGAGGCGTGACGTCATCTTTCGGCTCATGGCGGACAGCTTGCACGATCACCTCCCGAGGCTTGAATGTTGACATCGATTGTATTCTGCCGCACCGTCGAAATGTTCACCTATTTTCTGCAGTTCCTCCCGGATTTTGTGTCACATGATCGAGTCTCAAGCCAAAGTCGATGGATTCGATCTGAAGATCCTCGCGGCTCTGCAAAAGGATTCGAACCTCTCGCAGCGCGAGCTGGCGGAGAAGGTAGGGCTGTCGCAAAATGCCTGTTGGCGCCGTCTTCAGCGGCTTCACTCGATCGGAATGATCCGCGGGTCCCATAGCGATATAGATATCGGCGCGTTGGGCCTCGATCTCATCGTGTTCGTGATGATTCGCACCCGACATCACTCCAAGGAGTGGAGCGACGGCTTCAGGGCACATGTCGAGAGACTTCCCGAAGTGATCGACTTTTACCGCATCGGCGGAGAATGGGACTACCTGATCAAAGTCGTCACCAGAGGCATGTCCGGCTATGACGCCTTTTATCAGAAGCTCATCACCAATTTCGACCTCGCCACGGTGACGGGCTTTTTTTCGATGGAAGCGATCATCAACAACCGTCCTGTGGATTTGACACGTCTCCGGTGAGCCTCTCGAATTGCGGACTTTCAGGGCCATTTTTGATCGCTTGCGGCTCGAAACGGCCACGGTGCGCGTCGTTCACGATTAGCGCCGCGTCGTTCGTGGACATTTGAAACCGCCATGCTTGTGGCCTCATGCCGCTCCCGCCGATCGGATGCGGCGGGACGACAAGAGGGGGAGATCTGCCGTGAGCTACATCATCAGCACCGCCTATGCGGCGGTCCTTCTCAGCGCCGTCTTCGTGATCGTCCGCTGGGGCAATGTCTACTGCCGCGGGCAAACTCCCGTCGGCATATACACCTTCGTGGCGCTGCTGTTCACGGCTGGTCTCGATATGGGCCTGGTCATGCTCCCCCTGACCGAGTTTCCCGCCTATGCGGCCGATAGCGCCTATGGCTTCACCAATCCGCTCGCCATCGAGTTCGGCATGTGGGGACCATTGGTCTGGATGATGTACTTCCTCTCGGCCTTCTATTTCGTGGTGCTCGAACCGCGACTCAAGATCTTCGAGATCGCGGCCGTCAAATGGGTCTACAATCTCACGGTCATCGCGACATGCGCGTTCACCTGCTATCTCTTCCTCACGGCCTTGCCGAGCTATATCGAGGGGATCTCGATGCCGGCGCGCTGGGCTATCGTCGTCGCCGTCATCGCGGCGTCCGTCTATTCCAGCAGCAACGTCAATTTCATGAAGTGGCTGGCGGTCACCTCGACATGGATGTTCGTGACCCTGGCTCTCGCGGCCCTTTTGGCAGCCGCCTTTTTCTACAGCAATACAGGCCTCAGCGGGCTCGTATCGAATGTGGGCCTGCTGTCGGACTATTTTGCCAACTTGAACCGCTTCGTCAGTCCGATCACAGAATATCACGAGTTCTACCTCTTCTGGTGGTTCTCCTGGAGCATCATGATCGGCCAGTTCGTTTCCATGTTCGTCGGAGGGCTGAGGACATGGCGGCTGGCGGTTGCAATGGTCCTCCTGCCTTCGATCCCCTTGGCAGTGTGGTTCGCGGTGCTTTACATCTATTTCCAGCAGCAGATCGTCATTCCGACCTGGTTGAACTGGTTCATGGTCACGGTCGGCATCATCTTCGTCGTGAATTCGCTCGACTCCCTGATCCGTCTCTACGGACTTAATCTCGGCTGGACGAAGTCGCGGCTCGGCGCGAGAGCATACTATCCGCTGCACTTCCTTCTTCAGCTCGGCCTGGTAATGGCCTACCAGTTCACGCCGTTCAGGATCGAATGGGTGGGCGTGATCGTGATCGGCATTTACGCGGCGATCTATGCGCTCATTTTGCGCCACCACGTTCATGTTCGGGCGGCATTGCACGAGGCGCGGAGCGCGGCAGCCTAAGGCTAGGGCACTGCCAGGAGAGATTTGCTCGGCCGTGCTTTCGCGCAACTGCTGGAAGAGCGTCAGGTACCCAACTGCGGCGACCAGGCGGAGATACTGAAAAAACTGCAGCTGCATTCCTGAATGCCGCGGGTGGCACGATCGGCCGGACGGAACGCAGCCGTCCGGAGCATTCGCGGGAAAACTGTGTGCCGTCCGGTGTCGAGATGCCCGGTTGCGCGGGAACAGGCCTGATTCAAATAAAATTAACCGTGACAGGCATCGGTGACCTTCTTCGTCGATGTTTGCCCCGGTTTGCTCGCATTCAGCTTGCCATGATGGGGGATGGATAAAGCGGGACTCGCCTTTCTGGTGCTCATACTCGTGCTCATCTCTATCGTGATGAGCATACTTGCCGTCGAGCGGGAACCGGAGGCGCCGCCCACCGAGTCGATCATCGCCCCGGCGGTCGGAACCCGTCGTGGCTGCCGGCGGCCCGAAAGAAGCCGAAGGCCATTTGCAAGATAGTTCACTATCCCTCTTGGCTTCCCGGGAGACGTGGATCTGTCAGTTGAAGGTGTGCACTCTGAGTTTCAGGCTGCCGTCTGCCTGTTTCTCAAAGACATGGGTTGCCACCCCAGCCCATGGCTGATCGGCACCTTTGGCGTCTTTGCCCTTGGCCGACCATTTCGCTGTGCCGATCAGCAGGTTGCCCTCGCCTTGTGCCTCGATCAATTCAAGCTTGTGACCCGTCACGCCCATGCCGAAGATTCCGCCAAAAAATTTCTCGACGCCGGCGGGCCCCTTGATCACGTCATGGGTGGCAGGCAAGAAAATAGCGTCGTCCGTGTAGAACGCCGCGATGGCTTTTGCGTCCGCATTGTTGAATGCTGCGTCCCACGCCGAGTAGGCGGCCTTTACGTCGTCGCCGGGGTCGGCCTTGGCAGAGGCGAGCGAAAAGAGGCAAATGCCCAACGCGACGAACATGGCAGTCAGAAGTCTAGCCATGGCATCCTCCCAAAAGGATGGCGGCATGGAATGTAGATGCCGTCTTACAAAGAATACGCTCCGATTGCCGGGGTGTTAACCCACCCATTCGGGTAGCGATGATTGGCCTGATTTCGAAGCAGGGTCGCCGGGCCGTCGGCTTCCTTGTGACCGGATGAGGTCGAAGCCTGCCCCAACGAAGAGCCACTTATGGCATGCTCGGCGGCGCGATGAATTGGTAGTACGCCCACACCAGGACCAGCCCGGCTATAACGGCAAGCCAGGTAAGCGCCTTTCGCCGCACTGGAGCGACCGCTCTCGGCTGCGGCTTCGATTTCCGGCGCTCAAATTTGATGATCTTGTCGTCGCTCATTTGGTCCTCTTCTCAGCGGTGGACGTAGTATCATACTGTTGCCGGCTCTCTCGAAACAAACATGGACAAATCGTATCCCCAAAAAGGAGCACAGCGTGACCCAGTTATCGGAGGCGGACGTTGCGGCCCGATGGAACGACAATGCCGATCAATGGGCACATGATGTTCGACAGGGTTACGATACCTATCGAGACCTATTCACGCTCCCGGCATTCCTGGACTTCCTTCCCTCAATAAGCGGCTTGGACGTGATCGACTTCGGCTGCGGCGAAGCTTCCAATACGAGACGGTTCGCCGCAATGGGCGCTCGCATGACCGGCATCGATCTTTCGGAGCAGATGATCCACCATGCTCGCGCTATTGAAGAGCAGCAGCCGCTCGGCATCCACTACGCGATTAAATCTTATAGCCAGAACACCGGTTTCGAGGATGCCTCCTTCGATGCCGTCGTCTCAACCATGGCATTGATGGATGGGCCGGACTTCCCAGCCGCCATGCGGGAGGCATTCAGGTTGCTGCGCCCCGGTGGGTTTATCGCCTTCAGCATCCTGCACCCCTGCTTCATTACTCCCGGCTTGCGATGGCAGAAGGAGGGCGACGGGAGGACGACGGGGCTGGTGGTGTCGCGCTATTTCGACCGAACCGATTTCGTCGAAAAATGGCGCTTTGGCGACCGTCCGAGCAACGATGACGTCGTGCCGTTTGAGGTGCCACGCTTTCCCCGCACGATCGGCGAATATCTCAACGGCGTCGCTGATGCCGGGTTTCGTATCGTCGAAGTCCGCGAGCCGCAGCCGACGGCTGAGGCATGCGAACTCGCACCTCGTTTCATCAGATGGCGCGATCTGGCCGCATTCCTGCTCATGATTCGGGCCGAACATAGTGCGTGACAGGTCACGCGCCCTTGCAATCGGACGGACCGTTAGAGAGCCCAACTATCCAGCCATTCTCGTTGCCGTAAACGAATTTCGGCGGGGACCCTTTGTCAATGCTTGAGAAATCCGGGATGCGTCACAGACGGGATCGAAAGAGGGCCGCTTTGGCGGCACCGCTTTGAGTGCTTACGCGAAGATGAAGTCTGCCCTCGAGAAACTGGTAGCGGTGATAGCGCCGTTCTGATCGTCAACGAGAATTGAAAACTCGCGTCCACCGGAATCAAAGCCCTTCAGCAGCACGTCACCGCCAGCGGTATCGTACGCGTAGATCGTACCTGCCGCGCCAGTATTGGAGTACAATTTAACCCCAAGCTTCTCGATGACAAACATGTCGAGACCGTCCTGAAAGTCCATCACCGAATCCCGATCAGTCAGTACCGTCGGCCCACGAAAGACAAAGCGGTCGGCGTCGGCTCCGCCCCAGAGTACGTCCCTTCCCCCATCGCCAGAGATTGTGTCTTCGCCAGCGTCGCCATAGAGGGTGTCATTTCCCGCCCCGCCGACCAGGCGATCATGACCGTTGCCGCCACTCAGATCATCGTCGCCGGCGCCGCCTGTGAGAATGTCATCTCCGTCATCCCCGAACGCCCGATCGTTGCCCGCCCCCACGGAAATTCTGTCATTGCCTTTACCGCCATACGCCTCATCGGTCCCCCCTTCCGAATCCAACACGTCATCGCCGTCGCCGCCGTCCAGGTAATTGTCACCGTTACCGCCATCGACGATGTCGTTTCCGCTCCCGCCGAACATACGGTCGTTCCCCGACTGGCCCTTAAGGGCGTCATCGCCGCCTTCGCCATGGATTAAATCATTGCCTGCGCCGCCGCTGACCGCCTGCTGCGTCAATTTCCCAGTTGCAGGGTTCACGCGGTTATTGAAGCCGTCATTTCCCGCGCCAGCGAAGATGACGTCGTCACCATCACCAGCATCGATATACTCTTCGCCATTGCCACCGTAGATTACATCGTTACCACGGCCACCCAAAAAGTGGTCATGGCCTTCACCGCCATGCAACGTGTCGTCGCCATCTCCACCATCGGCAATGTCGTTTCCTCGTCCGCCAAAGAACGTGTCGTTCCCAGCCCCACCTTTGAATCGATCGTGGCCATCGCCACCTTCGGCATAGTCATTCCCGGCACCGCCCTCGATATAGTCGTTGCCATCGCCACCGTAGAGTTTATCGTCGCCGAGACCGCCGTAGAGATAGTCGTTGCCGGCGCCGCCCTCGACATTATCGTTGCCATCGCCACCATAGAGCTTGTCATCGCCCTGCCCGCCGTAGAGATAATCGTCGCCTGCATAACCCCAAATCTCGTTGTTGCCAAAAAGACCACGGATGATGTCGGCCAAGCTTGTTCCGCGTAAAAGCATTCTATCCCCTCCGGGTGGGCGACGGCAGAGCGCTCATGACGTGAGTAAGCATAGCGCTACCTGCCAAGTTTCTAAGGCCTCAAACCGAAAGAGACTATTCGGGCGGATGGACTAGACCACTTGGTTGATATGGCCAGTCCTGATTTGCGGACAGAGTCCTATAGCCGCCGACGAGAGCGCAACGGCCCATGAGTTGATGGCGATGTAAGGCTGGGCTCGACTCGCAATGGCCGAGATCTACACGAAAGAAGCGGAAAAAAAGCGCCAAGGCAGCCTCGGAACGCCTTGTGAACAGAATGTAGGTCGCACCTATGACCCCGACCGGTCGCACCTGAACTAGAATCAATGACTTAGAGGGTGGTTTGGCGACCCCTGCAGGACTCGAACCTGCGACAACCTGCTTAGAAGGCAGGTGCTCTATCCAGCTGAGCTAAGGGGCCGTCTCAGCACGTGAGCCTCAATGGGTCCAGGGCTGCATCCGGTTGAAACGGAAATTGTCCGAATAGGAAACATTCTTGCGAGCCGCATCCTTGGGCGCGATCACGCGATACTCGATGCCATTGCGCTCGGCATAGGCGATCGCCTGCTCAGCACTCTCGAAGGTCAGGCGAACCTGCTGCCGGGTGTCGGCGGAACTCGTGTAGCCCATGATCGGGTCGATCGTGCGCGGTCTTTCCTGATCGAACTCCAGCACCCACAGATGCGTCTTGGCCTTGCCGGACTGCATTGCTGTCTTTGCGGGGCGATAGATCTTCGCGGACATTGTTCTTAACAGCTCCCGTTGACCAAGAGATCAATGTTTTCACGTGATTGGATGGTCGGAGTGGAGAGATTCGAACTCCCGACCCTCTGGTCCCAAACCAGATGCGCTACCAGACTGCGCTACACTCCGCACCACGAAGGCGGAGATACACGCTTCGCCCTGCGGCTGCAACAGCAAATTTCGAGGCTGGCGCGGAGCCGGCGGATGCTTCAGTTCGCACGCTCCGCGGCCGGAAGTCCCGCGCCTTCGAGCCTATCCCCGGGGCTGATGCCGAGTCGCTTCACGGTTCCGGCGTTAAGCTCGAGCACGTAGGCCACCGGTTCCCTGGAATCGATAATGGCTTCGGAATGCGGAACCGCGTTCTCGTGGATGGTACGGATGATGCCGTCACGCGCGATGAAGAGCATGTCGAGCGGCAGATAGGTGTTCTTCATCCACATCATCACCGGCCGCGTCTCGCCGAAATCGAACAGCATGCCGTGATCCGGCGCCATCTGCCGGCGATACATCAGCCCCTGCTCCCGCTGATCCGGCTGGGTCGCGAGCTCGACGGTAAGGTCGTGCGTGCGTCCGCTCGCCGTTATCAGCCGCACCCGCTCCTTTGCAAAGGAAACCTCGGCCATGGCCGAGGCGACGAGCAGCGACAACAAAAAAAGCGCCGTCAGGGCGCTTCTTGCAGCTATGCCGACGACTCCGGGCATCAGTGCGACCGCGTGGTCGGCGTCGGCCCGTCGGGATGGATTTCCGCAGCCATCAGGCCCTTTTCTCCGTCCCCGAAGCGGCAGAGCACCACTTGGCCGGGCCTCAGCTCCGTCAGGCCAAAGCGGCGCAGCGTTTCCATATGCACGAAAATGTCTTCGGTGCCCTCCCCGCGCGTCAGGAAGCCGAATCCCTTGGTTCGGTTGAACCACTTCACGAGCACACGTTCGAGGCCGCTCGTCGGTGTGACTTGAACATGCGTTCTGACCGGTGGCAGCTGGGAGGGGTGAACGGCCGTCGATTGGTCCATAGAGAGGATGCGGAAGGCCTGGTAGCCACGATCCCGCTTCTGAATGAGAGCGACGACCCGGGCACCTTCCAGAACGGTCTGATATCCGTCGCGTCTGAGGCAGGTCACATGCAGCAAAACGTCCTGCATGCCGTTGTCCGGAACGATGAAGCCGAATCCCTTGGCAACGTCGAACCACTTTATGACCCCGGTAATTTCGATGAGATCAAGGGCGTCGTTACCGAATTCGCCATTATGGATGACGTCTTTCGAAGATGTCCTGTCAGCCATTCTCGCAGCCCCTCGTTACGCGCAACACTTCGATACGGTTAACTGATTCTTATGGGCCAGAATAACATCGTCCCGCTGCGCGTGTGCAAGCCCCTCGACATATTTTGACCTGAGACGTTTATAGGCATGCAGCCTTGCGTCTGGCTTGCCGTCGCCTCACTATACGCCATCTTCCACGAAACAGGGACATTCTCCAATGCGGTATCTGCATACGATGGTTCGCGTCAAAGACCTCGACCAGGCTCTTCATTTCTATTGCAAGCTTTTCGGGCTCCAGGAGATTCGCCGATACGACAACGAGAAAGGCCGCTTCACGCTCGTTTTTCTCGCGGCGCCCGGCGATCTCGACCGCGCCAAGGGGGGAGCCGCGCCCTGCCTGGAGCTCACCTATAATTGGGATTCCGAGGAATATGCCGGCGGGCGGAATTTCGGCCACCTCGCCTATGAGGTCGACGACATCTACGCGTTCTGCAGGGATCTGATGGACAACGGCGTTACGATCAATCGCCCGCCGCGCGACGGCCACATGGCCTTCGTCCGGTCGCCGGACGGCATCTCGATCGAGATCCTGCAGAAAGGCGAACACCTGCCGGCTCAGGAACCCTGGGCTTCCATGGCCAATACGGGTGTCTGGTAAGCCTCGCGCAATTGCCACCGGCTAATCGTCAGCCGTCGCCGGCCCTGCCGAGCGGCGCGGCACCGGCCGGCGCAAGAGGATCAATAGAACAGCGGATGATCTTCAGGCCCGGCTTATTGCCGGGCTTTCGCTTATATTTTGCGAAGCTGAAATAGGTTGGTGCAGGTTTACAAAACACGCGGCGTTCATTACCTTGCCGCGCAGACGTTGAAACGGGGCTCTGCTTCGTCGTCACTTGCGGGGATAGCCCTATACTTGCCTGACCTTTCCCGTGGGGAGCCTAGCGCCCTCCGCGTGAAATTGTTGTGCCGTTCCGGAGCGTATCCGGAATCGGAACGTGTTGTGTGCGCGGTGCAAAGCAACCCGCATGCACGGAGAGCGGGGAAAAGGCGTTGCAACATCTGGAACCAGGATACAGTCTCCTGACGATCGGACGCGCCGCAGCATTATCCGTATCGCTTCTGGCACTGGCTAGCTGTGTGTCGGCAGTCGCCGACAATGAGACGATCAGCCCGCTCAATTCCCAACAGGTGGCGGAAGCAGCGCCGGCCGCATCCGAGGAGACGATGCGGGACGAGCAAGAGGCTGGCGCCGGCGCGACGGCGCAGGTGCCCGACGGTGAAGCGGGCCAGAACAGCGCCGCCATGCAGCCCGGTCTGGCCATGCAGGGCACTGCGCTGCGCGCGACAACATCGAGCATCTACGGGCAATCGCCGGCAGGACCGTCCGCCGAGGCGCGGCCGGACCCAAGCAGCCAGCCGACGGCAGCACCGTCGGCCGTCGCATCGCCGACGATGAATGCCAAGGCCAACAGTCTCTTCAGCAACGGACAGTCCGAGGCTCAACCGGTGATTCAACCGCAACAGGGCGCGGCAGGCGAAGCTCCCGCGACAAACGAAGCGATTGCTGCCGCAACGCCGGCAGCCACCGGCGAAAGCGATACGCCCGCGGCCGTTCCATTGCCTTTGAGCGCGCAGGCCGCACTATCAGGTGCTACGGCGGCCGCCCTGCAGCCGGTCGAAGTCGCCTCGCGGACGCCGGCGAATGCCGCCCAGCCGGCGGGCTCCGACCACGGTGAGAAAGAGACTCAAGAGACGAAGAAGACCTGGACCCTCGCAAGCCTGTTTGCGCCGAAGCGCAGGGAAAAACAGCGGGCCGAATCGACACGCGCTGTGCCGGCACGCGAGAAGAAAACGATTACCGCAAGCAATGCGGGACAGCCGCAGGTCGCTTCCCTCGCCTATGCGTCACTGCCGGGCGTCAATATGAACCCGCTTTTCAGCATGGAACACGAAGCGCACGAGGCTGACGAGGACGACGCGCCCGTGGAAGTGGCGAACCTCTCGGGCCTTGCCCGACTAACGCCGAGCGGCCTCATCCTGCAAACGGAGAAGGTGGAGACAGGCTGTTTCAAACCGCAGCTTCTCGACATCCTGAAGACGGTCGAAGGTCATTACGGCCGCAAAGTCATGGTCACCTCGGGCCTTCGCGCCATCAAGGTCAACCGCAAGCGCCAGTCCCTTCATACGCGCTGCGAGGCGGCGGACATCCAGGTGGCGGGCGTCAGCAAGTGGGAGCTCGCGAATTTCCTGCGCAACGTTCCCGGCCGGGGCGGCGTCGGCACCTACTGCCATACCAACTCCGTCCATATCGACATCGGTCCCCAGCGCGACTGGAACTGGCGCTGTCGCCGTCGCAAAGGCTGATCGGCGATCGCTCCTGTTAACAAGGCCCATCGTGAGCAGCAGTGATTTTTCCCGGAAAAAATGACAACTGCCACTTGCGGGAATCCGAAGCCCTCTCTATAAGCCGCCTCGTCTTACAGCGACTTGCGTCTTTTCAGAGGCTCAAAGGTTGCTGCAGCAGGCGCCCATCGTCTAGCGGTCTAGGACGCCGCCCTTTCACGGCGGAAACACGGGTTCGATTCCCGTTGGGCGTGCCATTTTCTCTCTTATACTTGTGGATACTTCGCCTTGTATGTGGAAGGGACGTCTTTGCTTTGCGTCACCATAGGATCGAGTTGACCTGTGCGGATCTCTTGCCGAAAAAGCAAAATAATCGCCTCTGATCACTTGCATGAATCCGATGCCCTCTCTATAAGCCGCCTTGTCTTACAGCGGCTTGCGTCTTTTCAGAGGCATCAGGCTTGCTGCAGCAGGCGCCCATCGTCTAGCGGTCTAGGACGCCGCCCTTTCACGGCGGAAACACGGGTTCGATTCCCGTTGGGCGTGCCATTCCACCTCTTTTCTATTTCATGTTTTTCATAGTATGGTGCTGATCGTCACCAGCAGGCGCCCATCGTCTAGCGGTCAGGACGCCGCCCTCTCACGGCGGTAACACGGGTTCGAGTCCCGTTGGGCGTACCATTTCCTCACCTTGCGCGCGCATCATTTCGCTTCCGAATAGCGCTTGCGTCTGCTCCCGATCTTTTCCCAGGAAAAATCGAAATTTACCGCCCGCGGTCTCTTGCGAGAATCCGAAGCGCTCTCTATAAGCCGCCTTGTCTTACAGCGCGTGCGCCTTTCAGACGCACAAAATCGCTGCAGCAGGCGCCCATCGTCTAGCGGTCTAGGACGCCGCCCTTTCACGGCGGAAACACGGGTTCGATTCCCGTTGGGCGTGCCATTCCTCTTCAAAGTCTTTAAGAAAAGTCCGTAAGTCTCTGAGTCGGCTACACCCGTTCGCTCCGCCTCGGCGTTTAATTTGCTTTCGCGGCGTCCGTCACGCGCAGTTGAACCTTGCGTGTCCCCTGCCACAGATCCGCTGACACGGAACCCGCGACATGAACGGTGGCGCCGCGGCTGCCGAGCAGGAAATCGCCGAGCGGCGTCTCCGTCGCGCGGAAGGCGATGCCTTCCATGCGGCTGCCGTCCTGCCCCTCGAGCGTCACGTTCACGTGGTTGGCCCCGACCTGACGGCTATCGCGCAGTCGATGTTGCGGGAAGGCAAAGAGCGGCTGCGGATGGCCGGAGCCATAGGGTCCCGCCTGGTCGAGAAGATCGACGAGGTCGAGCGTCGCCCCGGCCGCTGCCAGCGCGCCATCGACCTTGAGCGTTTGGACGGCGACGAGATCGCGAACGGCAGTTTCGGCGCGCTCTTCGAAGAATTGCCGAAGCTGGCCGAGCTTACCGCGCTCGACCGTCAGCCCGGCGGCCATTGCATGTCCCCCGCCTTTGACCAGCAGGCCGTTGTCGACGGCCGCACGGACGAGCCGCCCCATGTCGAAACCGTTGATCGAACGGCCGGATCCGGTTCCGCGGCCGTTCGGATCGAACGCAATCGCAAAAGCCGGCCGGCGGAATTTCTCCTTGATGCGTGCCGCGATGAGGCCGACGATCCCAGGGTGCCAGTTCTGCCGGGCAGTAACGATCACCGACGCGCCCTCGCCCGTTCCGTATTCCGCCAGTACCTCGGCTTCCGCCTCCGCAAGCATCGCCGCCTCCATCGCCTGGCGATCGCGATTGAGTTCATCGAGCTGGGTGGCGATGATTTCCGCCGCCGCGGCATCGTCGAGGGTCAGCAGACGACTGCCGAGCGCAGCGTCGCCGATTCGCCCGCCGGCATTGATCCGCGGGCCAAGCAGGAAGCCGAGATGATAGGGCGTCACGGGTCCGCCGATCGCCGCCTTGCGCAAGAGTGCGGCGAGACCCGCATTGCCCATGTGCCGCGCGGCAAGCAGGCCCTTGACGACATAGGCCCGGTTCAGGCCTTTGAGCGGCACCACGTCGCAGACGGTCGCAAGCGCCACCAGGTCGAGCAGCGACAGGAGGTCGAAGGATGCCGCGCGCGGGTCGCCCCTGAGGCGGAGCACGCGCAATGTATTGACCAGTACCAGATAGACGACGCCCGCAGCGCAGAGATGGCCCTGCCCCGACAGGTCGTCCTCCCGGTTGGGATTCACCAGGGCGTGACACGGCGGCAGCACCGAGCCGACCTGATGGTGGTCGATGACCACGACATCGGTCCTGCGCTCTGCCGCCACCGCCAGGGCTTCATGGCTCGTCGAACCACAGTCGACCGTGACGATCAGTTCGGCGCCCCGATCGATCAATTGATCGATCGCCTGCGGGTTCGGACCGTAGCCCTCGAAAATGCGGTCGGGAATATAGATCTCGGCGGTGATATCGAAATGCCGCAGGAAACGCGCCATGAGCGCGGACGAGGCCGCACCATCGACATCGTAATCCCCGAAGATCACCACCTTCTCGCGGCGACGAATGGCATCCGCGAGCCGCTCGGCCGCCTTGCGGCCGTCGGTCAGGGTGTCGGGGTCAGGCATCAGTGCGCGCAACGTCGGCTCGAGGAATGCCGAGGCGTCGTCCAGTCCGACGCCGCGCCCGGCAAGCACGCGCGCGATGAGTTCGGAATAGCCGTGGATCTGACTGATGGCCAGGGCACGGTTCTGGCCCGCCTGATCGAGGCGCGATACCCAGCGCTGACCGCTGACCGAGCGTTCAACGCCGAGAAATGCCCGCTGGATCGGATCCGCCAAAACGTCCATCTGTCTACCCGCCCGAAGTCCCTCCGTTCTTAGCGAAGATTTCGGCACTGAAAAACCGGCGGGGGTGCAGTTCGGCCCGCAAGTCGGCGGTCGCAGCGGCTTCTCAACAGATTTGATGAGGACGCGCGGTCACCAGGCCTTCGGACGCTCGATCCTGATAACCTGCGGCTCGCCGACGAGATAGCCCTCGCCCTTGATCGAGACGATCGCCTTGCGCACGGAAGCCTCTGATGTCGCATGCGTGACGAGGATGATCGTCTTCGGCTCGGCCGGGTCGGCATAGTGCTTGGAATGCTGCATAATCGATTCCAGCGAGATGTCGTTCTCCGCCATGTGCTTCGCCACATTGGCGAAGACGCCCGTGCGGTCGACCACTTTCAACCGGATGAAATAGCCGCCCTCATGGCTCTGCATCCGGGCGCGCTTATAGGGCAACAGCGCCTTCGCCGGACGGCCGAATGCCGGCACGTGCTGCGCGCCGGGTCGGCTCTTGGCGATGTCGGCGATATCGCCGAGCACGGCCGAGGCGGTCGCGTCCCCGCCCGCGCCCGGGCCGACCATCAGGAGTTCGCCAAGAATGTCGGATTCGATCGCAACCGCATTGGTCACCCCGTCGACCTGCGCGATGACGGTGTCGTGAGGTACCATGGTCGGATGGACGCGCTGCTCTATGCCGCTATCGGTCCGCTGGGCGACTCCGAGAAGCTTGATGCGGTAACCGAGGTCGGAAGCCGCCTGGATATCTTCGATCGAGATGTTGGTGATGCCCTCGAGATAGATGTCGTCGGCAGCAATCGCGGTGCCGAAGGCAAGGCTCGTCAGGATCGAGAGTTTGTGCGCCGTGTCGTTGCCCTCGATGTCGAAGGCCGGATCGGCCTCGGCATAGCCGAGCCGCTGAGCCTCCTTGAGGCATTCCTCGAAGGAGAGACCCTCCCTCTCCATCTTCGTCAGGATGTAATTGCATGTGCCGTTCATGATGCCGTAGACGCGCGAGATCGTGTTGCCGGTCATGGACTCGCGAAGCGCCTTGATGACAGGAATGCCGCCGGCGACCGCAGCTTCGTAATTCAGAAGTGCGCCATGCTTCTCGGCAATTTCCGCCAGTTCGACACCATGTGCTGCCAGAAGCGCCTTATTGGCGGTCACCACATGGACGCCGCGCGTGAGCGCCGCCTTCACGCAAGAATAGGCCGGGTCTCCGGCGCCGCCCATCAGTTCGACAAAGACGTCGATGCCTGCTTCAGACGCCAGGGAAACTGCGTCGTCGAACCAGGCGATGTCCGAAAGCTTCACGCCCCGATCTTTCGCCCGGTCTCTTGCCGCTACGGCCGTAATCTCGATCGCCCTGCCGCATGTGGTCGCCATCGTCTCATGACGATCCTGGAGAATCCGCACGAGCGAGGCACCGACGGTCCCCAAGCCCGCAATGCCGATTTTGAGGGCATCTGCCATAGCAAGTTCCTAACACGTAGAGGCGCCCCGCCAGACCAGGCGGGGCAATTTGGGTGCGGAAACGGGCACAGCCCGGCTCCTTACCGATGTGCGTTGAGCGAGATGACGTTGTGCATCGTCTCGTCCGCCGAAGAAAGGAAGCGCTTGATATTGCGCGCGGCCTGGCGGATCCGGTGTTCGTTCTCCACCAGAGCGAGACGAACATAGTCGTCGCCCTGCTCGCCGAAGCCGATACCCGGAGCAACGGCGACATCCGCTTTCTCGACGAGAAGCTTGGAGAACTCGAGCGAGCCGAGATGGCGGAACTTCTCGGGGATCTTCGCCCAGGCGAACATCGTCGCCGGCGGCGGCGGAACCTCGAAACCGGCCTTGCCGAAGCTTTCCACCATGACGTCGCGGCGCCGCTTGTAGATGGCGCGCACCTCGGCGATATCGCTGCCGTCACCGTTCAGTGCCTGCGTTGCAGCTACCTGGATCGGGGTGAATGCGCCATAGTCCAGATAGGACTTCACGCGCGTCAGCGCCGCGATCAGTCGCTCGTTGCCGACGGCGAAGCCCATGCGCCAGCCGGGCATGGAGAAGGTCTTCGACATCGAGGTGAATTCGACGGTCACATCGGTTGCACCCGGCACTTCCAGAACCGAAGGCGGCGGTGCGTCGTCGAAGTAGATTTCCGAATAGGCGAGATCCGACAACACGATGATGTCGTGCTTCTTCGCAAACGCGATGACATCCTTGTAGAAATCGAGCGTCGCGACCTGCGCCGTCGGATTGGACGGGTAGTTGAGGATCAGCGCCAGCGGCTTCGGGATCGAGTGCCGGACCGCACGCTCGAGCGGCGGGAAAAAGCTCTCGTCCGGCTCGACCGAAATCGAGCGGATGACGCCGCCTGCCATCAGGAACCCGAAGGCGTGGATCGGATAGGTCGGATTCGGGCAGAGGACGACGTCGCCGGGTGCGGTGATGGCCTGCGCCATGTTGGCGAAGCCTTCCTTGGAGCCGAGGGTCGCGACGACCTGCGTCTCGGGATTGAGCTTGACGCCGAAGCGGCGCGCATAATAGGCGGCCTGCGCACGGCGCAGCCCGGGAATGCCCTTCGATGACGAATAACGATGCGTCCGCGGGTCCTGGACGACTTCGCACAGCTTGTCCACGATTGACTGCGGGGTCGGAAGATCCGGATTGCCCATGCCGAGGTCGATGATGTCAGCACCGGCCGCTCGCGCGCTCGCTTTCAAACGGTTGACCTGTTCGAAAACGTAGGGCGGCAAACGCCGGACTTTATGAAACTCTTCCATCTCCAGACCTCATTTGGCGCGCGTCTTTGCAGCCCTTGGGCTCTTCGCTCGACATGCGCGGGGTGAACGGCCGCCATCGCGGCCATTCAACGCTTTGCGGCCAAAACACGAGAAAGGCAAGCGCTAATTCTCGATCTGTTTCAGCGTGTCGGCACCGTGCTGCTCGGCCAAAAGCTGCAATTCCTTCAGGCGACGCCGGTACTCGGCTTCGGAGATCGCGCCGGACCGGCGCTGCCCGGCAAGTGCGGTCAACTGCCCCTGCATGTTCAGCGCCTCCTCATTGGTCATCTGCTGCATGGCGGCGGGCTTTTGACCGTAAACCGAAGGATAGGTGGCAAGGTCCGCCGTCGAATTGCAGCCCGCGAGCACGCCTGCGAGAATCAGTGCGGACATCCAAGAAAGCGAACGCTGTTTTCCGACGGCAAGCATGCTGGCGATGACCTCTGTTTCTGCGGCGCAACGATGCGCTACAGCGCCGCGCGTCTCCCGGGACGCACAAAGGTCGCTGTAGCACTTTGATCTGCTGCATGTTTTTGTCCTTCGACCGGCTACGATCACGGGAACATGCAGTAGCCCTTGTAATCATTTTCGGGCAGAATGTAAAAATACAAAACAAACAAGATGCTGTGGAGGACGCCGGGTGACAGCAGAGAAGGCTGAGGGCGCTACGGGCTTTGCCGGCTTCGACCCGAAATCTGTCGAGCCCTACATCGTCAAGGATCCCGAAAGCCTGGCCATCAACATGGCTCGTGCGGCAGAGCAGCTCGGAAAAGCCGCTTCTGCATGGCTCGCCCCGCGCGAAGCGGGCGAGAAGACCGATAGTTTCGCCGAGCCCGTCTCCGATATGGTCAAGACGCTTTCCAAGGTCTCGGAATACTGGCTCTCCGACCCCCGGCGGACACTCGAAGCCCAGACTCATCTTCTCGGCAGCTTCTTCGATATGTGGTCGCGGACGCTCCACCGCATGGCCGGCGAGGCCGTGGAGGACCCGACCAACCTTCAGCGCAACGACAAGCGCTTCGCCGACGAAGACTGGGTGAAGAATCCCTTTTTCGACTTCATCCGCCAGGCCTATTTCGTCACCTCCGACTGGGCGGAGCGCATGGTCAAGGACGCCGAGGGCCTTGACGATCATACCCGCCACAAGGCGGCCTTCTACGTTCGCCAGATTGCCAGCGCTCTTTCCCCGACCAACTTCATCACGACCAACCCGCAGCTCTATCGCGAAACGGTGGCTTCGAGCGGCGCCAATCTCGTGAAAGGCATGCAGATGTTGGCGGAAGACATAGCCGCCGGGCGCGGCGAGCTTCGGCTCCGCCAGACGGACACCAGCAAGTTCGCCATCGGAGAGAACATCGCGATCACTCCGGGCAAGGTGATCGCGCAGAACGATGTCTGCCAGGTGCTGCAATACGAGGCGAGCACCGAGACCGTGCTGAAGCGGCCGTTGCTCATCTGCCCGCCCTGGATCAACAAATTCTACGTGCTGGACCTCAACCCGGAGAAGTCCTTCATCAAATGGGCGGTCGACCAGGGCCACACGGTCTTCGTCATCTCCTGGGTAAACCCGGACGAACGCCATGCCTCCAAGGACTGGGAAGCCTATGCACGCGAAGGGATCGGTTTCGCGCTGGATATTATCGAGCAGGCAACCGGCGAGCGCGAAGTCAATTCTATCGGCTATTGCGTCGGCGGGACGCTGCTCGCCGCCACCCTGGCGCTCCATGCCGCGGAAGGCGACGACCGCATTCGCTCCGCGACGCTCTTCACCACGCAGGTGGATTTCACCTACGCCGGCGATCTCAAGGTCTTCGTGGACGACGACCAGATCCGCCACCTCGAAGCCAATATGAGCGCCACCGGCTACCTCGAAGGCTCGAAGATGGCGTCGGCCTTCAACATGCTCCGGGCTTCGGAACTGATCTGGCCCTATTTCGTCAACAATTACCTCAAGGGCCAGGATCCCCTGCCCTTCGACCTGCTTTACTGGAACTCCGATTCGACGCGAATGCCCGCGGCCAACCACTCTTTCTATTTGCGCAACTGCTATCTCGAGAACAGGCTCTCCAAGGGCGAGATGGTGCTTGCCGGCCGCCGCGTCTCCCTCGGCGACGTAAAGATTCCGATCTACAATCTCGCGACGAAGGAGGACCACATCGCGCCGGCAAAGTCGGTTTTCCTCGGCAGCAGCAGCTTCGGCGGCAAGGTGACCTTCGTGCTCTCCGGCTCCGGGCACATCGCCGGTGTCGTCAACCCTCCCGCCCGAAGCAAGTATCAATACTGGACGGGAGGCGCGCCGAAGGGCGACTTCGAGACCTGGATGGGTAAGGCAAAGGAAACGGCCGGGTCGTGGTGGCCGCATTGGCAGGGCTGGGTCGAACGGCTCGACAAACGCAGGATCCCGGCGCGCAAGGCCGGAGGTCCGCTCAATTCCATCGAGGAAGCGCCCGGCTCCTACGTGCGCGTGCGCGCCTGACCGCAGAGAGTGCAATCCCCTTGAATTACCCTCGCCCGCTCGTCCCTGCGACGCTTGTGCAGCGTTACAAACGCTTCCTCTTCGACGCTATTCTGGCCGATGGAACGGCAATCACCGGTTCATGCCCGAATACCGGCTCGATGCATGGCCTGACCACACCGGGCTCGCCGGTCTGGCTCTCGGAACACGACAGTCCGACGCGCAAGTATCGCCACATGCTGGAGATCGTCGAGGCGGACGGCACGCTGGTCGGCATCAACACCGGATTGCCGAACCGGATCGCCGAAGAGGCGATCATGGCCGGACAGGTGGGCAATCTTCACACCTACGGCACGCTCCGGCGCGAGCAGAGATACGGCCGCAACTCCAGGATAGATATTCTGCTCAGTGATGCGGAAAAGGGCCTCGCCTATGTCGAGGTGAAGAACGTCCATTTCAGCCGCGTCCGCGGTCTCGCCGAATTCCCGGACAGCCCGACCCAACGCGGTGCGAAACATCTCGAGGAACTGGGCGATATGGTCGAGGCGGGACACCGCGCGATCATGCTCTATCTTATCCAGAGAGGCGATTGCAGTCGCTTCCGCATATGCCGTGAGCTCGACCCGGTCTATGCTCGTGCGTTCGAAAGGGCGAGCGCACGCGGCGTCGAGGCCTATGCGGTCAAATGCGCGGTATCGCCGGCGCAAATCCTGGCGGCAGGACCGATCGTAGTGGACGAACCGGTCCCTGCTGTTTTATGAAAATCGCCTGAAACAACGGAAATCTGGAATGGTAACTTACATCGAGGCCGACGCGGCTCCCTACAAGAACACCGGTGTCATTCGACTCTACGGGCCGGAGGGGTTTGAAGGCATGCGCAAGGCCTGTCAGGTGACCGCGCGCTGCCTCGACGAGCTCGTCGCGCGCGTGAGCCCGGGCGTGACCACGGACGAGATCGACCGCTTCGTCTTCGAGTTCGGCATGGACCACGGCGCGCTCCCCGCAACCCTCAACTATCGCGGCTACACGAAATCCTCCTGCACCTCGATCAATCACGTGGTCTGTCACGGCATCCCCAACGACAAGCCGCTGCGCGAAGGGGACATCGTCAACATCGACGTGACCTATGTGGTCGATGGGTGGCACGGCGATTCAAGCCGGATGTATCCCGTCGGAGAGATAAAGCGTGCCGCCGAGCGCCTGCTGGACGTAACGCATGAATGCCTGATGCGCGGCATAGCGGCGGTCCGCCCGGGCGCGCGCACGGGGGCAATCGGCGAGGCGATCCAGGCCTATGCGGAAGCCGAGCGTTGTTCGGTGGTTCGCGATTTCTGCGGTCACGGCGTCGGCCGGCTCTTTCACGACGCGCCCAATATCCTTCACTATGGCAGCGCCAATGACGGGCCGGAGCTCAAGGAAGGCATGATCTTCACGATCGAACCGATGATCAATCTTGGCCGCCCGCATGTGAAGGTCCTCTCGGACGGATGGACGGCGGTTACGCGCGATCGATCCCTGTCGGCCCAATACGAACACACGGTGGGCGTCACGGCGGACGGCTGCGAGATATTCACGCTCTCACCGGCCGGCCTCTTCAAGCCCGGCATTCACGTCGCGGGCGACGCGTGACGAAGACCCCGCCCGCCGAACCCGACGACCTTGCCGCGGACGAACGCCGGTTTTTCCCGCAGAAGCCGACCCGCGACAGCCACGCAACCGCACCGGCGCCGTCAACCGATACGCACTATCACGGCCATCGGGACCGCCTGAGAGCCCGCTACCGCGAACACGGGGATGCGGCGCTGGCGGATTACGAACTCCTCGAGCTCATCCTCTTCCGCCTCATACCCCGCCGCGATACCAAGCCGATCGCCAAGGCGCTGCTCGACCGCTTCGGCACGCTGGCAGCCGTCTTCGGCGCTCCCTTGCACCTCCTTCAGGAAGTCAAAGGCGTCGGAGAGTCCGTCGCGCTCGATCTCAAGCTCGTCGCGACCGCCAGCCACCGCATGCTCAGGAGCGAATTGCGCAACAAACAGGTTCTGTCCTCCTGGAGCGCCGTGATCGACTATTGCCACGCGGCGATGGCGCATGAGACGAAGGAGCAGTTCCGCATCCTTTTCCTCGACAAGCGCAACACGCTGATCGCCGACGAGGTTCAGCAGCAAGGAACGATCGACCACACGCCCGTATATCCCCGCGAGGTGGTCAGGCGCGCTTTAGAACTTTCCGCTACCGCCTTGATTTTAGTGCACAACCATCCCTCCGGCGACCCGACGCCGTCACGTGCCGACATCGACATGACCAAGCTCATCGCCGAGGCCGCCAAGCCGCTCGGCATCGCGCTTCACGATCACGTCATCATCGGCAAAGACGGCCACGTCAGCCTCAAAGGGCTTCAATTGTTCTGATGGAAAATATGCAGCAGACGCATCCAGAACAGGGCGCTGCGGCATTGCACGTCATCAAACGGTGCGATTGACGATATAGCTGTGCCTGCGCGAAAGATGCCGCATCGCACAACGATTCTCACGCGAGCAGGGGAAGCGTTCATGAACCAGTACGATCTCATCGTTGTCGGCAGTGGTCCGGCCGGGCGCAGGGGCGCCATCCAGGCCGCGAAGCTTGGCAAGAAGGTGCTCGTCATCGAACAGGGAAAACGGGTCGGTGGCGTTTCCGTCCACACCGGTACCATTCCGTCGAAAACGTTGCGTGAAACGGCGCTCAACCTGACCGGCTGGCGCGAGCGCGGCTTCTACGGCCGCTCCTATCGGGTCAAGCAGGAGATCAGCGCCGAAGATCTGCGCCGTCGTCTGATCATAACGCTCAACCACGAGGTGGAGGTGCTCGAACACCAGTTCGCGCGAAACCGCGTGCAGCACATCCGTGGCAGGGCGAGCTTCGTCGGGCCGACGACGCTCGAGATCTCCAAGGATGACGACGAGAGCATGCTCGTTTCCGGCACCAGCATCCTGCTTGCCGTGGGAACGAAGCCCTTTCGGCCTGACTACATGCCTTTCGACGGCAGGACGGTCGTAGACAGTGACGAATTGCTCGACATCCGTGAACTGCCCCGCTCGCTTGTGGTGATCGGCGCCGGCGTCATCGGCATCGAATACGCCACCATCTTCAGCGCCCTCGACATCCAGGTAACGGTCATCGACCCGAAGGCCACCATGCTCGATTTCATCGACCGGGAGATTGTCGAGGACTTCACCTATCAGTTGCGCGACCGCGCGATGAAACTGAACTTGGGCCAGAAGGCGCAGAAAGTGGAGCGGCTCGACAACGGCAAGGTGTTGCTTAGCCTCGACAACGGCCGCAAGATCACGACGGACATGGTGCTTTTCGCCGCCGGCCGGATGGGCGCGACGGATGCGCTCAACCTTCCTGCGGCAGGTCTCGAGGCCGACGCCCGCGGTCGGCTGACGGTCAATCCGGAAACGTTCCAGACGACCGTTCCGAATATCTACGCCGCCGGCGATGTCGTCGGCTTTCCGAGCCTCGCCTCGACCTCGATGGAACAGGGCCGCATCGCGGCCCGCGTGGCGGTCGGCGCAATCGCCAAGGAGCCGCAGAAGTATTTCCCCTACGGCATCTATGCCGTGCCGGAAATATCCACCTGCGGCCTATCCGAGGAAGAGGTCAAAGAGCGCGGAATTCCCTACGAATGCGGCATCGCCCGGTTCCGCGAGACTTCGCGCGGGCACATCATGGGCCTGGATTCGGGACTCTTGAAGATGATCTTCTCGCTCAGGACGAGGCGGCTGCTCGGCGTCCACATCATCGGCGAAGGTGCGACCGAACTCGTCCATATCGGCCAAGCCGTCCTCAACCTGAAGGGCACCGTCGAATATTTCGTCGAGAATACCTTCAACTACCCTACCCTGGCCGAAGCCTACAAGATCGCGGGCCTCGATGCATGGAACCGCATGGGAGAGATCAAGACGGAATGACGGCGGGACTAAGTCCCTTCTTCCCGTCAAAACGGGGAGAAGGGCCGGCAGGCTGGATGAGGGGCGGATACGCCCACGGAATCAGCTGGCGCGGACCACCGCGTCGCCGCGCTCGGCAAGTGCCGCGAGATCGGCCGGCTTCAGCTCCACCGACTCGCCGCAGCCGCAGGCAGAAGTTTGATTAGGGTTGTTGAAGGTGAAACCCGAGCGCAGGGTGGTGGTCTCGAAATCCATCTGCGTGCCCAGAAGGTAAAGCACGGCCTCTGGGGCCACCCAGACCTTCGCCCCCTGGTGCTCGACCAGGTCGTCCTTCGAATTGGGTTCGCTCACGAGATCGACGGCGTATTCCATGCCGGCGCAACCGCCCTTCTTGATGCTGACGCGGATGCCTTTGGCCTCGCCTCCGGCATTTTCCACGATCGACCGGACCCGGCTGGCGGCGGCATCGGTCAGGCTCATAACGGCAAAGCCCATAGGCTCCATCTCCTTCGTATCGCCGGGTTAAAGGCCCGGCGCTTCCAGACTGAATGTAATGCCCGCGTGCCGACGGATCAATATCGGCAGGTGCTCAATACCAGCCGAGCGCAACCTGCGCCTCTTCCGACATGCGGTCAGGCGTCCACGGCGGATCGAAGGTCATCGACACTTCGACGCCCGAAACGCCCTCGACGGCGCCTACGGCATTTTCGACCCAGCCCGGCATCTCACCGGCAACGGGGCAGCCCGGCGCGGTCAGCGTCATGTCGATCTTCACCATACGGTCGTCTTCGATGTCGATCTTGTAGATGAGGCCGAGTTCGAAGATGTCCGCCGGTATTTCCGGGTCATAGACGGTTTTGAGCGCCGCGATGATGTCGTCGCTGAGGCGCGCCAGTTCCTCCGGCGGAATGGCCGAATGAACGATGCCTTCGCGGACGTCGACTTTTTCTTGTGTTTGCTCGAGACCCATGTCCGTCTCCCTAAGCGAAAAACTTGCGTGCGTGTTCCAGCGCGTCCGCCAGCGCATCGACCTCGGCCGTGGTGTTGTAGAGACCGAAGGACGCCCGGCATGTGGAGGTGACGCCGAACCGTTTCAAGAGCGGCTGCGCACAATGCGTTCCGGCCCGCACGGCAATGCCGGCACGGTCGATGACCATCGACACGTCATGGGCATGGATGCCGGCGATCTCGAAGGAAAAGATACTCCCCTTGCCGGGTGCGTCGCCGAAAACCCTCAGCGAATTGATCGAGGACAGGCGCTCGCGGGCATAGGCCGTCAGGCTCGCCTCATGAGCCCTGATCGCCTCGCGGCCGACCTTCTCCATGTAATCGAGCGCATAGCCGAGCCCGATCGCCTGGACGATCGGCGGCGTACCGGCCTCGAAGCGATGCGGCGGATCGTTGTAGGTGACGCGGTCCTCCGTCACTTCCTCGATCATCTCGCCGCCACCCATGAAGGGGCGCATTTCCTTCAACCGTTCGGTCTTGCCATAGAGCACGCCGATGCCGGAAGGACCGTAGAGCTTGTGACCGGTCATCACATACCAGTCGCAATCGATGTCCTGGACATCGACGGGCATATGCACCGCACCCTGGCTGCCGTCGACAAGCACCGGAATGCCGCGCTCGCGGGCAATGCGGCAGATCTCCTTGACCGGGACCACGGTGCCCAGCGCGTTCGACATGTGCGTGATGGCGATGAGCTTCGTCCGCTCCGTCAGGCAATTGACGAAGTCCTCGATGTGGAACGCGCCGTCGTCGTCGATCGGCGCCCAGACGAGCTTCGCGCCCTGCCGCTCGCGAATAAAGTGCCAGGGAACGATATTGGAGTGATGCTCCATGATCGAGATGACGATCTCATCCCCCTCGCCGAGCTGCGGCATTCCATAGCCGTAGGCGACCGTGTTGATCGCCTCCGTCGAGGACTTGGTGAAGATGATGTTGTCGACCGACGGCGCATTCAGGAAACGGCGAACCTTTTCGCGCGCCTGTTCGTAGGCTTCCGTCGCGGCATTCGACAGGAAATGCAGGCCGCGATGGACGTTGGCGTATTCGTTGGAATAGGCATGGGCAACGGCGTCGATGACGAGTTGCGGCTTCTGCGCCGACGCGCCGTTGTCCAGATAGACGAGCGGCTTGCCATAGACCGTCCGTGAAAGGATCGGGAAATCCTTCCTGACCGCTTCGACGTCGTATGCCGCTACCGGCGGCGCAGGATGTTCCATGTCTCTATCCAATCAGGCGTGCTTTTCGAGCCAGGCCGCGACTATGCCTTCCAGCGCCTCGACCAGTGCCTCGTCGTCTTCCAGTTCCTCGACGATCTCGGCGACGAAAGCATTGACGAGCATGGCGCGCGCCTTGTTTTCCGGAATGCCGCGAGCGAGAAGGTAAAAGAGCTGCGTGTGATCGATGTCGATGACCGTTGCACCGTGGCCGCACTGCACGTCATCTGCAAAGATTTCGAGTTCCGGCTTCGCAGAGAAATCCGCGTCGTCGGACAAGAGCAGCGTGTTGCACGACATTTTGGCGTCGGTCTTCTGCGCGTCCTGTGCGACCAGGATCTTGCCCTGAAACACGCCCTTCGCGCGATCGAAGACGACGTTGCGGATGATCTCGCTCGACGTCGTGTGCGGCACGTTGTGGCTCAGCGTGAACGTCAGATCCGTGTGGCTGTCCCCGCCGAGCAGGTTGATGCCGCGCAGCGTCAGGTCGGAGCCCTCGCCGCTCGCACGGCCATGCAGTTCCTGACGGACCAGCTTGCCGCCGGCGTTGATGACGAAGAGGTGCAGCTTCGCGTCCTTGCCGAGATCGAAGCGGATCTGGCCGAGATGCGTGTCCGCCGGACCCTGCTGCTGCAGGATGATCCAGATCACGTCGGCGCCGTCTGCGAGCGTCACGTCGCTTACCGAGGAAATGAAGCTCGGCTCCGCATTCGTCGAAAGATGGCGTTCGATTACGGTCGCTTTCGCGCCGGCGCCGAAGGAGACCGGAAAGCGCGTATGCGCCTGACCATGACTCTGAACCACCTGGATTTCGATCGGAGCTTCGATCTGCGCGCCGGCGGCGACGGTGATTTCCAGTCCGCCGCGCACGAGGCCGCCATTGATCCGGCCGATCGCATCATCCGAGCCGAGCACGGAGAGCCCGGCTACCGCCGAGCCATCGAGCAGGCTCTCTGTATAGGAGCGAGTGGTCAGCTCTTCGGGAACGCTCTTGATATCCGCCTGGCCGTTGCGCACGGACAGAACAGACGAGCCCGGGACGACCGGCTCGACGCGCTCGGCAAAGGCGGCCGGATCGGCCGCCGGCACCGCCCGCAGCAGCGTACGCAGGTCGGTATAGTGCCAGGCTTCGACGCGGCGCGTCGGCAGACCTGCCGTCTTCAACTCGTGAACCAGCGTGTCGCGAAGCGACAGCACGGCCCCGTCGCCCGGCAGATCACCGATCTGCGCCGTATAGGCATCGACGAGCGCCGTTTCGGCCGCCGTCATCTTGATGGCCTGTTGCATATTCATTCGAACACTCCTTCGACAGGCGTCAGGCTGCCGCCTCGATGATATCCGCGTAGCCGTTGGCCTCGAGTTCGTGCGCCAGCGTCTTGTCGCCGGACTTGATGACCTGGCCCTTGTAGAGCACATGGACGGTGTCCGGAACGATGTAGTTGAGCAGGCGCTGGTAGTGCGTAATGACGACGACAGCGCGATCAGGCGAGCGCAGTGCGTTGACGCCATCGGCAACGATCTTCAGCGCATCGATGTCGAGGCCGGAGTCGGTCTCGTCGAGAACGCAGAGCTTCGGCTCGAGCAGAGCCATCTGCAGGATTTCCGCGCGCTTCTTCTCGCCGCCCGAGAAGCCGACATTGAGCGGACGGCGCAGCATTTCGGGCGCGATCTTCAGCTCGGCGGCAGCTTCCTTGACGCGGCGCATGAATTCCGGCGTCGTCAGTTCCTCTTCGCCGCGGTATTTGCGCTGTTCGTTCATCGCCACCTTCAGGAACTGCATGGTAGCGACACCCGGGATCTCGACCGGATACTGGAAGGCGAGGAAGATACCCTTGGCGGCTCGCTCCGAAGCGTCGAGCTCCAGGATGCTTTCGCCGTTATAAAGAATGTCGCCTTCGGTCACTTCATAATCTTCGCGCCCCGAGAGGATGTAGGAGAGCGTCGACTTGCCGGAACCGTTCGGCCCCATGATGGCCGCGACTTCGCCGGCCTTCACGGTCAGGTTCAGGCCGCGGATGATCTCTGTGCCGTCCTCGGCGATGCGTGCGTGCAGGTTCTTGATTTCAAGCATGTGTGTTCGTCCTCTTGGGAAACGAAATCTTCTATCGCGCACAAATTCCGTGCGCCGGTTCGGTATTCGGACGGGCCTTAGCCCACGGAGCCTTCGAGCGAGATGCCGATCAGCTTCTGTGCCTCGACGGCGAATTCCATCGGCAATTCCTGGATAACTTCCTTGACGAAGCCGTTGACGATCAGAGCGATCGCCGCCTCTTCCGGAATGCCGCGCTGCAGGCAGTAGAAAAGCTGGTCCTCGGAAATCTTGGACGTCGTCGCCTCGTGCTCGAACTGCGCAGTCGAATTCTTCGCCTCGATATAGGGCACCGTGTGCGCACCGCACCGATCGCCGATCAGAAGCGAATCGCACTGGGTGAAGTTGCGGGCGTTCTCGGCCTTGCGGTGCGCCGAGACCTGACCGCGATAGGTGTTTTCCGAAACGCCGGCTGCAATGCCCTTGGAGATGATGCGGCTCGACGTGTTCTTGCCGAGGTGGATCATCTTCGTGCCCGAGTCGATCTGCTGGTGACCATTGGAAACCGCGATCGAGTAGAACTCGCCACGCGAACCGTCGCCGCGTAGGATGCAGGACGGATATTTCCAGGTGATCGCCGACCCGGTCTCGACCTGGGTCCAGGAGATCTTCGAGTTCTTGCCGCGGCAATCGCCACGCTTGGTCACAAAATTATAGATGCCGCCCTTGCCCTGCTTGTCGCCCGGATACCAGTTCTGCACCGTCGAGTACTTGATTTCGGCATCGTCGAGCGCAATCAGTTCGACCACTGCCGCATGAAGCTGATTCTCGTCGCGTTGCGGCGCCGTGCAGCCTTCGAGATAGGAGACATAGGCGCCTTCGTCGGCGATGATGAGCGTACGCTCGAACTGGCCCGTATTCTTCTCGTTGATGCGGAAATAGGTCGAAAGCTCCATCGGGCACCGAACGCCCTTCGGCACATAGACGAAGGAGCCATCGGTGAAGACCGCGGAGTTCAGCGTCGCATAGAAATTATCCGACTGCGGCACCACCGTACCGAGATACTTCCGCACGAGGTCCGGATGCTCCCGCATCGCCTCGGAGATCGACATGAAGATGACGCCGGCCTTCTTCAGCTCTTCCTTGAAGGTGGTGACGACGGAGACCGAATCGAACACCGCATCGACGGCGATCTTCGACTTCTCGACCCCGGCGAGAATCTCCTGTTCCTTCAGCGGAATGCCGAGCTTCTCGTAGACCTTGAGGAGTTCCGGGTCTACCTCGTCGAGCGACTTCGGCCCGGTCGTGCCCTTCGGCGCCGCGTAATAATGGATGTCGTTGAAGTCGATCTTCGGATAGCGGACGCGCGCCCAGGTCGGCTCCTCCATGGTCTGCCAGCGGCGATAAGCCTCGAGGCGCCATTCGAGCATCCATTCCGGTTCGTTCTTCTTGGACGAGATCAGGCGGATGATGTCCTCGGACAGCCCCTTCGGAGCAAGGTCCATCTCGATCGTCGTCTCGAAGCCGTATTTATACTGGTCCACGTCGATCTGGCGGACCTGATCAATGGTTTCCTGCACGGCAGGCATGTCGTTCTCCAATCTCGCCGGATCCAAGGTCCGGCAGCTTGTCAATACGATGCAAGTATTCGCGCACCGCTTATGTAATGGCTAAAAGGCGCTTTTCACCCCATTTGCCAAGCGGAAAATTGCTTTTCCGCAATTTCATTCAATGCTCTCCGCTTCACGCCGCCTGTCCGGCCGAGCGGCGCCGCGCCGCCACTTTCGCGAATGCTGCCGCGCAGCGCTCGATTTCCACTTGCGTCGTCGCCTCGCCGATCGAAATCCTGAGCGCACCCTGGCGGGGATCGTAGCCCATGGCGGTCAGGACGTGACTTTGCCCGACCTTTCCGGACGAGCAGGCCGAGCCCGCCGACAAGGCGACGCCCTCGAGATCGAAAGCGATTTGTCCGGTCTCGGCTTTCAGCCCCGGAAGCGTGAAGAAGCATGTATTTGCCAGGCGGGGCCCGTCGCGCCCGTGGATCACCACATCGGGGGCGCAGGACTGCATTTCCGCCTCGAGGCCGTCGCGCAGCGCGGCTATGGCGGCCATGCGCCCGTCGATATTCCCAGCCGCGGCGCGTGCTGCAGCCGCAAAGCCCCCAAGCGCGGCTGCATTCTCGGTCCCCGAACGGTGGCCCCTTTCCTGTCCGCCGCCGCGAATCAGTGGAGAAGGCATCATGATCTCGCCGCGGGCGACGAGTGCGCCCGCTCCCTTGGGGCCGCCGATCTTGTGGGACGACAGGATCAGAAAGTCCGCACCGAGCGATGAGATCGAAAGCGGCAGACGGCCGGCCGCCTGGACCGCATCGGCGACCAGGATACCGCCATGTGCGCGCACGATCGCCGCAACCTCGGCGACCGGCTGAATGATGCCCGTTTCGTTATTGGCAAGCATCACGGCCACCATCGGCAGACCGGCCTCACGGTCATGAGCCTGAAGCAGATCTTCGAGCGCTGCGCAGTCGACGATCCCGGCATTTGTCACCGGTATCTCGCAAACATCCTCGCGCGCGAAACGCCCGCCCTCGCGCACGGCCGGATGCTCGATGGCCGAAACATAGAGCTTGCCTGCCTTGAGCGGCGTGCGCCCCATGCGCAACTGCGGCGTCAGCACCATGTTCGCCGCTTCCGTCGCGCCGCTGGTAAAGACGACCGCTGCGGGTTGCGCGCCGCACAGATTGGCAACATCGCGTCGGGCGCTCTCGACAAGGGCGCGCACCGCACGCCCTTCGCCGTGGACCGAAGAGGGATTGCCGAGCTGATCGAGCGCGTACAGGAGCGCCTCGCGCGCTTCCGGCAGAAGCGGCGCCGTGGCGTTCCAGTCCATGTAGATGCGCGATCCCGACATCGATTCCTTCGCTAGGCCTGCTGCGACCGCTTCGAACGGCCCGTTGCATTTTCCTTGAATTTTCCGCGCCGCTTGCCTTAAGAGACGAAGCTTATGCGGAGGTCCGCACCAAAGTTTTGAACGGTTCTAAAGTAGGTTCTAGAAAAGCTGACTGGTTTAGTCAAGACAGATCGGCACCAAGAACGACGGAATTGAACCAAAGCACTCCCGGAGAGCCAATGCCCGAAATCATTTTCAACGGACCGGCCGGTCGCCTTGAGGGCCGCTATCAGCCTTCGAAGCAGAAGAGCGCACCGATTGCGATCATTCTGCATCCGCACCCGCAGTTCGGCGGCACGATGAACAATCAGATCGTGTACCAGCTCTTCTACATGTTCCAGAAGCGCGGCTTCACCACCTTGCGCTTCAATTTCCGGGGCATCGGCCGCAGCCAGGGCGAATTCGACCATGGTGCCGGTGAGCTTTCCGATGCCGCGTCCGCGCTCGACTGGGTACAGAGCCTGCACCCCGACTCCAAGAGCTGCTGGGTCGCCGGCTACTCGTTCGGCGCCTGGATCGGCATGCAGCTGCTGATGCGGCGTCCGGAAATCGAGGGCTTCATGGCGGTGGCACCGCAGCCGAACATCTACGATTTCTCCTTCCTGGCGCCCTGCCCCTCTTCCGGTCTGATTATCAACGGCGATTCCGACAAGGTCGCGCCGGAAAAGGACGTCAATGGGCTCGTCGAGAAGCTCAAGACGCAGAAGGGTATCCTGATCACGCATAAGACGGTACCGGGCGCCAACCACTTCTTCAACGGCCAGGTCGAGACCCTCATGGCCGAATGCGAAGACTATCTCGACCGCCGGCTCAACGGCGAACTGGTACCCGAGCCCGCGGCAAAGCGCATCCGCTGAACCGCACCATTCCATGAGGCAGCCCGGGAATCCTGCACGTTTCCCGGGCTGTCGCTTGCCGTGCGTCTAGTGCCTGTTGAGATTCATTTTGAGTTTAGGCTGCGAGATGGATAATGGCGTTGAAGCTCGGGTCGGTTTTGTCGGCACGCATGGCAATGCGCTTGAATTCCCTGAGTACCGAGCGTGCGCTTCTCATAAGACGCGCGGCGCTGTGGGGGCGTATCGGAGGACTGCAATCTCTCCTTTTGCCTCATTCCTGTGCTTGTCACAGGGATGAGAGCAGCGCCGCGTCTGCGGCGCGGAAAGCGTTCTTTCAGCCCAAAGACTTGGGCTGGCTGGATTCCTGTGACAAGCACAGGAATGAGGGAACGGGGATGTGCGGCTCCTACAACTTTCGCTTGAGAATACGCGGGGGAATCGTCAACCTGTCACGCAATGAAAGGTTACGTCTACATGCTCGCCTCGAAGCGAAGCGGGACGCTATACACGGGCGTGACCGGGACCTGCCGTGTCGCCTCGCTATTTTCACGGTTGAGGGAAACACGCCAAGGGGCCGCACCCTCTCTACCCTCATCCCTGTGCTCGTCACAGGGATCCAGCAGCGCCGCGTCTGCGGCGCGGGGAGCGTTCTTTCAGCCCAAGGACTTGGGCTGGCTGGATTCCTCTGACAAGCACAGGAATGAGGAAATCAAACAAGCGGCGGCGGGCGGCCCGAATCTCAACAGGCCTTAGTCTTTCGTTATCCCCTAGGCGAAGCTTCGTCGTAAGCAGTGGCGATCTAATGCCTGATCCACTGGGAAACAGCGGGGGTCACGACACGCGCGGACGGCTCTGCGGATTCGACACGATTGCGCCCCGCGGCTTTGGCAGCGTACAGCGCCTTATCCGCCCTCTGTAGCGCCGTTTCCAGCGGCTCTCCCGGTTCGATCGCCGCCACACCGAAGCTTGCGGTGATCGTCGCCGTCTCCGGGAGCCCGGGGATAGGCGTTGAGGCGGTGGCGGCACGCATTCCCTGAGCAACGACACGCGCATCGCTCAGGCCCACGCCGGGAAGAAACACCGCGAACTCCTCGCCGCCGAGGCGTGCCGCCGCAGCACGGCTGGGCATGAGTTCGAGAAGCACACGCGCGAACTGGCGGATTACCTCGTCGCCCGTGTGGTGGCCATAGGTGTCGTTGACGCCCTTGAACCGGTCGAGATCCGTAAGGATCAGCGCGCCCGGACCCTCGGCGTTGCGGGTCGGCAGCAAAGGGGCAACGCGCTCGATGAAGCCGCGCCGGTTCAGGAGACCCGAAAGGGCGTCGGTCTCGGAGCTGGCGCGTGCCTTGTCGACGATGTCCTTGACCATGACGCCCAACATCGCGACGCCGGTCCCGACGATCAGGGCGGCGCCGAACGCCTGCGAAATCAAGGCGAAGGGGCTCTGAAGATAGTCCGAAGCCGTGGCGCCCGCCCCCGCGGCGACGGCCGCATAGATCTTGACGAGAAAATGGAGCGCATTCATCGAGAGGAAGCCAATTAGAATCCAGTCCGCGTAGGAGCGGCGCCGGGAACGGATAACCGCGGCTGCGGTCCAGGCCTGGATGAGGAAGAACGGCGCCTGGTAGAAGAAGGCGTGCTGCAACGTTTCCGCGCGGAAGATCGTAGATAAGCAGATCGAGGATTACCGAAGCGGCGAAGAAAACGGCAAGCGCCCACGGCTTTGAGGGTACGCCATAAAAGAGTCCGAGGCCGAAACGCAGGAGACAAAAGCCGGCAAGGACACTTGCGAAAGCCCCGACGGCGAAGAGCTTGGGTACAGGCGTAAACGGCAGAACGGCTTCACAAATCGCAGCCAGAGAGGCTATGGCAAATCCAGCGGCGCACCAGGCTGCCGGCCGCCCCGGACGTCGTTTCGCGGCGATGACGAGAAAAGCCGCCGCGAATATCTGGGCAATGACGAAATTCACCGCCAGAAGTGAAAGTGCACCACCCATCGAAGTTCCGAAAGTCCTTCCGCGGTCAACGAGCCCACGGCTCTCCGCTGTCGTGGCGTAGGTTAGCGAAGGCGCGCGAAGAAATCATTAAGCCGACTCGGCTTGTGCGGGTTTTGCGGCCTGCCGACCTCCGCTTACGGGGTGGCTGACGCCGGTCGTCCCCGGATAGGTCAAAGGCAATCCGTATCGCGATCTCACGGCGAGGTAGGCCCAGGCCTCCGCTTCCATCGAATCCCCGTTGAGACCCGCCGCTTCCGCGGCAAGCACGCGCGCGCCCTCCGCTTCCGCAAGCGCGCGAAGGTCGCTCATGATTACGGAATTCAGGCGGCCGCCGCCGCAGACAACGTAGGTTGCCGGACTTGCCGGAAGATGGCGTGCGGACCGGACGATGCCGGCAGCCGTCACATGAGCGAGGGTACGCGCGCCATCCTCGAGGCTGGCATCGCTTGCCGCCGGAGGCGCGAAGTCGTTACGGTCGAGCGAGCGGCGTTTCTCAGCCCTGAAGAACGGGTGAGATAGATAACGGTCGGCGAGCTCCGGCAGGACGCCGCCCTCGCTCGCGATCATGCCGCCCTGATCGTAGGGAATGCCGGCGTGAGCCTCTACCCACTGATCGATCAGCGTATTGCCGGGTCCGCTGTCATAAGCGACGATTTCTTCGCCTGCGCCTATGTAGGTGAGATTGGAGATGCCGCCGATATTGACGAAGACGACGGGAGTGGCGAACACCCCGATCTCGGAGAGACCGCGCGCCAGGGCGGCGTGATAGGCGGGAATGAGTGGCGCGCCCTGGCCTCCATGGGCCATGTCATTGGCCCGCATGTCATAGACCACGTCGAGCCCGGTTTCCCGCGCCAGCAGATCGCCATCGCCAAGCTGTACCGTCAACGCTTGGTCAGGGCGATGCAGGACGGTTTGACCGTGAAAACCTATCACATCAACATTATCGGGTAAAATATTGTTTTCCTGCAGAAACATCCGGACGGCCAGTGCGTGTCGCATCGTCAGGTCGCGCTCAAGGCTTGCGAGAGTACCCGGCCGCTCTTCTCGTTTGACAATCGACCGGGCATCTTCGAGGCCCTGTTTCAGGCGCTCCCGGAATTGCGGATCATAGGCATATCCGGCGGACGGGCCGCGATCGACGATGGTGTCACCGTCCGTTCGCACGACTGCGATATCTATGCCGTCCATGCTCGTGCCGCTCATCAGGCCGATCGCCGCCAATACCTTGCCCATGCATTATCCTCCGCCGAACGCGCGCCGCTTCGTACCCGCGTCTGCGTTCATAGCAAAACACCCGCCAAGCAAAAACGTGCACTTTCGAAGAAACAGTGATAAAGGCCCGGCGCACACGTTCTACCCAGCCGAAAGAGACAGGTTATGTCCGAGTTCAAGTCCGATTTCCTTCATACTCTCAGCGAACGCGGTTTCATCCATCAGACATCGGATGATGCCGGCCTCGACCAGCTGTTCCGGACGGAAACCGTGACTGCCTATATCGGCTTCGACCCCACGGCTGCGAGCCTGCACGCCGGCGGGCTCATTCAGATCATGATGCTGCACTGGCTGCAGGCGACCGGACACCGTCCTATTTCGCTGATGGGCGGCGGCACGGGCATGGTCGGCGACCCGTCCTTCAAGGACGAGGCGCGACAATTGATGACGCCCGAAACGATCGCCGCCAACATAGCGAGCATCAAGACGGTTTTTTCGAACTACCTGAGATACGGCGACGGCCCCAGGGACGCGCTGATGATCAACAATGCCGACTGGCTGCTCGGCATCAACTACCTCGAATTTCTGCGCGACGTCGGCCGGCATTTCTCGGTGAACCGCATGCTGTCTTTCGACAGCGTCAAGATGCGGCTCGAGCGCGAGCAGTCGCTGTCCTTCCTTGAATTCAACTACATGATCCTGCAGGCCTACGACTTCGTCGAGCTTTACGAGCGCACCGGATGCCGGCTCCAGATGGGCGGTTCGGATCAGTGGGGCAACATCGTCAATGGCATCGATCTCGGCCACCGGATGGGAACGCCGCAGCTCTACGCCCTCACCTCGCCGCTGCTGACCACGGCCTCCGGCGCGAAGATGGGCAAGTCCTTGAGCGGTGCCGTGTGGCTCAATCCGGATATGCTCGGACCCTACGAGTTCTGGCAGTACTGGCGAAACACCGAGGACGCCGACGTCGCACGCTTCCTCAAACTCTACACGACGCTGCCGATGGCCGAAATCGACCGGCTGTCGAAGCTCGGCGGTTCCGAGATCAACGAGGTCAAAAAGGTTCTGGCAACCGAGGTCACCGCCATGCTGCACGGGCGGGCGGCGGCGGAACAGGCCGCCGAGACGGCGCGCAAGACCTTCGAGGAAGGTGCGCTTGCCGAGAACCTGCCCTCGGTCGAGGTCCCGGCTCCCGAACTCGAATCGGGGCTTGGCCTGCTGACGCTTCTCGTCCGCGCCGGTCTGGCCGCTTCGAATGGCGAGGCGCGCCGCCATGTTCAGGGCGGCGCCGTCCGGATCAATGACGATCAGGTCAGCGACGAACGCCGCATCATCGGAAGCGGCGACGTGACCGGCGATGGCGTCATCAAGCTCTCGCTCGGCAAGAAGAAGCACCTGCTCGTTCGGCCCGTGTGAGCGGGTGACAAGGCAATGGGAACCTGAGGCCGGCCGCAGCGCCAGCCTTTTTATTGAAACTCGAAAATGTTGCGGAAGACGCCCGGCGCTATGATCGACAGCGGGTTGATCGTCAGATTCGGCTGGCTGAACGGACCGGTGAGTTTGAACGTGATGCCGAGCAGACCGCGGTCACGGCCATTTCCGAGCAGGACACCGATCAGCGGCAGCTCGCCGAAGAGCCGGTTCAATCCATAGGCCGGCATGAACGTTCCCGTCATGTCCATGCGGCCGTTTGAGTCGCGGACGGTACCCTGGAACGTCGCGCCGACGTCGACGCCGCGGACGACCCCGCTGCCGACGCGGATCGCGCCCTGATCCAGCAGGAGTTGCGCGTAACCACGCTCGAACTGAGCCGTACTCACATCGATATCGCGCCGGACCGCCTCATTGAGGCTGCGCCCGTCCTGCCCCGCCCGCGTCGAGACCATCGATTGCAGCCTCTGCTCCCCGACGAGCGAGAACTTGCGGATATCCACGGTCCCACGCCAGGAATTTGCCCCGCGATCACGCAGTCGCAGATTGAGGAGGCCGCCGCGCATATTGCGATAGATATCGATGAAGCGCGCGAAAGCCCCGGCATCGCTTGTCGTCAGTTCCAGTGTGTTGTCCGCCCCGGCCTTCACCAGTCTGGCGACGACGGCCTGACCGCTTGCAGTCAACGCAGAAAGATCGACATCGTCGATCTGCTGGCCGCGGCTCGAATAGGCCAGGTTTACATTCGAGAGCACTTCGCCGTTAAAGCCGGTAACCCGATCGAGCCGCGCATTGATCTTCACATTGCCCGACCCTTTCGAGCCCGATCCGCTCTTCACGCGGGCGAGCGCCGGCCGGATGTCAGCCGCAGTGCCGGTCAGGTCCACCGAATAGCCTCCAGTGCTGCGCCCGACCGTGACGGCGAAATCGTCTCCGCTTGCGAGACGCACGCCGCGCAGCCGCGCCGCTGCAAGACCCGATTCGTCGACGCGCAATTCGCCGGTGCCGCCAAAACCCTCACCGGTGAGCCGGAGGTCGTTTATTTCCGTGGTGCTGCCGACGGGCCGGATTGTGAACGCCGCCTGTGCGGCGATGCCCGCCCCCTTGCTCCAGCCGATCCAGGGAAGCGACAGGACGGCCTTGCCGAGGTCGGCCTTCACCGCCTGACTGCCGTCTTCCGCAAGCGACACGTCGATGCCGACGGGCCCCTTGACGATGCCGGACAGCGCGGGGGCGATTTTCGCCCGCGCCGCATCGTCGAGCGTCCCCGAGATTTCTCGCGTTCTCGTCACACCGGCCGAGCCGTCCACCGGTTCGGTGAGCGCGACACGCATCTTCGCACCGTCGATGAGGGCATTCGCCTGAAGCACCGCACGCTCGTTGTCGATCCGCATCTTACCGTCGAGATTGGCGATCGATCGTCCCGCTATGGGCCGCTTTATCGTGACGTCCTCAAGCTGCATTTCCACCTGCCACAGCGGTGGCGGCGGCGTCTGGTCGGATATGAGGCCAAACCGCGCGCCCACCAGTGCCGTCATCGGCCCGGCGAAATCCTCCGGCGCGAAAGGCGTCTTTTGAAGGGCCTGGATGGGCTTGTAGCGAACGAGCTCCGCTATGGCGTCCGCCTGTCCGGCGACCTCGATCTTCATTTCCGCCATCAGCGGCTTCTCATAGACGTCGGCGATAACGAAATCCCCGCCGTTCAAGGCGACGGACCGCCCGGACGGGAAAAAGGCGGCGCCCTTCCGGACCGCAACGGACATGCGCTCGCCGCTCAGGCTGAAGCGCCCGGCCGTGTCGCGCAGCGGCGGGATCTCACCGGCGATGTTGATGCGCGTCTCGTCGATCGCGAAGTTGATGTTGAGCTCCTTTTCGTCGAGCCTCAACTCACCGCCGCTGCTGGCGATGCGCCCCTCTGGTATCGAGACCTCGATGCGTGCATCGCTCACCGTCCCGCCGAAGAGATTGCCGATCGCCCAGCGGCGAGCCCCCTTCGCGAGCCACCATGGCCACAGCTGCTTCACCGCCCGGGCATGCAGCCTGTCGCTGAGTGCGGCGAAACTGATCCTTGGCGACGTCTTGCCGAAGGCGACCGAGAGCGAGCCCGCCATGGAACCGAGCGGGCTCGATATTGCCAGCTGATCGAAGATCAGCCGGTGCGCGTCGGACTCGAATCGGCCGCTCGCCTTGGCGTCAAATGCAAGCGGCCGCTCCTGAATGTCTTCGGGATCGGAACTGGCGTTCTTGAGCAGAAGATCGACCGCAAAGCCCTTGCGATCGGCGCCGGCGATCTTGTCGAGGTCGATCAGGGCGCCGGTAAAAGGGAAGCTCGAACGGCCGATCCTGATCATCGACGATAGAATTTCGACGGAGGCCCGCTCGAAATCGTAGGAGAGGTTCAGGTCAGAGGAATTGAGAGTCGAGACGAGACCGCCGGCGTGGAATGAGCCCTTGGAAGTCTTGACGGTTGCCGTAAGTGCAGGCTTCCTGCCGTCCGTCGCGCGAGACGCCTTGAGCGTCACATCGGCGGTGGTCTCGATGCCGAAGGCCTCCTCCCTGGCCGATTTCCCGTGATAGAGGAACGGCGAGAGCGAGAGCGCGTCGAGGCGGGCCTCGAAGGCAGCAATGCGCCCATTGTTGCCGAGAGCCTTTGCCGTCAGCAGCGACTCTGTCCCATCGACTGCGATCGTACCGTCAACGCGCATCGAACTGTCCGGATCGTGGCTGAATTCCAGCGTCTTGATCTCGACGGGAACAACGCGCCCCCGGACGCCGCTGACTTTCAGGCTGAAATCCGAGAGCACGACGGTCTGCGTCGCCCGCCCCGCGGTCAACCGTGACATCCGGTCGCCCTGCGCGAACAGCTCCTCCAGCGCGTTACCCACATCGGCGATGCGGATGGCGGTGAGATCGATCGGCTCGCCGCGCGGCAAGAGGCCGGTGTCGAGTTCGCCTCCTTCCGCTTCGAGCCTCGAGACGTCGATGCGGCCGGTCGCCAGCGCGAAGGGATCGAGGGCGATCGAGATCGCACCGAGCTTGGCGAGGTGCCGGCCCGAACCGCTCTCCTTCAGAGTCACGCCGCGCGCCTTGAGCGCAATTGCGCCGCCGCCTGTCAAGCGGATGACCGTGCTTTCGACATCGGCGCGGTAACCCTGGCCGAGCGCGCCGTTGAGCGCGTTGCGTGCCCGGGCATTCAACGGTCCGTCGACGACCCCGCTTTCTATGATGGCGACGAGCGAAGCAACGGCGATGAAGACAAGGAGGGAGCAGCACAGGAAAAGCCGTGCGCAGAAGCGCCACGCCCCGCCCGGGCGGGGTGTGTGCACAATGACCGGGTCGTGCGCCTGGGCCGAGGGCAACGCGTGCAGCGCGACGATGTCCTCTCTGCGAAAGTCGACTTTTTCGCCGCGGATTTCAGTCATCGGCCCGAGCGTCCGACCTGATCGCCCCATTGCGTGTTTCCCATCGGGCCGCTGCCACGTGAGCGATGGCCGGGTCTTTCATTCGCCCCATTTAGATCGATACTCGTCCAACCAAATCAACATGCTTCGTCTCTCGCGGGAGCGAGAGGACTAGTCATTTCCCCTTTCGCGCAAGATCGCTTGTGGCATTGAGCCAGCACGATTTCACCTCCACTCGAATCCGAGTTAAAGGATCATACAGTAGCTACGAAGCCGTCCGGCACCTGTCAAATCTATCACAACTCTTCTGGACGGATTTCGGCGATCTCCGATATGCCTCAAGCGCACTGCATTCGATCCCGAAGACGCTGCACGATTTTGGGACATGCATTAACCGCGGAATGCCCACAAAACGTGACGTAAGAAAGGTTTGATCATGGCAGGATTGGGACAAGGCGATATCGCCCCGGAGTTCGAACTTCCTCGTGATGGCGGCGGTTCGATCTCGCTCGCTGCGCTGCGCGGAAAGCCGATCGTTCTGTTCTTCTACCCGAAGGATGATACCAAAGCCTGCACGGAGGAGGCTATCGCCTTCTCGGCTCGGCAGAAGGAATTCCAGGAAGCGGGGATTGCGCTCGTCGGCATATCGCCCGATTCGGCCAAGAGCCACGATCGTTTCACCAAGAAACACGACCTTACGGTCGCCCTTGGCGCCGACGAGGACAAGGCTGTGGCAAACGCCTACGGCGTGTGGGTCGAGAAGAGCATGTACGGCCGCAAATACATGGGCGTCGAGCGGACCACCTTCCTGATCGATCGGCAGGGCGTGATCAGCCGCGTCTGGGAAAAGGTCAAAGTCCCCGGCCACGCCGACGAGGTTCTGGCCGCCGCAAAGGCGCTTTGAGCAGATACGGCAAGACCATGACGCGACTTCCGCAATTCCACAGCCTGCGCGGCGCCGCCGTCGAAGCGATCCGTGCCGCCGATCTTGCCGTGAAGACCGAGCTTGCGCAGGAGGCGGCGCGGCGTTGGCAGGCGCGAACGCTGTCCCTGCGCTCGCCTTTGGACCGCGCCGCGCCCGAACGGCCCGGCCGCCCGGAAAAACCGGTTCTGACGCCACCGACCCAGGTCAAGCGGCGCTCGCTCGGCTCGCTGAAAGGGCGCATCGCTCTGCTGCACGCTATCGCCCACATCGAACTGAACGCGGTCGATCTAGCCCTCGACATCATCGCCCGCTTTGCATCCGAGCCGGTGCCGAATTCCTTCTTCGACGGTTGGATGCAGGTTGCCTTCGAAGAGGCCAAGCATTTTCGCATGGTACGGCAAAGGCTGAACGACCTCGGCGCAGATTATGGCGACCTTCCCGCCCATGACGGCCTCTGGCAGGCGGCGCACGACACGCGCAACGACCTGACCGCCCGCCTGGCCGTCGTTCCGCTGATTCTCGAAGCCCGCGGCCTTGATGTGACTCCGGCACTGCGTGCGAAGATGCGGGAGACCGGCGACGATGAGAGCGCTGCCGTCCTCGACGTCATCTACGAAGACGAGAAGGGCCACGTCGCGGTCGGAGCGAAATGGTTCCGCTTTCTCTGCGCCCGGCAGAAGAAGGACCCCGCGGCCACCTTTCAAACGCTCGTGCGGGCGAATTTCCGCGGGCCGCTCAAACCCCCGTTCAACGACATTGCCCGGGCGGAGGCGGGATTGACCCCCTCCTTCTACCGATCGATGACCGCCTCCACCAACATCTGAGATAGCGCCTCGCACACACGCTTTATTAACCCTAACAAAGTGTAATTGCCGTCGAGCAACGCGAACTACGGCGCAGCGCGTCTACTGACGCGCAAACTGGGGCGCATCGGCGGGGGTGATGTGGTGTCTGTTGGTTCGGTAAACGCCTTCGGGAAACGCAGGCAAAGTCACGTCCTGATCCTGGCGAGCGGCGACCGGGTCCGGCACATGACTGTCCGCCCATGGATGGCGACCCTGGCCATCTGTTTCCTGGGAATGTTCGGCACAGGATATCTTGCCGCAACCACATATCTGGTGCTTCGCGACGACCTGATCGGCGGAACGATCGCACGGCAGGCGCGCATGCAGCATGAATACGAGGACCGGATCGCTGCACTGCGAGCGCAGGTTGACCGTGTCACGAGCCGGCAATTGCTGGATCAGCAGGTTGTCGAGCAGAAGGTCGAGAAGCTTCTGCAGCGGCAGCTGGCACTGACCTCGAGAAGCGGCCAGTTCGGCGCACTCCCGGAAAACGGTACGGCCCTTGATCATGCCGGACAGCAAAACACTCTGCCGGCGACGGAACCGCTAGCCTATGACGGGCGCGCAGAAGCTCGGAGCGGCGTCAAGGCCATCGAGACGATCATGGGTATTGCCGGCAAGGATGATGATCGGCCTCCCCGCTCCGCCGTCCTCGGCTATGCACCCGTCTCTTCCGCGAATGTGGATGGCGAAAGCGCTTCCGACCGGGCCGACAGGGTGTTTTCCAATGTTACGCTTTCGCTTAAGGGTGTGGAGCGCGAACAGATGGCGCATCTGCGGCAGATGACGGACAGCGCACTAAGGACGTCCGCGACGATCAGGGCTATCGTGGAGGATACCGGCTTCACGCTTCCCGCAGCCGACGAAGCGCTCGCCACGGATACGGCCGCGGAAGCCGGTGTTGGCGGTCCCTTCGTCGAACCGCAGGACGGAGACGTATTCGATCGGTTCCTGGTCGGTCTCGACACTGCTCTCCTGGAGCTCGAGCAGACCCGTGACGCAGCAAAAAGACTTCCTCTCGCCAGCCCGGCACCGGCAGCCGATGTCTCCAGCGGCTTCGGAAATCGGCTGGATCCGTTTCTCGGCCGTCCGGCGCTGCACGCGGGGACGGACTTTCGCGCACCGACCGGCACGCGAGTCCGCGCGACCGCCGATGGCACCGTAACGGCCGCGGGTTCTGCGGGCGGCTATGGAAACATGATCGAAATCGATCACGGCAACGGCGTCTCGACCCGCTACGCACATCTGTCGGCAATTCTGGTCGATGTCGGAGATGTGGTGAAGGCAGACGCGGTCATTGCCAAGTCGGGAAGTACCGGACGGTCGACGGGACCGCATCTTCACTACGAGGTTCGCCTGAACGGGCACGCCGTCGATCCGGCGCGCTTCCTGAGGGCCGGAACGGAGCTCGCCGGCTATCTCGATTGACAACGGGCGTGCGGGCCGCTACCTCTCCCGCGCCTGACGCGAAAAGCATGAGAATCGGGCGGATTCAACTTCCAGTGTTTCAAGGTGCTGGATTTCTTGACTTTCGGCGCCTTTGGTCGTATGAGCGCCGCCACATGCTGTTGCATTTTCCAACGATCGATCAGAGTTCATCAGAACCGGAACGGAAACAGTTTCCCCTTTGACCAATTTCGCTGACCTTGGCCTGAGCCAGAAAGTTCTCTCCGCAGTTACCGATGCGGGCTACACGATACCGACACCGATTCAGGTTGGTGCCATCCCGCCGGCGCTTCAGCGCCGCGACATTCTCGGCATAGCCCAGACCGGAACCGGCAAGACCGCATCCTTCGTGCTGCCGATGCTGACCCTTCTGGAAAAGGGACGGGCACGCGCACGCATGCCGCGTACGCTGATCCTCGAGCCGACGCGCGAACTCGCTGCGCAGGTTGCAGAGAACTTCGACAAATACGGCAAGAATCACAAGCTCAACATCGCGCTTCTGATCGGTGGAGTTTCCTTCGACGAGCAGGACCGCAAGCTCGAGCGTGGCGCCGATGTGCTGATCTGCACGCCCGGCCGCCTGCTCGACCATTGCGAGCGCGGCAAGCTCCTGATGACAGGAGTCGAGATCCTCGTCATCGACGAAGCCGACCGCATGCTCGACATGGGCTTCATTCCCGACATCGAGCGAATCGCGAAGCTCATTCCCTTCACGCGCCAGACCTTGTTCTTCTCCGCGACCATGCCGCCCGAAATCCAGAAGCTTGCGGATCGCTTCCTGCAGAATCCGGAGCGGCTCGAGGTGGCGCGCCGGTCCTCGACGGCCATAACCGTTACGCAGCGTTTCGTAGCCGCACACGGCAAGGACTACGAGAAGCGCGCGGTGCTTCGTGAACTCATTCGGTCCCAGGAGGACCTGAAGAACGCGATCATCTTCTGCAATCGCAAGAAGGATGTCGCCGAACTCTTCCGCTCGCTCGATCGCCATGGCTTTTCGGTCGGCGCGCTGCACGGCGACATGGATCAGCGTTCACGCATGGCCATGCTCGCCAATTTCAAGGATGGCAACATCAAGCTGCTGGTCGCCTCAGACGTCGCGGCGCGAGGGCTCGACATTCCCGACGTCAGCCATGTCTTCAATTTCGACGTGCCGATCCACGCTGAAGACTATGTCCACCGCATCGGCCGAACGGGCCGTGCTGGCCGCTCCGGCGCCGCTTTCACGATCATCACGAAGCGCGAGACGAAGTTTTCCGATGCCATCGAGAAACTGATCGGCCAGAAGGTCGAATGGTACAACGGCGACCTTTCGGAATTGCCCGAGCCGATGGAGAGCCACGACAGCCGTCGCGACCGCAGCAGCGACGGGCGCAAGGATCGGAAGAGGGAGCGTCCCGGCAAGGCTCACGCCGATCGCAAGCCTGTCACGGCTTCAGGCAATGATACAGAAGAACTCGAAACAGTCCCGGAAAGGGTCGACGCGGTGAAGATCGAACGCAATGCCGACAGCAAGGATCGTCATAACGGCCGTAGCGACCGTCCCGGCCGCGCGCAGAATGCAGCCAATGACGACAATCGCGACCGTCGCCAGCGCAACCGCCGCGATCATGACGACGGTCCGACGCCGGTCGGTTTCGGTGACGACATTCCGGCCTTCATGCTGATCATGGGCAAGGCCTGATTCTCCGCTGATGGCACTGCCCGGTATCGATTTCCCCGGTCTCGGCTGCGGTCTGGCAATCCTGCGGGATGGAAAGATCCTCCTTTGCCGACGCCTGAAGGCGCCGGAAGCCGGTCACTGGAGCATCGTCGGCGGCAAAGTCGATCATATGGAGCTCGCGCAGGATGCGGCCCGACGCGAGGCGGAGGAGGAAAGTGGCCTTTCCATCCATTCGACCCGCTTTCTATGCATCAGCGAACAGATGATCGAAGCCGATCGGCAACATTGGATCTCGCTGATCTATGTGACGGAAAATTTTTCCGGCGAGCCGCGTCTCACCGAGCCGGACAAACTCTCCGACATCCGCTGGTTCGACCTGAGTGCCCTGCCCCAGCCTCTATCCCGCTTTGCGGCTGATGCGGTGCGGGCGATCGCCTGAACCCCGCCACTCACCCTACTTTTTCGCCCTAAGCGCGGCCGCATAGGCAAGTCCAACCCAGCGCGCCATTTCATCCGGGTCGTCCCAAGCCGGCTCGGGGATGCTCCAATAGGGCATTTTCACCGGCTTGCCCTTGCCTTCATAGGTCCACTGCCGCGCGCCTGCTTCCTCGAGCGCCGGCGCCGATTCGGCATCGCCCTTCAAAAGAATTTCGCCGTTCACTTCCAACGCAAGAATGATGCCGTCGAAATAGATGCCCTTGCCGCCGAACATGCGGCGAATCTTGACCGGGCCGAGTGTTTCGAAAATCTCCTCGATTGCCGCATTGTCCATCGCTCAATCCCTCAATAGCCCGCCGGCAGCCACGATCGCCTCCGGCGTGTCGAGATCAAGACGCGCCGCAGCACCGAGTTCGACGTCGATCACCGGCAAGCCGCAGCGCTCGACGATGTGCCTCGCCCCGACGTCGCCGACGAGCTGCCGGACGGCATGGAAGGTCTCCTTCGGCAGAATGACCGGGTTGCCGCGCTGCCCGTCGGCGACGGCACGCACCACGGCACGGCCGGATTCGGCTTCAAAGGCAGCGATCAACTTCGCCAGGTGTGCCGAAGTGATGCCCGGCATGTCGGCAAGCATGACGAGCATCCCGCCGGCGTCGGCGTCGAGGGCGGAGAGACCGGCAATCAGCGAAGCGGCCATCCCGCTCCGGTAATCGGGGTTCGAGACGAATGTGGGCTGCAGCCCCGCGAGTGCCGCCCGGATCTCCGCCTCCCGATGCCCTGTTACCACGATCACTCTGCCCGGAACCGCGGCGATGGCGGTTTCCACCGACCGGCGCACGAGCGGCATGCCTTCGAACTCCGCAAGCAGTTTGTGGCGGCCGTCCGGCCCCATTCGGCTCGCCTGGCCGGCTGCGAGCACCACGATCCCGACGGGACCCGGCCGCTTGCCGCCGGTGCCTTCCCGGGGCTGCGGACGCGTCGGGATTTCCTTGAGCAACCCGCCGACGCCGAGCCCGGTAATATCGGCATTGCTCGGCCACTCGCCCGCGATCAATCGATCGAGAATCCAGTCGAAGCCGTTTTCTCGTGGGCTTCGTGCACATCCGGGAGCACCCAGGACCGGAATATCCCCTAGCCGTCCGAGCACGAGCAGATTGCCCGGATCGACCGGCATTCCGACGTGTTCTACGACGCCGCCCGCGCGCCGGATGGCGGCAGGGATCACATCGTCCGGATCAGCCACGGCCGAAGCGCCGAAGACGATGATCAGGTCGTGCGAAACGGCAGCGTCCGAGATCGCGGCGGCGACCGCTTCGGTGGTATGAGCCACGCGTTGCTCGCTATCGAGGCGGCTGCCAGATTGCAGGAGCCTCGCGGTGAGAACGGCGCGCGTCTTGTCCATCACCTGGCCCTTTAACGAAGGCAGCTCGGTCGCCACCAGGGCCGCGCGCCGGGGCGTGAACGGCTTGACTTCGAAGGCCAGATCCGCCCGAAGCAGCGCCTGCGCTCGCTCCACGAGCGCTTGCTGTACGGCCAGCGGGATGATCTTGATCGTAGCCACCATGTCGCCTGCGTCGACGGCAACATGATCGGCAAGACAGGCGAGTGTGATCGCCGGATCTATACGGTTCAGCTCATCGACGACGGCGCGATTGGCAACGAAAAGACCGGCAACGGTAGCATAGACGTTGACCCGGCCCGTGGCAGCCCGCGAGAATCGCAGATGATCCGGGGCGATCGCCGCAGCTATGCGCGCCGCGGCTTCGTCCTCCGCCAGATCGTCCGGCTCGAGCCTCGCGACAATGACCTCCGTAAGATCCGCTTCGGCAAGTGCCGCGACATCGTCGGCGCTCAGGCGATGCCCCTTCGCCAGTTTCATTGTGCCGATCTTTACCGAATGGCCCAGGAGAGCGCCTTCGGCATCGGCAAGCCGCACGGGTCCGAACCTCACTTGGGCCCCTCCACCGGCAGGTTCACGTCGCGACGCCGCAACGCCCCGATGATTTCCGCCAGCACGGCAACCGCAATCTCGGCCGGGCTCGCGGCACCTATATCGAGGCCTATCGGGGCCTTGATACGTGCGATCGCCTCCCCCTGCACCCCTTGCGCCTGCAGGCGTTCGGTCCGAGCCGCATGGGTTTTGCGGCTGCCAAGCGCGCCGACATAGAAGCATCCCGCTTCCAGCGCCGCCCTGATCGGATAGTCATCGATCTTCGGATCATGCGTGAGAGCGGCGAGTGCCGTATAGCGGTCGAGCGGTCGAGCGGGCAGAACGTCTTCGGGCCAGTCTGCAATTAGCTCGACGCCATGGAAACGCTCGGCCGTTGCAAAGGCGGTACGCGGATCGATGACCGCCATGTCGAAACCTGCGACCGGCGCCAGACGCGCCAATGCCTGCGAAATGTGAACCGCACCGATCGCGACGATACGTGGGGGCGGCAGATGAACGTTGATGAAAAACGCCCTTTCCTCGACCTTCAGAAGACGGGGCCGGCCCGAGTGCAGCGCTTCGGAGACGGGCGCGGCCCATTCGGGGGGAATGCGATCGCCTTCAACAAAAGCCTGACTGCTGCCGTCCGAAAGATCCCCGACGACGACGGCGGCGCGCCGCGACGCACGGGCGAGATTGAGTGTCTGCAGTGTGCTCAGTTCCATCGTTCAGCCGTCAATTCGTTCGACATAGACGCGGATCCGGCCACCACAGGAAAGGCCGACGCGCCAAGCCGTCTCATCGGCCACTCCGAATTCGAGAACCCGCGGCGTACCGGACGCAATCACCTCGGCAGCCTCCGCAATAACCGCGCCCTCGACGCAGCCGCCGGAAACGGAACCCTGAAAATTGCCTTCGCCGTCGATCACCAGATGGCTGCCGACGGGACGGGGCGCGGAACCCCAGGTTTCGATCACGGTCGCGAGAGCCACGGAGCGACCTTGGCCGTGCCAGGTCTCGGCCACCTTCAGAGGATCGAGGATGTTCGGCTCGTTCTGCATGCTGCAACTCCGAAAATTGCACTCAGGCGATGATCCTGCATCGGATCAAGTCACATCACTGTGACGCATTCGCCGGCGCGCGGTCAACGGCCGGCCGTCCATGGTTCAGGAAGCGCCGCGGATCGGCATCGCGCGCTCCGCGCCCGGACAGAGATTTCACCAGATCGGCGACGGATTCGAGGTTGTGGATCGGGCGGAACTCGTCGACATGCGGAAGCATGGCCCTGACACCTCGGGCGCGCGCCTCGAAACCGTCGAAACGCAGCAACGGATTGAGCCAGACGAGACGGCGGCAGGAACGGTGCAGTCGATCGATCTCGATCTCCAGTTCGGCCGTATCGTCGCGCTCGAGCCCATCGGTCATCAAGAGGACAACGGCCCCCTGCCCGAGCACCCGGCGCGACCAACGGCGGTTGAACTCGTGAAGCGTCTCTCCGATACGGGTGCCGCCCGACCAGTCCTTGACTGCCGCGATGCAGTCGTCCAGCGCCTCGTCGGGGTCGCGGTTGCGCATCTGCCTCGTGACATTCGTCAACCGCGTCCCGAAAAGGAAAGTATGGACACGATGGCGCTGTTCGGTCAGGGCGTGCAGAAAATGCAGGAATATCCGGGTATACTTGCTCATTGATCCGGAAATGTCCGCGAGCACGACCAATGGCGGATGGACGAGCCGCGGCTCGCGAAAGCGCGGCAGGATGAAGTCCCCGCCGAACCGCATGGCATCTCTCATGGTGGAGCGCGGATCGATCCGCACCGGGCGGTGGGACCGTCGATAGCGGCGCGTGCGTACCCGGTCGAGCGGCAGCAGGACTGCGGACAATGCCTTTCTTGCCTCCGCGATCTCCGCGGCCGTCATCTGGCCGAAATCCGCCTTGCGGAAGAGTTCGCGGCCCGAGACCGTGTAGCGTGCGTCGACCTCCACCTCCGGCGCTTCGCTTGGCTGCTGCGCGCCGTCCCGGCCGGCAAGAAGCGCATCACGGACGCGTTCTTCGCCGGCGCGCCGACGCCGATCCTCCCTGGAGCGGGGCATGGCAATGGGCGACATGAGCGCGATCATCTTGTTCACCAGATCCGGCGAGCGCCAGAACAGCCGGAACGCCTCGTCGAATACGGCCTGATCTTCATGCCGCTTGACGAAGGTGCATTGGAGCGCTGCATAGAATTCGCCGCGGGAGCCGATGCCGATCAGCTTCACGGCACCGATCGCATCGGCGATGGCGGCCGGACCGATCCGCAGTCCCGCCCGCCTGAGGGCACGGGCGAAGAAGACGATATTATCGGCGAGCCTTCCGTCATTCGCATGGGCTCCGGCGGTCATCCTGCTCAGCCCTGCGCCAGCAATTCGGCCTTCACCTCGGCAAGCAGGCGGCGGCCTTCGGCACCTTCGATCCGGGCGATGTCGTCCTGATATTTGAGAAGCGTCCCGAGCGTATCGGCCACCGTCTCGTGATCGAGCGCCAGGGCGTCGAGCTCCGTGAGTGCCGTGGCCCAGTCGATCGTTTCCGCGACGCCGGGGTTCTTGAAGAGGTCGAGCGCCCTCAACCTCTGAACATAGGCAACGATCTCGCGCGAAAGCGCCGCGTTGCAGCCCGGGACCTTGCGGCGGATGATCTCCAGTTCCTGCGCCGCCCCGGGGTAGTCGACCCAGTGATAGAGACAGCGCCTCTTCAAGGCGTCGTGGATTTCGCGCGTCCGGTTGGTGGTGATGATGACGATCGGCGGCTCGTCGGCCCTGATCGTCCCGAGTTCGGGGATTGTGACCTGGAAATCGGAAAGCACCTCCAGGAGAAAGGCCTCGAAAGCTTCGTCGGTGCGGTCGAGCTCGTCGATCAGGAACACCGGCGCCCGCCCGGCCGTCGTTGATATCGCCTGCAGCACCGGCCGTCTTATGAGGAACCGCTCGGAAAAGATGTCGCTTTCCACTCTCTGGCGGTCGACGGTGCCCGCCGCTTCCGACAGGCGGATTTCCAGCATTTGGGCGGGATAGTTCCACTCGTAGACGGCCGAGGCGACGTCAAGTCCCTCGTAGCACTGAAGCCGGATAAGGGGCCGGTCGAGGGCGCGCGCCAGCACCTTGGCGATCTCGGTCTTGCCGACGCCGGCCTCGCCTTCGAGGAATAGCGGGCGCTTCATCCTGAGGGCCAGGAAGAGAACGGTCGCAAGCGCGGTTCCGGCGAGATAATCCTGCGCCTCCAGCATCGCCCTCGTCTCGTCGATGGACTGAGGCAGCTTTCCTGTCACCTGTCTCGCCATGCTTCCTCCCGCGTGGACGAAAACCTATAGCGTGTGATATCCGCGGTCTACATAAATGAGCGGTGGCTGCTTCGGGCCGAGCTGCACATCCACGACTTCGCCGATAAGGATGAGATGTGTGGCCACCTCCTTGACTTCGATCAGGCGGCAGTCGAAGGCAGCGATCGCCTCGACGAGGATGGGCGCGCCGGTCGTGCGCTGCGTCCACCGGCCGAGGGCAAAACGTCGTTCCATGTCGAGCTGGTCGCGGCCAGAAAAGGCGTGAGCCAGGGCGTGATGCTGGGAGCCGAGCAGGTTCAGCGCGAAATTGCCGCCACGCGAAAAGATGTCATTGCGCCGGTTGGCTGCGTTGAGGCAAGCGAGCACTGTCGGCGGATCGTCCGATACCGAGCAGGACGCGGTGATCGTGACGCCACGCCGCTCCTTGCCATCGGCCGCCGTGATCAGCTGCACATGCGACGACATGCGGCTCATCGCATCACGGTAGGTTATCGGGTCCAGCCGGGTCTTCTCCAACACATCTCGCTCCGGAACGATATCTCGCACATACATAGACTCTCGCGGAAAATATGAAACCCGGCGATGCGAGAATCTTGCGGATCAGCGGCGCTTGCAATCGATGCGGCGACAAAGCCTCGTTATGCCTCGATCTTTTCCTTTGACCGGCGCGCCCACATCCTTAAAACATGGCGGTCGATAGCGGGAAATGACATGCCTAGATCAATCGCCACGAGCCTCTTTGTCGCTGCACTTGCGCTGACCGGTCCTGCTTTCGCTGCCGGCGTTAAGGTCGCGGTCGTGGCTCCCGAGGAAGGACCTTTCGCCTCCCTCGGCAGGCAGATTTCTGCCGGGGCAGCATTCCAGGCCGACGACCGCGGAAGCCAGGTGATCCCGATCAGCGAAACCTGCGATCCTGCCGGCGGCGAGGCGCTGACGAAGGCCCTGCTTGCAAGCGGCGCGGAAGCGGCGATCGGCTTTCTGTGCACCGAGAGCCTTGAGGCGGCGCTGCCGGCCCTGGCCGAAGCCGGCATTCCGGCGATCACCGTCAGCGTCCGTTCCGACATCCTCATGGAGGACGCACTCAAGAAGGAGTGGCCGTTCTATCGCCTGGCGCCGGGCGGCAAGGCGGAAGCGGCGGCGATCACCGATGCCATCGTCGCGAACTGGAAAGGCAGGCCGCTCGCTCTGATCGACGACGGGACGATCCACAGCCGCGAGCTTGTCGAGAGCGTGCGGAACGGGTTGGCCGAGATCGGCATAACGCCGGTTTTCACCGACACCTACCGCCCCTCGCAGGAGCAGCAGGTGAGCCTCGTTCGGCGACTGGCGAAGAGCGGTGCAACGCATGTCTTCACCGGAGGCGACCGCAACGATACGGCGGTGATTGCGCGTGACGCGAAAGCGGAAAACGTCCCGATAACCCTCTTTGGCGGCGACACGCTGAACGCTGCCGATCTCGACGTGCCGCTCGAGAACGGCGTCCTTGCCATGACGATACCCGACCCCGCACGATCGTCGGAGGCTGCGGCGGTGGCAAAGGCCATGCGCGCCGCCAAGATCGAGCCCGAGGGATATGTTCTGCCCGCCTTTGCCGCAGTGTCGCTCCTCGAGCAGGCAAAGGACCAGGCGGCAAAAGACGGCAGCTCGCTTGCCGATGCCCTGACGAAAGGACCCTATCCGACGGTGCTCGGGCCGATCGGGTTCAACAATGCGCACGAGCTTGCCGAAACCCCTTACAGGCTGATGCGATGGCAGGACGGGCGTTTCGTCGATGCAACCGCTACGGACAATACGGAATGATGCGGAAAGGGGCCAGAAATCTCATCACGGACGTGCCCGGATTGCTGGTCGGCAATGCTGAGGATGTCAGGCTGAAATCCGGGGTTACGGCCGTGCTTTGCGATCCGCCGGCGACGGCCGCCGTTCAGGTTCTCGGTGGCGCTCCCGGTACGCGCGAGACCGAGCTGCTTGCGCCCCACAATACGGTCCAGGTGGTCGACGCGATCGTGCTCTCGGGTGGCTCGGCCTTCGGCCTCGATGCCGCCTCGGGCGTTCAGGCGGCGCTGCGCGAGATGGGGCGCGGTTTCGCCGTCGGCCCGCATCGTGTGCCGATCGTGCCCGCGGCGATCCTCTTCGATCTGGCAAATGGCGGCGACAAGGATTGGGGACGCTACGCTCCCTATCGCGATCTCGGCTACGAAGCGGCGCGAGCGGTATCGGCGGACTTCGGCACCGGCAGCACCGGCGCAGGCACGGGCGCGCTTACCGCGACCTTCAAGGGCGGTCTCGGCTCCGCGTCGACGGTGCTGGCCAATGGGATCACTGTCGGCGCCCTCGTGGCCGTGAATGCCGTCGGCTCCGCGACCGTCGGCGACACACCTCATTTCTGGGCTGCACCCTTCGAGATGGACGACGAGTTCGGCGGGCTGGGCCAGCCCACGCCCTGGCCGCAGGACGCCGCTACCCCGCGCTTCAAATTTCGGGAGCGGCCAGCGCCGGCGACGAACACGACCATCGCAGTCATAGCCACGGATGCGCTGCTCACCAAGGCGGAGGCCAAGCGTCTGGCGATCGCGGCCCATGACGGCTTTTCGCGTGCCCTGTGGCCCTCTCATACGCCTCTTGACGGCGATCTGGTCTTCGCGCTTTCGACGGGCACGGGCGGAAAGACGCCGCTGCTTCAGGATTTCATCGATCTCAGCGCCGCGGCAGCTGCCACGATGGCCCGTGCGATCGCGCGCGGCGTCCATGATGCACGAGATGCCGGAGACGATCTGATACCTGCCTGGTCCTCACGCTCCTGATCTTCGCGCCGGTTGTTCGGGAGGCCCGAGAATGCTATGGCGCGGGAAAGAGCCGGAGCCCGATGATGACCCACCCAATTCGCATTGCCCCGTCGATCCTGGCGGCCGACTTCTCCAAACTCGGCCAGGAGGTTCGCGACGTCGCCGAGGCCGGCGCAGACTGGATCCATCTCGATGTCATGGATGGACATTTCGTACCGAACATCACCTTCGGGCCCGACGTCATCAAGTCGCTGCGCCCGCACACCCGGGCAACCTTCGACTGCCACCTGATGATCGCGCCGGCCGATCCCTTCCTCGAAGCCTTCGCGAAGGCCGGTTGCGACATCATAACTGTCCATGCCGAAGCAGGCCCGCATTTGCACCGCTCACTGCAGACTGTGAAGTCGCTCGGAAAGAAAGCCGGCGTCTCCATCAATCCGGCGACGCCGGAAAGCGCCATCGAATATGTCCTCGACACCGTCGATCTCGTTCTCGTGATGACGGTCAATCCTGGCTTCGGCGGCCAGAAGTTCATCGGCGCGACGGAGGAGAAGATCCGGCGGATCAAGGCAATGATCGGCAGTCGCCCGATCGAGATCGAGGTGGATGGCGGTATCGCGCCGGATACGGCCGGCGTCGCAGCGAAAGCGGGCGCCAATGTGCTGGTCGCCGGCTCCGCCATCTTCAAGGGCGATTCCGTCGATGCGTATCGAAGCGCCATCGAAGTGCTCCGCACACAGGCGGAGAAGGCACGCGGATGAAGGCGCGCGCAGCAACTGCCGGCATCATGGTGGCGATGCTTGCCGCGTCCGGTGCCGCGGCCGGTGACTATGCCGCCTTCCAACCGATCGGCTTTTCATCGGATGGCGATGTCTTCGCCTTTGAGGAATACGGTATCCAGGACGGCTCCGGCTTTCCCTATTCGACGATCTACGTTCTCGACACCAATACCGACGCCTTCCTGCCAGGCGCGCCCGTGCGCGCCGTTGCGGAAGCGGACGGAGCCGATCTGCACACGGCGCGCGGTGAAGCGCACAGGCGCTCTGCGCCGCTCATCGATGCCTATCGTCTCCACCACACGCCGGGAGTGCTCGCCGCCTATAATCCTGTGACCGAGCTCGATGCAGAGCCGCGCACACTGACCTATTCCTCATTTCCCGCCGATGCATCGTTCCGCAAGGTTTATACGCTGAAGCTCGAAGAGAAGGTCTTCGAACCGGAAGGGATTTGCGAGGGCTTTCTGAAAGAGGTCAAAGGCTTCCGTCTGACGATGACCGAGAAGGCCGGAAAACCCGCAGCGGAAATACTCGAAGACGATCAGCGGATCCCACTGAGCCGGCGTTGCCCGACGAGCTACCGCATCGGCGGCGTCGTGACCCATGTCAAGGCCGATGGCTCCGAGGTCCATGCAGTGATGATCCTGGTCGAGTCGCTCGGCTTCGAGGGCACCACCGACGGCCGCTGGATCGCGGTACCGGTGCGGATTCCCGGTTGATGGAGGGGAAGGCCGCGGTCCGGGCAAAGGTGCTCGTCGCAGCCCCGGACCGGCCGAAGCGCTTCCGTCTCGCGCATTCGGTTCCGAGCCTGCGGGAAGCGATCCTGGGCGCGCTCTGCTGGGGCTTCGCGATGGCGCTCTCGGCGTGGCTTGCACTTTGGTGGCGGGAAAATGACGCCACCTTCCACCTGAAAAGCATCCTCGCGCTTTACGCGTGGGGCGGTCTCATTGCATGGCCGCTCTCGGTATTTGCCGCCCGTTGCCTGTCGCAGAACCGACCGTTCGAGACACGCTTTTCGGCCTTTTTCCTGTGTCTCACCGCCGGCACGATCGGAACGACGGCATTCCTGTTCGCGCTCGACTACCGCGCTTTCTATGCGCAGTGGCATGCGACGACCGGCACTCCCACCTGGATGTTCCAGTTCGCGTTCACGTCGCTGGCCGCCTTCTACCAGTTTCTGGTCCTCGGCGTTCGCCTTTATCTGCCGCTCGGTGCCGTCGCGCTCGTGGCAACGAGTCTGCTGCTCGCGCGATCGGACGCGCGGCAACGGCGTTGAGCTTCACCGCCATCTTTGATAGAGGCACAGCCATCCTCCACTCTCGACGAAAGCTTGAAGCCCATGATCTCCCGTTACTCCCGGCCGGAAATGGTGGCCATCTGGTCGCCGGAAACCAAGTTCCGCATCTGGTTCGAGATCGAGGCGCATGCCTGCGACGCCTTGGCCGAAATCGGCGTAATCCCCAAGGAAGCTGCAAAGACCATATGGGAAAAGGGCGGCGCGGCAACCTTCGACGTCGCCCGCATCGATGAGATCGAAGCCGTCACCAAGCACGATGTCATCGCCTTCCTCACCCATCTTGCGGAATTCGTCGGCCCCGACAGCCGCTTCATCCATCAGGGCATGACCTCTTCCGACGTGCTGGACACCTGCTTCAACGTTCAGCTCGTCCGCGCGACCGATCTCCTGCTCGCCGATCTCGACAACCTGCTCGAGGCGCTGAAACGGCGTGCCTTCGAGCACAAGGACACGGTGACTATCGGCCGTTCGCACGGCATTCACGCCGAGCCCACGACCTTCGGCGTCAAGCTCGCGCTTGCCTATGCGGAGTTCGACCGCTGCAAGCAGCGCCTTCTCGCTGCACGCGAGGAGATCGCGACCTGCGCCATTTCCGGAGCGGTCGGCACCTTCGCCAATATCGATCCCCGCGTCGAGGAACATGTGGCAGAAGCACTCGGCCTCAAGGCTGAACCCGTCTCGACTCAGGTGATCCCGCGCGATCGCCACGCGATGTATTTCGCAACGCTCGGCGTCGTCGCCTCCTCCATCGAGCGTCTCGCAACCGAGATCCGGCATTTGCAGCGCACCGAGGTCCTGGAGGCGGAGGAATATTTCTCTCCGGGCCAGAAGGGCTCTTCCGCCATGCCTCACAAGCGCAATCCGGTGCTGACGGAGAACCTGACGGGACTCTCCCGCATGGTCCGCGCCTTCGTCGTTCCGGCCATGGAAAACGTCGCCCTGTGGCACGAACGCGATATCTCGCATTCGTCGGTCGAGCGCATGATCGGTCCGGATGCGACGGTCACGCTCGATTTCGCGCTGGCCCGGCTGACCGGCGTCATCGACAAGCTTCTCGTCTACCCGGACAATATGTTGAAGAATATGAACAAGTTCCGCGGACTTGTTCACTCGCAGCGTGTTCTTCTCGCCCTCACCCAGGCCGGTGTTTCGCGCGAGGATGCCTACCGGCTCGTACAGCGCAATGCCATGAAGGTCTGGGAACAGGGCAAGGACTTCCTCGAAGAACTGCTCGCTGACACGGAAGTCCGTGCAGCGCTTTCCGAAGAGGACATCCGGGAGAAATTCGACCTCGGCTATCATACCAAGCACGTCGACACGATCTTCCGGCGGGTTTTCGGTTCCGTCTAGGAACGGAAACCGCCCGGAATGGCGCACGTTTTTCCATGCCCGCATTTGACGTCCTTCGTTCAAATGCGGGCGAAGTCTTTAGCGGTCCTTTAGGTGCTCCATGTGAAGCTTGCAGCTGTCGCAATCAGGTTTCGAGAAAACCATGGTTTACAAGGACAGCCTTCAGCGCGCCTCTTCGCGCGAAAAGACGAAGATAACCGGGACCGTCACCTGCAAGACGGGTTCGACCAACGGGATTGTGGTCGATCTTTCCGACGAAGGCATCTGCTTCAGGCTGCTCTTCGATATCGGCGCGCGGACCGGTCAGGAAGTGACGATCAGGAGCGAGGAGCTCGGCTTTCTCTCCGGCATGGTGCGCTGGGTCCGCGGCGACAGGATCGGCATCAAGCTGAACCTGTCCTCGAACACGGCAGCCCAGATCTCATCCTATTACAAGTTCTTTCGCTGATCAGTGGCGATCCGAGCGGGATGTTGAGGCGGTCGCTCCCAACTCCCCGCTCGAGCGGGAGACCTATCGCGCCGGACCGGCCGGTTGTTCCACCAGCTTGCGGTAGAGATGCCACGTCGCGTGGCCGAAGATCGGCATGATGACGGCAAGACCGACGAAGACCGGGATGGAGCCGATCACCAGTCCGGCTGCGATGATCAAGCCCCACAGGGCCACCGGCACCGGATTGGCGAGCGTCGCTCTGACCGATGTTTCCATCGCCGTCAGCGCACCGACGTCGCGATCGAGGAGCAGCGGGAAGGTGACGACGCTTATCGACAGCACGACGACGGCAAAGACGAAGCCGACAAGATTGCCGACCAGGATCAGGTTCCACCCCTGCTCGGTGGTGGTCACACTGGTCCAGAACTCCGAGATCGAAGCCGGAGGCGTCGAACCGAAGATGGTTAGATAAAGACCCTGGGCGACCAGCAGCCAGACGACGAAGATGACGAAGAGGACAGCGGCAACCGCGAGGATCGACGGGATTGCCGGATGGCGATGCAGCCGCATTGCGTGCGGCCACCGCGCGTCCATGCCGAGTTCGCGACGCCTGCTGACCTCGTAGAGGGCGATGGCAGCCACAGGCCCGATGAGGGCAAAGCCGGAAGCGAGCGGATAGAGCAGCGGCAACATGTTCGCTCCCGCACTCCACGTCATCAGCACGACGCCGGCGATTGGATATATGAGGCACAGAAAAACATAATGCGACGGCTTTTCCCGGAAGTCATCCAGCCCGAGACGCAACGCGTCGAACACATCCGCAATGCCAATCTTTCGTATGCCGGGATGCGCGACGGTCGGATCTGCCCCCGACAGAACATGGAAGGTTGTCATGGCTCACACTCCTCAACGAACCAGAGCAGCCACGGACCCGCGACAGTGGTGTTAAAAGATGGGCCGCTGTCGAACCGCGACTGTGAGTGTGATTATACAGAAAATGCCGCCTCTGTCGCCTCCGCCTTGACTTCGGCCCTTTTCGACTTCAAATCGCGACGATCATGAAGGTTTCCGAAACACATATCCTCATCGTTCCCGGCTACACCAACTCGGGCCCGAACCATTGGCAGACCCGATGGGAGCGTAAACTGTCGACCGCGCGCCGCGTCGAGCAGGCAGAATGGTCGAAGCCGGTGCGGGAGGATTGGGTGGCGCGCATGATCGAGGAGGTCAATGCCGCAGAGAAGCCGGTCGTCATCGTCGCGCATTCGCTCGGCGTTGCCACGGCGATCCACGCACTGCCTCACTGCACGCGGCAGATTGCCGGCGCATTCCTGGTTGCCCCGCCGGACGTCGCCAACCCGAATATCCGGCCGAAGCACCTGATGACCTTCGGCCCCTATCCGCGCGATCCCCTGCCCTTCCCGTCGATCATGGTGGCCAGCCGCAACGATTCCTTCGGCTCCTACGAGCACGCCGGCGATATCGCCAACGCCTGGGGATCGCTGCTCGTCGATGCCGGCGACGCCGGCCACATCAACACGGAATCCGGCCACGGCCCCTGGCCGGAAGGTTCGATGGTCTTCGCCCAGTTCCTGAGCCGCCTGCGGGCGTAAGGCACGTCAGTGTTGGCACCGCAACTCACGCCTGGCCGAGACCCGCTGCCGCCACCCGCAGGTATTCGAGAAAAGTTTTCTGAAGCCTGCTCGGCAGCCAGTTCTCCCGAACGGTGACACCGATCGTCCGCGTCCGGAGCCGGCTGCGCACCTCATCGGCGACCGGAATGCAACCAAGGAGATTTTCTCTTTCCTCGATGGCGATCTGGCGGCGAGAGAGCATCGACAGCCGGTCGCTTTCCAGAATGATGGCACGCGTGAGAACGAGCGAGCTCGTCTCGATACTCGCCCTTGGCGCGTCCCCGCAACCAGCAAAAAGCGCATCGAATGCGGCCCGGATAGGCGTGCCGGGACGCTGGGCGACCCATTGCTGGGCGGCGAGCTGGTCAAGTGATGCCCCCTTTCCGCTGCTGTTGAGAAGCGGGTGCCCGGATCGTCCGACCACCGCGTAGGGGTCCTCGAAAAGGGGCTCCGCCCGCAGCCCCTCGAGGTCGCTGCCCGAACGCAGCGCTCCGATCAGAATGTCGCTCGCGCCGGTGCGCAACTGCTGCGACAGAGCCTCGTAGGAGCCATCCACGACTTCCACCCGGGCATTCGGGTGCTCCGCCATAAGGGGGTTGACGGCGCGCGCAATCAACAGGGTGCGCGCAAGCGGAAGACTTGCAATCTTGATCCGCCCTTCCATGCGCCCTTCGATTTCGCGGATTTCATCCAGCGCCTGCTCCAGTTCGGTGAGGGCCACCTGCCAGCGCATCGCGAGGCGGCGGCCTAGTGTATTCGGCGCCACGCCGGCCGGGCTGCGCATGAGGATGGCCCTGCCGATATTGGTCTGCAGGTCATGCAATGCCCGGTGCAGCGCCGCCGGCGAGCCGCCGCCGCCGCGCGCCGCCTCGGTGATGGAACCGTTGCCGGCAAGGGCGATCAGCGCCTCTATCTGCCGAAAGGTTATTCGCGCGATACATTTGGCGACCAGCGTCGGATCGCGCTGCGAACTCATGCCGAAGAGCTCGGCCAGCGCCAATGCGATCTGGTTCTCCATGCGGCGTATCCGCGTCAAGAGAACCTCGCCGGCCGCCGTCGGCTGACTGCCGGCAGCATAGCGCGACAGGAGATTCGCGCCGAAGCGGCGCTCGATCCCCGCGAGCGCCACCGAGACGGCGGGTTGTGAAATGTGCAGCTCGGCGGCCGCCCGGTTGAGGCTGCCCGTCTCGCAGACCTGCATGAAGACCCGCAGATGCCGGATGTTGATATCCATTGCGATCATCTGTGCTCCAGAGGCAGATTCGAAAAAAACTATAGCTCGGCTCGGCTTTCGTATTAGCACCCGGGCCCTGTCGGATGCCAGTGTCCACTCCGAAGAATGAAGGAGCATGGATATGCATCAAAAGACCGGACTCGTCGTCAGCGCGCATTCGGCCGACTTCGTCTGGAGGGCTGGCGGCGCGATCGCCGCCCACGCAAGACAGGGTTATGCAGTCACAGTCGTTTGCCTGTCCTTCGGCGAGCGCGGCGAGTCGGCGAAGCTCTGGAAAAAGTCGGGAATGACCCTCGAGGCCGTGAAGGCGGACCGTCGGCGCGAGGCGGAAAACGCCGCGAAGGCGCTCGGCGTTCGCGATATCCTGTTCTACGATCTCGGCGACTACCCCATGCAGGTGACGCCGGAAGCCTTCGATCGGCTGGTGGACCTCTACCGCGAAATACGCCCGGAGTTCATGCTGACGCACTCGCGGCAGGACCCTTATAACTTCGATCACCCGATGGCGACCGAGTTCGCGCAGCATGCGCGTGTCATAGCCCAGGCGCATGGGCACAAGCCCGGCACGCCCGTACTCGGCGCCCCGCCTGTCTATCTCTTCGAGCCGCACCAGCCGGAACAATGCAATTGGAAGCCGAACTTCCTGCTCGACATCACCGATGTCTGGGAGAAGAAACTGGCGGCGATCAAGTGCATGGAGGGACAAGAGCATCTCTGGGAATATTATACCCGTGTCGCCCTCCAGCGAGGCGTCCAGGCCTCGCGCAATTCCGACTACAAGATCACCTATGGAGAGGCCTACGAGGCCGTGTTTCCGCATGTCACCGGTACACTCGGACATGGAGCGCTGGCATGAGCGTCGTTCACCGGAATATCGAGCGGACCGGTCAGAGCCTTGTCGACGCCCTGGCGGAGTGCGGCGTTGCGACGGTCCACGAGGCGATGGGCCGCACCGGCCTGATGCAGTCCTATATGCGCCCCATCTGGCGCGGGGCGCGCGTGGCGGGTACGGCGGTGACGGTCTCGATACCGCCTGCCGACAACTGGATGATCCATGTGGCGGTCGAGCAGTGCCGCGAAGGCGACATTCTCGTGGTCGCACCGACCTCGCTGTGCGACGCCGGCTATTTCGGCGAATTGCTTGCAACCTCACTTATGGTGCGTGGCGTGCGCGGTCTGATCATCGAGGCCGGGGTACGGGATGTCAGTGAATTGGAGGAAATCGGCTTTCCCGTCTGGTCACGGTTCGTCTCGGCACAGGGAACGGTGAAGGCGACGCTTGGTTCGGTCAACGTGCCGATCGTCTGTGCAGGCGCCACCGTGGCCCCCGGCGATGTCGTCATCGCCGACGACGACGGGGTCATGGTCGTGCCGAAAGCGCAGGCAGAACAAGCCGTCGCGGCCTCGCGCGCGAGGCTTGAGAAGGAGCGCAAGACGCGTGAGCGGCTGGCTGCCGGCGAACTGGGACTGGACATCTACGACATGCGCGGCGCACTCGCAGCCAAAGGATTGAAATACATCGATTGAAGCGGGAGATGGCGCAGGAGCCATTTCCGCAGGGAGGACGAATGACCACGATTGCATTCATCGGCTTCGGCGAGGCTGCGCAGTCCATCGCCGGTGGGCTTGGCGGCCGGAACGCCGCACGGCTCGCCGCTTACGATTTGCGCTTCAACGACCCGGCTGCTTCCGACGCCCTGCGGGCAAGAGCGGCCGAACTCGGTGTCGAACCGCTCGACGACGTGGCCGGCATTGCTTCCGCGGATGTCGTGCTGTCGCTCGTCGTCGGTGCCGCGACGAAGGCCGTCGCCGCCTCGGCGGCGCCGCATCTTTCCGGCGAGGCGGTCTTTATCGACCTCAACTCCGTCGGGCCGGACACCAAGGCCCTCGCAGCCGGCGCGATCGCTACCGGGAAGGGCAGCTTCGTGGAAGGCGCCGTCATGGCGCGCGTGCCACCCTATGCCGAGAAGGTTCCGATCCTCGTCGCGGGCAAGCGTGCCGTCGAGGTGGCGGGGCGCCTGAACGCGCTCGGCATGAACCTCGAAGCGGTCGGCGATACTCCGGGCCAGGCTTCGTCGCTGAAGATGATCCGTTCGGTGATGATCAAAGGTGTCGAGGCCCTGCTGATCGAAGCTCTGTCCTCGGCGGAGCGGGCCGGCGTTACCGAGCGCATTCTTGATTCGGTCCAGGAGACATTTCCCGGCCTCGACTGGCGGAATGTGGCCGACTATTACCTGTCCCGAACCTTCGAGCACGGCGCCCGTCGCGTGACAGAGATGACCGAAGCGGCCGAGACGATCGAATCGTTCGGACTGAACGCCCCCATGTCGCGGGCTGCCTGTGAGACGATCGCCGCCGCTCATGCGGCGATGAAGGATCAGGGGCTCTCCGTAAATGACGGCTATCGCGGTTTCGTACCGGTGCTCGCACGCCGCCTGGCGAAGGACAGTTGAGATGGACGGTATCTTACAGTCGCTCGGCGTCATCTTCAGCCTTTCCGGCGTTGCCGTACTCGTCACCGGGGCTCTGCTCGGGATCGTCATCGGCGCCCTGCCCGGACTTGGTCCATCGATCGGATTGAGCCTGCTCATCCCGTTCACCTACAATCTCGGCCCCGAGCTCAGCATGCTGCTGATGATCTCGCTCTATACCTCAGCCGAATATGGCGGCTCTATCAGCGCGATCCTCCTGTCGACCCCGGGCACGGCCGCCGCTGCGGCGACCGCGATCGACGGCTATTCCATGGCTCGACAGGGCAAGGCGAACGAGGCGATCTCCGATTTCGCTGACTGCCTCCACCGTCGGCGGGGTTCTCGGCGGGCTTGCGTTGCTGTTGCTGGCCATGCCGCTCGCCTCGCTGGCGTTGAAGTTCGGACCGGCCGGGTACTTCGCCGTGGGCGTGTTCGGCCTGAGCTCGGTCGCGGCACTGTCCGGTGGTTCGCTGGTCAAGGGTCTTGCCTGTGCCGCCTTCGGTCTTGCGCTGGCGACGGTGGGCATAGATCCGATCGCCGGCACGCCGCGCTTCACCTTCGGACTTTTCCAGCTCTATGAGGGCGTACCGTTTTTGGCGGCACTCATCGGCCTCTTCGCCGTGTCGGAAGCGCTCGCGATGGTCGAGAGCCGCTTGGTGTCTGCGCCGTCCATCAAGGACAAGGTCGGCCACGTGTTCATGTCAGCGGCCCTGTGGAAGGAAACCTGGCGCTCCATGCTCTCCGGTTCGGTCATAGGCACCCTGCTCGGAATTCTTCCCGGTGTCGGCGGCAACATCGCCTGCTGGGTCGCCCGCGATTATGCCCGCGCCCGCGACCGTCATCCCGAAGAGTTCGGCAATGGCTCCGCAAACGGCATCGCGGCACCTGAAGCCGCCAACAACGCCACGGTCGGCGGCGCACTCGTGCCCCTCCTTGCGCTCGGTGTCCCCGGTTCCCCGACGACCGCGATCATGGTCGGCGCACTCATCATGCACGGCCTGCATCCCGGTCCGCAGCTCTTCAACGAGGCGCCGTCGCTGGTCTATGCGATCCTTTTCGGGACAATCATCGCGTCGCTGGTGCAATATGCCGCGGGCTCTCTTTTCCTGCCGCTCATGGCCCGGGTGATGCGGTTGCCCGACGCGGTGATCGCCGTCGGCATCATGGCCTTTGCCGTTCTCGGCGCCTTCGCCATCCGCAACCTGATGTTCGACGTCTACCTGATGCTCGGCTTCGGAGTCGTCGGCTATCTCATGAAGAAGCTCCGCTTCCCGGTCGCCCCCGTCATTCTGGCTATGGTACTCGGCTATCTGGTGGAGTCGAACTATCGTACCGCGCTCGTGTCCTCGCAAGGCGACTACACGATCTTCGTCACCGATCCGATCAGCCTGATCTTCCTCATCCTGAGCCTCGTCAGCCTGCTGACGCCGCTTTGGCGACGGATCCAGGCGCGCCGCGCCAGTGCGCGGACCGAAGAAACGGCGGACTGCACTGTCCGTTGAAAGCATCCAACTGGAGGAGAAGACATGAGTATTACAAGAAGAACGTTCGGCGCGCGCATGGCAGGCGCGGCTGTGGGGCTGGCCCTCGTCCTGTCGGGATTTGCAGCACCGGCGAACTCCCTCGCCGCGGAATTTCCGGAAAAGCCGGTGACGCTGGTGGTTTGGGCGGGTGCCGGGGGAGCGCTCGACACTTACGGCCGCAAGCTCGCCGAGCTCCTGGAAAAGGAGGCAGGGTGGACGGTGAAAGTGGACAACAGGCCGGGCGGCAGCGGCGCCGTCGGCGTCTCGCAGATCATGACGCAGCCGGCCGACGGCTACAACATCCTCGTCCTCACCGGGACACTGACCTTCGGCATCGCCCAAGGCCTCATTCCCTTCGAACTCGAGGATTTCCGCCTGCTTCGGGCCATGCAGTCGGAGCCGTCTTCGCTTGCAGTGCTTTCCGACAGCCAATTCAAGACCGTCGACGATTTCATCGGATACATGAAGGACAATCCGAACGGCCTGAAAGTCGGCGGCCATGCGCCCGGAGGCTTTCATCAGTACATGCTGTACCAGCTCATGAAGAAGGGCGGCTTCGAAAGCGGCTGGATCCCGCATGACGCGTCGGGCAAGGTGACGCTCGGCCTCCTCGGCAAGCACCTCGATGCTGCCATGATGACGCCATCGACCGGCCTTGCGCAGGTCAAAAGCGGCGAAATTAAGCTGCTTGGCGTTTCGACCGACGAGCGTAGCGCATTCCTGCCCGACGTACCGACGTTCAAAGAGCAGGGTTACGACATCGAGGGGGCGGTCTGGCGCGGTATCGCGGTAAAGGCGGGAACACCCGACGACGCCGTCGGCGCCATCCAGGCTGCAGTGGACAAAGTGACTGCATCCGAGGACTGGAAGAAGTTCCAGACCGAGCAGTTCCAGGATAGCCCCGACTGGAAGGAAGAGGATTTCACCAAACGGGCGCAGAGCGATCTCGCCAACCAGCTCGAATTCCTCAAGGCCAACGGATACGTCGAATGAGCGGTCACGCATCGGGTGCTCCGGAACATGACCTCTCCGCCGGGCACGGCGGGGAGGCACCTCACGGGCACTATTGGCAAAACCTCGTCGCGGCTCTTGTGTGCATCGGCTGGAATGCGGGCTTCCTGCTGTTGAGCCTCGGGCTGCCGGCTGGACATTCACGAGGCGATGTCGGGCCGGGTTCGCTGCCCATTCAGGTTGCTGTCTTCGGTACGGCGGTGTCGGCTGTCTATCTCGTTCAGGTCCTGAGGGGCGTCGATCTCGGCGGAACGCACGGCAGGGTCGACATTGCGCGCGTCAGCGGCCTGATGGCCCTCTTCGTCGCCGTGTGTCTCGGCGCGAACTGGATCGGGCTGGCCCTTTGCCTCGGAATCGGCGCGGGCGTGGCGACGCTGCTCTTTCCGGGCGAGAAGCCGCTCGTCCGAGCCGCAGCAACCGGGGCCGGCTTCTGGGCGATCGCCTATCTGGTATTCGGCAAGCTGCTCGCGCTTCCTCTTCCTTGAAACGGCCTGACAGGAGTGAACACATGACGCCAGACGGTATTGCGTGCATGATGATGAGAGGCGGCACGTCGAAAGGCGCCTATTTTCTCGCGGACGATCTTCCGACCGACGCTGGGGAGCGCAACCGGCTCCTGCTGCGCATCATGGGGTCGCCCGACCAGCGTCAGATCGACGGCATAGGAGGGGCCGATCCGCTGACAAGCAAAGTGGCCGTCGTCCGCGCCTCGGCTCGGCCCGGTTTCGACGTAGATTTTCTCTTTCTCCAGGTCTTCGTCGATCAGGCAGTGGTAAGCGACAGCCAGAATTGCGGCAATATCCTTGCCGGCGTCGGCGCTTTTGCCGTCGAGCGCGGGCTGGTCGAAGCCGCGGAAGGCGAAACCGCCATCCGCATCTACATGGAGAACACGTCCCAGTCTGCTGTCGCGCGCATCCGCACCGCGAATGGCCGACCCGTCTATACGGGCGACGCGTCGATCGACGGGGTGCCGCATCCCGCCGCACCCGTCTATCTGACCTTCACGGACGCCGCCGGCTCAAGCTGCGGCGCATTGCTGCCCACCGGCTCGGCCGCAAACGAGATCGAGGGTGTTGCCTGCACGCTGATCGACAACGGAATGCCGGTCGTGGTCATGCGGGCGGCGGATTTCGGCCTGAAGGGATATGAGAGCCGCGAAGAGCTCGAGGCGAACGAGTCTGTCAAGGCGCGTATCGAGCGCATCCGCCTCGCCGCAGGACCGCTGATGAATTTGGGTGACGTCACGAAAAAGTCGGTCCCCAAGATGACCTTGGTCGCCCTTCCGGTGAATGGCGGCGCCATCATGACCCGCAGCCTAATTCCCCACCGCGTGCATGCTTCGATCGGCGTCTTTGGCGCGCTCAGCGTGGCCACGGCATGCCTGCTGCCAAACAGTCCCGCAGCGTCCCTCGCCACCTTGCCAGAGGGCGAGGAAAAAACCCTGGCCGTCGAGCACCCGACCGGCCGCATGGAAATCCTGCTTCGGCTCGACGACGCCGGCAGCGTGAAGGAATGCTCGTTTCTACGAACCGCGCGAAAACTCTTCGATGGTCGCGTCTTCGCATGACAGCGGGGGCGCCGCTCAAAAAAACACCGCCCGGTCTCTGCCGGGCGGCGGCATGCAGGTGTCGTTCAGTTTTTCTGTAGCTGTGCAACCGCTTCCGAGAGCAATTCAATCATGCGGACGCGAATGTCGTCCTCGGATATGGCAACGCCAGCCGCGTCGAAATCGGCCTTGATCTTGCGCACGACGTCCTCGTGCCCGGCCTCTTCGAAATCCGCGGCGACGATCTCGCTCGCATAGGCTTCCGGGTCCGACTTGGCGAGAAGACCGGCGGCCCAAAGGCCAAGCAGTTTGTTGCGGCGCGCGGTGGCCTTGAACCTCAATTCCTCGTCCAACGCGAACTTCGCCTCGAAAGCCTTCTCGCGATCCTGCATCGTCGTCATCAATCGATCTCCCTGAAAAATATGCTGCCCGAAGCACCATCGCCATAAACCAAAAGGCTCTCGAAAGTGCAATGCGCCTTTTCGCCTTCGGCGACTTTCATGATAGCCTAATCTAATCCGGGGATGGAAAGACACGCCGATTGTTAATTGTCTTCTTTTCGGATATGGACCCGCTGAGAAAATTCCCAATGCGCCTCCCAAGAGCGCCAACAACCACAGAGACAGATCCATGAATCGTCGCCGCCGTATCTACGAGGGCAAGGCCAAGATCCTTTACGAAGGTCCGGAACCGGGCACGCTGATCCAGTTCTTCAAGGACGACGCCACCGCCTTCAACAAGAAGAAACATGACGTTATCGACGGCAAGGGCGTACTCAACAACCGCATTTCCGAGTACATCTTCACGCATCTGAACAAGATCGGCATCCCGACCCATTTCATCCGCCGCCTCAACATGCGCGAGCAGTTGATCAAGGAAGTGGAGATCATCCCGCTGGAGATCGTGGTGCGCAATGTTGCCGCCGGCTCTCTCGCCAAGCGCCTCGGTATCGAGGAAGGCACCGTCCTGCCGCGCTCGATCATCGAATTCTATTACAAGGCCGACGCCCTCGACGACCCGATGGTCTCCGAGGAGCACATCACGGCTTTCGGCTGGGCGAGCCCGCAGGAACTCGACGACATCATGGCGCTCGCCATCCGCATCAACGATTTCCTTTCCGGCCTCTTCCTCGGCGTCGGCATCCAGCTGGTCGACTTCAAGGTCGAATGCGGCCGCCTCTATGAGGGCGACATGATGCGCATCGTCCTGGCCGACGAGATTTCCCCCGACAGCTGCCGTCTCTGGGACATAGAGACGAAGGAAAAGATGGACAAGGACCGGTTCCGCCGCGATATGGGCGGACTTGTCGAAGCCTATCAGGAAGTGGCCCGCCGCCTCGGCATCATCAATGAAAACGAGCCGCCGCGCGGTTCGGGTCCGGTGCTGGTCAAGTAATCTCGGGGATAAGCAAAAGTGATCAAGGCACGCGTAACCGTGACGCTGAAGAACGGTGTTCTCGACCCGCAGGGCAAGGCTATCGAAGGCGCTCTCGGCGCTCTCGGCTTTGACGGCATCGGCCAGGTGCGACAGGGCAAGGTCTTCGATCTGCAGCTCGAAACCGCCGACAAGGCCAAGGCTGAAGCCGACCTCAAGGCCATGTGCGAAAAGCTGCTCGCCAACACCGTTATCGAAAACTACAGCATCTCCCTCGCCTGACGGCGGGGGCGGCCATTGCACTGCGTTGAAACAGCCCCGGAAATCCTTATATGCCGGGGGCAAAGGCAAGATAGGTACGTCATGAAGTCCGCCGTCGTTCAGCTTCCTGGTCTCAATCGCGACCGCGACATGATCGCGGCGCTGACGAAGATTTCCGGCAAGGCGCCTGTCACCGTCTGGCAGACCGAGACCGAAATCCCGGATGTGGATCTGATCGTCATTCCCGGCGGCTTTTCCTATGGGGACTATCTGCGCTGCGGCGCGATCGCTGCACGCATGCCGGTGATGCAGGCGATCAAGGCCAAGGCGGAGCAAGGCGTGCGCGTCCTCGGCGTCTGCAACGGTTTCCAGATCCTCGTCGAAGCAGGCCTCCTGCCCGGCGCGCTGATGCGCAACGCCTCGCTGAAGTTCGTCTGCCGCGAGGTGAAGCTGGAAGTCGTCAACGCCGACACCGCCTTCACCCGCGCCTACGCCAAGGGTCAGGTAATCCGCAGCCCCGTCGCCCACCATGACGGCAACTATTTCGCCGATGCGGAAACGTTGAAGGCAATCGAAGGCAGCGGCCAGGTCGTGTTCCGCTATGCCGAAGGCACCAATCCGAACGGCTCCGTCAACGACATCGCCGGCGTCCTGAACGCGAAGGGCAATGTGCTCGGCATGATGCCGCATCCGGAAAATCTGATCGAGTCCGCCCATGGCGGCGCGGACGGCCGAGGACTCTTCGCCTCGGCGCTGGACGTAATTGCTGCTTAAGTTTTGTCATGTAGCACTACGGGCGGAAAACCGCTTCGTACTTATGAAATTGCTCCGGTCGCCGCTGGAAGGCGGCATTCGCCACCAGTTCCCGTGAGACCTCCCATGTCATCCATTGTTAACGGACGTTCCTTTGCGCTCGCCTGCGTTGCCGCCAGCCTGACGCTTGTCGCCGGTTGCCAGTCGGGGCGCCCTGCCGCACCGGCCGCGAGTTCCGCCGCGCTGCCGACCATGGAGCGCATCGCTCTCGGCGCGAATGGCTGTTGGTTCAAGTCGGGCGATGCGGCGTTCAAAGCCTATCGCCTCGCCCCCGAACTCAACTCCTTCTCCGGACGCCCGCGCATCCTGATCGTGCCGCGCAAATCACCGGAATCGCGCCCGCTTGCCGTGGTCGAGGCCGAGGGTCAACCAGCCCGCCTGCAGGCCTTCGGCCCGCTGATGAGCGAGCCGGTAGGGACGCGCATCGCCGCGGACGTGCGCCGTTGGGCCGCCGGCGGCAAAGGCTGCAGCTGATCCGACCATCTTCGGCAACGCGCCCTTCCGCGGGGGCGACGGAGGAGTCCGGCCAGTCCATGGGCTGGAAAGGCTCTTCCGCGCCGCAGACGCGGCGCTGCTGGATCCCTGTGACGAGCACAGGGATGAGGATGGAGAGGGTGCGGTCCCTCGAAGCACTTCCCATAGGCCGTGCGGATAGGGGAGCGAAGGTTGCCGTAACACCCGTGCCCGCCTCCCTCGTATCTGCATGTTAGAAATTTCATGCGATGCCGCACATCCCCGGACCCTCATTCCTGTGCTTGTCACAGGAATCCAGCCAGGCCAAGTCATTGGACTGGAAAGACTCTTCTGCGCCGCAGACGCGGCGCTGCTGGATCCCTGTGACGAGCACAGGGATGAGGGCGGAGAGGGTGCGGCCCTCGGCGCGTTTCATAAACCGTGAAGATAGTGAGAGATATCTTCCCATTCCGGGTTTAATTCTTCTATCAACTTAAGCTTCCACTTCCTCGGCCATTTCTTCATCGTCTTCTCCCGCATGATGGCGGAAGTCAGCAGGTCGAACTCCTCGAACCACACCAAGGTCTTCACGCCGTATCTGGACGTGAATCCAGGCGTCAGATCGTTCTGGTGCTCGAGGAGGCGGCGCAGCAGGTCCCGGGTTACGCCCGTGTACAGCGTCCCGTTTCGCTTCGATGCGAGAATGTAGACGTAACCTTTCATTGCGTGAAAGGTTGACCATCCCTCGCACATTCGCAATCGGAAGTTGTAGAGACCAAACCTCCCCGGCCCTCATTCCTGTGCTTGTCACAGGAATCCAGCCAGACCAAGTCATTGGACTGGAAGGACTCTTTCCGCGCCGCAGACGCGGCGCCGCTCTCATCCCCGTGACGGGACAGGGAGGAAAGCAATCGCCGGACACCTACCGCCAGAAAGGGACGGCCGATTCACGCCGCGCCTCTTTTTCGCTCACACCGATATCGTCGAGCAGATGCGTGCTCAGTTCGTCGAGCGCCAGACGGCTGCGCCTCTTGGACGCCAGTTTGCAATAAAGCTGCCAAAGCCGCGACAACAGGTTTCCCGCGCCACTTCGTGAATCAATGCCGAAGCGGGCCGGTGGCCGCGCATTGCACTCCCGGGGCTGAATTGCATCAATTGCACCCATTGTCATCACCATTGCTCGCATTGCATCTGCTGCCATAGAGATAATTGACATGAAATGTCGCGCAATATAGAGAATTGTCACTATGACAACTTGGCTTCCCGACATTGAACAAGGTCACGGGCCGCTTTACGCGCGCATCGCCGACCAGATCGAAGAGGCGATCGGCAACGGCACCCTGCCCGCGGGTACGAAGCTGCCGCCCCAGCGCAATCTCGCCTTCGATGTAGGGGTCACGATCGGCACGATCGGGCGCGCCTACGGCATTGTCCGCGAGCGTGGCCTGGTCAGCGGCGAGGTCGGCCGCGGCACCTACGTTCTCGAGCATCCGGAAAGCCGGCCGCCGGAGCAGTCGGATCCGCTGACGACGTCGCTTTCAGGGACGCGCCCGCTCATAGCTCCAGCCGGCAAGCTCCGCTTCGACAGCACCGCCGCTCCTGATATCGGACAGGGCGACATCCTGGCGCAATTGCTCGGAGACATCAGCCGCGAGCATCACGGGGACATTGCGAGCTATGCCCGCAACTTTCCGGATCATTGGTTCGAGGCTGGATCTCAATGGCTGGCACGCGGCAATTTCCGGCCCGGGCCGGAAACGGTCGTCCCGACGCTTGGGGCTCATGCCGCAGTCGTCGCGGTGATCTCGGCCGTCACCTCCCCGGGCGACCGCATCGCCTTCGAGACGCTGACCTATTCCCAGATAAGCCGCAGCGCGGGCCTCATCGGCCGGCGGATCGCGCTGGTGGAAAGCGACGAATTCGGAATGCGGCCGGAAGATTTCGAGCGTGTCTGTGCCCAGCAGCACCCGAAACTCGCCTTTCTGATGCCCGGCGCGCAGAACCCTACGGTGGCGGTCATGCCGCTCGACCGGCGCCAGGCAATCGCCGACATCGCGCGCAAATACGGCGTCTGGCTGGTCGAGGACAATCTCTACGGTTCCATGACCGGGGACCCGCTGCCCTTGCTGATGGAACTTGCGCCCGAGCGAACCTTCCTCGTCGGCGGTCTTTCGAAGTCCGTTGCTGCCGGCGTACGCGGCGGCTGGGTCGCCTGCCCGCCGCATTTCAGCCAGCGCATCCGCGTAGCCCACAAGATGGTGAGCGGCGGCCTGCCTTTCATTCTCGCGGAGCTTTGCGCCCGTCTGGTCCTCTCCGGATCGGCGTCGGTATTGCGCAATCGCGGCGTCGAGGAAATAGGCGCGCGCGAAGCTCTGGCGCGCGAAATCTTCACGGGCTTCGATTTCAACTCGCATCCGAAGATTCCGTTTTTCTGGCTGAAGCTGCCCGAGCCCTGGCTTTCCGGAACCTTCAAGCAGGCCGCCCTGCAGGAGGGCGTGCTCATCGACGACGAGGATGAATTCAAGGCCGGACGCTCCGACCGGGTTTTTCACCGTATCCGCGTCGGTTTCTCCTCGCCAATCGAACGATCCGAGGTACGAAGAGGCTTCGAAATACTGCGCCGTCTCCTCGATAGCGGGCGCGCCGGATACGACAGTTTCGATTGATTACTTTTTAGAGGTGACTTTCGCACAAGCCTCGGCAATCTATTCTTGCTTTTGATCCCGCAGAATTGATTCGCACTGGAAGGTTTGGGCATGAAGGATTTCCGCTCGTTTGCAGGTCGGGGACCGTTTACATTCGTTGCAGCAGCCCTGACGCTTTCGAGCGCACTCATCGGTTCTCAGGCCGGTGCAGCAGAAGGTGTCTTCGATGAATTGCGGTTCGGCGCTACGACCTCGATCGGCAACGGCTCAAATCGAGAAGACGGGGTCTTCCCCTCCGCTACATTGTTCTTCGATCCGCTCGGCGCCGGCGGCGCAAGCGGCCTTGTCGAGAAAATCCTGCGGCCGCGGATCCATGCCGGCGCGTCCGTCGCGACCTCGTCCAGCGGCGTAAACGAAATCTACGCCGGCTTGAGTTGGAATGCCGACATCACCGAGCGCTTTTTCATCGAGCTCGGCGCCGGCGGCACGGTGCATGACGGCGATCTCAATGACGATGGATCGGACGGACCGAAACTCGGCTGCAGGCTGCTGTTTCGCGAATATGCAGCCGTGGGCTACCATTTCGACGATCACTGGAATCTCTCGGCCACGGTCGAGCATGCGTCCAATGCCAACCTCTGCGACGGCCCGAACGACGGGCTCACGCGCGCGGGGCTGATGCTCGGCTACCAGTTCTAGAGTCCCGGTCCGACGGGCTGAAATCCGGGCTGCCGCCCTGTTGATCGACCGTATTTTTCTGTCGCGCCGCGCCGCAGCATAGGCTAAAGAAGCCGCAAAGCGCCCCTGTTACGTTGCGGTACGCACGCGCCTTCCCTTCGAAGCGAAGGTTGCGCGCCGCCCGAAGGATTTGACGGTCGACGATGACGATTTCCAACACCCGCCCCATCACCCCGGACCTGATCGCCTCGCACGGGCTCAAGCCCGACGAATACGAACGCATCCTGAACCTGATCGGGCGCGAGCCGACCTTTACGGAGCTTGGCATCTTCTCGGCCATGTGGAACGAGCATTGCTCGTACAAATCCTCGAAGAAATGGCTGCGCACGCTCCCGACCAAGGGGCCTCGCGTCATCCAGGGCCCGGGCGAGAACGCCGGCGTGGTCGACATCGACGACGGTGACTGCGTCGTCTTCAAGATGGAGAGCCACAACCACCCCTCCTACATCGAGCCCTACCAGGGAGCGGCAACGGGCGTCGGCGGCATCCTGCGTGATGTCTTCACGATGGGTGCGCGTCCGGTAGCGGCGATGAATGCGCTGCGCTTCGGTTCACCGGATCACCCGAAGACCCGCCACCTCGTCTCGGGCGTCGTCGCAGGCGTCGGCGGCTACGGCAATTCCTTCGGCGTGCCGACGGTCGGCGGCGAAGTCGAGTTCGACGCGCGCTACAATGGCAACATCCTCGTCAATGCCTTCGCTGCGGGACTCGCCAAGACCGACGCGATCTTCTACTCGAAGGCGGAAGGCGTCGGCCTCCCGGTCGTCTATCTCGGCGCCAAGACCGGACGCGACGGTGTCGGCGGCGCGACGATGGCATCGGCCGAGTTCGACGAGTCGATCGAGGAGAAGCGCCCGACCGTTCAGGTTGGCGATCCCTTCACCGAGAAGTGCCTCCTCGAAGCCTGCCTGGAACTGATGCAGACCGGTGCGGTCATTGCGATCCAGGACATGGGCGCTGCCGGCCTCACCTGCTCGGCCGTCGAAATGGGCGCCAAGGGCGATCTCGGCATCGAACTCGATCTCGACAAGGTGCCGGTGCGCGAAGAGCGCATGACGGCCTATGAGATGATGCTTTCGGAAAGTCAGGAGCGCATGCTTATGGTGCTGCGCCCGGAAAAAGAAGAGGAAGCCAAGGCCATCTTCGTCAAATGGGGCCTCGATTTCGCTATCGTCGGCAAGACCACCGACGACCTGCGCTTCCGTATTCTGCACCAGGGCGAAGAAGTCGCGAACCTGCCGATCAAGGAACTCGGAGACGAGGCGCCGGAATACGACCGCCCCTGGACGCCGGCAAGGACACCCTCGCCGCTCGCCACCAACGACATTCCGCAGGCTGATGTGTCCGATGCGCTTCTGAAGCTTGTCGGTTCCGCCAACAATTCCTCGCGCCGCTGGGTCTATGAGCAGTATGACACGCTGATCCAGGGTAATTCGCTGCAGCTTCCGGGCGGCGACGCCGGCGTAATCCGCGTCGAGGGCCATGAGACCAAGGCACTTGCCTTTTCTTCGGACGTTACGCCGCGCTATGTCGAAGCCGATCCGTTCGAGGGCGGCAAGCAGGCGGTTGCCGAGTGCTGGCGCAACCTGACTGCGACCGGCGCGCTGCCGCTCGCCGCCACAGATAATTTGAACTTCGGCAATCCCGAACGGCCGGAGATCATGAGCCAGCTCGTCCATGCGATCAAAGGCATCGGCGAGGCCTGCCAGGCACTCGACTTCCCGATCGTCTCCGGCAACGTCTCTCTCTACAACGAGACAAACGGCCAGGCGATCCTGCCGACCCCTACCATCGGAGGCGTCGGCCTCGTCCGCGACTGGTCGAAGATGGCGCGGATTCGCTTTGCTGCGGCGAACGAGACCATCCTCCTCGCCGGTGCTCCGCAGAGCTGGGGAACGCACATCGGCCAGTCGGTCTACATGCGCGACATTCATGGCCGCACCGACGGTCCGGCGCCGCATGTCGACCTCGGCCATGAACGCAAGGTCGGCGATTTCGTTCGCGGGTTGATCGAGGACGGCCTGGTTACGGCCGTGCACGACTGCTCCTCGGGGGGACTTGCGCTCGCCGTGGCCGAGATGGCCATCGCTTCCGGCATCGGCGCGACGATCGATGCACCTGCGGAACACGACCCGATCCCGGTCTTCTACGGCGAAGACCAAGGCCGATATGTCGTAACCGTCGCGGAGAGTTCGGCCGAGACGGTGGCCGCGCGTGCAAAAGCCGCCGGCGTTGCGCTGCCGGTGATCGGCAGGACAGGCGGAAATGCGGTGCAGCTCGGAAACGCCAGGCCCGTATCCGTCGATGAATTGCGTTCCGCACATGAGGCGTGGTTCCCCAATTACATGGGTGGCGATCTCGCACCGGACAATTGACCCGCCGGCCGGCAGACGGCCGAAACAGCATTTGCCTTCGGCCCCTGAATCGTGTTCCCTTTAGTTCATAGCGGGCGGCGGCAATGCGGCCGCGCCGCAAAATTACAAGGGAGTTGGCGTATCATGCCCATGGCACCAGGCGATATCGAAGACATGATCAAGGCCGGGATTCCCGGCGCAAAGGTCACGATTCGTGATCTGGCCGGTGACGGCGACCACTATGCCGCCGAAGTCGTGGCCGAAGCGTTTCGTGGCAAGACGCGCGTGCAGCAGCACCAGATGGTCTACAACGCCTTGAAGGGCAACATGGGCGGCATTCTGCATGCGCTCGCCCTTCAAACCAGCGCGCCGGAGTAAGACGGAAATGGCCGACCTGATCAAGGAGCTCGTAAGCGGGGTCGTTGACAGCGCGTTGAAAGAGATCCTCAAGAAAACCAGAGCGGCCGGAACCGCGGCCAAGCGGGCGAAACGGCGAAGCAGGAAAGCCAAGTCTGGCGGCATATTGGCTGACATCGTCGAGGCGGCCTTGCGTAAACCGGCAAAGAAGCAGGTGAGCCGTCGCCGGACCGCGGCTTCCCGGAGCAAACTGCGCCGCCGCTCGGCCTAGATCCCGATGGCCTAGCCCTCGTTCCCCGCTGATAGTGGTGCGGAAGCCGAACTTTGAGGGACCATCAATAATTTTGCGATTGGGTGGTGAAAACCACGTCCATGCGTGCTATCTAGACCCCAATCGACATCCGGTCCTTGAAACCGGCGCAGGAAGGAAGACAAGATGAGCGGAATCAACGATTTCATCGATAACGAGGTCAAGAGCAACGACGTCGTTCTTTTCATGAAGGGAACGCCGCAGTTTCCGCAGTGCGGTTTCTCCGGCCAGGTGGTGCAGATCCTGGATTACGTCGGCGTCGACTATAAGGGCATCAACGTGCTCGCCGATGCCGATCTGCGTCAGGGCATCAAGGATTATTCCAATTGGCCGACCATTCCGCAGCTTTACGTAAAGGGCGAGTTCGTCGGCGGTTGCGACATCGTGCGGGAGATGTTCCAGGCGGGCGAGTTGCAGACGCTTCTTCAGGGACAGGGTATTTCCGTCAAGGGCGCCGCCTGACACCCTCCGAACCGCATCTTTGCGATGATCGGAAAAGGCGGGTAACCGCCTTTTTTGATTCCGAAGCAATATGCCGCGCGCCTAATGTTCGATACGCTTCATGAGCGGGCGGCGAAACTCACGCCAATCATGGGCGTCATGGACGACCGGCCGCGCGGTCTCGTACGCAGCCCTGCCCAGGGGTGCGGCCTCTTCCGCCGGCGAGTACTGCGTCCTTCTTCGATCCGACACAACAAAAGACTGAATTTATTCAGCAGATCCTAATCATTGCGAAACGTGCCACGCACTGGCTCGGCGTGGCAAAGAACCGGCTGCGGGAAAGCGGCAGCCGGCAGGATGTATGAAATGACAAGGCCCATAGACCAAGCCGCCACCCTCTCCGGGCTGACGAAAGTCCAGTTCATTGCATTGATGGCCATGCTGATGTCCATCAATGCGATCTCGATCGACATCATGTTGCCCGGGCTGCAGGAAATCGGCGCGAGCCTCGGCGTGGCAGATGAGAACCATCGGCAATACGTCATAACCGCCTACCTGCTCGGCATGGGGTTCGCGCAACTGTTCTTCGGCCCCCTGTCCGACCGCTTCGGGCGAAAGGCACCCTTGTTGGGCGGGCTGGCCCTTTACGGCGTCAGCGCCCTCGCGATCGTGTTCGTACCAACCTTCACGACACTCCTGTTCCTTCGGCTCGTCCAGGGCATAGGCGCGGCGGCAACCCGCGTCATCACCGTTTCCATCGTGCGCGACGTCTATGGGGGGCGGCAGATGGCCGAGATCATGTCGCTGGTAATGATGGTGTTCATGATCGTCCCGGTCATCGCACCGAGCATCGGACAATTGATCATGCTCTTTTCCGAATGGCACATGATCTTCGTCGTGATCGCAATGTTCGCGGTTGCCGTAGCGCTTCCGGTCGCCTTGCGCCTTCGTGAGACTTTGGCCCCCACCAACCGGCGCCCCTTCACGGCCTCGTCCATACTTGCGGGCTTCCGCATCGTGCTGACGAACCGGCTGGCGCTGTTCTATACGCTCGCGACGTCGGCCCTTCTCGGCGGTCTCTTCGGTTTCATCAACTCGGCGCAACAGATTCTCGTCGGCGTCTATGGCCTGGGCGTCTGGTTTCCGGCAGTATTCGCCGCTTTCGCCGGCATGATGGCGGTCGCCTCCTTTACCAATTCGCGACTTGTCCGGACGTTCGGCATGCGGGCATTGTCGCACGCCGCGCTTCTCGGCTTCACCCTGGCAAGTTTCATCTGGATGTCGGCTTCATTGATCGGGCCGCTGCCTTTGCCGGTCTTCATGCTCCTTCATGCCGCCACCATGTTCCAGTTCGGGCTGATCGCCGCCAACTTCAACGCCATGGCGATGGAACCGCTCGGCCACGTTGCCGGCACCGCCTCATCCGTTCTCGGCTTCACGCAGACGATCGGCGGCGGAATCATCGGCGCGTTCATCGGCCAGGCATTCGATAACAGCGTCACGCCCCTTGCGGTTGGCTTCTTCACGGTCGCACTCGTGGCGCTTGTCTGCGTGCTGATCGCAGAGGGCGGCAAGCTCTTCAAACCGCACAATCCGGCAGGCTAGCCGGATCGGCTCCAGGCCACCGATTTTTCCTCCCAGTCCATTTTGGATGTTTTGAACATGACTTCCGTTTCCCAACAATCTTCGCTTGGTGAACAATCATCGGGCCATGCCGATCAGGCTTCGGGCGCCGCGCGTCTCGGAATGGGCCTCGTCGAATTCATCGTCACCATTGCAGTCATGACCGCGAGCATTGCGCTCGCGATCGACAGCATGCTGCCGGCTCTGCCGAGCATCGGCCAGACGCTCAACGTTGCCAACGCCAACGATACGCAACTCGTGATCGGCGTCTTCTTCCTCGGCTTCGGCCTCTCCCAGATATTCTTCGGGAGCCTTTCGGATGCCTTCGGGCGCCGGTCCGTTCTCCTTTGCGGCCTTGCACTCTTCAGCGTGTCGATGTTCGCCGCCTCCTGGGTCGAAAGCATAGAGACGCTGCTCCTGCTCCGCTTCATCCAGGGGATCGGCGGTGCCGCCGTCCGCATCACGACCATGGCGATCGTCCGCGACTGTTTCGGCGGCCGCGACATGGCGCGCGTCATGTCCTATGTCATGATCGTCTTCATGATCGTGCCGATCGTCGCTCCGACACTTGGCCAAGTAGTGATCGCCTATGCCGACTGGCACTGGATCTTCATCCTGATCGGCGTCGTCGGCACCGCCCTGTTCGTCTGGGCGCTGACCCGGATGAAGGAGTCCCTGCCGAAGGAGGAACGTCTGCCGCTTTCGGTGGGAGCGGTCCTTTCCGGCTTCCGCACGGTGCTCACGAACCGCATCACCTGCGGCTACATGATCGGAATGACCCTGTTTACCGCCGTCATTTGCGCCTATGTCGTCAGCGTTCAGCAGGTCTTCGGCGAGGTCTACAACCTCAGTGACTGGATGCCGATCGCCTTTGCGGGCACCGCGGGCGGGATAGCGGTCGCGAACTTCGCCAACGGCTATTTCGTGCGCAGTTTCGGCATGCGACGCATCTCGCATGCCGCGATGATCCTCTTCACCCTCTTTGCTGCAACCGGTTACGTCCTGTCGCTCGCGGGCACTCCGGCCTTCGCCGTCAGCTATGTCCTGTTTTCGTTATTGCTGATGTTCTTCGCCGTCATCGCCACCAACTTCACGGCCATCAGCCTCGAGCCGATGGGACATCTGGCGGGCACGGCAACCGCCGTCACCGGTTTCGTCTCCACCACCGGCGGTGCGCTGATCGGCGGTGCCGTCGGCCAGCTCTTCAACGGCACGCTGCAGCCGCTCTTCGGCGGCTACGCCCTATTCGGCGTGCTGACCATCCTCGCAACGCTCTGGGCGGAAAATGGAAAGCTGTTCACCCATCCGGGCGACAGCGATGGGACGCACGAACACGGCGGCGGACACCTCTAGAGCACTTCCAGGAAACTGTGTAGCGGTCTTCCGTCCGGAAGTGCATCGGGTCTAACGACAGAGGCCGCCCGGAAAACCGGGCGGCCTCTGTCGTTCGAAAGGGCTTTTCAGATCAGACGGTGAAGACCTCCCGCCGCAACTCCTCCCAGCTCTCCTTGTCGGTCGCCAGAAGCAGCCCGCCGTTCGTGTGCGCGGGCAGATAACGCGAGCCGTCGAAACGGGCCGCATAGGCGCCGGCCTCTTCGGCGATCAGGGTGCCGGCAAGGTGGTCCCAAGGCATAAGCTTCTGATACATCAGGAAGTGCAGATGACCGCCGGCAAAGATTCGGTATTCATGCGCCGCGCAGCGATAGCTCGTGGCCATCCGGACCTTCGCCATATTGCCCATGACGATGCGGCGCTCGGCCTGCGCGTAAAACCCGGCCGATGCGACGCCCACCATGTTGTCGACGGTGACCCCGGCTGTGACCGACAGTCTCTCCTGCGTCCCGTCGGGCCGGCACATCCACGCGCCGGAGCCCCGCTCGGCGATGACCCAGTCGTTGCCGAGCGGATCGTAGATGATCCCTGCGACGGTCTCTCCCGCGGCAACGACGCTCGCCATCACACCGAAGAGCGGCAGGCCGGCTGCGAAATTGAAGGTGCCGTCGATCGGATCGACGACGATCGCGAGATCTGCACCGGCGAGCTTGTCGAGGAGCGCCGGATCGGCGGCGACGGATTCCTCGCCGATGAACACGGCCCCCGGCGCAATCGCGTCTATATTCGCCTTGATCAGCCTCTCGGCGGCCTCGTCGCCTTCCGTCACCAGGTCGATTGCTTCCGATTTCATCCGCACATCGCCGGAGCCAAGATTGCGAAAGCGCGGGAGGATTTCCTTTACCGCCGCTTCCTGCAGCAGGTTGGCAAGTGCGGCGATGTCGACGGAATGGCTCATTCTTTGGGCTCCGGAGAGAGGAATTGGAAGTCGAAAAGCTTGGGATCGAGCAGATGCGAGGCGTTCACGTGTCCGAGCGCGCGCAGCATCGTGTCCTTGCGGCCCGGCATGCGCCGCTCGATATCCGCAAGCATCGCCTTCATTGCGTTGCGCTCGAGCCCATCCTGCGAGCCACAGAAGTCGCAGGGAATGATCGGGAACTCCATGGCCGCGGCGAACTTCGCCAGATCGTCCTCCGCCGCATAGGCAAGCGGCCGCAGGACCATCAGATCGCCCTCGTCGTTGAGAAGCTTTGCCGGCATCGACGCCAGGCGCCCGCCATGGAAAAAGTTCATGAAAAAGGTTTCGAGGATGTCTTCCCGATGATGGCCAAGCACCAATGCGTCACAGCCCTCCTCCCGGGCGATGCGATAAAGATTGCCGCGCCGCAGCCGTGAACAGAGCGAACAATAGGTCGCGCCCGCCGGCACCTTCTCCTTCACTATGGAATAGGTGTCGCGGTATTCGATGCGGTGCTCGACGCCGATGGACCGGAGATAGTCGGGCAGGACATGCTTCGGAAAGTTCGGCTGCCCCTGATCCAGATTGCAGGCGACGATTTCGACGGGAAGCAGACCCCGCCACTGCAGGTCGATCAGCAGCGCCAGCAGGCTGTAGCTGTCCTTTCCACCCGACACGCCGACAAGCCAGCGTCTGGAGCCCTTGAGCATGCCGAAATCGTCGAGCGTCTGGCGCACCTGCCTGAGCAGGCGCTTGCGCAGCTTGTTGAAGGAGACGGAGGACGGCATGCGCGAAAAAAGCGGATGGGCCGCACCTTCGAAGGCGGCATCATCGCCAATGACGCTGTCTGTCTCGTCCGGGGAGGATTGTGCGACTTCCATGGCGGCAATCTCGGATTGTGCAGAGCGCAGGTGGCGCTTCGTTTTCTGAAGCAGCACTTGCCCCGTCCGGCCGGGAAGATCAAGAAAAAACGGGCATGCGGGCCCCCGGCGTTTTGTGAAGGGTACAGGGGCGGCTACTTTCTGCGCGCTTACGGCCCGAACACCGACCAACCCGTACGCGCAGCCAGCATTTCGAGCGCCAGCGACCCCAGCAGCGAATTGCCGTATTCGTTGAGCCCGGGCGACCAGACGGCAATAGACGCCTTGCCCGGCGCCACCGCCATGATGCCGCCGCCGACGCCGCTCTTCCCCGGCAGACCGACGCGATAGGCAAAATCGCCGGAGCCGTCATAATGGCCGCAGGTGAGCATAAGCGCATTGATGCGCCGCGCGCGCTGGCGCGACACGACCGAGTGGCCGGTCAGCGGGTTGGTGCCGCCGGCTGCCAGAAACAGGCCGGCCTTGGCCAGCTGGCTACAGGTCATCGCGAGCGCGCAATGATGGAAATAGACGCCGAGCACGTGCTCGACCGGATGATCGAGCCGGCCGAAGGACCGCATGAAATTCGCAAGCGCGATGTTGCGGTAACCGGTCGCGGTCTCCGAGCGTGCGACTTCGTGGTCGATCACGATGTCCTCGTCATCCGCGAGATAACGAACGAAGCGAACGATCTCTCCGATCAGCTCCTTCGGCGTGTGGCCGGCGAGAATGAGGTCGCTTATCCTGATCGCGCCGGCATTGATGAAGGGGTTGCGCGGCTTACCACCCTCATGCTCGAGCTGCACGATCGAATTGAAGGCCGAGCCCGAAGGCTCGCGCCCCACCCGGTTCCAGATGTTTTCACCGTGTTTGCCCAACGCCAGCGTGAGCGTGAACACCTTGGAGATGCTCTGAATGGAGAACGGCATCTCCGCATCGCCGGCGCGATAGACCTTGCCGGCCGTTGTGACGATCGCCATGCCGAAGTGACGGGCATCGACGCGTGCCAGCTGCGGAATATAATCCGCAACCTTCCCTTCGCCGAGGCGCGGCGTCAGTTCCAGAAAGATGTCGTCGATGATCGCCTGGAGGTCTTCTTGCGGTTTCGGCTCGCGCATACGGCACTTCTCACTTCGGAAGCGGTCTCGTTCAGGACACGCCGTCCTGCACCCGCCTCCAGTCTATGGGATTCGTCCGGCAACTTCGTACAAAAAAACCGCCCGTCTCCGGGCGGTTTTCCAATTCGTTCAGGCGAGCCCTGATTAACGCGAATAAAATTCGACGACCAGGTGCGGCTCCATGACGACCGGGTACGGCACGTCCGAGAGCGCGGGAACGCGAACGAAGGTCGCGACCATCTTGTTGTGATCGGCTTCGATGTAATCAGGAACGTCACGCTCGGCGAGCTGTACGGCTTCGAGAACCGTAACGAGCTGCTTGGATTTTTCTTTGACTTCGATAACGTCGCCCGGCTTGCAGCGGTAGGAACCGATGTTGACGCGAACGCCGTTGACCTTGACGTGGCCATGGTTGACGAACTGGCGCGCGGCGAAAACGGTCGGAACGAACTTGGCGCGGTAAACGATCGCGTCGAGGCGCGATTCGAGCAGGCCGACCAGGTTCTCCGGGGTGTCGCCCTTGCGGCGCGATGCTTCGGCGAAGATCGCACGGAACTGCTTTTCACGAATGTCGCCGTAGTAGCCCTTCAGCTTCTGCTTGGCGCGCAGCTGCACGCCGAAGTCGGAAAGCTTGGACTTGCGGCGCTGGCCGTGCTGGCCCGGGCCATATTCGCGACGGTTCACCGGGGACTTCGGACGGCCCCAGATATTTTCGCCCATACGACGGTCAATTTTGTACTTGGACGACTCGCGCTTGCTCATCGCATTTCCTTTCAAAGTGTTACACCGGTTTGCTGCCAAACCGGATCAAGGAAACACGCCCTCCTCTGAACCCATTTTAGGGGCTCTGACAGGCCTCTCACGATCACGCTGCCGGAGAAACCACGGGACATGTCAAATGAAACACCGGGCATCACTGCCCGGCGTTGAGCGGGTCTTTAAGCACTGGGCGGCGAATTGTCAACGGAATATGACAGGAACAATGGCAAATTCAGCCGCACTTCCGAATGCAAATTCACTCGGCGGCCGCGCGCGCTGAATCGCCCGTGTCCGGGGCATTGGCGTCGCCCGGAGCCGTTTCCTTGCCGAGATCCGGGAAAGCGACGATGCGCTTGCCGGAGAAATCCGCATGCACGACGACAAGCCCCTGCTCTTCGAAATAACCGAGCAATCGCCGTGCGCGACGGGCCGAATGCGTTCCGTAGGCGCGGGCGATCATAGCGTCCGACGGACAAGGCAGCCCGCGCAGGGCCGCCTGTGCCAGCATCAGGAAGACCGCCTGCAGGTCTTCCGTCACCCGGTCGGCCAGCCCAAGCGCCGAGGCCCAATCCTCGCTTTCCGCCGTCTTGGCATCGATGCCCGATCGGGCGACGGCCATCTTGCGGCGGAATGCGCTCAAGGAGAGCGCGGGTCCGGGGACGCGGCGAATGCGGCAGCGAACGAGAAAGTCCTGGTAGAGCTCAGCATCGGGCCTGAACGCGGCTTCCGGATTTGCGACGATTTCGGCAAAGAGGCTGCCGATCAGCGCCTCCCGCTCCTCCGCCGAGATTTCCGGTTGCACCGGCTTGGCTTCCACGGGCGCTGCGGGCTCGGGCCTTGGCCGCGACAGCTCCGCGAGAATATCGCTCGCGGGGCGCGGCTGCGGCGCTGTGCGGCGGACGACCGGGCGGGTGAATTCCTCCGGGTCGGGCGTGAAGATCAGGTCCGCCACGTCCTGCGGCGCTTCGGGCAGCGGCATCAGCTTCGGGCTCATCGACCGTGCCGAGGTCTCGACCGAACCGATCGTCACCCTCAACGGCCGGCGGGAAAGCGCGGGACCGAGCGCCACGAAGGAGCCGCGCTTCAGGTCGCGAAACATCTCGGCGGTGCGCCGGTCCATGCCGAGCAGATCGGCGGCGCGCAGCATATCGATGTCGAGGAAGGTGCGTCCCATCAGGAAGTTCGAGGCCTCTGCCGCCACGTTCTTGGCGAGCTTGGCGAGGCGCTGCGTGGCGATGACGCCGGCAAGCCCGCGCTTGCGGCCGCGGCACATGAGATTGGTCATTGCGCCGAGCGAAACCTTGCGTATTTCCTCCGAAACGTCGCCGCCGACGGACGGTGCGAACATCTGCGCCTCGTCGACGACCACCAGAACGGGATACCAATATTCCCGGTCCGCATCGAACATTGCATTCAGAAACACGCCGGCGCTGCGCATCTGCTGCTCGACATCCAGCCCTTCGAGCGAAAGCACGCAGGAAACGCGGTACTGGCGGATGCGGGTGGCGATGCCGATGAGCTCCGCATCGGTACGCTCCCCCTCGATCACCACATGGCCGAACTTGTCGGCAAGCGTGACGAAATCGCCTTCCGGATCGATGATGCACTGCTGCACCCAAGGCGCGGACTGTTCCAGCAGACGGCGGAGCAGATGCGACTTGCCGGAGCCGGAATTGCCCTGCACGAGAAGACGCGTCGCCAGAAGCTCTTCGATATCGAGCGAGGCCGAAGTCCCTTCGGACGTCGTTCCCATGTCGATGCCGACTTTCATCCTTACCTCTTCGTGACGGGTTGATTCGCGGCCGCGGACGGGTCGCCAAAACGGGCAACACCTAGCATGGATCGCGCTCGAACGTGCCGCCGATTATGGAAACCCACAGGGAATAGTTGGCGCTCGAATGCCGCTCTCGGACATGCGCAGCAATGTCGTGCGCCGATTCAGGTGACCGCTTCGCGCCTGTCCGCAGTTGCGGCAGCGGCAACAACTCTCAAGCCGAAGCCTTGCATCAGACGGCGTGTCGCGAAATCGGGATTGCCCGATGTGAAGATCGCCGGGTCCTCGCCGTTCAATGGCTCGAACCCGTTCGGCAGCGGCACCAGCGAGCGCGCCCGCCTCGCGATCGCTTCGGCCGGATCCAGCCAGTCTACCGGCCAGGGCGCCAGCCGGCGGAAAACATTGGCCATGAAAGGATAGTGCGTGCAGGCCAGCACGACGATATCGGTTCTCTTTCCCTCCGCCTCCACGAAGCAGGGCGCGATCTCGGCTCGAACCGCCTCGTCACCCAATGCGTCGCCGCGAATATAGGCTTCCGCCATGCGCGCGAGGTTCTCCGAGCCGACCAGTCTGACGTGACATTGCGAGGCGAAGGACTGGATGAGATCGCGGGTATAGGCGCGCTTCACGGTTCCCGGAGTCGCAAGCACCGAAACGAGGCCGGAACGGGTGCGCTCGGCCGCAGGCTTGATGGCCGGAACGGTGCCGACGAAGGTCATCTGCGGATAGGCGGCGCGCAGATCCGCGCCGACGAGCGTGAATGCCGTATTGCAGGCGATGATGCAGATTTCCGGATCATGCTCGGCAAGCAGCCCACCGAATAGAGCGATCACCCGCTCCTTCAGAGCGCCCTCCTCCCAGCCGCCATAGGGAAAACCGGCATCGTCGGCGACGTAGATGAAATGCCGCTCCGGCATCAGCACGCGCGCCTCGCGCAGCACCGTCAGGCCACCGATCCCGCTGTCGAAGACGAGAATGGGCTTCAGCTCAGTCTTTGTCACCGCCGCTCTGTTCTTTCCTGCTATGCCCGGGCGGAGCTGCGGAGCCACGCGGATTTTCCCGCGTGAAACGGTCGAGCGAAGAAATGACGCCGCGCAGCACCTGGATTTCCGATTCGGTAAAGGATGGTCTGGTCAGAACCGCGCGCAGAATTCTCGACCAATTTCGGCTTTTTGTCGGCGGAACGGAAATAGTTGCGCGCGTCGAGTGCCTCTTCCAGATGCTCGCAGAGCCCATGCAACTGCTCCTTCGTCGCCGGGCGCTGCTGGCTCGCCTGGAAAGATGTCTCGTCCTCGGAGGTCATGCCGGTCTTCAGCCACTCATAGGACATGAGCAGCACTGCCTGGGCGAGGTTCAGCGAAGCGAAGGCGGGATTGACCGGGAAGGTCACGATCTCGTCGGCAAGCGCGACCTCGGCATTGGTCAGTCCGGTGCGCTCGCGGCCGAAAATGATGCCGACCTTCTCGCCCTCCTTGAACCGGTGACGGAGTTCCCGGGCGGCGACGATCGGCGAGCGCACGGGTTTGAAGCCGTCGCGGTCGCGCGCGGTGGTCGCGTAGACGAAATTGAGGTCGGCGAGCGCCTCTTCAAGCGTTTCGTAGAGCTTGGCGCCGTCGATCACGTGATCGGCGCGGCTGGCGGCGGAGCGTGCCTTTTCACTCGGCCAGCCATCGCGCGGGCTGACGAGGCGCAGTTCGGACAGGCCGAAATTCGCCATGGCGCGCGCCACCATGCCGATATTCTCGCCGAGCTGGGGAAAGGCGAGAATGATCGCCGGACCTTCCGTCAAAAGTTCGCGCTCGCTGTTTGTGCCTGCCATCGCCTGTGTGCCTTCTGTTCGGCGCTTCCCTCGCATATATGGACGCGGATTTAAAGCCCGCGCTCCTGCCCGGCGGGCCGCACGCGCGGCGAATGAAGACGCTCGAGCGAAACGGCAACCATCTCCAGTCCAAGGCCTGCGTCGTCGCGCGATACCGGCAGATGACGCTCGACCGGCGCAGCGACGCTCCGGGACCGGTAGAAATAGTCCGCGCCGGTTTCGCGCACCTTGCTTGCGAGCTTCAGATTTTCCGCGATCTGCGCCGCGAAGTCATCCGGGCTTTCCGCGGCCTGCGACATCTTTCGCGCGAATATGCGCGCCCAATAGGTGCAGCCCATGAACACCGCCAGGGTCTGGCGCACGTGCCCCGGGCGGGTGACGAGCTGCCAGGAGACGCCGAGGGGTTTGGCGGCAGCGGCCAGGTCCCTGTAGGCGCGGTCGAGCGCCTGCGACCGGCTGACGAGATCAAGGCCGGACGTTCCCCTCCTTGCCTCCTCCAGCAATTCGGCGAGCTTGTCGCACCAGTTTCTGATCGCGCCATCGAGCGTCGTGCGGGTCTTCGTCGGAAACACGATGAAAGCCACCGCCGCGCCGGCGATTGAGCCGACAAGGGTCTCCTCGAGACGCAGCTCCAGAAGCTGCGGCGTCAAAACGCCGAGCAGGCTGTAGGCGAGAGAGAGGACGACCGAGACGAAGAAAGTCATGCTCGCGTAGGAGACCGGGAGGAAATAGAAGGCCAGAAAGATGCAGGCCGCACCGAGGGGCAGGACGATATAGACAGTCCCGCCGATCGCGCTTGCCGCCGCAAGTCCGACGACGATGCCCGCCAATGTGCCGGCCGACCGCTGCAAGGCCTTCACTGCGGTATCACCGCGGGAGCGCGTATTGGTGAAGACGAGGAACGCAGCGAGAACCGCCCAGAACCAGCGCTCGCGCGAAAGCATCAGGCCGAACACCATTGCGATGCCCGAGGCGAGGGTAATCTGGATCGCGCTCCGTAAAGCCGGGTCGGCCATGGAAAAGCGAGCCACTGCCGCCAAGGGCTCAGGAGATGGAACCGGATGCGGTTCATCGAGGTCGGCCTCCTTGAGGGCGCCCAGACTGCGATCGAGGCGATCTCGAACCGTATGAAGCCAAAGCAGAGCCCTGGCCGCCTCGAGCTGCCTGACATTCGCCTCGCCCAGCGACTGCATTCCCCGTTCTATCTCGCCCGAATTTTTCGCCAGGGCTGCGTCGACAACTATCGCAGGCGGCATTGCCTGAAGGCTGAGCACGATCACGCTCTCGGCCGCAAGGTGAATGTCGAAGAGCCCGATGGCGAGGTCCGCAGAGACGACGCCGGGTTCCGGCGCCGGGCGGCGGTTGTCCGTCGCAATGAAGCTCTCCGCCATCAACACGGCTTCCTTCAACCTCTCCTCCAGCGCGTGCAGCCTGCGCCGATCGGCAGCCTTGAGAATGGGCCTGCGCGCAGCCGCTGCGATCTCATGAAGGATTTCATCCACCCTCTGCTGGACGCTCGCAATCGCCCTCAGGAGATCACGGTAGCGGTCGTCCGGAAGAAGGACGGTTCGCACAAGATGCGCGGTCGCCGCCGAGATCCCGGCACCGAGAACGAGCGCCGGCAACTGATCCAGCGCCGGGCGCAGATAGGCTCCGGTGAAATAGGACATGAAGGCGAACATGCCGACGGCGAACCACCGCTGACCGAAGGCGCGGCCATAGACGGCTACGAAGATCACCACGAGAAAAACGAGATCGGAAACGTGCCGGTAGCGCTCCAGCGTAGAGGCGAGCGTGACCATCGCAACGCCCGTGACGACCGCCAGAATACGCGTGACCAGTTGTTCCGAGGCTGTCCGGTCGCGAACCGCCAGACCCCCTTCGATCGAAAGCGTTATCGCAAGCCCATAGGCGGCCGGCGGCAGCGGTGTGGCGATGAAATGGAAGGCGATCAGCAGAGCAACCGAGATCACCACCGTCGCCGTTATGCGGGACGCCTGCCGCAGCCGGGAAAAGGCCGGATCATTGGCCAGCAGCCAGTCCCGGAAGCGAAGCCTGAACGTCATGGCGCCTCTGCCTGTCCGCACGCCCGCAGCGTGCAGCGTTTGTGGGATGACGACGCGCAAAAAACAGTTGAAGCACGCCGCCGCTCGATTTCTGAAATAGCCTTTCGCGCGGTCTTTTCAAAGACGTGAGGTGACCGGCCCCCGGTCTGAAGACCGGGCGCGACCGGCCGATTCCGAGCTCGCCGCCTTGGTCCAAAGTTTCGGCCAAGCATGCTTTGCCTTGCTGGCTCACAGTGCTATAGGGCTCTGGATTTCTCCCACCGTCGGAATGCCGCACGCGGTGTTCCGCAAGCTACGAGGCATATCAATGGCAAAGATCAAGGTCGCCAATCCGGTCGTCGAACTCGACGGCGACGAGATGACCCGCATCATCTGGCAGTTCATCAAGGACAAGCTGATCCATCCTTATCTCGACCTCGATCTCGAATATTACGACCTCGGCGTCGAAAACCGTGATGCAACTGACGACCAGGTGACGATCGACGCCGCAAACGCCATCAAGAAACACGGTGTCGGGGTCAAATGCGCCACGATCACGCCGGACGAAGGCCGCGTCGAGGAGTTCAAGCTGAAGAAGATGTGGAAGTCGCCGAACGGCACGATCCGCAACATCCTCGGCGGCGTCATCTTCCGCGAGCCGATCATCTGCAAGAACGTGCCGCGCCTCGTTCCCGGCTGGACCAAGCCGATCATCGTCGGCCGCCACGCCTTCGGCGATCAGTACCGCGCAACCGATTTCAAATTCCCGGGCAAGGGCAAGCTCTCGATCAAGTTCGTCGGCGAAGACGGCCAGACGATCGAGCATGACGTTTACGACGCGCCGGGCGCCGGCGTGGCACTCGCCATGTACAACCTGGACGAATCGATCACCGAATTCGCGCGCGCCTCGTTCAACTACGGCCTGCAGCGCAAGGTTCCGGTCTATCTCTCGACCAAGAACACGATCCTGAAGGCCTATGACGGCCGCTTCAAGGACATCTTCCAGAAGGTGTTCGACGAGGAATTCGCCGCCCAGTTCAAGGCCGAGAAGCTCTGGTACGAACACCGCCTGATCGACGACATGGTCGCCTCGGCGCTGAAGTGGTCCGGCGGCTATGTCTGGGCCTGCAAGAACTATGACGGCGACGTGCAGTCCGACATCGTCGCGCAGGGCTTCGGCTCGCTCGGCCTGATGACCTCGGTGCTGATGACGCCGGACGGAAAGACGGTCGAGGCGGAAGCCGCCCACGGCACGGTGACGCGCCACTACCGCCAGCACCAGAAAGGCGAAGAAACCTCGACCAACTCGATCGCCTCGATCTTCGCCTGGACCCGCGGCCTCGCCCACCGCGCCAAGCTCGACGGCAACGCCGAACTCGCGAAGTTTTCCGAAACGCTGGAGCGCGTCTGCGTCGATACGGTCGAATCGGGCTTCATGACCAAGGACTTGGCACTCCTCATCGGCCCCGACCAGCCCTGGCTGTCGACCACCGGCTTCCTCGACAAGATCGACGAGAACCTCAGGAAGGCAATGGCCGCCTAAGCGGCCAGCCCGACAGCCACAACTGCGAAACCCGGCCTTGTGCCGGGTTTCTTGCTTGAATGGTACGAACAAAATGGAGCCGCATTACTTGAGCGGCAGATAGATTTCCGTAAGCAGCTCGGTCGGGGCCACCTCGCGCGGGTTGTTCAGATATTTCTCGAACATGACGCAGTCGCGGATTTGGCGGCCGGAGTTCGGAAGCCAGGTCCCATAAAGCCATCGATAGGCCTTCGGCATGTCGGCATAGGGGCCTTTGTGCCGCAGCACGGCATAGTGCCCGCCCTCGATTTTTTGGGGCGTCAGCGGCGCCTCGGCCGCGTGCTCGCCGTTGACCGTCACGCAGGCGAAGGATCGGAGCTTATCCGTCTCCACGAGTTCCGGGTCATCCAGGTAGATTCCGACCATCTCCATGTCCGGCCGAAAGAGGCCGCGTGCAAAAAGGGTACCGTAAAGCGTTTCGAACGCCTCGCCGATACCCATGTAGGAACCGGAATGGGCGACACTCGCCAGGGTCAGAGGCTCTATCGTCCTCAAGTCAACATCGTACATGACATCATTTCCTTCCGTAGAGGCGGTTTCAAAGGCCCTGTGGCTCCCCTCCTTCCTGTAGCGCGCCGGCGGAAGGCCATAAACGGCCTTGAAGGTGCGGTTGAAGGATTGAACATTCGGGTAGCCGGAGCGTCGCGCGATCGCTTCGACGGAAAGATCAGTCTGGACGAGTTCTGCCGCCGCGCGCTGCAGCCGCAATCTCTTAACGGTCGCCGCCAATGTCTCGCCATTTACCGCCCGGTAGATGCGATGCCAGTGGTGCGGCGAAAGACATGCGATCTCCGACAACCGGCCGAGATCCAGTTCTTCATCGAGATGCCCGTAGATATAGGCCGAGACGCGATGAAGCCGCCTCTCATATGTAGCCCATGCACCGCCCGCCATATCGAACCTTCCCCGCTTCGCTCGATCGCCTTCAAACCACGGATCGATTTGACAAATCCTGCTGACCTAAGTGCTGCCCGCTCCGCTTGTGCGGCAATGCGACTCAGATAGGCTGACAATGCCCGGCGCGCAGGATCCTGCAAACGTGGCGGATCTCGAAGGTTTCTCCGATGCCCGATTCTCTTATCCCGAAAACTGTCAGCGTGATCGCCGAGGGATACGGCCGCACCAGGCTGAAAGCGGACGCTCTGGCCGGCCTGACGGTCGCCATCGTCGCCTTGCCGCTTTCGATGGCCATCGCCATCGCCTCCGGCGTAACACCCGATCGCGGCCTCTATACCGCAATCGTCGGCGGCTTCCTCGTTTCACTCTTCGGCGGCAGTCGGGTCCAAATCGGCGGTCCGGCGGGTGCCTTCATCGTTCTCGTCGCCGCGACCGGTGCCCGGCACGGCATCGACGGCCTGCTGCTTGCGACTGCCATGGCTGGCATCATGCTCGTTGCGGCCGGCTACTTGCGCCTCGGACAGTACATCAAATTCATCCCCTACCCCGTCACAGTCGGCTTCACGGCAGGGATTGCCGTGATCATCTTCGCCAGCCAGTTGCGCGACCTTTTCGGCCTGACGCTTTCGGGCAGCGAACCCGGGCCGATCGTCGAAAAGACCGTGGCACTCGGCCGGGCTGCCGACACGGTCAATTGGGCGGCAGTGGTGACCGCCACCCTCACGATCGGCATCATTCTCGCGCTGCGCCGATCGAGGCCGCATTGGCCCGGCATGCTGATTGCCGTTGGTGCCGCATCGGTGCTCGTCGCCGCCTTGTCTTTGCCGACGGACACGATCGGCAGCCGTTTCGGCGGTATTCCGCGCGGCCTCCCGCTTCCGACCTTGCCGCCGGTCTCCCTTGAGAAAGCCGTTGCGGTGTTTCCGGACGCGGTCTCGTTGGCTCTTCTCGGCGCGATCGAAGTCACTGCTTTCGGCCGTGGTGGCCGATGGCATGACGGGACGCAGACATAGATCCAGCATGGAGTTGATTGCTCAGGGAGTCGCCAATTTAGGTTCGGCGCTCTTCGGCGGCATCTGCGTCACCGGAACCATTGCCCGCACGGCAACCAACGTTCGCGCCGGAGGCACCAGCCCCGTTTCTGGCATGCTGCATTCGGTCTTTCTCCTTCTCTTCATGCTGCTTGCCGCACCGCTCGCAAGTTATATCCCACTCGCTTCCCTCGCCGGCGTGCTTGCAGTCGTTGCCTGGAACATGATCGAGAAGCCGGCCTTCATGGCGCTCTTGCGGTCGTCCTACGGTGATGCCGTCGTGCTGCTCGCGACGTTTTTCATCGTTGTCTTTCGCGAATTGACAGAAGGGATAGTGATCGGAGTCGCGCTCGGCGCCCTCCTGTTCATCAATCGAATGGCGAAAAGCATTTCGGTCGGTGAAATGAAGTCGCTCGAGCTGCTGCAAGCGGGGAACGGCGACGAAGAGCACCCCGTCATCGGCGACGATCCCGAAACGGTGATCTATCGGATTACAGGCGTCTTCTTCTTCGGCTCGGCAGCCACCGTTGCCGCGGTGCTCGATCGGATCGCCGATCAGCGCCGAAACTTCATTCTCGATTGCTCGGAAATCCCCTTCATGGATTCTACCGCCGCGAACATCATCGAAGGGACGTTGCGCAAGGCGGAGAGGATCGGCGTGCGCGTCATTATCGTCGGTGCCAACACGCAGGTTCGTCGCGCCTTGTATCAACACCACGTGCGTCCACCGCGTGTCTTGATGCGCGCCTCGGTTCCGGCGGCACTCGACACAATCCGCAGCGAACGGCGCACATGAAAAAGGGCGCCGCAGCGCCCATTATTCGTCTTTTCGCACCACGCCGCTCAACCGGCCAACGCTACGGCGACCGCCTCGATCGCCTCCGCTGCACGTCCGCCGTCCGGACCGCCGGCCTGGGCCATGTCGGGCCGCCCGCCGCCGCCCTTGCCGCCGAGCGCAGCCGAAGCGACGCGCACCAGATCCACGGCGCTGACTTTCGAAGTGAGGTCGTCGGTGACCGCCACCACGGCGCTCGCCTTGCCGTCGCCGCTGACGCCCACGAAGGCGACCACGCCCGAACCGAGCGTCTTCTTGCCGTCGTCCGCAAGGCTCTTCAGGTCCTTCGGCTCGACGCCAGATACCACCCTGCCGAGGAACCGGACGCCGCCGATCTCGCGGGCAGCGTCCCCGGAGCCGTTCTGACCGTCACCCGCGAGCGCGAGTTTCTTCTTCGCCTCGGTAAGTTCCCGTTCCAGTTTGCGCCGCTCGTCGAGCAGCGCCTCGACGCGCCCGAGGACATCCGAGGGCTGGACCTTCAGGGCAGATGCCAACGTCTTGACCCGCTCATCCTGCTCGTTGAGATAGGCTCGCGCGGCCTCACCGGTCAGCGCCTCCACCCGGCGCACGCCGGCGCCGACAGCGCTTTCCGAGACGACGCGAACGAGGCCGATATCGCCCGTAGCGGACACATGCGTACCGCCACAGAGCTCGACCGAATAGGGCCTGCCGGCTTTGGAGCCGCGAAGGCCCTGCCCCATGGACACGACCCGCACCTCGTCGCCGTATTTCTCGCCGAAGAGCGCCATGGCGCCCTCGGCGATCGCATCGTCGACGCTCATCAGCCGTGTGACGACCGGCGTGTTCTGGACGATGATCTCGTTCGCCATCTCCTCGACGATCTTCAGCTCCTCCGCCGTCATCGGCTTCGGATGCGAGACGTCGAAGCGCAAGCGCTCAGGCGCGACGAGCGAGCCCTTCTGGGCAACATGGGTACCGAGGACCTCGCGCAGCGCCTCGTGCAGCAGGTGCGTCGCGGAATGGTTGGCGCGCAGGCGCGCACGGCGCGCATGGTCGACCGTCAGGGCAGCCGCTTCGCCGGTCTTCACGCTGCCTTCCTCCACGGTGCAATAGTGGACGAAGAGCCCTTCGCCACGTTTCTGCGTGTCGGTCACAGTAAGCTTGCCGGTCTCGGTGGTGATGACGCCGGTGTCGCCCATCTGGCCGCCGGATTCGCCGTAGAAAGGCGTCTGGTTCAGAACCAGCTGTACGTTCTCGCCCTTGGTGGCCGCCTCGACGACGGCACCATCCCTGACGATCGCCTGAATGACCCCTTCAGCCGACTCGGTGTCGTAGCCGAGGAAGTCGGTCGCGCCGTGCTTATCCCTGAGCTCGAACCAAATGGTCTCGGTCGCGGCCTCGCCCGAGCCGGCCCAGTTGGCGCGGGCCTCGGCCTTCTGCCGTTGCATGGCGGCCGTAAATGCGTCCGTATCGACGCCGATGCCCTTGGCGCGCAGCGCGTCCTGGGTGAGGTCGAGCGGAAAACCGTAGGTGTCGTAGAGCTTGAACGCCGTCTCGCCGTTGAACTGGTCGCCTTCGGAAAGATCGGCCGAAGCCTCCGCCAAAAGGTTGAGGCCGCGCTCCAGGGTCTTGCGGAAGCGGGTTTCCTCCAGCTTCAGCGTTTCCGAGATCAGCGCTTCGGCGCGGACGAGTTCCGGATAAGCGCGGCCCATCTGGCCCACGAGCGCCGGCAGGAGCTTCCACATCAGCGGATCCCGCGCGCCGAGCAACTGTGCGTGGCGCATGGCGCGGCGCATGATTCTGCGTAGAACGTAACCGCGGCCCTCGTTCGACGGCAGAACCCCATCGGCGATCAGGAACGCGGAGGAACGCAGGTGATCGGCGATGACGCGATGGCTCGCGCGCCGGTCCCCCTCGGCCTTCACGCCGGTCGCCTCTTCGGAAGCCGCGATCAACGCGCGGAAAAGGTCGATGTCATAATTGTCGTGCTGGCCCTGGAGCACGGCGGCCACGCGCTCCAGCCCCATGCCCGTGTCGATCGAAGGCCGCGGCAGGTCGACGCGCTCTTCCTTGGTGATCTGCTCGTACTGCATGAAGACGAGGTTCCAGATCTCGATGAAGCGATCGCCGTCTTCCTCGGCCGAGCCGGGAGGTCCGCCCCAGATATGATCGCCGTGATCGTAGAATATTTCCGAGCACGGGCCGCATGGACCAGTGTCTCCCATGGCCCAGAAGTTGTCGCTCGTCGCGATGCGGATGATGCGATCGTCGCTCAGGCCGGCAATCTTCTTCCAAAGGCCGAAGGCCTCGTCGTCGGTATGGTACACCGTGACGAGCAGACGCTTGGCATCGAGCCCGTATTCCTTGGTGATCAGGTTCCAGGCAAGCTCGATCGCGCGCTCCTTGAAATAGTCGCCGAAGGAGAAATTGCCGAGCATCTCGAAGAAGGTGTGGTGCCGGGCGGTGTAGCCGACATTGTCGAGGTCGTTATGCTTGCCGCCGGCGCGCACGCATTTCTGCGCCGTCGCGGCGGTCGAATAGGGTCGCTGCTCGAGGCCGGTGAACACATTCTTGAACTGCACCATGCCCGCATTGGTGAACATCAATGTCGGGTCGTTGCGCGGCACGAGTGGGCTGGACGGCACGACCTCGTGACCGTTCTTGCGGAAATAGTCGAGGAACATCGACCGGATTTCATTCACGCCGCTCATCTTGCGTCCTATCTGTGTACACTCCGGCGGCAGCCCGATCTCTCCAGGCTGCAAGCCGCACTTTTCAACCCCGCGCTTAGGCGCGTCGCGTTCAATCACGTCACGCCTCCCGCCGGCCGAGCCGTCGGAACCACAGGCTTTTATCGTTCGCATTTCATGCTGTCCAGCGGGCAGCAAAAAACCGGCCGCGGGTGACGACGGCCGGCTTCGCATGCTTCAACCAGACGGTTGCTGCCGATTACATGTCGGCGGCTTCGTCGCCGTCGCTTTCCGGCCCGCCATTCTCCAGGAACCGGTCGGCGATGAGACCGGCATTCTGCCGCAGAGCCGTCTCGATTTCGCGCAACAGTTCGGGATTCTCCCGCAGGAAGAGCTTGGCGTTTTCCCGTCCCTGGCCGAGCCGCTGGCTGTTATAGGAAAACCAGGCGCCCGATTTCTCGACGATGCCCGCCTTGACGCCGAGATCGATCAATTCGCCCGTCTTCGAAACGCCTTCGCCATACATGATGTCGAACTCGACCTGCTTGAAGGGCGGTGCCATCTTGTTCTTGACGACCTTGACGCGGGTCTGGTTGCCGACGACTTCCTCGCGCTCCTTGACCGAGCCGATACGGCGAATGTCGAGGCGCACCGAGGCGTAGAACTTGAGCGCATTGCCGCCCGTCGTCGTTTCCGGCGAGCCGAACATCACGCCGATCTTCATGCGGATCTGGTTGATGAAGATCACCATGCAGTTTGACTTGGAGATCGATGCCGTAAGCTTGCGCAGCGCCTGGCTCATGAGGCGCGCCTGCATGCCCGGCAGACTGTCGCCCATCTCGCCCTCGATTTCGGCGCGCGGCACGAGTGCGGCCACCGAATCGATGACGAGAATGTCGATCGCACCCGAACGGACCAGCGTATCGGTGATTTCCAGCGCCTGCTCGCCCGTATCTGGCTGCGAAATCAGAAGATTTTCGAGATCCACCCCGAGCTTTCGCGCATAGACCGGATCGAGTGCGTGTTCGGCATCGACGAAGCCGCAGATGCCGCCCTTCTTCTGTGCCTCGGCAATGGTCTGCAGCGCCAGCGTGGTCTTGCCCGAGCTTTCCGGACCATAGATCTCGATGATGCGGCCTTTCGGCAGGCCGCCGATGCCGAGCGCGATGTCGAGGCCGAGCGAACCGGTGGAGACGGTTTCGATCTCAACTACGCTGTCCTTCGCTCCGAGCTTCATGATCGATCCCTTACCGAACGAACGTTCGATCTGGGAAAGAGCCGCTTCAAGTGCCTTGCTTTTGTCCACCGATTTGTCCTCTACGAGCCGCAAAGAATTTTGTGCCATTGGTCCACCTTTAGGTTATTGGAGCTATCGAGGCAATGAAGCCGCCGCAAGCCTTTTTGTACATGTTTTGTTCCAACTTGGCAATGGCACGTCAAGTAGTTGAAAATGCTCGGAATATTTCAATACGTTCGATTCTTGTTCACGCCTTTCGTCCACAGTATCCACAAGTTGCGCGTCAACGCATGCCGGCTTTCACGCGCCGCCCCGATTCGCTTCGTGATTCACGATGGATCAAAGCCGGACAAAGCCCTAAAAGGTAGTCCGAAACGATAGATCGGAATGCCGGCGGAAGAGAGACTTCGCCACCTTTTCTCCGCCGTTCATCGAGGACCAGATGCAAGCACAGGTGAAGTCGCAGAACATAGCCGTTTTTGGCGGCGCTCATATCGACCGGCGCGGCCGGATCAGCGGCGCGACGACACCGGGCGCGAGCAATCCGGGCACCTGGTTCGAGGAAGCCGGGGGTGGCGGCTTCAATGCAGCGAGAAATCTCGCGCGCCTCGGCCATCGCGTAACCATGATCAGCCCGCGAGGCGGCGATCCCGCCGGCGACACGGTGGCGGCCGCTGCGGAAGCTGCCGGTGTGATCGATCGCCCTTTCACCTTTCTCGATCGCAAGACGCCGAGCTATACGGCAATCCTGGAAAACGACGGCAACCTCGTCATCGCGCTCGCGGACATGGACCTCTATGCTCTGTTTACGCCGCGCCGGCTGCAGCAGCGGACCACGCGCGAGATTTTAGCCGCGAGCGAACTCGTGCTGATGGACGCCAATCTGCCGGAGGAGACATTGACGGCGCTTGCCGGCATCGCCGCGAAGTCCAGCCCGCTCCGTGCCGGTATCGCCGTTTCTCCGGCAAAGGTGGTCCGCTACCGCGCGTGCCTCGACGGGCTCGATTTCCTGTTCATGAACGAGGCGGAGGCGCGCGCACTGACCGGCACCGAGGCCGCAACCGCCGCGGAATGGCCGTTGCTGCTGCGCTCCGCCGGTCTTTCCGGCGGTGTCGTGACGCGCGGAGGCCGGGCCGCGGTCGCCTTCGACGGCAAGGGTGCCTGCCTCGCTACGCCGCCGGCTCTTTCAGCACTTGCCGACGTCACCGGCGCCGGCGATGCGCTTGCCTCGGGCTTTCTCGCCGCCCGGCTTGCCGGTGCGGATCTTGCCGACTGCCTGCGCTGGGGCATGGCGGCCGCCGTCATAACGCTGCATTCGCCCTACGCTGCCTCCGAAGAGATGCTGCCTGACAAGCTGGAGCAAGTGCTGCGCCTTGTGCCGGAAGCGGAAATGCTGGCATGAGAATTGGCAGCTGAATGGGAGCCGGGTAGCGCGGAATGCGGGCGGTTCTTCCGCACCCTCTGCTCCAGGCACCGGAATCGATCAGGCACCCCCGATGCAATTTGCCGTCGGATGTCATCAATCAAGGAAACGATCATGACCAAACCCTCCTCCCCGTCCCTGCCGATGGAATATTCAGATGAAGTCGCGGCCGCCAAGCAACGAGGTGCGCCGATCGTCGCACTGGAATCCACGATCATCACGCATGGCATGCCCTATCCCGGCAACCTCGACATGGCCCGCAGCGTCGAGACGATCATCCGCGAACAGGGTGCCGTGCCCGCAACCATCGCCGTAATCCACGGGGTCCTCCATATCGGTCTGGACGATGCCAAACTGGAGGCGCTGTCGAAGACGCAGGGCGCGATGAAACTTTCGCGCGCCGACCTCGCCTTTGCGATCGCCGAACGCCGCACCGGAGCCACGACCGTTGCCGCAACGATGATCGCCGCTGCCCGTGCGGGCATCCGGGTTTTTGCGACCGGCGGCATCGGCGGTGTTCACCGCGGAGCGGAGCAGAGCTTCGACATATCGGCGGACCTGGACGAACTCGCACGTACCGGCGTCATTGTCGTCTGTGCCGGCGCCAAGGCCATTCTGGACATTCCCAAGACGCTCGAAGTGCTCGAAACCCGCGGAGTCCCTGTCGTGACCTATGACAGCGAGAACTTCCCGGCCTTCTGGTCGCGTGAATCCGGCCTCAAGAGCCCGCTGATGCTGAACAGCCCGGCGGCAATCGCCAGTTTCCAGCGGACGCGCGAGTTGCTCGGGATCGATGGCGGAATGCTTGTCGCCAATCCGGTGCCGGAACAAAGCGAAATCCCGCGCGAGGAGATGGAGATCTACATCACCCGCGCACTCGACAATGCGGCGAGCGAGGGCATTTCCGGCAAGGCGGTCACACCGTATCTGCTCGACAACCTCTTCCGTTTGACGGACGGGCGCAGCCTGGAAACCAATGTAGCGCTGGTCGAGAACAATGCGCGCCTTGCCGCCGGGATCGCTGTCGCACTCGCTGCGAAGTAACCGCAGAAATGGAATAAAAAGGCGAAGGGGATCTGGCGCGCCGCCGTTTGCCCTTCTCCCTATCGAAATGGGGAAGATGCCGGCAAACGGCAAAGAGCACAGGTTCGGAGGAGAAACCTCGTCAGCTGTCGAGCATCTCGCGCACGGCGACCGCGAGTTGCTTCAGAGAGAAGGGCTTCGGCAGGAAGCCGAACTTCGCGTCGGCCGGCAGATTTCGCGCAAAAGCATCTTCGGCATAGCCGGATACGAAGATGAACTTCAGGTCCGGATACGTCTTGCGCAGCTCGCGCAGCAGCGTCGGCCCGTCCATCTCCGGCATCACGACGTCGGAGACGACGATATCGACGGCGCCTTCGAGTTCGTCCATGATCTCCAGCGCTTCGATACCCGATCCCGCTTCGTGAACCGTATAGCCGCGCGTCTCCAGCATGCGCTTGCCGCCGCGCCGGACCGCTTCCTCGTCCTCGACGAGCAGCACGACCGCCGAATCCCCGGTCAGGTCGGCAGGCTCGGCCCGAGGCATCGGCACCGCAACCGGTTCGCTCCTCGCCGGCGCCGCGGATTGCGCTGCGGACGCGTCCTCATCCTGGATTTCGGGCACGTCGACATGCCGCGGCAGCAGGATGCGGAAGGTCGTACCGCTGCCGATCTCCGACTCGGGATAGATATAGCCGCCGGACTGCTTCACGATGCCGTAAACCATCGACAGTCCGAGCCCTGTGCCCTTACCGACATCCTTCGTGGTGAAGAAGGGCTCGAAGATCTTGTCCATGATTTCCGGCGGAATGCCGGTGCCCTGGTCGGACACCTCGACCATGACGAAGTCTTCCTCGGGCAGTTCGCGCCGTCCAAGCGCCGACACTTCGCTCGCCGGCAGATTGCGCGTCCTGAGCGTGATGATCCCGCCCGCAGGCATGGCGTCGCGGGCATTGACGGCGAGGTTCAGGAGCACCTGCTCGAACTGGCCGAGGTCGGTCTTCACCGGCCAGAGATCGCGGCCATAGTCGACCTCCACCTTGACGTTGGTGCCGGTCATGCGGTCGACGAGCATCCTGAGATCGCCGATGACGTCGGTGAGATTGAGCACCGTCGGACGCATCGTCTGCTTGCGCGAGAAGGCGAGCAGCTGCCGCACAAGCACGGCTGCCCGGTTGGCGTTACGCTTGATCTCCATCAGGTCCGCGAAGGTCGCATCCGCCGGCCGCGCCGATAGCAGCAGATGGTCGGCGGAAAGCAGGATCGCCGTCAGGACGTTGTTGAAGTCATGGGCGATGCCGCCGGCGAGCGTTCCGACGGCATTCATCTTCTGCGTCTGCGCCATCTGGTTTTCGAGCGCCTTCTGCTCGGTGATCTCCAGGGCATAGATGATCGCAGCCTCCTCGGGCGCCTGATCGCTCTGGTCGATGACGGCATTGACGTAGAAGCGGAAGTGACGCCCATCATCCTTGGGATGAAGCGCGTCGATCGGGGCAATATCGCTCTGCCGGTCCTTCGCGGCAGCCAGCGACTCCTGCAGACGGCCTCTCTCGGATTGGTGCACCACAGCGTCGATCAGGGCCCCGCGCTCCACCTCGTCCTGCGAAACGAGCCCGGCGAAGAGCTTCATGAACGGAGCGTTGGTTCGGAGAATGCGGCCGTCTCCATCCACCGAGGCGATCGCCATGGGCGTGTTGTTGAAGAAGCGGGTGAACCGCATCGCGGCATTCGACGCGGACTGATCGCCGTCGTCGCCTTCCCGCGACATCACGATCGTCCGGCTTTCGCCGGGCGCACCGTCCCGCGCCGAGGAAACGCGATGAATCAGGCGTACCGGCAGGCTCTGGCCGTTGGTCTTTCTGAGATCGAGGTCCAGGATCTTGGTTTTCTTGAGGCCGGGCTCCGCCTGTACCGATTGTACCAGCGCCAGCCCCTCGCCCGCGACGAGATCGGCAATGCTGACGGAGCCGGGCTGGAACTTGGTCAGGTCTATTCCGAGCCAATCGGCGAGCGTCGCGTTGATATAGAAGATCTCGCCCTTGCGCCCGGCGGAGAAGAAGCCCGCAGGTGCGTGGTCGAGATAGTCGATCGCGTTCTGCAGTTCCTTGAAGAAGCGCTCCTGCTCGTCGCGCTCCGCGGTAATATCCGCGATCTGCCACAAGTAGAGCGGATTGCTGTCGGCATCCTCGAGCGGCAATACCCGCGCCTTCAGCCGATACCAATGGGCGCCGGAACCGGCCACCTTGCCGTTTGCCAGAGGTTTCAGCAGTCGGAACTCCTCATGTCCCTGCTTGCCCTCATGCAGACCGTTGGTCAGGCGATAGATCGCTTCGGTCGCCTCGCGGTTACGCGACAGGATCGTTTCGAGCGACTGGATGCCTGCCGCGCTCTTGGTTCCCGTCAGGGCACCATAGGCTGCGTTGGCATAGATGATGCGCCCCTTGCGGTCGGTCACGATCGTCCCGTCTTCATGCGCGTCGAGGAAGGCGCGCGCCAGTTCGTCCGGCCGCGATTGCGGCATCACTTCGATAAAACCGATGACGGAAGAAACGAGGAAGAATATGCCCACCATGGCCAGCACGCCGAGAATGCCGAGCACGATCTCGTTTTCGAGCTGGTCCTTGAAGACGACGAAAGCGGCAGCCGACGCGGTGAGGACGATCGCAAGCAGGATGATCCTGAGGATGGTTCCCGGACGAACGCCCCGGTCAACGACCGGCATCTGGTAGTCACCTGCCTGCCGCAATTTCGTCATCGGGTCCTCACCTGCTGCCGGGTCGCATCGAACGCGATCCCGAGCGCTTGCAGTGCCGTACATCCCCGTGGATGCACAAGGGCCGCTGCAATACTTTGAATTGCCGCATGATTATCCCCAATCCGTTTCTGGCTTGAGGAACCATGCGGTGGCCGGGTCCGAAGGCATCGTCGCGAATCGATGGCCGCCCTCCGCGCTTTCGCGCATCGCCCTGGAATCATCTTTAACAATCAGAGATAACAGCAAAAAGCGTCTCTGCGGAAGCGCTGCGGTCAATTCACAGGGAATGTCGGGCCGAAGCTTGTCCAAGCCCGAAAAAAGCCGTCAAATATTGACATGCGAAGCGGCAGTAAGGAGTTCAGCCTATGTTGGAAACAATCCTCGGGGACAACGCCAGCCGGTTCATGATCGCCGCAGGAGCGGTTGCGATCGGTCTCTTGTGCCTGGTCGCCGTGCTTCGGCTCATGCGCAACAAGCCCTCCTCTCCCTTCGTCCGCGGCGGCAAGAACAGGCAGCCGCGGCTTGCGGTGCTCGATGCCGCCGCAGTCGACACGCGTCGGCGGCTGGTGCTCGTCCGCCGCGACGACGTCGAGCACCTGATCATGATCGGCGGCCCGACGGACATCGTGATCGAAAGCCGCATCGCGCCCGAGGGAGAAAATCCGGTTCCGGCCGCACTTCAGGCGCAGCCGGAAGAAAAGACGACCCGCGCCCCGATTGCGGAAACCCGGCCTCAGCCGGTTCCTTCCCCTGTCCCGCCCGAACGCCCTCTCCCGACGGAAGCTGCCGCCGAGCCCGTTCGGCAACCGGCGCGCCCGAGCGAGCCGCCGCGGGTCGCCGCGCGCCCGGAGCCTCCGGTGCGGGTGGTTCCGGATCAGCAAGGCCCCGCATTCGGTTCACCGCAGCCGCAGCAGGTCTCCAGGCCTTTACCTGCGCCTCACATTCCGCCGGTATCAGCCATCGAGCCGTCGCACACCGATTTTAGCGCGGTGCGTGACCGCTCGCTTCCGGTGGAGCCCGCTGCTCGCGAAGAGCGCCCCGTCCCGCTTACGGCGCTCGAGCCGGTAAAGGGCATGCCGGGCCAATCACTCCCGCCTCGGCCCGCAGCGCCGGAAGCGGCCGCGGAATTCGAGCGCATGCTCGATGCGGAAATCAGCGGCGATCTCCAGCGCTTCTCACCTTCAGGGCCGCCGCGTCCGGAGATCAGGCCCGCCGGTCGCCAGGAACCGGTACTCGGATCGCCTTCGCAGGAGACCCGCAAGGAGCCGACGATCGAAGAAGAAATGGAAAGGATGCTCGCCGATATCTCCGTGAGCCGCAAATTGTAACTCGTACGCCGCGGAACAACGCATCGGTGCACAAATGAAAACGGCGCGGTCGAACCGCGCCGTTTTCGATAGTCCCAACGGTGTCCCGGGACTTATTCGTCCCGGTAGACCTTCTCGCGACGCTCGTGACGTTCCTGCGCCTCGATCGAGAGAGTTGCGATCGGCCGGGCGTCCAGGCGCTTCAGTCCGATCGGCTCCCCGGTTTCCTCGCAGTAGCCGTAGGTGCCTTCATCGAGCCGCTGCAACGCGGCATCGATCTTGGCAATCAACTTCCGCTGACGGTCCCGAGCGCGCAACTCGATCGCCCGGTCCGTTTCGGACGAGGCGCGGTCCGCAAGATCAGGATGATTGGCGCTCTCCTCCGCCAGGTGATCCAGTGTCTCGCGGGCCTCGCGAAGGATGTCGTTTCTCCAGGCATTCAGCTTCGCACGAAAGTATGCCCGGTGGTTCGCATTCATAAAATCCTCGTCCTCCGACAGGACATAGGTACTAAGATCGATCTTCTCACTCAACGCGATTCTCCTGAAGAACATCTCATTGCGGCGGTGTATAGACCTATGGAAGCTCTGATTCAAGCCTTGTAATCAGTGCTTAACTGCATTTTAACACTGCCCGCATCGCAGGCTAACCGGCTAATATTTCATCACAATTACACGCAAAGTCTTGAACGCCGAAATACCGCTCACCGCCGACAGCATCGGCCGCTTGACGTTCCACGGGCGAGCACGACGGCATTTCGGATTGCGACATTTGGTGCGCGACCCGCATCGGTTCAATGGGCGCACCGGATCAAAAAACCGCGAAACGCGGCTTGATCTTTACGCCGACCGGCGGGACAACGGAGCATCCGCAAGGCGTTTCCAGCCGTCGGCACCACGGGCGCCTCCATCCTGGGGATTTCCAACACCGGGTGAATACATGCAAGACAGCGTCGTCCCGGCCTTCCAGCTTCTGCTTCTTCGCCACGCCCGATCGGGCTGGGCTCTGCCCGGCCAGAGCGATTTCGATCGCGCGCTCGACGGTGTCGGCTTTGCGGAGGCGGAACTCACGGCACAGTCCGCAGCCGACCATCGCATCAGGCCGGAGCTGATTCTTTGTTCGACGGCTGTCCGCTGCCGGCAGACGGCCGAACCGCTATACCGCGCATTTGGCGAAGATATCGACATTCGGTACCTCGACCCACTCTATACCGGTCCCACGACCGTCTATGCCGACCTTGTCGAGGCGCATGCGAGCCGACCCTCGCTGATGATCATCGGGCACAATCCGATGATGGAGGAGCTCTTTCGACGAATTCTGGGCGAAGAACGGGCGGCTGCGGCACTCGCTGACGGATATCCGCCGGCCGGAATGGCGGTGATCGATTTTGCGGCGCGGCCGAAAGCCGGAAGGGCATGGACAGCGACACTTTCGAAGTTCCTCGTTCCCGCCCTTGAAGAAGCCGGGAAAGGATGAGGCCCTGCCAGCCGCTTCCGCCCCGCGGAAACGGCGAATTCGCTTCGTCTTGTTGCGCTGACGGAAACATTTCCTATATCGCTCCAGACGCTACGCGGATGCCCGCGACCCGGTTGGGATATCGGCAAATCAAACGTACCGCTCATCATTCCCGAAGGGACGAAACAATTTGGCGCCCATTCTCACCAGTTTCAAAGACGACGCGCTGATCGCCCTGGACAATCTCGCCGACCGCGCCGCGGGTCTCGTCACCCCGTCCCTCAGGCTCGGCGTCACCGGCCTTTCGCGGGCCGGCAAAACCGTTTTCATCTCTTCGCTCGTCCACAACCTGCTGAACGGAGGGAGGCTGCCGGTATTCGAACCGGTCCGGTCGGGCCGTGTATCCAAGATCCGGCTCGAACCGCAGCCCGACGACGCGGTGCCGCGCTTTCAATATGAGGATCACATTGCGGCGCTGGTCCGGGATCGGTCCTGGCCGGATTCGACCAGGGCCATATCGCAGCTGCGGATCACCCTCGATTACGAAAGCGCCAGCGGCTGGAACCGTCTGTTCTCTCCCGGGCGGCTGTCGATCGACATCGTCGATTATCCCGGCGAATGGCTGCTCGATCTGCCGCTGCTCGGCCAGGATTTCCGGCAGTTCAGCGACGCAACGGTTCAACGCGCACGCACCGGCATGCGCGCCGACCTGTCGAGCGAGTGGTTGGGACTTGCCGTCGCGCTCGGAGCCTCGACGCCGGCCGACGAAGGCAGCGCCCGCCGGCTTGCCGAGAGTTTCACCGCCTATCTCAAGGCCTGCAAGGACGACGACCGGTCCCTCTCCACCCTGCCACCTGGCCGCTTCCTGATGCCGGGCGATCTCGAAGGGTCGCCGGCGCTTACCTTCTCGCCGCTCCCCGACCTGCCTGCGGGCCGCGCCCCAAAGGGTTCGCTCTGGGCGATGATGGAGCGCCGCTACGAAGCCTACAAGACGCATGTGGTAAAACCGTTCTTCCGCGAACATTTTGCCCGCCTCGACCGCCAGATCGTGCTTGTCGACGCGCTTCAGGCGGTCAACCGCGGCACGGAGGCGCTGAAGGATCTGGAACAGGCTCTGGCAGACGTGCTTGCCTGCTTCCGGCCCGGCGTCAACTCCTGGCTGACTTCGTTCGTCACGCGCAAGATCGACCGCGTACTGATCGCCGCCACCAAGGCCGATCACCTGCACCACGAAAGTCACGACCGGCTCGAGCGCATCACGGCTCGCCTCGTCAGCCGGGCGACCGAGCGAATAGGAATGAGCGGGGCGGGCCTTGAGGTCATGGCGCTCGCATCTGTCAGAGCGACGCGCGAAGCCACCGTAGACCACGATGGCCATCGTTTGCCCGTGATCGTCGGAACGCCGATCGCCGGTGAAAAGATCAATGGCGAGATATTCGACGGCGAAAAGAAAACAGCGATATTTCCTGGAGACTTGCCGGAAGATCCTGAACTTCTTTTTGAAGCCGTCGACCGCGTCTCCGCATCGGCCCTATCCGCCTCCGCCCCGGAGCAAGCAATGCCGGAACTGAATTTCGTCCGCTTCCGGCCGCCGCATCTCGAGGAGACGCGCGGCGGTTTGAAACTCTCCGTGCCGCATATCCGGCTCGACAGGGCCATGCAGTTCCTACTCGGAGATCGCCTGGCATGAGTGATGACTTCAACGACCGTCGACGCAGGCCGGCCGCCTTTTCCGTCGAGGCCGAGGAGGCCACCAAACGCCAGATGGAACAGACGCCGCGGCGCTCACCGGGGAGTTTCAGCGAAAAGATCGTCATGACCCCCGATGCCGAGGACCCGTTCATCGGGACCACCGCGGCGATCGAATCGCTCAACCTGCCGGAAGCAAAACCGCAGCGGCGCCGGCTCTCCTTCGGCAAGATCGCCGGGGCGGCTTTCGGCATCCTCATTTCGCTCGCGGTCGGGCTTTGGATCGACCGGCTCGTGCGCGACCTCTTTTCGCGCGCCGACTGGCTTGGCTACGGGGCCGTCGCAGTCGTGGCGATCGGCGTCGTCGCTTTCCTGATCGTGGTCGCGCGCGAAATCTTCGGCATGATGCAACTGACCGCTGTCCAGACGCTGAAAGCCGATCTGGCCGCGGCCGCCGCAGCCGGAAAGACGCAAGCCGCACGTGCTGCGACCGCGAGGCTCGTTCACCTGCTCGCCGGCAATCCCCGGACGGCCAAGGGCCGTGCCCGCCTGACGGAGACCGAGGGCGATATCATCGATGCACCCCATCTCATCGAACTGACGGAGCGTGAATTGCTGGCGCCGCTCGACCGCGAGGCGCGGCGGATCATTCTTGGCGCCGCGAAGCGGGTGTCGATCGTGACTGCCGTCAGTCCGCGCGCTCTCGTGGACCTCGGCTACGTGATCTACGAATCCGCGCGGTTGATCCGTGCCATGGCCGAACTCTACGGCAGCCGCCCGGGCACGCTCGGCCTGCTGCGCCTGATGCGCGACGTCATCGCGCATCTCGCCGTCACCGGCTCGATCGCCGTCGGCGACAGCCTCATCCAGCAGATCCTCGGCCACGGCCTGGCATCCAAGCTGTCCGCCCGCCTCGGCGAGGGCGTGATCAACGGGCTGATGACGGCGCGCATAGGGATCGCGGCGATGGATCTCTGCAGGCCGATGCCGTTTCGCGCGCTGAAGCGCCCCAGTATCGGCGACTTTCTGGGCGACCTGGCGCCCGGCGCCGCACGGTCCGAGGACGCAGCCGGCTGATCGTCGATCGATCGCCGGCGCGCCCTGCCCTCTACGCAAGATAAGCGGCCCAGAAGCCAGGCTGAAACCATCCGTTAACCATTTTCACGGCAATGTAGACGTCAGTTTCCAGCTTGATCCATCAAGGACTGCTCATGCTCTCGCGCCCTTCTCCGATTGTTCGCGGCATTGCCGTTATCGCGCTCGTCGCCGCCGCGGGCCTTGCGACACCCGCGTTCTCCGGCGCCCGCGACAAGGCGTTCTTCGACAGGATTGCCGGGCAATGGAAAGGCCCGGGCGAAATCGTTGCCGGCAAGTACAAGGGCACGAAGTTTACCTGCGATCTTACCGGTGAAGCGGCACCCGGCAACGAAGCCGGCCTGAAACTGGACGGCTTCTGCCGCGTCGGGGTATTCAAGCAGCCGATGTCGGCGACGATCGTCCGGAAGGGCAACAGCTACACCGGAAAGTTCCTGGACGGTGCCGAGGGCAAGGGTCTCGACGTCGTGTCCGGCAGCGTTGCCAAGGACAAGGTGGTCGTCGGGATCAACCGCAAAAAGCTCAATGGCGCGATGATCGCGCGCCTGCACGGCGAAGAAACAATGAACATCACGATCTCGGTGAAGGTCGAGGACACCATGGTTCCGGTCATCGGTGTGAGCCTCAACCGGCAAATGGACGATATCGCCGTCGGTTCGATCGAGTAACCACCCTTCCCGACAGACCTGTACGAGCACGGCCTCTCCGCTTATTGCTCCGCGCGCCACCATTCGACGTTTTCGTCGGCCACTTCGATGCCCTTCACATCCGCCAGGCCCAGCCATTCTTTGACTGTCCGTCCTTGAACGGCAAGGTCTGCCGCAAAGTCGGCGAGCGGCTTCAGCACGAAGCCGCGTTCGGTCATGCGCGGATGAGGCAGCGTGAGGGTCGCGCTCGCCCTGTTGAGGTCACCGAAGGTCAGGAGATCGATGTCGATGGTGCGGGGACCCCAGCGCTCCATTCTCACGCGCTTCATGGCCCGTTCGATCTCGAGACAGGCGGCAAGCAATGCCTCTGGTTCCAGCGTCGTTTCGACTTCCGCACAGGCGTTGAAGAACCAATCCTGATCCGTTTTGCCCCATGGCGGCGTGCGGTAGAGCCGCGAAACCGCGACGATCCGGCAATCCGACCGCGCATCGAGCGCCCGCAGGGCTTCCGCCATCGCCCGGCGCGGATCGCCGAGATTGCCGCCGAGACCGAGTATCGCGTGCCGCCAGCTCCTATTCGGCGACATGCTCGACCGTGACTTCCACGTAGTCCAGGATGCCCGGAACCGGCGCGTTCGGCTTGCGGATGGAGACCTTCGCCCGGCGAATCTGGCGAAAACGGGCGCAAAGCGTCTTGGCGACCTCAAGCGCCAGCGCTTCGATCAGGTAACGCCGGCGTCCAGTGACGATCCTCTCGATCTCGGCGAAGGCTATGCCGTAATGCACGGTGTCGTCGATGCAGTCCTCGGCAAGCGCCGTCCCCTGGTCGACGACCAGTTCCGCATCGACGAAGAAACGCTGCCCGAGAAACTCCTCTTCGTCGAGCACGCCATGGCGGGCAAAGAACGCGCAGTTCTTCAGTGTGATCGTGTAGGTCGCAGTCATGGCTTCATGTCCCGTCAGCTGATCTTTGCGGCCAGCATAGCATCGGCCACCGCTAACGCATCCCTGTTGATTGCGACATCGTGTACCCGAAAAATCGCAGCGCCGGCCGTTCTGAGGAGCGCCGTCGTCGCGGCGGTACCGACGTCGCGGCCTTCCGCCTCTCGGCCCGTCACCGCGCCGACGAAGCGCTTGCGCGAAGTTCCGACGAGAAGCGGCCGTCGAAACCCATGCAACGCCCTGAAGCGTGCCATCAGTTCGAGGTTCTCGTTCGTGTCCTTCGCGAATCCAAAGCCCGGATCGATCACGATCCGTTCCCGCGCCACGCCGGCGTCGGCGGCGATCTGCAGGGACCGTTCCAGGAAATGGAACTGATCCTCGATCACATCGCTCAGTTTCTCCCGATCGCGTCCGGTATGCATGATGCAGAGCCCCGCACCCGTTTCGGCCGCCACGGTCGCGATCGCCGGCTCGCGCTGCAACCCGTGCACGTCGTTGACGATGTGGGCGCCGGCGTGAACCGCCAAACGCGCGGTTTCCGCGCGGTAGGTATCGACCGAGATGACGGCCCGGGACTGCCGCGCGATCGCGGCGATAACGGGCAGAACGCGGGCCTGTTCCTCGTCGGCGCTAACCGGTTTGGCGTCCGGTCGCGTGGATTCGCCGCCGATATCCAGGATTTCCGCACCCGCCTCCAGTGCGCGCAGCGCAGCTCTGACAGCAGCGTCGGGATCAGCGAAGCGCCCGCCGTCGGAAAATGAATCCGGTGTAACATTGATGATCGCCATCAAAACGCCACGCGGGCCCAGTTCGAGATCGCGTCCATGCGCCAATTGCCAGCGCCAGGGCTGAAATGGATCGTATGTCATTGTTCCGGTCCGCAGCTGAACGGTTTGAATTCACCGCCCGTCATGGTGCAAATATATCATTCGAAAGCAACATGTTATGACGCCTTCCTCACACACCTTGCAAGCTTGTCGACGTCGGTTGGGGCCGATTTGTGTTGCGCTGGCTTTGGCTATGCCCCAAGCTTCAATGAAGTTCAACCGGCGAGAACGCGCTTCCATGCCCCGACTACACATCCCGCTGCGTGCAGCCCTGGTCGCATTGCTCGTCGGAGTCCCGTTCGGCAATGCCTCGGGCGAAACACTGATCAGCAAGAGAATCTCCTACTTCTCGATCGGCGGGCGCACGGCCGCAGAACTCGACAAGGCGCTTTCGGCGTCCGGCCCTATGATGAAGAGCACCGGGACGCGGCATCCGGGCGCCACCCGGATCAAGTTCGGCGGCACGGTCACCTATGTGAGTCGCGACGACCGCTGCGCGGTGGGCTCGGCCAAAGTCACGCTCAACACGCGCATCATTCTGCCACGCTGGAAATATCGTCGACAGGCGGGCCGCGATCTGGCCCTGGTCTGGGACACGCTGGCGAGCGACATCAAGCGGCACGAGGAACGCCATGCGGAGATCGCGCGCATCCACGCGCGCCAAATGGAAAAGGCACTGCTTTCACTGAAAGCCGAGGACAGTTGCGAGCGCATGCAGGCCCGGGTAGCGGAAGTAAGCGCCGAAGAAGTCGAGCGGCACGACAAGGACCAGGCGCGCTTCGACCGCACCGAGGCGGCGAATTTCGACCGGCGGATGATCCGGTTGCTGCAATACCGCCTCGAAAGCCTGAAGAAGAACGCCAAGGCCCGCTGATGGCGTGAGGCAGGCCGTGCATCGCCGCGGCGCGAAGCGCGGGACCGTGTCTGCGCTTTCGATCGGAATACCCCAAAGAAACGGTGGGATATAGTTTCCGCTTCAGAAGAAAACGCCGGGAACCCACAGTATTTTACTGGCGGAATCTAGTGATAGCGGGGCGCAGCCGACTCAGCTATATTAAAATCATGCAACGAGCGGAGGAACCGAAGTTCAACTGCTCGATGAAGTTGACATTGGATTGCGGATCAATACCGAGATCTCGCGTTTTAGTGGCAACCGGCGTGAGTTTGGCTTCGTCGTCTTCGGCTATTGCAGCATTATCCGGACGATGAGGCAGCACAGGTTCTCCTGGCGTGTCCTGGTGCGGCAGATGTTCCCTCCCTCATCTGCATGCGATGCGCCCTCCTAGCCTCGCTTGTCGATTGACCGGCGAGGCTTTTTTTTGCAACGACGGCCGTTCGAGCCGATCAGGCCTGGCGCTCGGGGACATGAACGACAAGCCCGTCCAGAGCTTCGCTCATCTTGATCTGACAGGAGAGACGCGAGGTCGGACGCACGTCGTAGGCGAAGTCCAGCATATCCTCTTCCATCGCTTCCGGCGTGCCGACCTGCGCCGCCCAGGCCTCGTCGACATAGACATGACAGGTGGCGCAGGCACAGGCCCCGCCGCACTCCGCCTCGATCCCGGGGACCGAATTGCGAACCGCATTCTCCATGACCGTGGAGCCGTTCTCGACATCGAGTTCGTGGCGCGCGCCGTCAAAGGCTACGATCGTAAGTTTTGTCATTTTTCTTTCCGGAACGAATTGAGGGGCCGGCCGGCTGGCACAGGGCTTGTCAGGACTAGGCGGTGCCCCGGCTTTGAATTCAGGGCACGTTCTTCCAACAAATCAACCGGCCAGTCAACACGATGCGGCCGGTCCGCACAGCCTCAAATTGCCGCGGCGGTCGGGCAGATCGCGTTTAATGATAGGTTTTAAGCCATCCCGCCCAAAAGTGCGCAGCGGTTTTGGGACAACGACATGCACAATAACGACAAGCTGCAGCCAGATCACGTTCATGTTTCTAGGTCGGGGTCGACCGACACGAGCGTGACCGGCCCCAAAAAGTTAGAGCGGGATGCGAGCGGAAAACCGCGCCCGCTTTCCTCACCCCGCTCTTGCGCCCGATAAGTGCGCGCGCTTCAGGTCAACGGCAGAGTTTCAAAACGAAGAGCTCAGCCTCGAGAACGGCAGCGCCGAGAGCGCTCCGCAGAGCAGCATCGGCGGGACATTTCTCGATGGCGGCTGCAGCCTCGGCGACCGCGACCGCACCGACCGCGAGAGCCGCCCCCTTCAGACGGTGGGCCTCCTGGCTGCAGGCCTCTGCGTCACGTTCCGCCATCTCGGCCATCGCCTGGCGTGCCTGACGCGCAAAGAGCTTCAGGACCTCGGTCTCGAGCGCCGTGTCCCCCATCGTCTGTTTGTAGAGATGCGCAAGGTCGATGGGATTCCTGCTGGAGGGAGTGGAACTTGCGGGGATGTCCGGTGCCTCGAAGGCTATCTTGAGTGCCGCCATGGGCTCGCTTCCTACAATCGATTTCGCGTAAACAATCGCACCGTTTTCAAACAGGATTATCGGTGCGCGGCACTGCCATTGACCTAAAACGCGGCGCAATGGAGGCAGAAAAATTGAGGAAATGGTTAACGACCATTAAACCGGCTGATTCCCTTGGCTTTTCGGGTCCCGAGGGCTCGCTTCCGTTAAGAAATCATTAGGATTTTAATGAATGGGGAACGCTCATAATTGTAAGAGCCCGGCTAATGTGTCACTACGATACGATTAGGAACGGGTCCGTATATGAAAATGGCAACTGTTCCGGTGGATAAGCTGCGTCCCAAGGTGTCGCAGGACATAGGCTGCGGCTATCCATCGAGGCGATATAATGGGTGATCAGTCAATCTGTGGCTTCGTTGCGAAGCTTGGACCTTGCGGTCACCGCCCTGGTTCGGATGTTCCGCTGGGCACCTGGCGGCACAGGAAGACGGCCATCATCGGGCAATAGTAGTGAGGCGTATCCGTATGGCGACGAAGAAGACCAACGAGTCGATCGACGAAAAGGCGTTCCAGGCGCTGGAAGCTGCCCTGAAGATCGACTTTGACGACCTGAAGTCGGCCTTGAACGACGAGACTTCCCTGGACGAGCCGGTGCCGGAAAGTGTGTCCGAGAGCGCCCGCCAGGCCGCCGGTTCCGGTGAGGCCCGCGCCGCACGAACGCAACAGGAAGCTGCGAAGCCCGCGCGCGGCGCCGAAGCACCGCGCAGTTTTGCGAGCGAAATGGCTCCGAAGCAGCCCCCCCTGGCGCCGGCCAACGATGACATGCGCAAATCCCCAGCCGCCATGCTGCGCTCGCTGGAGGTCCGCTCGAGCCGCGCGGCAATCCGGGTCGCTGCGATCGTCTCGCTGGTCTGGACAGTGGCCGGACTCGGCGTCGCCCACCTTCTTTATGCGCCCGGGATCTGGCAGATCCGCTCTCTCGGCGATCTCGCGGCAATGCCTGGAGCGATCGGCATCCTGCTCGGCATCGCCCTGCCCGTCATGCTCTTCTTCTCCTTCGCGATCATGATCGCGCGTGCTCAGGAACTGCGCAGCGCCGCGCGTTCGATGGCCGAGGTCGCGATGCGCCTCGCCGAGCCGGAAACCAATGCCGCCGACCGCGTCATGACGGTCGGTCAGGCCGTGCGCCGCGAAGTCTCGGCGATGAACGAGGGCATCGAGCGCACCATCGCCCGGGCAACCGAGCTCGAAGCGCTCGTGCATTCGGAAGTCAGCGCACTCGAGCGCAGCTACAGCGAAAACGAACTGCGTGTCCGCACGCTCGTCCAGGAGCTCGGTCTCGAACGCGAAGCGATCATCGGCCATTCGGACCGGATCCGCACGGCTATCGCTGGCGCGCATACCAAGCTGAAGGACGATCTCGAAACTGCAAGCGAGGACATTGCTTCGCGAATAGCCGTTTCCGGGGAGGCCTTCGCTTCCCTCATCGATACCCGGGCCGCGGCACTTACCGACAAATCGGACCATGCGCTCGAAAATCTGAGCACCATGCTGACCACGCGGACCGACGCATTGCTTTCGGGCCTTACGACCGCCGGAGTGGCGCTCAGCAACGAGTTCGACGCGCGTCTCGATGCACTCAGCGATAACTTGACGCAGCGTGGCGAGCAGTTGCTCAGCCAGTTCGAAACCCGTGCCTCGACGCTCGACGCCAATACCGAGAAGCTCAACGCCGCCCTGAACGAACGCGCCCGTCAGCTCAACGAGACGCTGATCGCCCGCACACGTGACCTCAATGAGAGCCTCAGGATAGGCCAGCAGGCGATTTCCGGCGGTCTCAACGACGTGCTTTCCTCGCTCAACTCGGCCCTTGACGAAAAAGGAGCGAGCTTCCGCCAGAGCCTCAAGTCGAGCGCCGACGACGCCATCATGGATCTCGATCTGCGCGGCGGCTTTTTCGAGGAAAAGCTGCAGACGACGGTCGGCCAGCTGGCAAGCGCCTTCGACGAACGCTTCCACGAATTTGCAAGCGCCTTCGACAAGCGGGCCAGCCAGCTCGACACCAAGCTCATGGAAAGCCTCCACCGGATCAACGAGACCGTTTCCGGCGGCTCGGAGGCGATCGGCGGCGCCCTTGACAGCAGCGTGGACAAGATCAATTCGGCGCTGTCCGACCAGTCGCTCACCCTGGCAACGGCGCTCGGCGCGACGCAGGACTTCATCGAGGAGACGATCGGCAGCCGCACCTCGGAGCTCAGCAGCCTGATCGGCAACGCGCACAACCGCATCGAGAGCGTGCTTTCCGACAAGACCGGATCGCTGATGGGCGCGCTGACCGAAGCGCAGGAGCGCATCGAGAACGGCTTCGGCCAGCGTGCCGATGCGCTTGCCAACGCGCTGACGGCGAGCGAGCGAAGCCTGACGGATGGACTCGACTCCCGTACATCCGCCTTCATCGAAGGCTTGCAGTCTGCTCATGCCCGCATCGAGCTGAACTCTTACCGGCTCCACCGACGAGATCACGAGCGCGATCGCCGCAAGCCAGCATCGGCTCGACAACACGCTTTCGGAACGGACCGCCGCGCTGTCGACCGCCCTCGCCTCAGGAACAAGCGTCATCGAAAGCGCCGTCGGCGGCACAGCAGAACGGCTTGAGCGTGTCCTTTCCGAGCGTGGGCAGTCGATCACCGACGCACTGTCTAACCAGACAGCGGCGCTCGACGGCGTGCTCGCCGAGCGCGCGACGCAAATCAATTCCACCATGTCGGCCCGCGCAAGCGAAATGGCTGACTCGCTCAGCCGTCATGCCGAGGACGTCGCCGACAGCCTGACTTTCCGCGCCATGGCGGTCGCCGAGACCATGACCGACCGCGTCGGGGAGATCGAAAACAAGCTTTCGCAAAGCGTCTCCGAAGTCGCCGAAAACCTGGGCGGCCGCGTCAGCCTGATCGCCGATACGCTCACCGATACCAGCGCCCGCATTGCCGAGGACCTGAGCAGCCGAGTCGGAAAGATTTCCGAGACGCTGGCCGGTACAAGCGCCGAAATTGCGGAAGCGCTTACCGCCCGCACGTCGGAAGCAACCGCTTCGCTTGCAGGAAAAGCGGCCGAGATCGAACAGACGCTCACCGGCAGGGCCTCGCACCTGCGCGATACGCTGACGACGACGCACGACCAGATCCGTTCGACGCTCGACGACCGGATCACGGCGATCAACCTTGCCGTAGGCCAAGGCCGCGAGCAGCTGGAAGAACTGCTCTCGGATCAGTCCATGGCGATGGCAACCACCCTGGCGACCAGCGCCAGCATGCTCGAAATGTCGCTGGAAGAGCGCCAGGCATCGATCGCCGGTGCGATCGAGCGCAGCACCGAGGCGCTCGCCGCCCGCACGTCGGAAGCAACCGCATCGCTTGCCGACAAGGCCACCGAGATCGATCGGACGCTCTCCGGCAAGGCCGCGCAACTGCGCGACACGCTGGCGACCACCCATGAGCAATTGCGCACGACCCTCGACGATCGGATCAACACCATCAACCTCTCGGTTGGCCAGGGACGCGAGCGTCTCGAAGAGTTGCTGTCCGACCAGTCGATGGCGATGGCCACCACACTGGCGACCAGCGCCAGCATGCTCGAAATGTCGCTGGAAGAGCGCCAGGCCTCGATCGCCGGAGCGATCGATCGCAGCGCCGAGGCGCTCGACTCCCGCATGCGCTCGACGACGGGCGAGATTGCGGAACGTCTGGCCGAAACAGCCGATCAGATCAGTCTGGCGGCCGACACGCTCACCAATCGCGTCGACATTTCGATCAGCGGCGTCAATAGCCGCCTCGACGAAACCGGCGCGCGCATCGAGACAAGCCTCGGTTCGCTCGAAGAACGCGTCCGCGGCAGCGTCGGCGATGTCGACGCCATTCTCGGCGAAACCGGCGCACGCATCGAAACGAGCCTCGGCTCCCTCGAAGAGCGCATCCGCGGCAGCGTGGGCGATGTCGACGCCATTCTCGGTGATACCGGCGCGCGCATCGAAACGAGCCTCGGCTCCCTCGAGGAGCGCATCCGCGACAGCGTCGGCAGCGTCAATGCGATCGTCGACAATGCCGGCCAGCGGATCGCCGACAGCCTCGGTGAGCGCGCAGGCGAAATCGACCGGATCAGCGAGGCTGCGGCAACGCGCATATCGACTGCCATCGAAGCCGGCACGGGCCGGATCGAGGAGCGGCTCGGCACGATGGATCGGGCCCTCAATATCGGCCTCGACAACGTAAACCGCACGATCGAAGGGAAAGCTGCGGCGCTCGTAACCAGCCTGCGTGGTGCCGTCAGCGACGCCACCCAGGAGATCGACGCGGAAGCCGCCCGGTCGGCCGGGCTCCTGTCCAAGGCCGGCGCCGACTTCGCGGGTGCGCTCGCCGCGAGCAACGCCGAATTTGCATCGTCGATCGAGCAAACCGCATCGGCCACGGCCGCACGCCACGCCGATCTCGCCCGCTCGGTCGCGGAAGCCGCGGACACGGCGACCGCCCGATTGGCCTCGACCAACAGCCAGATCGCGACCCATGCCAAGAGCATTCAGCAGAGCCTGACAGAGGCGGAGAAAGCGCTCGATGCGCGCGGCCAGTCCATCCGCAGCACGCTCGACGAAAGCACCCGCGAACTCAACTCGATGCTTGCCGGGCGCTCGATGGAACTGTCGCGTCTTCTCGACGAGCAGGCTCGCCCTGTCATCGAACAATACGCCGCCACCGGCAAGGAGGCCGCCGAACGCATCGCTTCCCTCACCCAGGAAAGCGCCGACCGCCTGCGTGCCGAAAACGCCGCGCTCATCAACGCCATTACCGAACGGACCGGCGAGACGCTCGACGCCATCTCGTTGCGTGCGGAAGAGACCGCCAAGGCGATGAAAATGGTCGAGAACCGGCTGCAGTCGACGGCCATGGGCCTGATCGACCAGCTTGCGTCGAGCAATTCGGCGATCGCCACGGTCATCGACCAGGCGAGCGGCAATCTCGGAGACATGGACCAGCGGCTCGAGGCGACCGCCGCAAAGGTCTCGGAAACGGCGCGGCAAGCCTCCGACATGCTCTCCACCTCGACCCGCCTGATCGAAGGCAAAGTCGACAAGCTGTCGGACATTTCCTCCTCGACATTGTCGCAGATCGGCGGCATCGTCGGCCGCTTCGAAGACCATTCGAAGGTACTCGGACAGGCTTCCGACCTCCTGGCGGCCGCCCAGTCGAACCTGGTGAGCACGCTCGAAGAGCGCCAGGACGCACTTCGGACACTCTCGGTCGGCCTCGTCCAGCGTTCGGAGGAGATCGAGCGGACCATGCGCGCTCTCGAGGGCTTCGTCGACGGCGCCTTCCAGCGCGCCGAGGAACGCTCCGGTCAGGTTGCCGGCAATCTGCGCAGCGGGATCCAAACCTCCTTCGCCGATGTGGGCCGACTGCTGTCGAACACCGAACAGCGGGCAACCGAGGCTGCAGAGGCCCTGCGCGATACGCTTGTGAAGGCGAGCGATGAAGCCGCCGCTTCGGTCGAAGGGGTCTTCTCGCAGGCCGAGGAACGTTCACGCCAGATCGCCGACAGACTGCGCTCCGGCGTCGAGACGTCCTTCGCCGACGCAAACAAGACGCTTTCGCAGGTCGAAGGACGTGCACTCAGCGCCTCCGAGGCCCTGCGGCAGGTCATGGCAAAGACCGGCGAGGAAGCCGGCCAGGCGCTCGAAGGCGCGTTCGCCACCGTGGAAGAGCGTGCCAAGGACGCGGCCTCGCGGCTGCGCGGCAGTATCGGTGCGTCGGTCTCCGACGTCGAGCGTATGCTGGCCGAGAGCGGCAAGAAGTCCGATGGCGTCGCAGCACAGTTGCGCGAAGCCGTCCGCCAGGCGATCGAGGATGCGATCGGCCGTTTCAACGGCGCAACCGACGACATCCGTCGTTCCGCCGGCGAAATCCGCAAGGAACTCGACATGACGCGCGAAGAATTAAAGCGCGGCGCTTTCGACCTTCCGGAAGAGGCCAAGGAAAATGCCGCGCTGATGCGGCGCGCCGTCGGCGAACAGATCAAGGCGCTGCAGGAATTGTCCGAGATCATCGGCAAGTCTTCCTCGCAGCTCGAAGTCGCCCAGCCGGTTCGCCAGCAGGAAGCCCCCGCTGCCCCGGCCGCCCGCGTCGTCGCACCGCAAGCCGTCGTACCGCAGTCATCGCTGCCGCAAGCCGCCGTGCCGCAGCCTGCCGCACCGCAGCCGGCTCCGAATGCCGCTCTGCGCGGAAGCTTGGGCATAGAGCAGGCCACCCGCCCGCTGCAACCTGCCCGGCCGCCGGCAACGGAGGAACGCGCCGAAGAGGGCGGCGGCTGGATGCGCGATCTCCTGCGCGCGGCTTCCCGCGAGGAAGAGCCTGCAGCAGCGCGGCCGCGGTCGGCGGAAAGCCAACCGGTCGCAAAAGCCGGCGACAGCCGCAACCCTCGCCATGTGGTCGAGTCGCTGAATTCGCTCTCGGTGGACATTGCGCGTGCAATCGACCACGACGCCTCCGTCGAGCTTTGGCGGCGCTATCAGCGCGGCGAACGGGACGTCTTCACCCGCCGCCTGTACACGCTGAAGGGGCAGCAGACCTTTGACGAAATCAAGCGCAAATACGATCGCGAACCGGAGTTCCGCACCGCCGTCGACCGCTATATCGCCGACTTCGAAAAGCTGCTCGCCGATGTGGCGCGCAACGATCCCGACAAGCGCATCACCCAGACCTACCTGACGTCCGATACGGGCAAGGTCTACACCATGCTTGCCCACGCGGCAGGGCGCTTCAGCTGACACGGACAGCAATCGGTCTCTCGGGAACGGCCTCGTCGCAAGACGGGGCCGTTTCTATTCATCTCTCCTCTTCCTCATCTCTCTCTGTGCTCGTCACAGAGATGAGAGCAGCGCCGCGCCTGCGGCGCGGAAGAGCCTTGCCAGCCCCCAAGGACTTGGTCTGGCTGGATTCCTGTGACGAGCACAGGAATGAGGGACCGGGATGTCCCGCTACTACATCGAAGCGAAGCGGGACGCTGTAAACGGGCCTAGCCCGCGGCCTTTCCGCGCCGCCTCGCTATCTTCACGGTTCATGAACCGCGCCGAGGGGTCGCACCCTCTCGACCCTCATCCCTGTGCTTGTCACAGGGATCCAGCAGCGCCGCGTCTGCCTTTCCAGCCCAAGGACTTGGGCTGGCTGGATTCCTGTGACGAGCACAGGAATGAGGGACCGGGAAGTGCGGCCACTACATCGAAGCGAAGCGGGACACTGTACCCGGGCCTGGCCCGCGACCTTTCCGCGCCGCCTCGCTATCTTCACGGTTTATGAAACACGCCGAGGGGTCGCACCCTCTCGACCCTCATCCCTGACCTTGTCACAGGGATCCAGCAGCGCCGCGTCTGCGGCGCGGAAGAGCCTTTCCAGCCCAAGGACTTGGGCTGGCTGGATTCCTGTGACAAGCACAGGAATGAGGGACCGGGATGTCCCGCTACTACATCGAAGCGAAGCGGGACACTGTACCCGGGCCTGGCCCGCGACCTTTCCGCGCCGCCTCGCTATCTTCACGGTTTATGAAACACGCCGAGGGGTCACACCCTCTCGACCCTCAACCCTGACCTTGTCACAGGGATCCAGCAGCGCCGCGTCTGCGGCGCGGGAAGCGTTCTTTCAGCCCAAGGACTTGGGCTGGCTGCATTCCTGTGACAAGCACAGGAATGAGGGACCGGGATGTGCGGCCACTACATCGAAGCGAAGCGGGACGCTGTATACGGGCGGGAGCTTCCGCGCCGCCTCGCTCTCTTCACGATTATGAAACGCGCCGAGGGATCGCACCCTCTCCGCCCTCGTCCCTGTGCTCGTCACAGGGATCCAGCAGCGCCGCGTCTGCGGCGCGGGAAGCGTTCTTTCAGCCCGAGGACTTGGTCTGGCTGGTTCCCTGTGACAAGCACAGGAATGACGGACCGGGGATGAGCACAGGGATGAGGCGATCGAACAAGCAGCGCCGGTGGCCGGAATCTCAACACGACCTAGGGCACATACACATCTGCTCCTCTGGGGAGCCGTTGCCACGGAGAGAAACCGGCTGGCACTCGCTTCAAGCGACGCGGTCTGCCAACGGCATTGTTTGGGATCGGTGAAGGTCAAGCCGCGTGTCGTCTCCCCCCTTATGGGGGAGAATACCTGCGGCAGGCCTTCGCTTCGAATTCTGCGTTCTGCCCGCATGCCACAAAAAAAGCCCCGGTAAAAACACCGAGGCTTCCTGTCGGTCAGGCCTGCTGGCCAGCAGGCAAACCGGATCAATGTTCCTTGTTCGCGTAGACCGACTTCTTCGTCAGGTAGATGAGGCCCGTGAAGATGAGCAGGAACACCATGACCATGAAGCCGGTGCGCTTGCGATCTTCCAGATGCGGCTCGGCGGCCCACATCAGGAACGCCGAGACGTCCTTGGCATATTGGTCGACGGTCTGGGGGGCGCCGTCGTCATAGGTGACCTGGTCGTCTGAGATCGGCGGTGCCATCGCCAGTGCCGCGGCGCTGGCGAAATACGGGTTGTAATGCGTGCCTTCCGCCACTTCCACGCCCGCCGGCGGATCCTGATAGCCGGTCAGAAGCGCATGGATGTAATCCGGACCGCCTTCCTGGTAGGGCCAGAACATGTCGAAGACGAATTGCGGGAAACCGCGTTCGATGCCGCGTGCCTTCGCGATCAGCGAAAAGTCCGGCGGTGCCGCGCCGTTGTTTGAAGCAGCCGCCGCTTCCTTGTTCGGGAAGGGTGACGGGAAGTGATCGGACGGAACGGCCTTGCGCGTGAACATCTCGCCATCCGCGTTCGGACCGTCCTCGACTTCGTAATTCGCAGCGAAGGCCTTCACCTGCGCTTCGGAGTAACCGAGGTCCTCGAGCGTCCGGAAGGACACGAGCTGCATCGAATGGCAGGCCGAACAGACCTCGGTGTAGACCTTCAGGCCACGCTGCAGCTGCCCCTTGTCGTAGTGGCCGAACAGCCCGGCAAAAGTCCAGTCCTGCTGTTCCGGCTTGTGGATCGGGTAGTGGGGCGTGCCCCCGGCGTGCTCCTCGCCGCCTGCTTCGTCCTGCGCGACAGCCGCTCCAAACCCGAGACCGGCGACGACAGCAAGTGACAGAATGCCTGTAACAAGCTTTTTCATTGTTGTGGATTCCTTATCGATCGCTGTTCCGGTCAGGCGCGTGCGGGCTTCAACTGCGCCTTGGCATTCTGTTTTTCCAGCACCGCTTCGGTGATGGAGTTAGGAATGCGCTTCGGCGTCTCGATCAGACCGAGGATCGGCATGATGACGAGGAAGAAGGCGAAGTAATACAACGTGCCGAGCTGCGACATCACGACATAGAGGCCTTCCGCCGGGCGCGAACCCAGCCAGCCGAGCATGATGCAGTTAGCAACGAAGATCCAGAAGCACAGCTTGTACCAGGGGCGGTAGACAGCCGAGCGGACCTTCGACGTGTCGAGCCAGGGCAGGAAGAACAGGATGAGGATCGAGCCGAACATCACCAGAACGCCGCCAAGCTTGGAGTCGATCGGGCCGACGTTGAAGGTGATGGCGCGCAGCATCGCGTAGAACGGCAGGTAGTACCATTCCGGAACGATATGAGCAGGAGTCTTCAGCGCGTCCGCCGGAATATAGTTGTCCGGGTGTCCGAGGAAGTTCGGCATGTAGAAGACGAACCAGGCATAGACGATCAGGAAAACCGATACACCGAGCGCATCCTTCAGCGTCGCATAGGGCGTGAAGGGCACGGTGTCGGACTTGGACTTGACCTCCACCCCGGTCGGGTTGGTCTGGCCGGTGACATGCAGCGCCCAGATGTGCAGGACGACGACGCCTGCGATCATGAACGGCAGAAGGTAATGCAGCGAGAAAAAGCGGTTGAGCGTCGGCTGGTCGACGGCGAAGCCGCCGAGCAGGAACTGCTGGATCCACTCGCCCACCAGCGGGAAGGCCGAGAAGAAGCCGGTGATGACGGTTGCCCCCCAGAAGGACATCTGCCCCCAGGGCAGCACGTAGCCCATGAAGCCGGTCGCCATCATCAGGAGATAGATGACCACGCCGAGGATCCAGAGGATCTCTCGCGGCGCCTTGTAGGAGCCGTAATAGAGGCCGCGGGCGATATGCAGGTAGACCGCGATGAAGAAGAACGACGCACCGTTGGCGTGCAGGTAACGCAGCAGCCAACCGTGATTGACGTCGCGCATGATCTTCTCGACCGAATTGAAGGCGACGTTCGTTTCTGCGGCATAGTGCATGGCCAGGACGACGCCGGTGAGGATCTGCACGATCAGCATCACCGAAAGCATAGCACCAAAGGTGTAAGCGTAGTTCAGGTTGCGCGGAACCGGATAGGAGACGAACGAGTCGTGAACGAGCCGGGGCAGCGGAAGACGGGAGTCAACCCACTTCTCGATGCCCGTCGTTGGCGTGTAGGTTGAATGATCAGCACTCATTATCAGTAGTCCCCTCAACCGATCTTGATGACTGTGTCGGAAACGAACGAGAAGGTCGGCACGGCGAGGTTTTCCGGTGCCGGGCCTTTGCGGATACGGCCAGCCGTGTCGTAGTGCGAGCCGTGGCAGGGACAGAACCAGCCGCCGAAATCGCCCGCCTGACCGAGCGGAACGCAACCGAGGTGGGTGCAGACCCCCACCATGATGATCCAGTTTTCCTTGCCCTCGCCGGCGGAACGATCGAGATCGTTTGCCTCGGCATCGGACGGAAGGTTGGCGTTGCGCGCCACCGGATCCTTCAATTCTTCGAGTGCTACGGCCTTGGCCTCTTCCACTTCCTTATCGGTGCGGTTGCGGATGAAGACCGGCCTGCCGCGCCACTTCGCCGTCAGCGACATGCCCGGCTGCAAGCTCGAAACGTCGACTTCGATCGAAGCAAGCGCCAGCGTGGATGCGTCCGGACGCATTTGGTCGATGAACGGCCATGCCGCCGCACCGGCCCCGACAACGCCGGCCATACCGGTAGCCAGGTATAGGAAATCGCGGCGAGTGGGCTCGCCCATGGTCTCGCTTGAAGTCTCGTGTTCGCTCACGGCTAAAACATCCTCTCACGCAAATGTTGCGGAAACCGCATCCGCCCCCGGCGCGCTTCCTGCCCCGTCCCGAGTCTGGAACCACGCCCCGTCAAACGCTGACACCCCATCCGGCCCCTTGAGGCAAGCCACGGATCGGATGTCAGAATCCGGGAAAAATTCTGCACGCAGATTCCCCATCAATCCGGCGCGTTCTATGCCTGATCGCAGATTATGTCCAGCCTTGACAAGGGGCCGCGGGCAGATTGTCGCGGGGAAAGGCGCGACCAATTGGCACAAGGACTTGACGCGTTATAGCCGCGCCGCGGAGCGCCCTATTCCGCGGCCTCTTCGCGCGCGATGAAACCGCCCGACTGGCGCGACCAGAGATCGGCGTAGAGACCGCCATTGGCGATGAGTTCGGCATGGGTGCCGTCCTCGACGATACGGCCCCTGTCCATGACGACGAGCCGGTCGAGCGCGGCGATCGTCGATAGCCGATGCGCGATGGCCAGCACCGTCTTGCCCTGCATCAGCCGTTCCAGATTGGACTGAATCGCCGCTTCCACTTCCGAATCGAGCGCCGAAGTCGCCTCGTCCAGCACGAGAATCGGCGCATCCTTGAGCATGACCCGGGCGATAGCGATACGTTGGCGCTGGCCGCCGGAAAGCTTGACGCCGCGCTCGCCCACATGTGCATCGAACCCTCTGCGGCCGCGCTGATCCTGCAGACCGACGATGAAGTCATGGGCTTCCGCCCTGCGCGCCGCCTCGACCAATTGCTCCTCGCCCGCCCCCGGTCGCCCGAAGAGGATATTGTCGCGGATCGACCGGTGCAAAAGCGACGTGTCCTGGCTGACCATACCGATCTGGCTGCGCAGCGATTCCTGCCGGACGGCAGCGACGTCCTGTCCGTCGATGAGGATCCGCCCTCCTTCGAGATCGTAGAATCGCAACAGCAGATTGACGAGGGTCGACTTGCCGGCACCCGAACGGCCGACGATGCCGACTTTCTCGCCAGGACGGATGGTGAGCGAAAAGTCGTCGATGACCCCGCCGCCCCTGCCGTAGTGAAACGTCACATGTTCGAAGCGGATTTCCGGCCGGCTGACCCGCAGTTCCGGTGCGCCCGGCCGGTCGGTCAGCCCGATCGGCTGCGATACCAGCTCCGCCGAATTCTGGATCGTGCCGATATTGCGCATGATCGCATTGAATTGCGACATCATCCGCCCGAGCAGCATGTTGAGGCGCAGGACCAGCGCCAAGGTGAACGCGACGGCGCCGGAACTGACCGCGCCCGCCAACCACAAGTGAACGGCGTAGACCGCGATCGCCGCGATCATCATGCCGGACAAAAGCGCGAGCGATGCCCTCACCCCCGTCAGGAGGCGCGTGAAAGGGATGACTGCTCCCTGGAAGCGGTGGAACCCACCCCGAATATAACGGTCGTTCTCTTCGTCACTGCCGAACAGCTTCAGCGTCTGGATGTTCGCATAGGCATCGACCATGCGGCCGTTCAGCATCGACGCCATCTCCGCTGTGTCGCGGGCATGCTTGCGCACACGCGGGACGAAATAGCGCGCGAGCACCAGGAAGATCACGATCCAGAAGGCGACCATCGCCGCCAACCGCCAGTCCAACTGGGCGATCAGCGCCATGGTCGAGGCCGTGTAGATGACGATGAACCAGACCACCTGCAACAGCGAAACGATCAGGTCGCTCGTCGCCTGTGCGCCGCTCCAGACCTTGGTGACGATACGCCCGGAAAAGTCGTTCTGAAAGAAGGAGAGCGACTGGCGCGCGACATGGACATAGGATTGCCAGCGCACCAGGTTCAGGAAGCCGGTAATGATCGACTGCTCCTCCACCAGCGCGGCAAGCGTCACCGCAAGGAAGCGGAAAACCAGGACCGTCAGCAGCATGAAGAGCAGTTCCGGTCCGTTGGTCGAGATCAACCCGTGCCAGCCGTCCTCCGGTCGGATCGTGTCGAGCACATCGACAAGCCGACCGACGAAATAGAACAGGCCGGCTTCCAGCATCGCCACCAGACCGCCGAGCACGGCCATGGCGAGGAAAGGACCTTTCGCCTGGCTGGCGTAAAACCAGGCATAACCCAAGAGCGACCGCGGCGGCTGCAGCCGCTCGCGCGGCGCAAAGGGGTCGATCCAGTTTTCGAAAATCTTGACGATGGCGCGCAGCATCAGTCCGATATAGGCGGTTCTGAAATCCGGGCAATCCGTTTTCGCTTCCACGCCCATTACGATTGCGTAACTGCGGCCCGCTGAACGCGCAGCCGGCAGTGGCCCGGGAGGCGGCGTATTACTCCGCCGCCTCCTCCTTTTCGACCTCGTCGGCGATGAAGCCGCCGGACTGGCGCGACCAGAGATCGGCATAAATGCCGCGCCTGGCGACGAGTTCGTTGTGAGAGCCGGTCTCGACGATCCGGCCGGCTTCGAGGATGACCAGGCGATCCATCTCCGTCAGCGTGGACAGGCGATGCGCGATGGCGATCACCGTCTTGCCGGACATCAGTGCGAAGAGATTTTCCTGAATAGCCGCCTCCACCTCCGAGTCGAGCGCAGACGTCGCTTCGTCGAGGATGAGGATCGGTGCGTCCTTCAGGAAAACACGGGCGATCGCAATCCTTTGCCGCTGGCCGCCCGAAAGCTTGACCCCGCGTTCGCCGACCTGAGCGTCGAGCCCTCGCCTGCCCAGATTGTCCTCGAGCGTCTGGATGAAGTCCCAAGCATTCGCTTTCCTCGCCGCGGCGATGATGTCGTCGTCGCTTGCCTGCGGATGCCCATAGGCGATGTTGTCGCGAATGGAGCGATGCAGGAGCGACGTGTCCTGCGTCACGACGCCGATCTGGGAACGCAGGCTGTCCTGGGTGACGGTCGAGATGTCCACGCCGTCGATCCGGATAGCGCCGGATTCCAGATCGTAGAAGCGCAGAAGCAAATTCATCAAGGTCGTCTTGCCCGCGCCGGAGCGGCCGACCAGCCCGATCTTCTCCCCGGGCCGGATATCGAGCGACAGCCGGTCTATGACGCCCTTGGCCTTGCCGTAATGGAAGCGGATGTCTTCGAAGCTGATCGCACCCTGGTCCGCCTTGAGCGCCACGGCAGCCGGCTTGTCGACGATGTCGTGCGCCTTCGTCATCATGCCCATGCCGTCATAGACAGTGCCGATATTCTCGAACAGCGCCGACACTTCCCACATGATCCATTGCGACATGCCGTTGACGCGCATGGCAAGACCGATCGCAACTGCGATCGCGCCGATCGAGATTCCGCTCGTCAGCCACAGATAGATTCCGAGAGCGCCGACGGAAAAAAGGGCGATACAGTTGTTTGCGTAGACGAATATGTGGAAGAGCGTGACCTTCCGCATCTGCCGGTACACGGTGCTCAGGAATTCGTCCATGCCCGCGCGGGCGTATGTCTCCTCCCGCCCGGCATGGGAGAAAAGCTTGACGGTCCCGATATTGGTGTAGCTGTCGACGATGCGTCCGGTCATCATCGAGCGCGCGTCGGCCTGTTCCTTGGAGATCTTCTGCAGCCGCGGAACGAAATAGGTGACGATCACGATATAGATGACGAGCCACAGCCCGAGCGGCATCACGAGGCGCCAATCCGCGGCCGCCACGACGATCAGCATCGTCGCGAAATAACTCACCACATAGACGAAGACGTCGAGGATCTTCATCACCGTTTCGCGGACCGCGAGCGACGTCTGCATGACCTTCGTCGCCACGCGCCCGGCAAACTCGTTGGCGAAGAACGTCATGCTCTGCCTGAGCAGATAGCGATGCATCTGCCACCGCGCGATCATCGGATAATTGCCGAGCAACACCTGATGCATCACGAAGGAGTCGAGGGCGACCAGCCCCGGCAGACCGATAAGAATGAGGGCTGCCATCCAGGCGAGCCTGCCGCCTTCGGTCGCAAGAAAGGTTTCGCGGTCAGCGGTGGACAGCCAATCGACCACATTGCCCAGGAACTGGAACAAGGCCACTTCGCCGATCGCGATCAGCATGGTGCAGATCGACATGATCAAGAGCCACGGAGCCGCGGGCCTGGTATAGTGCCAGCAAAAGGCAAAGAGACCCTTTGGCGGAAGCTTCGGCTCCTCCGTCGGATAAGGATCGAGGCGGGATTCAAACCAGCCGAACATTGTCTAGCCCCTTCAGATAGCTTGAAGGAAAGCGGGTCGCCCCGCATTCTTTATCTTGAAAAATACAACCCGGAAATGACGCCCGCGAGCGGAGCATGACCCCGGATGAACCGGAGCGCGCATCGCTCGATCGAAAAAAAGCAGAGGCGCGGAACCGGTCAGGCCAGGAAAGGCCGTGTTACTCGTGGGAGGCGCGTCAACATCAGAACAGTCATGCATGCCTCCTTCGGTTCGCGTTGAAGAGGACAGAGCTTTAACCTTATTCGTGCTGCCATGCCAGATTGTCGCAGGCATTTTCTTGACCAATTTTTCGCCGGCCGTTGGTCTGTTGCCAATACGGCACAAATTAGCGGCGGCAAAAGAAGCGGCCCCGAATGAATCGTCTCGGAGTACACCCGACCATGGATCGCGAGGCCGATCGGTGGCATAGGAACCGTCATCAATCACTCCCACGCTCCAATCCCTTCTATCGACAAGCGCATGAACGATCTTCGCATCGCCCTTTACCAGCCTGACATTCCAGGCAATACCGGAACGATCCTGCGGCTCGCCGCCTGCCTCGGTCTTTCGGTCGACATCATCGAGCCTGCCGGTTTCGATCTTTCGGACCGCAATCTCAAGCGTGCGGGAATGGACTATATCGCGGCGGTGACCATGACTCGGCACGTCAGCTGGGAGCGTTTCGAAACATGGCGGTCGAGCACCGGCAGACGCCTCGTGCTCGCCTCCACCAAGGCGGCCGCCCCCTATACGCGCTTCAGCTTCCGGCCGGACGACGTCCTTCTCTTCGGCAGGGAAAGCGCCGGGGTTCCCGATCACGTCCACGAACGGGCCGAAGCGCGCATCCTCATACCGATGGCGCCCGGCCAGCGTTCGCTCAACATCGCCATGGCAACCGCCATGATCGCTGGAGAAGCGCTGCGGCAGACCGGCGCCTTCTGAGCCGAAACGAGCGGCGGCCCTCAGCGGCACCCCGGTCCGGTGTCCTGACGGCGGTCATGCGGCGATCTCGTTGTAGGGCGTTGCCTTGCGAGCGTATTTCAGGGTGCGCGCCCACCAGGTCAGCCGGTCGATCATCAGGAATAGCGGCGCACGCATCTCTTCCGGTTTGTAGAGATTTCCCGCCGCATCGAACTTCGACCAGGCCTTCGCAAAGGAGATTCCGTCGCGAAGGGTGACGGCGTGCAATTCGCCGAAGACCTGCCGCAATTGTTCGACGGCCCGTATGCCGCCCGATGCGCCGCCATAGGAAACGAAGGCTACCGGCTTTGCGTGCCAGGGCTCATAGACCGCATCGATCATCTCCTTCAAGGCCGCCGGGTAGCCGTGGTTGTACTCCGGAGTGATGACGATGAATGCGTCCGCTTCGGCGACCTTCCGCTCCATCCACTCGGCTGGACCGGCGGATTTGTCGCCGCGAGCGCTTTTCATTCTGACGGGATCGATGATCGTCAGGCTGAACACGTCGGACGTCTCGAGCTCGCGAATGAGCCAGCTCGCGACCGTGTCGCAGAAACGGCCCTGACGTGCGCTGCCGTAGATCAGGGCAAGGGTCATCTTTTCAGTCATGCTATGTCGGCTCCATGTTGTCGGTTACAGGGAGCTCATGCTATAGAACCTCAACTATAGTTGAGGTCAATAGCAGCCGTGAAAAAAGACAAACCCAATGATATCAAGCGCGAACTGACGGTCGGCGAAGTGGCCGAACGCAGCGGCCTCGCGGTGTCGACGCTTCATTTCTACGAGACCAAGGGCCTCATCCGCAGCAATCGCAGCCGGGGCAATCAGCGGCGCTACCCGCGTTCCGTCCTGAGGCGGGTGGCCGTGATCAAGGTTGCTCAGCGTACGGGTATCCCGCTTGCCGAGATCCAGTCGGCTCTGTCGGTGCTCCCCGACGACCGGCCGCTGACGGTCGACGACTGGGGACGGCTCTCGAAGACCTGGCGGCAGCAGCTCGACGAGCGGATCGCCAAGCTGACGGCGCTGCGCGATCAGCTCACAGGCTGCATTGGCTGCGGTTGCCTGTCGATGCGCGACTGTCCCTTGCGCAATCCATGGGACGTTCTTGCCTCCGAAGGAACGGGGCCGCGCCTCATCGATCCCGCCGATGGGGCGGAGCATGAGGCCAGTTAGCCGGCTGACCCGACTGCGCAGGCCTCATACGGGAGAGCAGTGCCATGCTGGCCAACGCACCGAGGGAGCAGAGAAGCGCAAACGCCAGCGTCCACCGGTTACCCGCCTCGCCAAGCAGGAACGAAAAGAACGGCGGGGCGGCGGCGAAAGCCAGGTTGAGCGGCAGGCCGAGGCGCGCCACCACCGCCCCATATTCCGTAGAAGAAAAGAAGACGAGCGGCATCGTCGCCCGGCTGACGGACATGGCGCCGCTTGAAAGGCCATAGAGCGCGAGGAAGAGAACGATCGACCATTCCGCCCCTTGCCCAAGCGCGAGCGCCAGCAGTGCCGGCGGCATGATCGCCGCGGCAACCAAGCCCGTCGTCAACCCGTCCCAGCGATTGCCGCCGAGGAAATCGAAAAGCCGCGCCGAGAGCTGGATGAACCCGATGGCCGACCCGAAGCCGACCGCCAGATAGCCGGGCACGGCAAAGCTGCGGAAAAGATCGATCACCACAAGCTGAAAACCCCAGGTAACAAAGCCGTTGAGCGCGACCGCCGCCGTGATCAGGGCAACGACGCGCCACTGGCGACGAACAGCCGGCGACGCAGATCGATTCGATTTGGCGACCCGGGGATCGGATTTTGGCGGCTCGCGCCTGGGCAAAGCGAAAAAATGCAAGGGCGCGCAGGCAAGGAGCATCACCGCGCCATAAAGAACGAATGTGCCGCGCCAACCGAGAGCCGCCTCGCAGAAAGTCGTGACCGGCCAGGCGATCGTGGGTGCGAGCGCCATGGCGAGCATCTGCGCCCCTATGGCACGACGCGCGCCCTCGCCCGCGATCTCTGTGAGGAACACCTGAGCCGAAGTCGTGAGTGCTGCCGCCCCGGCCAGACCAAGAATGCCCCAGGCCGCAAAATAGGAAACCGGACCTCCGGCGCCGGCCAGCAGCCACAGCCCCGGAGCCGCGGCTGCCGAACCGAAAGCGAGCACGAGCCGCGCCCCGTGGCGCGCGTAGACCGGCGCAAGCAGCGGTGAGCAGAAGGCCATCGCGACTAGCATGACGGTCGGGCCGAGATAGATTGCCGAAGGCCTCAGGAGAAGATCGTTCGCCATTCCGACCGCCGTCACCGAGACGAACATGAACATCGCTCCCCAAGCGATGATCTGGGTGATGGAGAGCACGATGATGGAACGGAGAACGGGCATCGGGGCAGGTTCGGGAATACATGCAATGGCGAGAGGGAGACACAAACTGGTTTATCGCGCCGCTATGATCTTGGCCACGCTATTATCGATGGACAAAGATGCATCTTGCCTGTCGGTATGAGCGGTGGGATCGGGGCAATCAGTCTGCGCTCGGGAGACGGCGCATCGTGAACTCGATCTCGCCGCCTTCGAGCTGGCGCCAGCTCTCGACTTCGGTCCAATAGGCAGCCTTTGGCCAGGTATCGAACCACTCCCGCGCCTTGGCCCGCGCGGCATCGCGCTCGAGCCTAAACGTCTCGCGCACGAAAAGCCCGTCTCTTCGTGTGGGGTGCTCCCGGCGATGCCGGGCGATCTGGCGCCGCAAGCCGTCCAGCGGCGGTCCTGGGGGTATCTTCGCCATGGGCCATACCTCTGGCGAAAAGATAGGATGAGCGCCGCATTATTGCCAGTCATTTGTCCCGATCCTGCGATGAGGCCCTGATTGCGGTAGACTGTCGCTGTCCCCGTGGCACCGTTGCCAAGCCGCTGAAAATATGGACTGTGGCGGCGACATCGAATCGGCGGTTTTCAGCAGGGAAATCCGCGAACGGAAGTGCATTCCCATGGAAAGACCGCAACTGCCACAGGGCCTGCCGGCCGACATCGAAGACAAGAAGGCAGCGGCGAAGGCTTGGTTCGAAAGCCTCCGCGACACGATCTGCGCCGCCTTCGAGGCGATCGAGGACGATTTGACAGGTCCGCTGTCGGATCGTCCGGCAGGCCGTTTCGTCGCCAAGGACTGGCTGCGCGAGGAAGGTGCGGGCGGCGGCGGTCGCATGTCCATGATGGAAGGGCGCGTCTTCGAGAAAGTGGGGGTTCACACCTCCACCGTCTTCGGCGAGTTCTCGCCGGAGTTCCGCGACCAGATTCCCGGCGCGAGCGAAGATCCGCGCTTCTGGGCATCCGGCATTTCGCTGATCGCCCACCCGGTCAACCCCAATGTCCCTGCCGTGCACATGAACACGCGCATGGTCGTGACCACCAGCAATTGGTTCGGCGGCGGTGCGGACCTCACGCCGGTCCTGGACCGCCGGCGCATCATGACCGATCCGGATACCGTCCTTTTTCATCGTGCCATGGAGATCGCCTGCAATAGGCACCCTGTCGCCGATCATGCAAAATTCAAGCAGTGGTGCGACGAGTATTTCTACCTGAAACACCGGAACGAACCGCGCGGCACCGGCGGGATCTTCTACGATTGGCTCCGCTCTGCGGAGGAGCTCGGCGGTTGGGACGCGGATTTCGCCTTCACGCGCGATGTCGGCAAAGCCTTCGCACTCGTCTATCCGAGAATCGTCCGTACGAATTTCCACAAGCCCTGGACCGAACAGGATAGAAACGAGCAGCTCGTGCGCCGCGGCCGGTACGTCGAGTTCAACCTGCTTTACGACCGCGGCACGATCTTCGGTCTCAGGACGGGTGGCAACGTGGAGTCGATCCTCTCCTCCCTGCCCCCACTCGTACGCTGGCCGTGAATCGCAGCTTATTCGACCATCGTTGAGACGGCGAACAAATGCGCCGCGTCGGCGTTTCCCTCTCCAGGAGAGAAGGAGCGACGCATGGTCTTCAAGAAAAGGACATTCTTCGGCGATGACCCCGAGAGGCTGCCTGCCGAAGATCCCGCCGAACTCGAGCGCCGGGTCGCTCATTGTCTTGCGGTCGCGCCGGGCCTCGACGCCATAGAGGTCACGGTGACGGGCTCGGGCAGTACGATCCTGCTCGCCGGTACGGTGGCGACCGAAGAGGAGATCGCCCGCGCCGAGGAGGCGGCCCTATCGGTCGAAGGCGTCGCCGAGGTGGTCAATCGCATCGAACGCGCGAAGGCGGGGCGCGGGTGAGCGGCCCCTCACCTGCATAAATGCGGCTGATCTCAGATCAGAAACAATCATCAGAGAGACGGCTTCCCTCAGATGGAGCTGAGCGTCCAGCCGACGATGTCGGCCGCGACCCTGGCGAAAGCGGCGTCGAGTGCGGTGACGAAGGCGGGGTTGCCGGCTCCACGCACGGGCACGACGGCGCGGAAGGCCTGCTGTTTGCGGACGGTGCCGTTCCGGTCGTCCAGTAGCTTGGCGAATATCTCAACGACCGCCGTTGCCGGCCCATCGGTGGATATTTCGAAGGCTCTGAGCTCGGTTATCAATTGATAATCGATGGCGAGCCCTTGGCCGGGTTTACCGACGCGAATCCTGCCGGTGTTATCGAAGGTCTGGACGAGCCTGTCCTGCACCATGCGCGGCAGACTGTCTCCCCATTGGGCCCTGGCGAGGTATTGCAGTTCCGACCTCGAAAGACGAACGACGATCTGGTCGCTGCCCAGCGTCTTCAGCGCCGTCGGTTCGGGCACGAGAAGCTGGCGGTTTGTAGCTCCCGGACGCTCCACCGCAGGAACGGACGCCAGACTGAACGTGTCGTTGGCTGCCTGGCGCGAGCCGCACCCCGCCAGCATCGCCGCCAATGCAAGAACCACCGCAGACCGGGCCCCTCTCGCGCCACGAAAACCTACCAGACCCGGAAAACCCATACGCCAAATATCCCCTAGCAACGCGGCGCCGTTCAGCTTCCCGCCCTCAACGCAACCTGCCCGCGACCGTCGATAAACGAATCACCGACGCGTGCGGCCATCATATTGCTTAACCGTTTCGCCGCCGAACAGAAGCCGCTGCGGATTTTTATCGAACTCGGAAATCGTATTCTGCAGGCTTTGAACCGTGCGACGCGTGTCGCCGACGAGCGCCTCGACGTCCCGCAGTCCCGAATTGGAGAAACGCTTGAGATTTTCGGCTATGGGGCCCAGTTGCGCATTCAGGTTCTCCGCCACCCGCCGAAAGGACTCGAGCGTTTCGCGTGCCTGCGCAGAAAGCGACGGAGCGTCCGCGTCGCCGAGGAAGCCGTCGATCTTCACCAGGATGCTGTCGACCCGGTTCGATGCCGCATTCAGCTTGTTGGACATTTGCGTGAAATCGGTGATCGTCTGATCGATGTCCCCCTGCCGGGCGGAAATCTTTTCGGCAAAGTCCGAAACCTGCGCGGCGATCTTGCGGGCGTCCGCACTCGCGGCCGTGATATCGTTGACGACCAGCCCGACCTTCTGCGCGTCGACGGCAGCCACCAGTGTATCGACCCGCTTCAACGTCTGTTGCGCGCTCTTGCCGAACTGATCGTAGGTTTCCACCGTGCGCCGGAATCCGGCGATCGCTTCCGATACCCCGCCTGAAGCATCCTTCAGATTGTTGCTCACCTGCTCGGCATTGCTGACGATGTTGTCTATCTTCTTCGGGTCGACCGACTTGATCAGCCTGTCCGCGCTCGCAAGCGTATCATCGAGCTTCTTCGATGCTGCATTGACGGAACCGGACAGTTGTTCGACGCTTTTCAGGAACTGGTCGATCGCACCGGAATTGTCCGCCAGCGCCTTGGAAAAGCGCTCCGCGTTGCCGATGGTGGCCGTCAGCGGACCACGCACGTCGGTGACGAAGCTCTGAATATCCGTGATCGCCGAATTCGCGCGGTCGAGGATCTGGTCCGCGGTGGCCAGCAGGCTGGTGACGCTCGACTGATCGGCAAGGATATGCGCCTGGGTGCCGTTTTCCAGCGCGGTCTTGAGGATATTCTCGTCCCCCTTGCGACCGCCGCTGAGTTCGATATAGGCCGCTCCCGTCAGCCCCTGCACCTCGAGCGTCGCCGTTGTGGATTTCATGACCGGCGCATCGGCCGAGACTTCGGTGATCGCAATCGAATAGCGAGGATCGTTGGCATCGATCGCAAGATTGCGCACGCTGCCGACGTTGATGCCGTTGAAGCGCACCGGTGAGCCCACCGACAGACCGTTGGCCGATCCGGGAATGTTGACGACGAGTTCGACCATCTGGCCGGTTCGGCCATATTGCGACATCCAATACACGAAGCCGAAGGCCGCGGCGATGACCAGGACGGTGAAGAAGCCGACAATGGCATAATTCGCTTTAGTTTCCATCGGCATTACCTACCTTTGCGGTCCTTGCCGCCTGTTCATGTATTCTGCGAGCAGGCTTGCCGTAGCTCCCCCGCCTCCCGCATTCTCGTCTCAATCCTGCTCGCGCACGATCGCTCTTGCGCGCTTGCCCCGGAAATAAGACTTCACCCAGGGCTCGTCACAGGCGAGCATATCCTCGATGGTGCCTTCGACGAGAACGCGCTTGTTGCCGAGCACCGCGATCCGGTCACAAACCGAAAACAGGCTGTCCAGATCGTGCGTCACCATATACACGGTCAATCCAAGCGTGTCCCGCAGCTTGGCGATCAACTCGTCGAACTCCGCGGCACCGATCGGATCGAGTCCGGATGTCGGCTCATCGAGAAAGACGAGATCGGGATCGAGCGCAAGCGCGCGCGCAAGCGCCGCGCGCTTGATCATGCCGCCGGAAAGCTCCGAGGGGTATTTCTCCGCGGCCTCCGGTGCGAGGCCGACCAGTTCGATTTTCAGGCGCGCGAGTTCGTCCATCAGGTCCTGCGGCAGATCCAGATATTCGCGCATCGGCACCTGGATGTTCTCACGCACCGTCAGGGCCGAGAAAAGCGCGCCGTGCTGGAACAGCACGCCGAGGCGCATATCGAGTGCGATGCGCTCGGCCTCGCCCATTTTGTCGTAGTCGGCGCCAAGAATTTCGATCGTGCCGGAACGCTTCGGCAGAAGCCGAAGGACCGTGCGCATCAGTACGGACTTTCCGGTACCCGAGGCGCCGACGAAGCCGAGGATTTCACCACGCAGCACTTCGAGATTGAGATTGTCGAGAACCACATGGTCTCCGAAGCCGACGGTCAGATCGCGCACGGAGAGAACCGCCTCTCGCTTCTCCCCCGCGTCCGCTTGCTTTTCGATGATCGCTTGAACCATGTTCGCCTACCTCAGAAATCGATTGCCGCGTAGAACATGGCGAACAATCCGTCGATCAGAATCACGACGAATATCGATTTGACGACGGAGGAGGTCACACGCCGCCCGAGCGACTCGGCGCTGCCGCCGACCTTCAGTCCCTCGACTGCGGCAACGACGCCGATGATCAGGGCCATAAAGGGGGCCTTGATCATACCGGCCGCGACCGAGGAGAAATCGACAGCTTCCTGCAGCCGCGCCAAAAAGGTCGGGATTGTGATGTCGGAATAGGCCCATGCCACCATGGCGGCGCCGGCAAGGGCGGCGAAGTTCGCAATGATCGTCAGGAGCGGCAAGACAATCGTCAGCGCCACGAGACGCGGAAAGACGAGAACGCCGACCGGACTCAAGCCCATGACCTTGAGCGCGTCGACCTCTTCGCGCATCTTCATGGAGCCGATCTCGGCGGTAATCGCGCTGCCCGACCGGCCGGCGATCATGATCGCGGTCAGCAACACGCCGATCTCGCGCAATTGCAGGATGCCGACGAGATCGACGACGAAAATTTCCGCTCCGAAAGAACGGAGCTGGAACGCTCCCTGTTGCGCGATGATGGCGCCGATCAGGAACGACATCAGGGTGATGATGGGCGTCGCCATGACGCCCATGCGGTCGATCTGATGGACGATCGCAGCAGGCGAGACGCCCGCGTGACGCCCGAGCTTCATCTGCGCACCGCGTACCGCAGACCCCAGAATGTACATGGCCGCGACCGTGTCGGTCCAGATGGAGACCGTCAGCTCACCCACGGGCGTAAACAGCCGCTGAAAAAGCGGCATTCTGGTCCCACTCTCTTCCGGGCTGCGCAGTTGCTTCGGCAGTGCGCGGACCAGCTCGGCATAACGCTCGCCGCCCGTGAACCGAACGTCGTCGGCTGTCCCGTGCATGAAGCGGCGAATGATCCATGCACCGGCGGTGTCCATCGCGGTGATGCCGGAGAAGTCAAACTCGCTCTGCCCATCGGAGGGCTTTTCAAGCCGCTTCAGCTTGGCGGCCATCTCCTCCGCGGTCTCGTGCCGCCAGTCGCCGCTGAACACATAGCGCCGACCGTTTCCGGCGGCGCCCTCATCGACGACGACGTCGGCAGCGGTCTCTGTTTGGGCACGCGTCACGTGATATCGGTCTTTCAGTTCGTTCTCCGCATAGTCTCTTAAACCAGAATCGATTTGATGACAAAATCATGCGGGAATTCAAAGTCGTACAGTGCCCTTGGTGCGACAGAAATGACACAATGGGCCGGAAGCTTCGCGAAAGTCCGCCTTCCGCGGTCCGGAGCGTATGAAGTCAAGGGGTCCCTATGCCGATTTCTCTTACAGCCACCGTCGAACATTTCCCGATCGCCGGGGCTTTCACCATTTCGCGCGGCTCGAAAACCACGGCAAGCGTCGTCACCTGCCGCGTTACCGACGGCGAGCTATCGGGTTGGGGCGAGTGCGTTCCCTATGCCCGCTACGGCGAATCGGTCGAGTCGGTGCTGAGCGCCATCGAGACCGTACGACCGCTCATCGAAGAGGGTATGACACGCACCGACCTGCAGAAGGCGATGAAGGCCGGCGCCGCTCGAAACGCGGTCGACTGCGCCCTGTGGGATCTCGAGGCAAAGCGCAGTGGAAGCTCCGCTGCGGCGCTCGCCGGAATAGCCGGCCCGATGCCTTTGACCACCGCCTACACCTTGTCGCTCGGCGAACCGGAGGAGATGAGGGCCCAGGCCGAGAAACACGGCCATCGGGCGCTTCTCAAGGTGAAAGTCGGAACGGAAGACGACACGGCGCGCATTCGCGCCGTCAGGAGCGGCGCGCCGGCGAGCCGCATCATTCTCGACGCCAATGAGGGATGGACGGCAGCCAACCTTACGGCCCATTTCACCGCCTGCGCCGAGAACGGCATCAGCCTCATCGAACAGCCGCTGCCGGCCGGCCGCGACGAGATACTCGCCTCCCTGCCCCGCCCCGTACCCGTCTGCGCCGACGAAAGCGTGCATGCCACGGAGGACCTCGAAAGGCTCGTCGGCCGCTACGATGCGGTCAACATCAAACTCGACAAGACCGGAGGGCTGACCGAGGCCCTGCGCATGCGCGCCGCGGCCGAAGCCCTCGGCCTGAAGATCATGGTCGGCTGCATGGTCGGCAGTTCCCTCGCCATGGCGCCGGCGGTGCTTGTCGCGCAGGGCGCCGATTTCGTGGATCTCGACGGACCGCTGCTGCTCTCGAAAGACCGCACGCCGGGCCTTCGCTACGAGGCCTCGCTCGTCTTTCCGCCGGAGGCCAGCCTCTGGGGCTGAAGATACCAGCCGAGGAAAGTGAAAAGGCAGCCGGAAAGCGCGACCACCGACATGGAGTAGAAGCCGTCGACGCCGAACCAGGCGTAGAAATAGCCCGACAGAAAGGTGAAGATCGCCGTGAAGATGCCGGTGTAGAAAAAGTAAAGCCCCTGCGCCGACGCTTCCTGCTCCTCCGCGACACGTTCGACCAGCTTGTGCTGCATGCCCGTATGCATGATGGCATAGGTGAAGGCGTGGAAGCACTGCAGAACGAAATAGCCCGAGAAGCCGAGATCCATCGGAAAAATCAGCCAGCGCACGACCGCGAGCAGACAGCCGGAGAAAATCATCGTCCAGACGCTGAACCGGCGGACGATCGCCCTGGCAGGGAAGAACATCAGCACTTCCGCTGCGACGCCGGCACTCCAGAGAATACCGATCTGCGTGCCGCTGTAGCCGATATGCTGCCAGTAGATGGCAGAGAAGGCGAAGAGCATCGCATGGCTGCTGTTGACCAGCGTCACGCCGACCAAAAGCAGTTGCAGGTCCGCCTGGCGCAGCGATTGCGGCGGCGGCTCGGTGATTGCGGTAATCGGTGATGGCCTGCGCGGACGGCCGACACGCGGCGCGGCCACCGCCAACAGTATGGTGAGCGCGAAGCCTGCCGCCATTGCGGGCAGGACCATCTGCCCGCCGACGACTCCGATCAGCCAGCCACCCAGCATCGTCGCCCCGATAAAGGCGACCGATCCCCAGACACGCATCTGCGCATAGTCGAATCCCCAGCGCCGCACGCCCGAAAGTGCTATCGCCTCAACGATCGGCACATAGGGCGAATAAACCGCCGATTGCAGCGTGTAGATGACGAGCACCGGCCAGAAGCTCTGCGCATAGAAAAGAACGATGGCCCCGGCGAAGGACAGGATGCCCGACCAGATCAGGACGATCGCCCGCTCCCCGATGCGGTCTGCGAGAACGCCCGCCAGCGGTGCGGTGATCACCCGGACGAACATCGGAACTGCAAGCACTATGCCGATTTCGAAGTCGCTGAGCGACAGGCTGCTCAGCCAGACCGGAAAGTACGGCATCGCGAAACCGTTGACGATCAGCGGCGCTGAGAAGAGAAGCGCGATGCGGAGTGCGAAATGGCGCGGCGGGGGCCCCGCGACGAATGCGGGAGCAGATGACGGAATCATGGAGGGACCTGATGGCTGTGGGCCACCATTAACACAACCGCGCGTGTGTTTGCCATCGGCTCGTCGTCACCGCGGACGCTTGTCCACCGGAACGATAGTCAGACCCTTCCGCGGCTTTTCCTTGCCCCGCAAATCACTCAGGCGGCCTGCGGTGCAAGCCGCCTGACGGGCATTGTCTCGGCCTCGGCGGCTCGCTGCCCAGCGGCGCTGTCGCCGCGCATCTGGTGCCAGGTGATGAGCTCCATCGTGCCGTCGTGATGCTCGGCGATTGCCGTGCAGCTCTCCACCCAGTCGCCCGTGTTGATGTACCTGATGCCGTCGATGTCTTCGATGACCGCATGATGGATGTGGCCGCAGATCACCCCTTGCGCGTCGTGACGACGGGCTTCCTCGGTCACGACTTTCTGGAACTCGCCGATGAAGTTCACCGCGTGTTTGACCTGCAGCTTGGCCCAGGAGGAAAACGACCAGTAAGGCATGTCGAGACGACGACGTATGGCCGCAAGGCCAATATTGATGGCGATTGCCATGTCGTAGGCCCAGTCGCCGAGATAGGCGAGAACGCGTGCGTTGCGCACGACCACGTCGAACTCGTCCCCGTGCAGCACGAGATAGGTCCGCCCGTCCGCACCCTTGTGGAGATAGCGTTGCGCCACTTCGATACCGCCGAAATGAACGCCCGGAAACTCCCGGAGGAACTCGTCGTGATTACCGGGGATGTAGATGATGCGCGTGCCTTTTCGTGCCTTGCGCAGAAGCTTCTGGACCACGTCGTTGCACGATTGCGGCCAGTACCAGCTGCGTTTGAGACGCCAGCCGTCCACGATATCCCCGACCAGAATGATCGTCTCCGCCTCGTGGTGCCGCAGGAAATCCAGAAGAAAGTCCGTCTTGGCCGCTTTCGAGCCCAGATGAACATCGGAAATGAAAAGCGTCCGCAGTCTCAGAACGGAATTCTGTTGGTATGCCGATGCCGCCGCCATGCCAGCCTCATCCTGGTTTAGCCGTTTCACGACCGTCAAAATCAGACTCGTGTTTCAGGAAGATGACATGGGACGCGGAGCACGCAGCAAGCGCCGCGTAGCCATGCCTGGAAAGAACCGCGTCGAAACTGTACCTGCCGGGCGATTCATGCCAAAAGGCACGACATCGATCAGCACCGGATGTGAGCGCGATTTCATAACCGCGCTCTCGGGTCCCACGCAAGAATTCAAGGAATGCAAAGGCATGAACACGGGCGATAAAGCGAAATCCCAGGCCGTTCCCGCCAGCGGAGACATCGATCAGCAGGCACTCTTCTTCCATCGCTATCCTCGCCCCGGCAAGCTCGAGATCCAGCCGACCAAGCCACTCGGGAATCAGCGCGACCTGGCGCTCGCCTATTCGCCGGGGGTCGCCGCACCTTGCCTCGCCATCAAGGACAATCCCGAGACCGCCGCCGATTTCACCGCCCGCGCCAATCTCGTCGCCGTGGTATCCAACGGCACAGCCGTTCTCGGCCTTGGCAATATCGGTCCCCTGGCCTCCAAACCCGTGATGGAGGGGAAGGCCGTTCTCTTCAAGAAGTTCGCGGGGATCGACGTCTTCGACATCGAGATCGACGCACCGACGGTCGATCGGATGGTCGACGTCATCTCGGCGCTGGAGCCGACCTTCGGCGGCATCAATCTCGAGGACATCAAAGCTCCCGAATGTTTCGAGGTGGAGCGGCGTCTGCGCGAGAAAATGGAAATACCGGTCTTCCACGACGACCAGCACGGGACCGCGATCATCGTCGCTGCCGCCGTCCTGAACGGCCTGGAACTTGCCGGCAAGGACATTGCCGAGGCCAAGATCGTGGCCTCAGGTGCCGGGGCGGCGGCGCTTGCCTGCCTCAACCTCCTCGTCACGCTGGGCGCCAAGCGCGAAAACATCTGGGTCCACGACATCGAAGGTCTCGTCTACAAGGGGCGCGAGGCCCTGATGGACGAGTGGAAAGCCGTCTATGCGCAGGAGAGCGACAATCGTGTGCTCGCCGACAGCATCGGCGGAGCCGACGTGTTTCTGGGGCTCTCGGCCGCCGGCGTCCTCAAGCCTGAACTGTTGGCCCGGATGGCCGAAAAGCCACTGATCATGGCGCTGGCCAATCCTACGCCGGAGATCATGCCCGAAGTGGCCCGCGCCGCGCGCCCCGATGCCATGATCTGCACCGGACGCTCGGATTTTCCGAACCAGGTCAACAATGTCCTCTGTTTCCCGCATATTTTCCGTGGCGCGCTCGATTGCGGCGCACGCACCATTAACGAAGAGATGAAGATGGCGGCGGTGCGCGCGATAGCAGGCCTTGCCCGCGAGGAGCCGTCGGATGTCGCCGCGCGCGCCTATTCCGGCGAAACGCCCGTCTTCGGCCCCGATTACCTGATCCCTTCGCCTTTCGATCAGCGGCTGATCCTGCGGATTGCGCCGGCCGTTGCAAAGGCTGCAGCCGAAAGCGGCGTCGCCACGCGTCCGATCCAGGACTTCGACGCCTATCTCGACAAGCTCAACCGGTTCGTCTTCCGCTCCGGCTTCATCATGAAACCGGTCTTTGCTGCAGCGAAGAATGCGACGAAGAACCGCGTCATCTTCGCCGAGGGCGAAGATGAGCGGGTGCTGCGGGCCGCCCAGGTTCTGCTGGAGGAAGGCACAGCCAAGCCGATCCTGATCGGCCGCCCGCAAATCATCGAGACCCGACTGCGGCGCTACGGCCTCAGAATCCGCCCCGACGTCGATTTCGAGGTCGTCAATCCCGAGGGCGACCCGCGCTATCGCGACTATGTCGATGATTATTTCGCCCTCGTCGGGCGGCTCGGCGTGATCCCCGAGGCGGCCCGCACGATCGTGCGCACGAATACGACGGTCATCGGTGCGCTCGCCGTCAAGCGCGGCGAGGCAGACGCGCTGATCTGCGGGGTTGAGGGACGCTACAGCAAGCATTTGCGCGATGTATCGCAGATCATCGGCAAGCGTCCGGGCGTACTCGACTTCTCGGCGCTCAGCCTCCTGATCTCACAACGCGGCGCGACTTTCTTTACCGATACCTATGTGAGCTTCAGCCCGAGCGCAGAGGAGATCGCTCAGACGACGGTGATGGCTGCAAACGAAATCCGCCGCTTCGGCATCACGCCGCGTGCCGCCCTCGTCTCCCATTCGAACTTCGGCTCGCGCGATTCCGAGAGCGCTTTCAAGATGCGCACCGCACTGCAGCTCGTGCGCGAGCTAGCCCCCGATCTGGAGGTGGACGGAGAAATGCATGGCGATTCCGCCATCTCCGAGGTCCTGCGCCAACGCGTGATGCCGGACAGCACGCTGAACGGCGAAGCGAATCTGCTCGTCTTCCCCAATCTCGACGCCGCCAATATCACGCTCGGCGTGGTCAAAACCATGACGGACAGCTTGCATGTCGGTCCGATCCTTCTGGGCTCGGCGCTGCCGGCGCATATCCTGTCGCCGTCCGTTACCTCGCGCGGCGTCGTCAATATGGCGGCGCTGGCCGTGGTCGAATCGAGCCATCCCGTCTGAGGGATGGCGCGCCTCCTCATTGGCGATGGAGGGCCGAAAAGCGCTGCTTCCAGGGGAGCCGGCGCGGCCGCGCTAGCGATATCAGGCTCAAAACTCAACTTATGATTGTATAGACCGGATTACTGCACCGTTTATGAAATATTGCACTAGACAAAACCGGCCGCCGTAAACCATGTTTATTATAGGGGCAAGTTTCGGTGTTACGGCATGACTAATCAACAAGCTGTCCTCAATTTGCTGGATATCGTGGAATATGGAGGTTGCGCCGACCCCGAGCGCTTCTTCGCCTTGATGCGAAGAACCTTCAACATCTCGCATCTCCTGTATCTGGAGGCGGAGTCGCTTCCGGATGGTCTGAGAATCTGCCGCCTGCATCACACTTTCGGCGCCTACGCCGCTGAAATCTACGCCGCCAGGGAGCTTTACAGGATCGACCCGATCCTCAAGCTTGCGCTAGGCGGTGTCAGGCCCGTGGAATGGGCGACAGCGCGGCGCCGCTTTCCGGAATGCGAGCCCCTCTTCGAGGCGGCCGAGGAGATCGGGCTTTCCACCGAAGGCGTGGCCTTGCCGCTCCCCTCGCCTGCCGGCCGCATGGCGCTCCTCGCAATCGGTGCCAATATGTCGCCGGTCGAGTGGTCCGCCTATCGCCGTTGCCATCTGCGCGATTTCCAGCTCGCTGCCAACCTGTTCCACGCCTCCATGCTCGAACATTCGGCCATGGCCGGGGCGCTCGACGAGCGCGATCTCCGCCTGACCGGGCGGGAAACCGAAGTGCTCACCTGGTCGGCGGCCGGCAAGAGCTACTGGGAGATTGCAACTATTCTCGGGATATCCGAGCGAACCGTGCGTTTCTTCATGACCAATGCCCGCCGCAAACTCAATGTAGTGTCCAACACGCAAGCCGTAGCGCACGCTGTTCGACACGCTCTGATCCCCACCATCTGACGGGTTGCCGGCCCGGGACAGGACCGGCCACTCGCAGTTTCCCCCACAAATCTATTGGGAAATAACAAGAAAATAAACTGTCACTATAGACAGTTACATATGTCATCCGAGCCTGACAGCATCGCTACATCGCGTAATCACGCATGGAGCGAAAAATGATCAGGATAGTGAACGGAAACGGTCGCAGCCAGCATCCCCAGGCCATCGACGAGATGTTCCGGCTGCGTAAGCGCGTATTCCACGACTTCTTGAAGTGGGACGTCAAGACCGAAGGGGACTGGGAAATCGACCACTACGACAAGGCCAATCCGCTCTATGTCATGTCGTACTCGCCGGACACTGGCAAGATTCGTGGCTCTCTCAGGCTCCTTCCGACGCTCGGTCCGAATATGCTGGACGATACGTTCCCGATCCTGCTCGGGGACAATCCGGAAATCCGCAGCGCGTCGGTGTGGGAATCGAGCCGCTTCTGCATCGATCCCGAAATTTCCCAGGATCGCGCATCGAACCAGGTCACCATCGCCGCGGCCGAACTGATGTGCGGTGTGGGCGAAATGAGCCTTGCCTCGGGCATCAGCCATATCGTCACGGTCACCGACGTGTTCCTGGAGCGAATGTTCCGCCGCATGGGTTGCCCGGGGGAGCGCATAGCCGACCCGCACAGGATCGGCTCCGTCCATGCGGTCGCCATTGCCTGGGAGGTGAGCAGGAACCTGCTCGAAACGATGAAGGCGGTGGCCTCCATCGAAGGTACCGTCCTCGATCGCCCGATGTCGCTCGAAACGGCACGCGCCGCCTGACCCGATATTCCGGGCCGTGCAGGCGCACGGCCCACTGCTTTCCATTCAAGGGCATCGCAAATTAACGCAGATGCCCTCTTCCCGTTGCACCATCTCGACAAGGTCCTATGATGAGGCGGTAAGGCGGACACATCGGCAACGGTCCGCTGCAAGGCAGGAAGAAGCACGTGTCCGCGTCCCCGAAGGTGGCATCCAAGATCCGGCGCATCGCGGCGGTTCTCGTACCGCTCGCGTTGGCGACAACCGGCCCGGCTGCGGCATCCGGCGTTTGCGAACGGCTGAGCGCCCGCCTCGCGGGCCTTCCCACAGGTTTCACGACGAATGCCAGCCTGCGCGATTTCACAGGTGCGGTCTCCCGCCAGAACATCGAGCTGCGGCGCGCCAAGAACGATCGCCGCCGAATGGAATGCAGCAGCGACAGCGTCGTCATTATCGGCGGCGATGACGAGGCGGCTTGCGCCGAACTCGACGGCACGATCGCGCGGATGGAGGAAAATCTGCGGCAACTCAAGGCGCAGCGCAGGCATCTGATCGGCGGTGGCGACGACGACGTTCGGCGGCGCATCCTCGCCGCAATGGAACTCAACGGCTGCTCGGGGGTGCGCGAGGCTTGGGATACCGGAAGCGCCGGAGGCGAGTTTGCGAACGCCGCCGCCCGGGAAGCGGAGGTTCACCGGAACATCCTGAGGGACCTGCCGCCGGACAGCGATGCCTATCCGCTACTACTCGACGCCCCCGGGGCAGAGCTTCCGCTCATGGAGCCCGATTTCGCCGGCAGCCTCAGAACCATGTGCGTGCGAACATGCGATGGCGCCTTCTTTCCCATCTCCTCGCATGCCACGCCGGCGGACTTCGGTCGCGACGCCGATCTCTGCCGCGCGCGCTGCCCGGGTGCGGAGACGGAGCTCTACTACCATGTGCTCGCAACGGAAGAAGCGGACCGGATGGTTTCGGCAACGACCGGCCGGCCCTACACCGACCTCCCAACGGCCTTTGCCTACCGGGCGCGCGGTGTCGGCTCACCGGGCATCTGTGGCTGCGGAATCCCGGATTCGGCAACGGATGCCAGCAGGCAAAAGACAGGCTCTGCCGGAAAGCTCACCGCCGTTAGCCCATCGGTCATTACCATCGGCAGCGAGAGAAAGGCGCCGCCCAAGCCGATAGAAGAGCGGCCCTACGACCCGACCAAAAACAAGGTCCGCATCGTCGGTCCGACTTTCCTTCCGCAGGAAGAGAGCGCGATCGACCTCAAGCATCCGCTTGGGCCGCGATACCAGCCGCTGCAGGACAATTGACAGGCGCCGGCGCGAGCATTCTGGTGGAATCACGCATATTCTTGATCCAGAGCCCGTTAAGCAGCGACCTTTGCGCGTCCGGTAAGATGCGCAGCGCTGTGGGAAACTTTTCGGAGGACTGCAATCTCTCCACCCTCATCCTGTGCTCGTCACAGGGATCCAGCAGCGTCGCGTCTGCGGCGCGGGAAGCGTTCTTTCAGCCCAAGGACTTGGTCTGGCTGGATTCCTGTGACGAGCACAGGAATGAGGGACCGGGGATGTGCGGCTACTACATCGAAGCGAAGCGGGACGCTGTATACGGGCGTGACCCGGGACCTGTCGTGTCGCCTCGCTATCTTCACGGTTTATGAAGCGCGCCGAGGGACCGCACTCTCTCCTCACCTCATCCCTGTGCTCGTCACAGGGATCCAGCAGCGCCGCGTCTGCGGCGCGGGAAGCGTTCTTTCAGCCCAAGGACTTGGTCTGGCTGGATTCCTGTGACAAGCACAGGAATGAGGGACCGGGGATGTGTGGCTGCTACATCGAAGCGAAGCGGGACGCTGTATACGGGCGGGAGCTTCCGCGCCGCCTCGCTATCTTCACGGTTTATGAAACGCGCCGAGGGGTCGCACCCTCTCGACCCTCATCCCTGTGCTTGTCACAGGGATCCAGCAGCGCCGCGTCTGCGGCGCGGGAAGAGTTCTTTCAGCCCAAGGACTTGGTCTGGCTGGATTCCTGTGACAAGCACAGGAATGAGGGTATCGAACAAGCCGCGTCGGGTATCCAGAGTATCAACAGGCCTTAGATCGACCCTAACATCGTGATCTAACGGACACCCCAGCCTTCCTCGAAAACGAGATCTTCGAGCGGCAAGCGCTGCCGCCAGCCCTTCGCGGCGAGTTCCGGCTCTTGATACAGCTTGTCGACGAAACCCAGGCAAAGCCAGGCAACGATTTCGATATGCTCCGGAATCCCGAGAATCGCCTTGATCTCCCTCTCATGGAAAATGCTGACCCAGCCGACGCCCACCCCTTCGGCGCGCGCGGCAAGCCAGAGGTTCTGGACGGCGCAAACGGTCGAGTACAGATCCATCTGCGGATTATGGGTGCGGCCCAGGACGACCGCTCCGCCGCGCGTCCGGTCGCAGGTCACGCAAATGCTGAGCGGCGCCTTGCGAATGCCTTCGAGCTTCAGCGAGCGATACTTCGCCTGTCTTTCGCCGGAAAACATCTCTGCGGCCTCGTCATTGGCGCGCTGGAATGCCTGCCGGACTTTCTCCCGCGTCTCGTCCCGACGAACGAGCACGAAGTTCCAAGGTTGCATGAAGCCGACGGACGGAGCCTGGTGCGCCGCAGCGAGCAGTCGCGCGACCAGATCCTCAGGCAGTGGCTCGGGCAGGAATTCGTCGCGCACGTCGCGGCGGGTCTCTATGGCACGATAGACGGCGGCGCGCTCGTCCGGCGAAAAAGCTCCGGCCGCCGCAAGGCAGCCGTTCTGGTCAGGCAGCATCGTTCGATCCCCAACAATGCGGAAACCTCCCGCCGTCCGCGCGGGGCCGGTCTATCTCGCCAGGCCGGTCTTCTGACTTCGGATCATCCGTTCGCGCCGCCTTCCCGAATCACGTGAAGATTCAGTGGCAAAGGTCTGAAAAGATTCAGACCAACCTGGCGAGAACGTCCCCGTCACAGCGTTGGGCACGTGCCGGAACTGCACCGGCTTCCCGATTCTCCCGCATTTCGCGGGCACCTGACGGCGGCATATGGCCACAGCTCCCCTCGAAACGCAAGGCGAGCAAGAGGAGAGCTTCAGAGCGGTGCCTCCGGATGAGGCGAGGCGTCATAGGCCCCCCAGATCGACTGATCGAAACAGATGACGGAACCCGTCATGAGGCCGGATTCTGCCGATGAGAGATAGGCGCAGGCGCGCGCGACCTCGGCCGGATCTACGAGCCTGCCGAAGGGCTGGCTCGCCGCCGCCTTTTCCAGCCAGTTCGCCGGCGCATCGTGATATTCGCGCTGGATGCGGTCTTCGCCTTCCGAGGCCATCCAGCCGATGTTGAGGCCGTTGATCCGTATCCGGTTGCGCAGGACGGCATAGGCGGTGTTCCTGGTCAGCGTCTCCAGCGCCCCCTTCGACGCACAATAGGCTGTGATGAAAGGCTGGCCCGCCTTCGCCGACATGGAACCGATATTGACGATCGTGCCCTCCGTCTTCTCCCGCCGCATCACCTTTATCACCTCTTGCATCAGGAAGAATGGCGCCCGCACATTGACCGCGAACATCCGGTCGAAGAGTTCCGGGCTGGTGTCTAGGATCGTGCCCCGGTCGGTGATCGCTGCGGCGTTGACCAGCGCATCGACGCGGCCGAAAGTGCGGTCGCAAACCGCGACGACCGTTCGGGCGTCCTCCACCCGCTCGAGATCCGCCGGTACGTAGACGACCTTCGAACCGGTCGCCGCGGCGATCTCGGCAGCTTTCGCCTCCCCCTTCGCCGCGTTTCGCCCGCAAATGACGACGCCGGCGGCGCCACGCTCGGCAAAGAGTGCGGCAATCGCGGCACCGAGCCCCTGCGTGCCACCGGTCACGATGGCGATCTTCCCGTCCAAACGGGCGTGGTCCGTGCTCATCCTGTTCCTCCCTTTGATATGTTGGTGAATATGGCTTCGTGACCGTGCATTGAGCCAGGTGGTTTAGCTTAGCTTTCTCGCCGCCTGATCGGCCAACGCCTCGGCAAACGCCTCGGCACTCCATTCACCGGCAAGCGCTTCGTGCATCAGCTGCGCCTGCGTCCTGGGCGCCAGACCGCCAACCGGCGGATCACGATCGAGATTGGTCGGGAATGAATAGCCTTCGGCGCACGCGGCAACCGCATGGGCAATTTCGTCCTGCGTGAGCTTGCCGCCGGCCGCAAGGACTTTCAGAGCCGGAAAGAGCACGGCGCACATGTGTTCGCGATCCACCGTTTCCATCGCCCTGCCGAAGGCGGAGGATACCTGCAGAAGATTGGCGACACGCTTGATTCCCGCAGACCGGTTGCTGCCCGCGGCGTGGAAAAGTGCCGGGTTGAAGAACACGACATCGCCCTTCTCCAGCGGCAATTGCACATGATTCTCTTCGAAATAGGCGCGGAACTCCGGCCGTCTCAAAGCGAGATATCCAGGCAGATACGTCTGGCTATAGGGCAGGAACAAGGTTGGCCCGCTTTCGACCGGCATGTCGCAATGAGCGACCGCGCCCTGGAGCGTCAGGACCGGCGAGAGCCTGTGCACATGCGCCGGATACTGCTCTATGACGGCCGAGGTCTGGAAGCCCAGATGGTAGTCGCGATGCGGCGATTGAGACGCGCCGCCCGGATTGACGCGATTGACCTGCGCCGTCATCTGGTAGCTCGGACCAAGCCATGCCTCACTGACAAGCGCGATGATGGCGTTGGCGTAGTAGGCGGCGAAATTCTCAGGGTTCTTCAGGCAGTGCTTTTCCAGAGAATTCCAGATCCGGTCGTTGGCGCCGGGCTTGGCGAAATGATCGCCGCCGCCGCTGTTGGTGCGGTGCTGCTCCTCGATGATCTCATCGAAGATGCGGCTCGCTTCGTCGACCACATGCGTATCGGTGAAGGCACGCTTGAAGACCGCGACGCCCGGCCCCGTCGCGAGCACTTCGCAGATCTCCGCAAGCACCGACCGCCTGCCGTCCTGCGTGCCGCAATCACCGATAAGACGGGCGCTGTCATAGATCAGGACGTTCTTCTGGCAGTCTGCCGCGTGCGGATAGTCCGCCAGGCCGCCACGGTGCTCGACCGCGGCGCGAAATTCCTCGATATCGCAGGCCGCCTCACTGAGCCAGACGCGTTCCAGACGCGCTCTCGCGGGATTGTCCGTCTTCATCAGTTCTCCTCCTCAAGGACGACGATGATCCGACTATACGGCTTGCCCGCTTCTGATATAGAGCAGGAATCCATCAAAAAGCCATCAGGAGGGATCGGTGGCACATCCGTTTCTCGTCAAGGACATCGCCTTCCAGGCGGGACTCAGTACGGCGACCGTCGATCGCGTCCTCAACGGCCGGAGGGGCGTGCGCCAGCAAACGGTAATGCGCGTCAATGCAGCCATTCGTGAACTCGAGAGGCAGCAGGCCGGCCTTGAGGTACCGGGACGGAAATTTGCCGTCGACGTGGTGATGGAGGCACCGGAACGCTTTACCGAAGCGGTGCGCAAGGCATTCGAAAGCGAAGCCGCGACCTTCATGCCTACCGTTTTCCGGTCCCGCTTCCATTTCGCCGAGACCATGCGGCCGCAGGACATCAGCCAGTTGCTCGACCGTATTCGGCTTCGCGGAACCGACGGAGTAGTCCTCAAGGCGCCCGACGTGCCGGAGATTGCCGGCGCCGTAGCGCGGCTCGAAGAAGCGGGAGTTGCGGTCGTCACGCTCGTTACCGATCTCCCGCATTCATCGCGGACGGCCTATGCGGGGGCTGACAATCGCGCCGCCGGGGAAACCGCAGCCTACCTGATCGGCGAGCGCTTCGCGGACCGTCCTGCGACGGTGCTGGTCACCATATCGAGCAGCCGCTTTCGCGGCGAAGAGGAACGCGAGATCGGCTTTCGCCGCGTGCTGCGGGAAAAATATCCGCATATCGGCGTGATCGAGATCAGCGAGGGCCACGGCAGGAACGAGGAGACAGGCGCACTTGCCCTCAAGGCAATCGGCAGCCATCCGGAGATCAATGCTGTTTATTCGATCGGCGGAGGCAATCCCGCCGTGCTCGACGCCTTCAGACAGTTGCAGCGCGGCTGCCTTCTTTTCGTCGCTCACGACCTCGACGAGGACAATCTGGACCTCCTGCGTCAGGGCCTTGTCCAGTTCGTTCTTCACCACGATCTGAAAACGGACGTCCGCATGGCTTTCCACGCGGTTATGGAGCGCCGGGGCGCGCTGCGCGCCTCCGAAAAGCGGCATCTTTCCGCCGTCGAAGTAATCACCCCCTACAATCTGCCGCGTGTCTGACCCCGCCGGCTATTCCTCCGGCTGATAGCGTACGAAGGCAAAGGCGGTGCCCAAGGGCGACCAGTTCGGGACGTTCACCGTCCCCTGCCCGCCGAAGAGTTCGAACAGTACGCGCGCATTGCCGCCGTCCGCATCCATCAGGCGGAGACGCACGTCGAGATCGCGCGGGTGATCGAAGACATCGCCGTCATAGGAGAGCACGAGCAGGTGCCTGCCGTCCGGCGACGGATGCGGAAACCAGTCGCCGTAAGGGCTGTCGGTGATACGCTGTAGATCCTCGCCGTCCGGCCTCACCCGCCAGATCTGCATGCGGCCGGTACGGCTTGAATTGAAATAGATCCACTCCCCGTCCGCAGACCAGTCCGGCCCGTCATTGCGGCCCTGCCCCTGCGTCAGGCGGCGTTCCTCCCCGCCTTCGACCGGGATCGTGTAGATGTCGAAGACCTGATCGCGGATTCCGCAATAGGCCAGCATGCGTCCGTCGGGCGACCAACCGTGCCAGTAGGACGGCAGGTTGCGTGTGACGAGCCGCGGCGTGCCGCCTTCTGCCGGCAGGAGATAGATTGCCGAACTGCCGAATTCCGTCTTGTCGCTGATCACGAGCGTGCTGCCGTCGGGCGAAATCCCGTGATCGTTGTTGCAGCGCCGGGCAAAGCCGGTATCGATCTCCGTGGGCTCGGAACCGTCGAAGCCAAGCCGATAAAGCCTGCCGTCGCCGTTGATGATGAGGAATTTTCCGTCGGGTGACCAGTTCGGTGCCTCGACCAGCCGCTCCGTCTGCCAGACGACGCGCGTCTCGCCGGTCGCGATGTCGAAGATCTCCACCGAACTGCGCATGCTACCCCCTGTCGCGGAAGCGGTTGGTGATCGGATAACGCCGGTCGCGGCCGAAATTCTTCCTGGTGATCTTCACGCCCGGCGCCGACTGGCGGCGCTTGTATTCAGCGATGTAGAGCAGGTGCTCGATCCGGTGAACGGTTGCCTCTTCATGCCCGCGCGCGACGATCTCCTCCGTGCTCATTTCCTTCTCGACCAGGCATTCGAGAATGTCGTCGAGCACCGGATAAGGCGGCAGCGAATCCTGATCCGTCTGGTCGGGGCGGAGTTCGGCCGACGGCGCCTTGTCGATGATGTTCTGCGGAATGACTTCGCCAGACGGGCCCAGCGCTCCTGGCGGAACGGTGCCGTTTCGCCAGCGTGCCAGCGCGTAAACCTGCATCTTGTAGAGATCCTTGATCGGATTGAAGCCGCCGTTCATGTCGCCGTAAAGCGTGGCGTAACCGACCGACATTTCGGATTTGTTGCCCGTCGTCACCACCATGGAGCCGAATTTGTTGGATATCGCCATCAGGATCGTCCCGCGCGTACGGCTCTGAAGGTTTTCCTCGGTAATGCCCGCCTCGGTTCCCTCGAACATGTCGGAGAGCGCGCTGAGGAAGCCCTCGACCGGCTCTTCGATCGCAACGATGTCGTAGCGGCAGCCGAGCGCCTTGGCGCATGCCTCGGCATCCTGCAACGACTCGCGCGAGGTGTAGCGGTAGGGCAGCATGACCGTGCGAACCCGCTCCTCGCCCAACGCATCCACCGCAAGCGCCGTGCAGATCGCCGAATCGATACCGCCGGACAGGCCGAGAACGACGTTCCTGAAGCCGTTCTTGTTGACGTAATCGCGAAAGCCCAGCATGCAGGCGCGGTAATCCGCCTCTTCGCCTTCCGGTATGCGCGACTTGAGCCCGTTGGTCGAGGTCCAGCCGCCCGCGCCCCTTTTCCATTCGGAGACGGCCACCGCCTCTTCGAATTGGCTCATCTGGAATGCCAGCGACTTGTCCGCGTTGAAGGCGAAACTCGCGCCGTCGAAAACCAGCTCGTCCTGGCCGCCGAGCTGGTTGGCATAGATCATCGGCAGACCGGTCTCGATCACCTGCCGCAGCACCACCTGATGGCGCACGTCGACCTTGCCTCGGTAGTAGGGCGAACCGTTCGGTGACAGGAGGATTTCGGCGCCACTCTCCGCGAGGGTCTCGCAGACGCCGAGATCGCCCCATATGTCCTCGCACACCGGTATGCCGATCCGCACGCCGCGAAAGTTCACCGGGCCCGGCATCTCACCCGCGTCGAAGACGCGCTTTTCGTCGAATTCGCCGTAGTTCGGCAAGTCGACCTTGTCGCGGATGGCGATGATCGTCCCAGCGTCGAGAACTGCAACGGAATTGTGCCGGAGGCCGGCGGCCTGCCGCGGAAAGCCGATGACCACGCCCGGCCCGCCATCTGCCGTCTCCGCCGCAAGCTTCTCCACAGCCTGCTCGCAGGCCTTCAGGAAAGCGGGCTTCAAGACGAGGTCTTCCGGCGGATAGCCGGAGATGAAGAGCTCGGTCAGAAGCAGGAGATCGGCGCCTTCGCGCGCCGCCGCCGTTCGCGCCTCGCGTGCTTTCGCGACGTTGCCGGCAATGTCTCCGACCGTGGGATTGAGCTGTGCCACGGCGATCCGTAGCGTTGAGGGAGCGGCTTTCTGTGCAGTCATGAGCGGGCCCGTCGTCTCTCGTCAGCGAATGCATGTGTCGTTCGCGCTGTTCTTACCGCATCCGGGAGAAAAAAACCCGCACTCAATCGAGATCCGGCTGAAAAAATCCGAAAAGCTTCGTGTTTTCGGACCGTTAAGCGCAGCGCAGAAATTCTTTAGCCGCCACAGGAACCTGGCAGCGGCGGCGCCGTTTCCGCCATTCATCCCCTGTTCAAGATGACAGTCGTATGACGGTAGAGTGAAATATTTGTGAAACTGGAGACGCCCGTTGGCCCGTATCGATTCCGCCGTGAGCAGCTCTCAAGTCTACGCCGACGGGCAAGGCTCTTCCGCAAGATATACGAGAACCCTGTCGGGCGCCCGCAGTGCGCTCTTCACGCTTCTCATTGCTACGGCGCTCGTCTTCACCGTCGAATTGATCGTGCGCTGGTCCTTGCCCGAAACCGTCGCCTATTTCACCGATCCCATGCGCCCGGCCTGGACCACGGTCGCCGTGTTCTTCCTCGCCATGCTCGGCGTCGATGCCCTGTTCGGCCGCGAGCACAAGGCCGCGCTGCTCGTCGCGCCGCTCGCCGTTGTGCCGGCATTCATCAGTCAGCAGAAGCAGGTCTTCCTGTCCGATCCGCTCTATCCGACCGATTTCCTTTTCGGCCGGCAGATCATGGAATTGATGCCGGTACTCGTGAAGGACAGGCCGTGGACCGCAGTCGGCGTCGTCGCCGGTTTGATCGCGGCCATCGTCGTTGGCGCGCTCCTGCTGCGGTTCGCCTGGCGGAATTTTCCCAAGCTGACACGGCGGGAGCGGCTGATGCGGATCGCATTCGCCCTGCCGCTGCTGGTCGCATTCTGGAACATCATGGACTACAACCAGTTCTCGTGGATCCGTGACCGGCTTCGTGTCATCCCCATCATGTGGGACCAGACCGAGAACTACCGCCACAACGGCTTCGCGCTTGCCTTTGCCATCAACCTCCCGATGGCCAACGTAAACGCGCCGGCCGGCTATATGGCGGACGCGATCGACCGGATTCCGGTAAAGTCGCTTCCCGCCGGCACGACCCATCGCGGCAAACCGGATGTGATCGTGCTGATGAGCGAGTCCTTTTGGGATCCTACGCGGCTTCCCAAGGTGAAGCTCACGCCCGATCCGATGCCGACGATCCGTGAACTGCAGGGCGGCAACGTCTTTTCTCCGGAATTCGGCGGCATGACCGCCAATGTCGAATTCGAAGCGCTGACCGGATTTTCCAACGCGTTCCTGCCCTATGGCAGCATCCCCTACCAGCAATATATCCGCAATCCGATTCCCTCGCTCGCCACCTTCTTCCGCGGCGAAGGCTATGTTTCGCGCGCCATTCACCCTTTCCAGGGATGGTTCTGGAACCGCACAGCCGTCTACAAGGCCTTCGGTTTCGACATGTTCCGGTCGGAAGAGAACATGCCGGCCATGCAGAAGCGCGGCATCTTCGCGTCGGACGAGTCTTTGACGAAGGAAATCATCCGCCAGGCGGACGAGGTGGAGGATCCTTTCTTCTTTTTCGCGGTGACCCTGCAGGGCCATGGTCCCTATGAGGCCAACCGCTATGCGAAGAACACGATCAAAGTCGAGGGCGATCTTCCCGAGGCCGACCGCCAGGTGCTCGCCACCTATGCGCAAGGCGTGAAGGAAGCCGACGACAGCCTCAAGATGCTGATGGACTGGGCGAAAGAGCGCGACCGGGAGACGATCATCGTTCTCTTCGGCGACCACCTCCCACCGCTGAACACCGTCTATTCCAGCACCGGTTACATGAAGGGCATTACGGCCGAGCGCAAGGGACCGAAGGATCAGATGAAGGCCGAGCATGAGACGCCGCTCGTCGTCTGGTCGAACAAGACGGGGCCGAAGAAGAACATCGGCACGATCAGCCCGGCCTTCCTTTCCTACCAGATCCTGAAACAGGCGGGCTACGAGCATCCCTACTACACGGGGTTCCTCGGCAAGGTCTACGACCACTACCGTGTCCTCGACCGTTACATGCTGATCCGCAAGAACGGCAAGGAGGTCGCCGACTGGCTGCGCCAGCCGAAGATCCCCGCATCGCTGCGTGACTACCGCTTCCTGCAGCACGACATGATGTTCGGCAAGCGCTACAGCACCGAGCGCTTCTTCAAGTCCCACGCCGAGCTTTACAGCGCTGGTTTGTGAACGGACTCGGCTAGGACGGCCAATCCCCCCGGCTCCACGAAGCGTTTCACTGCTTTCGACAAGCAGTGAAGCGCTTCTTGATTCCGGGCGAACCGTGCCCCTCGGGAAAATGTGGCAGACGCCACCGAATTCAATTAAAACGCGAATAAATATTTCCTAAATTTCAATTTTCCACAAGCAAAAACAAATACTTGCAGGCGTATAGAATAATTAACGATTGTGGCGCAGCCTGAAGCTGCAGAGACAATGGGAAACAAATACTCAGAATACTTCGGAGGTGCCGCATGTCCGTTTTCAACCGCCTGCTCGGCAGTCGGAAGGGTGCTGCCGCCATTGAATTCGCAGTCATTGCGCCGCTTTTCTTCATGTGCGTGCTGACGCTGATAGCCTACGGGATCTATCTGAGCGCCGCACATTCGATCCAGCAGATAGCCGCGGATGCGGCACGGACGGCGATTGCGGGCCTTTCCGAAGAGGAGCGGGAGCGCCTTGCGACCGATTACATCCGGCGCACGACGATGAGCCAGACCTTCATCGACTCCTCCCGCATGAACGTCACCGTGCGCGATGACGCCAACAATACCAACCAGTTCACCGTCACCATCTCCTATGACGCAAGCGACCTCCCCATCTGGAAGCTCTTCACCTTTGCCCTGCCGGGTGAGCAGATCGAGCGTTACGCGACGATACGCGTGGGAGGTATCTGAGATGCATGGAGCAACATCCGTCTTCCGGCGATGCCTGCAGTCCCGCACCGGCAATATCGGCGTCTCGGCGGCCCTCGTCATGCCGCTGGTGGTCGCGTCGATGGGGCTCGGCATCGATTACGGCTATCTCACCCTTCAGCGGCGCGAGCTGCAGTCTGTTGCGGACCTCGCCTCGATCGCGGCCGCCGCCAATGTAAGTTCAGCCGAAGAGGCCGTGCTCGCCCACTTCCGGAGCAACGGTCTCGGCTTCGCCGTCTCGACTCCCTCGGGGCTGATGACTGTGGACGGCAGGCTCCTGCCGAACGACGTCGAAACCGCCGCAAAGGGGGTGGCTACGATCGTGCGCGGGCGCTATGTCCCCGACCCGACGATCGATGCCGGCCAACGGTTCATCAGGGGGGCCCTGCCCGCCGACGCCGTCCAGGTTACGCTTGAGAAGAAGGGCGACATCTATCTTGCGGCGCTGTTCAGTGACTCGCCCGATTTGAGCGTGATCGGCACCGCGGCGAGTTCGAAAATCGCTGCCTTCTCCGTCGGCTCCCGCCTTGCCAGCCTCAATGGTGGCCTCTTGAACGCGATCCTCGGCCAGATGCTCGGCACCAATGTGGCGCTGAAGGTCATGGATTACGAGGCATTGATCGACGCCGACATCGATATCCAGCCATTCCTCAAGATCATCGCCACCCGCCTCAGTCTCACGGCCGCTTCCTATGAAGACGTGCTGGCGACGGAGCTGACGATGCCGCAACTGCTCGGATCGCTGCGGCTCGTGCAGGGGCTTTCCGGAACGGTGACTTCAGCGCTCAAGTCCGTCGAACTCGCAACAGCCGGGAACAGGCAGACATTCACTCTGGCGCAGATCCTCAACATCGACCCGAAAAAGAGCCTCGGCATAGATGCGGGCTCGGACTGGTCGATGAAAGTCAGTGCATTGCAAATCGTCTCTGCCGCTGCGGTGATTGCCAACGGCGAACATCAGATCGCGCTCGACGCCGTTGCGGGCCTGCCAGGTATTGCCTCGGTAAAGGTCAGGCTCGCGATCGGTGAACCGCCCGTGGAAACGCCGAGCCATCGCCTTGGTTCACCGGGCGCGGCAGTAAGAACGGCACAGACGCGCCTCGCCGTCGAAGTCGTCATCGACGGTCTCGCGGCTCTCGCCGGGACCCGCATTCGGCTGCCGATCTATGTCGAACTCGCCCATGCGGAAGCAAAGCTCTCGGATATCCGTCGCTACGGCGGAACGCCGGAGAATGCGGCGGTGATCATAGATGCGGTTCCCGGCGTGGCGGAGATCGCCCTCGGGGATGTCGATCCCACCGTCCTGTCGAGCTTTTCGTCCGACGCCCGGGTGACCCGGGCGCGGCTCCTCGACGGGCTCATCAAGATCGACGGCATCGCCCATGTCGAGTCCAAGAACCTGCAACCCTCTCGCCTCGCATTCAGCCCCACCGAGGTTGCCTCGCGGACGATCAAGAGCGTCTCGACCAGGGATATCCTCTCTTCCACGACCAAGACCCTGCTCGGCAATCTCGACGCCCAGATCAATGTGGGCGGTCTCCTCTCGATCGGAAGTCCGACTTTATTGCAGCAGGCCCTGGCGCAAACACTCGGCGCGGTGACCGCACCCGTCGATCAATTGCTCTACAATCTACTGCTCCTCGTCGGCGTGCGCATCGGCGAGGCCGACGTGCGCGTCACCGGCGTCAAATGCCAACGGCCCGTTCTTGTTCAGTAAAGCGCTCGCACACGTGCCGATTTCAATTTCGTGTGAAACAAATCGCAGGCCTTGCGCATTGTTCATTACGCGTGAATGGTAAATGCGGGGCGAAGGGACCATTGCAGTGCCCCCAGCGCAGGAGTGGGGGCGCGCGCAGCAGATGCAGCGGGTCGCGGAGAAGGGCAGCTCTGAGCAGCAGGTACCAACCGGCTTGACGGTTAGCGACTTGGTGCAAAATCCAAATTTCCCGCAAATATTGCAGGCAGGCGCGCGAACGCTGATCGCCGTCAATGACCTCTTCCCGCGCGTTGCGCGGCTGGTGGCCTCACACCAGAAGTGGATGCTGACCCAAGCGGCCTATTCCCTGCATCTCGAACGGGATGCCAACAACCCGGAATCAGGCATCACTGCCGCGCGGTTGCTCAAATTCATGCGGGATACCGGAGGCGCCAGTCGCAACACGGCGGCCGCATTCCTGGCGGAACTGGTCGCTTACAAGCTGCTTCAGCCGGCATCCGGCGGACGTACCAAGAGAGCGCGCCCTCTCGAGCCGACCGAGGTCAGCGAGACCGCGATGCGACTCTGGTTCAAGAGTCAGATGAGCACGATCGATCTCCTCGACGGCGGAACCAGAGTCTCACGCGTCGAGGCGGACAAATCGATTTTCGAACGCGCCCAGCCGCTCGCGGCACGGCGCCTCCTCTCCGACGGCAGATGGACGACGCCGCCGAAGGGTGTCGCCATCTTTGTCTGGTCCGAATCGGGCGGCGTGATCCTCGACGATCTCATGACGCGCGTCTGCGAATTCGTGCCGATGGACGGCAAGGTATGGGTCGATGTCAGCCTGGCGAAACTCGCCGAGCACTACCTGATATCGAATACCCATGTCCGCCGGATATTCGCCAGCGCCGACGCAGCCGGGTTCCTTGGCAAATCCGAGGATGGACGACGCGGACGGTTCTGGCTGAGCGCAAGGCTGATCGAGGAATATGTCTCCTGGCAGGCGGTCAAGATCGAGGCTTTGGCCAGCGCCTATGATCAAGCCTCCGATTGGGGTGCTTGACTGCCGAGCATTCGCTGTACGCCTTATGACGCTACGGCCGCGATCCCGGAAAGCGCGGCAGGTCGTCGCCGATGTCGTAATAGCTCCCCTTGTCCGCGCAAAAGATGTGATAGCCGGGCTCGAGCGCCACCGCCCCGTCGAACGTTCCGGCGAGAATGGACGTGTAGTCCAGTCCATCCGCCTTCCAGAACAGGGCCGATCCGCAATGCCGGCAGAAACCGCGTCGCGCCTCATCGCTGGAACGGTACCAGGTCACGTTCTCGACGCCTTCCACCTCCATTTCACTGTCGAGCACATTCGTGGCCGCGTAGTAGAGCCCGGTTTGCTTTCGGCATTGAGAGCAATGGCAGAAGATCAGTTCGCGAAGCTTTCCGCGCGTCTTGAAACGCACAGCGCCGCAAAGGCAACCGCCCTCGTTTATTTCCATCGTCTGCCCCTTCGAACCTGTGCACTTCGACACATAAAAAGCGGGGCAAGCTTTCAAGCTGGCCCGGCCAAAGTCAAATTCAGAGAATGCGCCGCAGGTTCAGAAATATTGAACCGATGCTTTATCGAAGCCATCAGCCGTTGACGACCATCTTCTTTTCGTCGCGGCCGCCCTTCATCCGCTCGGCGAGCAGGAAGGCCAGCTCAAGTGCCTGGTCGGCATTGAGGCGCGGATCGCAATGGGTGTGGTAGCGATCGGCAAGATCGTCGCCGGAAAGCGCACGCGCGCCGCCGGTGCACTCCGTGACGTCGTTGCCGGTCATCTCGATATGGATGCCGCCCGGATGCGAACCTTCGGCGCGGTGAATCTGGAAGAAGCTCTCGACTTCGGACAGAATCCGCTCGAACGGTCGGGTCTTGTAATTGTTGAGCGTGATCGTGTTGCCATGCATCGGATCGCAGGACCACACCACCTTCTTGCCCTCCCGCTCGACGGCTCGGATGAGGCGCGGCAGATGCTCGGCGACCTTGTCGTGGCCGAAGCGGCAGATCAGCGTGAGACGTCCCGCCTCGTTGGCGGGATTGAGGATGTCGATCAATTCGAGAAGGCCGTCCGCCGTCAGCGACGGGCCGCACTTCAGGCCAAGCGGATTCTTGATGCCGCGGCAATATTCGATATGCGCATGATCGGGCTGGCGCGTACGATCGCCGATCCAGATCATGTGGCCGGACGTCGCGTACCAGTCGCCCGAGGTCGAATCGACGCGCGTGAGCGCCTGCTCGTAACCGAGCAGCAGAGCTTCGTGGCTGGTGAAGAAATCCGTTTCACGCAGGCTCGGATGGTTTTCAGCGGTGATACCGATCGCCTTCATGAAATCCATCGTCTCGGAGATCCGGTCGGCGAGCTTGCGGTAACGCTCTGCCTGAGGGCTGTCCTTGACGAAACCGAGCATCCACTGATGGACGTTCTCGAGATTGGCGTAACCGCCCATGGCGAAGGCGCGAAGCAGGTTCAGCGTGGCCGCGGACTGGCGATAGGCCATGACCTGCCGCTCCGGATTGGGCACGCGTGCCTCCTCCGTGAACTCTATGCCGTTGATGATGTCGCCGCGGTAGCTCGGCAGCGTCACATCGCCCTGTTTCTCGACGCCCGATGAGCGCGGCTTGGCGAACTGGCCGGCAATGCGGCCCACCTTGACGACCGGCTGCTGCGCACCGAAGGTCAGGACGACGGCCATCTGCAGGAAGGCGCGGAAGAAATCGCGGATCGTATCGGCGCCATGCTCGGCGAAGCTCTCGGCGCAGTCGCCCCCTTGCAACAGGAAGCCGCGGCCCTCGGCGACATTGGCAAGTGCGCTCTTGAGACGGCGCGCCTCTCCGGCGAAGACAAGCGGCGGATACTTGGCAAGACGCGCCTCCACGCTATCGAGCGCTGCGAGGTCCGGATAGTCCGGCACCTGCTGAATGGGTTTTTGCCGCCAGCTGTTCGGAGTCCAAGTCTGTGCCATTTCCATCACCTGTTGTCTGACGCGGATCGGCCCGCGTCGCGCCCTGCGGCCGTCACGCCGCCCGGCATCCGGATTTGCATGCGTCCGCGTCGGCAGCCCCGCCGATACCTGCGATCTGCCACAACGCCCGGGGCGGACTACTTTCGCGGATGCGGGCTTATAAACGTTAACAGGGGGCTTGGAAAGCCATCCTACCAGAAAACGTGGACTGCCACGACGCCGGCGGACAAGGCTCAGCCGACCCTCTCTCCGTTCCTCACGCGGTAGCTCGGCTGATACATCGTGACGAGCTCCTCCGCCGCCGTCGGGTGAACCGCCATCGTCCGGTCGAAATCGTCCTTCGTGCAGCCGGCCTTCAGCGAAATCCCCAACAACTGCGCCATCTCGCCCGCATCATGGCCGAGAATATGCGCCCCGACGACCTTGCGGTCAGAGGCATTGACGACGAGCTTCATGATCGTCTTCTCCTTACGGCCGGAGAGCGTCGCTTTCATCGGCCGGAACTCGGCGCGATAGATCTCGATCTCTTGGAATTTCCGGGCCGCTTCCTCTTCCGTGATCCCGACCGTGCCGATCTCGGGTTGCGAGAAGACGGCAGTCGCGATCAGGTCGTGGTCTGGCGAGCTCGGATTGTTCTTGTATTCCGTCTCGATGAAGCACATGGCCTCGTGGATCGCCACCGGGGTCAGCTGCACGCGATCGGTCACATCGCCGAGTGCGTAGATCCCCGGCGTGCTCGTGCGCGAAAAGGCGTCGACGATGATTGCACCGAGCTCATTGGTCCTGACGCCGGCGGCCTCAAGCCCGAGACCCGTCGTGTTCGGCACACGACCGAGCGCCAGCATCACCTGGTCGGCGACGATCTCACCATGTTTCATCGTCGTGGCCACCCGCCGCCCGTGCGCATCCGCCGACACCGACTGAATGATGTCCTCGCAGAGGATGCGGATTCCCTTCTCCTCCATCGCTGCGTGCAGACCACGCCGCATATCCTGATCGAAGCGGGACAGAATTTCCTTCCCGCGGTAGATCAGCGTCGTTTTCACGCCCAGCCCGTGGAAGATATTGGCGAATTCCACGGCGATGTAGCCGCCGCCGGCAATGAGGATCGATTCCGGCAGCGCCGGAAGATCGAAGGCTTCGTTGGAGGTGATGCACAGTTCATGGCCCGGCAGCGCGTCATGCGGACTCGGATGCCCCCCGACCGCGATAACGATGCGCTCCGCGGTGACGGTCTTGCCGCTAGCAAGCAGCTTCACGGTGTTCGGACCGGCGAGTTCGGCGCGCGTATCCAGGATCTCGGCGCCGGCATTCGCCAGGCCCTTACGGTAAAGACCCTCCAGCCGGGCGATTTCCTGTTCCTTCGCGGCAACGAGCTTGGCCCAATCGAAACGGCTCTCGCCGACGACCCAGCCGAAGCCGGCGGCATCTTCGAAATGTTCCGCAAACTGCGAGGCATAGACATAAAGCTTCTTCGGTACACAGCCGCGGATGACGCACGTCCCGCCGTAACGGAACTCCTCGGCGATCGCCACCTTCTTGCCGAGCGCCGCAGCCAGCCGCCCGCTTCTCACGCCGCCCGAACCGCCGCCGATCACGAAGAGGTCATAGTCGAAAGCGCTCATGGGAACTCCTGCAGGAAGTGAAATGTCGAATAGGCCGTCGGCCGGAGACGTCGGGCTGGAAAGCGCAAACGGAGTCGCCTTTCGCCCCTGATATAGTATTGCGGCGCAAAAAAAGAAAAGCCCGGATTGCTCCGGGCTCCTGTCTTGCGGTTAAACTCGTGCCGTCAGGTGGCGGCCAGACCGCCGGTTCGACCCGTCGTTATTGCGCAGGCGCCGCGGTGCCGGCATTTGCCGCCGGCGCATTGCCGATCTTCTCGTCGAGCGACTTCGTCGCTTCGCTGGTCAGGTCGCGCGAAACGCCGGCAGCCCAGATGTCGGCGGCCTTCAGCATCTCACGCGAGGCGATCGGGCCGTCGTTCAGAAGCTTCTTGCCCGCGGTCGAGTTGTAGAAGTCGGCGATGGCGTTCAGTTCTTCGACGGTGAAAGTCTTCGCGTAGATGGTGGCGGCTTCGCGCTCCAGATCCGAACGCCGCCCGGCGAGGCTGAGCGCCTTCTCGTCCACGGTCGCGGTGATCAGTTCCTGATGGTTCGGCGATGCCTGAATGAGCGTGTTCTTCAGGCGTTCGGCGAGGTTCGGCAGAATGTTGTCGAAGCTGTTGGTCACGCCGAGCGCGGCGATCGTCGCACGCGCAGCCTTGATCTGATCTTCCGTCACGTCCTGCGCCCGTACCGCCGGAACCGCAACCGAAACGAGGATCGCAGCAGTAGCGAAAGTGCGGGCAAGACCTGCGAATTTGTTCATATTTTTCCATGCTCCTGTGTTGGCACCTGCCGCCCGGCCGATAGCCGCCGCCTGGCTGACCTGTGCAAAAGTCTGTCTCTCGATACGCCCCGCGCCGCTGGCCGGAGCGGTTCAAGAGGCCGTAAGCGTGCGCGCTCCCTCAGGACCGGCAATGATCGCCATCGACGCCATTTCTATGAAAAGCCCGTGCTCGACGACGCCCGGGATGGCGTTCAGCTCCACCGCGAGCGCATCTGCATCAGGAATACGGCCAAAAGATGCGTCGAGAATGAGGTGTCCGCCATCGGTCGTGAAGGCTCCGTCGCCGGAGGATCGCACGATGATGTCTCCTGCCAGACCCAGACGCGAAGCGGTCTTCTCGATCGCGAGCCTCGTGGCGACCTGGCCGAAAGAATTGATCTCGATCGGCAGTTTGAAAGCGCCGAGCACGTCCACGACCTTCGATTCGTCAGCGATGACGATCATCCGCGCCGAGGCGCTCGCGACGATCTTCTCGCGCAGCAACGCGCCACCGCCACCCTTGATGAGGCGTAGCTTTCCGTCGACCTCGTCGGCCCCGTCGATCGTCAGGTCCAGTTCCGGCAGTTCGTCGAGCGACTTCAGAGGCACACCGAGCTCGAGGCAGAGGCGCGCAGTCCGCTCGGACGTCGGGACGCCGGAGATCTGAAAGCCGGATGCCACTTTCTCGGCCAGCAATCGGACGAATTCTTCAGCCGTCGAGCCTGTGCCTATTCCAAGCCGCATGCCGTTTTCGACATGTTCAAGCGCCGCTTCGGCGGCCTTGATCTTCATTTGGCGGGCGTCCATGCGCCACTCGCTCCCTCTCGATCCACGTCAGGCGGGGGCGTCGCCCTCGGCCGCCACCGTCCAATTCCGCTGAGACACTTACACGCCCGCCGCGGCAAACAAAAGTCAAAATGCACGGCCTGAGCCGGATTCCGGCAGCGCTACGACCTAGGTCGCCATTGCATTCGACGCCGACTTCGCCTACCCGGTCGGACAAGGTTTTGCAGAACGAGGTTGCCGGTGTCCCTGCCCCTAGTCGTCTTCGATCTCGACGGTACGCTCGTCGACACAGCGCCCGATCTCGTCGCCAGCTTGAACCATGCGGTGACGCAAGCCGGTATCGAGCCGGTGACCTACGCGGACCTCACCCATCTGGTCGGCCACGGCGCACGGGCCATGATCGAGCGGACCTTCGCGCTTCGCGGCAGAACGATTGCCGAAGAAGAACTGTCCTGGCAGATGAAAGAGTTCGTCGATTTTTATCACGGATCGATGCCGGGTGAATCCCTGCCCTATCCGGGACTGATCGAAGCGCTCGACCGCCTGCAGGATGCGGGGCTGAAACTCGCCGTCTGCACCAACAAGCCGGAAATGCTGGCAAAGCGTCTTTTGGAGGGGTTGGGGCTACTTGGCCGCTTTGCGGCGATATCCGGCGGCGATACCTTCACCGTCCGCAAACCGCATGCCGATCACCTGCTGTCGACGGTCTCGAATGCCGGTGGGGTGGCCGAACGGGCGGTCATGGTCGGCGACAGTCTCAACGACGTTCTCGTCGCCCGAAATGCCTCCGTTCCGTCGATCGTCGTGCCCTTCGGCTATTCAGACGTGCCGATAGAAAGCTTGCTGCCCGACCAAATCATCGGGCACTTCGACGAATTGACACCGAATCTGGTCGAGACCGTGCTCTCCCGCAAGCCGAAGTGAAAGGGGCCGCTCGTGTAACGCGGCCCACCCTCCTTAGCCTTCCAAACTCCGCGCCTTGCGCGTCGCCTCGAATGCGCGATTCATATACATGTCGCGCTCGTAGACGTCGTCGAAATACTCGACGATCCCGTCCTTGTTCGGCCAGGCGGTAAAGTAGGAAACATAGACCGGGACTTTGGCGGAGACCGGCAGCGCCTTGTTGCGGCCGCCTGATATTTCCATGCCGACATCATCGACACTTACGCCCAGAACCGCCGCCGCCATCCGCCGGGGATCGGCAAGACGCACGCAGCCATGGCTGAGCGCCCGCTGATCACGCTTGAAGAAGCTCTTCGACGGCGTGTCGTGCATGTAGATCGCATGCGCATTGGGGAAGAGGATCTTCAGTTCGCCAAGCGCATTGTCGCTGCTCGGCGGCTGACGCACGGCGACCGAGTTCGTCGACCCGTACCAGTTCACCGCGGTGGAAGGAACAACGCGGCCGCCGACTTCCACCTGATAACCCATCCGATCCAGGTAGCCCGGATCGTTTCTAAGCTTCGGCAGCATCTCGTTGACGATGATCGACTGCGGCACGCCCCAATAGGGATTTACTTCGACCGTCTGGATTTCGTCCTGGAAGAAATATGTCTGGTTGGCCTTGGAACCGACGACAACGCGCATGGAGAACTGCTCGGTGCCCTGTTCCGTATAGGAGGCGGTGAAGGCCGGCTGGTTGATGAAGACATAGCGCTCGCCAAGCCCATCGGGCAACCAGCGCGCCTGCTCCATCGCGATTTCGACCTTGTCTATCTTCCCTTCGGTCGTATCGCCGCCGGTGAGCGCGCGTATCGACGCCTGCCCGACAATGCCATCCGCCTTCAGGCCATGTTCCTTCTGGAAGGCCTCGACGACCGGCACCAACTCGGGCGTGTAGTCCGGCGTCCCGTCATAGGCCGCGAGCACGACCGCATGCTCCGTTTTCAACGCTTCCGAGGCTTTCAACTTGATTCCGGCGATGACATTCGCGAGTTCCGGATTGCGTTCGCCGGGCTTCAGCAACGTCCCCGGTGCGATCTCCACCCGTGGCACAGCTTCCACCTGCGTCCGAAGCCGCTCGAGTTCCTGCCTCAATGCCGTAAACTGTGCGCTTTTCGGATTCTGACTTTCGACAAGCGCCGCGACATCACTGCTTGTCTCGACCTTCTCCAGAAAGCCAAGAAGATCGACGTTTTTCCGCTTGAAGTCGTGATAGCCGGATATCCTGTTCGGGTCGATACGGCCGCGCACGGTGTCCTGGACATAGGTGAGCACGGCCGCGGACATCGCGATTTCGAAGCGCACCAAATCCTTCTCGCGGGCGATCATGTCGCCGCGGTCGAAATCTTCCGGAGGAATGACGACGGCGTAGTCGAGCGGGTCGAGACCGACCTTCGCAGCGTCGGACAGGACGGCCAGCGCCGCCTTGGCACGGCCGTTGACGCCCGTCCTCTCGATCCACAGGAAATCCGACCGGGTGCCGTAGAAATTCTCGACAGCTTTCGCCACCTCGCCGGGCGCGCGCACATTGATTTCCGGAAGAAACTGGCGCGCATCGGAAAGCGGCGAGCGCAGCATAGGCGGCAGGGCTCCGTTCAGCACCGAACCGGTAACGACGGGATCGACCAGACGGTCCGTCGCGATCCGGCGCAGCGGATCCGCCTTATAGGTATAATAGCGCGGGCCGGTGATGCGCGGAGGCTTCGCCACCTTCTGATCAAGCCGCTGCGGCGCGAACATGTCCACGCCCGGAACCTGCTGGCGAGGCTGCACCTGCTCCTGCGCATCGCGCTTCTTGCCTCCGCGGATGAAGTCCATGAAGGTGATTGCAGACGCCGGCTGCACATCCATGGTTGCAACCGCACAGCCGCTCATGAGCGCGACAATCGCTGCCGACTTGATAGTTCTCATAGATATAAACGTCCCCGTATTGCGTCGCCGCCGAATGCAGTCGCCGCCAGATTCTCGCCACGCCCTCGTGCTCCGAGAGTTATAGAAAAGGATGGTGAATGAAAAGGAAACGAAGCCTCCCGAATCCGCGCCCCGCGTATCGCCGCGTCCCGTTTTCAGCCATGACCCTTCGTCTAAAAATCTGATTTGCATCCACTTTGAACGCCGCGGCGCCATGCCGATGTTCCCTGCGACACAGGGAAGATGCGCAACGGAAGATTGCGGATGTGACGGAAAGGACACATCGTGCCGGCCGGAAACCCTTGTGAGCGAAGCCTGATCGCGGCTTGCCGCTCGGCGGCAATTCAAACGATTGTAGGCGTTCCAAGCCCCCGCGGCCCCTTTACAAGGCGTCATGGCCGAGGCAGAGAAATGCCCGGCAGCGGGGAGGAAGATCGGCTTTGGACCCGGTTCCCCGCCTCGGCTTCATGAACCGCATGACGAAAGCAGGTATCGCGATGACATCGACCCGCACGGAAACAGATACGTTCGGCCCCATCGAAGTGGCGAGCGACCGCTATTGGGGCGCACAGGCCCAGCGATCGCTGGGCAATTTCAAAATCGGCTGGGAAAAGCAGCCTCTGGCAATCGTGCGTGCACTCGGCATCGTCAAACAGGCGGCTGCCCGCGCCAACATGGCGCTCGGCCGCCTCGACCCGACGATCGGCGACGCGATCGTCAGGGCCGCGCAGGAGGTGATCGACGGCAAGCTTGACGAGCACTTCCCTCTCGTCGTGTGGCAGACGGGGTCCGGAACCCAGTCGAACATGAATGCGAACGAGGTCGTTTCCAACCGTGCGATCGAGCTGCTCGGCGGCGTCATGGGCTCGAAGAAACCGGTTCATCCGAACGATCACGTCAATATGAGCCAGTCGTCGAACGACACCTATCCCACCGCCATGCACATCGCCTGCGCGGAGCGCGTGATCCACGATCTGCTGCCGGCGCTCAAGCACTTGCACAAGGCGCTCGAAGAGAAGGTGAAGGCTTTCGATCACATCATCAAGATCGGACGCACCCACACGCAGGACGCAACGCCCCTGACTCTGGGACAGGAGTTTTCCGGCTATTCTGCGCAGGTCGCCTCCTCGATCAAACGGATCGAGATGACGCTCCCCGGCCTTTGCGAGCTCGCCCAGGGCGGGACCGCCGTCGGCACCGGGCTCAACGCGCCCGTCGGATTTGCCGAGAAGGTCGCCGAGGAAATCGCCGGCATCACCGGCATCGGCTTCACTTCCGCGCCGAACAAGTTCGAAGCACTGGCCGCACACGACTCGATGGTCTTCAGCCACGGCGCGATCAACGCCACCGCCGCCGCGCTCTTCAAGATCGCCAACGACATCCGCTTTCTCGGCTCCGGCCCCCGCTCCGGCCTCGGCGAGCTTTCGCTGCCGGAAAACGAGCCGGGCTCGTCCATCATGCCGGGCAAGGTCAATCCGACTCAGTGCGAAGCGCTCACCCAGGTCTGCGTCCAGGTCTTCGGCAATCATGCGGCGCTGACCTTTGCCGGCAGCCAGGGCCATTTCGAGCTCAACGTCTACAATCCGCTGATGGCCTACAACTTCCTGCAGTCGGTGCAGCTGCTCGCCGATGCGGCTATCTCCTTCACCGATAATTGCGTCGTCGGGATCGAGGCGCGGGAGGACAACATCAAGGCGGCGCTCGACCGTTCGCTCATGCTGGTGACTGCGCTTGCGCCGAAGATCGGCTACGACAACGCGGCCAAGATCGCCAAGACCGCACACAAGAACGGCACCACGCTTCGCGAAGAGGCCGTAGGCGGCGGCTACGTCACGGACGAGGAGTTCGACGCCGTCGTCCGCCCCGAGACCATGATCGGCCCGGCCTGATCGGACTTCAGGCGGCCGCGGCTCGACATGTAGCCGCCGCGGCCGCCTACCACATGGTCTTCGCGGCGCGGCCGGGCCATTCCCGGTCATAGCTTTCCTTGTCGAAATCGGCCTTGGCAGCCTTCAGCAGCGCGCCCGGCGTCGGCAGCGAGGCGGCATCGGCGAAGCGCTCCGCATTCCAGAGCTGTGAACGGATCAGAGCCCGGGCGCATTGGAAATAGACCTCGCCGATCGTTACCACGACGACGCTGCGCGGGTGCTTCCCATCGATCTCGAAGGAACCGGTCAAATCCGGGTCGACGCTGACGACGGCGGTGCCGTTGATGCGGATGGTCGTATTCGATCCGGGCACGAGGAAGAGCAGCGCCACTCTCGGATCGCGCACGATATTTGCAAGCGAGTCTACCCGGTTGTTACCGCGCCAGTCGGGCATCAGCACGGTCTTGTCGTCCGCGACACGGACGACGCATCGATCGTCGCCCCGCGGCGAACAGTCGAGTCCCTCAGGACCGACGGTGGCGAGCGCTGCGAAGGGCGACGCTTCGATCATTTCCCGGTATTCGGCCGTCAGTGCAGCCGTTACCTTGACGATCGATGCCTCGCTCGCGCCGCCATAGAGCGCCTGCAACTCCTCGACCGTTCCGATAATCGTCATCTCATCCCTCCTGCAACGGTGCTGCGGCTGTCACGCCGAAATGGCGATCTCTGCGCGCTCGTTTCGAGGAATAGCATGACGACCTGATGACGCCATCAGGCGATTTTTGACATGGGAGCCTCTTTCCTGCGCTCCCAGAGAAATTCGTTGATCTTCTCGATGACCGGAGCGGCGGAAACGATGCGGCGATGGCCGAGACCGTTCGCCCAGTGCAATTCCACATTTGGTCCGACCGCACCGTAGCGGCGCGCGTGATCGGCGGGGACCTCCTTGTCGTCCTCGGCATGGATGACCAGAACCGGCCTGCGGAGTGCCGCCAGGATGCGGGTGGCATCGAAACCCTCGATGCGACGCCCGGAGAGCCGCTCCACCATGCCCTCGAAAGCTGCCTGCGCCTTCGGCGCGAGCCCCAACATCCGGCCGAAGCCCCTGAAGAGCCAAGTCATTTCGCTTGGCGCACCGATCAGGACCAGTTTCCCCGGAACGCGCGCCGGTACGTCGCAGAGCACTGCCCCGGCCGCGCAGGCGAGGCTCGCGCCGCCGAAGGAATGGCCTATACCGACATCGAATCCGTCGAAATGGCGCCACGCCGCATCGATCGCCCTCACCGCTTGCGGCATGGTCAGTGTCCGCCCGGGCGACGCTCCATGACCCGGCAAGTCGAGCGCCACCACCTCCGCGCCCGAGGAGAGCAGGCCATCGATCAGGGTTGCCAGATAGTCGCTGCGAGATCCCCAGCCGTGCGCGACCAGTACCCGCGGCCCACGACCGCCGTTGCGGCATTCGAAATGGCGAGCGGCAGCCCAGCCGCCCGCAAAGGACAACGTGACCTTGCGCGACCGTTGCATGATCGGCACTGCCGCTTTGAGCAGTGCCGCCTCCTTGCCGCTTTTTGGCTTCCGGCTCGGAGTGCGGCAGAAGATCCAGAATGCGGACTTGCCTGCCTTGTCGGCCGAAAACGCGGAAACGGCCTTCAGCGATAGACGGATGACCTTGATCGCAAAGGATGGCATAGTGGAGCTTTCTAATGTTCAACCATGAACATAATTGTACAACGATGAACAAAAAGCAAGCACAGATCGAAAATCACCACTTTCCCTGGGATCATCCTCGTTTTCGAAGTTGGATCGCCGTTGCCCGCGCCTGTCAGCTGATGCAGCAGACATTGACGCGGCGGCTGAGCCATCTGGATGTGAAGCCGCCGCACCTGGACATCCTGGTCAATCTCTACCGCTTCGACGGCATCACCCAGCAGGAGCTTGCACGCAAGCTGCTCGTCGGCCGCTCGAACATGAGCATGCTGCTGCCGCAGCTCGAAAAGCGCGGCCTCATCGAAAGGCGAGGCGACGCAAGAGACAAACGCGTATTGCGTCTGTCGCTGACCTCAGCCGGAAGGACCTTGACCGAGGAAGCAATGGAAATTCAGACGGCGCTCATCGAGAGTTCGCACGGCGGGGAGCCGATCGAGGACTGCGTCAAGGTCGCCGAGTCGATGGAGCGGATCATCGCCACCCTGCTCAAGGAGGATGAATTGGCGGCGGGAGGCTGACCGAGGCTGCCCGGTCGGCGGTCCCCCAAAGGCTGCGAGACGTCAGCGCGGCTTTTCGGCCTTGTCGCGCGACATACCCTTGTCGGCGAGCTCCTGCTCATAGGCATTGAACAGCTCTTCGCCTTTCTCGCCGAGCTCCCGCAGATAGGTCCAGGTATAGATGCCGGTGTCATGCGTATCGTCGAAACCGATTCGCACCGCGTAATTTCCCGTCGGCTGGACCGTGATGATCTGGACGTTGCGCTTGCCCGGAACCGTCACCCGCTGGCTCGGCCCGTGCCCTTGCACCTCTGCCGAGGGCGAGAGGACCCGCAGAAGTTCCGCGGACAGGTCGAAGGCCACGCCGTCGTCGAAGGTGACGGACAGGCGGTGGCGGTCCCTGGATATCCGCAGTTCGGTCGGCCAGAATTCGCTCATCGTCATTGCTCCGTGTTCGTCCCCGTTCAGTAAAGCAGAATTGAACGGCCGGAAATCGCCCCCAGAAGGCTTTCCAGATATTTGAAACAGTTTGCGACAGGATGCGCCTTGACGCGACCCTTTTTGACCACGACATTGAAAGCGCAGGGAGAAAAGACTTGAACACGGCCGCTATAGACCAGACCCACGCCAGACCGCTCGACACCACGACTGCCCCGATGGTCGATCCATTTGGCCGCGCGGTCACCTATCTGCGCGTCTCTGTCACCGACCGCTGCGACTTCCGCTGCACCTATTGCATGGCGGAGCACATGACGTTCCTGCCGAAGAAGGACCTGTTGACGCTGGAGGAACTCCAGCGGCTCTGTTCCGCCTTCATCGCCAAGGGCGTACGCAAGCTGAGGCTCACCGGCGGGGAGCCGCTGGTGCGCAAGAACATCATGTTCCTCATTCGCGAACTCGGCAAGGAGATCGAAGCGGGACGGCTGGACGAACTGACACTCACCACCAACGGCTCGCAGCTTTCGAAATTCGCCGCCGAACTCGTCGATTGCGGCGTGCGGAGGATCAATGTCTCGCTCGACACGCTCGATCCCGACAAGTTCCGCCAGATCACCCGCTGGGGCGAATTGGCAAGGGTGCACGAAGGCATCGACGCGGCGTTGGCAGCCGGATTGAAGGTGAAGATCAACGCCGTTGCCCTCAAGGACTTCAACGATGCCGAGATACCGGACCTGATGCGCTGGGCGCATGGCCGCGGCATGGATCTGACGCTGATCGAGACCATGCCGATGGGCGAAGTGGACGAGGACAGGACCGACCATTACCTGCCGCTCTCGGAGATGCGCAGGCGGCTCGAGGCCGACTTCACGCTCAATGACATTCCCTACCGCACCGGCGGCCCGGCCCGCTATGTCGAGGTCGCGGAGACCGGCGGGCGCCTCGGCCTGATCACGCCGCTCACGCACAATTTTTGCGAAAGCTGCAATCGCGTCCGGCTGACCTGCACCGGCACGCTCTATATGTGCCTCGGCCAGAACGACGCCGCCGATCTGCGCGCCGCACTGCGCGCCACCGACGACGACGCCTATCTCGGGCAGGTCATCGACGAGGCGATCGGCCGCAAGCCGAAGGGCCACGACTTCATCATCGACCGCGAACACAACCGCCCCGCCGTCGCCCGGCACATGAGCGTCACCGGGGGATAACGGCGACAGTTCTGCCCCTCATCCGCCTGCCGGCACCTTCTCCCCGCAAGCCGGGCGAAGGGACAAGCGTCAGTGCCTTGCGCGGCACGAGTGCTGCGGGCGATGCGCGACATCTCCTACCGCATCGGTTTTGAAGCGCTCAGATCTTTGATCTTCCGGATGTTTTTGTCCTTTAATCGGATAGGATTTAAGGAACATGCAGTAGGGATTCGCCACGCCGGGAAGCCTCGCGCCGTTCGGCCACAGCTATCAGGAATGAGAATGCGCTCGTCAGCCAATTTCCGCGGCATCGTCTTCATGTGCCTCGCGATGATCGGGTTCGCCTGCAACGATGCGCTGGTAAAATCGGTCACCGGGGCCATGAATACCGGCCAGATCATGTTCATCCGCGGGTTGCTGACGACGCTGATGGTGGTCGTAGTCGCATACCGGTTCGGCGCCTTTCGGCCGGTTCGGACGATCTTCAGGCCGGCCATCCTGCTGCGCATCGCCATGGAGGCGCTTGCATCGGTGACCTATATCTCCGCGCTCGGCCAGATCCCGCTCGCCAACGCTTCGGCGATCATGCAGGCACTTCCGCTGGCGGTCACGCTCGGCGCCGCGCTGTTCCTCGGCGAGCCCGTCGGCTGGCGGCGGTGGGCGGCGATCGTCGTCGGCTTCGCCGGCGTCCTCGTCGTATTGCGTCCTGGTCCCGAGGGCTTCACCGCGGCGGCCCTCACCGTCGTCGCCTGCGTCTTTTTCACTGCGACCCGCGACCTCTGCACCCGCCGCATCGGCACCGACGTGCCGTCGCTGTACATCACGGTGACGACCTCTCTCGTGACGACGCTGGTCGGTGCGGCCCTCATCGTCCCGCTCGGCGGCTGGCAACCGATGTCTACCACGTCGCTCAGCCATATCGCCGGCGCCAGTGTGCTTCTGATGCTCGGTTACCAGACGATCGTACTCGCGATGCGCGAGGGCGAGATCTCCGTGATCGCGCCATTTCGCTATATGAGTCTTCTCTGGTCGGTCACCCTCGGGGTCGTCTTCTTCGCAGAGACGCCGGACCGCTGGATGCTGGCGGGCGTCGCCATCATCATCGGTTCCGGCCTTTATACGTTCTACCGCGAGAGCAAGCGCGGCCGGCAGGCGGTCGCGCAGCGCGCACTCGGCGGACCCCTGGAATAGCTGAGGACGTTCTCGATGACAGGCGGCCCCTCCCATGCCACCTTCCCTCCGGCAGTCAACATCAACACCCCCGAAGAGCTTCAGCGGGCTGAGGCCTGGTTGCCCTATATCGAGGATCGCGAACCATGAACGACCCCTTGCGCCCACCGAAGATTTTCGGCATCGCCGGCTGGAAGAATTCCGGGAAGACCGGACTGATGGTCCGCCTTGTCAGCGAAATGACCCGGCGCGGCTATATGGTCTCCACGATCAAGCACGCGCATCACGACTTCGACATCGACAAGGTCGGCGCGGACAGCTACCGCCACCGCGAGGCCGGCGCGCACGAGGTAACGATCGTTTCGTCGACGCGCTTCGCTATCATGCATGAATTGCGTGGGGCGCCGGAGCCCACATTCGAAGAGATCTTGTCCCGGCTTGCCCCTTGCGACCTGGTACTGATCGAAGGCTACAAGCGCGAGCCTGTCCCGAAAATCGAGGCGCGCCGCGAGGAATCGGCCAATCGCGAACCGCTCGCACCGAACGATCCGCATATCCTGGCCATCGCTGCCGATCATCCGGTCGCGGACGCCGGCCTCCCCGTATTCGACCTGGACGACACGCAGGCGATCGCCGATTTCATCGAGAAGGTCATCGGACTGCGTGACTGACGGTCGAGCGGACGGCATCAATCCAAGCGCACAGGCAGCTTGCAGAACCGACAAATAATCGGGGCCGGTTTCCCGGCCCCGATGTCAGTTCGCACGCCTCGTTGACCTACCGCTGCGCTACAGGACGCACCAACGGCGTGACGCGGCGAATGGTGACGCGGCGGTTCTCCTGCTCCGGCCCGTCCGTGCGGATCTTGAGGAACCGCTCGCCATAGCCCTGGGTGACGAGGTTTTCGGCCGGGATGCCATAGACCTCGGTCAGGAGCACTGCGACGGATTCGGCACGCTCGTCGGAAAGGACGAGATTGGACTGATCGGCGCCAACGGCATCCGTGTGACCCTCGATAAAGAAGGTTTCACCCGGATCCTTCTCCAGGATCTTGTTCATTGCCTCCGCGACGTTGCGCATGGTTTTCGCCTGCGACATCGATACCTCGGCGCTTCCCGTCGCGAAGGTGATGGTGTCGAGGTCGATTCGGCGAACCTTGTCGCGCAGGCGGGCGGAGTGACGCACCTCGTCGATGGTGTAAACGCGTTCGACCGACTCGACCGGGGGTTCGGACAGGAACTCGTAGTAATCCCGGTTCGGATCCTCGGCGACATCGACGATATATTCGTCCACCGGTATCGTGAGACGCATCGGTGGCAGGTCGTAACCTACGTCTATGATTGCGGGCCGGTCTTCTTCGTATTCCGGCGCGTACATCATGACGTATTCCTCGCCGTCACGATCGACGCGCGTGCGCGTCAGGATGTCTCCGTATTCGTTGTAGATGGTGACGATCCGATAGCCGCCCGGGCGGACGATCGTTTCACGGACGCGACCTCGCGAGAGATTTTCATAATAGCTCTCTTCCGAATTCCTGCGCAGGCGCGGCCGGTCGTCACCGCGCACGAAGATGCGATCGCCGACCCCGAGGATGACACGGTCCTCGTTTTCTTCGACGACCCTCACCTCCGTGACGTTGTTCTCGGTGGTGTTGTTGACGGTCGTGTTGTTGACCGTTGTGTTGTTGATGACAGTGTTGTTGATGATGTTGGTCGTCTGCGGCACCGCAAAGGTCGGCGCCTCCTCAACCCGCTCGCCCTCTTCGCTGAGCACAGCCTCGATCTTCTGAGGAATTTCTTCCCTGGCTTCGGCCGGGATCGCAGCCTGCGCCGCTGCATCGTCGGCCGGCGGTTCTACGCTCTCTTGGGTCGTACGCAATTCCTCGCGCTGCTTCCGCCGTGTTTCTCGCGCCTGGTTGCCGCCGGAAATGTCGGCATCCTTGTCGCTGTCCAGGACAGCCGCGCCTTTCTCGACCGGGAGGACGACGGTCTCGTCGGAGGCTGCGGGGTCCTCCGCGATTTTCTGCTTTTCTTCCGTCGAGCGCTCATCGACGACTTCGGGAGCCGGTTGGCCGGCGGGCTGCTCACCCTGCTGTTCAGCGGTTGCGGGTTGTTCGGCGCCGGGAATCGACTGCTGCTCGCCCTCGCCCGTCTGCTCGGCGGGCGTCTCCGTCGCGGGCTGCTTGGCGGTCGTGCCGCTCTCAGGTTCGGCGCTCGGCTGCTCGGCGGCCTTCTGTTCTTCCGTCTGCCGCTGCTCTTCGGCCTGTTGCTGGCGTCTCTTACGCGTAGGCTCCTGTTCCTCGGCCTGCTGCGGCGCGCCCTCCTCGGCTGCGGGCTGCTGCTCTTCCGCCTGCTGCTGACGCTTCTTGCGCTTGGGGGCCTCTTCTTCGGCCTGCTGGGGAGCACTCTCCTCGGCCGCAGGCTTCTGCTCTTCGGCCTGCTGCTGGCGCTTCTTGCGCTTGGGGGCCTCTTCTTCGGCCTGCCGCGGAGCGCTCTCTTCGGCTGCGGGCTGTTCTTCCGCCTGCTGCTGGCGTTTCTTGCGCCGGGGAGCCTCTTCTTCGGCCTGCTGCGGAGCGCTCTCTTCAGCCGCGGGCTGCTCTTCGGCCTGCTGCTGGCGTTTCTTGCGCCGCGGAGCCTCTTCTTCGGCCTGCTGCGGAGCGCTCTCTTCGGCTGCGGGCTGCTCTTCCGCCTGCTGCTGGCGCTTCTTGCGCCGCGGAGCCTCTTCTTCGGCCTGCCGCGGGGCGCCCTCTTCGGCTGCCGGCTGTTCTTCGGCCTGCTGCTGGCGCTTCCTGCGCGGCTTTTGCTGCTCCTCGGCCTGCGGCTGTTGCTCCTCCGCCTGCCCCTGCGATTCCTCGGCCTGACGCTGCTTGCGCTTCAGCAACAGCAGATCCTCGGGCGACTGTTGGCCCTCTCCTTCCTGAGCGACTTCGAACGGAGCAGTCAGGCTGTCAGCGAAGGCCGGCTGGATCATCAGGGAGGCCGAAAGAACGGGCAAGGCCACTGTTGCGAAAAGTCTGGATCGTATCGACATTTTTTTCTTCCTCTTGTTCGGAGGTCCTGACGCTGGTGTGCAAAGGCGACTCCAATCGCCTCGCCCACCATGGCGCCCTCGTCACAGGGCCATGATCCGCGGTCCCGGCCTTTTTTGCCTCGGCCGAAATGCCGTAGCCGCAACGCCGCAACTGCGGATCGGTTCCGCTGCAAGGCCTATCGAAGGCGACATTAACCGGTCCTGAACGGCCCGTTCATCTTCTAGCGCAACTTATGCGACAATCGAAGGACATGATTCGCGTCAAACAGTGGGAAGCAAAGCTTTCCAGTTGATTTTTGCAGGAAATCCGTACGAATATCGCCGCAACCGGCGGCTTGAAGCTCCGGCGCCAATTGGCATCCGCGAAACAAGAAGAACCGGATGCCGAGCCAACAGAGAGGACATCATGCGTATTTCCAGACGTCTGGCAGCCACGGTATCGGCTGCCGTTTTCGTGCTTATGGCCGGCGCTGCCATGGCTGACGGCGAAAAGATCGTCATCGGTACCGAAGGCGCCTACCCGCCCTTCAACAATCTCGAGTCCGACGGCACGCTGACCGGCTTCGACATCGATATCGCCAAGGCGCTTTGCGAAGAGATGAAGGCCGATTGCACCTTCGTGACCCAGGAATGGGACGGCGCCATTCCGGCGCTGATCGCCAAGAAATTCGACGCGTTCATCGCGTCCATGTCGATCACCGAGGAGCGCAAGGAAAAGGTCGACTTCACCAACAAGTACTACAACACGCCTCCGGCCATCGCGGTGCCGAAAGATTCGCCGATTACCGAAGCGACCGCCGCAGCCCTCTCCGGCAAAATGCTGGGCGCACAAAGTTCGACCACGCATTCCAACTATGCGGAAGCGCATATGAAAGAGTCGGAACTGAAGCTTTACCCGACCGCGGATGAATACAAGCTCGACCTCGCCAACGGCCGCATCGACGCGGCAATCGACGACGTCGTCGTGCTGTCGGAATGGCTCAAGACGGACGATGGCGCCTGCTGCAAGCTGCTTGGCACCCTGCCGATCGATCCGGTCATCAATGGCGAAGGCGCGGGTATCGCGCTCCGCAAGGGCGACAACGCTCTGCGGGAGAAGTTCAACAAGGCGATCGACGCCATCCGCGCGAACGGCAAGTACAAGGAAATCAACGAAAAGTACTTCCCCTTCGACGTCTACGGCAGCTAATCTCGGCGATTCCTGCACATCTTGAGGCTTTATGCCGGGATAATCTCGGTTGATGAAGAAAATGCAACGGCGGACGGGCTTGCCCTTCCGCCGTTTTTGTTTGACAAGGAATCACGAAAATAAGCGTCTAGCGCGCGGCGCGGCTGAAGAACAAAAACGCGGTAGACGCCAGAATACGCAACGGGAACTATTGGCATGAGCGGACTGTTTGCCGCCCTTTCCTCCGGTCTCTCCTGGATCGGCGCGATCATCGATCCGCTATGCGGTCCTCTCGGGGTATTTCGGTGGTTCGGATCGGATACCCTTCTCGCGTGCGGAGACGCAGGCTGGGGCGATGAAATCGCCTATGGATTCCTCGTCACCGCCAGCCTGGCGATCGCGACCCTTCCAGTGGGATTGATCATCGGCTTCTTCATTGCGCTCGCCAAGCAATCCGAGGAAAGATCCCTGCGGCTGGCCGGCAACATCTATACGACGATTTTCCGAGGCCTGCCGGAGCTCCTTACGCTCTTCATCGTGTATTACGGCCTGCAGATCCTCGCCCAGCAGTTCCTGGCGACGATCGGTTATACGGGCGCCGTCGAGATCAGCGCCTTCGTTGCGGGGATGATCGCTCTGGGCGTGGTCTTTTCGGCCTATTGTTCCGAAGTGCTGCTTTCGGCCTTCAAGGCGATCCCCCACGGTCAGTACGAGGCCGGTGACGCGCTCGGCCTGCACCGGGGCAAGACGATGCGCCTCATCATTCTGCCCCAGCTCATCCGCATCGCGCTGCCCGGCCTCGGCAATCTCTGGATGGCGCTGCTCAAGGACACCGCCCTCGTCTCGGTCATCGGGCTGCCGGATATCCTGCGCCAAACCGGCGTTGCAGCCCGGGTGACCAAGCACGCTTTCGAATTCTTCGGCATCGCCTGCGTTCTGTTCCTCGTCCTGGCAATGATCTCCTCGGTCGTATTCTCGGCACTCGAGCGCTCGACCAAACGCGCGGAGGCACGCCGATGAGCATTGCCGAAACCATGATCCCGCCGCAGGCGCCCCCGCCGGCGCCGCCGAAGCCCTACACCTTCTCGCGCTTTTTCGGCAGCGTGGCGCTCGGCATCTGGCTGGCGCTCGGTGTCGGGATTTTCCTGACGGTCGTCAATGGCTGGGACCCCGAGAAATTCTCTCGCTACGGACCGAGCTTCCTTTCCGGTCTTGGGGTGACACTGACCCTCGTCACCTCCTCCATCCTCATGGGCGCCGTCGTTTCGCTGCCGGTGGCGCTCGGGCGCATGTCGAAGAACAGATTATGGGGCTGGCTTGCCTACGCCTATGTCTACTTCTTCCGCGGGACGCCGCTCATCACCCAGCTCTTCCTCATCTATTACGGACTCGGCAGCTTCCGTCCGCAGCTCGAATCCGCGGGACTGTGGTGGTTCTTCCGCGATGCCTGGAACTGTGCGCTGTTCACCTTCACGCTGAACACCGCCGCCTATCAGGCGGAAATCCTGCGCGGCGCCATCGAAAGCGTGCCGCGCGGCCAGCGCGAGGGGGCGGCCGCGCTCGGCCTGCCGGAGCGCGTAGCCTTCTTCAAGGTCATTCTGCCCCAGGCGATGATCGTTGCGCTGCGCCCCTACGGCAACGAAATCATCCTGATGATCAAGGGCTCGGCAATCGTGGCGATCGTCACAGTCTTCGACCTCATGGGTGAGACTCGGCGCGCCTTTTCCCGGACCTTCGACTACCAGATGTATATCTGGGCCGCGATCCTCTATCTGCTGATGGTGGAGTTGCTGCGCAACATCTGGGGCTGGCTCGAAGCCCGCCTGACCCGCCATCTGAAGCGCTGAACGCGCCTCGGGCCGCAAGCCGGATCCCGGTGGCCGGCTTGGCAGCACTCGCCGTCGCCTGCTGCCAAGCGTTTGTTTTGTAAGTGATTTCTCGCTTTACTCACCTATATTAAGGCTTGATTAAGCAATTAAGCGCTCCATCATAGAGACCAACCTTTGTGAGAAGTGAGGTCCGCATGACGAACGACATGGAACTGCAGCTCAAGGGTTACGGGCTGACGACGGCTCAGATACTTTATCGGATGCCCGATCACCCGGCTTTCCTGCAGACATACATCTGGCAACACTACGACATCGCGCCGGACTTTCCGGAAATGCACAGCTTCCTCAAATTCTGGCAGGAGAAGCTGGACGGCCCGCTGCATTCGGTACGCTATGTGCACCGAAAGCTGATTTCGGCCTCCGAATGGCGGGCTCTCCAGGGAGAGTTTATCGTCCATTAGGTTCCGGCGCAGGTCGTTGTCGGATGTGTCAGACGGATCGGGTGATGCCGCCGTCGATCCGGATGTTCTGGCCGGTGATATAGCCTCCGCGATCGCTTGCGAGCAGCGCGATCAACTCGGCCACCTCCTCCGATGCGCCGTAACGTCCCATCGGAATCCGCTGACGCCGTTCCTCCGTTTCGGGCAGACTGTCAATAAAGCCGGGCAGAACATTGTTCATGCGGACATTGTCGGCGGCATACCGATCGGCGAACAGTTTGGTGAAAGCCGCAAGCCCGGAACGGAAGACCCCCGACGTCGGAAACAAGGGGTCGGGTTCGAAGGCGGCGTAGGTGGAAATATTGACGATGCTGCCGGATTTCTGCTCCACCATGATCGGCGTCACCAGCCGGGTTGGCCGCACGACATTGAGGAAATAGACATCCATACCCCGGTGCCATTCCTCGTCGGTGAGTTCGAGCACCGGAGCCCGCGGGCCGTGCCCTGCCGAATTGATCAGCGCATCCACGCGCCCCCAGGCATCATAGGCTGCGTCGACGAGCCGCTTCAGATCGTCGTTCGACTGGTTCGATCCGGTAACGCCGATTCCGCCGAGTTCCTTGGCGAGCGCCTCGCCCTTGCCGGACGAAGAAAGGACGGCAACCCTGTAACCCTCTGCCGCCATCCTCCTTGCCGCCTCGGCCCCCATGCCGGAACCGCCGGCCGTGACGATCGCCACCTTCTGTTCGCTCATCTTGTGCTCCTTTTGGCATGACCGAGAGAAGCGCAGTTGAAGCAGGCCTGCGCGCCCGCATCAACTGAGAATTTCTGAAGGCGGGATCAGCGATGCGGCGCAGCGGTGCACGCAGGTCTCAGACATGAACCTCGCCATGCGCCAATTCGCCGGCGCCTGTCGCCCTGTGGAGCGAACCGTAGAGCACGACCGCATAGAAGAGCGCGACGCCGATCGCCACGGCAAGGCCAGGCACGGGGCCAAGAGCGGCGTTCTCGGCAACATCGGCCCAGGAACGGACATGGCCGAAAGGCTCTCCCGTGCTCGAAATCTTCGGGGAGGAAATCTTCAGCGCCCATGCCAGGAGCAGGATCAGGTACATCCAGCAATAATTGCGCTGTAACCGCCGGCAGAGGGCCTCCCTGTAGCCCATCAGGAAAGCCGGCTGGCGCAGGCTCTTGGCGATCGACACCGACCATTTGAAGCTCGGCGTGCCTTCAGGGCACAAAATTTGCGCGAAGTAGCCGCGTTCCATCTGGCGCACGCGGGCGCGATAGACGTCGAAGAAACGGTAACGCCGCGCTTCGATCAGCAGCAACAGGCTGATAAGCAGCATGGCAAAGAGAAGAACACCGTGATGGGATGACGGCGTCGAGAGCGAGACCGAAAGCATCGCTGCGACCACGGTGATCGCCCAGTTCGATGTTCGGTCTATGCGGTCCCGCCAACCGGCCATCCGCCCGATTTCGCCGCGATAATAGTGGATGATCGCGTTGATCGTCTCCTGCGGTGTCTGCGGCAGAGGCGGCGTTTGCCGCTCCGGTATCTCCGTTTCCAATGTCAACGGGCTCAATTCGGCAGACATCGGCATTCCTCCCGATTTTTCATTCTTTTAGGAATGATGACTCCTTTTCGATCAAGGTCAAATGGCGCGCGTCCCCGACCTGGTCAAAATCTTTACCGCAGGCGAATGTTCCCATCGCCGCCTCGGCGGGACCTCTCCTCGGGCCGCAAGGTGGTTTAATCCCACATTGACGGAAACCGTCGCCGTTCCGCCAAAGAACAGTTTATTATCGAGCTGAAACGGCCAGTGACAGGGACGGCCGCGACCGGCGATTGTCAAAGGCCGCCGGGGGTCGTATGAAGCGCCCATGACGCAGAAAATCAAGAAGATCGACGAGGAGGCCCTCGCAGAGGCCTATAACCGCGCGCTTGCCTTGGAGAAGTCCGGGCATTTCGACGCGGCGGCCGCCGCATATCGGGAAGTCCTGGAAATCGACCCGGAGGACCACGGCGGCGCCGCCGTTCGGCTTGCATCGATGGGGCGCGGCGAGACGCCGCTCAAGGCTGCGGACGCCTATGTGGCAACGCTCTTCGATCAGCACGCCGACGTCTTCGACAATGTTCTCGTCGACCAGCTCCACTATTGCGTGCCACTGCTCGTGCGCCAGCGGCTTCAGGCGCTCGGGCTCGGACCGTTCAAGCGGATTCTCGATCTCGGCTGCGGCACCGGGCTGACCGGAGGCGCGCTACGCGACATGGCGGAAGATATAACCGGCGTGGACCTTTCGGAAAACATGGTTGAAATCGCCCATGAGAAGGACCTCTACGAGACGCTCTATGTCGCAGAGGCGGTCGATTTCCTCGACGACAATGACGACGAACCGTTCGACCTGATCGCCGCAACCGACGTCCTGCCCTATATCGGCGCCTTGGAGCCGCTGTTCTTCGGCGCAGTCGACAATCTGGTGCCGGGCGGGCTCCTGATCTTCTCGAGCGAGAGCCTGCCGGGCGAAACCCCGGCGGGACAAGGCTTCGCCGTCGGACCGCACCAGCGCTTCGCCCACTCGGAAACCTACCTGCGCGAGCGCCTGGCGGCGACCGGGTTCGAGATCGTCGACATCACCGACATCACGGTGCGCATGGAGGAAGGCGAGCCGATAGCCGGCCAATTGGTGACCGCCCGCTTCAAACCCTGATTGCAGGCTGCTGCGGCCGCGGCTATCGTCGGCCGCAAACACGCTATCGATAAGGGAGTCTCAAGGAAATGGCCAAAGTCGCATTCATCGGTCTCGGCGTCATGGGGTATCCGATGGCCGGTCATCTCAAGGCCCGCGGCGGGCACGATGTGACGGTCTATAACCGGACTGCAGCCAAGGCGGAGCAATGGGCAGCCGCATTCGGCGGCCGGACCGCCGCAACGCCGGCCGAAGCGGCCAAGGGCCAGGATTTCGTCTTCGCCTGCGTCGGCAATGACGACGACCTCCGCTCCGTCACGACGGGAGAGAACGGCGCCTTCGAAACGATGGCACCCGGGTCGATCTTCATCGACAACACCACGGCATCGGCCGCGGTTGCCCGCGAGCTCTACGCCGCGGCGGCGGCGAAGGGTGCGCATTTCATCGACGCGCCCGTCTCCGGCGGGCAGGCCGGAGCGGAAAACGGCGTGCTCACCGTCATGTGCGGGGGCGATGCGGGGGCTTTCGACAAGGCCAGGCCCGTCATCGACGCCTATGCCCGGATGGTCGGCTTGATGGGCCCCGCCGGCGCCGGCCAGCTGACCAAAATGATCAATCAAATCTGTATCGCCGGCCTCGTCCAGGGGCTCGCAGAGGGAATCCACTTCGGCAAGAAAGCAGGGCTCGACATCGAGAAGGTGATCGAGGTCATCTCCAAGGGAGCGGCCGGTTCCTGGCAGATGGAAAATCGCCACAAGACCATGAACGAAGGTAAATATGACTTCGGCTTCGCGGTCGACTGGATGCGCAAGGATCTGGACATCGTCCTTGCCGAGGCCAGGCGCAATGGCGCCAAGCTTCCGGTGACCGCCCTCGTCGACCAGTTCTACGGCGACATCCAGGCGCTCGGCGGCAATCGCTGGGATACGTCTTCCCTGCTCGCCCGGCTCGAAAAATGACGATGGCCCCGGCGTCGACGGCGGAAGAGATCATCGAATATCTCCGCGCCCTCGGCTCGGACGAAAACATCGCAGGCATAGCGCGCTTCGGCATTGCGACCGAAACCGCCCTGGGCGTTTCGAACGTCGAGCTTCGTCGCGTCGCGCGCACGGTAAAGACCGACCATGCCCGTGCGCTCGACCTCTGGACCTCCGGCATCCGCGAAGCACGCCTGCTGGCAGCATTCACCGCGGACCCGAAGGCGCTGACGCTCGCTGAAGCGCGGCAATGGGCGAATGCCTGCGACTCCTGGGAGGTGGTCGATACCGTTGCCGACCTCTTCGTCGGTGCGCGCCTCGAGCAAGTGCTCATCCCTGAATTCGCCGCCGATGAGCGGGAATTCGTCCGCCGCCTGGCCTTCGCGATGATCGCAACAGCCGCCGTGCATCTCAAGAAGGAGCCTGATTCGACGCTGCTTGCCTGGCTGCCGCTGATCGAGACTCACGCCGCCGACGAGCGCAACTTCGTGAAGAAGTCGGTGAATTGGGCACTCAGGCAGATCGGCAAGCGCAGCCCCGCCTGCCACGGACCGGCCCTGGCGCTCGCGCAAAAGCTCGCGGCGAGCACCGACCGTACGGCACGATGGACGGGCAAGGACGCGTTGCGCGAACTGACGAACAGCAGGGTCCGCCAGCGGCTTTCCAGCGGCTCGCGAATGGTTTCTCAAGTCAAGCCCGAGTTTAACCGAGCCTGACAAACCTCGTTCTTCGAGGCCTCGCCATTCTTCATCTCCACCCGGACTCTCTGCGTCTAGCGCGCCAGTCCAGATTGAACGTCGGTCAGCGCGAAATCGTCGCCAACGTAGAGAAGAGGAGCGGAATGCCGTTTGGCCAGGGCATAGGCGAAGCAATCGCCGAAGGGCCGCCGCGCATGCCAATTCCCTTACAGTAATCCAGACGCGCCCTCATGGCGGCACGGGCAAGGTTATCGTCTATGGGCGCAATCGCTATGCGGAATTCGGACAGAAACGCGTCGAGATCGGCATTGCACGCGGCTGGGCAGCCGCATGTCTCGAGGACGCATCGCAGCATCCCTCCGCGTCAGACACGGCTTGACCCGGCGATAACGACCTGGTCGTCTAGTCCTCGCTCGACTTCGCCTGGTCGATGACCATGTAATCGAGCGGCAGTTGCGTCGTATACTTGATCTGTTCCATGGCGAAGGCCGAGGAAACGTCGCGGATCTCGATCTTGGCGATCAGACGCTTGTAGAAGGCATCATAGGCGGCGATATCCGGCACGACCACGCGCAGGAGATAATCCACGTCGCCGCTCATGCGATAGAATTCCACCACTTCCGGAAAATCCGCCACGACTTCGGAGAACCGCCGCAGCCACTCCATCGAATGCGAATTGGTGCGCACGGAAACGAATACGGTGACCTTGGTGTTGACCTTCACCGGATCGAGAAGCGCGACACGGCGGCGGATCACACCTTCCTCTTCCATCTTCTGGATGCGCCGCCAGCACGGCGTCGTGGAAAGCCCGACCTTCTTGGCGAGGTCGGCTACGGCCAAGGTCGAGTCTTCCTGCAACAGCCGCAGGATCTTGCGGTCTAGGCGATCCATGGAAAATCCTCTCGAATATTTTTCCCTCTATAGCGCGGTAATTGTGAAAATAAAGAAAATTGTTTCACGCCGTCAGCGCCCTCACCCGTTCACGCAGGAAGGGCAGCAACTCGGCCTCAAACCAGGGATGACGCCGGAGCCAGCCGGTATTGCGCCAGCTCGGATGCGGCAGCGGCAGTACGCAGACGCCGGAATTGCGTTTCGCGTAGCGTTGCCAGTTGCGCACGGTTTCTGTCATGGATTTGGGACAGTCCCTTCCAAGATGCCAGCGCTGCGCATAATGACCGACCGCAAGCACCAGCTCGATCTGCGGCATCGCGTCCATCGCCTTCTGCCGCCACAGCGGCGCGCATTCGCTTCTCGGCGGCAGGTCGCTGCCGTGGCTGTCGTAGCCGGGGAAACAGAAACCCATCGGCACGATGGCGAAATTTTGCGGATCGTAGAATGCCGCCCGGTCCACCGACAGCCATTGCCGCAGCCGATCGCCAGAGGCATCGTTGAAGGGAAGGCCGCTTTCATGGACCCGCAATCCGGGTGCCTGCCCGGCGATCAGAATCCGCGCCGACGCGGAAAGCACCGCCACCGGCCTCGGCTCGTGCGGCAGCCGGTGGTCTTCGCCGCGCGCCGGCTCGTCACGGCACCGGCGACAGATCGAGATCGTCGCCCTCAACGCCTGCAGCCGCTCCTCAGTCACCGCCGATCCTCGCCATGATCGCGCTCGAATACTCCTGAAGCCATTGAATAATGGTCTCCAACCAGTCACCCGCCCGGTGCGGGGTCTCCTCCGCACCGCCGTTCGAACGCCGCCACTCCTGCGGCCTGACGAAATCGCCGCCCCAGAGCCCTCGCCGGCCCGTTCGCGCCGTTTCCTCTTCCGCACGGTAGAGCCCATAGCTGACCGCATGACCGGAGAGGACCATTTCTCTTCCGAGGTCCGTCCCGCCAGCCGCGCAGACACCGAGTTCCCGACCATAGCGATCATGGCCATGGAGCCGGCAGACGGTCGTCGTTCCCGCGATGAGAGCAATCAACCGTTGCCGCGCCTGGGCGCCGCAGTCCCACGCGGTTTCCCCGCGTCGACACATCTGGCCGATCTCCGGGGCATCGATGCCTTCGATGCGTATGCGGCGTCCGTCGAGCCGCAGGCTGTCGCCATCGCTCACCGACGCCGAGCCGCGCAACTCGCCGGTCACGGGCCGTTCCGACGGCGGCAGCTGCGCGGCTATGTAGGCGCCGATGCCGAGCAGGATCAGGAAAATCCAACCGCCGGCCATCCCGCCGCTGCCGGACGGCCTCCTGCGCCGCTCGGGAAACCCGGAGCGACCAAATCCAAAGCGCCTTCCGGAAGAGCCCGGGCCTGCGCCGCTGCCGCCGACGATCCGGAATCTGCGGTTTTCCGACTTCACGCCCCACGCCTCCTCGTGTTGTTCTTCCTGCCCATCCCGGCCTCGAAAACCGCAATCGCGCCACAATGGTTGCCGAATCCTTCATGGGGGCAGCAACTTCTTAAGGATTGCATCCTAGAGTGCAAGCTGAACCCAATCCTGACCAGAAGCATGAGCATCGCCGCCAGCACATCGACCGACAAGATCATCGTGGACAAGTCGCGGAGCCATCGAAACAAGGCTGTTTCGAAGACCGTTCGCGCGACGCGTCAGCGGCTGCAGACCGGTTCCTCGGCACCCTCCGGCTTCGAACGGGAAATGCTCCTGCTACACATCGAGTCCGTGCTCCACGGCGCGATGGCCCTGCCCCTCCTCGTGATCCTGATCGCCGCCAGCGGCATCTACCTCTCGGGCGACCCGCATTTTCTCGCCTGGGCCTTGTTGGCGCTTTCCGCGCATGCGGTCACCATCTTTCTCGCGCGAAAGGCCAAGCGCGAGGATGTGGTCGCCGAGAAAGTGTCCGTCTGGCGCCGCCGCTTCCTCGCCGGCCAGATGCTGACCGGCCTTTGCTGGGCGATCTTCACGCTCCCGGATTGTGCGTCCTGCGGCGAGATCGCTTCCGGTCTGTTCGAGGGAACGGTGCTCTTCATTGCCCTTGCGGTCACCGCCATGGGCACTTTTCTGTTGCGGAACGCCCTCTATTACACGTTTCTGCCTGTCATGGCCGCGCTCGGCTTCTCCTCACTCACGACCGGTGATGCGGTCGATGTCGGCCTCACGGGCATTCTGGCGCTCTCGCTTGTCTTTCTGGCGTTCATGACCGACAGGATGAACCGCGCCAACGTTCATATCCTTTCGGTACAGTCCGAGAAGGACGATCTCATCGCCGAACTCGAGGTGGCGAAGTCCATGTCGGACGAGGCTCGCCGCCGCGCCGAAGAGGCGAATCTCGCCAAATCCCGTTTCCTGGCCTCGATGTCGCACGAGCTGCGCACGCCGCTCAATGCCATCCTCGGCTTTTCGGAGGTCATGTCGACAGAGGTGCTCGGACCGCTCGCCAACCCGACCTATAAGGAATACACGCTGGACATCCATCGCTCCGGCGAGCACCTCTTGAATCTCATCAACGAAATTCTCGATCTTTCGCGTATCGAAGCCGGCAAGTACGAGCTCAGCGAGGACGCGGTAAACCTGGCGGAGATCGTGGAGGATTGCATCGGCATGGTTCAGCTCCGTGCGCGCGGCAAGAACATAACCATGGCCCATCAGTTCGAACAGGCGATGCCGTCCGTCTGGGCGGACGAGAAAGCCATGCGCCAGGTGACCCTCAACCTTCTTTCGAATGCCGTCAAGTTCACCCCGTCGGGCGGTGAGGTCAGCGTAAAGGTCGGCTGGACCGCCGGCGGCGGGCAATATCTTTCGATCAGAGACAACGGCCCCGGCATTCCGGAAGAGGAGATCCCGATCGTCCTTTCCGCTTTCGGCCAGGGTTCGATCGCCATCAAGAGCGCCGAACAGGGCACCGGCCTCGGTCTGCCGATCGTCCAGGCGATCCTCGCCAAGCATGGCGGCCAGTTCATCCTGCGCTCGAAACTCCGCGAAGGTACCGAGGCGATCGCTATCCTGCCGCCGCGTCGCGTTCTGCAGAGCTTGCCCCCGGTCGAGGACGTCCCGTCCCTCACCCGCCGGCGAAGGAGCTTCGCGTAAACGCTTGCCGGGCGTGCTCCACTTCTTCATTCCCGTGCCTGTCACGGAAATGAGGGTGGTGCCGGCGTCGCGGATCAGCCCAGGAAGCGAGCGAGAAATATCACGTACAGCGCATAAGCCGCATTGGCGAGAATGAGGCAAAGGCACGCGAAGGAGCCGAGATCCTTGGCGTTCCTGCCCATCTCCGAGATCTCCGGCGAGACGCGGTCAACAATCTCCTCGATCGCGGTGTTGATCGCCTCAAAGGCCATCATCAGCAGAAACAGGATTGCCATCGCGACATACTGGAACAGGTTCGCGCCGACGATCGTGAACGCGACCATCGCGACGGCGAAGGCGATGAGTTCGTGCCGAAAGGCCGCCTCGCCGATCAGGCGCTTCGCACCGCCGAAGGAATAGCTGGCCGCCGCGAAAAGGTGCCGGAAGCCACGATGCTTCTGAACGGGCGCGGTGGCGCCGTTGCGGGAGGTAGTGTTCTTGACGTCCATTTCTTCTCGCGGGTTGGGAGAGGGCACAGCTTCGACGTTCCTATTGAGGCGAATCAAAGGCGGTGGCAATGCCGCATTGCGAGGCCACCCGAACCGAATGACCCGACTTATCCCCGATATGCGAGAAGCCGCCCCGCATCAATAGCTGCACGGCACGAGCATAGCACGCATGACGGCCGATCGACAGCAAGCTCCGAGCGTGCTGACGCGCGTGGGCGGGCCGGGCCTGCCTTACTCCTTGTTGCTTACGCCAGCCTGCGCAAAGGTCGCCATGCCGCTGTGGCAGGCAGCCGCCGCCTTGACGATGCCTGCTGCAAGAGCCGCGCCCGTGCCTTCGCCAAGCCGCATGCCGAGAGCCAGGAGCGGTGTCTTGCCGAGTTTCTCGATCGCCCGCATGTGACCGGGCTCGCTTGAAACATGGCCAATCAGGCAATGGTCGAGCGCCGCCGGGTTGGCGGCCTTGAGGATCGCCGCGGCCGCGGTCGCGACGTAGCCGTCGATGATGACGGGCACCTTCTGCATCCGCGCCGCGAGAATTGCGCCCGCCATCGCCGCGATCTCGCGGCCGCCGAGCCGCCGCATGACTTCGAGCGGATCGGACAAGTGATCGCGGTGCAGCGCCACGGCCTTTTCGACGGCGGCGATCTTGCGCGCGAGCACCTCGCCTTCCGAACCGGTGCCGGGACCGACCCATTCCTCTGCCGTGCCGCCATAGAGGCCGAGGTTGATGGCGGCCGCGATCGTCGTGTTGCCGATGCCCATTTCGCCGATGCACAGCAGATCCGTGCCGCCGGCAATCGCTTCCATGCCGAAAGCCATGGTGGCGGCGCAGTCGCGCTCGGAGAGAGCCGGTTCCTCGGTGATATCACCGGTCGGATAGTCGAGCGCCAGATCGAAGACTTTGAGGCCGAGATCGTGTGCCACGCAGATCTGGTTGATGGCAGCACCGCCGGCGGCGAAGTTCTCGACCATCTGCGCCGTCACCGAAGCGGGAAAGGGCGTCACTCCCTGACGGGTCACGCCGTGATTGCCGGCGAAGATCGCGACGAGCGGTCGGTTGACCGCCGGCGGACGTCCCGTCCAGGCGGCAAGCCAGAAGGCGATTTCCTCGAGGCGCCCGAGAGCGCCGGGCGGCTTCGTCAATTGCCCGTCCCGCTCGCGCGCCGCAACGAGTGCCGCCGTATCCGGCCCCGGCAGGTTGCGCAGTAGTTCGCGGAAATCATCAAACGGCAGGCCGCTGGCGCTCATGGATCATCCTTGCAACGTGAAACTCGTTCGGGGCTCGTCATAGAGTGTGATGCCGCCCGCGGCAACGGCATTTGCGCCATTTGCCGTCGTCTCGCATGATCCCGCGGAACGCCGGGCGATTCGGGATGCGGGAGACGAGATGGCAGATATTCGCGAGCTCTGGGACGACGTCGCACGGTCGGTTGCCTTTTTGAGCCGCATTCCCGTGCCGGATCGATATTTCCGCGGCTATGACGGCGGGCTCGGCCGCGCCGTGCGCGCCTTCCCTCTTGCGGGTATCCTGATCGCCCTTCCTGCCGCCGTGATAGCGGTCCTTCTGGGCGCGCTTCACGCGAGCTCGCTCTTCAACGCCTCCCTCGTCGTCGCGGTGCAGGCGATGGTCACCGGCGCCCTGCATGAGGACGGCCTTGGGGATACGGCCGATGGTTTCGGCGGCGGGCGCGATCGGGAAAACGCCCTGGAGATCATGAAGGACAGTCGGATCGGCACCTATGGCGCGGTTGCCCTCATTCTTTCCTTCGGCCTTCGCGTCTCGGCCCTGGCTGCCTTCCTGCCGCTGCTGACGCCGACAGGCGGCGGAATTGCGCTGCTTGCCACCGCTGCGCTGAGCCGCGCCGCGATGGTCTGGCACTGGTCCCGCCTCCCGCCTGCCCGCCGCGGCGGGGTCGCCGCCTCGGCCGGTTTACCCGAGCCGCAGGCGACATCGGTTGCGCTCGGCTCGGGCGTGCTCCTCGCGCTCGTGCTGTTTTTCCTGGCCGACATCCCGACCGTCGCCGTCCTGCTTTCGCTCGCTGCCTTCGGGCTTGCGGTGCCAGGCTTCACGCGGATTGCCTTACGCAAGGTCGGCGGCCATACCGGCGACACCATCGGCGCCATCCAGCAACTGACGGAGATCGCCGTTCTGGGCGCTCTTGCACTGGCCATCTGAAAGGCCGATATATTTTTCGAACGAAACAGCAGAGCATCGTCCCGATCATGGAATCTCCCTGCATTCTCGTCTGCACGATCGACGATAGGACCGGTTACTGTTTCGGCTGCGGGCGCACACGTCAGGAGATCGGCGCCTGGACGCTCTACACCGATACCGAACGGCACACGATCATGCAGGCCTTGCCGGCGCGACTGGAAACGGTCGAGCGCAAACCGCGGCGGGAGACGCGCCGGTCGCGCATGGCGCGAGAACAAAACGGCTCATGAGCAGACTGATCGTCCTCCTCGCAATACTCGGCATCGGCCTCGTACTGCTGATCATCAATCACGATTCCGGCCGAACGTTCGGCATGAACAACGACGATTTCGGACAGCTCGTAGCCCTCGGCGCGCTGGGAACGCTTTTCGCCGCCGGTATCGTCAGAAGCCGCCGAACGCTGGGCGAAGGCCTGACACAGATTGCGATCTGGCTGCTGATTGCGTTCGTCCTAGTTGCACTCTATGTCTACCGCTTCGACCTTCGGTCCGTCGGCGACCGGGTGCTGGCAGGACTTATGCCCGGCAGGGCCATGGTCATCACCGACAGCGAGGGTCAGCAGGAGGTGGTGCTTCACAAGCGGATCGACGGCCACTTTGCCGCCGATGCGACAATCAACGGGCGTGAGGTCAGCATGCTTGTGGACACCGGCGCGAGCAGTATCGTGCTCACCCATGAGGACGCGGCGATGGTCGGTCTCGACGTCGCCGATCTCGGCTACACGATCACTGTCATGACCGCGAACGGGCCGGCGCTTGCGGCACCGGTCATCCTGCCGGAGATCGCGATCGGACCGATTCGGCGGACGAATATCCGCGCCATGGTCGCGGCCGAGGGGCGGCTGGACAGCAGCCTGCTCGGCATGAGCTTCCTCTCGACCCTCGACTTCCTGCAGATGCGCAGCGGCGAGCTCCGGCTCAGGGACTGAGCCCGCCGATCCAACCTCAGTTGCGCAACTTGTACCCGGTCCGGAATATCCATGTCAGTGCGGACATGCAGAGGGCGAGAAAGACGAGAATGATTGCCGCGCTGGCGAGCGGATTTACGTCGGAGATCTCGAAGAAGCTCCAGCGGAATCCGCTGATCAGATAAAGGACCGGGTTGAAGTGGCTTACTGCCCGCCAGAATGGCGGCAGCATGTCGATCGAATAGAAGCTGCCGCCGAGGAAGACGAGCGGCGGGACCACCAGCATCGGAATGAGGTTGAGCTGCTCGAAATCCTTCGCCCAGATGCCGATCAGGAAACCGAACAGGCTGAAGGTCACCGCCGTCAGAACGAAAAAGAAAAGCATCACGAAGGGATGGGCGATGCTGAGAATCGACGAACAGCGAGGCCGTGATGAGGATGATCGTGCCGATCATCATCCCCTTTGTCGCCGCTGCTCCCACATAACCGAGCACAATCTCCAGCATGGATATCGGTGACGACAGCACCTCATAGATCGTGCCGGTGAATTTCGGGAAATAGATACCGAATGAGCCGTTGCCGATGCACTGCGTCAGAAGCGTCAGCATCATCAATCCGGGCGTGATGAAGGCACCGTAGGAAATTCCGTCGATTTCCTGGATGCGTCCACCGATGGCGGCGCCGAAAACGATGAAATAGAGCGAAGTGGAGATGACGGGCGACACGACGCTTTGCAGAAGCGTGCGGCGTGTGCGCGCCATTTCGAAGAAATAGATGGATTTGACTGCTTCTATGTTCATCGCCCCGCCTCCACGATCTCAACGAAAATATCCTCGAGCGAACTCTGCCTCGTGGAAATGTCCCGGAGCCTGATGCCCGCCTCGGCCAGCGCCGCGAGCAGCGACGTGATGCCCGTCCGATCAGCGCTCGTGTCGTATTCATAGATCAGGCGTTCGCCTTCGCCCTCCAGCAACAAATTGTAGGAGGCAAGAGAATCGGGAACCCGCTCCAGAGGTTGGGCCAGATCGACGCGCAGCTGCTTGCGTCCGAGTTTCGTCATCAGCGCATTCTTGTCTTCGACGAGCAGTATCTCGCCGCTGTTGATCACCGCGATCCGGTCGGCGATCTCCTCCGCTTCCTCGATGTAGTGGGTCGTGAGGATGATCGTCACGCCCGAAGCGCGCAGCCGCTGGACGACCTCCCACATGCTCTTTCGCAGGCTGACGTCGACACCGGCCGTCGGCTCGTCGAGGAAAAGGACGCGCGGCTCGTGCGAGAGCGCCTTGGCGATCAGCACGCGCCGCTTCATGCCCCCGGAAAGCTCGCGCAGCGTGCTGTCCTTCTTGTTCCAGAGCGAGAGGTCCTTCAGTACCTTTTCGATATGCGCCGGATCCGGCTTCCTGCCGTGAAGCCCGCGCGAGAAGGAAACGGTGTTCCACACCGTCTCGAAAGCATCGGTCGTCAGTTCCTGCGGCACAAGGCCTATCATCGCCCGTGTCTGGCGGAAGTCGCGCACGACGTCGTTGCCGCCGACGGTAACCTGGCCGCCCGTCGCATTGACAATACCGCAGACGATCGAGATGAGCGTCGTCTTGCCGGCACCATTCGGACCGAGGAGGGCAAGAATTTCGCCCTCTTCGATATCGAGGCTGACGCCCTTCAGGGCCTGAAACCCCGAGGCATAGGTCTTCGACAGATTGGAGATGGAAACGATTGGCGCCATGAAACATATCCGGGAAGAGGTGCAAAGACGGCAGGGTGCTGCTCTATATGGGCCGATTCACATGGATTTGCAGCCCGTCCAAGCCAAATTTACGTTGACGCTCCGTCAAGGGCCGCCGCTCCGCTTACCGGCTGCCGCCCGTGCGGCAGTAGAATCTCTTGGAGTGCGGACACCAGCCGTGCCGCCTTTCCTCGGCGAGCCGATAGAAATCTTTCTCGCGTCGCGCCGCGTCGTAACGATGCCGAACAATCTCGAGCGCTGCCTAACTTGATTGCGGTCATCAAGATATATATGCGATGCAAAAGCGTGCATGAGGGCCCGCCGCCCGAACAATGGTCTCTCTCGCCAGCGCGATCGATTTCGGCCACGAGATAAACCGAACGGGTCGGCGCTCTGTCTGCGGAACGGGCCGCGTCAATCATTCGAGGGAGGAGAATTGTCGTGAGGAGAAAACATTCGGTGCTTTGCGCCGCGATCGCCTTTCTGGTCCTGATGGTTCCGGCGGTTACGTTCGCCGGGGAGCGTACAGAGGCGGAGAAGCCTGCACCGATCACGGTCACCGATATCGCCGGCCGCGAGGTGACGGTAAATACGCCGGTCAGGCGCGTACTGCTTGGTGAGGGACGGCAACTCTACCTCGTCGCGTCGCTCGAGCCGGAAGATCCCTTGGCTCGCGTCGTCGCATGGCGCAACGATCTGATCGAGGCCGATCCGGCGACATACAGGCAGTACCTCGAAGCCTTTCCCAGATTGGCGGAGCTTCCGGCATTTCCTGGAAAGGAAAACGGTCTGATCGACATAGAATCGACAATCGTCCTGAAACCCGACGTGGTGCTGCTCAATCTCGAGGCCATGCGTGCGAACGAGGATGCCAAATATATCGAGAAGCTCGCGGAGCTCCAGATTCCGGTCCTCTATATCGATTTCCGCCATCATCCGCTGAAGAACACCGAGCCTACAATCCGTCTGCTCGGGAAGATCATGGAGCGCGAGGCGCGCGCGGAAGAGATCATCGCATTCCGCCGTGAAGCGATGGCACGAGTGACCGACGTCATCGGCACGTCAAAGCCCGAGCGCCCGAGGGTGTTCATCGAGAGGATCGGCGGCTATGCCGACGATTGCTGCCTTACCTTCGGGGCGGAAAACTTCGGCAAGTATGTCGAACTCGCCGGCGGTCTCAACATCGGCAGCGACATTCTTCCATCCACGTTCGGACAGCTCAATCCCGAGCAGGTGATCGCCGCCAATCCCGAGCACGTCGTCGTCACCAGCGCCGACTGGGAGGCCTATGTGCCGGGCGGGCACTGGATCCCCCTGGGGCCTGGCGCGGATGAGACGGTGACCCGGCAGAAGCTCGAATGGTTCACCACCCGCAGCGCCTACACGGACATCGCAGCCCAGAAGAGCCGGAACTTCCACGGCATCTGGCACCAGTTCTACAACAGCCCCTATGAATTCTTCGCCGTCCAGCAACTGGCGAAATGGCTCCACCCGGAGCTCTTTGCCAGCCTCGATCCGGACGCGACATTTGCCGAATATCACCGGCGTTTTCTGCCCATTCCCTATCGTCCCGGCTATGCCGTCAGCCTCGTCGACAGCACTGACTGATCGGCCACAGCCTGGTGATTCAAGCGCGTGAGGCTCTCCACGGAGTGTCTCGCCTTCGCTTTTCTGCGGTCGTGAGGTACGCGGTCACGCCTGCATCCACAGGTTGCGGATCCGGTTCGACCGCACGCCCGACGGCCGGAGGCGCCCGACGGCTCCTCCATGGGCATACTCGGTGAAATCAGAGGTCGGTCGTCATGGAGACCTTCACCGTCAGCGGCGCACCCTGCGACAGGGTGCCGTAACTTGCAACGCCGGACCAGTAGTCAAGGTCGAAGACATTCTCGACATTGGCGCGGAACGTGACCGGCCTCTCGTTGATCGCGGTCAAGTAGCGGGCGCCGAGATCAAGCCGGGTCCAGGAGGGAATTTCCTGGGTGTTTGCGGTGTTCACAAACTGCTCGTCCGTGTGGATGACATTGCCGGTGAGCGTCAGTCCAGGCAAGAAGGGCGTATCCCACTCCGCCCCCAGATTGACCTGCAGAGAAGGCACCCCGATCGGGGTATTGCCACGCGCCGCGTCATCGCTCGTTTTCGTGATTTCGCCGTGGATGAAGGCGACACCACCGAGAACCCGGATTTCGGGTGTCACCTCGCCGAAGACGTTCAACTCGACGCCGCGGTTGCGCTGTTCGCCGCCTTCCGCGAAGACCAGGCCGCCGCCCTGCGTCTCCAGCACGCCGAACGGCTTTTCGATCTGAAACACGCTGGCGGTCACCGCCACGCGTCCGAGATCGACTTTGGTGCCGATCTCGTATTGCCTTGATCGGTAGGGCGCAAGCGTCTCGCCCGAATTGACGGCGGTCGCCGGGGCCGTGTCGCCGACGCTGAGACCCTCAACGTAATTGGCATAAAGCGCGACGCTTTCCCACGGCTTGAAGACGATGCCAGCGAGCGGCGTCAGAGCGCTCTCGTCGGAAGATGCGGTGATCACGCCCGTGGCAGGGCTGTAGTTTTCGGTATCGATATGCTGCCAGCGCCCACCCAAGGTCAGTTGCACGCGCTCATCGAACATCGACATGGTGTCGGAAAGCGCGAAACCATGGAAGATATTCGCCGAAGCTCTTGGCACATGGGTCGGCTGCGGCACCTCCTGCTCAGGACGAGGAAGCGGATCGAAAATATTGGTTGGCTGCGCGATTCCAGAGTTAGAGCCGCGCGCGAGACGTTGCTGAAGCCCGCTGACCTGGAATGTGACCGAGTGATCGATGGCCGCCGTCTCGAACTCGGCGCGAACGCCCGCCTCCGCCGTCAGACGGTCGACATCGAAGACGAAATTCTGCGGGGTGACACTGGCGTCGCCGGCAGAGTTAAGAAGCAGCGGAGTGCCAAAGAGGCGCTCGACCCGCGAATTCCCGCCGCCGACGGCCGCGAAGACGGTGACCGCGTCGCTCAGGTCATATTCAACCCGCCCCAACCAGGACAGGTCCTCCGTCGTCGCCCATTCCCAGGGTTCCTGGATATTGGATCGGCCACCCGGCGCCTCGGGAATTTCGAAATTCCCAAAGGGGAAGAATGGGCGCAGCGGGGCGTCGACGTCCTGCCGTTGCCCGATGACGTCCAGGGTCGCCCGGATGCCTTCGCCCTCGTAGTCGAGCGCGATTGCGCCGACACCGACGTCGAGTGACTGGTTGTCGATGGCGGTGTCGCCGCCGCGATAACTGCCATTGAAGCGGACGCCGAACTGGCGCTGGTCGCCGAAGCGGCGACTGACATCCAGATGTCCGCCGCCGTAAAGATCGGAGGCATAGTCGGTCGTCACGCGAGTCAGATCAATCTCGGGCGCGCGTTTCGGCACGATATTGATACTGCCGCCGACGCTGCTGTTCGGAGAGATGCCGTAAAGGAGTGCCGTCGGTCCCTTGATCACCTCCACACGTTCGGCATAGTCGGTGAACAGGCGAAAGGTGGGAGCGACGCCGAAGACCCCGTCGAAGGAGACTTCGCCAAAATTCCCCTCGTTGAGCGGAAACCCCCTGATGTAGAAGGAATCCAGCATTCCGCCGGAGGCGTGAGTGCTCCTGACCGACGGATCGTTGGCCAGAACGTCGGCTACAGTCTTCGCATTCTGATTCTCGATCGTCGCCGCGGTATAGCTGGTTATGTTGAACGGCGTGTCCATGAAGTCCCGGTTGCCGAGCAAACCGACGCGACCACCGCGCGCTACCTGCCCTCCGGCATAGTCTTCCGGTTCCGTGCCTATCGTCGCAGTCGAGGTGCCCCTCACCTCGATGCGATCCAGTACCGTCGCATCTTGTGCCAAAGCGGCACGGCTCACCGTTGCCAGCAGGACAGCCAGCAGTCCAACACGCAGTTCCATAGATACCCCTCTAAGAACATCGACCGAGACGGCCGACTCGCTTTGCAACGAGCCGAGCACGCCGGTACAAAACCGGTGTTAGATAACTTGATTTTTTATGTCAACAATTGGCGTGCAGCGTTATTTGCAGCGATAAAATGGAACGGCCGCGCGTTCGGCGTCGTCCACCGCGTTCGCTTGCGGGCGTTTTCCGACCGGGAGAAGCCGGATACCCCTGAACACCTGCACCGACATCGTCGACTCCTCCCCCGACATGAGGCCATCGCGGCGTCAGCCGGGCCGTCCAACCGATGGTCCGCTTGTGCAGCGTGCTAATCGCAGTGCCGGTAACCGGTCTTGCGCGTGCGCAGATCGAAGTGGAAATGGTCCTTGTGGAAAGGATCGCTGCCTGGTCCGAGCACCGTGTGGAAATACTTGCAGCTGTCCGTGCGCACCGCTTTCAGGAGCCCCCGCTCACGGAAAGCGAAGAAGCCCTTCTTGCGCACATCGATTTCCTTGCCGTTTTTCAGCACGAACTTGCCGACGTCTATCGCGTTGCCGCGCGCATGTTCCGACATGGGATTGCCGCGGCGGGAGTTCATCGTCCGGCAGGAATAGCCGCCGAGGGGCTTGATCGTCTTGACGCCCGACCAGTAACGATAGCGCGACGACGGCGCCAGCTCGTATTTCACCCACTTGGCGAAGGCTTCCGTTACCTGGCAATTCAGCTTCACCGCAGGTCTGACGGCGATGTCGCCGGACAGGCCGCTGAGCTCGATCGGGTAGTCGATGCCACAGGACGGTCCGTTACGGACTCGCGGAACGTCGCGGAAGACGACGCCGAGCTTCTTCAACCGCTGCCGGCACGCGACCTCCGAGCCCGGCATTTCGCCGGTGTATTCCGGCGTGGACAGGGGGCTGCGGGCGCGCGGTATGAAAGCGATCTGCTGCGGCTGCTCAGTGCGCGTCGCCCGCTGCGGCTCGAGAACACGCCTTCTATTCACTTCCTCGGCCGCGCTCTGCGCGGGCGCAAGGGGCGGCAGGTCGGGATCATAGCCGGGAATCGCCTCAGGCATCGGCATAGGCTGCGGCGCTCCGGCAAGCTGGCGCACATCGCTGTCGCCGATACCGGCCACGACCGGCTGCGTCGTATTCCCCTCGGCGATCTCACCGGCCTGCTCCTGCGCCAGGCCGACCACCGGTTCGACGCCGAGCATGGCGTCCATATTCACCCCCTCGGGCGGAACCGTCATCGATCCGGCCGCGGCGACCTGGCCCTGCGGTGCTAGGGCCGCATTACTGGAAACCGGGGCAACGGAGGTCTGGCTGGCCATGGCGACCGGCTCTGACGACGGATAGGCAGCGACTTCCTGCTCCGGCATGGCTGCAGGCGCCGGCCTGATCGCGCCGACACGGGAGCTCCCGTCGATTCGGGCCGGTGGCGCAAGCACGTCGGTCGTGCAGGCAACGAGCGGAATGGACAACAGCAGCGCCGCCAATGGACGATGAAGAAGAGAAACATACGCCATACTGATTGCCGCCTTCATCCATGACAAAGCTTCGGCCTTGTCCGTGCGCCGCCTGCCCACAGCCGAGAATGAACATGCGGAATGTCGCCAAACGGGCGCTCGGTCGAGAAAGTCGGCTTTGCAAAGCAATTTAAGCAAACGTGGTAAACGAAGCCTTGCCGGCCGCACGCTAAATCGGGCGAGCGGGCACAAAGAAAAGGCCCGCATCCTTACGGGTGCGGGCCATTTTCGTTGTGGGTTTTGTCCTGCTAACGGCATTCCCCGGGATGGGCGACGCGGAACCCGTCCGCTCGTGCCTCGCAGGCATTCGGGAACGTTCTTGATCGTCCATTGCGCTCGCCGCAGACCGGCGCGAATTCGCGCGTGCAGAATTGCGGCTGCTGCGGGCGATCATCCTCACGGCGGCATTCTCCGGGAGCGACGACGCGGAAGCCTTCGGCGCGCGCCATGCACGAATTTGGGAATGTCTGCCTTCGCGGGCCGCGCTGGCCGCAAACCGGCGAAAACTCGCGCGTGCAGGCCCGCTCTTCCGGCGGACGGGATGCCGGACGGCACTCGCCGCGATGAACGACACGGAAGCCGTCGGCGCGTGCCTGGCAGGCATTGGGGAAGGTCCGAATGCGATTGCCGCGTTCGCCGCAGACGGGCGCGAATTCCATCGTGCACATTTGCGGACCCGGCGGGCGGGTCGGTCCCGGACCGGGGCGCGGCTCGTCGACGACCACGGTACAGGCAGAAAGAAAGCCGGCGGCGGCCAGGAAAATGGCGGCAGACTTCATGATGAAACGCTTGAAAGGCAACACAGGTCTCCCCCTTGGCTGGCATCTCGGATGCGGCCGGATCGGCGCGCGATAGCGACCGTCCTCCCGTCGCACCATCTCGCCTGTCTTACGGCCAGGCGTCAACTCCCGCGAGATGCGCCATCCACGCACCACCGACAGGAGCAGGCTCACCCGCCCGAACGACATCGGTTGAACGAAGAGGCCCGCGGCCGCTTGTTTGATTTCCTCATTCCTGTGCTTGTCACAGGAATCCAGCCAGACCAAGTCCTTGGGCTGAAAGAACGCTTCCCGCGCCGCAGACGCAGCGCTGCCCTCATCTCTGTGACAAGCACAGAGATGCAGCCCTCCGAAAAATTTCCCACAGCGCCGCGCATCTTATAAGACGCGCGGCGCTGTGGTGCTGCATGTTTTGTCCACTGATCGGCTACGATCTCAACAGGCCTTAGGCTGCCCTGCCAAAGGCCGGCTGTGCTCCCCGTTCCCCGAGCCTGAACTGTTCGAGCAGCGCCTTCAGCTCGCGACTTTCCTGCGCCAGCGTCTGGCTTGCCGCGGTCGTCTCCTCGACCATTGCGGCGTTCTGCTGCGTCATCTGGTCCATGCTGTTGACGGCCGTGTTGACCTCCTGCAGTCCGGTCGCCTGTTCCCGAGCAGCGGTCGCAATTGCGGCCACCTGCTCGTTGACGCGGTTGACCAGAGCCTCGATCTCCATCAGCGCATCGCCCGTCGAGCGGACGAGTTCGACGCCGGCGCCGACCTCCTTCACCGAGGTGCCTATCAGCTCCTTGATCTCCTTTGCTGCGCCGGCCGAGCGTTGCGCAAGTTCGCGGACCTCCTGGGCAACCACGGCGAAGCCGCGGCCGGCCTCCCCTGCCCGCGCCGCCTCGACGCCTGCATTCAGCGCCAGCAGGTTCGTCTGGAAGGCGATCTCATCGATCACGCCGATGATCTGGCTGATCCGGCTGGACGAGGCTTCGATCCGCCCCATCGCATCGATCGCATTGCGCACGATACCACCGGATTTCGCCGCACTCGCCTTCGTCTCGTCGACCATGTCGCGCGCTTCCAGGGCACGATCCGACGCCTGGCGTACGGTGGAGGTGATCTCGTCGAGAGCTGCGGCCGTCTCTTCAAGTGCCGCCGCCTGCTGTTCGGTCCGGCGCGAAAGATTGTTGGCCGCCTCTGAAATGTCGGCGGCACTGCCATGGACGATTTCGGTGGATTGGGAAATGGCGCCGATGACGTCGCGAAGCGCGGCGACCGCCGTGTTGAAGTCGTCCTTGAGCTTGGCGTATTCCGGCGCGATCCGGGCGACCGCCGCGGTCAGGTCGCCGTTTGCCAGCCGCTCGAGCGCGCCGCCGAGCGTCTCCATCGCCTCGGCCTGGGTAGCGGCAGTCGTACGCTGGCGCTCTTCGTTGCCGCGCCGTTCTGCGTCCAGGCGGTCCTGCTGCTCCGCCTCGCGCGATCGCAGTTCGAGGCGCTCCTTGACGGAGTCGCGCAGGACGACGAGCACCTGTGCCATCTGCCCGATCTCGTCGCCGCGATCAGTTTCCGGAACATCCGAGGAAAGGTCCTCGTCTGCGATCGCCCGCATCGAGACCTTCAGCTTTTCGATGGGCCGAACGACGCTGCGCACGATCGCCAGTGCCGCCATGAGGATCGCGAGCGCTGCCGCGACCAAAATGCCGGCCATCTGCCAGGCGCGCTCGCGGAACATGGCGGCCAGGTCGTCGGCATAAACACCGGTACCGACCACCCATCCCCAGGGCTCGAAACCGGCCACGTGCGAATATTTCAGCACGGGCTGGTCGGCGCCGGGTTTCGGCCAGTAATAATCGACGAAGCCCTTGCCGTGCGCCTGCACCGTCTTGACGAATTCCACGAACAGGAACTTGCCGTTAGGATCCTTGTTCTGCGTCAGGTCGGCGCCGTCGAGTTCGGGCTTGATCGGATGCATCACCATCTTCGGATGCATATCGTTCACCCAGAAATAGCCGCTGTCCTGATAGCGCATCGCCCGGATCGCCTCCAGTGCGCGGCCCTGCGCCTCCTCGCGCGTCAGCGTGCCTGCCTTTTCCTGGCTGTGATAGGCGTCGAAAACCTTGATCGCGTTCTCATTCATCGCCGCGAGCATGGCCTTGCGCTCGGCAACCAGCTTGTCCTGCGCCTGGATCAGTCCAAAGGTCAGCGCCGCCGCCATCGTCAAAAGCGCAAACGCGACCAGCGCGTAAAGACGCGCCGAAATTCGAATTCTTCTCATCCCCTGCCTCCATTTCGAGGCATGCAGAATATGAGCGGCTATTTGCAAAGCTCCTAACAAACGCTCACTAGATTTGAGGGTGATCAAATTAACGATAACACCGTCACGTGTGCCGCCTTTTGCTCCTTCAGCGTGGAATTGTTCCGGCGCCTCTTTGCTCGCCTGACGGCAGTGCGTTAAACCTTGTTCGTCAACAGGGAGACAGGCCGCATGAACGCAGCAAGCAAGCCGAATGGCGAACTGACCTTGCGCACCCTCGCAATGCCCGGCGACGCCAATGCGGCCGGGGACATCTTCGGCGGCTGGGTCATGGCGCAGATGGACCTTTCCTGCGGCATCCGGGCCGCCGAGCGCGCCAGGGGCCGCGTCGTGACTGCGGCGGTAAAGGAAATGGCCTTCGCCATGCCGGTGAAGATCGGCGACACACTCTGCATCTATACCGACATCGTTACGGTCGGGCGGACGTCGATGACGCTCAAGGTCGAGGCATGGGCACAGCGTTACCTCTCGCATGTCATGGAAAAGGTCACCGACGCGATCTTCGTGATGGTCGCGCTCGACTCGACCGGCAAGCCGACGCCGGTTCCGGCCGAGCAATAAGGGCTTAGTTCATGGAGCAGGTGCAGCCCGATCCGGCGATCTTTTCGCACATACGCGTCGTCATGGGCATGGTGATCAGCCTCTCGCTTGCGCGGCTCCTCAGCGGCGTTGCGCTTTTCGTGCAGCACCCCGGCAAGACGAAGGTCTACTGGATACACCTCGGCTGGGTGCTGTTCATGTTCTTCTTCCTCGTCCATTTCTGGTGGTGGGAGTATCATCTGCACTCGCTGGCGGTGATCGACGTCAGCGTCTACCTGTTCGTCATCCTCTATAGCTGCGTCTTCTTCCTCCTCTGCGTCTTCCTCTTTCCGACGACTCTCGACGAGTACAGCGGCTACGAACATTATTTCATGTCCAGGCGCGCCTGGTTCTTCGGCTTCCTCGCCATCGCATTCGCTGTCGACCTCATCGACACCGCCTTGAAGGGCAAGGCCTATTTCCAGTCCTTCGGGATCGAATATCCGCTTCGCAACGCGGCCTATATCGCGCTCTGCATCATCGCGGCGGTCACACCCGACCGGCGCTTCCATGCGTCTTTTCTGGTGGGCGCAGTTCTTTACCAGCTCACATGGATGTATCGCGCCTTCGACCTTCTCGATTGACGGGGGCAGATGCCGCTCGTGGCGATGTCTCACCCCTTGAAGATGAACGACGCCCCGAGCGCGATCAGCGCGAAGCCGATGAACTGATGCCAGCCGATCGGTTCCTTCAGCCAGAAAATCGAGAAGAGGACGAAAATGGTGAGCGTGATCACCTCCTGCATCGTCTTCAGTTGCGCCGCCGAATAGACAGAGTGTCCGATGCGGTTCGCCGGCACGGCCAGCCAATATTCGAAAAAGGCGATCCCCCAGCTCGCGGCGATGACGATGTAGAGCGGCGACGAAGTGAACTTCAGGTGGCCGTACCAGGCGAAGGTCATGAAGACGTTGGAGAGGAGCAGCAGGATGACCGGCCAGACATAGGCAGGATTAATGGCAAATGGCATGGAAACCTCGGGAAGAGCGCGAATCGCAGGCCGAGAATGCTCCGCCGAGTACCGGCGTTGCAAGTGCCTTCCGCTCCCGGTGCAGCGATGCGACCGTCGGTTTAAGCCGGCGCCTCGGAGGTCCTGGAAACGAGTGGAGGATCGCGGTCTTCCGTTTCCCTTTTGTACTCGTTCCCCCTTCACTTTCGACCGGACTCTGTCCATATTCCCGGCATGGCCAGATCACCGAAGAATTCCCCCAAGAAATCGTCGGCACCCGGCGGGTTCGAAGAAGCCCCGCAGGCGCCGCTTTCCGGTACGCCCCTTTCCGGCAATGTCTCCGACTGGGTGAAGCAGCTCGAATCAGAAGCGGAAGCGAGCACCTTCGAGAGCCGGCGCGAAGTTGCGTCCAAGGCCGGCAGGCATCGCAAGAAGGTGGAGATCTCCGCGTCGAAATCGGCTCGCGGCACATCGATGGGCGGAACGACCGATCCGAAGACGCGTGCGGCCGCGGGGCTCAATCCCGTGGCCGGGCTCGATGTCGCCTTGGAGGATGCCGACAAGCTCACCTCCGGTTCGGGCGTCACCGCCACCGTCGAGGCGCTTGCCAAGCTCATCGAGAGCGGCAATCCGCTGTTCAAGGACGGCAAGCTCTGGACGCCGCACCGCCCGGCCCGGCCTGAAAAGTCCGAAGGCGGCATCCCGATCCGCATGCAATCGGACTACGAGCCGGCCGGAGACCAGCCGACGGCGATCGCGGACCTGGTCGACGGCCTCACCTCGGGCGAGCGCAACCAGGTGCTGCTCGGCGTCACCGGCTCGGGAAAAACCTTCACCATGGCCAAGGTGATCGAGGCGACGCAGCGCCCGGCCGTCATTCTGGCTCCGAACAAGACGCTCGCCGCGCAGCTCTATTCCGAGTTCAAGAACTTCTTCCCGGACAATGCGGTCGAATATTTCGTCTCCTATTACGACTACTACCAGCCGGAAGCCTACGTGCCGCGCTCGGACACCTACATCGAGAAGGAATCGTCGATCAACGAGCAGATCGACCGCATGCGCCACTCGGCGACGCGTTCGCTGCTCGAACGCGACGACGTCATCATCGTCGCCTCGGTCTCCTGCATTTACGGTATCGGCTCGGTCGAGACCTATACGGCAATGACCTTCCAGATGAGCGTCGGCGACCGGCTCGACCAGCGGCAGTTGCTGGCCGACCTGGTCGCGCAGCAATACAAGCGCCGCGACATGGACTTTCAGCGGGGCTCCTTCCGCGTGCGCGGCGACACGATCGAAATCTTTCCCGCCCACCTGGAGGATGCCGCCTGGCGCATCTCGATGTTCGGAGACGAGATCGACTCGATCACCGAGTTCGATCCGCTCACCGGCCAGAAGACCGGTGAGCTCAAGTCGGTGAAGATCTACGCCAATTCGCACTATGTGACGCCGCGGCCGACGCTGAACGCCGCGATCAAGGCGATCAAGGAGGAAATGAGCCAGCGTCTCGCCGAACTGGAACGCGCCGGGCGCCTTCTGGAAGCGCAGCGGCTGGAGCAGCGCACCCGTTACGACATCGAGATGCTCGAAGCCACCGGCTCCTGCCAGGGCATCGAGAACTATTCGCGCTATCTCACCGGCCGCAGGCCGGGCGAGCCGCCGCCGACGCTGTTCGAATATATTCCGGACGATGCGCTGATCTTCATCGACGAGAGTCACGTCACCATTCCGCAGATCGGCGGCATGTATCGCGGCGACTTCCGCCGCAAGGCGACGCTCGCCGAGTACGGGTTCCGCCTGCCCTCCTGCATGGACAACCGGCCACTGCGTTTCGAGGAATGGGACGCAATGCGCCCCGACACCATCGCCGTGTCGGCCACGCCCGGCGCCTGGGAGATGGAACAGGCCGGCGGCGTCTTCGCCGAACAGGTGATCCGTCCGACCGGCCTCATCGATCCGCCGGTGGAGGTGCGCTCCGCCAAGACGCAGGTGGACGACGTGCTCGGCGAGATCCGCGAGACCGCCGCCGCGGGCTACCGCACCCTCGTCACCGTGCTCACCAAGCGCATGGCCGAGGACCTGACCGAGTATCTGCACGAACAGGGCGTGCGGGTGCGCTACATGCATTCCGACATCGACACGCTCGAACGCATCGAGATCATCCGCGATCTGCGCCTCGGCGCCTTCGACGTGCTGGTCGGCATCAACCTCCTGCGCGAGGGTCTCGATATTCCCGAATGCGGCTTCGTCGCCATTCTCGATGCCGACAAGGAAGGCTTCCTGCGCTCGGAAACGTCGCTCATCCAGACGATCGGCCGCGCCGCCCGTAACGTCGACGGCAAGGTCATCCTCTATGCTGACACGATCACCGGCTCGATGCAGCGGGCGATGGAGGAGACCAGCCGCCGCCGCGAGAAACAGATGGCCTACAATGCCGAGCACGGCATCACGCCCGAATCGGTCAAGGCGAAGATCTCCGACATCCTCGATTCGGTCTACGAACGCGACCATGTCCGCGCCGATATTTCCGGCGTCGCCGGCAAGGGCTTTGCCGATGGCGGCCACCTCGTCGGCAACAATCTCCAGGCGCACCTCAACGCACTGGAAAAACAGATGCGCGACGCCGCCGCGGACCTCGACTTCGAAAAGGCCGCACGCCTGCGCGACGAGATCAAGCGCCTCAAGGCGGCCGAACTGGCCGTGCTGGACGACCCGATGGCGCGAGAGGAAGCGAAATCGCAGGAGAGCAGCAAGCGGGCCAGCAAGGGCATGCCCGGCACAACGGACACCCTCCCCCTTGTGGGGAGGGTTGCGGAGGGGCAAGGCGACACCCCTCCCGGAGCTTCGGGCCACCCTTCCCACAAGGGGGAGGGAAAGACAGAATCCTACTTCCAGAAGCCCTCGCTCGACAATATGGGCCCGGGGACCGACACCGAACGTCCCCTCTTCCGCAAACCCGAACTCGATGAAATGGGCCGCGACGTGGCGATCCCCTCTTCCCGCGGCCGGGGAGAAGGTGCCCGAAAGGCAGATGAGGGGCAGTCGCTTTTCAGGAAAAACACCCTGGACGAAATGACCGTCGGCCGCACGGAGAAGCCGGTACCGGGACCGGCACCGGAGAAGCCGACCCTCACCCGCGCCAAGCCGGGCGTAGGGTCCTACGAGGAGCCGGCGGAGGAAAAGCGGCGCAAGAGCCGGACGAAGGGCAAGACGGGGCGTCCGGGACGCTGAGCCAGCCCTATCGGGATCCAAGGATCCCGATAGGACTGACACTGGGCCGTTGCCAGGCCTTTCCAGACATCGAATCAACCAAAGCGGTCGCTGCGAGAGCGACCTCAGAACGAGTGCAACGACGCCACCGTTACCCCAATTTTTTATAGGTAGCCCGAAATGATTAGCCCGACATACCCGCGAAACCCTTAAATTTTTACGGAACATTTCCTTCCCGACACGAATTTAAGTTGTCACTAATTTAGGGAGGAAAATATGAAAACCCTGGATGTATTTCTTACGAGCACCGGTCTGGCTCTTATGTCAGTCGGTTTTTCAACTTCGGCAACGATTCCCGCGCACGCCCAGAACCTTACGGGCCCCATGCTCATGGCCGAGCAGTGCAGCCCTCTGACCGACGCCAACTACGAAGCTTGCTGCATGGCTCAGAACAGAGCGGAAATCCTCACGGCCGGGCAAATAGAGCAATGCCCGCCCCTCTCCACGGCGGCCATCGGCAATTCATTTTCCACGACCTCCACCGACAGCGGTCCTCGCAACCTGAATGGCGATGACGGTGGCGGCGGCGGCGGTGGCGGCGGCGGCGGTGGCGGCGGCGGCGGTGGCGGCGGCGGCGGTGGCGGTGGCGATCCCGGCGGTGGCGGTGGCCAAGACACCGGCAAGGGTAACCAGGACCATGGCAAGGGTAACCAGGACCACGGCAAGGGTAACCAGGACCACGGCAAGGGTAACCAGGACCACGGCAAGGGTAACCAGGACGACGGCAAGGGTAACCAGGACGACGGCAAGGGTAACCAGGACAACGGCAAAGGCAGCCAAGATCGCGGCCTTAAAGGTAACCAGGACTAACCAGGACGACGATAACAGCGATGACGGCGGGTCGGGCGCCTGAAGGATTGCTCGCAGGAGCGCTCGACAGCGCCGATGGCAAATGACGAGAGCGCCGTGGCCGGCTCTCATAGCCGGCACGGCCAGTCCGGCTCCCGGCGCGTTCCGGAGAAAGTCGGGCTTGTTGAGCTATGCGCTTCGCGTTTCACAGCTCCAACGAGCAGTCACCCTGCCATGGACCGACGACCGCACCTGCTCTACTCCGCGGCGCGCGCCTTCGCCTCCACCGCTTCCAACTCGTAGGAATATCCCTCGAGCATGGAGTAGGCCTGCTCGATCGCCTCGATCTGGGCTTCGGCGTTCCTGATCGCCTCGGCGATCGACTGGCTACGGGCGCGCAGCATGGAGCCGAGCACGTCTGTCTCGGGCCGCCTGCCGATGCGGTCGAGATGCTTGCGCACGCGGGAGCGGTGGCGTTCCAGTTCCAGAATGTGGAAGCGGTTTTTGACGATGTCATCGGAAAGCTTGCGTCGCATCGCCGCCACCGGATCGAAACTACCGGGCTCGCGTTCATCGAGTATGAAGTCGTTGACGAGGGTCTCCAGCATCATGAGGCCCTTGAGGTCTTTCGGGTCGGCGAGCTGGGGATCGTAACCGGTGTCATCGTAAACTTTGCGGCGCACCGGATCCTTCAAGAGATCGTAGGCCGCCTGCAGCTTGCCGAACTGCTCGGCATCACCGCCGCGGTCGGGATGCGCGGTCTTCACCGCCCGGCGATAGGCCGTCCGGACCGCCCGCTCGTCGGCGTCGCGCTCAATTCCAAGGAGGGCATAGGGATCGATCACGCCGGCCACCTGCTCATCGTCAACTCGCATATTCGTTTCCGGTACAGACCTACCGGTTCGCCGCGGCAGCAGCAAGCCCGCGAGGCTCACGGGGAGAGTGCAGGCTCAACCTAGTGCCGCGACGAAAATGTGGTCGAAACGAGGCAATCCACGACATTTGCCTCGCGACACACGGCACCGCGAGGTCACGCGGGCGCTTCGGCATAAGGCATTGCCCGCAGGTGCAGGACCGCAAGAACTCCCCTTGCCTTTTTCACGGAATACTGCCAATCCTATTGCCGTTCGGGCGTTTTCAATCCCGGAGACTGGACTTTCGCTTTGAGCCTGGCTTAACGCCGGGACAGCCGCAAGCGGCATCGTAGACGTCTTTTCCCCGATATCGTGACCACTCGACGCCTTTCAGCGCATTTCGCTGAAGACGACACGTTCGCTTCCTTCCGGGGGCGCGGACACACTACCTAAAGCAACCGATGCGTGATATTGAAGCGCAGGGTTGCGGCAAAGACAGACTGAAGGAAAAGGACTTCTTCCATGGCCACCAAAGGCATCGTCAAATTCTTCAACCAGGACAAGGGTTTTGGTTTCATCACGCCGGAAGGCGGTTCGAAGGACGTTTTCGTCCACATCACCGCTGTCCAGGCCGCAGGCCTCACGACATTGAACGATGGCCAGGAGGTCAGCTTCGACACGGAGCCGGATCGCATGGGCAAGGGCCCGAAGGCCGTCAACCTCCAGGCTCTCTAAGCCTGGCGTTCGACAAAGCGTGAAGAGCGGCGCTTCGCAAGAGGCGCCGCTTTTCGTTGGAGAGCACCCCATCCCACCTGCCACCTGCCGCCCGCCTTCCCCTCGCCGGCGAAGGAGACTGGCGGCGCAGTCGCGTTACTCTGCCGCCTGCCTTGCCGTTACCGCCTCGAACACCGCGTCGAAAGCAGTGTGGATGACTTGCGGACCGGCGTCCTTGCGGGTGGCGTCGGCAGAGAGTATCTGACGATAGCGCCGCGCGCCGGGCCAGCCTTGGAAGAGCCCGACCATGTGCCGCGTAACGTGGATCAGCCGGCCGCCATTCTCGATATGCGCAGCGGCATGGTTCGCCATGGCATCGCGGATACCGGACCAGAATTCCAGCGACAGATTATGATTACGATCGGAAAAGCCGTCGGGGTCGATCGGCATGGGCGCGGCCCCCGTCAGCGGGTGGACGAAATAGCCGTCGGCGGCAGTCAGCAAGCCGCTGTCGTGATAGGCCGCACGGCCCAGCATCACACCGTCGAGAGGAGCGCCGCATGCGGCCTCTGCCGCAGTCCCGGTGGCTCCTCCCGTCGGTAGCGACCGCGGATCGAGGTGGGACAGCGCCTGATCCAGCTTTTGAAGACCCCCATTGAGACCGATGAAAAGATTCGTATTTTCCGCCTTGAGGCGGTGTACGAGGCCATAGTCGAGTGGCGGAACCTCGCGGTTCTCTCTCGGGCTCAGCCCTTTGAGCCATGCCTTTCGCGCATGCACCCACACGGCATCCGCTCCGGCATCCTTGACGCGCCCGACGAGGTCGCGAAGCGCGACTTCCGGATCCTGATCGTCGACGCCGATACGACATTTGACCGTGACCGGAATCTTGACCGCCGCCCTCATCGCCGCGATGCAGTCGGCGACCAACGCCGGCTCCTGCATCAGACAAGCCCCGAAGGTGCCCGATTGCACCCGGTCTGACGGGCAGCCGACATTCATGTTGATCTCGTCGTAGCCGAAGCCTTCTGCGATCCGCGCCGCCTCCGCCATCTTCGTCGGATCGCTGCCGCCAAGTTGCAGGGCGACCGGATGTTCAGAGGCATCGTGGCCGAGCAGCTTTTCCCGGTCGCCGCGCAGAATCGCATCCGCGACGATCATTTCCGTATAGAGCAAAGCATGCCTCGACAGCAGGCGCGCGAAAAATCGATAATGACGATCGGTCCAGTCGATCATCGGCGCAACGGCAAAGACGGGTGCCTTGAAGTACCTGTTTTTATCTTGCTTACCAGCGGTTTGCGCTGTTTCTTTCATGTCCGGTTGGCTCTCATTTGACGCGTTTTTAGCCCGTTCCTGCTGTGCTATTGCTACAATGTAGCAAATGGCCGGAGGCTTATAGCAAAAACATGGGCACCATCGTCTAGCGAAGTGCCGGAATGGGCAGAAAGGCGATCATCCCGGTCGAGGATGTCTGCCGCGACTATTTCAATCACATGGCGATTTCCTGAAAGTCTCGAGGTCCAATGTCTGAAGTCGATTGGTTGAGCCATCTCCTGCAAATCGTCACCGTAACCGGTCAGCTCGAGGTCCGCTGTACCTACGGTGCGCCATGGCGTGTGGACTGGGGCCGGGCTGCGGCGAACGAAATCCCCTACCACGCCATCGTCCAGGGTCGGGCCGTTTTCGAGGATCCGGAGACGAAAACGACGAGGGAGTTGGTGAGCGGAGATATCGTGCTGCTACCTCATGGTGCAGCGCATGTACTGCACGACGGTAGCGGGCAAACTCCTATCCATACCCGGCAACACCGGAGGTCTGCCGGATGGATGCTGAGCGAGAACGATAGCCAGGGCGAGCAACTCGATCTGTTGTGCGGTCGATTTTTCATCGCGCCGCCTCATGATCGACTGATCCGTAACTACCTCCCCACAAATCTCGTGGCGCGGGCCACGGACAGCCGTGGAGAAGATGGTATCGGTTCCGCTTCCAACCAACTGGCCAGTCTGGTGAGGCTGATGCGTATGGAGTCCGCCGGCGACCGAGCGGGAGGACGCGCCGTTCTCAACGCCCTTTCTTCGGCCCTGTTCACACTGGTACTGCGAGCGGCGAGCGAATCCGAGAAAGCCCCCGAAGGCTTGTTGGCCCTGGCCGGCCATCCGCGACTTGCTCCAGCCATTGCGGCCATGCTTGGCGATCCGGCCCATCCATGGAAACTGCCTGATCTGGCGGATTTGTGCGGCATGTCACGCGCCACGTTCATGCGGCACTTTCAAGATAGGCTAGGTTGCTCCGCGCTCGACTTGTTGACCGATCTCCGCATGAGTCTGGCAGCCAACGAACTCAAGAAGCCGGCAATAAGCACTGAAGCCGTGGCCGAGACGGTGGGATATCAATCCGTTTCCGCATTTCGACGGGTGTTTGCGGAAAGGATGGGGATGACGCCGGGGGAATGGCGCCGACTGGCGCACAATGGCGCGTAGGCCCCAGGACGATCTTAGCTCATATGCGCTAGTTTGATCCTTTCGCGCATCACATTGAGCCAATCCAGTCTCGATGTTTGCATCGTCATTCGTAAATTGGGTTCCGTCATCACTTGATGAAGGAGCCATCCAATGAACTGCATCAGTATCGCCGCCAACGAAACCGCAACCGGCACAGACGCCGAAATCCACGCACGGACCGAGATCCCCGGAATCGCTCTCGCGCCCCAACCGTCCCATTCGCACGCGCAGCCAACGCCGACGAATGCCGTCATCGAAACCATTCTGAGCCGTAGTGCTGCCAAGTACTACGACCCAGCCGCCACCCTGAGCGATGGTGAGATCCGCGACCTGGTGCGGATCGGCACCTCCGCGCCGACATCGTTCCACCTGCAGAACTGGCGGTTTATCGCAGTCCGTACGCCTGACGCCAAGGCACGGCTACGTCCGATCGCCTGGAACCAGCCCGCAATCACCGACGCCGCCGTTACCTTCATCATCGTCGGCAGGTTGGCCGATGCCAGCACCGTCCCGGAGCGCCTGGCGCCGGTAGTGGAAGCCGGCATCATGCCAGCGCACCTGGTGCCGGAATGGGAAATCCCCGCTCGCGGGCTGTATGACGGTCAACCCCAACGGCAGCGCGACGAGGCGGTACGTTCCGCTACCTTCGGCACCGCGGCCATCATCTATGCAGCTCGCTCCCTCGGCCTGGGTTCGACGCCGATGATCGGGTTCGACGCGGAAGCCGTGCACCGCGAGTTCGGCCTGATCGAGGACGAAGTGCCGGTCATGCTTCTGACCGTCGGGCCGGAGCGGACCGGCAACTGGCCGCAGAAGCCGCGCCTGCCGGTGGCCGACGTCCTGTCCTTTGCATAATCCACAGTCCAAACAGATACTTATGGAGAGTATGATGTCTAGAACTATTGCCCTGGAACCCGAACATGTACCGGCAGAATCGAAACCAACTCTCGATGCATTCACGAAGAGCATCGGGTTCACCCCAAATATGATGGCGGCCTTCGCGCAGAGCCCGATCGCATTCAACGCATGGGCCACGCTGCTTGGCTCCCTCAGCAAGGCGCTCGATGTGAGGACGCGCGATAGTATCGGCCTTGCCGTCTCGGAGGTGAATGGCTGCAATTATTGCCTGACGGTCCACAGCTACACCGCGGAACATATGGCAAAGTTATCGGCGGATGACATCATTCTCGCCCGGAAGGGTCATGCAAACGACCCGAAACGAGACGCCGCAGTCCAGTTCGCGCGCAAAGTCATCGAGGCCCGAGGGCACGTTGGTGATGCAGACCTGAAAGCCGTCCGCGATGTCGGCTACACCGATGCGAACATCATCGAGATCGTTGCGCTGGTCGCCATGTACTCCCTGACGAACTTCTTCAACAACGTGTTCGACCCCGAGCGGGACTTTCCCGCCGTTACCCCGGCCGGCTCTATCTAAGCCCGGTCCTGCCGCAATCTCCGCGCGGTTGAACCCGAAATAAGCCGGGCTCGCCGCGCGACATCACACAGCAACTCGACAACAAGGTCTTTGAAAAGGCGTCAAGCCGGTAACGAGTTGCGCGGGAGATCGAAAACATCTTCCACGCCTGAATTATTACAAGCCAACAAATATCTGAGGAGACAATTCCCATGAAAGCGATCGTAGTGACCGACCAGGCTGCGGGAACAGCCGGAATGAAGCTGGTGGAGCGACCCGAGCCGCAGGCCGCGATAAACGACGTCGTCGTTGAGGTTCATGCGGCGGGGTTCGTCAACACCGAACTGGATTGGCCTTCAACCTGGACGGATCGGGCCTTTCGTGACCGGACGCCATCGATTCTCGGCCATGAGCTGGCCGGTGTGATCACCGCGCTGGGCTATGGCACCACGGGGCTGTCGATCGGCCAGCCGGTGTTCGGCCTGTCGGACTGGTATCGCGACGGCACACTCGCTGAGTACGTCGCCATGGAGGCCCGCAACCTCGCGCCATTGCCCGGCAACGTCGACTTCACGGTGGGCGCAAGCCTGCCAATATCCGGCCTGACCGCATGGCAGGGACTGTTTCAGCATGGCCGCCTGCAGGCGGGGCAGAGCGTCCTCGCACACGGCGCAGCTGGCGCCGTCGGCTCGATCGTGACGCAGCTTGCGCGGGAAGCCGGCGCCTATGTCATCGGCACCGGACGCGCCGCTGACCGCCAGAGAGCTCTGGACTTCGGTGCAAATGAATTCGTCGATCTTGGAAACGACACCCTGGAAGACGTCGGCCGCGTCGATCTGATATTCGACGTTATCGGCGGCGATGTTCAGAGGCGGTCCGTAGCGCTGATCCGGGCCGGAGGAACGCTTGTGACAGCCGTCGGACCGACGGATATCCGACCTGTGGATGGCCTGGTGGTTGACTTCGTCGTAGAGGCTGATCGTGGCCAGCTCTCGGAGATCGTTCAGCGCGTCCGGGACGGAAGACTGCGGACGAACATCGGCAAGATTTCGAGTCTGGACGATGCGATCGCCACCTTCAATTCCACGGAGCGACGCGCCGGAAAGACGGTCATCCGCGTTCTCCCGTGAGGACTTGGCGAGAACCGAGGATATTCGCGGGGGACTTGAAGCAGCCGTATCTTCCTGCCGGATAGGCCTCCATGCGACGGCGGCCACCGCAAAGACCGGTGCCTTGAAATACCGTCTTCCCGTCTGTGGCACCGATTCCATCCTGTCTCGTCAGCGCATTGCTACATACGGCAGCGGTCCGAGGCTTGTAGCAAATCACGCGCACAATCGCCGAGTGAAAGAGGGATCGTTAATATAACCGATAGAAGAAACAGATCCGAAACAGATGTTCGGATGTATTGTTCCTTCGCAATTAATACTGTCGATTGTATCTTGTGGCAAAATTCGGGCGGCTCCTGAGGGCTGTAACTGGATATTCTGTTGAAGATCAGACGGTTATAATATTCTTGCGTAAGACATCACTTTCTGTGCCATCCTGCGCCGCGCTGGAGGCTGAGGTTCGAAACATGTCCTAAACTTTAGGGAAGGAAGCAGGACAATGCGTAGAACAGGAAAAACTATCATCGGCTCATTGCTTGGTCTCGCCTATGTCGTTGCCACGCCATTTGCCTCACTCGCGTCGTTCGATGACGGCCTGCGTCAGAGTACAGCGCTTGCCGGTCCTCATGGTGACGTCCTTGTCGTTGCCGACGCCGGGAGCGCGCCAGCCGGAGGTCAGGAGACGGGCTCCGGTGGCGGTCAGGACAGCGGCTCCGGCGGCGGTCAGGATACCGGCTCCGGCGGCGGCCAGGACAGCGGTTCCGGCGGCGGTCAGGATACCGGTTCCGGCGGCGGCCAGGATACCGGCTCCGGCGGCGGACAGGACAGCGGCTCCGGCGGCGGCCAGGATACCGGCTCCGGCGGCGGTCAGGATAGCGGTTCCGGCGGTGGCCAGGACAGCGGTTCCGGCGGCGGTCAGGATACCGGCTCCGGCGGCGGCCAGGATACCGGCTCCGGCGGCGGTCAGGATAGCGGCTCCGGCGGTGGCCAGGATAGCGGCTCAGGCGGCGGTCAGGACAGCGGCTCCGGTGGCGGTCAGGACAGCGGCTCCGGTGGCGGTCAGGACAGCGGCTCCGGTGGCGGCGAAGGCTCCGGTGGCGGCGAAGGCTCCGGTGGCGGCGAAGGCTCCGGCGGCGGTCAGGACAGCGGCTCAGGCGGTGGCCAGGATAGCGGCTCCGGCGGCGGCGAAACTCCCGCTTCCACGTCGAGCGACTGACACGGTAGCAATAGTCGTTGGATCACGGTGATTCAGGTCGGGTCGACCTAACATCATGAACGTGATCGACTCTACGAAGTTAGAGCGGGATGCGGGCGGAAAACGGCACACTTTTCTCCTCATCCCGCTCTACTGCCGCAATCAGACGCGGTCGAAGCTCATTGAAATCCCGCCTGGCGGAACCACTCCTGGATGCCGGCAAGAACCTCCGCCTTGGCGCCCTCGAGCGTCGGCGCGTAGCGGAAGCCCGTTTCACCGGTACCGTTGCAATGGGAGATGCGCCAGGCCCAATCGCTCATGGCCTGACGTTTCATGACGAAGGCGACTTCATGTCTGCCAAGCATCGCGCAGAAAGTCCCATTCTGCAGCGGCAACCAAGTCAAACGGATCTCTGCAACCCTCACCATTCGAGCCCTCCAACAGCAGAAAAGGTATAGAATGGGGGCCAAGTGCTTGAAACCCCGCCTTTTGAGGGGATGCAGCGCAATACGGGTGGCGAGGGAAAGGACAACTCCAGATAAGGGCTCCTTCGACCATGAGCAAAGCGTCGCTGCGGCGAAGATATCTGATCGGCCGCGGCGGCGGGCAGGAGGAAAATCATGTCCCAGCAAAATTGCGGACAAACCGGATTCCCTGAGCTACATTGAAGCGCTCGGCTCGTTCTCCGGGCTTCTCGGGAGGGAACCCGGCAGGCCCGACAGCGTTCTTGTACATGATCCCGGGAGCGGGAAAGCGGCAATCGAAGCCGGTGTCCGTCGCTTTGTCGCCCGATTGGAACCGAACATACCCTGACGCGGCCTGATTGCCGCGTCGCTGCGATCCAGGAGGAGAAGCATGCAGGTCTTGTGGAGCAATCCCATCGAGCTTGGTATGACCGGGGGTGACGTGCGCATGGTCAAGGGACCGTCCGACGCGCTCCGTTGCCTCGCAGACCATTGGCCGTATCGCGGCCCCTACTATGTCGCCGCGCGCAGCGCGTGCCGCGCCGCGATCGACGGGCGTCGTACCTGCGAGGAAGCACGCAGACTCTTTCTTTCCGCCGCTGAGGAGGCGCGTCTTAAAGCGCACTAGGGCCTGTTGAGATTCATTTTGAGTTTATGACGGCTGCTGAGAGATCGATAATGGCGTTGAAGCTCTGATCGATTTTGTCGGCACGCATGGCGACGCAGCTCAAAGTGCTCCAGCGACCTTTGCGCGTCTCATAAGACGCGCGGCGCTGTAGGAAACTGTTCAGAGGACTGCAGTCTCTCCTCCGTCCTTCCTCCCTTGCTCGTCATAGGGATGAGAGCAGCGCCGCGTCTGCGGCGCGGGAAGCGTTCTTTCAGCCCAAGGACTTGGTCTGGCTGGATTCCTGTGACGAGCACAGGAATGAGGGAAACAGGCGGCGGCGGGCGGCCCGAATATCAACGGGCCTCAGGAAGGTATCGGAGGACTGCAATCTCTCCTCCGTCCTCATCCCGGTGCTCGTCACAGGGATGAGAGCAGCGCCGCGTCTGCGGTGCGCGAAGGGTTCTTTCAGCCCAAGGACTTGGTCTGGCTGGATCCCTGTGACGAGCACGGGAATGAGGAAATCAAACAGGCGGCGGCGGGCGGTCCGACTCTCAACAGGCCTTAGCTCACGATATACCGGGCAACCGACCGCAACACTGATCGATCCTTTACGCTTGCGGTTATAGAGGTTGTCGATGACGATAGCTGATTGGCGACGATTTTCCGCCGCCTGGGTGGATCGATGCTGGGCGCCTCCAGTCGGACCCCCTGTATTGGTAATACAATTCTTGTGCGGCGCAATATTCGGTCACACCCGGCCGGTCGGCTTGAAAAACAAAGGAACCTCTAATATAACCGTTCCCGTGTGTTAATCCGCGAATATGAGAATGCGATCTTTGCAATCGCGCGGTCCAGCCTCGAAATGAGTGTGAAAACTTCGCGAATTCGCCCGATTTCTGTCGTGAAGGCTTCATCTGGCGGCGTTATATTCTATTCCGTCTTACAAAAACCAATATCGAATGTTTAAGGTCCCATCAAAAGAGGGACATAAGAAATAATACGGGAGAGCTATGATGAGAGAGCGTAATCTCTATCGTATCGTCGAAGTCAGCATGAGGCGCGAAAGCGGCCGGAAGGAAATCGGCATCATGACCGTGCGCCAGGCCCTTGAGCTTCCCCAGGTACCAAGCCTCGAATACAGTCATCCGGAACTCAACTCGCGGTCCGACGGCCGCTTCCTCACGCGTGACCAACTCGAGGCCTATGCGCGCTGCGCCTGACCCCGAGAGCACGGCTCAGGCATCATTCTCACGCCCTGCCTATTGCAGCAGCCCGTCCGGCTGCTAACGTCCTTCTCTCCAGATTCGCTTCGGCGTCGCCCTGACCTAGGGGGCGGTGCTGGTGCGTCGATTTCTGCGAACGAACCGCTCGGGCCAGACCGAGACCGAATGATGGAGCCGGACGATCATGCAGACAGCCCTGACACCCCCGCCCCTCGTCCTGCTGCCGATCTCCGGCAGCTCCGTCGGGTTTCCGGTGCGCCGGGTCTATTGTGTCGGCCGCAACTATGCGGCCCACGCCCGCGAGATGGGTCACGACCCGGACCGTGAGGCGCCCTTCTTCTTTCAGAAAAACGCCGACAATCTTCTGCCGCCGGGCGAGGATTTTCCCTATCCGACGCGCTCTTCCGACGTTCATCACGAGGTTGAGCTGGTCGTCGCCATGCGCACCGGGGGCGCGGATATTCCCGTCGAGCAGGCAGCCGATCACATCTTCGGTTATGCCGTCGGCATCGACTTCACCCGCCGGGATCTGCAGGCGGAAGCCAAGAAGGCGGGCAAGCCGTGGACGGCCGCCAAGGCGTTCGAGCATTCCGCGCCGGTTTCCACGATCGTCCCCGTCACCGCGATCGGTCATCCCGCAAGCGGCAATATATGGCTCAAGGTCAATGGCGAACTGCGCCAACAGGGCGACCTCGACCAGATGATCTGGAAGGTGCCCGAGATCATCGCCGAGCTTTCCCGCCTCTTCACTCTCGCGCCGGGCGACATCATCATGACCGGAACGCCGTCAGGTGTGGGTGCCGTCACGCAAGGCGATGTCGTGGCCTGCGGCATCGACGGGATCGGCGCGATCTCCGTCAACATCGTTTGAGAAACGGAAGGGCGAAATTCACCGCCTTCGACCAAAGGACGCAGCCGCCATGCCGCTTTACGCTCTAGGACCGCTCAGACCGCAGACGCCGACCGAAGGCAGCTACTGGGTAGCGCCGGACGCAACCATCATCGGGCAGGTTGAGCTCGGCGAGGACGTCGGCATCTGGTTCGGCGCGACGCTGCGCGGCGACAACGAGCCGATCCGCATCGGCGCGCGCACGAACATCCAGGAGGCCGTCATCATCCATGTCGATCCCGGTCACCCGGTTTCCATAGGCGAAGGCTGCACCATCGGTCACCGGGCTATCGTTCACGGCTGCACCATCGGGGACAATTCGCTGATCGGCATGGGAGCGACGATATTGAACGGCGCGAAGATCGGCCGCAATTGCCTCGTCGGCGCCAACGCGCTGGTCACCGAGGGGAAGGAATTCCCCGACAATTCTCTCATCGTCGGCGCTCCGGCCAAGATGGTGCGGACCCTCGATGACGCCGCCGTCGAGGGATTGAAGCGTTCGGCCGAACATTATGTGAAGAATTGGCAGCGTTACGCCGCCCAGCTTACGCTGCTGGATTGATACGCGGCCTCACGCGCAGCTCTTGCAGTGTCCGCGGATCTCGATCGTCGTCTTCTCGGTCTTGAACTCCTGCGCGCGCACGAGCGTGGAAAGCCGATCCTCGATCACCTCGTCATGAAACTCGGTCACCTGGCCGCAGCCTTCGCAGATGGTGAAGGCCGTGACACCGTGGTCGTGCTCGTGTTCATGCGGGCAGCTGCAGGCCACGAAGGCGTTGAGGCTCTCCAGCCGATGAACCAGCCCGTACTCGAGCAGCTTGTCGAGCGCGCGATAGACCTGCAGCGGTGCACGAAAGCCATTGTCGCGCAGCTTGTCGAGAATGGTGTAAGCGCTCATCGGACCGTCCGAATGGGCCAGCGCCCCCATCACCAGCGACTGGTTCTTGGTCAGTTGGGGCGTAACCATCAGTGATGTCCTCCATCCGAAGTATGCGGGGCGCTCTCGATCCGGCGGCCGACCGGCAGCAGACTCAGCACGAAAAGGACCAGCGCGGCAACCACGATCGACGGTCCCGACGGCGTATCCCAGTGAAGCGAGCCGAAAAGCCCGCCGGCAACGGCGACCGCGCCGATCAGCGAGGCGTAGACAGCCATGACTTCCGGAGACGAGGCGAAGCGACGGGCGGTTGCCGCCGGTATGATCAGCAGCGAGGTGATCAGCAGGATGCCGACGATCTTCATGGCGATCGCAATCACCAGAGCCATCAGCAGCATGAAGAAGAACCGCGCCCTCTCTGGCTCGAGGCCTTCCGCTTCGGCCAGTTCCGGATTGACGGTCGATGCGAGCAACGGCCGCCAGAGATAGACCAGCGCGAAGATCACCAGAATGCCACCGCCCCAGACGATGTCGATATCGGCGCGGGATACCGCGAGGATGTCGCCGAAGAGGAAGCCGACGAGGTCGATCCGGACCCAGGTCATGAAGGCGACGATGACGAGGCCGATCGACAGCGCCGAGTGCGAGAGAATGCCGAGCAGCGCGTCGGTGGAGAGCGCGCCGCGCTTCTGCAGGAAGAGAAGCAGCACCGAGACGACGGAAGCGACGATAAACACGCTTACCATGAGGTTGAGGTCCATGAGCAGCGAGAGCGCCACCCCGAGCAGCGCCGAATGTGCCATCGTATCGCCGAAATAGGCCATGCGACGCCAGATGACGAAGCAACCGAGCGGCCCGGCGACCATGGCGATGCCAATTCCGGCGACGAGCGCGCGAATGAAGAAATCGTCAAGCATCGCGCTTCTCCGTCCCGTAACCCTGGAGCCGCGCGTGATGGCCGCAGCCGCAGTCCGGATCGTGATCGTGAATGTTGTCGGCCTCTTCGTCATGATGGTGGCCGTCGTCCGGGAAGCAGCTTTCGGTGATGCTGCCGTCGGCATGCAGCACCCGCCCGTCCGGGAGGTGCGTATGGTCGTGGTGATGACTGTAAACCGCAAGCGCGCCGGCGGCCCGGCGGCCGAAGAGTTTGAGATATTCCGGACTCTGGCTCACCACCTGCGGCGTTCCGCGACAGCAGACGTGGCCGTTGAGGCAGACGACCGTATCGGTTTCCGCCATGACGATATGGAGATCGTGGGAAATGAGCAGGATACCGCAGCCGGTGCGGTTGCGGATCTGCTTGATCAATTCGTAGAGGGCTATCTCCCCGGAAAAATCGACCCCCTGCACCGGCTCGTCCAGGACCAGCAGGTCGGGTTTGCGGGCGATCGCGCGGGCAAGCAGCGCCCGCTGGAACTCGCCACCCGAAAGGTGCTGCACCTCGGCCTTCGCCATGTGCAGCATGCCCGTCGCTGCGAGCGACTCTTCGATCTCTCGCCCCTTGAGTGGGCCAGTCAGCGTCATCAGCCGCTCCACCGTCAGCGGCAGCGTCCAGTCGACGGCAAGCTTCTGCGGCACATAGCCGACTTTCAGCCCTGCGAGCCGGTCGACGTGTCCCTCATCCGGCTTGAGAACCCCGATCGCCGTCTTCGCCGTCGTCGATTTTCCCGACCCGTTCGGCCCTATGAGGGTGACGATCTCGCCGCGGCTGATCGAAAAATCGACGCCGCGCACCAGCCATCTGCCGTTTCGCCGCACTCCGGCATTGGCGAGGCTGACCAAGGGCGTCGTTTCTGGTGATCGGAAGTTCAACATCAAAAAGTTCCGGCTGGTGGTTGCCACTGGCTATCGCACACGTTATAGCATAACGCAATTGATGTAATAACATAACAACGCCGTTTCAAGCAATGTCCGGCCGTAAACGCCGGCTGCAGCAACCGGACAATTCGGAGAAAACGATGAATTCGACGACTGCCCTCCTGTTCGCCTCGACGCTTCTCCTTGCCTCCCCCGCATTTGCGGAGGCGCCCAATGTGGTCGTCTCGATCAAGCCGGTCCATTCGCTGGTCGCCTCGATCATGCAGGGCGTCGGCGAACCCTCGCTCATCGTCGAGGGCGGCGCCTCCCCTCATACCTACACCATGAAGCCGTCGAACGCCGCGGCACTGCAGGCGGCAAAGGTCGTGTTCTGGGTCGGACCAGGCCTGGAGGCTTTCCTCGACAAGCCGCTTGATACGCTCGGCACAGGTGCCCAGGTGGTCGAACTCGGCGAGGCTCCCGGGCTGGAGAAGCTGAAGTTCCGCGAGGGCGGCGCCTTCGAGGGGCATGATCACGGGGAAGAGGGGCACGGCGGGGAAGCCGGCCACGAAGATCATGGCGATGCCCATGCCGGCGAAGCGGACGGTGCCGAGCATGCCGATAAGCATGACGATCATCATCATGCAGAAGGCGAATTCGACATGCATATGTGGCTCGATCCGATGAACGCCAAGGCCATGGCGACGGAGATCGAGAAGACTTTGGCCGCGGCCGATCCGTCCAACGCCGCCACCTACAAGGCCAATCTGGAGAGGTTCAACGAGCGGATCGACGCTCTCGACAAGGGTCTCGCCGAGACGGTGGCTGCAATCAAGGACAAGCCTTTCGTCGTCTTCCACGATGCCTATCAGTATTTCGAGAACCGTTACCAGGTGCGCGTCGCCGGTTCGATCACCGTCAGCCCGGAAGTGCTGCCCGGCGCGGAACGGCTCTCCGAGATCCGCGCGAAGATCAAGGAATTGGGCGCGACCTGCGTCTTCGCCGAGCCGCAGTTCGAGCCCAAGCTCGTCAGTGTCGTCATCGAAGGCACGCCGGCGAAATCCGGCACGCTCGATCCGGAAGCCGGCACCCTCGAGGCCGGACCGGATCTCTACTTCCAGATGATGGAAAACATCGGCGTCTCGCTGAAGGAATGCCTATCTTCGGCGAGCTAAGGCCTGTTGAGATTCGGGCCACCGCCGCCGCTTGTTTGCTCGCCTCATCCCTGTGCTCGTCACAGGGATGAGGGAAAAATCGGGGTCCTTAAAAAGGAACACGCAAGGTCAATAGGCCGATGCGAGGCCTGCGATCACGCCCGTTGCGAGGCTGATCAGCAGAAAGTCATTGTCGACGCGCACCCATTGCTGGCCCCGTGGCGGCGGCCGCAGCTTGTAGCGACGGTAGTCGCGGACATAGGCCATGTGGCGCCGCTCGGACGGGCTCAGCCTGTGGCCGCGCGCCCAGCGGTGCTTTTTGACGATCACGCGCTTTTCGACATGCTTCTCGACGTGTCGGTCGACACGTTTCTCGACATGACGATCGATGTGCCTGTGGCGATTGCGATCATGCGCCTGCGCAAGCTCGAAGGAGCCGGCCGGCTGAGCAAGCGCCATCGGAGTGGCGAGGAACGAGCTGGCGACGAGCGCGATCAGAAGGCGTTTCATGGGGTTTTCCTTTCGTTATTACCCCCCGAAACTAAGCCTTCCTTCCTGAACCGAATATGAAGCCTGACATTACAAATAAGTAATGATTACCGATGCTTATAAGAGTTCTCTCATAAACTTTCCGCATTCAAACGCTAAGCGCCTGGTAACGGAACCGGTCGAAATCGGCAGGCATCGCGCAACCCGAGATATCGAAAGCGAAGATGCCGGCGAACGCCCCCGTGAAGGAACCGTGCTCGCCGCGCCCACCTTCGTCCGAAATCACGCCGGCGTCGAGCACCGGCCCGATGGTCAGCCATTGTGCCTGGTCCGCCCCCCGCCAAAAGAACTGGAGATCGTTGTCTCTCACCTCCATGGCGAGATGAACTGGACCGTCGGGTACGGCGACACCGCTGCCGACCGGATAGGTCAACCGCCCGTTCGGAAAATCGCCCGGACAGGAGAGTACGGTGAGGGTACGTCCGAGGGTTTCGTGCCGTGTGACGCCGAGGGCATGGAACTTGTGCCGGTTATAATAATGCGTGAGACCCGCAACCTGCTGATAGGTGTCAGGAGCGAAATCGACGACGGCTTCCGCGCGGAAGGAATGATGTTCCTGCCGCCGCGCCACCAGCGCCTGCTCGAACCAGCTGCCGATGCTCTCGCGGCCGAAGAGCCGGAGATGCCCGGTCCGGGCGGTTAACGAGAATATCCGCTCCGGGACCGGGGTGCGCAGCCACTGGAACTCCGGCGGAAGCACCTGCTCGTCGAAGTCCGTTTCAAAAAGGACACGCTCAGCGACGGTTCCTGCGGCTCCCGGCGCGGGCACGGTCACCTCGGGAACCGGGCCGCCATTTTCGAGATAGAGCCATCCGTCCTCCCGCCAGACGCATTTCTGCAGCGCAGTCTCGCGGCCGAGCGTGCAGCGTCGCTGCGGCGGCAGCGGCCGGCCGCAAAGATGCGTATGATAGGCTTGGCCGTCCGGCGTCTCGACATATTGCCCGTGCCCCGCGCGTTGCAGAGCCGCCTCCGGGTGACCCTTGGATGTGATGAGATGAACATTCGGGTGCATCTCGTAAGGTCCGTCGATCGTGCGGGACCGCGCCATGCCCACGGCGTGGTCGTAACCTGTTCCTCCCTCGGCGACCGTCAGGTAATACCAACCGTCGCGTCTGAAGAGATGCGGCCCTTCGACGAGGCCGAGCGGACTGCCGGCGAAGATGTTCTTCGCCGGGCCCACGAGCTTGCGGGTTCGCTCGTCCCATTCCTGCAGCAGGATACCGTCGAAAGCGGGGCTCTTGGGCGAGCCGCCGAAGCTTTCGGAGCGGTGGTTCCACTTCATGTTGAGAAACCATTTGCGGCCATCGTCGTCATGGAAGAGCGACGGATCGAATCCCGACGAATTGACATAGACCGGATCGGACCAGGTAGCCTCGACCGCTTCCGCAGTCACGATGTAGTTGTGGGCATCCTTGAAGTTGCCGTCCAGGCGTTTGACGTCGGTATAGACGAGCCAGAACAGCCCGTCGCAATAGGACAGGCACGGAGCCCATACGCCGCAACTGTCGGGGTTGCCGCGCATGTCGAGCTGACTTGCGCGTTCGAGCGGACGGCGCACGAGTCGCCAGTTCACGAGATCGCGCGAATGGTGAATCTGCACGCCGGGGTACCATTCGAATGTCGAGGTCGCGATGTAATAGTCTTCGCCGACCCGACAGATGGACGGGTCCGGATTGAAACCGGGCAGGATCGGGTTCCGGATCGTCGCGTTCATCTCTTGCATCTCCCTCTTCGCGGTGCCGCATCCAGCCCCAAGCTCACCGTCTTTTCAAGACCTTTCGCGCAGCGTTCCCAGACCGGCATCCCGGCAGATTGCCACCTGTCGAATCGCCTGAAATCCCCTGCGTGGGCTTCATTTTCCACGAAAGCTGCGGCGGAACATCGGCGGGAAGCGCGCCTGCGTGCCTAAGTTTTGATCATTCGCCGGTGGACTGTATTCGACTTTCGTCTGAGACCCCGCCCCTATCCCGGAAAATCGGCCATCGCACTTGAAAGCAGGCTTGAAATGGGCACTCTGCCTGTGCTTGGCAAAAAAACAAAAACCATTGCGGGGAGGAACTCGATGAAACCGTTACTCGGCTTCAGCCGATTGATCGACGCCATTACCGAAAAGATCGGCAAGGCGGTCTCTTGGCTTATTCTGGTGGCCGTGCTCGTGAGCGCCGGCAACGCCGTCATCCGAAAAGTGTTCAACATGTCGTCCAATGCATGGCTGGAGGCGCAGTGGTATCTCTTCGGCGCCGCCTTCATGTTCGCTGCCGCCTACACGCTGAGCCAGAACGAGCACATCCGCATCGATGTCGTCTACGGAATGTTCTCGCGCCGCGTGCAGCACTGGATCGACCTCTTCGGACACGTCTTCTTCCTGATGCCCTTCGTGCTTCTCATGCTCTATTACCTCGTGCCCTACGTACGGATGTCCTATGTTTCGGGCGAACTTTCCTCGAGCGCCGGCGGGCTAATCCTATGGCCGGCGAAAGCGATCCTGCTGATCGGCTTCGTTCTTCTCGCCCTGCAGGGCGTATCCGAAATCATCAAGAAGATCGCGATCATGACCGGAAACATGGACGATCCGACGCCTTACGTTCCGGCACATGCACCACTCGATGACACGGTATCGCCGGAGGCCCGCTCATGATCGAGTTCGTCGCTGAAAACCTGGCGCCGATCATGTTCGTGTCGCTGATCGTGTTCCTGCTGCTCGGATATCCGGTCGCCTTCTCGCTTGCCGCCAACGGTCTCCTCTTCTTCATCATCGGCGTCGAACTCGCGCCCTTGTCGGATTCCATCAATCTTTCCTGGCCCCTGCTGAACGCACTGCCGGAACGGTTCTGGGGGGTCATGTCGAACGACACGCTTCTCGCCATCCCCTTCTTCACCTTCATGGGCATAGTGCTCGAACGATCGGGCATGGCCGAGGACCTTCTCGACACGATCGGCCAGCTCTTCGGTCCCGTGCGCGGGGGGCTCGCCTATGCTGTCATCTTCGTGGGCGCGCTTCTTGCAGCCACCACCGGCGTCGTTGCGGCTTCCGTGATCGCCATGGGTCTGATCTCGCTGCCGATCATGCTGCGCTACGGCTATGACCGCCGCATCGCCACCGGCGTCATTGCTGCATCCGGCACGCTCGCGCAGATCATCCCGCCGTCGCTCGTGCTGATCGTTCTTGCCGACCAGCTCGGCCGCTCGGTCGGCGACATGTATGCCGGCGCCCTCATCCCCGGTCTCGTTCTGACCGGGCTCTATATGGGCTACATCCTGCTGATGACCTTCGTGAAGCGGCACTCCATGCCGGCGCTGCCTTTGGAAGCGCGCACGCTCGGGTCCGGCGTCACCTCGCTTGCGATCGCGCTCCTGGTCGCCTGCGCAATCGCCTATGCGGCCCACGTCTATCTTTCGCCGACACAGGGCGAAAACGCGGACATCCTCGGAGCGACGGTGGGTATCATATTCATCTATCTGGTCGCCCTCGCCGACAGGGCGCTCAAGATCAATGCGCTTTCGCGTCTGGCCCAGCAGGTGATCATCGTGCTGATCCCGCCGCTGGCCCTGATCTTCCTGGTTCTCGGCACCATATTCCTCGGCATCGCCACCCCGACCGAAGGCGGAGCCATGGGAGCCGTCGGTGCCCTTGTCATGGCTGCGGCCAAGGGCCGGCTGAACATGGAGGTCGTCCGCGCCGCGCTCGCCTCCACGACACGGCTCTCCGCCTTCGTGCTGTTCATCCTGATCGGCGCCCGGGTCTTTTCGCTCACCTTCTACGGCGTCAACGGACACCTCTGGGTGGAACATCTGCTGACCGCGCTCCCGGGCGGCGAGATCGGTTTCCTGATCGCCGTCAACGTGCTCGTCTTCTTTCTGGCGTTCTTCCTCGATTTCTTCGAGCTCGCTTTCATCATCGTGCCGCTGCTCGCACCGGCGGCCGACAAGCTGGGCATCGATCTGATCTGGTTCGGCGTGCTGCTCGGCATCAACATGCAGACGAGCTTCATGCATCCGCCCTTCGGTTTCGCACTCTTCTACCTGCGCTCCGTCGCAGCCCGGGTGCCCTATCTCGACAAGGTGACCGGCAAGAAGATGGAGCCGGTGACGACGGGGCAGATCTATTGGGGCGCAGTGCCTTTCGTCGGCATACAGATCATCATGATTGCGCTCACACTCATGTTCCCGCAGATGGTGCTGCATTACAAAGGCAGCGGCACCGGCGTCGATCCGTCGACGATAAAGATCGAAGTTCCGGGCTTCGGCAACGGCGGAGGCGGCCTGACCTTGCCCGACAACGGCGGCGGCCTCGGTCTTCCCGGCGGCTTGCAGCTGCCAAGCGGCAGCCCGCTAGACGGGGCTGGCCAGCAGCCGGCCCAACCGAATACGGCGCCGCAGCAGAACAACCCGGCCCCCGATCTCAGCGCACCGCCGTCGTTCAACTGAAGTGCGTTCCACAAGCAGGCCGACGGCTTACCGTTGACCGATACAAAGAAGCCACCCGGCACCGGCCGGGTGGCTTCTTTGCATCATTCCATTTGGAAGGACGGATCAATCGGCAGCGAATTGCCGGGGGCTGAGCCTCAGAGCAGCTGCGCGGCGATGGCCTTCGAGCCGTTCTGTAGCGCTCTGCCGTACAGCGGCAGGAGCGACCGCGGCAACGCCGCGTTCATCCAACCATTGATGCGTGCAGATTTTGACGTAGGAGCCGACCCAGAGCCCACCCGTATACCGGCCAGCGGCCATGGTCGGAAGGGTGTGATTGGTGCCGCAGCACTTGTCGGAGTAAACCACGCTGGCCAGTTCGCCGATGAAGAGTGAACCGTAGTTGCGGAGCTTCTTGGCGGTGGCCTGCGGATCACGGGTGTGAACCTGAAGATGCTCGGCTGCGATGTAGTCTGAATAGGCGATCATCGCTTCTTCGTCTTCGCAGACGGTGATCTCCCCATAATCCTTCCAGGCTACCGACGCGACATCGGCAGTCGAGAGGTCCTGCAACTGCCTTTCGACTTCGACCAGGGTAGCTTCCGCGAGCTTGCGGTCGGTCGTGATCAGACCGACGCGGGTGCGAACATCGTGTTCTGCCTGCGCAAGGAGGTCGGTTGCGATCATAGCAGCGTTGCCGGTTTCGTCGGCGACGATGAAGATTTCGCTCGGGCCGGCAAGCTGGTCGATGCCGACTTGACCAAACACCTGGCGCTTGGCTTCGTTGACGAATGCGTTGCCGGGGCCAACGATCTTGTCGACCGCCGGGATTGACTCGGTGCCTGATGCCATTGCTGCGATTGCCTGGGCTCCGCCTACACGGAAGATGCGATCGGCACCTGACAGATGGCAGCCGGCGATCATGGCCGGGTGTGCGTTTGGCGGGAGGCAGGCGATTACCTGGTCGCAGCCGGCGACCTTAGCCGGTACGATGGTCATGACCGGCGCCGACAGGAGAGGATAACGACCGCCAGGCACGTAGCACCCCACGACTTCGATCGGGATGACGCGGTGGCCGAGGTGCAGACCCGGCAGTGTCTCGATTTCAAGCGGGAGGATGGTCTTGAGCTGAGCTTCGGCAAAGGCGCGGACGTTCGCGATCGCGAATTCGGTGTCTTCGCGGGTCTGCGGATCGAGTTCCGCTACGGCCTTCAGCCTCTCTTCTTCGCTTACTTCGAACTTTTCAAGCTCCACTTTATCGAAGGCTGCGGAGTATTCGCGAACAGCGGCGTCACCACGCTCACGCACATTTGCGATGATATCCTTGACCGTCTTCTCGACCGGAGCCGTGTCGGAGACGGCGTCACGGGTAGGCTTCTTGATCTGGATGAACCTGTCATTCAATGCGGCGAGACGCGATGTCATTAAAATCTCCTGTGTGCGGTGGTGTCTCAGCATCGTGGAACCGCGGCAGACGGGCAATTGCCCGCAAACCACCCGTTCAGTATTCTCACCACTTTGCGCACCCGACGATCTCCGGACGTAGGAAGCGCGCGCCGGGGGTGCCATGCTGGGGCGAACCGATCAGATTAAGGAATCGACGAATGCCGAAAATCGGAAGCAAACTTCGTGAACTGCGCCGGAGGCGAGACTTGGGTGTCAGAGAACTGGCTGCGCGGTCGGGCATTTCACATTCTACGATCTCATTGATCGAGCGAGACCGAATGAGCCCGTCGATCGACACGCTCGGCGCGGTCCTCGACGCCCTGGGCACGACGTTGCCCGGCTTCTTTTCCGACCTGCAATCGAGTCTTCCATATACGCCGTTTTATTCCTCGGCCGACCTCATCGAGATTGGAAAGGCTGACACGATTTCCTACCGCGTCATTGGTCTGGACCATCCGAACAGGCAGATGCTTATGCTCCATGAGCGTTACGCGACCGGCGCAGATACCGGCGAGGAATTCACCCATGCGGCACAGGAGGCCGGCATGGTTCTGTCCGGAGCCGTCGAGGTGACGGTGGGCAACCAGAAGCGTATCTTGGGCGCGGGTGACGGCTACTATTTCGATAGTCGGCTTCCGCATCGATTCCGCAACGTCCACGATGGCCCGAGCGAAATAGTGAGCGCGATTACGCCGCCGACCTATTGACGCAGGCGTCATTCGATCCGAGTGGTGAGAATAGTGACCAGAGCGGTTAGTGCCCTTCCCAAACCCCTGAAAACCGCTTTGTATCGTGCAGTCGAAAACACTAATGGGGAGGGCTCGATGAAAATCCTTAAAGCTGCTGTCATTGCCTCTAGCGTCCTGACGACGAGCGTCGTCGCTGCGCAATCACGCGACCTGACGGTCGTATCCTGGGGTGGGAATTTCCAGGACGCGCAAAGAAAAATCTTCTTCGAGACATTCGGGAAGGAAACTGGAAAGCCCGTTCTCGATGAAAGCTGGGAGGGCGGATACGGCGTATTGCAGGCCAAGGTGAAGGCCGGCGTGCCGAACTGGGATGTCGTCGAAGTCGAAGCCGAAGAGTTGGCTCTGGGTTGCGCCGACGGCATCTACGAAAAGATCGACTGGCAGAAGATGGGCGGGAAGGAGGCGTATCTCCCGGCGGCCGTCAGCGACTGCGGTGTCGGCAATATCGTCTGGTCTACCGGCCTGTCCTACGATGGTGACAAGCTGGCGGAAGGTCCGAAGACCTGGGCCGATTTCTGGGACACGAAGAAATTCCCGGGTAAACGCGGCCTGCGCAAGGGACCCAAATATGCGCTTGAGTTCGCCTTGATGGCAGATGGCGTCCCTTCGGACCAGGTTTACGACGTTCTGAGCGGCGAAGGCGGCGTTGATCGCGCATTCAAGAAACTAGATGAACTGAAGGCGGATATCATCTGGTGGGACGCTGGGGCACAACCACTCCAGCTGCTATCTTCCGGCCAGGTCGTCATGACGTCCGCATATAACGGCCGCATCAGCGGGATCAATCGCAGCGAGGGCAAGAAGTTCGGTTTCGTTTTCCCCGGCAGCGTCTATGCAATCGACAGCTGGGTAATCCTGAAGGATAGCCCGAACAAGGACGCCGGCATGGACTTCATCGCCTACGCGAGCAAGGCCGAAAATCAGGCGAAGCTTCCGGAGTATATCGCATACGGGCTTCCGAACCTTGGTGCGACCAAGCTCGTCCCGGAGCAGTTCCAGAAGGAGCTGCCGACGACGGAAGAGAACCTGAATGGTGCCGTCGCTCTCGACGTAGACTTCTGGACAGACAACTCGGAAGAGCTCACCCAGCGTTTCAACGCCTGGCTGGCTCAGTAGGCGATCGTCTCAGTTAATTTACCGCCGCTCTGTTGCCCCGATCGATGGGGCAACATAACCCTTTGATCGTTTGGGGGGTGGCCCTCCTCCATTTTGCGTAGGTGACGATGGGCAACGCATTCATTCACTTCGACAAAGTCAGCAAAGCGTTCGGCGCCATGACCGTCGTCGATAAACTGGACCTGGCTATCGAGAAGGGCGAGTTTGTCAGCATGCTCGGACCATCCGGTTCAGGCAAGACTACACTTCTGATGATGTTGGCCGGCTTCGAGGCCCCCACCAGCGGGTCAATTTCCGTCAGGGGCAAGCGGGTCGATGCACTGCCGCCCCATAGACGGAACATGGGCGTGGTTTTCCAGAACTACGCTCTGTTCCCCCATATGACAGTTGCGGAGAATGTAGCGTTTCCGCTCAAGATGCGTCGGGTGTCCCGCGGTGAAATCGTCGATCGCGTCGGCAAGGCTCTCGATATGGTCCAACTCGGGGCGTTCCACGACAGGCGGCCGATCCAGCTGTCGGGCGGTCAGCAACAGCGTGTAGCGCTGGCGCGAGCGCTCGTCTTCGAACCTGAAGTGGTCCTTATGGACGAACCGCTCGGGGCCCTGGACAAAAAGCTTCGCGAGCAGATGCAGATGGACATTCGCAATATCCATCATCGATTGGGTCTGACCATTGTTTTCGTGACACATGATCAGGCCGAAGCGCTGACGATGTCGGACAGAATCGCCATTTTCAATCACGGAAAGATCGAGCAGATCGGCACGCCTTCCGAAATTTATGACCGTCCGACGACGCAATTCGTCGCCGAATTCATTGGCGAAACCAACTTGCTCAGCGGCAAAGTGACGACGTCCGAAAACGGTTTGCTGGGTATTGCGGTCGATGGCGGCCAGCAACTCCAGGTCGCGTCAGCCGCAAAGCACGAACCGGGCAAGCACGTGAAAGTCTCGGTCCGGCCCGAGCGCATCGAACTCGGTTCTTCCGACGGGTCGAGGAATGAATTGAAGGTCAGGGTGTCTGACGTGGTCTATCGCGGTGACCACCTGCAGGTCGTCGTCGAGGCGGCAAACGGGTCTCTCGTCATCAAGTCTACCAGGAAAACAACCACGCCTCGGATCGGTGATGAGGCGGTCGCCTCGTTCTCACCCGAACAATGCTGGATCGTCGCATGAAGCAACGCTCCCGGTTCCTGCAGCATTTCAAATCGTTCGTCCTGATTGCGCCCCTTGCGCTATTCCTTCTGTTCTTTTTCGTCGTCCCTTTGGGAACCATGATGAAGACCGCCGTTTCCGATCCCGTCGCGTCTCGCGCGCTACCTACCGTAGCTGCTGCCCTCGACGGATGGGACCGCTCTAGCGCTCCGCCGGCGGAGGCGCAGAGAGCGCTGGTCGTAGACATTCAGGGAATACAGGACGACGAATTGTTTGGTGACCTAGTTCGACGGCTGAACAGCGCGAAGTCGGGTTTTCGAACATTGATGAGCAAGACCAGGACGGCAGTTGCCGATGACCCTAGCCTCGGTGACCTCACCTCCGTCGATCGGCGATGGAACGACCCGGCATTCTGGATTGCAGTCCAGGACGCCGCAAGCTCGCCTGTCACCGACCGAAATCTTCTTGCGGCTGTCGACCTGACGCGTGACAAGAATGGCAATGTGGTCGACGCGCCGGCCGGTACCTCGGCAAACCGCGAAACGCTGCTTCGCACCATGGTCATGGCGGGCATGGTGACCGTCTGCACCGTTTTGATCGGCTTGCCCTTCGCGATGGTGGCCGCCTCGACCACTGGCTGGAGGCGTCAACTCCTGCTTGGAGCGGTTCTGCTCCCGCTTTGGACATCGCTGCTCGTCAGAACGGCCGCCTGGTACATCATTCTGCAAGACAATGGTCTGATCAATATGACGCTCCAGGCAATCGGCCTGACGGACGGGCCATTGCCTTTGATCTTTAATCGGTTAGGCGTCGTCATCGCCATGACCCATGTCCTGCTTCCCTTCATGGTATTGCCGATCTTCAGTGTTTTGATCGGCATTCCCAAGAATCTGATGCCAGCCGCGGCCTCACTTGGCGCGTCACCTTTCCGATCATTCCTTTCGGTGCTTTTGCCACTCAGCCTGCGAGGCGTCGTGTCCGGATCGCTGCTCGTGTTCATGAGCGCTCTTGGGTATTACATCACACCTGCACTGATCGGCGGCGCAAAGGATCAGATGATCAGCGCCGTGATCGCCTACTATGCAACGGGCGCGGCCAACTGGGGCATGGCAGGCGCGCTCGGGATCGTTCTCCTGACCGCAACGATCATCCTTTACGTCGTCTACCTGCGGCTCTCATCCGAGGAGGCAAGGGCATGAGGACGCTTTCCCTGTCCAAGGCGATATTCGGCTCGGCCGTCGTCATCTTTCTCATGGCCCCGTTATTTGCGATCCTGCCGCTGGCCTTCACCGACAGCGTGTTCCTCAACTATCCGATCCCTGACTTTTCGTTGAGGTGGTTCGATGAATTGTTCACTGCCGACGCCTGGCGGCGCTCGATTATCAATAGCCTGATCATCGGAGCAGGAACGACGGTGCTTGCCACCGTGCTGGGCACGGTCGCCTCGCTTGGGCTTCGCGGAAAATCCGTATCGCTCCTGTTCGGTTTTTTCCGCACGGTGTTCCTGCTTCCGATGGTGGTTCCAGCGGTGGTGCTGGGCGTCGGTATGCAGTTGATGTTCGCCCAGTATGGGCTCGCGAATACCTATTTGGGAGTGATCGTAGCTCATACGGTGATCGCCATCCCGTTCGTGGTGGTGAACGTCACGGCCGCCCTACAGGGCATAGACCGTCGCCTTGAAAACGCTGCGGCCAGCCTCGGGGCGTCGCCGACGGTCGTCCTCAAGACGGTTACACTGCCTTTGGCCATGCCCGGAATCATTTCAGGAGCAGTCTTCGCGTTTGCGACCTCGCTGGATGAGGTGGTGCTGACGCTGTTCGTCGCGGGTCCCAACCAGAGAACCGTTGCACGGCAGATGTTCTCCACGATCCGCGAGAACATCAGCCCCGCCATTGCTGCCGCCGCATTCCTGTTCATCGTAGGCACCGTCCTGATTGCAGCCTTGGCTTACTTTGTTCGAAAGAAGCGGCAGGTCGCGTGAGCTGGATCGGCGCACTTTCATAAAAGGCCACCACGGAGAGCCTGCACGCAAGCGGGGCGAAGGGGACCCGCGGCAATGTTCCGGTCCTCAAATGGCTTAATGGGAAGCAACTCACCTGCAGCTAGTCCCTTCTCCCCGTCAAACGGGGAGAAGGTCGCGGCAGCGGGATGAGGGGCAATTTCGAAAAAGTGCCCCTCAGCGCAGCGTCAGATCTTGCCGTTCCGCTGCTGGATCATCATGAAGGTGTCGTAGTTGTATTCCGCAATCTGTGCGTTGAGGAAATACTCCGCGCGGAAGGCTTTGATCGATTCCCAGATCTTCTTAAATGGCGCGTTCGACGCTTCCATTTCCGCGTAAACCTTGTTGGACTCGTCGAAGCAGGCCGACAGGATTTCCGGGCTGAACGGGCTCAGCTTCGCCCCCGCCGCGACGAGGCGCTTGATCGCGGACGGGTTGAGATAGTCGTACTTCTGCAGCATGTTCGCGTCGGTCGCCTGGCAGGCCGTCCGCAGGAGCGACTGATAAGCCTTCGGCAGGCCGTCGAAGGCTGCCTTGTTGAACATGGCATGCACGGTCGGACCGCCTTCCCACCAGCCGGGATAGTAGTAATAGGGCGCGACCTTGTAGAAACCGAGCTTCTCGTCGTCATAGGGACCGACCCATTCGGCCGCGTCGATCGTGCCTTTTTCGAGAGCCGGATAGATGTCGCCGCCGGCGAGCTGCTGCGGAACGACGCCGAGGCGTTCCATGACCTTGCCGGCGAACCCTCCGACGCGCATCTTCAGGCCCTTCATGTCGGCCACAGTCTTGATTTCCTTGCGGAACCAGCCGCCCATCTGAACGCCGGTATTGCCGCCCGGGAAGCCGACGAGGCCCTGGGTTCCCAGAAACTCGTTGAAGAGGTCGATGCCGCCGCCATGATAGTGCCAGGCGTTCATGCCGCGGGCATTGAGTGCGAAGGGCACGGCAGCGCCCAGCGCCCAGGTCGGATCCTTACCCCAGTAATAATAGGCTACCGTATGGCACGCCTCGACGGTCCCGGCAGCCGCCGCATCCGCTGCCTGGAGGCCCGGGACGATTTCGCCGGCGGCGAAGACCTGGATCTGAAAATTTCCGTCGGTAGCTTCGGACACGTATTTCGACAGCACTTCCGCGCCGCCATAGATCGTATCCAGCGATTTCGGGAAGGACGACGTCAAGCGCCAGGTGACCTTCGGATTGGTCTGCGCAACGGCCGGCGCAGCCAGCGTCGATGCAGCAGCCGCACCCAGGCCGCCGATGCTCGCATGTTTGATGAATGAACGGCGATCCATGGTTCCTCCCTGTTCCCGCCATGAGCAGTGCGACACGGATCGGCCGCGTCACTGCCCATCGAGCCCCCGTCCGCCCATCCGGGACGTCGCAAGGTCTCTTTCCTCCTCGTTAGTGCCGACAACGCCGAAGCCCGCGAAGGCTTCGCGCACCGCGGCACACGTGCACCATACATAATCGATAATGCATGTCCAGCGACCGTGTTGCGGCGTCTTCTTCGACTTTTGTATAAGACGTCGCAAGCGGTTGGAAATTGCCCAAAATCGAGGCAAATCAATGCATTCGAACCGATTCAGAGCTCGGCGGATCTGGCCCAGAGATTGACGTCGGCCTCGCGTGCGTAAAGGTCGATTTCGCTCAGTTCCTCTGATGTGAAAGCGTCGTTTTCCAGTGCCTTGACGCAATCGACGATCTGTGCGGAACGGCTGGCGCCGATCAGCGCCGAGGTGATGCGGCCGCCGCGCAGCACCCAGGCGAGTGCCATCTGAGCAAGCGTCTGGCCGCGCCGTTCGGCGATCGCGTTCAGCTTGCGGATATTGTCGATGATCCCCGGACGGATGAAATCCTTCTTGAGGAAGTGGTTCTGCGCGGCGCGGCTGTCCTCGGGAATGCCGCTCAGGTACTTCGTCGTCAGCATGCCCTGCGCGAGCGGCGAAAAGACGATCGAGCCGATGCCGAGCTCCTCCAGCGTGTCGACGAGACCGTCGTCCTCGACCCAACGGTTAAGCATCGAATAGCTCGGCTGGTGGATGAGACAGGGCGTGCCCATCTCCTTCAGGATCGCCGCCGCCTCGCGGGTACGCTGCGAGTTGTAGGACGAGATGCCGACATAGAGCGCACGCCCCGAACGGACGATGTGATCGAGCGCACCGCAAGTCTCCTCGAGGGGCGTTTCCGGATCGAAGCGATGGGAATAGAAGATGTCGACATAATCGAGCCCCATGCGTTTGAGGCTCTGGTCGCAAGAGGCGACAAGATATTTCCGGCTGCCCCACTCCCCATAGGGGCCGGGCCACATGTCATAACCCGCCTTCGACGAGATGATGAGTTCGTCGCGCAGGCCGGCGAAATCGGTGCGCATGATCTCGCCGAAGGCGATTTCGGCCGATCCGGGCGGCGGACCGTAATTATTCGCCAGATCGAAATGGGTGATGCCGAGGTCGAAGGCCGTGCGGCACATGTCCACCTTGCGGTCGTGCGGCGTGTCGCCACCGAAATTGTGCCAAAGACCGAGCGAAATCGCCGGGAGCTTCAAGCCGCTCCGGCCGCAGCGATTGTACTTCATCTTCTCGTATCTGTTTTCCGCCGGTTGCCAGGCCATGACTCATGTTCCTCATTCGCTTCGGTGGCGTTGAATACCCCTCCCCACGAAGGTCCTCAAGGGGCAGCAGATTGATGAAGGGCGCCTTGATCCGCCTGCCGGCACCTTCTCGCCATCAAAATGGGAGAAGGTGCCGGCAGCCGGATGGCACCCGCGAGGCTCCGGTAAACGGAGGAGGGTCAGCGCAGCAACGCCTGCGCCTCTTCAATGCCGAGCGCCGCCGGCTGGGTGCAGGTTGTCGACAGCGTGACGAAACTTCCCTCCTCGCCGGATTTGAGGATCGACACCATCACGTCGACACCGTGCAGCGTGCGTTCCAGCGAGCAGCGGGCATCGCGCCCCTTGAGGATTGCGTCCGCCATATCCGCGAGCCCCGCCGTCCGATAATTGGCGATCGGGCCGAGCGGATGGTCCCAATTGTTGACGGCGAAGGGGTGTTCCCACATTTTGAGCGGCTGGATGTCCTTATTCCGCCCGCTCGCCTCGACCGTGCCGCCGAAGAAATTCGGATCCGGAACGAAGAGCGAGCCTTCGGTGCCATAAAGCTCCATATTCGCATGACGATGCGACCAGACATCCCAGCTTGCCGAAAGCGTGATGGTTGCGCCGTTCTGGAACTCGAGCAGGGCGTGAATGTTGGTGGGTGTCTTGACCGGGATAACCTCGCCGTTTCTGGGTTCGCTGGTGATGGTCCGCGTCGTGCTCGCCATGGAGGAGAGTGCGCCGACCCGTTTCACCGGTCCGATCAGGTTGATCAGGTTTGCGATGTAATAGGGTCCGAGATCGAGAATCGGCCCGCCGCCCGGCAGGAAGAAGAAGTCCGGATTCGGATGCCACATCTCCATGCCCGGGCTCATGACATGACATGTACCGGAGGTGACCTGCCCGATCTTGCCGGCGTCGATATAGGCGCGGGCAAGCTGGTGCGCCCCACCCAGGAAAGTGTCCGGTGCGCAACCGACCGTCAGCCCCTTTCCGGTGGCAATTCTCCTTAGCTCCTCCCCCTGCTCCAGCGAGAGCACAAGCGGCTTTTCGGAATAGACATGCTTGCCGGTTTCCAGAATGGCTTTCGAGACCGGAAAATGCGCCTCCGGGATCGTCAGATTGACGACGATGTCAACTTCCGGATTGGCGAGCAGTGCATCGATGCTCTGCGCAGTCACGTCGAATTCGGCGCCGCGTGCTTCCGCCGCCGCCGGATTGATGTCGGCACAGGCGGCGATCCGAATGCCCTTGAACAGTGGAGCAAGCTTGAAATAGGTCGTGGAGATATTGCCGCATCCGACGATGCCGACACCAAGTTCTTTTGTCATGGGAGTTTTCCGTCGATCAGTAGGATTGAATCGAAGCCAGCGAGCGCTTGGCGAAACGCCTGAAGTCGCTGGGATTGTCGTGTTCGGCGACAAAATATTTGGCCGAGGTTCTGGAAAGCGCCTGGATCAGTGCCTTCCAGTCGAGCGTTCCCTCCCCGACGTCGGCCCAACCATCCTCGTCCGCATTCTCGCCCTTGGGCGCGATGTCCTTGACATGGACGGCCGTGATGCGGGTCGGATATTTCGAGATCCAGGCGAAGGGGTCTCCCCCGCCGCGCACGATCCAGGCGATATCCGCCTCCCAGGAAAGGTCCGGGCCGCCGGCGAAAATCTGGTCGAGCGGCACCGAGCCGTCGGCGAGTGCATGGAACTCGAAGTCGTGATTGTGCCAGCCGAAGTCGAGCCCGGCGTCGCGGAACGGCTTGCCGGCCGCCTGCAGCCGTGCCCCGAATGCTCGCCATCCGCCCGCATCCATCGGGCGCTGGTCCGGCATCAGGTAAGGGCAATAGATAGCGCGAATGCCGAGCGCCTCGGCGATCTCGAGCACGCGGGGCGCGTCGCTTTCCAGCATATCCAGGCCGAAATGCGCGGTCGGCATCGAAAGGCCGTTACGATCAAGCCCGGCCTTGAAATCGGCGATCTCCGCATCCGAGAGGGCCGCGTAAAGGGCTCCGTAGCCTTCCACCTGTGTGTAGCCCGCGGAGCCGATAGCAGAGAGGACTTCGGCAAAAGGCGGGAAATTGCGGGCGCTGTAGAGCTGGAAGCTGACGTCTTTCATGGAAATCTCCTGGTGGTTCGTTGAACGGTTGCCTGGGAGTGCGCGTAAAATGGGGCTCACCCTTTTCCCTGGCAGGATTCGAGATCGTAGGCGCTGAAGCGTGGGCTCACGCCCGCGTCGACCGGCAGCCTTGGCGTGAATCGGATCGACTTCGTCTCGCCGGCGGTCAGATCGAAGGCATTGTCGGAATAGCGTCCCTCGACATCGGCCTCGATCATGACGTGCAGCGCCAGCCCGGCGGCCGTTACGGCGACATCGAAGGCCCCGTCCGGCCGAGGCGCCGTCTCGATGGTCAGTCCGGAAGGCACGAGATCGAGCGCTTTATAGGTACCGTGGACATAGTGTCCTTCGCCCGTTGCCCCGTTCGAAGCTTCGAAAGACCAGAAGAGCAGCGTGTCGGGTGGAATATCCTTCGCGGCGATGGTCACGAGCGTCGACGCGCGATCGGCCGGGCACGTCCCCGCGGCGGCGAGCAGCGGCTGCCGAGTGCCGTCGAGCGAAACCAGAAACGCCTGCAACTCGACCGTCACCGGCTCGGCCGTGTCGTTCACCATCGAGAAGGCGATTTCCCGCCCATCCGGGGAGGGAATTGCGGCAACGGCAACCGGCTGGAAGAAGCGGCGCGCCATGTAGTGCATCGCCTTCCAATGTCCGCCATAGTCGAGGCTCGACCAGGACGCGACCGGCCAGGTGTCGTTGAGCTGCCAATAGAGCGTGCCCATGCAATGGGGCTTCAGCGACCGCCAGTAGTCGACGGCCGTCCGGATCGCCAGGCCCTGCTGGATCTGGCTCAGATAGACGAAGCTCGGAAAATCCTTGGGGAACCGGAAGTAGCGGAACATGGTGCCGGCGATGCGTTCGTTGCCGCCGGCATTCTTCTGATGCGTCTCCATCACCGGCGAGGCGATGTTGAGGTCGCGCGCTTCGGCGAACTGCCGGATGACCGGCATCGAGGTGTAGGACTGGAAACCGAATTCCGAGCAGAAGCGCGGCCGCACGGTGCGGTAATTGTCGAAGGACTTGTTCTCGTGCCAGACGGACCAGTAGTGCATGTCGCCGGCCCCGTCGGCGTGCCACGCGTCGCCGAAATCGAGGTATCCGACGGAGGGGCTGGACGGCCACCAGATCGCTTCCGGGCAGGCCTGCTTCATCGACGCCTCGACCGTCCGGTTCAGGCGGTCGTAGGAGACAAGATAGCGGTCGCGATCCCTGCGGCTCTCCTCGAACCAGGTAAGCGCGCCGACAAGCTCGTTGTCGCCGCACCAGAGCGCGAGGGACGGATGGGTCGAAAGCCGCCTGACCTGATAGTCCACTTCGGCCGCAACGTTCTCCAGAAAATCCGGCGTCGACGGGTAGAGATTGCAGGCGAACATGAAGTCCTGCCAGACGAGCAGACCGAGTCGGTCGCAAAGATCGTAGAACCAGTCGGGCTCATAGAAGCCGCCGCCCCAGACGCGGATCATGTTCATGTTCGCGTCCACCGCCGAGCGGAGAAGGTCCTCGACACTTTCGGGCGTGACGCGCGACATCAGCGCATCCGCCGGTATCCAGTTGGCCCCGCGGCAGAAGATCTCCCTGCCGTTTACCCGGAAGGCGAAGCGGCTTCCCGCCTGGTCCTTGTCGGTGACGAGCTCGATCGTGCGGAAGCCGATCTGCCGCGTGACGATTTCGCCGGGCACCTCCACCTTGAGGGTCGAGAACGCCTGATCGCCGCTGCCGGCCGGCCACCAGCGCCTGGGCTCCTGCACCGTGAAGACATGGGTAAGGCGCGTTTCCCCGGCGCCGACCGCGCAATCCAGTCGTTCGCGCACGCCGTCGAGCATGAAATGGACCGGCACGATACCGGGATCGCGGGCGAAAAGCTGGACCGTCACCTGCAGATCGACGCAGCCGTCATCCAGCCACATCTGGCGCGTGGTGACATGTTCGATGCGAGCCGTTTCCAGCCGGCAGAGCGCCAGCGAGCCGTAGATCCCGAGCGGCGCGATGGCGATATTCCAGTCCCAGCCGAAATGGCATTGCGGCTTGCGCAGCATGTTGCCGTTGGCGATCGGCGAATTGCCGTCATGGTAGGGCACGTAGAAGGGTTGCGCCGCCTGCCGCCGCGCTCCCTCGGCAATTGCCGAATGGAGCACGATGCGGATGCGGTTCTCGCCGGCGACGATCGCGTCCGATACGTCGGGCCGATAACGGCGGAAGCAATTCTCGGACTGCAATACGCGCTCATCGTTGACGTAGACCGAGGCGACCGTGTCGATGCTTTCGAAGTCGAGATACCATCCCCCGTTCAGATCGTCGGCATCGATGACGACGGTGCGCTCGAGCACCCAGTCTTTCCGGGCGACCCACTGGATATCGGCCTCGTTTCGGCCGCGATAGGGATCGGCGATGATGCCGGCTCGCTGCAACGCGCTGTGCACGTCGCCCGGCAGCGCGATCGTCAGGGCGTGGCTGTTGTCGGCGGCGGCAAGCAGCCAATCGCCGGAAAGGTCGATACGGATGGAATCGCGGTTCGGGGTTTCGGAAGGCATTTCCATGATCCATTCGTGCACCGGGCGGCCTGCACCGGCGCCGTTTCATCGATACGGACCGAGTCTGGTATCCCGGTCCCCTTCTCGGCTCGTCAGAGGCGGTTTTCACTCTCGGCGTCGAAGATCGACGCCACGCCCATGTCGAAGGTAAGGCGCACGGTGCTGCCCGGCGGGTAGCGCCTCTGGCCGGCAATCCGCACCGACATGGATTGGCCGGCAAATGTCAGCCATAGGAGGTTGTCGGCCCCCATCGGTTCCTCGATGTCGACGACCGCTTGGTGCGCCGGCTCGCCGTCCCTCGCCTCATCGACCTTCACGTGCTCCGGCCGCAGACCGAGAACGACCTTCCGGCCGGGCTGCAGCCTGGTGTGCGCCGGATAGTCGGTCACGTCGAAAGCGATGCCTCCGACCCGAACGAAGCTGCGTCCGTCCTTTGCCTCTACCTCGCCCCGGAAGAAATTCATCGAGGGCGAACCGATGAAGCCGGCGACGAAGAGGTTCTCCGGGGCGTTATAGATCGTCATCGGATCGGCGAGTTGCTGGATCACGCCGCTTTTCATGACGGCGATCCGGTCGGCCAGCGTCAGCGCTTCGATCTGGTCATGGGTGACATAGATCATCGTGTTCTTCAGCGACTGATGCAGGCGCTTGATCTCCACGCGCAGTTCGGAGCGCAGCTTGGCGTCGAGGTTCGACAGCGGCTCGTCGAAAAGGAAGACGTCGACGTCGCGCACCAGCGCCCGGCCGATCGCCACACGCTGCCGCTGACCGCCGGAGAGCTCCGAGGGTTTGCGCTTGAGCAGCGGCTGGATCTGCAGGATCTCCGCGGCACGCGTCACGCGCTTGTCGATTTCGGCCGGCGGGATCTTGGCGACCTTCAAGCCGAAGGAGAGATTCTTCTCGACGGTCATTTGCGGATAGAGCGCATAGGACTGGAACACCATGCCGATGCCGCGGTCCTTCGGCTCCTCCCAGGTGACGTTGCGGTCCTTGATGAAGATCTGCCCGTCGGAGACGTCGAGCAGCCCGGCAATGCAATTGAGCAGCGTGGACTTGCCGCACCCGGATGAGCCGAGCAGGACGAGAAACTCCCCGTGATCGATGTCGAGATTGAGCCTGTCGAGCACGGTGACGGCGCCGAAATTCAACGACAGATCCCTGACAGATACGCTTGTCATGCTTGCTTATCCTTTCACTGCGCCGGCTGCGATGCCGCGGACGAACAGGCGGCCGGAGACGAAGTAGACCGTCAACGGCACGAGGCCGGTCAGGATCGTGGCCGCCATGTTGACGTTGTATTCCTTCACGCCCTGAACCGAATTGACGATGTTGTTGAGCTGAACCGTCATCGGGTAGTATTCCGGCCGGGTGAAGACCACGCCGAAAAGGAAGTCGTTCCAGATCCCGGTCACCTGGAGGATCATCGCAACCACGAAGATCGGCAGTGACATCGGCAGCATGATCTTGAAATAGATCGTCCAGAACCCGGCGCCGTCGACGCGTGCGGCCTTGAAGAGCTCCTCCGGCAGCCCGGCGAAATAGTTGCGGAAAAGCAGGGTCAGGATCGGCATGCCGAAAATCGTGTGCACGATGATGAGGCCGGTCAGCGTCCCGTAGACGCCCATTTCTCTGAGCACGATCACGATCGGATAGATCATCACCTGGTAAGGGATGAAGGCGCCGACGATAAGGATGGTGAAGAACAGATCGGCGCCCTTGAACCGCCAGTTGGCGAGCGCGTAGCCGTTCACGGAGGCGATTGCGATCGAGATGATCACGGACGGCACGGTGATGCGCACCGAATTCCAGAAGCCGCGGGAAAGCCCGTCGCAATTCAGTCCGGTGCAGGCCTCCGCCCAGGCCTTCACCCAGGGCTCGAAAGTGATCTCGAGCGGCGGAGCGAAGATGTTGCCGACGCGGATCTCGGGCATGCCCTTGAGCGAGGTCACGATCATCACGTAGAGCGGCAGAAGATAGTAGAGCGCCACGACGATCAAAGTGCCGTAGACGATGATATTGCGGCGGGAGAGCGTCCTGCGCGGCTTTCTGCCGCGAGGGCCGGCCACGAGTCCGGGAGCAGTCTCGTAAGCCGCGGCCATGCTGTTATTTGCGATGTTATCCACGCTTGCGGCCTCCTCCGAACTCCAGATATGCCCACGGCACGATGATGATCGCGACAGTCACGAGCATCATGGTGGAGGCGGCAAAGCCCTGGCCCAGGTTCTGCGCCTGGAACATGTAGTCGTAGACGTATTTGGCCGGCACTTCGGAGGCGATCCCCGGGCCGCCGCTCGTCTGCGCCACGACGAGGTCGTAGACCTTGACGATGCCGCTCGCGATGATCACCAGAGTGGTGATGAAGACGCCGCGCATCATCGGGATGATGATCAGCACATAGGTCTTCCACATCGGGATGCCGTCGACCCTCGCCGCTTTCCAGATGTCCTCGTCGATCCCTCGCAGCCCGGCGAGCATCAGGCACATGACGAGGCCCGTTCCCTGCCACAGTGCGGCGATGAGAATGCCGTATATGACGATGTTCGAGTTGTAGAGCGGGTCGAAGGAGAAGCTCGTCCATCCAAGCGACCTGACGATCGACTGGATCCCGTATTGCGGATTGAGCAGCCATTGCCAGACGAGGCCGGTGACGATGAACGACAGGGCGAACGGATAGAGCATGATCGTCCGGAACGTGTTCTCGAAACGGATCTTCTGATCCATCAGGGCGGCCAGCACGAAGCCGATCACCAGGCTGAAAATCAGCGAGAGGCAACCGAAGACCGCCAGGTTCTGGATCGAGACCAGCCAGCGGGGCGCGGCCCACAGCCGCTCGTACTGGTCGAAGCCGACAAATGCGAGCCGCGGCAGGAGCTTGGAATTGGTAAAGGAGTAGACGACCGTCCAGGCCGTACCGCCCACGAAGATGACCAAGGCCGTGAGGATCATCGGGATAGAGGCGATCTTCGCATTCAGGTTTCGCAGCCACTGGTTCGGCCGCGCCGAACCACGTGTTAGACCTGTCATGTTTCCTCCTCCGAACTGCAAAAGGTTTTCACGTAATCGGGCACCTGCGGCAATGCGCCGGCGGCTGAGGCCCGTTTGCCTCCCTCGCCCGCCACGCCTGCGCCGACAAAATCAGCGCAGGCGGCGCGTTTTCACCGTGCTCCCGGCGAGGGAAGATCAGCCCCGTCAAAGTGCGGGGCCTGGAGCGCCGCTCAATCCGCAGCCGCGATGATGTCGGCGAAACGCTTCTGCGCATCTTCCGGCGTCATGGAGTGGTTCGCGAAGAACTCGGAGAAAAGGTCCTCCTTCTGCTTCTGGCTGTCGGCCGACAGAAGCTGGTCCGTGCCCTGGATCACATTGCCCTTTGCGAGGATGTCGAGCCCCTTCTTCATGCAGTCGTTCGCAGCCGCAAGATCGACGTCCCCGCGTACCGGCAGAGAGCCTTTCTTCAGATTGAAGGCCACCTGCGTTTCCGGCTTGAGCAAGGTCGACGCCAGCACTTCCTGCGCCTTCGACTTCTCCTCGTCCTCCAGAAGCGGGAAGTAGAACGCATCGCCGCCGGTCGAGATCACCTCGTTGACGCCGAGACCCGGAAGGCAGGTGTAGTCCACGCCGGCTTTCTGACCCGCAAGCTGGAACTCGCCCTGGGCCCAGTCCCCCATGATCTGCCCGCCAGCCTTGCCGGTGATGACCATGTTGGTCGCCTGATTCCAATCCTGGACGTTGGTGCCCTTCGACATGCGGCGGGCATCGTCGGCAGCCTTGAAGACTTTGGCGATTTCAGGCCCGGCTGCCACTTCCTCGTCTTTCTGGGCGAAGACTTTCTCGAAGTTCTCCTTGCCGGCGATCGCAACCATCAGCACGTCGAAGGCGCCCGCCGCCTGCCACGGCTGGCCGCCGACGGCGAGCGGAACGATTCCGGCCTTCTCGAGCGCCGGGGCCGCAGCGACGAACTCGTCCCAATTCTTCGGAACTTCGACGCCCGCCTGCTTGAAGGCTGCATTCGAAAGCCACAGCCACTGCCAGGAATGGATGTTGACCGGCGCGCAATAGATCTTGCCTTCGATCGTGCAGGAGTCGAGCAGGCTCGAGGGCTTCACGACTTCCTTCCAATTCTCCTTGGTGGCGATGTCGGTGAGATCGCGCATCAGGCCCGCCTGCACCAGCTCTTCCGCCTGACGGCCGTGGTTGAACTGGGTGGCGGCCATTGGATCACCGCCGGTTATGCGGCTGATCATGATCGGGCGTGCGGTGCCCCCGGAGCCGGCGATCGCACCGTCGACCCACTTGTTGCCGGTCGCATCGAAAGCTTTCGCCAGCTCGGCAACCGCCGCGGCTTCACCACCCGAAGTCCACCAATGCGTGACCTCGAGATCGGTCGCGTTGGCAGCGCCGAATGGCAAGGCAGTGGCTGCGCCCAAAGCGGCAGCTAGAAAACGCAATTTCATGAGTGTCCTCCCTCACTGTAACGTTGCCGGAAAAACTTAGTTCAAAGATTTTCTCCGCGCAACACCTACAACGGGCAATTCACGACAAATGCACAAATACAATCTCAGGTAGCGATAACCTGTAGGCGGAACGCCTGTCGGGAGGCAAGAAATTCGACGGCAAATTCGTGATAATCTCCCTGATTTCGTGCGTTTTCCCAGATCTCTCATCTCGGCGTAACCTTTCATGGCTTCCCATACGCCACATCGACGCTCTCCGCAGCGCAACTCAACCTGAGGGTTACGCCCTTCGCATTGCAGCAACGAAAATGCTCGACATCGCTCCTGTATCGTTACAGATTTTGGGTTGAACTCAGGCGTAGACGGATGTGGCCAGCAGCCGTAGTTCGTATATAAGGCGGGGCGACGCGGCCTCCGGTTGAAGGGTAGCGACGAGGGCCGCGATTCAGGAGAGCGGATTGGCGTGACGGGCATGGATGGCAAGACGAAGAACAGAGCGACGACGGCGCCGCCGGTCGAAGGCGGCAGACCGACCCTTAAGACGATCGCCTTCATGACCGGGCTCGGTGTTACCACCGTCTCGCGTGCCCTGAAGGATGCTCCGGACATCGGTGCGGAAACCAAGGAGCGCGTCCGCCTGGTAGCAAAACAGATCGGTTATCAGCCCAACCGGGCGGGCGTCCGCCTCAGAACGGGCAAGACGAATGTCATCAGTCTCGTGCTGACGCTGGAGGAAGAGATCATGGGCATTACCAGCCCCATGGTCATCGGCATCACCGAAATTCTCGCCGGCACGCAATACCACCTGGTCGTGACGCCTTACAGTTCGGCCAAGGATCCGCTCGGCCCGATCCGCTACATTCTCGATACCGGCGCGGCGGACGGGGTGATCATTTCGCGGACCGAGCCCAACGATCCGCGGGTAACGCTTCTAACCGAGCGCCACCTGCCCTTCGCCACCCATGGGCGAACCAAAATGGGGCTGATCCATCCCTATCACGACTTCGACAATGAACGCTTCGCCTACGAGGCGGTCCGCAAGCTCGTCGACCGCGGCAGGCGGCGGCTGGTGCTCCTGGAACCGCCGCCGAATCTGACCTTCCATTCGCACATGCGCACCGGCTTCGAGCGGGGCCTGAAAGACTTCGGCGCGGAAGCGGTAAGCTTTCACCAGGTCAACATCGACCACAGCCTGGTTGCCATCCGTGATGCGTTCGAGAAGCTGATGCGCTCCCCCGATGCCCCCGACGGCGTGGTGTCCGGCAGCGGTTCCGGCGCGATCGCGTTGATTGCCGGGATCGAAGCGGCAGGCAAGAAGGTCGGGGAGGACGCCGAAATGGTGTCGAAAGTGCCGAGCGACTTCCTGCGCTGGCTGCGCCCGGAAGTCATGACGATGTATGAGGACATCCGCATTGCCGGGCGCGAGCTCGCAAAGGCTGTGATCGGCCATATCGAAGGCCACCCCCCAGATACGCTTCAGAGCCTCAGCCAGCCGGAATTCCAGCCGCCGATGGCGAGGTCGGCGGTATCATAGATCTGCCGTGCCTGTTGCAGCCGCCGCTGATTCCTGGGCCTGCCACAGGGAGCCGACCCGCCGAAAACCTCGCTCCAGGGAGAACGCTTCCGCGCCGACGCAGCAGGGCTCAAATCCTCGCGGCCGGCCAGTACTTGTCATCGGTAAAATCGCTTGGGACGGGATTGAGCTGCTCGAGCTTTCCGGCGACGAAATCGATCTGCATCTTCAGGTACCGGATTGGCCCCGGGATAGGCGCGCCCGTTGCCAGACTCCGCACCCGCCACTGCTCATAACCGGCCGCCTTTATGCGTCTCTCCGCCTCGTCGCGGATGGTCATCGATCCGGCGGCCGTGACCTCCGCCGCCTTGCCCCCTTCGATCACTGTGAATTTCATGCCTGCCTTCTCGAATGGCTCCCTTATTGAGATCTTAGACGCCGGAGCTTGCCTGGACTTGTCGCCGGATCGCGATGATTTAAGGTCGGTTCGACCCAAAATCACGACCGTGATCGATTCATGACAAGTTGAGACGCTGGATGCCGGCGGAAAACCGCACACACTTTTCCTCGCCCCGCTTTAGAGGGGCGGCCATCCACCCCTCTAAACTCATGCGAATTCAAGCGTTCAGGCCGCTGCCCCACGGACCGTGATGGCTGTCTGCGCCATCGATACGGTCGAAACCGTGGGCGCCGAAGAAGTCGCGCTGCGCCTGGATGACATTGGCCGTGCCGCGGCCGCGGCGGTAGCTGTCGAAATAGCCGAGCGCCGAGGCCAGCGCAGGCACCGGAAGACCTCCGAGGACGGCCGTCGAAACCACCCGTCGCAATGCACCATCGCTCTCCTTGACCATGGCAGCGAAAGCCGGGGTGACGATCAGGTTCGCCGCATCCGGTGCCTTGGTGAAGGCGGTGGTGATCTCGTCGAGGAACTGAGAGCGGATGATGCAGCCGGCGCGCCAGATCTTTGCGATCGTGGGCATCGGCAGGTTCCAGCCGAACTCCTTCGAGGCCGCTGCCATCACTGCGAAGCCTTGCGCATAGGCGCCGATCTTGGCGGCGAGCAGCGCGTTTTCCAGGTCCTTGATGAAAGCGTCCCTGTCGGCCACCTTGATTTCGCCGACCGGCGGCAGACCGAGAACCTTCTCGGCGGCTTCCCGCTCTTCCTTCGCCGAGGAGATGCTGCGGGCTGCGACCGCCGCTTCGATTGCGGTCGCCGGCACGCCCATGTTCTGCGCCTCGATCACCGACCACTTGCCGGTGCCCTTCTGACCGGCCTTGTCGAGGATCATATCGACGATGGGATTGCCGGTCAGCGGATCGGCGGCCTTCAGGACCTTCTCGGTGATTTCGATCAGGTAGGAGTTGAGCCGGCCCTTGTTCCAGGCACCGAAGACCTCGCCGATCTCCTGTGCCGTCATCTTCAATCCGTCACGCAGGATGCCGTAAATCTCGGCGATCATCTGCATATCGGCATATTCGATGCCGTTGTGGATCGTCTTGACGAAGTGCCCCGCCCCGTTCTCGCCGAGCCAGGCGACGCAGGGGTCGCTATCGTATTTCGCAGCGATCGAGGTCAGAACTTTCTCGACGCGACGATAGGATTCTTCCGTGCCGCCGACCATGATCGAGGGCCCATGACGGGCGCCTTCCTCGCCACCGGAGACACCCATGCCGATGAAGGTGAGGCCCGAATCCTTCAGGCCCTCGAAACGGCGCATCGTGTCGCGGAAATTGGCGTTGCCCGCATCGATCATGATGTCGCCCTTGGCGAGATGGGGTTTCAGGGCCTCCATCTGCTGGTCGACCGGATCGCCGGCCTTGATCATGATGATGATCGGACGCGGCGGGCGGATGGCGGCGACGAATTCTTCGATCGTTTCGCAGGGAACGATCTGGTCCTTCAGCGCGCCGGCCTCAGCATAGAATTTGCGCGTCGCGTCGACCGTGCGGTTGAAAACGGCGATCCTGTTGCCTTTTTCAGCGATGTTGAGGGCCAGGTTCGAGCCCATGACTCCGAGACCGATTAGGCCGATTTCCGCCTGTGACACGTGATTGCCTCCATTGGACAGGGAGAGCCGGCCACGGCGCGCAATCGCGCGCGTGCCGGCCCTTCGAATTGATCTGCGCGTGTCTGTCACCCCCAGAAAATCAGGGACCGACGGCACGCGGCGGCGGAGGCTGTTTTGGCATTCAAATCGATTTACGACAAGCCGTTCCTGACAAAATCAAACCTTTTCCGGCCCCTGTTCGACGCCGTGAACACGCGCCGGAAGGCACCCTCTACATCCTCATTCTACATGCGTCCGAAGCGAATCCACGGGATATATCGCCTCCTGCCCCGTGTTCTGCCCGATCCGGCCCCGTAGAGCCTTGATCTAAGTCGAGTTTGCGCCCTAATGCCGCAGAACACGTCCGAGTCCCCGCGCGACGGGAATGGGGCCGGCGCAACCTCCAATGCAATAGGAGCGAGGACCGTATGGAAACGATCATCGGCTTTCTGAACACGATCTTCTGGGGCTATGTGCTCATTTATGGTCTGCTTGCGGTCGGCCTCTTTTTCACGGTCCGGCTCGGTTTTCCCCAAATCGTTCATTTCGCCGAAATGTTCCGGGTGCTAAGCCGCGGCGGCAGCAAGGATGCGGCCGGAATCAGCCCCTTCCAGGCGCTTATGGTCAGCCTCGCCTCACGTGTCGGAACCGGTAACCTCGCCGGCGTTGCGGTCGCTCTCTATCTCGGCGGACCGGGCGCGACCTTCTGGATGTGGATCGTGGCGTTCGTCGGCATGGCAACCGCCTATGCCGAGAGCGCGCTGGCTCAGCTGTACAAGATACGCAACGAGGACGGGCAATACCGCGGCGGGCCGGCTTTCTACATCGCTCGCGGCCTCAATGCGCCCTGGGCGGCCACGATCTTCTCGGCCTGCCTCATCCTCTCCTTCGGTCTCGTGTTCAACGCCGTTCAGGCAAACTCGATCGCCGATGCGGTCGAGGGCGCCTTCGGCGTGCCCAAACTCGCGGTGGGCGTGGCCGTTGCGCTACTCTCCGGCGTGGTGATCTTCGGCGGCATCCGCCAGATTGCCCGCGTCGCCGAGATTGTCGTCCCCTTCATGGCCGCGGCATATCTGCTCACGGCTGTCTACGTGCTGATCGCAAATGCCTCGGCGGTGCCGGGCGTACTCTGGACGATCATTTCGAGCGCCTTCGGCTTTCAGGAAGCGGCCGGCGGCATCACCGGCGGGATTGCTGCGGCGATGCTCAACGGCGTCAAACGCGGCCTCTTCTCGAACGAGGCAGGCATGGGTTCGGCCCCGAATATCGCAGCCGTGGCGACGCCTGTACCGCACCATCCCTCGTCGCAGGGCTTCGTGCAGTCCCTGGGCGTTTTCATCGACACGATACTGATCTGCACCGCGACATCGGTGATGATCCTGCTTTCGGGCACGCTGGAACCCGGCTCCGGCGTCACCGGGACACAGCTCACACAGGCGGCGATGAGCACGCATATCGGCTCGGCCGGGACCTATTTCATCGCCATCGCGATCTTCTTCTTCGCTTTCACCTCGATCATCGGCAACTATTCCTACGCCGAAAACGCGCTGACCTATCTCGGCGGGGGCAACCGACTCGGGCTTATGATCATGCGTTGCGCCACGCTGGCGATGGTCGTCTGGGGAGCCTACGAAAGTATCAGCACCGTTTTCGACGCGGCCGACGCCTCCATGGGACTGATGGCGACGATCAATCTCGTCGCGATCCTGCTCCTTTCGGGGACCATCGCAAAGCTGACGAAAGATTATTTCGAACAGCGCAAAGCGGGCGCCGTCCCGGTTTTCCACGCGGCCGATTATCCGGAGCTGCAGGGAAAGATCGATGGCGAGATCTGGTCGCGCGATTAGCGACAGGGCGGGACCGCCGAGGCATTCCTTGCCTCGGTGAGAGGGCATTGACCGCGCGGGTTCGCCGGCGCAAAAAAGGGCAATGGGAACGTCCTGCCCGGCATACCACAAAGACGCTGGCGCCGCCGACCGGCTCCAGCGGGAGGTTGCGGCCGGCTGTCCAGGCGTCGATAGGCCGAGGCTCTGCCCTCCCGCGCTCGCCCAGACGAGCGGAATCTACCGCGAGCAGTCGCCCCCTGCGGCGCTCGCCTCCTACTTCAAATGCCTCTGGCTGCACCGCATGCCCGACGGCGCCCCCTCGACCATCGCCGTCGTCCCGGACGGTTGCAGCGACATCATCTGGTCGTCGAATGGGCTGGCCATCGTCGGTCCCGACAGGGTCGCCGCCTTTCCGAAGCTTCCTGCCGGCGAAACCATCATCGGCGCTCGGTTCCGGATCGGCGCGGCGGCGCCGTGGTTACGCACGCCGCTCCGCGAAATCACCGGCCAAACGGTGCCGCTCCATCTCGTCTGGGGTCCGGCTGCGAACGAAATCGAGGCGCGGATGCGCGAAGCAGCGAGCACGCCGGAGCGGCTCGGCGTTCTTGCTGCGGCTCTGCTTGGACGCCTATCCGCCGGCGCCGAGCCTCCGCCGCCGGACATTGCGGCTTGCGTCGCCCATCTTCAGGTCGACCGGCTGACCTTAGACGATCCCGTCCGGACCCTTGTCCGTGAGATCGGTACCAGCGAGCGGACATTTCGCCGTCTGTGCCACGAGCATCTCGGCTACGGCGCAAAGACCCTCGACCGCATTCTGCGCCTGCAGCGCTTCCTGGCCGCCTGCCGCGCGCGGCCCGGGGACACGCTGGCAAACATTGCTGCCGATGCCGGCTATGCCGATCAGGCCCATCTTGCCCGGGAGGTAAGAGGGCTCACATCTTTCACGCCGCGCGAAATCCAGCGACAGTTGGCCGCGCGCTTCGGCCTTGGCCGGGTTGAGAATTCCCACATAACAGACTGACTCAAAAGACTTTAGGTGCATGGGCCCGTCGGCGGCAAGGTTGGCCGTTTCGTTCAAGACCGTTGCCCGGAGCAATGCTATAAATTCCAGGACGGAGGAACGCATGGCGACGATGACGGCCCGGATTATCCACACCTCGATCGAGCGCGACTGGCGCGAGGTCTATGCCTTCATGGCAGACCACGAGAAGATGCCGCTCTGGGCGACCGGTCTCTCCTCCGGGCTCACGCGCGACGGCGACGAGTGGATCGCACCCGGGCCTCTCGGCAATGCCCGCGTCCGCTTCGTCGCCGACAACGAATTCGGTGTGGTCGACCACCTCGTGACACTCGATAACGGCGCGCGCGTCCACAATGCGCTTCGCGTCGTGCCGAACGGCGACGGCGCGGAAGTCATGTTCACCCTGCTCAGGCAGCCCGGCATGACCGATGCGCAATTCGCCGATGACGCGACCTGGGTCGAAAAGGATCTTGCCGCGCTCAAATCCATCCTGGAAACCGGTAATCACAAGCAGGAAGGCGGCAAAGCCAATGGCCAGCAAAGGTAACGACAAACGCATCGACTATGTCGAGTTCACTGTGACGGATATCGCCGCGAGCAAGGCCTTCTACGGCAGCGCCTTCGGCTGGACCTTCACGGATTACGGCCCGGAATATTGCGAGTTCGCCGACGGGCGGTTGACGGGCGGTTTCACCACACTTGGTCCGGTTCGCAGCGGCGGTCCGCTCGTCATCATCTATGCCGACCAGATCGAGGACGCTCAGCGACGGGTCGAAGCCGCGGGCGGCAAGATCCTGAAGCCTATCTTCACCTTCCCGGGCGGCCGGCGGTTCCATTTTGCCGACCCCGATGGCTATGAGCTGGCGGTGTGGTCGGCGCAGTAGCCGTAAGCCTGTTCATTCGCCGAAGCGGATGAACAGCGCGCCGACGAGCCCGAAGACGACGATGCACTGCAGGATGAACATCGGCCATTCCTGTGCCATCTCGTTTCCTCCTTCGGCTGACGCCGTCACGGTTCTCTTCGCGCATGCCCGGCGCACTCGAGACAATCCCTAAATCGGCACCGATTTAAGGAGGCGGCAGCTTCCGAGGGGAAAGATGTCCGTCAGAGACCGGCTCAAATCGTCCGCTTGATGTGCCAGCGGTCATGATACCAGAGCCACTGGCCCGGATATTCGCGAACCCAGCTCTCGACCTTGTCGTTCAACATCTGCGCCGTTGCCGTGACATCGACGCTGCCGTCGGCCCTGCGGGGGATTTCGACCGCCGGCTCGAGCTCCAGCCGGAAGCGGTTGCCGGGCAGGCGAATGCAACGGGCCGGATAGACCTCGCAATTGAACTGGCGGACGAGCTTGGCAAGTAGCGGGTTCGTCTGCACGGGCTGCCCGAAGAACCTCGTCTTCAGGCCCTTGCGGAACTTCTGGTCGACGAGCACGCCGACTCCGCCGCCGCGTTCGAGCTGCCTGGCAAGGGCGAAGGAGGAGCCGGCATGCGACGGCACGAGGTTGCCCATGCGCTCCTTGCGGAATTCGAATACCCGATCGGCGAGATAGGGATTGTTCGGCGGCCGGAAGAGCACCGTCACGTCGAGGCCGAAAGCCGAGCCGGCAACCGGCAGCATTTCGAAATTGCCGCTATGGGCCGTGAAGACGATGAACGGCCGCGGATTGTCTCGCAGCTCCAGGAAGAGAGGGATGCCCGAAACCTCCACCCTGCCCGGCTCCGCGCGCGCCGGATCGAAGTCGAAGAGCTGATCGAGGAACACGTATTCGGCGGCGAGCCGCCCCATATTACCCCAGCTTTCGAGCGCGATCGCCGCGATCTCGGCATCGCTCTTCTCGGGAAAGGCATTGCGCAGATTGATCAGCGTCAGCTTATGACGACCGGTCTTCGGTCCGATCCAGCGGGCAACGCGATCCATGAAGTTGATCGCCATGTCCGGGGGGAAAAGCTTCAGTATCGTGAGAAGCAGCAGGACGAACTGCGCGATCGACCATTGACGGAAACGATCCGCAGCAAGCACCAGCCGTGTGATCAGCATCCGCACGAAGATCAATCCATCCGCAACACGATCTTGCCGAAGATCTGGCGCGACTCCATACGCTCCAGCGCACGGTCGATATCGTTGAGCCCCACCTCGGTATCGATCACCGGGTGAACGAGCCCGCGCCCCATCTTCTGCATGGCGTTCGCCATGTTCTCCATGCGGCAGCCGAAGGAGCCGAGCAGTTTCAGCTGCTGTTGAAACAGCATCATCAGGTTCATGTCGGTCGAAACGCCGGAGGTCGAGCCGCAGGTCACGAGGCGCCCGCCACGCTTCATCGACAGCATCGAGCCCGCCCAGGTATCCTTGCCGACATGTTCGAAGACGACATCGACGCCCTTTTTCTTCGTCAGCTTCCGCACGACGCCTTCGAAACGATCGGTCCGGTAATTGATGACGTGGTCGGCACCGAGAGCCTTCGCCCTGTCGATCTTGTCGTCCGATCCGACTGTGGTGATGACCGTGCAGCCGATCTTCTTGGCGAGCTGGATCGCGGCCGTGCCGATACCGGATCCGCCCGCATGGACGAGGATCGTCTCGCCGGGTTCGAGCCTGGCGTTGTCGAACAGCATGTGCTCGACGGTACCGAAGGTGACCGGCGCCAGCGCCGCACCGATTTCATCGACACCCGGGGGTGCAGGCACCAACAGGCGCGCCGGAAGGTTGACCTTCTCCTGCGCGAAGCCGTCCAGATGGAAGCCATGGACGCCTCCGACATGTTCGCAGAGATTGTCGCGCCCCTCGCGGCACGGGCGGCAGAGGCCGCAGGTACGCGCACCGTAGATCGAGACGAGCTGGCCGGGGAGCACATTGGCGACGCCCGGACCGATGCTCTCCACCACGCCGGAGGCTTCCGCGCCGATGACGAGCGGCATCTTGCGCTTGGCGAAAGCCATGCCGCGCCAGCCCCAGACGTCGATATGATTGAGCGCGACCGCCTTGACCCGCAGCGTCACCTCGCCAGGACCGGGCGCCTCCGGCTCCGGCAGATCGGTGATTTCAAGCTTGCGGTCATCGAGCAATTGCAGGGCGCGCATGGTTTTTCCTTTGCGGCAGGCAGGTATTCGGTCCTCGAGCGGCTCAAGCCGGCTCGGCGGTCATGACGAGGCTGGCGTTCTGGCCGCCGAAGCCGAAGGAGTTCGACAGCACTGCAGTCACCTGCTGGCTGCGCTTTACGTTCGGCACGACGTCGAGAACGATCGCGGGGTCGGGGTTCTGGTAGTTGATCGTCGGCGGCAGCGTGCCGCTGAGCATCGTCTGGAGCGAGAAGACCGCTTCGACCGCACCGGCTGCCGTCAGCGTGTGGCCGATCATCGACTTGTTGGATGAGACCGGGATCGACGGCAACCGCTCGCCGAAAACCGCGGACATCGACAGATACTCCATCTTGTCGTTTTCGGGCGTGGAGGTGCCGTGGGCATTGATGTAGCCGATCCCGGCTTCGTCGATGCCCGCATCCGCAAGTGCTGCGCGGATCGTCGCGATCGCCGGTCCGCCATCGGGGGAGGAACGCGTGCGGTGGAAGAGGTCGGCCTTTTCGCCGCAACCCTTGAGAATGCCGTAGATGCGGGCGCCGCGGGCGACCGCCGCTTCCAGCGATTCGAGCACGAGCGTCGCGGCGCCTTCCGCAATCACGAAACCGTCGCGATCCTTGGTGAAGGGCTTCGAAGCCTTTTCCGGCGGCTCGTTCTGTGTGGAGAGCGCCGAGAGCAGCGAGAAGCGGATGAGAGCCTCGGCACTGACCGAGCCGTCGGTCGCAACGGTGAGCGCCCTGTCGGTCCTTCCCTGGCGGATGGCTTCGACGCCGAGCTGTATGGCGGTCGCCCCGGATGCGCAGGCCGTCGAAAGCGTCACCGGGAGGCCACGCGTGCCGAATCGATCGGCAAGACGCTCCGAGATCGAGCCGAAAAGGACGGCCTCGTGGAAGGCCGGATCGGCCTTCTGCCGCATTGCCGCGAGGAAGCGGTTATAGGCGTCGCCCGGCTGGCTCGACGGCGGCGATCGGTCGGCAAGCTCGAAGCGGGCATTCCACTCAGGCTCGATCGGCGGAGCCGCCAGGAACAGCGGGCCGTTGAATTCGCCGGAAAGGCCGGCCTGCGCCAGGGCCTCCAGCGTCGTTTCGCGCGCCATCGCATAGGAACGCTCGACGGCATTCTCCGCAGGGATCTCGATGAAGTCGACCGTGCCGCTGATGCGGGTCGAAAGAGCATCGGTCGGGAACCGGGTGATCCTGTGGATGCCCGATACGCCCCCGGTGAGCGCCGCCCAGTTATCGGCGAGCCCCTGCCCGAGCGAGGTGATGACGCCCATGCCGGTGACAGCAACGATCGGACGGCCGAGGTGGTCCTTATAAGCCTTGCTCATAGTTGGAGCTCCTTATTCCGCGGCAAGCACGGCGACGCCTTCGCCACGGGAGTGGCCGATGGTGGTAACGACCGCCGCCCTGGCCGGCGCCAGCATCGGGGCTTCGGCGGCGGGGTCGAAAGGCGGAACCTTGGCTGCGTGTCCGAGCGAGAGCGCGGCCAGGACCATGCCGACCGGAAACTGCGCCTCGATGCCGTGACCGACGAGCCCGCCATAGGCACGGACAGGCCGGCCGGCGAGTTCGGTCTCGAGAAACGCCTTCTCCCGTCCGGCAAGGTCATGGAAGCCCGAGGTGCCGGAAAAGACGACGGTCGACTGCGGATCGAGCTCCAGGGCCGGTTTCGACAAATATCTGAGGCGCGCTTCGAGCCGCCCGTCCTCGCGGCTGCCGCGGTCGCCGCCGATCGCATCGATCGTCGCATAGATGCGGGCGCCGCGCGACTCGGCATATTCGCGCGACTCCAGAACCAGGAAGGCGCCAACGGAGCCGAGGATCATACCGCCCCCGTCCTCGGGCCTGCGCGACCAGATCGGATGCCATTCACCGAGCGCATGGCCCTGGATCGCCTCGATCATCAGGACGATGTCGAGACGCTCGGCCGAAAATGCACCGCCGACGAGCGTGTGGCTCGACTGACCGGCCTTGATGCGGGCAAAGGCCGTCTCGATCGCGGAAATGCCGGCCGCCTCTTCGCCCATGAAAGTGCGCGACGAACCCGTAACCTTGTGCACGATGGAGATGTTGCCGGCGAGAAGGTTCGAAAGCTGCGCCAGAAACAGCGTCGGGCGCAGTTCCGTCGTTAGCTTCTCGTTCAAGAGCCGTTCGCGGTCGTTGCGCTTCAGCGCCTCGTCGACGATGAGCGAGTCGACATTGATGTCGCGCTCGCCGCCGCCGGCCGCGACGATCATGTCCATGCTGCCGCAGGCTTCGAGGTTGTCCTTGAGACCAGCGTCGTCGAGCGCCAGGCCGGCAGCGAAAACGCCGAGGCGCTGCCAGTTCTCCATCTGCCGTTGATCGCCCCGTTTCGGAATCTGCTGCGACCAATCGATTTCCGGCAACGGATGGATCGGATAGGGTGCGAAACGTTCTGTCTCTATGCGGGCCTCAGGCGGCTCGGCCGCGCCGAGCAGCGCCACGTGAGGCTCGGCGCCGACGCCCTGGCTCGTCACGATGCCTACCCCGGTGATCACCACATCGTTCGCGGATTTCCTCATCTTCACTTCTCCGAACCGGCCATCGCGGCCATGAGCCCCAGTTCTTCCGCACGCTTGCGCACGATGTCGCTCAGCGGCACCTGGTCGAACGGAATCGTCCTCAGCTTCAGCTGGGCATCGCATATCTTCTTGCCGCCAGACGCAATCCTGGCCTTCGTCACGGCAAAGCCGGATCCCTCGTGCTCGAGCAGAGCCTCTATCTCAAGCTCGGCATTCGGTTCGACGAAGCTGCGCATCTTGGCACCATCGACCGTCATCAGGAACGGCATTGCGGCGAATTTCGTGGCGGCCAGCACGAGAAAACCGGAAGCCTGCGCCATGGTTTCGATAAGCAGCACGCCCGGGACCAGCGGATAGCCGGGGAAATGCCCCTCGAATACCGGGCTCTTCTCCGGCACGACCGAGCGCGCCACGAGACGGCCTGCCGACAGATCGACGGTTTCGACCCGGTCGATCATCTGGAAATATTCAAGGAGCATTCAGGCTCATCCCATTCGTTTCGCGCTCAAGTAAAAATGCCGATGCCGCCTGTCAAGCGCGGGGCGCGACAGGCGGCATCGGGAAAGGGCCGATCCGTGTCAGCGATGATCGCTAAAACTCCGATCGCAGATGAAAGCGTAATCCACGCGGAAAGCCGCTTGAGGCTTCCTCAACCCGCTTTGGCGGCCCGCAGCTCGTCGATCTTGGCACAGAGGTTCTTCAGCACGAAGTATTCCTCGGTCGAGACCTTGCCTTCGTTGACTTCCTGAGTCCACTGCTCCAGCGGGATCTTGATGCCGAATTCCTTGTCGATCGCAAAAACGATGTCGAGAAAGTCGAGGCTGTCGATGCCGAGATCATCGATCGTGTGGCTTTCCGGCTTGATCGTCTCGCGATCGATCTCGCTCGTTTCCGCGATAATATCGGCAACCTTGTCGAATGTAGCTGTCACGCGCATACCTCTTAAAATTCGAGTCTTGGCGAACCCTATAGAAAAATGCACCGGAAAAGCCAATGCCCCACAGGCTTTTGCCACCGCGATTTGAAACAGATGTTGCTAAACCGCCAGGAGAGGGTCGTTTACCTAGAAGAAAACCAGAAGCGGCAAGGCGACGATCGCGAAGGCGAGCGCCATCACGGAGCAGGCCGCATAGAAGACGGTGACCGCAGCCTCGATATCCTCTATGGCAGCAACCGCACGTCCGGCATCGTTCATCATGGGCTCGTCGACCTTCACGCCACCATAGATTCTCGGGCCGGCAAGCTGAATGCCGACGGCGCCTGCCATCGCAGCCTCGGGCCAGCCGGAATTGGGCGAGCGGTGAAGTCCGTGATCGCGCCGCGCCACCTCGATTGCGGTTTTCGCCGCTTCCGCACCGCGCCGGAAATAGGCGCCGGCCGCAATCAGGAGGGCCGAGAGCCGGGCCGCGGGCAGGTTCGCCAGGTCGTCGAGCCGCGCCGAAGCCCAGCCGAAATGAAGATATTTCGGGCTCTTGTGGCCGATCATCGAGTCGGCCGTGTTCAGCATCTTGTAGGCAAGAAGTCCGGGAAGTCCGGCAACCGCATACCAGAAAGCGGGAGCGACGACGCCGTCTGAAAAGTTTTCCGCAAGGCTTTCGATCGCCGCCCGGCAGACGGCCGGCTCGTCGAGTGTGTTCGGATCGCGTCCAACGATCATCGATACCGCCTTGCGGCCACCCGCAAGCCCATCGCGTCGCAGGCCGACGGCAACCCGGGAAACGTGATCGGCAAGGCTCTTTTGGGCGAGAAAGACGGCCACCGTGACAACCTCGAGCAAAGAGCCGAGGGCGCCAAGCACATCGAAAAGCCGAGCGAGCACGACACCCAAGGCCGTGGCTCCGGCGAGCAGTACCAGAATGCCGACGACACCGCGGAATTTCAGCCAGGCCTTGGTGAATTCGCCGCGGTTAAGCGCCTCGTCCACGAATTCGACCGCCTTGCCGAAGAACACCACCGGATGGGTCAGACGCGACCAGAGCCAGTCCGGATCGCCGAGGATGCGGTCCAGCAGCAGCGCCATCACGAGGATCAGAAGTATTTTAGCCGACACTACACACCCATCCGGTTCAAAGCCTCGGCGAGACGACGGTCGCCCTGCGCGTTCGGCGACAATCCGATACGCAGCCAGCGCGGATCGTAGTCGAACTTTCGCGTCAGGATATGCGCCTCGCAGAGCGCCGCGTGAAGATCGTAAGCCCGTTCGTGTTCTACGAGCGTGAACAGGCCGGTGCCGCCGACCACCTCGAGCCCCGCGCCGAGAAGCACCGCGTCGAGCGCGGCCTTGCGTTCCGCGATGCCGGCCTTGATCCCCGGCGTGTCGCTTTCCATCAGCTTCGCCGAAATGGCAAGTGCCGGACCCGAGACCGACCAGGGGCCGAGCCAGTCACGAAACGACTGCTCGATCGACCGGTTCGAGACCACAAAGCCGAGCCGAAGGCCCGCAAGACCGAAGAATTTCCCGAAAGAACGGAAAACGACGAGGTTGTCATTGGCGGCAACGTGTCCGGCGACGCTTGCGTCCGGCTCCAGATCGCCGAAGGCCTCATCCACCACGAGCAGGCCGTCATGCACCCGCATCGCTTCCGCCATTGCAAGGATTTCCTCCGGCGGAAAGAGCCGTCCCGTCGGATTGTTCGGATTGACGACGACCGCCAGGCCGTGCGCCGTCTGGAGATCACCGGCGCATGTGACGGAGTCGACGGAAAGGCCGGCGGCTTTCAGAACGCGCGCATATTCGCCATAGGTCGGCGCAAATACGGCGACGCGCTTTCCCTGAACCGCGATCCGCGGGAGCAATTGAATGACGGCCTGCGTTCCGGGCACCGGCAATGGCATGAGTTCGCCGGTTCGGTAGTAGCCCCTGGCCGCCGCACGCGCCGCCTCTTCCACATGCTGATCGGGCAATCGGTGCCAGACGCGCCCGTCGATTTCCGGCAGGGCGACGGGACACGGGTTGATCCCCGTCGAGAGATCAAGCCAGTCGTCGGGCGTGCCGCCGAAGCGCGCTGCAGCTTCCGTGATCCCGCCGCCATGAATGATGGGAGCAGCCATGATCATTCCGAGAAATCGATGAGATGCATGAAGGAGCCGGCAACATTCCGGCGACGGAGGCCGGCGCGGCCGAGATCGAGCCCTGCCGCGTCCCGTGCCGTGAAGAGCGGCTCAGCCGCTCCCTCCGAAACGATCGTGGCATAGTGAAATTCGTGCGCGGTCATCGGTCCGCGGAAAAACACGTCGTCGACCGGTGTCACGCGCCGGTAGCCGAGATGCCGCTTGCGTTCGGCAAAGCTCGTGACGAGCGGCAAAAGCCCGAGCATCTCGTAACGCCCGCCATCCGCCGCGACAAGCCCGTCGCCCAGCACCATGTAGCCGCCGCACTCCCCGAAGATGCGCGCCCCGTCTCCAGCGGCCTTGTGCATGGCAGCGCGGAAATTCGAAGCATTGGAGAGCTGTTCCGCATGAAGCTCGGGATAACCGCCGGGGACATAGACCGCATCGGCAAGCGGATCGGGCCCCTCGTCCGCAAGAGGCGAGAAGAGCGTGATTTCGGCCCCCTGCCCGCGCCAGCCGGAAAGAAGATGCTCGTAGCAGAAGGCGAAGGCCACGTCGCGTGCGACGGCTGTCCGCTGGCCGAGCGGCGTTAGCGTCCCGGCCGTCTCTCCCACCGTCAGCGGCGTCGCCGCAGCAAGCACCGCCTCGAGATCGCAACCCGATGCGACCCGCATTGCCGCGTGATCGATGAAGGCTTCCAGCGATCCATGCTCGCCTGCCTGTACGAGGCCCAGGTGGCGTTCGGGCAGCTTCAGTGCTGCGTCCTGCCGCAGCACGCCGAAGACCGGCATCGCAATGCCGGCAAGCGCATCGCGCAGCATTCCCTCATGCCGGTCGCTGCCGACCTTGTTCAGAATGACGCCCGCGACACGGACATCGTCGCGGTGACGGGCATAGCCGCCAACCAGGGCGGCCACGGAATGGGAGAGGCGCGCGCAATCGACGACCAGGATCACTGCAAGTCCGAGTGCTGCGGCGAGATCCGCCGGCGCGCCCGTGCCATCCGCCGCGCCGTCAAAGAGGCCCATCATCGCCTCCATGATCAGCACCGACCCGTCTTCCGTCGCAGCCGCCGCATTGGCAAGGAGCAGTTCGGGGCGCATTGCCCAAGGGTCATAATTGAAGCAGGGTTTGCCGCTGGCAGCCGTGTGAAAAGCCGGGTCGATATAGTCCGGTCCCGCCTTTCCAGGCGCGATCGAGAGCCCGCGCCGTTTCAATGCCCGCATCAGGCCGAGCGTGACCGTGGTCTTGCCCGAGCCGGAGCTCGGGGCTGCAATCATCACTCCATTCATGCCGGATTCCGGAGAATGCGGCTCGAAAACGGATCGGGAGCGAGCGCCCGGCCATCGAGAGCGCCAAGCCAGTCGAGCGAGGCGCGCAGTCGGACGACTTCGCCGACGACGACGATTGCCGGCGGCTCGAGCCCCGAAGCGGTTACATCGGTCTCAGCGGACGCAAGCGTGGTTTCCAGCACGACCTGCTCCGGCGTCGCGGCATTGCAGACGAAAGCCACAGGCTCGTCCGGCGAGCGGCCGGCGGCGATCAGGTTGGCCGAGATCTGGCCGATATGCTTCATCGCCATGTACATGACGATCACCGGAGAGCCCTTGGCAATGCCTTCCCAATTGATCCTGTCCGGCACGACGCCGGAAGAATCATGGCCGGTGAGGAAAGTCACCGCGTGGTTCACCTCCCGATGCGTGACCGGAATACCGGCATAGGCAAGCCCGCCTATGCCCGCGGTGATCCCGGGAACGATGCGAAACGGGATGCGGTGCTCGACCAGGGTCAGCGCCTCCTCTCCGCCGCGGCCGAAGACAAAGGGATCGCCACCCTTGAGGCGCAGGACCCTCTTCCCTTCACGTGCCAGTTCGACCAGCCGCAGCGAGATATCGCGCTGTTTCGGCGAAGGCTTGCCGCCGCGCTTGCCCGCAAATTCGAGTGCGGCACTCGCTTTGGCGAGCTTGAGGCAATCACCGTTGACCAGCGCATCGTGAACGATCACATCCGCCTGGCGAAGCGCGTTGGCTGCGTGCAGGGTCAGAAGGCCGGGATCGCCCGGGCCCGCGCCGACGAGCCAGACTGAACCCGGCTCGAGATCAGGCAGGCCGGCAAACATGTCGGTCATCGGTCGATACTCCGGGCAAAGCAAGGCATTCTATCCGATCCGACGAAGGAAAAACTTGAAGTCGTTATGCAGGAAACAATGGCAGATAATTGAATCCGCTCATCAAAGAAACTGCAAAATTCGGCCGAGGCCATTACACGGCTCCCTTTGCAAAATCAGCCGGTCCGGCGATTGCCGCCGTCGCCCGCACCGATCGGATCTTAGGTACAAGCAGAACCGCGTCGCACCCGGCGGCCGCCAGAGCCGCGCCTTCAGCGACGCCGTGGCAACCCGTATGGGCAAAGACGACCTTCGATGGATTTTTTAGACGCGACGATTGCGCCTCCAGCGTGGCAGCGTCGAAGAAATGCGTAGGCACCGAAAAGTGCCGCGCCACCGCATGGATCGCGGGCTCATCGGTCCGCGCATCCAGAGAGGCGACGAGTGCGACATCCCTGCCGGAAGCGCCGGCATCCGCAAGCGCCTGTTCGGCAAGCGCGATCACCTCTTCGGGCGCAGTGTTGCGCTCGCAGCCAAGGCCGAGCACGAGTTCGGCGGTGATGTGTCCTTCGGCGGAAGGCATATGCGGTGCGGCTCCCATGCGGCGTCGGCGTTCCATACGAAGCGCCGGCCTGGCAAATGCCACGTACCGGTCCGGACAGCACCGGATCAAGCCCCCTGCATGGGTCGGCCGCACCGGACGCTCTTTCAGTCCGCCTGAACGGACGCCGTCGCATGATCGTCATTTTTATCGGAGCGTTTCAGGCCGGTCAAACCGGATTGCGCCATCCACGTGTCGCAAACCGTGCGGCCACGAAATCGGCGTCAGACAATGCTTTGCATTTCGGCGTCAGCTCTGACACAAGGCGGCTGAAGCAGTTCCGCCGCCCTATTCGCTCGAGACTCCAGTGCACGACCTAGCCCTCCACATACTGCTCTTTCTTTTTGCGGCCGCATTCCTTGCCGGCTTCATCGATTCGATCGCCGGCGGCGGCGGGATGATCACCATCCCGGCCATGCTGATTGCGGGGATTCCACCGCTCGAGACGCTGGGCACCAACAAGCTGCAATCCCTTTTCGGCTCCGGGTCGGCGAGCATCGCCTATGCCCGGCACGGTCACGTGAACCTCAGGGAGCAGCTCCCGATGGCCCTGATGTCGGCGGGGGGCGCAGTTTTGGGCGCCTTGCTGGCGACGGTCGTTCCCGCGGACGTCCTGGAGGCCGTGCTGCCGTTCCTGTTGATCGGCATCGCGCTCTACTTCGGCTTCAAGCCGAATATCGGCGACATCGACAAGCATCGGCGGCTGTCGGTGTTCCTGTTCACCATCACCTTCGTGCCCCTAATCGGCCTCTATGACGGCGTTTTCGGTCCGGGTACAGGTTCCTTCTTCATGCTCGGTTTCGTCTCCCTCGCAGGCTACGGCATCCTCAAGGCGACGGCGCACACGAAATTCCTGAACTTCGGCTCCAATATCGGCGCATTTTTCGTCTTCCTACTCAGCGGCGTCGTGCTGTGGAAGATCGGCCTGACGATGGGCGTCGGCCAGTTCCTCGGCGCGCAGGTCGGCTCGCGCTATGCGATGGCAAAGGGTGCGAAGATCATCAAGCCTTTGCTGGTCGTCGTTTCGATCGCGCTCGCCATCCGGCTGCTCGCCGATCCGGGATATCCGCTGCGGATCTGGCTGGGGCTTTAGGCCAGTCGAAAACCGACGAGCGTTCAGCCGCTCCAGACGAGATGTCCGCCGCCCAGATCCGATGGCGGCGGGAAGGACGGCACATAGTCCAGGGCGCGCACGGGACTGGGCAGGTCTTCCGCTTTCGGCACGAAGTCCCGGCGCGCTCGACTCGGATCTGCCACGGGAACGGCAGCCATCAGTTTCTTTGTATAGGGATGCTGCGGATTCTCGAAGATCTGCCGCCGCGTGCCCGTTTCGACGAAACGGCCCATATACATGACCGCTACCCGATGGCTGATTTGCTCGACGACTGCCATGTCGTGAGAAATAAACAGGTAGGAGACGCCGGTCTCGTCCTGGATGTCCTGCAGGAGATCGAGCACCTGAGCCTGGATCGACACGTCGAGTGCCGCGACGGACTCATCTGCGACGATGAGCTTCGGTGAGAGAGACAGGGCGCGCGCTATGCAGATGCGCTGCCGCTGACCGCCCGAAAACTCATGCGGGTAGCGCTTCATCTGCTCGGGCGACAATCCGACCCGCTTGAAAAGATACTCCACCCGGTCACGCAGCTCGGTTCCGCTTGCAAGTCCGTGGATCACCAGTGGCTCGGCCACCAGATCGCCGACGCGCATTCGCGGATCCAGCGATGCGTAAGGGTCCTGGAAGATCATCTGGACGTCGCGCAGGATGGGCCGCATGGTGCTCCCCCGCAAGCCATGCGTGGAGCGTCCGTCGACGCGGATGTCTCCCGTCCACGGAACAAGGTTCAAGAGCGCCTTGCCGGTCGTCGACTTGCCGCAACCGGATTCTCCGACGAGAGACAGCGTCTCACCCCTGCGCACGGAGAAAGAAATGCCTTCCACCGCGTGAAGTCGCCTGACCGGGCGCTGAAGGATGCCGCCCTTGATGTCAAAACGCACCGTCAGGTTCTCGACGTCGAGCATCGGCTGTTCGTCGCCTGGCTTAGATCCTGCCGCGACCGCCTTCCCCGCTGCGCGTTTCGGTGCCTCCGTCCCCGCCATTTCGCCGAGGCGCGGCACAGCGGAAAGGAGTTCCTTCGTGTACGCATCCTGCGGATGCGCGAAAAGATCCCTGCTGGTTGCGTGCTCGACGGTGCGGCCATGCTTCATCACCAGCACCTCGTCGGCCATCTCCGCGACCACGCCCATGTCATGGGTGATCATGATCACCGAAATCCCATGATCGGCCTGCAGCTTGCGAATAAGGGCGAGGATCTGCGCCTGAACCGTTACGTCGAGCGCCGTCGTGGGCTCGTCGGCGATCAGAATTCGCGGGTTCTGCGCGAGTGCCATCGCGATGACGATGCGCTGACGCAAGCCGCCGGAAAGCTCGTGCGGATATTGGCCGAGCCGCCGCTCCGGCTCCGGGATCTGAACCTGGTCCAGGAGTTCTACGGCCCGCACCCGCGCGGCGCGCCGGCCACTGGCGTTTCCATGCGCGATGATCGCACCGATCAGCTGATTGCCGACCGTCATCACCGGGTTGAGCGAGGTCATCGGCTCCTGGAAGATCATCCCGATCTTGCGCCCGCAGAATCTGCCGCATGCGCGCTTCCGGAAGCGCCAATATGTCCTCGCCATCGAGAGTGGCCGAGCCGCCGGCAATACGTGCCATCGGCTTCGGCAGCAGCTGCATCAGCGAAAGCGCGGTCATCGACTTTCCTGATCCGCTCTCGCCTGCAAGACAAAGCGTCCTGCCGGGAAGAAGATCGAAGGACAGACGCTCCACCACGACCTTCGGCCCGGTCGGCGTGGCCACCTGGACGGTCAGTTCCTTCACGGAAAGCAGAGAGGAAGTCATCGGGCAGAGGCCTCGGCAATGTCATCAGAAGGACGCCCTGCCCCGCCGAGGCGGAACAGGGCCGTTCGTCACGCAAAGACGATGCGCGGGAAATAGAAGGACACGACCCAGTTCGGCTGGTCGACGACCTCGCTGATGCGGAGGTCGCCGCAGACCGAGCACAGCATGTAGGCGTCTTCCGGCTTCATGCCACGTGTCGCACAGAGAAGGTCGATCATGCCGGACACGGCCGCACGCGCACCTCCCATCAGATCGCTTCCAATGCCGGTCGTGACCTCATAACCCTCGGCGTCGAGATGCCGTGTGACGGGGCCCGGCGTGGTAAAGCGCGGCATCTTGAGATTGGCGTCCTTCACCAGCTCCAGCTTCACGACCACATCCATCGCGCTTTCGATGGCCGTGCCGCAGACTTCGCCATCCCCCTGCGCCGCATGCGTGTCGCCGATGGAGAACAAGGCGCCCTCCACCTCGACGGGAAGATAAAAAGTCGTTCCCGCCGCCAGATCGCGAATGTCGAGATTACCTCCTACCCGCCGCGGCGGAACCACGGAATGCAGCCCCGGCTCTGCCGGCGCGAGCCCGATCGTGCCGGCGAAGGGCTTCAGGGGGACGCGGCCGAGCTCGCCGAAGGCTGCGGGAGCGAGCGTAGCCGGATCATATTTCCAGAGTGTCAGCGCCGGCTCGGCGAACTGATCGGCGAGGAGCCCGAAGCCCGGAATATTGGCCGTCCAGCCAAAGCCGCTCGGCTTGAAGTGCTCGATGGTCACCTTCAGGGCGTCCCCCGGCCTGGCCCCATCGACATAGATGGGACCGGTGACCGGATTGACCTTCGTAAAATCGACCGTCGAGACATCGGCAACCGTGCTGTCGGCGGTGAAATGACCGGAGCCGGAGTCCAGGCAATTGAACTCGAGCCGCGATCCGGGCGCCACGGTTTCCGCCGGCGGGATCGAATGATCCCAGCCGTAATGGTGATGGCGTCCGTGGATGGTGTAGTCGCAGTTACTGCACATCTTTTGCATATACCTGATCGTAATGGACGGGGATGTGGACCGGATCGACGAACAGCTTGTCGTCGCCGCCGATACGCTCGGAGCGGATGGTGAAGCGCTCCTCGTTGAAGATCGGCGCCCAGGGCGCGTCCTCCATGATCTTCAGATAGATGTCGCGCCACAGGGCCTCGCGCTCCGCGGCCTTTGCCGGGTCGACGATGGCGTCGGCTTCGGCTGCCTTCTTGTCGAGCTCTTCGTTGCAGTACCAGGACCAGTTCCAGCCTCCCGGCACGGCACCGCCGCAACCCAGAATGGGACCATAGAAGTTCGAGGGATCGGGGAAATCGGCAATCCACGCCATGCCGCCCGACCAGATCATCGGCGCCTGGTTTTCCTCGCCGCCGGCCGCAATGACATTGGCCTGTGCGAGCGACTTGATGGATGCCGTGATGCCGATCGCCTTCAGGTCCTGCTGAATCGCCTGGGCGATGCGCGGCTGCGGGTCGGTATTCATGACATAGAGTTCGGTCGAGAACCCGTCCGCGAGGCCAGCTTGCTCGAGCAGCTTCTTGGCACCGTCGGGATCGTAGGCATAACCTGCATAGTCCTTTGCGTAGCCGGGCATCGAGGGCGGCAGCGGCTGGTTGGCGGCAACCGCGCGACCGTTGATGATACGCAGGATACGATCCTTGTTGATGGCCATGTTCACAGCCTTGCGCACCTCGACCTTGTCGAAGGGAGGCATCTTGACGTTCATCGTCACATAGCCGGTGTGCAGCTGGCCACCCTGGATGATCAGGTCCTTGAAGTTCGGATCATTCGTCACTTCGACGAACTTGGCCGGCGGAATGCCGTCCCCGGGCACGTCGATTTCCCCATTCTGCAGCCGAAGCAGCGCGACGACCGGCTCCTGGCCAACCTCGAAGGTGATGCGGTCCAGCTTCGGAAGCCCTTCGTTCCAGTAGTCGGCGAAGCGCTCGAAAACGAGGCGCTGTCCAAGCGTCCACTCGGCAAGCTTGAACGCGCCGGAGCCGACGGGATTCTTGCCGAAGTCGGCGCCGTGTTTCTCGACCTCTTCCTTCGGCACGACATGGGCAAAGTTGAGGGCCATGACATGGAGGAATGTGGCGTCTGGACGGGTCAGTTCGAACCTGATCGTGTGCGGATCCTGCACCGTGATGCCGGACAGCCCCTCCGCCTTGCCGGCAGAGGCATCTTCAAAGCCTTTGATCGTCGAAAAGAAGCCGGCGCCCGGGCTCTGGGTCGTCGGGTTCACCACGCGCTCGATCGAATATTTCACGTCTTCGGCCGTCAGCTCGCGGCCATTGTGAAACTTGACGCCCTGGCGCAGCTTGAACGTGAAGACTTTGCCGTCTTCAGAGATTTCGTAGGATTCGGCAAGGTCGGGACGCAGCTCGGTCGTGCCCGGGACATAATCCATCAGGCCGTCGAACAGCGACTTGATCATCGACCAGTTCTGCCAGTCGTAGCCGATCGCCGGATCGAGTGTCGAAACATCGTCCTTGTAGGTGACGGTCATTTCGCCACCCTGCTTGATGTCGTCGGCAAGCGCAGGAGTTCCCAAGAGGGCAGCGGCGCAGACGCCGGCCAGTAGCAAGTTCCTCATCTGAAGTTCCTTTCTTCGTGCTGCTGTTGGTTCTTCCCGCGTCAGCGCAGCTTGATGCGCGGGTCGATAAGCGGTGTGATGAGATCGGCGACCAGGTTGCCGAGCACGATGGCAAACGCAGAGACGAGCGTGACGCCCATGATGATCGGGATATCCACCCGCTGGATCGCCTGCCAGGCAAGCTGGCCGATGCCGGGCCAGCCAAAGACGCTTTCCACCACGACTATTCCGGACATGAACAGACCGATGTCGATGCCGATCATCGCGATAACGGGCAGTATCGCGTTGGGCATTGCGTGCCGGAACAGGACCTTGGCGCGGCCCGCACCGGTTGCGCGCGCCGTGCGGATGAAATCCTGGCGCATCACTTCGATCAGCGAGGAACGCATCATGCGCGAATACCAGCCGGCGCCCAGAAAGCCGAGCGTAACGGAGGGCAGGACCAGATGGGCGAAAGTGCCATAGCCGCCAATCGGGAACCAGCCGAGCTTCACGGCGAAGACATAAAGCAGCAGGATGCCGATCACGAATTGCGGCGCCGACACCCCGACGAAAGAGGCGATCATCAGCGTATCGTCGGTGCGTGAGCCGCGCCGAAGCGCCGCGACGATCCCCATCGTGAGACCGAAGATCAGTTCACAAGTGATGGCTCCGGCCATCAGCACGAGACTTGCGGGAAGCCGCGACGCGATCAGCGTCGCGACTTCGGTCTTCTGCAGGTAGGAGCGGCCGAAGTCGCCCTGCACGAGGCCGGAAACATAGCGCAGATACTGCTCGTAGAAAGGCAGGTTGAGCCCGAGCTGTTCGCGGATGTTCTCCACGGTCTGAGCCGTTGCGCTGCGGCCGGCGATCTGTCTGGCCGGATCGGCCGGTATCAAATAGAGGAGAACGAAGGTGACGAAGCTGATACCAAGCAGGATGACGACCGTCTGAAGCAGTCGCCGCGCGATATAGGCTGCCATCAATGCCTCCCCTGCTGCGTCGGATCGAGAACATCCCGCAGCGCATCGCCGACCAGGTTGAAGGCGAGCGCGAGCGCCAGGATCGCCGCACCCGGTATGAACACCAGCCACGGTGCCGAAGTGAAATAGGTCTGGTTTTCGAAGATGATATTGCCCCAGGAGGGGATGGGCGGCTGCACGCCGATACCGAGGAATGAAAGGGTCGCCTCCAAAAGCACCGTCGTCGCAATCCCGAGCGTCGCCCAGACGATGATCGTGGACAGGAGATGCGGAAGAATGTGACGGAAGAGAATGCGGCCGGCGCCGGCCCCCATGGCCCGCTCGGCAGTCACGAAATCGCGCTCGGCTATCGAGCGGGTTTCGGTATAGACGACGCGGGCGATCTGCACCCAGTTCACCATGGCGATGACCATCGCAACGATCCAGAGGCTGGGTGTGAAGATCGCGGCCAGAACGATGGCAAGGAGGAGCGCCGGAAAGGCCATCATCAGGTCGGTGAAGCGCATCAGCACGGTGTCCACCCAGCCGCGGAAATAGCCGGCTGCAATGCCGACGAGCGAGCCGATGACGACGGCAATGCCATTGGCGACCACGCCGATGACGAGCGAGGTGCGCGCGCCATAGATCAGCCGGCTCAGGAGGTCGCGTCCGACAAGGTCGGTACCGAGCCAGAATTGACTGTTGGGCGGCAGCGGCGCGCCTTCAATGGTCAGACCCTCGAAGAACTGCTCGTGCGGGTCATAGGGCACGATCCAAGGCGCAAGCGCTGCTGCGCCCACCACCACGATGATGACCGCAAGACCGATGAGCGCAAGCGGCCTGCGAAGGAGGCGCGTCCACACGCCCGGTGTCCTATTCTCTTTGCTGCGCGCCGTTTCAGCGACCATGGTCGGCATTCTTCAATCCGTGGTTCTCGAATTCCTGGACGATCGCCGCGGCGACGTCCTCGATGCTGCAGCTGCTCGACATCGCGGTCAGGCGCAGGTGCTGGTAGGCTTCGCTGGCCCCGCAGTTCTTCCGGAGCATCAGCAGCGCCGTTGCCTCCGCAAGTTCCTGGCGCCGCGTGAGGCGATGCTTCAATGCGGCGACGTCACGATCGAGCGCATGGCGGCGGACAAAACTGTGGCTTGCGACCATCAGTGCACTGTACAGCCCGGCGCTGCCGATGGGCTTCAGAAGCTGCGCGTCGGCCCCTTGCGCGATAGTCCAGGCGATGCGGCCGGGCGCCTCGGAGCCGATCAGTGCGATCATCGGCATGGGGGCTTCCCCCTGACGCCAGGGAAATTGCTCGTCGTGGCCCATATCTGCGTCGATAAGGAGGACGTTGAACTCCTCTGCAGATCGGTCACCGGGAAAATCCGGCCAGGCCTGTTCCGCCGCAATGCCTATGCGGGCGCATTGGGCAAAGAGAGCGTCGACGTTCTGATGCGGCCGGTGCAGGATGAGCGCCCGCCAGCCATCGAAATTCGGGGTGTTATGAACAGATCTCATTTCACCACCTTCAGCTCAGGCCGCGCCTCGTTCCCTCCCATCGGGCGGACAAGCGGCGTGGATGTCAGGAACGGATCCGGCGTGATGGCTTCATACGAGAGCTTGACGATCTCGAAACTGCCATCTGCGCCCGCGCGGCCGATATGGGCCGGCAATTCCACATGGTTCGTCCATCGATCGACGCTGATGGCCCCGAGCGGTGTATCGACCGCCTGCCCGCACAGGGCGGCGCGTACAACATCCGCATCGTCGCTGCCGCTGCGCGCGATCGCCTCGGCGATCATCATCACGGCACTGAATGCCTGCACATAGAAGGCATCGACTACGGCGCCCGGATCCAGCGCCGCAAGTGTCTTCAGGAAGGAGTCGTTTTCCGGCGACTTGATCGTGCGGAAATAGCAGCTGACCGTGAAATGCCCCGCCGCGGCGTGTCCGAGCCCGGCGATCTCGCCCTCGTAAAGGTTGCAGCTGATGACCGGGCATTTATCCGGATGGAAGCGATCATCCGCTTCAGCGAGAGCGTGAAGCGCGCGCAGGAAAGCGTATGACGACGGGCCGATCAGGTTGTTCAGGATGAAATCCGGTTTCTTGTCGCGTACCTCGTCGATCAGGTGGACGATATCCGTGTCGCCCATCGACACGAAACGCTCGCCCATGACCTCGCCGCCCGAGCGATGGAGAATGTCGCGTGCGATTCGGTTGGTCTCCCAGCCCCAGATATAGTTGGAGCCGACAAGCATCGCCCTGCTGCCGAAGCGCGGCGCGATATAGTCGAGAAGCGGCACCAGGTGCTGGTTGGCACAGGCGGCGACGTAGATAAGGTTTTCGGAAACCTCGAAACCTTCATAGACGCAAGGATACCAGAGCAGCGCGTCGAGCTTCTCGACCACGGGTATCACTTCCTTGCGGCTCCAGGAGGTGGTGCAGCCCACCACATGGCGCACGCCGTGCTCGCGGATCAGTTGCCTGCAAAGCGGTGCATAGCGATCCGCCTCGCCTGCGGGATCGAGATGATGGGCCTCGAGCCTGAACGGAAAACGCCCGGACGCATTGACATGCTCGATCGCTGCCATTGCGCCGCCAAAGCCTTGGCCCGCCGGCTGCGCGTAGCTCCCGCTCCGAGAGAACAATACTCCTACCGGGTAGGTAACGTTGCCTGTCATTCGCCCCTCAAATGCAAAAAGGCCCCGCAGAGAAACAAAGTTTCCCTTCGAGGCCCAGATGCCGACAGATAATTTCAGCCAAGCCTAACGTTAGGATGCGACTTGTCAATACGAAAGGACATGGCGGCGACGATTTCCTGTCCGGATCTTGCCGTGCCCGCTAGAATACCGCCAGCAGAAGCGCACCGGCCGCAATCAGGCAGACGCCGAGCCAGTTCATCAGATTGAGCTTCTCGCCGAGAAAGAGCACGCCGAACACAGCGACGAATATGATCGACAGCTTGTCGACCGGTGCCACGCGAGCGGCATCGCCGAGCTTGAGCGCGCGGAAATAAGCGAGCCACGAAGCCCCTGTCGCAAGACCGGACAGACCTAGGAAGAGCCAGGTTCGGCCGGAAATCTCCGTCGGGCGCTGCCATTGTCCGGTCACGGCAACGATGCTCACGACAACGACAAGAATGACGGCTGTTCGGATCAGCGTCGCGAAGTCCGAGGTGACGTCTGCGACGCCGATCTTGGCGAAAATGGCAGTCAGCGCTGCGAAGACCGCGGAGAGCAGCGCCCAGAACTGCCAGGCCTGCGTCATCAGAATTCCACACCCTTCTGACCCTTGATGCCCGAGCGGAAGGGGTGTTTCACCAGTTCCATCTCCGTTACCAGATCGGCGATCTCGATCAGGTCTTCCTTGGCGTTGCGGCCGGTCAGGACCACATGCGTCATGTGCGGCTTCTCCTCCTTGAGAAAGCGCACGACCTCGGCGACGTCGATGTAGTCGTAGCGCAGCGCGATGTTGATCTCGTCGAGGAGCACCATGGAGTTGCGTTCGTCGCGGATGAGCTCCTTTGCCTTCTCCCACGCCTTTGCCGCCATTGCGACGTCGCGCGCGCGATCCTGCGTCTCCCAGGTGAAGCCTTCACCGAGCGTGTAGAACTGGCAGATATCGCCGAAATGTTTCTCGATCAGATCACGCTCGCCCGTGTGCATGGCGCCCTTGATGAACTGAACGACGGCGCAGGGCATTCCGTGGGCGATGTGGCGAAAGATCATACCGAAGCCGGCCGTCGATTTGCCCTTGCCCTTGCCGGTGTGGACGATGATCAAGCCTTTTTCGTCCGTTTTGGTGGCCATGATCTTGTCGCGGGCGGTCTTCTTCTTCGCCATCTTCATGGCGTGGCGCGCTTCGTCCTTCTCGGCGAGCGGTTCGCCGGTATTCGCGGTCTCGTCGTTCATGATGTCCTCCCTATTGGTTTCCGGCCATCAGGCGGTCGGTAGCCGCGCGGCCGGAAAGGCTGTTCAGTTCGAATCGCGCCGAATTGGAGCGCGGGTTCCATAGGCCGCGGTCGATCGCCTCCAGCAGCCTCTCCGATATTTCCGAAAGCGCGGCCGGGTTCTTTTCGCGCAGGAACCGGAGGACTTTTTCGTCGGCAATATAGGCCTGATAGGCTGCCTCGAAATGATGATCGCGCACCGCCCCGGTGGTCGCAGCGAAGGCGAACATGTAATCGATCGTCGCGGCGATTTCGAAGGCTCCCTTGTAGCCGTGGCGCATCACGCCGTCGATCCACTTCGGATTGACGACGCGGGCACGCACCACGCGGCCGATCTCCTCCTCGAGCGAGCGGATGACCGGCTTTTCGGGGCGCGAATGGTCGTTGTGGTAGATGGCCGGACGCTGACCGCCGAGATGCTCAGCCGCAGCGCTCATGCCGCCCTCGAACTGGTAGTAGTCGTCGCTGTCGAGCAGATCATGCTCGCGGTTGTCCTGGTTCTGGACCACGGCTTCGATCGAGCGCAGGCGCTCCTCGAAAAGGCCCCGCTCCGCCTTTCCATCCTCGCCGGCACCGTAGGCGTAACCGCCCCAGATGAGGTAAGCCTCGGCAAGATCGCCGCGCGTTTCCCAGTTCTTCTCGTCGACAAGCGCCTGCAGGCCCGCTCCGTAAGCGCCGGGTTTCGAACCGAAGACGCGATAGGAGGCACGGCGTCGAGCCTCGTTCACGTCGGCGCCCCGCTCTTCCCACCGCCGCGTTTCGGCACGCATGCGGGCGGCGATCATATTGTCGGCATCGTCCTCGTCGAGCGCGCCGACCGCGCGGACCGCCTTGTCGAAGAGTGCTATCTGCTCGGGAAAGGCGTCGCGGAAGAAGCCGGATATACGCAGGGTGACGTCGACACGGGGACGGCCGAGAACGGCAAGCGGAATGATTTCGTAGCCGGTCACGCGGCGCGAGGCCATGTCCCAGACGGGCTTTGCGCCGATCAGTGCCAATGCCTGGGCGATGTCGTCGCCGCCGGTACGCATGTTGGAGGTGCCCCAGGCCGTCAATCCGAAAGAGGACGGCCATTCGCCGTGGTCCTGCAGGTAGCGGCGGATAAGCAGCTCCGCCGATTTCCTGCCGAGCTCATAGGCGGCCGGAGTCGGCACGGAGCGGCTGTCCACCGAATAGAAGTTGCGCCCCGTCGGCAGCACGTCCGGACGGCCGCGCGTCGGCGCACCCGAGGGACCGGGGGCGACAAACCGGCCGTCGAGGCCGGTCAGCAGACCCTTGATTTCCGCCTCGCCGGAGCTCTTGATCGAAGGCTTCAGCCGCGTCTCGACCACGTCAAGTACGGCGCGGCTGTTGGTCCATCCCACCGGGCAGACGATTTCGCCTGAAACGAGCTTCGCTGCAAGCAGTTCGATGCGCTCGACGGTGTCGCCGGCGGTGCGCCATGGCGCATCCGAGAGGGCGGCGAGAAGATCGGGCTTCGGGCCGGCCCAAGGATCGGACATGACGCAATCGAGCGGGTCGAAGGGTTGCGGTAAAGCCACGTGCAATCTCAAGTCCGCCGCAATTGCCCGCTGCAGGCTCTGATCTCCGCCCTCACCCAGACCCCGCGGCACACGGGCGAGCGCGACCGTAAGATCGGTCAAAAGCCTTCCCTTCGGTGCCAGGCCGAAGATATGCAACCCGTCGCGGATCTGCATTTCCTTCAGGTCACAGAGATAGGCATCGAGTTTTTCGAGCGCCTGGTTCTCGCTGTCGCCCTTCTCGATGCCGGCGTCGTGGTCGAGGCCGATGTCGCGGACGAGATCGAGGATCTGCCGGCTGAGCAGCCTGAGCCGCCGGGGATCGCCGCCCGCAGCCTCGTAGTACTCGTCGACCAGCGCCTCCAGGTCCTTCAGCGGTCCGTAGGACTCCGCCCGCGTCAGAGGTGGCGTCAGATGGTCGATGATGACGGCGCTGGTTCGCCGCTTGGCCTGCGTGCCCTCGCCGGGATCGTTGACGATGAAGGGATAAAGATGCGGCATCGGGCCGAATATCGCCTCGGGGTAGCACTCTTCGGAAAGCGCCAGCGCCTTTCCGGGGAGCCATTCGAGGTTGCCGTGCTTGCCCATATGGACGATCGCATGGGCGCCGAATACCTCGCGCAGATAGGCATAGAAAGCGAGATAGCCGTGCGGCGGCACGAGGTCCGGATCGTGATAGGTTTCCTTCGGATCGATATTGTAGCCGCGCGCCGGCTGGATGCCCACGAGCACATCGCCGAAGCGCGCAAGCGGCAGAGCGAATACGCCGTCGATGTAGAAGGGGTCGGCCTGCGGCGCGCCCCAGCGCGCGGTCACTTCCTGCTGAATCTTTTTCGGAAGCGCTTCGAAGAAACCCTTGTAGTGATTCAAGGAAATCGTTTCGCGGATTTCACGGTCGCCGCTCGCCGCATTGGTCGGCCCGGCCATCAGAAAGCGGATCAGCGCGTCGCCGTCATCAGGAACATTGCCGACAGCATAGCCTTCTGCCGTCATCGCTTTCAGCACTTCGATCGTGCCGGCAGGCGTATCGAGACCCACGCCGTTTCCGAGGCGCCCGTCGCGGTTCGGATAGTTGGCCATAACGATGGCAACCCGGCGGCCCCGGGGCGGTGTCCGGCGCAGCTTCGTCCAATTGGCGGCGAGGCGCGCCGCGAAACGCGCGCGATCGGCAAGCGGCTCGTGTCCGACGATATTGGCCTCCACCAGCGGGTCGTAAGCCGAGGCAGCCTTGAAGGAAACGGCACGGGAGAGAACCCTCCCGTCCACCTCCGGCAACGCGACATTCATGCCGAGATCGCGGGCCATCAGCCCTTGAGCCGAAGCTTCCCAGGCCTCCCGCGACGAGCCGGAAAAGATGACCTGCAGCACCGGCGCGCCGCCTGATTCGAGCACGGTCGGCTGGCGGTCGGCGCCGGGTGCGGAAACGGCAAAGCCCGTGGCGTTCATCACGACATCCGGCACTGCTTCGGCGAAGATCGCTTCGACCGTGCCGATCGAGACCGGATCCTTGAGGCTGGAGACGAAAACGGGGAGCGCCCGCACAGCCTCGGCCGCCAGAGCTTCGATCAGCGCCTCCACCGGCTTCGTCTCTCCGCTCTGGACGAGCGCGCGGTAGAAGCAGATGGCGACGGTGGGTTCGTGTCCCGCTCTGTCCGCCTGACCGGGGGTTACAGCCGGACGCGTTTCGGACAGGCGCACCCATTCCTCGACGCCGATCACGCCCCTGCCAGGCCACCATATCCCCGCCTTGAGCAACGGCCGCGCCGGCTGCGGCTTGTCGCCGCCATCGATCAATGCCTGCGCGTAATCGAGGAACAGGCCGGCATTCTCCGCGCCGCCTTCGGTGCAATACGCCCAAAGGCGCTGCCGATCTTCCACCGATACGGTGGAAAACGGGTCGAGGCCCGGGTCCGGCTTGTCGTCGCCCGGCAACACGGCGATCTGGAACTTATTCGCAATCGCCGCGGCGTAGAGCGCCTCGAGGACGTAACGGAAGTAGCTCGCACCACCGAGCGGCCGTACGACGATCAGTTTCGCATGCCTCGCCGTGCGTTCGACGTAAGTGTCGACCGACATGGGGTGCATGAGATTCATGAGGCTGGCGATCCGCAGGCTTCTTGCGCCCGCGCGCTGACGATGGGCAGCCGCGATCGAGGCAAGCTCCGTATCGGCCGCCGACAGGAACAATATGTCGCCCGGGCTCTGTCCCAGGTCGATCGCCTCATTACCGTCGGCGATCGTTCCTTTCTGAGCTAGGAGGAGATGCATGGATGCTCCCTGGACTCCTCATTCAAAGTCGAAGCCATTTCACGCGAGCGCCGAAATCGCTGCGCGCACGGCGGGCTCGTCCATGTCATGCAGCCCGATGACGACGAGACGCGTGCCGCGTGTTTCGCCGGAAGCCCATGCGCGGTCGAAATACTGGTCGATGCGGCTGCCGACCGCCTGGACCAAGAGGCGCATCGGCTTGCCCGGAACGTCGACGAAGCCCTTGAGGCGCAGCACGTCGTGCTCTGAGATGACGCCTTTGAGCTTTTCGATGAAAGCAGTAGGGTCGGCTACGGCGCCAAGCTCTACGACGAAGCTGTCGAACTCGTCATGATCATGCTCCTCGCCTGCCTCATGCTCCATCTCGTGGTGAGACTTGCGGTTGACGATATCGCCCTCCGTACCCACTCCGAGCCCGAGCAGGATGGCGGCGGCTACCTCGCCGTTCCTCGCCTCGATCATCGTCGGCTTGCGGCTGATGCGGGAGGCCACCTCTTCGCGCACGGACTGCAGCCCCGCGGCGTCAATAAGGTCCGTCTTGTTGAGAACGATGAGGTCCGCGGCGGTGAGCTGATCCTCGAAAAGTTCTTCAAGCGGGCTCTCGTGGTCGAGATTATCGTCGCCGACGCGCAGCGCGTCTACCTTGTCGTGATCATCGGCAAAGCGGCCCGCGGCGACCGCCGCACTATCGACGACGGTGACGACGCCGTCGACCGTTACCTCGCTGCGGATGTCCGGCCAGTTGAATGCGGCGACGAGCGGCTGCGGCAGCGCCAGTCCGGAGGTTTCGATGACGATATGATCCGGCCGGTTCTCCCTCTCGAGCAGCTTCGTCATGGTCGGGATGAAGTCGTCGGCAACGGTGCAGCAGATGCAGCCATTGGTCAGTTCGATGATGTCCTCTTCCGAGCAGGCTTCCGCTCCGCAGCCCTTCAGCACATCGCCGTCAACCCCGAGATCACCGAATTCGTTGATGATCAGCGCGATGCGCTTGCCGTCGGCATTCTGCAGCAGGTTGCGGATCATCGTCGTCTTGCCGGCACCGAGAAAGCCGGTGATGACGGTAGCCGGTATTTTGCCCTGCGGCGCCCTTGCGAGTGTCATGAATCAACCCTTCATTTTCAGCGGCAGTCCGGCCGCGACAAAGTAAACTTCTGCGGATTTCTCCGCCACGATCTGGTGGAGCCGGCCGGCGTGATCGCGAAAGTCGCGCGCCATCCGGTTTTCCGGGACGATCCCGAGACCGACCTCATTAGAGACGAAAACGAGTCGCGAGCGCGCCGCGGGCAGAAAGGCGGCGAGCGCGGCGAATTCGGCGGCCATGTCGCGCTCCTCCATCATCAGATTGGTCACCCACAGGGTCAGGCAGTCTATGAGGACAGCCCGGCCGGGCTCATCGATGCGGCGAAGCAGCCCCACGAGATCGAGCGGTTCTTCGTGGGTGGTCCAACCCTTCCCCTGCCGAGTAGCCTGGTGAAGGGCGATGCGTTCCCGCATCTCCTCGTCGAAGGCCCGGCCGGTCGCAAGATAGTGCATCGGAGACCCGGTGGCCTCGACGAGTTTTTCCGCGAAGGTGGATTTTCCCGAACGCGCGCCGCCAAGCACGAGGATCGGGCCGAGATTGGAAATGTCCATACCGCCTGCCCTAGAGAAGGCTATAGCGGCAACGGCGCGCGCCGAGAACGCGTTCGATCGAAGACCTGTGAGCCACGACAACCTCCGTGCTGGCATCGGGGAGCATCTCCCCTCGGGCGGAATGCCCTGACGGATGGCAGGTCTCCTGGCTCACGGCGTCACGATCCTCATGGCCGCACGTTCGACGAACCGGCTCGGCCCGAAAAACGATGCGGCAAAAGACCGAACGGGCTCGCCTCGCCTTCCCGGCGTTTGCGGCATCGCGAAAGGCGGACGATTCGTAGAAGAAGAGGCGTCCTGCCTGGCTCATCGCAATGCCACGCCAGTGGCTTTTCCGACATGCCACCAAACTTCACGAGACTGCCCCATGCAGCGCGTGGAAATCCGGCGAAATGCCCGATGGCGAACCCTGACCGTTCTACAGTCGCGGGGTCGGCTGCGATAAAGGCGCCCGGCGTGGGTCCGCCCCGTCGCATTCCCATTTACTCCCTCGCCCCACCTCGGCACGAGGGAACCATCCATACTGCGTTAATTATGAAGCGGCGGCGGCAAAGTCAATCGACGGCCTGCGACACCGGGACCGCCGATTACGGCAGAAATGCGCTTTCGCGCCGGCTACCCCGAACGGGTAGGCAGACACTTCCGGCCCGGCCATGATAAGAATGAATGCTTGGGGTCCGGCGACATTGTGTCGATCCGGTTATCATTCACGTTCATGATCCGCGGACCACGTCGGCCGCAGGAGATCATCGTGGAGGGTGCGATGTTTCACTTGCGTCGTGCCGCAATCGCTGCTTTGGGCGCAGCGTTTTACGGTTCCATGCCGACGATTGCCGCCGAACCGGTTGGAGAAGCGGTCCGGATCAGGACGGTCGTCACCGGCAGCGGCGGGCCGCTCGTGGAGCGGGACGCTGTTCACCGGGACGAGCGAATAAGCACGTCCCGATCTGGGCTCGGCCAGTTCGTGTTCCGCGACGGCAGTAAATTGGCGGTGGGGGCAGGCTCTTCCGTCGTCATCGACAAGTTCGTCTTCAACGATTCGAAATCGGTGCAGCAACTCACCGTCGCCGCCGCCAAAGGCACGTTTCGTTGGATCAGCGGAAATTCGAAGCACTCGGCCTATCAGATCTTGACGCCTGCCGGAACGATCGGCGTACGCGGAACCGTGTTCGACTTCTACATCGGCAACGACGGAACGACGGCGATCGTTCTCCTGGAGGGCGCGGCCCGGTTCTGCGGCCCGGCAGGATGCCAGCAGCTCACCCGACGCTGCGATTGCGTGATCGCAAAGCGCGACGGCACCATGACGGACACGCACAAGGCCGGTCGCCGCACACTGGCGACACTCGGAAACCGGAAGGCCTTGCCCTTTCTTTCGGGCGACCAAAGACTTTCTGCCTCCTTCGGCAGCATGAGCGGCAGTTGCGGTATTTCAGCCGCGATCGAGATCAAACCGACCACGCCGGAACGGGCGCGGCCGCCCGAAAAAGCAAGCCCGCAAAAGGCGCCCCGCCCGGGCAAGACGCCCAGCAACGAGCCGGGCAAGCGTGGCCTCGACAAGGGGAAGAAGGGGCAGGACACGGGCAAGAAGGGGCAGGACACCGGCAAGAAGGGCCAGGATACCGGCAAGAACGGGCAAGTGGATACAGGCACGAAGAAGGGCCGCGGTTAGAGCACCAGGAAAAGTGTGTAACGGTTTTCCGTCCGGAAGTGCGTTGGATCAAATGGTCTCTCTATTCGGCGGATCTGACTTCGTCTGCGAACGGCAAAGGTTCACCGGCAAAGTGGTCTGTCCGGCGCCCGATGCGGCGGTAGAAATCCGATAATCCCCCGCACAGAGCCGGAGCCTTGAGCTTTGCGGCATTGACGAGTTCTCTGCGGGGCCGTGACCTTAAACGCATCGCCCCGATCAACTGTTCATGAATGCGCTGCAGCTCGGAAAACTCGGCCGAAGCGGCCATATGCTCGTCACCGATCACGGCGTATACGCGCGTTCGCGTGCTCTTGCCCTTCAGCGCCAGCGCCCCCGCCTCCAGCACGGCGCACCGTTCGCCCAAATCCGCCGTCGTCTCGGATATCAGAATATCGAAGCCGACGTCCTTGCAGGCGGCCTCGATCCGGGCGGCGACGTTGACCGCGTCGCCGACGGCCGAATAGTTGAAGTGCATCTCCGCTCCCATATTGCCGACGCAGGCAAGCCCGGTATGGATCCCCACACCGATCGCCACTTTTTGGTCGCTCCCGAAGCCGAAGGCATCGCTCTCGTTGAGGCGGGCGAGCGTCTCGCGCATGGCCAAGGCGGCGCGGATGGCTTTGCCGGGGTGATCGGCGACGTCGACGGGCGCATTCCAGAACGCCATGATCGAATCGCCGATGAACTTGTCGAGCGTGCCCTCATTGGCGATGACATGGCGGCTCAGCGCGTCGAGAAGCGTGTTGAGAAACCGGACCACCTCTCCCGGCGTCAGGCGCTCGCTGATCTCCGTGAAGTTGCGCACGTCGACGAACATGATCGTCAACTCACGATCGTCGCCGCCGAGACGCAGGGCGTCATGCGTATGCTCGATGCGATAGAGGAGCGAGGGCGACAGGTACTGGCCAAAGGCGCGCCGAACCACGCGCCGCTCCCGGTCTATGACCAGGAAACGATACGCGGTTGCCGCAAAATGGGTGATCGATCCGGCAAGGATCGGAGCCAGAGGGTCGAATAGCAGACCTGCATAGAGGAAGGCTGACCAGGAGGCCGCGAGGGCCAGCGCGGTTATCAGAAGGCCGCAGGCAAGCGCGACGGCCGGGCTGACGAAGGTGGTCAGCAGGACGAGCAGGCTGCCTGCAGCCGCGATCGCAAGGATTTCCAGCCCGTCCGCCCAATCCGGACGGGAGAGAAAACGGCCCGAGAGAACCTGTTCGACAGTCTGCGCGTGCAGCGACACGCCGGGCACGTCGTGTCCAAGAGCCGTGGTGCGGATGTCCTGCAGGCCTGCTGCCGACGTGCCCACGAATACGATACTGCCTTCGATCGCTGCCCTCGTTTCGGCGGAAACTCCGCCGGGCGCCAGCACCCGGCCGGCAGAGACATATCTTTCACCGCGATCGGGACTGACATAGAGCCAGAGTTCGCCCGCCGCGGTCACCGGCACCACGAATTCGCCGACCTTTATCAGCGTGATGGTATCAGCCGCATCCGGAGCACCCGCTACGATGTAGGTGGAAGCGCCCTGAGCCACGCGCAGCGCTTCGAGGGCCAGGTTCGGATAGAGTTGCTCGCCATCGCTCAACAGCAGCGGGACGGCGCGCACAACGGCCGACGGCCTGCCGGGATTGAGGCTGATATGGCCCAGGCCCACGGCACTGGCTTCGAGTTGTGGCCTCAAAGGAGTCGCAGCCGTAAGCCGCGGCGGCGCATCGAGCGGGCTTTCGCCGGTGAAGGCGAAACCCGCTTTCACCGGCGGCCGGTAGTTGCCTGCGTTGGAAAGGCCGAAACCGAGCACGACCGGCCGGTCGGCGATCGATCGGGAGAGTATCTCGTCATTGTCCGGCAGCCGCTCAAGGAGCGCCGGATCGACCCCGGCGACATCGCGCATGACGCTGCGCGGCGAAAGACGGTCGGGTTCGGAGAACAGGATGTCGAAGGCTATCACCGCCGCCCCCATTTCCGAGAGCCGGTCGACCAGTGCGGCAACGCGGTCGCGCGGCCACGGCCACTGGCCGAACTCTTTCAGCGATGCCTCGTCGATGTCGACGACGCGAACCGGAACGTCCTCGAAGCTGCGCGGCGCCAGGCGCTGATACTCGTCGAAAGTGAGATCGCGGGCGAGACGCAAAAGTGGCGGATCGCTTGCGCGCAGCACGGTGAGCGCCGCGACGATCACCAGGCCGATAATGACCCCTATTAGCTGCGTGCGTGCCATGGCAGCGCCCTTCGCCCGGACGCCGTCGCCATGCACAGCAGCGAAGAGGTCGTCCTACCCCAAAACCATGCTGCATTTTTCGCAAGGCGTATGCAACGGAGAACGTGACGACGGGTGTAAAGCCTCAGGTCCCGGTTGGAAGCACCTTGTCGAGAAATGCAAGCATGGCGCCGTTGAACACGTCGGGCCTCTGCAGCGGCGCAAAGTGGCTGACGTGTTCAAGCGCGATCAAGTCGGCTGCGGGAATGCTCCGGGCGAGATATTGGGCGTGCTCTCTCTTTATGAACTCGTCGTTCTCGGCCTGCACGATCGCGACCGGCACTCGGATGCCGGCGAGGTCGCCCGCCGAGTAATTGGGTTGCGTACTCATCATCTCGCTGACGGCCGAGACGAAGTCATCGAACTCATCAGGCGTCGCCGACAATTCGGCATAGTCTTTCCGGTGCCGGGCGAAGCAACGGTCGATAACGGGAGTGGCCTCGAATTCTGTCGCGCCGCTCGGGTCCATGTTGCAGGCGAAGAAGAAGACGCCGGCAACGCGCGTTGGAGCCTCGCTCGCAAGCACGAGGCCGATGCACGCTCCGTCGCTCCATCCCACCACGGCGAACTTCTGAAGCCCCAGCATGTCGGTGACGGCAAGGACGTCGGACGCCATCATTTCGTAGCTGTAGGGCCGTTCATCGCGCGTGCTGCGCCCATGTCCGCGGCTGTCGATGAGCACGACGCGACGGCCGGCCTCAAGAAGCGGCGCAAGCTGATAGCCCCAATTGCCGCTGTGGCCGAGGCCGCCGTGCAACAGGACCACCGGTGCTCCCGCGCCATATGTCGAATACCATATCCGGGCGCCATCGCGCTCCACATAGCCCTGCTCCGCGGCCGGAGGCAGAGCCGGTGCGCCCTGGGCTTCGAACTGCCGAAGATCGTCGTCGTATTGCTGCATTTCGATCCTTTCAACGAGCCGTTTTCTGCGCTTCAGACACGATACGGTCCGGGTGAGAAATGCCGAAAGGGCACGCCTCGTCCGGCCGGCCCTACCCCAAAAGCGTGCCGAGCCATGTCCGATCGAGTACCGCTTCGAGTTCCCCGGCAATCTCGTCGAGAGCCGCATCCACCGACTGGCGGTAATTGCCTCCCCCGCCTTCGATACCGAAGCTCTTGAGCAACGCGGAACGGTAGGCGTCGCTTGCGAAAAGACCGTGCAGATAGGTGCCCATCACGCGGCCGTCCGCCGACATCGCTCCATCCGGGCGGCCGTCGATCTCGACCGGCGCGCGGCTGCAATCGGCGCCGGTCGTCTTGCCGAGATGGATTTCGTAGCCTTCGAGCGCGACGTCGTATTCTCGCGACCAGGCGCGGCTGTTGCGAACCGTCTTTTCCGGAGCCATCTCCGTCTCGACGGAAAGCAGCCCCAGCCCCTCAATCGCGCGCTTGCCGCCCTCGATACCGAGCGGATCGGTAACCCGGCTTCCGAGCATCTGATAGCCGCCGCAGATACCGACGACCCGCCCACCGCGGCGCATATGCCGGTCGAGGTCCCGGTCCCAGCCCTGCCTGCGGAAATCCTCCAGATCGGCAATGGTGGACTTCGAGCCGGGTATGACGACGAGGCCCGCATCGTCTGGAAGCGGCGCCCCCGGCCGAACGAAGACGATGTCGACGTCCGGCTCCACGGCCAGGGGATCGAGATCGTCGAAATTGGCGATCCGCGACAGGACGGGGACCGCGACCTTCAGCGCCTTGCCGCCGCCCCGAGTCAGCCTCTCGAGGACGACGGAGTCTTCGGCAGGCAGCCGCCCGGCACTTTTCAGCCAGGGCACGACGCCGAAGCAAGGCCAGCCGGTAAACTGGCGGACCGATGCGATGCCGTCGTCGAAGAGCGTAACATCGCCGCGGAATTTGTTGATGAGGTAGCCGGTGACCATGCGCCGGTCGTTCTCCGGCAGGATCGCATGCGTGCCGACCAGGGACGCAATGACACCACCGCGGTCGATATCGCCGACGAGAACGACGGGTACGTCAGCGCGGGTGGCAAAGCCCATATTGGCGATGTCGCCGGCGCGCAGATTGATCTCGGCCGGCGAACCGGCGCCTTCGACGATCACGAGATCGGCGCCGCCTGACACCTGCTCGAAACTCTCCATGACAGAGCCGAGGAGCCTTGGCTTGAGAGCCTGGTATTCCCTCCCCTTGGCCTGGCCGGCCACCTTGCCCTGGATGACGATCTGGCTGCCCACGTCCGATTGCGGCTTCAGGAGCACCGGGTTCATATGCACGGAGGACGGCACGCGTGCGGCAAGCGCCTGGAGCCATTGCGCACGGCCGATCTCGCCGCCGTCGTCGGCAACGGCGGCATTGTTCGACATGTTCTGGGGCTTGAACGGTTTTACGCTGAGGCCATGATTGGATGCGAGCCGGCAGAGGCCCGCCACCAGTACCGATTTTCCGACATCCGAGCCGGTTCCCTGCAGCATGATCTTGCGTGTCATGCCTTTCCCGTAGCATCGAAACCGCCTGCCGCAAAGCTCCGTCCCGACGCGATTCCGCCATGATTGCGTCACCGGCGTTCGCGGTGCGTTTCCGGCCTTCTTCAAGCGTTCTGGAGCGGGAGGATGAAACCTGTGTGCGGTTTTAATTTTTAGGATCTGAAGATTCTCGCGAGCTAGCTCAATTGCGACATGCGGTGCCGAGCCTGGCATTCAAGCCGTCGCGGCAAGAGCCTATATCCGCGCCATCGAAACCCCGCCGGAAAATTGCCCGGTCTCCCAAGGTAGAAAGTCATGCTGTTCGTTTTCGGCAAACCCAACTTCGTTCAGATCGCCTGGAACTCCAAGGCGCCGAACGGCCAGTCCCGCGTCCGTAATGTGGTCGCGGAAGCGCCGGTCGGCCCACTCGGCCTCATCCGCACGTCCAACGTCGGATAAAGCGCCACGTCGCGTTCGAAACCGCCCCCTTTTCGGGGCGGTTTCTTCACGATTCCTGCCCTGACATGCAAAAGCCGCACCCAACCGTTGGAACGGAAGGGTGCGGCGATCAGATCGTTCCGCTGAATATCGGGTCCGGTACGCACTACCTGATCCGGACCTGCGGCAGTCGCCCGCCGCAGGCAGACAATTATCCCCACAACCTTACCGGATCGTTATTGAGGCCTTAACCAAAGGTGAATTTCGGCGATTTCGCCGTTCGCGTCCTCGGTACCGCGAGCTCGTCGCGGCGCAATATGCCGCCGGCGACCGGCGCCGGATCGAAAAGGTTGATTTCTCGACGCGAACACTTAGGCTTGCCGCAATGACAACGAAGTGGGCCGGCAGCTTCAGCGCGGGAGCGGTTAGGCGGCGCTCCATCCACCATGCGTGGCCGCAGTGACGTGAAGGTGTCGACGGACATGAAAAAACTCCTTGCTACCCTCATCCTCACGGCGGGCATATGGTCTCTGGCAGGCCCTTCCGGGGCTGCCGAATGCGGCGGCGTCAGCATCGCCGAGATGGACTGGGCCTCGGCGGGCGTCGCGGCTCACGTGGACAAGTTCATTCTGGAAAACGGCTATGGATGCAGTGTGAAGCTCGTCGCTGGCGACACGATGCTGACCTTCACCTCGATGAACGAGAAGGCAGAGCCCGACCTGGTGCCGGAGCTGTGGATCAACTCCGTACGCACGCCTTTCGATGCCGCAATCAAGGAAGGCCGCCTCGTCGAAGGCGCCAGGATCTTGAGCGAAGGTGGGGTCGAGGGCTGGTGGATTCCGAAGTTCATCGCCGACGCGCACCCGGACATTCGAACGGTGCAGGACGCGTTGAAGCACCCGGAACTCTTCCCTTCTCACGAGAACCCCGCAAAGGGAGCGGTCCACAATTGTCCTTCAACATGGAATTGCCGGTTCTCCACCGCCAACCTCTACAAGGCTCTCGAAGCGGACAAGGCCGGCTTCCAGCTGATCGATCCCGGTTCCGCTGCCGGGCTTGACGCGTCGATCGCCGATGCATTCGAGAAGAAGACCGGCTGGCTCGGCTATTATTGGGCTCCGACCGCCTTGCTCGGCAAGTACGAGATGACCTTGCTGTCTTTCGGCGTGGATCACGACAAGGCGGAATGGGACTCCTGCACTGCCGCCCCGAATTGCCCGACCCCAAAGGTAAACTCCTATCCGGTCTCGGACGTCTATACCGTGGTGACCAAGTCCTTTGCCGATCGAGCAGGCAGCGCCATGGACTACGTCCAGGCGCGGCAATGGGAAAACGCGACGGTAAACAAAATTCTGGCTTGGATGGATCAGAACCAGGGGACGAACGAAAGCGCCGCGCGCTACTTCCTCGAAAACTTCCAGGAGATATGGACGCAGTGGGTAGGCCCGGAGGTCGCCGAAAAGGTGAAGGCCGCGCTCTAGATCACTGTGATCTTCGGTCGGATCGGCGCGAAATCGTGAAGGTGATCGATTCCAGCGCCCCTTCGAGGATGCGGCTGCCTGATGCGCGACGCACGAGCCGCGCCTGCGTCGCAAACAGTAAAGCGGTCGGCGTGTTCCGCTGTCACAGTTCTGATGCAAGGAGCGGGAAGCGCCGCGAAAACGCAGTCGGCGTAAAAGCTCCAAGCCAAGAGAAGGGGAAAGGTTGTCCATGGCTAGTCACGCAATCGAGGTGAAAAACCTCTACAAGATTTTCGGCCCGCGCGGAGAGGATTACGTCAAACTCGTCGAGAACGGGATGGGTAAGGCCGAACTCAACGAAAAGCACGGCCACGTGCTCGGACTGCAGGACATCAACATTTCCATGCCGGGCGGCTGCATAACGGTCGTGATGGGGCTCTCGGGGTCCGGCAAATCGACGCTGATCCGGCACATCAACCGGCTGATCGATCCGACCTCGGGCGAAGTCCTCTACGACGGCGTCGATGTCTGCAAGATGAACGAGAACGACCTTCGCGCGTTCCGCCGTCACAAGACGGCGATGGTCTTCCAGAAGTTCGCACTGTTGCCGCATCGCACGGTTCTCGAAAACACCATCTACGGTCTTGAGATACAGGGTATCGATCGGCGCGAGAGCGAAAAGCGTGCGCTTGGCTGGATCGAGCGCGTCGGCCTTCAAGGCTTCGAGCAGCACTATCCGAACCAGCTTTCCGGCGGCATGCAGCAGCGCGTCGGCCTTGCCCGCGCGCTTACGAACGACGCCGACATCCTGCTGATGGACGAGGCCTATTCGGCACTCGATCCGCTGATACGCGTCGACATGCAGTCGGTCCTGCTCGAACTGCAGAAGGAATTGAAGAAGACGGTGGTCTTCATTACCCACGATCTCGACGAGGCCCTGAGGCTCGGCGACAAGATCGCCATCCTGCGCGACGGCCGCGTCGTGCAGCAGGGAACCGGCCAGGAAATCGTGCTCTCGCCAGCCGACGACTACATCACGGCCTTTGTGAAGGAAGTGAACCGCGGGCGGGTGGTCAACGTGGAGACGATCATGCGGCCGCTCTCCGGAAATCCGGAAGGCCTGCCGCTCGCCGTAGGCACCGTGCTCGAAGCGGCCGCTCGCACCATGACCGGCGCGCAAATAAGCAACGCCCATGTCGTCGACGCCAACGGTCGCCCGATCGGTGCGATCGACCTGCAGATGATCATCTCCGCCATGGTGACGCCCGTGCAGCATACCGACCGGCAGGCGGCTTGACTGGCTTTGAGGGCGCCCGTGGGCGCCCTCAACAGCGGATAGTCAAGTGACCCCCAGCCTTCCGCTGATGTACCGGAACTCCTGCGTCTTGCCTCCATAGCCATAGGCTGCCGCCGGTACCTCATGGACGAGCACGTAGCTTTCGGGATGGACCATCCCGAGAATATCCTCGAAGGCCGCAAAGATCGCTTCGACATAGGCACCAAGTTCCTGCTTCGTATTGGTGCCGTCGACAACCTTGATGTCGAGCCAGAAACTGCTGCTCTGCTGCGAGGCGAGCGACTTTCCGCCCGCGAACCAATGCCGCGGATCGACATAGCTGACGACGACCGCCGTCACCGAGGGGTCCTTGCGAAGATGCGACTGTGTGAGGTCGCTTACCTTTGTTGCTATTTTCGCCGAAAGCTCCGGCTCCGGCTGTCCGGTAACGCTGATGTTGATGATGGGCATCACAGGTTCCTTTCTTCGAAACACCTCGTCAATTTGCCATCGTCGCCACATCAACAAAATCGAATTGTTTCGCAGATACACTTCTGTAAAATTGAAGTATGAATCCGATCGATCCCGAGCTGCTGCGCACTTTTCTCGCCTTCGCCGAGGGCGGCTCGCTTGCAAGAGCGGCAACCGCCGTCAACCGTTCGCCCTCCGCCGTGACGGCACAAATGCAGCGGCTGGAAGCACTGATCGGCGAGCGCCTTCTTGCGCCCGCCGGACGCGGACGCGTGCTCACGCCCGTGGGAGAGGAGCTCGCCGCCCATGCCCGGCGTATTTTGGATGCGCACCGCGACGCCTGGCTCAGCCTCAGGGGCGCGCGCGCCGATGGACGGATCTCCCTCGGCAGCACTCAGGACTTTGCCGATACGATGCTGCCCGGACTGCTGCGCCGCTTCGCGCGTTCCCATCCACGCATTCGCCTGGATTTGAGGATCGGGCGGTCGAAAGAATTGACGGCCGCCTTCGATCAGAACCAGATCGACATTCTTCTTGCCATGCGACAGGCGGCTGCAGATGACGAATTGCTCGTGCTCCGCGAACAGATGCTTTGGCTCGGCTCCGACAGAGGCTTGGCAACGGAAGAAGAGGAGCTCCCCCTCGCCGTGCTCGACCCACCTTGCGGCTTCCGCGCCGCCGCCATATCGTCCCTCGAGAGAACCGGCCGCCGCTTTCGGATCGCGGCAACGAGCCCCAGCCTGTCGGGCCTGCGCGCCGCCGTCTTGAGCGGCATCGCCGTTACGACCCGGACGGAAAGATTTCTCGGCACCGGCATCGAGCGCGCTCCTGCCCATCTCGGCTTGCCATCCCTGCCTCCGGCGGAATTCAGCCTGCGTCTGCGCGCCCGGGCAGAGAAGCCCGCAACCGATCTAGCTGCGCTGCTTGCGAACGAATTGCCGCGCTGATCGGCGCAATTCTGTTGCCAACACATAAAGATATCTTTATATCTTATTGCAGTTCCATTCAGCCGGGAAAATCCGATGTCCGTTGCAGTCCATGCCCTTTCCGATCTCCTCGCCCAGAAGGGCGTCCTGCTTGCCGATGGCGCCACAGGCACGTCGCTCTTCGCCATGGGGCTCGAAGCGGGCGAGGCACCGGAGATGTGGAACGAGACGAAACCGGAAAACATCACCAAGCTGCATCAGGACTTCGTGGATGCCGGCGCCGACATCATTCTCACCAATTCCTTTGGCGGCACACGCCACCGACTGAAGCTTCATCAGGCCGAAGACCGGGTCTACCAGCTCAACAAGCGGGCCGCAGAGATCGCGCGCGCGGTGGCCGACCAGGCGCCGCGAAAGGTCATTACGGCCGGATCCGTCGGCCCAACGGGCGAGCTGCTGATCCCGCTCGGCGCCCTCTCCTATGAAGACGCGGTCGCGGCCTTCGTCGAACAGATCGAGGGCCTGAAAGCCGGCGGCGCGGAGGTCGCCTGGATCGAGACCATGTCCTCTCCGGACGAAATTCGTGCGGCCGCCGAAGCCGCGGCGAAGGTCGGCCTTCCCTATGTCTACACCGGTTCCTTCGACACCGCCGGCAAGACGATGATGGGCCTGCACCCGAAAGACATTCACGGCGTCGCCGCCGATATCGGCGACGGTCCGGTTGCCGTCGGCGCGAACTGCGGCGTCGGGGCGTCCGACATTCTTTCCTCGCTGCTCGACATGACGGCTGCCAGCCCGGAGGCGACAATCGTCGTCAAGGGCAATTGCGGTATTCCCGAATTCCGCGGCTCGGAGATCCACTATTCCGGCACTCCGCCGCTGATGGCCGAATATGCCCGGTTGGCCGTCGACGCCGGCGCCAGGATCATCGGCGGCTGTTGCGGCACCTCCTGCAACCATCTGGCCGCGATGCGGCTCGCGATCGACAATCACACCAGGGGTGAACGCCCCACGCTCGATACGATCGTCGAGAAAATCGGTCCGTTGCGGAACAAATCGGCAAATGAAGGTCCCGCCGCCCCGGCCCGAGAGCGCCGTCGGCGCGCCTAAGGTCATGCCTGCGGAAGCTTCGGCGGCAAAGCCGGAGCTATCCTATTCGACGGGACCAGGGTGAGTGCGCATTTGCGCCGGCGGGGCGTCGCTCGCGCTGGCGCTCACCAAAGCGACATTTTCGCCGAGATCGCAAATCCCGCGCAAAGGTGCCCCGAACCGACCGCGCTCCGTGGAGCAGCCATATTCCGCAGCACTGGCAAATGCCGGGTAGAACTGAAGCGCGGCACCGAGATGACGGGATCCCTCTTCGGAAAAATGCCCATGGTCTTCGAAAAGCGCCACTCCCCTGTCCTCGGTTCTGCAGCGGCCCCCGCCGCAGAGATAATCGGTGAAGCTCACGACCGGATAGTCGCTGGCGATGTCTGCCAGAATCGAGAGTACGTCCCGGTCGTGGGTCCGGACATTCGCAAGTGACGCCCCGCAGTCATCGGCGGAGGTTCCAAGCAGTCGGGCTCGCGCGACGCAAAGGCCGGTATCGCGACCATCCTGCGGCGGCGGCGCGATGACGACCGGCCGAAAGCCATTCTGCCGTAACCATGCGAGGCTTGCCCGATAACTGCCGGTCACGGTCCGAGCGTCCGACGGCACCACTCCCTTACCGTCGAGAAGCATCGTCTCTTCCTCCAAATACTGATTCAGCGGCGAGGACAACACGACATAGCGGATCGACTTGTGCGCCAGAAGGAAGCGCTGCACCTCCCTGTTGTGCTCGATGCACTCCTGCGGCCAAGCGGGCTCGAACTTGGCCTTGATCGGGGCGAGGCCGGCGAGCGGACCGCAATTGTTGTTCGTCAGTTGTACAAGCCGTGCGCCCGGTTCGGAGGCCAGAATGCCATCGACGAGGTGCCTGGCAAAGGAGTCTCCCCAGACGGCAATGACCGGTTCGCTGCTTGTGCCGCATTTCAGGTCGACAACCGCATTGCAATCCTTCCCTATGCCGACGCTCGGCTTGGTGAGGCGGGCAAGCTCGGCATTCCCGGAGGCGAGACCGTCGCTGCCGTCGAGCACCAGGCCAGTCGCAACGGCCATGGACCCCACCGCCGCGACCGTTGCGAAGATCGCCTTCCGCCCGAGACGGGCACGATTGCGAAAGGGACCTTCGACATATCGCCAGCTGAGGTAGGCGAGACCGAAGCAGAGCACGATGAGGCCGGCGTAGCCGGCAGGCGTCACTCCGTCACTCGTGCGCAGGCGCGCAAATGCGAATACCGGCTGATGCCAGAGATAGAGGCTGTAGCTGCAGAGGCCGATCGCAACGAGCGGGCGGGCCGAGAGGCACCTGCCGATCAGCGTGTCGCCGCGAGCGAAAGCGAGAACAAGGGCCGTACCGGCGACGACTGGAACGGTCGCCCAGCCCGGATAATGTTGCGTGTCGGTTGTCGAGAGATAGCTTGCAGCGATGAGGATAAGCCCGCCCCAGGCGAAGCACTCGCGGACGGATCTGGAGAATTCACGATTTGAAACACCCGAGAGAGCGACGGCGGCACCGAGGCCTAGTTCCCAAAAGCGACTGGGCAGGAGATAGAAGTTTGCCGCCGGATCGATGCGCGCGAAAAGCTGCGTCGCGCCGAAGCTCAGAACCGTCGCCGCGACGATCACCTTGAGCCCGGTCGCCTCCGACAGGCGGCGCAGCGAAAGCAGAAGTAGGGGAAAGACGATGTAAAACTGCTCCTCGACCGCAAGGGACCAGGTGTGAAGCAGCGGCATGAGATCGGTGTCGGGCGTGAAATAGTTCGTCTGGTCCCAGAACAAGAAATTGGCCGCGAACAAGTTCGCCGCGTAGAGGCTCTTGCCGAATTCATTCAATTCCTTCGGCAGCATCCACATGAGCGCGAAGGGAATAGAGGCCACACAGACGAACAGAAGCGCTGGCGCGAGGCGTCGTGCACGCCGCTCATAGAAAGCGACGACGCTGAATGCGCCGCTGCGGATCTCCTGGTGAATGAGGCTCGTGATCAGAAAGCCGCTGATCACGAAGAAAACGTCGACTCCCGCGAAACCGCCAGAGATAAAGCCGAAACCGGCATGAAACAGCAGGACGGGTATTACGGCGACGGCGCGCAGCCCGTCGATCTCGGGTCTATAATGCATAATGCGAGGCAGGTATTTCCATGAGGTTGGCGCATCGTTAACACGGTCAATCGGCCGGCGCCACGCCGCCGATCACCTCACGGGCGCCCGCAGCACGTGATGGCGCCAGGCTTCGAGCCCCTCTTCGATGTTCCTGCGGCCGAATCCGACGCGGAAGCGATCCTGCGGGACCGGCAGTAGATCGGAGACGAAAAGGCTCGAAGGAAGCAACAGCACGCCTGATTCCTCGACAAGCCGCCGGCAATGTTCCTCCACGCCGTCTGCCCCGTGATAGCGGGCGAAGCCGACGCAGCCGCCGTCTGGCGCCTGCCACGCGTAGAGATCTGCGAACTCGGCGAAGAAGGCTCCGAGTTTCTCGAGATTTCGCGTGCAGAGCGCGCGATTGCGTTCAAGTATCCGATGGCGCGATTTCAGCGCGATCGTCGCCAGTACCTCCGATGGCCGGGAGTTGCAGATGGAGAGGTAGTGCTTCATGCCTTCCATGCGCTGGAGAAGCGCGCGATCGCGGCAGGCGATCCAGCCGATCCGAAGACCTGGAAGGCCATAGGCCTTGGACATGACGTTGAGCGAAATACCGCGATCGAAGAGTTCGGCCGCCTGCGGCAGGCGCTTCTCCTCATCGCGCTCCAGTCCTCGATAGACCTCATCGCTGAAAAGATGAATGCCGCGCTCGGCGCAGAGCGCCGCGAGCGCGCGAAAGACCGACGGCTCGGCGACAGCGCCCGTCGGGTTATTGGGGAAATTGACCGCGATCAGCTTCGTATTCGGCTGCAACGCCGCCCGGACATCGGCGATATCGATCTGCCAATTGTTCTCGGGACGGAGTGCAACGCCGCTCACCGACGCGGCGAGCGTGACCGGAAGCGTTTCCATCGACTGGTAATTGGGCACGGTGACGATGGCATGGTCCTCGGGACCGAGCGCAGCCAGCATGGCACAGTAGAGCCCTTCCTCGGCACCGGCGAAGCAGAGGATATCTTCCGGCTCCAGCCCCTCATAGGTCGCGGCGATCGCCTTGCGGAGCGCTGGAGCGCCATGGGTCTCGGTATAGCCGAGCGTCAGCCGCTCCCACGCGTCGCGATCGGCGTCGTCGGCGCAGGAAAGCAGCTCCGCCATCGACATGGTTTCGCTGTCGCTCGCGGTCATGTGGTGGCGCGCCGTGAACTCCCAACGCGAGAAATGCGTCTCGAGGCGAAAGGCCGGCAAAGTCGTCATGGTCGTTCTTCCCTTTGAACGCGAGGCTCGCTGCTGATTCAGGCGGCGCCTTCTTCGCGCGCGGCCGAGAGGTAGTTGTAGATGGATGCGCGCGAGGTGCCGATCAGGCTCGCCAGATGGTCGACCGCATTGCGGGTCTTGAAGAGCCCCTGCTCTTCGAGGGCCGCAACCAGTGCCACGCGATCCGGGCGCTTCAAGGCGGAAAGCGCAAGGCCTCTCACCTTTAGCCAAGCGTGCAGCGCTGCATTGATCTCCTCGCGCCAGTCGCGCGAAAACAATGCCGGCGGCCGTGGTTCCGGCGTGCCGGCAAAGGCCGCGAGCAGCCTCACGGCGTCATCGATTCGTGAGACATCGAGATTGATGCAGAGCAGCCCGACGGCATGTCCCTCATTGTTGCGAAGCACCGCCGAAACCGATTTCAGCCGCCGTCCGTCCGCACCCGTCTTCTCATAAGGGCCGAGCACGCAGGCGCCCTCAGCCATGCCGTCCAGGCCATCCTCGATGAGGGAGTCGGTCGCCGCGGTGCGACCGGAAAAGGCGTTCCAGAGAGCCGCAATCTTGCCGGTGGACAGATCGTGCAGAACGACCTCCGCATGCGGGTAAAGCAACGCGCTTATCGCCGCGGCCGAGGGCGCGTGCATAGCAAGACAGGTGGGAAGGCCCGGATCTATATTCATGCATGCATCTGAAACGATTTATACGTTTTGTCAACATTAGACTTATTATACATCATCACGGATCGACGGATCGAGAAGTCAGCGTGGAAACGTCGCGACGACAGCGATGATCGGGCCGAGCGGAAACAGCCGGTCGTGCCGATTGATCTCCGGCGCATAAAGGCTCGAGATCGTTCCGTCGAGAAAGAGCGCATTCGGGCAATCGAGCGCGTCGCGAAACAAAGTCGCGAAATCGTGAAAGCGCACCGGCCGTTTCGACACGGCGAAGACCACCTCCCCGCTGTTCGTCACCCCGACGCCGTTGCGGGTCTTGAGGCTGTCGCTCTCAGGCAGGAAACGGGGATGCAGCGCACCATCGATGACGAGCATCGGACCGGATTGCGTTGCGAAACGCGGCTCGATGCCGGCAAGGCGATAGGCCTCCGCCGCCATGACCCCGGCCTTGCCATCGCCGACATAAAAGACGCCGTTCGGCAGCATGTGAAAGTTGCCCCAACCCGGATTTCTATTGAGCGGCGCCAGTTCCGCACCCTCCTCCACATGCAGCCCGACCGGAGCGAGGTCCTCGTGGTACATGCCGCCGTTCATCGCGAAGACGAGATACTGTTCGCGACGACGAAGTTCGAGCGACAGCGCCCTGAAGGACCTGAACGGCACCCCCGTCTGATCCTTGTTGTAGAGCCGTATGTCGCTCGTCACCGGGTCGAAGCTGCAGGCGAGGTAGGTTTCGCCGAGATGGAGAACATCGCGACAGGCACCGAATGCGGGTGCAGCTAGACCGGCGGATAGAAGGGCGGCGCCGGCGATGAAGGCTCTTGTAAACAGCGGCATCGAACAGACCCGGAGGGAATCATACGACGTAGCATCGCATGGATTGCAGCGGATTTATGCGCGCGCGCGCTGATTAAAGCTCGATCGCCGCCATATGGAAACGCAATTGCCCCGCCGGATAGCGATAGTCGCCCCCCACCGGACAGGCATCGCGGGACAGACAGCCGTGAGCAAGGCAGCCGGTCACCCCTTCTCCGGTTCTCAGATGCCCGCGACAGCGCCCCATATCGAACGTAGCGCCTGCCAAGGCGTCCGCCGGGCAGCCAGAAAGGCAGGGCCGTCCAACACAGCGTTCGCAGGGGTGGCCACCCGCCGGATCGCCCGTCACCGGCATGGCTCGATCGAAGCCCAGCGCGCCGCGATAGCCGTGCCATAGGCCGTAGCGCGGATGAATGAGGATGCCGAGCGGCGACGGCTTCAGCCCCTCGGCACGCATTGCCCATTGCTGGAAGGGCTGCCAAGGGGGATCGGACGGGAAATACGCCGAGGCGCCTGCTGCCGCAGCCGCCGGGCGGATGACCTGCTTCGACCACTTGTCGAGCGGCTCCGCACCGCCGCCGTCCGGTTCGCCTTCGCGCCACCGACTGAAGGACTCCCACACCGAGCCGCCGACATTGCCGATCAGCACCACGCTCGCCGCGGACTTGCCGCCTTCGAGCGTCGGCGCCCCCTCGCCCGGTGCGAAGTTCACGGTTCCGCGCAAAAAAAGACCGTGCGGCGCAAGCGCCGCACGGATGGTTTCAAGCACATCGCTTTCCGATGCGTAAGGAGCCGTCATTTCGGTTTCGGCCCTTGAGTTTCGTAATGCGGGCGCCAGACCTCTTTCTGTATCATATCGGCCACCTGCGCCGCGCCGCCTTGCTCCCTGGCTCGCTCGGGAGCCTTTCAGGTGAAGGCGTCGGGCATCGAGTCCTTCCGCTTGGCGATGAATTCCTTCAGCGCCTCGTCGATTGCCGGGTCGAGATAGGGCGCCTCATAGTTTTCGAGCCACGAGCGGGCGAGCGCGTTGGCGCGCTGTTCGATCCGCTTCTCGCCCTCGATCTCCCACTGCTCGAAGGAGTTGTTATCGGCGAGCGGCGAGCGATAGAAGGCGCTCTGGAAGTTCGCCTGCGTATGTGCACAGCCGAGATAGTGGCTTCCGGGGCCGACTTCGCGGATGGCGTCGAGCGCCTGCGCGTCTTCGGAAAGGTCCACGCCCTCGGCCATCTTCTGCATCATGCCGAGCTGATCCTGGTCGATCATGAACTTCTCGTAGGACGAGACGAGACCGCCCTCGAGCCAGCCGGCTGCATGCAGCACGAAGTTGGTGCCGGCAAGCAGCGTCATGTTCAGCGTATTTGCCGATTCATGTGCGGCCTGCGCATCCGGAACCTTCGAGCCGCAGAGCGAACCGCCGGTACGGAACGGCAGGCCGAGGCGGCGAGCCAGCTGAGCAGCGCCGTAGGAGACGAGCGACGGCTCCGGCGTGCCGAAGGTCGGCGCGCCCGACTGCATCGAGATCGACGCGGCGAAGGTGCCGAACAGCACCGGCGCGCCCTTGCGGATGAGCTGGGTAAAGGCCGCACCTGCGAGCACTTCGGCGAGGATCTGCGTCAGTGTGCCGGCGACCGTGACCGGGCTCATCGCGCCCGACAGGATGAAGGGCGAAACGACGCAAGCCTGGTTATGGCGGGCGTAGACCTTCGCGGCACCGAGCATCGTCTCGTCGAAGACCATCGGCGAGTTCGCGTTGATGAGGTTCAACGTCACCGCATTGTTCTCGACGAAATCGTCGCCGAAAAGGATCTTCGCCATTGCGACCGTGTCTTCGGCGCGCTCGGGCGCGGTGACCGATCCCATGAAGGGTTTGTCGGAATAGCGGATATGGCTATAGACCATATCGAGGTGGCGCTTGTTCACGGCGATGTCGACCGGTTCGCATACCGTGCCGCCCGAAGAGTGCATCGACGGCGCCATATAGGCGAGCTTAACGAAGTTGCGGAAATCCTCGATCGTCGCATAGCGGCGGTTGCCGTCGAGATCGCGCACGAAGGGCGGACCGTAAACCGGCGCGAAGACGGTCGCCTTGCCGCCGATCTGAGCGCTGCGCTCCGGATTGCGCGCGTGCCAGGTAAAATCCTTCGGCGCCGTCTTCAAGAGCTCGCGGCAAAGTCCCTTCGGGAAATGCACGCGTTGACCGCGCACGTCGGCACCAGCGGCCTTCCACAGATCGAGCGCTTCGGCATCATCGCGAAACTCGATGCCGATCTCTTCGAGAACGACCTCGGCGTTGCGTTCGATGAGCTGCAGCCCTTCCTCGTCAAGAACTTCGTATTCGCGAATCCTGCGCTGGATATAAGGCAGAGACGGCCCCGGGCCACCGCCGGTGCGGGAAGCGCGACGCGCTGCCGCTCCCCGCCCCTCGCCACGCGCGCGGCGTCCGCCGCCTTCGGCCGCACCTTGTTCTGTAACGTCGCTCATTCGCTCATTCCTCTTCCCGCGGTGCCCCGCGCATCATGCGCGATGAACGCCGCAACACTTTGATGGGTGGGTGCATACCCCTTTCGCGAGGCTAATCCAGCGGCGGGCATATGCATCCGGTAGTCGATTTGACCTAATGCTACCAAGGCGCCGGACCGGTACGGGTCTTAATGCGCCAACGGCTGGCGCATCTTAGACACTCGTTCTCCGGTCGCTGCCATTGCAGTCGTCTTTCGGCTGCTTCAGATCGGCACCGCGCAAGCGCCACTCTAACGCCTTGAAGTGCTGTATAATTTTGCAGGCGGCAGATTCCGAACCGCGGAATAATGCCGCCGCCGCCGCGTGGGAGCATTTACGCCGGGCGCCGTCGTTTTTCATCACATGCGACGTCGCTTTCAACAAGAGATTTTTAGGTATAGCCCGCTAAGGATTGGGCGACGCGTCCGGATTGCGCCCTCTCTCGTGCCACCCGTGCGAAATGACTGTGCCAGGAACCGAGGAACCCAACTATGGCAGACGATGAAATCATTCTCGAGGACCTTTCCGATGAGGAACTCGTGCAGCAGATGCATGACGACCTCTATGACGGTCTCAAGGAGGAAATCGAGGAAGGGACGCGCATCCTCCTCAAGCGTGGCTGGACGCCTTACGACGTCCTGACCCAGGCTCTGGTCGAAGGCATGCGCATCGTCGGCATCGATTTCCGCGACGGCATTCTCTTCGTCCCGGAAGTGCTCCTTTCGGCCAATGCCATGAAGGCCGGCATGTTCATCCTGCGCCCGTTGCTTGTTGAGACCGGTGCCCCGAAGCTCGGCAAGATGGTGATCGGCACGGTCAAGGGCGACATCCACGACATCGGCAAGAACCTCGTCGGCATGATGATGGAAGGCGCCGGCTTCGACGTCGTCGACCTCGGCATCAACAATCCGGTCGAGAACTACCTCGAAGCGCTTGAGCGTGAGAAGCCGGACATCCTCGGCATGTCTGCCCTGCTCACGACGACCATGCCCTACATGAAGGTCGTCATCGACACGATGAAGGAAAAGGGATTGCGCGACGAATACGTCGTCCTCGTCGGCGGTGCACCGCTCAACGAGGAATTCGGCAAGGCCGTCGGGGCCGACGCCTACTGCCGCGATGCGGCCGTCGCCGTCGAGACGGCAAAGGACTACATGAAGCGCAAGCACAATCAGCTCGCAGCCGGCTGAGACGATCCGACATGAAAAAGCCGGCTGCCCGTGTGAACGAGCAGCCGGCTTTTTTGTTTTTCGGAAAGAGCGTCGCTCTTGCGCTCAGGCCGTCAGTTGGCGGCCTTGGCGACCCGATGGCCGGCTCCCTGTGTCGCGTTTACTGCATTTGCAGTATCCTGTCCTACGCCGCGGATCGTGTTTGCGCAGGAACTCAGGGTTGCCAGCGATATCAAAACGGCTCCGATGGTCGCGATGGATTTTGTCGTCATGACCGTGATTCCTTTGTTGATGCAAGGCGGAATAAAGATGGAAAACGCAACGTCGGCAAGAGAACGTGCACAACCGAAGAAAGTTCATGTCATTGGTTGCGGCGCGATCGCGCGCGAAATTCTTGCCGTCTGCGCGGCCAACGGGCTCGACCACATCGAGCTCAACTGTCTGCCGGCCATCTGGCACAACACGCCGGAAAAGATCACTCCGGGCCTGCGTGAGGCTATCACCCGGGCGCGCGCCAACGGTTTCGAGCGCATCTTCATCGCCTATGCCGATTGCGGCACCGGCGGGCTTATCGACCGCCTCTGCGAAGAGGAAGGGGTGACGCGCATCCCGGGGCCGCATTGCTACTCGTTCTTTGCCGGAAACACGGATTTCGCAGCCCGCTGGGACGATGACATCACAGCCTTCTTCCTGACGGATTTCCTTGCCCGGCAGTTCGAAGCCTTCGTCATCGAGCCGCTCGGCCTCGACCGGCACCCGGAACTGCGCGACATGTATTTCGGCCACTACCGCAAGCTCGTCTATCTCTCCCAGCAGGAGGACGCGGTGTTGCAGGAAAAGGCGCGTCGCGCCGCCGATATTCTCGGGCTCGAATATGAGTACCGCTATACCGGCTATGGCGATCTCACGACATCGCTGATCGAGATTTGATCCCTCTGAGTCGGCGTTTGTGCCGCCCGAGGGAATAGTTGGGCGCCGTCACATGTCCTATCCAATTCACGATGGGAGAGAGACAATGGCCCGCAGATCGACGATACTCGCAGCCGCGATTGCCCTTTTGACACTCGCCGGGTGCATGACAAATCAATCCAGCCGAAACACGATGAACCCTGCCGGAAGCAGTTCCGGCGGCAGCAGCATGGGCAGTTCGGGAGGCGGCAGTTCGGGTTACTGAGCCACACTTCGGCGCGACGCGCTTTTAAGGCCGCCCGTTACCGACGGACGGCCTCGCGACACATCAGTAATACGGCGAATAGCACTGCTGTCTTGGGCCACCATAGGGCTGATAGGAATTGTCCGCAGCGCGGTACGAGCGGTAGCGGTCATAGCACCAGTTGACGTGGCTGGAAGGCAGTCCCGGCGCCGCATAGCGTGGCTCTGCGTAACGCGGCTGGGCGATGGCGCCGCCAATGATCATGCCGGCACCGAAGGCTCCCAGAGGATACCACCAGCCGTCGCTGTGCCGGCGGTAGCCGTGGCGGCGATAGCTGTAGCCGCGATGCCCGTTATACCAGCCGTGACGATGGCCGTGCCGGCGCCAGCCGTGCCGCGGGCGATGTCGGTGACCATGCCAGCCGCGGTGGTCGACCGTCTGCACGTCGCTCGCCTGCGACACCGGAACGGTTGGGAAGGGCATAGCTTGCGCAGGCGCATAGGCGGTGAAAGCCGTCACAGCCGCGAGGAACAGTATCCCAATCTTCTTCATCTCCACACCTATCTGTTCGAATAGGTCAGAGCTTTTGCCGCCGGCCAGGTGAACACGCAGTGAATGCAAGATTCATGATATTCTTAAGGACCATCCGAAGGCCGGTGCACGCCTATTCCCGGTCCTTTGTCGCCGCCGATAAGGCAGGCATTTCGCCGCGCCGGCACAAGCGGCGCGCTCCGCGAACGCAAGGTTCGTATGCGCGATCGTGCAGCGTCGTTTTTGGACATATCGGACGTCGTGGCAAGGTGAGCCACGGCGCGTGGACATGCGCATTGTCGCCCCTATAGGAGAACAGGAATCCGATGGCAGACCGCATTATCGTCTACTGGCGCGATATCCCCGCGCAAGTCATCATCAAGCAGGGCCGCAAGACCGCCAAACGCGAGCTCTCGCTGCGTTTCACCGAGGCGATCGACATGTGCGCCATGCGCACCGGAGCCGCCGAGACCGACGACTACCTCGCCGAATGGCGCAAGGCCGATCCCGTTCCGGTCTCCGACGACCTCGAGGCGGAAGCCGACAGGGCGGCCGCGGAATTGGAAGCCGCCTATGACCGGGAGCGCCTCGTCGCACTCGTCAAGGCCGGAGGCCGGGACAATGCCTGACCCCAAGGTCGTGACCGGCAACGCCCAGTCCGCCAGGAAGGCGGCGACGGGCGCCTATACGCCCCAGGGTGTGTCGCCCAGCCGCCGCTCGCGCCACAAATACACGGTACGTCTCTGGGCCGTGCGCAATTCGCGTTTCCTCGAGTGGTTCTACAACCGTTTCGCCGACATGTTCCTGCTTCTCCATCCGCTTTGGAACGCAATCGGCTACAACCGGGTTGAAAGGCCTGTCACCTTCGTCGAGCGTCACGTCAAGGGCTTCCTGTTCGACTGTCGCATGTGCGGCCAGTGCGCGTTGTCCTCAACCGGTATGTCGTGCCCCATGAACTGTCCGAAACAGCTGAGGAACGGCCCCTGCGGCGGCGTACGCGCAAACGGCAATTGCGAAGTCGAACCTGACATGCCCTGCGTCTGGGTGCAGGCGTGGAAGGGCTCGCAGAACATGGTGAAGGGTGATGCAATCATGAACGTGCAGAAACCGGTCAACCAGTCGCTGCGCGAAACCTCTTCCTGGTTGCGGGTAACGGCCGAGGCCGCGGCCGCCCGCGAAGCGGCGAACAAGGAAGGTCCGCAGCAATGAGTCCGGACATCAATCCCCACGATCCCGGCGCACCGCTCGATCCCCTGCCCGGCCATTCCTCGCGCGGGCGGTTGGAACGCGTGCTGCGCCGCGGCGAGTTCGCAGTGACCGCCGAACTCAATCCGCCGGACAGCGCCGATCCCCAGGACGTCTACGAGCGAGCGGCAGTCTTCGACGGATGGGTGGACGGCATCAATGCGGTCGACGCTTCAGGCGCCAACTGCCACATGTCATCCGTCGGCATCTGCGCGCTCCTGACGCGCATGGGCTATGCGCCGATCATGCAGATCGCCTGCCGCGACAAGAACCGCATTGCGATTCAGGGTGACGTGCTCGGCGCCTCGGCCATGGGTGTCCAGAACATCATGTGCCTCACTGGCGACGGCGTGCAGGCGGGCGACCAGCCCGGGGCCAAGCCGGTTTTCGATCTCGACTGCATGTCCCTGCTCGAGACGGTGCGCATCATGCGCGACAATTCAAAGTTTCTTTCGGGCCGCAAGCTGACGACGCCGCCTCAGGTATTCCTCGGAGCAGCGATCAACCCCTTCGCTCCGCCCTATGATTTCCGCCCCTATCGCCTCGCCAAGAAGATCGAGGCCGGCGCACAGTTCGTGCAGAGCCAGTATTGCTTCGATGTTCCGATGTTTCGCGAATACATGAAGAAGGTGCGCGATCTCGGTCTTCACGAGAAGTGCTACATCCTGGTGGGCGTCGGGCCGATGGCATCCGCCAAGACTGCCCGCTGGATCCGCTCCAATGTTCCGGGCATCCACATTCCGGACAGCATCATCAAGCGGCTCGAGGGCGCACAGGACCAGAAAAAGGAAGGCAAGCAGCTCTGCATCGACATCATGAACGAGGTGAAGGAGATCGAGGGCGTTTCCGGCGTCCACGTCATGGCCTACCGCCAGGAAGAGTATGTTGCCGAAATCGTCCATGAATCAGGTGTCCTGAGGGGCCGCAAACCCTGGACTCGCGAAGCCGCGCCGACCGATGCGCTGGTTGCGGAGCGGCTGGAACATATCCGCGAAGGCAAAGAAGAAAATCAGCAGCAGATGGCCGAGGCCGCTGCGCACCACCCGCATTGAGATAAAGCCGTGAGTCGGCGGCTTTAGCAGAGGATAACCGGCGCTCCTGCTCGTCCAGCGCCTTACAAACACAGAACGGCCCTATTACATAGGCCAACGCTCAAGGTTCAGAGGATCTCATATGACCCGCACCATCGTCGCCTCCGCCACCCGCGAGATCATCATCGGCTTCGACCAGCCCTTCTGCGTCATCGGCGAACGCATCAATCCGACCGGCCGTAAGAAGCTCGCCGCCGAGATGATCGAGGGCAACTTCGACACAGTGATCAAGGATGCGCTGGAGCAGGTTGCCGCCGGCGCGACGATGCTCGACGTCAATGCAGGCGTGACGGCCGTCGACCCGAACGAGACCGAGCCGCCGCTCCTGGTCAAGACTCTGGAGATCGTTCAGGGCCTCGTCGACGTGCCGCTGTCGATCGACAGTTCGGTTACTGCCGCCATCGAAGCCGGCCTGCGCGTCGCAAAGGGCCGCCCGCTCGTCAACTCGGTGACCGGCGAGGAAGAGAAGCTCGAAGCGATCCTGCCGCTCTGCAAGAAATACGACGTTCCGGTGGTGGCGATCTCCAATGACGAGACCGGCATTTCAATGGACCCGGACGTCCGCTTCGCGGTCGCCAAGAAGATCGTCGAGCGCGCCGCCGATTACGGCATCAAGCCGCACGATATCGTCGTCGATCCGCTGGTCATGCCGATCGGCGCACTGGGATCTGCGGGCCAGCAGGTTTTCGCGCTGCTTCGCCGCCTTCGCGAAGAGCTCAAGGTCAACACCACCTGCGGCCTCTCCAACATCTCCTTCGGCCTGCCGCATCGCCACGGCATCAATGCCGGCTTCATCCCCATGGTGATCGGCGCCGGCATGACCTCGGCCATCATGAACCCCTGCCGTCCGCAGGAAATGGAGGCGGTTCGAGCCGCAAACGTGCTTAACGGCACCGACCCGAACTGCACAAACTGGATCATGACCTATCGCGACCACAAGCCGGCCGAAGGCGGCCAGGCCGTCGCTGCTGCGGCCGCACCGGCGGGTGCCGGCGGGCGGCGCGGCGGACGCGCGGCGCGCGCCGGCGTCGCACGGGCGGAGTAAAAATGGCCAGGCACCACTCCTTCGCAAGCGACCTGGCGGCACTCTGGTTTCAGGCACCCATGGTCATTGCCGCGCGTACGCAGGCGATGGCCGTAGCCGCTATCACCGGCTCGGCAACCGACTATGTCGAGGCAAGCCGGATGGTGACCGAAAAAATGGCGGCTGTCGCCGAAAGCGTCGTCGCCGCCAATGTCGCTCTGGTGAAGGAAGGGATGGGTGCGGCCGCGGCACTGGCCGCCGGAAAGCCGGGCTCTGCCGCCGCGCACAACCGGATAGCGGCGGCCGCAGTCCGGCCCTATGCCAAGCGCGTGCGGGCAAACGCCCGCCGGCTCGCGAAATAAACTGCTGGCGAGACAGAAAATGTTGAACGTGCCCTCGAAGGACGAAAAGAACGATCCGCTGGTGCTCTTCATGCCCTCGGGCAAACGTGGCCGTTTCCCCGTCGGTACGCCGATCCTCGACGCCGCACGTTCACTTGGGGTCTATGTCGAAAGCGTCTGTGGCGGCCGCGCCACCTGCGGACGTTGCCAGGTTTCCGTCCAGGAAGGTAATTTCGCCAAGCACAAGATCGTTTCGTCCAACGACCATATCTCGCCGATTGGTCCCAAGGAGCAGCGTTACGCGAGCGTGCGCGAATTGCCTGACGGGCGGCGGCTGTCCTGTTCGGCCCAGATTCTCGGCGATCTCGTCATCGACGTGCCGCAGGACACCGTCATCAACGCACAGGTGGTGCGCAAGGCCGCAACCGACCGCGTGATCGAGCGCAATGCGGCGGTGCAACTGTGCTATGTCGAGATCGACGAACCGGACATGCATAAGCCGCTCGGCGATCTCGATCGGTTAAAGGTCGTCCTGGAAAAAGACTGGGGTTGGAAGGACCTTCTGATCGCCCCCCACCTGATCCCCCAGGTACAAGGCATATTGCGCAAGGGCAATTGGGCGGTGACTGCGGCGATCCATCGCGACATGGACTCCTCGCGTCCCTTCATTGTCGCTCTCTGGCCGGGGCTGAAGAACGAGGCCTATGGCGTCGCCTGCGACATTGGCTCGACGACGATTGCGATGCATCTCGTATCGCTGCTCTCCGGACGCATCGTGGCCTCCTCCGGCACATCGAATCCGCAGATCCGCTTCGGTGAGGATCTGATGAGCCGCGTCTCCTATGTGATGATGAATCCGGATGGCCGCGAGGCGATGACCAAAGCGGTACGCGAAGCGTTGAACGGCCTGATCGGCAAGGTCTGCGCCGAGGGCGAGGTCGACCGCCGCGACATTCTCGACATGGTCGTCGTCGCCAATCCGATCATGCATCACCTGTTCCTCGGGATCGACCCGACGGAGCTCGGCCAGGCGCCATTCGCACTGGCCGTCTCCGGCGCCCTGCAATATTGGGCGCACGAAATCGACATCGAGGTCAATCGCGGCGCGCGCCTCTATATGCTCCCGTGCATCGCCGGCCATGTCGGAGCGGACGCCGCGGGTGCGACGCTTTCCGAAGGGCCGCATCGTCAGGATAAGATGATGCTGCTCGTCGATGTCGGCACCAATGCCGAGATCGTGCTCGGCAACAGGGAGCGCGTCGTGGCCGCCTCATCGCCGACCGGACCGGCCTTCGAGGGGGCCGAGATCTCCTCCGGCCAACGAGCCGCACCCGGAGCGATCGAGCGCGTTCGCATCGATCCCGAGACGCTGGAGCCGCGGTTCCGGGTGATCGGCGTCGACAAATGGTCGAATGAAGAAGGTTTCGCCGAGGCCGCTGCGGCAGTCGGTGTCACAGGGATCTGTGGCTCGGCGATCATCGAAGTCGTCGCGGAGATGTACCTCACCGGCATCATTTCGCAGGACGGCGTCGTCGACGGCGCAATGGTCGCGAAGAGCCCGCGTATCATCCCGAACGGCCGCACCTTCTCCTATCTGCTCCACGAAGGCGAACAGCGCATCACCGTGACGCAGAACGATATCAGAGCGATCCAGCTCGCCAAGTCCGCGCTCTATGCCGGCATCAAGCTGCTCATGGAGAAACAAGGTGTCGATCACGTCGACACGATCCGGTTTGCCGGTGCCTTCGGCTCCTTCATCGATCCGAAATATGCCATGGTGCTCGGACTGATTCCCGATTGCGACCTCACCGAAGTGAAGGCGGTCGGCAATGCCGCCGGCACAGGCGCGCTGATGGCGCTCCTCAATCGTGGTCACCGCCGCGAGATCGAGCAAACAGTGAGGAAAATCGAGAAGATAGAGACGGCGCTTGAATCGAAGTTTCAGGAGCATTTCGTCAACGCCATGGCGATGCCGAACAAGGTGGATGCCTTCCCGAAACTCGCCGAAGTGGTTACCCTGCCGGCGCGCAAGGCACTGATTGACGACGGTGGCGAAGGGGGCGGCCGCAGACGGCGACGCAGCAGGGAGTAGCCCCCGCCTCTCTCACCGCTTCGAATAGCCGGACCTTGTGTCGACGGCCGAGGAGATCCGATGAAAAGCGGCCGCAATCCTGGACGAATCGTCATTCTCAACGGGGCGCCGCGGTCCGGCAAGTCGAGCATAGCCGAGGTGATCCAGGAGACATTCGACGGGCCATGGATGAACCTTGGCGTCGACACTTACATGGAGCGAGTAATGCCTCGCCGCTACCTGCCGGGTATCGGGTTGCGGCCCGGCGGTGAATTGCCTGAAATCGAAGCGCTCGTACCCCTATTCTATGCTGCCCTCTACGAGTCCGTTGCCGCGCATAGCCGGCTGGGTCTGAACGTTGTCGCCGATGTCGGGCATCACGAGGCCTATGGCGAACCACGCCATATCCTCCCCGACTGCGCTCGGCGGCTTCTCGGCCTTCCCGTCCTCTTCGTCGGGGTGCGGTGTCCGGTTGAGACGATAATGGAGCGGCGCAATCGCGGCCAGCTCGGCCGCGAAGGCGGTTACCTCACCGGCAGCGAGGCGGAGCCTGTTCCGCGCCAGGTGCTCGCCTGGCAGCGAGAGGTGCATCGCCCCGGTATCTACGATCTCGCAGTCGACACGTCCATGATGACGCCTGACGAATGCGCCGCGCTCATCCGCAAACGGCTCGAAGCAGAGCCCCTGGCTCCGACAGCATTCCAACGGCTGGCCAGAATGGCCAGCATTTCGCAGCCGGATTAAAGTCTGTTGAGAGTCGCGATATCCGCGGCGGCTTGTTTCATGTCAATGTGCTTGTCACAAGGATCCAGCCGACCAAGTCCTTGGGCAGGAAGAACGCTTCCCGCGCCGATTGCAGTCCCCATATACGCTTTATGGGCCGATCGGTCGGCAGAGCCAGCCATAGGTTCTAATGGCGCATGATGACCGGGAACGGTGAACTCAAGCTGCTGCCATCTCCACATAGGACGCCAACAGGCCGCCCCAGCCGTTTTCCGAATTGAAAATACCGCGCATTTCCTCGGCCTTCACGCCGTAATTTTCGAGATGGCGGTGCTCGAGAATGACGGTTGTGCCACCTTCCCCATTTGGCTCGAACAGGATCTCCACTTCGGTATGCAGGCCGGGATCGTAGTCGAAATCGGCGTTGAGCTGCCAGTCGAAGAGAATTCGGTTCGGTCGGTCGCACGCGATGACACGCCCCCACTCGCATTCTTCTCCCGCGTTGCCGATCTCGTACCAGCGGCCACCCGCGACGGCCTCTACCACAACCGTCTTTTGACCGGACTGCGTGAGGCTGTGGCCCTTGATCCACCACGTCCCCATTCCGCTGACGAAAATGTCGAACGCCTGCTGCGGCGATGTAGGCACGATAACCGACTTGCGGACCGGTGCCGGCTCGATCATGTTCATGAGGTCTCCTCCCGTGAGATCGCGACAGAGTTACTCTTCGGCTTCTTCAGACCACTCGGCCGCCTCGACCGCCTGCTTGAATGCGGCGAGTTGATCATCCCAGAATCGGTCGAGCCATTTCCTGAGTGACCCCAGTCCGTTGGGATCGATCGAATAGATTCGCCGCGCACCCGACGGCACGTCGCGCACGAGATGTGCCGCCTTCAGTATCTTCAAATGCTGTGAGATTGCCGGCTGTGAAACCGGCATCGCCCGGGCGATCTCGGCGACCGACTGCCGCCGCTCAGCCACCTTCTCGAAGATGGCACGGCGCGTTGGATCGGCGAGTGCAGCAAAGGCTTTATCCTGGTCATAAGTCACAGCTTATTATAAGCCATAACTTATGATCGTCCACCCCGGTTTCGCGCGGCATTTGCTTCCCGAATCGTTTGGCGGTCCCGGGACGCCGCTTGCGGAATTATGCCGCCTGCATCTGCAGCTCGGCGAAGGCAGCGCGAACATGCTCCGCGACCGCCAGAACCGGCGCCGGCGCATCTTCGATGACCTTGAGGCCGATGTTGTAGTGACCTAGATCCGGCAGGCCGTCACGCTCGCCGAGCTGGACCATCTCGCCTTGGACGAGATAGCGCGGCAGCGGCGCGATCGCGAGCCCGGCGAGAACAGCCGCACGCTGTCCGGTCGTATAGGCGCTCAAAAAGGCGACGCGGAACTTGCGGCCCGCACGCGACAGCTTCTCGACCGCATCGGCACGCCAGACGCAGCCGTCCTCCCACATGGAAACCGGCAGAGGATCGCGCAGATGCGCGTTCCCGCATTTCGCACCTGCCCAGACCAATTTCTCCTGCATCAGGATTTCTGCGCCCCTGGCAGAGTCCTCGGAAAGGCTGTTGAACACGGCGATGTCCAGCCGATGCTCGTCGACCCGCTTGCGCATCGCGTTGCTCATGCCGATCGAAACGTCGATGGTGACGTTCGGATACGTCTCGGCAAACCGCTTCAATACATCAGGCAGAATTCGCTCGCCGACATCCTCCGGCGCACCGACCCGCACCACACCGTTCATGTCGGGCAACAGGAAGCGGGACACCGTCTCGTTGTTGAGCGATAGAAGCCGCCGGGCATAGCCGAGCAGGAGTTCGCCCTTCGGCGTCAGCGACACCGAGCGGGCGTCGCGCAGGAACAACGTGCAGCCGAGCATTTCCTCGAGCTTCTTGATCTGCATCGAAACGGCCGAAGGCGTGCGGTAGACCGTCTCCGCGGCGGTCGTGAAGTTTCCGGTCTCGGCAATGGCGACGAAAGTCTTGAGCACGTCCATTTCGAGCAGCGGAAGCGCGTGGCGCATCATCATGTTCATGGCGGCATCCTAGATCAGAAAAACTGAAAGATAACTTAACTTCATTTCGTTTGATTGAACATCACGCATGCGCGATAGTCAAGCTTCCAAGGGACGGAAACGCCCTGAACCAGAAGGAGAAGGCTATGTCCGCTCTGATGTTGGCGATCGATAATGGCGCCCCTGACGAAAGACCGGGCCCGAGTGCCGCGCCCACCGGCCGGGCGCCCAGGCAGGCTCGAACCGTCGATGAAGGGGACATCATTCTGGCGATGCTGTGGCATGCCCGATCTCTTATCGAACGGATTGCCGAACGGCGTCGTGCCGGCAATCTAGTCAGGAATCGGGTGGAAACACGCCGCCAATTGGCGAGACTGCCAGCTAGGGTCCGAAACGACCTGTTACCCGCGGAACAGCAACCGATCAGAGCATCCGATAGAACGACTAAAGCAGGCGAAATCAATCACGGGGTTTGATGAATCGCATCAAACATATTCGTTTGAATGATCAATCGCGTTGCACCATAACGTCCATGGTCGCGACCTTTTGAGGAACTCAGAAGGAACCAGCTATGTCTCTGAACGAGCATTTTTCATCCGCATCGAGCCCGGGTCTCGCAGCCCTGCCCGGACTTTTCAACCTGCGGGCACGTGCCTGGGCCGCCTGGAAGCGACACCGCAACGAACGTGTCCTGGAGAACCTCTCCTATGACACGTTGAAGGATATCGGCTTCCCCTCCGTCGATGATGCAGTGCATAAGACGGATCAATGAATAAAGACTGCAGATGCCATCCTCCCGGCATTGACCGCAAGACCAGACTATAAGGGCATTCCCGCAACGGAATGCCCTTTTTGTTTCGAAAAGCGCCAAGCACTTGGCGCCAGCAAGTGCTCCCTACTCGAAGAATCCCTTCGGCGCCTTGCCCTTCAGAAAAGGTTCGACGAACGCATGAAGCAGCTCGGGCTGGCTGATGACGGCGGTGTGCGACGTCGCCGGGAGGACGGCAAGTCGAGAGGCGGGCAGTGGTTTGCCCATGTCGCCCATGACGCCCCCGCCGAGCAGCCGGAACAGAGCGACCGAATGTTCGAGCGTCGCCACGTCCGCATCGCCGGTGATGATCAAAACCGGGGTTTTCAATGTCCTGACGTCCGCTTCCCATGCCATCGGCTCCTTCTCCAGCGCGATCAGTTTCCTGACGAGCTCGGGGAAGCCGTCGGGATTGGCTGCTAGCTTGCGATAGTCCTCGGCAAACGGCATGTTGACGAACATCTCGACCGACATCTGGGGAATGAAGGCCTTGAACGCCGGCTGCCAGCCCTCGGCATCATAGGCCACGGAGGCGGCGGCGAGCTTGTTGACTTTTTCCGGATGGCGAATGGCAAGCTGCAGACCGGCAGCCGCACCCATCGAGTAGCCGAAGACATCGGCCTTTTCGATCTTCACGGCATCCATGAAGGCTGCGACGTCATCGGCAAGATTGGGATAGGTGATCGGCCGGTCGATATCCGTGGTGCGGCCGTGGCCCTGAAACTCGATCGCATAGACCTTGTGGGTCTCGGCGAGCTTCGGGATAATGGCACCCATCGAAGGGATGTTCATGTAGGCGCCATGCAGCACGATGAGCGGGTCGCCCTCGCCCGAGACTTCGTAATACATTTCCATGCCGTTGACCTTGACCCGATCGCCCGCCGGTTCGGATCGGGCAAGCGTGGCGCCCGCAACGAGCAGCGTCGCGGTAATCAGGGCGGTGCGGAACATCGTTCTTCTCCTCGGTTTGGGACCGGCCTGTGCCGGTTTCGATGATAAGACGAGCGAGGCTCCCGCTCCCCGACATGAGCAACACAATTTTTGCAGCGCTACGCAACCTGTGACTGCCTTTACCCGGACGACCCCCTCGCCTCCTGGTAATATTTGCGGCTGGCATCAGTGGCATGTTTTTGCTTTTGTAAAAGCGGTCCGTGTCGAGAGTTCCCCAGTAGATCGGTAATCCTCATGAGTGAAAGTGAAGCCCAATTGCCGGTGATCCATTTTGCGGACGCAAAGACCTTCGAAACGTGGATCGCGGAGCAAGGACCTGATTGCAAGGGGCTTTGGGTGAAATTCGCCAAGAAGGCGTCCGGGATAGCGACCATCACGCCGAGGGAGGCGCTCGATGTGGCGCTCTGTTACGGCTGGATCGACGGTCAGCGTATTGGATCCGACAGCGACTTTTACCTGAACAAATACACGCCGCGCCGTGCGCGCAGCCGATGGTCGCAGGTGAATTGCGCTCGGGCGACCGAATTGATCGCCGAGGGGCGCATGATGCCGCGCGGCCTTGCCGAAGTTGAACGCGCCAAGAACGACGGCCGGTGGGATGCCGCCGCGCCACCGCCGAGCAAGGCGACCGTGCCCGACGATCTTCACCATGCGCTTGCGCAGAACGCAGCGGCTAAGATGCTGTTCGACGAACTCGACAGCCAAAATCGCTACGCAATCCTATTTCGCATTCACGATGCGAAGAAGACCGAGACGCGGGCTGCGCGCATCGAAAAATATGTCGGCATGCTTGCCCGCGGCGAGACGCCTTACCCACGACGCAAGGCGCGATAGATCGATCTGCCTCTCAGGCCGCCAGCGGTTCGACCTCGACCGTCACGTGCGAAAGCTCGTGGATATGCTCGAGCTTGCGGCGGTAGCTCGACGGACTTTGCGGATTCTTCGTCACCAGCGAAACGATGGCACCGTGGTGGCCGGGCCCAAGCTGCCACACGTGCAGATCGGTGATCCGATCCCCGTCCCGCTCGATTGCCGCGCGTATTTCGTCGGGCAGGTCCTCGCCCGGCGGAATGTAATCGAGCAACACGCTACCGCTGTCTCGTATCAGGCCCCATGACCAGCGGGCAATCACCAGCGCGCCGACAATGCCCATCATCGGATCGAGCCATATCCAGCCAAAGACGCTGCCGGCCGCAAGCGCGACAATCGCAAGGACCGAGGTGAGCGCGTCCGCCAGCACATGCAGGTAGGCGGCACGCAGGTTGTTGTCCCGCCCCTGGGCCGAGACGCCATGGTGGTGCTCGTGATGGTGATGATGGCCGTGGTGATTGTGACTATGGTGGTGATGTGAATGATCCTCACGAAGCAGCCAGGCACAGGCGAGATTGACCGCAAGTCCGAGTACGGCCACCGAAATGGCCTGCGGAAAACTGATTGCCACCGGATCGGCAAGCCGCAAGAGGCTTTCCCAGCCGATCAGCAGCGCGATCAAGGCAAGTACGATCGCGCTGGAGAAACCGGCGAGATCGCCAAGCTTGCCCGTACCGAAGGTAAAGCGTGGGTTGCGCGCGTTACGCCGGGCATAGAGATAGGCGAGCGCCGCGATGAGCAGGGCCGCGGCGTGTGTCGACATGTGCCAGCCGTCGGCGACCAATGCCATGGAACCGTAAAAGGTACCGGCGGCGATCTCCGCCACCATCATTCCCGCAGTCAGTGCGATGACGGACCAGGTGCGCCTTTCGTTGCGCTGGTGATTGTCGCCGAGGAATACATGATCATGACCAGTGGGCGCCGGTGAATGGGTTTCGCTCATTTCAGGTATCTCCTGACGATTTCGATCAGTTCGGCAGCGCCCTCTTCGCGCTCTCCTTGAGATTCGTGGCCGGCGACGTGGCCGCGAATATGATCTTCGATCAGTTCGATCGTCAGCCCGTTGACTGCACCGCGCACGGAGGCGACGAGGTTGAGAATATCGCCGCAGGCCTGGCGAGCTTCGAGCGCACGCTCGACCGCTTCCATCTGCCCCTTTAGCCGGCGGACACGGGCGAGCAACTTTTCCTGATCTCTGATCGTGTGGGACATAGCATAGGGGGGTACCCTATTTCAGACGCCCATGCAAGCCGCGCCGTCGCTGTGTTGCCTTGACGCCGGGCCACGAAGCTGCGCGATCTCCAATGCGTCTTGTCAGATACCGACATCCAGACTCCGCGAAGATGAAAAGTCGCTGGCGGCAAAGTCGCAACTCAGGCGCTGTTGCGCAGCTTTCGCTCAGTTTGCCTCATTTTTGCTCGATTACGTCATCGCGGTCCGTGATCTTGTCGCATTCCATATACTCGTCGATCCGGCCCGCGAGAGGCCCGGGCCGATGGATGTCGCAATGCGAAATTTCTTCCCAGTCGCGGCTTTCCATGCCAATGTCGCAATTCGGCAAGCTGAAGCGCATATTCCAAGCGACGAATATACGAGCCTTAATGCATGTCGCCCAAAAGTGCGCAGCGGTTTGGGGCTGACGACATGCACGGAAGCGACGACCTGAAGTGCGTCGCATGAATTCTATCTCTGCAACGTGCTTTAGCCTGGGAGGTTCTATGCACAAACCGCTGACGAAGAAGCGCTCGCTCGTCTTCTTTCTGGTGCCAAACTTTTCGATGCTGCCCTTTTCGGCGGCGATCGAGACACTTCGCATCGCGAACCGGATGCTCGGTTATGAAGCCTATACGTGGCGTCTCGCCTCGACCGACGGGCAAAAGGTCTATTCGTCGGCGGGCATTGCGCTCGAAGTCAACACCTCGCTCGCCGACGAACGCAAATATCTCGGCGGAGAAAGCCGCCCATCGATGGTGCTGGTCTGTTCGGGCGTCTATGTCGAGGACTTCCAGAACAAGTCGGTGAATGCATGGCTGCGCGAAGCCTATAATCGCGGCATCGCCGTCGGCAGTCTCTGTACCGGCGCCCATGTGCTCGCCTCGGCGGGCCTGCTCACGGGCAAGCGCTGCGCGATCCATTGGGAAAACCTGCCGGGCTTCTCCGAGAGCTTCCCCCAGGCCGATGTATATGCGGACCTCTACGAGATCGACGGCAACATCTACACGTGCGCCGGCGGCACCGCCTCACTCGACATGATGCTGAACCTGATCGATCAGGATTTCGGCGAGAACCTCGTCAACCGCGTATGCGAACAGGCGCTGACGGATCGGGTGCGCGGGCCGCACGACCGCCAGCGGCTGCCGCTGAGAGCGCGTCTCGGCGTCCAGAACGCAAAGGTCCTGTCAATCATCGAATTGATGGAGAGCAACCTCTCCGAGCCGCTGTCGCTACTGGAGATCGCAGAAAGCGCGGACCTGTCTCGCCGTCAGATAGAACGGCTTTTCCGCCAGGAAATGGGCAGATCGCCTGCCCGCTATTATCTGGAAATCCGCCTCGACCGCGCCCGGCACCTGCTTATCCAGTCGTCCATGCCGGTTGTGGAAGTCGCCGTCGCCTGCGGCTTCGTTTCCGCTTCGCATTTCTCGAAGTGTTACCGCGAGCTTTACAACCGCTCGCCGCAGCAGGAACGCGCCGAGCGCAAGCTGACGCTGCAGATGGCACGGTAGATCGCATCGTTTTCGGAACGATTGAACAACGAGGCCTTCATTGGGCGGCACCGGCAACTGCCGGTGCTGATGTCCACGTCAACGCTTATGACGGACACTGCGTCTCGCTCTGCTGTTTTCTCCTGAATCCGGCCCAAATCAATCGGCGCCGGTCGCCGAATGGCGATCGTCCTTCAGGCCGGAATCTTGGTCCTCGAGTTCAACGTTCTCACCTTGGTGAGGGTATCGAGGTTCTGATTGACGCGGCAGTAGAACTCCTCGTTGACGAAAGGACGGACGACAAAATCGTTGCCGCCGGCTTTGAGGAACCGGGCGGAAAGCAGCCGGTCCGTCGACGACGACACACCGATGATCCTTAGCTGATGCGGGCCGTGGGCGGCGCGGATTCGCCGCGTAAGTTCGAAACCGTCGATATCGGGCATGTTGTAGTCGGTTATGACGAGGGCGATGTCCGGATTGCTCTTCAGGATTTCCAGCGCCGCAGAGCCGCTTTCCGCCGAGCTCGTTCTGAAATTGTAGCGCTTCAACTGCGTCGTCAACACGGCCCGGGCCGTCGCACTATCGTCGACGATCAACACGTGATGCTGCTGGTTCGTCAGGAAACGGCAGACGGATTCTGCCAGCATATCGACAGCAAAGACGCTGTCCTTGATGACATAATCGACAATGTCCTTGGCGAGGATCGCCTCGCGCGTGCTTTCCTGAAACGAGCCGGTGAAGACGATCGTCGGTACGCTCATCTCGATCAGGTAGGTGAGCGCTTCGCCGTTCTCGGCGCCTGGAAGGTTGATATTGGAAATTGCCAGAGATGGCGCGAAGGAAGCGTTTTCGACCGCGAACTGCAAGTCCTCGTAGTCGCGACAGACGATCACGTCGATATCGAAAAGCTCCTTCAGCCGCTTCGAGACCATCGAGGCAAAGAGGTTGGAGTCCTCGGCAAGCACGATACGGTGTTCGCCGAGGGATTCGCCGGAAAAGTACATTCCGGAAATGCCGAAGAATGACATTGATCGCCTATGAAAAAGAGTGTCCCCGGAAGGCACCCTAGGAGCAAAACGCTTTATCCGGTGTTAATGGGCGCACTCATCCCGATGTCCGGCGAAGACATCCCTCAAACGAAGACCACATCATCCGCCGAAAGGTCGGCAAGTGCGACCTTGTCCAGCAACAGACCGAATGTATCGGATCCGTTCAAGGCGATATAGAGCCCGTCTTCGGTTTCCGTCGCGGCGGCAACCAGGTCGGCGAAGCTCTCGATGCGCGTCGTGTCGGGTGCATAGCCGGTAAAGCGCAGCAGGTCGCCTCCGTCCGCATCGAAATCCGTGATACGATCCACACCTGAGAACGAAAATGTATCGGACGACCAAAGGAAGGTATCTGCGCCTGCTCCGCCCGTCATGACATCGTCACCCGCGCCCCCCCAAAGCACGTCGCTTCCGGCGCCGCCGTCCAGACGGTCGCTGCCGGCGTTGCCGGCGAGCTGATCGTTGCCTCCAAGAGTGCGGATGGTATCGTTCCCCGAGCCGCCGGACAGCTCGAATCTCTCGATACCGGTGAAGATCAGCGACGTACCCAGCATGCCGGTCGAAGCGTCGAAATTCGTGCCCGGCAGGGGATCGACGACGCGCAACGTATCGCTGCCGGTCCCGCCATCGATAAAGCCTGATGGCGCAACCACCTGGATAAGGTCGTCGCCGGCGCCGCCGTCGATATATGTCTCTCCGTCGCCGAAACTCGTTCCGCCGTCGTAGATGTCATCGTTCCCATCGCCGCCGACGAGCACGTCGTTTCCGCCGGCACTGATCAGGATGTCGTCGCCAGCGCCCCCATAAAGGGCATCGTCGCCGCTTCCGGAGGCGACATAGTCCCTGCCGCTGCTGCCGGCGACATAATTGTCGCCCTCGCCCATATGGGCGCTGAGCGAAGACAGATTTCCGGCAATCAGCGTATCACTGCCGCCGCCGAGATCCACGCTGGCAACCTCGATCCCGCCGATCCGCGTGCCCGTCGAGGCAAACCCCTGTCCGAAATCGACGGTGACGTCGTCGGTTCGCCCTTCATCGAAGATGGATAGTTTATCCCAGCCGCTCCCGCCGTCGATCACCGCGGAGGAAAGCGTGGTGATGATGATGTCGTTGTGGTCGCCGGCAAAGATCCGGTTCGCGCCAACAGTGTCGTTGATGATGTCGCCGCCGCTGCCTGTGTCGATCGTGTCGTCGCCGAGCATGCTGGTGCCGTCGTCGCCGTCGACGCCATATGGGCCCACGACGTCGTTCCCGGCGCCGGTCGAAATGATGTCGTCGGTGGCGGCGCCGAAGATCCGGTCGTTGCCGCTGCCGGTCGTCAGCACCAGCCGCTCGATGCGATTGAAGAAGATGTGTTCCCAATTCGCCGTGTTGTAGCCGATGATGCCGTGCCCGTGCTCGCCGCTGAACCGGACGTCCGAGCTGACGCTCGACAGGTCGACCACCAACGTATCGACGCCGGCACCGCCTGTAACCGCGCCGCCGGTCCCGATCAGGCTGATGAGATCATCTCCCTCGCCGCCGTCGAGTCGGTCATAGCCGCTCCTGCTTGTCAGACGGTCGTTTCCCGCCCCGCCGTCGACGAGGTCATCGCCGCCGCCAGCTTCGATCTCATCGGCGCCGGCTAGACCCCAGATGCGATCCTTCTCCCCGGTTCCAGATAGCGTATCGTCTCCGGCCGTCCCCACGACTGTGGTCATGTCGCTCTTCCCCCATGAATTGCGAAGCATGCCACTAATATTAAATTTCAAAGTATAAATCGAGACGTGGCCGCAAATATTTTTCAATCTGTAAATATAGATTACATTACTTCAAATATATAATTACTTTGTACCCAAACCGAAATGCGGCCTGACCGCCCGCCGATTTCCGTATAAGATGTGTTCATGAGCGAGGCCCAAACCCTTTTCGATGTGCTGCGCCATTCGGCAAGGACGGAGGTCGCCGATGCATTCGAGCGGCTCGTTCTGGATGCACCCGATCACAAGCTTTGCCGCGTCAATGCGCTCGCATTCGCCGCGCGCGAGGGACTCGACGAGGAAGAGACGATCGCAGGCTTTCTGCATGCCTCGCGCCTGGGAATTTTCGAGCTTTCCTGGAACGTGCTCTGTCCCGGTTGCGGCGGTGTGCTTGATGCCAACACGTCCCTGAAGACGGTGCAGAGTACGGAATATACCTGCGCGCTGTGTGCCGCCGGTTACGAACCGACGCTCGACGAGATGGTCGAAGTCACCTTCACGATCAGTCCGCGCGTGCGCCACATAGGGGCACATACGCCGCATGAATTGCCGCCGGCCGAATATTTCCGCCAGATCTACTGGGGTTCCGGCATCGACCTGCCGGAAGAGGATTACGAAGCAAAGGTCGATGAATTCCTGCTGGAGGCGCTGGAACTGCCGCCTGGCGAGAAAGCCGTGATCTCGCTGCAGCTTCCCGCGGAGTTCGTCATCGTCTTCGAGCCGGTGACGCATGCTGCGCAATTCCTGGATGTGAGCGGCGAACCGACAAGGGAAAGGAGGAATCTCGGGCTCGTCTTCGATCGCTCGCACCGCCATCACGAGACGCTGAGCTTGCCGCCCGGCCCCTTGCGCGTTTCGGTGGAGAACCACGCCGAAGTTCGTACCCTGCCCTCGATCTGCGTGGCAGGCGAAGCGCTGCATGCCCTGCTCGGCCGCCGTCGGCCGTTTCTCACCGCCAAGCGGCTGCTCTCCAACCAGACATTCCGCGACATCTACCGCACCGACACGCTCGATGTGGACCAACGGCTGAAAATCACCAGCCTTACTTTCCTCTTCACCGATCTGCGCGGCTCGACGGAACTCTACGAGCGCGTTGGCGACCTCGCGGCCTTCGACCTGGTGAAAACGCATTTCAACGTCTTGAACGAAATCGTCGCGGCCGAGACCGGCGCCGTCGTCAAGACGATCGGTGATGCGGTTATGGCAACTTTTCCAGCGCCCGACCGGGCCATCACCGCGGCAATGCGGATGCGCGAGGCAATGCGCAAACTCAACGAAGAGCGCGGCAGCGAGGACCTGCTCCTCAAGATCGGCATCCATGAGGGGCCATGCATCGCGGTCAATCTCAACGACCGGCAGGACTATTTCGGCCAGACCGTCAACATCGCCTCGCGCGTCCAGCATCTCGCCACCTCGCGTGAGATCTTCGCGACCGGCTCCGTCCTCGAGGATCCGCGAGCATCCAGCGTGCTCTCTGATCGGGGCCTAAGCCCGGTGGCGCACAACGTGGCGCTAAGAGGGATCGCCAACGAGATCAGTATTTTTGCGATCCCGTGAGCCGCTCATACGCCAAAGTTCTCAAAGAAATTCTTGCAGCTTGTGGCGCTTCTGTCGGCATCGGCCTTCGTCCAGCGTCCTTGCTTCGGTAACACCACGAACGAGGAGAGCAGGAATGAGAAAGATCATCGTTGGCGCATTCGTAAGCCTTGACGGAATCATGCAGGCGCCGGGCGGACCACACGAAGACCCGGTCGGCGGCTTCGACCATGGCGGCTGGGCCGCTCCCTATTTCGACGAAACCATGGGACAAGCGGTGGACGAGATGTTTTCCAGGCCGTTCGATCTTCTGCTTGGTCGGAAGACCTATGACATCTTCGCCGCACACTGGCCCTATGCCGGCCCTGACGATCCGATCGGTCCGCTCTTTGACCGGATCACCAAATATGTCGCTACGCGCAACCCCGATCTGAGGCTCGACTGGCAAAATAGCCGTACTCTCGGCTCCGACCCGGTAGCAACGCTCAAGAAACTCAAGAGCGAGGAAGGCCCCGATCTGTTGACCCAGGGTTCGACCGATTTCCTGCAGACCCTGTTCAGCAATGATTTGATAGACGAGATGTACATCTCGTACTTTCCGGTCGTGCTCCGAAAGGGCAAGCGGCTTTTCGGTCACGGCGCCATGCCGATGGCGTTGAAACTCGTCGGCTCAAAAGTCTCGGGGACAGGCGTCACCGTCAACCAATACGTCCGCAGCGGTCCTGTCGTGCCAGGTTCGTTCGAGTTCGAACAGCCGACCGAAGCGGAGCTGGAGCGGCGAAGAAAGCTGAGCTGATCTTCTGCCTGTGTATAGTGCCGTCGCTCGTCACTGATGCGGGGCTACGGCCCCGCAATTGTCGTGAAAAGACTCCTCCTGCGCCCCGAGGGGCGTCACTTCACAACGACGGAGCCGTTGACGATTTCGATCGTCTCGTCGCCCTGGAGTCCCACCCGGTCGCCGTTCGGCGCAGTGACGAAGCAGCCGCCGGGGCAGATCACTTCGGTCGCACCTGCATCGATTGCCACTTCGATCCGGCTCTCCCCTTCGACGATCACCAGAACAGCGGCCTCGCCGTCCGTGTTTGTAACAGTTGCGGCATAGGCCACGCCAGCCCACAGCATTGCAGGCACCAGAATAACAGCATACGTCTTCATCACATTCGGCGCACGAGCGCCGCCCCCGTTTCGGCCGGCCGCCTTCCCGTCGCGAGAAGAAGACGCAGGCCACCCCTCTAGCCGCGGCCAGCCTACCGCATATTTGCTTGATCGTAACCGATCAAAGGTCAAAAACATGCAGCAGATCGAAGTGCTGCAGGCCTTTGCGCGTCTGATAAGAAGCGCGGCGCGGCAGCGTAGAATTTCTCGAAGCGTAAGGCGTGCAGGAAAAACGATGCGGCGGCTCGAGCCGCGTCGGAGGCACCGAAAGCTGCCCGGCGATCGTATGTCTTTCGAAAGTGCCGATTAGTTTAGCCGGCCCACTTGATCCGTCGATTGTTGGCGGTCTATGCGTTTGCGACGCCGCAGGCGTTTCGGGGACAAGAAGGGTTACCACACATGGAGATTTTCACTTCCGCCGGCCTGACGGCACTGCTGCAGGTCATTGTGATCGACCTGGTGCTTGCCGGCGACAACGCTGTCGTTATCGGCCTTGCAGCAGCCGGCTTGCCGCTGGAGCAGCGCAAGAAGGCTATCCTCGTCGGCATTCTCGCCGCCACCGTGCTTCGCATCGTGCTCGCCATCTTCACGGTGCAACTGCTTGCGATCATCGGGCTCCTGCTCGCCGGCGGGCTTCTGTTGCTTTGGGTCTGCTGGAAGATGTGGCGCGAGATTCGCACTGGCGGTCACGAAGGCGTTGACGGGCTCGAAAATGCGGACGCCTCGGCCCCAAAGAAGACTTTCAAACAAGCGGCAACACAGATCGTGATAGCGGACGTGTCGATGTCGCTCGACAACGTCCTCGCCGTCGCCGGCGCCGCCCGAGAGCATCCGACCGTGCTCGTCTTCGGTCTGGCGCTCTCGATCGCGATGATGGGCATCGCCGCCAGCTTTATTGCCCGCCTGCTCAGCCGCTATCACTGGATCGCTTACATCGGCCTGGCGATCATCTTCTACGTCGCACTCGACATGATCTATCGCGGCACAATGGAGGTGTGGCCACACGTTGTGCCGGTGGCGCAGGCGCTGGCTGGGCTTTAGCGCGTAACGTTTTTCCGTGCGGAAGTGCGTAATTTCAACCTGCGGCCGGGGTCCGGCCGATAGAGAAGAAGGAGCGGCATTTCCGCTCCTTCTTCGCTTTTCCGGCCTTCGCCAACAGCACCGGCGCGTCAGGCGTTGTTTTCAGCCAGCTTAGGCCTTCTCTTTTTCGATAACAGACGGTTCGGCGCCGGCGCCTCCGGCTTCTTCCTCAGGCGTTACATCTTCGACCTTCATCGGGAACGGCGCGCCGATTCCCTCGTCACGAAAGCGCTCGTAGATCGAGACGCGAAGGTCGTTGCGAACGCCGCCGGCCGTCAGCACGTCAGCGACATAGATCCGCAATTCAAACGTCATTCGCTCGTCTTGGAAGGCCGTGAAGCCGACATTGGGAGCCGGATTCTTGAGGATCATCGGATGGGCTGCGGCGATTTCGTAGAGCAGTTCGATAACCCGGCGCGGATCGCTGGCATAGGTCACCGTCACGGCGATTTCCGACCGGCCGAGCTTGTTGCGGTGCGTCCAGTTTCCGACCGACGCGTTGATGAGCAGGGAATTCGGCATCATGATCGACTGATGCTGGAAGGTCTCGATCTCGGTCGCGCGGACGGAGATGCGCCGCACAAAGCCTTCGGTCGTACCGCTGACGATCCAGTCGCCCACCTTGAAGGGACGCTCCACCAGCAGGATCAGCCCCGAAACGAAGTTGGAGACGATGTTCTGCAGGCCGAAACCGACGCCGAGGGAGAGAGCGCCGGCAACGAGGGCGAGGCTCGAAAGATCGATGCCGGCGGCAGACAAGCCGATAAGGCCGGCAATGCCCACGCCCGTATAGCCGATGCCGGTTCGTATGGAGTTGCGCACGCCGGCGTCGACACGACTGCGCGCCATGACGTTGCCGTCGATCCAGCGCTGCACCCAACGCGTGACGAGATAGCCGAGGGCAAAGAGCAGTACTCCCGCGAGAATGCCCACCAGCGAAATCGTGATCGTACCGATCCTGATTTCGGTCAGCACCTGATAGGCCCAGGACTCGATATCCGCAGTCTTGAAGCCCCACTGCATCAATATCAGCGGGACGAAAAAGGAGAGAACGAGCACATAGATGCCGAGACCGGCAAAAAGGCCGAATTGGTCGAGCGCAACCGGCTCCAGATGGAATCGGCGCTCCAGGTAGCGCCCGGCTACCGTTTCGGCAAAGGCGCCCTGCTTGGAGACAGACTTCCCCGTAAGGAGGCCGATATAGACCGTCACCAGGATCGCGCTCGTCACCGTGATCTGGGTGGCGATGAAACGCGCCAGGCCGACATAGCCCGACAATGCAGTCGCGATAAGCGCCGCCCCCAGCAGGAGGAAGGAGAGCGAGATCACCCGCGGCCAGGCATGTCCCGGTGCATCGTAAGGCTCATCGGCCCTCAGCACAGGCCGGATCCACGCCATCGACATCAGAATGAGACCGATGATGATCGATGCCACGAAGCTTTTGGCAATCGTCAACACCACCGGGGAACCGAGCGACTCGCTGATGCTGCCGAGCAGATAGTCGAGCCCGTTGACGAGCGCCATCGCGAAGATCGGCACCATCAGCATTTTGGCACCGCGATCCGAAACACGCACGAGCCGCCAGCTCGACCGGCGCGGCGATAGCACCGCGCCTGCCAGCCTGGCTATGAAGAACAGCACGACGCCCATGGCGAGCGTGATCGCAACGATGGGAGCGATATCCGTCCGCAAGACGTTGAAGCTACTGAGGAAGAAGTAGCTCGACATAGCGAAGGCTGCGAGCGCCAGAGTGGGGATGAGCGTCGACCAGAACGCAAGCGAAAGCTGCCGGAAATAGGTGGGCTCGTCGTCTGCCTCGTCGCGCATGAGGACCGGCGAAAAAAGCCTGTAACCGCCGACCAGGAAGAGCAGCGCGGCGCAGAGCGAAAGGAAGATCGCGCTCAGCAGCGGCACGCGCTTGTAGTTCCAGGCGAATGTCAGCCAACCGCCGATGCTGCGCGACAGTGCCATCGCTTCGTGCATCGTTGCAGTGATTGCCTCGCTCAGCATCGCCGCCGAGACATCCGTATGTCTCAGCAGAGTGTTGGAGAAGATCGCCCGGCGCGTCGCGGTGATCCGGTTGGCAAGTTTCCTCGCCTCGATCGACAGGTTCTCCGCCTTGCCCGTCAGAGCATTGACCGCCCCGCGCTCCGCCAGGAGCCGTTTTCGCTCATCGGTGATGACCGCGTCTTCGGGCGGCTGTCCCTCACCGGGAGGATCGCCGAGTTCCGTGAGCCTCGCCTTGATTTCGTCGAGCCTCGGACGAGTGGGGACGGAGGCCGCGATGATCCGCTTTGAAAGCTCGTCGACCTGCACCCTGAGTTCGGCGAGCATGGCGTCGTCGTCCTCGACGGCATTGGTACGCTCGATGAGACGCTTCAGCTCCCGGTCGGCCTGGGCAAGCTGATCCTCCGCCTGCTGCAGTACCGGCGATGCGGCATCCGGCGCCTGACCGGCCCCCGTTTGCTCCGCCCGCTGTGCCGGTTCGGCCTGCGGCGCAGGCTGGCCGGATTGGGCAGGCTGGGCGGGTGCGACCGGTGCGGCCGGTGCGGCCGGCCGGGTTTGCTCAACGCTCGGCGCGGGCTCCTGCGCAACTGCGAATCCGCCGGCAGCCAGCGTCAGCGCACCGAAGGACAGGGCAATCGAAAGCGCCCTTAGTTTATCCAGGAGATGCAACATTCTACCCTTCGATAATCCCTGCGCCGCGCAGAACCGCTCCAGGCTTCGCCAAGACCGGTCTGCACATGCATAACGGCGAAAAGATGCAAACCCCTTGAGATCCAGGCGGATCCGAACAGTCTCGCGGTTCAATCCCCTTCGGAATGCCCGGCGTAGTCCGCCAGCAACTGTTCGTAATCCTCCAGCGGTGGCAACGCCGCATAGCTATGAACGGCGGATGTGCTCACCCACGGCAGCTTTTCACTGGTCCAGGTTTCGATGAAAGGCCTGCACCAGCTGGGATCGTCGAGCATGGTCGCGCGGAGATTGACGAACCAGTCCATGCCTTCCGGGCGCGTGAACATCCAGCTCATGCAATGAGGACAGAAATAGTGGCGCGTTGCGCCATGAAGGCCGCCGATGACAGGCTCGCCGCGTGTGACCTCGAAGCCTTCGCTCGGAATGGCGACACTCAACGAGAACGCGCTCCCGGTCATTCGCTGGCAGCCGGTACAATGGCATGCCATCGTGAGAAGCGGTTGCGCGCTCACCTTGATGCGGACCTCTCCGCAACGGCATCCCCCTTGCCAGGGCAGTTCTCCGGCACTCATGGTTTCCTCCTGATCTCAGCGTTTTTCGCCATGGTTCATGCCTAGAACCCGGCGCCGGGCTGCGCGAGGTACTCTTCCTCGGCCGGTGACGAAGTGCGGGCCAAAATGCCATTGCGATGCGGGAAGCGGCCGAACCGCTCGATCACGTCCCGATGCCGGATCGCATAGTCGAGGTAGCCGGCGTCTCCGAGTTCCGAGAACAGCTTGACCGACATGGTCTGGTCGGTCAGGTTTTCGGAGTGTTCGAAGGGCATATAGAAAAACGCGCGCCATTCCGTCGGCACTGCCATGTCGGCGCTCGCGCCGATGGCGAGCTTCGCCTCGCGCAATGCCAGACAATCGGTGGCAAAGGCCAAGGGCGACCCGCGATACATGTTGCGCGGCATCTGATCGAAAAGAATGACCGCCGCCAGCCAGTTCTGCGGGGTCTCGCGCCAGACATTGTCGAGGTTTCTGGACAGGGCCAGGTGCGACGCCTGAAATCGCCGCGCGCACTGCTCATCGAGTCCGGGATCCGGCGTGAACCAGTGGTCATAGGAAAGTTCCGTGAACCAGAATTTCAGCACCTCTTCCGGCGTGCAGATCTCGATATCGCCAGTCATGACGCTCACATGCCTCCCTGCTGCCAGAGCAATTCCACAAAAGATACGCTTCCGCCGCAAGATAGGCGGCGATCAGGCCGTTTCCACCGAATGCCTGCGATTTAGCAGGCGATCCGTATTCGCGCGGTTTCATTTGTCCCCGGCATTCTAACGCAGCGGCCAGATCCACATCAGCATCGGCACCGCGACGATGACGATGACGATGGAAAGCGGCAGCCCCAGTCGTGGGTAGTCGCTGAACCGGTAACCGCCGGGTCCCATTACCAGCGTGTTGCATTGGTGGCCGATCGGCGTGAGGAAGTCAGAGCCGGCACCGATCGCTACCGCCATCAGGAACGCGTCTGGCCTGTATTCGAGCGCCGTTGCAAAACTGGCGGCAATCGGCGCCATGACGAGGACCGTGGCGGCATTGTTCAGGAAGGGTGTCACCGCCATGGCCGCAACGACCATGATGGCAAGCGCCCCCGCAGGCGGTAGATTCACCGCCATCCCGCTCAGCCAGCCCGCGATCAGGTCCGAGCCGCCCGTCGTGCGTAAAGTGTCGCTGACGGGAATCAGCGCGGCAAGCATGACCAGAATCGGTCCGTCCACGGCGCGGTAAACGTCACGCAGAGGGATGACGCGAAACACCACCATGGCAAGCGCCGCGGCAAAAAAGGCGATTTGCACAGGCACGACCCCAACCGCGGTCGCCCCCATCGCGGTCGCCAGAACAAGCAACGGGACAGTGGCACGCCGAATGGTGCCGAGCAGGATTTCCCGTTGTGCGAGCGGCAGGCAACCGAAGTCCTGCAGGAAAGACGGCAAGTCCCTGCGGGTACCCTGCAGCACGACGATGTCGCCGGCCCGCAGCCTGATGCTGCCAAGCCTCTGTTTCAGTCGTTCGCCTTGGCGGCTGACGGCCAGCAGGTTGATGTTGTGATTGTTGAAGAGCGCCAGGCGCTGAGCCGACATGCCGATGAGCGGTGAGCCGGTGGCGATCACCGCCTCGATGGCTTCGGTCTCGGCTTTCTCCTTGTCGTTCGGCATCGGCGCACGATCGCCGGAGATCTTGAGCTTTGCCTGGGAGACGATGCGATCGAGCGCAGCGGGACCGCCTTCGAGCAGAAGGATATCGTCCAGTTCGACGACGACATCGGGCAGCGGCGCCAGATGCGTGCCGCGACGGAAGACGGCGATCACCACGGCTCCGCCATCGCCGATCTTGACAAGATTACTGAGTGGCTTGCCGATCACAGGCGATCCGGCCGGGACCATCGCCTCGGACGTGTAGTCGGTGATCTCGATCGCCTGATGCATGCCGACCTGCTGACTTTTCCGCTCCGGCACCAGGCGATAGCCGAACAGCAGGAACACCGCGCCGACCAGTGCCAGCGAAGCGCCGACAGGCGTGAAGTCGAACATGGTGAAACTCTCGCCCGTCAGATCCGCACGCACCCGGGACACGACGACGTTGGGCGAGGTGCCGACCTGCGTCATCAGACCACCGATCAGCGAGCCGAAAGCCATGGGCATCAGGAAGACGGACGGTTGCACGTTCGAGCGACGCGCGAACTGGAACGCTACCGGAATCATGATCGCAAGCGCGCCGATGTTCTTGATGAAGGCGGAAAGGACCGTGACCGTGACGACGAGAAGAGCGAGCTGTGCCCTTACCGATTGCAGGTCCGGAAGAAATCGCTGGATGGCGGCATCGACCACACCCGAACGCGCCACGCCCGCGCTGACGATCAGTGCGCTGCCGACGATGATGACGATGTCGTCGCTGAAGCCGTCAAAAGCGTTATCGAAAGGAACGATGCCGACGGCTACCGAAAGCATCAACGCCGAGCAGGCGATGATGTCGTAGCGAAAGCGACCCCAAATGAAGAAGATCATCATGGCGCCGAGCACGAGAAACGAAAGGGTCTGTTCGGCGGTCATGGGCAGTACCTGAGCAGCGAATCGTCGGGAACCGGGGTTCTGTTTGCAAGCCCATTTACCGACACCGGATCAAACGCGCGATACCACCCGAAGGTTCGGGCGGCATTGCGCGAGCATCGGCGGGCTTCGGCCATTACATCGTTCAAAGATTTCTGCCTATGCAATCGAAATATCGCGAAATCCCCACGAAACGCGGGTGGTTGCCGCGACACGCCGAACTTCCTGCTTTCTTTGCACGTTGTCGAATAAGGAATAAGGTGGTGCAACTCATGTGAGGCGAAGCATGTACATGAACCGTCACGCGATGCAATCCGCCGCAGCCTACCGCATCTTCCCTGAATCCGAAACGAAGCCGGAGAACCGCGCGACAATGCAAGCCGCAGCAGGACATCCCCACACGTCCATTCGGAGGCGCGGTGCCCTGAGCACAGCTCTCTTCACCCTCTGCGCCGCCGTCGCGCTCAGCGCCTGTACATCGACGCAAACGGTTGGCTACGGCCCCAGACTGGAACCCATTCCCGGCAGCATTACCTATGGCGGTCAACCGCGAACGAAGCTGACGAAGGCGCCGATCGGCAGCATGGTGCCGCACCAGTTCTTCGACACCTATGGTCACCGGGTCTACGAGACCTATGTCATTAATCCGGACCGCTCGTTGCGACTGACCAGCCGCCGCATAGATTACGACATCTTCAGCGACTGAATGCCGGCGAGAATCATGCAAGTGGCGAGGATCGTCATGAAATATGTTCTTCCTATCCTGTGCATGCTCACACTTCTGACCGGCTGTGAGGCGACCTCGATGGGCTATTCGCCCTATTTGGAGCCGATTCCCGGCAGCATCACCTATGGTGGTCAGCCGCGCACCAGGCTTACCAAGGCACCGGTCGGCAGCATTGTGCCGCATCAGTTCATCGACCGATTCGGCCGCCGGGTCTACGAAAGCTATGTCATAGAGCCGGACCGATCGTTGCGGTTGGTAAGCCGCCGCTATCGCGACCTTCCCCTCTTCGACGACGACTGAATTGGGCCGCGTTCCTGCGCTGGAGCACCCTGGAGCCTCTTCGAGGAAAGTGACGCCGGTCGGGCCAACGGATTCCGGTAAAAAAGGAACCTATTGCAACGGCGTCTTCAGCGCCGCTGCAACGTAATTACTGCGAAAATTTCTCTACCCTGCCTTCGTGAGCATCAGCACGCGTCTTGCCACATCGGCAAAGGTCACGCCGAGCGCCGCCCCGCCGATGCCGATAACGCCGAGAGCGCCCATCCCCATCAGCTTCCATTTGCGCACGTCCTCGGTCACGGGTTTCATCGCTGCAATATCGTCCTTGACGAGCATCATCGAGCCCTCGAGGGTCCGCATGCGCTCGACCAACTCGTCCATCCGGCGCGTCATGGATACGCGGCCGGCATCCGACCTGTCCTCCGATCGGCGCAGGTCCTCCCGCAGGTTCTTCACCTCGGCGACCAAGGTGCCGAGCTGCTGGTGAACGCCGGCGTCAATCATCTCCGCCCTCCCCCGTGTCTCGCACACTCCGCCCTGGTCCAGACGGACGCCGCGCAGAGGCCGACCACCGTGCGGTCGATCTTGCGCTGGTCGATCTGGGTCGCGCCGCGGGCGCCGGCAAGTTCAGTTCCCACGATGCTGCGAAGGCCGCTCACATCGACCGGTCCCGAAGTTCCACAGCCCGCCAGAAGAAGAACAGACGTCATAGTCAAGGCGCTTCGCGTCAGCGCTCTTTGCTGCTTCATTGTTCTGCCTTTCGATTGAATTGCGGACCGCCTGCGCGGCATTCGAACGGATTTCGAGTATGGCCCAGGAAAATCCGGCCAGGATCAAGGCAGCGATGACCAGGTTGCTCCACGGAAACGTCATCGTGTGAGCCTCAAAGCGTCGCGGACCGCCGGCATCGACCAGATCGCGTAAACGGCAAAGCTGACGATTATGACGAGGATCGCAAGCTGCACCCGCCAATCCAGCGCGACGAGGTTCAGCTCCTTCAGCGCCGTGACGATCGTGCCGCCGGCCGTCAGCAACCAGGTCCAGAAGCGGCCGGACCGGGAAACCGGCTTGCGCGAGCGTGCCGGAACCACAAGCGCCGCCGCCTCGCCCGCGCGGTCCGCCTCGACCTCTCGTGGACCGGCTGCCAGCACTGCGCGAAGCACGGCCTCCAGCTTTTCCGGCCGCACCAGCGCTCGGTTGAGCCCGTCGCCGGCATAATAGGACTGCCCGCGCCTTATCCGCTGCCGGTCACCCTGGCTATCGGCGAGAACCGGCAGAGATGCCCATTCCATCGCCAGGCGCCTCGCGAATTCAACGGGGCCGATCTTGCCGGAGATAAAGCCGGCGAAACCGCGGCGGTTCAGAAGGTGAAGGGCGAGCCGGTCCTGAAGCGCAGGATCGAAGCGCTGATCTCCGCCCAATCCCGGTACTTCCTTCAAAAGCCCGGAAAGCGTGACCCGCATGAACTGATAGCCCCCCGCCGCACTCGATCCATGCGCCCTCGCCCACCCCTTCTGCGCACGGATCACCTCGGCGATCGCCATGTGCGTAAGCGGCTTTGTGAGCTTTCCCTGGTTATGTCCGTAGATCACGTCGTAAGACGCGCGGCCTTTGCTGCCGACTTCCGCCTCCCGGATAAAGTCGAGCAGCATCGCCGCGCCCGGAGGCACGGTTTTGGTCATGGGTTTCCTTTCTGCTGAAATTGCAGTTCGTCGGCGAAAAAAGGCGGACTAAGGCCTGTTGAGATTCGGGATACCCGCAGCGGCTTGCTTGATCTCCTCAACAGGCCTTCGTCCGTTGCGAGCTTGCTGCCGCCGAAGAAGCGCCTGGCGCTCTCGCCATGGACGCCCGTTGCGGATCGTTGCGCCATTGGATATGTGCAAGACTGATTCAACGGTAGAGATAAAATCAGTGCCCAAGCCGAAGGTTGTCGTCGTTTTCCCCGTCTACAATGGCGAAAAGACACTCACCAGCAGTCTACGGTGCATTGCCGAACAGACGTTCGATGGCTTCGAAGCAATCATTCTCGACAATAAATCGACGGATAAGACGGTCGACATAGCCGAACAATTTTGCCGGTCGGATGAACGCTTCTCCGTCGTCAAATGCGCAGAACATGTAAGCGCGATCGATAACTTCGCGAGAGCAGTCCGGCTCGGCGCCGAACGTGGCGAATATTTTTGCCTGCGTGCATGCGATGACCATTCGTCGCCGGACTTTCTCGCGCGCTTGGTTGAAGCACTTGACGAAAATCCCGGAAAGCTTCTTGCCGCATGCTCGACGAAGCTGGTAGGGCGAAGCGGGTCCAGAATCAAAGCCCCGGACGACTCTGTCTTCGAATTCACAAGTAAATACGCATCAGGCAAGGTCCCGAGAAATCTAACGTTCCCGGCTGAGTGGATCTACGGTCTGTACAGAGCCAGCGCAAAAGAAATGCTCATGGAACGCTGGTTCGAACTTGGAAATCCTTGGTGTTTCGCATCATACGTCGTTTCAGAACTTGTCGTCCGCGACCTCGTAGTGTACGTCGACGGACCAACATTCGATTTCACAGAGGGATCTGGCTCTGAGGCGCGTTATGGGGCCAAAAGTTTTCGAGATCGCCTAACTCAGAGACTGAAATATACTAAAGGCTGCTACAATCTGGTAAAAAAGCTTCCAGATGTCAGCTGGTCGACCCGGATGAAATTCTTTCGGATGTGTTGGAACGACGCGCGACGAAAGACTCGGTATAAGATTTTTTGGATTTTCTAATGTCATTTGATGGCAATTGTTTCGTTGCCACAGCGCAGCTTTGTATGTCGATCCGTGACAGGACAGGCTAGAGGTCGGCAGATGTGGACCACATTGCGTCAATCTGCTCGTCCGAGAGGCCGAGGGCGGTGCCAATGAGGTCTATGAGCGGATGCGCGCGGTTGAATGTGGTGGCGTATTCCCACTCAATTTTCGCAACCTCCTTCTCAGGACCTTCCTGCATTGTCTCAATAGCGGCCGCGACCTGAGCCGGAGTAAACCCGTTCTTGACGAGGCCTAGACGAAACCGACGGGTGGTCAGTAGCGGAAGCGATGCACGGACTTGCTCCGTCGTCGGCGGTACATAGCTTTGAACCGGAAAGTCCGGATGCTGCTTCATCCAGGTACGGATTGCTGGGTTCGCACCGATCGAGTCGTCAGGTGTGGAAACGTAGTGTTCGAAACGTTCCTCCACGCCGTTGATCCTCAACGTGAGATCAAGGTCGTAGATGCCAGGGGTCGGCGTATCCGTGACGTTGTGGACGGTGACCACCTCGAAAATCGACTTTTCCATTTAAGCGACCCTTTGCATGATGTTGTACTCGCCGTTGCCATTGACTACTCCGCGTGAGCGCCAGGTCCCCGCCAATGCTGCTCCGGCGCTCGGGTGGGTCGATGGGACGTAGTACCTGTTGATCGAATTGTGGAGGGTGGGGGTGCCGGAGGCATTGCGTGCAATGTTGGCGTCGTTACCCAGTGCCACAATATGGCCGAGCGGAAAGCTCGTGTCGTTGGCACCAGTTCCAACATAGACCTCCGCCGCAGTAAACCCGAGGGCATGGGTGTGGCTGGTCGCAGTGACGGAGTTTGTCGTCGAGTTGGTAATGTCGCCAGGCGTGCCGAGCGTCAGGGTCCGGCTTGCCGCAAGCGTGCCGCCGCCGGTCAAGCCGTTGCCGGCAGTGGTACTGACCGCGTTTGACGCCGGCGTGTAGCCATAGATCGAGTTAAGGTCGGCCGAGGATAGGTTTCCGGAGTGATAGACGACGTGCTCGGCGCCGTTGACCTGGAATTCCAGGCTGTCGACGCCGCCGGAATTCTTCAGTGTGAGGGCCGTGTCTCCGCCGGTCGCCGTATCGTTATAAATGCGAAGCCCTTGATTCACCCCCGTGCCGTCGGTGTGCTGGATATAAGCTTGGCGAGTGGCGCCCTTATAGAAGGTCACATACGGATCGTCGGTGGAGGCGGGGCCAACGATACGTATCGCCTCGCCGGGGGTGGTGATCGTATGGGTGCCGGTCTGGCCGAGCGTCGTGATGCCGTCATAGGCTCCGGAAATTCTGGCGTTCGGAACGGTTCCGGTCGTGAGATTGGAAGCGCTGTTCGCACCGAGATTGGATCTCGCCGTCGCGGCGTCCGTCGAGCCCGTACCTCCTTCGGCGAGCGCAAGCGGTGTTGCCAGCGTCAGGCCCGAGGAATTGAGGCGGGCGACTTCCGTTCCGTTGACGTTCCACACATGAGAGGAGTTGGCCGGGACCGTATAGTTCAGGGTCGAACCCGTGATAGTGAATCCGTAACCGCTGTAGAGCTGGATATGCTTCGACAGGTCGGTATTCCCGGCAGCAACCGCATTGGCGAAGCTTATGCCGGACGAGAAATTCTTGCCCGCCATCGAGCCCGGAAGCCGTGCGTCGGAAATCGTTCCCGAGCTGAGATCCGAGGCCGATCCTGACGACGCCACGGCCGCAAGGCCGAGCGTGGTCTTCACGGCAGCGGCGCTGGTGTCGTCGAGGATCGTTCGCGCAAATGGTGTCAGCGCCGTGGTCGCATAGACATCCGATGCGGTCGTGTAGATCGTCCTGTCTGCGGCGGTCGTCAGCCCGGAGATCGACTGCAAACCGGCGTCGTAGGCCTGCACGTCCGCTCCGATTGCCACTCCGAGCGTCGTCCGGGCGGTAGACGCATCCGTGTCGTCCAGGATCGCTTTGGCGAAGGCGGACACACCCAGGGTCGTCAGCGCCGCCGCTGCGTCTGCGTCGCCGAGGATCGTGCGCGCGAACGGCGTCAGCGCCGTCGTGGCATAGGCATCGGCTGCCGTTGTGTAGATCATCCTGTCGGCGGCAGTCGCGAGCGCGGCAATCGATTGCAGGCCGGCGTCGTAGGCCTGCACGTTCGTACCGATCGCCAATCCGAGGTTGGTCCGGGCTGCGCTTGCCGAGGTCGCCCCCGTCCCTCCTGCCGTGACCGGCCGCGCGGCATTGGCGTCGGCGCTGAGGTCATCCACAAGCGCATTGTAGGGCACGCTCTGAATGGTCGTATTGGACACACCTTTCGTGCCGGCAGGTGGTGAATAGACTCCGCCTGTGCGTGGCATCGTAACCTCCATGAAATAAGGCGGCTCCGAAGAACCGCCCGTGTTTTCCCGTTTCGTTCATTCCGCTGGACTGCCGGCAACACTCTTCCTTGATTGCCTCAGCCCCGCCAGCGCCACACCCGGCCCTTGGGTGGCTTCGACAAACTGACGGCGTCAGGCAGGGTCGTACGACCACGTTGTCAACGCCGTATCGCGGGCTCAGGGCAAGTTCGGGAGGCACGCGTTCGGTTTGGTTCGGGTGTCCCTCACTTCTCCCGTACGCTGATTGTAGAGTCTGCCGTCATCGAGTTTTGACCAGTCGCCGTTTCGCATGGCATCGATTTCAAGGCGTCCTCTTTCAAGCTCCATCAGTCGCACCGGATCGGACTGCTGCACCTGCTGCTGATAGAGTGTCTGCAGAATCGCGCGCTGCTCTTCGCTGAGGAACGGATTGCCGAGGGCTTGAAGTAGCTCCATCCGGGTCGGGGCTTGCGGCGCCTGCTGCTGCCCGATCGCCTGCGCCTCTGCGATCTGCTCGGGCGAGGCCGGGGCGCCGCCCATGAGCGCCGGCATGATGCCGCCCTGCGCATTGGCGAGCTTCCGGGAGCCTTGGAACTGCGCGGGGATGCCCTGCGGCACGTTCATGCCGGGGAATTGGGCCCGGTACTCAGGCGTCTGCTCGAAGGCGGCGACCTCTTCCGAAAGCGACGCTGAAGGGCTGCTTATCCCCGCACTCATGGCGTTGACCGCGCCCGCGGCGGTTTGATGCGGCATCCCGATCGAGGGATCGCGGCCGGCGGCTTTCTGCGGCTGTCCCTGTGATCCAAGGGCGCGCATGAACTTGCGTCCATAGGTGCCTGTGTCGGTTCCGAGCGCATCCTTCCGGTCTGTCTTGCCGACCCCGCCGGGGCCCGCGAACCACGCCTGAGCCGCGCCCTCTGGACCGAACTGCTGCACATAGCTGTTGAATTTGCCGTCGAAAATGGCGTCCTGAATCCGCGCGTCGGCCATGAACTCGTCCGGCGATACTTCGCGGCCGAGCACTTCGCGAGACCATGGGCCGACATTTGCCTCCATGATCTGGTATCGGCCGAGCGCGCGGCCCATTTTCGGATGCGTCGGGCCAACCGCTTTGTAGCCGCCGCTGCCTGCACTCTCGATCGAGGCGATTGCATCTCGATAAGCGGAAGACTGCGAAGATACAGGGCCAGTGCTCGCCGGTCCCGCCCCGGTCGAAACCATGCGTGACCCTTCCGCATCCGGCGCTTGACCGGTAATCCTGTTCACGATGCCTTGGAACACACTGTCGGCACCGGCCCTGCCACTCTTTTCGGCCTTGTCGGCGCGCCGGTTCATGATGCCCGCGACAATCCCGGAGCCGAGCGCATTGAGGCCTTCGCCGACGTTCCTGGGCGCAGCGGAAGCACCCATGATCGCCATGGCGAGATCCCGCTTGCGCTTGACGGATTGGGGCGTCTCGCCCGTATTCCCACCGAAGATGAAGGATGGAGCCATTATTTCTTCCTTCCAGCAGTGAAAAGCTTGCCGTAGTCGACTTGGCGGAGCCCGTCAGGGCGGCGCGACACTGCGTCCGGCCGCATCTTCTCGACTTCCTGGGCCATCACGCCGATGTGCCGCTTCCCGTCGTCGTGCTTGCCTTTATAGCGATACTCGTAGAGGCCATGGCCCTTGAGTTGGCCGACTTTCTCGACGTCCTTCTTCGCCCGCTTGTCGGAGAGCGCGGCGAGTTGCCCTCCGAAGCCGAGCAGGCCGCCGAGCAGGTTTTGCGAGTTGGCGTTGTTCTGCTGCCATGTACTGAGCTGATTCTGGTAGTTTTGGTTGACGAGACCGGCGTAGTCGACCGTCGGGACTTGCACCCCCTGCGTCGGCACGAAATTCGGGCTGCCGACCTGGGCGCCGGACAGGAGCGCCGAAATCTCGTTGACCGGCTGGTTGCGCTGGGCATAGAGCTCGTTCAGATATTGCGCTCTCTCCTGGTTCTGCAGGTTGAACTTCGCCTGCTGGGCGTTGAAGCGCTGATCGGCAAGCGCATTGTTGCCGGCCGTGGCGGTGTTCTGGTTCTGGTATTGCTGCTGCAGCGCGTTGTTGCCGAACTCGGCACCCGCCAATCCTTGGGTGAACTTCTGGTTCTGGGCTGCATTGCCGGCTTCGAGTTGCGCCTTGTTCTGGCCGAACGTCTGCTCTTGGGCGGCGTTCGTGAACTGGGCGGCCTGCAGGGCATTGTTGAACAGCTGCTGCTGGGCGGCATTCGCGAATTGGCCGGAAGAAAGGGTTTGGTCGTACTGCTGCTGCTGGGCGGCATTGCCGGCCTCGAGCTGCGCCTTGTTCTGGCCGAACGTCTGCCCCTGGGCGGCGTTGGCCATCTGCATGTCGTTCGCGTTCTGCGCATATTGCTGCGCCTGAGCTGAATTGTAGAACTGGCCGATCCCCGTCATCTGGTCATAGGCCTGCTGCTGGGCGGAGTTTTGGAACATCGCCTGGCCTTGCGCGAGCCCGGCGATCCGGGACTGTTCCTGCCCCGCGCTCAGCGTCGCCCCTATCCGTGCATCGTTCGCTGCGCGGTTCGCTTCGTCGATCGCGCGGTTATAGGCTTCGGAACCCGGCTGCAGGCCTTGGTTGCTGAGCTTCGTTTCGAGCGCCGCCCGGTCCCGCTCGAGCTGCGGGTTCAGCCGGTCGAGCAACGCCTGTTCGTATTTCGAGGTGTCGATATCGAAAGCATAGGACTTGGTGATGTCGCCTGCATTGCCAAGTGATGTCTGGATCTTGCCGGCATTGGCAACCTGGTTCTGAATGGGGCCGGCGCTCGCGATCGCGCTTTGAACGTTCCCGGCGCCGGCAAGCGCCGTCTGAACTTTGCCGGTATTTCCAAGGCCCGTCTGGATGGGGCCGGCTCCGGCGATCGAGCTTTGCACGTTCCCGTAATTGCCAAGGCCGGTCTGAAGCTGCGGGCCGCCGGTGAAGCTCTGGTACTTCGGCAGCCCGATCGCACCCGCGCTTCCCGCTGCCGGCGCCTGGGAGATGTCGAGTTGGCTGCCGAGCAGAGTGTTGAGCTTGCCCGATTGTGTGCTGGCAAGCGTCGCCATGTTCAGTTCGGCGGCATCGGTCTGGTTCTTGATGGCCTGCTGCTCGGGCGAAAGCGTTTGCGTTGCCGTATAGGTCGGCAGATCATATTCCTTGCCGTTCAACGGATCCGTCCATTTCGTCGAGCCCGTCTGCGAATAGGTCAGGTTGCCGTCGGGCGTCACCTGGTTGACGTTGCCGAGCGTCTGGTTGGCAATCGCCGTGCCGATATTGGTTGCCGTCTGTGCCGCGGCCGTCTTGTTCGGATCCGGAGGGCTCGGAGCTTTTTGCTTCCCCATGGCGTCTACCTTCTGTTGACGGCGTGGCTGCGCCAGTCGTCATCTGTGAACGTAAAAATGATTTCCGCTTCCTCCCGGCCCCTGAGGCGCGGGATGCGGTAGGCCTTGAAGCCGAAACGCTCGGCTATTTCGATCATCACGGTGTTGCGCTCGGAGACCCTGAGAACGACCAACTGGCAGCCGATCTGATCGAAGGGGTAGCCGAACATCGCTTTGAGCATCGGGCGCGTCAGCCAGCGCTTGCTGGTCGAAGCGGACGAAAGCTCTATGACCCCGGCCTCGGGCGTGTAGTTGTGGAAGACGATGCCGGCGACGAGGTGCTCGCCTTCGATCATTCCCAGTGTCGTGAAATGCTCGAAGCCGCGGTCGCAGCCGGGAATGCGGCTTGCGACGAACCGGGCTATGGCCTGATTGACGGCGGGGTTCGATGCCCCGCCCCAGATCAGGCTCAAGCGCTGGCCTCCCCGACCGAGACTTGCACCGTGGCGAGATCGACCTCGATATCGAGCTTGAAATTCCCGCCCGAGGTGATCACACAGCCGGCGGCCAGCATGTCGCCAGCCGCCCGGACGTTCTGCCGGAATTCGTAGCGCCGCACCTGTGAAACGCCGTCCCAGATCGCCACGCCCCAGAGACCGACGTCCCATTCGGACGAGGTTGCATCGCCTTCGGTCGCGGTGGCGAATGTGGGCGTCGACCGGTCGTGGTCGGCACGGGCAAACAGCCTTACCTTGGGGCTGGACTTCGCCCGGAAGTACATATGCGCCATCGTGGCCGTCGCCCGCTGGCCGAACTGGCCGGCCGGCGAGAACTGCGAAAGATAGGTCGCCGAGAAGGCCATCCCGTCATCCGTCCCGCCCGCATCTCCCTGCCACATAACGCCGTCGAGCGAGCCGAAGAACAGTCCGCCCTGCAGCGTCTCGTAGCAGAGCGCCTGCCAGTTGCTGATCGTCGACCAGCGGCCGGTCAGCACGTTGAGGACGAAGGTCGTGTCGGTGACCACGGTGTTTTCCGGAAAGGCCACGAAGACGAGGTTCTGTTCCGGCCACTGCGTCAGCGTCCAGCCGCTCCCGGTGGCGTTGGCTGCCTTGCGCCAGTCATCCTCGATCGGGCGAGAGACGGACACCAGCGAAAGAGCCTGCCGGTCGCGCTGGAACACCTGCGACATCGGCGTGAGTCCGTCCGTCGTGGCAACGAGAATGTCGCCCCCTGCCCTGATCCAGGCATTCTTTCCGAGCGGCTTTCCGATCTGATAGACGCCTTTCAATGCAAAGTCGGAAGCGCTCGACGGATCGGACCCGGCATAGACCGCAATTTCGCCCTCTGTCGAGACGAACACGCACATGTCGCTGAGGCCGTCCCCGCTTTCCAGCGACCAGGAGAAGCCGGTAAGTAGTGAGCCGCCCTTCTTCATCACGCCGCCAAGGGGAAAGACGGAAGCGGCGCCACCGACCGCGTTGACCGCCAGGTAATAGGCGTCAAGCGTCGCGTTTTTCAGGAAGAACTGCCGGTTCTTGAACAGCCAGCCGTAATTGAGCCGCGGCATCGTCGTGCCATCGGTGAAGGTGATGGCAGGAGAAGTCGTCCAGCTCGTGCCGTTGTAAAGCTGCCGGTTATTGGCGCCGTTGAGGCACACGAGATAGGACGTGCCGGCATTGGTATGCTGAAAGGCGCACCAATCACCGCCGCTCATACCGGAAACATCCGCCGCGGTCGTGATCGGGGGCGCGGCCGGCGACGTCATGTTGTAGATGCCGGCGTTCGTCGCCATGAACAGCTTTTCGTTGCTGCCGTATTTGTATTTGAAGGCGCTCTTGATATCGCCGCCGTCTACCGCAAGACCTTTCTTCTGCGAGCCGCCGCGGATCTTGCAGCCCATCAGCGTCGGGAAGAAGTTGCGCAGCACGGTGGCCGAGCCCGGCTCTTGCGACGCCATGTCCGCGGTCGTGACCAGCCCGCCCTTGGGCGCAGGGAAGGTCACCGGCTGCGATGTCTGCTGACGGCCGATGGATACCGCCCCGCGATTGGATTGCCCTATACGGGCCGGCCTTGGCTGAATTCTCATTGGGCGCCCCTGTCGGCGTTGATCTCCTGCGCGAGGTCGGCTTCGAACTCGGCAAGGTTGTCCTCGTAGGCGAGGCCTTTTTGCCTCTTCCAGCGCCACACGATGCCCTTGACGAGCAGTCGCTCGGGGAAAAGCGTCGTGTCATCGTCTGCCGAAAAGGCATCCTGCGGCCCATCCGGATCGTGCAGGATCCAGTTCTTCGAGACGTAATCGATGACGGCGCTCGCGGCAGCAGAGGCCGGCGAGAACAGCGCCTGCCCGCCCCTGATGAAGAAATATGGCTGCGCCGCGGATATCCGGGCGATGACCGCCCACTGGCCGGAATTGGTGACGGGGCGGACGAAGACGCCGGCGGCTGTCCTGACCGGGCCGCCAGGCGTCAGCCGTTGGAAATCGTCAGGCAGGGTCACCGGCGAGGCGGCAGCGGTGTGCGCCTTCAAGAGCTTCTGCCAGTCGGTGCGACGGGCGATCTCGTCGCCTGCCTCCTGCGCCATGGCAACCATCGTCTGCGCGTTCGGCTCGTCGGAGCCGTAGACGCTGTCGAACGGCGAGAGCGAGACGATGTCGCAAACTCGATTGACTGCGGAAAGCAGGGTCATAGCTCGCCTCCCCCCGTCCCGGTTTCCTTGAAACCTGCCAATCCGCCGGTCCCGGCGAGATCGATCAGGTGCTGCGGATATCCGAGATCCTCGGGGCCGACGAGCTTTGCGCCGGGCTGTGGCGCTTTGCCCGTGATGAGCCAGTGATAATTGCGTCGCGCTTCGTCCTCGATCCCGTTGATCGACATGGTGTCGGTGAGCTGATCGATGACATGCCCCGTCTCACGGGCAAGAACGCGCTCATGGGCAAGAACGCGCGGGATAACGTTCGGATGAAGGTCGGCGGAAAGAAGGACGCCTCTTGGTTCGCCCGTATTGAGATCTATTTCCGTTGCGCCGTTTGCGCCTTGGATCTTGCTTCCATGAACTTGTCTAGGAAACTCTCCTGTTCCCCAAAGGACAATTCGACCGAGTCCCTCGTTGCCGAGTACGGTATCAGCCCCGCGCACATGCGTACGGCCCGCGACATAGCGCGCTGTGAGGGGTCTTCCGTCGATGTCTTGCAGCAATCGTCCTGATTCATCGGCGATTCCTCGTTCGACATAGCTCTTTTCTCCTGCGGGATAATCCAACTCGACCGGCCGCTCAGGCAAGGTTGGAGAATCATGCTCCATCTCCTGTCGGGAGGAAAGTGACCCAGCAATCTGGGGTTGCAGGCCCTCAGCCTGCGGCGGAACGCCATCGAGAATCATGGATGCGATCCGCTTCTTCGCCGCATCGGTCATGGCGTCGCTCCTGCGATGACTGTCCGCGCATTCCCGCAACGGGCGCGCTCGTCTCCGATCGTCGTCTTCTCCTTGGCTTCCCCCATGGTCTTTCCTCTAAAAGAAGGGCGAGCCGAACCCGCCGCTTGTTGATGCGGACCCCCATTCAAGACGTGGGCATATGTTCAAAACGTCCGGAGCCGCTCTCGAAATCGGACAGGACTTGCACCGTGTCCAGAACACCCGCTCGGCAAAGCACCGGATGCTGCCGACGATGTCGGATGGCAGGCGGCATCAATCGCACGCCGCGGCGTCGAAGCTTCGTTCAGCATTTTTTTGCACGATTCAGTCGTGAAGATATTCGCTCATGCGGTTCTCCTGTGCCGCGGTAAATGCGCTCCGGTGCGGGCTTGCAAAAGCCGCGGCCGGGAGTCTTGCCGCGTCGGCACAATGGCTCGTGCTGAAAGCTTGCTCTCGATAACGCGTGTCGATACGCTCCTCCGGCTATGCCTCGACGTCCGTTCGTGGAGGCTTATCCGGCGGGGAGAAAAGGCGTGTCGAACGAAGAGTCGCAGGCGAAACCGGCGGGTGCCGGGCATACCTTCCTGCGGTCGTCTCTCGACGCCGTTTTGAAATGGTTTGCCCCCCCGGAAGCCGGAGGCCGCGCCGAACGCAAAATCGTCGCCGGCATCGACCGAAGATCGCGAGGCGGTGGATGAGTCCGCCCCCGATCGCGAAATCGAGCGCGTCGTGGACGGGATGTCGCCGCAAGACAAGCTCGCTCTCTGCCTTGAAATCGGACACATGATCGACCGGAAGGTCGGTGGAATACCGCTGGCCGGGGCAGCCTTGATGCAAGCGCGCCGTATTTACAACGATATGCACACTCCCCCGGACGATCCGCGCATGGTCCGGCAGGAGCAGAGCGGCGTGCCCATACCGGAAGAACACTGGGTCGGCCCCGAGAACCACGGATATCAAGGCGACGCCATCCGCCGGGAATATGCGGCCATTTCGATCTGCGCCTATTTGCTCGATCCGAACTATGTCAAGACGGTGGGGCCGGACATTGCCTTTCTTATCCGTGACCAAGTCAGGCGCCACCCGACGCTCAAACATATTGTCCGGTTCAACTGAACCATCTGCGAAGATAGCCCGCGAATGAGCGATTGAACGTCGGCGGCAAAAGCAGCGCGGGACTGGCTTCGCCTGCCACCCCGCATGGCGAGCAGGTCATCGGCGAGAAGACAATCGCCAGGGTCATGGCCAACTCTCCCCGGTCCTGCTCCCTTGGGCGTCGTATCCAGCCAGGCCGTTGGACCCGGCCGCGATCCCGGTAGCCCCCAAGCCGCCAACGCCGTTGAGCCGCAGAAGACCCTTCAGTTCCGGCGTCTCCCGGACGATCTGCCGCAGCATCTTCGCCAGATCGGGGGCATCCGTCTTGGTGCCGTTTGCGTTGCTCATATAGGCGGCAAAGGCTTCCGCGGCATATTCACGTTCGGCGGTATCGTCTGGATAACCCTGCTTCTGCGGCGTCACCTGGTATTCTTCTTTTACTGGCACGCCTGTACGCTCCTGCATTGCCATCCGCGGATTGTCCGGATGCATGTTGCGGTCGTTGTAGATTCGGCGGGCCTGGCGGATGATCAGCTCCCGCTCTTCGGGAGGAAGCCCTTCCAGGGTCCGCGAGTATCTGGCCTCGATCAACCGGGCAATCTCTTGCGGGGAAAGGCCTTGTCCGGATGCCCGCGTCTTAGCCATCCGGGCGATCTCCTCCGGGCTCATGCCCTTCATCCCGAGCGAGAACCGCTCCCCGCTCGCCTGATCGACGACATGGCCGGTCTCGTGAGCGAGCAGAAGTGGATAGTCCTCCGGCGAAACATCGTCGGCGGTCAGAACCTCGCCAGGTCGGCGGGAGGCTTTGTCGTAGAGCGTTACGCCGTGGTCGCCCCTAACGCTTCCTCGCGCAACTCTAAGAGGCACTGTTCCCGTTGTTCTCTCGACAACGTGTCCCAGTTCTCCGGTAGAGAGATTGCTATCAGCCTGTCCCGCATAACGCCGACCGGCGATGATTTCGTTTCCATCGAAGTCGTATCCCTCGATGTCCTGCAGGAGTTTTCCGTTTTCGTCGGCGATTCCCCGTTCGGCATAGCTCTTCTCCTTTGCCGGAAGATCCACCTCGAAAGGAGGGCTGAGGCCTGGCCGGATGATTGTAAAGCCCCACTCTGCCGGCGGCAAGTTCTCCACCGTCCTGCGCCTTCTCGGCGGCCATGCCGGGTGCCCTATTGGCCGGGGCGCTCGGCACGGGCACATCACCGCCTGTGCCGAAAAACTTGCGGTAGGCCGCAGAGCCAAGCCTCCCGAGCCCCGATGCCAGCGGCACCGCGACAGCGCCGGCGCCCCAGAGCGCTTCGATCTGAGCCTCGCTCGACCGGTTCTCGGCACCCCCTTCTCCGGCGCCATACCCCTGTACGATGCCGGTCCCGGCACCGGCACCGGTACCCGAAGCCATCCGGCCGGCAATCGATGCGCCGGTGTTTCCAAGCGCATAGTTCCCGATCGACGGCAGCGCCCTCAACAGCGCCGCCGCGGAACCGACACCGCCAGCCAGTTTGAGGGAGGTAGAAAGATAAGGATGGTCCTCATCATATTCGCGGCTGTCACGCCGCTGAATTTCCAGCGCCTGGTCGTATCGCTCGCTCCATGTTTCACCGGGAAGCTTCTCAAAGCTGTCGGGCAACAGGGGATCGAATACCGGTGCCAGCATGGCATTCGTCGCCGCCTCCATTTCGTCCAGGTAGGAACCGATCCCCAGGACGCCCTGCCCCGCGGCGCGGACCGCGCCGTTTATGCCGTCGGCGCGGGGCGGAACCGGTTTCTGGATACCGTCGATGTCGTTTTGTTCCACCGCCGCCCACTCCTGCCCGGCGATCGGCGTTGCCGCCCTGCGCGCCGGAGATTGTGCGGGGCTGCCGTAGAGAATGGCGTCCGCCAATTCCTGATGATTTGTGCGCGAAGGTTCGACGCCGTTCGTCAGCCAGGAGAAAATCAAGTTCTTCGTATCCGTCATGGCGTCACCCCTCCAACGACCATCTTCGCATTGCCCCAGCGGGTACGCTCGTCTTCGACAGTGAGCCCGGAAAGCGCGAGAGCCAAAAGCTGCTGCCCCGCCTGTGCCTTGGGGGCATCGCGCTCCCAGATCGCGATTTCTGTCACCAGGGCATAGAGGTACACGTCGGCCCCCTTCTCCAGCAGCCAGTTCGTCGGATTCGACGGCGTGAGCGCCGGGATGCGGGCGTAATAGGTGACCGTCAGCTCATTGTCGGAGACCGGGCGGACCTTGATGGTGCTGCCGACGATGGCGTAGCCCGCCGGCGTGCCGCTGCGGTCCACGCAGCTGTTCGTCAGTTGCTGCAGCGATACGGCGCGGATCGGAATTCCCGAAGCGTTCCTGACCTCGCGCGCTTCGAGGAAGTCGGCCGGTAGCGTGCCCTCCCCGTCGATCAGCGCGATTTCATCAGTCACTTCCATGTCGGCGACGCGAAGCCTGCGGTTGAGCTTCAGCTCCGCCAGGCCGAGAAAGCGCGGGAAGTTGTGCGCGATGTCCTCGCGGCCGGCATATTCGCCGGCATCGACCAGGAGGGACGCATAGTCCGAAATGGTCATAGGTGGCCTTCCTTCGTCCGCCACGCGCGGTTGTCGGAGTTGTTGAGGAACCGCTTCACGGAACGGTCGTCGCCTTCCGAGTGGGCCTGCACGATGCCGGAACCGTAGGCGATGTTCAGCGGGATCGAGGCGACGCGGTGCCAGTCCCCCTTCCAGGCGCGCTCGGCGCCGTTGCGGATCTCGGCATTTTCGCTCAGGAGATTGTCGACGGGATAGTCGACGCGGAAAACGTCTTTCTCCCCGTCGAAATAGTGCCAGACGGAGCGCCCGCTCTTGCGGTCGTAATCGTAGAGGGACCACGAACCATCGCGCACGATCATTCGGCGTCTCCGGGCAGCGGGTCGGCGCGCTCGGCCTTCCCCTGCCGGATGAGGGTCTTTGCCGCCTTCACTGGCAGGTCGAGGACCGTTCCTCTCGGCACGCGTCCGTCGCCGGCCGCCCAGACGTCGTAAAGCAGCTTGACCGGCGTGGTCTTTTCTGTGGCTTCTGCCATGTTCATCTCTCCTGAAAAGAAAAAGCGAGCCGAAGCCCGCCGCTTGTTGACCGTTTGATTCAAGTCGTCGGGCTAATGTTCAAAACGTCCAGAGCAGCTCTTCGATATCGGGCAGCACTTGGATGGGAACACCCGTTTCGGCAAAAGCACCGGATCCCCTTCAGCATCCGGCCATCTGCCCCTTGCCCCTGAAGGGAGATCCCCAGGAAGGTGCGCAGCGGTTTTTCGTCCGGAAGCGCGTTTCAGTGCCTCGATGGGGCACTGAAACGCGCCTGGGGGACTCCGTCTACCCGTCAGCTTGCCTCGCTCAAGCCGAAAAGATCGGCCGCGACGCCGAGGCCCTTTTCGTTTTTCACCTTGAGCGTGCCTTCGCCGATGATCACACCCTTGTCGGCGTCGCCGGTCCGGGCAATGTCCTTGTCTTCCTGGATCTGCCGCAGCCAGAGGAATTCCAGCATGTCGGTATCGAGGAAGAAGGCGTTGCGCGCCGTGGTCGCATTGGCTGCCTGCACGCGGTTCGGATGGATCATGACGGTGCCGAACGGGCCTTCGTAGTAGTCCGCCGTTGCGATGATGGTGTTACGCTCGCCGTCTTTGGAGACGGCATAGCGGAACGGTGCAACGTTGGCGTCCGACATGAAGGTGACGAACACGCTCTTGACATAGGGGGATACGCAGACGTGCCGGAAATTGGCGCCGCTCTGGTAGCCCTGCTGCATCACGTCGTCTAGTATCGCCTTGCTGAAGGCGCGCTGCGTGCCGTCGGTCGGGGCGACCGTCAGGCCGGTGGCCTTGTCGAAGCCGCCGTTTGCGCCGCCGGCACCACGCGACACATTGGTCTCGGTCCAGGTGTTGAGCGAGCCGAATTCGCGGGTCGCGCCGGCGACCGAAGCGTTGGTGTCGACGATCGCATATTCGACATCCTTGCGTATCTCGACGCCCTTCTTGAGCTTCTGGTACTTCCGTTTCTGCACGTTGCCGGCTTCGGAAACGACTTCCTGCGTGCCGGAGATGACCCAGTCCTTGCGCATGATCTGGGTATAGTTGCCCATGCGGTCAGGCGGCGTGATGGCGCCGAAAGAATATTCGTCGCCTTCGCTCTTGATGTTCGCCCCCGGAGCGGCAAGCTCGTCCGTCTCCCATTCGGGATGGATCGAAGCGCACTTGCCCTTTTCGATGAGCGAATAGATCGGGGTGTCCTCGGGCGTGATGCGGGATACCACGTCCGAGAGTTCCTCGCGGTTGCCGACGGCATCCGTGGTCAGGAAGGTATTGGCGAGAGCAGCCATGTTTTTCTGGTCCTTCGAATGCGCTTGCAAGGACGTTTTCGGCCTGCAAACGCGTCAAATGTTTGGGGATGGTTATTCGAAGTCGATCGCCATTGCGTCTTTGATCGACCCGGTTTTCGACAACCTCTTCATCGCTTCCCGGTTTTTTCGTGCTTGCAGATTTACCGGTCCGTTCGGCCTGGCTCTGGCCGTCACCGGCGGAGCGTTCGCCACCTTCTGCAGCGCCCTGTTCTTCGCCTGTTCGGCCCGGAGGCCGAGCATGGCGTAGTGCAGGACCTTGAAATAGCGGTGATCGGTGACCGGCCGCATCTCCTCGGCGGAGAAGCCGAAGTCCTCGCCGGCCGCGAAGGCGTCGGCAAAGAACTTCTGGCGAGCCTCGTCCTTCGCGAGATGCGGAAAGGCTTCGAGCAGCTTTGAATTCTCGGCCGCGAGAGTTTCCTCGGTGGCGGCCCGGCTGAGTTCGTCGGCGACCTTGCGAGGCTCCTGTCCCATGCCGGCGAGCTGGTGCACATGCGTCAGGGCTGCGTCGTAGATAGCCTTCTTCCGGACGTATTCCGCCGGGTTCTGGATAGCCAGAGCCTGCTTCGGTTCTTCCGGCAGCTGTTCGATCAGGAATTGAGCGATGGCGTTCGCCGTGTCGGCGACGCGGGTTGTCATCGCCTCAAGATTTCGGCCCTTGTTGCCGAGCTCCTGAGTTTTGTGGCGGTAGTCGCGTTCCCGCAAATACCCCAGCTTCAGTTCCTCGAGCGGAACCTGCTCGCCACCTTTCAGGGTAATGATGGTGTCCGGGGTTTCGTTGGACTCCTCGCCCTTTTCTTCGGATTTGGGTGTCTCGTCGCCCTGGTCTGCGGGTTGGTCGGTCTCTTGACCATCTTCGCTGGTCTCACCCGTCTCGCTCGTCCATAGCCGCCCGCTCTCCTCCTCTTCGTCGGTCCCGCCGGACTCGGAGAACTCGAGGCTTGAAGCGTCATCGAGGGAAAGCGAGGGCCGCGCACTATCACTCTCGCCGGAAAACGGCGAGTTGGTGGTTGCGTCTGTCATGTCTGGCTTGCCTTTAAGGTTTCGCGCCGGCCCTATGCCGGAGCTTCCTTCCCGTCGGCATTGGCTTGTCCCTCGGCGAGGAACTTGAGCTTGCCGCGGAAATTCCGGATTGCCCGCACTTCGGCCGCAAAGGCCGCGCGGGTCTCGTGATCTGTGTGCTTGGCGTTCACGCAGCCGTTGACGGCCGCGGTTTCGAGCTCGTCCATCAGCAGGTGAAAGAGCGGCATGTCGATGAGCACGCGGGCGGCTGCGATCCTGTCTTCTGTCTTCATGTCAAACCCGGCTCCCGTCGAATGCCCGAAGCTGAGGGGGCCCGCGTGTCTCTTCGCCCCGCCTGCGCTGCCGGCAGGCGGACGAGGGGCCACACGCGCGTTCGCCCATCAGCAGGCGGCGACCTAAAAACATGAACGTTATCGATTCGAAGAGGCTTGAGCGGCTATTGCGCTGTCCACCCTGGCAGCCGGCGAAGAGCCCGCGACACGGTATGGTTGATTTCGGTCTTTGAATTGCACACCGGCTGCATCGTCCCGGCAACGCCACAGGTAAAAATTCTAGAGAAAGAGCATGGGGAAGGCGAATGTGGGGCGAACGCGCGTGAGCCGAAGCCGACCGCCTGGATAAGTATGCTCTCGGCAGCATTTCAGCGGCAATTGACCTGCTACGGCGGTCAGCAGTGACGCACCCCATGCGGGCGAATTCGCGCGGCACTCCGACGCCGCGGATGAAGCACTTCCGCGCAAATACTTACAAGCGTTACCCCTTACGACCGGCCGGCCGAACCGCCGCGAACACGCTCAGCAGACCGCCCTCCAGAAAAGCGTAGGCCAGCAGAAAAACCATATTGTGCGGGCCGAACCAAAACAGAAAGTCGAAAACGCTCTCGAAGTACCACCGCCACGCCGCCTGATGAGACCTGGCCACGATTACAGAAGCGATCAACAGCGGTAAGCGATGCCGAAGTCGCACCCTCGGAAGAGGAACGAAAGAAAAGACGCATACAGAAGCCAACGATGGTGCCATATACCAATGAAAGAATTTGCCATAGGCAAGATCCATGAACGCAAACATGACGGCATAGCAAAACAGAACACGGATCGTATTGAGGGCAGCGTAAAGCATCGAACATCCTCCGGTTGGCTTTCTTCGCTTACCTTCGGATTATGACCGCATTATGCTACCTTTGGTAGAATTTTCCTCATTATCCCTCTATGGTTGAATCAGGGCTGCGGCATCCGCCCTACCTCACTTTGAAAGCAGCCGCCTCAGGCTCTCCGGGTCACTCGCTTCCCCGACATGTTTCTTAAGCCGACGAAGCTGGTTATCCAGTCCGACCGGCCACATGGTCTGCTGAACCTCGCGAAATGGGCCGATCCCTTCTATCGTCAAGGCGCGGATCACGGATCAGGAGACCCAGGCGATCTTGCAGCCCAAGCGGGGTAAACCACGGTAGCCGTCACTACAATGGTCAGAGGCTCCCGGCAGCACTCTCGCGCACACGGTCGGCGTACCGAACGGTCACGGCGCAGGGCGTTCAATCGGGCCCGCAAGCGCAGCCGTCGATGGCCGCGGTTTCGAGTTCGCCCATCCGCAGTATTCCGGTGTTGATCGGCCTCGCTCTTGTTGTGCACCTCCCGATGTACGGCTACCCGAACCGCATTGGGTTGCTCACCGCGACAACGCAATGCCCACGGAACGTCCTGAAGCGAAGGCTGCACTCACCATATTTTGGGGGGTCGTATCTTTATGACGCCCGAGCCGTCGTAGACCACCGTATAGTTCTCCAGGTAAAAGAAGCTCCCCATTCCCAGAAGATACTGTCCATAATCCTGATATTCGTTTGGCCCGTCTCGCACGGTGGTGCTGATGTTCCCCCCGCCATGAGCCGGCAGCAGGAGACGTTGGAGGGCTTCGCCCGGCTCCAGGTTGAAACGCAACATGTGGCGCACCGGTTCGTCGCCGTAGTCACACACGTTGGGCTCCCAAAGCACCACTTCGACGGCGATTGCGTTGCTGGACCTGTTTGCGACATGAACGATGACTTTCCTCGAAAGGAGGTTGCTCAACATGAAGCCGACGAACAAGGAAACTAATAGAAACAGTCCCAATGTGTACTTGGCAATACGCAGCAATGTGCTTCGTTTAATCATCGTTTTAGCGCCTGAAACGGATCGGTGATTAGACGCCGTTTCTCCAGCTCACCAGCGACGAGGTCGAAGATTTGCTCGCGGCTTGCATCTTTATTAGCCGCTCCGATCCGTCGCCCGACCCTGTTGTTGTGCAGGTCCATGTAGACTTCGGGATATGGCCCTTTAGATGACCGTTCATGGGCATCCCCCAGCCTGGCGGCGCTCTCCTCGTCGCGTTGAGCCATCAATGCGCTCCAATAAGCGTGACGGAACGCATCACGGCAATCGTTGTGAGGGTTTTTGTTGGCGACGGCATAACCGTTGCCCGGCGCGCATCCGGGAACGTTCAACTCTGGCGCCGCGGCTGAGGCGGTTCGGGAATCCCGCCATGCTGCAAGGCCGTTCAATGGTCCGGCACGCAAGGCGGTCTCATATTCGCCCATACCTTCGGACGACCACCCGAATTCCGCCGCCAGTTTTTCCCGTTGGAACTCGGCGAGCCCTCCCTGTCCTTTCTTGAAATAGCCTGGATACTGATAATACGCGGTTGCGGCGCCAGCTTCCGCTACGCCCAAAGGGCTGCTCACGTTCAATGGCTGGGTGCCTGCCGTCCGCCCTGCCGGCGACATCGGAGCCGGCGGTTGTTCCGCCTCGGCCAACATTTTTTGGACTATCCGCTTGCGTAAATGTTCGTTCATTCGGCCCTCCGGCAATGATCACTGCGGGGTGCCGCCGGCCAAAAGCTCGGCGGCACCGCTCTGACGTCCACGCGACTTCCCGATTCACCTCTAATAGGCTTGAGCGCACCTCCCTGCCGCACGCGCTCAACTGCGTTCGGCAATTTCTGCTGATCGATCTGCGCTTCATTCCTGAACTGTTCAATCTCGGGATCCATTGTCATTACATCCATTCCGATTGCGGCGATTTTATGCTACCTATAGTGGTATGCAAGCGGCCCCGCCGGTCGCCCGCACCTTTTCTGCTGCCGCTTCGGATTTCATTGAAGCTTGTCCAGAAGAACTGTTGGAATATTGAAGGGCGTCGCCCGGCTCCGGATCGAAACGCAACAGGTGGCGCACAGCCGCCTGAAGCACTCCAGGTCGATTGCCTCTCCGACATCTTTCTCTTTTTTCATCTGGCGGATCTGGTCGCCGAGTTCAGTCGGCCACCTGGGTTCCCGGGCTCGCCTCCCTGCATGGGCCTGCGCCCGCATCTCGAGCTCTGCATTTCCGGGACCGGCCTTTTTGGCGGCCGCCTGCATTCGCTGCTTTCCCCCGGCACCGGTTATCTGCCGCTCGAGAAGGCATCGCCACACGGAATAGTTGATTTAGGTTTTGTCCTGAACTACCTGTTGGGGCGCACAGCAACGCACGCCCGAACCCAGGGGCCGCTGGAGCAGCGATGAAGCGGAGTATCCGGGAGGTCTCGAATTATGAAGAAAATGGCCGTGGCCCTCGATGTTGCCGTCTGCTTCATCCTCAACATCATCGACCTTCTCATCTTCGATTTTTTACTGCATCGGACAGCCCGTATCGTGGTGCCGCTGTTCAGTTTCGGCGTGGTCGAGGTCGAGGCAATCTATGCCGACATCAACGGCTTCAACTGGCTGGGTTTCAAGCGTCTTCCCTCCGGTCGCCTGCTGCTCAACTCCACGATGAGCATGTTGGCAGGCGCCGTCTTCTGGCTGCTCTGCCTCCTTGCCTATCTAAGCGTGACGCGGACGTAGCGGTCTCCTATAGAACGTTCAATCCCGCCACTTGCGTTCGGCGTCACGTAATGAGGCTCTGCGGGTATTGCCCAAGCCCATCGCCGCTTCGTAAAAGTCCCCTAAATCGCTTATTCGCTTCACCCCGGAATCCCCCCGATATGTGCCGCCGCCAGCGGCTCGCCGCCCAACAGTTGCGCGGCGTTTTGTTGTCGCTTCAGGTTCAGTTCGGCGTCGATCTGGTAGCGCGTGAGCGCGCCTTTTTGCTGGATTTCGACGAGCTTCAGCTCGCGTTCGATCTCCAGCTTCCGGCGCTGGTTCTCCGCCGTCAGCCGCGCCTTCGCGGCCTCCGCCTGCGCCTGCGCCTGCACTTTCTGCATCTCGGGATCAGGCTTGTCGGCAGCTGCCTGCGTTCGCCGCCGAATCTCCTCCGGCGCCGGCTTGGTGAAGTAGAGGTCGGGCGATTTCAACCCCGCCGCCTCCACCGACTTGGCGATGCCGTTATAGAGATTGTCCGGCGAGACATAGGGGTTGTCCGGTCCCAGCGTCATCAACAGCTTTTCCTGCAGCTGCAGAATCATCTGAATCATCATCATGTCGCGTTCGCGCGTGCCGGCACCGAGCCCGGTATTGACGGTCGCATCCATCCCGGCATTCCACTGGCGCGGGTCGAAGGTCACCCACTCCCCGCGCAGCCGCACCATGCGCGGCCTGTCCTGATGCTTGACGACGAGACGGAGCAGCCCTTGGAATACCCGCTTCAACCCCTGCGCGAAGGTGCGCACCGTCAGCTCCGTCTGGCCGATGCCCGCCTGCTCGATAAGCGCGGTCGCCCGCGCCGTCATGTTCTGCAGCGCGTCCGGCGCCATGCCGCTCGAAACGTCGGAAATCCCGGTACGATCGGTCGCCTCCTGGTCGAGATAGGAAAGCATCGCGAAGGATTCTTTGGCGACGAACGGCACCATGGTGTAGCCGAGCGCCGCGCGCGCATCGATACCCTGGCCGACACGGATCGGCTGGCCGAATTTCGGGTTCAGCACGCTTTCGGGATTGGCGATAGCCCCCTCCTGGACGATCGGCTGCTGATTGTTCTGCCAGTAGAGATTGTCGAGCGTCTGGCGCATCAGAACGGTTTTCACACGCTGGATCTCCGCCATGTCGTCGGTGACGGAATTGCCTTCGCGCTGATGCGGCCGCCGCTCGACGATCAGATCGGCGAAGGGCACCTCGTCCCATTCGTCGTTCGAGAGCAGGTGCTCTTCGCCGGTGCCTCCGGCAAAGACGAGGCGGCGCAGCTCCGCGATGCCGTCGTCGTCCGCGTCCACCTTCACGTAGAGCTCGTAATAGTCCACCTCCTCCAGCGCCTTCGGCACGGCATCCCCGGCTTCGAAGGCTTCGCGCCGGCGTGCGAACACCTCGTCGTCGGTTCCGCTTCCGCCGTTCGAAGCCGGAAGGCCTTCGATCAGGCCGCGGTCATAACCCATGGCGATCAGGTCTGAGCGCCGCATCCGCTTGACGATGCCGGTGATCGCGCTGTCATCGATCGAGATGGCGTCCGGATGGATCAGGAATTCCTCGAGCGGCACCGCCGCCAGCCTCGGCGTACCGCGCTCGGTGCGGCGCCGGATCTTGACGCTGTAGCTCGGCTGCTCCACCGGCCCCTGCGGCGTTTCGATCCTTTCGACCGTTTGCGACTGTTCCAGCACATCCACCTCGTCGTCGCCGACGAGCTGGACGAGCGCCGCTTCGTCCAGACCGGTATGGGCCGAGATCGCAATGGAAGTCTGCTTCTCGTACCACCAGCGGATCACGCCGTTCCTGAGTTTCAGCGCATCATGCGCCGCATCCTGCACGGCGTCGTAGCCATTGCTTTCGGGAAAGACGACATAGTTGATGTAATCGCTCGCCTGATCTGCCGCCGCCTCGTCGCCTTCGTCGACCGGGGCGTATTCCACCACCTTGTCGTTGCCAAGGATGGTGCGGATCAACGAGGGCAGCACCTTCTTGATCGCAGCGCGGACGTCGCGCGAGACGACCTTGGAGCGGTTTGCATCCGCCGGCACGTCCTTCATCGTACCGTCGTAATACTCCATCGCCTTGATGCGGTCGACCGCCAGCTCGTCGCGGTAGTTTTCGCAGTCCTTCACCAGTCGGCTGACGTAGGCGGACAGGCGTTCATCGGTCATTGCGGCCATCAGAGAACCTTTCTGGCGGTGAAGTTCCAGTTTGAGTAGCCGTTGTTCGCCCGTGCGTGGCGCTTCATCATCAAGGCGTAGCGTGAGGCGGAGATCAGATCGTCGCGTTCCTTGACGATCCTGCCATCCTTGCGGTGATAGAGGCGGAACTCCTCGAACCATTCCGTGCAGGTGGAAAAGACCTTCCAGCGCCCCGTCTGCATCCGCTGCAGCATGTCGGAAAGCCCCGCTTCCACGCCGTTGGTGCCGTCGTCGAAGGTCGCCCGCTCGGGAAGAAGGGCCAATCCCTGCGCGTGGTATTGCGCTGCCAGTTGCTCGCCGCTGCCCTTGTCGTGCTGCAATCCGTCGTGCGGCCATGCCCAGGGCATCGCCGCTCCCCACGGCTTCAATGCCGCCGCGTGGATGATCGGCGTCGCCTCCCGCTCGCGATAAATCTTCGTCACATGGAAGACGTCCGCGTCCCGGTCCCAGGCGCAGCCCACCGCCGCGAAAGGATGGTCCCAGCCGAAGTCGAGCCCGCCGATCTGCACCCAATGCTTTGGGATTTCGAACGGATCGACACGTATGCTCTCCTCCGTCACAGGAAATATCCTGCCGGATCCGAGCGCCGGCACGCCCCTGGTGCGCGCCTCCCGCTCATGGGCGGGATAGCTGTCGATCACCCGCTGGCGATCCTCGAGCGTATAGTGCTCGGCATCCTCGATCGTCATGGTGATCACCGCGCGATCCGGCGATTTTTCCATGAGGTACCTGGCCACGACCGCGCTCAGGCCCCTGAGCGGCGTAAAGGTGACCGCGATGGCGCCGCGCGTTGCATTGGTGCGGGTAATCCCTTCGAAATAGACGTCTTCCGGCGGCTCCTCGTCGAACCAGACGTAATCCACCGTATTGGCCTGCCATTTGGCGCGCCCCTGTTCGTATGCCTTGAAGAGCAGCGTCGAGGCTCTGCCCGAAACATGCCGCACCGTCACGCTGTCGAGAGCACCGGAAGCGCCGGCGCGGCGCGTCGTCGCCTTGATCGCCGCTTTCGGGAGAAATCCGGTGCCCCACTCCTCCTCGTTGAGGGGCGGCCCGACCAAGAGCCGTTGCACGCCGTCGCGGGTCAGTTCATAGGATTCCGAGCCCGCCAGCAAGACGATCGGCCGGTCGAACCGCCGGCCCTGCCACCAGTCGGGATAGCGCCCCGTCAGGTGCATCGCCGCCTCCGCTGCGCCGGCCAGCGTCTTGCCGAGCTGGTTGCCGGCCATGAACAGCCTCTCGCGAAAAGCCGCGCCCGCCGCATGGAACTCCCGCTGCTTGGCATAGGGCCGGTAGGCGGCAAGGATATTCGTTCGTTGCCGCCTGTGGAGCTGCGCCATCAGCAGCATCTGTTCCCTGAGCATCGCGGAAAGGCCGGACGCAATTGTCCCCTCGGATGGGTTGGATACGCTCATCCGTGATCACGCCTCTATATTTTTGCGAATTGCGGTCGTAGCCGGCGTAAGCATCGCTTCGTCTTTGCTGGACTGCGCCGGAATAAGATCAATAATGTCCCCAATGCCGTGCTGACATACGAAGCGCCGATGGGAGAAAATCATGATCGAAGGCCATTGCCATTGCAGGGCGGTCCGCGTCGCGGTCCCCGTCCGCCCGGAGACGCTCGGCGATTGCAACTGCTCGCTCTGCAGCAGGCTCGGCACGCTTTGGGGCTATTACCCTTCCAGCGAGGTCAGCATCACCGATCCTGAAAGAAAGCTCGTCGGATATGTCCAAGGCGACAGGACCTTGACCATGCATCACTGCGGCGTTTGCGGCTGCATAACCCACTGGTCGCCGGCCGGCCGCAGCTCACCGCGCATGGGGGTCAACATGCGCGTCTTCGATCGTTCGGTCTGGGAAGACATCCCGCACCGCCTTATCGACGGCGCGAGTTGGTGAAATCGGCTCTGCGTGCCTCGGGCCTTCAGATTCTGCCCATCAAGAGCAAGATCAACAGGACCACGACCAGAACGCCGAGAATTCCCGAAGGGCCGTATCCCCAGCCGGACGAGTAGGGCCAGGCCGGAATGGCGCCGATCAAAAGCAGGATCAGAATAATGAGGAGGACGGTGCCAAGCATATTGCGGTTCTCCCTTGCACGATCGAAATTTCTGCGAACGAAATCACGCGCCAAATCGAGTTTCTGCAGCGACTTTTGCGCGCCTCCGAAGATGTGGGTGCGCTACAAAGAACATCGTTCATCCTACGAATGCGAGAAGTCAGAATATGTTCCACGCCCCACGCGACCCATATGCGGGCAACACTCAATCAGAACGGGCAGTTTCCTTGGAAGCCTGGTCCTCGTTTTCCGATTTGTCACATCTGGAACAGCGAGGCGGCGTGAAAGGGCCTTTTATCTGCATGTTCTCATACGCATGAGAACATGCTAATTTTCTTTTTTTCTCGGAGGGGAAACCGATGCCACGTATTGCAAATCTTTATTTCAGAACGGCGATTGTTTTTTTGATCCTGGGCATTTCGATCGGCCTGCATATGTCGATCACAGGCAACCATGCCGCAACGGGCGCCCATGCCCACGCCAATCTGCTCGGCTGGGTAACCATGGCGATTTTCGGCGGCTATCACGCGCTTAATCCTCAAAAGGCGGCAAGGCGGCTGGCGGTGATTCAGTATGCGGTCTACACCTTCGGGGTGGCCGTCCTGATCCCGTCGCTCTACCTGATGCTTTCCGGAAACACGGCCGTGGAGCCGATCGTCGCCGTTTCGTCGCTCATCGCCTTCGCCGGCGTTCTGCTCTTTGCCGTCATCATCTTCTCGAGCAGCGAAGCGTCTGTCTCGGCAAGAGTGGCGCCGACGCATTAAAGCTGCACTTTCGCGGGCGGCACGCGCTTTCGCAGGCCGCCTGCCCTCTTCCTGGCTGGAAGCAGTGGCCGGATCGCAGCGTCCAGCGCGCGGATCCGGTCGATGATCTGTTCGTCCGACAAATCGTCAACCCCGCCGGTTGCGGCACTCAGGTCCTTCGGCAGAACCGAGGCGACGAGCTTCAGATAGGCTTCCGGCTTCTCGTCGCGAATGCGAGCGATGACCTCGCTGCCATGCTGGGCGAAATCCGCGCGCACGGCACCGAGAAAGCTGCTCCCCAGCGGGCTGCCCTCACCTCTCGCAGCCGGCATGCCCGCCGCGTCCGGCGCTTCCGCCTCCGGCATGGCGCTCTGATCTTTCATCATGAATTTCTCCGCTCCTCGTCCTTCTCGGGCCGGCAGCTCATGACCACAATTTCTGGAACAATCTTCCCGCCATATGCAATCTATAATTGCGCCGAAATCCCGGATCAGATTGGCGCAACAGGACTGTGCCGCCTCGTTTATCGAAGAGAAATCCGCCACGCCAGGAGGGAATATGCGCCGAAGCCTCGCCACCGCCTTTCTCATTGCCGCATCGACGATCTCCGCCTCTGCCGGGGAACGGGGCGAACCGCAATACTTTGTGAAGGCCTGGCTTCAAATGCCTGACAGAAGTTTCGAGTACACGAGCGGCTGGTGCGATGGAGAAGATGATTGTTTCGTGCCGATCGGTGAGCACGTGATCCAGTTGCGGGATATGTCGGCCCCATCTTACTCATTCAGCTTTTGGAACGACCCCACGCAGCAGGATGCCTGCTGCGTGAGCCACACTGGTTTTCCTACGTTGCGCCTTTGGAGCGGACGTCCCCGCGTCGTTCCTCTTTACTACACCCCGAGAGTATCAGGCGACCCGGGGCAGATACTCTTCGGCAATCTCGTCATAGCAGTCGAGTACTTGGGCTAACCGCCTCCGGTCGCCGAAGCCAGGTCTCTGAAGCGGATCCCTTGGGAAAGCATGTTGGATGCCGCCTATTCCCGCCATCTCGATAACGCCTGTTTAAGTGTCATCGTTGGCCCAGGAGGGGCTGGCCCTTCCTTTCACTCATGGACTTCTCCTCATGAACATTTGCGTTTCGCGGGTATTGCGGTGGATCAAATTCATTTGCGGCCGGCGATGCCGCCCACTCGCCCGGCGCCGCTGGCGCCTGGATCATGCGAGATATTGGGGTCAACGCGTCTTCACGCAGAATCCGCCTCGCGGATTCGGGAGACGCGGAAGCGCATCGCCGGCCGCACACGGCGTCGCGGCGTCTTGGAACGCGCGGCATCGCCGTGAACCATGAATTGGAAGTGAGGAGCACGCCGCGCCGAGAGGAGCGCCGGACGTTTTCGAGGTCGCCTCCGCAGGATCAGAGCAGGATTGCAATTCCTCCTCCGTGCTCATCCCTGTGCTTGTCGCAGGGATGAGGAGATCGGGAGGGTGGACATTACGGCAGCTGCCGTTTGCGTGTATTTAAGCCATCTTGCCGACTGCGCGGCCCGGGAAACATATCGGAGGACTGCAATCCCCTCCCTCATCTCTGTGCTTGTCACAGAGATCCAGCAGCGCCGCGTCTGCGGCGCGGGAAGCGTTCTTTCGGCTCAAGGGCTTGGTCTCACTGGACCCTGTGACGAGCACAGGGATGAGGAGATCAAACAAGCCGCGGCGGGTATCACAATGCTGAAGCCCTGAGAGGATAAAATTCCTATCCTTGATTTATGGAATACCGCAATGCCTCTCGGTGCGCAAGCCTTCGTCACGCCAAGAGCGCTTGTTTTTCGATTTGCCCACGGGAAATCTCTCCGATGTCTCACGACGGACCGCAGGAGGTAAGTTCGCCTGCTGCTGCCAACGCGCAGCCCGCTATGAACCCGCTGCTCGGATGCCTGCTTGATGAAGAGGCTGCTCAAATTTTGTTGTACAGATGTATATTATAATTTCCTTGCATAAGACATTGGCCTCTGCTTCAATCCTGAAAGGCTGATGCTTGAGGGCTTGGGTATATATTTCGATAATGATGTCTCGGATGAACGGCAGCGATCGGTTCGCTATCGTTGCTCGATGTCGGACGACGTTTCGTGCCGAGGCAAAACACATTGCTTTGAACATTACTATAGAGACTGAAATTTAGGCCAGTATCCCGATCGTCGGGGAACCACGACAGCCCGCAATGCATTTGCCTTCCCGAGAGAAGGAGCTTCGTCCATGCGCAATCCTTGGATCTATGTCGCCGTCGGTTTCATCGTCGGTGCCGGCTTGTTCGTCACCACGGCCTGGCACCGCACGCCCCTCGCCGAATCCGGTCAGTTCGCCAGCGTAAAACTTGAAAAGACCGACCGCCTGCAGGGTGGCGTCCAGACTTCGTTCGTCATGGAGCGTTTCGGCCCGGTTAAATCCGTCGAGTAAGCGGGCACGACGTTCAAACCTGCACTGGACCATTTACAGGTGCGGCAGGCAGCGCTTCAGGCATGCCGGGCACCGCCGCGAACTCTTGCTTTCCGCCGCCGGATGCGCAAGTTACTCGCGCCGGGGTCATGCCGGCGCTGAATGGCGAACGAGGAAGACTGCGGTGAGTCCAGATAACAAGCCCGATGCCGAAATCAGAGTCGAAAAGCGAACGAACGGGCGCTGGGCCTTCGTCCTCAGCTATCGCGGCGTCACCTATCCGGCCCAGGGTCAGTTCGCCACTCAGCTTCAGGCGCAGTCCGCGGCTTACGTCGCAATGAAGCTCCTGCGCAAAACGCGCTGACGGGTTACCCCCTCTAATTGTAAGGCGAGTTACACCGGCGGCGCCCGCCGTCGAAGGGCTGAAACGTGTCGTCCGCAGCGCGATACGAAGCGTACCGCTCCTGGCACCAGCGAAGATGCGCATTGGCGTCGAACTGCCCCCTTTGCCGTTGGCGCAGGCGCGATCTGTCCACCGCCCGGGGCGAAGGGCCTCCCACCGTCGCACCGGGGCCTATGCCGATGTCGGGAGCCCTGCCGCGATAGCGGGAGCCGTAGTTCGGATATCGCTGTTGCAGGAAGTCGCGGTATTCCCTCTCGATGAAGAGATCGTGGTTGCTGCTGCCCGCGGGACGACCGGCGCAAATTCCCGTGCTGCAGGTCTGGGCTTGTGCCGGTAGCATACCTGTCGCTACGGCAATCACCGCAAAGGCGAGCATTGCTGAAGCTTTCACGGACTCACCTTCTTTCTGCTCCGGGGAAACGGTCGATGCGCCTCGACATGCTCGTTCGAGGCACCTTCGCATTGAAAGCATTTAACCTCTATTCGCCCAAAAGTGCAGCGGTTTTGGGACGACGGTTTGCCCGGCATTCTTGTGGCACGGTCTGAACCGGCTTAGGCCGGATCGAAATATAGGATATTATTCCTATTATGGAGTAAACGAAATATCCTTCTTACCATATTCACGCAAGCCCTTTTCGAAGAGGAGGGCATTCAGGCCCCGCTTCAGCCAATCCAATTGGGCTTCCGGCATCATTCTCAACCCTTCGTAATCCATCACGCAGACGTTGAAGACGGTGGCTTTCACCTGCCGCCCCTCCTCGCATCCGAGCAACAGGCCTTCAAGCCTCATCATTCTCTCCGCCGCGTTCTTCGCCTTCGCGGCGCGGGCCTCGCTCGGCTCGCTTGCATGTCCTCTTACGTGGCCGATCTGCTGGGCCCTGACGCTTGGAAACGGAATGCCGGTCAAATGATAATAGCGCACCATCGCCGCCGCGTAGTCGTCGCCCGCCTCCCGCTGCTGCTCGGTAATCCGCCCGTCTAGAAACAGCCGGCCGAGCGTGTAGCCGGCGAGCGCGCCTCTGGACTCGAGGCCATGCATGCGCTTGCGCGCTGCAAGCGCCACAGCCATCGCTTCCTTTTCGCTTTCCTGTTTGGACCACTCCGGCTTTATCTTGCCGCATGCAAAGCGCTCGGCATTGGCCTTCCGCGGCCGTCCGAGTTGTGCCTTGCGCTTTGCACGCAATTTCTGAGCCTTGGTCAACATGGGAATCCTTTCGAGCGTGGTGATTGAGACATCCGTTGCGGGCGACCTGCCGTGAAGCGGTGGGACGTGACGGTATTCAGGGTGAACTGAGGGTGGGTATGGAATGCGAGCCGCCGCAAGGCTCAGCCGACGGTGTCATCTCTGGAAGCTGTCCGGCTTCCGGCGCCGCCATCATTCACGACCGCAAGCACGGTCGTGTGGTCTCGATGGAAGATGCGGCCGATCCCCGCCAGCGAGAGATCCCGGCGGCGCTCATAGACCGCGCGCATGCAGGCATGCCTCGGCTTCACCAGCCGGCGCTCCCGGCGCACACTGATGATGTCGTCCCAGCTAACACCGGGAAAATCCTCGAGCACGGCAGCAACGATCTCCTCGATCGGCGCTCTGCCGCGGCCGTTCTCATTCGACGCACCGTTATCTCGGCTGCCAAGCAGAATTCGGGCCTGCGCGAGCAGCCGCGCTCCCGCATCGGCGAGATCGGCTTCCAGTCTCTCAATCCGCCGTCCTTTCGCTTCGTTGTCGGAAACAAGGTCGACCAACTGTCCTTCGAGTTCTTTGATGCGCGCACATCGGCCCATCGCTTCGCTCGGGCGAGCCAGCCGCTCCCGTACGGCGCGATAATGTCGCGTCTGCCTTGCCAGTTCCGAATTCTCCGCCACTGCTCCCGAACTCCCTTTCCCGTGCTCCCAGCAGCCGCGGTGCCTCCGCAGCCGCGACTTGACTTTACCAATGACATCTATAATGTCGTGTTGTCAACATGATTTATGTTATCAACATTGCTAAGTCCCATGCCATGAGCGAAAGAGCTGAAAGACTGCGCGAGGCGCGCGTCAAAGCGGGCTATCGGTTCGCCTCCGACGCAGCGAATGCCTTGGGCATCGTGGCCTCGACCTATCGCGCCCACGAGAATGGGCAGAACGAGTTCGAACTCAGCGAAGCCGAGATCTACGGCCGCAAGTTCAATGTCGACCCGCTTTGGCTGCTGACCGGCACCGACCGCCGAAGCTCCACGGGCTCCGCGACCGGCTCGACAATGGTCGAAGTCGACGCGCCGAACGCCCGGATCGGCGCCAAGGTAATCGGCCAGGGGGAAAAGATCCCGGTCTTCGGTCAGGCAGTCGGCGGGGTTGATGGTGAATTCATAATGAACGGCAACGTGCTGTACGAAGTCATGGCGCCGCCGATACTCTCGGACATCTCGGGCGCCTATGCGGTCTCGGTTTCAGGCGATTCGATGTACCCGCGCTACGAAGACGGCGAGGTCTGCTTCGTCGATCCCAGCCGCCGCGTCCGGAAAGGCGACTACGTGATCGCTCAGATTCGGCTGGAAGAAGGCGGGGCCCTGCTGGCCTACGTCAAGAAGTTCGTGCGCCACAACAGCTCCGAACTGGTTCTCGAGCAGTTCAACCCCCATAAGGAACTGCGCTTCGAAGCCTGTACCGTTCACTCGGTCCATTATATCGCGCTCGCCGGCAACGCCTGAGGGACGCAAAGCCCCCAGTCGTCAGGCGAAAGTCGAACCAGCGAGCTTATTCCTTTGCCGCACCCCGACGACATCACTCATGTCGTCCGATTCAACACAATTCGTGTTGACATGTATCGTGTCGGATGCAATGTTGGGTGAACACAGGGCAGAATTGCACGGCGGACGAACGCCGGCAGCGATACGAGGAGAATAAGCGCCACATGTCCCTCCCCCGCATCAGATCCGATCTTCATGACCAAGTCGACGAACTCTTCGCCGCCGACTTTCTCCGTTCAACCGACGCGCAGAACCAGATGGCGCTGAAGTGCTTTCTCTCCTCCGCCTATTCCAGTCTGGCTTCGCTCGCCTGGCATCTTGGTGCAGATGGGCATGTCTTCCAGCGTGAAGCCCGGCCCGCGTCGGATCTCGTCGACGACGCCTTCTTCGCACTCGATCGCGAGCGCGAGTTCGGCAGCGGCGCGGATGCGAGCCAGGTCCAGCGGCAGCTCGGTACGCACAATCCCCGGCAGCAATTCGGAGGCGCCCTGTGATCCGCGCCGAGACATACGCCGTCGTCAATCTCGCTGCCCTCAATCTCATCGAGGCTGTCAGTGCCGCCTACTTCGTCACCGAAAGCCAGGCCATCGCCCGTCATGAGTTTCGCGCTCGCGAAATGCTGAAGAAAATCGCCTTCGCTCTCGGCTATGATCTGGCTGAAGCGGCGGCGCAGGACGATCGGCCGCAACGGAGAGCCGGCGCGGAGTCGCCGCAGGCACGACCGGGTCTCAGGCTTGTGTCCGCCGAGCTTGCGGCACCGAACGGTGATCGTTGAAGCGCCCGCCCTTCACGCTTCAATCGTCATCGGGAGGGCACGGCCATTTAGCGGGCGCGGCCAGTCCCGACGGCAACTTGGTCGCGCCGTCACCGCAGGTGAGATCGACCTGTTCCTGTGTGAGCCCGGAGGCTCTGGAAAGGTCGACGCCCTCTATCCTCGTCAGGAAAAGAAAGGCGCGATCCAGATCGATCGGTCCTTCGAGAACCGCACCGCTCAGCTTGGCGCGCGAAAGATTGGCCATCGCGAAGCGCGTGCCCGTCAGCACGGCCTTGTCGAAATTGGCGCGCCCGAGTTCCGCTTTCTCGAAGTCGGCGCCTGCCAGCCGTGCTCCGCTGAAGTCGGTGCGCTGCAGCTCGGCACTTGCGAAGGATGCATTCTCCGCAGAGATGGCTGAAAAGTTGCCGCGATAGGCCTCCACCCTGCTGAAATTCGCCTTGTCCGCTTTCGCCCTGGCGAGCGAAGCACGAACGAGCGTCGCCTTCTCCAGATTAGCGGACGTGAGATTGGCCCCGCGCAGGTCGGTCATCGTAAAATCGGTGTTGAACAAATTGCTTCCCGGGAGGTCGCTACCACCCAGCATGATCTGCTTTTTGTTGCAGTCCTGCCAGTCCGTGCCCGGTCCAGCAGCGCTCTTGCAATCCGCCGCTGCGGCGACGCCGGCGGCAAGGGCCCACACCGTGATCGCCGCAGCGCAGAACGTTGTACGCGCGCTGCCACCCGTCTTGCCAAGCTTCGTCATATCGCCGCTCCTCGATCGGCTGCGGGCGAAAGATCAGCAGGCCGACACGTGCCGGACTGAACGAACCACCGCGCAGAACTCAACCGGAATTCAAGATGTTAAGGCGAATCCGCCCGTCAGAAAAGAGCGGCAAAGAGCGGCGCCGTCAATAGCCGATCTTCGCCTTCTTCTGATCGGATCGTGATGCCGGTGGCAGGCTTGCCGCCCGGCGGTTAGGCTGGCGGGCGTTCAGGCCTCGACGCCCTGGATGGCAGATACCTGCCAGTCGGCGCCGGGCTTTCGCGCGAACGTCCATATCTCGACGGCGTCTGTCGCCTCGTCGGCATTGCCGCTCACGACCCTGCCTGTGGCCCTGTCACGCATCACGTCGATGCTCTCGTAGCGCATGGCGACCGTCGCATATTCGGTACCGCTTTCTCTCCATGCCTCCGCGAGGTCGCCCTGAACGAGGTGAACGTCGCGGACTTCGTTCTTGAGACCCTTTGTTGCGTTGTCGCTCAGCTCTTCCGCGAGGTAGGACATGGCTTCGGGTGTGGTCAGCTTACGCAGCGCCGCATAATCCTCCGCTCCGTAGGCAGCCTGGACATCCTTCAGCATCGCCTCGAAGCGATCGAGATCGTCCTGGCCCACGCTGATCTCATCTGTCTGCACCGGTACCGGTGCGGCGGCTGACGCCCCTGTGGCAGCACCACCCATGGCTTCACCTATCCGCGGAATACGGAAGGACGGGGCTGCGCCGGCTGCCGCCGAAGAGCGGGCCGAGGCAGCGGGCGCCGAATAGGCCGGACGCTGGTTGCGGCCGAAGAAGCGCATTGCCAGGGAGATCAGCAGAACGACGAGGCCGACCTGCAGCAGCAGGCCGAGGAAGCCGATGCCGCCGCCGATGCCATGGCCGAGCAGCATGCCGATGAGACCGCCCATCATGAGACCGCCGAGCATGGATCCGCCGAAACCATTGAAAAAGCCCGGCCGTGCATTGGTCCGGTTCTGGCTGGCCGGATTGGTCGCGGTAGAAGGCTGGGTGCTCTGCCGCGGTGTCATGGTTCTGTCGATCGGCGCGGCCGGTGCCGGTGCCGTCCGAGTGACCGGCGGGGCGGAAAAGGTCCGGCTGCCGCGAGAGCCGAAGCCACCGCCTGCCCGCCTCGCGTCAGCGACGTCGACCACCGTCATCATCGCCGCAACACCGATTGCCGCAATGGCCAGAACACGTCCGAAACGCTGCATTTCCACCCTTCCCTGTCTCTCGACCGCAATCGGTCAATAAGAGGTCATATAGAGCCAGAGGCGCAGGAATTTAAGAGTGCTGCCCCGTCTTTCCTCCTATTCGGCGTGAGCTAACGGTAAACTGTCCACCCGATTGAGGCGTTTGGCGCCGTTCCTCCCGATGCCTCGGACGCGGCTACGGCTAGCGCACGGGTCCGATAAAGCCGAGTTCGAGCAACTGCCTGGAACTCGAGAACCGCGTCGAGCACGCATCGGAAAAGTCGAACTCACCGGTCTCCTGAAGATCTTCAAACATCTTGCGGTAGACGGCCGCAGCATCGAAATACTGCCCGTCGGCGACTGCCTGTTCGATCTTTTCCTTGTAGTCGGAGAAGAACTTGAAGTGCAGCAGCACACCGGAGACGGCGGTGAAATTCCTTTCGCAGGGCAACGGCTGATGAATGCTGACGCCGAGGCTGCATTCCTTGTCCCAGAAGATGACAGGATATTTGATGAGTTCGAGCAGATGGGCGAATTTGCGCTTTCGCGGGCCGCCCGTGATGCTGATCGCCCGCTTCGTATAGCTGATCTCGTATCCGGAGCCATCGAAATGATCGGCGATTTCCCACGGCATGCGGCCATCATCGCTGTCGAGCGTGGCAGCCCCGAGCGGTCCGATCGGATACATGTCGAGCATCGGGGCTGCGAGGCGCTTTTCCCCTTTGCTCTCCAGCGCTCGCAGAAGAGCATCGAGCGGCCGGTTCTCGCAATCCTCGTAGATCAGGAACTCGTCGGAATCGACATTCAGATACCACCGGTTCCAGCCATAGCGCTCGAACAGAGCCTCTCGCCATTCACGCCCCCTGCGGGCATCGCGATACCGCACCGGCGAGCTCCAAAGGTCCACGTCGGCTTGCGCAAGCAGATAATCCCGCGTCCCGTCCGACGATACGTCATCGACGCAGATGAAGCGGGTAACGCCGAGCCTTCGGTAGTGCGCGAGAAACGAAGGCAGCAGCTTCCGGTCGTTATGCGTATTGAACACGAGCGGAATGTCTTCCTTGCCGAGCGCCCGCTGCCCGCCCGGCGTCAGGCACGACATCTCGATCGTCCGCCTCCGCTTGCGGACCCGCGCCGTCAGCTTGTAGGTTTCGTAACGGGTAAGAACGCGATCGAATATCCCTCTCCGAACCCGCTCGCTCTCAGCTCGGCGAAAAGGATAGTGAAGTTCTTTCAAGGTCTGCTCCCGATCGACCGCTGCGAGAGGAAGCGTTTATCGGCATCGGCGCGCGAATTCAACTCCGCCGCAACCGCGGATCTTGCGCCGGCTGAGGGCAGAACCGTCGGCCTAGAATGCAAACGGATGCCGCGGTCGCAGGGTCCGGCTGCCAAGCTTGACGAAGTTCTTGATCTTTCCCGGAATGTGCTCCCGCCGGTCATAGGCAAGAGGCTGTGGCGTCCGCTGAGCCCGAGCCATCAGGGCGTAGGCCGAACCATTGCTGCGTTCCGAGAGAAAATTTAAGGTTTTGGTGGGTGATCACGGGCTCGAACCGTGGACCCGCTGATTAAGAGTCAGCTGCTCTACCAACTGAGCTAATCACCCGACCGGAACCGCTTCGCTGCGGTCTGGTGGGGCGTATAATGGCGTTCGCCGGGCTTGTCCAGCGCCCTTTGCAAGTTTTCTGCAAAAATTTCAGCGCGGTGCATTCGTGCGTCCTTCGCCGCCACTTCAGACCGTCAACTCCCCCTCGGCAACTTTTATGGCATGGCCGCCTATCCGCGCGCTCGCGATCTTGCCCTCCGCTATGTCCAGATGCAGATGAATGAAGGAAGGGCGGCCCATTTCGACCCCCTGCTCGATCAGCATGGGGTGGTGGCCATCGACCAGGCCGTCGAAGAAGTTGATGGCGCCTGAAAGAGCGGCCGCGGCCGAGCCGGTTGCCGGGTCTTCGACGAGGCCCATGCCGGGGGCGAACATCCGGGCATGAAAGCGGGCTGTATGATTGATGCCGCCGCGACAGTAGAGATAGGCTGCAGCGAGCCGGCCCTCGGCAAGCGGTGCCAGGTGCTCCCAGCGCTGCGGATCGAATTCCACCGAAGCCGCCGCGCCGACGTCATGGAGGGGCACCATGACGAAGGGAACGCCGGCGCTCCAGAACGACGGCACATGATTTTCAAAGCCGACCTGAGTGGTCTTGAGCGCAAGTGCGTCGGCGATCTCCTGCCGGTCCAACTGCGCGTGGAGCCGGATCGGTTTGCGCGGCAGGTCGAATTCGGCGAAGGTCGCCGCTCCCGGCTTCAGCCTGACGGCAGCGCGGACCGGCCCCACGCTTTCTTCCAGCACCTGCATCAGTTCGAGCGCACTGTTGGCCTCCCCGTAGGCCGCTTCCGCAATTGCTACGGCCGCTCCGACTGTCGGGTGTCCGGCGAAGGGCAGCTCGTGTGCCGGCGTGAATATCCGAAGCCGGGCGGAATGGGCGGCGTTGCCGGGCCGCAGGATGAAAACCGTTTCGGAAAGGTTGAACTCCTGGGCGATCGCCTGCATGGCTTCCTCGGCAAGCCCCTCGGCCTCGAACACCACTGCCAGAGGGTTGCCCGCCAGCCGTTTCTCGGTGAAGACATCGTAGATCGCGTAACGCCGTGCCATACATGTCCCCTTATTGGTCCGGGTCGTTGCAGATTAGGTCCGGGTAGCGCGGTATTACGAAGATCCCGTCTGCCGACGCCGCGACGTCGGGTCAAAACTCTGCTGTGCCGCACCGCTCGCGACCTTGCAACGCCAGCGCCCCGGCGGCAAGGCAAAATGCCCGCGGCGACGTACCTTCACGCCATCTGCTGCCCGCGGCTACGCGCAAAAAGCCATTCAAGTATGGGTGGAATGAACGGCGGATAATTATGTGCGGTCGGCTCTGGCCCCCGGATCGCCACCGCCTCGTCGATCTCGGGATGGGGATCGGCAGCAACATGCGCCGCCACCCGCGCAAGGATTTCCTCCGCCGTGGCCGCCAACCGGAAAACGCGGAAAACGGTAAGGGTGCCATCCATGCGGATGGCGTGCCAGCCCGGTTCTGCGATCGCCTCGGAAAGCGAGATGCCGGTTTCCTCCATGACCTCGCGCGCGATGTTGCGCCCGACGTCGCAGCGCCCGTCGATGATGTCCTCCGGCTCCAGCGAACCGCCGGGGCTATAGACCCGGCCCGGATTGGCCGTGTGCGCACCCATGCGGATCGCGATCAAAGCGCCGTCCGAAGAGACGAGCATCGGCATGCCGAAGATATGGCTCGCGCCCGCCGCCCTCGTTTTCCGCCACCAGAGAAAGGTCGAATAGGGAACGATATGGGCCCGCGCGCTGATGCGCCCGTCCGTGATCCGGACCGATCTCTGCAGCACCATCCGGCCGTCGAAAAGGTGTGGGTTCGCGGCGATTTCCCGCCGCCAGCTTTCGCGCGCCCGATCCGCCTCTGCCAGATGGAACGGATGGGGCTCGGGCGAGACCTCTATATCGATGTCCGAGACCGGGAAGATCGTCCCGTCGAGAGGCCATTGCCCCTGGCTGGTTTCCAGTAAGGTCATCTTCAAATATCCAAGGTCATTACAACAGGGCAATGGTCGGAGGCTTTCGGACGGTCCCAGCCGGTGCGCGGATAACGCTCGACCTCCTGCCCCGCGGGAAAGATCGTGCGATAGGGCTGCCCGGAACGGATGATTTCAGGCAGCCGGGCCGCGTTGCGGCGCGCCAGCTCCGGCGACAGCCAGATATAGTCGAGCTGGCAGAGATGCCGATCTTCCGGCCCCCTGCTGTGGAAGAGCGTCCAGCGGTCGAGGACCGGCCGGCGCAGATTGGGATTTTCGACAAAACCGTCGTGACTGAGGATGTCGAGCGCGCTCGTCGTTTCCTCATGCGGCACGAATTCATAGCCGTTGCGCCGGTCGCCCAGCACCTTCACCTTCTCCTGATAGTCATTCATATCGCCACAGATGGCGAAGACTTTGTCGGCCGTATGTCCGCGGCCGAAGCGGCGTTCGATGATATGGCGCACGGCCTTCACCTCCGCGACACGCACGGCCATCGTCGCCTGCCGGCCGTCGAGACCTTCGCGCGCCGGCCCCATGGACTTGAAATGCACCACATAGAGGGTCAGCGGCCTCCCGCCGATTCTCACATCCAATTCGAGGCAATCGCGTTTGAAGATGCGGTCGCGGGGCCGGTTCGTAAGTGCCAGTTCGTCGTTGAAAAGGTCGAGATCCTCATAGGTGAGCGCAGCGTGGCTCTTTACCTCCAGGCACTCGATCTTCTGGCCGTCGCGGGTCTCCTCCCGCATCAGCACGGCGACATCTATGCCGCGGGAGTTGTTGCCTTCGATCAGATATTTCTGGCGATAGCCGTTGCCGGCCATGCGAAACAGATAGCCATATTCGAAGGCCTGCAGCGCCGCCATGTTGTCGGCCTCCTGCAGGCAGAGAATATCGGCGTCGCAATCGGCAATCGCCAGCGCCGACATCTGCCGGGTGTCGTCCGTATGCGCGATCGTGCGTGCCTCTTCCAGACGCTGGTACTCCGCCTCGCTGCGAACGTCGAAGAGCCGCAACACCCGATCCTGCTTGAGCTGGTTGCGAAAGCCGGAAAAATCGAAGCGGCTCATGAGGTTTTCGATATTGAAGGTGGCAAGGCGAAGCGACATCAGGGGCAATTCCACATTGAATTGCCGCGGAGATTAGAGCGGGACGAGCAAGAGTGTAAAGCTGCAGATTGTGCCGCGCGCGAGCCCTCCGCGGCGTCGCCATCCGCCGGGAACCTTGCGATGAGCCCGTGCGCGGCCTTGGCCGCTATCGTCTTACCGCCACCACCTGGGCCCGGCTGAAATAGGACAACTGCACGCGACCCGACTGGTTGCCGCCGATAAGACGTGCGGTCGATTTGGACATCTGCGACAGGACGCCGACGTGATAGCTCCGTCCGGCTCTGACGACGACGACGTCGCCCGGCTTTGCGTAGGACAGCTTGACGGGCGCACCGAACCTCAGCCACGAGCGGGCGATGCCATAGCTCTTCGGTGGCTGCCGGCCGGATTTCCGGGCGACCATCCCCATGAAATGGCCGCACCAGGGCGTACGGGCCGGATTGATGCCGAGAGCGGCGCGCAGGCGCCTGTTGTTCTTCACCTCGTGCAGCCCGGCATATTGCTGGGCCTGGGTGAGCATTCCCGCTGATGCGGTGTCGGGTGACGTAAGCGCAAGAAATGCTGCAGTCAGAAGCGCGACAACCTTCATGAGTTGGTCTCCCTCACGGCGCTGCGCGTCCAATCAGACGCAAAGTCGCCGTAGCACCTGGTTTTGCCGCATCTTCCGGATTGACTTCGATCCAAAAGATGCAGCCGGCGCGGACGGCGTCATGCCGGCCTTCGCCTGCCTCTTCGTCTCCGTCCATCGCAAGAAGTTCGCCCCTTCCGCAGACGCGCATATGCACGCGCCGAGCCGCTCCGCATTCGGGAATGCGTCCCGATCGCAGATGAAGATGGCTCCGGAATCAAAGGGCTAGAGCGTCCTCCACCGAGGCGTGCAGCAACGGCCGCGCCCAGCGCCCGTTAAAGGCGCCAAGGCCGCATGCCTGGATCGCTGCACGGTCCGCCCGTGAGCGGTACCGTGTCGGCAGCCGTCAAGGCTGCACTACGCCTTCGGCACAAAGCACAAAGGACTCTCTAGCGCTTTGAGGCTGCACATGACCGTCTCCGAAAACCGAATATGGATTTTCAGCGCGGTGTTGCAGCCGGCCCGCGAATTGCAATGGCCGTGCCCCCAACCTGATGGCGTTCGCTTTGCGAGAGTTCGAAATTCCCCTGCCAGCCGGTGGTCAGCAGGCGAAAACTTGCCGGCTAGGTGAAGCGAAATTGTGGCAAAGACCGCTTGACTTGCGCAATTGGCGTCGATTTCTTCGCCAATTCGCTACTGTGGCCCGAAATTGGCGCGTTTTTGCCTATCGGTCGGCGGCTGTTGACCCTTGTCCCGCCCCGGCGGCCAGCATGGCGGCCTGGCGTCGCTGCTTTCAGGATCAGCGCACCAGACGAATGGCGCCCGGATAATTGAAATGGGTATTGGCAAGCTCCTTGCTGCAATCCATCTTGAAAGTGCTGTTGCCGATCAGCGTGATCTCCTGTGCGATCAATCTGATGCACTCACCGCTGGTCGTGCCGTTGCCGGCATATTGGAGCTCGCCGGCGTCGGGCAAATAGAGGATCCCTGTCAGCGAGGATTTGCTGTTGCCGTTGATGACGGCTGGTGCGGTGTTGCCGTGCTCTGCAACGATCGAGAAGCCGGCCCAACTGCCCTCGAGCGAAGGCGAGATATTGAAGGTGGCGCCTCCATTGATCCTGAGTTCCGCATCGTTGATCAGGAAAAAGGTCACGCCCTGACCGCTGACGACCGTCTGGCTGCCGAGTTCGAGCCGGCCGCCGTCGATGATGTAATTGCCCGCCTGGAGTGCGACTGCTCCTTTCAGATCCAGGCCTCCGTAGGTACCGGGTTTCAGCGTCACCACATAGCCGTCGGCATTTTTCGGTGTCTTTCCGGTGCCGTTGCAATCGCCGTTGCCGCCGCCTCCGGCGACGTAGGCCTGACCGCAGCCGGAAAGATCCGTCCAGCCCGAAGGCCTGGGGAGCACCTTGCTCGCAAATGGATCGGGTATGCGCGGCGATCCCTCCACGGCGGCCTCGCAGGCGAGCTGTACCGCCTGCGGCGAGCTGTAGATGCCGCCCGCCGCGTAAAGACACTCGGCTTTGAGCTTGCCTGAGCCGCCGATATAGACCGACTGATCGTCGTCGGAGTTCGAAAGGACCGCGCATCCCGTCAGATCGGCAATTGCGCTGCCGCTGACCTCGAATGCCCGGTCTGCCGTGTGATGAAGCGCAAGAATGCAGGCCTCCGCCCCGGAGGCGCGCGCGGCAATCGCCAGGCGCCGGATCTGCAGCGGCAGGCGCTCGAGGAAGAGCGGCTTGTGGTCCAGCACGAACTCGGCGGTAGCGGTATCTTCATTCACATTGCGCGTGAACTTTACGGACAGCGCCTGCGTGGACGGCTCCGTGGCGACGGCCAGCGCGTCGACGACGCTCTCCTGCGGCAGCGTATAATTGCTCCAGAAGAACTTTTGCGCCGCGGCGTAGGCCTCGTCCTCGGTGGCGCCCTCGCCATAGGCCCGGACCGAGCCGAGCGCGGCCGCATCGAGAGCGCTCTGGATTTTCTCCGCCTCCAGGTAAGCCCCGGCGAAGTCGATCGCCAGCGCAGCCGCGCCGATGATCGGAACGAAAGCGATCGCGCCCAGAACGGCGAAGTTGCCGCCCCTGTCGCGCACCAATCTTCTCAGATGCAGGCGGAACGTCGCGGCCCTCATAGCCTTCCCTCTCAGCAGCCCCACCGCAACACATAAGCATTAACTAATTTTAAGATCGTTACCAAACACGTTCGGCTTTTATGAAATCTTTACAGGAAGCGCTCGGTTGTACCGCTCTCCAAGCCGCCTGCTGCGCAAGAATCGGTCGTCGTTCGTAACAAATCGCCCTGAAAAGTTACTGGACCAAGGCCACCGATCTCGTCAAAACTAACGGTGCAATCAGGGAAATGATTTCAGTAGCAATTTAGATCGGAGCTCCCTTCGGGGTGAACGCCGATTGCGAGGATTTACCCGGTCGAGCTCGCGGCAGCCCCCGGGCGGAGAGTGATGGATATGCCCGGGGCGTCTGGCAGCCGGGTGTGATATTGCCGCCGGGAAAATAGAGAGATTGAAATTTTCGCCGCAATTTACCAGGACCCGCTCGCTGACGGCGGGCCCTGGTTTTGTATGGGCGCTCCTAGGGCGCCGGGTCATTTCCGCGGCACCGTTCAACGCCGCAGCAAGCGCGTCAGCCATAGAGATAGTCGGGCAGCCAGAGCGTCATGCCCGGCCAGATATACATCATGATCATGCAGAGAATGACGATGAGCATGTAAGGCATCATGCCCGCGAATATCTGGTTGAGGGTCACCTGCGGCGGTGACACGCCCTTGAGATAGTAGGCCGACATCGCAACCGGCGGGGACAGGAACGCAGCCTGCAAATTGACGAAGACGAGCACGCCCCAGAGGATCGGGTCGATGTCGAAATGGTGGAGCATCGGCAGAAAGATCGGCACGAAGATGATGATGATCTCGGTCCATTCGAGCGGCCAGCCGAGAATGAAGATGATCGCCTGAGACAAAATCATGAACTGCACCGGCGTGAGATCCAGCGCGAGAACCCATTGCTCCACCAGCGCCTGTCCGCCGAGGATCGCGAAAACGGCGGAGAAAAGCGCTGACCCGACGAAGAGCCAGCAGACCATGGCGGTCGTCTTCGCGGTCAGGAACACCGCTTCCTTGGTGCGCTGCCAGTCGAGCGTCCGCGCCTGGAGTGCCAGCAGGAAGGCACCGGCCGCGCCGACGGCGGCGGATTCCGTCGCGGTGGTTATGCCGAACAGGATCACCCCGAGCACCACCACCGTGAGGATTGCGAGCGGCATGACGGAGGAAACGAGGAGCTTCACCACCTGCAGCCGTTCCGCCGTCATGTTGCGGTAGTAGCGCAGCAGCGCGAAGACGGCGACTGCGGCGGCGAGGCCGAACCAGACGTAGAAGCTCGTCGCAGGGCCGCCAGCCGCTGCAGGCCCGGCATCCGCGACCGGCGCGCCGAGCTCTTCCAGCCCCTCCGGTGCTTCGGTCGCGGCCGCCTGTTGATGAATGACGACATACCACCAGAGAAGCCAGAGCGTGGACGCCGTCAGCAGAAGCGGAAAGAGCGCCGCAGCAAGGTTCTTGACGAGTTTCCAATAGGTGAGCCGTCCCTCTTCCCCTTTGATCCCGAGCGCGCGTGATGGCGAGACGAGCGCTGCGAGAAGACCGGCGAGCATGTTGGGTGAATAGACCTCTGCGAAATGCGTCATCCATGGCGGCACCGGGACGCGCGTCTGTTCCTCGGGCAGGCTCGGAGCGATCTTCGGATTGAGCATCGCCCAGCCGAGAACATAGGCGAGATAGAGGAGCGCCAGAAAGAAGCCGGGAAACATCGTCGCCGCATAAAGCTTGACCACCGACTGGCCGGCGACGGCCGCATAGACGATGATCATCACCGAAGGAGGGATCAGGATGCCCAGCGTGCCTCCGGCGGTGATGACGCCCGAGGCAAGCTTCACATCGTAACCGGCCCGCAGCATCGGGTTCATGGCGATCACCCCCATCAGCACGACAACGGCGCCGACGAGGCCGCTGGCGATGCCCCAGAAGGTGCAGACGATGAGCGTTGTCACCGCGAGCGATGCCGGAACGCGCCGGAATGACAGCTGTATGCTGTAGAACATCTTGTCGACCAGCGCGCCGCGCTCCATCACGTAGCCCATCAGCACGAAAAGCGGGATGGAGATCAGCACGTCATTGGTCATGGCGCCGTAGGTGCGCTGGACCATGAGATCGAAGACGCGATTGTCGATCCAGGGTTCCACCGGATTGTAGAAGGCGTAGAAGCCGAACAGCATTCCGAGACCCATGAGGGTGAAGGCCGTCGGAAATCCCATCATGATCACGACCACGATGAGGCCCAGCATCGTCAAGCCAAGAAAAGGTTCACTCACCGCTCTCCCCCTCCGAGGCCGCGCTGCCGGGCCGCCCTGTCGATATCCTGCGCGCGTTCGATGGCAGCCTCACGCGTTTCCTCGTCCAGATGCTCGCTATGGGCAAGCTGCTCGGCGACGACATCGATCTCTTCGACGTCCTTCAGCCGCGCCGGCCACGCCCCGGTTCGGAGACAGATGATGCAGCGCAGGATCTCCGCCAGTCCCTGAAGAATGACGAGTGCGCCTGCGATCGGAATGACCGTCTTGAAGTAATAGATCGGCGGCCCTTCGGCGGTCACCGTCGAGTGCTCGCCGATCCGCCATGACAATGCGGCATAGTCGTAGCCTGCATAGATGAGGGCGGCGATCCCGGGCAGGAAGAAGAAGATGTAAAGGATGAGGTCCAACGCCGCCTGCGTGCGCGGCTTCAACGAACTGTAGATGAAATCACCGCGCACATGCGCGTTCTGCGCCAGGGCATAGGCGCCCGCCAGCATGAAGAGGCTGCCGTAGAGCATGTTGCTGGCATCGAAGATCCATGCGGTCGGCATGTTCAGGATATAGCGTTTGAAGACTTCACCGCAGACCAGCATCATCAGACCGATGATCAGCCACGCCGCCGCCTTGCCGGTCCAGACGCTGATGGCGTCGATCCTCATGAGCAGATGCTGAACGTTCACGCGCACCCCCGGGATGGCCAGGTCCTGACCGTACATCACCGGCCCTGCGCCGGTGATGTGCTGGATCGGGATGAAGTCAGAGCGACTTGGCGACCCCGTCTCGCCCGAAATAGTGGTCGAAGGCCATCCGCCGGTTGACGACGGTATCCTGCTCCCAGCGTGTCGCGCGTTCGGCAAAGGCGATCTGGGACTGCAGAACCTCCTTGAACACCGGATTTTCCGCCGACTTCTTCTTCACCACCTCGTCATAGACTTCGAGTTGCCGCTTGAGGATCGCTTCGGGCGTCTTGTAGAACTTGACCTGATCGGCCGTCTGCATCTCGCGATAGTCCGTGGAGTAGCGGTCGATCGCTTTCCAGGCCATGTCCGCCGACGCCGCGTCCACCGCATTGGTTATGATTGCCTTCATCTGGTCCGGCAGGCCGTCGAACTTTCCTTTGTTGAACAGTATCTCGAATGTCTCGGCATTCTGATGATAGCCCTGCAGCATGCACACCTTGGAGACGTCGGGAAAGCCGAGCAGGCGATCGGATGAGGCATTGTTGAATTCCGCCGCGTCGAGCAGACCGCGGTCGAGTGCGGCGACGATCTCGCCTCCGGGCAAGGCGTTGACCGCTGCGCCGAGCCCTGTGAACACATCGATCGAGATACCGACGGTGCGGAACTTCAGTCCCTGCAGGTCCTCGGCCTTGGCCACCGGCTTCTTGAACCAGCCCAGCGGCTGTGTCGGCATGGGCCCGTAGGGAAACGACACGACATTGGCGCCGATCGACTCGTAAAGCTTGGCGAGCAGGTCCCTGCCGCCGCCGTATTTGTGCCAGGCCAGCATCATGTTGGCGTCCATGGCGAAGCCGGGCCCCGATCCCCACAGCGCCAGCGCAGTCTGCTTGCCGTAGTGATAGACCATCACGCCGTGGCCCCCATCGAGCGTTCCTTCGGAAACCGCGTCGAGCAGTCCGAATGCCGGCACGACGGCACCGGCCGGAAGCACCTCTATCTTGAGGTCGCCACCAGTCATATCGTTGACCTTCTTTGCGAAGTCGAGCGCGAACTCGTGAAAGATGTCCTTGGACGGCCACGTGCTTTGCCAGCGCATGCTGACCGGCCCTTGTGCCCTCACGATGCTCGGCGCTGCAGCCATGGCCGCCCCGGCCGCTGCGGCGCCGCGGAGAAATTTGCGGCGCGATGGCCCCCCGCTTTCGGCTTTGTGTTTCATGCTTTCCTCCCAAGGCTGCGCGCGAACTCCCTCCCCTTTTGGGAGCGGACTTTTTCGCGGGCATTCACAATCGCTGAAGAGGCACAAGCATCGTCTGGAGACGCGCTGCGCCCCGATTTTTTTCTTGCTGCAGGAGAGAATACTCCCGAATGCGCCCCTCGCAAAGATTGCAGGGAACGAGCGGAGAACGCTGCCAGTCGGATGCGGAAGGGAATAGTATGGCACAGCGTTCTGTCTCACTGCGAGAGCGGCCGATCTCTTCGGGAGGGCATGGCATGACTACCGTTCCGCGAAACCTGATCGTCATCACCATGGCCGGTGCGCTTATGGCCGGCTGCGCCGGCGTTTCGGCCCGAAATGCGGCTCGCACGACGGGCCTGGTCGGCTACGGCCCGAATCCGACTTTGCCGAAGCCGAACCCCACGGTGATCCCGACCGTCAACATCGCCGACGCAAAAGGCTGGCAGGAAGGCGCCACGCCGACACCCGCAAAAGGGCTGAAGGTGAACGCCTTCGCTGCGGGCCTCGATCACCCGCGCTGGCTGCATGTACTGCCGAACGGCGACGTGCTGGTGGCCGAAACCAATGCACCGGCCAAGCACGACGAAGGCTTCAGCCTCAAAAAGGCATTCATGAAGCTGGCGATGAAACGAGCGGGTGCCGCACCGCCAAGCGCCAACCGGATCACGCTTCTGCGCGATACCGACGGCGACGGTGTCGCCGATCTTCGCAGAACCTTCGCGGAAGGTCTCAATTCTCCCTTCGGCATGACGCTTTCCAAGGGCAAGCTCTATGTCGCCAATACCGACGCGCTCGTCGCATTCCCCTATTCCCGCGGTCAGACTCGCCTGGGCACGCCGGAAAAGATCATCGACCTGCCGTCGGGAAATCTCAATCACCATTGGACGAAAGACGTGATCGCGAGCCCGGACGGACGAAAGCTCTATGTCACCGTCGGCTCCAACAGCAATGTCGGGGAAAACGGCATGGCTGCGGAAAAATATCGCGCGGCCGTTCTGGAGGTGGACAAGGCAAGTCGCCGCACCCGGGTCTTCGCTTCGGGCCTGCGCAATCCTAACGGCCTGTCCTGGAACCCGGAAAGCGGCGAGCTCTGGGTCGCCGTCAACGAGCGTGACGAGCTCGGCGACGATCTCGTTCCGGACTACATGACCTCCGTCAGGGACGGCGCCTTCTATGGCTGGCCCTACAGCTACTTCGGTCAGAATGTCGATACGCGCGTCAAGCCGCCGCGCCCGGATCTCGTGGCGAAGGCGGTAAAACCCGACTACGCTCTTGGTTCGCACACCGCTTCGCTGGGGCTGACATTCTCCGAAGGCGCATCGCTCGGGCGCGCCTATGCCAACGGTGCCTTCGTAGGCCAGCACGGCTCCTGGAACCGCAGCGTCCACAGCGGATACAAGGTGATCTTCGTTCCCTTTGCCAAGGGCAAGCCGAACGGACGACCGAGAGACGTCCTCGCCGGCTTTGTCAGCCGGAGCGGGAAGGCGATGGGCCGGCCGGTCGGCGTTGCGATCGACGAGCAGGGCGCCCTGCTCGTCGCCGACGATGTCGGCAATGTCATCTGGCGCGTCAGCCGTAGATAGCGGTCTTCGCCCCGATAGACTTGCCGCTTCCCCATTGCTACTCTCCCACTCGAGGCGATCGCAATGCGATTTTTCATGGCGTCCGCGGCTCTTTGGAGCGGACCGGAAAGTACGCACGAATTACCGCTCACACATGTTCAACCGATCGGTATTTTCGCTCACGACATCGCCGGGAGACGGACGGCATGAGGCGGCTGGCAGCGATCATGGACGCGGACGTCGTCGGCTATAGCCGGCTGATGGGGCTGGATGAAGCAGGCACGTACCGGGCGGTCAAGCAATGCCGTGATGCCTTCATTCTCCCTTTGGTCGCGGTCCATGGCGGAAGGATCGTCAAGCAGGCGGGAGACGGGACGCTCGCGGAATTCGCAAGCGTCCTCGACGCGGTCGCCTGCGCGATCGCGATCCAGCGAACGATGCATGATCACGCCGGAGGCGCCGAAGCGGAGCGTCTGGAGTTGCGCATCGGCGTCCATCTCGGCGATATCGTCGCTGACGATGGCGACATCCATGGCGAAGGCATTGCCGTTGCCGAGCACCTGCAGGAAATGGCGCCGCCCGGCGGCGTGTGCGTGTCGCAGCAGGTCTATGACCAGATCGGCTTGAAGGTGGATTTCCCCTTGACCGAAATCGGCTGCAGGACATTCGCCGATCTTCCCGGTCCGCTGCGCGCCTGGCGCTGGCAGCCGGGCGGCGCGGCAGGGGAAGTGCCGCCGGCGCCGGCGCAAACCGACCCCCTGCCCGGTAAGAAGCGCCCATCGATCGCGGTCCTACCCTTCGTGAATCTTTCGAGCGCCGACGAACAGGAACATTTCTCCGACGGCTTTACCGAGGAGTTGATCACCACGCTCGCCCGATGCCGGTGGCTGCGCGTCGTCGCTCGCAACTCCTCCTTCACCTTCAAGGGGAAGGCGGTCGACGCGAGGAGAGTGGCGGAAGACCTGGGTGTCAAATATGTGATCGAGGGCAGCATACGTCGCGCGGCCAACCGCATCCGCATCACGGCGCAATTGCTGAGCGGCGAAACCGGCATGCTGCTCTGGGCAGAACGCTACGACCGCATGCTGGACGATGTTTTCGTGCTCCAGGACGAGATCGCGGGGCAGATCACCGGCACCGTGGAGCCGGAACTCGGCTTCATCGAATTCGCTGCGTGGCGCGGCCACACCGCGACGGACATGGATGCCTGGAACATTTACCTGAAGGCGCTATGGCATCTTTACAAGTTCGATCTGGAAAATCTGAGGATATCCAAGACGCTCTTCGAGCGGGCGGTCGATCTCGAGCCCGCCTTTGCCCAGGCCCATGCGCGGCTTGCCTATGTCCATATACAGCTCGGCTGGTACGGCCCTCTGGAAGAGCGGGCCGAGCGGATCGCCGACGCGACGGCGCTCGCGGAACGCGCAATCGCGCTCGACGACCGTGAGCCGGCCGCCCATCTTGCGCTCGGCCGGGCACGGGCGCTCGGCGGCCAGCCGCAGCGTGGCATAGACCATCTGCGGAATGCGCTGAGGCTCGATGCAAGCTTCGCCCAGGGCCACTTCGCCCTCGGGCAAGCGCTTTGCTATGTCGGCCGCCCGGAGGAAGGCATTGCCGCGATCAACGAAGCCTTCCGGTTGAGCCCCCGCGATCCGCATCTGTGGACCTTTTACAATATGGTGGCTATCGCCCACTATCAGTCGGGTCGCTTCGCGCAAGCCGCCGAAGCGGCCCGTGCCTCCCTACGCCAGGAGAACGCCACATTCTGGCCGGCAATGGTCCTGGCGGCCTCGCTCGGTGCCATCGACCGGACCGACGAACGCAGTTCGGCCGTGGCAAACCTTCTTCGCCGGCGCCCGGACATGACCGTGAAAACGGCCCGCGCCGAATTCTACTTCGGCAGCGTGCCGGTCATGCCGGAAGATTTCATCGCCCGTTTCGTCAGCGATCTGCGCCGCGCCGGCCTGCCTGACTGATATCGAGCTGCTGCCGAATGGCCCGCTCGAAGGGACATGCGGCGGCGCCTGTCCACCACAGCGTAACCGCAAATAAAATCGCCCACGTGGTGCACGTCCCCTCTCCCCCCTTGCGGGGCAAACTGCAGCAGGGTTGTGTTCCCTGAAACCCCGCCCCCGTTCGTCACTTTCGTGACATCTCCCCCGTACGGGGGTATCCGCCGGGTCGCCCTATCCTATTGCAGCGTGCGCGAAGGAGCGGCGGCCGCCTGGCCGTTCATGGCCTCCGGCGCCGTCGCCTGAGTTCCGCGGTTGCTGTCGAGGCCGGTCGCGACGACGGACACGCGGAAAGTGCCGTCCAGGCTCCGGTCGAAGATCGCACCGACGACGATGTCGGCTTCGTCGTAAACTTCCTCGCGGATGCGGGTCGCCGCCTCGTCCACCTCGAAAAGCGTCATGTCCATTCCGCCGGAGATCGACACGAGCACGCCTTTGGCACCGCGCATGGAGACTTCGTCGAGCAGCGGGTTGGCGATCGCCGCTTCCGCCGCCAGCATCGCGCGGTTCTCGCCGGTCGCTTCGCCCGTGCCCATCATCGCCCGGCCCATGCCCTTCATCACCGTCTTGACGTCGGCGAAGTCGAGATTCATCAGCCCCTCCTTGACGATCAGGTCGGTGATGCAGCTGACGCCCGAATAGAGGACCCGGTCGGCAATCATGAATGCGTCGGCGAAGGTCGTCTTGGCATCGGCGATGCGAAAGAGGTTCTGGTTGGGGATAACGATGACCGTGTCTGCACTCTCCCGCAGCCGCTCGACGCCGAGCTCCGCCGTCTGCATGCGCCGCTGTCCCTCGAAGCTGAAGGGCTTGGTGACGACCGCGACCGTCAGGATCCCGGCCCGCCGCGCCGCTTCCGCGATCACCGGCGCCGCTCCCGTACCGGTGCCGCCGCCCATGCCTGCCGTGACGAAGCACATATGCGTGCCGCCGAGGTGGTCCATGATCTCGTCGATCGATTCCTGCGCGGCCGCATTGCCGATGTCGGGTACCGAACCGGCGCCGAGACCCTCGGTGATGGCAGCGCCCAGCTGGATTCGCCGCTCCGCCTTCGACGTCGCCAGCGCCTGCGCGTCCGTGTTCGCGGCGATGAAATCGACGCCCTGCAGGTTTTCGGCGATCATGTTGTTGATCGCGTTGCCGCCGCCGCCGCCGACGCCGATGACCGTGATCTTCGGGCGCATCTCGGTAATGATCGGCTTCTTGTATTCCGTCATGGTTCTTCTCCTTGGGCAGTTCCCCGGCCGCCCGAAAACTCGGAACACGGAGAGCGAATGCGGTGCGGCGCGAATCAGGCGCCTTCATTCTAGGAATTCAAAAAAGCCACAGAGAAGGCAAGAGCGACAAAATCATGGCAGTCCACAACTACCTTCGTCGGCAGGGGAACAAAGAAATATCCGGGCACGTTCAATCTGGGTTTCGCGCAAGGAGGAATGGCTGCCATGGGTACCGAACAAGCCCCGACGGCGAAGGGCAAGCAATCCAGCACCGGCCTGCACAAAAGCGCCGCCAAGGAAGAGAAAAAGACCGAAGCACAAAAGGGATCGGACCTTAGAAAAGGCGCCGATCGGTTCGACGAACGTTCGAAAAGTTCCGACGGCCGCAGCGCCGCCTCGAAGCAGAAGCCGAAAAAGTAAAGAGGCGTCTCTTCAACGCCCGCCGCGGGCGCCGGTTCAACCCGCTTCGGATGCGGGCGCGGTATAGCGCCGGCGCACCGCCTCGGCCAGCCTCTGCCGGCTTTCGGCAGGCGAGAGCGAACGGTCCTCTTCTATGCCCGCAGCCTCCTCGGCCAGTTCCTCGTCGCCGATGCGTTCCTCGAACCACTTCGAGTAATCGCCGTGGCGCAGATGGTGCTCCCAGGTCGTGTCGTCTATGCCTTCGGCGATCTGCAGAAACATCGTCAGATTGTGGGCGCGCAAATTCATCTCGTTCTTCGGACCGCGGAAATAGAAGCTTGCCTCCTCGCCCAACCGGCCCTCCGCATATTTGCGCGTATGCCGCTTGCGGGCTTCCCGGGGTTGCTCGCTCTTGATCCGCCGAACCGGCGTGCGCGGCGTGCGCCGCCAGAAAAGAACCTCGTCTTCCCCGAAAGAAGCATCCAGCCCGTCCGGCAGCGCCTCACCCAAGACGGAGCAAACCGTCGCGATTACGTCGCGCCCCTTGGGACCGAGCGCTGCGACCGCAGTGATCTCCTTGAGAGCATCGGGCGAGACGGAGTCCGGATGGACCGTGATCATGATCATGCCGGAGCGGTCGTCGGAAAGCGCGAGCGAGGCACTGTCGCGCGCTGCGGGCATGAGATGATGGGCCTCGTCGATAATCAGCCAATGCGGCCTGCCGGTCTTGGCACGCAGCGCCGACAAATCGGGCATCAGGCCGGCGAAGAACTCGGGCCGGTCGTTGGGCTCGACGCCTGTTGCGCTGACGACGACGTTATCGTCCGGATTGGCCAGGAGCTCCAGCACCTCCCTGCCCGTAGGCGCGACAGACCCGTTCCCCACGGTCACCGCGCCTTCAAGCCCCTCATAGTCGCCCTCCGGATCGAATATGCAGAGCTGGAAGCGCCGTTCCCGTAATCGCTCCGCAAGGGCGGTCGCCAGTCTCGACTTGCCGATGCCGGAACTCCCCGCTATCAGCAGCACGTCCTGCGGTCCGATCTCCACCGGCCCCTCGTCATCCTCACCGATCGGCACCTGGTGGCGGGCACTCGCGCACAACGCATAATCGGACTCCATGATCCGGTTCATCAGTTGCTCGACGCCGGCCCCGCGCACACCCTCGAGGATCACGTCGGCCGTGTCCTTGAGCGCCGGTAAGGCGTTGGCCACGGCGGCTCCGCAGCCGCACATCCTCAAAAGCGCGTGATCGTTCTCGGCATCGCCCACCCCCACCACGTTGAGAAAGGAAAGCCCCATCTCCTTCAGGGCCGCCTTCAGCCCCGTGGCCTTGTTCACACCCGTCGGGAGCACCATGACGGCGCCCTTGTTGAAGATGATCTCGAGTTCGAGGCCGAGCTCGTTGATCGCTTCGAGCGCGGCTGTCTGGAACGGCTCCCAGGTGGCGACGATGGAACGGCCGACCGACATCCTGTCGACGCCCTTCTCCTTGAGGCGCTCGATGAAGGCCTCCGGCGGCGAGGGTGCAAGCAGCCGCTCCTCGCCGGTTTCCGGCGTATAGAGCAGCGCACCGTTCTCGACGACGACCTTGTCGAACACATCGATTTCGGGAAACACGCTCTTGAGGTCCGGCAGCTCGCGCCCGGTCACGAGCAGAAGCTTGCGCCCGCTCTCCTTCAGCCTCTTCAAGGTCTCCAGAGTTTCCGGACGGACGGCACCGTAATCGGCCAGTGTACCGTCGTAATCCGTCGCAAGAGCCATGACATACATCTGCGTGCCGCCTCCTTCTGTTACCGGCCGCCGGATCCGCTCGATCTTTAGCCGCCGCTATTGTCGTGCTGCACGGTGGAACGTGCAAGGCCAAGGCTGGTTCCGGCCCGCAAGGCCGCCTGTCGCCGCAAGCTTTGTCTAAAGCCGCCAGCCTCCACGCACGACGAAAGGAACGCGAGCACCGTCGCAGAGCGGCACGCTGCTATAGGCTTTGAGGCTTTGCCCGTCGGGCAGCGCGAGTGTGAGTGCGGAGCGTTCGCCCTCGAAGACCGAGGAGAGAACCCGCATCGGGATGCCTTCGCCATCCCGATGAACCTGCTCCGGACGAATGAGCACGTCGCAAAGCGGCCCCTCGCCTGCATGCGCTTCGACTGCATGCCCTTTGCCGGCGCGCCTGTCGGCAAGCGCAGCGCGGAGGAGCGGCCAGTCGAGCGCACGCCCCGCTCCCTCCGGCAAATTCAACCGCACGATCGCGCCGCGACCGATCAGACCCCCCACCACCCGACCCTCAGGCCGCGCATAGATATCCGCCGGCGGCGCCACCTGAAGAAGCTTGCCTTCCGACATCACCGCGACGTCGGTCGCAAGCGCCATCGCCTCGGCCTGGTCGTGAGTCACATAGATCATCGTCGCGCCGGAGCGCTCGTGAAAGGCGCGGAAGGTCTCCTCCATCGACTTCCTCAAATGCTGATCGAGATTGGCGAGCGGCTCATCGAGCAGCACCACGTCCGGTTCCGTGACCAGGCAGCGCGCCAGCGCCACACGCTGCCGCTGGCCGCCGGAAAGTACAGCCGGCCGCCGATCGGCGAAATCGGTAAGCTTCACCAGCGAAAGCGCGTCGCCTACCCGCTTGCGCCAGGCCTCGCCGGAAAAGCCGCGGACCTTCAAGGGGTAGCCGACATTCTCCGCCACCGTCATATGCGGCCAGAGCGCATAGGATTGGAATACCATCGCCATGTTGCGCTTCTCCGGCGGCAGCACACGGGCTGCATCCGAAAGCCGGCGCTCGCCGAACTCGATCGAGCCGTCCGTCGGCTGCTCGAAGCCGGCGATCATCCGGAGCACCGTCGTCTTGCCACAGCCGGAAGGCCCGAGCAGCGCGAGAAACCCCTGCTTGCGCAGCGCCAGCGACACGTCCGAAACGGCCGGCCTCACCTGCTCTGCACCTTTGACACCGAAGTTTTTGGTCAGGTGGTTGAGGATCAGTTGCGCCATGGCAGCACGCCCTCCGGCAAATATTTCGCGAGGAATTCCAGCGCCGCCATCAGCCCGATGACCATGACGACGACGAGCACCGAGAGCGCCGAGGCGAGATCGGAAGAGCCGCTGTCGTCGAGATTGAAGATTGCGACGCCGAGCGTCTGCGTGCCGGCGGACCAGAGGAGCGCCGAGACGGTCAATTCGTTCGCCGCGATCAGGAAGACGAGGATGACCGAAGCGCCGGCGGCCGGCGCCAGAAGCGGCAGCAGCACATCGCGCATGCGGCGCAGGAACCCCGCGCCCGCAAGCCGCGCCGCCTCCTCGAGCGAGGGATCTATCTGCAGGAAGGCGCTCATCACCGGCTTGAGGCTAACGGCGAGGAAGGAGGAGAAATAGGCGGCAAGAATGATCCAGATCGTACCGTAGATCGAAACGCCGATCAGCGGCAGCGGTGCCGCGAAGGCAAGGATGAAGGCGACGGCGAGCACGATGCCGGGCAGCGCATAGGGGATCTCGATGAGGATCGCCATCAGACTGGCAAGCCGCCCGCGCCGCGTCACGAGCAGGTAACCGGCCGGTACGCTGACCGCAAGCAGGCCGACTGCAGCGGCGGAGGCGAGGAAAAGGGAATTCTTGAGCGCCGTCAACGTCATCGACTGGCGGAAGAGTATTTCCCCATAGGCGTTCAAGGTCATGGTGTCGAAACTCAGCGGCACGCCGTAGGCCGGCACCAGGGAACTTGCGACGAGCGCCAGAAGCGGTGCGACCAGCAGCAGCGCCAGGATTGTCCAAAGCAGCGCCTCCGCGGCGAACCGCATGCGCCCGAGCGTGAAGGCGGCCCTCGCGCCGGCAAGGCCGATCAGGCGATAGTCTCTGCGCTTGAGCGCTCGCTGCTGCAGAAGCAGCCCTGCGGCGGAAATCAGGGCGATCAGCGTCGAAAGCACCGCGATTTCGCCGAAGGTGGACGAACCGAAACTCGCAAACCGGCTGAAGATCAAGGTCGGCAGCGTTTCGATCGAGGCGGGAATGCCGAGTATCGCCGGGATACCGAAATTGCCGATACCGGATACGAAGGCGATCGCCGCTCCGGCGATGAGCCCCGGAGAGGAAAGCGGCAGAACGATGTCGCTAAGGACGCGCCAGGGCGAGGCGCCGCAAAGCCGCGCCGCTTCGACCCCGTCGCGGGGCGCCGCTGCAAGTCCGGCCCTGATCGCCAGGAAGACGAGCGGCGCATGCTGTACGCCGAGAAGCAAGGCGATCCCCGCAAGCGAATAGAGTGGCTGAGGGCTGCCGAGCGGCGGTGCAAGCCCCAGCGTCTTGAGAAGGGGGCTCGATGGACCCGACATCTCCACCCAGGCGAGCGCCGTCACCTGCGGGGGGATCATCATCGGCAGCATGAAAGCGAAGCTCAAGGCAAGCTTGCCACGGATGTCCGTAAGCGCCACGACAAAGGCGAAGAGTGCCCCCACGAAGAGCGAGATCGCCGTGCCGCCGGCCGCCGTGATCAGCGTATTGCGGAGCGCCGCGAAGGTCGCCGCCTCGAAGAGCACCCCGACCGCCTCGCCTCCTTCGAGTCCCTTGATACCTGCCCATCCGAGTCGGATCAGCGGCAGCGCCGAAAGCAGAAAGACTGCGCCGAACACCGCCGCCAGGAGCCATGCGGGCTCCCCGCCCGCAGACATGCGCGGGCCACGCAGCCGGAAATATGCCGCTCGCCAACCCGTCCCGGCCTTCGAAGAGTTCGCCTTAGGCGATCGACCCTCCGTCACGTAAGGTGACGGCGGCACCTCGAAGCCGCGCAGCGTCCGCGTCAGCGGTTTCGGTAGCGGAGCCCGGCTCGGTTCCCTGCTCCGGTCGGCCTCCTCCTCCATCGCGCCGTCGAATGCGAACCGAAGCCAGGACCGCGCCTTCGATAGAACGCGCAGCGGGCGCTCCAGCTTTTTCAAGCCGGAACCTTCCTCCGCATTCGGGTCGGCAGCCGGCGTGCAAGGTACCCGGCGCCCGCTGCGGGCGATTCTCGTCAGTGTCCGGCATCGAGAGGTCAGTTGGTACCGAAAATGCCGGAGAAGGTTTTCAGGTCCGCCTCGGAGTTCTTCACGGCTTCGGCAGCATCGACCGGCAGCACCTTGATCGTCTCGCGCGCCGGGAAGCCCTCCGGCAAGGCCATGCCGTCGCGCGCCGGGATATAGCCCATTTTCACCGCAACTTGCTGGCCTTCCTCGGAGAGCAGGAAATCAACGAATTTCTTTGCTGTCTCCGGGTTTCTTGCGGTCTTCAGAATGGCGACCGGCTCCGTGACGGCGGAAACGCCCTCGGCCGGGAAGACGAATTCCACCGGCGCACCCTTGGCCTTCTCGCGGATGGCCATGAAATCGACCACCATGCCAAACGCCTTCTCGCCGGTCGCGACCGCCTTCAATACGCCGCCATTGCCGCCGGCGGCCGTCGCGCCGTTTTCGGCGAGCGCCTTGTAATAGTCCCAGCCGAGCCCGTCGATGCCGGCAAGCGTCTGCGCATGGATCAGCGCCGCACCCGAGGTGAGCGGGCTCGGCATGGTGACCAGACCATTGGCCTCGGGTTTCGCAAGATCCTGCCAGCCGGCCGGCTTCATTGAAGCGGAAGCGTTGTAGACGATGCCGGTCGTGATCATCTTCGTCGAATAATAGGCGCCCTCGGCATCGAAGAGCGAGGCGTCATAAGCCGCCGCTTCCGGAGATTTGTAGGGCATCAGATATCCCGTTTCCTTCAGCCGCTGCATCGTCACCGTGTCGGCGATCAGAAGCACGTCCGCCACCGGGTTGCCCGCTTCGATCTCCGCCATCAGCTTGGCCATTATCTTCGTCGTCCCGTCCCGCACCCACTCGACCTCGACACCCGGATTCGCGGCCTGAAACGCGTCCACCGTCGCCTGCGCGTCCTCGTTCGGCTGGCTGGTGTAAAGCACGAGGCTTTCCGCGAAAGCGGCGGTGGACAGGAGGCCGGCGACGAGCGCTGCGGCGACGGCGGGGAGAAGCGGTTTCATGAATTTGCCCTCGGTCGGAGAAAGATCGCGCCGAGGGATAGAGCGGGTGTTTTACAGGGATGTGACAGCGAAAAGCCGGAAAAACCTCAGCTCGTCGGCCGGCCGGAGAGTTCCACGAATGTTCTCGGACGATCTCTCTAAAATATTATTGGCGATTCAAATCAGCGGCTTGATCGTATTTTCGGGACGGGGTGAGTCCCTCTCACAATTAAATTCGGTTCATCCATTGCATATCTCGAAGCAGCGTTTATATATAGCTCATCGAAACTTGCTTGTGACCTTTGTCTACGCGCCGAAGCGCTTCGTCAGATTTCCTCTCAATATCGATCAAACCGGGCTGATATTCGTCCGGGAACTCTAGCGATTGAAAGGAAATCGTTATGAACTCAGGCACCGTAAAGTGGTTCAACAGCACCAAGGGCTTCGGCTTCATCCAGCCCGACGATGGCGCCACGGACGTATTCGTGCACGCCTCCGCCGTTGAACGCGCTGGAATGCGTTCGCTCGTAGAAGGCCAGAAGGTTACCTACGACATCGTCCGTGACAACAAGTCCGGCAAGAGCTCTGCAGACAATCTGCGGGCCGCATAAATTCGTCATTCGCCTCCGCTGACCACGGATGTACTGGCAGGGAGCGTTTGAATGACGGGGCGCCCCAGCGCGTCTGGTAAAGACGCGCGGCGCTCAAGAGGAGGTCGGGGTAACGCCCGGCCTTTTTTGCTTGTGCCGCCCCCGGGTGGCACGGACGAAGGAGATGGCCATGGGCCGGAACACCTACAGCGTTGGCGACAGTGTCGTCCTGAGAGCCGATCTCACGCGCACGGCCGCTGCGGACCGGACCTGCCGCATCGTGTCCATCCTGCCCGCGGCCGAACATGGGGAAGCGCAATATCGGGTGCGGTTCGGAACGGAGAACTTCGAACGGCGTATCTTCGAACACGACATCGATCCTTCGGAAACGGCTTCGCCGGTCCAGGAACACGGCCAGGCGGCATCGGTCGAAGGCAAGCCCTGGTTCAAACCCTTGAACATCAGGACGCCGAAATAAAGAACCCAATCAGCAATCCTATAAAATCGGAAAGGATATACTTTGCAGGTACTCGTCAGGGACAATAACATCGACCAGGCTCTTCGCGTTCTCAAGAAGAAGATGCAGCGTGAAGGCGTCTTCCGCGAAATGAAGATGCGCAGCGCCTACGAAAAACCGTCCGAAAAGCGCGTCCGCGAAAAAGCAGAAGCTGTCCGCCGCACCCGCAAGCTGGCGCGCAAGAAGCTTCAACGCGAAGGTCTGTTGCCGTCGCCGAAGAAAGTAGCCCGCGCGCGCTGAGGCGCGCCCTCCGGCTGCACAGCAGCTACGGCGATCCTCGCACGTCTGATGAGCGCGCGGCGCTGTAGGCTGGTACCACTTTGCGACGCGCCCTTGCGCGTCGTTTTCATGCGTGAATTCGCTCGGTCCCCTCTGCGGCGTTTCCTTCGACCCTGCGATCCCGGTTCCTGCGCCTTTGCATCCGCCAGACCCACAACGCGGCCGCGCAGATCGCAATTTCCGCCGCAAACGTCCAGTGCAGTATGAAATTGAGATACCAGGTCTCAAAGCGCGCCGGCACCTCGACGAGGTTGAAGCGGGTCCCTGAAAGGGGATGGAGCCAGCGTATGTCTGCGGCGATCGAATCGAGAAGAAGGTGCATCATCACGTTTGCGAGCGCGACCCAAACGAGAAACATAGAGTGCCGCTTCCCGGCAAGGATCAGCGCCGCGGCCGTGAGCGCCGCAACCCCCAGCCAGAAAATCGGCAAATGGGTCCAGTAGTCGTGATGTGGCGTACGCCGGCCGTCTACGAGGTAAAAATAAAGCAGATCCAAATCCGGAAGCACGGAGAAGATCAGCCCTACCGCGAGCGCGCGGGATCGGATGGTTTCATTCTTTCGAGCGATGCAATGGGTGAGAATGTAGCCGGCGGGAAGATGGGCAATGAACATCGAGCGGGATCCTGGGCGGCAGCATGCCGGATGCAGACCATCAGGGCATCCCGGCATTTTCATGGCAACCGTCGGTTAGGGTTATGAGGAATTTCCACCCTAAAGGGCGCTGCAGAGAAGCCTGCTTTTCCCCTCCCGAATCCGCGCTATAGTCAATGGGGCCGGCCCAAGGACATGTCGCATGACGCTCACCCTCTACCTTCATCCGCTTGCTTCCTTCTGTCACAAGGTGCTGATCGCGCTTTACGAAGCCGGCACGCCGTTCACCCCGCAGGTCGTGGATCTCGGAGACCCGGCGGAGCATGCTCGCTATCTGGAGGTCTGGCCCGTCGGCAAGATCCCCGTGCTGCACGATGCTGCACGCGACAGGACGGTGCCGGAAACGTCAGTGATCATCGAATATCTCGACCAGCATTACCCCGGTGAGCAGCCGCTGATACCGCACGACGACGCCCTGGCGCTCGAGGCGCGGCTCTGGGACCGCTTCTTCGACCTCTACGTCCAGGTCCCGATGCAGAAGATCGTGACCGATACGCTGCGCGCCTCCGGCGAGAACGACCGGCGCGGCGTCGCCGATGCGCAAGCGGCGCTTGCGAACGCGTATGACCTTGCCGAACGCCACTTCGAGGACCGGCGCTTTGCGGTCGGGGAAAGCTTCTCGATCGCCGACTGCGCCGCCGCGCCCGCCCTCTTCTACGCCGGGATCGTGGCCCCGTTCGACGGCACGCACCCGAACCTCGGCGCCTATTTCGAGCGTCTGCTGGAGCGCCCCTCCTTCCAGCGCACCTTGGCCGAGGCGCGGCCTTACTTCCCGCTGTTTCCCTATAAGGACGCGATACCCGCAAGATTCCTCTAACATCCTATAGGCGACCAACAACACAAGGAGCGAGACAATGGAATATCGTCGGCTCGGCCGCTCCGGGCTCAAGATCTCGACCATCACCATGGGTACGATGACGATCGGCGGCGGTGGAAAGTTCGCCCAGGTCGGCGATGTCGGTGTCGCGGATGCCCGCCGCTATGTCGACCTCTGCCTGGATGCGGGCGTCAATCTGATCGATACGGCGGACATCTATTCGACCGGCGCCTGCGAGGAGATCATCGGCGAAGTTCTCGGCGGAAAGCGCAAGGACGGCGTGCTCATCGCCACCAAGGCGCGCTTCTCGATGGGCCCCGGCCCCAATGACGGAGGTCTGTCGCGCCATCACCTGGTTCACGCCTGCGAGGCGAGCCTGAAGCGTTTGAAGACCGACGTGATCGACCTTTACCAGGTTCACGAATGGGACGGTCAGACGCCGCTCGAGGAAACCATGGAAGCGCTCGATACGCTCGTGCGCCAGGGCAAGGTGCGCTATATCGGCTGCTCCAACTATTCCGGTTGGCACATCATGAAGGCACTCGGCATCAGTGCGCTCGAACACCGCCAGCGCTTCGTCAGCCAACAGATTCATTACACGCTCGAAGCACGCGAGGCCGAGTACGAACTGGTCCCGATCTCCATCGACCAGGGTCTCGGCATCCTCGTTTGGAGTCCGCTGGCGGGCGGCCTTCTGTCAGGCAAACACAGGCGCGGACAGTCGCCGGAAGGCACCCGCCAGCTTGCCGGCTGGAACGAGCCGCCGATCCGCGACGAGGAACGGCTGTGGAAGATCGTCGAAATGCTGGTGGCGATCGCCGCCGAGCGCAACGTGTCGCCGGCGCAGGTCGCGCTCGCCTGGCTGATCGGCCGAGATGCCGTCACCTCGGTGATCATCGGCGGGCGCACCGAAGAGCAGTTCCGCGACAATCTCGCCGCCGCCGGCCTGAAGCTCACCGACGAGGAACGCGAGCTCCTCGACGCCGTCAGCCTGCCGCCGGTCATCTATCCCTATTGGCATCAGCTCTGGACCGCCAAGGACCGCCTCGGCAAAGCCGATCTGTCGCTGCTCGGGCCGCATATTTGAGCGACGACAGCTCTTTATGCACCCTCATCCGCCTTCCGGCACCTTCTCCCCGCTAGCGGGGCGAAGGAGACTCGCGGTAGCCGCTCGATATCTCTCCGCAACGGTTCATTGGAACTGAGTGCATGCCGCTTGTCCCTTCTCCCCGATTTGCGGGGAGAAGGTGCCGGCAGGCGGATGAGGGGCGAAATCGCCAGCCTGCCGCGACTTCCACTCAGGCCGCCTGCGCGACCTCGCCGTGAATGAGATCGGCCAGCCGGCGGATGCCCTCGTCGATCATCCTGTCGTTGGCGCAGGAGAAGCTGAGCCGCAGGGTGTTTTCGCCGGACCCGTGGGCGAAAAAGGCGCGGCCGGGGACGAAAGCCACCTTGGCCGTCTGGATCGACTTGGCCAGCAGCTCAGCGCCGTCGCTCCCCTTCGGCAGCGTGACCCAGATGAACATGCCGCCTTCGGGCTTCGTCCAGGTGACGCCGGCGGGCATGTATTTTTCGAGCGCCGACAGCATCGCGTCACGCCGCTGCCTGTAGGCCTTGTGGATTTTCGCCACCTGCGCCTCGAAGCCCCGCCCGGCGACGGTCGCGATCGCCATCTGGTTGATGGTGGAGGAGTGAAGGTCGGCGGCCTGCTTCATCAGCACCAGCTTGCGGATCACCGGTTCGGCGGCGCAGATCCAGCCGACGCGAAGGCCAGGCGCCAGCGTCTTCGAGAAGCTGCCGCAATAGATCGTGCGCGTGCTGTTTATGTCGCCTTTGCGGGCGATCTCGAGCGCGAGGATCGGCGGGATCGCCTCGCCGTCATAACGCAGCGACTGGTAGGCCGCATCCTCGATGATGGCGATGTCGAGCTCCTCGGCAAGTGCAAGGACGTGCTCGCGCCCGGCGCGGCCCACCGTCTCGCCGGTGGGGTTGGCGAAGTCGGCCGAGAGATAGGCGAACTTGACGCGCCCGCCCGCTTCCGCTGCAGCCTGGGCATAGGCTGCCGGCGTCCGGTTGCCGGCGGGGTTCAGCTGATCGTAATTGGGTTCATAGGCGTTGAAGGCCTGCAGCGCACCTAGATAGGTCGGCCAGGTGACGAGCGCCGTGTCTTTCGGCGACAGAAACAGCTTGCCGAGGTAGTCGAGCCCCTGCTGCGACCCGGAGGTGATGAAGATGTTGTCGACGCTCGCCGGAATGCCAAGTGCCGCCATCTGCCCGGCGAGCCACTCGCGAAGCGGCCGATAGCCCTCGCTCACCGAATATTGCAGCGCGGCACCGACCGACGGCCCATCGAAAATCTCGGCGTAAGCTTCCCTGAACGCATCATTCGGAAAAAGCTCAGGATCGGGAATTCCGCCCGCAAACGAAATGATGTCGGGACGATCGAGCAGCTTCAGCAATTCGCGGATTTCCGAAGCCTTCATCCGGCTCGAGCGCGTGGCGAAAATGCTTTCCCAATCCAGCATGGAGGTCCTCCCGGTTGCATCCGAGGGACATGAACACAGCGCAATATTTAAGTCAATATTCCTGACCTATTTTGCCAGCTGTCGCCTGCGCCGTTACGCCAGTCGTGCAGTTACAGACGTTCGATACGCTCGTCGGAAATGGGAGGCGTTGGGAAGGGCGGCGTACGGGATCGAAGCATACGGGACTGTGTCGCCGCGGCCGTCAGCACCGGCAGGCAACGATCGGCTAGCCGCTTCGGCTCGAGACGCCAAGGGCCGGACCGGATAAGTTCCGGTCGGCAGGAGGCGGCGAACGCTTCCTGATACTCAGGCCTCACCCTCGTCGAAATAGCTGCAGATCAGAAGAAAAGAGATCCCAGCCAAGATAAGTAAATCGAAAAGAGCGAAGTGTTGTATGATCGTGGACATAGTGCTCCTCCTACCCACAAGGGTATCAGAACACAATTTCAGAATTTTTGGAAGAAAATTCTCCGGATAACTTCCAAAGGAGAACTCTATTCTTTAATTTTTATGCGGCGCAACATTTATACTGCGCCGCAAAAGCGAACCGGAAGAGGCGTTTGTTTGCATCCGCCGTCTTGAATACCTATGCCGGCTGGACCGACCTCACGCTGCCGCTGCTGTCCACGATGCAGGTAAACTTGCGACCGGCGGCATCGAGGTCGACGCTGTAGCTCGTCGCATCGAGCTGTCGAGAACTCATCGGCAGGACCTTGGCGCCGCCGGCTTGGGCGACCACGGCATTGGCGCACAAGAGCTGCAGGTCGGCGGGGGCTGTCTGGAGGCTCGTGCGGGCCATTTCCTGAGGTTCCGGGGTCGATTGGCATGCGGCAAGAAGAAAGACCGCAGCCATCACGGACGCTTGAATTGGACGGCTTCCCAATTTACTCGTCGACAAATCCACATCCTCCGGTCTTGGCCTATCGCCCGTATCTTCGCGCTCTCGCCCGTGCGGCCGCGTTTCGGCCGGTCACACGCCCTTATCCGGTCACACGCCCTTATAGAGAGCAGCCCCCTGCATCAGCACGATGACCTTCGCGCCCACGCTGACGCGCGAATGCAGGTCGATAATGTCATCATTGTTCATTCTTATGCACCCGGAGGAAACGTCCAGCCCGATCGTCCAGGGCTCCACCGTACCATGGATGCGGTAGATCGTATCGTTATCACCTTCGTAAAGGTAGAGCGCGCGAGCGCCTAGCGGATTGTCGGGCCCGCCCGGCATGCCGCCTGCCCATTTTGCCGCGTTCGGATCGCGCGCAACCATCTCGGCCGGCGGCGTCCAGGTCGGCCACTCGGCCGTGCGCCCTACCCGAACGATGCCCGCCCAGCCGAAACCTTCGCGGCCTACACCGATGCCGTAGCGGATCGCCTGACCGCCGGGCTGCACGAGATAGAGAAAATGCTGGTTGCCATCGATGATGATCGTGCCCGGAACTTCTGCCGTGCGGAACGGCACCATCTGCCGGCGAAAGGCCTCGGGAACCTGATTGTTTCGCGCGAAGTACTGTCGCGCTTTCCTCTTGTCGTAGTTCACCCATTTCTTCGTCTTGGAATCGTAGATCTGGGTTTGGGCAAGCGCTGCAAGCGGAACGAGGCAAAGACCGAGGAGAAACAGCGCCTTGCCGAATTTACGCCGGCCTGCCTGTCTTTTCGAGAGCGTCTGGAGCATCGTCATTTCGCCCATCCGTCGATCCGTTCCGCGTGGCTTTCAACCCATTTCCTGGCGTAGTCCGCAGGCGCCTGCCGCTCGACTTCGAGCGCATAGCTCATCGCCGTCACTTCATCCGGCGAGAAATCTACCTTCTGAAGGAACTGCGCGACTTCCGGATGCTTCTTTGCGAACGCCGTCGCATAGCCGATCTGAAATTGTCCGGCGTCCCAGGCCGTGGCGGCGCTCGATTTGCTGACCCATAGCGGGTCGTTCGGCGGCGCGATCTTCCATTTCGCCGGGTCGTGAGGCGGCTCCTCGAGTCGGGAGATCTGGTGCAGCTTGAAAACATGGTGCGGAGCATAGCAGTAGAAGACCATGGGGCGCGCGGTCGCGATCGCCGCGTCGACCGCCGCCATCGCCACTTCCTCCTTGGCCTCGACGAGCGTCAGGTTCGCCGCATAGCCGTAGCCCGCCGCCCGCGCCCGTTCGATGCCCGTCGAAAGCCATTCGGTGGCGCCGATCCACATTTCGCCGCGCCCGTCGCCGTCGGTATCCAGTATCTTGGTCTTGGCCGGATCGCCGAGATCCGCGACCGATTTGATCGTCGCAGCCGCTTCCGGCGTGGCGCAAAGCCCCTGCCATGCAGGCACCGCACGCTCGCTGAGCGTCACGACGCCTTTTTCGGTCACGAATTTGCGGACGAGTTCGTCGAAATTCGGCCGCCAAACCTCCGGCTGGATATCGACCTCGCCCTTTTCGAGGCCGATGAAGGCGGTCAGCGTCCCGAGTTCGCGCACCTCCGCCTCGAGGCTGAACTTCTTGGCGATGCCGAGCTTGAGAATGTTCGCGGCTGCCTGTCCGGATGGCCAGGGCGGCATCGCGATCACCAGATCCGCCGCCGCTGCCGGCGCAGCCACGACCAACGCCAGCGCCGCCGCGCAAAGGAACTCCCGGCCTCTCCTCACAGTGCCCCCCCGAAAAGATTTATCTGAACGTCGTTCCGATGCGAATGCCTGCTGAGCTTTATCTTCCTTGGGGGCACAATGCACGGCTTGCCGAGTCCCGTCAACTTCCGGTTACACCGCATGCATTTCGCCGCTTAACCTATGCGAGCCGGTGCTCACCGTCCGGGACGGTGCGTGACCCACCGAAGTCCCGCCGCCACCGCAATTCCAAGCAGAGGCCATACCGCCCAGAATCTCCCCTCCCAGGAAAGGAGATTGACCGCAAGGACCGCAAATCCGGCTACCCCGAGCAGGGCCAGTCCGCGGTCGAGCCGCGTGGACGTCCACAGGCCACCGATCATCGCGATCAAGGCCAGCGCAAACAGGGGCCATCTGGCCCAGAACGTTCCCTCCCACGACAGCAGATTTATGGCAACGACCGCCGCTGCGGCTACGGCGAGAACGCCGAAAAGGCGACGGCCGGGCGCTGCGCGTCTTACGATCGTCGCTCGCCCTGCCTCGGTCTCGGCGGCCGGGGTCTCGCGGTCCGGAAGTGCACCCGGCCTCCCCCAGTCGCGGCCCCGTTTTTGCGACACCGCGCCCTCGGCCGTTCCGATCTGGACCACATAACTCGGAACGCCCCCGTCGATGTTCTTGACCGTCAGCGCGCCAAGGAATTCGAAGCCGACGGTCAGCTTGTTGCGAACCTGATCATAGACGGTGCTCGAAATCACGATGCCACCGGCCGGCGCCGAGGCTTGCAGGCGGGCCGCGATATTGACGCCGTCGCCGTAAAGGTCGTCGCCGTCAGCGATCACATCGCCGAGATTGAGGCCGATGCGATAATCCATCCGCGCCTCGCCTTGCCGCTCGGCATTCAGTCCGGCCAACTCGTTCTGAACGTCTATCGCCGCCCTCACCGCCTCCACCACGCTCGGAAACTCCGCGATCACCCCGTCGCCCCACGTATTGACCACCCGTCCTTCATGCGCCTCGATCAGGCGCGCCATGGCATCCCGGCTGCGCTTGAGAGCCTGAAGCGTTCCCTCCTCGTCTTTCCCCATCAGGCGCGAATAATCCTGCACGTCGGCGCAGAAAATGGTGGTCAGCTTACGGCGCGTTGGTGACATTGGATTTCGCCCTCGCTCGGAGGCTGGCCGAAGGCCCGCGCCTCGCAGGATAGCGACGCCGTCGCGATTCTCAATGCCGGATGCATCTGCCGCGCGTCACTGCGTGCTTAGAGCACTCCAGGAAAGTGTGTGACGGCTTTGCGTACGGGAGCACCGGCAGCTTGCGGCAAGGAACTGATCGGTCCCTCGGTGGTTTGGAGCCGTGTATCGCATGAAGCGACGAAACTGGAGGTTACAGATGTTGAGAAAAATGTTGGTTGCAGCCGCGATATCCGCCGCTTGCGTGTCCCCAGCCTTTGCTCAGGCCGATATGGTTTGCGACCAGGCAGGCATGACGAAGCTCGAGACTGACGTGGGCCAGATCACCGACACGGGTCGGAAGGAGATGGCGCAGAAGGAACTCGCCATGGCCAAGGAGGCACTCGCGGCCAACGATCAGGAAAAGTGCAAGTCCCATATGGCGAATGCCATGAAGGGTAAGGATCCGATGTAAGCCGCTGCATATGAAGAAGCCGGAGCGTGGGCTCCGGCTTCCCTTTTGTTCATTGCAGGCAGATCTTAGTTTTTCGCCTTGTCGACCAGCTTGTTTTTGCCGATCCAAGGCATCATCGCGCGCAGCTTCGCGCCGACTTCCTCGATCTGGTGAGAGTCGTTGACGCGACGGATACCCTTGAAGCGGGCGGCACCGGAGCGGTATTCCTGCATCCATTCCGAGGTGAACTTGCCGGTCTGGATGTCCTTGAGGACCCGCTTCATCTCGGCCTTGGTCTCTTCGGTGATGATGCGCGGTCCGGTGACGTATTCGCCCCACTCGGCCGTGTTCGAGATCGAGTAGTTCATGTTGGCGATGCCGCCTTCATAGATCAGGTCGACGATCAGCTTCACCTCGTGCAAGCACTCGAAATAGGCCATCTCCGGCGCATAACCAGCCTCGACCAGCGTCTCGAAACCGGCGCGGATGAGTTCGACCAGGCCGCCGCAGAGAACGACCTGTTCGCCGAAGAGATCGGTTTCGCACTCTTCCTTGAAGTTGGTCTCGATGATGCCCGAGCGGCCGCCGCCGACGCCGCAGGCGTAGGAGAGAGCGAGATCGAGGGCATTACCGGAAGCGTCCTGATGAACGGCGACCAGGCAGGGGACGCCGCCGCCCTTCTGGTATTCGCCGCGGACCGTATGACCCGGGCCCTTCGGCGCGATCATTACGACGTCGACCGAGGCTTTCGGCTCGATGAGGCCGAAGTGGACGTTCAGGCCGTGCGCAAAGGCGATTGCCGCGCCGTCGCGGATGTTTCCGGCGATCTCGGCCTTGTAGATGTCGGCCTGCAGTTCGTCCGGCGTCGCCATCATCATCAGGTCGGCCCAGGCGGCAGCTTCGGCAACCGTCATGACCTTGAAGCCGTCCGCTTCGGCCTTCTTTGCCGTGGCGGAACCCGACTTAAGCGCAATGGCGACGTTCTGCGCACCGGAATCCTTGAGGTTCAGCGCATGGGCGCGGCCCTGGCTGCCGTAGCCGATGATGGCGACCTTCTTCGACTTGATGAGGTTGAGATCGGCATCACGATCGTAATAGACGCGCATCGAATTTTCCTTCCCTTTGCTTGTCCGTTTCGCTTTGGCAGCCGCAGATACGGCCGCCCTACCTTTTCGCGCCGTAGAGCGTGAGAAAGGCGTCGACCGCCCGCTCCGCCCTGCGGCTGAAATCCTTCTTCAGGCTACCCGGCTCCTCGCCGAGAAGCATGCGCAAATGCCAGTCGGAGACGACGAGCCCGTAAAGAGCGCCATAGGCTTCGTCAGCGTTGTCGAAAGCCAGGAGACCGGCCTTGCGGCCCGCTTCGAGCAGCGCTCCCGCCCTGCGTCCGATCTGCCGGCGGCCGCGTTCCTGCAGCATGTGGCCGAGCTTCGAGCCTTCCCGGCTCACCTGTCCGATCGCCAGCCGGTTGAGCGCCAGCGACACGTCGCCCGCCAGCACGTCGAGAAGGTCCTTGGCGAAAGCGACGAGATGCACCCTCAAGCTGCCCCCGTCCAGCTTTGCGGCGGAGACGTCGAGCGTGCGAACCTTGCTCGCCTGAAAGGCGATCATCGCCGAAAGGAGCCCTTCACGATCGCCGAACCACTTGTAGAGGCTCTCCTTGGAGCAGTTCGCTGCGCGCGCCACTCCCGCCGTCGTCAGCGCCTTTTCGCCCCCATCGACAAGCAGGCGCAAAGCCTGTTCGAGCACCGCTCCCTGGCGCTCGGTCAGGCCGTTTGCGGCACCTGCCTCTCTTATCGCTCCGACGCTTTGCACTCGCTTCGCCCTATCAGTACCGTACGGTACGGTTCGTGAGGTTTCTAATTGTCCGATCCGGCGACGTCAAGCGGTTTTGGATATCCGGTTCGTTTCAAGGCAGCCCCGGACAAAAATGGGAGCAACCCACTGTCGGGACTCCGATTTCCGTGCCTGCGTCGCCCCCGCGCCCGCTTTACCGGTGCGCGCCTCTCTACATTACGAAAATATAATGATCTCAAAGCTTTTCGCTGATCGGGTTGATCTTTATGTTGAATGAAGATGCCTGGGATAGAGAAAAACGATGAGCAAGACAGCCAAGACGACGGACGAAGCGTCGCGTTCGACACCGTCGAACGTCACCGTCATCCCGGCTCCGGTGATGCCGCCACGCAAAAAGCGCCGTTCGCGCCGCCGCTGGATCTTTGCGCTCCTGGTGCTCGCTATCGTCGGCACGGGCTACTATGCCTGGAGCCGCCAGGGCGCGCAGCCGGCCACCACCATGATCACTCAGGCGGTCACGCGCGGCGACATCGAAGAGAGCGTGACTGCCGTCGGCACGCTGGAGGCGGTCAAATCGGTCGATGCCGGCGCACAGGTCTCCGGCCAGTTGAAGTCGCTGCATGTCGGGATCGGCGACAAGGTCGAACAGAATCAGCTCATCGCCGAGATAGACCCCGCCTCCATCGAGAACAGGATCGAGATCGACGAGGCGGAACTGGCCAATCTTGAAGCGCAGCTCGTCTCGAAGAAGGCCCAGCTCGTATTGAAGCAGGCCAACATCGAGCGTCAACGCAATCTCGTCGCCACGAAAAGCGTTTCGCAATCGACGCTCGACCAGGCCGTCGCCGATCATGCGGCCGCTGGCGCCGACGTGCAGGCGATCGAGGCGCAGATCCGCAAGCAGAAGGCCACCCTTGCCGGGGACCGGGTCGATCTCGGCTATACCAAGATCTATGCTCCGATGGCCGGCACCATCGTCGACGATCCCGCCAAGGAGGGACAGACCCTCAACGCAAACCAGACGACGCCGACGATCGTCACCATCGCCGATCTTTCCACGATGACGGTCAAGGCGCAGGTCTCCGAAGCCGATGTCGGCAAGCTGAGGCTCGGCATGGATGCGTATTTCACCCTTCTCGGACAGCCCGGAAAGCGCTTCACCGGCAAGTTGCGTCAGATCGAGCCGATGCCCGATACCGAGAACAACGTCGTCCTCTACTATGCCCTGTTCGATGTCCCCAATCCCACGGGCGAATTGATGATGTCGATGAGCGCGCAGGTTTTCTTCGTCCAGGCGGCGGCCAAGAATGTGCTGGTCGTCCCGAGCACGGCACTCCGCACCATGGAGGCGGCGGCCTCCGACGGGCCCGCAAGAGCGGAAGTGACCGTCGTCGCGCCGTCCGGTGCGAGGCAGACGCGCACCGTCGAGGTCGGTGTCCGCAACCGGGTGAGCGCCGAAATCGTCCGCGGGCTGGAGGAAGGTGAGAAAGTCGTCGTCGACGCTGCCTCCGCCACGAACGGCAACCGCGGTCCCAATACCAACCGGCGCGGCATGCGCATGCCGCCGATGTTCTGAGCACGCCGATGGCTCCGCTCATTTCACTCCGGGATGTCAGCAAGACCTATTTCAACGGCGACATCGCCGTCGAGGTCTTGCACCATATCTCCCTCGATATCGAGGCCGGCGAGTTCGTCGCGATCATCGGCCAGTCCGGTTCCGGCAAGTCGACGCTGATGAACATTCTCGGCTGCCTCGACCAGCCGACCTCGGGCAACTACTTCATCGAAGGCGAAAGCGTCTCCGGCTTCGACGGCGACGCCCTCGCGGCGTTGCGCCGCCGCACCTTCGGCTTCATCTTCCAGTCCTACAATCTGATCCCGACCGCAAGCGCCCGGGAGAATGTCGAGGTACCCGCCGTCTATGCCGGCGTTTCCGCCCGCGACCGGCACGATCGTGCCGAGGCGCTCCTGCAGTCGCTCAAGCTCGGCGAACGGCTCGATCATCGTCCGAACCAGCTTTCCGGTGGCCAGCAGCAGCGCGTCTCGATCGCCCGCGCCCTGATGAATGGAGGCCGCGTCATCCTTGCCGACGAGCCGACCGGCGCGCTCGACAGCCAGAGCGGCGAAGAGGTGATGCGCCTCCTTCGCGATATGAACGAAAACGGCCACACCGTCATCGTCATCACCCATTCGCGCGAGGTCGCCGCACAGGCCGACCGGCTGATAGAGATCAGCGATGGGCGGATCGTTGCCGACCGCTCCAAGAAGGGACGCAGCAATCCCGATGCAGCCGTCGGTCTCGCCCAAAGCACGCGTGAGGGCTTCGCGGCTATCGCGGACGTCTCGGAAGCGGTGAAGATGGCACTGCGGGCGCTGCGGGCAAACCTCTTCCGTACGATCCTGACGCTTCTCGGCATCGTCATCGGCGTCGGCTCGGTTGTCGCCATGCTCGCCATCGGCACCGGCGCGCAGAATTCGGTACTCGACCGCATCTCGTCGATGGGGTCGGATCTTCTCGTCGTCCGCCCCAGCATGGCGAATTTCCGCGGCAGCGCCGGCGGGACGAATGTTACCCTCGTGCCGGCAGATGCGGACGCGATCACGGAGCTTGCGAATGTCGCATTCGCCGTCCCGGAAATGACGAGCACCGTGACGCTTCGGCGCGGCAACATCGACTATCAGACGACCGCTAACGGAACGGTGCCGCAGTTCACGGAAGCGAAGTCCTGGAAGATCGGCCGCGGCGAGTTCATCAACCGGAACGACATGGAAACATACGCACCGGTCGCGGTGCTCGGCGAGACCGTCGTCAAGACGCTCTTCCCGGAGGGCTCCGACCCGATCGGTCAATACGTGCTCGTGAACAAGATTCCCTTCCAGGTGATCGGGGTGATGAGCGGGATGGGCGCTAGCGCCGGCGGCAACGATCAGGACGACGTGGTCCTCGTGCCGCTCACGACCGGCAGCATGCGCCTCTTCGGTCAGCGCAACATCCGCACGATCACCGTCAAGGTGCAGGATGCCTCGGCAATAGACCTGACCCAGGAGAGAATTCAGGCGCTGCTTAACGAGCGCCACAGGAAGGACGATACCCAGATCACCAATATGTCCTCCGTGCGCGAGGCCTTTACCGAGACTTCGAACACCATGAAGTTCTTCCTGGGATCGGTCGCAGCGATTTCGCTGCTCGTCGGCGGCATCGGCGTGATGAACATCATGCTCGTCAGCGTCAGCGAACGCACACGCGAGATCGGCGTGAGAATGGCGACCGGAGCGCGCGAGCGGGACATACTCGTGCAGTTCATCGTCGAGGCACTGGTCGTTTCCGCGATCGGCGGGGCGATCGGCATCGTGGCGGGTCTATCGACCGGTTACGCCGCTAAAGCCTTCGGCATGCCCGTCAGCTTCACGCCCGGCCCCGTCGCGCTTGCCTTCGCCTGTGCGTTTCTCACCGGCCTGCTCTTCGGCTATCTACCGGCCAGAAATGCATCGCGCCTCCAGCCGGCGGTGGCCCTCAGCGCGGATTAGATCAATTCCACGCAGTAGCGGTTTTCCCGCCTTGGAAAAGCGCCCATTCAGTCGAAATCAGATATTTTGGGCGCCTGCGATCAATTCCCAGCGCTTGCCGTTCGACTGGGATTGTCGGGCGAAGTAATTATAAGGAGTGCGTGACCAATCTCTGACCGAGTTGGTCCTATTGTCGAGCACAAGGTCACCTTCGCTCGTGCGGACGGTGAGAACCGTGTGGCCCTCCCCGCGATAACGCGCAACCGTGAGTAGCAGAGCCGAGGCCGGCCACCCCCGTTTCAGAAGTTCCCGCTTCTTCAGAATTGCAAAGTCCTCGCAGTCTCCGTAAGCGGTCGGCACGCGCCAGTCATCGTCCTTGCCGACATTTGCGCGGTCGCTGCGTTCGCGGATGCTTGCATTGACGGTGCTGTTGATCTGTTTGAGCTCGCTGATCTTTTCCGGGGCGAGAACGACGGCCTTCTTGCCGCCGCCAGTGTTACAGAGCCGCGGCTCGCGGGCGCAGAAGGATGCGAAGGCCGGCGGCGCGAAGGCCTTGCCGGCGGTCCTCATGGTTGTACCGGCATCGGCAGCCCCAGGGGCCGCGATCAGCAACAAAAAGACTGTCTGCGCAATGAAGCGTTTCACGAGGCGTTCTCCAACGGCGGGCATAAGTCCCCCGGTTCGCCGTAGAGACTAGCTAAGATAGATTAAGCCATGGTTGATAACCCGAAATGAGGCAGTGATATGGCCATCTACTAACAATTCGTAAGTTGACCACAGGTAATTTTAATTCAATTCTAAAAAGTATTTTTAAAGTTAATGTTTTTAGGAGTATAGAAATGAAAAGAATTAATAGATCGATATTTCGGACATTTTTCATACTATCCACGGCCACGATAGGAGCCGTAATCGTTACGACGGATGCGGATGCAGTACAGCGCCAGCGCATGACTGCCCGTCAGTGCAGTCCGCTTTCGGAAGACAACTTCGCGGCATGTTGCGTTGCAATAAACCGGTCGAAGATTCTCACCCCCGCGCAGATTAAGATGTGTCCGCCCCTGACGACGGCGACCATTGGTGCGGGCACCGGACGCCACGATCGCAGTGACTCCACTGCAAGCGGTCCGACGAGAGGCAGCGGCAAGAGCGGTGGCAACAAGGGCGGCGGCGCTGGCGGCGGTGGTGGCGGCGGCGGCGGCGGCGGCGGCGGTGGTGGCGGCGGCGGCGGCGGCGACAACGGCGGCGGTGGTGGTCAGGATCCCGGCAAGGGTGACCAGGATAATGGCAAAGGTGATCAGGACGGCGGTAAGGGCGGCCAGGATAACGGGAAGGGCGGCCAGGACAACGGGAAGGGCGGCCAGGACGGCGGCAAGGGCCACCAGGACAACGGGAAGGGCAACCAGGACGGCGGCAAGGGCAACCAGGACGGCGGCAAGGGTAACCAGGACGGCGGCAAGGGCAACCAGGACAACGACAAGGGTAACCAGGACGGCGGCAAGGGTAACCAGGACAACGACAAGGGTAACCAGGACGGCGGCAAGGGTAACCAGGACAACAATAAGGGCGATCAGGACGGCCAAGGCAAAGGCGGGAAGGACAAGGGCGATAAGTAAGCAGCCGCGGCCATGGCCGCGGTGACGGAAGTCCCTGGCATCAGCGAGAACAGCGATCGCGACCGTCGACGGCTTACGGCCGGACAGGGAAAGTGACAAGCCGGGGCGCTTGTCCAGCAACGTCGACGGTAACCCTTGAAGGGCGGCTCCCGCAGGTGCCGCCCTTCCCTTTTGGCAGCGGTGTCGTCAGAGCGGGATCAGGAAGAGTGTGTAAAACTGAAATGATTTGACCCGTGCAGCGACGACAACCTTTCACTAACCCCTGGTCCCGATAATGCCGCCGCAATCGAGGACCGAATCCCATGACCAAGGCAAATTCCAAAAGACGAAAGCGCAGCACGGCCCGCAAGAGCAGCCGGAGCGGTATGGGCCGCTGGTATCTGGCGGCAGCAGTCATCGTCGGCGGGATTGTGGCCTACGAGCACCGGGGGGAGTTAGGACATCTCCCCGGGGCATCGAAGGTGACGGCACTGCTCTCGCACGCCGAGAAACCGTCCGAGAAAAAAGCGCAGGCGAAGATGCCGGCCGAGAAGAAACCGCCAAAAAAGGTGGAACTGGCGACCATTCCGATCCCTTTCCGTCCGAAGGATCAGACCGGGTCGATAGCGCCGAAGTCCGCATTGATCCCGCCTGCACCCGTCGAACTACCGGTTAGGCAGTCTCTCGAACACACGAACCTGCGGCCGGCCGAGAGCGGCACCTTCTATTTCTGCGGCATCCGCCATGATAACTGCGTTCTCGACGGCGATACCTTCCTTTACCAGGGCCAGAGAATTCTCATCGCCGATATAGATGCGCCGGAAACGAAGCTCGCGAAATGCGACGAGGAACGGTCGCGCGGCTCTTATGCCAAGGCACGATTGCGAGAGTTGTTGAATTCGGGAAACTTCGCCCTCGTTGCATCCGAAGCCACCCTGGGCGACGAGCCCGGCAAGCGGCGGCTCGTCGTCAGGAACGGCAGATCCCTCGGAGACATCCTCATATCGGAAGGGCTCGCCAGAAAGCGAACCGGGCACCCACAGTCGTGGTGCGGCCAGTCCACCGCGCGCGTTTCCGGTTGAACCGCATCGTCAACAGGACGCGGGAATGAAGTTCGCTACCCATAGCGGCGGTGATCTGACAGAACCGCATCGATGACCCGCCGCGATTTTTCGATTTCCCGCCGATCGGTGCCCGGCATCTCGGCGGCAACGATCAGCGCCTTCCACAAGGTCCATCCACGGCCACGCGCCCAGGTCTCTTCGTCGAGCGGAAGGGCGTCCCGGAATGCGGCGCGGCTTGTTTCATCGAACATCGTCCAGGAGATCGACAGGTCGCAAGCCGGATCGCCGACGCCGGACGTGCCGAAATCGATCACGGCGCTCAACCGGCCGTTTTCGACCAGGAGGTTGCCGGAGGCAACATCGCCATGGAACCAGACCGGAGCATTGTTCCATGCGGAGCCAAGCGCCAGCTCCCACACCACACGTGCGGTGGCAACGTCGATCCTGCCCTCGAGCGCTTCGAGTGCCCGGCGCGTTTCGTGGTCGTAGACGGCCAAAGGACCGCCTCGGAAGAAATTGTGTTGTCCGGGCGGCGGACCGCTCCGCGCGTCGATCCGTTGCAGGGCAGCCAGGAATTCACCGAGGGTCGTCGCAAAACTGCCGAGGTCGGCGATGGACGCATGGGTCGCGGTCTCGCCCGGGAGCCATCGATAGACGGACCAATGCCACGGATAGCCCCTGCCCGGCCGCCCGATGGCCAAAGGCGCAGGAATAGGCAACGGCAGGTACGGCGCAAGGCGAGGCAGCCAGTGCTGCTCCTTTTCCACTTGAAGCGCGTAATGGGCGGCGCTCGGCAACCGCACGTTCATATCGTCGCCCAGGTGGAAGGTCCTGTTGTCCCACCCACCGAACTTGACCGGTCTTATCGGCAGGTCCGCCCATTGCGGAAACTGCTCGGAAATCAACTGTTCGACGAGAGCTGTACTGATTTCAGGCGTTTCGGCGGAAGACATCGAATGTCCGCTTCCCTGATCACGGTGATTGGTAGACTGCCGGGAGGAGCAGGATCGTTTCGATGGCTCAATGAGACGGCGGAACGATCCGGCTGGACCGAATTAAGATCATGAAACGTGACGGTTTCCAAGTTCCGCCCGGAAATTGCGCTCAGGCATCGACCTGCAACAGCCCGAGAACCCGCGTTACGGCGGACGGGATAGGGCCGATGACGGGCACATCGAATAGCGGCTGCAGCTGCTCGGCCGCCTGTCCGAGCGGGCCGCCGCCGATGATGACTGCCTCTGCCCCATCCAGGTCGACGGAGGCGCGAACTGCGTGCCAGAGCGAGGAGCGCAGGCGCTCCTCGTCTCTGGATACGGCGAGCGGATCGCCTGGCGTGCAGCGGATGCCGGAGTAGAGTTGGGACAGCCCCAGATGCCGTGCCCGCTCTGCGATCGCATCTGCGAGGTCGGGCGTCGTGGTTGCAACGCCGAACCGTCGTCCATCCCGCGAAGCCTCCAGCATCGAAGCTTCGCAGATGCCCACGACGGGAATGCCGACACGCTCCCGGAGCAGGGCAAGGCCGGGATCGCCAAAGGCGCTGACGATGATCCCGAGGCAGCCCGGCTCGTGCCTGGTGCCGATTTCCACCACCTCGTCGGCGGCGGCTGCCAGTTCGTCCGGCTTCAGGATCATGCGGGGACTGCGCCTGGCCGTGGCGCTTGCCACGGCCAGGCGTCCGTTCGCAGCCTTGTGCGCGATGGAGGCCATCATCTCGCTCGTCGCCTGCGAGCTGTTCGGGTTGATCAGCAGGAGATGGGAGTTCACGTTCTGAGCTCCGCGACGACTGGCCCCTGCTGCGCCGCCTTGGGCTGATCGGCCTCCGCCGGTAGCGAGAGATCCTCCATCGATCGGCCGTAAGTTTCCGGGCCAAGCTGGATGCAAAATGCGAAGACCGCATACATTCCCGCAGCAAGCCCGAAGACGCCGATCATTCCGTAGCTGTCGAACAGCATGCCGGAAATCGTCGGCACGAACGAGCCGGCCGCCGATCCCGTTGCCAGAATGAGGGCCACCCCGAAGGCGCGAATTCTCGTAGGGAACAGTTCCGGCGCATAGATCCAGATCGACGTGTTGAGCAGCAGGACGAAGAACTGGAAGATGGCTCCGAACAGGAGAACGAGGTAGATATTGGTGCCGAGAGCGACGATCGACACCGCCGCAAGGCAGGCGAGCGCCGCACCCACGGTCAGCACCTTCTTGCGCGGCAGATAGTAGCCGAACATCGAAGCGGCGATCGCACCGAGGACGCTGCCGCTCTGGATGATCATGCTGTAGAGCAGGCTGCCGGAGAGCGTATAGCCCATCGACACGAAGATGACGGGCATCAGCGTCAAGACCGACAATTGCGCGCCATAGCTCATGAGAATGGCGATCGCTACCGGTATGGTCCGCCCGATGAAGGGTGCGCGGAAGAGTTCCCGCCAGTCGCTCTTCTCGGTTGCCTCGTCCGTCACATGGTCTGTCGTCAGGTATTCCTGCACCACGAGATTGCGCGGTTTCAACGAGCCTGAGGCAAGGATGGACAGTACCTTGTTTGCCTCGCCGATCCTGTTCTTCGAGGCGAGGAACCGCGGCGTCTCCGGTACAAAGCGGCGATAGAAGACGACCAGAAGCGCCGGCAGCGCCAGCGACGCAAATAGCCAGCGCCAGCTGTTCTCTCCCGGGAAAAGCGTAAATATCAGCAGGCCGAATGCCGGCGCCAGGAAGTTGCCGAACCCGCCGGCGCCGACATTCACGAGACCCGCCGCCGTGCCGCGAAACTTCGGCGAGCAGAATTCCGAGAGCATCGTCACCGCCGTCGAGATTTCGCCGCCGACGCCGAAGCCGACGATCGCGCGGGCAAAACAAAGCATGGTGAAGTTCGGCGCCATCGCGCAGGCCGCCGAGCCGATGGTGAAGAGCAGGAGATTGACGGTCAGCATCACCCGCCGGCCGTAGCGGTCGCCGAGAATGCCCGACAGCAATCGCCCGACCGCGGCGCTGCCGAAGGTGATCGTGTTGAGAAACCCGATATCCGTGCCGGTAAGACCCCAGTGCTCCTTGAGAATGGGGCCGGCGACGCCGATCGTGTTCTGTTCGAAGCTGTCGAACAGGCAACCGATCAGGACGAGGGCGAGAATTTGCTTGTGCGCGCCGGTAACGCCGATTTTGGTGAAAGCCGATTCCAGTTGTCGAATGACCGGCGAACTCCCGCCGGTCGGCACCATATTTTCCGCTGCCATTGTTGTTCCCCTTGTGGTTGAACGAGCGTGAAAACTTAGTTTCTCAATCATACATCAAGAAACTGCAGTTTCATAGCCCTGAATCCACAGGGGGCGACGGAGAGGAATTCCTGCCCTTCCGGCAGGCTTGGCCTCCACGAACATGGCGTTCCGGCCGGGGCCTATCGATGGCGAGCTTCGTGCGCCAAGCCGTTGCGATCCGTACTGCGCGGGCTCACAGCTCTTCCAGCGTGTCGTTCAGTGCCTCGATACCGCGCAGCCGGTTCCGGCCGGCAACGCCTGCGGTCTCGATGCAGCGTGTGGTCAGGAGATGGCAGAGCGCCATCACCGACACATGGTTGAAAAGCGGCCCCGGCGCCAGGGTCTGGCAACGGAAGTGCCAAGCCGCACCGCTCAGGAGAGGCACGCCTTCATCGGTGATGTAGAGCAACTTCGCCTTGGTTCTTTCCACCTGCGCCATGAGTTGCTCCATCATAGCGACGCGGCGCCGCAGACCGAAGAGAACGACGACGTCGTCGGGCGCGATGCTGACCAGATGCTCGCCGAGCGTCTGCCCGCCTCCGGGAATGGCAGCGATGTTTTCGATCACCTGCGTGAGCTGCCATTGCAGATAGGTCGCAAAGGAATGGCTGGCGCGAAAGCCGATGACCCACACCTTGCGGGCCTCCAGGATGGCTGTGGCAGCCGCATCGATCTCAGCCTCGCCGACCGCGAGGAACGTGGCTTCGAGATTGGCGACGCCCTGGGCGACATGCGCTGCGACCGATTGCCGGCCGTCGGCATCGGTGGCGGTCGCGAGGAAGAGGCGCGACCCGGTCTGCTTGTCCGCGCGCGCGTGCCGCCGCGCTTCCTCGTAGTTTTCGTAGCCGAGGCGCTGAACGAAGCGCGATACGGTCGCTTTCGACACATGGGCCAAAGCCGCCAGCTCCTGCGCGGAATAGCTCGCTATCTCCCCCGGAAAATCACAGAGGAAATCGCCGAGCCGCCGCTCGGCCGGGTGCAACTCGGGTAGAATTTCGCGGACGCGAGCGAGGAAGGATCGTTCTTTGGCGGCCATTGGCACTCCCATGAAACTGTCGTTTCACGGGACTGTCCGATTTTCGTCCGGCCTTGGCAATAGATGGAAGATCCGCCCCGCGGTCACCTTTCCTCCCGAAGCGTATCCTTCTGCGTTATCAGTCGGGCGCTATGCTGGCCGCTCAGATATGTCCATAGCCAGCTCCAGGCCACGGCAAAGCGGCTGCGGGTACCGATCAGGAAATAGATGTGGGCAATGCCCCAGATCCACCAGGCAAGCGACCCCTTGAGCTTGATCCGGCCGAAATCGATGATCGCCGCGCGCCTGCCGATGGTGGCCAGGCTTCCCTGGTGCCGGTAGCGGAACGACCCCGGCGCCGGAGAGCCCGTGAAGCGGCCACGGATCACCTGGGCGACGTAGGCCCCCTGCTGCTTGGCCGCGGGCGCGATGCCGGGCACCGGCTTGCCGTCTTCCTGGATGACGGATGCCGTATCGCCGATGACGAAGATGTCCGGATGGCCCGCCACGGTCAGATCGGGCCCGACCTTAACGCGGCCGGCGCGGTCCGCGTCGGCGCCGATCCATTTGGCGGCGGGCGAGGCCTGGACCCCCGCCGCCCAGACGAGCGTCCGGCTCGCGACGAAGCTCTCGCCTATCGTGACCCCCTCCTCGGTGCAGTCGGTCACCGGCGTGCCCGTCAGCACCTCGACGCCAAGTTTCTCCAGTTCGCGGGAAGCATAGGCGGAAAGCTCCTCGCTGAAGGCGGGAAGAATGCGCGGGCCGGCTTCGACGAGCACCACGCGGGCCAGACGGGTATCGATCCGGCGGAACTCGCCGGGCAGCGTTCTATGGGCCATTTCGGCAATGATGCCCGCAAGCTCGACCCCGGTCGGTCCTGCGCCGATGATCGTGAAGGTCAGCAGTGCGTCGCGCCTGGCGGGGTCCTCCTCCACCTCCGCCTGTTCGAAGGCGATGAGCACGCGGCGGCGAATGGTCGTCGCATCCTCCAGGGTCTTGAGCCCAGGCGCGACCGCCGCCCATTCGTCATGTCCGAAATAGGCGTGCGTTGCGCCGGTCGCCAGGACCAAGGTGTCGTAGGGGATCGATTGCCCATGCACGAGCGTCACTTCCTTCGCAGTCGTATCGACGCCCGCTACCTCGCCGAGCAGTGTCGTCACCTCTTGTCGGTCGCGGTAGAGCCGGCGGATCGGCCATGCGATCTCCGAGGTTGCGAGCACCGTGGTCGCCACCTGGTAAAGCAGCGGCTGGAAAAGGTGATGATTGCGCCGGTCGATCAGCGTGACCCTGACCGGCGCACCCTTGAGGTCGTTGACGAGTTGCAGCCCGCCGAAACCTCCGCCGACCACGACGACATGATGTCTTTCCTGCATGGTCTTCCGTCCTGTTCCTCATCCGCTCACATCGAGCTGGCAACACTGTTGAACTCCACACGCGGGAGCGCAAGCCGTTGCCCGGCATGGCTGCATTGCATCCGCGAATGGTCTTCGCCGGACGTTTCGGCGGCCTACTCCGCATAGCCGACGGGCACTGCGGTACCACTTTTCAGGACTTCCATCGAAATCGACGCGGAAACGTCGAAAAGCTCCACCTTCCGCACGATCTGCTTGTAGACGACGTCGTAGTGTTCGACCCGCGGCAGAACCACCTTGACGATGTAATCGTAATTGCCGGTCAGCCGGTGCGCCTCGACGATCTCCGGAATGTCGCTGATCGCCCTGCGGAACTTTTCGATCCAGTCGTCGGAATGATGCGCCGTCTTGATCAGCGCAAAAACCGTGGTCGGCACGCCCATCCTTTCCCGGTCGAGGACGACGATGCGCCGGGTGACATAGCCGGCCTCCTCCAGCCGCTGAATGCGCCGCGAGCAGGCGGAAAGCGAAAGACTCACCCTCTCGGCAAGGTCGCCCATGGCGACGCTCGCATCCTGCTGCAGAAGCATGAGCAGCTTCCGGTCTCTCTCGTCAAGCACGCTCCGACTCCTTGCTCTTGCCATAGAGTGCGCCGAAATTTTTCGCGGCATCTGGATTCGGGCGCAAACGGCTTGCTAAAATTTGGCCAAGCGCCGATCAAAGCAAACACATGCAACCGGGCCCGCACGATAATCTAGCAATGGAACGGGGAACGTGGCGAAGCGTTCCCGACGGCCAAAGGGCAGCAGCAGGAATGACGATGGAAATGCGGAAAATCGGCCTCATCGGCGGCATGAGCTTCGAAAGCTCGGCAGTCTATTACCGCTTGGTCAACGAGGCCGTGCGCAAGCGACGCGGCAAATTACATTCGGCGGAAGTGCTTCTGCATTCCGTCGACTTCCAGGGGATTGTGGACCTGCAGAGAGCCGGCCATTGGGACGACGCCGCCCTGCTTCTCTCCGATGTCGCCCGCGGGCTCGTCGCCGGCGGCGCGGACTGCATCCTGATCTGCAGCAATACCATGCACATCATTGCCGACGCGGTGCGTGCCTCCGTCGACGTCCCGTTGATCAGCATCATCGACGAAACGGCCTTGCGCCTGAAGGCCGCCGGCAGCCGCAAGCCCCTGTTGCTCGCCACACGCTACACCATGGAACACGGCTTCTATGCCGAGCGCATGAACACACATGATATCGACCTGATGGTACCCGATGCGGATGGCCGGACACTCACTCACAACGTGATCTTCGACGAGCTCTGCGCCGGCCAGGTGCTGAACGTCTCGCACTCGGCAATGATCGGGCTCGTCGAGAAAGCAAAGGCGGAGGGTGCGGACGCCGTCATTCTCGGCTGCACCGAAATCTGCCTGCTTCTCGATCCGGCCGAATTGCCGCTCCCGGGCTTCGATTCCACCGCCATCCATGCGGAGGCGGCGGTCGAATTCTCGCTTGGCGACCGGCAGTAAGCTGCACCGCCGAAAGGCGCTGATATAGCAGGCCCACCGCAGCACCGAGAGCAATACCGATCGCCATGAGTGTGGCGATGCCACAGGCCCGTGGCGACAATCCGCCTATGGCGTGTCGTCGTACTCCGCCCGCGCCTGCCGGATAGCCTGGTGGTTCTCCAGCGACCAGTCGACGAAGACCCTTAGCACGTCAAGAAACGAGCGCCCGAGATCCGTGAGGCCGTATTCCACGCTCGGGGGCTGCGTCGGGTAAACGGTACGGCGCAGATAACCGTCACGCTGCAGATCGCGTAGCGTCTGGGTCAGCATCCGCTGTGAAATGTCCGGGATGAGCCGCCTGAGCTGCGAGAAGCGCAAAGGACCGTCGGCGAGCGATAGAATCATCAGCGAGTTCCACTTACCGCCGATATTGTCCATCACGTCCCGCACCGGACAATTGTCGATGTCCATAGGCATGCCGCAGACGACTGCCACCCGCTCGCCCTTCAACGTGCCCGACGCCCTGGTCATGGCGGTACCCTTTCCGTAACCACGGCAGAAAAAACTGCCTCCTTTACAGCTCTTAGCAGATCACGGGATAAGAGCAACTCTCAAAAAGAGACCAGCTTTCGGGATGAGCTCATGTCGACAGGACATGCTGAACAACGCGCTGGAGTGGAAACGAAAGGAAAAACATGTCTGGAAGACTGCTCGTAACCGGCGCCGCCGGACAGTTCGGCAAACTCGTGCTCGATGCGCTCCTGACCTCCGGCAAGACGAAGCCGGCCGATATTACCGCCACCAGCCGGGACATCGCCAAACTGGCGGACTACGCAGCGAAGGGCGTCGAGACCCGTGCCGCCGACTTCGACGATCCGGCCTCGCTCGAGCGGGCCTTCGCCGGCGCCGACCGCATACTCATCATTTCGACGGATGTTCTCGACGAACCAGGCAAGCGTCTGAAGCAGCACCTTGCCGCCGTCGAAGCGGCCAGGAAGGCGGCGGTGAAGCACATCCTCTATACGTCGATGCCGCAGCCGGAAACCTCGGTGATCCCTTTCGCGTCCGATCATCTCGGCACCGAAGAAGCCATCAAGGCGACGGGAATTCCCTACACGATCCTGCGTAACGCCTGGTACATGGAAAACCTGCTCCTGTCGCTCCCGCACGCGCTCGCGGCAGGACAATGGTTCTCCTCCGCCGGCGATGGCCGTATTTCCCACATCGGGCGCCGTGACCTTGCCGCGGCCGCCGCTTCCGCTCTCCAGTCAAGCTCGACCGAAAGCCGCACTTACACCCTGACCGGACCGCAGGCCCTCACAACCGGCGAGATCGCCGACCTTGTTGCCAAGGCCACCGGCAAGACGCTCGAGATCGTCCATGTCTCTGACGAGGCATTGGCTGGCGGTCTCAAGAATGCGGGTCTGCCGGACTTCTTCGTCCCGATCCTCGTCTCCTTCGACGCCAATGCCCGCAAAGGACATTTCGACATCGTGACCGACGACACCGCCGGGCTTACCGGAAGGCCCCCCATCGACCTCGCCTCCTTCCTCGAGGCGAATAAGTCGGCACTCGTCCGCTGAACATGAGGAAGCGGCAGGCCCGGCAAACGACCGGGCCTTTTTAAAAACGGGAGCAGAAGAATGCGCAGCTGTTCGGAATTCCGGCCCAATTCGAGGGTGGAGGTCGACGTTCAGCGCAAGGCGGTCTCGCTCGAACTCTGCGGCGCGGACGCTGCGGCCCGGCGAGCTACCCTGCCCTCCTCGGCCTTGTAGAAATATTGGCTCGCCACCAACCAGCCCTTTAACGGCCTCAACGGCGGAATACAGGTCAGGAACATGAACGGCCCGGTGACCAGGAGATGGACCCAAAGGGGGGCGTTGTATTGCACCTCCAGCCACACGCCGAGAAACACGCTCGGCACGCAAGCAAAGCAGATCACGAAGAAAGCAGGCCCGTCCGCGGGATCGGCGAAGGAATAGTCCAGGCCGCAGACTTCGCATCCTTGCCTGAGCTTCAGGAAGCCATCGAATAAATGCCCCTGGCCGCAACGGGGGCAGCGACCTCGTAATCCCGTATGCAGCGGCGACAGAGGCGGCCACTCATGATCCGACATCGTTCTTCCTTTCAGTCTTCTGCATGCCCCCGCAAACCCGCAAGCCTGCGAGACGTTCCCGTCGACGACGGCACTAGCCGCTTCGTCGACCCCCAAAAGATGACATACAAACCATACAATAACAATGAATTGTATGCATACGGGGGCGCGGCAATTCCACGCAGCACCTTCGCACGGGAGTATCACCCTTAAACGATGAGGTTTCGGGCCGCCGGCGACTGAGCGAGGAGACCGGCGATGACCTCCAGGCTGTGCCGCAGTTCATCGCGTGTCCGCGCAGACCCCAGACCGAGCCGGACGGCTTCCGGTGGGTCGGAGATCGCGAAGGCATCGCTGGCGACGACGCCGATCCCCGCCGTTCGCAGCTGCGCCGTGAACTCGCCGCGATTCCAGCGGGAGGGCAGCTTCAGCCAGAGATGAAACCCCTCGCGATCGGCGAGAAGATCGGCGTCCTCGAGGCTCTTGATCGCGATCTGCTGGCGCGCGCCGGCTTCCGTGCGGATCGCTCCCAGGACCGCTTGCGCCGTTCCTTCCTCCAGCCAGCGCGTGGCGATAGCCGCCGAAAGCGGCGACGTCATGCCGACCGTCGCTCGGATCGCCCCTTCGAGGCGGACTGCCGCCGATCGATCGGGCGCGACGAGATAGGCGATGCGGAGCGCCGGCGAGAGGCACTTGGCAAGCCCCGCTATATGAAAGACGAGGTCCGGCGCGAGCGCGGCCAGTGGCGGAACGGGGTTCGCGGGCAATGCGCCGTAGGCGTCGTCCTCGATCACGGCCACGCCGTAACGGCGTGCAATCGCCACGATCGCCTCGCGGCGCTCGAGCGGAAGCGTCACGGTCGTGGGATTGTGAAGGGTCGGATTGCAGTAAAGCGCCTTCGGCTTGTGCCAGGCGCACGCCTCCTCGAACGCGTCGGGCAATATCCCGTTTCGGTCGATCCGGACGCTCACGAGCTCGATACCCATATGCGCCGCCAGTGAGCGGAGGCCGGGATAGGTGAGCGCCTCGGCGCAGATCCTGTCGCCCTTCGTCGCCAGTCTCCCGACGCTCGCAAGCAGAGCCCCTTGCGCTCCTGTACAGACGACCAAGCGATCGGCTCGAAGGTCGCCGAGCCGCGGCTTGAGCCAGGCTGCACCGGCAGCCCTGTCCCGCTCCGTGCCGCCGACGGGCTGGTAGCGCATCAGCAGTTCGGGATCACGCTGGTCGAGAGCCGCAACGTCCGTCCACATTCTCTCCGACAGGGCTGGGTCGTCGAAGAGCGGCGGCAGGTTCATGCTCATGTCGACGAGACCGCCCAGCAGGCCGCCCGCCAGACCGCCCGATGAGGGACGTGCGGCGCTCCTGCGCCGAGCCGTGACATAGGTACCCTGCCCCACCCGACCTTCGACCAAACCGCGCCGGCGCGCTTCGTTGTAGGCCCGGCTGACGGTTGTAAAGTCGATACCGAGCGCGGCCGCCAGCGCGCGCTGCGGCGGCAGGCGCACTCCACCCTCCAGTCGACCCGCCGCGATGTCCGCGGCGATCTCGTCGGCAATTGCGAGATACAGCGGTCCTCGCGCTTGGCCGAGCGCCGGCATCCAGGAAACCTCCACGCGATCCACGTCCATCGGGGCCTTTCGAGTCTTACAATGTATGGATATTGCATGGACGGAGTTTGGCGCGCAAGATCGCCCTGGTCGACAGACTGGAGCGCGCGCGGCTTTCGGGCGATACGACTAGCCGGGCCCGAACCGGCGATTGGTTTCGCTCGGCATGAGGTCCTTGAACATCCTCGGCACGATGGTCATCGCACCGTAGACGCTAAGGTGGTCGTCGTCGGAATACAGGGGAATGCCGTTCTTCTCGACAGCGCAGACCGGATTACAGAGGAGCGGCACGGCGCTGACGCGCTGTACGCCCGGGTCCTCGTCGGCAATCGCCAGGACCGAATTCGCCTTGGCGCTGCGTGCATCGACCGCCTGCCGCGTTGGCGGAGGCGGCAGGTCGGCGTTGATGAGGCGGTGGAGCCCGAGCGCGTGCGGAACAGACCAGCCGATCTCCGGTATCCCGTCCACGATGACGACGCGCCGTCCCGTATCGCGGATCTCCCGAACGGTTTTCAAGAACTCGCTCTTGAAAATCGCGTAGTTTTCGGCGGTGCCGTGGCTCGCCTCCTCGAAGTCCACACGGTCGAGCACTGCCGGGCGCCCCGTCTCGCCAGGGTATCGCTTGCCGTTCGCTGTGAGCGGCCAACGTGCGCTCAGGACAACGACCGGAAAATCGGTGCTTTGCTCCAGCATCGTCATGATGGCCTCGTTGAAGGCGACGCAATCTCCGCTGTGTTTCTGATCCACCCGCTGCACGCCGAGGATCGGCGGGCATGCGCCCTTGAAGGCGACCGCGCCGCCTCGTTTCCGGCCGTCCATCAGGAAATCGAGGCCCGACAGAAGCGCCCCTGCATGGGAGTCACCCCACAGGAGCACGTCGTTCCTCCGATCCGAGGGCGAACTTGCTTCGCCTTCGATGCGGCACAGTCCGTCCTTAGGCAGCTTGCCGTCACACCGCCCGCGGCGCGCGTCGATATCGCGACTGCCGGCATAGGCAAGTCGGACATCCTGCGGAAGGCGTTCCGGAAAACCCTCCCGCAGGTCTGCGACTGCTGAAACGACCGAGAGGACGGCAGCGCCGGCGAGCGCGGAGGCGAAAATGCGTTGCCGCGAAATTCCAACCGGCGGCCGGCTACGGAAGGGCCTTTCGACCAGACGCCAGCTCGCGAAGGCACAGGCGAAGGAAAGGCCTATCGCAAGCGAAGCCTGCGCGTAAGGAAGGTCCAGCGTACCGAGGGTCAAACGGAAATAAACGATGATCGGCCAGTGCCAAAGGTAGAGCGAATAGGAGACGAGGCCGATCGCCACCGGCACCGGGCTGGACAGAATGCGCGCTACAGCCGTCTGGCGTTGCTCGCCCGACCAGAGCAACGCCAGGGCTCCGAAACATGGCAGCGCGGCGGCAATGCCTGGAAATGGCGTCGCGGCGCTATAGAGCGCGACGGCGATGAAGATTGCCGCGATCCCCGACAGCGCGATCGCCTCGACCAGGTACGCTTTCCGGCAGGCCGGAAACACGCCGAGCGCCAGGAGCATGCCAAGTCCAAGCTCCCACGCCCGCGTTGGAGCGAAATAGAAACTCTCCTGCGGATAGGGACCCGTCGCCCAGACGGAAAGCAGGAAGGAGAAGATACAGAGACCGACAAGCGCACCGAGAACGGCCCTGCGCGGCCTCCCGTAGAGCCACCAGAGGAGCAGCGGCAGGACGATGTAGAACTGCTCTTCGACGGCCAGCGACCAGGTATGAAGCAGGGGTTCCAGATCCGCACTTGGAGCGAAGTAGTCGGAAGTGGAGAACCAGAACCAGACGTTCGAGGCGAACATCATTGTCGCCAGTGCCGAACGCGCAAGGCCGACCAGCATGTCCGGCAGAAGGAGAAGCACACCGGCAGCAAGGCACGTCGCCACGACGACGAAGAGCGCCGGCAATATTCGGCGGGCACGCCGCTCGTAAAACGTAGCAAGCGAAAAGCGACCTTCGGCAAGATCCTTATGGAGTATTCCCGTGATCAGAAACCCCGATATCACGAAAAAGATATCGACGCCCACGAACCCGCCGGAAAAACCCGGAATGCCGGCATGATACAAAACTACCGGCAGGACCGCGATCGCTCGCAGCCCGTCAATATCCTTTCGGTACTCCATCTGAGCAATCCTCGAGCACCTGCAATAAATTTATTCGAAATAACTTGATCGATAACGCTGTAGTGTGACCTCTATAATACAAGTGGAGCCCGAACTGAACTCAATTACGTTGATCCGCCGCTTTTTTTTGGCCTCAGCTGCCCGCAGTCGGCGCGCGCAGCTTCACACCAAAAGAGGTACGCGCGAAAATCCCTCGTCAAAGCGACACGCAACAAGAGGCGCGCCGAGCTACCAATCCGTCGCCCTAAGCCGTCTCGCCACAGGCGCGGCGGAAGCGTCGTACGGTCTCGGCCATTCCGTATTCGAGCGCATCGGCCGTCAGCCCGTGTCCGATCGAAACCTCGGCGAGTTCGGGAATGTGTTTGACGAGCAACGGCAGATTGGCGACGGTCAGGTCGTGGCCGGCATTGACGGCCAGACCAAGGCCGATCGCGATCTCCGCGGTGCGGCCCAACTCGATCGCGATCCGCTCCGCCTTTTCCGGATCGTCGTAACAGCCGCCATAGGGTCCGGTATAGAGCTCTATACGGTCGGCCCCGGTCTCCTTGGCAAGCTTCAGCGCCTCCGGGTCGGGAACGCCGTCGGCAAACAGCGAGACGCGGAAACCTCTCTTCTTCAGCCGCCCGACGACGTTGCCGAGCAGGTTATGGCTCTTGCGAAAATCCCAGCCATGATCAGAGGTTGCCTGTGCCGGATCGTCCGGCACCAATGTCACCTGCTCGGGTTCGTGCCGCTCGACCAGTTCGAGGAAAGCCTCGTTCGGAAAGCCCTCCATGTTGAATTCCGCAGCCGGAAACTCGTCGTCGATCAGGTCGCGGATCGGCTGGAGATCGGAAAAGCGGATATGCCGCTGGTCCGGGCGCGGGTGGACGGTCAGTCCGCTCGCTCCCGCCTGCAAGGCGGTGCGGCCGAGGCCGGTCACAGACGGCCAGGGGAGATCGCGCCGGTTGCGCAGCATGGCAATGGCATTGAGATTTACGGAGAGCTTTGCAGGCATATCGGAACTTTCGGACGAAACGCCCCAATTGAACGAGGGGCCGAATGATGGCTACGCTGCTGTTCTACCGCAGTTTTCAGGAAACCGAAATCGATCTTTGCCCGGCCCCATCACATGACGCCTCTTTGACAGCGATCAGATAGGTTGATATCAACGTTACCGCCGATGATTGATTGATGCCGCAGTAACCGGAGGAGAGTGATCATGACGATGCAGACCACCGCTACGGAACTCGCAGCGCGTAACCGCGCCCGCTTTCCCAACGAAAGTCCCGACTACCGCCGGGCGCGTAACGCGCTTCTCGCCGAGGAGATCGAATTGAGGCGCCACATCGAGCGGGTGTCGGAGCTGCGCAGGCGATTGCCGCCGGGCGGCGAAGTCACCAAGACCTACCGTTTCGAGAGTGAGAGCGGAACCGTCACACTTGCCGATCTCTTCGGCGACAAGGATACCCTCATCATCTACAGCTATATGTTCGGGCCGCAGCGCGAAAGACCCTGCCCCATGTGCACCTCCCTGATGGCCGGCTGGGAGGGCAAGGTGCCCGATATCGAGCAACGCGTGGCACTCGCCATGGTCGCCCGTTCGCCCGTGGAGAGACTGCTCGCCGCAAAGAAGGCCCGCGGCTGGACGCAATTGAAGGTTTATTCCGATAGCGACGGCGCCTTCACCCGAGACTATGTCAGTGCCGAGGATGAGGACGTTCCGGGCTATACCGTCTTCACGCGGAGAGACGGAAAGATCCGGCACTTCTGGAGTGCGGAGATCAGCGGCGAGATGGCCGATCCGGGCCAGGATCCGCGCGGCGCACCCGATCCCGACCCGTTATGGACCCTGCTCGACACCACGCCAGAGGGACGAGGTGCCGACTGGTACCCGAAACTCGAATATAGCAGCGGCCAGTGATCGCGCCGTTTTAGGCGCCCTCGCCTGCCCGTCCATAGAGGACCGTGCAGGCGACGGCCTTGCGCGCCCGCCAATCCACGCATTTCTGCTGCGGAGCCCGAAACGCGGACTTTTTGACGCGCGGCCTGACAACCACCATCTTTGGGCCTAAGTTTCGAATCAGGCTAAGGTTGCTTATGTTCTAAAACAATTTGAGCCGCATCTTTTATTGGAGCCATCGATGACGCCAGCCGAAAGGCCATGCAATGAGACGATCCGGCGAGCGCTCGCCCGGATTCTCGATAGCAAGGGCTTTCAACGCTCCGAGCGGCTGCGCGCGTTTCTCGCCTATGTGGTGGAAAAGGAGATCCTCGGTGAAGGCGCCCAGTTGAAGGGCTATTCGATTGCCATCGATGTTTTCGGACGCAGCCAGACATTCAATGCGGACAGCGATCCGCTTGTCCGCGTCCATGCCGGCAAGCTGCGCAAGCTGCTAAAGGCCTTTTACGAAACGGACGGCGCAGACGAAGAATGGCAGATCGCCATGCCGAAGGGGACCTATGTGCCGGAGTATCGCCGGCGGTCGTCCAGTGTGCCTGTGTCTTCAGGTCACGATACCTCAGGCACCCGCAGCCGGCAGTCCGGGCGCAGGCCGCCCTGGCAGCCCGCCCCCTTCTCCTCTCCCTGGGCCGTGCTCACGGTGCTGCCGCTTCTCCTTTTCGTTCCTCTGCCGGCGTCGGAAATGTCGCTCGAGATCGATGCCGAGGCCAAGCTCGTCAATGGTCCTATGGCCGCCGTCAGGGGCCTTCCCTCTGTCAGCATCAGCGTGACCGGCCCGCAGCACAAGAGCACCCGACGGTTTGCCGCGCAGTTGCGCGAGGCGGCGCTTCGTCACGGAACGCTCGGGCAGGCAACCGCGTCCGACGGCGGCCGTGCGTCGGTTTCGGGCAATCAGGCGCTTGCATTCTCCATAGCGCTCACCTGGTATGATGCGCCTGCGGCCGGCATCCGGGTCACGCTTTCCCATGACGGCGAAGGCATCCCCCTGCGCCAGGACTTCATTACAGCGGACCGGCTCGATAGCGAGGCCGACATTCTCTACGAAAGCACCTCGCTTGCGGCACAGCTTTTTGCCCTGGACGGCGAAATCTATGCCCATGCCGCACTGGAAGGCCTGCAAAGCACGCTGATGCGATGCATGTCGGCGACCGCTCAATACCGCAAGCTGCTGACGCGCGAAAGCTTCCAGGAGGCGTGGAACTGTCAGCAGAAACTAAAGCCGCTCAAGGGCGACGAGCCCTTCTTCATCCTCTCGGTCAGCAGTCCGCACAAGATCAACGGTCACTGAACTCTTCACAGGGCGTTCTTCATCCGGTGGGACGCCGCTGAGCGGGAATATGACCCGGCATAATCACGGCCCACATCATATGTTGCCATTGGTGATCGGTGGTCAACTGGCCCGAGAGTTGTTTTCACGCATAGGCAGCGGTAGTATTTGCCGTTAGTCCGCACGTCTTTCCGGATGGACCGCGTGTTCTGCCGAAGGGCAGCTTCCGATGGAACAGAAGAATCCTCTTCTTAGGAAGGAGTTATTCGGAAGCCCTTTTCCATTCGACGCCACTCGATGGCGCCTCCTACGATCTGTACTTGATACGGGCGAAATGCTTGGAGGAAGAAATGAAGAATTGCACGATCGCTCTCGCTCTCGCAGCCTGCTTCGCCTTGTCCGGCTGCCAAACCGCCTCGATGACCGGGGGGCGGACCGGTGAGTTCGGCTGCATCGCAGGCACCGTCGGTGGCGCGGTCGTCGGTGGTCTGGCCGGCGCGACCATCGGATCGGGAACCGGACAACTCTGGGCCGTGGGCGGCGGTGCCGTACTCGGCAGCGCGGCGGGCAGCGCCCTGACCTGCACCTGACCCAAAGGAACGGGGTGATGAAGAGACCAGTCCTCGTGGCGGTGTTCGCGCTTTGCCAGGTGATTGCAGCAGCGGCGCAGGATCAGCCGGTGGCCATGAACCAGGGTCAGATGAATCGTCTCGACCGTGACGGGAACGGCGCCGTCGACCGGCCGGAATACCAGGCCTTCATGACCTCGGCCTTCGCGAACCTGGACAGGAACAAGGACGGAAGCCTGCGCTCGGAAGAAGTGGCGCAGGTTCTGAACGCGCAGCAATTTGCCGCGACCGACGCCGATCGCGACGGGAAGCTCAGCCGAACCGAGTTCCTCAACAGGGTCATGGCCGACTTCAAATCAGCCGACAGAAGCGGCGACGGCAGCCTCCAATAGGGCAGCGCCGCCGCTCGGCCAAGGATGCTCAGTCGCGATGCCGTTGCGGAGCCAGCGCCATCGTCTGCGCGTAGGCCATGGGCGACCGGCTGCCGGGCATGTTCTCGTCGAGCACCAGGGTCTTCACGTCGTCGGAGCGAACGTCCAGCGCAATGACGCGCTCGAGCTTGTCGATCTGCCATACGGCGTAGCCGAGTTCGGGAACATATCCGCAGTCGCATCCGCAATCCCCGCCGAGGATCTCCCGCGGCTCTTCCGGCAGATACATGATCTGCGGCTTCGGCAACTTGTAGCAATGCCCCTCATAGGCATAGCCGTATATCACGCCGATGCTCTTGATATATCGTTCGCCACCCTTTTCGAAATTCTTCGCCGGTATGTTGACGCTGACCGGAAGCTGACTGAACTTCAGCTCATCATCGAAAATGGCGAGGACGATCTGCTGCTTTAAGATACCGGCGAGAACGTCGTTGTCGACCGTTCCGATCGCCGCCTCCTTTACTATTCTCACCAGCGTATTCAGGTCTTCGTCCCCAAGCGAAGTTTCGCGCAGCGACGACTTGATTCTTTGCCGGATCTGCTCGTCCGTGATCTTGAATATCTCTTCTCGCGTTGCCGGTCGCCCGTAGAGGCGTACTTCGCTCGGATTGTAGGTATCGTAGATTGGTTTGGACAGGCCGTCCGGCTCTTTGCCCACTCCGGGATGGCTGCTGCAATTGCTCATCTTCCTCTCCTTTTCTGTCCCCTATCTCGAGCTGATGATTTCACGCCATGCAAAATTCGCCTCCAGAACTCCGGCGGCCGTTCCATCCGCAGCCGCGACGACAGCGGCCGCGGCGTGATCCAGCCGCAAGGTGTCCGGATTGACCGACCGCAGCGAGGCTGCCAGCGCCTGCCCAACCGCGTCGCGGGCCGACCGCAGCGCAAGTCCGAAGATCATCGGCTTGATCCGGAAAGCCTCTGCCGTTGCCTGACGGAACCGGTCGAAATCATCCTGCTCCAGATGCCGGAGGTCGATATCGAGCAGCCGTATGTCGGCACAGTCGCGTGCCACAAGCTCGCGATGATAGAGCTCGACGATCGAGTCGAAAATTGCGCCCACGAACGGCAGTGCGCGGTCATGCACCTCGCGCGTGACCTCTGACATGCGGCGAAAATTCGTGGCGAGACGGATCTGGGTTTCCGGACTCGTCTCGGCGAAGCGGTTGAGCTCGTTGTAGAGTAGGAGGTTCCCTTTCGTCCGCCTGAGCAGCCTGTCGATCGCGGAATCGAAGTGCAGGAACGAGATCAGCGACACAAGGTCTGAAAAGGCCTCGGAAAAGGAGAAGAAGTCGTCTCCGCGCGACACAGCCGTCGGGATGCCGGTTTCCGAAAGGAGGATGAGATGTCCGGTCTCGTGAGCGATGGTGTCGAAATTGAGCGCATAGGGCCGCCTTATTCCGTCGATGTCGGAACAGCCAAGCTCCAGGAAGCCGTAGCCTGCCTGGGCATTGTCCCAATTCACGAAGGCAACGATCTCCAGCCGCGGAAAGGTCTGATCGAAGAACCAGCGGATCGGTCTGCCCAGATAGCTCTGCCAGATGTTGAGAACGAAGTGCACACAGGCATAGGCATGCACAGGCAGGAACGCCCGGGAGTCGGGAGACAGGTTGTCGAAATGGCGATCCGGACCCGGTCCCACCGGTACGCGAGCGGCGCCGTGAAACGGCGGCAGCCGGTCGAAGCCGTAGGGTTCCTTGTCATCGAGCGGATCGACGACATACATGGTCGCGTCGCTCGGCCCCTCGCCGATCTCATCCCTCGGTATGGGCAGCCAGACGCGGTCCGGTTTTTCATAGCCCGGAATGAAGGGTGGCTGAGGGAAAATCCAGAACCGCGTGCCCAGACGGGAATCGCCGGACTCGAGGGCTTCGTCTCGAAGCAGACGCATCGCACACTGCCCCCCGAATGAAAATGCCTAAATTATGGTTTCAATTTATAGGTGTTCACCAAATTCGAGTCAATGCCGCCGGCCTCCAGGTCGCGGAGGAAGGTGTTCGTCGCGATCCAGTCGTCATCTTGCTGCGTGCCGCGATGCTGCTCCAGAAGGCTTGGTGCTTGCTGTAGTGCAAGGATCGCGTCGTGCCTCTTCTGTCCGATCATCTGCTCCCGCAGTTCCTTGCTTCTCTCCTGAGCACAGCCCGCCGCCTGCAAGACCGCAGAAAGCGAGCGCTCCCGGAAGTTCAGATTTCGCGCAAACGTTGTAAGGCAGTCGCGTTCCGAACGACTGACGACACCCAGGCGCCACCACACGGAAAAGGTTCGCTGCAGGTCGACGAGGGCATCCGTCAAAGGCGGAAAGCCGAGTTCCCGCGGGCCCGAATGTACCGCGACCGCATCGTCGGGCGCAGGGTTGGAAAGTGGACCACGTCCGAAGCGCCGATACCACCTGTAGACGAGACCGACGCCGATCATGCCGAAAGCGTCAAGCTCCGCGGCTCTGAGCGCGCCCATGCTGGCGGCGCCGATAACGACGATACCTTGCGCCATCGCCCAGAGAATTTCCTTGTGCCGGACAGCCGGTCTGTCTTCGAACTGCCCGTCGATCAGAATCATGGCCCGCGGTCGAAAGGCATGTGCCGCAAGCAGGACATCCCCCTGGGCGGCCGGCTGCAGATAAATCGCGTCGAGGATTTTCTCCGCCTCGGCAAAACGCAGCGTCGGACCGAGAAACACCAGGATCGGATTGTCGCCTCGGCCGGCCATCGCACACTCAACGCAGGACGAAAAAGGGAGAGGCTCCGGGAAGAACCGTTCGCACGCAATGGACACCCGCCTCCTCGTCGGCGCCCACGGGAATGGCCAGCACAGGTCCAAGACCGGCTTCGACCACCCGGTCTACCAATGTACCGGGGTCTGGAATCGTCGCGGACGTCGGCTCTACCGGCTTGGCCGCCGCATCGGCGAGGACGAGCTCGCGGGCCTTCGCCACCGCGGCATCGGTGCTCCTGCGGTAATGTTCCCTCGTCTGGTCGTCACGGGCGCCGGAGATCGCCCCTGCCCTAGCCGAGAGCGCCTCCAGCATTGCGCTTGCCGCCGCCATTTCGATGCTGGGCCCGGCGGCGTAGCCTTCCGTCGGCAACGCAAGGATGGGTTCCCCGAGCCCGGCCTCGACCGTCTGACACCAGACGACGGCAACAGCCGCCGGCGACGGAGCGCGCCACAGTGCAAACGATATCCCGCGAGCGCCCGCGAGTGACCGGATATGATCCACCCCGTCACCGAGTCCGGAGGGCGCAATGCGCCATCGGTCGAAGAAACCGTGCGTTGCGAATGCGCGTGCGATGGCGTCCCGTTCAAGGCATTCCCATAATCCGTGCAGGAAAGCACCATGGGGGCTCGTATGGCAGGCAAGTCCGGTGGTCGCCCGCAGAAAGACGCCGTCATGGGCCGGCTGCGGTTCGCTGTAGCACGTATGCACAAGTTCCAGCGGCACCGGGCGCACCGAGCCGCCGACGACATCGATACCGTCGATCCAGGCAATTGTCCTTTGCCGCCAGTTCCCGCGCCACTGCGGAACAACGAGGTTGTCAAAAAGGTCGTCGGCGATTTCGAGCTGGTCGGCCGTCGCCAGAAAGGTCCGCTCCGCCGGAATGGTCTCGGCGAAATAGCGCTCGAGCAATTCCATCAGAGCGCCGACTGCCGCCTCCGCTCTCGACAGGCCCCGTCCGAGAGACGTGACCTCTGAAAGCGCGGCGGGGCGGACAGCCTGCATCACCGGCAGGCCGATGCGGTCGAGCCCCGTCAGATCGCCGAGGCGGGTGATGCGCGCGCGGCGGCAGAGTGGCGGCAGGGCGGCGAGACAGCGCTCCAGGCTCCCCTCGACCAGATCATCCGAAAAGGGCGCCTTCCGCGCGGACACGAACGAGGCATAGAGATCAGCGAGGGGGCCGCGTGCGCCCTCGTTCGACTTCGCACCGTTTCGTTCAGCGCCCGATGGCAATGCCGAGCTCCCGCATCGAATGCCTCGCTCGCCTGATGAGCGCCGTCGCCCCTTGGCTTTCCGCGATTTCAACGGCGCACCGCAGGTCTGTGGCGACGGCATCCTTACGCTCTCCTGCCCGCGCCCGGAGAATGGCGCGGCATCGGTGCAACTCCGCCAGCCAATAGGCATGGCCGGTTTCCTCCCCCCTACCGATCGCTTCGTTAACGACGTCGATCGCCGGCTCGATCTTGCCGGCGAGACCCAGCAAGGTAGCGTGCATGCAGAGATAGATTGGCAGATCCGCCACCGTCCCAAGTTCGCGCAGAAGCGCCAGGCCGTTTTGAAAGGTGGCATGGCCACTCGCAAGGCTCGTGCGGTGCGCCTCGGCCCACCCGCTGAAGAGAATCGACAGGCCGGACAGGGACTGCATCTTGTGCCGCTTTGCGAAATCCGCCATTCGTGCCGAAACCTCGACGAGCCTTTCGAAATCGTCCCGGTAAAAAGCAGACACCGCTTCGGTATCCAGGGAGTGTGCCTTGCTGTGCGCATGCGCTATCCGGTCCGTGAAAGCGATCATTCTCGATAGCGCCGCGTCCGAGGCTTTCGTGCGCCCCGTGAGCCATAGGGAGAGCGCGAGTTGGCCGAGGCCGCAAACCTTCGCATCATGCCCGCCGAATTCCGTTCGGCTCTCTTTGGCGCGCTTCTCGTCATAGAGCGCCAGGCCGGCCTTGATCGCCTCCTGCGTTTCCCGATGGCGGCCGAGATTGAAATCGATCGCCCAAATGCAGTGGTTGACCTGGAGCTGGATTTCCGGTTCGTTGGCCTTCGACAGCATCGACCGCACCTCCAGGGCTCGGTCGTGCATCACCCGAAAATCGGATCCGGTGAACCACCACCCCCAATAGATCGGAAACCACTTCGACTGTTCCGACAAGGGACGACGGCGGGCAATTTCCACGCCCTCCTCGTATAACCGCCGTGCCGGCGGCGAGTTAAGTCCCACAAGACCGGCCACGACCGGGCCGAGGGCAGTAAACGCCGAAAGCTTCAGAGGTTCGGCTGTGTCGCTCTCGCCCAATTGGCCGCAAAGATCCAGGGCATGTTCCAGAAATTGCCTCGCCTCTATCATTGCGGACCGGCTCGAACTCTCCTTCCCCGCGGCGATGAACAAGGGGACGGCCTCTTCGACAAGCCCCGCCCTTTCCGCATGCTCGGCAAGCGCGCCGGTATCGATCCAGGCCGCCATGCCACGATTTTGGTCGACCGCTGTGAAGAGCCGCCGATGCAGCACCTGCCGCTGCTTGCGCAGCACGGCATTGTAGATCGTCTCCTGGATCAGCGTATGCCGGAAGCCGTAGGCGGTGCGCCCCGGCACCCTTATCCGCGTCAGGAATCCCGTCTCGCAGAGAGTATCGGCCGCGTTCGCAAGCGCGCTCTTGCCGAAATCGGGTAAAAGAGCCCGAAGCAGCGGCAAGGTCACCTGCGTGCCGGCGACTGCCGCCGCGCGCGCGACCTCCCTGGCCGTGCCGAGCTGCTGCAGGCGGGATTCCAGTATCGACTCGAACGCCGACACATGCGACGGGTTGGCGCTCTCCGACAGGCGCATCGTGTCGGGCTCGACATTTTGCGACACCCATTGACAGATCTCCTCGATGAAGAGCGGAACGCCGCCGGATATCCGTTCGGTCGCATCGAAGAGATCGGGAAGCAGCGCCAGGCGGTGCTCCGGCCATTTTGCCTTTATCGCCAGCCTGGTTTCATCCGAATCAAGTGGCCGCAACGCAAGCCGCGTCGGGTTGGCGGCGTCGAGCCATTCCGAAGCATAGGAAGGACGCGACGTCGTAACGAGCAAGACGGGGAATTTTGCAATGATCCTCGCAGCTTCGCTAAGCAGGTCACGGGATGTCGGATCGATCCAGTGGACGTCCTCGACAGCCACCACCACCGGCCCGCGTCGGCACACGGCTTCCAATGCACGGAGCATGGCGCGATGAGCCTTCTCGCGGATCGCCTTCGGATCTTCGTTCGACTGCAGACGGCTGCCCTGCGCCCCGAGCAGGTAGGAGAAGACATCGACGACCGCGGCGTCCCTGATACCGTTGCGTTCGAACAGCGCCGCCACCGCGGCGGCCGTCGGACCCATCTGCCCTCCGCTCCCCGACGCCGCCTCGGGGAGATTGTTCAGAAGAGGATGAAGTGTCGAGCGGAAACCGCCGGGCAGGCACTGGAAGAAGAGAAGCTTGGAACGCTTGGCGCGCGTCCGCCTGCGAATTTCCCTGAGAAGGCGCGATTTGCCGATGCCGGCGTCCCCCTGGATCAAGACCACGGAGCCTTGTCCCGCAAGAACGCCATCCCAAAGTTGTCCGATGGTATTCAGTTCGTCCTCGCGGTTGATAAGCGGCCCGCCCATCCGTCCGAAGGCATAGAAGCGGTCCACTCCCAATTTATGACCGAGCGCGCGCCACACTTTCTCGGGCGCCGCAAAGCCCTTGAGCTCCTTGCTGCCCTGAAACACGAATGCATGGGATCTGCCGGCAAGGTGACGTGTCTCCTCGCAGACCAGAACGCTGTTCGGGGCCGTGATGGCCTGCAGCCGGGCAGCCATGGCAAGCGCCGCGCCTGTGACCGGTTCCCGAGTCCAGCCTTCGCGGGATCCTTCGCGAACGAGGGCTACCGACGTGGCGATGCCCACGCGGACCTGGAGATCGTCCTGCCCCGCCTCGCGGCCGACGCGCTTGCAGGCCTCTACGATCCCGAGCCCAGCGCGGATTGCGAGCGAGGCGGCGTCCTTCGCCTCGATTTCGATCGGGAAGAGCGCAACACCGCCGTCGCCGGCCTCATGCTGCATCACGCCGGAATGCGATGCGATCGCTTGTTTGGAAGCAAGCTGAAAGGCGGACATCAGTTCCTGATAGTCCTCGATATCCATCACGTGCATCAGATCGGTCGACCCGACCAGGTCATAGCAAAGCGCCGTGACGATACGCCGCTCGCCGCCACGCACGGAAGAGCCGCCCGGGCGCTTCCCACGCTCGGCCGCTCCTCGTGGTGTTTTGGTCCGGCTCTCGCGCAGCATGCACCACTCCCGCATTCGCCTGCCAGGTCCGCTCAGATACGCGGCGCTGCCTAAGGGCGACCTGTCTGCCTCGCATTTTTCCGACGTGATCCCGACCTGAGTGCGGAAAATATCACCCCTGACTGCACGCGGTGTCGGGACCGACTCGGGGAAGGCTGATTGCCCGTCAGGGCAATGTCAATCGGCGGGCAGTTGCAAAACGCGCAGCCGGGCAACCTTTCCCCTTCGATGAGCGTTAAGACGCGCCTTCTTGTGCTGCAAGGACCACGCCGTAACCGCAGGCGCTACTGGATTGCCGCACGGTTTGAGCGCAACCTTGCAAGAGGCGGCGCAGGCACCCGGCGCCTGGAGGATGGTTTTTCGTCACATCTGCATCAGGAGACGATCGATGGCACGCACTCCCGCGAAATACTGCGATCTCGTCATGAAGGGCGGCATCACCAGCGGTATCGTCTACCCGAATGCCGCTCTGGCGCTTGCGCGGGACTACCGGTTCAAGAATATCGGCGGCACGTCGGCCGGGGCGATCGCAGCTGCGGCTTGTGCGGCGGCCGCGGTCGGAGATCGGCGGAAGCAGATGAAGGCGGCGATCGCTCAACCAGAGGAGCACGTCGGTTTCGAAGGCCTTGCGAAGGCATCGTCGAACCTCGCCTCTCCCGGCTTCATCAACGGCCTCCTCCAGCCTGCGGCCGGCGCAGGTCAGGCATTCCGTTTGCTCGTCACACTCGCCGGCAACGCCGGCGTTCTTCGCAAAGGCCTTGCGCTTCTTGGAAGCGTCGTGCTCATCGCACCCGTCGAAACGCTGCTCCTGCTCGCGGCACTCACGGGTCTTGCCTATGCTGTCGGGGGGCAAACCGGCATGATAGCGGCGGCTCTACCGGCTGCGGTCTGCGCCTATCTGGGAGGGGCGGTGTTCTCGGTATTGCGCATCGCTCGTGTCCTGCGCCGCAATCTGATGGGCCTCTGTACCGGCACGGCACCGGATCAGCCCGCCCGCCCAGGAAAGATGGTCTTGACCGATTGGCTCCATGAAACCCTGCAGGCACTGTCCGGCAAGGCTTCGGACCAGCCCCTCACCTTCGGCGATCTTTGGACGGCGGAGCGCTACCCCGGCGAACCGGGCTCCGACCGGGCCGTCACCCTGAAGATGATCACGACCGGCATATCGCACCAGGAACCGCGCAGCCTGCCGTTCGAAAGCGCGCTTTTCTGGTTCAGGCGCACGGAATTCGAAGCGCTTTTTCCGAAGATCGTCGTCGACTGGATGGTAGAGAAGGCCGGGGAGCCGGTCACCGTGGCGGGTGAGGATTACTATCTGCTACCGCATGGCGCCGACATGCCGGTGCTCGTCGCAACGCGCATGAGCCTCAGCTTCCCCCTCCTGATCAGCGCCGTGCCGCTGCATGAGCCGGCCCGCCGCGAAAGCCCGCCGGAATCCGACGGAGAAAACGAAGCTGAAGATACGACTTCGGACGAGGACGAACAGAAGACCGTATTGGACAGCACGGAAGCGCTGACCACCGGCGGCAAGAAGCGCAGGGCCAGGCCCGCCGCGTTCCGGATCTGCTGGTTCTCCGACGGCGGCATCAGCAGCAACTTCCCGATCCACCTCTTCGACCGGGCGCTGCCGCGATGGCCCACCTTCGCCATCAATCTCGTTTATCCGGGAACCTCCGATACCGGCTCGCGGCCGGAGGTCTTTCTGCCGGAGAACAACCGGCAAGGATGGCAGCGGCACTATCAGCCGATTGCACACAAGTCGGCAGTTCACGAACTCTGCGCCTTCGTTTTTGCGATCGTCGCGACCATGCAGAACTGGCGCGATCTCCTCCAGTCGCGCGCGCCCGGGCATCGCGAACGCATCGTCCATGTCTCGTTGAGCCCACAGGAAGGTGGCCTGAACCTCGCCATGTCGAAAGAGGTCCTCGCGACCGTCTCGAAAAAAGGCACGGCCGCCGGCGAGGCATTCGCCCGGTTCTCCTTCGAGAACCATTACTGGATCCGCTGGCGCAATCTCGCCTCGGCACTCCAGCGCTACACGATCGATATTGCCGCGAGCGACGCCTATCAACCGAGGATTCCGGATTACGAAACCGCCTATGCATTCGCTCGCGATCCCGCGTCGACGCCACCCTCCTATCGGTTTGGAAGCAAGGCGGAGCGTGAATTGGCGGCGCAGCTTCTTCAGGAGCTTATCAACGAGGGACAGAAATGGAGCGATGAAGGGCCTGACTTGACGAAGACGGCGCCGCGGCCGCTGCCACAATTGCAGATCGCACCGACTTACTAGCTGGCACGAGCGGTCAACGCCAGCAACCTCTCCCTGCAGCTCTTCATTGTAGACGCGGATTCACTTGCGCTATAGTAGTCGGACTGTCGGCAGCCGCAAGAGGAACAAACATGCCATCGGCGGGATCGCTAGTTACCTTCTTCATCACCACCGCCTTATTCGCTTTTATTCCGGGGCCGGCTATGCTCTATGCCGCGGCCCAGACTATGGCGCGCGGTCGATGGTCCGGGCTGATGGCCACTCTCGGCATTCACATCGGCGGCTATGTGCACGTCGCTGCCGCCGCCGGCGGGCTGTCTATTCTTTTCCATGCCGTGCCTACACTTTATCTGGCGGTCAAATTGACCGGCGCCGCCTATCTGATTTGGCTCGGCATTTCTCTCTTCTGCCGGAAAGCTCAGGAACATGCTCCTCTACCTGAGGCCGATCCCAAATCGGGCCGTCGCGCATTTGCCGAGAGCGTGGTCGTGGAAGTTTTGAACCCAAAGACCGCATTATTTTTCATTGCGTTTCTGCCGCAGTTCGTAGATGCCTCTGCCGCGCTTCCGGTATGGGCTCAGTTCCTGATCCTCGGAACGGTCGTAAACCTGGTATTCTCGTCAGCGGACGTCCTCTGCGTCGTACTTGCAAGCGCCGTCGTATCGAGATTGAAGCGTTCGGGCCGAGCGCAACACCTTTTTCAACGCATCGGCGGCGCAACCCTTATCGGACTGGGAGCCCATCTCGCGATTCAGAAGGGTTGATGGGCCAGAGTCCTACCGGACTATCGTCAACCGCTCGGCCGCGCGTGTGATCGCCGTATAGAGCCAGCGTTCGCGCGTGTCGCGGAAAGCCCAGCTCTCATCAAAAAGCACGACGTTGTTCCATTGCGAGCCCTGGGCCTTGTGCACGGTCAGCGCGTAGCCGTAATCGAACTCGTCGTAACGCTTGCGCGTGGACCAGGGGATTTCGCCCTCGACGTCCTCGAAAGCCGCCTTCAGGAGCTTGATCTTGGCGGCGCCGCGATCCATGTCGTCGTCTTCCGGGCGGATCATCAGGTTGATCCCCGGCTTGACCGTCTCCTTTGACGAGCTCATCACCTGCCAGAGCGAACCGTTGAGCAGCCCCTTGGCCGGATCGTTGCGAAGGCACACGAGCTTGTCGCCGGACTGCGGATATTCGCTGGTAAAGCCCTTCAGTTCGCGAAGCCGCTGGTTGTAGCGCCGCCGTGTCCTGTTGGTCCCGACCAATACCTGATCGGCTTCCAGCACCATAGGCTGTGTCACCTGCCCCTTGGAGATGACCTGAGCGGTGCCGTAGTCGCCGTGCATGATCTCCTTGCCCTCGCGCACCTGCATGGCGAGCTGGATGATAGGGTTGTCCCTCGCCTGGCGATGGATATCCGTCAGAAGAAAATCCGGTTCGTGATTGGTGAAGTATCCGCCGCCGGAAACCGGCGGCAATTGTCCGGGATCGCCGAGAACGAGGATCGGCGTGCCGAAACTCATCAGATCCTTGCCGAGCGCCTCGTCCACCATCGAGCATTCGTCGACGATGATCAGCGCCGCTTTCGCGACCGGGCTCTGGCGGTTGATCGCGAACATCGGCGCAATCGAGGTCTTGCCGGTCTCCTCGTCCTCCACTTCCTCCTCGCCGCGCGGTCGGTAGATCAGCGAGTGGATCGTCTTGGCGTTCGTGGCCCCCTTGGAGCGCAGCACCTGGGCAGCCTTGCCGGTGAAGGCGGCGAACACCACCTCGCCATCGACATTTTCTGCAAAATGGCGGGCGAGCGTCGTCTTGCCGGTGCCGGCATAGCCGAACAGCCGGAAGAGCTGCGATCGGCCTCCCTTCAACCATTGCGAAACGGCCTTCAGGGCCTCATCCTGTTGCGGAGCGAACTGCATGACCTTGAGTGTCAGGATTCGGCCGCCCGGCGCAAGTGCGGATTTGGCCGGCCAGCCGACGAAGCTCGTGCGGTGCTGCTGCGCGGGGCCATCACGTCAGCAATCCACGACTTTGTGGCCGACCTCCGGCAAAACGGCTATGGCACAGTTTTTTGCACCGCACCTTGAACTGGGGCGGCCGATCCTGCTACCAACGGTGCGCTGCATACAGTGTGCAGGACGACGCGCCGCCCGCCGGAGAATGACCTTGAAGCCGGAACAGCCCTCAACCCCGACGCTGCCCAAGAACGGCGGACTGGGACGTCTGTCCGCCGTTTGGCAGTGGTGCCTGCTGGCCCTGCTCTCCGCCGTCTTCGCCGGCCTCCTCGAAATGATCGGAATTCCTGCGGGGCTGCTGATGGGGCCAATGATCGCCGGTGCGCTCGTCGGCATGAATGGCGGAACGATCCGGCTGCCGCGACAGCTCTTCTTTTGCGTTCAGGTCGTGCTGGCGATGATGATCGCCGCTTCGATGAGTCCCGATCTTCTCGTGACCTTTTCCGGCAATTGGCTCCTCTTTCTCGCCATCATTCTTTCGGTGATCGGCGTCAGCACGCTCTGCGGCTGGACGATCACCCGGATGGGCATCCTGCCGGGCACGACCGCGATCTGGGGCTCGTCGGCGGGCGCTGCCTCGACCATGCTCCTGATGGCCGATGCCTATGGCGCGGACGCCCGGCTCGTCGCCTTCATGCAATATCTGCGCGTCGTCTTCGTCGCCAGCACGGCGACCATCGTGTCCCATCTCTGGGTGAGCGGCGTCGAAGCCGAAACGGCACCTCACTGGTTCGCGCCGCTTGCCGGTCTGCCTTTCATCATGACGCTCGCCGTCGGAATCGCGGGCGGCTTCCTTGGCAAGATACTGCGTGTCCCGGCCGGCGCCTTCCTCGTGCCCTTTGCAATCGGCTCAGCCCTCAACATTACCGGAACGCTTACGATCGAACTGCCGCAATGGCTGCTGGCGCTCTCTTTCGCGATGCTCGGATGGAATATCGGCCTCGGCTTCACGCGGGCAATTCTGGCGCATGCGCGGCGCGCTCTGATGCCGACGATCGTCTCCATCCTCGTGCTGATTGCCTTTTCCGGCTTTCTCGCTCTGTTGCTCGTCAAGGTCGCCGGCACCGATCCGCTGACCGCCTATCTCGCGACCAGTCCCGGCGGGCTCGATTCGATCGCCGTCATCGCTGCCTCGAGTGACGTCGACCTGCCATTCGTCATGGCCTTGCAGACGACCCGTCTGCTCATCATCACGCTGATCGGCCCCGCCCTCGCCCGCTTCGTCGCCGACCGGGCATAAACCCAGCGCCGCAATCGTTACTTGCGCAGGGAATAAATCCGTAGCGTTCCGTGTCTTATCCTCGAACCCGCCCGAGCGCGGTTCTACGTCGAAGACATCTTGAGGAAGGAACGCCCATGAGAACGCTTGCGTTGACCATCGCCATCTCACTTGCCACGGCCGCCGCCGCCTTTGCCGCTCCGCCCGTGAAAACGGTCGAGTCGGAGAAAGGGCCGGTGCTCGCCGCCGAAAACGGCATGACGCTCTACACTTTCAAAAACGACAAGAAGGGCGTCTCTGCCTGCTATGATGCCTGCGCCACGAATTGGCCGCCCTTCATGGTGGAAGGCGACGCAACGGCCGAGGGTGCCTTTTCGGTCGTGGAGCGAAAGGACGGCAGCAAACAATGGGCGAAGGACGGCATGCCCCTTTATTTCTGGGTGAAGGACAAGAAAATGGGTGACGTCACCGGCGACGGCGTGAAGGGCGTATGGGATGCCGCACGGCCGTGATGGCTTGAATAAACGCGCGGGGGAGGAAATCTCCTCCGCCGACCCGTTCGAGGAGGACGTCCTGGCGCTGATTCCGGCGCTCAGGCGTTACTCGCGCAGCCTCGCGCGTTCCGATACGGATGGCGAAGATCTGCTGCAGGACTGCGTCGAAAAAGTGCTTACGAGACGCGCGCAATGGCGAGGCGTGAACCTTCGCGCCTGGGTCTTCACGATCATGACCAATCTTTATCGCAACGGCCGACGCCGCCGCGCTCAGCACCCGGAAGTGGAGCTTGACGAGACGCTCGGCCTTCGCGCGGAGGAAAACAATGCGGATCCTCTGGAGCGGCAGCGTCTGCTGCGCGCACTCGAGCGGCTCTCCGCGGACAATCGCGCCGTTCTGATGCTCGTCGTCATCGAGGGATACCGCTACCAGGATGTGGCAGACATGATGGAAATTCCGGTCGGGACCGTGATGTCCCGCCTTTCGCGAGCCCGCCGCCAGCTCGCCGAAGCGATGAAGGACGATAACGTGATCGCCCTGCGGAGACCCAAATGAGCGCCGACTTCGAAACCGTCTCCGATGACGACCTCCACGCCTATGTGGATGGCCACCTGGCGCAACCGGAGCGCGAGCGCATTGAATCCTGGCTGGAAAAGCAGCCGGCAAAAGCCGAAGAGGTCCGCCAGTGGCAGGCGCAGGCGACGGCGCTGAAGCAGCATTTCGCCTCTTATGCCCGCAGCGGCGAGGAAGATCGCTCGCTTATATCCGCCCGCCGAAAATCACGGAGTACCGGATGGGCATCGGCGGTGCCGACGCTGCGACGTCTCGCCGCCGGGCTTCTGATCTTTGCCGCCGGCGCGCTCGCCGGAGCCTATGGACCCGACCTCGTGGCTCCGCCGCCCGAGTCCGCCGATGCCTCCGAGGCGCTCCCCCGGCAGGCACAATCGGCATTTCTGATCTATGCCAGCGAAGTCCGCCACCCAGTGGAGGTCGGTGCCAGCGAGCGGGAGCATCTCGCCACATGGCTCGGCAAACGCCTCGATTATGGGCTGAAAATTCCCGACCTGTCCTCGCTGGGATTCTCGCTCGTCGGCGGGCGCCTCGTGCCGGTCAACGATACGGCAGGCGCAATGCTGATGTATGAAGACGTGACGGGGGAACGGCTAACGGTCCTTCTCGGCCGCAACCCGGAAAATCGCGAAACGAGTTTCCGTATATCCAGCCGGGGTGAAGTCGAGACATTCTACTGGATAGACGGCGAAATCGGCTACGCCGTGACGGGCGAAGTGCCGCGCGCCCTGCTGCAGAAGGTTGCCGACGAATGTTATCGCCAGTTCGAGGCTTCGGAGAGCTCCTGAACCGCCGTCGGACAATCCCTCAACGCAGAGGATCATTCGCGAGCGCGATCGGCGTTCCGTGCGGCGTCGCTTCCGCTGCGCGCTGCCAACTGCCGACCAGCGCTTCCAGTTCGGGGCCGGAAGCGAGGGAGAGTTCCGTTACCAGACGGCTCAGCGCCGCAACCCAGCAATCGTAGTAGTCGCTGCCGTCCGCCCTGCGGCCGGGCTTGTAGAGCTCGGCCGAAAGCGCTTCCGCCCATTCGCTCCACGAAAATACACCCTGCTCGTGAAGCCGCACGGTCATGGCAAAGGCGACCGCCTGCCAGGGTTCGGCAAAGACGGGATCGCCCTCGCGCGATTTTGGCAGTTCCGCCGAAGCCAGAAGCGGGGAACGGGCAGGAGCAGGCGTCGATCTATGCGTGTTCAAGATAGCTCTCCCAGGCATCGATAGAGACAGTAAGCGTCGGGTCCGCGCCCTCACCCCAGATCTCGCCGGCGTCGAAGACCACCGTATAGAGCCATTGCGGGTTCTCGCCCCTGCCGTGGGCGTTGTCGTCCGGGAAGACGAAGCCGCCCTGCACGGCCTCCACCATGCCTGTCCTGGCGCGGGCGTAGCGCGGCAGGCGCGTGTGGCTCTCCGGATTGAAGTTCTTCGTACGCACTCTCTCGCCGGCGGCAAAACGCGGCGGCGTTTCGACCGGCCGGTCGCATGGCCCGCCCTTGGCGAGCACGCCTGCTACCATGTCCGCTGTGAGCACCCGTTTCGGCTCCCGCCCCTTGTCGAGCATGTGGCCGGCGTCGAGCTCGGCTTCCGTCACGAAGCCGTGGCGCTTCAGAAGCGTTTCCAGCGCCCGCGTCCAGATTTCATAATAGCTCGCGGAAAGATAGGTCGCCGGGGGCAGGCTTTCGCGCGCGTGCCGGCTTTCGTCCAGCGTCCAGGCATCGAAAGCGCCACAGGAAAGCGTGATGCCGAGCGCCCGTTTTTCCCACTCGGCATGGAATGTGGGCTCGTTGCGTTCCGGAGCGATCGGACCCATGCCATGCTGACCTCCGAGATCGTGCGGCCCGTTCATCGTACCCCCTCCGGCGAAAGGGCGAGCCCGGTGCCGATCATGGAATCGCGCGTCACGAGCTCTGCCAGGGCGTCCTCGCCGAAGCCATCGGTACCTTCCGGCCGCTCCGGCACCACGAGGTAGCGCAGTTCGGCCGTCGAATCCCAGACGCGAACCTTCTTTTCAGCCGACAGCTCGAGCCCGAACTCGGCAAGCACGCCGCGAGGATCGATAACCGCGCGCGAACGATAGGGCGGCGCCTTGTACCAGACGGGCGGCAGCCCCAGCACTGCCCAGGGATAGCAGGAGCACAGCGTACAGACGATGAGGTTGTGCGTTTCGGGCGTGTTGAACACCGCACGCATGTGCTCGCCCTGGCGCCCAGTGAAACCGAGGCTGGCGATCGCCGCGGTCGCGTCGCGTTTCAGCCAATCGGCAAAATCGACGTCGCTCCAGGCCTTGGCGACGACGCGTGCGCCGTTTCGCGGTCCCACCTTCGTCTCGTACGCCTCGACGATCGCGTCGATCGCCGCAGGATCGATCAAACCCTTTTCCGTCAGCACCGTCTCCAGTGCCTTTACCCGGGCTTCCATGTCGGTCAGATGGTTGTCGTGGTGATGGCCGTGATCGTCGCCATGCCCATGATGATGCTCGGACATTCCTGGCTCCTCTACCGAAGGCTACTGATCTTGATGCGTGACCCTAAAAACGTCGCGTGTCGGCGGACTATCTGAGCATCGGCCAAAGACTGACGACGAGCAAGACGGCCATGGTGATGTTGAACCATTTGAGCCTCGCAGGTTCCGAGAGCCATTGCCTGAGGGCCGAGCCGAAACCCGCCCAGGTCGAAACGCTCGGCACATTGACGAGTGCGAAGACGACGCCGACGACGAGCACGCTCATCAGATAGCTGTCGCTGCTCGTATAGGTGGCCATGGCCGAAACCGCCATTACCCAGGCCTTCGGATTGACCCATTGGAAAGCAGCCGCCTGCAGGAAGGTCATCGGCACTGCATTCGCCTTTCCTTCGCCGAGCGAGCGAGACGTGCCGATCTTCCAGGCGATCCAGACCAGATAGGCGCCTCCGGCGAACTTCAGGGCCGTATAGAGGAGCGGCACGGAATGAAGCAGTGCGCCGAGACCGAGCCCCACGGCAATGAGAAGAACGAAGAAGCCGATGCCGATCCCCAGCATATGCGGAATCGTGCGCACGAAACCGAAGTTCACGCCCGAGGCGAACAGCATCATATTGTTCGGTCCGGGCGTGATCGATGTCGTTAAGGCAAACAGGAACAGCGCCAGAAGCGTATCCAGTTGCATGAGTTCCTCCAAAGCCGCGGGTCTGCCGAGAACGCCGCTACAAACCTGGGATTCGCGTCGCGTAATCTCCCGGGCGGCGACCCTGGTGGGTCAAGCTAGCTGACCCAAATGCAACCGCCACCCAAATCTTGTCACGGTGACAAACCGAAAGCCGGGGGTGCTGCACCGCCTTGACCCCTAACCTTTTCCATGGAATAGCCACGCTATGTGTGAACATGACACCCACATTGTCGCCCGGTTCGCCGGCATCCCAACAGGCGGGATGCAGGGGCTTCGCACACGCTGACAACAGCGCCGCGCGTCTATTATACGCGCAGGCACGCGCAACCCCTCAGCCTCGCTCAAGCGGACGGGGCTTTCTTCTAATTCATGCGCCCGTCCATCGTCATCATGGAGATGGAAAATGGCACAGAACGTTTACGACAAACCCGAATTCTTCACCGGCTACAGCCAACTCGGGCGATCCCTGCATGGACTCGCCGGCGCTGCCGAATGGCCGGCAATCCGCGCAATGCTGCCCGACCTCAGGGACTTGCGCGTCGTGGATCTCGGTTGCGGCTTCGGCTGGTTCGCCCGCTGGGCGCGGGAGAACGGCGCGGCCCATGTCCTTGGCCTCGACCTCTCCGAAAAAATGATCGCACGCGCGCGGCAAGAGACGGAGGATCCTTCGGTCGAGTATAAAATCGCCGACCTCGAGCTTCTGGTTTTGCCCGAGGCGAGCTTCGACTTCGCCTATAGCTCTCTCGCCTTCCATTATATCGAAGACTTCGACCGGCTGGTGCGAACGATCCATAGCAGTCTCCTGCCCGGATCGCATTTCGTCTTCACCATCGAACATCCGGTCTACATGGCTCCGACGAACCCTGGCTGGTCCACGGACGCCGAGGGCCGCCGCATCTGGCCGCTCGATCGCTACTCGGCCGAAGGAAAGCGTGTCACCGACTGGCTTGCCAAGGGCGTCGTCAAGTATCACCGCACGCTCGGCACCACATTGAACACCCTGATTTCAGCCGGTTTTTCGATCCGCCGCGTTCAGGAGTGGAGCCCGACCGCCGCTGAGATCGCCCGCAATCCGGACCTCGCGGAAGAGGTCGACCGCCCGATGATGCTGCTCGTTGCCGCACAAAGGTAGGAGTCTCGGCCGCGCGGGATGCGCGAGTAGCGTTTGCCATCCCTTCCCCCCCCTGTCGGAGGGCAAGAGCCGAATTTGGGAAATATGCCGTAAGGTCCTCCTACTTTCGCTTCTGCGCCTTGCCCTTCTTGGCGGGGGCGGCAACTGGATTTGCCGCCTCCTCGGCCTCTTTCTCCAGCCGCATCTGTTTGAGGCGTGCCGTCTTCTTCACACGCGCTGCAGCCTCCTGCTCGATAATGGCGCGTGATGCAATTGTGGCCTGATCCGCGCGATCCGCAGGGTTCTTCTTCTCGGCCTTGAAAATACGATTGCCGACGTCCTTCATGCGAGATCCTCCATCAAATTTCAGCCAATAAAAAAGGCCGGGACAGGCCCGACCTTCCTCATCATCTCAACCCGCCGCGCCAGTACATCCGTGGTCACGGGCGGGGAGATAACAATGTCATGAAGTGCCGTGTTAGGGCACAAACGCGCAATCCGTTCAGAGAGCGCGAAGGTTGTCCGCCGAGGTCTTGCCCGAGCGCCGATCCTGCGTCAGCTCGAAGCTTACCTTCTGCCCGTCTTTCAGCGTGGACAGGCCGGCGCGTTCAACCGCCGAAATATGGACGAACACGTCAGCGGCGCCGTCATCTGGCTGGATGAAACCGAAGCCCTTGGTGCTGTTGAACCACTTTACCGTTCCAGAAGCCACGTCGATGTCCTTTCAATAGCCATGGAAAACCGCCACCGCATAAAAACGGTGTATCAAAACCGATGTTGTCAGGATTTTCGTGACGATGCGCCTTGGCGCAGAAACAAATATCGTCGATCAATATCGATACCGAGCTATGTAGGTCATCATTGTGTTTCTTACAAGGCACAATTTTATTTTCTTTCGAGAGAAGACTATCGGCGCGACCGCACGCGGCGGCGTGTCACGGCCGCAATGCTGCGACTTGCTTGTGGACTTTCCCCCACGCGGCCTTAAATCTCGGAACTGGAGCAACTCTCAGGACAATCCCTATGCACGAACCGATCCCGACCATCGTTTTCAAGGACGGCCGCAAGGTTCCCGCGCTCGGCCAGGGGACATGGCGCATGGGCGAAAACCGCGCGAAGTCCGCCGACGAGGTCCGCAGCCTGCAGACCGGGCTCGATCTCGGCATGACGCTGATCGACACTGCAGAGATGTACGGCGACGGCGCTGCCGAACGTATCGTGGGAGAAGCGATCCGGGGTCGGCGCGACGAGGCATTCGTCGTCAGCAAGGTGCTGCCCTCCAACGCCAGCCGCGCGGGTACGGTTGCCGCCTGCGAACGCAGCCTGCGCAATCTCGGCATCGACTGCGTCGATCTTTACCTTCTGCATTGGCGCGGGGGCTATCCGCTCGCCGAAACTGTCGCCGCCTTCGAAGAGCTGAAGAAGGCCGGCAAGATCCGTGCTTGGGGTGTATCCAATTTCGACGTCGACGACATGGAGGAGCTGTCGGCCGTTCCTGACGGCGGCAACGTCGCGGCCAATCAGGTGCTCTACAATCTCGCCCGCCGCGGCATCGAATTCGACCTGCTGCCCCGGTGCCGCGATCAAGGCGTGCCGGTCATGGCCTACTCACCGCTCGACGAGGGCCGCCTTCTGCATGGCGCCGATCTGATTCATGTCGCCAAGGCGCATCAGGCGACGCCCGCCCAGGTGGCACTCGCCTTTTTGAAGACGCGTTCCGGCGTGATTTCGATCCCGAAGACCGGTTCCCCCGAACGCGCCCGCGAAAACCGCGACGCGATGGATATCCGCCTTACGACGGAAAATCTCGACGAACTCGACCGCCACTTCCCGCCGCCGCGAAGGAAGACGCGGCTGGAGGTGATTTGATGCCATAGGGTACCCAGACGGGTGAAGTGGGCTTGAAAGGGTGCGGCGGGTGCAGCCCCTCCCACCTGTGGGGAGGCGCGCGCCCCGAAGGGCGCGATCTTCCTCGCTTCTTTACATTCCCTGGGGCCCGCGGTTCATCGCGGCGATGCCGGTGCGGCAGACTTCGATCAGCCCGAGCGGCTTCATGATGGCGATGAACTGCTCGATCTTGGAAGGCTTGCCGGTGATCTCGAAGACGAAGTGATCGATGTTGGCGTCGATGACCGAGGCACGGAAGGCGTCGGCGAGCCTGAGCGCCTCCACCCGATGTTCGCCCGAGCCGTGTACCTTGACGAGCGCCAGTTCGCGCTCGATCGGCCGCTCATGGCCCAGACCGGCGGCGCGAACCGTGAGATCTACGACCCGGTGCACAGGCACCAGACGTTCGAGCTGGTTCTTGATCTGCTCGAGCACGTGCGGCGTGCCGCGGGTCACGATGGTGATGCGCGAGAGATGAGCCTCGTGCTCCGTCTCGGAGACCGTCAGGCTCTCGATATTGTAGCCGCGGCCGGAGAAAAGGCCGATGACGCGGGCGAGCACGCCCGGCTCGTTATCGACCAGAACGGAAAGCGTGTGCGTTTCCGCAAGCTCCGTTTCCTTGGCGATGAAGTAGGCCGAGCCCGTCGCCTGAAGATGTGCATTCATTTTCCTGTTCCTACCTTGTCTTCAAACGAGCTGGCGGCCCTTGGCATCGATGGCGTTGGCGACCACCTCGTCCGTTGCCTCGTCCGGGAGCAGCATCTCGTTATGCGCCTTGCCCGAAGGGATCATCGGGAAGCAATTGGCGAGATTGGCGACGCGGCAGTCGAAGATGACCGGGGCCGGTGTGTCGATCATCTGCCGGATCGCATCGTCGAGCTCTCCCGGCTTTTCGCAACGGATGCCGACGCCGCCATAGGCCTCGGCGAGCTTGACGAAGTCCGGCATCGCCTCGGTGTAGGAATGCGACAGCCGGTTGCCGTGCAGGAGCTGCTGCCACTGCCGGACCATGCCCATATATTGATTGTTCAGGATGAAGATTTTGACCGGCAGGCCGTACTGAACCGCGCACGACATCTCCTGGATACACATCTGGATCGAGGCGTCGCCGGCGATGTCGATGACGAGGCTCTCCGGATGCGCGACCTGGACGCCGACCGCGGCCGGGAAGCCGTAGCCCATGGTGCCGAGGCCGCCCGAAGTCATCCAGCGATTCGGCTCTTCGAAGCCGAAGAACTGCGCGGCCCACATCTGGTGCTGGCCGACTTCGGTGGTGATGTAAGTGTCGCGGTCCTTGGTGAGCTCGTAGAGCCGCTGGATCGCATATTGCGGCATGATGACGTCGGCACTCGGCGTATAGGCCAGCGAGTTGCGCGCCCGCCACCTGGAGATCTCTTTCCACCAGTCGCCAAGCCGCGCCTGGTCGACCGTCTTGGCCGCAGCACGCCACAGGCGGATCATGTCCTCGAGCACAGCGGCGACGTCGCCGATGATCGGAACGTCGACGCGGACGTTCTTGTTGATGGAGGATGGGTCGATATCGATGTGGATCTTCTTCGAGTTGGGCGAGAAGGCATTGAGCCGGCCGGTGATCCGGTCGTCGAAGCGCGCGCCGATGCAGATCATGAGGTCGCAATCATGCATCGCCAGGTTGGCTTCGTAGGTCCCATGCATGCCGAGCATGCCGAGCCAGTTCTTGCCGGAGGCCGGATAGGCGCCGAGGCCCATCAGCGTCGACGTGATCGGGAAGCCGGTGAGCTCGACCAGTTCCCTCAGGAAATGTGCGGCTTGCGGCCCGGAATTGATGACGCCGCCGCCCGAGTAGATGACCGGCTGGCGCGCCGTTTTCATGAGCGCGACCGCCTCCTCGATCCTCTTCAGGTCCCCTTGGGTCTTCGGCTGGTAGCTCTTCTGTGTCGGAACGGCCGAAGGCGGCGTATAGGTACCGGTTGCGAACTGAACGTCCTTCGGAATGTCGACGACGACCGGACCCGGACGGCCCGACTGAGCAACGCGGAAAGCCTCATGGATGACGCGGGCGAGCTCGTTGACGTCCCTCACCAGCCAGTTGTGCTTGGTGCAGGGCCGGGTGATGCCGATCGTGTCGCATTCCTGGAAGGCGTCCGAGCCGATCAGCGACGTCGGTACCTGCCCCGAGATGCAGACGAGCGGGATCGAGTCCATCAGCGCGTCCTGCAGCGGCGTGACCGCATTGGTTGCTCCCGGGCCCGAAGTCACCAGCATGACGCCGACCTTGCCGGTGGAGCGGGCATATCCTTCGGCCATATGGCCGGCGCCCTGCTCGTGGCGGACGAGGATGTGCTGGATATCCTCCTGCTGGAAAATCTCGTCGTAGATCGGGAGCACGGCACCGCCGGGATAGCCGAAGATGTGTTCGACGCCATTGTCTTTCAAAGCCTGGAGAACGATCTCCGCGCCCGTCATCTGGTTCTCAGTTCCGCTCATTGGCCTGCTTCCGTCCCTCGTTCAGGTTTGGGTGAATAACGTGTTTGAAGGCATAAAAAAAGGCCCCGTCAGGAGCCTCGTTCAGCGCATGGGTGGCTACCGCCGGATGGTTACACCATCCTGCCCATGCGCCGTCCCACCACAAGAATAACCGCGAAATTTTTCATGGGGCGATTTGTTAAACGGAAATTCCCCATCCGTCAACGGCTTTGGCGTGTCCCGATCGGCACGGCCTGCGAGCAACCAGTTATTAAACCGCAGCCGCTATCCTGGGACACAGCAAGGAAAAGGCGCCGGATTCGGCGCGCATCCTGCTGCTGATTGGCGTTTTCGCCCGAGGTGCTGCGTTGCTCGAAAGTGGAAATCAATCGGCGCCTCGCGCCGCCGAGACGGATCGCCGCGATACGTTCAAGCCCGGCAATCGATTTCTCGGGCGGGTCGTCGCCTGCAACGGCTCGCGCGCCACGATCGCGGCGGTCGCCGAAAATGGCGAGACTTCGCTCACCGAGCTCTGGTCGGTCGGCAAGTTGGTTTCGATTTCCGTCGGCACCAACCGTGTCGTCGCACTCGTCTATTCGATGCAGACCGTTTCCGAGGGCTGGGGCGAAGAGGTCAACAATACTTTCCGCATCGAAGTGGAATTGATGGGCGAGGTTCATGTCGGTGCGGATGGGCGGGAAGAGTTTTCCGCCGGCATCAGCCGCTATCCCTATCTCGGAGCGATTGCCCACCGCATCCGCGTGAGCGATCTCGCCCGCATCTACGACTCCGGTCAATCGGACAGTTGCGTCATCGGCAAGCTGACGCAGGACGAAAGTCTCGACGCCACCATCCATGTGCCTTCCATGCTTGCCAAGCACTTTGCGATCGTCGGCACCACCGGCGTCGGCAAGTCGACCGCCGTGACACTGCTCCTGAACAAGGCGATCGCCGCCGACCCGAAGCTGCGTGTGCTGATCCTCGATCCGCACAACGAGTTCGCCGCCGCGTTTCCCGACCAGGCGGTGGTAATCGACACGGATACACTCGACCTCCCGTTCTGGTTCTTCCGGCTCGAGGAGTTGGCCGAGGTCATCTTTCGTGGACGCCCGCCGGTGCCGGACGAACTCGACATCCTGCGGGACGTCATCGCGGACGCGAAAAAAGCATTCAAGGGCGGCGAATCCGCCCTGATGCGGCGGCAGACGGAAAAGAGCTCGATCACCGCGGATACCCCCGTCCCATACCGCATTGCCGATCTTCTGGCGCTGATCGATGAGCGCATCGGTCGGCTGGAGGGACGCAACGACAAGCCGTACCTGCGCTCCCTCAAGGTCAGGATCGTCTCCGCAGTCAACGATCCGCGCTACCATTTCATGTTCTCGCAGAACACGATCACGGACACGATCGAGGACACGATTGCAAAGATCTTCCGCATTCCCGGCGACGGCAAGCCGATCGCCACCTTCGAGCTTGCCGGGATCCCTTCGGAAGTCGTCAACTCCCTCGCCTCCGTGCTCTGCCGCATGGCCTTCGAGATAGGCCTCTGGGGCAATGGCGCCATTCATATGCTGGTCGTTTGCGAAGAGGCGCACCGCTATGTGCCGGCCGATCCGTCGCTCGGCTTTGTGCCGACACGCCAGGCTATTTCACGGATCGCCAAAGAGGGTCGCAAATACGGAGTCTCGCTCGGCATCATCACCCAGCGGCCGGGCGAGCTCGATCCGACGATCCTGTCGCAATGCTCGACGGTCTTCGCCATGCGGCTCGCCAACGATCGCGACCAGGAAATCATCCGTTCGGCGATCGCCAATTCGTCGATCTCCACCACCAGCTTCATTTCCTCGATCGGCAACGGCGAGGCAATCGCATTCGGCGAGGCGGTCGCAGTGCCGATGCGCATGCGCTTTGCCCGCGTCGACGATGCGCGGTTGCCCCGCGCCCACGGCATCACCGACAAGGTTGACGACGACGCGCCGCCCCTCGCCGACCTCCGTTCGATCATCAGCCGAATGCGTGCCGTCAACGGTCCCGACATATCGAGTTTCCAACAGAGCTATCTGGCGTCACAGACCAAGCAGGCGCCGGCGCTCGAGGACAATAACCGAAGCGGGAGAGGCACCGGGACCGAGATCGCGGACTCCCATTCGCGACGATACCCCGCATTCGAGCCCTATAGCCCCGACATGCTTCCCCGCCCGTCCGAGCCGGGAAACCAGGAGTTCGAACGCTTCAGCCGGATCCGCGAGCAGATCCTGTCCGGAGAGGCGGAACGGATGTCGGGCCGGCCCGCCCAGGCGCCCGGCCAACCGGATGCAGGCTTCGCCACGCCGGCACCGCGTCACGAGGGGTCGCTTCGCGAAAGCCTGCTCAGGCGACCACTCGGCAGCCTCATCCGCAAATAGAACGGAAGCGGAGGGTACGGTGCGTCCTGACCGCTCAACCTGCCCTGATTGCAATTTTGGATCCGGGGGCTCCTCTCAAGCGTTGAGGTGACGTCAAGGCGAGGAGACGATCATGGACGACACTGACGCATGGAGAAACGAGCGGCGCCTCTGGCTTGAGGGCTCCGATCCCTATCGCGAATTGCTGGACGAAGACTGCATCATGGCATTCCCTGCGCCGGTTGGTCTGCTGCGCGGACGATCGGTCATAATCCGAAGTCTCCAGGGAATTCCGCGGTGGGAACATCTCACGATCAGCGAGAAAGTCATGAGCCGGATCGGCGAGAACTTCATCGTGCTCGGCTATCTTGCGGAGGCGCGACGCGCGGAAGGTGGGCCTTATGCGGCGTGTTGTACCTCGACCTATCACGGCGTGGGAGCAGACTGGAAGCTTATTCAACACCAGCACACGCCGGTTGATTGACGGCCCGCAAGCCTCCGCCTCCGTTGCGCGGAGCAAATTGGGATGAAAATCATGGAAGAGATTTTGACGCGCTTCTTCGAGCGCTACGAGAGCATGGCCAATCAGGTCCTTGCGGGGACGCTTCCGGTCGGAAGTACGACCTCCGCCTTCGCCACGGACTTTATCGCCGCCTCGCCGGCCGGAGTCATGACGGGAAAAAACGACGAGACCCTGACGGCTTCGATGGAAAAGGGTTATGCCCGCTATCGTGCTATCGGCACCAGGGAATTGAAGATCCGCAAAACCACGGTAACGCAGATCGATGCGCTGCATTTTCTCGTAAGGGTCGATTGGCGCTCCGTCTTCGACGCCGAGGAACAGCCGAATGTCACCATCGATTTCGAGGTTCATTACCTCGTTCAGCTGCGTGGCGGCGAGCCGAAGATTTTCGGTTGGATCAGCGGCGACGAGGAGGCGGTATTGAAGGAGCACGGCATCGACTGACGCTTCTGATGCCGCTTCAGACCGCAGCACAATGCTCAAGGAGCCTCAGCCCTGTGCTTGTTGTTCAGTCCAAGGCATCCGGACCGTCGATACGCTGCCAGGTCTCGTCAAGCTGGTTGCGAAACCAGGTCATCTGACGCTTGGCATATTGCCGCGTTGCCGCCGCGCCGGCCTCGATCACCTGCGCCTCGCTCATCTCGCCTCTCAGCATCGCGGCGATCTGTGGGACGCCGATCGCCTTCATCACCGGCATCTCCGGAGGAAGGCGAAGCGCGAGAAGCGCGCGCACCTCCTCGACGGCGCCTCTCGCAAGCATCGTCTCGAAGCGTCGATCGATACGGCCATGAAGAAGCCGCCGCTCCGGCAATACGACGATCTTCTGCGCTCGCGCCGGGTCGATGTTCACCGGCCCACGGCTCTGCTGGTAAGATCCTATCGGCCTTCCCGTGGCCTCGATTACCTCCAGCGCGCGCACGATACGCTGCCCATCGCCGGGTTGCACGCGCGCCGCCGTCTCCGGATCGCGCTCGGAAAGTTCACCGTGCAGCGCCTCGGCGCCCTCCTCCGTCAGGCGCGCACGCAGGCGCTGGCGGATCGCCGGCGGAATCTCGGGCATATCCGATAGCCCTCCGATCAGCGCTTTGAAATAGAGGCCCGTGCCACCGACGAAGACCGGCAGCCGCCCTCCCTTTCTCAGCCGCGCCACCAGCGCTTCCGCTTCGCGGAGCCACACGCCGGTGGAATAGGCCCGGCCCGGGGGGACGTGACCGTAGAGGAAATGCTCGACGCCCCCCATCTCGCTTTCATCCGGCCGCGCGGTCAGGACTTTCAGCGTCCCGTAAACCTGCATGCTATCCGCATTGATCACGACGCCGCCGTGTCTTTGCGCGAGCTTCACCGCGAGCGCGGACTTGCCGCTGGCGGTCGGCCCGGTTATCAGGATCGCGTCGATGTCTTTCGCAAGGTTTTGCATCATGGCTCTCGTTGCCACGCTTATCGCCAATCCGTCAAATCCCGTTCTGTCGCCAGCACGCGCGGAAGCGGCAGCGGAAAGCCTCGACGCGTCCGGGCTCTATTGGCTCGCGGACGGTATTGCCTGCGACATCGTGTTGAGGGATGGCGCCGAGGCCGGCGAAGCGGAAGCTCGGCTGCGCCAGGCGGTCGCCGGCGCCGCGATCGACGTCGCCGTGCAAGATGCCGAAAGCCGCCGCAAGCGATTTCTGATTGCCGACATGGACTCCACCATGATCGGGCAGGAATGCATCGACGAGCTGGCCGCGGAAGTCGGCTTGAAGGAAAAGGTCGCGGCAATCACCGCGCGCGCCATGAACGGCGAGATCGCTTTCGAGCCGGCACTCGTCGAAAGAGTGGCGCTTCTCCAGGGCCTGCCCGTTACCGTCGTCGCGGAGGTCATCGCCACGCGTATCACATTGACGCCGGGTGGCCGCGAACTGATTGCCACGATGAAGGCGAAGGGACATTACAGCGCCCTCGTCTCCGGCGGCTTCACCGTATTTACCGGCCCTATCGCAGAGAAGCTCGGATTCGACGAAAACCGTGCCAACATTCTCGTTGAAGAGAACGGCAAGCTGACCGGCGACGTTGCCCGGCCGATCCTCGGCAAGCAGGCCAAGGTCGATGCGCTCATCGACATTTCTGAACGGCTCGGCATCACGCCGGCGGACGTCATCGCCGTCGGCGACGGTGCCAACGATCTCGGAATGCTGCAGCTTGCCGGCACTGGAGTGGCGCTCCACGCTAAGCCCGTCGTTGCCGAACAGGCGAAGATCCGCATCGACCATGGCGACCTCACCGCCCTGCTCTATCTCCAGGGATATCGCAAGACGGATTTCGTGACGTGATCATTCTAGAGACCGAGCGGCTCAGGCTCCGTGCCTGGGCCGAGACCGACCGCGAACTCTTTGCCGAGATCAACAACGATCCCACGGTCATGGAGTTCTTCCCGTTCCGCCGCACCCGCGCGGAGGCCGACGCGCTTTTCGACCGCAACAACCGCAACATCTTCGAAACCGGCTTCGGCTTCTTCGCGCTCGCGCTCCGTGAGAACGACGCACCGGTCGGCTTCTGCGGACTTGCACGCACCGATCTCGAACCGCACCTGCCCGACGGCACCGTCGAGATCGGTTGGCGCCTGGCTCTCCGCCATTGGGGAAAGGGCTACGTGACGGACGCAGCCCGGGCGCTTCTCGATTATGGATTCGGCGAGAGGAAGCTTGGGGAGATCGTTGCCATCGCCGTTCCGGCCAACACGCGCTCCACCGCCGTGATGAAGCGGATCGGCATGCGCCCCGATTCCATGCGCGACTTCGATCATTCCGGCGTTCCGGACACGCATCCGCAGCTCAAACGCCACGTGCTTTACGCAATAACCGCGGAAGAATGGCGGCGGGATGGCCTTGCCGCGAAGCGGTAGCGCCCCGTCGCCACGGCCGAGAGCGCGCGCTCTATTCCATCCGCACCGTCACGAAACGCAGTTCGCCGGTCTTGTTCGCGATCATCAGCAAGGCGTTGCGGCGCCCGTCGGCCTTCAGTTCGGTGACGCGTGAGGTGACATCCTCCGGCGTTTCCATCGCTTCCTGACCGAGTTCGACGATCACCTCGCCCGGCTCCACCCGACGCTCGGCAGCGGGCGAATTGGGTTGCACCTCGGTAATCACGACGCCTTTGACGCTTTCGACAATGCCGAAACTCTGGCGGCGGTCGGCGTCGAGCTCGGCAAGCTTCATTCCGAGCACGGTGTCGCTTGCAGGCAGTTGCGCGGCCGGCGGCTCGCCGGGCTTCGCCTCACCGCCATTCGGCAGCACTTCGCCCGGTTTCGCATTGGCGAGCTGCTCGCCATCCTCCAGCCGGCCGAGCGTAACCCGAGCGGTCTGCTCCTTGCCGTCGCGGATAATGACCACATCGACCGCCTTGCCGACCGGGCTCTCGCCGACCGTGCGCATGAGATCGCGAATTTCCGCGATGTCCGTTCCGTCGAAGCGGATGATGATGTCGCCCGGCTTGATCTCGCCCTTGGTGATCGGACCGCCCTCGATGATGCCCGAAACGAGCGCGCCGCGTGGGAGCTCCATCTTCAGGCTCTCGGCGATATCGTCGGTGACGGGCTGGATCCGTACACCGAGCCAGCCACGGCGCGTCTCGCCGAATTCCCTGAGCTGATTGACGACGTTCACCGCAAGCTCCGCCGGCACGGCAAAGCCGATACCGACCGACATGCCGGTCTGCGAAAGGATCGCCGTATTGATGCCGACGACCTCACCCTGCATGTTGAAAAGCGGACCGCCCGAATTGCCGCGGTTGATCGCCGCATCGGTCTGGATGAAACTGTCGTAGGGGCCGGCATTGATATTGCGGCCGCGCGCGGAGACGACGCCCACCGATACGGATACGCCCAGGCCGAACGGATTGCCGACGACCATCACCCAATCGCCGATCCTGATCTTTCGCGAGTCGCCGAAGGAGACGGCCTTGAGCGGCTTCTTCGGTTCGACCTTCAGGAGGGCGAGGTCGGTTTTCGTATCCATGCCGACAAGCTTCGCCTTAAGCTTCGATCCATCGGAGAAATTGATCTCGATATCGTCGGCATCCTGGATGACGTGGTTGTTGGTGACTATGTAGCCGGCCGGATCGATGATGAATCCGGAACCGAGCGAGTTGACCGTGCGCGGCCGGCCGCCCTCGCCGCCCTGTCCTTTGAAAAACTCGTCGAAGAACTCCTGATGCGGCGATCCTTCCGGCACCTGCGGCATCGGCGCATTGTCGTCGCTCTTGACGTTCTGCGAAATCGAGATGTTGACGACGGCGTCGAGCAGTCCCTCGGCGAGATCGGCAACGGACGGCGGGCCGGCCGGAGGCCGGGACGTGGCCGTCTGGGCCAGCGTCGCATTGGTGAATATGAGTGCCGTCGCGGCCGCCAGCACCAGGCCGCGGAAGAATTCGGGTCGTTTCGACAAGTCGCTAGGCTCCTATCATTTCCCTTACATAACGCCGGCCCCCGGTCGTCCGGCAAGGATGATGCATGAACATCGCTCGGCTGCAACGAACTACAGCGCAGCGCGACCCGATCGAGACGCGCATCACGCGAACCTTCTCTTGAAGATACGGCGGAATTCCGAAGCGTCCAAACACGATTTCCTGATCCGGGCAGCGAACCGGCGGCGCCTCAGATGGTTATTTCGTGCCCGTGCTCTTTCAGAGCCTCCACGGCCTGCTCGAGGTTGGACCCCGCGACGAAGACGTAATCGGTGCTGAAGGTGGAATTGGCGAAGACGCCGACACCTGCCTCCGAGAGCGGTCGCAGCACCGACGATAGAACGCCTGGCACGTCGAAACTGAAGTGCTGCTCGATGCGGAAGCAGCGCCAGCCGAGCGAACTCTGCACGCTCGATGGGACACGGGCGGCACGACAGACGAGCGTCATTTCCTCGCGGGAACTGGAAACCGTCCAGAACCCCGGGCCCGGCAGCCACTCCGGAATCGCGGATCCGACGTTCAAACGGGTAATGGCATATTCGGCATCGACCAGCCGGATGAGCAATTTATGTGGCATTCGCATTATCCTCGAAGCAACCATACGAGCCCGACGCCGACGGCCACCGAAGTCAATCCGGCCAATCGGAGCTGATGTTCAGGGACATACGGCAATCGCCTCGCCAGTTCCACCAAAACCAAAGGGGCCAGTGCGTACACCAGCCCCTCGATGATCAGGAAAAAAGCCAGACCGGTCAGAAAGTCGGACATCGTCCGCTCAATCTGCGGTGGTCGGCGCCGCCAGGCCCGGGCTCGGTGGCGGTTGGTCCGCACCGTCCGCACTGTTGAAATAACGGAAGAATTCCGAATGCGGCGACAGCACGATGGTTGTGTCCGGGCTGCCGATCGACTGCGCATAGGCAGCCATCGACCGGTAGAACTCGAAGAAGCCCGGATCGCGCTGGAATGCGTCGGCAAATATCTGCGTCCGCTCCGCTTCGCCCTCACCGCGCAGGATTTCCGAATCACGCTGCGCTTCGGCAACGATCTCGACCACTTGACGATCGGCAATCGCGCGGCGTCGCTGGCCTTCCTCGTTGCCCCGGGCACGGATCAGTTCGGCTTCGGCCAGACGTTCCGCCTTCATCCGATCGTAGGTCTGCTGCGAGACTTCCTGGGTCAGGTCCGTGCGGCGGATGCGCACGTCCTCGATATTGAGACCAAGCGACTCGGCATCCGCGCTGAGGTCCGTACGGACCTCACGCATCATCGATGCGCGCTCGTCGGAAAGCGCCGCCTCGAATCCCCTCAGACCGTAGACCCGGCGCAGCGAAGCATCGAGGCGCGTCCTAAGCCGGGACTCCGCAGATTCTCGGTCTCCGGAAACCGTCTGCCGGAAGCGGCGGGGGTCGGCGATCTTGTAGACGACGAATGCATCCACCTCGTAGAATTTGCCGCCGGAGACCTGCACGCGGATATTGTCGAGGTCGAAACGGAGTGCCTGGTCTTCGACATACTGGACGCGATCGGCGTCCATGAAGCCGAATGGAAGCTTGAAATAAAGACCCGGTTCGCTCTTCACCTCCCGGATCTGACCGAAGCGAACGACGATCGCCTGCTGGCGCTCGTTCACGACGAAGACCGAGGAATAGACGACGAACAGGACGGCGGCGAGGACGATCAGGATTATTGAACTGCGATTGTTGATCATTGGTTTCCTCCCGACTGAACGGGCCTGCCGATTTCGTTGAGCGGCAGGTAGGGCAGCACGCCCTGGCCGTTCTTTTCGTCCAGGATGACCTTCTTGGACTTGCCGAGAACGCCTTGCAGCGTTTCGATGTAAAGCCGCTTGCGCGTGACCTCGGGGGCCTTGGAATATTCGTCGTAGACCGAGATGAAGCGCTGAGCCTCACCCTGAGCTTCCTTGACGACGCGGTCCTTGTAGGCGGCCGCCTCTTCGCGGATCTGGGCGCCCTGGCCGCGAGCCCTGCCGAGCACCTGGTTGGCGTACTGGTTCGCCTCCTCCACGAAGCGGTCCTCGTCCTGTTCGGCGCGCTGCACTTCGTCGAAGGCATCGGCCACCTCACGCGGCGGTGCGGCATCCTCGATCGCTACGGTATTCACCGATATGCCGGCGCCGTAAGCATCCATCGTCGCCTGGATCGTGTTCTTCACGTCCGCGGCGATCGCCTGGCGGTTGTCGCGGAAGATATCCTGGGCCGGACGGCGGCCGACGACCTCGCGCATTGCGCTTTCGGCCACCTGCTGCAGCGTGTCGGCCGGGTTCTCGACATTGAAGAGATAGGCCTTCGGATCGGTAACCGAGAACAGCACCGAGAACTGCACGTTGACGATGTTCTGATCGCCGCTGAGCATCAGGCCGGCATTCGACTGGCCCGTGCGGCCGCCGATATTCTGCTGCTGCTCCGTCACCTTGACGATCTCGACGGTTTCGAGCGGCCAGAAGTGATAGTGCAGGCCCGGCATGGAGATTTCTTCCTTCGGCTTGCCGAAGCGCATCTCGACGCCGCGTTCATCCGGCTGAACGGTATAGATGGAATTCAGCAGAACGAAGCCGAGGACCAACAGGCCCACGATGACGAAGATCCCGCCGTTGAAGCCTCCCGGAACCACGTTTTTCAATTGATCCTGGCCACGCCGGATGATCTCTTCCAGATCCGGCGGACCACCTCTTCCGCCGCGTGGCCGGTTGGGCCCCTGGCCCCATGGCCCCTGATTGCCGCCGCCGCCGCCCCACGGGCCGCCGCCGCCGCCATTCTGATTGCTCCAGGGCATCAAATCCTCACTTCCAAGAAACTCTGTCGCTGAACGCCCCGCAGGCATTGCGGCCGGTCACGATGTGAACCCGTTATAGGTATCATGTGCATTGCTTTCAACGCGATACGGCCGAGTTCACCGTAAATGCGTTAAAATTGTTCACCGCTCCCGCCGTAGCGATAGGCAAGTGCGTGGATAAGCACCGAGACCGCTCAGGCTCCGGCACCTTCTGGCGGCGACGTGCGGCGGCGCCAGGTCACGAAGTGCATCGCGTGGCTGTCTTTCTCGCCGCGCGGAAGGTCTTCCTCCAGCACCTTTTCGAAAATCGCCGGGTCGATAGAAGGGAAGCGTGTATCGCCATCCACCTCCGCTTGCACTTCGGTCACGTGCAGCACATCGGCCATGCCGATCGACTGACGGTAGATCTCGCCGCCGCCAATGATGCAGATCTCGTCGGCCCCGACCGCGGCCGCCCGCTCCCGCGCGATCGTGAGCGCCACTTCCAGCGACGGCGCCACCTCCGCGCCGGGAGCCTCGAAATCGGGGTTGCGGCTGATGACGATGTTCGGCCTGCCGGGCAAGGGTCGCCCGAGCGAGGCCCAGGTCTTACGTCCCATGACGACCGGCTTGCCGATCGTCAGCGCCTTGAAGCGCTTGAGATCGGTCGAGAGCCGCCAGGGCAGATCGCCCTCGCGGCCGATGACTCCATTCGCTGCGACAGCGACGACGAAAACGATCTTCGGTCGGGTGGTCACCTTCTGCTCCGCCTCAGTCATGAAAGCCACTCGGCTTGCTGTCGATTTCACGCGCGCGAACCAGCGCCGCCCGGTCCGTGACGACGCGAATATAGCGATCTATCACGTCGCTTTCCGGCAGGATCTTGCGCATCCACTGCAGTGCGCTTGCGAGCAACAGATCGGCCGCGCTCATCGATTCGCCAAGGAGATAGGTGTGCCGCGTAAGCGCGTCGATCACATGCGCGCACATTTCGGTGTAAAGCCTCGCGAGCCCCGGATTGTTCACCGTCACTCCGGATATATGAGCGAGAGCGGTCGGCTCGATGACACCGGCATAGTAGGCGAGCCACGACAGATAGGCGCCGCGCTCGCGATGGCCGGGCGGCCGGCTCAGGCTGCAATCGGGATAGAGATCCGTCAGATATTGCACGACCGCGACCGACTCCCAGATCAATGTCCCGTCGTGGAGGAGTGCCGGCACCTGCTTGTGCGGATGCGGATTGTTTTCGTCCGGGCCGCCGGATCCGTCCCAACGGCGGATATCGACATAACGGATGTCGTAGTCGGCACCGAGTTCTTCGAGCAGCCAGATGATGCGCGATGAGCGCGACAAAGGCGCGTGGATCAGCGTCAGCATGGAAACCTCCCATTGGGGCACCACCGGGAAACGCGGGAGCCGGCTTTGCCCGGAGTGCTTAGCTAGACCGCGACCGGCGCCTTGATATGTGAATCGGCTTCGTAGCCGACGAGCTCAAAGTCTTCGAATCTAAACGAAAATATATCCTTCACCGCCGGATTTATTTCCAGTTTCGGCAGCGGCTTCGGCGTTCTCGTCAGTTGCAGCTGCGCCTGTTCGAAGTGGTTGCGGTAGATATGTGCATCACCCAGCGTATGAACGAAATCGCCGGCTTCGAGCCCTGTGACCTGCGCCACCATCATCGTCAGCAGAGCGTAGGAAGCGATATTGAAGGGTACGCCGAGAAAGATATCGCCCGAGCGCTGGTAGAGCTGGCAGGAGAGCTTCCCGTCCGCCACGTAGAACTGGAACAGGCAGTGGCATGGCGGGAGCGCCATTTCGTCGACAAGCGCCGGGTTCCAGGCCGAAACGATGTGGCGGCGGGAATTCGGATTGGTCTTCAGGCCCTCGACGAGCGCCGCGATCTGATCGATATGTCCGCCGCCGGGCGTCGGCCAGGAGCGCCATTGATAGCCGTAGACCGGTCCGAGCTCGCCGTTTTCGTCCGCCCATTCGTCCCAGATGCTCACCCCGTTTTCCTTGAGATAGGCGACGTTCGTGTCGCCCCTGAGGAACCAGAGAAGCTCGTGAATGATCGAGCGCAGATGCAGCTTCTTGGTGGTCAGCACCGGAAAACCCTGCGACAGGTCGAAGCGCATCTGATAGCCGAAAACGGAGCGCGTGCCCGTACCCGTACGGTCGCCCCGGTCGGTTCCCGTTGTGATCACATGTTCGAGGAGATCGAGATATTGTCGCATGCTTTTCCGCCGACGATTCGTTCGTAGCGTCGAAAATAGAACGAACCGCCGCGCGAACCAATGGTGGAAAGGTGTTTTCCCGCACTTCGCATCGCCATGCACGACTGTCCGTCGGTCGGGCCAACCAGCCCGGTCAATATCTCCGGCATACGCGCCCGCCGGTTCATTTCGACGGGCGTCGGTTTGCGGCGTGGTCCTGATACTGCTCGTTCCTTACCGCCTTCTCGTCGAGGCCGCGCGAGTCGGAATGCTGCGCTTTGTCCCTGTTCGACAGGACGTCGTTTTCGCCGAGGACGCCTTCCTTCAGTTCGGTTTTCGCACCGCTACCGTCGCCCTTGCCCTTGTCGGGCTTTCCCATGTTCTTCTTGCTGGCGTGAGCCATCGCAGTCTCCTTTCAGCTATTCTCGGAAATGCCGGCCAGCTAGGTCAGTCGCCGGCGCCCTTGTGATGCCTGCTCTCCTGATTTTTCCCACGCAGAATGCTGCGATCGTCCGCCTCGCGGGCATCGCCATGCTCGGTGCTCAGATCCTGTCCCTTGCGTTGCGCCTTTCTCAAAGCGTCGGAACGGTGCAGATCCGCTTCGGCATTGAAGTCCTTGTCTGCGTTGGAGGTGTTCTCGCGGCCCTGCAGCACGCGCTTCTGCTGCTCTTGCGTCTTTCTGCCGACCATTGCCTTGCTCCTATTTGTTGCTGCGACCGCGCTGGTCCGGATTTGCGCCGCCTTGCGCGGTCGTGTCGTTCGCGACATCTCCTTCAATAGTGTTGCCGCGTTTCAGGGCTTCGTAGTCTGACGGTCCACCAATGCCCTTCGTGCGTCCGATCCCGGGATCCTGCTTCAGGTCCTTGTCGCTCGGGCGGCGTGTCTTCGGATGTTTGGACGATGTCATCGGCCTTCCTCCTGCTCTGCGACTTGTTCCGGGGCGCCCCTGGTTCGCTTCCTCGGTTAACCGCACTGAACCGTGAATGTTCCGCAATCGCGGCCCCGTTCGGCAGCACGAGGCGGAGCAGTATTTACCGGCAGCGGCGAAACAATCGCGGCGTATGGCTGTTAGGCCAATCTACAGCGCCGCGTTCTTCGCGGGACGCGAAATTCTGCATGTTCACGCCTGAACGGGCTCTGACCGCCTGAACCGGTTCCCGCCAAAGAGACATGCAGTTGCGCTTCAGCCATCAAGCAAGGGAGGTGACGATGAGCGCCACAGGTCTCGACGTCTTCGAGAAGACACTGCAAACGACCCATATCTGGCTCGGCGAGATCATGGAACAACACGGTCCCGACCGGAAAGTCGCCTGGCACATCCTGTCAGTTGTGCTGCGGGTCCTGCGGGACCGGCTTCCTCCGGAAATCGCGGCCCATCTCGGCGCGGAACTTCCGCTGATCGTACGAGGCGCCTACTACGATCAATACCGGCCGAACCACCCACCGGACAAGGGCACTCGTTCGCTCGACGAATTTCTCGCCCGGATCGCGGAGGGTATGAAGGATACGCGACCGGTCAATCCGGCCGACGCGGCGCGTAGCGTATTTCGGGTCCTGGCGCGGCATGTCGACCTTGGCCAGACTGCAAAGGTACGCGACGCCTTGCCCAAAGAAATTCAGTCGTTGTGGCCCGACAGCATCGGCGCCCGCGAATAGCGCAAACGGGGGCGAATAAAAGAGATCGGCGCCGGGTCACGGCGCCGCCGGGGCAGCTCTGGCGCCCGGCCGGCTCGTCGCCGACCGGAAAGCGCTTTGCCGGCCAACCTGGATCAGAGCGTCTGGAGCTTGCCCAAATTCTTGGCGACCAGATAGTAGAAGGTCACACGCGACTTGCTGCGATCATCCGCCATCGCTTTGGCCGCCGCAGCAACAGCGGCATCTGCATCTGACCCGCCGACGCCGAGTTTCTTCTCACACCACTTTTCCTTGACGCGTTCCAGTTCTTTTGGATCCGACGCCGAAACGAGGGCGGAATCCTTATTGCGAAGGGCGATACCGAGATGGCGCACGATCTTGTTGACAACTGCTTCGTCGGCGCTGCTGTCATACTTCTGCACGTCTGCAAGATAATCAGTCATGAAGCCTCCACTTTGCACTTGCTCTCAAAAGCTGCCGCCCTTCTCGCGAACCGCGTGCAGCAGGCGGAGTTTTTCACGCCGCTCGTGTAAGTCAAGCATTTCGTGCGGAGTTGGCGAGACCGACATAAATCCGTCATTTCCCTCGAGAAGCCCTTTTCTTGGGACGCGGAAAGACCTATATGACGAGTGCCGTCTTCGGGCGGCTATGGCAATAAACGGGCGATGCAATAAACCCATTGGACCCGGGGGCGGTACCCGGCGCCTCCACCAAAAACCGGCCTGGTGCAGACCGGCTTTTGATGGGGGCGAAATAGGATCGACAAGGGCGTAAAGATCGACTTTTTGCTCGGCATTGTACCACCGTTATCGGGCTAAACTTATAGTTGCAAACGACAACTATGCTGAAGCACGTCTCGCTGCCTAACGGCGGTGCGACACTTCAAATCAAGTCCTTCCGGGTAGCACCGTAAGGCGGGGTCCGAAGGCACCTGGCAACAGAAGCCTTCACCTTCTCCCCTGTCGTGAAATGGTCTATAGATGCCTCAATAATTGACTCGTCATAAACAGACGGGCAATGAAGGAGCAGGCCACGGCGCCGACATAGTCAAGGCGCAGGTTTGGCTGTAGCACCTTGAATCGCTGCATGATTTCCTGAATGGAGTTCCGGTTGCAGGAATCATGCATCAAGTGACTTGAAGAGAACGGGGACCAAATGGGCCAGGACCATATTCGCTACGACATTCTGGCGCAGGACGCGCTTCGCGGCGTCATTCGCAAGGTGTTGGCCGAAGTTTCCGCTACGGGCCACCTGCCCGGCGATCACCACTTCTTCATTACGTTCCTGACCGGTGCGCCCGGTGTCCGGATCTCGCAACATCTCAAGGCCAAGTATCCGGAACAGATGACGATCGTCGTCCAGCACCAGTTCTGGGATCTGAAGGTTACCGAGACCGGCTTCGAAATCGGCCTTTCGTTCTCGGACACACCGGAAAAGCTTGTGATACCGTACAATGCAATTCGCGGCTTCTACGATCCCTCGGTCAACTTCGAACTGGAGTTCGATGTGGCGGCCGGCGAGGAAGAAGAAGCCGATTCGGCGGAAATAACCGCTTATCCGCTCGACGAAGCTGCCGAGGCCGCAACTGACGAAAGCACGGAAAAACCCGACGGCCCGAAGGGCGGCGGCGCTTCCGTCGTCTCGCTCGATTCCTTCCGCAAGAAAAACTGACGACGCGAGGAGGCGCGGACCATGGCCGGCGACGTGATCAATCTGCGTCAGTTCCGCAAACGCCAGGCTCGGACTGAAAAGGAAAAGCAGGCCGAGCAGAATCGCCTTACCTTCGGCCGCAGCAAAACCGAGAAGGCCCTGACCAAGGCCTTGAACGAAAAGGCCGCAAAGACGCTTGATCACGGCAGGCTCGAGCAAGCGGGCGGCGAGGCTTCAATCGACCGGAAGAAGCCGTGACGACCGCAGCCGCAAAAGCGATTCCCACTCAAGGACTTGCGGCAGCTTTCCGAATCCGATCGGCAGCTGCTTGAATCCGTTTATGAGCATGGGGAAGGTCGTCAAGCATTCGGCCACCTTGCACGGACACCGCACCAGCTTCACTCTCGAAGAACCCTTTTGGCTGGAATTGAAATCCATCGCCAAGGACCGCGACATGCCGCTCGCGCGGCTCATTGCCGAGATCGACGACGGCCGCGGCCAGGATGGAAATCTGTCGTCGGCCTTACGGGTCTATGTGCTCGCCTGGGTCAAGGCACGCGAAGGGACGGTGCGCGAGGCATAGAGCCACCTCCGGGAACAATGCCGTTGCTCGCCGGTCGCCTGCTACTGCACGGTAATGTCGGGAAGCAAATCGAAATTCAGGCCCTGACCAGCCGGTGGTCCGGCATTTTGCCCGCCCGGGTTGCCGGAAGGCGATGGCAACTGGCCGCCGCGCCGGGCATCCTGCGACGGAGCGACAGGCGTCTGCTGACGACCGATGCTGCGCGGCGGCAGCTGCCGCATTCTCAGCCGCTCCTCATCCTCCGCACGGCGTTCAGCGGCCGCCCGTGCTTCCGCCTCCGCCCGCATCCGCGCCGCTTCCGCCGCCGCTGCCTGACGGCGGCGCTCCTCGGCGATCGTCCGCAAGCGCTGCTGCTCACGCTCCGCCGCGCGCGCCCGGTAAAGCGCTACCTCGCGGCGCAAGCGTTGCTTTTCGAGCACATTCGCCTGTAGTGTCTCGACACGCCTGCGCTCGCGCTCGAAGGCTCTAAGCGACAGGAAGTTAGACAGCTCCGTGACATCGACCGTCACGCCGGGCGATGCAAGCAGCCCGGCATAGGAGAACCGGACGCGAGGCTCGGCTCCCGCAAGCGCCTCCTCGCCGGGACGGAAGGTCAGATCGATCGCCCCGCTCATTCGCCCTGCAGGCAAGTCGAAAGCAGCCTCCCCGCTGAAAGCAGCGTTGCCATCACCGGCGGTGACGTTCTGCGCCCTCACGGTTCCGCCTGCAATGCCGAAGGGCACCTTCACAGCGCCGACGACCGACTGGCCGGTGAAGAGCAGGTTCTCTGCAGCCTTGCGGATCGCATCGGGCGAGATATCGGTCTTCATTGCGTCCGCCGCCGCCATCAGTTGCGGCAGCGCCGCCGTATTGATGCCGTTGAGAGTAAGCCCGTTCAAGGTCGCCGTTCCGGATCCGCTGAGCGATTGCACCATTGCCTGCGGCGTTGCGCCGGCAGCCTCCATCGCCACGGCAAGATCGAAGCGGCCGGTCGCCACCGGGCCCGTCGGCCGCACCCAACCCGTTTCGGCAATGTCGGCACCTGTGAGATCGAACTTCGAGCGCAGGTAGCCGGAGCCGTTGGCATTGCCGATTTGCAGCCGCCCCGCGAGCTTGCCCCCCAGCCAGTCTCCCGTCGCATCGCTGAGTGCGAGTTCATCGCCCTTCCATTGCAGCTGCCCGGCAAAGCCGGTCACCGGACCGTAGACGCCTGGCCAGAAGCGCTTCGCACTTACGTTGAGCGCCACATCGAGCCCGGTCCATGCCGGTTTTACGACCGGTGCCAGCGCCAGTCCCCCGGTGCTTGCGTCGTGAACCTGCCCCAGAATTCCTTCGCCGAGCCAGGCGAGATCGAGGGCATCGACCGAAAGCTCCCCTTGCGCCTTGCCGAGGACCTTGCGGTCGATCGAAAGCGCGCCGGCAAAGCCGTTCTGGTCGGCTTTGCCCTCGATTGCGGTCACTGCGATTTTTTCGGCATCGGTCGCAAACTCGGCCGAGACCGTTACCGGCAAACCGCTGCCCATCTGCGGCAGCCCGATGCCCTGCAACAGCAGATAGGGCTCCAGGTCCTCGGACTTCAGGGTGAGCTTCCCCTGCCCTTCGAGGTAGTGCGCGCGCGCAAGATCGAAGACACCGTTCGCCGCAAGCGACGTCCGCTCCGTGGTGAAGGTCAGCGAACCATTTGCCTTCGAGCCCTCCGTGCTCTGCAGCTTTATGGCAAGAATGCCGTTTGCGTCCGCTTCGAAGGGCAGCGGGTCCAATCCGGCCTGCCCCAGGAGAACGGATGTCTGCGGATTCTCGAGCGTCGCCTCCAGCAGCATGCCCTGGCCGGCGAGCGCCTGGGCGACATCGGGCGCCTGATAGCTGGCGGCTATCTTGCCTCCGTTGGCGGTCCCGATCACCCCGAAGGTGAAGGGTGCGTTACCCTCCTTGTTGCCGGCCGTCAGCGTTACGTCGAAAGCAGCGTCCGAGTAATAGGGTCCGGCCTTGATCAGCCGTTCCAGCGCCGGATGGGCCGCGCTATGCCGTCCGATCATTTCGAGGAAGGGCGTAAGCTCCTCCGCGGCGAGTTTCATCTTCGCCGACACGACCGGTTTTTCGAGCCCGCCGCTGATGCGGCCGGAGAACGCAAGCTGGGCGCCTGAAAGAGCGCCGATCGCCACGCGCTCCGCCTGCAGTTGGCCGTTCTTGAAGGTGAGCACCGCCTGAACGTCCTGCGCTTCCTCACCGAAGGCGGAGAATGTCTCGGCGGAAAGATCGGCGGCGATGGCGTGCTGCAGCAACGTCCCGGTGGAGGCGTCGCCCGCGACAAGACCGGCGAGGGCCTGAAGCGCCTCCATATCTATGCGGTTGCCTTTCAACTGCAGCGACAGCGCGGGTGGCTGCTCGGCGAAGGACTGGCGCTCGATCCTGCCGCGCAACGTGGCCGGACCTGCCGCCACTTCAAGGTTTTCAAACTGCTGCAGAGTGTCCGTCAGATTGACCGTCGCCGAAAACCCGGCCGTTTTCAGCGTGCGTATCGCCGGATCGACCGATCCCGCCAGCCAGTTCGCGAATCCCGACGGCTGGTTCGAAGCGATGACGAGGTCCCCGCGAAAGGAGCGCTGCTCCTTGAGGCTCAGCCGGCCCTTGGCTTCCAGTTGCGTGCGGCCGGGCAGGAGTGCGACCGCATTGTCGACGATCCAGCCGACGCCGTCGGGCCGGACGTCAAGGCGAACGTCGCGCACCGTCGTGTCGCCGATCACGATCGCCGGAAGTTTAAGACTGGCGCGTCCCGGCACCTGCGGGATCGGAATATCGGCGGCGATCGCCAGCATTGCGTCGATCCGCTGGCGTAGCGAGACGGCCGGATCGCGCCCCGTCTTGCCGCTGCTGCCGGAATTGCCGATGCGGCTGACATCGATCTGCTGGCCGTCGGCGATCAGCAGGAACCGCTGGTCCTTGCCGGTGTCGAGCGTCGCCTCGCCGGTGACGATATAGGGATCGTCGGGCGGCCCTATTTCGAAATGGTATTCCGGTACGCGGATGCTTTCGTTGGTAAGCTGGAACTCGCCGTTGATACGAAGGGCGCCGTCCGCCTTGACCTCGCTGGCGGGCCGGTTCTCCGTGAGCGTGAAGCGCCCGGCATAAACCGGTCTGAAATCGACGATCTTCAGATCGCCGTCGAGCTCCACGCCGAAGGGCCGTTCGTCCGGCACCAGCCGCGCCCGCAGGCTCAAGGCGCCCGTTTCGTCGACGGTGTTGCTCGTCAATGAGAAGCTTCCCGCCTCACCGTCGAGCGTCGCACGGCCCTCGACCCTCCAGGGCCCGGCGAGCGTGCGGGCCGAGAGGTCGGCGGAGAGCTCACTGACCCGGCGTGTGCGCCCCGTCTGCTCATCCACGAACTCGATCTCGCCGTCGGCGATCTCCACCCTCTCCAGGATGACCGTATTGGCGGGAATCGCGGCGCGCGACCCGCGTGCCCAATCCAGCGTGCCATCGGGCTGGAGCCGGAGCCGCGCCTTCGGCCGGTCGAGCCGCATGTCGAAGATCAGTGCCTCGCCGCTCAGGAAGGGCGCAAGCTCCGCGCTCATCGAAAACTGCGCGACCTGAATCAGCGGTGCGCCGCCGTCGCTCGCTCCGACGCGCACGTCGTTGAGCGTGACCGTAGGAAAGGGAATGAGACGCGCATCGACGCTACCATGGACCACCACGGGCTTGCCCATGATGCGGCTTGCCTCCCGCTCGAAATCGGCACGGAAGCTGGTCCAGTCGATAAACAGGGGTGCGATCAGCGCGGCAAAGAGCGCGACGACCAACAGTCCTCCGAGGGTAACCAGAATTCGCGCCAGCACCGTGTCACATTCCCGTCAGTTCGTCCGTCCCTTGCATTGCGGCTTTGAGCCGGTTTTGCAAGTCTCAGGCAAAGATCTTGCCCGGATTGAAGATGTTGTCGGGATCGAGAGAGCGTTTGATCTGCCGCATCAGATCCAGCGCATCGCCGAGTTCGGCCGCAAGAAACGGCATCTTGCCCTGCCCGATCCCATGTTCGCCCGTACACGTGCCGTCCATGGAGAGCGCCCGCCCATTCAGCCGCTCGACGAAAGCCTCCGCCTTCGCCACGTCAGCCGCATCCGTGTCGTCGAAGAGCAGCCCCACATGAAAATTTCCATCGCCGGCGTGCCCGACGATCGGCGCGACCAAACCATGCGCAGCAATGTCTTCATGCGTCGCCGCGACGCAGTCGGCAAGACGCGAGATCGGCACGCAGACATCGGTGGAGAGAATGGCGCGCCCGGGCATGAGGCTCTTCTGCGCCCAGTAGGCGTTGTGCCGTGCCTTCCAGAGCCGTGCCCGCTCTTCCGGATTGGTCGTCCAGATGAAACCCGTAGAACCGAATTCCGACGCTATTTCGGCGAATTGACGGGACTGCAGCTCGACGCTCTCCCCGTTGCCGTGGAATTCGACGAAAAGGGTGGGCGTTTCCTGGTAGGTCAGGCCCGAATAGGCATTGCACGCCCTCATCTGCAACGCGTCCAGGAGTTCTATGCGCGCCACCGGGATGCCGGACTGGATCGTCAGGATCACGGCATTGCAGGCGTCGGCAATCGTCGGAAAAGGGCAGACGCCGCCGGAAATCACCTCCGGTATGCCCTGCAGGCGCAGCGTGATCGAGGTGAGGATGCCGAGGGTGCCTTCCGCGCCGACGAAGAGGCGCGTCAGGTCATAGCCGGCCGACGACTTGCGCGCCCGATGGGCCGTCCTGATTTCGCGCCCGCCGGCGACAACGGCCGTGACGGCGAGCACGTTTTCCTTCATGGTGCCGTAGCGCACCGCATTGGTGCCCGATGCACGCGTCGACGCCATGCCGCCGATCGAGGCGTTTGCGCCCGGATCGATCGGGAAGAAGAGACCGGTGTCGCGCAGGTAGCTGTTGAGTTCCTCCCGCGTCACGCCCGGCTCCACCGTGCAGTCCAGGTCGTCGGCATTGACCGCAAGCACGCGGTTCATCCGCATCATGTCGACCGAAATGCCGCCATGGGGCGCGTTGACGTGACCTTCGAGCGAAGAGCCCGTTCCGAAGGGGATGAGCGGCACGCGGTGCTCACATGCGATCTCCACGACCTCGCGCACCTCGGCTGCACTTTCGGGGAAAACCACGGCATCGGGCAGCTGCGCGGGAATGTAGGTCGTCGTGTGGGCGTGCTGGGCCCGGATCGCTTCACCGGTCTGGAATCGATCGCCGAAGCGTGTGGCGAGGTGTGTTTTGGCCGCCGCGATACCGTTCTCGTTTCTCGCCCCTGCCCGGATTGCGTTCACCGCCACGAAAATTCTCCTTCTCATCTCCCGATGCGCCTTCGCGGCCCCGGAAGAGCGCTCTTTCGTCTTGAGCGCCCGCACAATCTATCCCCAATTCGCACTCGAATTAAGGGCACCCGGTCCGGCGCGACAAGGAAAATACGCGAGGGCTCACTCTCCCGTCTCCACTCTCGCAAATCCGTCGCGGGCGCTTTGGACGGCTTCGACGATCGACACCGTCCTTGTCCGCACGCGCCCCAGCCACCCGGCCGACCGGAAGCGCTTACATTTCAATGGGCTACTGTGCAAATCGGAATCACTTTGTCCAGAAGTTCACCGGTTTGGAGCGGCATCGCGTCAAAAAATTACCGCCGGTGATACCGGCTTGTCACAAGTCCGGCCGACTGGAGGGCACCGCAGCGAATGCGCCTTTTGTTTGCGGGCCTATAGGGTATTATGTCCGGAAAGGGAGAACGTCGCATGTTCGGGCTGCTTGCTTTGATCACCGCGTCGATTTTCTTCGGCGCCGCCATTTACATCAATGTGGCTGAACAGCCTGCCAGACTGGCGCTGGACGGAGGTGCAGCGCTGCGGGAATGGGTACCCGCCTATCGGCGCGGCTTCGAGATGCAGGCTCCTCTCGCGATCGTTTCCTGCCTCCTCGGCGCTGTGGCATGGTGGCAGTCAGGCGATGCGCTCTGGGGCTTGGGAGCGGCCGTCATCATACTCAACTGGCCCTATACGCTTTTCGTCATCATGCCCGTCAACCAGCGCCTGGAGACGACCCGTCCGGATCAGGCGAATGCGGAAACCCGCGAACTGATCGAGCGCTGGGGCAGGCTCCATGCCGGCCGCAGCGCCCTCGGTGCGCTCGCTACCCTCATCTATCTCGCTGCCGCAGCAGGCGGCTTCTGACGATCCGCGGCAATTGCGCCGCGCCACCTGCCGCTGCCTCAGATTTCGACCATGTCAGATCTTGAGCACCTCGGCCGCCTTCATCTCCTCCAGCAGCTTCCGCTCCTCGTCGGCATGTGGCTTGGTAAAGCGGGCAATGACCAGATAGGCGACGGGCGTCAGATAGAGCGTCACGACCACCGCCAGACCCAACCCACCCACGAGCACCCAGCCAAGGGCGATGCGTGCTTCGGCGCCGGCACCGCTTGCCAGAACCAGCGGTACCGCGCCCACGACGGTCGCGATCATTGTCATCATCACCGGCCTAAGACGGATATTGGCGGCATTCTCGATGGCGCTGCGGACGTCCTGCCCACGGTCGCGGAGCTGGTTGGCGAACTCGACGATCAGGATGCCGTTCTTGGCCATGATGCCGACCAGCATGACGAGCCCTATCTGACTGTAGATGTTGAGCGTGTTGCCGGTCACGATCATTGCGAAGACGGCGCAGGCGAGACCGAGCGGCACGGTCGACATGATGATGAGGCCGCTCACGAAGCTTTCGAATTGCGCCGCGAGCACCAGAAAGATGATGACGAGCGCGAAGCCGAAGGTAACGAACAGGCCGTTGGCGTTCTCGTCCAGCGTCGCGGCCTCGGCAAGCGGCATGATCCGCGATCCGGGCGGCAGAAGGGGTTCGGCGATCTCCTCGACCATCGACAGCGCCTCGCCGAGTGCGAGATCGGACTTCAGGCCGGCCGACAGCGAAACGGCGCGCAGTTGCGATTCGCGGGAAAGCTGCGGCGCCACTGCCTTCTCCTCGACCGTGGCGATGGACGACATCGGCACGATGCGGCCGTCGCCGGCCTTGACGAAGATGTTCTGCAGATCCGTCGGGTCGTTGAGCGGCTCGGTGGAAGAGAGCAGTTTGACCGGATAGGACTCTCCTTCCACGAAGATATCGACGACGCTGCTGCCGTCGAGCATCGCCTGCAGCGCCCAGGAGAGGCCACCTATGTCCACGCCGAGGTCGGAGGCGCGCTCCCGGTCGATCGTCACCGACAATTGCGCCTGGTTGGCCTCGTAGTTGAGCCTCACATTCTCGAAGCGGCCGGTATCCTCCATTGCCCTGACGAGCTTCGTCGCCGCGTCGCCCAGCTTCTTGTAATCGTTGCCGACAAGCGCGACCTGCAGGCCGCTGCCGGCACCGCGGATACCGAGGCTGTTCGCCTGGATGGTGAAGGCGCGAACCGACGGGATCTTCGAGGTCGCCCTGTTGATGTCGGCGACGATCTGGCCCTGCGTACGCTCGCGCGCTTCCCATGGGGCAAGCGTCAGGACCATGAAGCCGCTATTGGCCGAGCCGCCCTGACCGGAAATCGAGAACACATTGCTGATCTCGCCGGATTTGAGCAGCGGCTGCAGGCCCTCTTCGATGCGGCGTAGCTGTGCCTGCGTGTATTCCAGCGAGACGCCCTGCGGCGCGTTGATCCGCAGCATGACCTGCGACCGGTCCTCGTTCGGCGTTAGCTCCGACTTGAGCGTCAGAAAGCCCAAAGCGCCGGCGGCGGTAAAGAAGGCGGCCACCGCGAAGACGATGAGCGGCGCGTTGAGGCAGGCGCGAAGCGTCACGCGGTAGAAGGCGGAAGCGCGCCGGCCGAAGCGCTGCATCACCCCCTCATGCTCATGCGGCTCTTTCGTCAGCATGCGCGAGGCGAGCATCGGACAGAGCGTCAGCGAGACGAAGGACGACAGAAGGATCGCAAAGGCGAGCACGAAGCCGAATTCACGGAAGAGCCCGCCCGTCTGCCCCGGCAGGAAGGAGAGCGGAACGAACACGGCCGCCAGCGTGGCCGTGGTTGCGAGCACGGCGAAGAAGACCTCGAGCGTACCGTGGACGGCGGCGGCGCGCGGACCGAGGCCCTCGGCCCGGCGCCGCACGATATTTTCGAGCACCACGATCGCATCATCGACGACGAGCCCGGTCGCAAGCACGATCGCCAGAAGCGTCAGGATGTTGATCGAAAAGCCCGCAAGATAGATCGCGGCCACCGTACCGATCAGCGCGATCGGCATGGTTATGGTCGGGATGAGCGTCGCGCGCCAGTCGAGCAGGAACAGGTAGATGACGAGGGTGACGATGAAAACGGCGACGAAGAGTGCGATCTCCACCTCATGGATGGCGCCGTTGATGAACACCGCATCGTCGCTGGTGATCTTGAGCTCGGTTCCGGGCGGCAGGATATCCGAGGAGATCGCGTCCACGACGCTGCGCACGCCCTCGGAAATATCGACCGTGTTCGACTGAGCCTGGCGGATGATGCCGAGGCCGATACCCTCGCGGCCGTTGGAGCGCAGCGCCGAAGTGCCCGTATCCGGGCCGAGGGTCACGGTCGCGACGTCGCGAAGCCGGACATTGTTGCCGAGCATCAGGTTTTCGAACTGCTCGGGCGTCTGGAGGTCGGCCGTCGCCCGAACGGATATGTCCTGACTTGCGCTCGTCAGCGAGCCCGCCGGCACATCGTAGGAGGCGTCGGAAAGCGCCTCGCGAAGATTGGCCACGGTGACTCCGCGTCCGGCGAGCTTCGCCTGATTCAGGTCGATACGGAAAATCTTCTCCTGGTCGCCGTAGACTGTGACGTCGGCAACGCCTTCGACCGCCGCCAGCCGGTCGCTGATCTCGTTCTCGACGAGCAGCGTCATGTCGTCCATGCTCATCGTGTCGGAGGTCAATGCAAGGCGCATGATCGGCTGGCTGTCGGAATCCGCCTTCACGATGCGCGGCTCGTCGGCATCATCAGGCAATTGGCCGGTGATCCGGCCGAGAGCATCGCGGACGTCGTTGGCCGCCTGGCCGATGTCGGTCGTGTCGGAGAATTCGAGCGTCACCCGGCTGCGCCCGAATGACGAGGAAGACGAAATGCCCTTGATGCCCTGCACGCGTGAGACGGCACCTTCGATGACCGAGGTCACTTCACGATCGATCGTTTCCGGCGAGGCGCCGTCGAACTCGGTCGTGACAGAGACCACCGGCTGGTCGACCTGCGGCAGTTCGCGGATCTCGACGCCGTTCCAGGCGGCAAGACCGGCCACGACGATCAGCGTGTTGACGACCAGGGCGAAGATCGGCCGGCGGATGAAAAGCGCGGTGAAGCCCGTCTTTCCGCCCTGCCCTCCGCCTGGTTGATGGCCTCCCATGCCGATATTCATTTCGCGTCTCCCGCGACCTTCTGCTCGGCCTCGGCCGCAGGCTCGCCGGCGATCCGCACCACGCCGCCGTCGCGAAGCCGCTGCACGCCCTCGGTCACGACGCGGTCGCCCTCGGCGAGGTCCGCATCGACAAGCACCCTGTCGGGATTGCGCTGGATGATCTTGATCGGCACGCGCTCGCTTTTGTCGCCTTTGACCCGCCAGATAAAGGAGCCTTCGGAGCTCCATTGGATCGCCAGCGGGTCGACGGTGGGATATCGGTCGCCGTCGAATGCCACGGTGACCGAAAAGGACATGCCGGCGCGCAGCATGTCATCCGGATTCTCGAGTCGCGCCCGGACCCGGAGCGTCCGGCTCTCCGGGTCGAGGCGGTTGTCTATCGCGTGAACGACGCCCTGAAGTGCACGCCCTGGCTGCGCGATCGCGCTCGCGGTCACCGGCTGATCGACGGAGATCTTGCCTGCGAAGCGCTCGGGCACCCAGAAATCGACGAGGATCTGCGACCGGTCGTCCACGACGGCGATCGGCGTCGAGGTCGTGACGTAATCTCCTATATTGACGGTGATGATCCCGACCACCCCCTTGGAGGGCGCCACGATATCGCGACGCTTCAGGTCGAGTTCGGCGGTTTTCAGCGCCAGTTCGGCCGCCTGCAGCGCGAATTCGGAGTCACGCACCTCGACGGCCGTCACTGCGCGCGCGGTGCTGAGATTGCGGTAGCGCTCGACCTTCTCCCGGGCACTGTCGCGGGTCAGCCGCGCCTGCTCGGCAGCGATCATCTGGTCGTCGCTGTCGAGGCGCGCGATTACCTGGCCTTCCGTGATCCTGTCGCCCGACTTCACCAGTATTTCCGTGAGATTTCCCGTTGCGGTCGGCGTCACGGTAACCGAGCGGATCGCTTCGCCGTTGCCGATCGCGTTCAGCCTGTCGTTGACGACGGCGCGCTCGGCAGGCTTAACGACGACCAGGGGGGCTTCCGCGAAGCCGCTGCGTCGACCCTGCCCGCGCTCGCCATTGCCCGAACCGCCCCCTGCCCCTTCGCCGTCCTTTGGTCCCGACAACGCATCGATCAACGGTTGCGAAACCCCGATCGCCGCCAAGGTCTCACCCGCGCCAGGCGCAAAGCGCACCCACGCGGCGCCCCCGACGGCGAGGACGACGACGCTGATCGCGAGCTGATTCCAAAAGCGCATTCATGTCTCCAAAAGAAAAGCTCTCCAAAAGAAAAAGCCCTCCAAAAGAAAAGGGCGCTCCAACGAGGCGCGCACCCGATGGAACGTTCCGATTTGCGCTGATTATCGTTGTTTGCAGACGTCCGGGCAATCTCGGAATGGCATCATTACGCAATTGTAACAAAAGCGATTTTGGTGGCGGCATGATGGCCCCTGCGCCCGTCCTGAACCGCACACGCAGGCGGCGGGTCGGCGGCATGTTTACAGCTTGCGTGGCTCGGCTATTCTGTTCGTCGCCGGCGGCTGTTTCGGGCCGGCTCTCGACACGAAGGGAGACGGCAATGTGCGATGCATGTGTCATCGAATCGGTCAAGCAGCGGATGATGTCGCGGCGGAGTTTGCTCCGTGCGGCCGCGGTCGGTACGGCAGGCATTGCCGCCGCCGGCATGGGGATCGCACCTCCGGCGCTTGCCGCCGGCCACGGCAGCGTCACCGATCTCACCCATGAACTTCATGAGGAGTTTCCGACTTTCTTCGGTCAGCAGCAATTCTTCCGGGAGCAGAAGTTCAAATATGCCGAACACAAGTTCAACCTTTTCGAACTTCGGGTGAACGAGCACACCGGCACTCATGTCGACGCGCCGCTGCACTTCTCCGCCGACGGCCTTTCAGTCGCCGAGTTGCCCCTCGACAAGCTGCTCGTGCCGCTCTGCGTCGTCGACATCCGCGAGAAGGCGGCCGCCGATCCGGATGCGCAGCTGACGCCGGACGACATCAAGGCGTGGATTGCGGCCAATGGAGACATTCCCGAAAACGCCTGCGTCGCAATGCTGTCGGGCTGGTCGGATCATCTCGGTACCGACAAGTTCCGCAATGCAGACACGGCCGGTAAGATGCATTTCCCCGGCTTTCACGCGGAAGCAGCCAAGTTCCTGATCGAGGACACGAAGGCAGCCGGCATCGCCGTCGATACCCTCTCGCTCGATCACGGCATTTCGCCCGATTTCGCCACTCATTACGCCTGGCTGCCGGAAGGCCGCTGGGGCCTCGAGGCGGCCGCCAATCTCGACAAGGTGCCGGCCAAGGGCGCGACGCTGGTCCTCGGCGCACCAAAGCACCGTGGCGGCACCGGCGGCCCGGCCCGCGTCTTCGCCCTCGTTTGAAACGCATGGAGTAAGCATGAGCACTGTGGCGCCGCCATCCGGCCCCGAATCCGACCCACGCGTCAAGGCCGTCTTCGACGACATCCGGGCGACTCGGAAATCGGACTTCATCAACAATATGTGGCTCTGGCTCGCCTTCGACCCCGAACTGCTGGAGCGGACCTGGGCGGAGGTCAAGGCGGTAATGGCGACGCCTTCGGCGCTCGACCCGCTGGTGAAGGAAATGCTGTATGTCGCGGTTTCCGTGAGCAATGGCTGCGGCTACTGCATTCATTCCCACACCGCCGCCGCAAGGACCAAGGGAATGACGGACGCCGAGCACGCGGATCTCCTGCGCGTCATTTCGCTCGCCGCCAAGACCAACCAGCTGGCGACGGCCCTGCAGGTCCCGGTCGATCCGGTGTTCGACGCGTCCGGCAAAACATAAACGGCGGCATGCCGACCTGAAAACATTAGTCTTTCCACAGGCATGCGCGAGAGGGCGAAGGTTCCGGAATAAAAGAAGAACATCCTTTCTGGCCTTTCGGTCCCGAATCACTACATTGGGCCGCATGACCAAAGGTTTTGACGATATTCCCTTTTTCGACGAGGAACCCGCGCCGCGGAAACCCGCGGCCGCCGGCGGCGGCATCGCGGCGCGCGCCATGGCCGCCCGCGACAAGGCCCAGCGACCGGACTATGTCTCCGGGCTCAATCCGGAGCAACGGGAGGCAGTCGAGGCGCTGGAAGGTCCGGTGCTCGTGCTCGCCGGCGCCGGCACCGGCAAGACACGCGTTCTGACCACGCGGATCGCCCATATCCTTTCGACCGGCCGTGCCTATCCCTCGCAGATCCTCGCCGTCACCTTCACCAACAAGGCGGCGCGGGAAATGAAGGAGCGCATCGGCGTGCTCGTCGGCCACGCCGTCGAAGGCATGCCCTGGCTCGGCACCTTCCACTCGATCGGGGTCAAGCTCCTCCGCCGCCATGCCGAGCTGGTGGGTCTGCGGTCCGACTTCACCATCCTCGACACTGACGACGTCGTTCGACTTATCAAGCAGCTCATCCAGGCGGAGGGTCTCGACGACAAGCGCTGGCCGGCCAAGCAGTTCGCCGGCATGATCGACACCTGGAAGAACAAGGGCCTGGACCCATCGCAAATCCCGGAAGGCGATGCCCGCGCCTTTGCCAACGGCAAGGGCCGCGAGCTCTATGCCGCCTACCAGAACCGGCTGCTGACCCTGAATGCCTGCGATTTCGGCGATCTGCTGCTGCATCCGATCCGCATGTTCCGCGCCAATCCGGACGTGCTGAAGGAGTATCACGCCAAGTTCCGCTACATCCTCGTCGACGAGTACCAGGATACCAACACGGCGCAATATATGTGGCTGAGGCTGCTGGCCCAGCGGACGCAGGGTTCCGGGAAGAACACCCCCTCCCCAAGCCCTGCGGCGCCGCAGTCTAGCCCCTCCCCCTCGTGGGGAGCGGTTGGGGAGGGGCATTCCCCTGGCGCCGAAGAGCGAAAGCCCACCGTCAACATTTGTTGCGTCGGCGACGACGACCAGTCGATCTATGGCTGGCGCGGCGCCGAGGTGGACAACATTCTCCGCTTCGAGAAGGATTTCCCCGGCGCCAAGGTCATCAAGCTGGAGCGCAACTACCGCTCGACCGAGCATATCCTCGGCGCGGCGGCGCATCTGATTGCCCATAACGAGGGCCGGCTCGGCAAGACGCTCTTTACCGAACGCACCAATCCCGACGACGAGAAAGTGCATGTTCATGCCGCCTGGGATTCCGAGGAGGAGGCTCGCGCGATCGGCGAAGAGATCGAGCAGCTCCAGCGCAAGAAGCACAACCTTAACGACATATCGATCCTCGTGCGGGCCTCTTTCCAGATGCGCGAGTTCGAAGACCGCTTCGTCACGCTCGGCCTCAACTATCGCGTCATCGGCGGTCCTCGCTTCTATGAGCGGCTCGAAATTCGCGATGCCATGGCCTATTTCCGCCTCGTCTGTCAGCCCGCCGACGATCTCGCCTTCGAGCGGATCGTCAACACGCCGAAGCGTGGCCTCGGCGAGACGACCGTCCGCACCCTGCACGACTACGCCCGGGCCCGCGACATCCCGATGCTGGCCGCGGCGAGCGAGATCGTCGAGACGGACGAATTGAAGCCGAAGGCGCGCAAGGGCCTCTTCGACGTCGTCGCCGATTTCCGCCGCTGGCAGGCTTTGCTCGAATCGACGCCGCACACCGAACTTGCAGAGCAGATCCTCGACGAGAGCGGCTATACCGCCATGTGGCAGGCCGACAAATCGGCCGAAGCGCCCGGGCGCCTGGAAAACCTGAAGGAACTCATCCGTTCGATGGAAGCCTTCGAGTCCATGCGCGGCTTTCTCGAGCACGTCGCCCTCGTGATGGACGCCGAGCAGAACGAGAATATGGACGCCGTCTCCATCATGACGCTGCATTCGGCCAAAGGGCTGGAATTCGACACCGTCTTCCTGCCGGGGTGGGAGGAAGGGCTGTTCCCGCATCAGCGCGCCCTGGACGAGGGCGGCCGCGCAGGTCTGGAGGAGGAACGCCGCCTCGCCTATGTCGGCATCACCCGCGCCAAGCGCCGCTGTCATATCTGGTTCGTTTCGAACCGCCGCATCCACGGCCTCTGGCAATCGACGCTTCCCTCACGCTTCCTCGACGAGTTGCCGCTCGCCCATGTGGAAGTCGCCGAACAGGAGGTCTCTTATGGCGGTTACGGTCGCGGCGGTTACGGCCAGTCGCGCTTCGACAAGGCCGATCCCTTCGAGAACAATTATCAGACGCCCGGCTGGAAGCGCGCCCAGCAGCACCGGTCGGACGCCACCCGCGACAATTGGGGCACCCGCTCCGGCCACGCCATCGAACGCATCGGTTACGGCGAATCGGGGCCCCGCACCCGCACCATCGAAGGCGAGCTCGTCGCCAAGTCGACGAGCGCCGAGCCCTCCCGTTTCAATGTCGGCGACCGGGTCTTCCACATCAAGTTCGGCAACGGCAACATCGCGGCGATCGAGGGCAATAAGCTGACGATCGATTTCGACCGCGCCGGGCAGAAGCGTGTGCTGGATGGGTTCGTAGAGCCGGTGTAAGCACTTCCGGAAAAATGTGCAGCGCTTTTCCGCTCTACCCTACCCCAGGCCTCAAAACATCTTTCGATACATGACGAAGCCCGACTTCTCGGCCACCTTGTCGTAAAGCTGCATCGCCGTGTGGTTGGTCTCGTGGGTCAGCCAATAGACACGCGGCGACCCCGCGTGTTTCGCCGCTTCGTAGACGCCGTTGATAAGCGCCCGGCCGACCCCCTTGCCGCGGCCGGCCTCATCGGTGAAAAGGTCCTGCAGATAGCAGTTCGGCTGGATCGACGTCGTGCTGCGGTGAAAAATATAGTGCGTCAATCCGATGAGCCGCCCTTCGCTTTCGGCGACCAGCGCATGCATCGGCTCATAGGCATCGAAGAAGCGCGACCAGGTCATCTGGGTAATGTCGGGATGGAGCGCCGTTTCACCGGCTCGGCCGTAAAAGGCGTTGTAGCCGTTCCAAAGCGGCAGCCACTGCTCATAGTCGAGGCGCGTTACCGGGCGTATGGCAAGATAGTCGGACATTCTCAATCCCCGTTCGCAAATTCAGGCGCACTACAACTATCTTTGCCGGAAGCCTGTGTCACCGCCCCAGCGCAAGACCCCGTTTATCCGCCCCTCGCCTGTCTCAGCAGCGCGATCACCTCGGCATCCGTGGTCTGCTCGAAATCGTCGTAATAGACGCTGACCGCATGGAAAGGGGTGGGGGTGGCGAGACAGACGAGCCGGTCCACCTCGTCCCGCAGGGCGACGATCGCGCTCTTCGGCGAGACCGGAACGGCGAGCATCAGTGCCGCGGCGCCTGCCTGCCGCAGGGCTTTCGCCGCAGCTTTGGCCGTTCCGCCCGTGGCAATGCCGTCATCGACAATGATGACATTGCGCCCGCTTGGAGAAATTCGCGTCTGATCGCCCAGATAGAGGACGCGGCGGCGTGCGAGTTCGAGCCTTTGCCGCTCGGTCTCCGCCTGGACGTACTTCTCGGAAGGACTGACGATACGCATTGCCTCGGCATTGAGGACGACCTGCGGCTCGTCGCTGTCGACCAGCGCTCCGAGACCGAATTCGGGATGACCGGGTGCGCCGATCTTGCGAACGATGAGGAGTTCGAGGGACGCGCCGAGGGTTCTTGCCACCTCGAAGGCCACCGGTACGCCGCCGCGCGGCAACGCCATCACCAGCGGGTCGGCGAAGTCCGCTTTCTCGGTGAGATGCGCTTCGATGGCGCGAGCAAGCCTTCGACCCGCATCGGCCCTGTCTGCAAAGGGTATGTCTGCGAAGGATATGCCTTCCTGGGCCATGACATCGCTCCCTGAAAAGCTCCGCGACCGATTGCTACAACTATGGAGAGAGTGATCGCTCAAATTGCAGCGAATTTCGCCAGCTTTCGTTAATGCGCCATCGTTACCAATGGCCTTGCATAATGGCTGAAACGCAAGCCGCACTTTATTTTAGCACGACAGGCCGTTTCGAAATGAGCTTTCTCTCCGCCATACCGGTCATCGCCCTTCTTGCCATGCTACCCGTTCTCCTTTCTCTGCGGCCGGTCGCCGCTGTTCGGGAGTTCTCCGCCGGTTGCGCGCTCTCGGCAGCTTCGGCAGGCGCTTTGACGGCGGCGGCGGCGTTGCAGGCGCCGGTCGCCGCAATGTTCGGCTATGCGGGTCTCGCCGTTTCCCTCTTCTTCGTCCTACAGGGCCTTCGTTGGTTCCTCGCATTGTCGATGCCTGCATCGCTTTGTCTGGTGCTCGCATTCACGAGCGGCGTGCTCGGCTTCATCATCGCGCTCGGCGGCCATGACAGTGCGGCCGCGGCCCTGATTGTCGTTGCGGGCGTTGTCGCGGCTCCACTTCTCGTCCTTGGTCTGGCCGCAGCCGGCCGCTGGCCGAGCGAAAAGCCGGCGATCAAGATCGTAGTCGTCGGCTCCGCCGCCGTGGTTTTCACCGCCCTTGCTCATGTTCTCGGCCCATCGTCGCACGTCGTGCAGGGGCTCCCGGGCCCGCCCGCTTCGATGCTGTTTGATTTCCTGCTCGTCACCATGCGGGTGCTGTGCCTTCCCCTTGTCTTCCTAGCCGTGATCCTTACGATGCAGGCCCGCATCATCGCCGGGTTGAGGGCCATGATCGCACGCGACGGCTTGACCGGTGCACTGTCGCGCGGGACGCTCATGGAAGAGGGCGAGCGGATCTTCGCCGAGTGCCTCGCACGCCAGGAGCCGGCTGCCTTCCTGCTGCTCGACCTCGATTTCTTCAAACAGATCAACGATCAGTACGGGCACGCCTGCGGCGACATGGCGCTCGCGCATTTTGCCGAAACCGTCTCGGCTTTCCTCGCCGGACGGGGCGTCCTCGGACGGATCGGTGGCGAGGAATTCGGCATCGTCCTGCCGGACCACACGGAAGAGCAGGCAAAGGCGCTTGCGGAGGACATCTGCCGCGTGGTGCGCGAGACGCCTGCCGGCCGCTCGCATCAGCGCATCCGTTTGACCGTGAGCATCGGGATCGCCGCCGCCATTGCGGGCGAAACGATTGCCGACGTGATGATACGCGCCGATCTCGCTCTCTACGACTCAAAGGCGGATGGTCGCGACCGTTGCTCGGTAGCAAGGGATCGCCGCATCGACGCCAGCGCCCGCGCCCTTGCGGCAGCCGCCGCGCAATTGCGCGAAGCGCGTGCCGCCCGGTCGGAACTGCGCCACTCGGCGTGACTTCTCGCACGATGGATCCTGCATATCGACGGGCGTGGCGGCCGGTGCTTGCATTGCAGCATCCGCTGCCTATCTGAACGGTGCAGTTCATTGGAGGATACTCATGTTGCGCCGCATCCGTGCCTTGCTTGTCGCCGGCCTCACCGTCACGGCCGCGGCGGTTTCGCCCGTCCACGCCGAAACCGTTGGGCAGGTGGGGGTCGACTGGCTCGGCAACGATATCAAGATCGATGCCGTGAGCGACCCGAAGGTGACCGGAGTTACCTGCCACGTCACCTATTTCGATCGCAGCGTCATCGACCGCCTGAAGAACGGCAACTGGTTCGAGGATCCGTCGAACAACTCCATCGCCTGCCGCCAGACCGGCCCCATTGCCATCGGCGATATCGACCTGTCGAAGGAGGGGGAGGAAGTCTTCCGTTCCGGACTGTCCCTCATCTGGAAGAACCTGCTGGTGACACGTATCTACGACAAGGCCAACGACACGCTGATCTATCTGGCGCATTCGAGGCAGTTGACCGACGGTTCGGCCAAGATGTCGATCACCACGGTCCCGCTCTATGGCCAGCCGGTCACCTGGAAGAATGGGCGGCCGGAATAAGCGATCCGGCAGACGCAGCAGATCAAACGGCCGGAAGGGGAGTACGGGTTTCCGCACTCCCCTTCCGAGCTACAGCGCGCGCTTCTGCGAGACTAAGGTCTGCCGCATTTTACGCCGCATACATAATTTCTTGAGCTGGTGCGCCTCGATGAAACATGCAGTAGCTGATTTCGCGCCTTACGGTTTAGGCGGCACAATACCCCGATAGTAGTCGCCCTCACCCGGGTCGAATCTCTCCTGGTAGGTACCGTTCGGAGACATCATACGACCTCCGTCGATACTCCCTGTCGCAGTCGGGTCGACCGAAGACGGAGGCAGGTTACGCGACGTCGGCATGCGCACCTGATTCTGCGTCCCCGGAGGGTGGTTCGGGTCGAGGCCCTGATAGTAGCTATCCGCAAAGGCTGGCGCCGCGGCGCCCACCAAGGCGGATGACAGGACAAATGCAGCAAATGATTTTTTCAGAGAAAGTCTCATGACATTAACTCCTATGTCCGTTAGGCATCCCACCTCCCAATGGATGCTACTGTTCAGCATACGAGCCTCCTACGGATGCTGCGGTTACAAAGATAACACCGGGCACCGGTCGAAAGCGTTTGACGATTTGTCACTTTTGCTCATCCAAGAGTGATGCTCATTACGTAACTGTAACTTGACCGCCCCCTGCACCGACCAAGGTGGCATTGCGGGCGCGTCCTCAGCCTGAAAGAGCATGCAGCGGCGGACCATCGCCTCTGAAGGCGGTGGTCCGCGAAAGCGCAATGCGCTCGAAGGCATCAGGAATGTTTAGGGACGGGGAGCCGGAGGCGCGATGCCTTGATAATAGTCCCCGTCACCGGGGCCCTGATACTCGTTCGTATAGTGCTCCCGTACTCGGCCGGGAGCGTTGCTCGCCCGGCTGCCCGGCGCCGGTTCCATGTAGATGCTGCCGGTCGGTGCCGGATCGACATAGACGCTGCCCGTCGGTGCGGGATCGACATAGACGCTGCCGGTCGGGGCAGGATCGACGTAATACGGACGGGCCGGCACCATTACCGCGCCTCTGTTCTGAGTGCCCGGAGGATTATGCGGGTCGATGCCCTGATAGTAACTGTCTGCAAAGGCCGGCACGGCGACGCCGGCAAGCGCCGATGAGAGGGCAAATGCAGCGAGCGATGTTCTGAAAGAAACTTTCATGGCGTTGCTCCTGTCTGTTTCCACATCAGCTTCCAAACGCGGAGGCTGTAATCACCAGCAGACGGCTTCTCGCCAAATGCTGCCTGTGCATAACTCGTTTGGCGTGCAGGGGTTCCTTGCGTGCGACCGCTACGTTTTCACATTTGCTCGCTCCGGCGTGATGCCGATCGCCGTGCTGCAGCCGCCGGGCGTCCGCCGGCTCATGCGAAAAGGCCCGCTTTCGCGGGCCCATTCGGAAACCGTCCTGGCGGTCCGGCAGTCATGCTTTCAGGGCCGAGCCGACCTGAAAAATCGTGATTAGGCTGCCTGCGCCAGCTCCTCGGCGATGACGGTGTCGAGATTGAGGAAGCAGACCATGGATTTTTCAAGCGCGACGATGCCGCGGCAGAAGGCGCGCTGGGCTTCCGGGATGATCTCCGGCGCGGGCTGCAGGTCTTCGCTGCGAATCGTCATCATATCGGAGACCTGCTCGACCAGCAGTCCGACGAGCTTGCCATTGATGTCGGTGACGATGATGGCGGAGCGCTCCGACGGCTCGGTCATCTTCATGCCGAGGCGGCAGGCCATGTCGATGACCGGGATCACCGCACCGCGCAGGTTTATGAGGCCGAGAACGTACGGCGGCGTGTGCGGCATCGGCGTAACCGGTGCCCAACCGCGGATTTCCCGGATTGCCATGATGTCGATGCAGAATTCCTGTTCACCAAGGTGAAAGGAGACGATTTCGAGATAGGCGCCTGACTGCTTGATTGCGTTGCTCATGATCAAAACTCTTCCCAATTTTCACCGGACGCCGTTACCGACGGCGTTGATCCCGGCATGTTGCCGAATGCGCCAGCCAGTTTTCCCATCAGCGCCTTTGCTGGAGATGGAGCTGAACGCGTGGATGATTGCGCGGCCGCGGGCTTGCGAAGTGACACGGGCGCGGCAGCAGTCGCTGTTGCCGCCCCGGCCGGAGCGCCTGGCCTCGCCGGGCCTGCCCTGCCCGACGGCCGGATCGCCGCCGTGCGGATCGCCGTCTCGCGCGCCTGCCCGTGGCGGAATTGCCCGACGATCTCGCTGAGCTTCTCTGCATCCTGCGCAAGCGTATGGCTCGCCGCATTGGTCTGCTCGACCATGGCGGCATTCTGCTGCGTCATCTGATCGAGTTGAGCGACGGCGGTATTGATTTCGCGGAGGCCCGTCGATTGCTCGCGCGCCGCCATGACGATCGAGCTCATATGTTCGTTGATGCAGGCCACCTTGGCACCGATGCGGCCGAGCGCGTCGCCGGTCTCCTGAACCAGCCTGACGCCGGTCTTGACCTCGTTGCCCGAGCGGCTCACCAGAGCCTTGATATCCTTCGCGGCACCGGCAGCGCGCTGGGCGAGCTCCCTCACCTCCTGGGCAACGACGGCAAAGCCCTTGCCGGCCTCCCCAGCCCGCGCGGCCTCGACCCCGGCATTGAGCGCCAGCAGATTGGTCTGGAACGCGATCTCGTCGATCACGTCGATGATCTTGCCTATCTCGCTGGAAGCGCCCTCGATGCGGGCCATGGCGGCGATCGCCTCGCCGACGATGCGCCCGGACTCCTCGGCATTGATGCGGGCCTCGTCGACCATATGGCTTGCCTCTTCGGCGCGCTCGGTCGCTGTCTTCACGGTGACGGTGATTTCCTCGAGCGCGGCCGAGGTTTGCTCCAGCGATGCGGCCTGTTTTTCCGTTCGCCGAGCCAGATCGTCGGCCGCGCTACGCATCTGCCGCCCGTTCGATTCGATCGAGGCGGTATTCTCCGTGACACTCGAAAGGACATGGCTCAGCCGTTCCACCGTGTCGTTGAAGTCGCGGCGCAACGCATCGAGCCCGCTATCGAAAGGCTCGCGGATCGCAACCGCCAGATTGCCGTCTGCAAGCTGATTGAGCGCTCCGCCGAGGGCTTCGACTGCGGTCTTGATCCGTCCGATAGCCTGCTCGCGCTCCGTCTCGTGCCGCTCGCGTTCCGCCTCGATTTCCTGCCGACTCGCCCTCGCCCCCTCCTCGAGCGCGCGTTTCTCGATTGCCGAGACCCGGAAAAGCTCCACCGAACGTGCCATCTCGCCGATTTCGTCGCCGCGGTCGAGCCCCGCCACTTCAGTCGTGAGCTCGCCCGAATGTATTCGCCGCATGCCGTCGCGCAGACCGAGGATGCCTCGGCGCAAGACGTTCCCATGGAACCAGATAAGGCCGATCAGGGTCGCCATTGCCAGCAAACAGGCGGCTGCCTGGAGCATGAGCGCATGCTCACCACTGGTGCGGACATCTGCGATGCGCGCCGCGGCCAGACCGGCTGCGGCATCGGCCAGTTGCGCAAGCGATGCGCCAACGCGCTCGCCTGCGGCGTCGATGACATCGTCGATGCGAGCGAATTCCTCGCCAGGCGCTCCGGCCTCCACGAGCGCTTTCAGGTCCTGCTCGACGGCCTTGCGCAGTTGGGCGATATCCGCTTCGTAACCGGCAAGAACTTCCGGCTTGCCGACAAGACGCGCGAGCGCCTCGAGATCGGCTTGCCTGCCCTCGATGACCTCTAGCGAGGATTTGATCTGGGCCGCACGCTCCGGCTGTATCCGGCGTTCGCCGCGGTCGACGATGGTGTCCATTGCCGCAAGCACGAGCTTCAGGCGGGCAAGGCGCATTTCCTCTATCGTTCCCATGTCGCGCTGAGCGACAACCGCCTTGTCGAGCGCCTCTTGCGAGCTGCCTTGCTCATAGAGGCCGACGGCGAGAACGGAACCGAAACCGAGAAAAGCTGCCCCCGCAAGCGTCGCAAGGCGTTGGCTGACGGAGAGCGTTCTCCTGGCGGATGCAAGGGTGTTCATCGATATGACAGTCCATAGCTGGACCCGCCGCGGCAGGCGGGGTCCTCCGTTGCGATCGATGCGGAAAACCGGGCTCGATCAAACCGGATGACCTCATGTCATATCGAAGTGGTTCACTTCTCCGCGTCTGTGGACAGTGGCAAACAGACCTTAAACAATCGCTAAAACACGGGCCGCGACTTTGCGGAAGTTCGCGCGTTTCGACCGCTGCTGCCCTTTTCCTTCCGTCTCATGGTGTTATGATCGCCTCATGCGCACGGACACCAAAAAGTCGCTCTCTCCCCTGATCTTCGCCCTTGCCACGGGCGTGCTCGCGCTCGTCTTTCTGCTCGCCTTCAGGGGCTGGATCGCGAATGGCGCCGACATTTTCCTGTCGCTGGCGCAAGCCGGTCTCGCCTGGTGCATTTGAGACGCATCGCCTCGAGCACACCTGCGGCAATTGTCCCCTTTGCACCCGTGTGCCCGAAGCGGTATCAACGCTACATTCCTGACGGCCCGACGGCGCCGTGCGTCCGTTTCAGATGCGTCGGGGCAGCAACAGACTGGTGGCAATAATGAAATCCATACGCATTGTTCTCTGGGTAGCCATTCTCGTCATGGTGGCCGTCCTCGGCTGGCTGACCTTCGACATGACGCAGTCGAAGCAGCAGGCCGCATCCGGCCCCTTTGGCGTACCCTTTACCCTTGTCGCCCAGAATGGCGAGCCCATCACCGAGAAAGCGTTCACCGGCAAGCCGACGGCGCTCTTCTTCGGCTTCACCCATTGCCCGGAAGTTTGCCCCACCACGCTGTTCGAACTGAACGGCTGGCTCGATAAGGTCGACCCCGAGGGCAACAAGCTGCAGGCCTACTTCATCACCGTCGATCCGGAGCGCGATACCCCCGAAGTGCTCGGCCAGTATGTTTCAAACGTGTCCAAGCGCATCACCGGTATCTCCGGTCCGCCCGAAAAGGTGCTGGAAATGGTCAAGGGTTACCGCGTCTATTACAAGAAAGTCCCCACCGACGAGGCAAAGCCGGACGGCGACTACACAATGGATCATACCGCCTCGGTCTTCCTGCTCGACGCCAACGGCCAGTTCAGCGGAACGATCGCCTACGGCGAAAATCCCGAAACGGCCGTCAAGAAGCTGGAAAACCTCACGCGCGGCTAACAAGGTTTGCCCGTCTATCCTGCGGGCGCCGGCAATCCCGGCGCTTTGCCTTTGTACCTCATTCATGATAGCGGCGAACCGCCCACAGCGCGCGCATCCGATCGGACGCGCCGAAGCCACTGTGGCCCTTTTGAATGGCTGCATGCCGAAGGAAAGCACCGTGAGCGAGATACGCCTTTTCGTTACCACTACCGAGAAGCAGGCGGCCGCCGTCCTCGACGTCATGAGCGCAATCTTCGAAGAAGACGATTACGCGATCGCGACCATGGAGATCGACGAGAAGCGGGATGTCTGGGAGGCCTCCGTCTACATGATGACGGATGAAGAGGAGAGCGTGAGATCACGCCTCGCTCAGGCACTCGAAGCCGAATTCTCGCATCTTCCGATCGAGCGCGAAGTGCTGCCGGATGTCGACTGGATCGCCAAGTCGCTGGAGGGCCTCGCCCCCGTGCGCGCGGGCCGCTTCGTCATCCACGGCTCGCACGATCGCGACAAGGTGAAGCCGGGCGAGATTGCCATCGAGATCGATGCCGGTCAGGCCTTCGGCACCGGCCATCACGGCACGACCGCCGGCTGCCTCGAAATGCTTGCCTCCGTCGCCCGATCCCGGCCTGTCCGCAACGCGCTCGACCTCGGGACGGGAAGCGGCGTGCTGGCGATCGCCGCCTGGAAGCTCCTGCATGTTCCGGTGCTCGCAACCGACATCGATCCGATCGCAACCCGCGTCGCCGCCGACAACGCCCGTCGCAACGGCGTCGTCAACGGCTTGACCTTCGCCACGGCGCCCGGCTTCCACTCGACCACCTTCAGCGCCAACGGCCCCTTCGACCTCATCATCGCCAACATTCTGGCGCGGCCGCTGATGAAGATGGCGCCGCAACTTGTGGCCAACCTCGCTCCGGGCGGTTCGGTCATCCTCTCGGGCATTCTCGCCGAACAGCGCTGGAAGGTGCTCGCCGCCTATAACGGCCAGAACCTCAGACACGCGTGCACCATCTGGCGCAATGGCTGGGTAACCATTCATCTGACCAGATAAGTCACGCTTATCGCAGACGCGTCCGGTCGCGGCGTCCGCTTCAGTGTTTCTATGAAACGTTGGAATGCTCTAAAGCGCATCCCTGATCGGGAACATGTCTTCGCCGTAATGATGAAGCCTCGTGTGATGTCGGCGGCATAACCACCGCACCTTCAAAGGCTCGTCGTATTGATCGTGATGGGCATCGACCGCTTCGATCCCGCAAACCTCGCACGTTTGCTTTTCCAGCTCGCCTGCCTTCACGGCTCGCTGCACAGCGAGGTGAGCACCATATTTTCCCGGATTGGCACGGCGCCAATTGGCTTGGCGGGTATCGGTTTTCAGCATCGCTGCTCTACCTCTGCATGCTCCGTTTGAGAGATATCCTCGCAAGTCGACCGTAAGCGGGCATATCACGAAGCAAACCGTTCTTCATTTGTTTTCCCGTGGACACCGCCTCTTTCCACAGGAACCTCCGTATCGACCGAAACGGGAGCCGAGAAAACGAAAAGGCCGCCCGGTCCATCATGACGGGCGGCCTTCTCGAAACAAAGGCGATGCCGAAGCATCGCCTGCTGACCGGCTTTTGGCCGACCATACCCGCGAGCTTGAGGAGGAGGAGCGCTCAAGCGGGCTCTACCGTTCCGAAGCTGGCCACCCTGAGGGAGGAGGAGAACAGATGACCAACTATTCTCGGAACTGCAGTCTTTTGAACCGGCGGACGTTCGTCCGTGTTCGTTGAGGCGGCTTATAACCTATAATTCCGATAGAGAAAGCCACATTCGGGCATGGGTGCCATGCGCCGCGTGCATATGTATTACAAATGAGCAAATGGCTGCCCGAGGTGCCGGACGTTCACGCGAATTTCGCCTCCCTCTCCGGGAGCGGATCTTAAGTTGTTATTTTATGCGGGTCGTTACCCCAAAACCGCTGCACACTTTTGGAAGAGATGCATTAACATGCTCGTCTCACCTGCGGTTCTCCGCCAAGCTTACCGGGAAAGTCCATGTTCCAATCCTTCGAAGTCACCTCCACGCCCCAGTTCGGCAAGGAGAGAACCACCGCCCTGCGTGCCGCCCTCGCAACCCTGGGCGTCGATGGCTTCCTCGTGCCGCGTGCCGACGAATTTCAAGGGGAGTATGTGCCCCGCAGTTCCGAGCGGCTGTCGTGGCTGACGGGCTTTACCGGTTCGGCCGGTGTAGCGCTCGTGACGCAGCGCGAAGCGATCGTCTTCGTCGACGGCCGTTATGTAACCCAGCTCAAGGAGCAGGTGGACGGCAGCGTCTTCACCGGCGGCGATCTCATCGGCGAACCGCCGCATGTCTGGCTGGAGCGTTATGGACCCAAGGGCTTCCGCCTCGGCATCGATCCTTGGCTGCACACCGCGGCGGAAGTTCGCCGGCTCGAAAAGGCGCTGACGGCGGTCGGCGGCAGTGTCGTCCTTCTCGACCACAATCCGCTCGACCGGCTCTGGGCCGATCGTCCCGCAGCGCCGCTCGGGCCTGTGACGATCCAGCCGGTCGAGCATGCGGGACAATTGGCAAGAGACAAGATAGCGGAGATCGCGGCGGGCGTGGCAAAGACGAAGGCCGCGGCCGTCATACTCACCGATCCCTCCTCCGTCGCCTGGACCTTCAACATCCGTGGCAGCGACGTGCCGCACACGCCGCACCCGCTGGCACGCGCCATCATCCATGCGGACGGCAGCGCCGAGCTTTTCCTCGACAAACGCAAGACCGGCATCGAGCAGGAGGCCTACCTGACGCAGCTCGCCGATATAATGGCGCCTGCTACCTTCGACGATCGGCTCGCCGCCCTCGCCTCAACCGGCGCAGCCATCATGATCGATCCGGATCTCGCCCCCTTTGCGATCGGCGAGCTGATTCGCAGGAAGGAAGGTTCGGTGGTCGAGGCGGTCGATCCCGCCCGCCTGCCACGCGCCTGCAAGAATGCAGCCGAGATCGCCGGATCGACCCGGGCGCACCTGCAGGATGGTGCGGCGATGGTCGAGTTCCTCGCCTGGCTGGACGCGCGGGAGCCCGGCAGCGTCACCGAAATCGGCGCCACCAGGCAATTGGAGGCGATGCGCGCGGCCGTCGGCGAGCGCATGCAGAACCCCCTGAAGGACGTTTCTTTCGACACGATCGCCGGCGCCGGTTCGCATGCCGCAATCATGCATTACCGGGTCACGAACGAAACCGACCGGCGGATCGAGGCGGGTACCATGTTCCTGATCGACTCCGGCGCGCAATACATCAACGGCACGACCGACATCACCCGCACGGTCGCGATCGGCGCGGTGCCGGAAGAACAGAAGCGATTCTTCACGCTCGTGCTCAAGGGCATGATCGCAATCAGCACGGCGCGCTTCCCGAAGGGGTCACGCGGCGTCGATCTCGATCCGCTCGCCCGGATCGCACTGTGGAAGGCGGGCGCCGATTATGCGCATGGGACCGGCCACGGTGTCGGCTCCTATCTCTCGGTCCACGAAGGACCGCAGCGCATTGCCCGGCTTGCCACGCAGGAATTGCTGCCGGGCATGATCCTGTCCAACGAACCCGGTTACTATCGCCCCGGTGCCTTCGGCATCCGCATCGAGAATCTCGTCGTCGTCCGCCAGCCGGAGGAGATCGATGGCGGCGACCAGCCGATGCTCGGCTTCGGCACGCTGACCTTCTGCCCGATCGATCGCCGGCTCGTCCTTCCCGCCCTGCTGACCGACGACGAGCTCGACTGGCTGAATGCCTACCACGCGGAAACGCGGGAAAAGCTGATGCCGCTGCTGTCGGACGCGGAGACGAGAGACTGGCTGGCCAATGCTACGGAAGCAATCGCGCGGTAGGCCGGAACCGGGCGGCCCGGCGGTGTGGGCTGGGGCTGGGGTACCGCCGGGCCTCCGTTGGGAGGGTCGATTTCTCAACCAACAGCATGGTTATATTTGCGGCGACGCTTTCGCGTAACCCGCGAATTTTACTGGATCGCAGCCTTAGAGCGTCTCATAAGACACACAAAGGTCGCTGCAGGAAACTTTTCGGGACTGCAATCTCTTCTCCTTCCTCATCCCTGCGCATGTCACAGAGATGAGGGCAGCGCCGCGCCTGCGGCGCGACGAGCATAGGGATGAGGAGATCAAAAAAGCCGCGGCGGGTAGCCCGAATCTCGACAGGCCTTCATCCGACAATCGTCTGAATGCCGAATCACGGCGCGTTCCCAGTCAGATACCGAGCATCGTCTTGGCTTGGCCGAGCGCTGCTTCCGAGCCCGCATGGTCGCCGGCCTTGTGCAAGTCTTCGCCCTGCTGGCGCAACTGTTTCACCTTGGCCATGTCGGCCTCGGACAATGATGCGTTGGGCATGGCCGCATCGATGGCCTGCATCATGGAGGGGCACTGATTCGCAAAAGCGGGGACAGGCGCAAGCGCGAGAAACAGCGCAACGGAAATTCTGGTAATCATGGTCGCTCCTCCGTGGGCCGGGGGGCGGCTGCCTCCCCGGCAACGAGAGGATGATAGTCCAGAACCGGTCTGGCGCCAATCCGAGTGGCCGGACCCGTGCTCAGGCGGGCGGGAACCTACATGATCAGGTGCCGGATCGCCATGACCGCGATCCAGCCGACGAGCAGCATCCGAAGCGTCGATAAGCGCAGCCCGATGACGAAGGCGACGAGCATCGCTGCGGCGACGTCCATGCCACCATAGACGAAGGCGGGCGCCACCAGCGTCGTCAGTACAGCCGCGGGGACTGCGTTCAGCGCAGATTCGATCCGCGGGGGAATGTACTTCAGCTGCGTGATGAGCACGTAGCCACCGAAGCGCGTGACATAGGTGGCGACCGCGGCCGCAACGATAAGATAGAGCAGATCGAGGTGTTGCGCGTCCAAGGATCAGGCCTCCTTTTCCACGGCGTGGGCTTCGATCGCCGGTCGCTTCGGCGGCATGCAGGCCGCGAGCACGATGCCGGCAAGCGCGCCGATGCTGACATGCCAGGGGGAGCCGACGAAATGCATCGCCGCCACCGAGGCGACGGCGCTCACGGCCACGATCGGCAGAAAACGGTCGCGTGTGCGGAAGCTCATCACCAGCCCCAGAAAGTAGATCGGGAGGAGCACGTCGAGACCGATCGCTTTGGGATCGCCGATCAACTGCCCGAAAATCGCACCGATCAGCGTATTGATGATCCATGGAACATAGATCACGACGCCGAAGCCCGCATACCAGGCGAAGGTGACCGGCAATCCGCGCTCGCCGCGCTGTTCGGTCTCTGCATATTGCGGATCCACGAGCAGAAAGAAGGCGATCAGCTTTTGAGCGAAGCTGAAATGGCGGATGTGCTTGGCGAGAGAAGCGGAATAGAGCACGTGGCGGAAGTTGACCGCAAAAACCGAGAGCACCACGAGCCAGGGCTGCACGTTGCTTCCGAAGAGTTCGATGCCGACCATCTGGCTTGCACCCGCATAGACGGTGGCGCTCATGAATACCGCATCGGCAATCGAAAAACCGTTATCCACCGCAAGCGCCCCGAAAAGCGCGCCGAAGGGCGATGCCGCCAGCATGATCGGAAAGCCGCCGCGAAGCCCTTCCCGGAAATCGCCTCTGCTCATGAAATTCTCCCGCGGGGGCCGCTCGTAACGAGCATGCCGGCAGATTGCCTGCCGGACAGATAGGGACTGCCGCACATCGCGACAATTCAATTACTCTGATGCGGCGATTGAATTTTCTGATGGTTGGACGCGCGTCATTCCAAGCGCACGCAAGACCAGGTGCTCGGCCGGCCAAACCATAAGAAGGCGGACGCAAGGAACGCGCCCGCCCCGACACGTCAGCGCTTTACCTGAAACGTGTGCTCTATGCCTGGAAAAGTGCGTGCCTTCACCTCGTTGGCATAGGCCTCCGCCGCCTTTGAGATCGTCGGTGCCAGTTCGGCGAAGTGCTTGACGAAGCGCGGCTTGAAATCGTTGAAAAGACCGAGCATGTCGTCCGATACCAGGATCTGGCCGTCGCAGGCCGGCGAAGCGCCGATGCCGATGGTCGGCGCGCGCAGCGTGGCGGTGATCTCGCGGGCGACCGGCTCCACCGTTCCCTCGACCACGATGGCGAAAGCGCCGGCATCGTCGATCGCCTTGGCGTCGCGGCGGATCTTGGCCACTTCCTTCTCGTTGCGCCCGACCGAGCGGTAGCCGCCCGTCGTGTTGACGAGCTGCGGCATCAAGCCCACATGGCCGAGCACCGGAATGCCACGGCTGACAAGAAATTCGACCGTCTCGGCCATCTCGGCCCCGCCCTCGAGCTTCACTGCGCTGCAGCCCGTTTCCTTCAGGATGCGCGCGGCGCTGCGGAAGGCCTGTTCCTTGGATTCCTGATAGGCGCCGAAAGGCAGGTCGACGACGACACAACAGCGCTCCGAACCGCGCATGACCGCCTGGCCATGTGCAATCATCATGTCGAGCGTGACGCCGACGGTCGTATCGAGGCCGTAGAGAACCATGCCGAGCGAATCGCCGACGAGGAGGAAATCCACATGAGGATCGAGAAGACGTGCGATCGGCGTCGTATAGGCCGTCAGGCTGACGATCGGGCGCTCACCCTTCAGGGCTTCGATGCTGGCGGGGCTGAGCCGCCGTTTCGTGGTCTGGACGCTCATTCTCAGGCTACCTTTGCAAAACGGGCGGATTTCGGGGCTATGACGCGGTTGTCGAGCAGCTTCGTGGTGCCGAAGCGGACGAAGAGCAGGAGCAGGACCGGCTTTTCTCCGATCTCGCCGATAGGCTCAAGCGTTTCCGGGTCGCGCAGCGCCACCACTTCGGGCCGCGCCAGGGGTTCGCCGGCGAGAAACTCCAAGACACCCTTCTCGATTTCGGCCGGTTCGGTGACGCCGCTTGCGATCAGCCGCTCGGCCTCGTCCAGCGCCTTCGGCACGATCGCGGCTGCACGCCGCTCTTGTGCCGTCAGATAGACGTTGCGCGACGAACAGGCGAGCCCGTCCTCCTCGCGCACCGTCGGTACGCCGATGACCGTAACCGGCTGCGCCAGATCCTCGACCATGCGCCGGATGATCTGGAGCTGCTGGAAATCCTTTTCGCCGAAATAGGCGCGGTCCGGCTGGACGATGTTGAAGAGCTTGGTGACGACGGTCGCAACGCCTGCGAAATGGCCGGGCCTCACCGCGCCTTCGAGCTCGGAGCCGAGCTTCGGCACGTCGACCACCGTTTCCATCGGCCGCGGATACATGTCGGAAACGCCGGGGGCAAAAAGGAAATCGACGCCGCCATCGGTCAGCAGCGCGCGATCACGGGCGAGGTCGCGCGGGTATTTGCCAAGATCCTCGTTCGCGCCGAACTGCAGCGGATTGACGAATATGCTGGCAACGACCACGTCGTTCTCGCCGCGGGCGCGGCGCACGAGTTCCATATGGCCGACATGAAGATAGCCCATGGTGGGGACCAGTCCGACGGACCTGCCCGCGCGCCGATGCTCGGCAAGGGCCTCTCGCAGTTCGGCGATGGTGCTGATGGTTCTCATTTCGGACCCTCCAATCCGCCGGGACGTCAGACACGCCCCGCTTCGCCGATATGGCTCCTGCATCGTCAAAATGCTACAGCGACAGTTGCGCGTCCGATAAGACGCGCGGCTGCGGGCGCCAGCCCCGCGAAAAGGCAATTGCACAAATTTTGGCTGCAAGATCTATCTTGTGCAGCGCAAAAACACAAACGGAAATGGGCTCAAATTCGAAGCGCCGCACCTGATCGGCGTCTCAGACCGCGGTCGAGTACAAGGGGGTCGCAAAATTCAACGAGACCTGTCGGCACGCGGCACATGTCTTCGTCCTTGGCTCATCGAAGCGAAACCATCTTCAACAAGGAGCACCCCATGCGCATGATTTTCGTCAACCTGCCGGTCAAGGATCTGAAAGCCTCGCGTTCCTTCTTCTCCGCTTTGGGCTTTACATTCAACGAGCAGTTTTCCGACGAGACCGCCGCCTGCATGGTCATCGACGACAATATCTTCGCCATGCTTCTGACCGAGCCGAAGTTCCGTAGCTTCATCGTCGGCGAGATCAGCGACACGGCGAAGGGCACCGAGGTCATCACCGCGCTCTCCGCCGCGAGCCGTGCCGAATGCGACGACATGTTCGACAAGGCTATTGCCGCGGGCGGCAAGCCATGGAAGCCGGCGATCGACTACGGCTTCATGTACGGCATCAGCTTCCAGGACCTGGACGGCCACGTCTGGGAGTTCATGTGGATGGACATGTCGGCTGAGCAGCAGGCGTGACGATCTAAACCAACGGGTCACGCGGCATCGCTCTCATCCGCCTGCCGGCACCTTCTCCCCACGTCAATGGGGAGAAGGGACAAGGAGCGGCGCCGCGCCCCCCCTTTCGCCCCGCCTGCGGGAGAAACAAAACGCGCTACCCGCCGATCAGCGCCAGCCACTCGTCCTCGTCCATCGTCTGGACGCCGAGTTCGCGGGCCTTGTCGAGTTTCGAGCCGGCGCCGGGGCCGGCGACGACGATGTCGGTCTTCTTGGATACCGATCCCGCCACCTTGGCGCCGAGACTCTCCGCCTTTGCCTTCGCCTCCTCGCGCGTCATCTTCTCGAGCGATCCCGTGAAGACGACCGTCTTGCCGGCGACGGGGCTGTCGGTCGCCACGGGCAATGCCGCGCTTTCGGGGGTAACTTCCCGCAGCAGCTCGGAAACGACCTTCAGGTTGCGCGGCTCCTTGTAGAACTCGACAATCGCGCGAGCGACCACCTCGCCAATGCCGTCAATGCTGTTCAGCTCGTTCCAGGCATCTCCCGAAAAGCCTGCCGCCTCGGTCATGGCCGCCCCGAAATGCTCGTAGCTGCCATAGGAGCGCGCAAGCAGCTTGGCGGTCGTCTCGCCCACATGGCGGATGCCAAGCGCATAGATCAGGCGATGAAGCGCTATCGAGCGGCGGGCATTGATCGCCTCGTACAGCTTGCGGACGCTTACCTTGCCGAATCCGTCGATGTTCTCGAGCTTATTGAGCGATTGCTCCTGGCGGCGTTCGAGCGTGAATATCTCGGGGGCGGTGCGGATCCGCAGATTCTCGTCCTCGCTTTCGAAGAAGAACTCTATCTGCTTGGAGCCGAGGCCTTCGATGTCGAAGGCATTGCGCGAGACGAAATGCTTCAGATGCTCGACCGCCTGCGCACGGCAGACGAAGCCGCCCGTGCAGCGGCGCACGGCATCCACCTTGCCGGTCTTTTCGTTGATGTCGCGCACCGCATGGCTGCCGCAGATGGGGCACGTCGTGGGAAACCTGTAGGGCTCGGCGCCTTCCGGCCGCTCGTCCATCACCACGTCGACGATCTGAGGGATCACGTCCCCTGCCCGCTGGACGATCACCATGTCGCCGATGCGGACGTCGCGCCCATCGCGGATCGGTTCGCCGGTGTTGCCGACGCCCCGGATGTAATCCTCGTTATGCAGCGTCGCGTTAGTGACGACGACGCCCCCGACCGTGATCGGCTCCAGCCGCGCGACGGGCGTCAGGGCGCCGGTACGGCCGACCTGAATGTCGATGCCCTTCAGACGCGTGAACGCCTGTTCGGCCGGAAACTTGTGCGCCGTTGCCCAGCGCGGACTGCGCGAGCGGAAGCCGAGCCTGGCCTGCAGATCGAGCCGGTCGACCTTGTAGACGACGCCGTCGATGTCGTAGTCGAGGTCCGGACGCTCCCGCTCGATATGGTGATAGTGCTCCAGGAGCGCGTCGGCGGAGAAGAAGCGCTGCATCAGCGGGTTGACCGGGAATCCCCAGGCCTTGAAGGTCTCCACCATGCCGAGCTGCGTATCCGCAGGCATCGCCGAAATCTCGCCCCAGGCATAGGCGAAGAAGCGCAGCTTGCGGTTCGCCGTCACCTTCGCGTCCAGCTGACGGAGCGAACCCGACGCCGTATTGCGCGGGTTGACGTAGAGCGGCCTGCCCTGCGCCGCCATTTCGGCATTGAGCGCGGCGAAGTCCGATTTCGCCATGTAGATCTCGCCGCGGATCTCGACAACGTCAGGCGCGTCGGCGGGAAGCGTCTGCGGGATCATGCCGATGGTGCGAACATTGGCCGTGACGTTTTCCCCGGTCGTGCCGTCGCCGCGGGTCGCAGCCGTGACGAGCCGCCGGTTTTCGTAGCGCAGCGACATGGATAGCCCGTCGATCTTCGGCTCGGCCGTGAAGGCGATCGAGCCGTCCGGGAGCTGGCCGAGGAAGCGGTAGACGCCGGCGACGAATGCGCGGGCGTCCTCGTCCGAGAAGGTATTGTCGAGCGACAGCATCGGCCGCGCATGGGCGACGGGCGCGAAGGTGAGCGAGGGCGCGGCACCGACCTTCCGCGAGGGGCTGTCCTCGCGGACAAGTGCCGGAAAGCGCTCTTCGATGAGATCGTTCCGCCGCTTCAGCCCATCGTAGTCCGCATCCGAAATCTCCGGAGCATCCTTGCCGTGATAGAGTACGTCGTGGCGGGAAAGCTCCGCCGCCAGGAAGGCGAGTTCCTCGGCAGCTTCCGCTTCGTTCAATTGTTCGACGGGTTTTCTTTGATTCAGCATGGATGCGGCTCCAGAACTTTGGAGTCGCTTTTACTGCATGATTCTTAAAATCGGAATCGATTTGAGGGTAACCGATACGAAGATAAGTGGGAGGCTATTCAACCGTTGCCGGCGAGCAATCGCGCAGCCGCCGCCCTCGCCTCCTCGGTAATCGAGGCGCCGGCGAGCATGCGGGCGATCTCTTCCGTGCGTGCCGCTTCGTCCATGCGGGCGACGCGGGTGGCGATCATCTCGGTCTTTTCCGCGGAGGGCCCCTTCGAAATCAGGAGATGCGTCGCCGCACGCGCGGCAACCTGCGGCGCATGGGTGACGGAAAGCACCTGCACGGTTTTCGAAAGTCGCTTCAGGCGCTGGCCGATCGCATCCGCCACGGCGCCGCCGACGCCGGTATCGATCTCGTCGAAGACGAGCGTCGGCGCCGACCCGCGGTCGGCAAGCGCCACTTTCAGCGCGAGCAGGAAGCGCGAGAGCTCGCCACCCGAAGCGACCTTCATGATCGGCCCCGGCCTGGTGCCGGGATTAGTCTGGACGTGGAATTCGACCGCATCGATCCCGTCGGCCGTCGGCGATCCCGGATCGCTCGTCACCTCCACCATGAAGCGGGCGCGTTCGAGCTTCAGCGCAGGCAGTTCTTCCATGACGGCGGCCGAAAGCGCAGCAGCCGTATTGTGGCGCTTCTCGGAAAGCGAGCGGGCCGCAACGTCGAAGGCCGCCCTGGCCTCGGCGACCTGTATTTCCAGCTGCTTCAGCTTCTCCTCGCCGGCGTCGAGATCGGCAAGATCTGCGATCATCCGCGCGGCAAGTGCCGGCAGTTCGGTGACGGGAACCGAATATTTGCGGCTCGCGGCCCGCAGAGCAAAAAGCCGCTCCTCGACGCGCTCGAGTTCCTTCGGATCGAATTCCGTGTTGCGGAGCGCGCGCTCGACCGCCATCTGGGCATCCGCAAGCTGGTTCAGCGCCCCGTCCAGAAGCTCGACCGTCTCTTCGAGCAGGCCCGGTGCCTCATGGCTCTTGCGTTCGAGCCGCCGGACGAGCGACGCGATGAGCGGTACCGGCGAGGCGTTGCCGTTCAGAAACTCGGACGCCTCGCTGATATCCCCGGCAATCCGCTCGACCTTCATCATGCGGGCCCGGCTCTCGGCGAGTTCCTCCTCTTCGCCGTCGCGTGGCGAAAGCGTCTCGAGTTCCTCGACGGAGGAACGCAGATAGTCCGCCTCGCGGGCTGCTGCTTCCACCTTCTCGCGGTGTTTCTTCAGACCGCGCTCGGCATCCTTCCAGCCGCGATAGAAGGTCGCGACGTCTTCCGCAGCTTCGGTCGTGCCGCCGAAAGCATCGAGCAGCGTGCGGTGCGCGTCGGTATCGACAAGCGCCCGATCGTCGTGCTGGCCGTGAATTTCAACGAGCGTCTGGCCGACCTGCCGCATCAGCTGGACGCTCACCGGCTGGTCGTTGATGAACGCCTTGGTGCGGCCGTCGGCCGATTGCACACGGCGGAAGATCAGATCGCCGTCGTCGTCGATGCCGTTCTCGCGCAGGAAGAGCCGCGCCGCATGGCCGGCGGGAACGTCGAAGACAGCGGTAACCTGGCCTCTGTCCTCGCCGTGACGCACGAGCGAACCGTCGCCGCGGCCGCCCAGCGCGAGCGACAGACTGTCGAGAAGAATGGATTTGCCCGCACCGGTTTCGCCGGTCAGCACCGAAAGCCCGGCATCGAAGCTGAGGTCAAGCCGTTCGATCAGGACGATATCGCGGATCGCGAGCTGGGCGAGCATCCGGTTTCATATCTTCGTTGTCGGGCGCCGGGAAAATCACGCGCCGATGAGGTTCTTTCCCGCGCGCGCGATCCAGGACGTGCCGGTTTCGCGCGGCTCAAGGCCGCCGGATTGCAGCAGCTTGTAGGAGTCGGCATACCATTGGCTGTCGGGGTAGTTATGCCCGAGAACCGCTGCCGCCGTCTGGGCTTCCCCAGTCACGCCCATCGCATAATAGGCTTCGACGAGACGGGCGAGCGCTTCCTCGACCTGATTGGTGGTCGGATACCGCTCGACGACGGTGCGGAAGCGCGAAATCGCCGCAAGATATTCCTTGCGCTCGAGATAATAGCGGCCGACCTGCATCTCCTTGCCGGCGAGCTGGTCGCGTGCAAAGCGGATCTTTGCCTGCGCATCGTCGACATATTCGGAGTCCGGATACTTGTCGACGACGACCTGCATCGCCTCGATCGCCTTTGCCGCAGGTCTTTGATCCTGCGTCACCGACGGAATCTGCTTCGTATAGGCAAGGCCCTGGATATATTGCGCGTAGGCCGCGTCTTCCGACTGCGGATAAAGGTTCAGATAACGGTTGGTCGAGTTGATCGCGTCCTGATACTGGCCGTTGCGATAGGACACGAATGCATTCATGACCAGCGCTTTGCGGGCATATTCGGAGAACGGATGCTGCTTGTCGATCGCCTCGAACTTCCGCGCCGCTTCCGTCGTCTTGCCGGCGTTCAGGTTTGCGAGGCCCTGGTTGTAGAGCACGTCCGGCGGATCGGTCTCGGCCGTGAGTTTGGTGATGTCGATGTCCGGATCGTTCTGGCAGGCCGTGATCAGACTGGAGCCGGCGATAGCCGCAAGAACGACCGCGGCGACGCGCGCTGATCTTCTTATGTCGACAGAAACTGCAAGAACCATCGGATATTCCCGTTTCACTCAGCGCCTAGCATCGCGCCAGACTTGCGCGTTTTAGAGCAAGTTACCTCAAGACCGCAACGTCATGATCGGCAATTCATGCAAATTTGTGGCGCCCTGCAGCGCTGCACCCCTTTTCAGATGTGTAAAGCGCCTCTGGCACCGTGAAACTCGGTGGCGAAGAACACGCGTTACTCGAGGCAACGATCGAATCATCATAAAAATGCCGGCCTTTCGGCCGGCGACTGGAGAAGAATATCCTATGCCGTCAGGCGGACCAGGGCGCGAAGCCCGGTGCGGCAACCGCCACCATGTCCCGCGAACGGGTGCGCTGACGCGGCGTTGCCGTTTCCACCACCTCATAGGCGGTCGGATCGCTGAGCAATGCCTTGAGGGCATTGGCATTCATCCGGTGCCCGCCGCGATAGGAGCGGTAGCAGCCGAGGAAGGGAGCGCCCGCCAGCGAAAGATCGCCTACGGCGTCGAGGGTCTTGTGGCGGACGAACTCGTCCGTATACCGCAGTCCCTCCACATTGATGACCGCGTTGTCGTCCGAGATTACCACGGAGTTTTCGAGTGACGAGCCGAGCGCGAAACCGCCTGCCCAAAGGCGCTCCACATCGCGCATGAAGCCGAAAGTACGCGCCCGCGACAGCTCCCGTTTGAAAACGGAAGGCGTCATGTCGCCCTTCCATGCCTGGCGGCCGATCAGCGGGCAGTCGAAATCGATCTCGACTTCGAAGCGCATGCCGTCATAGGGCGTGAATTCCGACCAGGAAGCGCCCGATTCGATGCGCACCGGCTTTAGGATGCGGATATAGCGGCGCTTCTCGGCAAGCGATTGAATACCTGCCTGCTCGATCGCCTCGATAAAGGGGGCGGAGCTGCCATCCATGATCGGCATTTCGGCGCCATGCACCTCGATCGACAGATTGTCGAGGCCGAGCGCATAGACCGCCGCCATGACATGCTCGATCGTCGCGATCGAGGTCGCCGGCGAGAGGCCAAGGACGGTGCAGAGATCGGTGTTGCCGACCTGCGAAGAGACGGCCCGGAATTCGCTCACCCGGCCGCCGGCAAGCACACGCTGGAACACGATCCCGGCGTCGGCATCGGCCGGCTGGAAGGTGATCTCGACTTCCGCACCGGAGTGAACGCCAATTCCCTTGAGGGTTATCGGGTTTGCAATCGTCGTCTGAAACCCGAGCAGTTCGATTCCCATTCTCGTCACTTTCAATCAAGGCGGCCTTCGGCCAAAATCCTAGAGGGTGCCACGTTGCTCAAGACACAAGACGAAGTACCGGGATCCCGCGCCAGTCGGCGGAAATCTCGTCTTCGAACTAACAGCGCCCGATCGAATCGTATGCGTCCCCAATTCCGATGATGAAAATAAGAGTTTGGAGACACCATTCCAAATCACTGTTCGTTTCGGTTTGTTACGCAATTCATATGCGCGCAATGCAAATGATAAGCATCTGATTTCACGCGAGAAATCGAAAAATGCCCGGGCTGGCGCCCGGGCATCGGCAAGGTGAAGGAACAGTCTCCGCATGTTTCCCTGAACCGGAGCCGGCTCAGGAAAAACGGCGGCGACTGAAAGTACCACGGCGACGTTGCGCGTCCGATCGGACGCACGGCACCGTAGGTATCAGCTCGACTGGCGGCGCAGGAACGCCGGAATTTCGAGCTGATCGTCTTCATGCGACCGCATCTGAGGCGCAGCGCGACCGTGATCGTCGAGCTGGCCGCGACGCGGCGCATAGAGGCTGGCTTCCGGCGAAAGCGGCCGGCGCTGTTGCGAGGCGGCGCTTGGTGCGGCGGCGGTCATGTCGGACGAGACATTCGTCGCTTCCCGTTCACGCAGCCCGAGCGAGCTCGTGATCCGGTTCAGGAGTCCCATCGGTCCGCGTTCCTCCTGATGCACAGGCGCCGGCTGCGTCCGGTGATCCATTTCCGCCTTCACGACCGGCGGAAAGTCCTCAACCTTCGGCATGCGTACCGGCTCGGCCTGCTGCCGCACGACCGGGGTGGGCTCCTGCCGGACCGGCTGTGCCTGCATCTGCGGCTGAACGGGCGCCTGCATCTCGACCGGGCGCGGTGCCGGCTGCGCCGGCCGCATGACCGGTGCGGCCTCCGCCGGAGCGACGCCTGCGAAAAGCTTGCTCTGCGGACGGAAGGTCTCTTCCTGCAGTTGCGGCTGCGGCTGCGGCTGCGGCTGCGGTGCGGCGACCTGGGTGCGCGCAGCGATGTCGAGTTCGCGCTCCATTTCGGCTTCGCGAATGGCGAGCGCGATGTGGTCGACATTCTGCTGCTGCTGGAGCGGCTGCTGCACCGGCTGCGGCTGCGGGGCCGGCTGCAGCGAAACAGTCGGCTGCGGCTGGGCCGGAACGGCGGCGGACGGGCGGACGATCGGCTTCGGCGCTACCGGACGAAAGTCGGCGGAGCGGCCGGCCACCTCCGCGGCCGTGCGGTCGATGCCGGTCGCGACGACCGAAACCCGAATGAGGCCTTCGAGCTCCTCGTCGAAGGTCGCGCCGAGAATGATGTTGGCGTCCGGATCGACCTCCTCGCGGATACGCGTCGCAGCCTCATCCACCTCGAACAGCGTGAGGTCGCGGCCACCGGTGATGGAGATGAGCAGGCCTTGAGCGCCCTTCATCGAGGTTTCGTCGAGCAGCGGGTTGGCGATCGCAGCTTCCGCAGCGGCCATTGCGCGGCCTTCGCCGGAGGCTTCGCCCGTACCCATCATGGCGCGGCCCATTTCGCGCATCACCGAACGGACGTCGGCGAAGTCGAGGTTGATGAGGCCTTCCTTGACCATGAGGTCGGTGATGCAGGCGACGCCGGAATAAAGAACCTGATCGGCCATGGCGAAGGCGTCCGCGAAGGTCGTCTTGTCATTGGCGATGCGGAAGAGGTTCTGGTTCGGGATGACGATCAGGGTGTCGACCGACTTCTGAAGATCGGAAATACCCTGGTCGGCGATCCGCATGCGGCGTCCGCCTTCGAAATGGAACGGCTTGGTCACGACGCCGACGGTGAGGATACCCTTGTTGCGGGCAGCCTGGGCGACGATCGGAGCAGCGCCCGTGCCGGTGCCGCCGCCCATGCCGGCGGTGACGAAGCACATATGCGTGCCCTGCAGGTGATCGATGATCTCGTCGATGCATTCTTCAGCGGCCGCACGGCCGACTTCCGGCTGCGAGCCGGCACCAAGACCTTCGGTGACGGCGACACCCATCTGGATGATCCGCTCGGCCTTGGTCATGGTGAGTGCCTGGGCATCCGTGTTGGCGACGACGAAATCGACGCCCTGGAGCCCGGCGGTGATCATGTTGTTGACGGCGTTGCCGCCGCCGCCGCCGACGCCGAAGACCGTGATACGCGGCTTCAGCTCGGTAATGTCCGGCTTCTGCAAGTTGATGGCCATAGTCCTGTTCCTTCTCTTTCCCTGGCCGCCTTGCCGAGCCGGCCAATTCCTTCAAACTCGAACACCTGTCCCGTTCGGCGCTATGCCGAGCGGTCTAGAAACTTTCTTTCAGCCATTGCCCCATGCGGGCGAAACGGCTGTTGCCGCCGAGGGTGGAGAACATGCCGCTGCCGGCGGCATGCGTCTCGAGGTCGGCGACCTGAGGGTAGATCATCAGCCCGACGGCCGTGGAGAAGGCCGGGCCCTTGGCAGCGGCCGGCAGTCCGGATACGCCGAGCGGGCGGCCGATGCGGACATTGCGTGCGAGAATGCGCCGCGCCGCTTCCGGCAGGCCGGTCAACTGGCTGGCTCCCCCCGTCAATACGATCCGCTTGCCGACGATCGGGCTGAAACCGGACCGCTGGATACGGTCGCGTATGAGTTCCAGCGTCTCTTCGATGCGAGCGCGAACGATGCGCGAGACCAGAGCGCGCGGCACGTGTGTCGGCTGGTCGCGGTCGTCTTCGCCGATCGGCGGAACCGAAATGATATCGCGCTCGTCCGCGCTGTTCGGAAGCGCCGAACCGTGCACGACCTTCAGGCGCTCGGCATCCTCGATGCGGGTGGACAGGCCGCGCGCAAGATCGGTCGTGACATGGTGGCCGCCAAGCCCGACGGCATCCGCATGGACGAGCTTGCCTTCGGCGAAAACCGAGATCGTCGTCGTACCGCCGCCCATGTCGATGGCCGCACATCCGAGCTCGACCTCGTCATCCACGAGTGCCGCAAGGCCGCTGGCATAGGGCGTCGCGACCATGCCCTCGACCGAGAGGTGAGCGCGGTTGACGCAGAGCTCAAGGTTCTTCAGTGCGGGCCGCTCCGCCGTCAGCACATGCATGTCGACGCCGAGAACGTCCCCGAACATCGCCAGCGGGTCGCGGATGCCGCGCTCGCCGTCGAGCGAGAAGCCGGTCGGCAGAGAGTGCAGGATGGCACGATCGGTGCGCAGCGACTGGTGACCCGCGGCAGCGAGTACCTTCTTTAGATCATTTGCCTCGACCTCCTGCCCGCCGAGATCGATCGTCGCGGTATAGACGTCGCTCTGCAGGCGGCCGGCCGAAACATTCACGATGAGGCTGTCGATGGTCAGTCCCGCCATGCGCTCGGCTGCATCGACCGCAAGCCGGACGACACTTTCGACCGCATCGAGATCGGCGATGACGCCATTCTTGACGCCCCGCGACTTCTGGTGACCGATGCCGATGACCTCGATGCTGTGCGTGCGCCCCGGCAGGATCTGGCTCTCCGCACGCGGCGTCAGGCGGCCGATCATGCATACCACTTTGGTCGAGCCGATATCGAGCACCGACACGACATGCGACCGCTTCGAGGGCAAGGGTTTCAGACGCGGAAGGCCGAAATTGGCGGATCCGAACAAACTCATATCCGCTTCTCCTGGGCTTTCAGCATTTTCTCCCTCGCCTTGAGTGCGACTTCCCGGCGCTTCACGGCTTCCGGCGTCAGCTGTACGGTCGTGCGGTCTTCGAGCCTGAGATCGACGGCGGCGATGTCGCGCTCCAGCAACTGATGCGTGTCTTGCATACCGGCGAGCACGCTCATCGCGCGCGCAACATCCTTTTCCGGAAGCTTCACGACGACGCCGTTGTTGAGCCGCAGATCCCAGCGACGCCCGGCCACGCGCACGAAGGCTTTGACGCGGGAGCGGAACTCCGGCCAGCGGGAAAATTCATCGTAGAACGCGGCCGCCGCCGTCTCCGCGTCGCGGCCCACGAAAAGCGGCAGGCTGGCGAACTTGTTGTCCCTGAGCGGCGCGATGACGCTGCCGCTGCGCTCTATCAGGGAGAGATCCGATCCGTGCTGCCAGATACCGAAGGCTTCGCGCTCCTTGAGTACGACCTCGATCGTACCCGGATAGATCTTGCGCACCGTGACGGTCTCCACCCAGGGCAGTTCGCCGATAAGCCGACGCGCCTCCTCGATGTCGAGCGCCACCAGTGAGGTCGTGCCGTCCAGGCCGAGCTGCTGGAGAATGTCGATCTCGGAGGTCTGCGCGTTGCCGGAGACGCGGACGTCCTCGATCGCGAAGCCGGCGGCAGTCGTCGAGACCTGCGCGAAGCTCTGCGTGTGGCCGCCGAGCGACATGCCGTAAAGGCCCGTGGCCACCATGAAAGCTGCGGCGGAAACTGTTCCGGTATGATTCGGGAAGCGGATTCGACCGGCGCCAAGGCTGATCAGAAAGCGCACGCCCTTGCGCAGCGGCCGCGGCAGGACGAACGCTTCATCCGCCTCGGCGACAGCGCCGGCCGGGTAACGAACCCTCTTGCCCCTTCTGCCCCTCAGCGCAAGCACGACGCGTCCTCCACCATCCACCTGAGAAATTCACCGAACTGAAGGCCCGCATGCTGCGCCATCTCGGGCACCAGGGACGTTGGGGTCATGCCGGGTTGGGTATTGATCTCGAGCCAGATCAACTCGCCCTCACCATCCCCACGATCGTCGAAACGAAAGTCGGACCGGCTGACGCCGCGGCAACCGATCGCCTCATGCGCCTTCAACGCCAGTGTTTGTATTTTTTGGTAAATATTTGGTGAAATCTGTGCAGGAATGACGTGCTTCGAACCACCTTTTACGTATTTCGAGTCGTAATCGTAAAAGGCGTGCCCCTGCGGGATGATCTCAGTGACGCCGAGGGCGACATCGCCCATGACACCGCAGGTGAATTCGCGCCCCGCAATATAGCGCTCGACCATGATGCGGTCGCCGTAGCGCCACTCGCTTGAGGTGATCACCTGAGGCGGATGCGACTGATCCTCCTTGACGATCACCACTCCGAAGCTCGACCCCTCGCGGACCGGCTTCACCACATAGGGCGGCTTCATCGGATGCTGATTGCCGAAGCTGCGCCGGTCCATGACCAGCGCCTCGGCAACCGGGATGCCGGCAGCCTTGGCGACATGCTTTGCCTGGTCTTTATCCATGGCCAGCGCCGAGGCCAGGACGCCCGAATGGGTATAGGGGATCTCGAGATATTCGAGAATGCCCTGGATCGTCCCGTCCTCGCCGAACGGTCCATGAAGCGCATTGAAGACGACATCCGGGCGCAATTCCTGAAGAACCGCTGCGACGTCGCGACCGACATCGACCCGCGTGACGCGATAGCCTTCCGCCTCCAGCGCATCCGCGCAAGCCGTCCCCGAAGACAGGCTCACCGGCCTCTCCGAGGAAAATCCGCCCAACAGGACAGCAACATGCTTGCTGCTCATTCAAACCCCCAAACAATACGCCACTATCGCGAAGCTTGCTTGCACCTGGCTGATTTCGAAGCCTCGATTCGCGTGACCGTCGCGTGGAACCACTACAACGACATTATGGTTAATGAAGTGTTTACTTTGGTTAACTCTCGCCGCGAAACGCGCTTCGGCGAAACCCGCCCAGAATCAATCAGAGACAAGATTTCCTAGCTGAATCAGAGCTTTCTGTGGCTTGCAAGGGAAATAATCTTAGGAAAGGCAGAGCCCGCCTGCGTGTGCAGGCGGGCTCTACATGGTCTTACGTGGCGCTATCTTTCCCGATCTAGCTATCGTCGCCGACGATTTTCCATACGATCCCGGCAATGGCTGCACCGATCAGCGGTGCGACCCAGAAGAGCCAGAGCTGGGAAATGGCCCAGTCGCCGACGAACAGCGCCTGTCCGGTCGATCGGGCCGGATTTACGGAGGTGTTGGTGACCGGGATCGAGACGAGGTGAATCAAGGTCAGCCCAAGGCCGATGGCGATGGGCGCGAAGCCCACAGGCACGCGGCCATGCGTCGAGCCAAGAATGATGAGCAGGAAAAAGGCGGTCATGACGACCTCGGTGACGAGAGCCGCCGTCAACGAGTAGCCGCCCGGAGAATGTTCGCCGTAACCATTGGCGGCAAAACCGCCAAGCTGGAAATCGGCCTTGCCGCTGGCGATCACGTAGAGCACGGCAGCTGCGGCGATCGCGCCGGCGACCTGCGCGATGATGTAACCGACGAGGCTCGCCGGCGGCATTCTGCCGGCTACGGCAAGTCCGACCGATACCGCCGGATTGAAATGGCCGCCGGAAATTCCGCCGACCGCATAGGCCATGGTCAGCACCGTAAGGCCGAAGGCAAAGGAGACCCCGAGCAGGCCGATGCCGACCTCCGGGAAGGCAGCGGAAAGTACGGCGCTGCCGCACCCCCCGAGAACGAGCCAGAAAGTACCGAGAAATTCCGCAGAGAGCTTTCTGAACATGAATATTCCCCCAAATCGAAGCAAAACGCTTCGCCGGCGAGAGTTCTCCAGTATTCGATTCTCGTCAAGCAGGAGATGTATTTTCTGGCGATGCCCGCAATACGGGAAGCCCGTGAATTCATGTAAGTGGGCATGTCGACCGCTCGAGCACACCGAGGCGATGCGCCGGTGGAATATTGCTGCGCCGGCAAGCGCATTTAGTTCGCATTTCTTACGAAATCGGACTTTCTCGATGTGAAAACTTGCGCTAAGAACCGGCCGCCCGCCCCCCAAGACGGCATAACCGCCAGATCATTTTTTGCGTCCATGGGACAGCGAACTGATCTAACCCTCTGAAACTACGCAATTCCGGCGGGGGAGAGTTACTCGCTTTCCCGCGAATTGCCACAGGAACGAACCAATGACAGACGCGACAACCTCGCTGTCGCCGCAGGATGGTGCGTTGCATCGGCAGGCCGTGAACTCCCCTGCCCGGGTGCTGTTCGCCAGCCTGGTCGGCACCACGATCGAATTCTTCGACTTCTATGTCTATGCGACCGCAGCGGTAATCATCTTCCCGCACCTTTTCTTCCCTGCAGCCGATCCGACCTCGGCAATGCTGCAGTCCCTCGCCACCTTTTCGATCGCCTTCTTCGCCCGCCCGCTCGGCGCCGTGATCTTCGGTCACTTCGGCGACAGGATCGGCCGGAAGGCGACGCTCGTCGCCGCGCTGATGACCATGGGCATTTCCACGGTCATCATCGGCCTGTTGCCCACCTATTCGACGATCGGCGTCGTGGCACCGCTGCTGCTTGCCCTCTGCCGTTTCGGTCAGGGTCTCGGCCTCGGCGGCGAATGGGGCGGCGCGGTGTTGCTCGCCACCGAGAATGCGCCCGAAGGCAAGCGGAGCTGGTACGCCATGTTCCCGCAGCTGGGCGCTCCGATCGGCTTCATCCTGTCGGCAGGAACCTTCCTCATCCTCGGCGAAGTCATGAGCGAAGAGGCCTTCTTCGCCTGGGGCTGGCGCGTTCCCTTCATCGCCAGCGTGCTGCTCGTGATCGTCGGCCTCTATGTCCGCCTGAAGATCACCGAAACGCCGGAATTCCAGAAGGCGATCGACAAGCACGAGCGTGTCGAGGTGCCGGTCGCGGCGATCTTCCGCTCGCACAAGCGAAGCCTCGTACTCGGCACCTTCGTGGCGCTCGCGACCTTCGTCCTGTTCTATCTGATGACCGTCTTCTCGCTCTCCTGGGGCACGACAAAGCTCGGCTATTCGCGCGAACAGTTCCTGCTCGTACAGATGACGGGCGTCGTCTTCTTCGGCCTGATGATCCCGGTCTCCGGCATACTTTCGGACCGCTTCGGCCGGCGCCTCGTGCTGGTGCTGACGACGATCGGCATCGGCCTTTTCGGCCTCTTCATGGCACCGCTTCTGTCATCCGGTCTCGGCGGGGCCTTCGTCTTCTCGATCGTCGGCCTCGGCCTGATGGGCCTCACCTACGGGCCGATCGGCGCGGCGCTGGCGGCCCCCTTCCCGACGGCGGTGCGCTATACCGGCGCCTCGATGACCTTCAACCTCGCCGGCATCTTCGGCGCGTCGCTCGCGCCCTATATCGCCACCTGGCTCGCGACCAATTACAGCCTCGGCCATGTCGGCTACTATCTGCTGGCCGCGGCATCGATCACGCTCGTCTGCCTGCTTCTTTCGAACGAGGAAGAGGTCTCGGGCTGAGAGATGGAATAATCCGGAAAAAAGGGCCGCGTCGGATATTCGCCGCGGCCTTTTTCTTGGTCCCGATTTCGGATCAGGCCGTGGCGCGGCCGAGGAATTCCCTGATTTCATAGCCCGGCATGAAATTGCCGACCCGCTTGATTTCCCATTCCAGCTTGACGCCGGAATGCTCCATCACCCGCTGGCGCACGGTCTCGCCGAGATATTCGAGCTCGTAGCCAGTCGCCTGTCCGGTATTGATCATGAAATTGCAGTGAAGCGGCGACATCTGGGCATTGCCGATCATCATCCCGCGGCAGCCGGCCTCATCGATCAGCTTCCAGGCCGAGTGGCCGTCCGGGTTCTTGAACGTGGATCCGCCGGTCTTCTCGCGGATCGGCTGCACCGTTTCGCGATGCTGGCGCACGGCGTCCATGTCGGTGCGGATCTTGGTCTTGTCTTCCGCATAGCCCTCGAAGATCGCATGCGTGAAGATCAGCTCCTTGGCCGCGCCGGAATGGCGGTAACCGTAGCCCATCTCGGCTTTGCTCAGGACATGCCTGTTGCCCTTGCGGTCGACGGCATGGACCTCGACGACGCGTTCGCTGGTTTCGCCGCTATTGGCGCCGGCGTTCATGCGGAGTGCCCCGCCGATCGAACCGGGAATGCCGTAATAGAAGTAGAAGCCGCCGATACCATGGTCGAGCGCCATGGCGGCGATGTTCTTGTCCGGGCAGATCGCGCCCGCCTTGATGCGGTTTTCACCGGCGAGTTCGAGATCGCCGAAGCCCTTCGCCGAAAGCCGGATGACGACACCCGGAATACCGCCGTCGCGCACGAGCAGGTTGGAGCCCACGCCGACGACCATTACCGGCACCTCTTCGGGCACCAGCTTCAGGAAGGCGACGAGGTCGTCGGTGTCGTGCGGCTGGAACATGAGCTCGGCGAGACCGCCCGCCCGAAACCAGGTAACGCGGTCCATCGGCGCATCGGGCGTGAGACGTCCGCGGATTGCAGCGACGCCGTTTCCGAGCGAATCGAGAAGTTTCTGACCGTTGACCTGTTTCATGCTCGATTTCCTGAAATTTCCGCGAGCTGCTTGGGCAAGGCCGCGGCCCAATAGGTAATGCTGCCAGCTCCCAAGAGAACCACAAAATCGCCCGGCTGTGCAATCTTCGCGATAACAGGCGCCAGTGCCTCCTGTCCGGGGATGTGGCGGGCATCGCGATGGCCGGCAGCCTTGATGCGGTCGACGAGCGCTTCCGAACTGACGCCCTCTATGGCTTCCTCGCCGGCCGCATAGACCGGAGCGAGCAGGATCGTATCGGCGTCGTTGAAGCAGGATGTGAAGTCTTCGAAGAGGCTCGACAGGCGCGAGTAGCGATGCGGCTGGTGGACCGCGACGATGCGCCCCTGGCACGCCTCGCGCGCCGCCCTCAGGACCGCCCTGATCTCGACGGGATGGTGGCCGTAATCGTCGAAGATGCGCGCGCCGTTCCACTCACCCGTCAGAGTAAAGCGGCGTTTCACGCCGCCGAAGGTGGCAAGACCTCTCGCAATGTCCTCGGGCTTGATGCCGAGCCGCTGTGCGACCGCCACGGCAGCCGTGGCGTTGGAGACATTATGGCGTCCGGGCATCGGCAGCCTGAGGTCCTTGATCGCGATCACCTGGCCCGTGCGGCGGCGGCGGATCTCGATATCGAAGATGGAGGTCGCACCGTCCATGCGGATATTGTGGAAGCGCACGTCGGCCTGGGGGTTCTCGCCGTAGGTGACGACCTTCCGGTCCTCGATCTTGCCGACCATGGACTGGACCTCCGGGTGGTCGAGACACAGCACGCCAAAACCGTAAAAGGGCACGTTCTCGACGAACTGCCGGAAGGCCGCGCGCACGGCGTCGAAATTGCCGTAGTGGTCGAGATGTTCGGGATCGATATTGGTGACGACCGCGATGTCGGCCGGCAGCTTCAGGAACGTGCCGTCGGATTCGTCTGCTTCGACCACCATCCATTCGCCGGCGCCCATGCGCGCATTGGTGCCGTAGGCGTTGATGATGCCGCCGTTGATCACGGTCGGATCGAGACCGCCCGCATCGAGCAGGGCGGCGACCATCGAGGTCGTCGTCGTCTTTCCATGGGTCCCGCCGATCGCAATTGCATTGCGGAAGCGCATCAGCTCGGCAAGCATCTCGGCACGCCGCACGACCGGCAGGAACTTCTCGCGGGCAGCGATGAGCTCGGGGTTGTCCTTCTTGATCGCCGTCGAGACGACGACCACCTCGGCATCGCCGAGATTTTCCGCTTTGTGCCCGATGGAGACGCTGATGCCCTTTTCCCGCAGACGCTGCACATTGGCGCTGTCGGCCTGGTCGGAACCCTGGACGCGATGGCCGAGATTGTGCAGGACCTCGGCAATACCGCTCATGCCGATGCCGCCGATACCAATGAAATGTACGAGCCCGATCGTCTTCGGCATCTTCATGAGCGTGTTTCCTTGAACTTCGCGACTGTCGAGCCGCTGGCAATAGCCTCTACCAGCAAGGCAAGCAAGCGCGCGGCATCCGGCTTGCCGGTCTGGCGGGCGCCGGCCGCCATCTGCGCCAGCGCATCCGGGTTGCTCATCGCATCCGCAAGGATGCCGGCGAGCCGCTCGGCGCTGAGCTCCACCTGCGCGATCACGCGCGCCCCCCCTTTCGCGGCGAGTGCCGCGGCATTGGCTGCCTGGTCGTGGTCGAGAGCGTAGGGATACGGCACCAGGATCGCCGGGCGTCCGATGACCGAGATTTCCGAAACGGTGGACGCGCCCGAGCGGCAGATAACGAGCTGCGCCGAAGCGATCCGACCGGCCATGTCGGTGAAGAAGGGAGATACCTCAGCGGGAACGCCGAGCTTCTCGTAGACCGCGATGACGCCTTCGCGGTCCTCGGGCCGGGCCTGCTGCGTCACCTTCAGCCGCTGGCGCAGCGCGTCGTCGAGCCGGCAGACCGCCTGCGGCACCGTTTTCGAGAAGAATTGCGCGCCCTGGCTGCCGCCGAAGACCACGAGATGAAAGGGCGCATCGCCGGCAGCCGGCGCATAAGGAAGCCCGGCAGCCTTCAGCACCGCCGGACGCACAGGGTTTCCGGTCGCCACGGTCTTCGCCGCGAAGGCTCCGGCGCCTTCCGGGAGAAAGCCGCCGGCGACGGCCTTGACCCGCGATGCGAGCATTTTGTTGGCGCGGCCCATCACCGCGTTCTGTTCGTGGATGATCGACGGAATGCCCATGCCCGTGGCCGCAAGCAGCGGCGGCACCGTCGGGTAGCCGCCGAAGCCGACGACGGCCCTGGGCCTAAGCCTGGCAATCAGTCGCCGGGCCGCCCTCAGCCCCGTCCAGAGCTTCCACACCGACCGGGCGAGTTTCATCGGGTTCTTCGAACCGATCGTCGCCGACGGCACGACATGAATCTCGTCGGCCGGGAACTTCCCCGTGAAGCGTTCGGCACGGCTGTCCGTCACCAGATGCACGGAATAGCCCGTCGCTTTCAGCTCATGCGCAAGCGCCTCGGCTGGAAAGAGGTGCCCGCCGGTTCCGCCGGCGGCAAGAAGAATGATGCCTTTATCCATGTCTCACTCCGCCGGCACTCCGACGCCCGATCGAAAGAGGCTGCGCTCGACGGCACGTTTCTCCGGCCGATGACGCGTCAGTGCCAGAATGAACCCCGCCGTCACGCAGATCGCCACCATCGACGACCCGCCATAGGAAATCAGCGGGAGCGTCATGCCCTTGGCCGGAAGCAGCTCGAGATTCACGCCGATATTGATCATCGACTGGATGCCGATTTGCAGAACCAGCCCGGCAACCGCGAATCGATTGAAATCGTTGCGCTCGCGGAAGGCATGATTGAGGCCGCGCATGACCACGAAGGCGAAGATCATGACGATGACCATGCAGAAGACGATGCCGAACTCCTCCGCAGCGACGGAGAAGATGAAGTCCGTATGGCTGTCCGGAATGATGCGCTTCACCACGCCCTCACCGGGGCCGCGGCCGAACCAGTCACCGCGAATGATCGCCTCGCGGGCCGTATCCACCTGGAACGTATCGCCTTCGCCGGTCAGGAACCGGTCGATGCGGCCGGCGACGTGGGGCAGGATGGAATAGGCGGCGAAAAATCCGCCTATCGCCACCGACGCGAGCACGATGATCCAGAGCCATGGCATGCCGGCCATGAAGAACATGCCGCCCCAGACCGCCGCAGTGAGGATGGTCTGGCCGAGGTCGGGCTGGGCAACGAGGAGCGCCCCGACGATACCGAAGAGGAGGATCGAAAGCAGATTACCGGGAATTTCCGGCTGCCGCGCATGTTCGGCGAAAAGCCAGGCGCAGACTACGACAAAGGCGGGCTTCATGAATTCCGAGGGCTGTATCGAAATGCCGGCGAGCGCCAGCCACCGCCGGGAGCCCTTGACCTCCTGGCCGAAGAACAGAGCCAGCACCATCATCGCCGTGGAAATCACGAGCAGGATGATTGCCGTGCGCCGCACCTGTCGCGGCGAGAGAAAGGAGATGCCGACCATCACCACCAGCGACGGCAGGAGGAAGAGCGCATGGCGCTTGACAAAGTGGAAGCTGTCGAGGCCGAGCCGTTCGGCGACCGGGGGGCTTGCGGCGAAGGAGAGCATGAAGCCCACGCCCATCAGCAGGATGAAGGCGGCGAGAAAAAATCTGTCGATCGTCCAGAACCAGTCGGCCACGGGGCCACGTTCGGCTCGGCTTACCATCAGTCTGTCCCCTTTCCGGGCGCGTACCGCGCCAAAATCCACTACCGGCCGAAGCCGTCAAATCAGCATGCTCACGCCCTCGAGCGCCGCCACATGGCCGACGAAGGCATCTCCGCGCACCTCGAAATTCTTGTACTGGTCGAAGCTTGCGCAAGCCGGGGAAAGCATCACGGCCGCAGGGCCTTGCATGTCCCGCGCCGCATCCGCTGCCGCGTGCGCAACCGCCTTCTCCAGCGTCCCCGAGATTTCGTAGGGCACTGCTTCGCCGAGGGTCGCCGCGAAGGAGGGTGCCGCTTCTCCGATCAGATAGGCCTTTACGATCTTCGGGAAGAACGGCGCCAGTGACGTGATGCCGCCCTCCTTCGGCAGACCGCCGGCGATCCAGTAGATTCGATCGTAACTCGAAAGCGCCGGGGCTGCAGCCTCTGCATTGGTCGCCTTGCTGTCGTTGACGAAGACGATCTCGCCCTTTTTCGCAACCGGCTGCATCCGATGCTTGAGGCCAGGAAAGCTCCTGAGGCCGTTCACGATTTCCTTCCCGGAGATGCCGACCGCCAGGCAGGCGGCGATCGCAGCCGCGGCATTCTGGGCATTGTGCCCTCCACGCAGCGTCTGGATGCCGGCAAGATCGGTAACGAGCGACGATGCCCCGTCCTGCGCCCGCATCAGCGCCGAGCCTTCGGCATATACGCCCTCGGCAAGCGGATGGCGGCGCGAGATACGCACGACCTTTGTTCCTGCCCGCTCCACCCGATCCGCGATCAGGCTCGAGAGGCTGTCGTCGACGCCGACGACCGCCGTTCCGCTCCCCGCCACCAGACGCTCCTTGATCTCCGCATAGTGCTGCATCGTGCCGTGGCGATCCAGGTGATCCGGCGTCAGGTTGAGCAGTATCCCGGCGGTCGGGTCGAGCGTGGGCGCAAGGTCGATCTGGTAGGATGAGCATTCGACGACATAGAAGCGCCCTGCTTTCGGCGGATCCAGCGTGAGCACTGCGGTGCCGATATTGCCGCCGAGCTGCGTGTCCCGCCCGCTCGTCCTGAGAATATGGGCGATCAGCGCCGTCGTCGTGGATTTACCGTTGGTGCCGGTGATGGCGATGAAGGGGCAATCGGGCGCGTGTTTGCGTCGCTCACGCACGAAGAGCTCCACGTCGCCGATGATCTCGACGCCGGCCTGATGCGCGAGATCGACGCTCCAGTGCGGCTTCGGATGCGTCAGCGGCACGCCGGGCGAAAGCACCAGGGCGGCAAAGGCATGCCACTCGACGCCGCGCAAGTCAGCCGTGGTTATCCCGGCCGCGGCAGCCTTGGCGACGCTGTCAGGATTGTCGTCCCACGCCACGACATCCGCACCGCCCGAAACGAGTGCCTGAGCCGTCGCGAGCCCCGAGCCGCCAAGCCCGAAGAGTGCGACCTTCCTGCCCTTGAATGAGGTGACCGGGATCATCGTGGCTCACCGCAGCTTCAGCGTGGAGAGGCCGACCATTGCGAGGATCACTGCGATGATCCAGAAGCGGATCACCACCTGGCTTTCCGTCCAGCCTTTCTTCTCGAAGTGATGGTGGATCGGCGCCATCAGGAATACGCGATGCCCGGTGCGCTTGAACCAGAAGACCTGGATGATGACAGACAGCGTCTCGATGACGAAGAGCCCGCCGATGATGACCATGACGATCTCGTGCTTGGTCGCGACGGCTACGGTGCCGATCAGGCCGCCGAGCGCAAGCGAACCCGTATCGCCCATGAAAATCGCAGCAGGCGGTGCGTTGAACCACAGGAAGCCGAGACCCGCGCCGATCACGGCGCCGAGGATCACCGCGAGTTCGCCGGTGCCGGGCACGAAATGGATCTGCAGGTAATTGGCGAAGACGGCGTTACCGGCAAGATAGGCGATCAGCCCGAATGCGGCGGACGCGATCATGACGGGAACGATCGCGAGCCCGTCGAGACCGTCGGTCAGGTTCACGGAATTTCCCGCGCCGACGATGACGAACCCGCCGAACAGCACGAAGAAATATCCGAGATTGAGCATCAGGTCCTTGAAGAAGGGAAAGGTCACCGACGAGCCGAAGGTGGAACCCGCCGCCCCCGCGGAAAGCGCCGCCTGCATCATGAAGAAGACGGCAACGGCGGCGATCACGAACTCGATGCCGAGCCGTGCCTTGCCGGAGAAGCCCTTTTCCGACTGCTTCGTCACCTTCAGATAGTCGTCGTAGAAGCCTATCGCGCCGAAGCCGAGCGTCACCAGAAGCGTCGATACGACGTAGATGCTGGATAGATCGGCCCAGAGCAGCGACGACACCACGATGCCGGTCAGGATCATCAACCCGCCCATGGTCGGGGTCCCTGCCTTCTTGAAGTGCGTCTGGGGGCCGTCCGCCCGGATCGGCTGGCCCTTGCCCTGGCGGATGCGCAACGATGCGATCATGGCGGGGCCGAACAGGAAGACGATCAAGGCAGAGGTGAAGAGAGCCGCCCCCGTACGGAAGGTGATGTAGCGAAAGAGATTGAAGAATTGAAAGTGGTCCGCCAGTTCCACAAGCCAGATCAGCATAAGGGACCTTTCCCCCGGAAGTTTATAATCGGACATCGTCCAACAGAATCATCTGCCAGAAGATACCCGCTTGCGTTCGACTATGTTAGGCCATTTCCCCTGGCCGAAGGCCGTATCCACCAGCACTGCGGCGCCGCGCACCCTTTCGGGCGTACAAGAGCCGCCGCAACGCTTTCGGTAGCCGCATGTTCTTCCGCAGACCGGTTCCGGGTTCGAGGAAACATGCAGCGATGGCAACGTCCCTATACTTCCCCTGCTCCGGCCGTCTCCTGCGGATAGGCATCGAGAAGCGCCTGGACGATCTTTGCGCAACCGGTGCCCTTCGAAGACTTGACCATCACGACGTCGCCGGCCGCGACAGCTCCGAGCGCGTAGCCCGTGAGATCATCCACCCGGTCCCGATGGACGACGGATACCTCCGGCGGCAGGGCGTCGCGCAGATGGGCCATCTCTGGTCCGGCCAGCCAGACATCGGCAATACCCGCCTCGACAATGGGTCTCGCAAGCGCCGCATGAACCGCCGCCGAATGCTCGCCCATTTCCAGCATGTCGCCGAGAACGGCAATGCGTCGCCCGCCGGGTGACGGCTCTGCATCGCGCAGAAGCGAGATCGCCGCCCGCATCGAGGCGGGATTGGCGTTGTAGCTTTCGTCGATCACGGTGAGGTGCCCGGTGCCGATCCTGAGGTGATGCCGCAGCCCCCGGCCCTTTTCCGGCTGCATCGTCGCAAACGACGCGGCGACGCGATCGGTATCCGCGCCTGCCAGCGTCGCCGCGGCGATCGCCGCCAAGGCGTTCTCGGCAATATGGCGCCCGGGTGCCCCGATCGCTACCTCAAGCGTTCTGCCTCCGACGGCGGCCCAGAGCACCGAGCTTTCCGCTCCCCCGGCAAACTCGGCCAGACGGAACTCCGATCTCGGATTTGCGCCGAAGGAATGGACATGGCTGACACCCGCCGCCGCAGCCGCCCTTTCGAGGAGCTCGTATTGCGCGCTGTCGCGATTGATGACCGCATGGCCGCCATTGACCACGCCTTCGAAGATCTCGGCCTTGGCGGCCGCAATCTCGTCCAGGCTCGTGAAATTGCCCAGATGGGCGGCGGCAATGCTGGTCACGACCGCGACATGCGGGCGGACCATCCGTGTCAGCGGCAGAATTTCGCCCGCATGGTTCATTCCGATCTCGAAGACCCCGAAATCGGTCGTCTCCGGCATGCGCGCAAGCGTCAGCGGCACGCCCCAGTGATTGTTGAAGGACGCCACGGAGGCGTGGACCCGACCGAGGGGCGACAGCACGTGCCTCAGCATCTCCTTCGTGGTGGTCTTGCCCACCGATCCCGTGACGGCGATGATTTTCGCCGCGCTGCGGTCGCGGGCGGCGCAACCGAGCCGGATCATCGCCTCCAGCACGTCGTCGACGACGATCATCGGGGCGGTCAGGCGCCCCAGCGCCGGGAGTTTCGCTTCGCTGACGACCAGGAGCGCGGCTCCGTTTGCAAGCGCGATCCCGGCATAGTCGTGGCCGTCGACGCGATCGCCTCTGATCGCGAAAAAGGCCTCGCCATCGCCGATCGTGCGGCTGTCGATCGAAATGCCGGTGATCCCTTCGGGCAGGTTCCCGACCGGGCGGCCGTTCATGGCGGCCAGAAGATCGCTGCTTGTCCAGAGCCAGTTCAAATCAAAGACCTCCCAGTGCCTTGCGGACCTCCGCGTGGTCGGAAAAAGGCAGCGTCACGGAACCGACCGTCTGCCCCTCTTCATGCCCTTTTCCGGCAACGATCAGCGTATCGCCGGTCTTCAGCATTCCGACGGCTGCACGGATCGCCTCGGCGCGATCGCCGATTTCCGTAGCCCCCTTGGCCGCAGCCATGATCTCGGCACGGATCACTTCCGGTACTTCCGAGCGCGGATTGTCGTCGGTAACGATCACGACATCGGCGAGGCGGCTGGCAATCTCTCCCATGATCGGGCGCTTGCCCTTGTCCCGGTCGCCGCCGCATCCGAAAACCACCACGACCCGGCCGGTGGTAAAGGGACGCACGGACTCCAGCACGTTTGCGAGTGCGTCCGGCTTGTGGGCGTAGTCCACATAGGCGAGTGCGCCGTCCTTCGTCTGTCCGACGAGCTCCAGCCGCCCCGAAGCGCCCTGCAGCCTCTCCAGCGCCGAGAATGCCGCCTTTGCAGTGATCCCCGTGGACATTGCGAGCCCCGCGGCAACGAGCGCGTTGGCGATCTGGAAATCACCGGCGAGCGGCACGTGAATTTCGTAGATGTCGTCGCCGACATGCACCTCCGCCGACTGCTTGTGGCGGAAATGCTCGACACGCTTCAGCGCGATGAAATCACCGTTGCGCCCGACGGTGCGCACATCGTGGCCGGCCTTGCGAGCGGCAGCGATCGCCTCGGCGGACCATTGGTCGTCCGCGAAGATCACCGCCGGCGAACCTTTCGGCAGGAGCGCCCCGAAGAGGCGCATCTTGGAGGCCATGTAGTGTTCGACCGTCGGATGGTAATCCATGTGATCGCGGCCGAGATTGGTAAAGGCGGCGGCCGCGAGGTTGACCCCGTCCAGCCGGCACTGGTCCAGGCCGTGGCTCGAAGCCTCCATTGCCGCATGGGTCACGCCCTCATCGGCAAGTTCGGCAAGCAGCTTATGCAGGGATACCGGGTCGGGGGTCGTCAGCGAGCCGTATTCGGTGCGGCCGGGCGCCACCACTCCCGTGGTGCCGATCATCGCCGCCGAGAAGCCGCTATGCGCCCAGATCTGCCGGGTGAAGGAGGCAACGGACGTCTTTCCCGCCGTGCCCGTGACCGCCACCATCGTCTCCGGCTGGCGCTCGTAGAAGCTGGATGCCGCCTTTGCCAGGAACCTTCGCGGTTCGGAGATCGCAAAGACGGGCGCACCCGCTTCCGCCTGGGCGCCTTTTCCGGCGACGACCGCCGAGGCTCCGCGAGACAGCGCATCCGCTATGTAAGCAGCCCCGTCCGCCTTCGATCCGGCAACGGCGACGAAGAGGTCGCCGGACTTGACCTGCCGGCTATCGGCCGTGATGCCGCCGATCTCGATGGTTGCGGCGTCGCCCTTCAGCTGCGCCGAAAGTTCCGGGAAATTCGATCCCGCCAGATCCGTGATCTTCATGAACTGCACGTCTCACATCGATATGAACCAACAGCGCCGTGCGTCTTTTCAGACGCGCAAAGGTCGCCGTAACACTTTGAATGCAGCATGGTATGGTCCTTGAATCGACTCCGGTTCACGGAGCCATGCAGCGGAATTGCGAATCCTCCGCCTTTCATTTCACGGTCAATAAGACACAAGCAAGGCAGAACCGTCTTGTCCGAATTTCGGCTCCACGCCGAGCAGCGGAGCGGAGCGGCTGATGATGTCGCGCACCATCGGGGCGGCATTCGAACCGGCCGTGCGGCCCCCGCCTTCGCCGGTCTTGGGCGCGTCGATGAAGGTCAGCACCATGTATTTGGGATCGTCGATCGGAAACGCCGCAAGGAAGGCATTGAAGTTCAGGTCGCTGGCATAGCGGCCGTTGACGACCTTGTCGGCCGTGCCGGTCTTGCCGCCGACATTGAAACCCGGAACGAGCGCCCGCTTGCCCGAACCCGCGATGCCGTTCCAGCGAAGCAGATAGCGCATGTCTTCACTGGTGCTCTTCTTGACCACTGCGCTTGCGAGTTCGCTCGCTTTTTCCTCGCTGCGCGGCAGGAAGGTCGGCGGGATGAGTTTGCCGCCATTGACCAGCGCGGCACCTGCGACCGCCGTCTGCAGCGGCGTCGTCGAAACGCCGTGGCCGAAGGAGATCGTGATCGAGTTGATCTTCTTCCACTCGCGCGGCTGGCTTGGCGCCTTTACTTCCGGCAGTTCGGTCGGAAGCCTCGTCAGCAGGCCTATCCGTGTGAGGAACTCCTTGTGGCCCGGAATGCCGATCAGGTCGGCGATCTTGGCGGTGCCGATATTCGAGGAATACTGGAAGATTTCCGGCACCGTCAGTACGCGGCGCTTGCCGTGGAAGTCCTTGATCGTGAATCCGCCGATGCGGATCGGCGCGGTCGCATCGAAACTGTCGTTGAGCGTCACCTTGCCGGAATCGAGACCCATGGCGATGGTGAAGGTCTTGAAGGTGGAGCCCATCTCGAACGTGCCGTTCGACATGCGGTTCATCCAGCCCTCTTCGGCGCCTTCCGCAGGCCTGTTCGGGTCGTAATCCGGCACGGAGGCCATGGCCAGCACTTCGCCGGTATGGACGTCGAGGACGACGGCACCGGCGGCAATCGCCTGGTAGTTCTTCATGCCTGCGTCGATGACGTCGCGCACGATATTCTGCACGCGCACGTCGATCGAAAGCCTGACAGGTTCGAGCTTGGCATCGCTGGTCATTCCGATCGCCGCAAGATCGGCGAGACCCTGCTCGTCTATGTAACGCTCCATACCGGCGACGCCGCGGTTGTCGATGTTGACGTGACCGAGGATGTGGGCGGCAGTCGGCCCTCCCGGATAGAAGCGCCGTTTCTCCGGGCGGAAGCCGATGCCGGGAATGCCGAGCGCGAGGATTTCGCTCTGCTGCTTCGGCGTCAGTTGCCGGCGCAACCATTGAAAGCGCGAATTCGACTTGAGCTTGTTGTAGATTTCGCGCGCGTTGAGATCGGGAAGCACCGTCGCCAATCGCTCCACCGCCTCGTCGGCATCGACGATCTTGTGCGGCTCCGCATAGAGCGAGACGGTACGGATATCGGTTGCGAGAACCTCGCCGTTGCGGTCGAGAATGTCCGGCCGCGAGGCCATGAGACTATCGGCGCGGCCGATCGAGGAGACCGTTTCCGGTTGCGCGAGACCATATTGGACGAGGCGTCCTCCGATCGCCGCGTAAACGAGGCCGAAACTGGCGATGATGATCGCGACCCGGCTTTTCGCCCGGCTTGCGCTCTTCTTGCGCGTTCCTTCGAAAGTGACGTTGAGCCCGCTGTCGGCGGGGCGGTTATTGCCGCCCGCCGAAAAATGCGCCTTGCTCTTCAGCACCATGATACGAGAGAGAAACGACATCAGCGCGCCACCGAACCTGTTGCAATATTATCGGCCTCGATGACAGCGGCGATATTGTCGGCCGCCTGGTCCTTGGCCTTCTTATCCTCTTCCGAAGGAGGCAGATCAGCCCTCAGCATCGGCAGCTCCTCCGGCCGCGCCAGCTGCGTCGAGGGGGTCGGCGCGAGTTGCAGATCGGCTGCAAAGACGGTCACCAGCCTCTCCAGCCGGTTCGGCTGGGTCAGAAGCGCCCAGTCGGCCTTGAGCAGATCGATCGTGTCCTCTTCGAGCTTTATCGCTGCGTCGAGCCTGCGCACCTCTTCGAGCTTGTTCTCGGCCTTATGCTTGATCGTGTAGGTGACCGTCGCGGCCGCCGTCATGATGACGATCAGGACAATATCGAGCGTTCTGAGCATCGTCTTCTAGCCCCCCAGCCTTGCAAGGCTCGCCAGTTCCGGCAGATTGAAAATCGAAAGATCGGCGCCCGGCGACGGAGCCTCGGTGCGGACACCCGCTCTCAGCTTCGCGGACCGGGCACGAGGATTGCGGGACGCCTCCTCCTCGCTTGCCGCAACCATAGGCTTGCCGACTGGCGTGAAGGTTGCGGCGCGCGCCGTCACCAGCGGCAGATGGCGGGAGCCGCCCGCCTTGCCGGACCGATCCTGGAAGAACGTTTTTACAATTCGATCCTCGAGCGAATGAAAGGTAACGACGACGAGCCGGCCGCCAGGTTTCAGAGCCCGTTCGGCCGCAAACAGGGCATGGGCGAGCTCGCCCAGCTCGTCATTGACGAAGATGCGCAGCGCCTGGAAAACGCGCGTTGCGGGGTGAATTTTGTCCTTGGCTTTGCGCGGCGTAACCGTCTCGATGAGATTTGCGAGGTCGCGGGTGGTCTCGAACGGCGTCTCGGCGCGGCGCTTTTCGATGGCGCGCGCAATCCGCCCCGCCTGCTTTTCCTCTCCGAGGAAGCCGAAGATGCGGATGAGGTCCGACACCTTCGCGCGATTGACGACATCGGCGGCGGAGACGCCGGCGGCCGACATGCGCATGTCGAGCGGCCCCTTCTTCTGAAAGGAGAAGCCGCGCTCCGCCTCGTCGATCTGCATGGAAGAGACGCCGATATCGAGCACGACGCCGTCGAGCCCCTGTGCCGGCGCATGCTCGGCCAGATCGGAAAAACGGGAATGAACGAGCTTCAGCCGCCCGCCGCTCGCGTGCATCATGGATTGCCCCGCGGCGATCGCCGTCGGATCGCGGTCGAGCGCGATGACGTCGGCACCGGCATCGAGAATGGCGGATGCGTAGCCCCCGGCGCCGAAAGTGCCGTCGAGAACGATCTTGCCGGGAGCGGGATCCAGAGCCGCGAGAACTTCCTTCAGGAGGACGGGAATGTGACGAACCGGTCCGCCGTCGGCATCAGAAGTTCCGCCGCCTTGATCCGTCACCATCCCGCCTCTCCATTCTATTGTGAACGCAGCCCCCGTTGCTTGCGCCCTTCTCTGGCCTCCGCCTGCGCCCTCGCAAACGCCTGCGGATCCCAGAGCTGAAAATGATCGCCCCGCCCGACGAAGGTCACGTCGTTCGAGATGCCGGTGAAGTCGCGGATGAAATCCGTCACCATCAGCCGGCCCTCCGGGTCGAGCTTCACATAGACCCCGCCCCCATGAACAAGGAGCGACATCTCGTTGGCCGCATCCGAAAACGGATCCTCGGCGGCCATCTGCTTCTCGAACCGGTCCAGAAGCTCCGGCCCGCCGACGCTGATCGCCGGAAAGACGAAGTCCTGAAAACAGTATAACTCCCGCACGCCTGCCTCCAAAAGCACGGCGCGGAAGGCCGACGGGACAGAGACCCGCCCCTTGGCATCGATCCGGTTCGTAACATGTGACAAGAAGCGGTTCATGACGCGAAACGGCCGCCTCCGATTGACGGACCACGATCATCGGCCCGCACATACACTCGCACCACCGCGCATGGATCCCCCGCCGGGCACGAGCGTGCCCGCCTGATCTTCCCACCGACGGAAGCCTCGAATTTCGCGATGGAGGGCCATTGCATGGCCCTTGCGCAGTACCATTATGGGATAACATGGGACCATATGGGCGTCAATGGGAGAAGCTCGTAACCAGCCTTGCGGATGATCAAATATTGATAGGTTGTTAAGTTTAACAAAGGGTTACGATCCAAACCCTAATGCCTTGGAATCGCGCGCAAAAGCGAGCCGCGTCCGTGAGGTGCGGCGAGCCTCGCAGGCGTGATTCGCTGAGTCAGGGAATTGAGGAGACGTGCTTTGCCGCAGTGGCGAAAGCTGCAAAGAAAAAAGCCAGTTGGCCTGTAAGCCGGGTTCTGTATGGCTCCGCCTCCGGAGAGACGAAACGTGGCAGCCATTCATCTGGGGCTGCGCTTGCGCGCAGCCTCGTGCAACCCACCCGGACGACGCGCCTGGAAACCGGCTGGGCGCTTGCGCGCCCGTGTCGTCCCTATTCGGTCTTGCTCCCGGTGGGGTTTGCCGTGCCGTCCATGTCGCCATGTCCGCGGTGGGCTCTTACCCCACCCTTTCACCCTTACTCCGCAAGCGGAGCGGTCTGCTTTCTGTGGCACTTTCCCTGGGGTCGCCCCCGCCGGACGTTATCCGGCACCGTGTTTCCGTGGAGCCCGGACTTTCCTCGCCCCGCGGCCTTTCGGCACTTGCGAGGCGCGGCTGCCCGGCCAACTGGCAGAGGCTCATTAAACGACCGGGACGGCAAGCGCCAGAGAAATCGGCACGGCCGCGCGGTCCGGCGGTTACTTAGCGATACGCGACCGCGAAGTCCGTTTCGTACCCGTCCGCCTCGAGCCGGCCTTCCGTCATCAGCAACGCGCCAAGCCTGCCGATCTCGTCGGAGCTCTTGGCAGCCTGGCCATTGCCGCCTGTGAGCACGGCAATGCGGTCGCTCACGAAACCGATATAAGGATAGCCGTGTCGCGTGAACGCCGTGACGCAGGGCGAATAATGCGTCGAAACGGGTCTCAAGGCGGGGATCGTCTCGGCGAGCAGTCCGCGCATGTGTTCGGCCGCTTCCGCGTTTGCACCGCTTCGGAACCAGTCCCTGATCGCCCGCTCGCTCGCAAGGATCCGATCGGTCGGATCGCCGCCGATCTTTACGTAGTGTTTGCCATCGGCATAGGCAACCGGCGGCAACAGGTAATAGCTTCTCTCCTGCTCCGGCGCGACGCCGATCAGCGACGGCATGCCTTCATAGAAGGAAAGATCATCCGCGCCCACCTCCGCAAAAAGCACGGTGCGCGCCTTTACCGCAAGGTCGAGCGGCCGCGGAAGAAGCGCCTGCGAAAGCGAGAAGCCGCCCGCAGCGACCAGGACGCGGCCGGCCCGTACCAGGTGGCCGTCGATCGTGCCGACCACCACGTGATCCGGGCCGTCTTCGACCGAGATCACCTCCGAGCGGATCACCCGTGCACCCGATTTCTCGGCCGCGATCGTTTGCGCCCGGACGAGCGAGCGAGGATTTATGTAGCCTGCGCCGCTTGCCTCGTGAACGCCGGCATAGCCTTGCGGGAAGCGGAACCAGGGAAACCGCCCGGCAAGGTCGTCGCCAAGGATCAGCGGTGCCTCGACGCCGAGCCTGTCGCGGGCACGCTCGACATTCTCGAGATAATCGAACGCGCCGCCGGGAGCTGGGGCCGCGATCAGGCAGCCGACGGGAAAATAGAATTCGACGCCGCTTTCCTGTGCAATTTCCGGATACCGATCGATCGAGCGCCGGGCCAGACGCGCCCAGACCGGGTCGTCGTCGATCGTACGGGTGATGCGGGCATTGTCGTAATGACTGGCGAAAACGCCGCCGTGGTTCGCCCAGTCCTCCGGCTCATCGGGGCCGATAAGCGCGACACCGGCGCCCGCCCTCGCAAGGTGACGCGCCGCTGCGGCGCCCATCATCCCCTTGCCAATGATGACGAAATCAACGCTCTCCGACATGCCCTTCCCCGATGTTCGCTTCGCGACCGAGATAGCACGCCGTTCAGGCTTTCGCACCGAATTCCTTCGGACAATCAACAATATGCCGGAACGCAATACCCACCCGGCGTATGTCTTACAGCGTCACATGCGATAGATCACAACCAGTCCAGGATGTTCTTGACTTTACCGCAATAGCGCTTCGAAACGGGGTTCATTCGCTTCGCGGCGTGGCCGGCATTGTATTTGAGGATGGTGCCGCAGGTCGTCCCGTCCGAAAGCTCCTGCGCCTTCGCCAGGTACTTCATCCCGAATTTGATATTGGTCTCAGGCTCGTAGAGGTCTTTGATCGAGCCGGTATAGCCCATCATCCGGGCCGTGGCCGGCTTGATCTGCATCAGGCCGACTTCGCCGGCGCTTCCGCGAGCCTTGGCATTGAAGTTGCTCTCGACCTCGACGATCGCGTGAGCGAGGTCGGCGGGAATGCCGTATTGCTTGGCATAGGACTGGATGAGGATCGTATATTGGGATCCGCGCGGCAAAGTCAGGTCGGGTTTCGGATAACCCGTCGTTCTGCTTACCGACGGAATTGCAGAAGTCTTGACGGTTTTGTCGATGCCCCCTGCATACGACGTACCAATCCCGGCGAAGAACATGCCAAGGCATGCCGCCACCGCAGCAACAGACGCTATTCTCATTTAGTTTGAAGTCTCCGGTCTGGGGAACCGATCGCGCGGCGCACCCCACCGCGACGATCGAATTTCCCGATCGTTTTCATTGACAAGAGTGCCGCGCCCGGCGCCACATCCCCTGCAGTTGATGCAACGGAAATGACCGGCGCATCATGGTAAACATGTGGCAGCACGAGAAAATCGTGCACGAAAATCAATCAGACGCTAATTTAGGGCGGACAAAAATCGCTTTTCAGGCGGCCAAAATCGGCAATGTCGAAAGCAGGCGGTGCAGCGTATCGATAGTGGAAACGTCGGCGATGCCGTCCACTCGCGATTGTCGGAAATGGCGCTGGAACGCAGCGACCACCCCTTCGGTCTTCGCGCAGAAATCCCCTGTGATTTCAACTCCGTAACCATAGAGCAAAAGCATGGACTGGAGTGCTTCCACGGGCTGGCCCCGGTCGCCGCGCTGGAAGAAGCGACCGCCCCTCACGGAGGCCGGTTCAACCCAGTGTCCGACCCCGCGACGAAACAGCACATCCCAAGGAAAATTTTCTCCAGGATCAACCTTGCGAATCGGCGCGATATCGCTATGCGCAAGCACCCTCTCCGGGGTGATTTGCCAGCGTTCGCCACAGTCCAGACACAATTCGGCGACTGCCTCGATCTGCGCTTCAGGGAAGTCCGGGAGGCCGCCCGGGTGACCGGCATTGGCAATCTCGATCCCGATGGAGCACGAATTAATATCCGTTTCGCCCTTCCAGACGCCCTTGCCCGCGTGCCAGGCCCTGCGTTCTTCCGGCACCAGCTGGGCGATTCGCCCCTCCTCGTCTACGAAATAATGACAGGAGACCTGGCTTTCCTCGCGACAGAGCCAGTCGAGCGCGGACGCCGCCGTCTCCATGCCGGTGTAATGAAGGATGATCATATCCGGCCTGCGCCCGCCGGCGCGCTCGCCATGGTTGGGCGAGGGCACGAGATGAGCGCCGGGGAAGTCGCAGGTCTCGGATGTCATGCGGCGCGGCGCTCTCTTTCGATCGCCTCGTAGGCCGCGTTGAGCACGGCCATGCGATCGTTGGCGATCGCGTGGAACTCTTCCGGCACGCCGCGCGCCACGAGCATGTCCGGGTGGTTCTCGGAAACGAGAACGCGATAGCGCTTGCGAATCGCGGAAAAGTCATCCTTCGGCGAAACGCCGAGAACCTGGTAGGGATCGCGGTCGTCGCCATGAACGTGGCGCGCCATGATGCACCCGAAATGCTCGTCGTCCATCCTGAATATTTCAGCCACACGCCTCAGGAACGTAAGCTCCTTCTCGTGCACCGCCCCGTCTGATTTCGCGATATGGAACAGGCCGTCGACGATGTCTTCGAGAATCGGGCAATTCCTCTCGCAAGAGGAGCAGAGCGAAGCCATTTTCTCCGCATAGGCCTCGTAGCCGGCAACGTCCTGGCGGGCGAGATTGTAAAGCCTGGCGACGTTCCTCGCCTGGTCCGCGGGAAACTTGAAGATGTCGCGAAAGGCGCTTACCTCGGCCTCGTTCACGATGCCGTCGGCCTTCGCCATTTTCGCCGAAAGCGCGATCATGGCGACCGAAAAGGCGACCTTTCGCCGGGTTTCCGGATCTCCTTCGAAGAGCGTCCGGACCGCCTCGACCACTCCCGTAAGGGCGTTACCAGTGGTCGTGACGATTTTGAGGAGGCTGTCCCAAAATGACATGAGTGCGATTGTTCCCTGTCCACCACGCGAGCATGATCTGATGCGGTGGCGATTTGCAAGCGGCAGAGCCGCGTCAACCATCATGGATGACGAATTTGTGATGGCCCCTCAATAATTCATATCGCCACAAATCTCAATCGAATTCCTGGACGGCGCCGTGCGACCTTCAGGCGCAACGCTGCAACCGCGCGGCCGGTTCCCCTTTCTCGTGATCCACAACCCTGTCATTTAATTTCCATCGGATTTGGGTTAGACCACCGCTATCTTTGATCTAAGGCAAGGATTTAGAATGCGGTTGATCTCACGAGCGATCGCTTGATGCCGAAATCCCCAGGAGGACCCCATGGCCAAGAAGAAAGTCGCAATGTTGACGGCAGGCGGGCTCGCGCCCTGCCTCTCATCCGCTGTCGGCGGCCTGATCGAACGCTACACGGACATCGCGCCGGACTATGAGCTCGTGGCCTACCGTTCCGGCTATCAGGGCCTGCTTCTCGCCGACCGGATCGAAATCACCCCGGCCATGCGCGAGAAGGCGCATGTGCTCCACCGCCACGGCGGATCGCCGATCGGCAACAGCCGCGTGAAGCTCACCAACACGGCCGACTGCGTGAAGCGCGGCCTCGTCAAGGAAGGGGAGAATCCGCTGCGCGTCGCGGCCGAGAGGCTCGCCTCCGACGGCATCAGCATCCTGCACACGATCGGCGGCGACGATACCAACACCACCGCGGCCGATCTCGCAGCCTATCTCGGGGCCAACGGCTACGATCTGACGGTCGTGGGCCTGCCGAAGACGGTCGACAACGACGTGGTGCCCATCCGCCAGACACTCGGCGCCTGGACGGCGGCCGAATACGGCGCACGCTTCTTCGACCATGTCAGCAACGAACAGAGCGCTGCGCCGCGCACCCTCGTCGTCCATGAAGTCATGGGCCGCCACTGCGGCTGGCTGACCGCGGCAACCGCGCGCGCCTATATCCAGCTGGCCGGCAACAAGGAATATGTCGACGGCTTCATGATGAACGCACAGCTGAAGAACATCGACGGCCTCTACCTTCCCGAGATGGCGTTCGATCTGGAAGCGGAAGCCGAGCGCCTGCGCGAAGTCATGGATCGCGCCGGGTTCGTCACGCTGTTCGTGAGCGAAGGCGCCTGCCTCGATGCCATTGTCGCCGAACGGGAGGCCGCCGGCGAGACGGTCAAGCGCGACGCGTTCGGCCACGTGAAGATCGATACGATCAACGTCGGCAACTGGTTCTCCAAGCAGTTCGCGGCGCTCCTCGGCGCCGAGCGGTCCATGGTGCAGAAGTCCGGCTACTATGCCCGCTCCGCCCCCGCCAACGTCGACGATCTGCGCCTCATCCAGAGCATGGTCGATCTGGCGGTCGAGAGCGCGCTCAACAAGGTCTCCGGCGTGACGGGTCACGACGAGGACCAGGGCGGGCGGCTGCGCACGATCGAGTTCCCGCGCATCAAGGGCGGAAAGCATTTCGACACGTCCGCGAAATGGTTCGGCGAGGTCATGGATGTCGTCGGTCAGAAATGGCAGGTGGCCGACTGATGAAGGACGAGGAACGGTTCGCTGTTTTCTGAAACGGCGAACCGCTTCTCACCGGAGGCTTTCGGCTCGAGAGGAGTTGACGGCTGCGCGCCGGCATGGCTCCCTCCTCTTCAGCAGCCATTCAACCGCGGAGCCCCCTCATGTCCTTCGAACACTGGTTCGCCTTCGCCGCCGCATCTGCGGTGCTGCTTGCGATTCCCGGCCCCACGATCCTTCTCGTCATATCCTATGCGCTCGGCCACGGCCGCAAGATCGCGGGGGCGACCGTGGCTGGTGTGGCTCTTGGCGATTTCACCGCAATGACGGCGTCGATGCTCGGCCTCGGTGCTCTGCTTGCAACCTCGGCGGCGATTTTCACCGTGCTGAAGTGGATCGGCGCCGCCTATCTCGTCTGGCTCGGCATCAAGCTCTGGAAGGCGCCGGTCGGCAACGACAGCGGGAGCACCCTTGAAACGAGTCCTGCAGAAAGACCGCTGCGGATATTCGTTCACACCTATGCGGTGACCGCACTCAACCCGAAGAGCATTCTCTTCTTCGTCGCCTTCCTGCCCCAGTTCCTCGATCTGTCGCGGCCGCTTTTCGCGCAGATGGCCATCTTCGAGACGACCTTCCTGATACTCGCCACGACCAACGCGGCGCTTTATGCCTGGCTTGCTGCCGCGGCCGGAAGCACCATCCGCAAGCCGAATGTCCGGCGCATCGTCAATCGCCTCGGTGGTTCGCTGCTCATCGGCGCCGGCCTGCTGACGGCGGGTCTGAAGCGCGCCACGACCTGACATGAGCAGTCTCTGAAATGCTCTCACGCGCTTGCCGCAACCGGCGGCATAGGTTAATGGAGATTCAAGCGCGGCGGGGTGGCAACCGCTGATTTGCAGGGGCTACGGGGCCCAGAAGCACGAAAGTGACAGCATGGCGAAATTCCGTATTCCCCTTTCGAAGCGGGCACTTGCCGCCGTGTCCCTTGTTTCCGTCGCTGTTGCTTCCGGATGTTCCACGGTGGAGCATACGTCGCTTGCGGAGTTAACGGCCGTGCAGACGGTCACGCCCCTGCCGAAGCCGGGAACGGAGACGACGGCTTACGCACTGCCTGCGCCGATCGGCGCAACGGCGAGCACCTCGGCCGCATTGACCGCACAGACCTCGTCGGCGGCGCCGGCAAGCGCCGCAGGAACTGATGTCGCTGGCGAACCGAAGACGGCGCCCGCGACAGACACGACCCTCGCTTTCGCGGCTCCCCGGTCGGTCGCCGTGCCGGCGGCCAAACCCGCGCAGCCCTTTGAAGTAGCGATGGCGACACCCACCTCGGCAGGCACCTCCCCGGCAGCCGCGCCGCCGGTCCCCGAGAAAGGCGCCGGACATCAGTCCGCCCCGCTTATCGGAGTTGCCGCCTCGTGGGAGTCGGATTTCGACACCGGCGAGCCGGTCGGTCTGGAAACGCTTGTCGCCAAGCGCATGATCGTTCCGACGGAGCGCCCGAAGACGGGCGTGTTCGGCACCGCAGTCGGCGCGGTCGCAAGCGTCATCCCCGATTCGCTGAAGTCCGGAAAAACACCGACCAGCTCGCGGCCGGAGCTTGACAGGCTGATCAAATATTATGCCGAGCTGAACGGTCTGCCTCTCGAGCTGGTGCACCGGGTGGTCAGGCGCGAGAGCAACTACAACCCCCGCGCCTACAGCAAAGGCAATTTCGGGTTGATGCAGATCCGCTATAACACGGCCAAGGGTCTCGGCTATGAGGGTCCGGCCGAAGGGCTCTTCGACGCGGAAACCAACCTCAAATACGCGACCAAGTATCTGCGCGGAGCGTGGATGGTTGCCGACAACCAGCACGACGGCGCGGTAAGGCTCTATGCCAGCGGCTATTACTACCATGCCAAGCGCAAGGGCATGCTCGACGAGCTGAATATGAGGTAAGCCGAGCGCCTGGCCTGTCTGCCGGACATCGCTCAATCGAGCGCGTCGATTATCCTCGCATTCAGCTTCTGCACGTCGTAGCCGAGGCGCGACGGTGTCAGCCCCAGGCGGACGACCGCGAGGCGAAGCGAGGGGACGATCATGATCGCCTGCCCGTCATGTCCAAGCATCCAGAACGTGTCGGGCGGGAAATTCGCCGTTCCGGCGCGGATACCGTTTTCCTTGAGCCAGACCTGGCCGGCCCCGTAGTCGCCGCCGGAAGCCGCAGTCGGCGTGCGCATGAAGGATACGTAACCTTCCGGCAGGAGCCGCCTCCCCTTCCAGCTTCCGTCCTGAAGCAGAAACTCCGCGAAGCGCGCCCAGTCCGGCGCCGACGCATACATGTAGGAAGAGCCGACGAAGGTTCCGCTTGCATCCGTCTCCATCACGGCGCTCGTCATCCCGAGCGGAGCGAAGAGCGCCTCGCGCGGATAGGAAAGCGCTTCGGCCGGATCGTCGAATGTCTCCATCCAGAGCCGGGACAGAAGATTGCTCGTGCCGCTCGAATAGGCGAATTTCGTGCCCGGAGCCGCCTCCAGAGGCTTCGAGGCGACGAAGCCGGCCATGTCGCTTTCCAGATAGAGCATGCGCGTCACGTCCGTGACGTCGCCGTAATCCTCGTTGAAATCGAGCCCGCTCTGCATCGCGAGAAGATCGGTCAGCTTGATGCGAGCTCGCTCGTCGCCGTTCCATTCGGTCACCAGATCGGTCTGGGCCAGATCCATCCGCCCTTCGGCAATGCGCCGGCCGATGATCGCCGCCGTCACGGACTTCGTCATGGACCAGCCGAGCAGGGGCGTGTTCCGGTCGAAGCCCGCCGCATAGGTTTCCGCGACCAGCCTGCCATCCCTGACGACCACGATTGCGCGCATGCCCGGACCTGCCAGTGCCGGATCTTCGACAAGCATTTGAATGGCCGCGTCGATGTCCGGCTTGTCCCCGTCCGGCCAGTCGACGCCAGGATCGTGGGCGAGAGGCGCCGTCGCCGACTCGGTCCCGCGCATCCCCGCGATGGCCTCGGCGCTGCCTCCGCTCACATTGGCGCAACCGCTGTCCGGACGGTAGACGGCGCGGCCGGGTGCGGCAAAGCCCAGGATACGCGCCGTCACGCTCTGCTCTTCCCGATCGACCGAAACGCGCACGAGCTTCAGCAGCGGGTGCCCGGGCGCCTGCACGTCCTGCGCCAGCACTTCCTGCGGATCGCGTCCGGCGAGGAACACGTTGGAGCAGACGATCTTGGCGGCATAGCCGTCTCCCACCTTGAGGAGTTCAGGCGGAAACAGCGCCAGCCAACCGACGAGGCCCACGAGCGCGGCCGCCCCCAGTCCGCCAAGCGCCTTCAGAAGACCCTTCATTCTCGCCCTCCCGCTCTTCGCATAAGTGCTACTGCGCTTTCGCCCGTCTGACCAGTCGGATGAGGGGCAATACCCGAATCCCTGCGAGCCCCTGTGCGAAACCTCGTCATCAAAGTGTAGCCGAGTCACCTTAGAAGCGGCTCAGTTTCAACTGGACGATAGGCAAGATGACCGACTTCGCCCCGGATGCCGGCTTCGGCAAGAAGAATCCGAAACTGAAAAGCGCACTCCTGCAGCATAAACCTCTCTCCCCCGCCGGTCTCTCCGAACGCCTGTTCGGTCTGCTCTTTTCCGGACTCGTCTACCCGCAGATCTGGGAGGATCCGATTGTCGACATGGAAGCGATGCAGATCCGCCCCGGACATCGGATCGTGACGATCGGTTCCGGCGGCTGCAACATGCTGACCTACCTCTCGGCCGCGCCTGCCCGGATAGACGTGGTCGATCTCAATCCCCATCACATCGCGCTCAACCGGCTGAAGCTTTCGGCCTTTCGCCACCTGCCGAGCCACAAGGACGTGGTGCGGTTCCTCGCCGTCGAAGGTACGCGCACGAATGGCCAGGCTTACGACGTGTTCCTCGCTCCGAAGCTCGATCCGGCAACCCGCGCCTATTGGAACGGCCGGGATCTCACCGGCCGCCGGCGCATCGGCGTCTTCGGGCGCAACATTTACCGTACCGGCCTGCTCGGCCGCTTCATTGCCGCGAGCCATGTTCTCGCACGGCTGCATGGCGTCAATCCCGAAGACTTCGCAAAGGCGCGCTCCATGCGCGAGCAGCGGCAGTTCTTCGACGACAAGCTCGCTCCGCTCTTCGAGCGTCCGGTCATCCGGTGGATCACCAGCCGCAAGAGCTCCCTTTTCGGCCTTGGCATCCCGCCGCAGCAGTTCGACGAACTCGCGAGCCTGAGCAGGGAGAAATCCGTCGCCGCGGTGCTGCGCAATCGCCTGGAAAAGCTGACCTGTCATTTCCCCTTGCGCGATAACTACTTCGCCTGGCAGGCCTTTGCGCGGCGCTACCCGCGGCCGGACGAGGGCGAGTTGCCGCCTTATCTTCAGGCATCGCGATACGAAGCGATTCGCCACAATGCGGAGCGGGTCGAGATCCACCATGCGAGCTTCACCGAGCTTCTCGCCGGCAAGCCCGCCGCCTCCGTCGACCGCTACGTGCTCCTCGACGCACAGGACTGGATGACCGACCAGCAGCTGAACGATCTCTGGACGGAGATCACCCGCACCGCCGACGTCGGCGCGGCGGTGATCTTCCGCACGGCGGCGGAAGCGAGCATCCTGCCGGGGCGCCTCTCCACCACGCTCCTCGATCAGTGGCACTACGACGCCGAGAGCTCGATGAGGCTCGGCGCCGAGGACCGGTCGGCGATCTATGGCGGCTTCCACATCTATCGGAAGAAAGCATGAGCGCCGTGCAGACTGCGAATGAAAGCCAGGCTCACCTCATGGACCGCATGTATCGCTATCAGCGGTACATCTATGATTTCACGCGCAAATACTATCTCTTCGGCCGTGACACGCTGATCCGTGAATTGAACCCGCCACCGGGTGCATCCGTGCTGGAAGTCGGTTGCGGCACGGGCCGCAATCTCGCCGTGCTCGGGGAACTCTACCCCGGTGCGCGCCTCTTCGGCCTCGATATCTCGGCCGAAATGCTGGCGACCGCCAAAGCCAAGCTCCGGCGCCAAGATCGGGCGGACGCAGTGTTGCGGGTCGCCGACGCGACGAACTTCACCGCCGCCTCCTTCGATCAGGAAGGTTTCGACCGGATCGTCATCTCCTACGCCCTTTCCATGGTTCCCGAATGGGAAAAGGCGGTCGATGCCGCGATTGCCGCGCTCAAGCCGGGCGGCTCGCTGCATATCGTCGATTTCGGCCAGCAGGAAGGTTGGCCGGCCGGCTTCCGCCGCCTCCTCCGGGCCTGGCTCAGACGTTTCCACGTCACGCCGCGCGAATCGCTTTTCGACGCGATGCGCAAAAGGGCCGAGAGAGACGGAGCGGCGCTCGAGGTCAGATCGCTCGGACGAGATTATGCCTGGCTCGCCGTCTATCGCCGCGCGGCACCGTAGCGGACGATGGCGGAAAGCATTCGGCTGCAATTCCCACTTGAGCTAACGCAATTTTTACGATGATATGGTGAAAAGGAGGTCACGCCTCCCTGGGGGACATCACCAATCATGGAAACCATCGCGTGAGGCAGGATCGTCGTTCGTCTCGAAACGGAACCCCCATGCGCCGGCTTCTCCTGGCATTGCTGCCCATCGCCTCCATTCTCTCTTCCTGTACCTCCACCGATTACGACCTCGTCAAGACGGCCTCCATTCAGCCGCGCTTCCACGATACGGATCCGCAGGATTTCGGCGGCCGCACGCCGCACCATCACAGCGTTCACGGAATCGACGTCTCCAAGTGGAACGGCGACATCGATTGGCGAAAGGTCAAGAATTCCGGCGTGTCCTTCGCGTTCATCAAGGCAACCGAAGGCAAGGACCGGGTGGACTCGCGCTTCCACGAATATTGGCAGCAGGCGCGCGCCGTCGGCCTCGCCTACGCGCCCTATCATTTCTATTATTTCTGCTCCACCGCCGACGCCCAGGCCGACTGGTTCATTGCCAACGTGCCGAAGAGCGCCGTCCACCTGCCGCCCGTCCTGGATGTCGAATGGAACGGCGAATCGAAGACCTGCCGCTACCGGCCGGCGCCGGACACCGTGCGGTCCGAAATGAAGCGGTTCATGGACCGGCTCGAGGCCCATTACGGCAAACGGCCGATCATCTACACGTCCGTCGACTTTCACCGCGACAATCTGGTCGGCGCCTTCAACGACTATCATTTCTGGGTGCGCTCGGTAGCCAAGCACCCAAAGGACATCTACGTCGAACGCCGCTGGGCCTTTTGGCAATATACCAGCACCGGCGTGATCCCCGGCATTCAGGGCAGCACGGACATCAACGCCTTCGCCGGTTCCGCCAGGAACTGGCAGAAGTGGGTCGCGACCGTCTCGCAGGCAAGATAGACCAGAGGACGGGGCGGCATGGTCCGCATTTTTCTTCATTCGGTCATAATGCTCTGAGACAGCATCGATAGATTTCATTCTCGACAGACTTCGGGCCCGGCGGCATTCCGTGCGGCCGGCCACGGAAAGGAATTGTAATGACAGGCACAGCGCGCAAAGCCCTTCTCTCCCTCGGATTCCTTGCCCTCGCCGGCACGCCGGCCCTGGCGCAAGCTCCGGCTCAGTCGGGAAACCCAGCCGCCGCGTGCGGCGGCGACCTCGGCTCCTTTCTGGAGGGCGTCAAGGCCGAAGCGGTCGCCAAGGGCATTCCCGCAGACGTCGCCGATCGGGCCCTCGCAGGCGCCGCGATCGACCAGAAGGTGCTCAGCCGCGACCGCACCCAGGGCGTGTTCAAGCAGACCTTCACCGAATTTTCGAAGCGAACCGTCAGCAAGTCGCGCCTCGACATCGGTGCGCAGAAGATGCGGGAATATGCCGACGTCTTTGACCGGGCCGAGCAGGAATTCGGCATACCGGCGCCCGTGATCACCGCATTCTGGGCGATGGAAACCGACTTCGGCGCCGTGCAGGGCGATTTCAATACGCGCAACGCGCTGGTGACGCTGGCGCATGACTGCCGCCGCCCGGAAATGTTCCGGCCGCAGCTTCTCGCCGCAATCGAGATGGTGCAGCACGGCGATCTCGATCCCGCGACGACCACGGGCGCATGGGCGGGCGAGATCGGCCAGGTACAGATGCTGCCTGAGGACATCATCGCCTATGGCGTCGACGGCGACGGCGACGGCCATGTCAATCTCAAGAAGAGTTCTCCGGATGCCATTCTGACGGCGGCGAAATTCATCCAGAGCCTGGGCTTCAAGCGCGGGGAGCCGTGGATTCAGGAGGTCCGCGTCCCGGAGCAACTGCCTTGGGAGAAGACGGGCCTGCAGTCCGGCATGACCGCCGGCGACTGGTTCGCACTCGGTGTCACGCCGCGTGACGGCAACACCTCCAACAGTGGGCTCGAAGCCTCGCTGGTTCTCCCTCAGGGCCGCAAAGGCGCCGCTTTCCTGACCTACCCGAACTTCAAGATCTATCTCGAGTGGAATCAGTCCTTCATCTACACGACCTCCGCCGCCTATTTCGCGACCCGGCTTGCCGGTGCGCCTCCCTATCAGCAGGGCAATCCGGAACCGGGGCTCGGCGACGCCGAGATGAAAGCCCTGCAGACCAGATTGCAGGCGCTTGGTCATGACGTCGGCAAGATCGACGGCATTCTCGGCTCGGGCACGCGGGCCGCACTGCAGAAGGAGCAGTTGAAGCTCGGCCTTCCCGCCGACGGCTGGGCAACACCGGGCCTGCTGGAGGCGCTTTGACCTTTGGCAGGACGCAAGAAGCGGGTGGCGACACCCGCTTCGCCGCAATACTGCTTGCACAATTCTGAATTGTCGGGCTCCTATTCCGGCTGAGAGCGCGGTCGTTCCGGATGGGCGCACGAAGTGCGCTCCAACTTATTCGGTCGACGCATCGTGCTTTCCGAAATCGTCCGATTTCGGGCCGATGCGGCAGCTGCTGCGCAGGCAAGATATGGCTTCACCCGCAAATTCCATCAGCACCCACATGACCATGCGCCTCTGGGCACTGCTCGGGCTGCTCGGTCTCATCTGGGGCGGTTCCTTCTTCTTCGCCCGGGTGGCCGTTGCCCATGTGCCGCCTTTCACGCTCGTGCTTTTGCGTCTCGGCCTCGCTGCCCTCGCCCTGCATCTCTATCTTCGCGGGCGACACGGCATATATCCGGCGCTCGCCGGGCGCTGGCGCGAGTTCCTGCTCATGGGGCTCATCAACAACGCCATTCCGCATGCGTTCATCTTTCTCGGCCAGACGCATATCGGCGCCGGTCTCGCTGCAATCCTCAACGCCACGACGCCGGTCTGGACGGTGCTCATCGCGAATGTCGCGACCGAGGATGAAAAGCTGAGCACCGCGAAGTTCAGCGGTTGCCTGCTCGGGCTTGCCGGTACCGCCGTGCTCATAGGGCCGAGTGCGCTTGCCGGCCTCTTCGGCGCTGCCGGCGACGTGCCGCTCTGGGCGCTGGTCCTGCCGGTCCTGGCGGCAGTCAGCTACGGGTTTTCCGCTTCTTACGGCAGACGCTTCCGCAATCTGGCCGCGCCGGTGACGGCCGCCGGGCAATTGACCGCATCGACACTCATCATGCTGCCGGTCGCGGTTCTCGTCGACATGCCATGGACCCTGCCCATGCCGCCGCTCGCGACCGTGCTCGCGATCCTCGGACTGGCGCTCGTTTCAACCGCCTATGCCTATATCCTGTTCTTCCGCATCATGGCCGAAGCGGGCGCCACCAACACCTCGCTGGTAACGCTGCTCGTCCCGCCAAGCGCCATCCTGCTCGGCTATCTCTTCCTGGGAGAAATACTGCAGGCGACTGATATCGGGGGCATGCTGCTCATCGCCGTCGGCCTGGCGATCCTGGATGGGCGCGTCCTGAAGCTCGGATATTCCGCCGGACGGTGACCATTCCGCGCGCCACGATCCGCCCGGCGGGCGCCCGGTAGACTGATTCACCGTCTTTTTCACACACTCACGCAGCGTTACAGATGTTTACATTAACCTCCTGGCAGGAATTGTGAATAAAATGTGGCATTCCCAATAATTGATTGTTTTCAACACGTTATATGTATTCATGAAAAAATCGGAGATAGGGAATTTCGCAGTGCAGCACAAGTTTCGCTTTCACATGCCGTTTTTTCGCCCTATGTTTTACCCGTCAACGCAGGGAGGATCAGCTTATGGGACTTACACACTCGTTGAACGTCCTTATGATCAGTGCAGCGTTCGCATTCGTGGCCGTAATGCTTTTCGTGTGATTCAGGGCCACTGACAGTCCAGCCGAAACGGGGACTTTAATTTCCGGAAAATCCATTTTGCAGCAAGGTCTCACCGCCGCTCAGGCGCAATAGTTCGACAGGCTGCAACAATCAGAAAGCCCATGAATGCTGCGGCATTCATGGGCTTTCGCTATGGTGCTGCTTATCCGAGGTCGGCCGTCATGCCCTCGCGACCGCCCGGACCGGGCGCTCCGTGTCTGCAGGCTGAGCCGGCGCGAGTTCCGGATCATAGCCGATCAGTTCGCAAACGGCAGTGATGAGCTGCGGGCGGTTCATCGTGTAGAGGTGGAAATCGCTGACGCCGCGCCGGACGAGATCGGTGATCTGTTCGGCCGCGATATGGGCCGCCTCCCGGAAACGCCCTTCCGGCTGATCGTCAAGAGGGCCCAGCCGCGAAACGATCGACTCCGGAACTCTGGCGCCGCAAAGACCGGCAAATTTCTGCACCTGGGTGAGATTATTGATCGGCAATATCCCGGGTACGATCGGTATCGCGATGCCCGCGCGCCTTACGCGTTCCAGATAGCGCTCGAAGTCGTCATTATCGAAGAAGAACTGCGTAAGCGCGCGCGTTGCGCCATTGTCGACCTTGCGCTTCAGCATGTCTATGTCGGCAGCGACGTCGGGGCTCTCCGGATGCTTTTCCGGATAGGCGGAGACGGAGATCTCGAAATCGCCGCGCGCCCTCAGGGCCTCGACGAGGGCGGCGGCATTTTCGTAGCCGCCGGGGAAAGGCTCGTAGACGCTGCCGATACCGCCTTGCGGATCACCCCTCAACGCCACGAAATGGCGCACCCCGCAGGCGACGAACTCGTCGATGACCGCATCCACCTCCGCCTTCGGCGCGCCGACGCAAGTGAGATGCGCGGCCGTATTCCGGATCTCCATCTCCCCGATCATCCGCTTGACCGTCGTCAGGGAGCGCGCCTTGGTCGACCCGCCGGCACCGTAGGTCACGGTGACGAAGGCGGGCGCGAAGACGGAGAGAGCCGTGACGGTCTGAAAGAGTTGCGCCTCCATCTCGTCGTTCTTCGGAGGGAAGTACTCGAAGGAAAATCTAAGACCGTCGCAGTCCACGGGATAAGGCGTCCGTCCGTTCATTCTCAAACTCCCCCTGCATGAAGGCGCTGGCGCGGCAAGTCGGCAACGGTTTCGACCGCGCGCTGATCGCGCGCCAGCCAGATGGTGACAGTCAGCTTCCCCTCCTGCCCGCCTTCCGGCGCAAGATCGGTCGTCTTCTCGAGCGAAAGATCGGCCTTCTGCAGCCATTCGCTCATTGTCTGGTGCGAAAAGCCCAGGCGCGCATGGGCATGGTCGTCACGCAAATGTTCAAGCCCGTGCGGCGCGAAATCGATGATCACGAGCCGGCCGCCCGGGACGAGCATGCGCGCCGCCTCGGCAATCGCCGCCTCGGGCTCCTCGAGATAATGCAGCACCTGATGGATCGTGACGAGATCGAAGGATTGACCATCAAGCGGCAGGTTGAAGATGTCGCCGTGGCGGATCGACGCCTTGGTGATGCCGGCCTTGTCCAGGTTGGATCGCGCGACCGCCAGCATGTCGCGGCTGGCGTCGACGCCGATGCCGCGACGGTAGATACCCTCGAAGAGCTGCAGAATACGTCCGGTTCCTGTGCCGAGGTCGAGCAGGCTGTCGACCGGCTCGTCGCCGACCATCGCCTTGAGCGCCGCCTCGACGTCGCCTTCGGCGATGTGCAGACGTCTGAGCTTGTCCCATTCGGCGGCGTTGCGGCTGAAATAGGCCTGCGCCTTCTCCGCGCGGGTTCTCTTCAACGTGGCAAGGCGGATGGCATCCCTGGCCAGAATTGCATCGTCGGCTGCGGCCGATGCGAGAAGCTCGCGGATCAGCGCGACGCGACGGCCCTCCTGCCGCAGGCGGAAATAGGCCCAGGCGCCTTCCTGATAGCGATCGATGAGCGCGACCTCGGCCAACAATTTCAGATGACGGGAAATGCGCGGCTGCGATTGCCCGAGAATTTCGGTAAGATCGGTGACCGTCAGGTCGCCGGCCGAGAGAAGGGCCAGCAGGCGCAGGCGCGTCGGCTCGCCCGCCGCCTTCAGGACGTCGACCAGCGCATCCAAACCAAGCGTTTCCCGATCAGCCATAGCCTTCCCCATCAACACATAAAGATATGTTTATGTGATTTGTGACGGCCGCGCAAGAGATTTGCGCATAGAGGCAATAGAATGGCGCCTGGAGGATAGAACGGCCGGACCTTGCGGTCGCCCGGCCGACAAATGGCGCGCTACGATTTGTGGAGATTTCAGAACGCTTCGGGAGCAGGCTCTGCCCGTCGACCCCCTCTGCCTCGGCCCCGACATTCATCCTCGGCCGTGACCCCGACAGTCATCCTCTGCCTGGACCGGAGGATCCACACGCCGGGCATAGGAGCCGAACTCCGTGGATGACGCGGTGCATGCAACGGGACTGCGCGTAACGCCGCCTGTTTGAGTATCGGTGGCTTGTGAACGGATCCTCGGATCAAGCCCCGAGGATTACGGCGGCGAAGCCCGGCGATGGCGACCCGGAGAGGCCGCCTTCGCTGGATGTACAGACTCAAAGAACGCCGTCAGCGATGCGCCGCCGCAAACGTATGACGGTCAACGCGTCAGGCGCTTGTAGGTTACGCGCTTCGGGTTGACCGAGTCCGGGCCGAGGCGGCGGATCTTGTCCTTTTCATAATCCTCGAAATTGCCTTCGAACCACTCGACGTGGCTGTCGCCCTCGAAGGCGAGGATATGGGTGGCAAGGCGGTCGAGGAACATGCGGTCGTGGCTGATGATAACAGCGCAACCGGCGAAGTTTTCGAGCGCATCTTCCAGTGCGGCCAGGGTCTCGGTGTCGAGGTCGTTGGTCGGTTCGTCGAGCAGGACGACGTTGCCGCCGGACTTCAGCATCTTGGCAAGGTGAACGCGGTTGCGCTGGCCGCCCGAAAGCGTGCCGACCTTCTGCTGCTGATCGCCGCCCTTGAAGTTGAAGGTCGAGCAATAGGCCCGCGAGTTGACCTCGTGCTTGCCGAGCTTGATGATGTCGTTGCCGCCCGAGATTTCTTCCCAGACCGTCTTGTTGGCGTCGAGCGCATCGCGGCTCTGGTCGACATAGGCGAGCTGCACGCTGTCTCCGATCCGGATGGAACCGTCGTCGGGCTGCTCCTGCCCGGTGATCATGCGGAAGAGCGTCGTCTTGCCGGCGCCGTTCGGGCCGATGACGCCGACGATGCCGCCCGGCGGCAGCTTGAAGCTCAGGCCTTCGATCAGCAGCTGGTCGCCGTAACCCTTGGAAATATTCTCCGCCTCGATGACAACCTGTCCCAGCCGTTCGCCCACGGGAATGACGATCTGCGCATCGCCGGGACGCCGGTCCGCAGCCGCCTCGACCAGCTCGTCATAGGCGCGAATACGAGCCTTGGACTTCGCCTGGCGGGCCTTAGGGCTCGAAGAGATCCACTCCTGCTCGCGGCTGATGGCCTTCTGGCGGGCAGCCTCCTCGCGTCCTTCCTGCGCCATGCGCTTGGCCTTCGACTGCAGATAGGCGGAGTAGTTGCCCTCATAGGGAATGCCCCGTCCGCGGTCGAGCTCGAGAATCCAGCCTGTGACGTTGTCGAGGAAGTAGCGATCGTGCGTGACCATCAGCACGGCGCCCGGATATTCGCGCAGGTGTTTTTCGAGCCAGGCGATCGTTTCCGCGTCGAGGTGGTTGGTCGGTTCGTCGAGCAGAAGCAGTTCGGGCTGCGACAGCAGAAGCTTGCAAAGCGCCACGCGGCGCTTCTCGCCGCCGGAGAGATTGGTGACCTCCGCATCGCCCGGAGGGCAACGCAACGCTTCCATCGCCATTTCCACCTGACTGTCGAGGTCCCAGAGGTTCTGGCTGTCGATGACGTCCTGGAGCTTGGCGCCCTCTTCCGCCGTCTCGTCGGAATAGTTCATCATCAGCTCGTTGTAGCGGTCGAGGATGGCCTTCTTGGCAGCCACCCCTTCCATCACGTTCTCGAGCACGTTCTTCTGAGGATCGAGTTGCGGCTCCTGTGCGAGATAGCCGACCCTCGCACCTTCGGCGACCCAGGCCTCACCGGTATATTCGGTATCAAGGCCCGCCATGATCCGGAGCACGGTCGACTTACCGGCCCCGTTCGGGCCGAGAATGCCGATCTTCGCCTCCGGATAGAAGGAGAGATGGATGTTCTCGAGGACCTTCTTGTTGCCGTAGGCCTTGTTCAGCCCGGCCATGTGATAGATGAATTGACGTGCCATAAAGGAAATGCTCCGCATCGGAAGGGAATTTTGCCCGCTATGTAGGCGAATTATGGTGGCGGGGCAACGCCAAAGGCCCTTGCCCCAACGCTCCCCCGCCGCTTCCTCAATGCGAATTGCGGTCCGGATCAGCCCCGCCCGGCAGCGTCTGCGACCCCCTTCGCGCATTTAAATTCCGTCGGCCCCGCCGCCTGGATCAAATCCGCCAGCTCGGCTTTGCCCGAGAGGTCGCCCGAGAGCCCGATCGTCAGCCCGGTAATCACGTCGCGGCCGTTCACCGACTGGCAACGCATGCGCACCCGGTCTCCGGCCCCCGCCCCGAAGCCCTGGTCGAAGGCCTGCTTGATCTGTTTTTCGTCGAGTTCCTTGCCGATCCCGCCGGCGAAGAGCGCACGCACCGCCGACCGGTTGAGCTCGTCCAGAAGCCGGAGCTGCAGCGCGAAATAGTCCTCGGCATTTGCCGTCTGGCAGGTACCGTTGCGCAGCCATTGGTGCTGGTCCAGACCGGACATGACGCCTGGCATGGCCACGAGCAGGCGCTTGGCCGTCTCGTCCCCCATGGCGACTTCCGGCAGTTCCAGCCAATCGCCCTTGCGGTCGCGCGCTTTCAGATCCGCTTCCACGCCGCAATAGCTCTTCTTGAGCGGCCATAGTCCATGAAGCGAGAAATTCGTGGCGTCGAAGCGATCCGCGGTCTGATCGACGCATTCCTTGCGCTCGGGCCGCGTCTCGCAGAATCCCGGCTGCCAGCTCACGGCGAGGACATATTCCGTCCTTCCCGCGCCGGTTTCGCCCTCGCTCGCGTCACTCTCCTGAGCCGCAGCGAGGGGCGCATTCGCCAAACCCAGCGCCAGCGCCGCCAACCTGATCAGATGCATCATCGCCCTTGTCTTCATTGCCCCAAACCCTCTAAAGGAAACAAAACAGGAACAAATAACGCCACATACGGGAAAATTGCAACCCTAAATCGCATCTGCGGATTCGTTGTGATCTCATGCGCAACGAGCAACAAGCTGCGGTTGCCTTTCCCACCCAAATCGATTTGATATCCGCACGGCATCCGCAAGTGGGGGAGAGCGCATGGCATGTTCGGGCAGGTGAGGACGCATCGAAGCCCGACCGGCGCGACGCTCGGCTGGCGCCATCTCGGCGCCGCGGGTGAACCGCAAGGCATTCTCGTCATCAGCCACGGCCTTGCCGAGCATTCCGGCCGCTATGCCCGCTTTGCCGAAGCCATGGCCGGCCAAGGTTTCCACGTCTACGCCCATGACCACCGCGGCCACGGCACGAGCTGTGCCCCCGATGCGTGTCCCGCCATGTTCGCGCAGCGGGATGGCGCTGCCAAGGTCGTCGCGGATCTCCGCGCGCTCCGCGATATGGCGGTGGCCAGCCATCCCGGCCTGCCGGTCGTGCTGTTCGGCCATTCGATGGGCGGCCTGATCGCGCTTAACGCCGCCGAAACCGATCCGGAACTCTACGACGCGCTTGCTGTGTGGAACTCCAATTTCCGGCCCGGCCTTGCCGGGCGCGGCGGCCAGTTGCTGCTGGCGATCGAGAAGATGCTGAAGGGTTCGGACGTGCCAAGTCCGCTCGTGACGAAACTCACCTTCGGTGCCTGGAGCACCAGCATCGCCGACCGGCAGACCGATTTCGATTGGCTCTCGCGCGATAGAAGCGAGGTTGCCAAATATATCGAAGATCCGCTCTGTGGTTTCGACCCGACCGTATCGCTGTGGCTCGACGTATTCGCCTTCGCCTTTGCCGGAGCCCGCTCCGACCGGCTGTCGCGGCTCCCGTCAAGCCTGCCGGTTCACCTCGTCGGCGGCAGCGCCGATCCTTCCACCCTCAACGGAGACGCCGTTCGCTGGCTGGGCAACCGCATGAAAGCACGGGGCATGACGGATGTCACGATCGCAATTCACGAGGGCATGCGCCACGAAACTCTGAACGAGATCGGACGGGAAAAAGCGATGACGGAGTTTGCCGCCTGGTGCCTGAAGGCAGTCCGGGGAAAGCGGCACCGTCCATGAGCGAGCTCTCCCTTTCCAAGGCGGCAATCGACCACAACCGGATCTCCTACGGCCTGACGCTGATGGTCCTTTCTGTGTTGCTGTCGCCGCTGATCGACGTCTTCTCGAAGCTCGCCATAGCGACGGTTCCCTCGGCCGAGATCACGGCGGCACGCTTCCTGCTGCAGATCGTCTTCATCCTGCCGATCGTCCTTCTGCGCGGCACGCTGTTCGATCTCACCTGGCGCAAGAGTGCGCTGCATGCGCTGCGCGGCGGCCTTTTGGTGGTGACCATGCTTTCCTTCATCACCACGCTGAAGGTCATGGAGGTGGCCGATGCCATCGCCATCTTCTTCGTGGAACCGATCATCCTCACCATTCTCGGCAGCATTTTCCTCAAGGAGACGATTGGCTGGCGCCGTTATACCGCCTGCGCTGTCGGCTTCCTCGGTTCGCTGCTCGTCATCCAGCCGAGCATGCAGGAAGTTGGTTGGGTCGCGCTTCTGCCGATCGTCGCCGCCTTCGGTCTCGCCGTTTTCCTGCTCGTGACGCGCATGGTCGCGCAGAACGAGGACCCCTGGTCGATGCAGTTCCATGCCGGCATCTGGGGAGGCCTCTTCTGTCTCGCGCTGCTCTGGTTCGGCGAGGGCAGCGGATCGAGCGTCTTCGATCCGGTCTGGCCGGACGGCCGCGCCTGGTACTATCTGTTGGGAGTCGGCGTCACCGCGACGATCTCCGGCGTGCTCGGCGTCTATGCCTATCGGGCGGCGCCGGCCTCGGTGCTCGCGCCGCTGCAATATCTCGAGATCGTCTCGGCGACGATTTTCGGCTGGCTCGTCTTCGGCGATCTGCCGGACGCGCTGAAATGGCTGGGCATCGCGATCATCATCGGTTCAGGACTTTATATCATCTGGCGCGAGCGACAGGTGCAGAAGACGGCGGGTATCGCGCCGGTGTCGCCGGCGATCTGACAGCGGCGAAACAGGACAGTATTTGGGAGGTACACATGAAAACGGGCGGACAACTGGTGGTGGAGGCGCTTGCCGCAAACGGGGTGAAGCGCATCTCTTGCGTACCGGGAGAAAGCTATCTGGCGGTGCTCGATGCGCTTTACGACGCCGACATCGAGGTCGTGGTCTGCCGGCAGGAGGGCGGGGCCGCAATGATGGCGGACGCCTGGGGCCGGCTGACGGGCGAGCCCGGCATCTGCATGGTCACCCGCGGCCCCGGCGCGACCAATGCCTCCGCCGGACTCCACGTGGCCCGGCAGGATTCGGTTCCGATGATCCTCTTCATCGGCCAGGTACAGCGCGACGCCCGCGAGCGGGAGGCTTTTCAGGAAATCGAGTATCGCCGGGCCTTTACCGAAGTCGCAAAATGGGTCGGCGAAATCGACGATCCGGCGCGCATCCCGGAATTCGTGACGCGCGCCTTCGCCGTCGCGACGTCCGGCCGTCCCGGCCCCGTGGTCCTGACCTTGCCGGAAGACATGCTGACACAGAGCGCCGAAGCACCGGCCGCACGCGCTTACCGGCCGGTGGAAAGCCACCCCGGCCCAGGCCAGATCTCCCAGCTTGCAGAGCTTCTCTCCACCGCGAAAAGGCCGATCGCCATTCTCGGCGGTACCCGCTGGTCCGCCGAGTCCGTAGCCGGATTCCAGAGCTTCGCCGAGCGTTGGCAGCTGCCTGTCGGCTGCTCCTTCCGCCGCCAGATGCTTTTCGACCACCTGCATCCGAACTATGCGGGCGATGTCGGCATCGGCATCAATCCGTCGCTGGCAGGCGAGATCCGGGATGCCGACCTCGTCCTCCTCGTCGGCGGGCGGTTCTCGGAGATGCCTTCCTCCGGCTACACGCTGATCGACGTCCCCTACCCCAGGCAGACCCTGGTGCATGTCCATCCGGATCCGGGCGAACTCGGCCGGGTCTACCGTCCGGACCTCGCAATTGCCGCGAGCCCGCGCGACTTCGTCGCGGCGCTCTCGAGCCTGACGCCTTCGGCCGAGCCTCATTGGTCCGCCCGCACCGGGGAAATGCATGCGGCCTACCTCAAATGGTCGACGCCGCCGGAAAAGGGACCGGGCGACGTGCAGATGGGCCCGATCGTGAACTGGCTGGAGGCGAATACGGGGCCGGAGACGATCTTCACCAACGGTGCAGGCAACTACGCCACCTGGCTCCATCGCTTTCACCGTTTCCGCCGTTACGGGACGCAGGCTGCTCCCGCTTCCGGTTCGATGGGCTACGGCCTGCCGGCCGCAGTCGCGGCCAAGCATCTGCATCCCGACCGCGAGGTGGTCTGCTTTGCCGGGGACGGCTGTTTCCTCATGCACGGCCAGGAGTTCGCGACCGCCGTCCGCTACGAACTCCCCATCATCGTGCTCGTCGTCAACAACGGTATCTACGGTACGATCCGCATGCATCAGGAGCGCGATTATCCCGGCCGCGTCAGCGCGACGGATCTGACGAACCCGGATTTCGCAGCGCTCGCCCGCGCCTATGGCGGCCACGGCGAAACGGTGGCGAGGACGGAAGAATTTGCAGGCGCCTTCCTGCGGGCGCGTGAGAGCGGCAAGCCGGCTATCATCGAGATCAAGCTCGATCCGGAAGCGATCACGCCGACGCGGACGCTGAGCGAAATCCGGAACGGGTGAGTGCATTTGGTGGCCCGGCTGCAGCCGAGCCCGCCTCAGCCCCGAATGTGCAGCGTCTGCTGATAGACTGCGGTGGAGCGGGCGCCGGAGCGGCAATAGCCGAGCATCGGTCGCTGGAATTCGTCCAGTGCGTCGACCATGCTCTTGACCGCGTCCGCGGTCACGCCCATCGGGCCGACCGGGATATGAGTGATCTCCAGCCCGAGTTCCTGGGCACGTGCCGCGATGGCGTCGAAGGTCGGCTGATCGGGGGCCTCGAAATCCGGGCGATGACAGACGATGGACTTGAAGCCGAGCGCCTTGATCTCGTCGAGGTCGTCGACGGTGATCTGGCCCGAAACCGAGTACTCATCGTTGATCTGGCGAATGTCCATGTGGCGTCCCTCGAGAAAAGCGTTGCCCTGATTTAGGCCCGGCGCCGGGCGGCGTCAATCGAGAAGGCGTCATCGGGAGACGGCGAAAGCCAGGCGATATTCACGCGATTGACCGGGCTGAAGAAGGCCAAGCTCCCCGTTTGCGGCAAGTTCGGGCCGCTTCGCCAGGCGATGCGAGGCCGGTTCGATGCTGACGACGTTGGCGCCGCCGCGCTGACAGCGCCACATCTGCAGGAACGGCAGCGTCTCGGTCCGGAACCGCACACGAAGTGCACGCCCGTGAAGACCCGGCATTGCGGTCAGCGCCACCTCCGACCATCCGTCACAGGCAACGGCAGGCCGGCAGAAATGCGCGCTGTCCCCCTCGCCGAAGCGCCAGGGAAGCGACCCGCCCTCGACCGACGGGCTTTCGATCCGCGTTTTCTCGCCGAGCAGCCGCCCCGCGATGTTCATGTGATACATCATCATCGGCGCAAAAGCCGACGAACCGATGTTGACGACGCGGTCGGCAAGCGTCACGGCGTGCGCGGCCGCATCGACTTGCCAGAGCCGCTCTATGGCCGCTCGGCCGCCGCAGGCGAGATCGACTTCGGTCACCGCAGTACGCCGATCGCCTGCCCCGCACATCTCGGTCCGGCTGACAGGCGTTCCGGCGAGCGAACCGTGCAGGGGATAATATGCGCCGGCGCCGCCTTCCAGAGCCTCGGGATGACGAATGTGGTCAGGACCGCAGGTGAACAGGAAACCCGCAAGCGCGCGGTCGATCCGCGGATCGCCGTCCGAGGGGATCGCCGCGCCGGGCGACAGGTCGACGCCGGCGACGACGAAGGCCGCGACATCGAGTGCCGAGGACGGGTCGAACAGGAGGTGAATCGGGGCGCCATCGGCCGCATTCAAGGTCGTCCGCATTTCACCTCCTCAGAAGGAGCCCGGAATCAGGTAGAGAATCCATGATAGTCGAAGTCTCGGAACCGGGCCATTTCGGCGAGCGTTGCAATGGGCAGGATGTTGGCCTAACTAATTTAACCGGCTGTTCATGATGAATTCACTTTTTTCACATTAACGTCCAAATCGGTATGTACCGCCGCAAAGCAACCGCCATGAAGACAGGTTCCCTAGTGACGCCCGCGACCCGCACCGGCCTTTCGCTCTTCGCAGCATTCGCCCTCATCGCCGTGGAGCTTGCGCCCGCCAACGCACAGGATGGCTATGGTGGCTATTGGGGCGGCGGCGGCGACGTGATGCTCGTCACCCCCGAGGGCGACATTCTCGACTATATCCCCGGAGAGGCCGAGGTTCACGCCATGCGCGACCGGCGCGGACGCACGGTGCTCGTGGATCCGTGGGGCAATATCGTCGCCACCGTCGTGCCGAATGACGGCTATGGTCGCGGACAGCGGCGCCGCCAATACGGGCGCGATGGCTATCCCGATCCCCGCGATCGCGGTTACGGCTATACCGAGCCCGGCGAGTTTACCGGCGCCATCCCCGAATATCGCGATATTGCGCCCGCTCCGGTCGAGCGCGAGGATCTGCCCAACAGCCTTCCCTCGCTCTCCGATCGCGAGGAGGCTGCCTACGATCCGCAATATGATGACCCGCTGGCACAGCCGATGCCGCCGGCCATGACGGTGAGGGGAAAGTCGCGCGCCGAGATCGCTGCCCTGCAGGTCTTCCTCGACCGCGAAGGCTATTCTCCCGGCGTGATCGACGGCAAGATGGGCTCGAACGTCACCAAGGCCATTGAAGCCTGGCAGCAGGCAACGGGCGAAACGCTCGATCCGAACAATACCGAAGACATTCTCGAGCGGCTGCGCTTCAACGGCGGCTTGCCGATTACGACCTACACGATCACCGCCGCGGATGCGGCCGGCCCCTTTGTCGCCTCCATCCCGGAAGATTACGCACACAAGGCGCAGCTGCCGCATCTGTCGTTCACGTCGGTGACGGAGATGCTCGGCGAAAAGTTCCACATGGACGAGGCCTATCTGCGCGAGCTCAATCCCGGTGCCGATTTTTCAATTCCCGGCACAACGATCAAGGTCGTCAATCCCGGCTCGAACAAGAAGGGCAAGGTGGCGCGCATCCTCGCGGACAAGGCCCGCAAGCAGGTGCTCGCCTACGACGAAGCGGGGAAACTGATCGCCGCCTATCCGGCCACAATCGGCTCCTCCGACACGCCGTCGCCTTCCGGGACCGTGCATGTCGAGCGTATCGCCTTCGATCCTGGTTATACCTATAACCCGAAGATCAACTTCCAGCAGGGCGCGAACGACAGGATCCTGCAATTGCAGCCGGGTCCGAACGGCCCGGTTGGCACCGTCTGGATCGCACTGTCGAAGCCGACCTACGGCATTCACGGGACACCGGAGCCGTCGAAGATCGGCAAGACCCAGAGCCATGGCTGCGTCCGCCTTACCAACTGGGATGCGACCGAACTCGGCAAGATGGTGAGCACTGGCGTCACGGTCGAATTCGTCGACTGACGCACGACAATCAGCCAAACGTGCCGCGTGAATGCGCATGATCGCGACACGCTTGAGCTGCCTCGAATGCCATGCGGCCCTGCCGGCCGCAGCAGCCTCATGACATCATGAAACATTGTCATGAAAAACTCCGCCGCATTGCCTTTATCACAGGCGAAACACCCCTGACTCTAAGGAACTGTCCGCGATGGCAACGGAGCGTGCTCTCCCCAATCTCTGGCATGCGACGGCACCGGCCGCTCCACGCACCGCTCCGCTAACAGGCGACCTGGCGGTCGAGGTGGCGATCGTCGGAGGTGGTTTCACTGGCCTTTCGGCCGCGCTTCATCTGGCCGAGACAGGCGTCAGGACGGCGGTGATCGAATCGCGGATGATCGGCTTCGGGGGTTCGGGCCGCAATGTCGGCCTGGTCAATGCCGGCATGTGGGTGCAGCCCGACGACCTGATTGCAACGCTCGGAGCAGCCGCGGGCAATCGGCTTCTCGACGAACTCGGCGACGGCCCGTCATTCGTCTATGATCTCGTTGCGAAACATGGAATCGAATGCGAAGCCGTTCGCAACGGCACGCTGCATATGTCGGTCGGCGCGGAAGGGCTCAAGGAAATCCGGGAGCGCGAGGCGCAATGGAAAAAACGCGGTGCTCCGGTTGAGGTGCTTTCGGCAGAAAAGGCGCACGCGCTTTCAGGGGCCGAGTGCTTCACCGGCGCACTGCTCGACCGTCGCGCCGGGACGATACAGCCGCTCGCCTATGCGCGGGGATTGGCGCGCGCGGCGCTTGCCGCCGGCGCCGAAATCTTCACCGATACCCCCCTCCTTGGAGCCAGCCGCCAAGGCGATCTCTGGAAATTGAAGACCGGGCGGGGGACGGTCACGGCCCGTCACGTCATTTTAGCGACCAACGCCTATGGAGGCCTTGTCACCGATGTCCCATGGAAGGAGTATCGGCAGGAACTGACGATCCTTCCCTATTTCCAGTTCGCGACCAATCCGCTGCCCGACCACGTGGCCGAGTGCATATTGCCCGAACGGCAGGGGGCCTGGGACACGGGGCTGGTGATGACCTCCTTCCGCATGGACAAGCAGAACCGGCTGATTTTCGGATCGATCGGCAGGCTCGATGCGATCGCCGCGGGCACACACCGGGCCTTCGCCGCCCGGTCCGTGCGCAAGCTCTTCCCCTTTATCGGGGATTTCCGCTTCGAATATTGGTGGGACGGCCGCATCGGCATGACCACGAACAATCTGCCGGCCATGCATGTGCTCGCCCCGAATGTCGTATCGATCAGCGGATATAACGGCCGCGGCATAGCTCCAGGTACGGTCTTCGGCCGCGCGCTCGCCCGTCACGTCACCGGGGACACGTCCGCGATCCCGCTTGCCGAGACGCCGGTCACGCCGGATCCGTGGCGGACCCTGAAATCCGTCTTCTACCACGCCGGCGCCCAGGCCAAGCATTTCATCGATAAACGGTTCTGAACGGCAACGCCCTTCGCGATCGATCGCTACGCCGCCCGCGGCAAAGCCGAGCGCAGGCGGGACATCAGGGCGCGGCGTGCGGTCACGGGGAGCAGGTTCTGCACCTCCGCGGCAAGCGCGTAGGCGTTTTCGCGCGCCTTGTCGAGATTGCTGACCCTGTTCGGGTCCATCATCTGCAGGGTGCCGCCGCACTCGAAGATTTCGCGATAGGCAACACGCTCGACGATCGGAGTGTCGAGGACCGAAACGCCGCGGGAGGCGAGCAGCGCCTTGATCGTCTGCAGCGCTCGCGTGGTCACCAGCGAATTGACGCGCGTCAACACGACCGAGTGGTTGATGCGTACCCTCGCCTTCTCTCCGATATGGCGGATAAGTTCAAGAATCTGAACGGCCCCCCGCGCATCCATGGCGCAGCCCTGAACCGGTATCAGCACGTGATCGGACAGCCCCAGCGCCAACGCGACGATCGCGTCCTTGGCTCCGGCGAGATCGATGACGATGAAATCGGCCTCACCCTTGAGTTCGCGGATATGACAGGGAAGCGAAGCCGGAGTGACGTGCGAAATCACCTCGAGATTGGCGACACGGCCGGACACTTCGGACCAGCTCGTGATCCAGCGCTGCGGATCGGCGTCCAGTACCACGACGCGGTTTCCCTGCCTCGCCAGTTCCGTCGACAGGATCAGCGCCGCGGTCGTCTTTCCCGCACCGCCCTTTGCATTGGCGAATGTGATGACCGCCATTTCTCTCACCTCGTCCTTGCTCGTTTCCGGTCCGCCGAGCGATGCCCGGCGCGCGGTTTCCTTAATAGAACCTTGCAGAACATGGTTAACGAAATGGAAACTTTTGGCCCCCAAAAGTTAACCGTGGGGCGCATTTTCCGTTGAAGAGCAACGAAAAAGCCCGGAAAACATGGTTTTCCGGGCTCGAAAAAATTAACGACGGCTCCCGTCAAATGCATTCGGCGAACAGCTTTTTGGCAGCGTCGAGCGTCAGTTCGACGGGATTGCCGCCGGCCGTCGGATCGACGATCGCCATCTCGGCCATCTCGTCGATACGGTCCGTGCCGACACCAAGCGCCGACAGCTTGTCGGGAACGCCGAGTTCCTCCCGGAGCTGCAGCACATAGTCATAGAAACCGTCGAAACCGCCCGCAATGCCGAGATAGGCGGCGGCGCGACCGATCTTCTCCTCGATCGCGGAGCGGTTGAACCGCAGGACCGGGGGCATCACCACGGCGTTGGTCATGCCGTGATGGGTGTTGTATATCGCGCCGACGGGATGCGACAGCGAGTGGATCGCGCCGAGGCCCTTCTGGAATGCGACCGCCCCCATGGCCGCCGCGCTCATCATATTGGCACGGGCTTCGAGGTCGGTGCCGTCCTTATAGGCGCGCGGCAGGTATTCCTTGACGAGCCGCATGCCCTCGAGGGCGATACCTGCCGACATGGGGTGGTAGAAGGGAGACGAATAGGCTTCGAGGCAATGGGCAAAGGCGTCCATGCCCGTGCCGGCGGTGATCGCCTTGGGCATGCCGACCGTCAGTTCCGGATCGCAGATCGTGACGCCAGGAAGGAACTTCGGATGGAAGATCACCTTCTTCACATGACTTGCCGAATTGGTGATGACGCTGGCGCGCCCGACTTCTGACCCGGTACCGGCGGTCGTCGGCACGGCGACGATCGGCGCGATACCTTCGACGCTCGCCCGGGTCCACCAGTCGCCGATATCCTCGAACTCCCAGACCGGCCGCGTCTGGCCGGCCATGAATGCAACGCACTTGCCGAGGTCCAGGCCCGAGCCGCCGCCAAAGGCGACGACGCCGTCATGGCCGCCGTCACGGAACGCTTTCACGCCGGCTTCGAGGTTCCTGTCGTTGGGGTTCGGATCGACGTCCGCGAAGATCGCGCGTCCGAGGCCACCCGCTTCCAGAATATCGAGCGCCTGCTGCGTGATCGCCATCGGGGCAAGTCCGCGATCCGTTATGAGCAGAGGCTTCTTGATGCCGAGCGCCTTGCAGTGGTCGGCAAGCTCCTTGATCCGGCCGGCGCCGAATTTGACGGCGGTCGGATAGCTCCAGTTGGCGGTGATGGTCATGCGGTCACTTTCTTGAGGTGATAGGATTTCGGGCGGGTGAGGTTGTGGAAGCCGAGCACCGAGAGCGAGCCGCCCCGGCCGGTCTCCTTAACGCCGGTCCAGCACAGCGCCGGATCGAGATAGTCGGCGCGATTCATGAAAACCGTGCCGGTTTCGAGCTCACTGCCGATCCGCGCCGCGCGCTCCGCATCCTTCGCCCAGAGCGACGCGGTAAGACCGTACCGGCTGTCGTTCATCAATTCGATCGCCTCGGCGTCGCTCTTCACCTTCATGATGCCCACGGCCGGCCCGAAGGTTTCCTCGCGCATGAACTCCATGGAGTGATCGACGTCGACAAGGACTTGCGGCGCCAGATAGGCACCGCCATCGTCCTGCGGGAAGAGCTTCGGGTCGATCAGCGCCTTGGCACCCCTGGAGATCGCATCGGCGATCTGATTGCGCACGGTTGCCGCAAAGCGCTTGTTTGCCATCGGACCGAGCGTCGTCTCCGGATCGAGCGGATTGCCGAGCTTGTAATTGGACGCCCAGGCGACCGATTTCTCGACAAAGGCGTCATAGAGCGACTCATGCACATAGATGCGCTCGATGCCGCAGCAGCACTGGCCGGAATTGTAGGTCGCGCCGTCCATCAGCGTGTCGACGGCCGCGTCGAGGTCGGCATCCTCCATTACATAGCCAGGATCCTTGCCGCCGAGTTCGAGGCCGAGGCCGGTGAAGGTGCCGGCCGCCGCCCGCTCGATCGACCGGCCGCCTTCGACCGATCCGGTGAAGTTGATGAAGTCGAAGCTCTTGGCGGCAATCAGCGCCGCCGTCGTGTCGTGATCCAGGAACAGGTTCTGGAAGACGTCCGCCGGAACGCCCGCCTCGATGAAGGCGCGCACCATGCGCTCGCCGACGAGGATCGTCTGGCTGGCGTGCTTCAGGATCACGGTATTGCCGGCCATCAGCGCCGGCGCGACCGTGTTGATCGCGGTCATATAGGGATAGTTCCACGGAGCGATGACGAAGACGACGCCATGCGGCTCGCGCGCGATGCGCCGCTCGAAACGGTCGCTCTCCTCCACGACGAGCGGCTTCAGCGCATCGGCCGCGATCGAGGCGACGTAATTGGAGCGCTCGTTGAATCCCTTGAATTCGCCGCCATAGCGCACCGGCCGGCCCATCTGCCAGGCGAGTTCCGGCACCACCTCGTCGACCATCTCGTTGAGGCGTGCCACGCCGGCAAGCACCAGCTTCACACGTTCATCGAGCGGGCGCCTGGCCCAGGCCTTCTGCGCGAGGCGCGCATGTGCCACGGCCTGCCTCGCCATCTCCAGCGGCATTGCCGGGCGCTCGGCATAAACCTCGCCGTCGACCGGCGAAACACATCGGATCATCGTCATGATCGTCTTCCCGTTCTCATTTCACATGAATTCCCCTCCCCACAAGAGAGAGGGGCTTAACCTGCGGCACCGCTCCGCACAGTAGTTCGGCCATGCTCCTCGTGGAGGCATCGGCTTTCGATCGGAGGGTGCCGCAACGTAGCCCCTCCCCCTCGTGGGGAGGGATTGGGGAGGGGCGTTTCTACGCCCTTTCGAACCCGCGCGCGACCTCCCAGTCGGTCACCCGCCGGTCATATTCCTGCTGCTCCCATTCTGCGGCGTGCACATAATGATCGACAACCTCTTCGCCGAAGGCGGCACGCAGCATCTTCGAACCGGAAAGCGCCTCGCTCGCCTCTCTCAGCGTATGCGGGATCTCGCGCACCTCCTTGCCCTGATAGGCGTCGCCCACGAAGGGCGCCTCCAGTTCCATCTTGTTCTCGATGCCGGAAATGCCGGCCGCGATCAGGGCGGCAAAGGCAAGGTATGGATTGAGATCGGAGCCGCCGACGCGGCATTCGATGCGGATTGCCTTGCTGCCCTCACCGCAGAGGCGATAGCCGGCGGTGCGGTTGTCCTTGCTCCAGATCGCCTTGGTCGGAGCGAAGGTGCCGGCCATGAAGCGCTTGTAGGAGTTGATATAGGGCGCCAGGAAATAGGTGACCTCGCTCGCATGGGCGAGCTGACCGGCCACATAGTGGCGCATGAGCTCAGACATGCCATACTGCCCGTTCTTGTCGAAGAACAGCGGCGTTTCTCCGTCCTTGCTCCAGAGCGACTGGTGGATGTGCGACGAGGAGCCGGCGGCCGAGTAGTTCCACTTGGCAAGGAAGGTGATCGCCTTACCGCGCTGCCAGGCGATTTCCTTGCAGCCGTTCTTGATGATCGCATGCCGGTCGGCCATCGTCACGGCCTCCGCGTAACGGACGTTGATCTCCTCCTGGCCGGCGGACGCCTCGCCCTTGGAGTTCTCGACCGGGATCCCGGCTCCCTGAAGACCGTTGCGGATCGCCCGCATCACATCCTCTTCCTTGGTCGTCTGGAAGATGTGGTAATCCTCGTTGTAGCCGCTGGCGAGCTGCAGGTCGCGATATCCCGAGAGCCTCGCATCGTCATAGGACTGATCGAAGAGGAAGAATTCGAGTTCGCTCGCCATATAGGCCTTGAAGCCCAAGGCTTCGAGGCGCGCCACCTGCTTCTTCAAAATGGCGCGCGGCGAGTGCGGCACTTCCGTATGCGTGTCATGGTCCAGCATGTCGCAGAGAACCAGCGCGGTGCCTTCGAGCCACGGAATGCGCCGGAGGGTCGAGAGGTCCGGCTTCATCGTGTAATCGCCGTACCCTTTCTCCCAGCTCGTCGCCTTGTAGCCGGGAACGGTCTCCATCTCCATATCCGTCGCAAGCAGGTAGTTGCAGCTATGCGTCTCCTTCCATGCGCTTTCCACGAAATATTCCGCATGAAACCGCTTGCCCATCAGCCGGCCCTGCATGTCGACCTGGCAGGCGAGCACCGTGTCGATGCGGCCCTCGGCCACGTCTCTCTTCAAATCATCGAATGTATAGTTCGCGCTCATGGGAAGGTCCTGGTTCCGGTCTGCTACCGGTAGAATTGTTCCGTCCATCTCCGGGGCCGCATCGCAGCCCCGGGTGTCAGTTGCTGGGCCCCGATCAGGTATAGCGATAGGGCGGCCCGGCCTTTTCCATTGTCTCGCGGTACTTCTTCAATATCTCTACGACCTTGGCCGCGCGCGGGCTGGTGGCAGCAATCTCGTCCCAGAATTTCAGGGCCTCCGCTTCAACCGTTTTCCATTCCTCGTCCGGAATGGTCGTCAGTTCCAGCTTGGTGCCTTCGGCGCGTAACTTCGCCTCGCCGCCCCAGTACCAGTGCTGGCGATAGTAATGCGAGGAGTCGATGCAGAGGCGGAACAGCGTCTGCAGATGCTCCGGCACCTCCTTCCAGCGCGCGGAGTTCGCAAAAAACGATCCGCACCAGGCGCCGGAGATATTGTTCGTCAGAAAATACTTGGTGACGTCCGCCCAGCCCACCGTGTAGTCCTCGGTAATCCCCGACCAGGCGAGCCCGTCGAGTTCGCCCGTCTGCATGGCGACCTGCACGTCCTCCCAGGGCAGAGTAACGGGAACGACGCCGAAACGCGTCAGAAACTTGCCGGCGGTCGGGAAGGTGAAGATGCGCAGGCCCTTGAGGTCCGCAAGCGTCTTGATCGGCTTCACCGTTGCAAAGTTGCAGGGATCCCAGGATCCGGCCGAAAGCCAGGTGACCCCTTCGACTTCGCCATAGGCTTCGGCCCAGATCTCGTTGAGGCCGTACTGATGAAAGAGCGTCGGCACGTCCAGGCTGTAGCGCGAAGCGAATGGGAAGTAGCCGCCGAATACCTTGATGTCGACCGGTGAAGCCATCGAGTCGTCGTCGCTCTGAACCGCATCGATCGTACCGGCCTGCATGGCGCGGAACAATTCGCCGGTCGGCACGAGCTGATCGGCGGTGTAAAGGTCGATTTGCATCTCGCCATTGGCGGCCTTGTTGAAGGCATCGATCGCCGGCTTGATGACATGTTCGGCGAGCGCCGGGCCGGCATAGGTCTGCAGGCGCCAGGTGATCTTTCCGGATTGCGCACGCACTGCCGGGGCAGCAAGCGCCGTCGTTCCGGCCGCGGCTGCAAGCCCGGCCTTCTTCAGAAAATCGCGTCTGTTGGTCATGTCCGTTTCCCTCTGTTTTCGTTCAACGTTCACTTCTTTTTTGGAGCCTCCCATCGGAAGGTCTCACCTCTTGCGGCGCAAGGCGCCGGCTCCCCGTCAGCCCTTCACATAGACATGGTGCGGCAGCCACAGTGCGATCTCCGGAAACGCCGTCACGATTGCCAGTCCCACGAGCATCACCAGGACGAAGGGGAGCACCGATCTGTAGATGTCCATCAGCGATATCTCGGGAGGAGCCATCGCACGCATCAGGAACAGGTTGTAGCCGAAGGGCGGAGTCATGTAGGCGATCTGGCAGGTTATCGTGTAGAGCACGCCGTACCAGATCAGATCGAAGCCGAGGCTGCCCACGAGAGGTATGTAGAGAGGGGCGACGATTACCAGCATGGCTGTGTCGTCAAGGAACGTGCCCATGATCAGATAGGAAATCTGCATCAGGATCAGCACTTCCCAGGGACCCAGCCCCCATTTCTCCAGGAACAGGAACTCGATCGCCTTGACCGCTCCCAGACCGTCGAAGACCGCACCGAAGCAGAGCGCTGCCAGGATGATCCACATGAACATGCAGGAGATCCCGAGTGTCTGCTCGATCGTCTTGTCGAAAACGGTCCATGTCAGACGCCCCTTCCACCAGGCCGCTACGAGGGCAGAAAGCGCCCCGACGGCGGAGCTCTCGACAAGGCTTGTGACGCCCATCACGAAGAGGCCCATCATCAGAAAGAAGATCATGAAGGGGAGGATGCCGGCGCGTAACAGCTTGAGCTTTTCGGCAAGCGGGACGTTCCGCTCCTCCTTGGGAAGCGCCGGCCCAAGATGCGGCTGTATCTTGCAGCGAAAGACCACATAGATCGAAAACAGCAGTGCCAGAAGCAACCCCGGAAACACGCCTGCAAGCCAGAGCTGCCCCACCGGCTGACGCGCGATCATGCCGTAGAGCACCAGCACGACGCTCGGCGGAACCAGAATGCCGAGTGAACTGCCCGCCTGAATGACTCCGGTCACCATCGTCTTGTCGTAGCCGCGGCGCAGGAGCTCGGGCAGCGCGATGGTCGCGCCGATCGCCATTCCCGCAACGCTGAGTCCGTTCATCGCGGAAATGATGACCATCAGCCCGATGGTGCCAAGCGCAAGCCCGCCGCGCAGGCCGCCCATCCACACGTGGAACATCTTGTAGAGATCCTCGGCGATCCCGGACTCCGACAGCATGTAGCCCATGAAGATGAAGAGCGGCAAAGTGAGCAGCGGATACCATTTCATCAGCTTCATCGAAGCGGCGAAGGCCATCTCGAAGCCGCCATTGCCCCAGAGGAAGGCAGCCGAAACCGCGCCGACGACACCGATGGCCGCGAAGACCCTTTGCCCGGTCAGCATCGTCATCATCATGGACGAGAACATCATGAAGGCGATCATCTCGTAGCTCATGCGATCGGCCTCCCCATCGCCCGGGCAAGGTCCTTGATGAAGATGGACGTTGCCTGCAGGAGAGTGAGTGCGATGCCTATCGTCATGACGATCTTGATCGGCGCCATGTAGGGTGCCCAGCTCGAATAGCTGGTCTCACCGTATTTCAACGCATAAGCAGTGCTGGAAACGCCTCCATAAAGCAGGAAGCCCAGATAGACGAAGAGCATGAGGATGGTGATCGCATCGACCGCAGCGCGCGTGCGCGCAGTCCAGCGGCCATAGGCCAGGTCCATACGCACGTGGCTGTCGAGCTGGAGCGAATAGGCCCCACCCAGCAGATAGTATGCCGCCATGACGAATTGTGCCATTTCGAGCGTCCAGAGCGACGGCAGCAGCCAGGCCTTCGATACGGACGAATAGAGCAGAATGCCCATCATCGCGAAGATCAGATACATGGTCGTCCGGCCCACGCGGCGATTGAATCCGTCGACCGTTCGCACATAGGTTTTCAAATATTCAGGCATCGCGGCGCCCTGCCCCGCGCGCGCCGTCAGGACGAGGAAGCTCCCCTCCCATAGCTGCCGATCCGATCATGGGCTGCATCTCTCCTGTTCACTGTCATCACCGCGGCTTCGCCGCTCCCCGGGTCTATTGTTGTGCCGGAAGGGCAACCGCGCTCGTTGCGAGCAGCCCCGCCAGATAATCGGCCATGACCCTTTGGCCGACTTTATCGCGGATGAGATCGTTGCGGATCTCGATCATGACGTTGGGCACGCCAAGGCGGATACCGTATTCGATCAGACTGTGCGTCACGCCGTCGGCCGGTCCATAAGGTTCGTTGCTGCGGACGTCGTATCCCGCCTCCGCGGTCGCCGCGGCGGCAAGAATGCGCTCCGCGAGCCGGCTGTCCGCATCGTGCAGAATGCCGAGCTCGACGGTCCGCGGCTTGCCGAAATAGATCGGCGTGAAACTGTGTATGGTCACGAGAACCGGCCCTCTGCGCGCGGCCTTGCGGTCTGCCACGGCGCGCGTGACCGCCGCGTGAAACGGCAGGTAAATCTCCTGGATCCGCGCCTGCCGCTCCGCGGCCGAAAGGGCGACGTTGCCGGGCACCTCATAGGTCTCGCTGACGGCAGGCATCGCCGCAGCCGCTTCCGGCGGTCTGTTGCAATCATAGGCAAGCCGCGAAAAACGCTGATGAATCAGGGTGCCATCCAGCTCTTTGGAGAGCAGCCGGGAGACTGCCAATGCGCCGGGATCCCAGGCGACATGACTCTCGAGCGCCTCCTTCGAAAGGCCGAGCGTTCCCAGCCGCTCGGGCATCCGGTTCGAGGCATGCTCGCAGACGAAGAGGAATTCTCCCTTCGCTTCGGCGTTCTCGATCGCGACCGGGTCGCCCTCTGCCTCAGTCAAAAGTCCCGTCAAAACCGGCCCCCAATGCCTCGTCAGACGATGGTTGTGAAGAGAATTCTTCACGAATCGGCACGTGTCAATGGAAAACTGAAACGATCTTTTCAAAATTGCGATTGACTTCGATTGTGACAGCGATGTTTAATTTCCGGCAAGCTGGCAAAGACCGGCCAAGGGGACGACATTGAACGGCAACACGGCTTCCATGACGGTGTCGGATGTGATCAACGCACATTTCGCCGCGCTGACGCGCGCCGAAAAGCAATTGGCGGAGACACTTCTCGACAATTACCCGGTCTCCGGTCTCGGTTCGATCACCACGGTCGCCGAGAACGCCGGCGTTTCGACGCCGACGGTCGCCCGCATGGTTCAGAAGCTCGGTTTTCGCGGCTTCCCGGACTTTCAGGCACGGCTTCATCAGGAGCTCGAGGCGACGATTTCCAATCCGATCGCGAAGCACGACCGCTGGGCGGCCAGCGCGCCGGGAACCCATACGCTCAACCGCTTCGCCGACGCGGTCATGGGAAACATGCGCCAGACGCTGTCGCAGATCGAGCCCGCGGAGTTCGACACGGCCGCCGCACTCGTTGCCGATTTGAAGCGCAGGGTCTATCTCGTCGGCGGGCGCATCACCCGCTCTCTCGCGGATTACCTCTTCACTCATCTTCAGGTCATCCGAACCGGCGTCACGCAGATCGCCGCGAACCCGAGTTCGTGGCCGCATTACGTGCTGGACATGCGCTCGGGAGACGTCCTCATTCTGTTCGACATCCGCCGTTACGAGCAGGAGATGGAAACGCTCGCCCGCTCCGCCCGAGAGCGCGGCGTCGAGATCATCCTCTTCACGGACCAGTGGGGCTCTCCGGTCGCCAAGTCTTCATCGAAGGTTTTCCGCGCCCGGATCGAGGTTCCCTCCGCATGGGACAGTTCCGTCATGCTGCTCTTCCTCGTGGAGGCGCTGATCGAGGCGGTACAGAGCTCGAACTGGGACCAAACCCGGGACCGGATGAGGACGCTGGAGGGCCTGTTCGATTCCACCCGCATTTTCCGCAAGCCGGTCTAGGAGGGCTCCGGCGGCTTGAATTCCCTGATGGAAGAGCAATCAGGCGACATTCGAACGCAACCGGGGCGGATTGCTCCGAAGCCGACATATCTGCCGCAGACGGGACAAGGCCTGTCACATAAGCTTCATCGCATATCTTTAACTGCATCGGCGAAATTGAACGAAAACCCAATAAGGAGAACGCCAGTGATTTCAAGGACTCAACGCCTGCTCTCGCTTTCGACCGCCATGCTGCTCGCAACGACGGCAGTAGCCGTTGCCGAGCCGAGCGAAGAGCTCATCGCAGCCGCCAAGAAGGAAGGCACGCTGACGACAATCGCGCTTCCGCACAATTGGTGCGGGTACGGCGACGTGATCGCCGGCTTCAAGGCCAAATACGGCATCGAAGTCAACGAACTGAACCCGGATGCGGGCTCCGGAGACGAGATCGAGGCGATCAAGGCCAACAAGGGCAACACCGGCCCGCAGGCCCCCGACGTCATCGACGTCGGCCTCTCTTTCGGCCCCTCGGCCAAGGCCGAAGGCCTGATTCAGCCCTACAAGGTCTCTACCTGGGACACGATTCCGGACACGGCCAAGGATCCGGAAGGCTATTGGTACGGCGACTATTACGGCGTTCTCTCCTTCGTGGTGAACACCGATATCGTCAAGGACGTGCCGAAGGACTGGGCGGACCTCAAGAAGTCCGACTATGCGAACTCGGTCGCCCTCGCCGGCGATCCGCGCGCATCCAACCAGGCGGTGCAGGCGGTCTACGCCGCCGGCCTCGCGGCCGGCGAAACGGATGCGGCAAAGGCCGGGGAAGCGGGCCTGGCCTTCTTCGCCGAGGTCAACAAGGCCGGCAACTTCGTCCCGGTCATCGGCAAGTCCGCCTCGCTCGCGCAAGGCTCGACGCCGATCATCATCGCCTGGGACTATAACGGTCTCTCCTGGCGCGACAGCCTGAACGGCAACCCGCCGGTCGAAGTCGTCGTCCCGGCCTCCGGCGTCGTCGCCGGCGTCTATGTGCAGGCGATCTCTGCCTTCGCTCCGCATCCGAACGCCGCCAAGCTCTGGATGGAATATCTTTATTCGGACGAAGGTCAGCTCGGCTGGCTGAAGGGCTACTGCCACCCGATCCGCTTCAACGACCTCGTCAAGAACGGCAAGGTTCCGCAGGAAATGCTCGACAAGCTGCCGCCAGCCGCATCCTACGAAAAGGCCGTGTTCCCGACACTCGACGAGCAGGCCAAGGGCAAGGAAGCGATCACCACCAAGTGGGACAGCGTCGTCGGCGCGAGCGTGCAGTAACTGCCATTGCGTACCTCCCCGCCTCGTACGTGGCGGGGAGGTCATTTTCCTCCGACGCCGGGACAGCCGAAAGCTTTATGACCACGACAACAGCAGCAGCACCCCTGATCAGCAAACGAGCGATCATCGACTGGCTGGGCATCGCGCCCTTCATGATTTTCGCGCTGATGTTCCTGGTCGTTCCGACGCTCTATCTCGTCACCGGCGCCTTCCTCACGCCTGCAGGCGAGTTCACCTTCAAGAATATCGGCGATCTCTTCACGCCCTCGATCCTCTCCGCCTACTGGATTTCGATCCGCGTATCGGTCGCCTCCTCGCTCGGCGGCGCGCTCATCGGCTTTTTCCTCGCGTGGGCGATCGTGCTTGGCGGGCTGCCGGGCTGGATTCGCTCCGGGCTCCTCACCTTTTCCGGCGTCGCCTCCAACTTCGCGGGCGTTCCGCTCGCCTTCGCGTTTCTCGCGACCCTCGGCCGCACCGGTCTTGTCACCGTGTTTCTGCGCGACTGGTTCGGCTTCAATCTCTATTCGACGGGCTTCAATCTCCTGAGCTTCCTCGGCCTCACCATCACCTACATGTATTTCCAGATCCCGCTGATGGTGCTGATCCTTACGCCGGCGCTCGACGGCATGAAGAAGGAATGGCGCGAAGCTTCCGAAATTCTCGGCGCCTCCACCTGGCAATACTGGCGCATGGTGGCGCTGCCGATCCTCTGGCCGAGCCTGCTCGGCACGACGCTCCTGCTCTTCGCCAACGCCTTCGGCGCGATCGCCACCGCCTACGCGCTGACCGGCAGTTCGCTCAATATCGTGCCGATCCTGCTCTATGCGCAGATCCGCGGCGACGTGCTCCATAATCCGAACCTCGGCTATGCGCTGGCGCTCGGCATGATCGTCATCACCGGCATCTCCAATATTCTCTACATCTGGCTGCGGATGCGCGCCGAACGGTGGCAGAAATGAAAGCAAGACGTCTCGGTGCCTGGATCGCCATCGCCATCGGAGCGAGCTATTTCATCGTCCCGCTGCTCGGCACGCTGGAATTCTCGCTGCGCATGCGCCGCGATGCCTATTCCTTCGACGCTTACCGGTCGGTCTTCTCCGACTTCCAGTTTCGCGAGACCTTCGGCTATTCGATGCTGATGGCGTTTTTCACGATCATCTTCGGCATGCTGCTGGTGGTGCCGACCGCCTATTGGGTGCGCCTGCGCCTGCCCCAGGTCCGCCCCGTCATCGAGTTCATCACGCTGCTGCCGCTCGTCATTCCGGCGATCGTCATCGTCTTCGGCTATCTCAGACTCTATAATTCGTCCTCGTTCCTGCCGCTGACCGGCTCCACTTCCGGCACCAACGCGCTCCTGATGTTCTCCTACATGACGCTGTCGCTTCCCTATATGTACCGCGCCGTCGACACGGCGATGCGGGCCATCGATGTCAGAACGCTGACGGAGGCCGCGGAAAGCCTCGGCGCCAAATGGCCGACCATCCTCTTCCGCTGCATTTTCCCGAATGTGATGAGCGGCGTGCTTTCCGGTGCCTTCATCACCTTCGCGATCGTCATGGGCGAATTCACCATGGCGGCGCTGCTCAACCGCCCGGCCTTCGGTCCCTATCTGCAGCTTGTCGGCGCCAACAAGGCCTACGAGCCTTCGGCGCTCGCCGTCATTGCATTCGCGATCACCTGGCTCAGCATGGGATTGATCCAGCTCGTATCGCGCTTCCAGAAATCCGCTCCGGCCAAGGCTTGATCACATGGCATTCCTGCAACTGACCAACATCCAGAAATCCTTCGGCCCGGTTCAGGTCGTGCATAATTTCGACATGGGGATCGACAAGGGCGAGTTCGTCTCCTTCCTCGGCCCCTCCGGCTGCGGCAAGACGACCATCCTGCGCATGATCGCCGGCTTCGAAACGCCGTCCGGCGGCTCGATCTTCATCGACGGCAAGGACCAGGGCACGCTCAAGCCCAACCAGCGCAATATCGGCATGGTGTTCCAGGCCTACGCACTCTTTCCCAACATGAATGTTCACGACAATGTCGCCTTCGGCCTCAAGGTCGCCGGCGCTTCCAAAACGGAGATCGAGGCACGGGTGAAGCAGATGCTCGGACTGATCAAGCTCGAGCATCTGGCGGACCGCTTCCCCTATCAATTGTCCGGCGGACAGCAGCAGCGCGTGGCGCTTGCCCGCGCCCTCGCCGTCAAGCCGCAGGTGCTGCTCCTCGACGAGCCGCTCTCCGCGCTCGATGCAAAAATCCGCATCTCGCTGCGGGAGGAGATCCGGCAGATCCAGCAGCAGCTCGGCATCACCACGGTATTCGTGACGCACGACCAGGAAGAGGCACTGTCGATCTCCGACCGGATCGTCGTCATGAATGCCGGCCGCGCCGATCAGATCGGCACCCCTTTCGAGATCTACAACACCCCGGCCACACGATTCGTCGCCTCCTTCGTCGGCACACTCAACATCATCGAGGGAAAGGTGGCCGATCCCGCAAGCGGCGCGGTCACCATCGGCGGGCAGCGGATTTCGCTGAAAGAGCCGATAGCCGGGGCAAAGGGCGGCGACAGCATTTCGCTGGCACTCAGGCCGGAAGCAGGCTCAATCGCCGAGGGCGCCAGGGGCGATACCGCACTTCCGGGCCAAGTCGTATCGAGGAGCTTTCTCGGCTCCGTCATCCGCACCAAGCTGCGGGTCGGCGAAGACATCATCTCCTTCGATATGTTCAACGATCCGGGCATGACCCCGCCGGTCGCCGGCGAGAGCGTCACGCTGCGCTTCGCGGCAAAGGACCTGCTCGTCATCCGCGAATAGACCGGCGGGAATGAATTGTTCAGGGGCGCGAAATCCTTGGAAAATTCTGTCGTGATTTTTCGCTTTCACGTCGCAGCACAGATTTGACGGCGGCGAAACAGCCGCTATAGTCGCAAGCGTTCTCAGGGCGGGGTGAAATTCCCCACCGGCGGTAGCGAACACAGGATCGGGAATGGTCGGTGGTCGAAGCCCGCGAGCGCTTCGCATTTTCGTGCGAAGGTCAGCAGATCCGGTCGAATTCCGGAGCCGACGGTTATAGTCCGGATGGAAGAGAGCAAGCAGAGGCGTCGCCCCTCCCCGGGGTCTTCGCACATGCATGTTCGCCCGACGGGATCATTGGAAAATGCCAACCCTGAAAGGCTTGAGACCATGACCATACTTTCCCATCCCTCCGCCAAGATCGCCATCGTCCGCGCCCGCTGGCACGCCGATATCGTCGATCGTTGCGTCGACGCCTTCATTGCGCAATGGACGAAACTCGGCGGCAGCGCCGCCGATGTCGAGATCTTCGACGTGCCGGGAGCGCTCGAAATCCCGCTGCATGCGCAGGCGCTCGCCAGGACCGGCCGCTACGCGGCGATCCTCGGCACCGCCTTCGTCGTCAATGGCGGCATCTATCGCCACGACTTCGTCGCCGGGACGGTGCTCGACGGCATGATGCGCGTCCAGCTCGATACCGACGTGCCGGTGCTCTCCGCGGTCCTGACACCCCACAACTTCCAGGAAAGCGAGCCTTTGATCGCCTTCTTCCGCGACCATTTCGTCGTCAAGGGCGAGGAAGCCGCGAATGCCTGCGCGCAGATTCTCGATGCGCGTGCGAAGCTCGCGCTGGTCGACGCCTGAAACGGTGCTGCCCCTCTCCCCGGGGCTAAACCCGAGAGGCGCAGATGTACCAATTCCATTCAGAAAAAGGGCGCGGTCGGCATCGGCCGCGCCTTCACACTGAAGCGATTGAAACCCCACGCGATCCGCGATAACAAACTTGAACAACACCTGAAGGATTACTGCGGTCGGGCTTGGCAAGCCGGCAGGACCGGAGAAAGCGACGATGACATTTCAGCCGCGCATGCAGAACAGGATCAGCGGGTTTTCGATCATCGGCGGCCTCAACCGCAGAGAGTGGAATGGTGTGGTCGCGGATGTCTGGGATGTGGAATGCGTTCCGCATGCGGGCGGCTATTATATCGCCGAGGACCCCCGCATGTTCATCGTGCTCGACGCCAAGGGCGGCGGCAATTGCAGGGTGAAGCTCGCCGCAAACGGCAAGGGTGCCGTCCAGAACTACCATCGGCAGGCCCTCTCCTATATCCCGGCCGGAATGGAGCTCTGGACCGATGTCGTCGACATCCATTACATCCGGCATCTCGATCTTCACTTCGACATCGATGCGCTCGGCAGACGCCTGAAGGAAGACCTGGACGCCGCGGCAATCGAGACGCCCCGGCTGATGTTCCAGGACGAACGCTTCCTTACGATCGCCGGCCTGATCGCAGCCGAGTGCCTCAATCCCCAGCCCCTCCACGATCTTTACGGCGACGGCCTCACGGTGGCGCTTTTCATCGATCTCATGAAGATCGGCAAGCGAAGCGGCCGCAAGCGCAGCCAGCTTGCGGCGTGGCAATTGCGGCGGGCCGTCGATTTCATCGAGGAGAATTTCGCCCGTAATGTCCGGCTCGAGGAACTCGCCGACCTCACGGGCCTTTCCCAATCGCATTTCAGCCATGCCTTCAAGGCTTCGACGGGTGTCGCGCCTCACCAGTGGCACATCAACGCGCGGGTCGAACGGGCAAAGCAGATGCTGCTCAGGAGCGACGCCCCGCTGACCTCGATTGCCGCCGAGACGGGCTTTGCCGATCAGGCGCACTTCACCCGTGTGTTTCGCAAGGCAGTCGGCACGACTCCGGCCTTTTGGAAGAAAAGTCACACCGCCTGACCAGTCCGCCGGCAGCGCGCAGTTTTGCCCAAAATCGTTCAATTTCCCGATATCGGGACAAGCGCCGCCAAAATAGTTGACGTAGACACTCATCTTATCGTCGACAGTGCCGGTCACGCGGGGCCGGCCGATTTTCGGGGCATGAATGAGATGAAGTGCAGGATTCGCGGGGCGCATCTGAAGACTCTTCTGGCGAGCGGAGCGGCGCTCGCGCCGCTGATGATGAGCGCAATGGCGCTGGCGCAGGAGGGAAACGCCACGCAGCTCGAGCGAATCGTCGTCGAGGGCGGCAATGCGACGGGCGCCAGCGCGAGCGGACCGGTGGACGGCTACGTCGCAAAGGCGACCGCAACCGGGTCGAAGACCGCCACGCCGCTCAGCGAAATCCCCCAGTCGGTCTCCGTCGTCGGCCGCGAGGAACTGGACGATCGCGCCGTGGTCAACAAGGTCGACGAGGCCTTGCGCTATACGCCGGGCGTCACGTCGGCACCTTTCGGCACCGATCCCGACACGGACTGGTTCTACATCCGCGGCTTCGATGCGGCCCAGACCGGCCTCTTCCTCGACGGCTTGCCGCTCTTCAGCTTCGGTTTCGGCAATTTCCAGATCGACCCCTTCATGCTGGAGCGGATCGAGGTGCTGAAGGGCCCGGCCTCCGTGCTCTATGGCGGGTCCAATCCGGGCGGCATCATCAATCTGATCAGCAAGCGTCCGCTCGATGAGCCGCTCTATTACACCGAAGTCGGCATCAACAGCGACGGCAACGCCTTCACCGGCTTCGACATCAGCGACAAGCTGAACGATGACGGAACGGTTCGCTACCGCCTGACCGGAAAGGTCGCCGGCGGCGACAACTATTCGGACTATTCGGAGGACCTGCGCGGTTTCATCCTTCCTCAGGTAACCTACGCACCCGACGACGCGACCAGCCTGACCGTCTTCGGCCTGCTCCAGGGTCTGGACCAGGTTCATGTGGGCAACGGCTTCCTGCCCTATGTCGGAACCGTGGTCGATGCTCCCTACGGCAAGATCGACCGCGACGCCTATTTCGGCGAGCCGGACATGGACGAAGGAACCTACGCCCAGCAGATGGTCGGCTACGAGTTCACGCACGACTTCGACAACGGCTGGAAATTTACGCAGAACGCCCGCTATGCCCATCTCCACAAACACGAGAACTATCCGTATCCCTACGGCTATGCCGGCCCGGGCTTCGGCAATGTCGATCCGATCGCTCCGGACTACCTCCTGAACCGCATCGGTTTCGAGGCCACCTCGAAAGTCGACAGCTTTGCGATCGACAACCGCGCCGAGACGGAATTCGATCTCGGCGCCACGAGCCACACCTTCCTCGCCGGCCTGGATTACAAATATTACCGACTGGACCACATCGGCGCCTCGGGAGGCGCAACACCGATCAGCCCGACCGATCCGGTTTACGGTGTGCCGCAGGGCCCGAAATCCGTCTACATCAACCAGGTTTTCACGCAGCAGCAGATCGGCATCTATGCTCAGGATCAAGTGCGCTTCGGCGACGGTTGGCTGGCCACGCTCAATGGGCGATACGACTATGTGGACACCGACCTCAGGAACGGCCCCACGGCCTGGGCCGCACCTTCGAACTTCGGATATGACGACGGAGCGTTCAGCGGCCGGGCCGGCCTTGCCTACGAGTTCGAAAGCGGCGTTACGCCCTATTTGAGCGCAGCGACATTCTTCAATCCGCTGGTGGGCTCGCGCGACTCGAACCCGGATCCCGCAGTCACGACGCTTGTGCCCCTGAAGCCCGAAGAAGGCTACCAATACGAAGCGGGGATCAAATACGAGCCGACGTTTATCGATGGTTTGTTCACCGCCTCGGTCTTCGAGATAACCAAGCAGAACGTCCAGGTGACCGACACACTCGGTGTTTCCACACAGCTCGGCGAGGTGCGCTCCCGCGGTTTCGAGCTCGAGGGCAAGGTGAATATCGACGAAAACTGGAAGATCGTCTCGGCGTTCAGCTATACCGATCTGGAGATCACGGAAGACGCCAACCCGTCGCTGCTCGGCAAGTCGCCCTATCTCATACCCGAGACTCAGGCCGCTCTGTGGCTCGACTACACCGTGACCGGCGGCGCGTTCGAAGGCATGAGCCTCGGTGCGGGCGTGCGCCGCCAGGGCGAGTCCTGGGCCGACGCCGCGAATACGAAGAAGGTCCCGGCGGCGACGCTCGTAGATGCCGCCATCCGCTACGAGAAGAACGACTGGACGGCGTCGCTCAACGTCGCCAACCTGTTCGACAAGGACTATGTCGCGGGCTGCCAGGGCCTCCTGACCTGCGGCTATGGCGAAAGCCGGACCTTCACGCTGAAGCTCAGCAAGAAGTGGTGACGGGCGGCATTTCCACCTCATCCGCCTGCCGGCACCTCCCCGCAGGCGGGGCGAAGGTCGCGGCGGCCGCCTCGTCCCGCGATCAAACTTTCATTTTTCCATCATGTAGATCGGCAACGACTGTCACACTCAACTGGTAGCAAGCGCTCGGCTTCATTCATGCCAACAATCTGCAGGGAGCGCTTTGCAATGAGAATCTCCGTCACTACGTCCCTTATCATCGGCTTGGTCGCAGGCATCGCGCCTGGCCTGCCGGCGGCTGCAGCCGAAAAGACGAAGTTTGAGTTCTGGTACGGCCTTTCGGGCGATCTTGGGGAACGTGTCCAGGATGCCTGCAAGAAGTTCAACGAAAGCCAGACCGAATTCGAGATCGTCTGCACCTCGCAAAACGGATACGACGCGACCCTGCAGAACACGATTGCCGCCTACCGCGCGAAGAAGCAGCCGGCAATCACCCAGATCTACGATGCCGGCACTCTGGACATGATGCTTTCGGGTGCATTCGTGCCCGCCAGGAAGCTGATGGCCGACAACGGCTACAGCATCGATTGGAACAATTATTTCGGCGGCATCGCCAATTATTATGCGACGGCAAAGGGAGAACTGAACTCCTTCCCGTTCAACTCCTCGACTGCGATGTTCTACTACAATGTCGACGCCTTCGAGAAGGCCGGCGTCGATTTCAAGCCGGACACCTGGGAACAGGTCGAGGCAGCGGCCCGCAAATTGAAGGCAGCCGGATACGAATGCCCGCTCGCCTTCAACTTCGATACCTGGCAGCTCATGGAGCAGTTTTCGGCCATCCACAACCAGCCGATCGCCACCAGGGGGAATGGCTACAACGGGCTGGATGCCGAGCTGGTCGTCAACAGGACCAGGTTCGTGGACCATGTGAAGTTCTTCAAGAAAATGGCAGACGAGAAGCTGTTCGTGGTCAAGACCAAGCAGCTGGGCATGGATCTCGTCCCGGCCTTCACGTCGCAGACCTGCCAGATGATACAGACCTCGATCGCCGACCATGGCACCGTCGGCAAGTCCCTTCCCGAGGGGGTGAAGTGGGACGTCGCCATGCTGCCCGTATGGAACGGCACCGAGCGGCAGAATTCTCTCGTCGGCGGCGCGTCGCTCTGGGTGCTCGCCGGCCGTCCGGAAGCGGAGTACAAGGGCGCGGCCGCCTTCCTCAACTATCTCGCGACACCCGAAATGGCCGAGTGGTGGTCCACGGTAACCGGATATATCCCGGTGACCAGGACCGGGTTCGACGCCATGAAGTCAAACGGGTTCTACGACAAGGCACCCTACAAGGGACGCGAGCTCGCCATCGAGAGCCTGTCCTTTACTCCGACCTCGGAGAACACCCGCGGCATTCGCCTCGGTGGCTTCACGCAAGTCCGCAAGGAACTCGCGACCGCCCTCGAAGCGATCTTCATGCAGAACGCGGACGTGCAGACGGAACTCGACAGGGCCGTTGAACGCGGCAATGCCGTCCTGCGCCGTTTTGAGAAGACCTACGCCGGACAGACGCTGAACTAGATCTGATCCGATCCGGGGCCTGCCGTGACGTCGGCAGGCCCCGATTTTCTTCCTGCACATCGGAAATCGAAGCTATGGACAAGCGTGCGGCCTTTCGCAGCTGGTGGCTGCCAAGCCTATTCGCCCTGCCGCAGATCATCCTGATCCTGCTGTTTTTCTATTGGCCAGCAGTCGCCGTGCTGCGATGGGCGTTCACATTGGAGCCGCCGTTCGGGGGCGCCGCGGAATTCGTCGGCCTTGCCAACTTCCAGGAGGTTTTCGCCGATCCGCTCTACTGGAACTCCGTCGGTATCAGCCTGGCATTCGCCCTTTGCGGCACCTTGGCCACCATCTTCATCGGCCTCGTTCTTGCGCTTGCGGTCGATCGGCAATTGCCGGCCTCAGCTCCGTTCCGGTTTCTGTACATTCTGCCTTATGCGATTGCAGGCCCGGCCGCAGGCATGGCTTTCCGCTTTATCCTGTCGCCGGAGCGCGGACTGATGGCATCAGTCAACGCGGCTTTCCCGGATTTCTGGAACCCGGCCAAATACGGCAGCCACGCACTGATTCTCGTCATCGTCGTCTTTGCGTGGAAATGGGCGGGCTACACATTCATCTTCCTTCTCGCCGGCCTTCAGTCGGTCCCCCGTTCGCTTATCGAGGCTGCCGCCATGGACGGCTCCGGCCCCGTCCGCCGTGCGGTCGATATCCAGGTACCCATGCTGGCGCCGACGCTCTTCTTCCTGCTGGTCATCATGATGACCGAGGGATTCGTCGGGGCCGACACCTACGGCATCGTAGACCGAACGACGGAGGGCGGGCCGAACCACGGCACGGATGTGATGGTGTACCGCATCGTCGAGGAGGCATTCCGCGGCTTGAACTATTCCGGCGCGTCGGCGCAAAGCCTCGTCCTCATCGGTCTCATCATGATCTTCACCTTCATCCAGTTCCGCTTCATCGAGCGCCAGGTCCATTACAAGTGAGGCTCACATGATACAGCGGACACCTTTCGCCAACGCCCTCACCTATGGCGTGATGATCTTCGGCTTCCTGCTGCTGATCGGCCCTTTCATCGTGATCCTGTCGGGCGCCAGCCAGACCTTTCAGCAAGTAAACGCCGTACCCTTCAGTCTTCTGCCTCAGGATCGCCTGATCGAGAACATGAGCGCCGCATGGGAGCGCGCCAATCTCGGAACGGCGATGCTGAACAGTTTGGTCATGGCCAGCCTCGTCACGATCGGCAAAGTGGCCCTGTCGGCGCTGACGGCCTTCGCCATCGTCTTCTTCCGAACCCCGCTGAAGGGCTTCTTCTTCTGGATGGTGTTCATTACCCTGATGTTGCCGCTGGAAGTGCGCGTGGTGCCCACCTATGCCGTCGCTGCCGATCCGTTCCAACCCGTCCGGCTTCTGATCTCCGCAGTAACGGGCTTCGAAGTCTCGGTCGACTGGAACCTTCTCAACTCCTACGCCGGCCTCACGCTGCCCCTGATCGCGACCGCGACCGGAACGTTCCTCTACCGCCAGTTCTACCTGACCCTGCCCGACGAACTGGCAGAGGCGGCGCGGATGGACGGGTCGGGTGCGATCCGCTTCTTCATCGATATGCTGCTGCCGCTGTCGCGCACGAACATGCTCGCTTTGACCACGATCATGTTCGTCTATGGGTGGAACCAGTATCTCTGGCCGCTCCTGATGGTGACGGACCCTCAATACAAGACCACGATGATGTCGCTGATTGCGCTCCTGCCGTCCGAAAACGGCACTCCGGACTGGAACGTGACGCTTGCCGGATCCTTGATCATCATGCTGCCCCCGCTCATCGTCGTCGCCGTCCTCCAGCGGTGGTTCGTTCGCGGGCTCGTGGCGACCGAAAAATGAACCGCATTTCCCAAACAGAAACAGACAGAGAGGCCCGCGTTCATGGCTGACATCCAAATTAGCGCCGTGCGCAAGTCTTACGGCAAGGTCCCTACCCTGCATGGCATCGACCTCGCCTTCGCGTCGGGAGAATTCGTCGTTATCCTCGGTCCGTCCGGGTGCGGGAAATCGACGCTTCTGAGGATGATCGCGGGGCTGGAGGAAATCACCGCCGGGGAGATCGCCATCAACGGGCGGGTCGTCAACAGGCTTGAGCCGCGCGAACGCGGCTGCGCCATGGTGTTCCAGAACTACGCCCTCTATCCCCATATGACCGTCGCCGGAAATATCGGCTATGCCCTGAAGGTGGCGGGCATACCGAAGGCTGAGCGGCTGCGCCGCATCGAGGAAACAGCGAAGATCGTCGGGCTTTCCGACTATCTCAATCGGAAGCCCGCGGCACTTTCCGGCGGTCAGCGCCAGCGCGTTGCCATGGCCCGCTCGATTATCCGCGAACCGAGCGTGTTCCTTTTCGACGAACCGCTCTCGAATCTCGACGCCAAACTGCGCGTCACCATGCGAGCCGAGATCCGGAAGCTGCATCAGCGTCTCTCGGCAACGTCCATCTTCGTCACCCATGATCAGGTCGAAGCCATGACGCTCGCTGACAAGCTGGTGGTCATGAACAAGGGCCTCGTCGAACAGGTGGGACAGCCGCTCGACATCTACCATCGTCCGGCAAGCATCTTCGTCGCGTCCTTCATCGGCTCGCCGGCCATGAACCTGTTCGATGCCGAGATCGACGTCGGCAACGCCTGCCTGACCTTCGCCGGCGCGAAGCTGCCGATCGACAGGAGGATTGCGGCGCGTCTGGGCGCAGGAAACATCACGATCGGCATTCGCCCGGAACAGTGCATCGTGTCGCCCGAAGCAAAAGGCGGCGTCGCGATCAAGGTCGAGTTCGTCGAGGAGCTCGGATCCGGCCGCGTCATTCACGCGGAGCTGCATGGCCGCCCCTTCGCCGCCTGTGTCGACGAGAAAATGCGCGTCCGGCCGGGTGATTGGATCGACCTGGAGCTGCCTTTGGCGCAATTGCACGTTTTCGACCGCGAGTCAGGCCGGCGGATCGGGGTCGATCTGGAACCTCGCGCCGTCGCTGCTTCCGCCGGTCGACCGGCATTCGAAACAATCTAATCGCGTCCATCGAGAAGGAGAAACGCAATGAACGAAATCATTTCCGCCGTAGGCTTTTGCAACCGGACCGGCAAGGGCGATCTTTCGAGCCTGGACGCGTCCTTACGCGAAGTTGCCGAAACGGGTGCTGACGCCTGCGAAATCGGAATTTACGGCGAAGAAATCGTCAGTGGCGGACGCATCATCGAAGACCGTGTCCGGCGCGTCGCCGACATCACGAAGAAATATTCCTTCAAAAAGCTCTCGCTGCACGGTCAGATCCTGTCCAACTTCATGGATCGCCAGCATCATCATCTGCAGAAAAAGGTCGTGAGGGCGATGCTCGAACTGTGTGACCGGCTTGGCGCAGGGATCCTGGTTCATCACTCCGGCGCGGCGCAGCTCGCCCCCGGAGAGAGCGCCGCCGATCTCGACAGGATGGAACGCGATGCCCTCGCGGAAATGGCGGAGATCGCAAAAGCGTACGGAGTACGCATCGCGCTTGAAAACATCTTCACGACGGAAACCGGCCAGTATCGGCAGACGCCGAGGCAGGTCGCCGAAACCGTGCGGGCGATCGCTTCCGACAACGTCGTCGCGCTCATCGACTTCTCGCATGCCTATATCGAAGCGACGCACCGCGGACTCGACTTCCGCGACGAGTTGAGGACAATGGCGCCGGTGACTGGTCACCTGCATGTCCACGACAGTTTCGGGCTGCCCTATTCCATGACCCGCTTCTATCATCCGGCAGAGGCGACCGCACTCGGCATCGGAGACCTGCATCTGCCGATCGGCTGGGGCGACATTGCCTGGGACGACATTTTCTCCGAGTTGACCTTCCTTCCGGACACGACGCTGATCATGGAAATCGACGCCGGGCGGTTTGCCGATCAGCAACCGGCGTGCCTGGAGCGCGCACGGAGTCTGGCCGCCGCAGTGGGACTGAGATCCGCGGCGTAGCGTGCGCGGTCACCTTCCCGCGCGTACCAGATCACGACGTTTCGGGTTGGAAGGCTACAGGATCAAACCAATCCTGTTCCAGAAGCGAAAACACCCGGCATTGCTGCCGGGCGTCTCGCTGCGTGTGCATGAGGGAGGATCAGCACGCGCCGCAGAATTCGCGACCGTTACTTCGCCTGATCCAGGCGGTCGATCGCTTCGACATTTGCCGCCGACGGACCGTTGGGGTCGAACTCGGAGGCCAGCCACGTATCGACGATCGATTTCGCCAGTTCCGGGCCGATGACGCGCGCGCCCAAGGTGATGATCTGGGCGTTGTTGGATTTGGCCGCCCGCTCGGCGGAATAGGTATCGTGGGTCAGCGCGGCGCGGATGCCCGGCACCTTGTTGGCCGAGATGCACACGCCGATGCCGGTGCCGCAGATCAGAATGCCGCGCTCGTTTTCGCCGGCCGTGATCGTCTGCGCCAGATCGCGGGAGAGATCGGCATAGTAGCCGGTCTGACTCAGGTCCTTGACTTCGAGATCGCTTCTCTTGGCGAGATGCGCGGCGATGACGTCGAGCAGGGGCTTGCCGGCACTGTCGGCTCCAATCGCGATTTTCATGTCGTTTCCTTTCCGTAAGGTGTTGTTGCCTGACCCGGCGATGCTCAGATCGCCCGGGCTACGCGTTGCAGAATGTCGAGGTAGCCGCCCACGTCCCAGGCGGAGCGGCCGATGAAGAGCCCGTCGATATGGCGCTGGAGGATCAATTCCTCGCAGTTCTGCGGATTGACGCTGCCGCCATAGAGTACCGGAACCTTCACGCCGAGTGCACGCTCGGCGACTTCGCCAATGCGGCGGTGGCGGGCATCCGCATAGTCGGCGGTGGCCGGTATGCCGTTGACGCCGATCGCCCAGACCGGCTCATAGGCCAGGAGAACGGGCGCCGTCCGCGCCGCGCCTTCGAGAAAGGCAAAGGCGCCTTCCACCTGGCGCTTCAGGACCGTATCCGCCTCGCCCGCTTCGCGTTCCGCGAGAGTCTCGCCGATGCAGATCAACGGCACGAGCCCATGCTTGACGGCGGCTGCCGTCTTCAGGCCCACGGTGCGGTCGGTCTCGCCGAAATGCTCCCGCCGCTCGCTGTGGCCGAGCTCGACGATGTCGAGATCGCAATCCCTGAGCATGACCGGAGAAATTTCGCCGGTCCAGGCGCCCGCATCGTCCCAGTGCATGTTCTGCGCACCGACCTTGACGCTCGTCGCCTTAAGCCTTTCCTTCACCTGCCGCACGGCGGTGAACGGAGGAATGACGAAGCGCTGTATCCGCTGATCGCGCTCATCCTCGGCGGCCGCAAGACCGTCGGCGAAGACCATTGCCTCGGCCAGCGTCTTGTTCATCTTCCAGCTCGTGCCGACCCAGAGACCAGTCTTGCTCATGCGTTCTCCAATATTTTCCGATTGTCGATCCTGACGAGCTTGACGCCGGCGTCGCTGAGCGCCGCCGTATTCCCCTCGGACACTTCGCTTCCGGTCAGCACCGCATCGAAGGCCTCCAGCCCCGTCAGGAAATGCAGGGCCGACCGGCCGAACTTGCCGTGGTCCACCAGGAGATATTTGCGGCTGGCGGATTTCACCATCTGGCGCTTGATCTGCACGACCTCCTGATCCTGGTGGAACGCTGACGCGCCCTCGACGGCCGAACTCGACAGGAAGGCCACGTCGGCGCGCAGCGAACGCAGCGCCTCCTCGGTAACGACACCGAAAAAGCCGTTGAACTTCTTGCTGTAATGCCCGCCAAGCGCGATCAGGTTGATGCCGGGGGCTCCCGAAAGATCGGCGATGACGCCGAGATTGTTGGTGATGACGGTGAGCGGGCGAATATCCCTTAGAAACCCGGCGATCGCTCCGGCCGTCGAGCTGTCGTCGATGATGATGCTCTGGCCGGGCTCGATCAGCGTCGCGGCATGTTCCGCAAGGCGGCGCTTCTCGCCCGTCGCGATCTTTTCGCGGTAGCGGAAATCGCTTTCGAATTGCGGGCTCGACTGGATGGAAGCGCCGCCATGGACCTTTCGCAGGAGCCCCGCCTGTTCGAGATCGTCAAGATCGCGATGAACCGTCATCTTGCTGACGCCGAAGCGAAGGGCGAGTTCCTCGACGGAGGCTGTTCCCGCCTCCATCAGGACATCCATGATCGCCTGGCGTCTGTCTTCCGGTTTCATCGCATCGTCCCGTCAGGTGCAGCCTCCGCTGCGCCAAGGGAAAGGTAACAGTCTTCTGTGATATTTCAACTCAAATATGGGATTTTGTTACATTTCATTGTGATAATTTCGAAGCATTGAATCCCGTGTCGATAAAGGGCTCCCAGAATTCAACCGACTCCCGGATCATTTCCACCACGTTGCGGTCGGTCGGTTCGCGCTCCCGGAAGGAAAGCTCCAGGCAGATTTCGTTGTCCGTCCCGCCTCCCCTCCTGACGGCCTCGAGCAGTCGGTCGGGCGTGATCCTGCCGTCCTTGTTGTGGGCGGCCGTGAAGGGCCAGTGTCCGCCCTTGTTCATCGAGGACTGCTTGACGTGAATGATCGGCGACTGCCGCGGAAAGGCCTCCGCCCAGGCATAGGGATCGACGTCGGCGGCGTTCGGCGATGTGACGTCGCCATGATCGATGTCGACCATCATCCTCATCGGGATCGGCAGGTCGGCTGCCGCCAGACGCCGGTCGAGCGCCCTGCACGCCTCGATCGTGTGGCCGAACTCCCGGCCGACCGACATCGGCTCCCAGAAGACATAGGAAAGGCCCGCGGCCTTGGCGTGCTCTGCCACCTCGCGCCAGCATTCGATGGCGATTGCCATCAGCTCCTCGCGACGCGCCGGGTCGTGATAATCCCTGAGCGTGAAGATCGCGAATTGCGTACCCATGCCGGAGGCGCCGAGCTCGGCGGAGATATCGGCAAAAGTCTTGAACCAGTCGACGTAATAGCGCCGGACGTCCGGGTCGGGATGTCCGAAATGATTGAGACGGCCATAGGGGCCCGTCATGCCGGAGGTGATTTTCACGCCGGTACGGCCGAGCGCCGTTCGAAACTGCCGCAGCGTCTTGTTGATCGTCGCCGCCGGCCAGCCCGGATTGACGAATTCATGGGTGAGCTGGACGTAACCGATGCGGATCTTCTCGGCGATGGTGTCGATCAGGTCGTCCGCCTCGGCAAAGCGGTTGACCAGAGGATTGGTGTTGAGCGACAGCGTGAAGGCCATTGCCGGCTCCTTGCTACCAGAGGAATTTCGGGAGGATGAAATCGGGGCTCGCGCCGTGCTCCCGGAAGAGCTGCCGGCGCTCCGCGTCCGACCGCTGCTCGAGAATTCCGGTGGTGACGAGCACCGAGCCGAGCCCGGCCGCCGCAGCCCCGGCAATGTCATGCTCGACGCTGTCGCCTATGGCACAGACGCGCCGCGGCTCCGGCCGCCCGAGAAAATCGAGCGCGAAGTCGTAGATGTCGGCAAACGGCTTGCCGATCCAGCGCACAGGACCGCCCAGCTCTTCGTAAAGCTCGGCGATGCGACCGGCGCCGAAGGCCGGGCCGCTCCTCGTCAGCATAACCTTGTCCGGGTTGGTACAGAGGCACGGGATGCCTCGCCGGGCAGCCGGTCCCAGCAGATCTTCGTAATAGGCAAGCGGATGGATATCGCCCTCGCTCCCCGCAAGCAGCACGATGTCGGCGTCTTCACCGCTCTCGGTGCGGACGAGATTCAGTCCCTTGAGCGGCGACTGATCGCCGTCGCGGCTGATCAGAAGGCACTTGCGCGCTGCGCCACCCTCGCCTTCGGCCTCCCGTTTCAAGAGCTGCCAGGCAACCTCTCCCGAGGTCAGGAACCAGTCCCAGCTTCCGCCCTGGAAACCGAGTGCCTCCAGCCGCCGATCGTTTTCGGCCGAGCGCTTGCCGGAATTGGAGAGGATGATGACCCGCTTTCCGGCCTGTTTGAGACGGACAAGCGTTTCCGCCGCACCCGGATAGGGCCCGCGACCGTCTCTCAGCACTCCGTATTGATCCACGAGAAAGGCATCATATGCGTCCGATATCGCAGAGAGGGCTGGAATTTCCCGGACGGCGCTCATAGCACGCCCGCCTCTTTCGCTCCCGACAGCGCCAGGCGAGCGGCGCCGGCAGCAGCCTCTTCCGATAGCACCGGCAGGAAGGGAACGGCGAGCCTCCGTTTTCGGATTTCGGTCCACACCCCGTTCTTCGCGCCGCCGCCGACGGTGCGGATCGAGCCCAGGGCCGGGCTGCCGAGGGATACGAGCCGCTCATAAGCAAGACGCTCGACCCCGGCGATGCCCTCGAAGATCGCCTTCAGGAATTCGGCGTCCTCCGTCGGGCGCGGTTCCATGCGCGGCATGAAGGCGGGATCGGCCACCGGAAACCGCTCGCCGGGTTTCAGCAGCGGATAGAAGTCGAGGCCCGTATCGCTCGCCGGGTCGATTTGCTTCGAAAGCTCGGCGATCCGATCGCTGCTGAAATGCGCAGCGAGAACCGCGCCACCGGTATTGGAGGCGCCGCCGGCAAGCCACATATCGCCGATCCGGTGGCTGTAGAGCCCGAATTCCGGGGCAAAGAGCGGCTTGTCGGAGAGCACCTTCACCGTCAGCGTCGTGCCCAGCGCACTGACGGCGTCACCCGGCCGGTCAGCGCCGGTCGCGAGGAAGGAGGCGCAGCCGTCCGTCGTACCCGCAACGATAACGGCTTCGCTCGGCAGTCCGAAGGCTTCCGCCGCGGCCGGCGAGATCGTCGCGACCGGCGCCCCCGCCGGCAGAACATCGGGCAGAAGATCGACACGCGCGCCGGTCCGCGCAAGCCATTCCGGCCAGTTGCGGGCAACGGGATCGTAGCCGGTCTTCAGCGCGTTGTTTTCGTCGCTGACGTCATAAAGCCCGGTGAAATGGCCGGCAATCCAGTCGGCCTGGTGAATGACACGGAAGACCTCTGGCAGCGACTGGAAGGTCAGCAGCTTGGCCAGGCCCGATGTCGCGCCATGTGCCGCACTCTCCTTGGGTGCATGGACGGCGATACGCTCCAGAACGGCGGGATCGCCGACCGGGTCGTTATACATGAGCGGCGTCGCGAGCGGCGCTCCGTCGACAGCGACCGGGAGCATGGTGCCCGACGTGCCGTCGATGCCGAGCGCACATATATGCGAGCCGTCGACGGCTTCGAGTGCCTGCGCAAGCGCGGCCTGGACAGCCTTCCACCAGCCAAGCGGATCGCGATGGTCATCGGAAAAGGCGGCAAGCCTGGCTGCGCCCGACGCGACGATCTCGCCCGCAGCGGTCATCGCCACGGCACGTGCACCGGACGTGCCGAGGTCGATGCCGAGAACGAGCTTGCCCTGGCCGCTCATTGCAGCACCTGCCCTGCACGGTTCAGTTGCTGGCGGTATTTTTCCGCGTCCCAGCCGAGAAGTTCCGCGTTTTCCGCATCGGTAAGATAGCGCAGCCTTGCACCCTCCGGGATTCGCGCCGTCACGTCCGAAAGGCAGCGCGCCATGGCGAGCGCGCCGGCAGAGATATCCTTGAGCACCAAGGCGCCCTTGCCGGGAAAGAGAAGGACCGGCGGCAGGCTTTCTCCCGCGCGACGGAAGCCCTCTTCGAGAGAGAGCGCGTTCTCTCCCGGAGCGGCGACAACCGATCCCTTGCCGAGAAAGATCACGTGGTCCGGATAGAGGCTGCCTCCCGCAGCAATTCTGCAGCTTTCGAGATCGGTCGCGGCATCGTGGATCCGCCCGTCGTCGGGCAGCCGATAGGCGCTGTTGACCGCAAGGCGCGACAGCGCCTCAAGGTCGGCGGAAGGCGCCCGCCGCACGGGCACGGCGAAGCGCTGGGATACCTCTGCGAGAAGACGCGCGGCGTCCGCGACCGTCTCGGCGGCGACGGCGAGCCCGTGATTTCCGAGTACCAGGACCGAGGTATCATCCCGAATCCGCTCGGCAATTGCCTTGGCGAGCGGCAACCCCGGCCTGGCATAGGGAACGAAGGCGTAGGGAATGCCCTGAAGCTTCTCTTCGGCAATCGCGGCCGCGTCGGCGTGAACGGCGGTCGCGATCGTCTCGACGCAATGGACATGAACCACCACCTTCTGCGGCATCAGCGCGTGGACCGTGGTTTCGATCGACGGCCTGAGGCCCGAGGGGTTCAGATCCTCGACGACGAAATCCTGCGCCTTCTCCGTCGCCGGGTCGTCCCGCTCCAATGCGTCGAGCAACGGGTCGAGCGCGACCGCGACCATCACGTCGCGCCGACGGGCATGGGCAAGCCACAGGCCGGAAGCCTTGATCCAGAGGGTTCCGCCTTCCTTGATCGAGGTATTGCCGCCCGCGCCCTGAACGAGATCCGGATCGGCGCCGACACGCGCCGACAGATCGAGAAGCGCTTCGAATTCGGAGCTTCGCAACATCAATTCTTCCTTCTCACGCCGCAGCCTGCTGGCCCTCGAACCAGCCGCTGAAGGCCCGCTTCTCGGCGTCGCTCATATGCAGGCCGTGTTTCGTGCGCCGTTCCATCAGGTCTTCCGCCGTTCGCGCCCATTCATTCTCTATGAGGAAGCGGGCTTCCCGCTCCCGGAAGAGCTGCGTGAACGCCGTCCCGAGCTCGTCGAGGCAGGTGGCGCTGCCGATCAGATCATGCGCCCGCGTGCCGTAAAGCCGGGCGTAGTGCTTGGCGAGGTCCGACGGCAGCCACCGGTAGCGCGCGCGCAGGTCGCCGAGGAACTGGTCGAAATCCGCATCCGCCATGTCGCCGCCCGGCAGATGCGCACGCGCCGTCCAGGCCGGGCCCATCTTCGGAAAGAAAGGCTTCAACCGTTCGAGCGCGTGCTCGGAAAGCTTGCGGAAGGTCGTGATCTTGCCGCCGAACACCGAGAGCAGCGGCGCGTCCTTCCCGGCGGCGTCGAGCTCGAAAATATAGTCGCGCGTCACTGCCGACGGATTTTCGGCATTGTCGTCGTAAAGCGGACGCACACCCGAGAAGCTGTGAAGGATGTCGCCCGGCGCCAGTTGCTGCTTGAAATAGCGGTTCACCGATTTCAGGAGATAGGCGACCTCGTTTTCGTCCGCCGCGACGTCCTCAGGCCGCCCGTCATAGGGAATATCCGTGGTGCCGATCAGCGCCAGATCGTTCTGATAGGGATTGATGAAGATCACGCGCTTGTCGGGGTTCTGGACGAGATAGGCCTGCCGCCCCTCCCAGAACTTCGGCACGACGATGTGGCTGCCCTTGACGAGGCGGACGCTGCGGCTCGAATTCAGCCCCGCAACGCGGCCGATCACGTCGTTGACCCAGGGCCCGGCGGTGTTGACCACGCAGCGCGCCTTGGCCTCCGTCTTCGCTCCGGTCGCGGCATCGGTCATCTCGACATGCCAGAGGTCGCCTCGCCGGCGAATACCGGTGCAGGCGGTGCGGGTCAGTATCCGGGCGCCTTTCTTTTTCGCGTCGAGCGCGTTGAGCACGACGAGGCGGGCGTCGTCCACCCAACAGTCGGAATATTCGAAGGCCTTGCGATAGGCCGGCTTGATCGCAGCGCCTTCCGGGGCCGTACGCAGGTTGAGCACCCGCGTGCCGGGGAGGCGCTTGCGGCCGCCCAGGTGATCGTAGAGGAAGAGGCCGAGCCGTACGAGCCAGGCCGGCCTGTCGGCCGGATTGTGCGGCAGCACGAAACGCATCGGCCAGATGATGTGAGGTGCGGATTCCAGCAGAACCTCGCGCTCTATCAGGGCTTCGCGCACCAGGCGGAACTCGTAATATTCGAGGTAGCGTAAGCCGCCATGAACGAGCTTGCCGGAGCGGGAACTCGTGCCCTGCGCCAGATCGTCCTTCTCGCAGAGCAGGACGGAGAGCCCCCGCCCTGCCGCGTCGCGGGCAATGCCCGCCCCGTTTATGCCGCCGCCGATGACGAAAAGGTCGTATGTACCGGTTTCGGAACTCACGTGCTTGTCTCCTGTCGTCGCCATGCGGTCAGGCGGCCTCGCCGTTGGGTTTGTCCTGATGGCCGTAAGTGGCAAATCCCTCGATGACGCCGGCGATTTCCTCCTCAGGCAGGACCACCGGGCCGCCGATCAGGAGCGCGTGGTAATATTGCTTGGCGATCGTCTCGAGCTCGACCGCCGCCCACATCGCCTTTTCCAGGCTCGAACCGGTCGCGATCATGCCGTGATTGGCCATGAGGCAGGCGGAACGCCCCTCCATCGCCTTCAGAACGTTCTGCGACAGCGCCTTCGTGCCGTAGCGGGCGTAATCGGCGACGCGCACGTCGGAACCGCCGAAGGCGGCGATCATGTAGTGGCAGGCGGGAATCGGCTTGCCCGCGATCGCGAGGATCGTCGAGAAGGTCGCGTGGGTGTGAACGACGGCGCCGACATCCGGCCGCGCCCGCAGAATGTCGAGGTGGAAGGGCCATTCGACAGACGGCCTTTTGGGGCCTGCCCAGGCGCCATACTCGCCGTCGATCGGCATGGCGACGATCATCTCAGGCGTCATCTCGGCATAGGGGATCGCAGACGGGGTGATCAGCATCGTGCCGCCATGGCGCAGGCTGATATTACCCGAAGTGCCCTGGTTGAGGCCGATCGCATTCATGTGGCGGCAATGGTCGATGATCGACTGGCGCAGTTGAAGTTCGTTCATCGTCCCACCTCAGCACGGATTGACCGGCGGCAGGCCGGCGATGTAGCGGCGCACTTCCTCTGCGGCCATTTCTGCCGCATAGGTCACGGTGCGTACCGACGCGCCCGCGATATGCGGCGTCAGCGTCACATTGGGAAGATTCAAAAGCGGCCAGCCTTCCGGCACGGGCTCGACGGCAAATGTCTCCAGCATCGCGCTTGCGAGATGGCCGCTGACGAGATTCTCGTAAAGCGCGTCATAGTCGCAGAGCGGTCCGCGGGCCGTGTTCACGAAGATCGCCCCCGGCTTCATCTTCGCGAAGGTTTCCGCATTCATCATGTTCTTCGTCTCTTCGCTGACGCGCGGATGCAGCGTCACCAGGTCGGCGCGGGCAAGCAGTTCGTCGAGCGAGACGTGCTCGACGCCGGCATTCCTGTCTTCGGCGCTGAGCTGAACATAGGGATCGTGGACGAGCACCTTGGTGCCGAAAGCACGAAGCAGGCGGACCACCTTGGTGCCGATATTGCCGTAGCCGATGACGCCGACCGTCATTTCGGAAAGCTCGCGGCCGGTGCGGTCGGCACGGTAGAGATCGCCCCGCCATTCGCTCCGCCTCAGCGCTTCGTGCCCCACGCGGATAAGGCGCGTCTCCGCGAGGATGGCGCCGATCGTGAATTCGGCGACGGCACTCGCATTGCGGCCGGGCGTGTTGACGACGAGGACGCCCGCCTCGCGAGCGGCCTTCATGTCGATATTGACCGGACCGCCGCGCGAAACGGCGACGAGCTTCAATCCCGGCAGGTCAGCCAGCATCGTTCGCGACAGGGGCGCAAGCTGCGTCACGAGGATTTCGGCATCGCCGACGAAGTCGACGATTTCGCCGGGCTTGCCGAGATACTCCTTGAGGCCGTCCATACCCTCCACGGCATAGCCGTGCTCCATCGGCACGTCCGGCCAGGGCAGTTCGAGCATGCTGATCTCATGCCCATCGCCGCATGCCTCGACGATCTTGTCGCGAAAAACATCCGGCAGCATGAACCGGTCGCCGATAATGGCTATCTTCTTCATTGCGGTCTTTCCTGTTGGTTTCCCGTTCCGGCTGCGTGGGAGAGCGCATGCCAGACGGGTTGAAGCGCGAGGCGCGACTGCTTGTAGGCGGGGAAAAGCGCGTCATAGCGGCGCGCAAGCTCTTCATCCGCGGGTTCTGCCGGCCGATGGTGGGGCCGCACCCATTCGCGGACGCAGTCGGCCATCGAGGGATAAATGCCGAGAGAGACGGCGGCGATCATCGCCGCACCGGCGGCACCCGCCTCCTCGCGTTCGCTCGTCTGGATGCTGGCGCCGAGAGCCCCGCCGAGAATGCGGCGCAGGGAGGCGCTGCGCGCAGCGCCGCCCGACAGACGAACGCAGCCCGGCAGCGGCCCCATCGCGGCGTAACAATCCCGCGAGGCAAAGGCGAGACCGTCGAAGACCGCACGCACCATGTCGCCGAAGCCGTGATTGATCGAAAGCCCGACGAAGGAGGCGCGGGCCGAAGCATCGACAAAGGGGCCGCGCTCACCGGCCTCCGAAATGTAGGGCTGGAAGAGAAGCGGAGTCTCGTTCGCCTCGGAAAGCCAGCCATCCACATGGGCGAGCAGATCGTTCTTCGATTTCTCGATCCCCATGCCCTTGAGGAGACCTCCCGCAAACTGCAGGACCCAGTCGATATTGAGCGTCGCAGCCATATTCGACTGCATCTGCGCATAGGTGCCCGGAATCGGCATGCACATGGTGTAGCCGGTGTGATCCTGGTTGAGCCGAACATCGTCGGCGCCGGCGGCCAGACGCATGTGCATGCCCGTCGAGCCTATGATCGAGCAGCCCGTGTCGGTTCCGGGATCGTAGAGGCCAGCGCCGAGCGCGGTGCAGACGACGTCGACATAGCCAAGCACCACCGGCGTCCCCGCCGGCAGGCCCGTGGCGGCTGCGGCGGCAGCCGAGAGAGGGTGATGCGTGCTCGCCCCGTCGACGATTTCCGGCAGCAGGTGTTTGAGTTCGTTGAGACCGAGAAAGTCGATCACGTCGTCGGAATACTCACGCTTGCGGAAATCGCCGAAGGTGAAATTCGCTTCCGAGGGATCGGTCGCGCGCCTGTCCGTGAGATTGAAATAGAGCCAGTCCTTGCAATGGAATGCGGTCGCAGCACCTTTCAGCATCTCCGGTGCATGATCCTTCATCCAGCGCAACTGTGGGCCCTGCTGGCAGGCGGCAAGTCCGGAGCCGGTGCGCGAGAAACGCTCCGCATCGCCGCTTTCGGCCCGCAGGCGTTCGACGATTGCGCTCGCGCGCGCATCGAGCCAGAGCCAGCCCTTGCCAACCGGCTCGCCCTCTCTGTCGATCATCCAGGTGCCGTCCCCCTGACCGGTCACCGCGATGGCGGCAACACGGCCAGGGAGGTTCTCGATCCTGGCCGAGAGCTCGACCAGGGTTTTGACCGTGTCCGTCCAGGTACGCCGCAACTCCTGAACGCTGCCGGTGCGGCCCACCGCCTCATAGCTGTTCGGAACCGCCGTCATCGCCAGCTGCCGGCCGCCGAGATCGAAGGCGACGGACTTGATGACGGACGTTCCGGCATCGATGCCGATGAGGATGTCGCGCATCAGGCGAGCTCCTCGCCGTGCGAAATCGCCATACCGCTCTCGCTGTCGAAGACGTGCAGGCTTGCAGGGTCGAGCCGGATGCCGATCGGCTGACCGATCTCCAGGCTGGTACGGTCGTGTTCGACGAGCACCATGGTGCCGCCGGCGAAATCGGCCGCGATATGGGTCTGGTCGCCGAGCCATTGATTGACGGCAACACGCCCCGTCACCCCGTCTGCACTGCGCCGGACGGAATAGGGCCGGATGCCGAGAACCACATTCTGGCGCTTCATCAGCGCATTGCGGACGGCATGGGAGAAATCGGCGGCCTGGTATTCGAGCCGGACCCCGTCCTTGAGGCCGAAGGTCACGCGGGCGTCCGTGCCGCTGACGCTTGCCTCGAAGACGTTCATCGGCGGCTCGCCGACGAAGGTTCCGGTGAAGAGATTCGCCGGCCGTTCCTTGATCTTCTGCGGCGTATCGAACTGCTGCAGCACGCCGCCTTCCATGACGGCGATCCGGTCGGCGAGCGCGTTCGCTTCGGTCTGATCGTGGGTGACGAGAATGGCGGTGAGCCCGCGTTCCTTGATGTAGTGCTTGATACGGCCGCGCAGCACGGCGCGCAATTGCGGCTCGAGCTGGCCCATCGGTTCGTCGAGGAGATGCAGGTCGGCGTCGCGGATAAGCGCGCGTCCGAGGGACGCCCTCTGCTGCTGACCGCCGGAAATCGAACTCGGATAACGTCCGAGAATATCCTCGATCTCGAGCAGCTTGGCGATGCTCGCTACCTTCTCTTCGACGACGCTCTGCGAGAGCTTCGACGCCTTGAGCGCAAAAGCTATGTTTTCGCGTACCGTCAGCGGCGGATAGAGCGAATAGCCTTCGAAGGCCATGGCGACGTTGCGGCGGACCGGCGCAAGCATATGCACCTGCCGGCCGGCGACCGAAATCGTGCCGCGCGATACCGGTTCGAAGCCGGCGATCATTCGAAGGGTAGAGGTCTTGCCGCAGCCGGAGGAGCCCAGAAGCGCGATGATCTCACCCTTCTTCACCTCCATGTTCAGCTGCTTCACGGCGTGAACGCCGTAGTCGACCGGACCATAGAACTTGTCGACGTTGTCGATCAAAAGAGCGGTAGCGTTCATGCCGCTTCTCCATCGCGCTTGGATGCCAGTTCGGAAGGAAGGATGCGCTGGCCCGTCGCCTTGTCGAACAGAAAGGCCGCCCGACCGTCGACTGCGATATGCGCCGGTCCGGCGACCGGGCCGGGGGTACCGGCAGGGCGGGACACCAAGATCTCGCGGCCGCGGGCGGTCAGCGCCAGCGTCACGGTCTTCTCGTTGAGCGGCGTTTCCGCCTCGACCGTCACGGGGATCGCGCCCTGCGCGGTGGCTTCGGCAAAAGCGATCGTCTCCGGGCGCAGGCCGAGAACGCATTGTTTTTCGACAATTTGCGCGCCGAAGCCCGGCAGGCGCAGCCGCATGTCGGAGAGTTCGACGAACGCGCCGTCCGGTCCGCGCTGCGGCACGACATCGAGCAGGTTGATGGTCGGATCGCCGAAGAGCCGGGCGATCTCGATGTCAGCGGGCGCGTTGTAGATTTCCGCCGGCGTGCCGATCTGGCGGATACGCCCATGCGCCATGACCGCGATGCGGTCGCCGAGCGCCATTGCCTCCTTGTAGTCCTGCGTGACGTAGATGACCGTTGCCCCTTGAGCGGCGAGCAGGCGCGGCAGTTCCAGCCTCATCTCGAAGCGCAGCTTCGCGTCGACGTTGCGAAGCGGGTCGTCGAGGAGCAGCAGCGGCGGCGAGCCCACGAGGGCGCGGGCAAGTGCCGTGCGCTGCTTCTGGCCGTTGGAGAGCGCCTTCGGATGATGGCTCAGCACATGATCGATCTTCAGGAGCTTTGCGACCTTGTGCACGCCGGCGGCGATCGTGTCCCGGGACGACTTCCGCGAGGTCAGCGCGCTGGCGATGTTGTCGAAGGCGCTCATATGCGGGAACAGTGCAAAGTTCTGGAACGCCATGCCGAGGCCGCGATGCTCCGCGTCCACGTCGGTCATGTCTTCGCCGCCGATAAGGACCCGGCCACCATCCGGCTCGATGACGCCGGCGATCAGCCGGAGCAGAACGGTCTTGCCGGAACCGGACGGGCCGAAGAGCACCAGTCGCTCGCCATTGGCCACGTCGAGCGAGAGATCGTCCAGAACCGCCTGGCTCTTGTAGCGCTTGACGATGTTTTTCAGTTGCAGTGTTGTCATTCGATTATCCCTTCACCGCACCGAGCGACAGGCCTTCGACGAGGTAGCGCTGGGCGTAGAGTGCGAGTGCGAGCGTCGGCGTGATCGAGAGCACGATCGCGGCGGCGATCTGGCCGTACTGGATGCCCGAGGCCGTGACGAATGCCAGCGCGCCGACTGTCACCGGCTGCTTGTCTGCGGACGCCAGCACCAGGGCGAAAACGAAATTGTTCCAGGCGAAGATGAAGGCGAGCAGACCGGCCGCTGCGATCCCGGGACCTGCCAGCGGCAGGGCGATCTTGCGGAACGTCGAAAACCAGGAGTGGCCGGCGATGCGATAGGCATATTCGACATCGGCCGAGATATCCTCGAAGTAGCCGCGCACGATCCAGAGGATGAGCGGCAGGCAGATCAGCTGGTAGATCCAGATGAGACCGAAATAGGTGTTCGAGAGGCCGAGCCACTGAAAATACTGCGTCAGGGGCAGCAGCACGAGCAACGGCGGCGCAAAGCGGAAGGAGAGCAGCGTGAAGGCGATGTCCTCCGACCCCCTGAACTTGTGCCGCGCGAAGGCATAGGCCGCCGGCACGCCGAGAACCAGCGCCAGAGCTACGGAAGCGACCGACAGCAGGACCGAATTGCCGAGATTGCGCATGAAGGCGATATCGAGCGTGCCGGAGGCGGTCTGGAGTTTGCCGGTGATCAGCGCCGCATAATTCTCGAGCGTCGGCGTGAAGACCACCGATGGGGGTATTCTGAGGATCGTCTCGTTCGTCTGGAACGACATGAGGAAGATCCAGACGATCGGAAACATGAAGAAGACGACGACCAGGGTGAGCGCGACGCCGCGCAGGAGCCTTTCGACCGGAGAGGTGGTTTCCATTTTCGGCCTCCTTACGCTTCGCCGCGGGCGCGTTCGCGCAGCCGGAGCCAGTTCTTGATGAAGATGTTCGACAGGGCGTAGGTGATCGCCCACAGGATGATCAGCAGCGCCGCTGAACGCCCGACATTGGTCGACTGGAAGAAGTTGAGGTAGGCCTCGACCTGGAAGACCGTCAGCGTGTCCCCGGGGCCGCCCTGCGTCATCGCGTAGATGATGTCGAACTGCTGGATCGAATCGAGCAGCCGGAAGAGCGTCGCCGTCAGAATATAGGGCGTCAGCATCGGCAAGGTGATGCGGAAGAAGACGAAACTGCGCGGCACACCGTCGAGCGCCGCCGCTTCGAAAGGCTGCGTCGGCAGCGAGCGGAGGCCCGCGAGCAGCAGGATCATGATGAAGGGCGTATAGACCCAGATGTCGACCAGCACGACGGTCAGCAGAGCCGTGTCCGGCGACGAGGCCCAGCGGAAATTCTCAAGGCCTACGAGGCTTGCGAGATAGCTCAGGATTCCGAAGCCGGGATTGGTCATCAGCTTCCACATCAGCGCCGCGAGCGCCGGGGCCGTCATCAGCGGCAGGAGCAGCATGATCGAGATGAAGTTGTTGACCGTGGAGCGGCGCTGCAGGAGCAGCGCGATCCCGAGACCGAGCAGCAGCTCCAGGGTCACGGTGACGCCGGCATAGAGCAGCGAGATCTTCAGCGTGTTCCAGAAACCCGGATCGGTGAAGAAGTTCAGATAGTTCTCACCCCAGTTGAACTGGCGTGCCCAGGGCTGGCTAAGCCGGTAGCGCTGGAAGGAATAGATCACCGCCGTGAAGAACGGGATCAGGATACCGATGCACACGAGAAGCGCCGGCAGGGAGAGCACATAGGGCAAGGCCCTCTTGCTGATTCCGAACCTGCTGCCCCTTGGGCTGGAGTGCGTTACTGAAGCCATGGCCAGCTCCGTCTAAATGCCTGTGTCTATGACATAAGGGGTCGGCCGCGGCCGGCGCAGCCAGACCCCCTCTTCCATTTGCTTTTCGTGCCGAAACGGCGGCCCGCCGGCGGCGGGCTGGCCGGGAGCGGGATGGATGCGAACGTTCGATGATGTTCGCCCGCCTCCGCTCCAAGCCGGAGGTGCGATCAGCCGAGCCCGGCTTCCGCGAGCTGCCGGTTGATGCTCTCGACAAGCCTGTCGAGACCCTCGTCGACCGGCACTTCCTTCGCCACCATCTTCTGCAGCGTCGCCGCCCATTCGGTGGTGAGGTCGAAGAAAAGCGGCTGGGGGGTGAAGTGGATCTTCGCGCCCGGCGCCGAAACGTCGTGCATCTCCACATAACCGGGATAGCTCTTGTTCAACCGCTCGCGGAAGATCTCGTCCTTCCAGACCGATGCCCGGACCGGGTTGACGAAGTCCATCTTGGTCGCGCCGAAGATCGCGTGCTCGAGACCCGATGCCCATTGCAGGAAGTACCAGGTCGCATCCTTGTCCTTCGCGAAGTTGGACATGGCCAGCGACCAGATCCAGATGTTCGGCGTCGGGGCCTTTGCTTCCGGGTTGGCGGCAAACGGCGCGTAGGCGAGCTTGCCGGCCATCTTGTTATCGCCGCCATTCATGAAGTAGCCGAGAATATCGGCGTCGTAGATCATGGCGGAGGCGCCGGCGCCGAGGTCCGTGCCGACCTGATACCAGGTGTAGGTCGACCAGTCCTTCGGGCCGCTCTCCTGGATCATCTGCACCCATTTTGCGTGGAAGGCCTTGGATTCCGGCGTATTCATCGCGGCCGAAAGCTTGCCGTCCTCCGAGACGTTCAGATCCTTCTGGCCGAAATTGGCGTAGCCGGAAAGGAAGCCCGGATGGATGGTCGCCCAGGAACGGGACCCGCGCACGCCGATGCCGTAGACGCCGCCGCCCACGTCCTTGTTGAGCTTTGCCGCGGTAGCGACGAGTTCATCGAGGTTCTTCGGAACGCTTGCGCCGACCTTTTCGAACATCTCCTGGTTATAGGAGAGGTTGTTCTGCTCGTAGCCCCACGGAATGCACCATTGCTTGGCATCTTCCGAACCGAGCGCACCGCCCGGCTGTCCGTTCCATGCGCAGGAAGCCTTGACGCCCGGCAGGAAGTCGTCCCAGCCATATTGCGGATTTGTCTTCGCCGGATCCTTGATCCACTCGTTGAGGTCCGTGATCCAGCCGGCCGGACCGTAGGTCCAGGTCATATAGGCGCCGGTCATGAAGGCGTCGTATTCCGACGAGCCGGAAGAGAGCGCCGCCGTCACCTTGTCGAAATAGACGTCCTCCGGGAAGACGTCATAGGTGACTTCGATGCCGGTCAGGTCCTTGAACGCCTGAAGATTGGCGATCATCGCATCCGCATAAGGGTGCTTGTTCAGGAGCAGCTTCAGCGACTTGCCGGAATGTGCCTTCCAGTCGAAGTCGGCGGCAAGCGCCTGGGTCGACATCATGTTGAACAGGGTGCCGGCGGTGCCCGCCGTCAGGCCTGCCGCGCCAAGGCCCTTCAACAGGCCGCGACGGTCCACCTCTCCGCGCAGGAATGCGCCAATGAGGTCTTTCTCCTTGTCGTACATCTGTTTTCTCCTCCACTACGGGTAAAACTGCTCGACTGAGCTGCCGGCTACCCAACCGGTATTGCCTCCCTAGACCGCAGCGCCGATTTTCGTCGCTCCTCGGTCCCGTGTTTTCTCAAGCGGCCAGCGTCTGCGCAGTGCGCTCGTCGGTGATGAGTCCGCTCAGGAACCCGCTCTCCAGGACCGCGCGAATCGGGCGCGTCTTGACCCTGCCCCCGGCAATCGCCACGGTGCGGCGGTTCTTCAGGTCCTGCCGGCCAAGCGTGAAGGTGCGGTTCGAAAGCGCTGTCTCTATCGGCCTGCCCTTCTCGTCGAAGAAGTGGCCGAGCAGTTCGCCCACGCCGCCCGCTTTCTGGATCTCCGCTATTTCGCGCATCTCGATCATCCCGGTCGCCACAAGTGAAGCCTCGCGCTCGGCCGTACCGATTCCGACCATCAGAAGGTCGGCCGATTTCGCGAGATCGAAGACCTCCCGCACGCCGCGCTGGCTGAAAAGGACATCGCGGTCCTCGACCGTATTCGCGAAGAACGGCACCGGCATCACATAGGCTTCCGCGCCCGTGCGCTCTGCCAGGCGGTGGATAACGTCATGCGGATTGGCGGAGAATTTTCGCGTGAGCCCGCCGAGCAGAGAAACGAAGCGCGTGTTGTTGCTCGCCGTGCGCGGCATGTACTCGATGCTGGCTGCGAGCGTGCGTCCGTGGCCGACGCCGATCAGCGCCGTCTCTCCGCGCTCGATCTCGCGTCTGAGAAACTGCGCCCCGGAGATGCCGAGCGCCTTCAGCGGCAGGTCGTCGCTGTCGAAGTCCGGGACCACCTCGCAATAGTCCAGGCCGTAACGGCTGGAAAGCTTCTGCTCCAGCTCGACGCATTCGGAGACGTCCCCGTCGATATAGACTTTCACCAACCCTTCCTGGTTGGCCTTCATGATCAGCCGGTGTGCTTTGAGCGACGTGAGCCCCAGGCGCTTGGCGACCTCGGCCTGGGTCAGCCCGCCGGCGTAATGCAGCCAGGCGGCGCGGGTCGCCATGCTCGCCTCGTCGTCGCGGACAGCCATTCCACCGATGCTCGCCATATCCTCCCACCCGATGCTGCGCTGCATGATAAATTTTGCAGCGCATGATATTTTTATCTCGATATGAAATAATTTTCACGGGTTGAAAAAATTGTCAAGTCTCAGTTGGTCGCATGCCGAAAAAACGCGGGCACATCGGCGATGCGTCCCGCGGAGTTTTCGAAAGCCGACGGCGTCAGGTGATCGGCAGAAGCGGAAGTCCGCCTCTCTAATGGCCGAGATTCTTGATGTAGAGAGACAGGAGCTGGGTTTGCGAGGAAATGCCGAGCTTCCGATAGACGTTGCGGCGGTGGACTTTGACCGTGCCCGTCGAAATGCCGAGCTTCAATCCGATCGATTCGGAAGAATGGCCCTGGAGCACGAGTTCGATGATCGCCGCTTCCCGCTCGGTAAGATTGAGGTGCCGCCAGACCCCGTCTGCCGGAGGATGTGCCGCCTTCCGGCGGCCCCGGCCCTTTTTCGCGAGCGCCATATCGAAGCGACGGTCGAGTTCCGCCCAATGATGGCGCACGAGGGCCGCCACCAGCAGCTCCGCCTTCTTCAGCAAAGCGAATTCCGTCGCGCTGAAGACCCCCGTCGCCTCTCGCCGCATCAAGGAGAGGACGACGGTGACCTGTTCGCTGACCGGCACGAAGAAGCCGACTTCCTCGGCAAGTCCCGTCTGGACGTAGTAGGTCCGGTAGTATTCGCTCGAGAAGAAGCGGTCGGGCGCCAGTTCGCGCATGCGCCACACGCCGGGCTTGGGGGCACGAGCGGCATGATAGAACGGATCGAGCAGATAAGGTCCGGCCTGATAGAGGCTCACGAAGAGCACGTGATCCTCGGCGTCGAAGGTGCTGTAAAGGTCGAGCGGCCGTTCTTTTCCCCGATAGGCGAAGACGACGACGTAATCGAACGTCATCAGGGTGGACATCAGTCCCCGGAATGTGCAGCCGACAGCCTCGTCATCCATCGGGGCGCCGTTCACCAGCGGCGCCATCGCCTGAAAAAGTCTGTCGAGGTCGATGCCCAAACGGTTCTCCCGGGTCGCTCCGCCGCTCTGGGGTATACTCCTCCCACAGGGCGTTTTGGGTTGAAATACCTCTCTTGGGGTATATACCGGCCCGGGCGCTTTTGACTAGGCTATCCGATAATGACGGTGGAAGCGGCGGTGCATGAACCGCGAGCAATTCCAAGAACGACCGCAGGGAACAGACGTGACATCCGCTTCGACGAACGACATCGAATTCCGTTCGGTCGCCAAACGCTATGGCAGCGTGACGGCCGTATCGGACATCAACCTGACGGTGCCGAAGGGCGCCTTCGTTGCGCTGCTCGGCCCATCCGGCTGCGGCAAGACCACATGCCTGCGCATGATCGGCGGCTTCGAGCAGCCGAGCGAAGGCATGGTCTATATCGGCGGCCAGCCGATGAACGGCGTGCCTGCCTATCGCCGGCCGGTCAACATGGTGTTCCAGCAATATGCGCTTTTCCCGCATCTCGATGTCGAGCAGAACGTCGCCTATGGCTTGAGGCAAATGCGTCCCCGCATCCCGGCCGCCGAGATCAACCGGCGTGCTCAGGAGGCGCTGGAGATGGTCCGCCTCGGCGGCTTCGGCAAGCGCCGGATCCACGAAATGTCCGGCGGACAGCAGCAGCGCGTGGCGCTCGCCCGCGCCATCGTCAACAAGCCGAAGGTGCTGCTCCTCGACGAGCCGCTCGCAGCGCTCGATAAGAAGCTGCGCACCGCCATGCAGATCGAACTGCAGAGCCTGCAGCGCGAGCTCGGCATCACCTTCGTGCTCGTCACGCACGATCAGGAAGAGGCGCTCTCGATGAGCGACTTCGTCTGCGTCATGAGCACCGGCCGCATCGTGCAGATCGGACCGCCGCAGGAGATCTACGACCGCCCGGCAAGTCTCTTCGTCGCCGACTTCGTCGGCAAGGCCAACCGCATCGCCGGTTCGATCGAACCCGGCGCCGGCGCGGTCCTCCTCGCCAATGGCGTCGGACTTGCCAAGCCCGCCCGCGCCAACGGCACGGCAGGCCCGGTCATGGTTGCGCTGCGCCCGGAGGCGATAAGCCTGGTGCGCGACGGCAGCGCTGCGCTGCGCGGCACGGTGACCCACCGTATCTTCCTGGGCTCGTCCGTCGAATATTCGGTCGAGGTCGAGGGCCTCGGAGATTTTCTCGTTACCGCAGACCGCCGCAGCCTGAACGACAGCGATCTCGCCGAGCCGGGCGAAAGGATCGGGCTAAGCTTCGACCCGAATGCAATGCATGTCTTTCCGGCCTGAAGGGCCCGATCTGCCGCAATCAATTGACGTCAACGATAAGGGAACAGCATCATGACCAAGTGGTACAGAGAGAATGCCCCGATCACCGCGGACAAGCTTGCCGACGAGCTGATGCGCCTGAAGCGCGGCTCCGTTTCGCGTCGTCACTTCCTCGGCGTCACCGGCCTCGGCCTCGCGACGGCCGTATTGGCGCGCCAGCCCGGCCTCTTCAACTCCGCCGCTTTCGCCGCCGGCGACCTCGGCACACAGATGTCGATCGCCACCTGGCCGAACTATCACGATCCCGCCACCTTCGAAGCCTTTACCGCGGCGACCGGCGTTGCGGTCGAAGTCAACGTCTTCGGTTCCAACGAGGAGATGCTGGCGAAGCTGCAGGCGGGCGGCACCGGCTGGGACCTCTTCGTCCCCACGAACTACACGATCTCGACCTATGTGAAGCTCGGCCTGATCGACGAGCTCGATCTCTCCAAGCTGCCCAACTACGACGCCTCGACGGAAAATGGGCGCTTCACCAATGAAGGCATCGTCGACGGCAAGACCTATGCCGTGCCGAAGAACTGGGGAACCACCGGGATCGCGGTGAATTCCGACAAGATCAAGGCGCCGGTTGCGAGCTGGAAGGACTTCTTCGAGGTCGCGATGACGGAAGCCGACGGCCGCGCCATGGTGCACGACTATCAGCTGACCACCATCGGCAACGCGCTGGTCTCGCTCGGCTTTTCCTTCAATTCGGTCAAGCCCGAAGAACTCGCCAAGGCCGAAGAGTTGCTGATCAAGGTCAAGCCGCATCTCTATGCCATCAACAGCGACTATCAGCCCTCGATGCGCGCGACCGATGCGTGGATGACGATGTGCTGGACCAATGACGGGGCCCAACTCAACCGCGACATGCCGGAGATCAAGTTCGTGCTCGGCAAGGACGGCGGCGAGATCTGGTCGGACTTCTATGCGATCCCGAAGAGTGCAGCGAACAAGCCCGCGGGCTACGCGTTGCTCGATTTCCTGATGACCCCGGAAAATGCCGTTAAAGAACACATCGCCAACGGCGCGCCGACGACCGACAGCCGCGTCATGAAGCTGCTCCCGGCCGATGTCACCTCGAACAAGATCGTCTATCCGGACGAAGCGGCCCTCACCCCGCTCGAATTCGGCGCTGCCGTGACGCTGACGGATCCCGGCCGCGCCGAGTTGATGGCGCGCTTCAAATCGGCTTGAACATACGGGCAAGATCGCCCCTCATCCCGCTGCCGCGACCTTTTCCCCGTTTAACGGGGAGAAGGACACAAGCCGCGACGCCCCAGTCCCCTCTCCCCGCCTGCGGGGAGAGGGTTAGGGTGAGGGGCAGTTTCATTCCAGTTCACGGACAAACCATGCAGGCAGCAACGAACACGAAGAGGAAACTGGTTACGGCGGCGCTGATTGCGCCGGCGGCCGCGTGGCTCACCGTCTTCCTGGTTCTCCCATTCATCGCCATGCTCGTCTTCGCCTTTGGCGAGCGGGCGCCTGAAGGCGGATACCAGCCGGCCTTCACCTTTGCGCAGTTCGCCAATCTGCCGACTCGCGCGGCCGCCTTCTGGAATACGCTGATGCTCGCCCCGGCCGGCGCCCTGCTCTGCCTCATCGTCGCCTATCCGGTCGCCTATTACCTCGCCGTCAAGGCAAATCCGCGCTACCGCCTCATACTCGTCTCGCTCGTCGTCGTTCCTTTCTGGACGAGCCTGCTCGTGCGTACCTATGCCTGGATGTACATCCTCGGCTCGCGCGGCATTCCCAATCTCCTGTCGATGATCGGCATCGAGGACGTCCGCATGCTGAATACGCCCGGCGCCGTGCTGCTCGGCATCGTCTACGGCTATCTGCCACTGATGATCATGCCGATCTATGTGAGCCTGGAAAAGCTCGACCGCCGCCTGCTGGAGGCTTCCGCCGATCTCGGCGGCAAGCCCGTCTCCACCTTTCTGGGCGTCACTCTGCCGTTGTCGCTGCCGGGGGTCATGACGGGCGTCGCGCTCGTCACCATCCTGCTTCTCGGCGAGTATCTGATCCCGCAGCTGCTCGGCGGCGGCAAGGTCTTCTTCATCGGCAATGCGCTGGTCGATCTCTTCCTGCAGTCTCGGAACTGGCCCTTCGGATCGGCGATCGCCGTGACACTCGTCGCCGTCGTCGTCGTCGTGCTCATGGTGGCGATGCGAATCGCCTGGAAGGTCGCCGGAACAAGACAGGTGGATCTCGTCTGATGCGCGCCTTCATCTCCTCCGTCTATCTCTTCCTTTATGCGCCGATCGCGCTGGTCGTGCTCTTCTCGTTCAATGCCGGCCGCAATGCGAGCGAGTTCACGGGCTTTTCGTTCGCCTGGTACGGCAAGGCGCTCGGCAACACGTTTCTCGTCTCGGCGCTGCAGAACAGCCTGATCATCGCCTTCACCAGCGCCACGCTTGCCGCCGTCTTCGGCACCATGGCAGCGCTCGGCATGGAACGGCTTGGCTCCCGCATGCGCGCGCTCTTCGATGCTCTCTTCGCCGCGGCGATCGTCGTCCCGGGCGTCGTCATCGGCATCGCGACGCTGGTCGCACTCGTCGCTGTCTTCTCCTTCGTCAACCCGACGATCGCAGCCCTCTGGCCGGGCGATCAGCCGCCGCAACTGGGACTCGGTTACGGCTCCATCATCGCCGCCCACGGGCTCTTCTCGATGGCGCTCGTCACCATGATCGTCAAGGCGCGCATCGCGAGCCTCGGCCGCGACATCGTCGAGGCGTCGGGCGACCTCTATGCGACGCCGCTCACCACTTTCCGGCTGATCGTGCTGCCGCAGATCCTGCCGTCGATCCTCGCGGGCTTTCTCCTCGCCTTCACCTTCTCCTTCGACGACTTCATCATCGCCTTCTTCGTCGCCGGCTCGAAGACGACCCTGCCGATCTATGTCTTCGCCTCGATCCGCCGCGGGGTGACGCCCGAAATCAACGCGATCGCGACCCTGGTCCTGGTCGCCTCGCTGTTCCTTATCCTGACCGCCCGCGTGCTCATGCGCGAAAAGAAAAGCAAATCCGGGGAGTGAAACCATGATCCTGAATGACCGGATCGCGATCGTGACCGGAGCGGGCTCCGGAATCGGCCGGGCGGGTGCCGCCATCATGGCCCGCGAAGGCGCCCATGTGGTCGTCGTCGACCGCAGCGTGGAAGCCGCGGGCGGAACAGTGGCGGCGATCGCCACCGGGGGCGGCAGCGCTGAAGCGCTCGCGGTCGACGTCACCGACGACGAAGCGCTTGCGGACGGCATTGCCGATATCCTCTATCGGCACGGGCGGATCGACATCCTGCACAATCACGCCGGCGCGCAGGTCGCCGGCGACCTGGAAAAGGTCGAGGTGGCGGGTTTCGACCGGTCCTGGAACCTCAACGTCCGCGCCCATTTCATGGCTGCACGCCTCGTCATGCCCTCGATGAAGGCGGCCGGTCGCGGCGTGATCGTGAACACGTCGTCTTCGTCCGGCGTCCTCTACGATCGTGAGATGATCGCCTATACGACGACGAAACACGCGGTCATCGCCATGACCCGGCAGATGGCGGGCGACTATGCGAAATACGGTGTCAGGGTGAACGCTCTCTGCCCCGGCTGGGTCGACACGCCCTTCAACGAACCCTTCATCGACCAGATGGGCGGGCGCGAGGCCATCGAAGCCTATATCCGCGAGAGGGTTCCGCTCGGCCGCTGGGCGAGCGTCGACGAGATCGCCGAGTCGATCCTCTTCCTTGTTTCCGACCGTTCCTCCTACATGACCGGACAGATCCTCGTGGTGGACGGGGGCGAGACGGTGGTCTGATCGCTGAATCATCTCTCGATGGATTGGCCGCAGACCTCTGATTCGACTCGCAAAACTCACCTTCGCTCAACTTCCGCCTGAGGCCCTTGAATCAGTTCTTCAGCTTGAGCCGCCGGCGCGTCTCGCTGGGGCTTTCGCGATAATGCGCGCGGTAGCTGCGCGAAAATGAAGACGACGAGTTGAAGCCGGAAATCGCCGCAATGTCGGCGAACTCCATCCGCGTTTCGATCACCTTGCGCCGCGCTGCGTTGAGCCGCAGCGCCAGATAGTGTTCGTGCGGCGCGACGCCCATGGTCTCCTTGAAGAGATCCTGAAGGTGCCGGGCGCTGACCCCCACGCGGCGCGCCAGCCGCGCGAGCGTCAGCGGAGCCTCGACCGTTTCTTCCATCAGCTTGACCGCGGCGCCGACGCGAGTCTCGAGAATGCGCATGTTGCCGATCGCGGGTACCTGCAGGAGGTCGCCGCGGGTGCGTTCCTGCTCGTAGATGAAGAGGCGCGACACTTCGAGCGCCAGCGAATAGCCGTGCGCGCGGCGGATCAGTTCCAGCATCAGGTCCAGCGTCGGCAGCGAGCCGCCGGTGGTGATGCGTTTTCGGTCGATGACGAAACGCTCGCGCACCATCGTCACCTGCGGATAGGCGGCGGCGAAATCCTCGAAATCCTCCCAGTGGGTGGTGGCCGAGAAATTGTCGAGGAGGCTCGTCTCCGCCAAGAGCCAGGAGCCGGATTCGATTCCGGCCATCATCTCCCGGTGCCGCGCCGTCTGCGACAGGAGCATCTTGAGCTGCGAGGTGGCGCTGCGCTGCCAGTGGTAGCTGGAAAGCACGAAGAGCGGCGCCGTCTCGCGCTGCGGGCGGAAGGCGCCGGCCACCGGGACGGGAATGCCGCTCTTCGTCTCGATCGCTCTCCCGTCCGGACTGAACAGGCTCCAGCTGTAAAGCGTGCGCCCGGCGATACGATTGGCGGCGCGCAACGGTTCGACAACCGATGCGACAAGGATGAGATTGGTCTCCGGCAAGACCAGAAGGTCGATATGCTGCGCCTGCGCGATGCTGCTGTCCACGACAAAACTTCCTCCAGAGAATTCCGATAATGTATAGGATGCTTCTCTTAATGCAAAGCAACGCGGCACTTTCTGGCCCGTAATACGGGCAACGAAAGGGAGGACATCAATGCCGCTCAGCATGAACCGCGAGGTGTTCATCACATGCGCCGTCACCGGCGCCGGAGACACCGTCTCGAAATCCAGCCACGTTCCGGTCACGCCGAAACAGATCGCCGAATCGGCGATCGAGGCCGCCAAGGCGGGTGCCGCGGTCGTCCACTGTCACGTCCGCGATCCCGACACCGGCGCGCCTGCGCGGCGGCTCGACCTCTACAGGGAAGTGACCGACCGCATCCGCTCCGCCGACATCGACGTGGTGCTCAATCTGACCGCCGGCATGGGCGGAGACCTCGTCTTCGGTGACGTCGAGAGCCCCTTCCCCGTCAACGAGAAGGGCACGGACATGGCCGGCGCCACCGAACGCGTCGCGCATGTCGCCGAATGCCTGCCGGAAATCTGCACGCTCGACTGCGGCACCATGAATTTCTCGCTCGGCGATTACGTCATGACCAATACGCCGTCGATGCTGCGCGAGATGGCACGGCAGATGACCGCACTCGGCGTGCGTCCGGAGATCGAGGCCTTCGATACCGGGCATTTGTGGTTCGCCAAGCAACTCGCCGAAGAAGGCCTGATCGAGGATCCGGTGCTGATCCAGCTCTGCATGGGCATTCCGTGGGGCGCGCCGGACGATCTCAACACCTTCATGGCCATGGTCAACAACGTGCCCTCGAACTGGACCTTTTCCGCCTTCTCGATCGGCCGCAATGCCATGGCCTATCCCGCTGCCGCAATCCTCGCCGGCGGCAACGTCCGCGTCGGCCTGGAAGACAATCTCTATGTCGGCAAGGGCCAGCTCGCGACCAATGCCCAGCTCGTGGAGAAAGCGGTTTCCGTCGTCGAGAGCATGGGCGCGAAGATCATCGGTCCGGAAGAGGTCCGCAGGAAGCTGAAGCTGACGAAGCGGTAACAAGACCCCTCCCAACCCTCCCCACAAGGGGAGGACTTAACCTGCCGCGGCAGGCGCCACCTGTCCCTCCCCTTTGTGGGGAGGTCGGTCCCGAAGGGATCGGGAGCGGCTCTTACGACATTTTGAATGGAGAGGGGAATGACCACAATCACCAGGGCCGCCTGTATCGGCGGCGGCGTCATCGGCGGGGCCTGGGCTGCGCGTTTTGCGCTTGCAGGAATAGACGTCAACATCTTCGACCCGCATCCGGAAGCCGAGCGCATCATCGGCGAGGCCATGGCCAACGCGGAACGCGCCTATGGCATGCTGACCATGGCGCCGCTTCCGCCGCGCGGCAAATTCACCTTCTGCAAGAGCATTCAGGAGGCAGTCGAGGACGTTGACTGGATTCAGGAAAGCGTGCCCGAACGGTTGCCGTTGAAGCGCGGCGTCATCAACGAGATCGATGCGGCCGCCCGGCCCGATGCCCTCATCGGCTCCTCCACTTCGGGCCTGCTCCCGTCCGACCTGCAGGCCGAGATGAAACACCCCGAACGCATGTTCGTGGCCCATCCCTATAACCCGGTCTATCTGCTGCCGCTGGTGGAGCTCGTCGGCGGCAAGAAGACGTCGCCGGAAACGATCAGGCGCGCCGAGGAAGCGGTTGCCGAGATCGGCATGAAGGGCGTCGTCATCGCCAAGGAGATAGAGGCCTTCGTCGGCGACCGCCTGCTCGAGGCGCTCTGGCGCGAAGCACTCTGGCTGATCCAGGACGACATCTGCGATACCGAGACGCTCGACGACGTCATGCGCTATTCCTTCGGCATGCGCTGGGCACAGATGGGTCTCTTCGAGACTTATCGCATCGCCGGCGGCGAAGCGGGCATGCGCCACTTCCTCGCCCAGTTCGGCCCCTGCCTCAAATGGCCCTGGACGAAATTCACCGACGTGGTCGATCTCGACGACGCGCTCGTCGAGAAGATCGGGGCACAATCGGACGCGCAGGCCGCCGGTCGCTCCATCCGCGAACTCGAACGCATCCGGGACGAAAACCTCGTCGGCATCATGCATGCCTTGAAGGCCGGCGACGGCGGCAAAGGCTGGGGTGCCGGCAAGCTGCTCGCCGATTTCGAGAAGCGGCTTTGGGAAAAGGGCGGCAGTCCGTCGAAAAGCATGGACGCGTCCGGGCCGCTGCGTCTGGTCGATACCAGGGTCAACGCCGCCTGGGTCGACTACAACGGCCACATGACAGAGCATCGATACTTACAGCTCTTCGGCGACACCTCGGACGCACTGCTCAAGTTGATCGGCGTCGACTTCGCCTATGTCGAGGCCGGCCACAGCTATTACACGGTCGAGACCCACATCCGCCATCTCGGCGAAGCCAAGCTCGGACAGGCGCTCTATACGACCCTGCAGCTTCTTTCGTCGGACGAGAAGCGCATTCACTTCTTCACGCGCATTCACGATGCGGCGTCGGGCGACGTCATCGCCACCGCCGAACAGATGATGCTGCATGTCGACGCCAAGGCCGGCAAGTCCGTGCCGGCACCGGCGGAGGTGATGGCGAAGCTGAAGCCGATCGCGGAAGGTCATGCGAACCTGGACGCGCCCGAGGGCGCGGGACGGCATGTGGGGCAGAAACGGTGATGGCGATGCTGGCGGGATAAGAGCCCCACATCCGCCTGCCGGCACCTCTCCCCGTCCCAAGGACGTCCCGACGGGGAGAGGGATAGTCCTCGGATTAGCCCGAGGAGAGGGGCACCGCCCGAGAGCCCCGCAGCAGATCGTTGAGGAGCGATCTGCCGCGCGCACCAGAATTGACGAGGGAGAACAATGAATTTCGCACTGACCGAAGAACAGCAGATGATCGTCGACACGGTCCGCACCTTCGTCGAGACCGAGATCTATCCGCATGAGAACGAGGTCGAGCGGACCGGAGTGGTGCCGCGCGAACTCGGGCTGGAAATCGCCCGCAAATGCAAGGAACTCGGCTTCTTCGCCTGCAACTTCCCGGAAGAGGTCGGCGGCGCCGGCCTCGACCATCTGACCTTCACTCTGGTCGAGCGCGAGCTCGGCCGCGGGTCCATGGGCCTCACCGTCTTTTTCGGGCGGCCGTCCGGCATCCTGATGGCCTGCAACGAGGATCAGCGGGAGCGATACCTGCTCCCCGCCGTCCGCGGCGACAAGTTCGACGCGCTCGCCATGACCGAACCGGATGCCGGCTCGGACGTGCGCGGCATGAAATGCTTCGCACGGCAGGACGGCGACGACTGGATCGTCAACGGGACGAAGCACTTCATCAGCCATGCCGACATTGCCGATTTCGTCATCGTCTTCGTCGCCACCGGCGAGGAGCAGACGCCGCGCGGACCGAAGAAGAAGATCACCTGTTTCCTGGTCGATCGCGGCACCCCCGGCTTCGAAATCCGCGAGGGCTACAATTCCGTCTCGCATCGCGGCTACAAGAACTGCATCCTCACTTTCGACGACTGCCGCCTGCCTTCCGCCCAGATCCTCGGCGAGGCCCATAAAGGCTTCGATATTGCCAACGACTGGCTCTACGCCACGCGCCTGACCGTGGCGGCCACCTCCGTCGGCCGCGCCCGTCGCGCCTTCGATTACGCACTCTCCTACGCGGCCGAGCGCAAGCAGTTCGGCAAGCCGATCGGCGCCAACCAGGGAGTCTCCTTCAAGCTTGCCGACATGATCACCGAGATCGACGCGGCCGACCTTCTGACACTCTCGGCCGCCTGGCGGCTCGACCAGGGCCTGCCGTCCAACCGCGAGATCGCTTCGGCCAAGGTCTATGCCACCGAAATGCTCGCCCGCGTCACAGACGAGGCGATCCAGATCTATGGCGGCATGGGACTCATGGACGACCTGCCGCTCGCCCGCTTCTGGCGCGACGCCCGCGTCGAGCGCATCTGGGATGGGACGTCCGAGATCCAGCGACACATCATCAGCCGCGATCTGCTCCGGCCGCTGGGGGCCTGAACGATGGGCGAGCTTCCGCAAATTACCCCCCTCTGCCCTGCCGGGCATCTCCCCGGCGCACTCCACGGGGGCGCGGCATGACCTCCACTCCCCGCTCCCTCGACCGTCTCATCCGCCCACGCTCCATCGCCGTCTTCGGCGGCAAGGAGGCGCGCCGCGTCATCGAGCAATGCGACAAGATGGGCTTTGCCGGCGACATCTGGCCGGTCCACCCGCGCGAAGAAGAAATCCTCGGCCGCCGCTGCTATCGCTCGGTGTCCGACCTGCCGGGGGCGCCGGATGCCTCCTTCGTCGGGGTCAACCGCGCGCTCACGATCGAGATCATCCGCGATCTCGCCGCGCGCGGCGCCGGGGGTGCCGTCTGCTACGCCTCCGGTTTCCGCGAGGCGGCAAACGAGCTTGCCGATGGCAACGACCTGCAGGAGGCGCTCGTCGCGGCGGCCGGCGACATGCCGATCGTTGGGCCCAACTGCTACGGTTTCATCAACATGCTGGACGGCGCGCTGCTCTGGCCCGACCAGCACGGCATGCTTCGGGTCGAACGCGGCGTCGCGATCCTCACGCAATCTTCCAACATCGCCTGCAACATCTCCATGCAGAAGCGCGGGCTGCCGCTGGCCTATGTCATGACGGCCGGCAACCAGGCGCAGACGGGCCTTTCCGACATCGCCTGCGCCGTGCTCGAGGATCCGCGCGTCACCGCCGTCGGTCTCCATATCGAAGGCTTCGACAGCATCGAGGCGTTGGAAAGGCTTGCCGCCCGCGCACGAGAGCTGCGCAAACCCGTGGTCACGCTGAAGGTCGGGAAATCGGAAGCAGCCCAGCTTGCAACCGTCTCCCATACCGCCTCGCTAGCCGGCAACGACCGGGTCTCCTCGGCCCTGCTCGCCCGCCTCGGCATCGGCCGCGTCGATACGCTGCCCGAGTTGCTCGAAACGCTGAAGCTGCTGCATCTTCATGGGCCGCTGCCCAGCGCCGATATCTCCTCGATGAGCTGTTCGGGCGGCGAGGCATCGCTGATGGCGGATGCCGGCGTCCGGCGCAAAGTCAATTTCCGGGCACTCAGGGAGGAACAGCGCCAGCCGCTGCGCGAAAGCCTCGGCGAAATGGTGACGATCGCCAATCCGCTCGACTACCACACCTTCGTCTGGGGAAATCGCGAGAAGCAGACGGCCGCTTTCACGGCCATGATGCGCGGCGGCTATGCCCTCAACCTGATCGTGCTCGATTTCCCGCGGCTCGACCGATGCGACGCGGCCGACTGGGTCACGACCTGTGAGGCGATCATCGATGCGACGAAGGCTACCGGGGCGGTCGCCGGCATCGTTGCGAGCCTCGGCGAGAACATGCCCGAGGAAACCGCTCTCTCGCTGGTGTCGGCGGGCGTCGTGCCCTTCTTCGGCATCGACGAGGCGCTCGCCGCCATCGAGACCGCCGCTGCGATCGGCGCGATCTGGGCAAAGCCCGCAGCACCTCCCCTCCTCCGCTCGCGCCCTGAGGGAGGCGAGATCGTCACCCTGAGCGAAGCCGAAGCGAAGGCTGAGCTCGCGGCAGCGGGCGTCATCGTTCCCGGTGGCAGGAGCGCCGCGACAGTCGAGGAAGCCGCAGCGGCGGCCGAGGCCCTCGGCTTCCCCGTGGTCCTCAAGGGCCTCGGCGTGGCGCACAAGACCGAAGCCGGTGCGGTCAAGGTCAATCTGACAAGCCGTCAGGAGGTCATCACGGCGGCGCGAGGCATGGCTGCGGTCGCCTCCGGTTACCTCGTCGAGAAGATGATCGCCAGGCCTGTGGCGGAGCTGATCGTCGGGGCGATGCGCGACGCGGTCGCAGGTCCGGTGCTGACGATCGGCGCGGGCGGAATTCTCGTCGAATTGCTGGAGGATTCCGCGATCCTCACGCTGCCGGTCACCGAGGAGATGATCCGCGATGCGATTGCGGGCCTGAAGATCGGCAAGCTGCTCGACGGCTATCGCGGCAATCCCAAGGGCGATATCGCCGCCTTGACAGGAACTGTCGCTGCCGCGGCATCCTATGTCGTTGCAAACGCTTCCAAACTCGAAGAACTCGATATCAATCCTATAATGGTGCTGCCGGACGGCCACGGAGCCGTTGCCGCCGACGCCCTGATCCGCCGGAGGAAATGACGCCCATGACCGGACCGATCCTTACGCGCCGCGAAGGCGGCATTCTCGAAGTCACGATCGACCGGCCGAAGGCCAACGCCATCGACCTGAAGACCAGCCGCGTCATGGGCGAAATCTTCCGCGATTTCCGGGACGACCCGGAGCTCAGGGTCGCGATCATCACCGGCGCCGGCGAGAAATTCTTCTGCCCCGGCTGGGACCTGAAGGCGGCCGCGGAAGGCGATCCAGTCGATGGAGACTACGGCGTCGGCGGTTTCGGCGGGATGCAGGAGCTCCGCGACCTCAACAAGCCCATCATCGCGGCCGTCAACGGCATTTGTTGCGGTGGCGGCCTGGAGATCGCGCTTTCGACCGACATCATCCTCGCAGCCGAACATGCGAGTTTCGCACTCCCGGAAATCCGCTCGGGCACGCTCGCCGATGCCGCTTCGATCAAGCTGCCGAAGCGCATCCCCTACCATATCGCCATGGACATGCTGCTCACCGGCCGCTGGCTCGACGTGGTCGAAGCGAACCGCTGGGGCTTCGTCAACGAGATCCTGCCGGCCGGACGGCTGATGGACCGGGCCTGGGAACTGGCGCGCCTGCTCGAAAGCGGTCCGCCGCTCGTCTATGCCGCAATCAAGGAAGTGGTCCGCGATGCCGAGGGCCGGGACTTCCAGACGACCATGAACAAGGTCACCCGTCGCCAGTTCAGGACAGTCGATGTCCTCTATTCGAGCGAGGACCAGCTCGAGGGCGCCCGCGCCTTTGCGGAGAAGCGCGACCCGGTCTGGAAGGGACGCTGAGATACGCGGCCTCTTCGGCCGCGGACAGAGTGGAAGCCGGAGGATGCCGGCCTTCAGCGTGACGCGCCGCGAGCACCGGCGCGTGCGGCTGAGCAGTCTTTCCATAAGACATGCTTATGGAAAAGATTTATAATTTAGGACGTTACAAGCCACGTCCAAGCGTTTAGCCTTATGGATGAACAACGCGGATAACGCGCAAAGAGACGACAAGGAGGTCAGGATAGAGACGATCCCGGTGGACTGCAAACCACCTCCGGCCATCTCGACCGATGGCAAATACGCGAACACTCTACCAATCACAACGAACGGCGAATGCCGGCTGAAGAAGGGAACAGGGGAATGAGCGATTACAAAGACTATTTGGCACGTCAGGTCATGCTCGGCAAAATGAACCGGCGTGAATTTCTCGGACGCGCCGCCGCCCTCGGCATTGCCGTGTCTACGGCGAATACGCTCTTCGCGTCCAGCGCCGCGGCGCAGGAGCCGAAGCGCGGCGGTCACCTGAAGCTCGGCCTCGAAGGGGCAGCCGCCACCGATTCGCGGGATCCCGCAAAGGCGCTGTCGCAATTCATGTTCGTGGTCGGCCGGAACTGGGGCGACATGCTCGTCGAGAGCCACCCGACGACCGGCGAACCGGTGCCGGCGCTTGCAGAATCCTGGGAGCCCTCCGCCGACGCCGCCACCTGGACCTTCACGATCCGCAAGGGCGTCAAATTCCACGACGGCAAGGAACTGACGATCGACGACGTCATCAAGACCCTGCAGCGACACACGGACGAAAAGTCCGAGTCCGGCGCGCTCGGCGTGATGAAATCCATCAAGGAAATCAAGGCCGACGGCGACAAGCTCGTCTTGACGCTGACGGAGGGTAATGCGGACCTGCCGCTGCTGCTGACCGATTATCACCTCATCATCCAGCCGAACGGCGGCACGGACAATCCCGACGCGATGATCGGGACCGGCCCCTATAAGGTCGCAAGCTTCGAGCCGGGCGTGCGGGCCACATTCGAAAGGAACGCCGACGACTGGCGCACCGACCGCGGCTACGTCGATTCCGTCGAACTGATCGCGATGAACGACGCGACGGCACGCATCGCGGCGCTGTCCTCGGGCCAGGTCCACTTCATCAACCGCGTCGACCCGAAGACGGTCAACCTGTTGAAGAAGGCGCCGACCGTCGAAATCCTCAACACGTCGGGCCGAGGACATTACGTCTTCATCATGCATTGCAACACGGCGCCGTTCGACAACAACGACCTGCGCATGGCGCTGAAATACGCGATGGACCGCGAGACGCTGGTCCAGCGCATTCTTGGCGGCTACGGCAAGGTCGGCAACGACTTCCCGATCAACGACACCTATGCGCTCTTCCCCGAAGGTATCGAGCAACGCGCCTACGATCCGGACAAGGCGGCATTCCACTACAAGAAGTCCGGCCATAGTGGTCCGGTGCTGCTGCGCACCTCGGACGTCGCTTTCCCGGGCGCGGTCGATGCCGCCGTCCTCTACCAGGCGAGCGCCAAGAAGGCGGGCATCGAGATCGAGGTCAAGCGCGAGCCGGGCGACGGCTATTGGTCCAACGTCTGGAACGTCCAACCCTTCTCGACATCCTATTGGGGCGGGCGTCCGACCCAGGATCAGATGTACTCCACCGCCTATCTCTCGACAGCCGACTGGAACGACACCCGCTTCAAGCGTCCGGATTTCGACAAGATCCTGCTCGAAGCACGTTCCGAGCTGGACGAAGCGAAGCGCAAGGACATGTACCGCACCATGGCGATGATGGTGCGCGACGAAGGCGGCCTGATCCTGCCGATGTTCAACGACTTCGTGAACGCGGCCGGCAAAACGGTGAAGGGCTACGTCCACGACATCGGCAACGACATGTCGAACGGCTATGTCGCGACCAGGGTATGGCTGGACGCCTGATGATGGAAAGCGGACCGATCACGGGTCCGGTCGTGACGGATGCGACCGCAGGCGAGACAGCCCTGCGGTCCCCCGATCTTTCCGGTGTCCCAGCCAAACCCGACCCGGCCGCCGACGAGCTCGGCGGCACGTTCTGGCGGCGCTTCGCCTTTCGCCGTCCTCTCGCGGCGCTGATCCTTCAGCGCCTGGGACTGAGCGTCGGCCTGCTCTTCGCCGTGTCGCTGATGATCTTCGGCGGCATCGAGGCGTTGCCCGGCGATTTCGCCACCACCTATCTCGGCCAGTCGGCGACGCCGCAGGCCGTCGAGAACATCCGCAAGGATCTCGGGCTCGACCGCCCCTGGAGCGAGCGCTATCTCAGCTGGCTCGGCGGCGCCGTGCAGGGTGATTTCGGCACGTCCTGGGCGAGCAGAAATTCCGTCAGCGAGCAGATCGGCAACCGCCTCGGCAACTCGCTCTTCCTGGCTTTCTTCGCGGCGCTTGTCTCCGTACCGCTGGCCGTGGGTCTCGGGATGCTCGCGGTGCAATTCCGCAACCGCCTGCCTGACAAGATCATCAACGTGATATCGCTTGCGGCGATCTCACTGCCGGAGTTCTTCATCGGCTATCTGTTGATCATGTTCTTCGCCGTCAAATGGGGGGTCGCCACCTTCCCGGCCACCGTCTACGCCAGCATGGGCTTCATGGACCGCCTTTCGGCAATCGCACTTCCGGTCGCGACCCTCGTGCTCGTGGTCCTCGCCCATATGATGCGCATGACGCGCGCGGCCATCCTCAACGTCATGTCGTCGGCCTACGTGGAAACCGCCGAACTCAAGGGGCTCGGCACGTTCCGCATCATCGCGCGGCACGCCGCCCCCAATGCCGTGGCCCCGGTCATCAACGTCATAGCGCTGAACCTTGCCTATCTGGTCGTCGGCGTCGTCGTGGTCGAGGTCGTCTTCGTTTATCCCGGCATGGGGCAATACATGGTGGATGCCGTGACGGTGCGCGACATGCCCGTCGTGCAGGCGTGCGGGCTGATCTTTGCGGCCTTCTACATCTTCCTCAACATGGCGGCCGACATTCTCGCCATTCTCGCCAATCCGAGACTGAGGCACCCGCGATGAACCTGAAATCCATTCCACTCAGTGCCTGGGTAGGCATCATCGGCATCGCGATCGCGCTTCTGTGCGCTCTCTTCGCGCCCGCTCTCGCGCCCTTCGGCGAGCGGGAAGTGGTCGGCGAGATCTGGCTCCCGGCCGGCGGCGATTTCCTGCTCGGCACGGACAATCTCGGCCGCGACCTGCTCTCGCGCCTGATCTACGGTGCCCGCACGACCATCTTCGTGGCGTTGGCGGCAACCGTGCTCTCCTTCGCTCTCGGCATGATCCTGAGCTTCACCGCAGCCGTCACCGGCGGCTTCGTCGATCAGTTCTTCTCCCGCTTCAACGATCTGATGATGGCGGTGCCGACGCTGATCTTCGCGCTCGTCGTTCTCGCGGTGCTGCCGCAGCATCTGTGGATCCTGGTTCTCGTCATGGCCGTGCTCGACTCGACGCGCGTCTTCCGCATCGGCCGCGCCGTCGCCCTCGATGTCGCGGTGATGGAATTCGTCGAGGCTGCGCGGTTACGCGGCGAAGGCAATGTCTGGATCATCTTCCGGGAAATCCTGCCGAACACGCTGTCGCCGCTGCTCGCCGAGTTCGGTCTGCGCTTCGCCTTCTCGATCCTGTTCCTCTCCACCCTCTCCTTCCTCGGCCTCGGCATCCAGCCGCCGGCCGCCGACTGGGGCGGCATGGTCAAGGACAACAAGGATGGCATCATCTTCGGCATATCCGCCGCGCTCATCCCGGGCGGAGCGATCGCCGCCCTCGCCATCTGCGTCAATCTCGTCGTCGACTGGCTGATGAAGCGCACCTCGAGCCTGAAAGGAGGCCGCGGCGATGCCTGAGCTGCTTTCCGTCAAGAACCTGAAGATCGAAGCGACGAGCTATCCGCCGGGCGAACCGCCGAAGGTGGTGACGCTGGTCGAGGGCGTTTCCTTCGATCTCGAAAAAGGCAAGGTGCTCGGTCTCATCGGCGAGTCCGGTGCCGGCAAGTCGACCATCGGCCTTTCGGCGCTCGCCTATGGCCGCGGCGGGGTGAGGATCACCGGCGGTGAGGTGCTGCTCAACGGCCGCGACATCCTGAAGCTCGGCCGCAGCGGCATCAACGCGGTTCGCGGGCGCAATGTCTGCTACGTCGCGCAGTCCGCCGCAGCCGCCTTCAACCCGGCGCACAAGCTCGGCGATCAGGTGATCGAGGCGTCGGTCCGTCACGGCGTCATGAGCCGTGAAGAGGCGAACAGGCGCGCGCTCTACCTTTTCGAGGTCCTCGGCCTTCCCAATCCGGAGACCTTCGGCGACCGCTATCCCCACCAGGTGTCGGGCGGGCAGTTGCAGCGCGCCATGACCGCCATGGCTCTCTGCCCCAATCCGGAGCTGATCGTCTTCGACGAGCCGACCACGGCACTCGACGTGACGACCCAGATCGACGTGCTCGCGGCCATCAAGCACGCGATCGAAGAGACCGACACGGCGGCCCTCTACATCACCCACGATCTTGCAGTCGTCGCCCAGATCTCCGACGACATCATGGTGCTGCGTCACGGCAAGACCGTGGAATACGGCACCACGAAGCAGGTGATCGAGGCCCCGAGGGAAGAATACACCCGCGCCCTCGTCAGCGTCCGCCAGGAAAAACGCGTCGAGGCCCCGGACCAGACCGGAGCGCTTCTCAAGATCGAACATGTGCATGCCGGCTACGCCAACGGCTTCAAGGTGCTGCACGACGTCTCGATGCATCTGCCTAAGGGGCAGACGCTTGCAGTCGTCGGGGAGTCCGGATCGGGCAAGTCGACGCTCGCACGCGTCATCACCGGCCTGCTGCCGCCGAGCGAAGGGCGCATCACCTTCGAAGGAAAGGAACTGCCGAAAGCCTTGAAGGGGCGAACCAACGACGAGCTTCGGCGGATCCAAATGATCTATCAGATGGCCGATACGGCGATGAATCCGCGCCAGACGGTGCGCGACATCGTCGGCCGGCCGCTCTCCTTCTACTTCGGAATGCATGGCGCCAAGAAGACCGAGCGGGTGAAGGAACTGCTCGATCAGATCGAAATGGGCACCCGCTTCCTCGATCGTTATCCGGCCGAGCTTTCCGGCGGACAGAAGCAGCGCGTCGCGATCGCCCGGGCGCTTGCCGCCCAACCGGAACTCATCCTTTGCGACGAGCCGACCTCGGCGCTCGATCCGCTGGTGGCGGAGGGCATTCTGAACCTGCTTCTGAAGCTGCAGGAGGAAACCGCCGTTTCCTACGTCTTCATCACCCATGACATCGCGATCGTCCGGGCAATCGCCGACAGCGTCGCCGTAATGCATCGCGGCCGGCTGGTGCGCTTCGGTCCGAAGTCTAAGGTCCTTTCGCCGCCCTTCGACGACTATACCGATCTGCTTTTGAAGTCGGTTCCCGAAATGGAAATCGGCTGGCTGGAAAAGGTCCTGCAGACGCGACGGATGGAGAGCGCCGGCAATTGAATGCGCGTGGCGGCCGCCACGCGCACTCGTCAGTATTCTGCGGGAATGGTCAGCACTTCGGCCTCCGGCGTCTCCAGGAAGCGCCGGACCGCAGAAGGCAGATGCCGCGACCCGAAAGGAAGCAGCCCGCAGCGCGAAAGCATCTGGCGTTTGTCCGGATCCAGCCCTATATGCCGCCAGATCATCCGCGAGGCGTAGGGCAGGTTCTCCTTGCGCCACGAGACCCCCATCGTGGTGCCGCGCAGATAGACCCGCTGGTGCACCTCGAAAGGCATCAGGATCGTCTGCGCCAGCATCGACGCCTGCCCCACGGTGCGCTCGGCTATGAAGATGCGGTTTCGCCAGAAGGTGACAAGGCCGACATATTTCGAGAACTGTTCGATCTCGTTCGCCTTGTCGCGAATCCGCTCGATCGATTTCACCCGGATCGAGCCGCCTTCCTCATAGATATGCGCGCAGGAACAGACCACGAAGCCGGGCCAGGAGAGCGAAAGGTGATAGGTCTGGTAGTAGCCGAAATGGTGGCGAAGGGCTGCGGCATCGCCTGGGAACCCTTCGAGGAGCTGACCCGCTTCCAGCCGGTGTCGCTCGGGGCGGATCATGCGCGCCTCGAACAGCCTGGGTGAGAGTGAGAAATCCTCGGCCGCAAGTCCGAAGAACGCGGCAATTCGTTGCACGTTGTGCGCCGAGGGGTGCGCCTCGCCGTTGATGTAGCGGTTGAACTGTTGCCGGTTGATGCCGATCTCGCGGCAGATCTGGGAGATCGAGCGCCGCGTTGCACAGGCAAAACGCAGATTTGCTACGAATGTGTCGTCCGGCTGCAAGTGCTCCACCCCTCGAATTGCAGCCAGCGTAAACTAGCGAAAAATCGCGTCAAGTCGCGAAATTGTCTGGGGCCCGCCAGGCGTTAGGTTTCTCTCGAACAAAACACGCAAGGGGAACTGGAAATGACCGAATTCACGAAGCGTCCCGACGGCCTCATCGTACCGGCCGGCATCAACCGGCGCGGCTTCCTCGCAGGCACGGCAGCGCTCGGCCTCGCCGCCGGCATCGGGAGCTCCATCGGCTTGGGCGAGGCACGGGCGCAGGAGCCCAAACGCGGCGGCCACCTGAAGCTCGGCCTCGACGGCGGAGCGACGACCGATTCGCTCGATCCGGCAACCTATAGCGGTTCGGTATCTTTCGTGATCGGCCATCTCTGGGGCGACACGCTGGTCGAGTCCCATCCCGAGACCGGCGCTCCGCTGCCCGCGATCGCCTCCTCCTGGGAGTCGTCGGCGGATGCTTCGGTCTGGACGTTCAAGATCCGGAACGACATCGCTTTCCACGACGGCAAGAAACTCACCGTCGCAGACGTGATCGCAACGTTGAAGCGGCATTCCGACGAAGGTTCCAAGTCGGGAGCGCTCGGGCTGATGCGGTCCGTCAAGACGATCGAGGAAAAAGCCGGCGACCTCGTCCTGACGCTGACGGAAGGCAATGCGGACCTGCCCCTCCTGTTGACCGACTATCATCTCATCATCCAGCCCGGCGGCGGCGTCGACAACCCCGCCTCGCCGATCGGCACCGGCCCCTACAAGCTGGCAAGCTACGAGGCCGGCATCCGGGCAACCTTCGAGAAGAACACCGCCGACTGGCGTTCGGACCGGGGCTACGTCGACAGCGTCGAGATCATCGTCATGAACGACAACACGGCCCGCATCGCGGCGCTTTCTTCCGGGCAGGTGCATTTCATCAACGGCGTCGATCCGAAGACCGTGCCGCTGCTGAAGCGTGCGCCCCGCGTCGAGATCCTGCAGACCTCGGGCAAGGGCTTCTACAGCTTCCTCATGCATTGCGACACGGCCCCCTTCGACAACAACGACCTGAGGCTCGCGCTGAAATACGCCATAGATCGGCAGGCTATTCTCGATCGCGTGCTCGGCGGCTACGGCACGCTCGGCAACGATTATCCGGTCAACGAAAACTACGCCCTGGCACCTGAAGGCATCGAGCAGCGCGCCTACGACCCCGACAAGGCGGCCTTCCATTACAAGAAGTCCGGCCACGACCGGCCGATCCTGCTGCGCACCTCCGATGCCGCCTTCCCGGGTGCGGTCGATGCTTCCGTCCTCTTCCAGGAGAGCGCCCGCAAGGCCGGGATCGAAATCGAAGTACGCCGGGAGCCGGAAGACGGCTACTGGACCAATGTCTGGAACGTCCAGCCCTTCTGCGCTTCCTACTGGGGCGGTCGCCCGACGCAGGATTCCCGCTATTCCACGTCCTATCTGTCGAGTGCGGAATGGAACGATACGCGGTTCAAGCGGGAGGACTTCGACAAGCTGCTCCTGCAGGCGCGCTCCGAACTTGACGAAGCCAAGCGCAAGGAGCTCTACCACACCATGGCCGTCATGGTGCGGGACGAAGGCGGTCTCATCCTGCCCGTCTTCAACGATTATGTGAACGCCGCCTCCGCTTCGCTGAAAGGCTTCGTGCACGACATCGGCAACGACCTTTCCAACGGCTACGTCGGAAGCCGCGTCTGGTTCGACAGCTAAAGTGCAATGAGCAGGCGCAGGTGGTTTTCCGCCTGCGCCTCGCGTCTCAACAGTCACGCACCGATCGGAGGCAGCCAACATGGTCGAGCGCAATTTCACCGTCATCGAAAACGAATGGATAACCCTCAAGGACGGGACCCGGCTCGCCGCGCGCATCTGGATGCCCGAGGGCACAGAGCAGAAGCCGGTGCCGGCCGTCCTGGAATACCTGCCCTACCGCAAGCGCGACGGAACCTGTGCACGCGACGAATCCACCTACCCTGCCTTCGCTGCCGCCGGGATTGCCGGCGTTCGCGTCGACATCCGCGGCTCGGGCGAGTCCGAGGGCGTGATCGACGGCGAATACACCCCGCGTGAACTCTCCGACGGCTGCGAGATCATCGAATGGATTGCGGCACAGCCCTGGTCGAACGGCAAGGTCGGGATGATGGGCATCTCCTGGGGCGGCTTCAACTGTCTGCAGGTGGCGGCACTCAAGCCCCCGGCTCTCAAGGCGGTGATCTCGATCGCCTCGACCGTCGACCGCTACAATGACGACATCCACTACAAGAACGGCTGCCATCTCTCGGCTCAACTCTCCTGGGCGGCTACCATGCTCGCCTACCAGTCTCGATCGCCCGATCCGGAACTCGTCGGCGAGCGCTGGTGGGAGATGTGGCTGGAGCGCCTCGAGAACGAGCCCTTCTTCCTGGAGGAATGGCTGGAGCACCAGCGCCGCGACGATTTCTGGCGGCATGGCTCGATCTCGGAGGATTTCGACGGCTTTCCGATCCCGGCGCTGGTGATCGCCGGATGGGCGGACGGCTACCGCAACACGCCGATTAAGGCGGTCGAGGGGCTCGGCGGCAAGGCCAAGGCGCTCATCGGCCCCTGGGTCCACAAATATCCGCATTTCGCCTGGCCGAAGCCGCGGGCAGACTTCCTCGGAGAGGCGATCCGCTGGTGGAACCGCTGGCTTCGCGACGAAAAGAACGATGCCGAGCAATTGCCGCAGATGCGCGCCTATATCCTCGACGGCCCGAGGCCTGCGGTCAGGCGCAATGAAGACCCGGGCCGCTGGATCGCCAAGGATGTCTGGAGCACGCCGGAAATGCGGACCTTCGCGGTTTCGAGCGAGGGAGGCCTGGCGGCCGGTTCCCCGTCCAGGCGCGGGATCGGCGATGTTTACCTGCGTTCGCCGCTCGATACCGGCACCGCTGCCGGTGAGTATTTCACGCTCAAGCCCGACGCCGAGATGCCCGGCGACCAGCGCATCGACGATGCGGGCTCGCTCACTTTCGACACGCGCCCGCTGCTCGAGGCGGAGGACTATCTCGGCCAGCCGGTGCTCGACCTCGAGCTTTCCTGCAGTGCCGAAACGGCCAATCTCGTCGCGCGTATCGTCGATGTCCATCCGGACGGAACGGCAACCCGCGTCGCCTTCGGCGTCCTCAACCTGGCGCACCGCAACGGCAATGCGCAGCCGGTGCCAATGGAGAAGAACCGCAAGACGCGCGTCACGCTGGTGCTCGATGCCTGCGGCTATCGCTTCCGCGCCGGTCACCGCATACGCCTGTCGCTGTCGACCTCCTATTGGCCGATCATCCTGCCGTCGCCGACCGATCCGGGCGTCACGATCGATACGGCCAGCGTCTCGCTTTCCCTGCCGCTTCTCGGCAACCACCGCGAGATCGTCGTGCCGCAGCCGGCCAATCCCGACCCGTTGCCGCACTATATCGAGCATTCGCCGTCCGAAACGCGCCGCACCGTCGAACGCGACATGACCAAGGGCCTGACGCATTATCGGATCTACGAGAATACCGGCCTCGTCGAGCATCCCGGCACGGGCAATGCGACGCAGGACATCCGCGAAGAAACCTGGACGATCGCGCCGGACGATCCACACTCGATGACGGGCGCTTCGACCTGGACGTGTATTGCGCGGCGTGGGCAGCAATCGCTGAAGACCGTCTCGACCTCCCGCCTCGGCTGTACGCAAAGCGAGTGGATCACCTCCGCCAGGGTCGAGGCTTTCGAGGGAGAGACGAAGATCTTCGAGAAGAGCTTCGAGAAGCGGATCCGGCGGGATTTCATGTGAGGCTCGGCGCGACTGCCCCTCGTCCCGCTACCCGCGACCTGTCGGGGGGAGTGATTCCAGGGCAATTTCATCGGGCGCTCGCGTTTCCGTGGCTGAGCGCCCGCAACACTTGGACGGCTCTTTCTGCATCTGCTGCGGGCACGAAAATGTGGTCGTGGTAATAGGCCGCTACCACATTGGCGCTGATGCCTGCCTGCGTCAGGGCGCCGGAAACCGCCGCCGTCAGCCCAACGGCTTCGAGTGCGGAATGGACACCGAGCGTAATCAGCCGCAGCACCGGCCCATAGGAAAGTCCCGCCGCCTCGGCACGGGCCTGCTCGAGGATGAGCGTCATCCCCTCGTTTTCGCGAAAGGTTCCGATCGGCTCAAGCGCGAACCAGGCCGCTGCACGACTTTCAACCGTGCAATAGACATATTCGCCGTCATGTAGCACCGGCTCAATTTCTGCAAGCAGCCGCTGGAGATCGGTCTCGCCGCTCATCGCCGACTCAAGCCGTGCCGGTCAATCGTGCCACAGCTTGCACGAGACGGACGAAGCCGTCCCGCGCACCGGGGCTCATGTGGCGCGCTCGAAGCCAGGAATGCACCATCTGCGGCTCTTCCTGGTAGGTGACGTCCACGCCGGCCTGGGCGAGCCGGGCTGCATAGGCGCGCGCATCATCCCGCAGCGGATCGAAATGGGCTCCAGTGATATAGGCCGGGGGAAGCCCGGACAGGTCCGCGGCCTTCAGCGGGTGCGCAAACGGCTCATCCGCCGGCGCGTTCAGCACCTCGCGGTAATAGTCGACGTCGGCGGTGGAAAGCAGCGGCGCCTCGGCCATCTCGATATAGGAGCCGCGCGTCAGATCGCCGCCGAGGCCGGGATAGATCAGGACTTGGCCGACGATGCCGGCGAGCCCCTCAGCCTTCGCTTTCAGTACGATGCCGGCTGACAGGTTGCCGCCGGCGCTGTCGCCGGCGACGACGAGCGGAGGCCCATCTACAAGAAGCGCTTGGAGCACGTCATAGCAGTCTTCGAAGGCTGCGGGCCATAGATGTTCGGGGGCAAGGCGATAGTCTACCGACACCAGCTCGACCCGTGCACCATGGGCAAGCTCGGCGCAGATCGCATCATGGCTCTCAAGCGAGCCGACGACGAAGCCGCCGCCATGGATATAGAGAACGCGCGTCTCGCTCGCGACCTCTGCCGGACGGTAGTACCGCACCGGAATTCGTCCCGCCAGTCGCCCGTCCCGCCGGGTCAGCCCTTCGGGAGACGGCGCGTCGAATTCGGCGCAGAGTGCATCGTACCATTGCCGTTGCTGCTCGACGGAGGCATTGACCGCATCGGCGGGATAGAACGCCTCGCAACGTTGGTGAAAGGCGCGAATCCCCGCTTCTGTCGGCCCTGGCTTTGTCGTTTTCGAATCCATCCCATTCCCCCTCACCGCACCTTAGAGTCAGTTTGACGACTTTGACAACGAGGTTGTTCTAGGCGGCGGCCGGCATCCCATCCGGCGCGATCGATGTGACAGCGCCGGGAGCCTTGGGCAGGCTGAAATCCCGGCAGCTGCTTGGCGTCGAGGCGGTGCCGAGCCGTTCGTTCGGCTCGCTGTCAACCAGCGATGCCGGGATAGCGTGCCAGATGCTGAAAAAGCCGCGCCACCGCCTCAGCGCCGGGGTCGATGTGTCCTTCGAGCTGTCTGGCATTGATATAGGCCGCGCGACCGGCTTTCGCGCGGGTAAGCGTGGCGGTGAAGTTCGCGCCTTCGCGCGCGGCGGCGGCGGCGGCGGCAATACCCTGGCCGAGCGCGTCCAATGCGGGCGCGAGTGCGTCGACCATCGTACGATCGCCAATCCTGGCACCGCCGATCTCCTGCATTCGGGCAAGCCCCGCCCGCAGCGCCTCGCGAATCGGCAGACCGCTCGACGCTCCATCCCCGGCAGCGGCGAAGAAGATCGCGAGCAGCACACCGGAGGAGCCGCCCATCGTCTGGCTGAGTTCCTGGCCGATGGCGCGCAGGAGCTGAGTATGGTCCGACAGCGGCAGGCGGTCGACGGCGTTGATCAGCGCGCGGGCCGCGCCTGCCAATGTCGAGCCGGTATCGCCGTCACCGGATTTGGCATCGAGCGCATTGAGATCCTTCTCGGCGGCGACCAGCACGTCGCAGCAGCCGATCAGGAAAGCGCGCGTCGCCGCATGGTTTGACGGGATCGGCATGATCGGCGTCAGGCCGTCCGGCAGAGCCGCGACGGCAACCGGCCGGACATCGCAAACGCCCGGCCAGGCGGGGATCGGCACGGGAGCCTTCAGGAGCTCCAGTTCGGCGGCATCAGCCGGGAAGACGGAGATGGAAAAACCCTGCATGTCGAGCGAGGTCATCAGCGGAGCCGGGCCGATGGCATGGGTAATCTTCGCGCCGACGGCCGAGCCGAGGAGATCATGCGCCAGAACCGACATTTCGAGCACCGACGTGCCGCCGAGATTGTTGATCAGCGCGACATGCGGCCCCTCAGCCATCACCGCCGCCAGCCGCTCCACCATGGTGGCGACCGAAGCGCGCGCGCCGGCAAAATCGATCTGCTCGACGCCTGCCTCGCCATGGATGCCGAGGCCGAGTTCGGCCTTGCCTTCGGGAATACGATCCTCCTTCGGGGAGCCCGGCACGCGGCAGGTATCGAGCGACATACCGATGGAGCGCGTTCCCGCGATGACACGCCTTGCTGCGGCCGTCACGGTGTCGAGGTCCGCGCCCTGCTCGGCGAGCGCCCCCGCGATCTTGTGTACGAAGAGCGTGCCGGCGACGCCGCGGGCCTGCGGCAGATCGGGAAGCGCTATATCGTCGCCGACGATCACCATCGAGACATTGAGGCCGTAGGCGCGCGCCCGCTCGGCGGCGAGGCCGAAGTTCAACCGGTCGCCGGTATAATTCTTGACGACGAGCAGACATCCGGCCGGCCCCGTCACGGCGAGGATACCGGCAAGCACGGCGTCCACGCCGGGCGAGGCGAAGACATCGCCGCAGACGGCCGCCGTCAGCATACCCTTGCCGACGAAACCGACATGGGCGGGCTCGTGGCCCGAGCCGCCGCCCGAGACGATCGCGACCCTGGACTTGTCCCAATCGCTGCGCTTGACGACCCGGATATGCGGATAGCCGTCGAGGCGGGTAAGGGCACCGCCCGAAAGAGCCAGCACGCCATCGATCGCCTCTGTGACGACGTCTTCGCGCTTGTTGATGAATTGCGCCATAAAAATCTCCTTAAGCTAAACGCATGCCCGCCGCGTCGAAATAGAGCGGCTGCGACGGTCGGATCCGAATGGTCTCGCCGCCCTTCAGCGGCGTGTGGGCGTCGGTGACGGTGATGAGGTCATGCCGCCTGAAAGTGAGGTGCAGGCGAGTCTGGTCGCCGAGATGCTCGACCCGCTTGACCAGCGCCTCCTCCCCGTCACCTTGCACAATGTGTTCCGGGCGAAGGCCGATGCTCTTTGCGCCCGCAGGAGCGCCGGCGAAGAGATCGGCCGGCAGCACGTTGATGCGCGGCTGGCCGAGACGGGTGGCGGCATAGACGCTGACGGGCTCTTCATAGACGGCCCGCGGCGAACCGAACTGCACCAGTCGCCCCTCGTTGAGCACGCCGACATGGGTGGCCATGGTCATCGCCTCGATCTGGTCATGGGTGACGTAGATAAGTGTCGCGCCTGACTTCGCCTGGATGCGCTTCAATTCGATGCGCAGGTCCGCCCTGAGCTTCGCATCGAGCGAACTCAGCGGCTCGTCCATCAGGAAGATATCCGGATTGCGGACAAGAGCGCGGCCGATGGAGACGCGCTGCATCTCGCCGCCGGAAAGCGCGGTCGCCTTGTTCTCCAGCTTGTGGGCGATCTGCAAGACCTCGGCAACCTCCTTCACCTTCCTGTCGATATCCGCCTGCGGCGTCTTCAGGAGCGGCGACTTCAGGGGAAACTCGAGGTTCTGGCGGACCGTGAGATGTGGATAGAGCGAATATTGCTGGAAGACCATCGCGACATTGCGCTCGGCTGGCGACAGCCCCTTCATGGCGCGGCCGCCGATGAAGACCTCGCCGCTGTCGGGGGCATCGAGACCGGAGACCATACGCAGCGTCGTTGTCTTGCCCGCGCCGCTCGGACCAAGCAGCACGACGAAGGAGCCGTCCGGCACCCGGAGCGAGACATCGCCGAGCGCGAGCGTGCCGCCGAACCGCTTCGTCACATTTTCAAGGACGACCTCAGCCATGACCCAACACTCCCTCATTGGCCTCGGAGACGAGCGCATCGCCTTTATCAGCATCGAAAAGCGAAAGGGTGCGCGTATCGAAATCGAGCCCGACTATCTCCTCCTCCCGCACCTTGCAGCTTGAGGAAATGCGCGCCTTCAGATCGCCATGACCGGTCGAAACTGTCACGATCTGCGTCGTGCCGAGATATTCGACGGCGCTGACGCGCCCGCGATAGGCAGCATCGTCGCGGAATTTCACATGCTCCGGCCGCACGCCGAGCGTGAGGCGGCCGGCGCGGCCCTCCCGCGCGGCCGGCACTTTCATCTTCACGCCGCCGAGATCGACGCTGTCGCCGCCGATGCCGATCATGCCGTCGAAATCGAGGAAATTCATGGAAGGCGAGCCGATGAACTGGGCGACGAATTTCGTCGCCGGCCAGTCGTAGATCTGCTGCGGCCGACCGAACTGCTCGATGACGCCATGGTTCATGACGACGATCTTGTCGCCCATCTGCATAGCCTCGAGCTGGTCGTGCGTGACATAGACGGTGGTGGCGCCCATGCGGTCGTGCAGCGCGCGCAGTTCCTCCGCCATGTGCTCGCGGAACTCCGCGTCGAGCGCGCCGAGCGGCTCGTCCATGAAGAAGGCCTTGGGGCGGCGCACGATGGCGCGGCCGAGCGCCACGCGCTGACGATCGCCGCCTGAGAGTCCGCCGACGGGCCTGTCGAGGATATGCTCGATCTTGAGGATGCGGGCGACCTCGGCAACGCGCGTCGCCACCTCCTCGCGCTTCATGCCCTGGCTGACCAGGGGATAGGAGATGTTCTTACGCACGTTCATATGCGGGTAGAGCGCGAACATCTGGAAGACGAAGGCGATGTCGCGCTGGCTGGCCGGCTTCATGCCGACCTCCTCTCCGTCGATGAATATCTCGCCCGAGGTCGGCAATTCGAGGCCGGCCATCATGCGCAGTGTCGTCGTCTTGCCGCAGCCTGAGGGGCCGAGCAGCATGAAGAACTCGCCATCCTCGATGGTGAAGGTGGAGGAACGCACGGCGGCAAAGGCGCCGAACTCCTTGCGCACATTCTGGATCCTGATTTGCGCCATCGGCCTACTCCGGGAAATGGCTGACGATGATGAACATCACCGTGCCCAGCAAGGTTATGACGAAGGACCAGGAATAGAGCGCAAGCGCGAAGGGCTGCATCAGCATGACGACACCCGCCGCGATCAGCACCGAGGCCAGCATTTCCCAGGCGCTGCGCCTGAAATGCCGGAGGCCGTTGAGAAATCGTGTCATTTGCGCACTGCTCCGAAGGTGAGGCCGCGCAGGAGATGTTTGCGCAGAAGGATGGTGAACACCATGACCGGCACGAGGAAGAGCGTGGCGCCGGCGGCGACGGCAGGCCAATCCTGGCCGCTGACGCCGATGATGGTGGGAATGAAGGGCGGCGCCGTCTGGGCGTTGCCGGATGTCAACAGCACCGCGAAGGCATATTCGTTCCACGCGAAGATCAGGCAGAAGATTGCGGTCGAGGCGATGCCCGTCGCTGCCTGCGGCAACACGACCTTGTAGAAGGCCTGGAAGCGGGTGTAGCCATCGATCAGCGCCGCCTCCTCGTATTCGACGGGGATCTCGTCGATGAAACCCTTCAGCAGCCAGACGGAGAGCGACAGGTTGACCGCCGTATAGAGCAGGATCATCCCGGCATGGGTATCGCTGAGGCCGAGCGAGCGGAACATCAGGAAGATCGGGATGGCGACGGCGATCGGCGGCATCATGCGCGTGGACAGGATGAAGAAGAGAAGGTCATCCTTTAGCGGCACCCTGAAGCGCGAGAAGGCATAGGCGGCGGCCGTGCCGAGCACGATGCAGAGCACTGTGGAACCGAAGCCGATGATCACCGAATTTGTGAAGCGCTCGGCAAAGCGCGAGGGGCCGGAAATGACCAGCCCATCCTTGCGCACGAGCTTGTCGTACCAGGTGGTGGGCTCGCCGAGCGCCTGCAGCTGCTCCTCGGAAAGGCGCGTGCGCGTGGTGAAAACATTGACATACCCTTCCACCGTCGGCGTGAAGAAGGTCTTCGGCGGATAGGCGATGGCGTCGGACGGGCTCTTGAAGCTCGTCGCGATGATCCAGGCAAGCGGCAGGATGGTGATCAAGGCGTAGAGCACGACCAGGGAGCCCGCGAACCATTTCTGCCGGAGCGACGGCTCGGCGACGGAATAGCTACTCATCGTTGTTTCACCTTGTTCAGGGCTTTGACATAGATCGAGGCGAGACCGAAGACCGTGACGAAGAGGATGACCGCATAGGCGGAGGCATAGCCTGTGCGCCATTTCTCGAACGCTTCGCGCTTGAGGTTGATCGAGGTGAGTTCCGTGATCGAGCCCGGCCCGCCGCCGGTCAGCTGTACGACGAGGTCGAACATCTTGAAGTTTTCGATGCCGCGGAAGAGCACGGCGAGCATCAGGAAGGGCAGGACGAGCGGGATGGTGATCGTCCAGAACTGCCGCCACTTGCTGGCGCGGTCGCATTCGGCCGCCTCATAGATGCTGGGCGGAATGGAGCGCAGACCCGCAAGGCAGATCAGCATGACGAAGGGCGTCCACATCCAGGTATCAACGATGATAATGGCCCAGGGGGCGAGCGACACGTCGCCGATCATCGAGAAGCTGGAGGGGTCCGCGCTCGTCAGAAAGCCGACCGCATAGTTGAAGAGGCCGATCTGCGGCTGGTAGAGGAAGGTCCAGAAATTACCCACCACGGCCGGGCTCAGCATCATCGGCAGCACGATGATCGTGGTCCACAGATCGTTGCCGCGGAACTTCTTGTTGATGAGATAGGCAAGCGTGAAGCCGATCAGGACCTGAAGCACGATGGTCCAGATCAGAAAATGGGCCGTCGCCTGCATGGTCAGCCAGATATCCCGGTCGGACAGGATTTTCAGGTAGTTCTTGAGGCCGACGAATTCGACCTCGGCATTGGGCCGGTTGACCCGGAAATTGGTGAAGCTCAACCGGATCGTCCAGATGAGCGGAAAGATGTTGACCGCCAGAAGCAGCACGATCGACGGGGCGACGAAGAGCCAGGCGAGCGCACGGTCGGACAGACCATGCATGCGTCTGGCGATGGCGTGCGGTGTCGCCTCGGCGACCCGGTCCACGGATGATTTCAGCATTGGTATTCCCCTGTAGCACGTGGGCGGCGCAGAGCCGGGGCAGATCCCCGGCTCCGGCCGCGCCTTGGCCCGCTGGGAGGCGCGGGTCCGACCGATGACGTCAGTACTTGCCTTCGTCGTCGAAGACCTGCGTCCAGTCCTTGACGAGACCGTCGAGCGCGTCCTGCGCGGAGCCCTGACCGGCGACGACATAGTCATGGAAGCGTTTCTGCGCCGCCTGCAGCAGCGAGGCGTAGCTCGGCTCCGCCCAGAAGTCCTGCACGATGGCCATGGAATCGAGGAAGGTCTGCGCATAGGGCTGGCTGGTCGCAAAACCCGGATCCTCGACGACTTTCCGGAGCGCCGAGTAGCCGCCCATCTGCCACCATTTCTGCTGGATTTCAGGCTGCGCGAACCACTTGATGTAGGCGAGCGCCTCCTCCTGCTTCTGCGAGGATGAGACGACCGAAATGCCCTGCCCGCCGAGCTGCGCATAGGCAGCGCCATCCGGCCCTGCCGGGTTGGGGAAGTAACCGGACTTCTCGCCGCCGACATTGGCGTCGGCATTGATGCCCGGCCAGGTGAAGGCGAAGTTCATGTGCAGCGCGACCTGGCCGGACTTGTACGCGTCGATGTCCTCGGACATGTAGGCGTCCGAATGGCCGGGCGGCGTGCAGCAATCGTAGAGTTCCTTATAGAACTCCAGACCCTTCACGGCTTCCGCCGAATTGACATAGCCTTCCAGATCATAGGGCTTGTCCGGGTTCTCGTATTTGAAGCCGAAGCTGTAGAGCACGTCCATGACGCCCATGGTAATGCCCTCGGAGCCGCGCTCCGTGTAGATCGCCGCGCCATAGACCGTCTTGCCGTCGATCTCGCGCTTCTGGAAGAACTGCGCGATGTCCTTCAGCTCGCCGAAGGTCTTCGGCACGGCCAGGTCGCGGCCATATTTCTCCTTGAATTCCGCCTGCAGCTCGGGGCGAGCGAACCAGTCCTTCCGGTAGCTCCAGCCGACAACGTCGCCGAAGGCGGGCAGCGCCCAGTAGTTCGGAGAATTCTTCGGCCATTCGGCGTAGCCGACCACGGTCGCCGGAATGAAGTCGCTCATCTTGATCCCTTCCTTGTCGAAGAAATCGTTGAGCTTGACGTATTGGCCATTCTCCGCCGCGCCGCCGATCCACTGGCTGTCGCCGATCATCAGATCGCAGAGCTTGCCGCCCGAGTTGAGTTCGTTGAGCATGCGGTCGGCGAAGTTCGGCCACGGCACGAATTCGAACTTCATCTTGATGCCGCTCTGGGCCTCGAAATCCTTGCTGAGCTCGACGAGCGCATTGGCCGGATCCCAAGCGGCCCAGCACAGCGTCAGGTCCTTTGCGCTGGCCTGACCTGGATATGCGACGCCGGCAGCCAGAAGCGTACCGAAAGCGGCCAGTGATCTCGTATTGCGAAATGTCATGGCGGGGACCTCCTCCCTCGCCTTCCGACCCCATCGGAAGGCTGAACACGCCCTTTGCGGGCACTTGGCGCGAAAAACTTCCCGGCGGGTCTGTTCTCCTCCGCGCCGCCTCTGTGGCCTGCGGCTCCTCCAGCATGCCACGGCCAGCAGAGTCATATTGACGTGCGCACCTCAATTCAAGCTATTTTTGAGGTGCGCACGTCAATTCTTGCGTTTTTTCCGATTTTGCGAGAAACGTGATCTGTGCAGATCGCGTCAGGAGCCCTCATGCGGCCAACAGCCAAAGACCTTGCAGAAGCGGCCGGCGTCAGCTTGGCGACCGTCGATCGTGTTTTGAACGACCGTCCCCATGTGAGCAAGAAGGCGATCAGAAGCGTCAACGAAGCCATTGAACGAATTGGTTTTATTAGAAACCCCGCCGCAGTGAGCCTTGCGCGGAACAAGAGCTATCGGTTCCGGTTTGTATTTCCCAGATCCGGCGACCTCTATCTCCGTGAATTGCTTGAGCGCGTCGAGGAGTCGAAGGGTGCGCTCAAGGGCGACCTGATCGACATCGATTATGTCCAGATTCCCGTCGACGACGCCCATGGGGTCGCGAAATATCTCGCCGGCATCGACGGGCATGAGGTCGATGGGGTCGCCCTGATGGCTCCGGAATCACCGCAGGTGCGCGATGCCGTCGCACGCCTTCTCGAAAGAAATATCAAGGTCGTTCAATTTCTCTCGGGCCAGGAAAAGCTGCCCGAAGCGGATTTCGTCGGGGTGGACAATTTTGCAGCCGGAGCAACGGCAGGAAAGCTGATCGGCAGGCTCACCTGTCGCACGCCCGGCAAGGTGATGGTGGTCGCGGAGACGATGCAGTCGATGGACAGCATCCAGCGTCGGCACGGCTTCGATACCGTCATCAATGAGCAATTTCCCCATCTCACACCTCTGCCATCGATCGAAACCCATGCCGACGAGCGGCGGGGTAAGGAAGTCATCGCCCGCGTGCTCGGCAACCAAGCCAACATCGCCGCTGTTTATGTGCTCAGTTCGGAAGCGCGCATGCCCCTGACGGCGATCGGCGCGAACATCGATCTGACCAACCTTGCCGTCGTCGTCCACGAACGGACCCCTTTCACCGAGGAGGCGCTACGCGACGACCGGGTCGATGCCGTTATTGCGCAAGATCCCGGCCACGCCGTGCGAAGCGCAATCCGCATTATGAGAGCACGCACCGACGCACGCGAGCCTCTCGCGGCACAGGAACGCATACGGATCGAGATCCTCCTGCGGGAAAATCTCTAACTCACCAGCGTCGCTCCGGCGTGCACGACGAAATGCATCACCCCTGCCGCAGTTCACGCCGTGCTTGCGTTCCCTGCGGCGCACGGTGTTAATTCGCACATGGCATTCACACTCCGGCAGTTGCAATATTTCGTCGCCGTCGCCGAGCAGGGCTCGGTCACCCGCGCGGCGCAGAACCTCTCCATCTCTCAATCATCGATCACCGAGGCAATCAAGGAGCTCGAAACCGATCTCGGGGTCGAGCTCTTCGACCGGCACCCCCGCGGCCTTGCGATCACCCATAACGGGCATCAGTTTCTGCGCCACGCGACCAAGATCCTCGCCGATGTCTCCGATGCGCGGCGCAGCTTCTCCGACAGCCGCGAGGAACGCGGCGGCAAGCTCAATCTCGGGGTCACGTCCCTCGTCGCCGGCTACGTGCTCTCCGACCTGCTTGCCCGCTACCGCCGCGCCTGCCCCGGCATCGAGGTGAGCGCCATCGAGGACAACGGCTCCTATCTCGAGCACCTCCTGATCGGCGGCGAGCTCGACGTCGCCGTGATGGTCATTTCGAACCTGCGCGACCGCATGGCGCTGCAGGCGGAAATCCTGGAAACCTCCCCTTACCGGCTGTGGCTGCCGATCGGCCACCCGCTCGTCAGCGCCGACATCATCTCGGTCGAGGATATCGCAAGAGAACCGCTGATCATGTTGACGGTGGACGAGATCGAGGAGAATACCGGCAAACTCCTGACGGCGCTCGGCGCGCGTCCGCATGTCGCCTTCCGCACCCGCTCCGTGGAGGCGGTCAGAAGCCTGGTCGCGACCGGTGCCGGCATCGCGCTTTTGCCTGATCTCGTCTACCGACCGTGGTCGCTCGAAGGCGACCGGATCGAAAGCCGCGACGTTTCCGGGGCGCTGCCGGTCGTGCAGGTCGGCATGGTCTGGCGCAAGGGTTCGAGCCTGCCCCAGTCCGCGCGCGATTTCGTCGGCGTGGCCGAAGCGCTGCGCAGCGCCCGCCCGCGATGAACCGCGATATCGGAAATCCCGATATCGGCATTCTGATTAATGAATTTGCGAATACGGAGAAACCAAGGCACGCTTCGATCCGGGAACAAAGCCGCTAACGGCATGAAACTGGGGAGACTTCCGATGAAGCAGATCCTGAAATCCTGCACGGCACTTACCCTGTCGCTGGGCCTCGCCGCCCCCGCGCTGGCGCAGGAGCCGCTGAAAGAGCTCGGTCAGGGCGAAGGTGCGCTCTCGATCGTCGCCTGGGCGGGCTATATCGAGCGCGGCGAGACCGACAAGAACTACGACTGGGTCACCGATTTCGAGAAGAAGACGGGTTGCAAGGTCAGCGTCAAGACGGCGGCGACCTCCGACGAAATGGTCGCGCTGATGAACGAAGGCGGTTTCGACCTGGTGACCGCCTCCGGAGACGCGTCGCTGCGCCTCGTGGCTGGAAAGCGCGTCCAGCCGATCAATACAGATCTCATCCCCAGTTGGAAAACGATCGACGAACGCATGCAGAACGCCCCGTGGCATACCGCCAACGGCGTCCATTACGGCACCCCCTATGTCTGGGGCCCGAACGTGCTGATGTACAACACCGAGGCCTTCAAGGATCAGCCGCCGAAGAGCTGGAAGGTCGTCTTCGAGGAGATGACGCTGCCCGACGGCAAGTCCAACAAGGGCCGCGTCCAGGCCTATGACGGCCCGATCCACGTCGCGGACGCCGCCAACTACCTGATGGCGCACAAGCCCGATCTCGGCATCAAGGATCCTTACGAGCTCAACGAAGATCAGTACAAGGCCGCACTCGATCTGTTGCGTACCCAGCGCACCCTCGTCGGCCGCTACTGGCACGACGCGATGATCCAGATCGACGACTTCAAGAACGAGGGCGTCGTCGCCTCCGGCTCCTGGCCCTTCCAGGTCAACCTGATGCAAGCGGAGAAGCAGCCGATCGCTTCCGTCATCCCGGAAGAAGGCGTGACGGGCTGGGCCGATACGACCATGCTGCATGCCGACAGCGAGCATCCGAACTGTGCCTATATGTGGATGGAGCATTCGCTCTCGCCGAAGGTCCAGGGCGATGTATCCGCCTGGTTCGGCGCCAATCCCTCGGTAGGTGCCGCCTGCAAAGGCAACGATCTTCTGACCGACGAGGGGTGCAAGACCAACGGCTATGACGACTTCGAGAAGGTCAAGTTCTGGAAGACGCCCGTGACGAAGTGCGAAAGCCAGGGCGAATGCGTGCCCTATCATCGCTGGGTCTCCGACTATATCGGCGTCATCGGCGGACGGTAAGCCGATCTCAACCGCCTCGCAAGCGTCGCCCCTCACCCTGGCCCTCTCCCTGCTCGCGGGAAGAGGGAACGCCTCCGCAAAGCCCTCGCCGCGGAATACAGGCGAGGCACCGACCGCGAGTCCCTTCTCCCCGCAAGCGGGGAGAAGGTGCCAGCAGGCGGATGAGGGGCAATAACTACCTGGAGCATTCCTATGACCGCCGTCCTCTTCGACAATGTTTCCCGCTATTTCGGCGCCGTCCGTGCCGTCGATCGCGTGAACCTTGCGATCGCCGAGGGCGAGTTCTTTGCGATGCTCGGTCCGTCGGGCTCTGGCAAGACCACCTGCCTGAGGCTGATGGCAGGCTTCGAGCAGCCGACCGGAGGCCATATCGAGATCTTCGGCGAGACCGCCGAAGGCGTGCCGCCGTACCGGCGCAGCGTCAATACCGTCTTCCAGGACTACGCCCTCTTCCCGCATCTCTCCATTCTCGACAACGTCGCCTATGGCCTGATGGTCAAGGGCGTCGGACGCGAGGAACGCCGCAGGGCGGCCGAGGATGCGCTCACCATGGTGAAGCTTCCGGGCTACGGCACGCGCCGGCCCGGACAGCTTTCCGGCGGCCAGCGCCAGCGCGTGGCGCTCGCCCGCGCGCTCGTCAACAAGCCCAAGGTTCTGCTTCTCGACGAGCCGTTGGGCGCGCTCGATCTGAAGCTTCGCGAACAGATGCAGGAGGAATTGAAGACGCTGCAGAAGTCGCTCGGCATCACTTTCGTCTTCGTCACCCATGATCAGGGCGAAGCCCTGTCGATGGCCGACCGGATCGCCGTGTTCAACGAGGGCCGTATTCAGCAGCTCGGAAGCCCGGAAGAAGTCTACAATCGCCCGCAGACCCGTTTCGTCGCCGATTTCGTCGGCTCCTCCAACGTGCTTTCCGAGGACCTCTGCCGCAGATTGGGACTGAAGGCTTCCTTCGCGAGCCTCCGCCCGGAGGCCGTTGCCATCGCGCCGCCGAGCGACGGAGCGCTGAGCCTTTCCGGCACCGTCGCTTCGCAGAGCTTCCTCGGCGCCACCAACCGCATCGTGATCGACGTCGAAGGTGCCCGCATCGCCGTGGCGAGCCCGGCGGCGCGTCGCGTTCCCGCCGTCGGCAGTCCGGTCACGATCAGCTTCGCCGCGCACGACCTCCACCCGATGGAGGACGCATGACAATCGTCGCCGAAAGCATCATTCTTCCGCAGCGCCGCAGCCCGGCCGGCCGCCTTTCGGATTTTTTCTGGCGGCACCCGCATGTGCTGCTGGCGATCTTTCTCGCACCGCCGCTTCTGTGGCTCGGGATCGTCTATCTCGGTTCGCTCTTCGCGCTGCTGCTGCAGAGCTTCTTCTCTATCGACGACTTCTCCGGGCTCATAAATTACGAGTTCACGCTTGCGACCTATCGTCAGCTCTTGAGCGAAGCCAATCTCGACATCATCATCCGCACCGTCTCGATGGCCGCTCTGGTGACGCTCGTCTCGGCGCTCATTGCCTTTCCGATCGCCTATTACGCCGCTCGCTACGCGCGCGGGAAATGGAAGGCGCTCTTCTATCTCGCCGTCATGCTGCCGCTCTGGTCGAGCTATCTCGTCAAGATCTATGCCTGGAAGCTGATCCTGGCCAAGGAAGGCATCCTGACCTGGTTCTTGGCAAAGCTGAACCTTCTCTGGCTGATCGATGCCTGGTTATCTCTTCCGGTCGTCGGCGGCAACTCGCTGTCGGTCAGCTATACGGGCACCTTCATCGTCTTCGTCTATGTCTGGATGCCGTTCATGATCCTGCCTATCCAGGCGGCGCTCGAGCGCGTGCCGGCCAATCTGGTCGAAGCCTCGTCGGACCTCGGCGGAACGCCCGCCCAGACCTTCCGCCATGTGCTCTTTCCGCTCGCGCTGCCGGGCATCGTCGCTGGATCGATCTTCACCTTCTCGCTGACCCTCGGCGACTACATCATTCCGCAGATCGTCGGCTCGTCGCGGCTCTTCATCGGTCAGGCCGTCTACGCGCAGCAGGGCACCGCCGGAAACATCCCGCTCGCGGCCGCCTTCACGGTCGTGCCGATCGTCATCATGGGCGCCTATCTCTGGATGGCCAAACGCATGGGGGCCTTCGATGCGCTCTGAGAAGGCGAACTCCGCTCCATTGGGTCTGAAGATCGCTGCCGCCGCCGGCCTCGCCTTCCTGCATCTGCCGATCCTGCTGATTTTTCTCTACGCTTTCACCACCGAGGAAAAGAGCTACCAGTTTCCGCCGCCGGGGCTCACCACGCAATGGTTCGCCGTCGCCTGGAACCGGCCGGACGTCTGGGCGGCGCTGACGCTCTCCGTCAAGGTCGCCTCGATCGCGACGGCGGTCGCCCTCGTCCTCGGCACCCTGTGCGCCGCGGCCGTCAGCCAGACCCGCTTCTTCGGCCGGGAGACGATCTCGCTCCTCGTTATCCTGCCGATCGCGCTTCCCGGCATCATCACCGGCATTGCGCTGCGTTCGGCCTTCTCCATGGTCGACATCCCCTTCTCCTTCTGGACCATCGTGCTCGGCCACGCGACCTTCTGCATCGTCGTCGTCTACAACAATGCGGTCGCCCGTTTCCGCCGGATTTCCGGCTCGCTGATCGAGGCTTCCATGGATCTCGGCGCCGACGGTTTCCAGACCTTCCGCTACGTGATCCTGCCGAACATCGGCACGGCCCTGCTCGCCGGAGGCATGCTCGCCTTCGCGCTTTCCTTCGACGAGGTGATCGTGACGACCTTCACGGCCGGGCAGCAATCGACCCTGCCGATCTGGATGCTGGAAGAGCTGATCCGCCCGCGTCAGCGCCCGGTGACCAACGTCGTCGCCATGGTCGTCGTGATGGCCACCTTCCTGCCGATCCTCGGCGCGTATTACCTGACCCGCGACGGCGATCAGATCGCCGGCGCCGGCAAATGACATTTCGCACTTGAAGGGAGAACAGACATGGACACCCAGCTCTTGATCGGATCGCGCTTCGAAGCCGGAACCGAGGCCGAGGAACACATTCTCAATCCGAGGACGGGCGCCGGGATCATCGACCTCGCCGAGGCCTCCCACGCGCAGATCGACGCCGCCGTCGACGCTGCCGAGCGCGCCTTCGTCGGCTGGTCGCAGACGACGCCGGCCGAACGCTCCAACGCCCTCTTGAAGGTCGCCGATGCTATCGAGAAAGACGCCGATGAATTCGCCGCGCTGGAGGCGCTGAACTGCGGCAAGCCGATCAATGCGGTGAAGAACGACGAGTTGCCCGCGATCATCGACTGCTGGCGCTTCTTCGCCGGCGCGGTGCGCAATCTGCATGCGCCGACGGCGGGCGAGTATCTGCCGGGCCATACGTCGATGATCCGCCGCGACCCGATCGGGGTCGTCGGCTCGATCGCGCCGTGGAACTATCCCCTGATGATGATGGCCTGGAAGCTGGCGCCGGCAATCGGCGGCGGCAACACCGTCGTCTTCAAGCCATCCGAGCAGACGCCGCTGACGGCGCTGAAGCTCGCGCGGCTCCTCGCCGACATTCTCCCCGAAGGCGTCGTCAACGTCATCACCGGCCGCGGCGAAACCGTCGGCAACGCGCTGATCAACCATCCGAAGGTCGGCATGGTATCGATCACCGGCGACATCGCCACCGGCAAGAAGGTGCTCGCGGCCGCCGCTAAGACGGTGAAGCGCACCCATCTCGAGCTCGGCGGCAAGGCGCCGGTCATCGTCTATGACGACGCCGACCTCGAGGCGGTGGTCAACGGAATCCGCACCTTCGGCTACTACAATGCCGGTCAGGACTGCACCGCCGCCTGCCGCATCTATGCCGAAGCCGGAATCTACGAGAAACTCGTCGCCGACCTCACATCGGCCGTCTCGACCATCCGCTACAATCTCGACGACGACACGGAAAACGAGATCGGTCCGCTGATCTCCAGGCGCCAGCGCGACCGCGTGGCAAGCTTCGTCGAGAGGGCCGCCGATCAGAAGCACATCGAGATCACCACCGGCGGCGGCACGGGCAGCGAGCAAGGCTTCTTCTTCCAACCGACGGTCGTCGCGGGCGCCACTCAGGAGGACGAGATCGTCCGCCGCGAAGTCTTCGGCCCGGTCGTCTCCGTCACGCGCTTCACCGGCAAGGACGATGCGGTGGCCTGGGCGAACGACAGCGATTATGGCCTCGCCTCCTCGGTCTGGACAAAGGACATCAGCAAGGCGATGCGAGCGGCATCCCGCCTGCAATATGGCTGCACCTGGATCAACACCCATTTCATGCTGACCAACGAAATGCCGCATGGCGGCATCAAGCAGTCGGGCTATGGCAAGGACATGTCGGTCTATGCGCTGGAGGACTACACCGCCGTCCGTCACATCATGATCAATCACGGCTGAATTTTCCGCGCCCCTCATCCGCCTGCCGGCGGCCTTCTGCCGCCGGTCCGGCGAGGCGGCCCGCGGCAGCCTCGCCCCGGTCCCTCGCCTCCTCGAGAGAGGTAAGAGCACTTCCAGGAAAAGGGTGTAACGGTTTTTCCGTCCGGAACTGCGTTGGATCAATCGGTTAGAGCATTCAATGTTTCCATGAAACGTTGAAATGCTCTGGGGGGCATGCCGCGTCGCACTCCACTTGCCCATCTAAACCCTCACGGGCCGGCTGCTCCCCTGCCCGCGCATTCGCCGATGTTGCACTTTTCACACACACTTCCGGAACATGACTGAAAAAGTCATGAAAAGAGCTTGCGCCCGCAACAATCATGAGTGAATAGCTCACCTTATAGAACATAACTTATATCTCTGTAAGGTTGCGTTGCATGCCCTCGAAATCCGCCTTCCTCCTGCCCCTCATTCGCGCTGCCCTCGCCGGAACGTCCGCCCTCGCCCTTGTCGCCACGGCCCAGGCGCAGCAAGCAGGGCAGGAAACCGCTTCCGGCGGCGATTCGACCGAGCTCGAAACGCTGGTGGTCAACGGCAGTGGCGGCGTGATCACGGCCGAAGGCTATGTCGGCATCAGCAGCGCCACGGGCGCCAAAGTCGACACGCCGTTCCTCGAGACTCCGCAATCGATTTCCACGGTGACCGAACAGCAATTGAAGGACCGCAACCCGCAGACGCTGCTGGAGACGCTCGCCTATACGCCGGGCACGCGCGTGGGCGCCTATGGTTTCGATCCTCGCTTCGACGCATTCTTCGTCCGCGGTTTCGACGTAACCTTTACCGGCATCTTCCGCGACAATCTCCGCCAGCCGGCGGCTGTCGACTCGGTCTTCAAGAACGAACCCTACGGGCTCGAAGGCGTTTCGATCCTGCGCGGACCGTCCTCGGCCCTCTACGGCGCAACGGGCGCCGGCGGTCTTTACAACCTCATCACCAAGCGGCCGACGGAAGATGCGCTGAGAGAGGTGCAGGTCCAATACGGCAGTCACGACCGCTATCAGGGCCAGTTCGACTTCTCGGGCCCGGTGAACGAGACCGACCCGGTCTATTATCGCCTGACCGGCCTGCTGCGCGATGCCGACACCGAGCAGGTCGGCCTTGCGGACGACCGCGCCTATATCGCACCGGCATTCACCTGGAAGCCGGACGAAGACACGAAGCTGACGGTTCTCGGCGAGTATTCGCGCACCAAGACCGGAGGCACCGCGACCTATTACAACGACCCGCTGACCGGCGAAGTGACCGACATATTTGCCGGCAACCCCGACTTCAACGATTCGATACAGAAGCAGGGACGCATCGGCTACGAATTCGAGCACCGGCTCAACGACACCTTCGTCTTCCGCCAGAATGCGCGTGTATCCACGCTGAACATCGACGCCGACTGGGACTTCGCCTACGCCCCGAACGCTGACGACCCGACTTTGCTCGACAGCGCCGCCGGCACCTATGACGAGCGGCTGACCGCCTTCGTCATCGACAACCAGCTCGAAGCCAAATTCGACACCGGCGCTCTGGAGCATACGCTGCTTGCGGGGATCGACTATACGAAACTGCGTTTCCGTGCGCTCGACGGACGCGGCGTGTCGCCGCCGCTCGATACCGACAATCCGACGCAGGGGCGTCCGGTCGACGCGATCGACTTCAACACGCGTACGGTCCAGGACCAGTGGCAGCTCGGCACATATCTGCAAGACCAGATCCGCTACGACGCCTGGACGTTGACGGTGGGCGGGCGCTACGACTGGGTATCGACCGATACGGACACCACCGACCTTGCCAGCGATTCGCTGACGTCGGTCTCGCAGAAGGACAAGGAGTTCTCCGGCCGCATAGGGCTCACCTACCAGACCGACTTCGGACTGGCGCCCTATATAAGCTACTCGACGGCCTTCACACCCAATGCCGGCACCAACCAGGAAACGCACCAGCCGTTCAAACCGACCGAGAGCGAACAACAGGAAGTCGGCGTCAAGTACCTCCTGCCGAACAGCAATACGCTGATCACCGCCGCTCTCTTCAACATCGATCAGAAGAATGGCCTTTATTTCGAGGCCGACGGCGTCACCAACATACAGGTCCAGCGCGGCAAACTGCGTTCGCGCGGTTTCGAAATCGAAGCGAACACCAGCCTTGACAACGGCCTTTCGCTTATCGCTTCTTACGCCTATACCGACGTCAAGATCATTCAGGGCCCCGAAGGCACGATCGGCAACTATGTATCTTCCGCACCACAGCATATGGCGTCGATCTGGGCCCATTATACATTGCCGGAAGATAGCCCGTTTTACGGGTTCAGCCTGGGTGGAGGCGCGCGTTTCGTGGGATCGAGTTACGGTAATGACGAAAACACCTTCAAGAATAGTTCGCGCGTTCTCTTCGATGCTTCTGTCGGCTACGACTTCGCAGCGATCGACCAGAAATATGACGGTCTGCATCTGCAGGTGAATGCCACCAATCTCTTCGACCGCCGCGAGGCCGTGTGCACTGCCGGCTACTGCCATCGCGATCAGGGCCGCATGGTCATCGGCTCGCTGCGTTACAACTGGTGAGCTCATGACAACAGCCGGGCATGGAAGCGTGGCGGTAATCGACGAGCCGAAAGGTCTGTCGGCGGCCTTTGCCGGCCCGCATGCCTGGTGCAACGAGAAAATGATGCTGTCGGCTAATCTTTCCGACGGCATTTCGCTCCCGGAATTTTTCGCTTCCGGCGCCTTCGACCGGACGCTCTCGCACTATGCCGAGGCCTCCGGCGGCACCGACCGCCGCGCCGTCGCCTCCATGTGGTCGCTCTATTATTTCTCGGCCCTGACCATCCCCTATGTCGTCGCCCGGGTGCTGGACCACCAGGCGCTGCCGGCGGATTTCGACCAAATGACGGTGGCGCTCTCGGACGACGGGCTGCCCCGCGCCTTCGGGGTCGCGACGGCAGGTCAGTGGCGCGACGATGACGGGCGTGACATCTTCGCCTTGATCGGCTCGCTCATGGACGAGCATCTTGCCAAGGTGGTCCCGCATCTCAAGGCAGCCGGCGGCATATCGCCGAGGCTCGCCTGGAACAATGCCGCCGTTTACATCGATTATGCGCTTCGAACCGCGGGGACCGACCCCATGAGCGACCAGGCCGATGCCATGGTCGGCTGCCGGCTGATGCCCAACGGCGCTCCCAATCCTTTCTTCGACTGTCTGCGTCAGGAGGAAGAGGACGGGACGCGCGTCTGTCGGCGCCGGATCTGCTGTCTGAGATATCTCCTCCCCGGCATTCCGAGCTGCGGCAGCCTCTGCGCCCTTCCAAGCCAAAGGAAACAATAGCTTGTCTCGTCCATACCCACGCCGCCGCCCCTTCCTTCAGGCCATTGCCCTCCTGTCGATCCTCTTCTTCCCGCTCGCGGCGCTGGCGCAGGCACAGTGGCCGATCACGGTCACGGACGCAGTCGGAAGACAGGTAACGATCCCCGCGCCCCCCAAGGCGGTGCTTCTCGGCAGCGGCTTCAATCTCGTCGCCCTCTCGCTCATCCATCCGGACCCGGTAAGTCTGCTCGCCGGCTGGTCCGGCGACATGAAAGGCGACAATCCGGAAATCTATGAGAGCTTCGTTCGCAAGTTTCCGAAGCTCGCAGACGTGCCGCTGATCGACGACGGCAGCGGACCCGGCCTTTCCTTCGAAACGATCCTGACGCTGAAGGCCGATCTTGCGGTTCTCGCCAATTGGCAGGCGGATACGGAAGCGGGACAGCGTGCGATGGAATACCTCGAGAGCACCGGCGTGCCCGTCATCGTCGTGGACTTCAACAACGAAGCACTCAAAAACACGCCTGCCAACATACGTCTCCTCGGCAGGGTCTTCGAGAGAGAAGAACAGGCGGAGGAGTTCGCCCGCTTCTATGAGGAACGTCTTGCCCGCATCCGCGACCGCGTCGCCAAGAGTTCCGAGCCCGGCCCTAAAGTCCTCATGGAAGCGTTTCCCGCGCCAGACCGTTGCTGCTGGGCCTACGGCGTCGGCGGATTGGGCGAATTCATCGCCGTCACCGGCAGCCGCAACATCGCCGAGGGCGCGCTGCCGCGCCCGGGCGGCATGATGAACGCGGAAGCCGTCATGGCCGAGAACCCGGACGTCTATATCGCCACCTCGTCGCCGGGCGGGAAATATAGCGGCTTTTCGATCGGGCCCGGCGTCAAGGCCGAAGAGGCGGAGCGGACCCTGGCGCAGGCCGTGGACAAGCCGGTGATGGAGAGCATCGCGGCCGCCCGCAACGGGCGTGTGCACGGCCTCTGGAATTTCTTCAACGCGGTTCCGCTGAACATCGTCGCAGCGGAAGCCTTTGCCTCCTGGCTTCGCCCCGACCTCTTCCCCGACGTCGATCCCGCGGCGACGCTTGCCGAAATCGACCGGCGCTTCGCCGCAGTTCCCTTCGAGGGCACCTACTGGATCAGTTTGAAGAAATGACCGCCGGCTGAACCTGCCCCGGATTGGCAGAAGGGTGTCGGCCGGGCGTACCCCAAAGATTGCCAGCGCCGCCTCGCCCTATATAAGGTTCTCGCAGGAGGAACTTCATGGCGTGGCTGATTGCGTTACCGTTGGGCTTGGCGATCGTGTATCTCGCGGCCCGTTACGGTCGCTTCCGCAGCTGGATCGAGCCGGTCCTGTCCATTGCGGTTGCGCTGGGGCTCAGCGTCGCATTTCTCGTCTGGCTGAACGAAGCTGCTCCGGACAAAGCCCCGGAGCCGGCCCCGAGCCGGCCCGCCGCCGGGCTGACCGTCGCCGACATCACCCTGCGGGACATGGCGTTCGAACCGAACGAAACCGAGCGCACCTTTCGGGTCCGTGGCACCGCAGCCAATGCGTCGGACGTCACGCTCGAATATTTTCGTCTCACGGTGACGCTCGAGGACTGCCCGCAGGACGCCTGCAAACGTATCGGCGAGGATACGGCTCTCATCCTGCTCCGGGTGCCGGGCGGCCAGAACCGCCCATTCGAGACGTTCCTGACCTTCCCCTACAGGCCGGATGAAGCGCCGACTGCGCCGAAATGGACCTATAGGGTAAGCGAGGTCAGAGGTGCCGGTCGACGCTGACGGCGAATCGACACGTCAACAAAAGATGCCGAACCGCTCCCGTATCGCCCGGTCGGTCTCCGCCGAGATCAGCGACGGGGCAGCGTCTGCCAGGATGCGGTTCTTCCTCTCGATGGCGCGGGCGACGAGATCCGGCCGGCCGATCTCGACCCATTCCTTCGGGCTCGTGCGGTCGGCGACGGCCGGATAGATATATTCCGTCTGCATCAGCCCGAGTGTCTGCGGATGGCCGAGATAGTGGCCGGGGCCGTCGAGGCAGACCGAACGCATGGTCTCGAGCGAAACCGAATCCTCCGTTACGTCGATGCCGCGGATGCAGCGCTGCACCTGGCCCAGCATGTCGTCTCCGAGCACCAGCGACTCCAGGCAGAAGCCGAGGAGCGATGCATGCATGCCGACCGCCTCGTAGACCATGTTGAGCCCCGAAAGCCCCGCCATCACGTTGGAGATCGCCTGTTCCCAGCCGGCCTGCATGTCGGGAAGCTTCGCATCCGCGATGCCGGCGGCGGCGCCGCCGGGCAGGCGATAAAACTGGTGCATCTGCGCGCAGCCTGCGGTCAGCAGAGCCTGTTCGCCGGAGCCGCCGGACATGGCGCCCGTCCTCAGATCGGACACGAACGGCCAGGTGCCGAAGACCGCCGGATGGCCGGGCGAAAGCGCATTGACGTAGACGACGCCGGCAAGGCACTCGGCAACCGCCTGCACGATGGCGGTCGCGAGCGGCGCCGGGGCAGTCGCCCCCGCCTGTCCCGCGGATAGCAGCAGGACGGGCATGCCGCCGCGGATGCACTTCTCCATGGTAATGCAGCTTTCCTCGGCGAACTTCATCGGCGGTACGACGAAGCAGTTCGAGTTCGAAACGAAGGGCCGCGCCCGCCACTTGTCCTCGCCGCCTGCGATCATGTGAATGAGGTCGAAGCAGCCCTCCACATGCGACGGATCGGAGAAGCTCGTGCCGACATGCTTCGTCGTTCCGGCGCAGCAGGCGTAGAGCGTGTTGATGTCCATCAGGAAATTGTCGGAAACGTCCCGGCAGACCATGGCTCGCTGGAAGAAATGGACATTGTCCAGGTGATGGACGAGCTGCGCCGCGTTCAGGAGATCCTTGGCGGTCGATTCGCGGTATTCGCGCTTCTCGACGTCGACCACGTGAACCGCCGCGCCCGCTGTACCGTAATAGACGCGCGTACCGCTGAGTTCGAGGTCCTGTTTCGGATCGCGCGCGTAAAGGGTGATGTCGCGCGCGGCGATGGCCAGCATGTCCTCGACCAGTGCACGCGGGAAGCGGAGTCGTCCATCCTCGCCGAGGATGGCCCCGGCGCCGGTCATGATCTCGACGCCGGATCGCGGCGCGTTGGCAAGGCCGATCTGTTCCAGCGCATCGAGCGCCGCCTCGTGAATCCGTCTGACGTTGGCCTCCGTCAGCGGCTTGTACTGTCCGCCGGAAAGGCCCGGACGAACGGGGCGGATGTTTTCGGCGAGCGGCGACGAACGAAGCGCAACGCGCGCCGCCCGTCCGCCGGACCGTCTCGAAGCCGCAACTGCGCATTCCTCAGCCATCATTCATCTCCCAATGGCGCTGTCGTCGTCTGTTCTTTGCCTATCTCCCTCGGTTTTCGCACCCGGGGGGTGGACTGCACGGCATCTCCCTTCTCCCCGTCAAAACGGGGAGAAGTGCCGGCAGGCGTATGGGGGCAGTCTTTTCAGGCCCGCACCCGCTCCGCCTTCGGGTCGTACATCGGCTTCAGCGAAGCCTCGGCCCTGACCCGCGTTCCGGCGATTTCGATCTCGTAAGCGGAAGCCAGCACATCGGCCTCGCTTTCACCCTGGCAGGCCACATAGCCGAGCCCGATCGCACCCCCGAGATGGTGGCCGTAATTGCCCGACGTGATCGTGCCGACGATCTCTCCGTCGCGCACGATCGCTTCGTTGTGGAAGAGCAACGGCTCCGGATCTGAAAGCCGGAACTGCACCAGCCGGCGCGAAAGACCCTCGTCGCGCTTGGCGAGCACCGCCTCGCGACCGATGAACTCGCCTTTTCCGGACTTCACCGCAAAGCCGAGCCCCGCTTCGAGCACATGATCCTCGTCGGTGATATCGTGGCCGAAATGCCGGAAGGCTTTCTCGATCCGGCAGCTATCGAGCGTATGAAGGCCACAGAGCTTCAGCCCGACATCGGCCCCCTCCAGTTCCAGTGTCTCGAACACATGCGCCGCCTGGTCGGTGGAGACGTAGAGCTCCCATCCGAGTTCGCCGACATAGGTGACGCGGTGGGCGCGGGCGACGCCCATCCCGATCTCTATCTCGCGGGCGGCGGCGAAGGGGTGCGCCTCGTTGGAAAAATCATTCGGGCTCAGCCTCTGCATGAGCTCGCGTGCCCTTGGCCCCATGACGCAGAGCACGCTTTCGGCAGCGGTGACGTCGGTGATCACCACGAACTCGTCGCGCACATGTTTTCGCAGCCAGGCAAGATCGCGCTGCAGCGTGGCCCCCGGCACGACGAGGAAGAAGGCGGTCTGCGAAAGCCGCGTGACGGTCAGGTCGCTTTCGATGCCGCCGCGGGCGTTCAGCATCTGGGTGTAGACGACACGGCCGGGCTCGACATTCATCTCGTTGGCGCAAAGCCGCTGCAGGAAGGCGAGCGCATCGCGGCCCTCGACGCGGATCTTGCCGAAGGAGGTCATGTCGAAAAGGCCGACCCCATTGCGGACGGCGAGATGCTCCTCCCGCTGGTTTTCGAACCAGTTCTGCCGTTTCCACGAATAGCGGTATTCGCGCTCCTGGCCGTCCCTTGCGAACCAGTTTGGCCGCTCCCATCCCGCCACTTCGCCGAAGACGGCACCGCGCGCCTTCAGATGTTCGTGGATGGGCGAGCGGCGAACGCCGCGGGCGGTCGCCATCTGGCGATAGGGGAAATGATCGGCGTAAAGCAGACCCAGCGTCTCGCTGACACGTTCCTTGAGGTAGGAACGGTTCTTCTGGAAGGGCTGCGCCCGGCGGATATCGACCTCCCAGAGATCGAAGGGCGGCTCGCCGTCGTTCATCCACTGCGCCAGCGCCATGCCGGCGCCTCCCGAGGAGACGATCCCGATCGAATTGTAACCGGCTGCCACCCAGTAGCCCTTGAGCTCCGGCGCCTCGCCGAGATAGTAGCGGTCGTCTGGCGTGAAGCTTTCCGGACCGTTGAAGAAGGTATGTATGCCCGCCGTTTCAAGCATCGGCATGCGGTTGACGGCCATTTCGAGGATCGGGGCGAAATGGTCGAAGTCCTCCGGCAGCTGGTCGAAACAGAAATCCTCGCGGATGCCTTCCATGCCCCAGGGCTTCGCCTTGAGCTCGAAGGCGCCGATCAGCATCTTGCCGGCATCTTCCTTGTAGTAGGTGCACTCGTCCGGCACGCGCAGCACCGGCAGACGGCTGAGGTCAGGTATCGCCTCGGTGACGATATAGAAGTGCTCGCAGGCGTGCAGCGGCACGGTGACGCCAGATTGCCGGGCAAGCTCCCTGCCCCACATGCCGGCGCAGTTGACGACATTCTCCGTCTCGATCGTGAAGCTCTCGCCGTTCTGCTCGCAGGTGACGCCGGTTATTCGGCCGTCCTTCTTCAGCACCGAGGTGACTTTCACGCCCTCGACGATTGTCGCACCGTTCTGCCGCGCACCCTTGGCAAGCGCCATGGCGATGTTGGCCGGATCACACTGGCCGTCGAGCGGCAGGTGGACCGCCGCCTTCACGTCGGCAACGTTGAGGTGGGGGTAAAGCTCATTGACCTCGTCGGGCGTGATCTCGCGTACGTCGACGTTGAAGGCGCGCGCCAGCGAGGCCTGCCGGTAGATCTCTTCCTTGCGCTCTTCCGTCAACGCCACGGTGATCGAGCCGTTCTGGCGCATGCCGGTAGCGATGCCGGTTTCCGCCTCGAGCTTCACGTAAAGATCGGCCGAGTATTTCGCGAGCCGTGTCATGTTCTGCGAAGCGCGCAGCTGGCCGATCAAACCGGCCGCATGCCAGGTCGTGCCACAGGTCAACTGCTTGCGCTCGAGCAGAACCACATCGGTCCAGCCGAGCTTCGCCAGATGATAGGCGACCGAGCAGCCGGAAACGCCACCGCCGATGATGACCACACGCGCTTTTGCGGGAATGGGCTTCGTCATGCCTTCAGTCTTTCATTCGAGGGATCCCAGAGCGGCTGGTCCGGCTGGACGACGGCCTTGAAGCGGTCGCCGAAAATCTCTACCTCGACCTCCTGGCCGGGAATGGCCAGATCGGCGCGCAGCATGCCGAGTGCGATCGACTTGCCGGTGCGGTAGCCCCAGTTTCCGGACGTGGTCTCGCCGACGACCTCGCCGCCCGACCAAAGCGTCGACATATAGGGCGCGTCGCAATCGCCGGGCTCTACCGTCAGCGTCACGAAGCGCTTCGTGACGCCCTGCTGCTTCTCACGCTCCAGGGCGGCCTTGCCCCTGAAATCCGGCTTCGACCAGTCGACGAAGCGTTCGAGCCCGCCCTGCAAAACCGTGTAATCGGTGGAGAGATCGCCCTTCCAGGCGCGGTAACCCTTCTCGATGCGCAGACTGTCGAGCGCTTCCATTCCGAAGGGCTTGAGGCCGTGCTTCTGCCCGGCTTCCCAAACGGCATCGAAGACCGGGGCGGTATCCTCCACTTTCGTGTGGATCTCCCAGCCGAGTTCGCCGGCGAAGGAGACCCGCACGAGCTGGCAATAGCGGCCGGCGATCTGCGCCGTTTGATGCGTCAGCCACCCCTTCGCAAGGTCAGCGTCCGAGACCTCGGCCAGGATCGCGCGCGATTTCGGCCCCGTCAGGATCTGGCAGGCGAATTTCACCGTCACGTCATCCAGCGTGAAGGCGGCGTCCGCCGGGCGATGCTTCTGCAGCCACTCGAAATCATGCCACTGCGCCGTCGCCGCGGTGATCAGGAAGAAGAAATCCTCCTCGATCGCCATGACGGACATTTCGGTGAGGATGCGGCCCTTGTCGTCGGCGAAATAGGCCAGCCCGATGCGGCCGGGCTTCGGTACGCGGCCGGTGATGAGGCCGGAGAGCCAGTCGCGCGCGCCCTCCCCCTTCAGCCGGAAGCGCGAAAAGCCCGGCAGGTCGAGAATGCCGGCGGCATCGCGCACGGCCAGGCACTCCTCCTCGATCCGCTTCGCCCAGGGGCCTTCCCTTCCCCAGGTCTGCGTCGAAGCCTCTGACGTGTCGTCGCTGGGTTTCGCGTACCACATGGCGCGTTCCCAGCCGTTATAGGGCTTGAACTGCGCGCCAAGCGCCGCAACGCGATCATGGATCGGCGAGAGCTTCCTGCCGCGCCCGGCCGGCCAGTAGTGTTTCGGGAAATGCATCGCATATTCGTGGCCGTAGATCTCCATCCCCTTGGCGATGCAATAGTCCTGGTCGGTATAGTCCGTGTAACGGCGCGGGTCGCAGGACCACATGTCCCATTCGGTCCGGCCTTCGGTCACCCATTCGGCGAGCACCTTGCCGGCCCCGCCCGCCTGGCAGATGCCGAAGGTGAAGACGCAGGCCTCGAAGGCGTTCGGCACGCCGGGCATCGGCCCGATCAGCGGATTGCCGTCCGGCGCATAGGGAATAGGTCCGTTGATGACGCGCGAAAGACCTGCCGTCCCCAGGATCGGCACGCGCTCGACCGCATCGTTCAGATACCATTCCAGTCTTTCGAGGTCGTCCGGGAAGAGCTGGAAGGAAAAATCCTCCGGCATCGGGTCATCGGGCCTCACCCAGTGAGCGCGGCAGTTCTTCTCGTATGGCCCGAGATTCATGCCATATTTCTCCTGGCGGAGATAGTAGGAGGAGTCGACGTCGCGAAGGAGCGGCAGCTTGTGCCCGGCTTCCTTCGACCAGGCGGCAAGTTCCGGGATCTCGTCGAAAAGAACGTATTGATGGCTCATCACCATCATCGGCACGTCGCGGCCGAACATCTTCCCGACCTCGCGGGCATAATATCCGGCGGCGTTGACGACGTATTCGCAGCGGATTTCGCCCTGCGCCGTCTCGACCACCCATTCATCCCTTTCGCGCCGGGCACCGGTCACGGGACAGAAGCGGATGATCTTCGCGCCCATGTCGCGCGCGCCCTTGGCGAGCGCCTGGGTCAGCTGCGCCGGATCGATGTCGCCGTCATAGGGATCGTAAAGCGCGCCGGTCAGGTCATGCGTTTCGAGGAAGGGATAGCGGCTGCGCATTTCCTCGGGCGTCAATATATCGAGGTCCATGCCCTGGTAGCGGCCCATGCCGACGACGCGCTTGAACTCCTGCAGCCGCTCCTTCGAATGGCCGAGGCGGATGGATCCCGTCACATGATAATTCATCGGGTAATCGACGAGCGCTCCCAGGTCGCGATAGAGCGAAGCCGAATAGCGCTGCATGTTCATGATCGACCAGGATGAGGAGAAGGTCGGCACGTTGCCGGCCGCATGCCAGGTGGAGCCGGCCGTGAGCTCGTTCTTTTCAACAAGCACGCAGTCGGTCCAGCCGGCCTTGGCAAGATGGTAGAGCGAGGAGGCGCCGACGGCTCCCCCACCAATGATCACGACACGTGCGTGAGACGGCAAATTCGACATGCTGGCTCCCTCTGTTACGGCGATCTTTGACGGGGAAGCCTGATGCCATCAAGCGCGGCGATTCAGCTTTATTGATCGAAGAATTCGATTAGATTGGCGGGGAGGAGCAAGGAGCGACACAAATGCAGGTTGACCTGATCGAGACCTTTCTTGACCTGATGGAAACGCGCAGCTTCAACCGGACCGCCGAGCGCCTCAACATCACGCAATCCACGGTTTCTCATCGGGTGAAGGCCCTGGAGACGCAGTTCAACCGCAAGCTCTTCACCCGCAACAAGGGCGGAACCCTTCCGACCGCCGCGGGACTGCGCTTTCTCGATTATGCGAAAGCCTTGCAAAACCAGTGGCATGAGGCAACCCGTGCAGTCGCGAGTGCAGGCGCTCTGGAGCGTTCGATGCGGCTCGGAATCCAGCACGACCTGGCCGAGACCATTGCCGGCCGCTGGGTCGCTGCGATCCGCCGCGACCTGCCGACAACCGAGATCTATATGGAGGCGGATTATTCGAACCAGATGAACCGCGATCTTGCCGCCGGGGAGCTGGATCTCGCGATCCTCTACACACCGCATTTCCTGCCCGACCTTCACTATGAACGGATCGGCGAACTGCATTACGTGCTGGTCAGCACCGATGCTCCCGAGATGGCCGGTGTGAAGCCTGAAACCTATATCCGTTCGAGTTACTCGCCGGCCTTCGACCGGGCGCACCGCCTGGCTCTTCCGCATCTTTCGGGAGCTTCGCTCGCCGCCGGCCAGAACATGGCCGTCACGGACCTGTTGCGCACGCTCGGCGGCGCAGCTTACGTGACTCAGGCGACCGCCGATCGGCTCGCCGACCGCGTTGCCGTCGTGGCCGACGCGCCGGTCATCCCCCAGACCGTCTACGCGGCAACGAGTCTCCGCACCCGCCATGCCCATCAGCATCGCAAGATCATCGGCGCAATGGAGGGGCTGCTGTCGGGGTTCGTGACCTAGACGTATCGGAAGCTTGCGGCGCCCCGGCCTCTCTCTGCGGTCGGATGGGGAGCGATGAAGGCAGCTCACCGCTTGCTGAATTGCGCCTTCAATCGCGTGATATCCTCGGCCGTAATCCCTTGCGGATCGGTAACCGCCATCCAGGCGTCGATGTAGTGTTCCGGTGCGTAGACATGGCCGTAGCCCATCGGCGAGGTCGTCGCCAACGCCATGTCGGCAAGCAGCTGCAGTCCGGTGACCACGGGAAACCAGCTCAGCGCCGGCGAAACGTCCGGCCCCCGCGGGGGCTTCATCCAGTCCGGCTCCCGGTAGAAGGAACGGGGATCGAAAAAGGTCACCGGATCGCTGGCATATTGCAGATAGACGATCCGCATCGCGCCCCAGCGCGCACCGGGAATGTCCAGCGCATTCTCCTGACTGGTGAAGCGGATGGCGGAGCTGTCGCGATAGCGCGGCAGCCAGGCGGTCGAGCCGGCGACGCGGTCGGCCGTCACCGAACGCCAGAGCGCGCTCGGAAACGGCGGTCCGCTCCAGAGCGCGCCCTGGAAGGGGTCGCTGATGACATCGAAGAGATCGACCGACCCTTGCGAATTCATCGCGCCAAGGCTGAGCCCGTGCAGATAGAGCTTGGGCCGACGATCCCTGGGCAGCGTCGTCCAGTAGCCATAGACCGCGTCGAAGAGAGCGTCGGCCGCTTCGGCACCATAGCCCGGCTCGACCAGCAGGGAGAGCCAGCTGGTGAGATAGGAATATTGCACGGCCACGCTCGCGACGTCGCCGTGAAGCAGATATTCGAGCGTATCGAGCGCGGCGGGGTCGATCCAGCCGGTGCCGGTCGGCACGACGACGATCAGCGACTTGCGCTCGAAGCCTCCGGCACGCTTCAGCTCCTCCAGTGCCAGCTTCGCCCGCTCCCGCGCGGTCTCGGCGGAATTAAGCCCGACATAGACACGCACGGGATCGGGAGCTGCAGCGCCGAAGAACGCCCCGATGTCGGCGCCGGTCGGGCCGGACGCGATGAACTGCCGTCCCTGCCGCCCGAGCTCGTCCCAGTGCACGAGCGACGCGCCGCTCCCCGTCCTGGCGGGATCGGCAGGCGGTGCGATCTCGGGATCCATAAGTGCATCGAGTTGCTGGAAAGAACTGTCTGCGGCACGAAGCGCGAACTTGAAGATCACGCCGTTCGCAGCCGACCAGAACAGGGCGAGCGCCACCAGCCCGCCGAGAGCGTTGGCGATCGGCCGCGTGAGGAAATATTGCAGCCATCGGGAAAGAACGCGAAAGGTCAGCCGGAACAGCCGCGCCAGGAGGACCAGGACGATGAACATGAGCACGGCTGTCAGGCCGAGCTGGAGCGGCTCGGCGCTCTCGATGGGCTCGAGGCCCATGATGTGCCGTACTGTGTTTTGCCAATGCGCCGCCTGCCACAGGAATACGGCCGCGGCCGCTATCGAAACGATCGCAGCGGCGATTTTCAAAGTTCGCGCGCGCCGCACCGTGGGCTCGGGGAGTTCGAAGAAGGACCAGAGCCAGCGCAGAAACACGCCGATCGCGTAGCCGGCTGCAAGGGAAAATCCGGAGATCACGGCCTGAATCAGATAGGGCCTGGGTATCAGACTCGGAGTCAACGAAACCGCAAAGAACAGAATGCCGACGAGGAGGCCGCTTGTGGAAAACGAACGCAGGAAGGTGGAGATGTGACGGTGCACCGGTCTCTGCAGGTCCGTCTGCTGAACGTGTTCCATGGCGGACTCCACTTCGCGCGCTGGCGGCAATGTCGCTTTCCGCCGGCGTGTAGTCAATTCCCGCTGGCCTGCTGCAAAGGACAAAAACGTGCAGCAGAGGCACTGTCGAGGATTTTGCACCGGCAAGAGATGCGGGCATCAAAACGAAGTGATCGCAAATAGCAAGGATCGGACGCAGACGTTTGGTATATTTAAGCCGGTAGTAGAGTCTGCCTGCGCCAAGGAGAAAAACCCATGACCGCGCCGCACCCCTCCAAGACCCATATCGGCAACCACAAACTGCATCCCGAAACGCTGATGCTGAATTATGGTTACGACCCCGAGCTCTCGGAGGGTGCCGTCAAGCCGCCGATCTTTCTCACCTCGACTTTCGTCTTCCACTCCGCCGAGGAGGGCCGCGACTTCTTCGACTTCGTCTCCGGTCGGCGCGAACCGCCCGCTGGCGTGGGTGCCGGGCTCGTCTATTCCCGCTTCAATCACCCGAACAGCGAGATCGTCGAAGACCGGCTCGCCATTTTCGAACGAGCGGAAGCCGGCGCGCTCTTTTCCTCCGGCATGTCGGCGATCGCCACGACGCTTCTCGCTTTCGTGCGGCCGGGAGACTCCATCCTGCATTCCCAGCCGCTTTACGGCGGCACCGAAACTCTGCTCGCCAAGACCTTCCTCAATCTGGGTGTCTCCGCGGTCGGCTTTGGCGATGGTACGGACGAGGCGGCCGTCAATGCCGCGGCTGAAGAAGCGATGAGCAAGGGGCGGGTCTCCGCGATCCTGATAGAGACGCCGGCCAATCCCACCAACAGCCTCGTCGACGTCGCGTTGATCCGGCGCATTGCCGAAAGAATCGGAGAAAGACAGGCGCATCGGCCGATCGTCGCCTGCGACAACACCCTGCTCGGCCCTGTCTTTCAACACCCGATCGAACATGGGGCGGATCTTTCCCTTTATTCCCTGACCAAATATGTCGGCGGCCATTCCGACCTGATCGCCGGCGCCGTTCTCGGCTCCAAAGCGCTGATCAGGCAGGTGAAGGCCCTGCGCGGTTCGATCGGCACACAGCTCGATCCGCATTCCTGCTGGATGATCGGCCGATCGCTCGAAACCCTGTCGGTGCGTATGGAAAAGGCAAACGACAACGCCCGCATCGTCGCCGAATTCCTGCGTGACCATCCCAAGGTCGAGCGGATCCATTATCTGCCGTTCCACGACGCGGACACACCGGTCGGCCGTGTATTCGCCACGCAATGCACCGGCGCGGGATCGACCTTCTCCTTCGACATCGCCGGCGGCCAGGAGGCGGCATTCCGCTTCCTCAACGCACTGCAGATCTTCAAGCTCGCCGTCAGCCTCGGCGGTACGGAATCGCTCGCGAGCCACCCGGCGGCAATGACGCATTCCGGCGTGCCGATCGAGGTCCGCGCCCGGATCGGCGTGCTCGAATCCACGATCCGCCTGTCGATCGGCATCGAGCACCCGGACGATCTCGTCGCCGACGTCGCAAACGCGCTGACGATGATCTAGCTGCTGCTGGAAATGTCGGGCCTGTTGTCGTTGACGGCGGTCAGCCGCTCGAAATCCTCTCGCACCATGCGGCGGCCGATAATGTGGGCCGGCGCGAGCGCCGCTGCATCGGTCTTGGAAAACGTCTCGCGCTCGATCGCCCTGCGGACCGTTATTGTCGTTGGCCGGTCTGAACCGTTCCGGCCTTGGTTCTCTGTCGTCTTTGAAGCCGAGCCGTGAAAACCCGGCCCGAGGTCGTCCGGTTTGGAGGTCTGCGATAGCGTGCTCAGCGCGACCATCGCCGTCCTGTTCATTGCGGTGCCGATCCATTCGTTTTTAGGGGACGACCGGGGTCAAGCCCTCGTGCGGTGCGAAAGGACGTTGACGATATTGCCGAACGGATCGCGCAGAAAGAACCGGCGCACGCCCCAGCTTTCGTCGGTGATATCGTAGACGATCTCCACACCGGCGGCCGTGGCGCGGTGATAGGTTTCGTCCACGTCATCCACCTCGATCGAGAGCGCCGGGACCGGCGTTCCGGACCCGCCTTCGGTGGCGAAACTCACCTGCGGCATGGCGGAGCGGCCAACCGCCGCAAATGTAACGATCCAGCCGTGATCCATCACCACCTCCAGGCCGAGCAGGTCCGCATAGAACCGCTGCGCCTGAAGCGGATCGGACACCTGAAGATTAGGAACGATGCGTCGTACTGTCATTCGACCCTCCCGATTGTCCGCTCCGATAGCGCCAGCTTGACGAGCGAGGCCGCGGCCGTCCCCGCCGTCTCCATATAGCTCGGATCACGGTGGAGCAGAACGACGGCGAAGCTGCCGTCGAGGAGCAACAGGACCTGCTGCGCGAGCGCTTCCGCGTCCACGATCCCTTCTGCCTCGAACACCTGCCGGAGCCAGTCCTCGAATTTTTTCTTGTGAGCGGCGCCTTTACGGATCGCCGGGTGCCCCGGCATGCCGGCGAGTTCGGCGGAGGTGCGCAGGAAGCCACAGCCCTTCCATTTCGGGTGTCGGGCGACGCGGGCAAGATTGAGGAAGATGCCCTCGACTTTCGATGCCACGTCGCCTTCGGTTTCGCTGAACCATTTCCGGAAGAGCTTGAGGTTCGGCTGATCGCGCCCCTCGAGATAGGCGGCAATCAGGTCGTCCTTGCTTTTGAAGTGATAATAGAGCGTTCGCTTCGTCACGCCGGCCGCTTCGGCGACTGCGTCCACGCCGACGGCGCGGATCCCTTCGGCATAGAACAGCTTGGAAGCGGCGGAAACGATGCGTTCGCGTGTGTTCGGTGCCGTCGTCATGGGGCTATGTATACCGACTAGTGAATATACATTCCTTTGTCGCCGACTTAGCCTCCGCTCGTCAATACTTGATGGGAGACAATTCATGTCCGATACGGTTCTTATCGAAATTTCGGCCGGCATCGCCCTGCTTACCCTCAACCGGCCCGAAAAGCTGAATGCCCTCAACTACGAACTGATCGATCGGCTTTTAGCCCTTCTCGACCGTGTCGAAATCGACGAGACGGTGCAGGCAGTCATCCTCACCGGCGCCGGCGATCGCGCCTTTTCCGCAGGCGGCGACATTCACGAATTCGCCGGCAGCGTGGCCAAAGGCGTGAACGCCGCCGGCCGCGATTTTGTCCAGCGGGGGCAACAGCTGACGCATCGCCTGGAGGCTTTTTCGAAGCCTGTGATCGCTGCCGTCAACGGTCTCGCCTATGGTGGCGGCTGCGAAATGACCGAAGCGGTGCATCTCGCGATAGCGAGCGAGCGGGCTCGCTTCGCCAAACCGGAAATCAAGCTTGCCATGCCGCCGACATTCGGGGGTACGCAGAGACTGCCTCGCCTGGCAGGGCGAAAGCGTGCGCTCGAGCTGCTCCTGACCGGGGACGCATTCTCGCCCCAACGCGCGCTGGACATAGGGCTCGTCAATGCCGTCGTGCCGCATGATCAGCTGATCGCCTCGGCCCGAGCGCTTGCCGATCGCATCATCCGCCATTCCCCTCTTGCCACCTCCGCCATCATCACGGCCGTGACGCGTGGTCTCAACATGGCCATCGGAGAAGGTCTGCTTTGCGAAAGCGAGCAATTCGCGCGATTGGTTCCGAGCCATGATCTCAAGGAAGGGCTTGCCGCCTGGAGAGAGCGGCGAGAGCCACGCTATGCCGGGCGCTGATCCGGTTCTTCAAAACGACCCGGTTCCGCTCGGAGAACCGTTCGTCACTTTTCCAGGAGTGTTCTAAATTCGCGCGAAGCCGAGCACGAAAAGGGCGAGCGCGCCTGTCGAAGCGAAGGTGCGCACGTGGTTCCAGCGGACCCAGTCGGTCAGGTATCGCTGCTGCCAGAGCTCGGCGGCTGCCTGGCCGGCAGGGGCGGCCGCAAGCGCGTCGTTCAGCGGAACATTGATCGCGACCGTCACCGCGAGCGTGCCTACAAGGTAGACGAGACCGCCGGCTGCCAGCAGATAACTCCCCTGCCCGCCCCAGATGAAGGCCATGACGAGGAGGATCAGGCCAAGCAGCGCCGTACCCATGAAGGCGGAGAGAAACAGCGGGTTCTGAATGACCACGTTGATGGCGTTCATCGCGGCGACCCCCTGATCAGGCGGGAGCCGCGACAGCGCCTGCATGATGCAGACCGAGAAGACGAAGAAGAGCCCGGCCATCAGACCGGATCCGATAGCGGCGGCAAAAGCCAGCGCAGGAACAAGGGCAACCATCGCGGCACTCCAGACGGGAACGAAGCCGCTTCGGGCCGCTTCCCTCGTTTCAAACTCGAGGCAGCGTCGACGAAAGCCAGCCGCCCGCAAAGCCGGCCCTGCTCAACCCATGGCTGAATGCCGGAATGCTGCGCGTCAGTTCCCAAATCAGGCCGCTTCTCCAGTTCTCGATCATCATGACCACGAGCCCCTGGTCAAGCCCGACGATTCTGTCGTCCACCCAACCCTCGGGGCCGTCCCCGGGCAGGCTGGGATTGAAGCCGCCGGGAAGGCAACCCTCCTTAACGAGCGCGGGATAATGCGACACCAGGTGGGAAAGGCTGCCGAGACACGCGTCCGGCTCGAACGGCAGGCCGGCGAGCGACGCCCATGGAACAAGCGTACCGTCATCGGCGTCGAATGGTGCGCCGCGTGCCTCGTAGCCGAGCAATCTCTGCCGCCGCCCGCCGCGAAGCCGCAGCCAGCCTTTCGGCGCGTGGCAGGCGCTGAAGCCCCATAGATGGCTGCAGTAACCCGCGAAGCCATGGGGATTTTCTTCGGCGTGGGCGCGCTGCAGCCTGATGGCCCGCCGGGAGTTTTCGAAATAGTCGCTATCCCTTTCACGCATCCCCCGGTCGCGAAGGCCGCGAAAATCGATCCAGGCCTGCGGAAACAGGTGCACGAAGAGCGCGCCGGCGTGGAGATGCGCCACCCCGTCGAGCGTGAGCCATTCATGCGCCGCGGTGTAGGCGTCGTAGTTCTGCGGCATGATCGGTCGTGTCGGCGATCCCAGTGCCAGGACATAAAGGAGCAGCGCCTCGCTGTAGCCCCGCCAGCGGTGTTTCAGGAAGCGCCCCGGCGGCCGCCAGCCCATTGTGACGGTATCGCCGCCATTGAGCGCCCAGTTCCAATCGGCCCGTTCATAGAGAAACGCCGTGAGGCTCCTGATCTCCCTCTCCTGCCCGCCCGAGCCGGAAAAATAGGCCGCTGCGGCCAGGGCACCGGCAAGGAGCAACGCGGTGTCGATCGTGGAGAGTTCGCTGCGCCAGGCACGCTCTCCCGACCGCATATCGAGGAAATGATAATAGAAGCCGCGATAGCCGGTTGCCCGTACGTCGCTCTGCTGCCGGCTCGCCGCGAAGAATGCGAGGGTGGCCAACACACGCCGGGCTGCCTCCGCCCGCCCGATCCAGCCGCGCTCGACCGCGACCGGATAGGCTGCCAGTCCGAAGCCGGTGGCGGCGATGCTCGACGGAGAACCCTCGCGCGAGGTGTCGGCCACCAGACCGGTTGCCGGATCGGAATGACGAAGAAAGTAGCCGAACGCCGCGCGCTGCAGCCGGTCGACGCATGCGATATCCGAGTTCCAGCTCGAGTGAAACATGGTGGCCTATTCTTCGATGACGTTGGTGACATTGCGGCGGGTGACGCAGCCATTGCCGCGATCACCGAATATTGTAGGCCCGCGTCGCGCCAGCCGTCGCGGATTTCCAATCCTGTGGTACATTCATCGGATTACATCGGCCCGGAGGCCGAGGCCGGTTTTACGGCAAATCGCGGTGCCCGGGATAGAGGGGCAGAACGCCCGACGCGTGATCCACGATGATTGGCTGATGCGATGTTAGGCACGATAGCATTGATCCTGGCTCTGAGCGGGAGCCCGATACAGTCGGCAGCCATGGCCGCCGACGTGGACGTGGAGCTGTTGCTGGCTGTCGACATGTCGGGTTCGATGGACATGGAGGAGGCGCGCGTGCAGCGCTCCGGCTATCTGCAGGCGCTGCGACACCCGGATTTCATCAATGCGGTCCAGGGCGGGCTCCTCGGGCGGATCGCAATCGGCTATTTCGAATGGGCAGGGCTGGTAAACGAGGCCTCCGTCGTAAACTGGCAGGTGATCGAAAATGCTGCCGACGCCGAAGCCTTCGCCGTCAAGCTGGAGGCCCGGCCGATCGGGACGCGGCGCGGCACCTCGATCTCCAACGCGATCCTTTTCGGCACGAGCCTCATCGATTCGAACGCCTTTTCGGGTGCGCGACGGGTCCTCGACATCTCCGGTGACGGACCGAACAATACCGGGCCGCCGGTCACGCCTGCCCGCAACGATGCCGTATCGCGCGAAATCATCATCAACGGGCTTGCGATCCTCATCCGCCCGTCGGTCTCGACCGGGCCGCTCGACCAGTATTACGCCGAATGCGTCATCGGCGGCCCCGGCTCCTTCGTCCTGCCCGTCCATGAGCCCGAGGATTTCGCGATCGCAATCCGCCAGAAGCTTATCCTGGAAGTAAGCGACCTCACTCCCGCGCCGGCGCTCCGCCTTGCAGCCGGCGAAGCCGCGGCAGACTGCATGATAGGCGAGAAGCTGCGGCCCGGTTTTCTCGACAGGGTTTACCCGGAGCTGGATCGTTAGATGTGAGGAGCGCGCCGCGGGTCTTCCCGAAGCGCGCTTTTTCCCCGCCCGACCATGGATCGCCCCACCGTCTCTGAACGGCGAAGCCGCCTTGGCCCTTTGCGACGCGACCCGCGCCCGCTGCTATTGCAGCGAGTGAATTCTGGCGTCGAAGCCCGCCGCCGCGATGACGAGCTCGCTGCGATCCCGCAACTCGTTGGCAACGGCCTGCAGCGCCATCTCGACGCAATATTCGACGGCCTGAGCGTCCAATGCGCGGGCGCTATCGCGAATGTGGCTCAGCATTCTGGCGATGCTCGCAAGTTCCGTTTCAGTATCCGTCAAGGACGAAGGATGATTATCCATTTGAACCCCCATTCCGTGCGCTTCCCTGACGGCGACTATAGACGAGTTCGGATTTTCCGCGCGTTGCACGAGCGTTGCACTCGCACCGGTAGAGTACCGGAGTGGACCTCGCCAAATGCTTTGCGGGTCTGCTCCTTTATGATGCGAGCGCTTTGGAAAGCGCGCGCGGACCGAAACGGCGCGCTCTTTCGCCGTCAGGGTTTTCAAGATCGGGAACGAAGATCTTGACGACCGCGAACGGTAGAGCTTCATCCGACAGGCGCACCACAATTACTGATTGCACGCCTGCATCCTCTAGATGACCGATGGTGTGCCGCAGCAGCCCATCCGGATCGCCGCCGGCTCGCGGCGCCGCCGGCGCATGCAGGCACGGCGCCGCGAGGAAGGCCCGGCGGGTCGAGTCCGGCAAAGGCCGGCTGAAGGTTTCGGGAAAGACGTCGTCCCGCGCGCCGCTCATGAAGGTGAGCCGCGACTGCGCCGCTTCGGTCACCGCTCTGATCGCCGCGCGAACGGCAAAGACATGCGCCCCGCAGCCGCTTGTCACATCGACGAAACGACCATCGTCCCTGATGGTGATGTCGGAGGGGCCGAGCAGTGCCAGAAAGCAGGGAATACTGATGTCGCTGGTAATGTCGAAAAGCCGGAGATCGAGACCGGCGGCTCTGATGCGCTCGACGAGACTATTCAGCGCTGCATCGCCGAACCCCTCGGGAGCAACGCACTTTCGGTAACGGCTCTGCGGCCCTGACACGCCCCACAGGACATGGGCGTCGCGCTCGATGCGCTCCAGCAGCCCGTGCAATGTCGCTTCCTGAATGGAATTTCCCGATGCGAGCCCATCCGACGACATCCAGAAACGCGAAGGCCGGGTACGGTCCAACTGCGCCGCGTCGAGCGGTACGAGCACCTCGCGGCCGGAGATCAGGTCGGAGCCGGGAGCCCAGAGCAGTTCTTCGTCCGGACCGATTTCCTCCTGCCCGGCCGCAATCAGCCCCGGAAGCGGGTTCACGGTCCGCCCGGACGCCCGCAGGGAGCGCATCGTGGCCACTATGGTTTCGACGGCGGGTTCGCCGGCAACAGCGCGCTCCAGCGCCTCCATGACGGCGGAAACCTTCGCCTCCGCATCCGTCAGCCCTTTGCCCTGTGCAACCACGATGGATCGCGCATTCGGCGTATAGGCGCACCAGACCGGGATTCCGGTCCTGTCCAGTCCCGTGTGCCTGGCGATGCGGGTTATGCCGAAACCGGAAAGCAGAGGCCTTACACGGTCGAAGGTCTCTTCCGGGCTCAGCACACGATCGGAATATTCATTGCGCAAGTCGGCCCCACCCCCGATGCCGGGACCGGTCACCCGTCGAAATGGCCCGAAAACACCTTGTCGGCGGAGGACACAGCCACTGCGAGGTCGACATTCTTGACGATCGTCCCCCCTTGTGCGCGGAGCTTGTCCGCCACGGCCAGGTCGCCCGTCACCTGATCGAGCGGCCTCACGGTTCCGCTCCCCAGGTCCGCCAGCCACAGACCCGGCTCGCCGGGAATGCCTATCACAACAACCTTCGCCATATCGCTATCCCTCATCCTTAAAACCCCGCCTTTTTCAGCCCCTCACGATAGAGGTCCTTCTGCCATTGTTCCTTCATCGGAACGACGGCAAGCCACTTGTCGACGTCGAATGTCGGATTGCTCTTCAACGCCCGCATCCGGTACGCCCGTGCTTTCTTCTGGTCGCCGAGCATCGCCCAGCTTGCCGCAAGCAGCCTGTCGCCGGGCGACTTGTCCTTCATTCTCTGAACGTAGCCGATCGCGTCCTCATAGTTTTCGAGGAAATAGCTGGCACCGGCAGCGCTCCAGAAATACGTGTCGGGCGCCAGCGGATTGAGCGAAAGCGCCTTGGCCAGCTTGTCCAGCGCGTCGCGCGGACGGGAGACATGAACGAGTGTGTCGGCGTGGCTGTAAAGCACGTCGGCATAATGCGGGCTCAGATTTTCCGCGAGATCCAGCGCCGCAAGGCTCTCGTCGAGATCACCCTGATAGAGTTTGACGACACCGAACTCGCGGTGTGCTCCGGGCAGGTCCTCATTGCTTTCGATCGCCCCCTTGGCGTGATGCTCCGCCACCGACAGAAGTTCCCGATCGCCGCGGGCCGTCAGGATCCACTCGATTGCATAGGTGCGCGCCATCCCGCTCAGCGCCGGAGCGAAATCCGGCTTGTGCTTGAGCGCGGCCCTGAAGTCGCGGCGTGCCCTGCGGATTTCGGGAAGCCCCACGCTGGAGAGGTTTCGCAGTCCGGCGAGGTAGGCGTAATAGGCCTCCGGATGGGCCAGATAGTCGATACGCGCGGAACGGCCGGTCTCGACCTGCTCCGTCACCGCCCGGGCGACATGAAAGGCGATTTCCTGGCGTTGCTGGAGCAGACCGACCGGAGATATCGCAAACCGCTCCGCCCAGACGATCGCGTCGGAGGGCAGAAATATGAGCTGCGTGAAAAGTCCCTGGTCCGACATGCGGCAGTCGAGCGCATAGGTGACGCCATGCTTTTCCAGGAACGCAGCCTTGTCCGCGGCATCCCGTATCCGCTCCGCCGTGTAAGGAGCAACGACCGACATCGATCGTTGCGCACATAGCCCGATCGTGATGTCCTCGACCACGGCCACGCTGACCGCGTGAAGCATCGGATCGCTGCCGAAGGCCGCCGGCGGAAGCAGAGCGACACGGGGTGCCGGCGCAACCGGCGGAGCACTCGCCTCCCTTGCGAACTCCCTGCCAAACGCAGCCTGCGGCAGCCGGGCCCTTTCCGGCTTGCCGCCCCCGATGACCAGCCCCCCGCCGGTCATCCGCTCCAGGATCGCACGCACGGCCGTATCCATCGGATCGAGCTCGAGGAGGTGCATGCACGCGCTGCGCCGCAGAGACCTGTCGGCAAACCGCTCTTCGCCGCCGAGAAGCGCCGCACGCATCACCTGCGTGAACAGCCGCCGCTGTTCTCCGACCCAATCCGCATAGCGGCCCGGCGGCACATCCGCGCTTGCCAGAAACCCGTCGCGCCAGAGCGCAAGCCCGGTGCGGAACGCCTCTTCCGAACGTTCCAGCGCCTCGAAACCGTCGACGTCGCAGGTAATCTCCCCCAGCGTCACCTCGGTTTCCCTCGCCGTAATGAGCGGCCCCAACTCCGCAGCAAGGTGGCGCATGCGCCACAATGTCGACCGCAGGTTCTTGAAAGCGACGCTCTTTTCCCGCTCGGGCCAGATCAGCATTGCAAGCTTTTCACGGGAAGCCGTTTTCTCTCCGGACACGCAGAGATAGGCGAGTATCAGCGACCCCCGCTCGGGACACGCCACAACCACGCCGCCGGAATCGACCAGCCGCAACTCCCCGAATGTCTGCAGACGATAATGCGGCCCCGCCACGAAAACCTCAAATGGCTCGAATAGTGGAAGCGCCGCCGGCGACCGGCGAGACCGTCGACATCTCGTTCACCAACCCTCTCCTGCCCCTTCGGCACGAACACCAAAGCGCACGCTGCAACCAACGTCGCCCCACGGCTCATCGCTGGAGAAAGAAGGACGGACGCCGAACAGACCGGCAATCTCTGCAGGCGCAGCCACCGATCGGCACGGTTCATGCCTCCGGATGTGCGGCTGCGACGCCCGGAGCCATACCTGCCCGTCCCTTTGTTCACTTCCCAGCCCGATGCGGAAACGCATGCAGCCCAGATGGGAACATGCTCGAAAAGCCGGAACATGGCAACTCATTGCCGCTTATATCTGTTAAGGACGCAGCCCAAGACGGCGTCCGCGGAGCTTCCGCATCGTTGTTCGCCGGCCGTTTTCATGCTATGTTCAACGGGATCGATCGAGGGTGCCGTAACCCCGCTGCAGATCGTTCGCCGGAGCGCGCTTGGCCCAAACAAGCGCGCTTTTTGCTGTCGCAATGCCAGCGGTTACCAATAGGCAATCCATGACTCACCAATATGAATGGCGGACTTCGGAAATCGTTGATCAACTCATTGCGCTCGGGGTAAAGCCTGGAGGCACTCTGCTCGTTCACAGTTCCTTTCGCAGCGTCCGCCCTGTCGAAGGCGGGCCGCTCGGCCTGATTGCCGCTCTGCGTGCCGCCATTGGCCCGGAGGGCACACTCGTCATGCCATCATGGTCCGGTCTTGACGACGAGCCGTTCGACCCCGCGACGACACCTGCAACATCCGATCTGGGAATACTCGCCGACACGTTCTGGCGGCTGGAGAATGTGACGCGCAGCGACCATCCGTTCGCGTTTGCGGCAGCCGGCCCGCTTGCAGCACGCATCACATCAGACACTCTGCCCCTGCCCCCGCACGCTCCCGCAAGTCCGATAGGGCGTATCCACGAACTAGACGGGCAAGTGCTCCTCCTCGGCGTCGGGCACGATTCGGACACCACGCTGCATCTCGCCGAGCTGATGGCGAAGGTCCCCTATGGAGTGCCGAAACACTGTACGGTCCTCGATAACGGCAGGCCGATCCGCATCGACTATCGCGAGAACGATCACTGCTGCCAGAACTTCAACCTTGCCGACACCTGGCTGAGGCGAAAGGGCTTGCAGCGGGAGGGCCCGGTCGGCCATGCCCATGCTCGCCTGATCCGCTCGCGAGACATCGCGAGGATCGCCACGGATCAACTGGCCCGCGATCCACTCGTCTTCCTGCATCCGGTAGAGGCAGGGTGCGACGAATGCGATGCGGCGCGCCAGTCGGTCGGCTGCGCTCGTGGCGGCAGCCCCGCCGGGTGATCAGCTCGGCCGTCTCCTACGGCAATGTCTGACGACATGGGACGGTTTTACGAAGCCGAGTATTTGACCGTGACGCCGCGCTGCCGAAAGTAGGCCTGCATCAGCTTCCTGCCAGAACGGTTGTTCTGCGCGAGCCTGCCCGGATCAAAGACGGCCTCTTTCAACCCCTCGCGCGTCAACGCTGCCTTGAGAGTCGCGATATGCGCGTCGATGTCGGCATTGTCCGCCTGGAGCGATTCATAAATGCGGCTTATCGCATCTGCGACGGTCGGTTCGCTCACCATTACACTCCTGTTGTTGTCTGGCTGGCGCTTACCATACTTTTTGGCTTGACCCTAGAGGACGCTCGGTCTCCAACAGCATGACGTCATTGACGATCTAAAGAAGGCGACCCATCTAGGTCTAATGCCGAAACACGACAACAGTCGCATAGAGCTGCTCAAGACGTGGGTGCTGCCGCCAGCGGCGACATTGGGTTCATCCGTCCGCATGAAGGGCATCCTTCTGGAAATTCGCGCGCGGCTTCCGTCTGCCACGAAGAAATCGCTCAATCTCGATGGTCGCGAGCTCACGCTTATGATGTCCGCAAGCGAGAAGGCTGCATTCCACGCCGCATCGGCCGTCGTCGCCGAGGCGTTGGGAAACATCGAGACCCTTCCGGTGATTCCGCGCGAGATCGAGGACATTCTCACGATCAAGACGAGCGAAAGACATCGCTGGCTGGCCGACGGACGCTTGCCGAGTGCTGGAACGCGAACGGTCAAGCTGCGCGGACGCGCCAGGAGGATAACGTTTCATGTCTTCGACCCGAGGATTGTCGGAGACATTCTCGATCGAGGCGTCGTCGAAGATTGGCGCGAGGAAGACGCGGCGGCTGCCGCCGAAAACCGCAGACGGGCTGCGTACAAGGCGAAGTTGACGCGGTCGTTGAGAAACACCACCAAGGGCGGGTCGAATTCCGAACACGGAGACGTCGCCTCCAACCTGGCCGGATGGGAGGAGTTCGGGCGCGATGGACTTCTTCGGTAATCAGTAACCGACCGGATTGCGCCCGGACGCGGTCACCCCTTCTTTATAATTGCCGTCGATGATGACCGACACGAATTGGGGCGAGCGATTTTCTGATGACCGACGTAACACTAGGCTTCTAAGACACGAATGCCGAGGAATTTCCTTGATCGTAGTCGATCAAAGGACAAAAACATGCAGCAACTCAAAGGGCTATAGCGGAGGACTGCAACCTCTCCTCACCTCATCCCTGTGCTTGTCACAGGGATCCAGCAGCGCCGCGTCTGCGGCGCGGAAGAGCCTTTCCAGCCCAAGGACTTGGCCTGGCTGGATTCCTGTGACAAGCACAGGAATGAGGGACCGGGATGTGCGGCTACTACAACTTCCGTTGCGAATATGCGAGGGAACGGTCAACCTGTCACGCAATGAAAGGTCACGTCTACATTCTCGCGTCCAAACGAAGCGGGACGTGGTATACGGGCGTGACTTGGGCCCTCCGCGCCGCCTCGCTATCTTCACGGTTTATGAAACGCGCCGAGGACCGCACCCTCTCCACCTCATCCCTGTGCTCGTCACAGGGATCCAGCAGCGCCGCGTCTGCGGCGCGGAAGAGCCTTTCCAGCCCAAGGACTTGGCCTGGCTGGATTCCTGTGACAAGCACAGGAATGAGGGACCGGGATGTGCGGCTACTGCAACTTCCGTTGCGAATATGCGAGGGAATGGTCAACCTGTCACGCAATGAAAGGGTACGCCTACATTCTCGCATCGAGGCGAAGCGGGACGCAGTACAGGGGGACCCTCCGCGCCACCTCGCTATCTTCACGGTTTATAGAACGCGCCGAGGGACCGCACCCTCTCCACCCTCATCTCTGTGCCTGTCACAGAGATCCAGCAGCGCCGCGTCTGCGGCGCGGAAGAGCCTTTCCAGCCCAAGGACTTGGCCTGGCTGGATTCCTGTGACAAGCACAGGAATGAGGAAATCAAACAAGTGGCGGCAATGCGGGTGACTTCGGCCGCACACGGTGTAAGTTGGCAGCCATCTACCACCACGAAGAGAGCGCCAATGCCCCGTTTTCTAGCCGTGTACACCATGAAGCCCGAAGACCTCGCCGCCTTCCGCAGTCTGCCAAAGGCAGAGCAGGACGCGATCGACGCGGTCGGACTGGAACAGTGGGCAGCATGGGAGGACAGAAACGCCGCATCCATCCTCGATCGTGGTGGCATGGTGGGCAAGACGACACGCGTAATCAGGGACGGTATCGCCGATGCCGTGAACCCTTTTTGCGGCTACCTTGTCGTCGAAGCGGAAAGCATCGAGGCCGCGGCGCGGCTGTTCCAGGACCACCCGCACATCACAGTCTTCCCAGGAGACGGCGTAGATATCATGCCCTTTCTGACCTGAACGCCTTCGGTCAGCTATTCAAGCGAGATTGTGCCCAAACGGAAACGCGCCATTCTTGATTGGTGGCGCCGGCTTGCTTTTCGGCACCGGGTGTATGCCGCGAGCGGCCCTGCCACCGTCAATTGCTTGCGAAGCAGTAGAAGAGGCCGTCTCCGCCGGTTCCCTTGAATGCCTCGTTCGAGCAGCCGCCCCTCGTCGAATGCGACGAATTCCAGGATTTCGCCGCATCGGAATCGTCCAGGCCCGTCCGGTCGCTGTGGCCGACGATCGCCGCGCCCTCCGCGCCGCCCATTGTCCAATTGCCGCAGGTTTCCGGTGCGGCAGTTCCATCTGGTTTCGAGCCAGTCAGGATGTCGTGGCGGTTGGGGCTGTCGCCACGGCCGGGAATGACTTCGCCTTTCTCGTTGAGAGCAGTCTGTTTCGTCACGTTGTTGCCGTCGCTGTGAAGGGAGGCGACATCGTCGGCGATCTTCTCGCCCTTGGCGTTGTACCAGGGACCGTTTCCGATCCGATCCCTGGCGTTCTCGGTGTCGGTGGATAGATAGGCTCTCCAGGTCTTGCCCGTCGAACCACTCGCCGTCGCCAAGGAATTGCAGTATGCGTCGGCTCCGGCCAGTCCTCCGAGGTCGCCACCCCTGCCCGGATTTGCGCTGGTGACGAAGAAGCTCATGGAGGTGTCCTGGGCGTGTGCCGACAGTGGAGAGCAGGCCAGGACGGCCACTGTGAATGCAAGCGCGCGGTTCATGGCGATTCTCCAGCATTTCGTCAGTGAAGCCTATTGCTGAAAACGGCTGGCGTAAAATCGAAATCCTGTGATTGGAACCGGCAACCGATGCGTGAGCCACGCAGCAGCTCCAAGGGCTACGGCGACCTTTGCGCGTCTCATAAGATGCGCGGCTGTAGGAAAGTTTTCGGGGACTGCAACGTCTCCTCGTTGCTCATCCTGTGCTCGTCACAGGGATGAGAGCAGCGCCGCGTCTGCGGCGCGGGAAAAGGTCTTTCAGCCCAAGGACTTAGTCTGGCTGGATTCCTGTGACAAGCACAGGAATGAGGAAATGAAATTAGCCGCGGCGGGCGGCCTGAACCTCAGCAGGCCTCGAACCGGGGACTATTGCCGTCAAGTTCTCGCATTGCGATGACGATGAACACTGGCCCCCCGGCAAGCGCTCCTCTATTGTATCAATCCTGGGTAGTGAAACGATCGGCGAAGCTGAAGTCGTGTTGATGGAATGCTTGCGCCGAGGCCGTTTGCGGTATGAAACTTCTCCGAAAAGAGGGCTGTTTCGGAATGGAAGGAATTCTCCAGCCGGTCCCGTGCCCCTGGCACCGTATCGAGATATCGCAAGTCGAAGACCTGTCCGATGCCGTGCATGGTGCCGGAATGGAAGCTACACAGATGGCGCGTGGCAAGCTGTCAGGGAGCCTCATATTCTCCGAGCAGGATGGCGTGACATACAGCGGCGGCTTTATAGAAGGCCGTGTGGCGCTTCGCGGACCTCTCTCCCCGGACACTCTTTCTTTGGGGCTTGGCCTTTGGCTTCCCGGATCATCCTGGCACTCGTTCACCGAGGTCAAAACTGGAGACGTGGCCATATATCATGGAGGGGACGAACACGATTCTCTCTACGCGCCGGGCTCCATGTACGCCGTAGCGACGATTTCCGCCGATCAGCTCGAGCAGGAAGCCGGAAAAAACGGAATGGTTCTGGACAGGGCTGCGCTGGGCGGAACTGGGATCCACAATCGATCCATGACGCCGGAGGTGGTAACGGCGCTTGCGGCGGAATTTAGCCGCATCCACACGGGCAACCCCGCACGGCCCGGTCTCGGGAAGATGCTGCTGAGAGCGCTCATCAATCATCTTGGTCGCCCCCCTTACAACCACGGACGCCGGGCCAACACACATCTTCATGCGAGGATCGTGGCGCGTGCCAGAGCCTACATAGTCGAACACCTCTCTGAGCCGATAGCCCTTGATGACATCGCCGCTGCCGCCTTCGCCTCGCGTCGTACGCTCTACCGCGCGTTCGCGGACATCCTCGACGACACTCCCCAAACATACGTCCGGCGTCTAAGGCTGCACAGAATAAGACGGGGCCTCGCGACTGATCGGGAACGAGCGTGCACCATCGCGGTCGTGGCAAATGAGTGGGGCATCAGCGAACTCGGCAGATTGGCGGGATGGTATCGCGAATTGTTCGGGGAACTGCCGAGCGAAACATTAGCAGCGTTCAAGCAGTCCGAATCCGCACAGGAAGGCTCGACAGCCCACTAGATTGGCAAAAGGCGCATAGAGGGAACGCTTCCTTCCTGCCATCCTCGTCTTTTGGGGATGCAAATTGGAGAGCGTGGTCCATGGCCATGTCGCAGCCTTGAAGAAGCTAAGCGGTGATCCGTTCCCGGACGCAAAGGCCGATCATTGGCAGCGCTTCCCGTTGCAAGACATCGAAGGCCTTCGAAATGCAGTACTGGGCGCCGACCTGGACGCAGTGCAAATGGCGGGGCGCAAGATCGGCGGCAGTCTCGCCTTCAGCACATACGACGGCGTGATTCTCAGTTCGGGCTTTATCGCGGGGAATGCGATGGCGAGGGGTGTCCTGTCGGACGCTGCCGTCACCGTCGGAATTGTGCTCTCCCAGGTCGGTGGATTTCGAGTCTGTCTGCGACAGGCCCCGGAAGGAACGGTGGGTATTCTCCTTCCGGGTTGCGAGGTCGACGTCCTATGCGCACCAGGATCGATGTATGTAACGGCAACTCTTGATCTGCGCCGGCTGGAGGATGGTCTTGGCCGCAGGTTTCTGCAATCCGCGGTTCATTCCAAGCCATTGGCCCAGGAAAAACTCAAAGAGCTGAGAGAAGCGTTGCTCCGGGTGCACCTGGGAGAAGAAACAGAGGCCGGCGTCCACATAGGAAGCACGATGTTGCGGGCCGTAATTTCTCACTACGCAAACGATCGTGGGACGACCGCCGCAAGCCGGCCTTCGTCCTATGAAACCATCGTTCGACTGGCGCAACAATATATCGACCGGCATCTCGCAAGTCCTATATCGATAACCGATATCACGACAGCGTGCGGATCGTCCCGTCGCACCCTTTACCGCGCCTTTCTCGAGGTGCTGGGCGATACGCCCAACCACTATCTGCGCAGGCTTCGGCTGCATAGAATTCGCCGCGATCTGATGGCTGTCGATCAACTGGCGACCATATCGGCAAGCGCCAAAAAGTGGGGCATTGCCGAACACGGGCGCATGTCCGGCTGGTATCAGGAGCTTTTCGGAGAGAAGCCCAGCGCAACCGTAGCCGCACAATCCCTCCGCGTGATTTCACGGGCCTGGCTCTGAGATTGGCAAAAAACGCATAGCCGCCTGCGGGCGCGGGGGTGCATATTCTGCCCGAAAATCCGGCATGTCGGCATTGGAACACCAACCACAGCAGAAGGCCGAGTATCATGAAACGCACGACCGCATTTCCATCGATAGCCGCTGCATTCCTTGCGTTGGGACTGACCGGTTCGGCAGCGGCCGAAGAGGCACGCTTCGATCGACTGGCCAACCTACCGTTCGAGCAGAACCGTCCCACGGCCGAGACTGCCAGGACACTGAAGGACGAGCTTCTCTTTCAGCAGGCGACCCAAGCCTATATCTGGGCCTTACCGCTGATCAACACGCTGGGCATGAGGAGCGGAGCCGAGGACGTCTTTGGCACCGGCTACAACGTGATGCCCGTCTGGAAAGAGAGGCTTGACACCAAGACAATGGTGACGACGCCGAACTCCGACCTGATCTATGCGATGGCTTTCGTCGACATGGGCGATACGGGTCCGATCGTATTTGAGGCACCTCCGAAACTTCAGGGCATCCTGCTTGACTTCTGGCAGCGGCCGATCCCGATGGACGGCGGCAAGTTTTTCGGCGACGTCGGCCTGCCCGGCCCCGATGCGGGCAAAGGTGGTACATTCGTCATCACGCCGCCTGGCTATGACGGACAGTTACCCAAAGATGCTTATATCTACCGCTCGGGCACCAATAACCTCTTCGTATTCCTACGCGCATTCTACGACGATCCGGACAATCTCGAGCCCACCAACAAACTGGTGGAACAGGTCAAGCTCTATCCGCTGAACCTCCCCGAGAGCGAGCGCAAGCCGATGCAATTTCCGAATGCCTCCGGCGTGAACGCGAACATGCTGCCGCGTTCGGACATCTCAGCGTTCGAGCAGTTGAATTGGCTGATCGACCGTGAAGGCCAGAATCTGGCGGGACCGGACGGTCTTGGTCTCCTCGCCAATGTCGGCCTGATCGCGAAGAAACCCTTCTCGCCCTCTCCGCAGACGCGGGCAATCCTCAACACCGCAGCGGATGTCGGCTATAAGATGAGCCGCGCCATCGGCCTTAGCGAGGAGGTCGGCGGTAAGTCGCTCCTCGTCTGGCCAGATCGGCGCTGGACCAATCCGATAAACACCGCCGCCGAACCAGGACCGGAGAAGTCGATCGACCTATCCTGGGTAAACCGGGAACACGGCTTCACGGACATCGAGCACCGGGCATGGATGTTCACGGATTACTATTCAATCAGCCCCGGTATGGTGTCGCTGACGCCGGGCCGCGGTGCCTTCTACGCAATCGCCTTCAATGATGCGGACCGCACGCCGCTGTCGGGGGACAATTCCTACAAGGTGACGCTGCCGCCTGATGTACCGGCCGAGTTGTTCTGGTCGCTGACGCTCTACGAGGCGGAGAACGCATCGGGCCTTGCGACCGAGGAGCGGCGCTACCCGTCGCTCGGCTCTCGCGACAAACCGGTCGTCAATGCAGACGGCACGATCGACCTTTACATCGGGCCGAAGGCTCCCGAAGGCAAGGAAGCCAACTGGCTGGCGACGGCTCCCGGCCGAGGCTTCTTCGCCATCCTTCGGCTCTACGGTCCAGGCGAGCGCGCCGTCGACTATAGCTGGAAGCCGGGCGATTTCGAGAAGATCAAATGACAAAATCCCGTTCCAGGCGAGACGGCTGCCACGGCCGAGAATGCTAGCGAAATCAAAGTTCGGCGGGCCGATTGGCCGGCCCCGGACCGGAAACCAACCTGCAGGAGAACGATCATGACCGTGCTTTCCAAAATTCTGACATCGGCTCTTTTGGGATCGGCATTGTGCAGCGCATCGGCCGCATGGGCTGAGGAGGCGAACCCCTTCGAGGGCGATGCCGCAGTCAAAACCCGCATCGGCGAGTTGAACTTCCAGAGCGGATATCCATCCGCCGAAACGGTGAAAAAGCTGTATGACGAGATGGACTTCCAGCGCGCATCGCAAGCTTATCTCTGGGGCATCCCGGCGGTCGGTATGAACGAGTGGCGTCGCGCCCACTACAGCGTGTTCGGCGGCAAGAGCGGCGAGATGCTCACCTATCTGGACTTCGCCGAAAAATTGGGAATCCTGACGCCGAACTACACGACGCCTTACATCGCCACCTTTATCGACTTGAAGGAAACTGGTCCTTTCGTCGTCGAAGTGCCTCCGGGGTTGATCGCGGGCATGATCCTCGACCCGTGGCAGCGGGTGCTTGCCGATCTCGGCGTCGTCGGCCCAGACATGGGCAAGGGTGGAAAATACCTGATCATGCCGCCCGGATACGGACCGGTGGAGGCACCCGGCTATTTCGTGGTGCAGGCCACGAGCCGCGACGTCTTCGCCGGCTTCCGGCTGCTCGATGCCGACAAGGAAAAGGCGATCGCCGAGATGATCCCGCAGATCAAGACCTACTCCTGGACTGTCGAAGGCACTGGCGAGCCGATGCCGGCACGCGCCGCCGGTGACAAGAAGTGGAGCCAGATGCCACCACGCGGCATGACCTACTGGGACAGTCTGAACGAAGTCATCCAGCGCAACCCCATCGACGAACGCGACCGGCTGATCCTGGCTCAATTGAAATTCCTCGGCCTCGAGAGAGGGCGGCCATTCAAGCCCGACGAAAGACAGAGCAAACTGCTCCAGGACGGGGTTCTGGTCGGCGAGGCGATGGCGAAGGCGAACACCACCGACAAAAGGGTGGAGCCTCCTTTCTGGGAGGGGACCAATTGGAAGCATGCTTTGGTCGTGGCGACCGATCAGAAGGCGAACACCTATGATCAGCTCGACGAGCGTGCCGCGTGGTTCTACGAGGCCGTCGTGATTTCGAAGGCGATGCTGACCCAGACTGTGGGCGTCGGACAGCGCTACATCGCGGCCTACAAGGACGCGGACGGCGCATGGCTCTCGGGCGAGAACACCTACAAACTTCATGTCCCGGCCAATCCGCCGGCAAAGAATTTCTGGTCGGTCACCGCCTACGACGAGGCGACGCGGCAGATGCCGGTCACCGAACAGGGACGGCCGGACATCTCATCGCGCAAGGAAGACATCGTCGCCAACGAGGACGGATCGGTGGACGTCTATTTCGGCCCGAAAGCCCCCGAAGGCAAGGAGGCGAACTGGGTGCAGACCAACCCCGACAAGGGATGGTTCGCCTACTTCCGCTTCTATGGCCCGACAGAAGCGTTCTTCGACAAGTCCTGGGCGCTGCCCGACATTGAGAAGTTCAACCCATAAATCGTGAACTGTCGCCCTTCCTGTTTGACCACCATTCAGGAAGGGCGCACGCGGTTGCAGCGCACCGAATTCTTTCGATACTGGAGAGACCAAGCGATCGGTTTGCAAAACCGTCCATAAGTGGTCGAACCCTTGTTTGCATTGGGCCAACGGCCGTGCTCAGCCCCGAGCCTAATCCAGCTGCTCGTGGTTGGTGGCGACTTCCTGCGCCTTCCGGTAGCTCTCGATCAGCAACGCGTAGGGCGGAAAGATTTTCGTGTAGATTTCGCCCACTGCTGGGCATCACCGCGATGCCATGCGCGCTGGAGCTCGGATGCGACAGCGGCCGTATCCATGGGAGACCCGCGCCGGAACCGTCGAGCTGCGCATCCCAGCAACCGTTTTGCGACGTTGGTAAGGGCGTAAGGAAGCAACCACCTACGCTCTGGCCCGATGTTGTAGTAATGGACAATCTTGTGATCCGAATGTGCCGGCCGTTTGGCGGCGTCGCCCGGGCACAAAGATCTCCCGGAGCATTCCAGGCTGCAATGCCCATTCCGAGACACCAAAATCGAGCAGGAGAGAGCCTAGTCAGGGTGACATATTGGATTGCCGGTAATCTGCCGTATAAGACCTGAACTCATTATTCGAACAAAAAGTCATGGCCACCACCGAATTCTCCAAACTGGAAATAACCCAACCTCGATCCAAGCTAGAGTTGGCGGCAGCGCTATCCGGCGTCGTCATCTACACATCCGCCAACGGCTTCATGACCGGAGGCCTTGGAGTTGCCGGGCGGCAGCTGGGATTGAGTGACGTCGACGTCGGGCTGATCCTTGGCCTCGGGGCATTCGTTGGCGTGATCGCGGCAGCCGGATGGGGCTATGCCTCAGAACGATGGAGCCGTCGGACGCTGATGCTTTGGGCGGTCCCGATGGTTGCCTTGGGGCCAGCGATAATGGCGATCGTGACGGGCCAGTTCGTGTTGCTGTCCGCAACCGTCTCGGGGATTGTACTTGGGGCTGCCCGCTTGATTCAAGCCGTATTCGGGGCAGCTCTGATTCCAGTTGCACAATGTTACGTGGCGGATTTCACTCAGCCTTCGCAACGCGTTCGCGGTATGGGGGGCCTGAGCGCCGCTATCAGCTTCGGGACCCTTAGCGGCTCAGCATTATTATGGCTCACGGGTCGACTGGGGATAGTCTCGGGCTTCGCGACAATCTCCGCGTTCGGTATTCTTGCGTGCCTGATCGCGCTGGCGTACTTACCGCACTCTCGCCCGCGACCCGGGCTTTCTCGCGAGGAAACGACACTGCCTCTCGCGAAAATCTGGCCCTATCTCGCGATTACCCTGGTTGGCTTCACCTGCTATACAACCGTTCCGCCCATATTCGCGCTTAGGCTTATAGACAGTTTCGGCATGGACGGAGGTACCGCCGCCGCCCAAACCGGCCTTGTGCTTACAGTCGGTGTCGTAGCCGTTTGTCTCGCGCAGGTTTTGATTACCCTGTGGGACTTCAAGAAACCTCTCGTGATGCTACGCGCTGGCAGTGCTGGAATTTTCGTGGGCTTGGCAATGCTACTGTTTGCCAACGATATATTGGCGATGTGCGTCTCGATGACTGTCATTGGCTTCGCCGTGGGATTCCTGGCACCGGCGGTCTTAGGCGCGATAAGTCTCATCGGCGGTCCGGGAGCGCAGGGCAAAATCGGAGGGATCAACATGGCGGCGCGCGGATTGGGGTCCGCGATCGGCCCGGTGCTCGGCACGATGCTCTATCAGACTAGTCACGATGCGCCGATCTGGGGGTCGCTGGCACTCGTTACAGGCGTCTTTCTCCTTACGTTCATGCCCCGCGATACACGAGCCGCCGCATCATGAAATGCAGCACAACCGTTCCACGGTCTACGGAGTACGCCGAATGTCCCCGCTGAAGCACACTCCAGTCACACCGCTAAGGGATGGGCCGCGTGCCGGGAATGAATTCCTAAGATGAGTTTGTCACGCGGTTGAAGATCGACGCTTCAACATTTTGTGACGAACACCCGATAAATCAGCACACGACCGCAAATTCTTGTAATGGACAAGATCGCGGAATCATGACGGATGACGAGGCGATGACGAAGAAAATTGCCTTCCCACGCCTGGCCGTTTTGGTCGCGTTCTCCGTTGCCGGCGGCCTTCTGTCCTGGCTTACTTTCAATCCGATCGGCCTTTTGTTGCCAATCATCGTTTTGGCACAACGCTTCGATCGGAAAGTTCTGCTTGCTACACACTGGATTCTAATCTTGGCATTGTTGTTGGTGTTGGCCGCAGCAGTCATTAGTCCCGACAGGGACTCGCCCATTTTGGTCCCGTGCGCAACATTTCTTGCAGTGGCTTTGGGATGCGTCTTTGTTCTCGGCTTCAACCGTCCGACACAGGCAGATTTTCCCATCATCGGTGGCTCGCCATCAATCGGCAAAGAGCATCCACCCGGGCTAACGGCGCAGTTCTTGAGCTTGGTTCATCCCGACGACAGAGACGTAGCAAGCCACGCATCCTCCCGGGCTTTTTGGAGCGGCTTCCCACAGATCGTCCGATATCGCCGTCTTCAACCCGATGGCAGTTATGCGTGGACCGAACTCAGGGCTGAGCCGGGATACGCGATCGCGGATGACACGCCTGCCAAAATCTCGGCCCAACATCTACCTTGGTCCATAACAGACGCAGTCGGCGAGACGGCTGAAGCCGCGCGGATCGCGCTGGTTCTCGAGACCATTTTTGGAACCGGCTGGGCGATGGACACAACAGGTCGCTTCACTTACGCGACCCCCAACGCTCAGACGACGATAGGCCAGACCCTCCAGGAGATGAACGAGCAGCTCACCGATCAGGATTTCCTCGATGGCGGTGATCTGGGGTGGAAATACATATTCCACCCCGACGAGTACGAACGGGTTGCCGCCTCTCTTCGCCACAGTTTGCGCACAGGCGAACACTGGAACAACGAATATCGACTAAGGAGAGTTTCCACGGGCGAATACGGCTGGCACCGCGTTGCAATGCGGCCGACGCGGGATCACGAGGGCCGGATTACAGGTTGGTACGGGATGTCAATTGATATCACCGTTTATAAAAAAACCGAAGCCGCCCTGCGCATCCGCGAACAAGAGCTTTCACAGCTCGTCAACATGGTCCCCGTTCACATCATGCGCCTTAGCGGCGATGGGAAGCCAACGTTCCTCAGCAAAGCCACGCTCGACTTTTTCGCACTGAATGACCAATACGTCGAGAATTTCGAACTGACGTTGACGGCCATGCGCAGTGCCATCCATCCCGATGACGAGGCGCGGTTGACGGAGGCTCTTCGCCGGGGCGCACAGCACGGCGCTCGAATCGCAGTACGTTATCGGGTGCGCGGCGCGAACGGCGTTTATAGATGGATGGACAGCCGTGCGGAGCCGATCAGAGACGCAAGCGGAACGATCGTGGAATGGTACGCTGTGTCGCTTGACGTCAATGACCAGGTTCTTGCCCAAGAAGAGCTTCGCCTCGCCCACGAAGATCTAGCCAAGGCCACGCAAGCTGCAAACCTGGCGGAGTTGTCCGCATCCATCGCCCATGAAGTTGCTCAGCCGCTGGCCGCCTTGCTGTCCAGCTCCGACGCGTGCAAACAATGGCTCTCTCTTGATCCCCCAAATTTGGACAGAGCGCAACAGGCGCTGCAACGTATCATCCGAAGCGGAAACGCGGCGACCGACATCGTAAGTCGAATCCGCGCCCTGTTCGCTCAGTCGACCGCTACACGAGAACCGACCGATATCGGTCGCGTAGCTGTCGAAGCCTGCGATCTTATCGCGGAAGAACTCCTGCGGCACGGAGTGAAGCTGGACGTCGAAATCGAACGTGACTTGCCCGCTCTCCAACTCGACAAGGTTCAGATACAGCAGGCGATAATCAACCTTATGAAGAATGGCATAGAGGCAATCGATTCACAGTCTGCTACCCGAAGCCTCGGCATTCACATTCACCGTGTTGAAGATATGGTGCAGGTAGCCGTCAGCGACTCGGGTTCTGGGGTAGAGGTACCGTCGAAAATTTTCGAGCCCTTCTATACCACGAAGGGCCAAGGCATGGGGATGGGACTGGCAATTTGCAGGTCCGTCATAACCTCGCATGGCGGCCGGCTGTGGGTGGAGCGCAACGCGCCGCAGGGTGCGATATTCATCTTCGCGCTGCCGATTGCCGAATTACGGACACCCGGTTTAGCGCGGTGACTTGCCGTATTCCGTCAGCCGGAACCTGCCGAGCAGCTCCTTCGATTAACGGCTTGGCAGAGCAGCGATGATAGCGCTGCTCTGCATCCGGAGTTACTTATCCGGAGTCGTGAGCTCCGTTTCCTCCGTGTCGACGACAAACACGGCCAGAAGTTTCGCCGGGTCCGTATCGCTAGCGTTGGCGCTAATCTTGTGATGATCGCCCGGGGACTCGATCCAATGTTCACCCACCTTGTAGATTCTTGACTTGCCATCATTTACGGCACTCTTAATCCGGCCATCGAGGACGGTGGCGTAAATGAAGGCGCTCTTGGCATGCGTGTGCGACGGGTTCGATCCGCCTGGCCCGTATTCCACCAGGACACCGCGGAGGCTTTTGCCAGGAACGTTGGGAAGAACATGATCGAAGACGACGGAAATCTTTGCGCGATATGGCTTGTCGGCCGCCAACGCAGGCACAGCCAAGGACATCGCGATGGCTGCGGTAATGAGGGTTCGAAACATTTCGTATCTCCTGTATGGCACCGCTTGGTCGAATGAGCGGCGAGCTCACGCTAAGCAATCCAGGCTCGACATCTGAGATATACGATGGTTTGTTTGCTTTCCGCCCAAAGCCTTGAACAGCCGACCGGTGTGTCAGAGCTTCGATCGACACATGGTCGCAAAGCGTAGCGTTCCCGATGACTTCCACTTTGCTGGTTCGGTACTACCCGGCAACCAGTCGATCTCGGTCACATACGGGCAACGCCGTCGTGAGGCCTCCCCTCACGGCTCGTCCGTGCCGGATATTACGGGCCAGACCTCTGTATGCTTGACGGGAGTCCGCTGGGCCCGACCCCGTCAAGCACGAGCTTATCCCTCGCTCAGGAGGATACTCGATGGTCTACTCATCTGGTCGCGCCGCCACATTAATAGTCCCATTGAACCGGGACCCAACGATAGAGGTCACCGGCAGCGACCACTCGCCCAACGGAAGGGAACGGCATGTGAGTGGAGACAAGCCAAGAGCCAGAGGCCGCCAGTTCCGCCATCAGGCGTAGCCTGACTCGCGTCGCTTCCTCTGGATCGTGCTCGAAGCCATTATGCCATTCCGGGTGTTCGAACGAGACGGGGAAGATCGCGTCACCTCCGAACATCAATTTATCGTTCCCGGATTCCACACGGACCACGCTGTGACCGGGCGTATGACCGCCCGTCAGGCTCACGGTGACGCCATCAGCGACTTGGGCTTCCCGCTCGAAGAAGTGCAGGTAGCTTGAATACTCCTTCAGGAAATCCAACGAAGCTTTGCCAGCGAGGTCTGCGAGATCTGGCGGCATGGCAGTCTTAGAGAAATCGGGCTTTTCCCAGAACTTAGCTTCGGTAGCGGAAAGGTGCACCCGTAGGTCTGACCGAAGCTGCTGCTTCACCCCGTGAGCCAGCAGCCCGCCGACATGGTCGAAGTGCATGTGAGTCAGGACTACATCGGTTACCGAACCGAGCCTGACACCCGCTGCCTCCAGTCTCTGGATCAGGTGTCCCGCGCGCGGGAAATCCGGATACTCTTCACCGAGGCCGCTGTCGATCAGGATTGTCTGCTTGGGTGTTTTAACAACGACTGCGTTAAGCGCCCAGCCAAACGAGTCGTGCGGGAGAAGCCTGTCGTCCAGCCACGCGTTGAGGCTCTTCGCGTCAGCGTTTGTCGCCATAGACTCTGCCGGCGGCGCGAGCACACCGTCACTGATAACGATGACCTCTATATCGCCAACCTTGACTGCATAGCGAGACGGAACCAGCTCATCCAACTGCGTACGGGGACGTGTTGAGACTTCGGTTTCCATATTGATCTCCTTTGACCTTTCCTAGACAAGTGCCGCAGTCGAGGCATGTACCTGCGCAGGGGATGTCCCAAAGCGGCCGGGCCGTTCTATGCGACTGGCAGATATGACCAAAGCTAAACACTGGTTTGGGTTTAGCCCTGAATTCCCTCACCGTTACGTAGACTGCCAAAGCCCGCCTGGGCACCTGCGCACAACAACGCTGCAAGGCTCGGCTCTCCCAAACTAAAGTTTGGTTACCAACAACGACCCGTAAAGCTAGCTTCTTGGAGCGTCACGCGACGAGCCTTGCAAAACAAACGCAACACGCAGTTTGGTTCGAATTCCGGTGCTCGTTAACGGTGACCATTAGTCGACAACAAAGGAGTGCGAAATGTCGCAACCATCAAACCACCCGTCACCCGTCCGACAGTTACAGGTTCCGCCTGAAAATGCGTTCCACACTGGCAGGAAGGGTGCTGAGGAACTCGTTCCTTCGAGATACGCGGTTAAGATCGGTGACATCGATGTGATGGTTGTCAGCGACGGCGTGTTGCCTCTGCCGACCGTGATGATGGGTCACAACGCCGATCCTACTGTCCGCGCCAACTGGATGGTTGACCAGTTTCTTCCGCCAGATGCGTTTGACTGGCCGCTGAACGCCGTGGTCGTCCGTAGTGGCTCGCACACGATCCTTCTGGACGCAGGATTGGGCCTTGATCCCGACCTTAACCTACCGCGCGCAGGTCAGCTGCTGCAACGCCTTCAGCATGCGGACATCGAGCTTGCGTCCGTCACTGACATCGTCCTCACCCATATGCATATGGACCATGTCGGGGGCCTTCTGGTCGAAGGCATCAAGGAGCGTCTCCACCCTAACCTTCGTATTCATGTCGCCGCCGCAGAGGTGGCGTTTTGGGAGTCGCCGGACTTCACCAAAACGAAGATGCCGGATGGCTTTCCGGACGCACTTAAGGCGACCGCCAAGAATTTCCTGTCTCAGTATCGCGGCAACCTGGTGCCGTTTGAGGAACAGGTTGAAGTCGCTCCTGGTGTCATGGCCCGCCGAACCGGTGGGCACACACCGGGTCACTCTATCATCCGGGTAGCATCGGGAGACGAGGCACTGACCTTCGCCGGCGACGCCATCTTTGCAGTGGGCTTTGACCAGCCCAATTGGCACAACGGTTTCGAACACGACCCCGAGGAGGCCGCCCGTGTCCGCATCGATCTTCTCAACAAGCTCGCAGGGACCGGCGAACTCCTCGTCGCAACCCACCTGCCCTTCCCGTCCCTCGGCCGTGTCGCCGTCGCCGGCGATGCCTTCCGCTGGGTACCGGTCTTCTGGGACTACTGAGGAAAATCGCGGGCCTGCGGAAGCAAAGCAGTTACCCACCGCAGGGATGACATCCTCGAAACGAGGAAAATGTGGTGGCATTTGCGACAACAGCAGCTGTCCTAAATTCAATACAGGCAAGGATGTCCGGCTATAGCCGGCCATCCTTTTCTGAGTTGGGCTAATTGTGCGCGCGCGTGTTCAGGTCAACTTGTCGATTGAAACGTGGAAAAAAGCACCAATCCCGGATTACGTGAAATGAGAAGACTGGCGACATGCTGCTGCGGTGAACTGACGGCTACTACGAATGGATCGCCCGTCATGGTGGCCCTCTGTCATTGCCGATCGTGTCAGCGTCGGACTGGCTCCGCCTTTGGAGTTGCTGTCCTTTTTAATGCAGAGAATGTGCGATGCGTCGGCGAAGAACGGGCGTATACAAGGACCGGCGATAGTGGGCATAACGTGACATTCAAGTTCTGCCCATCCTGCGGCACGACCGTATATTGGATGCCGAACGCATATCCGGGCCTGACGGCCATCGGTTTGGGTTGTTTCGCAGATCCTTCCGGTCTCGAGCCCGAGAAAGCTATATACGACCACCTGCGACACCCATGGGTCAATTTACAGACTGGCTAGCGACACCGCCAGATGTCGGGCCGAGCTTTCGGTGCCAGACCCGATGTGGTCCGCATCCCGCCAATCGGCGCAATCTATCTGCGCCCCTTCTCCGCGAAACGGTGTCCGATTGTGGTTTGCCTTTCGAGCTCGAGTTTTGGCCGGGTTGCCCACAGCCGAGCAATCTCGATATTAGAACGGCATTGCGTTGACCGTGTCAGCCAAACGTTCGATTGCATTGATCCGCGGCTTCAGAATGAGCGCGATGCCGTTTCGGGGCTTAAATACGCTGATGGCGGCATGGATGCTATTGTCGCCTTGATGACCTCTTCGCGAACAGACTGCAGCGACGTAACCATCCGATAGTAGGCTTCGACGAGAGGCAGATCGTCCCATAGAACCGCGAGGCCCAGGTAGCGAAGCCTGATCAAGCTGACAGCCCAGAAAATGTCAGCGAGGCTTAGGCTGTTGGAACATAGCCAATCCGTTGTGGTTTTCTGGAGGTCGAGATTGAGTTGCACGAGAAGTTCGCGGGTGGCCTTCCGGATTGCTTCCTGGAACACTGCATCGTGCTGGACCGCCCGCCCGGCGCTCTCTTTCGAAATCTTTGCATGATAGGCCTCGACAACCCCAAGGTCGGCGGAATGACGAGCGGTGAGCGCCGCCAGTGTCTCGAGCTTCTCGTCATAGACGGTCTTCATGGCATCGCGAAGCACCTGGGGACGCCGATCTCCATATGGGTGGAACCCGTATAGAAGGCCGGGATGTGGCGTGGCATCGACAGCCTCCAATTGCCGGAACACCCGTTGTCGATCCTGGTCAGCGCTCGGAATCAGCGGCTCCGAGCCGCCAACGACAGAGTCGATGTGAACGCAGATGCGCAGAGAATCCACGATCACTTCACCTGTCTCCAAGTCGACCAAAGTCGGGACAGCACATGCGTCCAATCCGCAGAGCGAAACCGAGGACATCCCCGAATAGCTCTCCGCCAGGCCCCCGACTTCTATTAACTTGCCTGAGCGTCTCAGACGCACGTACTCCGCACCGTAGTTCTCTGCAGCAACCAGGTTTCCGTCCCGATCCCGGCTGGCGAGTATCGACATCTCGTTTGACTCGTAGGCGACGCCCCTCTGCAACAGGGTCGCTCGCACTTTTTGTGAGCAGAATGACATGGCGGCATGGAAGAGTACGAAACGCCCCTTCTCGGCACCGTCAGAGAAACGCATTACGCCAGCTCGCTTGCTATCGGCTATGCAAGCGCGCGCGTTCGACACCAGGGAATCCCATCTGATGCGGTCCATGTCCTGCTCTCCGGAGCCAAGTGAGGTGTCCGGGATCCCGGAGAGTCCTCAACAAGATTTCTTGCTGGTGGATTGGAAGGGGCACCGACTACAGGGCCGGCGCTATGCTGCTAGGACACAAGGCCCCGGGCAGTCCAAACTTCTGGAAACGGAATCTCTTCCATGGTGGGAATGAGCCATTGGATCGCATCGACACCGTGGTACGCGGGTCGCGATCCGAATGTGCGGCGCGTCGCCATCAGATGAAGGTACTTCCAGTTTGTGAATTCCACGGCAATGTCGGCGAGCAGCTCGGCCAACGACCGCCAGTGGTCGGCAGGATCATCTCTGCGATAGATTTCCGCCCATATGGCTTCGATCTCCTTACTTGGCTTGTACGCTTTGGCATAGTCTGGCTTCAGGTAGTTTTGCGGAACCGGTTTCCCGACGCGCGCCAACGCGGCCAGGATGTCGTCGTACAGACTTGGTGAGTTCAAGCGCTCGGTCAGCTGTAGATGTCTCTGGGGCTGCGGCTCGAAGTGTTCGAGTGACGGGCGGTCTTTGACCCCTAGAAGAAAAGTCATCTCGCGGAACGTCCAGCCTTGCAGGGCGGTGTCCTTGCCGTGCTTTGCGCTCAATCCCCTTAAGATGGGCATGAGTTCCGCTGGCGTCAGCCATGAAAGCGAGCGCCAGTTTGCGTTGAACGCTTCCATATGGCTGACGATGCGTCGAAGGATCCGGTTCGTCGCCGCGAGACGGTCGTGGCGAAGCTCGGTCTGCGCAGCTACGAGTTCGCGGGTGATGAGCGCCCAGTAGATTTCGCTGATCTGGACGTTGGCGAGAAATGCCGGCTCCGCGGGGCTGTCGCTAACGAATTCCTGAAGCGTATGCAGGATCTCGGTTTGGACGTATCTGCTGTAAGGCGTATGGCCGTCGCTCTGGATCGGTTGGGTTGTCCCGGTATCGTTCACTGTTCCGTCCTCCTTTTCGGCTTGTTGCCGCCGGCTATTCGCGTCCAGTCAAGGGAGCGTAGAGCCAATCTGCGAGGACGGACAGGCGGCCGTTCTTCGACTCAGCGTTCAAAAAGCTGGACGATATCTGGCAAGTCGCATGCGGCCGCATGCGTTACGCGCTCAGGCGAGGCCTGCCTTGTCGAGGCCGAAAGCCTTGTCTGCGGAGCCGGGAACCGCACGGAACGCCACGCTAGCGCGGTTCCAGCTGTTGATCACCATGATCTGGAACGTCAGATCAGAGATTTCCTTCTCGGAGAGCTGACCTCTGACCCTTTCGTAGATTTCGTCGGAGACGCCGCCTTCCGGGAGCTTCGTCAACGCTTCCGTCCAAGCCAGAGCGGCACGCTCACGCGGGCTGAACAAGGTGGATTCGCGCCAAGCGGCGAGATGATAAAGGCGAAGTTCGCGTTCGCCGTGGATTTTGGCTTCCTTCGAATGCATATCCAGGCAGAATGCGCATCCATTCATCTGGGAGGCACGGATATCGACCAGATCGAGGATGGATTGCTCGATTGAGCCTTTCTTCACTTCCATGCTGAAGCCCATCAGGCTCTTGAAGAGCTCGGGCGAAAGCTGCGCGTAGTTGATCCGCTGTGTCATCGTCTTTTTCCAGTTTGATGTTCGTTGAGCGCCCGCTCGACTTTCGACCGCAGGCCGGACAAACCGTGGGATACGATGCTGTGTCAGGATAGCTATACACGCGTTTATGTTACGCGCGGGGCGTGTTCCCGGCGGAGCGTCGCGCCGCCGCGAGCACAGGATTGTCACGCTGCCAAGAGTTCAGTCGTGGCCCGAAGATGTCGGCGGACGTCTAGTCGTAGACACGGTGAGCGTCACGCGCGCTCTCCATTCAGGAAGGTAAACCAGCGCAATAAAACGATGGTTTACCTCCGTTTGGGGGATCCTGACGTGTATAATCGGTAAATGTCGCCCAGCGAGCCAAGCATGCAGTCCGACCTGACCGTCGAAGCAGACAATTCCTTCGCCGCATCGGTCGCCGCTGAGATTATCGACCATCCTGATATCATAGCAACAAAACTGCATTCCGACGTTGACCGCTCATGGTATCGGGCAACGTCGCCAGACCGCCGGACGATTCTGATTGTCGCCGCGGATGTCGCCCCCTCCCGAGAGGAGGAGTTCACTCAAGAGCTTGAACTACTCCAGCCTTTTGCGCATAGCCCAGCGATACTGCACCCGACCAAAGTCTTTATCGGGGAGAAGCGGGTCGGAATGGCTCTCGTTGATCCCGGCGGCATTCCGCTCGGCAGCGTTTGCAAGGCGGCAGAATGGGAAACCCTACCTTACGTCGGTCGCAAGCTGGAGGTGGCAACCCGAATTGCAGAGGCGCTGCGGCTAGTTCACGAAACGGGGTTGATCCATGGTGATGTGCGGCCCGAGAATTGCTTTCTGACGACGTCCGGTGGGGTAGCGCTTACCGGTTTCGGCCGTGCGGGCCGAGCCACGGATTCTGTTTTGCCGTCCTTTGGGACGCCGGCATATATGTCCCCTGAGGAGACAGGCCGTACAAACCGCCGACCTGATCAACGCAGCGACCTCTACAGCTTAGGAGTGATGCTGTTCGAGCTGCTCACCGGGACGCTGCCGTTTTCCGCTTCGGAGCCACTCGATTGGGCGCACCGACACCTAACGATGCGCCCGCCAAAGCCGAGCGTTAGATATCGCGGCCTACCTGAACAGCTGGACGCAATCTTGCTCAAGTTGCTGGAGAAGGATCCGGACCGTCGATATCAATCTGCCAAGGCGGTGGAGAGCGACCTCAGACGTTGCGTATCTGAGTGGGCTGCCGGAGGCAGGGTTGAACGCTTTCCGGTTGCCCGGGGCGATCTGTTCAGACACTCGGGCTACGAAGCTACGCTGTACGGACGCGATATCGCTCGACAGCTTCTGTTGAACTCGGCCGAGCGTGTGGCGGCTGGAGCGGATAGCGAAGTCGTAATCGTGACCGGGGCCGCCGGCATCGGGAAGTCGTCCCTTGTGGCTCGCATACAGCAAACGCTGGTAGGCCGGGGCTTTCTCTTCGCGGAAGGAAAATTTGATCAGAACAGGTGGGAGACCCCTTACGCCACAATAGTCCAGGCGTTTCGAGGCCTCGTTCGACAATTGCTGGCGAAAGACGAATCGGAAGTCAAAGAATGGCGGGCCAATTTAGTTAAGGCCCTGGGAGAGAATGCGGGACTGATGGTCGATCTCGTTCCGGAGCTTGCGCATATAGTTGGAGATCAGCCACCAATCGCGGCAGCGGAACTCGCTACTGCTGCCGTCCGTTTCCGATACCTTTTTAGAGCCTTCTTGAGTGTCTTCGCCACCGCTGCCCATCCGCTCGTTGTCTTCGTAGACGACCTGCAGTGGCTCGATCCGGCGACTTTAGAGCTGATCCAAGGGCTCGCTACGGAGCATCAGCTCAAACATACGCTACTGATCGTCGCATACCGGGATGACGAAGTCGATTCGACCCATTCACTTGCTGCCCTCCTCGCCAGGGTCAGGCAGATGTCTCATCGTGTCACGGACATCCGGCTCGATAAGTTATCGAACGCCGACCTTGAGCGGCTGTTGGCAAATATATTCTCATGCGCCCCGGAGCGCGTCGAAACACTGGCTGCTATCGTTAGCGAGAAGACGGACGGGAACCCGTTTTTCACGCTTCAATTTCTTCGACAGCTCGCCTCGGACAACTTGCTTACCTTCCAAGCCAAAACATCGGAATGGGAGTGGAACGATTCAGAAGTCGCGAGCCGAAGCGTCACACGAAACGTGGCACAACTCCTTGGAATCCAGCTAGACAGGCTACCGCGCAGAACAAAATCCGCTTTGGGAATCTTATCGCTTCTGGGCAGCGCAACAGACGTGAAGACCGCCGCGCTCGCCCTCGAGACGAAGATTGACGAACTGGAGCCGATGTTGCGACCTTCGATCGATGCCGGCATGATGCGATTGTCATCAAATATCGTGTCCTTCGTACATGATAAAATTCAGATGGCTGCCTATGTCTCGCTGGACAGCGCAGTGCGCGCCGAGGAGCATCTGAGGATCGGACGCCTGCTTCTCGCCACTGTCGATGAGGTCGACGACAGGGTTTATGAGATCGCCGGCCACTTTGACAAAGCACTGAACTCCATTTCCGATGGCGAACGCATAGCGGTCGCCCGGGTCTTCATCGCAGCCGGTGAACGAGCGAAACAGGCAAGCGCCTACACGTCCGCTCAGTCGTATTACGAAAAAGGCATATCCGTCCTAAGTCGCGACAAAGAAGAAATCTGTCCGCTATCCTTCAGACTTCGACTGGGCCTTGCAGAATGCGATATAGTCACTGGAGATTTCTCGTCGGCCGAAGAGCGGCTTGCCGAGCTCATGGAAGGAACAACCGCCTTCGCGGAGCGCGCGGAGGTGATATGCCTGACCGTGCTGCTGTTCTTTACGACGGGACGAAATGTTGAGGCGGTGGAGACCGGCGTCGACTTCTTGGGGGAGGCTGGTATCGAATGGCCGCCCCAACCGGGATACGCAGATGTTGTCAGCGAGTTCGATGTGCTTCATCGACTGTTGGTCGAAAGACCGATCGAGGACCTGGTTTCCGCTTCAGAAATGGCCGACCCCCACATCATGTCCTGTATGGCGGTGATGACGGAAGTCTTCCCTGCGGCTTATGCAGTTGATCGTCGGCTGATGGAGTTCCTGCTGCTTCGCATGACCGTCTTGAGTTTACAGCATGGCCTGTGCGACAGCTCGAGCGTCGCGTTCTCCGCTTTGAACATGGCGCTAGGCGCTCAATTCGGTGACTATGCAACGGCGTACAAGTTCGGCGAGCTCTCGCGAACGCTCGTCGATCGCGGACGTGCCGGAAGATACAAGGCGCGTGTATATGCCCTTTTCGCGGGCTTCGCCGTTCCCTGGATCAAGCCGCTGGCCCATAGCAATCCCCTCACTGAGGAGGCATTCCGGATCAGCACGTCGACGGGGGATCTGGCGTTTGCCGCCTACAACGCCAGAAACCATATCACACATCAGCTGATGGCAGGCAAACCGCTCGCGGAAGTGCAAAAGGTGGCGGAAGATACTCTAGCCTTTGCACGCAAGGTGGAATTGGGCCTACCCCATGAAAACTTTTTCAGCCAAGCTCGCTTCATAAGGAGGCTACGCGGACTTCCGACCGCAGGAAGCAGCGATGTCGACGCGTGGGCCACCCAGTATAGTAACCCACAACCTCGCAACGCGATGATGATCAGTTATCACTGGGTCTTCCGCCTGGTCGAAGACTATCTCACGGAAGATTTCTCGGCGGCTCGCGAAGCTGCGTTGCGCGTCGAGCCAATTAAATGGGCAATGCGATCCTCGATCGAGGAAGCCGAGTTCGAATTTTATGCTGGCCTCACCGCATCAGCGTTGGCGGTACGCGACACCATGCCTCCCGGCCGCTGCCAGCAGCATCTCGAAGGCCTCCGTCGGCATCACGCCCGGCTACAGGCGTGGGCGAACGGATGTGAAGCAACGTTCGCCTGCCGTGAAGCTCTCCTTGCGGCCGAGATCGCACAATTGGAGGGCAACAGCGACGACGCGCAGTCACTCTACGAGGAGGCGATCAGGGGTGCCAGGGCGAACGGCTTTCTACAGGTAGATGCCATCGCCAGCGAGCTCGCAGGCAGGTTCTATGTCACCCGCGGATTGGACATCGCAGCGGAAGCTTATCTGAGGCGCGCGAGGGAGGCATTTTCTCGATGGGGTGCGGTCGAGAAAGTGAGGCTGCTCGATCTCCGTTTTATCAGCCTGAAAAACCGTGGATCGTTACCGCCATCACACGCGTCCTTGGCTTTGCCTGTCGCCTCGCTGGATATCGATACTGTCGGTAAGGCTTCCCGCGTATTGTCGAGCGAAATCGTACTCGCCAGCCTGATCGAAAAGCTGATGAAGCTTGTCGTGCAGAATTCGGGAGCGGAGCGCGGCGTTTTAATGCTCCTGTCGGGAGACGAGCTTTACATAGAAGCAACGGCAGCTACCGGGGAAGGCGACATTAAAGTCCAGCAGAATAGGAGGCGACCTGCCGGCACCGAGCTTCCATCGTCGGTGCTCCATTACGTAATGCGAACCAAGTCTCCGATAGCTCTGCACGACACAGCAGTCGCGATGTTCGATCCCGGCGACGAATACTTTCAAGCAAATCAGCCCCGATCGATTCTATGTGTACCGGTATTCAACGCGACGAGTCTGATTGGTCTTCTCTACGTTGAGAACAACATCGTGTCCGGCGTCTTCTCGGAGGATCGGACTTCGGTATTGGACTTTCTCGCCTCGCAGGCGGGAATATGGCTCGGTAACGCGAGACTCTACTCGGAGCTCCAGCGAAGCGAGGCTTGGTTGCGTGAAGCCCAGCGCCTGAGCCGCACGGCCAGCTTTTACTGGAGTGACGAAATCGAGCAACTCGAATGCTCCGAAGAAATATATCGCATCTTTCACCTGCCACAGGGTCAACCACTAACCATTCGCCACATCGGAGAGCTTATCCACCCGACCGACCAATCGGATTTCCGACAGCTCGTCGAAAGCGCTCGGCAATACGGCACGGACATTGATCGGCAATTCAAGCTGCAGTTGCATGATGGAACTATCAGGGATGTTCGGCTTGTTACACGAACGGCATACGACGCCGGCGGCAGCCGCAGGCGCCTTGGCTCTCTGCAGGACGTCAGTGAAATGCAGCGCACCCAGGACGTTCTCGCACGCATCAGCGCGGAACTCGTGCATGTTTCGCGCACCGCCACTTTAGGAGTGCTGGCGGCGTCGATCGCGCATGGATTCAGCCAACCATTGCTGGGTGTTGTAGCCAACGCCGAGGCCTGCCAGATCATGCTCGCCTCCGAACCTCCGAACCTCGATGGCGCGCGGCGTACAGCCGCCCGCAGTCTCAGGGACGGTAACCGCGCGGCCGAGACGATCAGGCGCCTGCGCGGCCTGTTCGGCGGCAGTACGCCGGCTGTTGAAGCTTTCGACTTGAACGACGTCGTGCGCGAGGTTCTCACGCTTGCCGGAAACGAGCTTCAGGCTAACGAGGTCCTACTCCGATCCTCATTTGAGGAGAGGCTGCCCTCAGCCTCCGGCGACAGGGCGCAGGTGCAGCAGGTTGTGCTGAATATTCTGCTCAACGCGGTAGATGCCGTCCAGTGTCTCCCAGGCGGCCAGCGTTGCGTAAGCATCTCCACCAGGTCTTACGCCGGCGACCAATTGCGAATAGACGTTCGCGACAACGGTTGCGGCATCGACGATGAAGACAGCGAACGACTGTTTGAAGCCTTCTATACCACCAAGCCGAACGGTATGGGCGTTGGATTATCAGTCAGCAGAGCAATTATAGACAGCGTCGGAGGGCATATCTGGGCGGCAGCGAATTCCGGAGGAGGCGCGACCTTTTCTTTTACTCTCAAACGTGCCAGCGATTGTCATGGCATGCGACCCAATGACGAAGCTAACGGATCGCTGCCAGTCCGTAGCTCTTGATTGGGGACGATATCGACATGCACTCCCCACCAACCATCGCGATCATCGACGACGATCAATCGGTGCGGGAATCTTTGACCGATCTCCTGGAGGTTTTGGGTTTTTCGCCAACGTCATATGCGTCAGCCTACGACTTTCTAGCTTCTTCGTCGCTGTTGCTGACGGATTGCTTACTTCTCGACATTTCGATGCCCGGAATGAATGGGGTCGAGCTCAACGCGGAGCTCAAGAGGCGGTCGATTGCCATCCCTGTTGTGTTCATGACCGGGCACGCTCAGGAAGCTATCATTTCAGAGGCGAGATCAGCGGGAATCTGCCTCTTCAAACCATTCGGCGGAAAGGAGCTAAAACCAGCGATCGAGTCCGCTATTAAACGCTAGCGGAGACGTAGCCTGCCAGTTTTTGACCATGGCTGCGTATCAGCTTGTGAGAGGACGGCAGGGCGGATTTAAGCGGGCACCTCACGCGTGGAGGACGGAAGCCAAGCTTAGGCTACGCCGGCGGAAACCGAACAGAACCGGATTTACGGTCTCCATCCTGGAGCGCTCGCACGGTCTCGGCCAAAAACTCGGTAAACACCTGCAGGCGCTGCGTGGGCATCCTGCCAAGCGCATGGAGAACCTGGAAAGGCATCCGCTTGAGGCGTGCAGATGGTATCACCTCGAAGAGCGTGCCACGAGCCAAGTCTTCTTGCACGATCAGTTTGATTACGTGTGCGAGCCCAATTCCTGATTTCGCCGCCTGATGGATTGCCGCGGCTGTGTCGAGATCTAATCGGCCGTTTGGAACGAACTCGGTTCCGTCAGCAAACTGAACTGGATAAGTCCGCCCACCAATCGAGTATCGCGCAAAGGGCAACTCGCGCAGCATTTCGACCGTCGCTGGCGTTCCTCGGATCGCTTCGAACGACGGCGAAGCCACCACGACCATATCCAGCTGTGCAAGAGTGCGGGAAACAAGGGAATTTTGGTCTGCGTATCCTACTCGGTACGCTGCGTCATACCCGTCGCGGACGACGTCAGCGTGCCGGTCAGTCATGTCCAGTTGTAGTGAAATGCCCGGATACATCGCCATGAACACCTCGAAAATAGGTCCAAGAAGCTGCCTGCCGAATTCGCCCGGCAGGCTGACGCGTAGGTGACCCGATGTGTTCTGATTAAACTGAACGACATCGCCTGCTTGTTCCATCAGGTCCAGTATAGGGCGTATGCGCTCGTAGAGCGCCTCGCCTTCGTGTGTCAGGGTAAGGGTCCTTGTGGTGCGGCGGAACAGTTTCGCGCCGAGAACCGCTTCCAGCCGCGACACAGCCTTTGAGGCCGATGAAGGGCTTGTCCCAATACTCCGTGCGGCCGCGGTAAATGAGCCGGTTTCGACAGTTCGGCAAAACGCGAGTAAGCCCGCAGTTTCACTTAGGAGACCATACACAGAAATCCGCCTGTTCCCGGCTCTCGCCGTATAACGCCTGCTGTCTCGGACCACCTGCCCGCACAACACTGTATTGCCTGTTTTACGTGAGTCCGCAGTCTCATGATTCCATACCGATGCCGCATTTCGTGTAGTGGCCGATCGCCAGCCAAGAATAGTCGCGTCGGCGTTCTGTTTGTAGCAAACTCAGGTTTGGTAGCAGTCGCCGGCGCGCGGCTTTAATCGTCTACTGAGCGGGGTGTGAACGCGGTCACCTTGGGGACCTCGATCGCGAGAAAATCGACGAGCGACCGCACGGCAGGAAGAAGCCCGTTCCTATAGGGCATAAGTGCGCTCATGCGAGCGTCAGCGGCCATCCATCCAGGCAGTATCTGATATAGCCTCCCCGCCTCTATTTCCTCGCGACACATATATCCAGGCAACGCGGCGACGCCAAGATTTGCGCACGCCGCCTCCTTCAGAGCGATCATGTTGTTGCTCAGAAATCTCGGCTCTATGGGGACCTCTAGCTCTTGGCCTGCCGGGCCTTTCAGCCGCCACACCTCAGCTCCGTGACGGTCGTTAGCCAGCGTGGAATGTGACGAAAGGTCTTCCGGCTTGGATAAGTCGCCCGCCTGTCGGAGGTACTCCGGACTCGCGAACAAGTACCAGGGCACACTGGCGATCCCTCTTTGAACCAGGGTTGAATTTTGCAGGGACGCGACATGGCCGCGTAGCGCTACATCAAATCCCTCGGCAACCATATCGACCAGCCGATCGGTTGCGATTTCCACAATCTTCACTTTCGGGTATCTGTTCAAAAAGGTTGGGATAACGTCCCTTAGACCGAACTGAGCAATTTCGACCGCGGTCGTGATCCTGATCGTGCCGCTAGGTTCGTGTAGCCTCTGGCGGACGAACTCCTCGGCAGTGTCTGCCGATTGAAGCATGTCGAGGGCATACTGATAGAACTCCGCCCCTACGTCCGTCATGCCGAATTGCCTGGATGTGCGGTTGATCAGCCGCACGCCCAAGGAATCCTCGAGTTCGCGGACCCTATGACTGAGAGTCGATTTTGGTACGCGGAGACTTTCGCCGGCTGCGGTAAAGCCGCCGCGATCTACGACTTGAACAAAGAAATACACGTCTTTGAGGTCGAGCATTGGCACCTATCACTCTTCCGAAAAGGCTGCCCTCGCGAGACATCGCGGCGACCTATTAATCGGCGGCTTGATGGTATGAGGTCAAGTACCTGATGTATTCAGCTCACAAATTCGACAAAGTCTTCGATCGCCAGTTTGTGGTTAACCATGTTGTTCTCTGCGAGGGTGTTGTCGGCCCAGCCCAGCGACATGCCTGCCACCACCATGTCGGTCTCGGGAAACCCGAGTTCCTCGCGAAGCAATTGATGTTGTAGCGACCAAATCTGCTGTGCGCAGGTGTCCAATCCCCTCGCCTTGGCCGCGAGCATCAGATTTTGCAAAAAGCACCCGTAGCAGATGAAGCTCGCCCATTCGAGCTTCCTGTCCATGGTAAAGATCATACCGACGGGGGCTCCGAAGAATCTGAACTGACGCTCCACGTCCTTGAGCCTCCCGTACTTATCGCTTCGGGGGACACCAACCGCGTCGCCGAGTTGGCCACGGAATTGATTGAAGCGACCAACGAACGGGTCATGCAACGGCTGCGGGAAGAACGGATATTCCGGTGTCAGCTTTTCCGGGCCAGCCCGAAAGATCTCGACCGCTTTCGACGTGATGCGATCTCTGGCACTACCCGTCAGTACGTAACACCGCCAGGGCTGCGTGTTGCTAGAACTGGGTGCAAAGCGGGCTGCATTGAGGATGTCGTTGACGGTGTTGCTGGGAACGGAGGTGGCCAGAAAGCCCCGCTTAGCGCGCCTTTCCACCATGATCTGATCAACGAAATTGGCTCGGTCGGTATCGGAGTTTTCCCATTTCAGATTGGCGTCCATGACAGCTCCCCTTCGTTTTTTTGAGCTGTTGAAACAGTAGTGGCTCTCTCGAATTTTAGAAGTTCCTGTGCTTGTACGCATGGTCCAACGACTTGAACGATATGCCCCCGTTCGAGCGGGGCGTGCTCGCCGCTAAGCACCCATCGCTAGTGTCCTCCGAACATGCTTCTTATTGCGTGTACGAGGTCCGCGCGTGTTCCGTCGGAATGGCTTCGAGGAGGCGATCCGGCGTCGCCATGCGACCCATGTCGATGTAATCGTCGGGCCAGGTCCTCGATTAAGCGCGGTCGATCTGCAACGAGGCTATCGAACACCGACTTCTCGATCTCGTAGAAGGTGGCAGGTGTCAGCGTAAGAGACTGGCTGTTCTCAGGTTGGCCTGCAAATACCCCCCAGGCCCCGACGATATCGCCGGGAGCCAGTCTCGCGACGATCTCGCCCTGATCGCACCGCAAAGCTACTCCTCCGCGGATAATCAGCAGCCTGTCCGAAACGGACCCCTGTGGTAACAGCTCCTCCCCCGAACCCGCCCTCTTTTCAATCGCGCCGGCGGCGATCGCATGTTGCTCCTCCTCTGTCAAATCCGAGAAAAGCGGAATCGACTTCAACAACGTCAACGCCGAGGTCTTGGGGGCAGATATCTGGCCGTCTCGGAGGATCTGGCTTCCTGCCGGGCTCGCCAGAACAAGCCCATTGGCAATGCAGTGCCTGTATATGAGATCGATAATTTCGTTTTTGGCGGCACTCCGCTGAGCCAGAGAAGTAACCCTGAAGAAGAGCTGAATGTCGATTGCGGCCGCATCGATTCCCATGAGGGATGCACTCGATGGCGGCTCTTGGACAATGCTGTTGCAGCTACTGAGGGCATCCAACATTACCTTGAGTACAAAGGCAGGTGTGTGTGTCGGGACAATGCGAACCGCTAAAACGAGCAGATGCGTTTCATCGGGCCTGCTGACATTCGTCAACCCCTGTTTAGCAAGAACACTATTCGGCATTACAACCTGATTCTGAGCTCCGGTCAGGAGATAGGTCGAACGCCAATTGCTGGCGACCACCCTCCCCTCAGTTCCATCAGGGAGTAGTATCCAGTCTCCGATCGTATACGGCCTTCCGAGGGTCAGGGCGATGCCGGAGAAAACATCGCCAAGGGTGTTCTGAAGCGCAAGACCGAGAATTATCGCGAACACGCCTGAAGTGGCGAGAATGGTTCCAATCGGCACTCCAAAAACGAAGGCCATGACAGAAAGAAATACCCCGAGGTAGACGATGGCTACTAGCAGGTCCTGTATGAGGCGTGCCTCCCGCGGCCTTCCGTCAAGCACGATGTAGATTCGCACAAATCCGATCGTGGCCCAAGAAAGGTGCGTCCACCAAAGTATCTTGGCCGTCACCACGAGCGACCCAGTTCCATCCAGGTGTGGTGCGTCGAAGCGAAATGGCACAATGCGCGCGAAAGCGAGAGCCACGGTCATTGCGAAGAAGACGACGATCTGAGTTATAATTCTCTCGTTTGGCCGCGCCCGACCCTGGAGGTGCCACACGACGATGCCCGCTATGCCGAGCAGGTTGATTAAGTCGGTAAGAATGGTGTTTTGAGTCATACGGAACCGTGTTCGCGACGGATTGCGCGCAAAAGCCACTTTGTCCCGTCGCCTCTCAGAGGATTTTTACTCGCAACCTATCCTCCGTCGGACTGTCTCGATACTAAACCAATTGGTAGGGGCTCGTGTCGGATATGTCGATCCAGCCGGATTGAGCCTTCACGCGAGCGAGCCACGCGGCGATGGCCGCAAATCGCTCCATCTCATACTTTCCTTGATGCGCAAGCGAAACGTATGCAAACACTGCCAAGTCGGCAACCGTGTACCGGTCGCCCACTAGCCACTCATGGCTAACGAGCCAACGCTCCAACTTTTCAAGTCCCAAATAACCGTCAGCGTGAAGCCGCTCGATCTGTTGCGACATTTTGTCGGCCAACCCACGAATATGGTAGACCCTGGCCATGGCAAGAAAACGTTGGAGGTCTCCTTGTTCGAAAAACATCCAGCCAATGACTTGCGACCGCAAATACGGATCGTCATAGAGGTACGGCGTACCTTCGCTTAGGTAAAGAAGGATGGCAGCCGACTCGACTACACTCCGCCCGTCTTCGAGCTCCAGAACTGGGACGCGACTAAAACGGCTCAACTTACGGAAAATGTCGCTCTTGGTCTCACCCGACTCCAGGTCGAGCGTGCGTCTCTCGAAAGGGATCTTCAGCTGGTTTAACAGGATCCTTACCTTCCATGAGTTGCCAGAGTACCGGCTGTCATAGAGTTCTAAGCATCGCGTGCGTCCCCTCGTCTTTCGATCCAACGAGTCACACTCTAGTCACTATCCTACGGTTATGGCTATCGAATTTGGGATTGTATCCGCCAGTCAGGCCTCAACCGGAGATATATGATCGTATATGTTCCGCCTCGCATTCAATAGCTCTGATGTGGTGCCGGACGGCGTCACCGATCGAGACAATGCCCGCCAGCCGACCGTCTTGCTCCACCGGGAGATGCCGCGCTTTTTGTTTATTCATAATGTCCATCAGCCCGTTGATGCTGGTCGATCGACTGCAGGAAAAGACGTTCTTCCACATAGTTTCCGAAAGTCGTAGATCCATGCACGAAATGCCGCGCTGAGCTATGGCCGCGACTACATCTCTCTCCGTAAATATCCCCTCGATCCGGTTTTCGTGGTCTACTATCACGACGGCGCCGACGTGGTTCGAGTGAAGCAGGCGGCACGCGTGCTCCACCGTATCGGTGCGAGAAGCTGTTATGACATGGCACCCCTTCTCGATCAAAATTGCATTTACAGACATTCGGTCCTCCGCCCGTTCACCATTACTTCAGATCGACGTCACTCGCGCGAACACCCAGATGGGCCTCGACCTCGGAAGCAAAGGTCAGAAGGGCCGCATCGCGTCCTCTACCGGCGACGATCTGCAGTCCAACGGGCATCCCGTCCGCCGCTGCCGGAGACATCGGCAGAGACAGGGCTGGCATGCCGGCCAAATTGAACGGCGCGGTATAGATCATCAGCGCTTCTCGGATACTGCCGTTCCATGCGCCGATCGTGATCTGATCGGTTCCGAGCCGCGGTGCGGTGCACGGGCATGTTGGAAGAAGCAGAAAGTCGACATTGCTCATCGCGAAATCCAACTGTTGAACGAACTCTCGGCGAGTTCTCTGGCTGTCCGCGTAAGTTCCAATCGTTGTCAGTTCCGCCAACGCAAGGCGACTGGCGGTCTCGGCCCCATAAGTTGCCCGGACATGTTCTCTATCGTGCCGGCTGAAATGCACCATCCCGCCTTCCGCGAGGACAATTCCCGCGAACGCCTGAAATCCACGCTTAAACGATGGTACATCGTTGATTTCTACGACATCGTGGTGCGACCCAAGGGTGGCAACGGCCCGCTCGAAAGACCGCTGAACGTCCGCTGAGATCGGCAGGTCGTTGGCCGTGCCAAGAACCCCTAATCGCCACCGGGAAGTCCACGACGGGTTACTCCTGATGCCGAGGGCAGCCGCGATCACCTTCATATCGGCGACAGACCTGCCCATTACCCCCACGTGGTCCAGCGACGGAGCAAGAGGAAAGACCCCGTGTGTAGATAGCAACCCATAGCTCGGTTTGAAGCCGACAACTCCGCAGAGAGCTGCAGGAATGCGGACCGAACCGCCGGTATCCGTACCCAGCCCGGCGCTGACGGCTCCGTAGGCGATTGCCGCGGCCATCCCTCCGCTCGAACCGCCCGGGATTCTGTTGTGATCCCATGGATTTAGCGTATCACCAAAATGCTCACTCGCCGTTGTCACACCCCATGCGAACTCGTGAGTGGTCGTCTTACCGACAATAGCAGCCCCCTTTTTCTTTAGGATACGGACCATCTCGGCGTCCACACGAGGTACGTTCTCGGAATAGGTCGGCGAACCATACCGCGTCGCTAATCCGGCTGTATCGAACAGGTCCTTAACGCCGATCGGAACACCTTCGAGTGCTCGAGCCGTCCGGTTCCGATATCGGCGGTCCGACGAGGCTGCAGATAGCCTCGCTCCCGGGCCGTCGATTTCCGCAAACGCTCGGATCTCGGCGCGGCAGTGCCGGGCGGTTGCAATTGCCACCTCAACTGCGCTCGACGGCAACTGCCGCCCTGCAGCATAGTCAGACAGCAACCCGACTAGTGAGTGGGTCATGTCGGCTTCCATTGCCTACCAGAGGCTCTCGAGCAGGTCGAAAAGTTTGGCGCGAGCGCCGACACCGAGATCGTTCACCTCCCGCGGATAGTTTTCGAGCAGCAATTCAGCAACGTGTGAAAGCAGGCTTCTATCGAAGCCAATGTCCCTCAGTTTCGAGGGCAAGCCGAGCGAGGTCACAACGTCGCCGATGTCACTCGACAGAACGGAAGCAGCTTCACGTCCGGACGCCCGGCCATTGAAAATCCTCAGTTTGTCGCCGTAGAAGGACGCACAGGCTTCGATGACCGGAGCCAGCGTTATGCACGACGTGAGACTGTGCGGTACGCCGTAGGTCCCGCCGAGAATGTGACCGATACGGTGGCTCAAACCGTAAATCACGGATGCCGGAAAGAAATAGCATTGCCAGGCAGCCAACTGGAGTTGAAGCAAGTCGTCGAGTGTGATCGATCCGGCGTCGAGCGCGTGTTGTGTTTCGAGCCCCGAAGGCCACCGATTGAGAACGCCCAAAAAACGAGCCACGCCGCTGGCCGCGAGAACCGCGTGCGGGTGGTCTGGCCCTACCAGCCGCATCCCCTCAACGGCATGGTCGATCCCCTTGATGGCGGAGGAGAGTAGTAACCCGCGCGGTGTTCCTCGGATGAGTTCGGGGTCGATAATCACGATCCTCGGAGCGGTCTCCCTGACTGCATAGCCCCGCTTAAACTTGACCGCCCCTGCCGTTTCGGTAACACCGAAATAATGCGAAAACTCCGAACCCGACAATGTGGTGGGGAGGGCGACGATTGGTATATGTCTTCCGTGCCGCAGTTGATGGAAGTGCGACACGGCTTTTGCGGCGTCGAGTACTGAGCCCCCTCCGAGGGCGATGATCGATTTTGCCCCGGTGCTTTCGCAAGCCCACAAGGCGTTGTTCACGGCGGTTTCGGGAACATGCGGCGGGAAATCCAGGAACTCGCCAACGACGTCGGAGCCCATGGCGGCGACCACCTCGTTGGCCAGCCCAGCCAGCGGCTCCACCGTGAACACTATAGGTCTCTCGATGCCGTGGCGACTAAGTTTGGTCAGGGCATCGGCGAGAACTTGGCGGCCCCAGACGACTTTTTCTTGCGGTAGAAAATCAAGCTGCTGCATGTTTCACTCCTGCCATCCGGGGCATGTCGTCGTTTACGACAGGGCCGGCACAGGTGCTGGGCGGTACGCGATATGGCGTTCGATCTCGCGGCGTTCGCTCTCAAGATGTTCCGGGAGGCATAGCTTCTGGCCTAAGAAGTCGGCGTCTTCGTCTATCGAATAGCGGTTCGGGGTGGAAAGTCCGCAAATGTGCCCATCCGGATCACGGAAGAGGAACTGGCGTGCGTATACCGTGTCCTGAATTGTAGACACGTCTATCCCAACTTTCTTGAACCGCGCATGTTCGTCGGCGAGAGCGGCATCGTTTTCTACTTCCAACGTAAAGTGGTGCGAAAGTCCGGTACCAAGCCGGCCGCTCTTATATCCGGGCAAACCGAAGAAGGTCAGCACAGAGCCGGGCGACAGGTCCTCGTCGCAGGCATAATAGAAATGAGTTCCGCCTTTCTCGTCGAGATAGTCTGTCTTCTTGATGATCCTAAGTCCGACCTTCTCGACGAAGAAGTTCTCGGTTCTCTCCGCGTTGCTCGAAATAGATGTGATGTGATGAAAGCCCCGAAGGGCGAAATCGGATGTGATGCGGGACAGCGGTTGCGGCCAGGTTTCAGCGGCGACCTGCACTTCGTCACGACCACCGATCAGATTTTCCTTAGGCTGCGGTCGAAACCCTGAGCCGAGGACGGCCTCGTCATGGGAGAAGCCCGGCTCCGTCGTCGCTATTTCGATAATCGCGCCGTCGGGATCGCGCAGGTAGATCGCATGGAAGTAGTGCCTATTGTAGGGCCCGGTCACGTGGACGCCGTGATCGGAAAGGCGGCGCTTCCACTTCAGAAGGCCGTCCCTGTTCGGCACGTGCAAGGCAAGATGATGGTTCGTACCAGCACCCCAACGTCCCTTCGGATCCCCAACCCGAGGATTGGCGACGCCGTCACGCGTGGCATTCTCTTCGACGAAACCACCATTCGGCATCATGTAGAAGATTGGATTCCATTCGATGTACGTGATTGTTTCGCCACGCTGCGGCTCGCCCTCGAACGGTTGGAATCCAAAGGTGACGAGCGGAAGGCGCGCGTCATGGTGATGAACTGTCCGCTTCACGACCGGCAAGCCGAGGACTCTGTTGTAGAAGTCTTCCGTCCGCTTGATATTGGCTGCAACGAAAGTCTGGCTGTTGACGCCCCTGATGACCATCTGGTTCATGTTCCACCTTTGCTCGTTCGTTCTCGGCCTTGGCTGGCTCGATCGACTGCAACCGTATGATCAGGTTCTTTCCATCTGAAGCCGGCGCGACACAAACGAAGCGTTCAAAATTATGGACGCAAACCACGCGATTGGCATGCCCACGCCCGCCTGAGACCTTTTGAGGCCCAGATTCATGCGCGGATGTCCGCCAGGACGCGCCACTGAGACGATCGTCCAAATTTTTGGACGCACATTCCGGCTTTTGACGGCTTCTGACGCTGGTTGCGGTTCGCCATGTTCCGAGCACGGCTGTGGCATGAGCCCACAGCGACCAACCGGAGGCAGTTATGTCGAAACCAAAGTTGCTGATCGCATTCTATTCGCGGAACAGTTCTACCGAAATTCTCGCAAATGCAATCGCTCAGGGAGCGATCGAAGAGGGCGCAGAGGTACGCCTTCGTCGCGCGCGCGAACTTGTCGGCGACGAAACCATGTCCCAGGTGCCGGGCTGGCGCGAGAACGCGCACGCTATGAACCAGAAATACGAAGCTCCGAGCGAGGCGGACGCCGAATGGGCAGATGCGATCGTGTTCGGGACGCCTACCCGCTTTGGCTCCATCTCGTCCGAACTCAAGGCCTATATCGATGGTCTCGGCGGCCTCTGGTTCCAAGGCAAACTCAACGGCAAGGTTGGCTCGGTCTTCGGCTCTACCTCGTCCCTCCACGGTGGAAACGAGTCTACGCTGCTGTCCATCTACACCACGATGGCACACCTCGGACTTATCATCGTCCCACTCGGCTACGCGGACCCCGCGATGTTCAAGGCTGGCACTCCCTACGGCGCAACACACGTCTCCGCCCGCGATAGTCTGAAGCCGGACGACGATCATCTGGCCGTCGCACGCTTCCAGGGTCGTCGAGTCACTTCGGTAGCTCGCTGGTTGCTCCATGCAAAAATCCCGGGCGTTGCCGCCTGATAAAGAGAAGACGGTGTGGCCGTCGGCACATCGTTCGTCGACCGGTTAGGCATCTCAAAGTCCAGCTTCAGTCAAATGATCATTGCCCCAAGGCTCGCCGGCTTCGAAGGCTGTTCGCCCCTTCGGTCCGCCTTTCGAGCATAGACAGCAACAACCCAATGACTTGATCGAAGCCGAGGCCTCGAACGAGCTCTTGAAGAAGTCGGATGGCCGAAAGAGTTAACAACAAGATCGGTTCCGCGAGGCGCGCCATCGACAGTTTGGCCGTCGAGATCGCTGACGCGTCCAGCGAAAGCATCGTCATCTACGACGCGGCAGGTTGCATCGTTCACTGGAACGTGGCGTCCCACTTGCTTTATGGGGTCGCAAATTCGGAGGCGATCGGAAAGACAACGGCTGAACTGTTCGGGGAGTCAATGGATGAGCCGGGGCTGGACCACATGGTCTCAAAACGCTCCTGGCAGGGTATCGTCCAACGCCGCACGGCTGATGGAATACCGCTGCTCGTCGAAATCCGGGTGAGATCCCTTCGAGCCGCAGCAGATGCCACGGACCTCTTCATCGAATTCGGTCGCAGGGCCGATCCGCGCTTCATGGAGGGGCATTCGGTCGGCATCCAAAAGGACGGGGCGGCCGTCTGGAGTATCGATGTGTCGGGTGCGACCGCGGTTCTCCGGAAAATGGCCAGCGACAGAGAAGGCGGACCGAATTATCTACCCGCTGCGGCCCTCCGCTTCGCGGCCGACCATCTCAAAATCCAAGATCTGAACCTTACTGCCGCCAAACTGTTTGCAAACGAGGGGTCTCCGGCTGCAGTCATTGCTAGTAGCGGATATGGCTGCTGGCCAAAGAACCACAGGGTCGGAGCCGAAATGCTCACCGTATGGCGCGCCGGCGCCGACCATCCCTCGCTCATTTCCGTCAACGTGACCGGATCGTGGAACGCTCCCGAGACCTTTTGGGAAATCGCCGCAAGCGAGCAGCGCTATCGCAACCTGATCGACAACATACCTCTTCCTGTGTGGCAGGTCGACGCTCGTGCCATGAGCGGGGTTATCGAGAATCTCAAGGCATCCGGCATCGACAACATCGAGGATTACCTTTCGCAACAACCCGACCTGGTGCGTTTTGCCAGCGAGACAGTCGTCGTCACGGAAATCAATGAAAGCGCGATGCGTCTCTTCCGAGGCCACAGGAGAGAAGATTTCCTGCAAGACGTATCATATCTCTTCGCCGGCACACCGGATGCCGCTTCTCGTGTGCTCACTGCTCACTTTGGAGGCAGACGGAACTACAGCGAGGAAATGAAGATCCTTACTTTCGACGGCGATCTTCTCGACGTTCTGTTTTATGTTACTTTTCCTCAATACCCGGAGACGTTGGACAAGACGTTGATCATGATGATCGACGTCACGGAACAGCGTCGTATCGAGCGGCAGTTGAGGAAGATCGAAGCCGATTTTGTCCACGCCGCCCGCATTTCGGCTCTCGGCGAATTGGTGACGTCGATCGCCCACGAAGTACGGCAGCCGCTTTCAGTGATCGTCACTGATGCCGACACGGGAATTTTCTGGCTCGCTCGGGACGAACCAAACCTCCCCAAGGTAAAGTCGATTATGGCGCGGATAATGGAGAACGCCCATAGAGCGAACGAAGTGATTCGCCGAATAAAGGACATGGCGGTAAAGTCCGACCCTGTTCGCGATTTCGTTGATCTCAATGACATTGTGCGGGAAGCCGCCCTGTTTGTGCGATCGGAGAGCCAGACGCACCACATAGCGGTTACGACCAGGCTGGCGGGCGGGCTTCCCCGGGTCATGGGAGACCGTGTCCAGCTCCAGCAGGTCGTCGTGAACCTTCTGATCAACAGCATTCAGGCAATAGCGGCTAACAATTCTCGCACCCGTGAAATTTCAGTTGAGACGGCCCAATCCGCCGACAAAATAAGTCTCGTAATCAGGGATTCCGGAGGGGGCATCCGAGCCGATGACATCGACAGAATCTTCGACGGCTTCTTTTCGCGGAAAGCAGACGGCATGGGAATGGGGCTCGCCATTTGCCGGTCGATCATCAGTAATCACGGCGGTACGATCTGGGCCGAAAACGATGGGCTGCGTGGTGCTGTGTTCCGGGTGACGTTACCAATCGTCGACAGCTAGCCACAGTACATTTGAAACAGTTCGTCGTTAAATTGCAATCAGATGGCAAACGTTGGTTTACTTATTCGAGGAGGGATGAGTGGTAGAATGCACCCTGATCTGATGCCATCAATCCCGGTTGGAGGACCTGACATGGCAGACGCTGCCAAATCCATCGAGCCCCCTTTGGTCCCGCGACAGGTCGTACATATTGTCGAGGACGACGAGCAGTTTCGTCTATCGCTGCTAGACCTCTTCCAGTCGCTCGATATTGAGGCTGAAGCGTTCGAGGACGCAGCTTCGTTTCTTGAAAGGGCTTCCAAGGCTAGCTCGGGATGCGTTCTTCTCGACGTCCGCCTGCCGGGGGTCAATGGTATCGAGTTTCAGGCGAAGCTGAGTGCTAATGGGTTCGACCTGCCGGTAGTCTTCATGACCGCACACGGCGACGTCGCAACAAGCGTAACCGCAATGAAGGGAGGCGCGGTGGACTTTCTTCAGAAGCCGCTCCGGACGAGCGACTTGCTTGACGCTATCGAAGCAGCCTTTTCCTTGGATCGGGACCAGCAGCAGGAAAGATCACACCGCATCGAAATTCGATCCCGTGCCGACACTCTCACCCCCCGCGAGACCCAGATTTTCGGACTAGTGGCCAGTGGCTTGATGAACAAGCAGATCGCGTTTGAGCTCGGGATCAGCGAAATCATGGTCAAGCTCCATCGCGGCAGCGTGATGCGAAAGATGCGCGCTAAATCCTTAGCCGACCTTGTGCGGCAATATGAGCTCATCAGCTAGCTCTAAGCCTACCGTCGACATTCAACGCCAGGCTCAGCGCGGCCAACGACACAATCAGAGGTTCAATGCGTCCCAAGCCCCACACCATGGTCGCCATAGTTGATGACGATCACTTTTTGCTGGAGTCACTCCATGACTTCTTCGACGCGATCGGCATTCGCAGCAAGACCTACTGTTCCGCGGATGAATTCCTTTCCTCCGGTGATGTGAGCAAAGTGCATTGCGTACTCGCCGATCTCAAAATGCCGGGCACTAGCGGCCTGCAACTCTTGGACGCGCTGGTCAAGCAAGGTGGCCCCCCGGTATGCATCATGACGTCATTCGCCGACACGCGGACCAAAGCGGCTGCGATGAACGGCGGCGCCGCAGGGTTTTTGGAAAAGCCTATCAACTCCACCGACCTGCTCGCTTTCATCTCCACCAAGAGCCGACATTGACGCCTGCATCGAGCGCAACCCGGAACCGCGCCCGCTTCGGAAGGCGGCATTCGAACGCCAACGGCCCTCAACTACGGTTGACCGCACAAACTGACGTATAGTGCATATCCTCGTCCGTAGCGCGTAATTTCCTGTTCATTGCAACAGGAGTACAAAATCGTGTTTGGAGAGCGAGGCTCGATAAGCGTCAGCAGCCGGACGAAATCGCCTTGGAAAAGGACTTCACGCGGTCGCCCGCTGGGGCAAAAGGCTGAACCGACTGTCATCACGGTCTATGTGCCGCAGGCATACCCGAGTGGATTCCCCTTAGGCATGGGAAAGCCTCCATCCGATCAGCGTCCGAATTCGAAAACGGTGAAATGAAAGGTCATGAGGACCTTTGCATTTAACCTTCCGCCCCGTGGACATGCCTCCGCGAGCGAATTCCCTGTGTCGCCGGAAGGAACCGAAGGCCGACACGCGTTCCACCAACACAGACTTGACGTCCTTCAGGAAATAACCTCGGAGGCAGCGTGTGTGGCTATTCGCGACCGTCGTCTCGCTGCCTTTGACCTTGGGTCCGGTATGGACCGATGGAGCTAAAAATGAACGGAAGAGAAGCTGACTCCGGCGCAGAGGTGATCGAATGGCTTTCGCAAGGCCTTCGCGATGAAGCCTCATCCGAAAGAATTTTCGTACAGCTCTGCGAACGTCTGATGAAGGCGGGTATCGTACTTAGTCGAGCGACCTTGCACTTCAGGGTCCATCATCCGCAATGGTTGGGCACGCGCCTTGTATGGTATAGGGGATACAGTCAAGCGGACGTGCAAAACGTCGCATATGATGTCGAGGCGACAGACGTTTTCCTGCGAAGCCCTTTGCATTTCGTCATGGCCACCGGCAAGGAGGTCAGGCAGAAAGTCCAGGTGCATGGCCCTCACAAGTATCCCGTATACGACGAACTTCGCGACCAGGGGCACACCGATTACGCTGCGTGGCCGCTCGACCACACGCAGGGGCGTCGCCATCTCGTCACCTTTGCCACGGACAGGCCAGAAGGTTTCGATGAGGCTGACATCGCCTTGATCCACAGCACGCTGCCGCTCTTTTCCTTGATCACCGAGATCCGGCTTAAAAATCAGCTGGCGAGGACACTGCTTCAGACCTATGTCGGACCACACGCCAGTGAGCAGATCCTGGATGGTGCTACGACCCGGGGCAGCGGCGCCACGGTGAGCGCCGCAATCATGATCAGCGATTTACGGAATTTCACCCTCCTTTCCGGCAGCCAGCACAGGGATCGGGTTATCGAGATCCTGAATGAATACTTCGACCTGATGGCTGATCCAATAGAAAGGCACGGCGGGGAAATTCTCAAATTTATGGGCGACGGCCTGTTAGCTGTTTTCCCCCTCAACAAACCAAACGCTTGTCAAAGACTTGTCGGGGCGTTGACCGCTGCATGCGAAGCATTCGCACGCCGCACTTCAGCGACGTTTCCAGTCCAATTCGGCACCGGTGTGCATGTGGGGGAGGTAATGTATGGGAACATCGGCTCGCAGCGAAGGCTCGACTTTACGGTGATTGGCCCTGCCGTAAACCTGGCGTCAAGGCTCGAAACCATGACAAAACAACTCAAGCGGCCTATTTTGATCTCCGCGGACTTTGTCGCTTCCGCCGGATGTGCGGCCCAGACAGATTGCCTCGGGATGCACAGTATCAAAGGCTTCGATGAGATGATCGAGGTTCATGCGCTCAACATCTGAGGACCGCCTTCGGCCCGCTTAGCCAACCATGGTCTCGGAGAACGCTTCGCCCGACGCCAGGCGTCGCCAGGCCAAGAAAGTGGCGATGCGCAAACTTCGGTATAGCTTCAAGGTCCTACGTTTAGCACCTAAGGTATTCGAAACCTGCGATGTAACCTCTTGAATTCGGGAGCCCCGACCTCCGGCGGAGCATTGGCAGGCTACAGTTTCACTTACCATCAGCGCGCTGCGCCCACCATTCTGGATAGGTGGTGGAAGCGAGCACTTTGGGTCTCAACATGGCCGTCACGTCTTACACGCATTATCTCCGCGACCTTAAAAAGATCATCGATCGCATTCGCGACAGACCTTTCGAATTCGACTGCGCAGAGGTCCAACTTGCGTTATGCAAAAACGGTTTTGGGTATAGATGCCGTGATCGCGTCGAACATGGTCAGCTCTTCTCAGAGCATCACATGGGACCGTTGAACATCCACGATTGGCAGCCTGACCACGAGCAGCTCGGACGCGCCGAGATTGATGAGTTTTTCGAACTGCCCGAAGTTTTCGCCTATTCGGATCGCGCTCTACATGCCGAAAAGAACCCGTTGTCCGTCGCTCATTGGGATGCGACGATTGGAATTGTCGAGATCGAAGTCCGCGAGCGACATCTGCCTGCGCGTAGACAGCGTATGCTTTTCGCGGGCTTCTCCGACCGGATCCACGCAGAGTTCTTCCTCGCAGTAGAGCACGATCTCATAGTCCAGGATCACCAACCCGGAACCCAGTTGTACGAGTGGCGGGAGACTCTGCGCGACGAGGCAACGTCGCCGGTGATGCCTGGCTTGCCCGAAAGGCTCGGTTTGGTGACCTCGTGATCTTTACTGCAGCGCAGCAACGACTATAACGTAGGTATACGTTTCAATACGTTTCTATATTGATAGAGTAATATTCTTGCATGACTTAGATGTACGTGTTGCATGCAAGTAATATTTTACTTTGGAGAAAACCATGGAACGATCTTCTCTTGGCACGACACGACGAAACGTCGTAGCCGGAACACTTACCCTTGCCGCGGCCGCGGCCGCCGTCGGAGCGCAGCCAGCCTCGGCGGCCGGCAAAAAGAAGCCACAGCCGGTCACGTCCGATAGCCATAACTCTGTCACTGTCAGCGATGGCACGCGAATTTTCTTCAAAGATTGGGGTCCTAAGGATGCTCAGCCCATCGTGTTCCATCACGGGTGGCCTCTTAGTGGCGACGACTGGGACAATCAAATGCTCTTCTTCCTCGGAAAAGGCCATCGGGTAATCGCACATGATCGCCGGGGGCACGGCCGGTCTTCACCCGTAAACGGCGGCCACGATATGGACCACTATGCATCCGATGTTGCCGCGGTGGTAGAACATCTCGACCTCCGCAATACGATCCACGTTGGGCACTCGACCGGCGGCGGCGAAGCCGCACGCTACACAGCTCGCCACGGCAAGGGCCGCGTCTCCAAACTCGTACTCATCGGAGCTGTCCCCCCGATCATGGTGAAGACGCCCGCAAATCCGGGTGGCCTCCCGATCGAGGTCTTCGACGGGTTCCGCGCTGCGCTCGCGGCCAACCGCTCGCAGTTCTACTATGACGTGGCAAGCGGCCCGTTCTACGGTTTCAACCGTGAAGGAGTTAAGGCAAGCGACGCCACGATCAAGAACTGGTGGCGTCAGGGAATGGCCGGGGCCGCGAACGCGCACTACCTGGGAATCAAGGCTTTCTCCGAGACGGATTTCACCGAAGATTTGAAGACCATCGACGTGCCCACACTCGTGCTGCACGGGGATGACGACCAGGTGGTCCCGGTTGCTAATTCGGCAGAACTGTCCGCGAAGCTTCTTCGGAAGTCAACGCTGAGGATCTACCCTGGCCTGCCTCACGGCATGGCGACCACACACGCGGATCTCATCAACGCCGATATTCTTGCGTTCATTCAAGCTTGATAGGCGGTAGCGCGAGGTGACGAGCGCTCCCCCTTCGCCGGTGGCGTCCGCAAGCGACTTCATGATTACGCCTACCGGCGAAAAAACAGTTTGGTCCCCGCGTTTCCGATCTTCAGCTTCAGCCAATTTTGCAGAAATGGGAAAGGCCGCAGACATTCTGCGGCCTTTCTGACTGGTTGCTTCCTATGGAGGCGATCAGCGTGCCGGAGGCGGCGTTGCGGTCTTAACCCACTCGGAGTAAGCAGTGCGCCCAAGGTGGACGCCAAGCCCCGGCATCAACATTCTGTCATCGAGCACTACGCCGAAATACGGAGTCTTGTCGTCGACGACGATCTCCCGCTTGTCGCCAATCTGACGCAGGTACTTCGCCACGGCGTCCGAGATGCGGATCGGTTCCGGTCCCGCGATTTCCTTTACGCCGTTGGAAGGTGAACCAACCACGACCTCCGCAAGAGCGTCGGCAACATCATCGGAAAAAATTGGCTGCATCATCGCGGGAGAAAGGTGAACCTTATCACCCTGCGCACCGGACTGAGCAATACCGAACATAAATTCGAAAAACTGGGTGGAGTGAACGAGCGTATAGGGAATTTTCGACTCCCTGATAAGATTCTCTTGAACCAGCTTGGCTCGAAAATAGCCGCTATCCTGCAAGCGCTCGGTGCCGACAACCGAAAGCGCCACGTGGTGCTTAACACCTGCAACAGCCTCGGCGGATAGAAGGTTACGCCCGGAGGTCTGAAAGAACTCCATGACAGCCTTGTCCTCAAACGACGGAGAATTGGCGACGTCGACTACAACCTGCGCCCCTGCAAGCACTTCAGCCAGTCCTTCGCCGGTTACAGCGTTCACACCCGACGCTGGAGATGCCGCGACCACTTCATGCCCCTTGGCCTCAAGGCGCTTCACCAGTTTCGAACCGATCAGGCCGGTTCCGCCAATCACGACGATTTTCATTGTTCGCTCCTATTACGGTGATCTATCCGCAACGCCGGTTGATACCGGCACGGCAGGTTCCCTGCGGTCAGGTTCCAGTCCACAAAGGCAGCGATCGGCTCGACGAAGGTCGATCTCCAATGCCGCCGACCGATCATGGCCCGACCTGCGGAAAGTCTATGGGAATATGTCGATCAGCCTAGCTAAACGTAGGTTGGGGATAATCGTTTGCGCGCGAACTACACCCGCCGGCCGTCCGCAGACGAATGCATCTCATCGACAGGCAGCCTAAGGTTCGGCGTCTTAGTCCCGCCGTAGCATTTCAGCTTTGCGGACCAGATCGGGAAGAGAGCGGCTCTGCATCTTGCGCATAACGCTCATGCGGTGGAGCTTGACGGTCATCTCGCTGATTCCAAGCTCGTAGGCGACTTGTTTATTCATCAGGCCGCTTACGACGGCAAGCATAACCTCGGTTTCCCGCGGCGTGAGTGTGTCGGCAAGCGACCTCACCCGGTCGACCTCGGCAGCGGTGTTGCGTCGCTTACAATCCACTTCGATTGCATGATCGACGGCCTGGAGTAGGTCCGTGTTGGAAAACGGTTTGGTTATAAAGTCGGTGGCTCCCGCCTTCATTGCGCGAACGCTGGTAGGTATGTCCGCGAACGCGGTCAGGAAGATCACAGGGAGTTTGCTTCCTATCGAAATGAGGCGATCCTGCAAGTCGAGCCCGGTACCATCAGGCATCCTCAGATCGACGACAACACATCCCGGCGCTGTGGTGTCGGCCCGCTGGAAGAACTCCGAACCGCAGGAGAACGCAGACGCACGCTTCTTCGTGACCAGAAAGAGGTCTAGCAATGCTTCCCGCATCTCGACGTCGTCATCAACCACGTACACAATGGGTTCAGCGGACGCTTCCGGCTTGACGTTTGCGTTTTGCATCTTGTTGCCGCCTTTCAGTCTAAGCGTGCGTCAATCTGACGGGGTCGCGCCACAAAGTCCTGGCCCTCGGGATTGCCATAGCACAGTTCAGAATCGGCGGGACCATAAACCTTGGTTTGGGTCCCGTCTCGCACACATGCCAACGTTGCCAATCAGAGATACGCGGTTGCGACGCTCTTGTCCGTCACCTTAGACTCGGCGCAAGCCCAAACAGTGCCAGCGATGCCAAAAAGCGCCGGTAGACTTACGGCGGGAAAATCGCGCAGTAGAACAGACGCGGAGCAGATGCCAACCGCTACTTCCCACAGGTGGAAGCAGGCGTGAGCGATCAGCCAGAGCGTTGCGGCAGCCCAGAGCTCAATGCGGCGCTCCGTTTTGAACGTACCGATGGCGAATGCCAGCGCAATGAACCCTTGGATGATGCCGATATCTCGGATGAAGTGCTGATTGTAAAAGCCCGTATCGGTCACCCCGGGAACGAAATAGTACCAACCCTCGGGATCATAGAGCATGTGGATCGAGAGCCACCCGGCCATGACCACATTGAACCCCACCATTGCGAATACACAATATTTGAGAACCTGCATTTCAATCTCCTTCGGTTGACTGCCGGAGAAATTAACATCGTGACATATTCGAAACTGCCCAAACGAAGGTTTGGGCATCGAGCGCAAAATATCCGGTGGAGCGGACCCTGCAGGTCCATCTTCCAGGGGCGAACAGGGTAGGATCCGCCGCCGAAGGACTGGCTGAACCGTTGCCACCGACCCGCCTTCGAAGTGACGGGTCGGTGGGCATTGCCTCAGGTCAAATGCATGCCGCCATCTACGATCAATTCAATCCCGTTGACGAAGGTTCCCTTCGACGCGAGGAACAATGCCGCCTCCGCGAGTTCTTCAGGTCGGCCCATCCGACCTGCGGGGATCAAACCCGCCATGTGCGCCTCGAACCCAGGGCGGTCGGCCTCGCTCACGCCGAGCTTGCTGAGTATTTCGGTCTCGACCGGCCCAGGGCTTAGGATATTGACCCGGATACGACGGTCCCTGAACTCGAGCGCCCAGTTGCGCGCGAATGCTGCTAAGGCCGCTTTCGAACCGGCGTAGACCGTGTGCTGCGGAAGCACCTTCGTGGCGGCCAAAGAGCTTGTGACGATGATATTACCGCCGTCGCGGATCAGTGGGGCAACTGCCTGTACACCGAAAAAGACGCCGCGCGCATTGATGTCGAAATGCCGGTCGAATTCGTCCTCCGTGACCGTGTTCGAGCCCTCGAGGTTAATCACACCAGCGTTCGCAACATAAATATCGATTGCACCGAACTTGCGCTGCACCGTTTCGGCCAGGCGTTGATGAAAATCGATTCTCGAGACGTCGCCGCACACGCCGATTGCTTGATGGCCAATTTCCGCCGCGGCAGCCTCGACGACGTCCTCGCGGCGGCCGGTAATCAAGACCTGCGCGCCTTCCTCAGCGAAGCGCTTGGCAGTCGCCTTTCCGATGCCGCTATTGCCACCGGTTATTACTGCAATTTTTCCTTCAAGTGATTTCATGGCTTGAGCTCCGTTTTCGATCTCATCGAAATACGATCTGGAGCCGCAAGGTATTAGCCGGCCAGCTGGCACATCAATCATTCCTCAGCTTATCGAATAGACCGAAGAGGCTGACGGTCAGCGCTCTTCGCCCACGCCAAATTTTCGAATACCACAACCCGACCTGGTGTGCCGGGTGTCTAAGCGTGTAGATGCCGGAGACCGATCATTCGCCCTTGAGGCCGCAAGATGGTTGGAGGTTAGCGAGTCAATCGGTTTGCGAACTGATCTTGAAGAACAAGCCTCGCATAAAAAAGGGGCCGTCTCCGGCAAAGAGACGGCCCACTATGCGGATGCGGCTTCCGCAGTCCTCGGTGACGAGGGGGACCGAGGACAGTCAAGTCGCTTGGAAGGGGGAGGACCGCGATCTTGACGGTTGTGAGGTTACTCCGTCGGGGTTCCGATGATAGTTATACGTTGGTTTTGCCTGACACTAATACTTTAGGGAACTCAAAGGAATTGTCCGTGGCGAGCGCCTGGACCCTTGGCGCCGGAGGATCGACACCGCGATGTTTTCCGCCATCACAAGTGATCTGGAGTACCGAGGCGTCGCTCAGCACTAGCTGTCGAAGGGAGCATTCATGACGAAATCCGCTGATGACGGCCCCTCGTAGCCCGGCACATACCGCTGTCCGAAATCGCGTAGGAAATTGTCGTAGGAAGTCTCTGGCGCGTTTTTTACCATATGGCAAAAGCAGCTGGTCATCTTCTTCTTCAAACCGAGCCGTGGGAACGCTTCGACGATTGCTCTTATCTCCACCGCTGAAATCAGAAAATACTGCAGGCCCACGACATCGAGGCAGATTCCGGCTGTGCAAAGCGCCACTTCCGGTTCCTTGTAGAGTCCGATTGAGGGAGTTGAGTTGAGAGCCACGCTATCCCAGATGAGTTGCGCCCGCTGACCTACCACGCCGGCTTCCCAGGCGAAGCTTCTCGCGATATCCGCCCCTTCGACCTCGAAGCGGCGCGGCCCTCGGAATGAGGTGTTCAACGTCACATCATGTAGGAGGGTGCCTAGCGCCACGACCTCTTCGTCGTGATCGACATTCTGGATTTTAGCCAAACTTACCGCAAACAGCCACGATCGCATTACGTGATTGAATAAGTACGCCTCATATACTTTTCCGGCGTATTCCAATGCCTTCCGCACAATTTCCGTGTCTGGCACAACAACGCCAGCTAAAATACGTCTGCGTTCAACAGCCATTTGCATCTCCGGTCACGATTTCTTGGTTCAACTGGAGCGGCATGGTTAGATAAGTTGAAATATCTCCGACACTATACGTTGTGCTTATCGACCGGCGTTTCAGCTAGCGAGGACCGGACAACAGACCCGCAACCAACGCGAATCTGCCATACGCCCTGCTCGTCGAGGCGCTGGCGCCGTCGAAGGGAGACAGCGGAACTGTTTTGAAAACCGCATATGGCAATGCGTTCTCTGACAAGAGCCTGATCGGCAAGATGGCCCATTGGTGCGAACAGGCCGATATCCCGGTTTCAAACAAGAAGGCGGAAGACCGGATACACCTTGCACGGCCGTAAATCATATGTCCGAATGCTGGCCGAAACCGGCGCAACGTTCCAAATGCAGAAAGACATGCTCGGCCACACTACGACGCAGCAAGTTGCCCTCTACGCCGAGGGCGCCCCACGGCGGCGGCCGGCAAGCTACTGGACGAACGACTCGGAGCCAAACGAACGCGGCCCCGGTTGCGGGTTGGCGGCGAATGAAAAAGGAGCGGCTTTCGGGCCGCTTTTTTGTTTCTCAGGGGTACTAAAGGGGTACTTGATTTTTTTAGCCCCTCCCCCTCAACCCATTGAAAACAAAGGAAAATGGTGGGCCCGGAGGGAGCTCGAACCCCCAACCAAGCGGTTATGAGCCGCCGGCTCTAACCATTGAGCTACAGGCCCTGCCGTCGTCGCCGGCGGTTGCGGACCAATGGCAGTCCGCTGTGCAGGCTCTAGCGTAAAACCTTTTTGCCGACAAGCCATTGCCGCAATAGCTACACAATCAGTAAGCATGGAATCGAGGATAAACAACCGGAGAGAAACGTCCATGTTTTCTACACGCATTGCCCGTACCGTTCATGTCGCCGCAGTCGCAGCCGCATTTGCCGGCGCCTTTGCAGCCGCGGCGGCGGCGCAGGAGAGCACCGCCGGCAAGGGAGATGGCAAGGGGCGCCCGGACGGTGTCAGGGGCCGTCAGGCGGTGATCAAGGTCTCCGGCGAGGGCCGCTCGACGACCGCTCCGGACATGGCGATTTTGCAGCTCAGCGTCGTCAAGGACGCCAAGACCGCGCGCGAAGCGCTCGATGCCAACAACAAGGCGATGGCGGACGTGCTCTCGGCATTGAAGCAGGCCGGGATCGCCGAGCGCGACCTGCAGACGAGCGGCTTCTCGATCAATCCGCAATATCACTATCCGCCGAACAATGATGGCGGTAATCGGCCGCCGGAACTGGTGGGCTATCAGGTCGTCAACGGCGTCGGCGTGCGCGTGCGGGATCTGGGACAGCTCGGCGAGATCCTGGACAAGTCCGTGACCCTCGGCGTCAATCAGGGCGGCGGCATCGAGTTCACCAACGACAAGCCGGATGCCGTGATCACGGAAGCCCGCAAGGCCGCGGTCGCCGACGCCATCAACAAGGCCAAGGTTCTGGCCGAGGCGGCGGGGGTCTCGCTCGGACGCGTGATCGAGATCGCGGAGCAGCCCTCCCGGCCCGAACCGATCCCCGTGGTCCGCAGCATGGCGAAGGAATTTGCCGCCGCCGATTCGGTTCCGATGGCGACCGGCGAGAATGCCTATAACGTCACCGTCAACGTGACGTTCGCCGTCAATCAGTAACGGGGTCCGAAGCGCAAAGCAAAGAGCCCCCACGCCAGGGCGTGAGGGCTCCATTTCCGTCGGCCGGGGGAGACGAGACGGAAAACCGGGGATTTACCAGCGGCCGATGACCGGGCATCCGCGTGCATTGGCGAAAATGATGGCCTGGCGGTGCCCATGGCGGCGGCCTTCGACGACGACGCGGCGACCCGTGACGTCGGCAACATAGGCGCGGCGGAGCCCGCGATCGCGTGCCTTTTCGACGGCGAGGCCGGGTGCACAGCGGCCGCGACGGTCGCGGCGGTCATAGTGCCGGCGATCGCGCCAGTCGTCGTGGCGGTCATAGTCGCGGTAGTGGACGCCGCCGCCCGGACCCAATTCCAGGGTGAGCGACTGCGCCGAGGCCGTGGAAACCAGACCGGTCAATCCGATCACTGCAGCGACGGCGGCTTTAACGAGGAACTTTTTCATTGCTTTTCTCCGGTGTGACGAAGCGGTTCTGGTTGACGATTGAGGCAAACATAGGCCCGCCAAACTGAACGGCACCGGAACCCTCCGTTCATGCAGTATTCAGGTTGATCACGCCCCCGGCGCGCCATGAATCGCTCCAAACCCCCGGTACATTCCGGCAGGGTAAGTTATTGATCCGACAGGCTAAGGAGCGATTCCAGAAACGTGTACAAAGGTTCTTCGTCCGGACGTGCGTTGGCGTCAGACGGTTAAGACGGGCTCACCCCGCCAGCTCGCGCTCGAAGAGGCGGCTGTTGCGATAGTGGCTGAGTCGCGCAATGAGACCGTCCTCGATCTCGAAGACGAAGACGCTCGCAATGGAATAGGCCTGACCGGAGGCTTTGGGAAAGCCGGCCATCGTCTCGCGATAGGTACCGCGCGCGGTCGTATCCGCCGCCACCCGCTCACCGCCGGCGTCCCGCATCAACACGACGTCGCCGAAGCTCTCGTCGAAATGGCGGAAATAATTCATCACCCAGCTCCTGAGCGCGCCGGCGCCGAGGGTTCGCTCCCCGGTGGGCGAGTCGAACGCGACGTCCTCGCCGACGAGACGGGAAAGCGTGTCGAAGTCGCGGTCGTTCAGGGCTTCGATGAAACGGCTGGCTATCGTCTGGGCGTCTGTCATTTTCTCCTCCGCATTGTCCCCGCTTCACTCTACCGCAATGCGCCGGCCGCGCGGAAAGAGAAAATGGTAGCGCCTGCGCGGGCCGCCGCACCTGCGCCTCGTCAGCTGCCGAGATGCAGGACGATCTCGCGGCGGTGCGGCCGGTCGCGGTGTTCGAAGAGATAAAGCCCCTGCCAGGTTCCAAGCGCCAGGCGTCCCTGCATGACGGGGATGCCGAGCGAAACCTGTGTGAGTGCCGCCTTGATATGGGCCGGCATGTCGTCCGGCCCCTCCATCGTATGGACGATCCAGCTCATCGAGCGATCGGAGGACGGCGGTACCAGCCGGTGGAAAAAGGCATGGAGGTCTCGCTTCACGTCCGGATCGGCGTTCTCCTGGATGATCAGCGAAGCGGAAGTATGACGGACGAAAACCGTGAGCAATCCTTCGTCCACGCCGGACGCGCGCACGAAGTCGCCGGCCGCGGCCGTGAACTCGTAGAGCCCCTGCCCTTTCGTAGATATGGCGATGGCGGTCTGCGCCATTCTCCCCTCCGCGAGCTTCCGGGCGCTGCTGTGACCCCGCATGTCCATTGACGTCCGGGGCCTGTCTAGCATCCGGTTCGCCCCATGACTTACGGGATCGTACCGCAGGCTGCAACGCCGTTTCTATAGTTCGAGGAAAGCCTCGAACCCGCCATAGATCATGCGCTTTCCATCGAAGATGGACTTCCATTCGTCGCCCTGTAGTCTCGGATCCGCCATCACCTTGGCGACGATCGCGTCCCGGTCCTGACGCGACCGGTAGACGATCCACGAGAAGACGACGGTCTCGTCGTCCTTTGCCTGAACCGCGCGCGGGAATGATGTGAGTTCGCCATAGGGCACGTCGTCTGCGAGGCATTCGACGTAATTGAGCGCGCCATGCTCCTTCCACACCGCACCCGCCGCGCTCGCCAGCTTCTTGTAGGCCTCTATGTTGGCCGTCGGCACTGCAACGAGAAAACCGTCCACATACGCCATTTTCGTCTCCTCCACGTTGACATCACAAGGACGATCGAAGAGCGCAGGATCCGACAGGGGGACGACATTTTGATGGCTGCCGTCATCCGCTCGCGTCAGGAGCCGCAGCCGCGCAGCTGGCGCGCGTAGTTCGCAGCCATGCCGGATGCTCTCTTGGCGCCTGCCTTTGCCGTATCACTCCAGTTGCCGCGGGCGTAGCCGCTGTGGCCGTGGTAATAGGCGATATAGAGCCGGTAGGTATCGTTGAGAGCGATGCCGTTCCGCTGGTGGCTCTGATTGTGATACCAGGCGATAAAGCGGATCGCGTCGCCGAAATCCGATCGGCGCGCCGTCCACCGGCCAGTCTCGGACTGATAGCGCGCCCAGGTGCCGTCAAGCGCCTGCGAGTAGCCGTAGGCCGACGAGACCCTTGTCCACGGGATGAAGCCGAAGAGTTTCGTGCGAGGCGGCCTGGCATTATGGCGGAAGCCTGACTCGGCATAGATCGTCGCCATCAACACCGGGACCGGCACGCCGTATTCGCGCTCTGCCGCGTAGGCAGCCCTGCGCCAATTGTTGAAAAGACCATCTCGCTGCTCGAAAACCGCACAGGCGTTCCGGGTCTCTCTCGGCACCGTCCCGCAGCCGGCCAACAACAGGAGGACGACGACAAAAACGCAACGCATCGCGGAACCTCTCGTTTGCGAGAGGTTGATAAGACGTAAATCTTAAGGATCGGTTTTTATGCGTAGGCGAAGTGGGCTACCCCTCTCCTCGGGTTAGAATCCGAGCTCCCCCGCAGGCGGGGAGCGGGCGAACGACTCCGTTCGCCCCTTGCGGGGAGAAGGCGCCGGCAGGCAGATGAGCGGCGATCCGGAAGCGCTCGATCAGAGCGTACCGATCAGTTCGCGGTAGGCGGCCTCCGGGAAGGCCTTCAGCGTGCGCGTACGCACATTGCCGTTCATGCCGAGCGTGATAGCGAAGCGCGCAGCGACTGCGTCGTCAGGCGCTTCGCAGATCGCAACCATGTCGTGTTCGCCCATCGTCAGATAGAAATCCTTGAAGGAACCGCCCATTTCCTCGAGCTGCCTCCTTGCCGCATCGAGCCGCTTCGGCGACTCGCGCACGTTCCTGATACCCAGCTCGGTCCAATTGAGAAGCAGAACGTAAGTCGTCATCTCACACCTCCCGCAAAGCATCCCGCCTTCGGCCGAAGGCGCTCAAGGATGCCCTGTATCTGAAGAATACCGCAGCGCATTCGCGCACTCATATGCGGCCTCGGAACGCCAAGTTCCCGGCGATGGGAGGGAGCGACCTTCTCTGCCGCAACGCGCAAAGTATAAAGCATTTCGAGGAAAACGAGGTACGGTTTTGCGCCACGCCCGGCGCACAAAGAAAGCCGGGCGCTAGATCCAGGCCCGGCTTCGTTACTTCTTGGAAGGTCCTGGGATCAGCTGTCCAGGAACGAGCGCAACTTGCGCGAACGGCTCGGATGCTTGAGCTTGCGCAGCGCCTTCGCTTCGATCTGCCGGATGCGTTCGCGGGTGACCGAGAACTGCTGGCCGACTTCTTCCAGCGTATGGTCGGTGTTCATGCCGATGCCGAAACGCATGCGCAGCACGCGCTCCTCGCGGGGCGTGAGCGAGGCGAGCACGCGCGTCGTCGTCTCGCGCAGATTCGCCTGAATGGCCGCGTCGATCGGCAACAGCGCATTCTTGTCCTCGATGAAATCGCCGAGATGCGAATCTTCCTCGTCGCCGACCGGCGTTTCGAGCGAGATCGGCTCCTTGGCGATCTTCAGGACCTTGCGCACCTTTTCGAGCGGCATGGCGAGCTTTTCCGCCAGTTCCTCCGGCGTCGGCTCGCGGCCGATCTCGTGCAGCATCTGGCGAGAGGTGCGCACGATCTTGTTGATCGTCTCGATCATGTGCACCGGAATGCGGATCGTGCGGGCCTGGTCGGCGATCGAACGGGTGATCGCCTGCCTGATCCACCATGTCGCATAGGTCGAGAACTTGTAACCGCGGCGATACTCGAACTTGTCGACCGCCTTCATCAGACCGATGTTGCCTTCCTGGATCAGATCGAGGAACTGCAGGCCACGGTTCGTGTACTTCTTGGCGATAGAGATCACCAGACGAAGGTTGGCCTCGACCATCTCCTTCTTGGCGATACGCGCTTCACGTTCGCCCTTCTGGACCATGGATACGATGCGGCGGAACTCGGCAATGGAAATGCCGGTCTCGGTGGCAAGGTTCTGGATCTCCTGGCGGATGTCGCGGATCGTCTGGTTTTCGGCCCTGGCAAACTCCTTCCAGCCCTTGCCGGCGAGATTGCTGATCGACTTCATCCAGTTCGGATCGAGCTCGGCGCCGGAATACTGCTCCAGGAACGCCTCACGCTTGACACCATAGGATTCGGCCAGGCGCAGGAGGCGGCCCTCGTTCTGCGTCAGGCGCTTGGAGATGTCGTAGAGCTGCTCGACCAGAGCGTCGATGCGGTTCTGGTTGAGCGACAGCGACTTCACGGCCTTGATCAGCTCGTCCTTCAGCTCCTTGTAGCGGCGCTCCTGCGCCGGCGACAGAGTGCCGGTCGCGGCAAGGCGCGCTTCCACCTGCTGGTCCTGCAGCTTACGGAGCTTCTTGTACGTTTCGGCGATGACGTCGAGCGTCTCCATCACCTGCGGACGCAGTTCCGCTTCCATCGCGGCGAGCGAGAGGTTCGACTCGTCGTCGTCCTCCTCTTCTTCTTCGGATGGCTGGCCTTCGCCGCCGACATTGGTGATGTCGTCGTCGTTCGCCGCAGCGCGGGTCTTGCGTACCTTTTCCTTCTCTTCCGCAGCCTTGCGGTCGGCTTCGATCTTTTCCGGGCTCTGGAACTGCGGTGCAGCCTTTGCCTCGGGGCCGGAATAGGTCGTCTCGAGATCGATGATCTCGCGCAGAAGGGTCTGACCCTCGTTCAGCTCGTCGCGCCAGATGATCAACGCCTGGAAGGTAAGCGGGCTCTCGCAAAGCCCGGCAATCATCGTTTCGCGGCCGGCCTCGATACGCTTGGCGATGGCAATTTCGCCTTCGCGCGAGAGAAGCTCCACGGAGCCCATCTCGCGCAGATACATGCGCACCGGATCGTCGGTGCGATCGGTCGGCTCCTTCTTCTTGCTGGCTGCAAGCGCGGTGCCGCTGGCAGGCGCGAGTTCGCCGCCTTCGCTTTCGCCCTCGTCGGCGCCGTCATCGTCGTCGCTGGCGGCAGCCTCCTCGGCTTCCTCGTCCTCGATGACGTTGATGCCCATGTCGGAAAGCATGGACATCGTGTCTTCGATCTGCTCGGAAGTCACTTCTTCGGAGGGCAGAACGGAGTTGAGCTCGTCCATGGTCACATAGCCGCGCTTCTTGGCGGCCTTGATCATCTTCTTGACAGCATCGTCGGAAAGATCGAGAAGCGGACCGTCCGGTGCACCTTCACGTTCAACGTCGGCTTCTTCGTTTTCTTTGACTTTTGTTGCCATTTATTCGTCGCTTTCCTTGTCGCAACCGGCCGGCGCCCGGTAATCAATGCTACTCGGAGGTCCGGGCACGCCGCGTACCCGCCACCGATTATTTCCCCTGACGTAACGGGATGATATTTAATTCCTGATTAACCACGACAGCGATCGCGGTGAACGGGCAAGCTTCGACAGTCCTGCCACTGAAACGTCCCTGGCATGATTTCCTATCCGCCGTACCATGTCGCCATTTCTGCTTGAAATGGTGATTCCCAGAATTTTTGATCCCGTCAAGCATTTCCGGTGAAAAACCGCGCAAATCGGCAAAAAACGCTCATTGACGGGATTTTGCGCTGTTTATCAGCTTTCGCTCAACATGTAGGAGCGCCCCAAAGAAAGACAAGGGTTGCGCGATTTTTCCGGAAGAATCCTGATGGCAGTCGATCGCGACCGCGACTCCGTCTACCAGTCCATCACCACCTTGCCGGAATTGCCCGAGCGCATCGCCTCGAAGCCGTCGCGAAAATCGTCGATGCCGATCCGGTGGGTGATTATCGGCGAGAGGTCGAGCCCGCCCTGGACGAAGGCGATCATCTTGTACCAGGTCTCGAACATTTCGCGGCCATAGATGCCCTTGAGGTTGAGCATCTTGAAGATGACCTTGTTCCAGTCGATTTCGAAGCCCGCCGGTGCAATGCCGAGGATCGCGATCTTGCCGCCATTATTCATCTTGTCGATCATATCGCGGAACGCGGGCGCGGCGCCCGACATTTCCAGCCCGACATCGAAGCCCTCGGTCATGCCGATCACCCGCATGACGTCGGCAAGATTTTCCTTCGAAGCGTCGACGACGTGGTCGATGCCGAGCTTGCGCGCGAGATCCAGACGAACGGGGTTGATGTCGGTAATCACCACCTTGCGGGCACCGCAACGCTTGGCCACCATCGCCCCCATGATGCCGATCGGCCCGGCACCGGTGACCAGAACGTCCTCGCCGACGAGATCGAAGGAGAGCGCCGTATGCACGGCGTTGCCGAAGGGGTCGAAGATTGCGGCGATCTCGTCCGGCACGTCGTCGGGGATCGACACGACATTATATTCGGGAAGGCAGACGAACTCGGCGAAGGAGCCGGGGCGATTGACGCCGACGCCGAGCGTGTTGCGGCAGAGATGCCCCCTGCCCGCGCGGCAATTGCGGCATTTGCCGCAGACGATGTGACCTTCTCCGGAAACGCGCTCGCCGACATGATGCTTGCTGACGGCCGGCCCGACCTCGACGACCTCGCCCATGAATTCGTGTCCGACGACCATCGGCACCGGGATCGTCTTCTCCGCCCATTGATCCCAATTCCAGATGTGGACGTCGGTGCCGCAAATTGCCGATTTCCTGACACGGATCAGGACGTCGTTCGGGCCGACTTCCGGCACCGGCACGCGCTCCATCCAGAGGCCGACCTCCGGCTTCGTCTTGACGAGTGCCTTCATCATGTTGGTCATCGCTCGATCCTCGCCTGTGCCAATTAGATCACCTCCAGTTCGCGGCCCACCTCCTCGAAGACCGCGATGGCACGGCGGACATCCGTTTCGCTGTGCGCCGCGGACATCTGCGTGCGGATGCGGGCCTGCCCCTTCGGCACCACCGGGAAGGAGAAGCCCACGACGTAGACGCCCTTCTTCAGCATGCGCGCCGCCATCTCCTGTGCGAGCGCCGCATCTCCAAGCATGACCGGAATGATCGGATGGCCCTCGCCGGCAAGCGTGAAGCCTAGCCTCGACATCTCGCTCCGGAAGAGCGCCGCGTTTGCGTAAAGACGGTTGCGCAGAGCGTCGCCGTCTTCCATCAGCTCGAAAACCTTGAGAGAAGCGGCCGCGATCACGGGCGCGAGCGTATTGGAAAAGAGATAGGGCCGCGAACGCTGGCGCAGCCACTCGACGACATCGGCCTTCGCCGAGGTATACCCGCCCGAAGCGCCGCCGAGCGCCTTGCCGAGCGTACCGGTAATGATATCGACCCGTCCTTCGACGCCGCAATGTTCGGCGGAGCCGCGGCCATGCTTGCCGACGAAGCCGACCGCATGGCTGTCGTCCACCATGACCATGGCGTGGTATTTCTCAGCCAGATCGCAAACGCCCTGGAGATTGGCGATGATGCCGTCCATCGAAAAGACGCCGTCGGTGGCGATCATCTTGAAACGGCTGCCTTCCGCCTTCTTCAGCTCCTCTTCCAATGCTGCCATGTCGTTGTTCGCATAGCGGAAGCGCCTCGCCTTGGAGAGGCGCACTCCATCGATGATGGAGGCATGGTTCAGCGCATCGGAGATGATCGCGTCGTCCTCGCCGAGCAGCGTCTCGAACAAACCGCCATTGGCGTCGAAACAGGAGGAATAGAGGATCGTGTCCTCCATGCCCAGGAAGGAGGATATGCGCGCTTCGAGCTCCTTGTGCTCCTCCTGCGTGCCGCAGATGAAGCGCACAGACGCCATGCCGTAGCCGTAACGGTCGAGCGCGCTCTTCGCGGCTTCCGCAAGCTCCTCGCTGTCGGCGAGGCCGAGATAGTTGTTGGCGCAGAAATTCAGGACGCGCTCGCCGGAAGCGACTTCAATCTCGCCCGACTGCTTGGAGGTGATGACCCGCTCGGACTTATAGAGCCCGGCCTGCCTGAGGCTTTCGAGTTCCGAACGGAGATGGGAGAGGAAGGCCGTGGTCATGGGCTGCGTGCTTTCGAGACAAGAACTTCATTTCACCAGTCTAGACGACTAGCACGATGGCACTGCTCATGGAATCGGTTTCGATGCTGCGCCCACGCCCGCACCGGGACGAGGGCGGTTCCATCATCCCGCTTCGACTTCAGCCCTCGAACGCCTCGATCACGGCGAGAAACGCTTCGCCATATCTCTCCCGCTTGCTCTCGCCGATACCGGGAACGTCGAGCAATTCGTCGAAATCGCGCGGACGCCGCTTGGCGAGAGCGATCAAGGTCGTATCCGGAAAGACGACATAGGGCGGCACGTCCATCTCTCGGGCGAGAGAGAGGCGCTCGGACCGGAGCCGCTCGAACAGTTCGAGATCGGATCCCGCGAGGTCCGATCGTTCGCCGGTCGCCTTCGACCCGCGCGCGGCTTTGGCCTTGCCGGAACTCGGACGGTCCTTGCGGAAGAGCACCTGCCGTTCGCGGCGAAAGACGCTGCGGGCCTCGGGCTCGAGCTTCAACGCTCCGAAGGCGCCGTGGTCCACGGAGATCAGCCCGGCGGCGAGCAGTTGCCGGAAGATCGACTGCCAGGTGCGCGCCGGCAGGTCCTTGCCGGCCCCGAAGACCGGCATGTCGACATGGCCGAAGCGCTCCGTCTTCTCGTTCACGCTGCCCGTAAGCACATCGATCAGATGGCCGGTTCCGAAGCGCTCTCCGGTCCGGTAGACGGCGGCAAGCGCCTTGATCGCCGCTTCCGTGCCGTCCCAGGTCTCGACGGGCTTCAGGCAGGTGTCGCAATGACCGCAGCCGCCCGGATGAGCCTCACCGAAATGCGCGAGGATGGCCTGGCGCCGGCAGCCTGCCGTCTCGCAAATGGCAAGCAGCGAATTGAGTTTCGCCCGCTCGATGCGCTTGATTTCCTCGGGCGCACCGCCCTCGTCGATCATCCGCCGGCGCTGGATGACGTCGGCCATGCCATAGGCCATCCACACTTCGGAAGGCAGGCCATCGCGACCCGCCCTCCCCGTCTCCTGGTAGTAGGCCTCGACCGAGCCCGGGAGATCGAGATGGGCGACGTAGCGCACATCCGGCTTGTCGATCCCCATGCCGAAGGCGACGGTTGCGACGAGGCACAGATTCTCCTCCTTCAGGAATGCATCCTGATGGGCGTCGCGCGCCGCCCGCTCCATGCCGGCATGATAGGGAAGTGCACGGATGCCCTGTCCATCGAGCCATTCCGCCGTGTCCTCGACCTTCGCGCGCGACAGGCAATAGACGATGCCGCTTGCATCCTTGAAGCGCGACAGGAAGCGCAGCAATTGCTGGCGAGGCTGATCGCGTTCCACGATCTCATAGGCGATATTCGGTCGGTCGAAGCTGGAGGTGAAAACGCGCGCGCCGCCGAGTGCCAGCCGCTCGATCATATCGTCGCGCGTATGGGGATCCGCGGTGGCGGTAAGCGCGATGCGCGGCACGCCGGGAAAGCGCTCGGCGAGGCAGCCGAGGCCGCGATATTCCGGGCGGAAGTCATGTCCCCATTGCGATACGCAATGGGCCTCGTCGATCGCGAAAAGGGCGATGTCGGCATCGGCGATCATTTCGGCAAAGCCATCGGTGACGGCGCGCTCCGGCGTCACGTAGAGGAGATCGAGTTCGTCTCTCGAAAGTGCGCGGCGGACCGCGATCGCCTCGTCCCGCGTCAATGAAGAGTTGAGTGCCGCGGCCCGGATGCCGAGCTGCTTCAGCGCCTCCACCTGATCGCGCATCAGGGCGATCAGCGGCGAAACGACGATGCCGACGCCCCGGCGGCAGAGCGCCGGGATCTGGAAGCAGAGCGATTTTCCCGCCCCCGTCGGAAAGAGCACGACGGCGTCGCCACCGGCAACCACATGGTCGACGACCGCCTGCTGCTGGCCGCGGAAGGTGGAATAACCGTAGATACGCTTCAGGAGATCGAGGGGATTGTTGAGGCCTTCCGTTTCGAACAGGCGGGCGGTGTTGTGGCTTTCGGGCATGGAATCGCTTTCATCGGGAGCACGCAGTATGGAGTCGCGGCTGATTGAAGGCAAACCGGCTCGGGCCGCTGCTCAACCGGCCCGTCGTGAGAGTATCGGCTAACGAGCCGCCGGGCCCTTGACGCGGCCGGAAAGCACGCCGAAGCCTTCGATGATCGCTTCGAGCTTGTCCATCCGGTGAAGCTCGAGCTGCACCTCCTCCATGGCGCGCACGAGCCGCTGACCCTGCTCCACGTCTTCGGACGCCGTGGCTTCCGCGATCTCGCGCTCGAGTTCCCGCTTCTGCCAGAGCAGCGCCTTCGTCCGCCGATGAAGCGTCAGGGCCTGAAGGTAACCTTCGCGTGCATCCTCCGGAGCCGCCGCCGCCGTTGCGGTCCAGAGCCGCGCATAGCGCACCTGCCGGTCCAGAGCGGCGATCAGCGTGGAGAATCCCTCCGCCTCGAGCTGCTCCATGAGGGTTTCCCGCGTGAGCCGCAATCCGTTCGCCGCCGCCGCGTTCAGAACCGCAGCCCAGCAGCGCTGCAGATCACGGTGGTCGAACTCGATCGTGGCAATCTCGTCATACTCGTCGAACAGCAATTGCGGATGATTGACGATCGTCAACGCAAGCACGCTCTCGCGAAGTACCGGCGGGCGAAGCGAGCCGCGGGCCTTCAGCATCTGATTGAGTTTGGAACTGCCGGCGGTCCCAGCCTCCACGGCCGCGCCCATGACCGGGTTGGGAGCCGGCGACCAGCCCCTGCCACCCTGCCTGCCCGCCTGCCTCCCGGCTCGCTCGAACGGCCGCCTTTCGCCTCTGAACGGCGCGCTCCCCTGAAGAAACGCATTCAGGCGGTCGCGCATGTCCTGCCCATAATGGCGGCGCACGCTCTCGTCTGCGATTACCGAGGTCACCTGCCGCAGCCGCGCTTCGAGTTCGGCGCGTTTTTCCGGCGTGTCGAAATCGCCGCCCTGCACCTCGCGCTGCCAGACCATGTCGGCGAGCGAGCGGGCATTGGCGAGCACCTTGTCGAAGGGCTCGCGTCCGTCATGGCGCACCACATCGTCCGGGTCCTTGCCCTCCGGCAACAGGGCAAAGCGCACGGACCGGCCCGGCTTCAAATGGGGCAGCGCGAGATCGACGGCCCGATGGGCGGCCCGGACGCCGGCGCCGTCGCCGTCGAAGCAGAGCACCGGCTGGGTCGTCATCTTCCATAAGAGATCGAGCTGATTTTCGGTCAGCGCCGTGCCGAGCGGCGCAACGGCATTTTCTATCCCCGCCTGATGAAGCGCGATCACGTCCATATAGCCTTCGACGGCAATGATCGTGCCTGCGCCGTCGGCACCCTGCGAAGCCCGCCGGGCGCGGGCGAAATTGAAGAGCACATTGCCCTTGTGAAAGAGCTCGGTCTCGTTGGAGTTCAGATATTTTGCCGGGGCGTCCGGCGACATGGCGCGCCCGCCGAAGGCGATCACCTTTTCTCGGGCGGACGGGATCGGGAACATGATCCTGTCGCGGAAGCGGTCGTAGGAAACCGGAATGCCGTCGCCGTGCACGACGAGGCCGCAGGCCTCGATCTGCTCCTTGCCGATACCCTTTCCGGCGAGAAACTCCTTCAGCGCATTGCGGCTGTCGGGTGCAAAGCCGAGACGGAACGTCTCGATTGTGCGGCCGGTCAGTCCGCGCTCGCGCAGATAGGCGCGCGCCTTTGCCCCGTTCGCCGTCTGAAGCTGATCCTGAAAAAACTGCGTCGCCAGTTCCATGACGTCGAGCAGGCTCGTACGTTCCCGCTCGCGCTGCTCGGCCTGCGGGTCCGGCTGCGGCATCGGGACGCCCGCCAAATCGGCGATCTGCTGCACGGCTTCCGGAAAACTCAGGCCCTCGAGCTCGGTCAGGAAGCGGAAATGATCGCCGGAAACGCCGCAGCCGAAGCAATGATAGCGGCCCTTGCGATCCTCGCAGTGGAAGCTCGGAGATTTCTCGCCGTGGAACGGGCAACAGGCCCAATAATCGCCGCGCGGAACATTGGTCTTGCGCCGGTCCCAGGTGACGCGCTTGCCGATCACGTCCGAAATGGGGACGCGGTCGCGTATCTCGTCGAGGAAGGACGGTGAAAAGCGCATGGTTACCTCTACCGCATGTCGCCCGAGCCCGTGCAGCGGCTTCGGGCAACGACATGCATGCAAACCTCCATATAAGCGGCATGGCCGAAGGAAGCCACAGGCAGCCTGCGCCTTGCCCGCTATTCACAGGCACGGGCTCGAGCCAAGGAGGTAACGCTTGTCGGCCGGCGCGGCGCGGGTCGTTTGCCGTCAGCGGCCTTAAGGAATGCGCGCCCGCCGGAGCGGGCGCTGCGGCTTACTTCAGGAGGTCCTTGACCACCCCGGAGGCCTTGCCGAAGTCCATCTTGCCGGGATAACGCTCCTTCAGGGCGTTCATGCACTTGCCCATGTCGCGCAGCCCGTGCGCACCGATTTCCGCGACGGTCTTGGCGCAGACTTCCTTGACCTTTTCCTCGGAAAGCTGCTCCGGCAGAAACTGGTTGATGATGGCGATTTCCTGCCGCTCCTGCTCGGCAAGCTCCGGCCGGCCGCCCTCGTCATAGACTCGGGCCGATTCCTCGCGCTGCTTGATCATCTTCGCGAGGATCTGCAGGATCTCGTCGTCGCCGACCGGGTCCTTGCCGTGGCCGCGATTGGCGATGTCGCGGTCCTTGATCGCAGCCTGGATGAGCCGGACGGTCGAGATGCGCCGGGTATCCTTGGCCTTGAGGGCTTCTTTCAGTGCATTGGCGAAATGCTCGCGCATGTCTTAACTCCATGTCGAAACCGACCCCAGGGCTCTATCTGCGGGGCCGGTTCGATGCGTCCATTTGTCATCGTCTTAAACCAGTGCGGCAGGCACAATCAAACGTCTTTGGCAACCGATTGAATTATAACGCATTTTATTTCGGAACAATTCACAGCGTCTGGTTGACCTTGCCAGAGCCTTTGGCTATTTTCCGGCACCTGCACGTACATCGGCATGAACTTTCTCCCGCGGGGTTTCCGCGCGCCATGCCGCATGCGATCTGAAATGGCCCTGAACCGACCGGCTTTCAAGCCTCGCTTTCGGCCACAACGGGATAGAGACGATGACCGCGACACCCGCATGGACAATCCAGAAACCCACTGCCCTGCTCGTTCTGGCCGACGGCACGGTGATCGAAGGCAAGGGCATCGGCGCGACCGGTAAGGTTCAGGCCGAGGTCTGTTTCAACACGGCGTTGACCGGGTACCAGGAAATCCTGACCGATCCCTCCTATCTCGGCCAGATCGTCACGTTCACCTTCCCGCATATCGGCAATATCGGCGCCAATGACGAGGACATCGAGGATCTTACGCCTGCCGCCCGCAACGGTGCCGTCGGCGTCATCTTCAAGGCCGACATCACCGAGCCCTCCAACTACCGCGCCGCCAAGCACCTCGACGCCTGGCTGAAGGCGCGCGGCATCATCGGGCTCTGCGGCATCGACACGCGGGCGCTGACGGCCTGGATCCGCGAAAACGGCATGCCCAACGGCGTCATCGCCCACGACCCGGCAGGCGTCTTCGACGTCGAGGCGCTGAAAGCCGAGGCAAAGGCCTGGAGCGGCCTCGAAGGCCTCGACCTCGCCAAGGTCGCCACGTCCGGGCAGTCCTATCGCTGGAACGAGAAGCCGTGGGTCTGGAACGAGGGCTACTCGACGCTGGGCGAGACCGACGCCGCTTATCACGTCGTGGCTCTCGACTACGGCGTCAAGCGCAACATCCTGCGCCTCTTCGCCGGTCTGAACTGCCGTGTCACCGTCGTTCCGGCGCAGACGAGCGCCGAGGAAGTCCTCGCGCTCAAGCCGGACGGCATCTTCCTGTCGAACGGCCCGGGCGACCCGGCCGCAACGGGCGAATATGCCGTGCCGGTCATTCAGGACCTTCTCAAGACGGATATCCCGGTCTTCGGTATATGCCTCGGCCACCAGATGCTGGCACTGGCGCTCGGTGCCAAGACCGAAAAGATGCACCAGGGACACCACGGCGCCAACCACCCGGTCAAGGACCACACCACCGGCAAGGTTGAGATCGTTTCCATGAACCACGGCTTCGCGGTCGATGCGAACTCGCTTCCGCAAGGCGTTGAACAGACTCACATCTCGCTCTTCGACGGCACCAATTGCGGCCTGCGCGTCGGCGGCAGGCCGATCTTCTCCGTCCAGCATCACCCGGAAGCATCGCCAGGCCCGCAGGACAGCCATTACCTCTTCCGCCGCTTCCTGAATCTCATTCGCGAGAAGAAAGGCGAACCGGCACTCGCCGAGCGCTGAGTTCTTCTCAAGGCCCGCCTCGTGCGGGCCTTCTTGCATCAGCCGTCGACGAGACGCTCGGCGATGAAATCGACCGTTGCCCGCACGGAGGGGAGCTGCCCGCGCCGGTGCGGCATCAAGATCGTCGTCATCACTTTGCCGGCGGTCCACTCCGGAAGAATGCGGACAAGCGTGCCGCTTTCGATCTCCTGCTGGCAAAGCTTGCCGGGCAAGGTGGTGATGCCGAGACCCGCGAGCGCAGCTTCTCGCAGGACGCGGGATTCGTCGGCCACGAAACGCGGCCTCGGCGAGACCGACACGGTCGCCCCATCGGCGCGCTCCATCACCCAGCCTTCGGACGCCAGCGACGTGAGCAGCCCATCATGACGATCGAGGTCCTCCGGGCGTTCGGGAGTGCCGTTCCCTCGCAAATAGAGCGGTGAGGCGACGATCAGCTTAGCCTGAAATCCGACACGGCGCTGGACGAGGCCCGAATCCGGCAGCGGTGCGAAATGGTCTCGCACGGCAAGATCGAAGCCTTCCTGGATGACGTCGACAAAGCGGTCCGTCGCATGCAGCGTCACCCGCAGTTTCGGATAGGCAAGTGCGAGCTGCGGCAAGAGCGGCGCCAGGGACAGCTGCGCGGTCGGCACCGAAGCCGTGATCCTCACCGTGCCGCTCGGTTCGGCAAGTCTGCCCCTGACGATATTCTCCGCCGCCTCCGCCTCGATCATCATCGCCGCCGCGTGGCGATAGAAATCCTTGCCGGTTTCGGTCACAGCGAAATGACGCGACGTGCGGTTGATCAACCGGGCGCCGAGATCCTTTTCGAGTTCGGCCACGCGCTTGCTGAGCGTGGATTTCGGCAGGTTCAGCGCTCGCGCGGCCGGCGCGAAACCCCCGTGGTCCACGACGTGAACAAAGAACGTGAAGTCGTTGAGATTGGCCATGGCTTTCTATCATCCACAAGCGTGGACGATAGATCCACGCAGAGCCATCTAGCACAAGTTCGTCCACAGATGCATCTGTTGGTCATCATTGTTGAACCGAAAGGAAACGAACATGGGCAACTATCAGGGAAAGAAGGCGATCGTCATCGGCGGCACCCACGGCATGGGCCTGGCGACCGTGAGACGGCTTGTCGAAGGCGGCGCCGAGGTACTGCTCACGGGCCGCAATGAGAGCAACCTCGCCCGCATCAGGGACGAGTTCGGCCCGCGCGTGCATGCACTGCGCTCGGACATCGCCGATCTCAACGAAATCGCCGTGCTCGGTGCGACCGTCGGTCAGACGCTCGGAGCGATCGATCTCCTGCATATCAATGCCGGCGTCTCCGAGCTCGAGCCCTTCGATCAGGTGAGCGAGGCCTCCTATGACCGCCAGTTTGCCGTCAACACCAAGGGCGCCTTCTTCACCGTGCAGCGGCTGACGCCTCTGATCCGCGAAGGCGGATCGATCGTCTTCACCTCCTCCGTCGCCGACGAGGGTGGCCATCCGGGCATGAGCGTCTACAGCGCGAGCAAGGCGGCACTCGTCTCCTTCGCATCCGTGCTCGCCGCCGAGCTTCTGCCGCGCGGTATCCGGGTCAACAGCGTCAGCCCTGGCTTCATCGATACGCCGACCAAGGGCGTCGCCGGCATCACCGAAGCGGAGCGCGCCGAGTTCAAGACGCTCGGCGACAACATCACGCCGATGAAGCGCAACGGCACCGCGGATGAAGTGGCACGCGCCGTGCTCTTCCTCGCCTTTGAGGCGACCTTCACGACCGGGGCGAAACTCGCCGTCGACGGCGGCCTGGGCCAGAAGCTCTCGACCGCCGCCTGAATGATTTCGAGAAAGGTACGATCCATGAGCAACATTTCAGTTCTCGGCCTGGGCGCCATGGGGACGGCGCTTGTACGCACGCTTCTCAAGCACGGCCATAGCGTCACGGTCTGGAACCGGACGCGATCGCGCGCCGAGCCGCTTGCCGGTGCCGGTGCGAAGATCGCGGAAAGCCCGGCCGAAGCGATTGCAGCGAGCGAACTCGCCATCCTCTGCCTCGTCGATTACCCCGCCGCACGTGCGGTCCTGGAACAGGCGGAGGAGGCGCTTGCCGGCCGTGACCTCCTCAACCTGACCAACGGCACGCCGGGTGACGCCAGGGAACTCGGCACGTGGCTGGCGGCCAAGGCAGCGATCTATCTCGACGGGGGGATCATGGCGATCCCGCCGATGATCGGCGGGGCCGGCGCCCTGATCCTTTACAGCGGCTCGCGTGCGCTATTCGATCGGCACAGTTCGGCCCTCGAAGCCCTTGCCGAAAGCCGTCACCTTGGCGAAGACGAGGGATTGGCTTCGCTCTACGACATAGCGCTACTGTCAGGCATGTACGGGCTCTTCTCGGGCTTCCTGCACGCGAGCGCGCTGGTGACCAGCGCCGGAGGCAAGGCCGTCGACTTCCTGCCGCTGCTCCTGCCTTGGATCGAGGCGATGAGCGGTACCCTGCCCGACCTCGCCGGCAAAATCGATAGCGGCATGCACGGCCGCGATGTCGTCTCCAACATCGCCATGCAGAAGATCGCGCTCGGGAACATCGTGAGGGCAAGCGAAGAACAGGGCGTCGCCCCCGATTTCATGCAACCCATGTTGCGGCTGGCGGGCGACCGCGTCGACGGTGGGGGCCACGGCGACGACATCTCCGCCGTCGTCGAAGTGATCCGGAAGCGAAAGTGATTCTGTTTCAACGGGGTAGGACTGCTGCTTGAATCGGACTGGCAGATCGCTGACTCAAGCTCTGAACATGAAAAAGCCCGCCGTTGCAGCGGGCTCTTTCATGTGGGTCTGCAGGAGCATTACCTGCAGGCGGCGCAAAAGCGCTGGATGCGGCGGCAAGCCTCCTCCAGCAGCGCCTCGGAGGTCGCGTAGGAGATGCGGAAGTTCGGGCCGAGGCCGAAGGCCGAGCCGTGGACCACAGCCACGCCTTCCGTCTCCAAAAGCTCGGAGACGAAATCCTCGTCCGTTTCGATGACCTTGCCCGAGGGCGCGGTCTTGCCGATCAACCCGGCGCAGGACGGATAGACGTAGAAGGCGCCTTCCGGCGTCGGGCAGGAAATGCCCTTGGCCTGGTTCAGCATCGAGACGACGAGATCGCGGCGGCCCTGGAAGATCTCCTTGTTACGCCCGATGAAGTCCTGCGGGCCGTTGAGCGCCTCGACGGCCGCCCACTGCGCGATCGAGGCGGCGCCCGAAGTCTGCTGGCCCTGGATCATGTCCATCGCCTTGATCAGATGAAGCGGCCCGGCCGCGTAGCCGATGCGCCATCCGGTCATCGCGTAGGCCTTGGAGACGCCGTTCATCGTCAGCGTGCGCTCGTAGAGGCCGGGCTCGACTTCGACGGGAGTCGCAAATTTGAAGTCGCCATAGGTCAGGTGCTCGTACATGTCGTCCGTCAGAACCCAGACATGCGGATGCTTCATGAGGACGTCCGTGAGCGCCTTGAGCTCCTCATGCGAATAGGCCGCACCCGAGGGGTTGGACGGCGAGTTGAAGACGAACCACTTGGTCTTCGGCGTGATCGCGCGGTCGAGATCCTCGGCCTTGAGCTTGAAATTGTTCTCCTGCTTGGTCGAGACGAAGACGGGTGTGCCGCCGCACAGCGCCACCATTTCCGGATAGGAGACCCAGTACGGTGCCGGAATCACGACTTCGTCGCCCGGGTTGAGCGTCGCCATGAAGGCGTTGAAGAGGATCTGCTTTCCGCCGGTGCCGACGATCGTCTGCGCCGCGGTGTAGTCGAGATTGTTCTCGCGCTTGAACTTCTTCGCGATGGCTTCGCGCAGTTCCGGAATGCCGGAAACCGGCGTGTACTTCGTCTCGCCGCGATTGATCGCGTCGATCGCGGCCTCCTTGATGTTGTCAGGCGTGTCGAAGTCCGGCTCCCCTGCGCCGAGGCCGATGACATCGCGGCCTTTCGCTTTCAACTCGCGGGCTTTCTGCGAAACAGCGATGGTGGCGGACGGCTTTACACGGGAAAGGGCATCGGCAAGGAAGGCCATGGTGTGTTTCCTGATCGTTTCGAGACGGCGTGAGACGCTACGGAACGGAAAACCGGGGTTCCCTAGCGGTTAGGTCTATGTCGAAAGACGCCCGGTCTTGCAAGCGCCTCAGGCGAAAAACGGCGGCAAGTCAGCGCAAAATGCGTCACCATGACAAAGTTTCATGGGTGCGATCAAAGCAATCGATCGAAACTGGATGACCTCGTGCGGCCGAGCGGCTGCCGGCGCACCATCGGTCGACGCGCCTCCGCCCGGATACTCCCGCGCTTTTTCGCGGCCGAGACGTGCCTTTTTTTCGCCACAACAACTGTCTCAGCGCGCCGCAATTCCGTCCCGCAAGAGCCGATTTCCAAGCGCCAATTCGCGATGCGGATGCATCGGCATCTTGGGGGTATGCTATGTTTCTCGATGATGAAGTCGCCGCCTCGCGCACCCGCCGCAACGAGGCACACTGGGGTTTCTATATCGCGCTCGCCGCACTTGCGGCCTGCATCGTGATGGTCCTCGGATTAATGACGCAGGTGACGACGCAAGCCGACATCGGGCAGCAGCCCGCGACGGCCCACGTCCAGTCCGAAGCCGCGCGCCATGGCTGACAACGATAACGGGTCGCAGCCGAACGCCGACCTCTTTGCACGACTGTCGGCGGTCCAGACAATCCTCGTTGCGATTGTCGCCCTATTCGCCCTTGCCGGCCTGATGCTCGTCGGCAAAGGCTTCTACGTGAAGGCCAAAGACGAGGTCGCGCAGTATCTGCTCCAGCAAAACTCCGGAGGACGACATCGTCCGGCGACGGAAGGCGAACCCCAGCCGACGCGCCTCGAGGCGATCCGAGAAGCGCCGGGACCGCTCACCACAGGATCGGTGCGATAAAGCCGTTTTGATCCGATTTGACTTGAAGGCCGGTGCGTGCCGCTCCAGTTTGCGCGTTGCTCGCGCGTTCGGACCTCCGAGACGGCACGATGCATTTGCTCAGACGGACGGACCGGAGGAATGCAATGCGGCACTCGCGCTGGAATACTGACGGCTCAAGGGACATCGGAACATTGTTTACATTCTCGGCGGCGGCTGCAGTCTCGCTCTTTCTGGCCTTCGCCTCTTCCCCTGCCGCTGCGCAGGAGAGGCGGGAATTTCCCACGCAGACAGGAACCGTTCTCGTCGAGACGCTTGCCTCGGGGCTGGAGCATCCCTGGGCGGTCGAAGCCATGCCTGACGGGGCGCTGATCGTCACCGAACGACCCGGCCGGCTGCGCATCCTGCGCGACGGCAAGCTGTCGGCTGCGATCAAAGGGGTGCCGAAAGCGGCCGCACACGGCCAGGGCGGTCTTCTGGACGTCGCCCTCGATCGGCAATTTGCGACCAACAGGACTCTCTATCTCACTCTTTCCGTCCGCGGTGATGGTGGTTACGGCACCGTTCTCGTGCGGGCGGCTCTTTCGCAGGACGAACAGAGCCTGAGGGATGTGAAGGAGATCTTCCGGATGAACAGGTTCACCCGGAAGGGGCAGCACTTCGGCTCGCGCATCGCCATCGACAAGGACGGCAGCCTGTTCTTCGGCATCGGCGATCGCGGCGAAGGCGAGCGCGCCCAGGACCCGCGCGACCATGCCGGTTCGATCCTCCACCTCAACGCCGACGGCAGCATTCCCGCCTCCAATCCCTATCGCGGCGGCACCGGCGGCCTGGCCGAGATCTGGTCCATCGGGCACCGCAACCCCCAGGGCATCGCCTTTGATCCCGAAGACGGCAAGCTTTTGACCGTCGAGCACGGCGCGCGCGGCGGCGACGAGGTGAACAACCCGCAGCCCGGCAGAAACTATGGCTGGCCGGTGATCACCTTCGGCAAGGATTACTCCGGAGTGGAGATCGGCGAGGGCACCGCGAAGGAAGGTCTTGAGCAGCCGCTTTTCTATTGGGACCCATCGATCGCGCCCGGCGCGATCGCCGTTTATCGCGGCAAAATGTTTCCGGAGTGGAACGGCGACCTTCTGATCGCGGCACTGAAGTACCAGTTGCTTGCCCGACTGGACCGCGACGAGACCGGCGCCGTGACCAACGAGGAACGGCTGTTCGACGGCGAATTCGGCCGCATCCGCGACGTCATCGTCGCTTCCGACGGGGCACTGGTCATGGTCACCGACGAGGAGGACGGTGCAGTGCTCAGGGTCTCCAAAGCTCCGACGCAATGAGTCCGTTGCGGCACGGCTGCCCAGCCTGACGGCAACACGGAGCGGCTTGCCCGCAAAAAACGCAACTGATAGAGCGAGGTCGCAATCACCTGAGCAGCATGGCTTCGGAGTGATTCTCGAAAGTCGGGGAATATGGCGCGAAGATCGCGCGCCTCCCGTGAGCAGGACCACGACCCGGAGCCAGCGGTGACTCGCATTCAAGCCAATCTCTTCCTACTGTTCTCCGGTGCAATCTGGGGTGCGGGCTTCGTAGCGCAGTCGACGGCGATGGACGCGATCGGACCGCTCTGGTTCATCGGCCTGCGCTTTGCGATCGCGACACTCGTGGCACTGCCCCTGGCGCTCCTTGAAAAGAAGCAGGCCGCTGCGCCCTTGCCGCGCAACGCCATGCGCAACTTCGTCTTCGTCGGACTGGCGCTTTTCGGCGGAGCGGTCACGCAACAATACGGCCTCCTCACCACCACCGTCACCAATTCCGGCTTCCTGACCGGGCTCTACGTGGTATTCGTCCCGGTACTGACTGTGGTGTTCCTGCGCCGCCGGCCGCACTGGGTCATCTGGCCGGCCGCCCTGCTCGCGGCTTTCGGCATCTTTCTCCTGAGCGGCGGCGCGCTCTCGGCGCTGACCGGCGGAGACATGCTAACGATCGTCTGCGCCCTGTTCTGGGCGGTTCAGCTGATGTTGGTCGGCTTATTCGCTCCGGCCACGGGCCGGCCGATGCTCCTGTCGATGACGCAGTTCGCCGTCTGTGCCGTTGCAGGCTGCGCACTGGCCGGACTGCTCGAGCCGCTGAGCTTTGACGCGATCAGCGGCGCCCTCCCACAGATCCTCTATGCCGGGATATTCTCGAGCGGCATCGCGTTCATCTGCCAAGTCGTCGGCCAACGCTATACGACGGCGCCGCAGGCTGCCATCTTCCTCTCGAGCGAAGCGCTCTTCGCCGCCCTGTTCGGGGTGCTGCTGCTCGGAGAGACCATCACTCCGGTCGGCTACGTCGGCTGCGCCGTCATCTTCCTGGCCATGCTTGCGGTCGAGCTCGTGCCGGAACTGACGAAGAAACGTGGCGAGGCCGCCGAAGCTGCTGTCTGAACAGCGGTTTCTGCTGGCCGTTCCGTGCAATTTCTCCGCGCGCTTCGCATCGGGGTTAATACTACTAATACTCTCGGAAACCCCTCAATTTTGCTTGGAACTGTGAATTGCGCTTGAGTCGGCAATATATCCTGCAGTTTTTCTGTAGGCCTGCAGGCCATGGCCCCTCGCACCCGTGCGCTGCGTGAACGACGAGCGATATCAGGCGCTTGGACCGAGAAACCAGGCTGCACAAAGTTGCGGCATACCCATGAGCGACGCAATTTGGCGCAAATGATCCAGCCGCATCCCGATCCTTGGTCGAAAAGCTTTGAATTCAACAGCTTGCGATGCTTTTTGAACAGGCGAGTCAAAACGACCAACTGACCTCTTTTTGAGCAATGAGAAGACGCAATACCTCGTCAGAAAAGTTTTGCTTGCCAATTCAAAATAAACCCATCACTCTTACTGTGTTCGGGCAATCTGCGAACACGGGAAGATCTTGAATAAAAGCGGGCCGGAGACGCAACCCACTCCGGGCGGCCAACGGGGGGAGGCTGTTATTCCTTCCTGCGGCTGGTCGCGATAACCAGGACCCTTTCCTCAATTGTCGAGAACTGCCCCCACGCCCATACCGGGCAAAACTGCAATGCTGCCCGCAACGCGGGTGGAGAGAAAAGGACCTGACGCATGGCCGAGACTGGCACTGTAAAATTCTTCAACACAGACAAGGGCTTTGGCTTCATCAAGCCTGAGAACGGTGGCGCGGACATCTTCGTGCATATTTCTGCCGTGCAGGCCTCGGGCCTGAGCGGCCTCACGGAAAACCAGAAGGTATCCTTCGACACCGAGCCGGATCGCCGCGGCAAGGGACCGAAGGCGGTCAACCTGCAGATCGTCGGCTAACGCTGTTCTCTGCTGAAAGTTAAGTTCGAGCCCGGCAGTTTTGCCGGGTTTTTTCGTTCAGGCTCCGTTCAGTTTGGCTTATATAGACTTTGTTCATCATGAAATCCGGAAACCATCCGGTCGCATGCATAGGATTGAAGCCCATGAACAAATTCATCAAAGCAGCCGTCCTGTCGGTCGCCGCGGCCGCCATCGTTATCCCGACCTTCGGCACCGCCCAGGCAGGGCACCGCCATCGCAATAACGACGATGCATGGGTAGCGGGCGCCGTCGGCTTGGCCGCAGGCGCGCTCATCGGCAGCGCGATCGCTTCGCCGCCGCCGCCGCGCTATTATGGCGAGCGGGTCTATATCGATCCGGAGCCCGACTATTACGAGCCCCGCCCCGTCTATCGTCCGCGCCCGGTTTATCGGCCCGTCTATCGTCCGGTGGCGGTCGAGACCTACGGCCTCGAGCCCTGGACACCGGCTTGGTATCGCTATTGCTCGCAGCGCTATCGCTCGTTCGATCCGGACACCGGAACCTTCGTCGGCTATGACGGCCGCAGCCATTTCTGCAACGCCGGCTGAAAACCGCCGCGTATGAACCGAAAGGGCGCATGACTGGAAAAGTCATGCGCCCTTTTCTTTTCGCACCGCTCGTCAAAGACCGCGGAGAAACGGATTGCTGCGTCGCTCTTCACCGATCTGCCCGCCCGGGCCGTGGCCGCAGATGAAGCCCACATTGTCCCCGAGCGGCAGTATCTTGTCCCGGATCGAATCCAGAAGCTGCTGATGATTGCCGCCCGGCAGGTCGGTGCGGCCGATGGAGCCGTGAAAAAGCACGTCGCCGACATGGGCGAAGTTTTGTGCCCGGTTGAAATAGACCACATGACCGGGCGCGTGGCCGGGGCAATGCAAGACCTCGAAGACGTGGTTGCCGAAGGAGACGGTATCGCCCTCTTCAAGCCAGCGGTCCGGTACGACGTTCTGAACCTTCATCGCGAGGCCGAAGCGCTCCGCCTGATCCTCCAGCCGTTCGAGCAGCGGAAGGTCGTCCTTGTGGGGTCCGACAATGTCGAGCCCCAGTGCTTCTTTCAATTCCTTGGCGCCGCCGGCGTGATCGATGTGACCGTGTGTGAGCCAGATAGCCTTCAACGCGATGCCGTTCTCGCGGATCGTCTGCAAAATGATGTCCACGTCGCCGCCGGGATCGACGACCACGCCCTCCTTGGTCTCGCTATCGAACAGGACCGTACAGTTCTGCTCGAAATGCGTTACCGGGATAATGCCTGCCTGTAACATCGGACCATGCCTCGCTCTTGCTCGTGAGGTGACCTGGAAGTGAGAGCCCTTCCCGATCCAGGCCGTTTTCCCAGCTATAGCGATAAGCGAGCGGTATGACAGTGCAAATCAGCGCAGGGCCACGATTTCCGAAGCCGGCGGCGAATAGTGCACCGTCGCGAGCAACAGCACCGAAACCACGAGCTTGGCTGTCACGACGACCACCACCAGCGGACGCAACCGTTTGGCGGCAAGCTTGGCATCGTCCGAAATCTCACCTTGCATCTCGTCACTCCCGGCTTGGAGCCATCCTGTGTCGGATAGAAATCGATAATTCAGCCGCGCGTTGCCGGCCAACAATAGAGCGAAGACTTCGTCGGCTTCCTTCAGTCCGGGCAACGCTTGGCGACGGCAATATGTTTCATCCCTGCATTTCGTGATGTGACGGGGGGAACATCCCTGCAGCGCGGCGCGTTCTGGCCTGCAAATGAAGGAGCAAGATGATGAAGACCCTCTCTCCAACTCTGTTCAAAGCGGCCTCGCTCAGAGCGGCTTTGGCAGCCGGCGCGATGCTCGCCGCCATTCCCGCAGCCCATGCCGAAATGAGCGCAACGACGCTGACGGACCTCAATGTGCGTGCGGGACCCGGCCCGCAATATCCTGCGGTCGGCGTCGCCACGCGCGGCAGTGCTGCCGTGCTCGACGGCTGCATGGAGGGAAGCAACTGGTGCCGCATCGACGTCAACGGCTTGCGCGGCTGGGCTTACGCCCGTTACCTGGCCACGGACATGGGCGGCACGACAGCCGTTATCCAGGAACGCCGCACGGAGCTCTCGGTCCCGACAGTCGCCTATGAGGGCGAGACCGTGGTGGCCCCATCCGAACCGCTCGAACTGGTGGGTCCGGTCGAGCAGGTCGAAGCGGTGACTCCGCCTCCTACGGTGCGCACCTATATCACCGAGAACCCGGTCGACACCGTCTATGTAGATGGAGAGGCCGTCGTCGGTGCCACGCTGCCGAACACAGTGGCCGTCCAGCCAATTCCCGACTACGAGTATCAGTACGTGACCATCAATGGCCAGCCCGTCCTTGTCGATCCGGGGACAAGAAGGGTTGTCTACGTCTATCGCTAATCGTCAGGCGAAAAGCGGGAAAGCACAGTGGCGCAGCGTCAATTTAAGAACGCTGCGTCATGGCGAATCACCCGTCGGAAGCGCGCCGGCAGGAGAGAGCACGAGCAATGCCGCTTTGAGGATCCTCGTGCGCTCGCGCGCGCCCGAAATAAATTCCCGAAACAACTCAAGCGACTATCTCACAGGCCCGCTTCCGGATCGCCGCCTGTGGCCAACACCAGTGGTGGCAAAATTGACAATTCTCCCCGTCGGCTTCAACCTTCCCGTGCCGGATTGTCCGGTATGTCGCGGCTCTGGATGAGGGGTCGCAGGACGGAGGGATCGATGGAAGCATTAGTGCCTATCATTACCCAGTTGATTGCGGGGGCAGCTGGCGGAAACGCCGCCAGCGCCATGCTGAAGCAGCAGGCATTCTCAGTCGTGGCACGCACGATCGTCGGTGCCATCGGCGGCCTCGGCGGCGGGTTCCTGATCCAGATGCTTGGCGGAGAGGCCGCCGCGACCGGTCTGGCCATGCAGGCAATCGGCGCTCTCGTCGGCGGCGGCGTTCTCAACGGCATTGTCGGGCAGTTCGTCGGCAAGCAGGCGTGAGTCTTCAGGCGACATCCATCGTAATGCAAAAGGCGGCTGCGGCCGCCTTTCTGCGTGTCGCCGAGGCGCCATGTGCGTGTCTTCGCCCTGAATGAATGCGACTCGATGGAAATATGTCAACCAAACTGACATATATTGCGGTATGTTTCGCGAACGGCATTTCGATTGAAAGGATATGACCGCGTGGTCGGCCAGATCAGGAACAAGAGCGTAAGCGACAGCGCTGGCGAAGATATGGACACGATAGATTTCGAGATCATCGAGTTGCTTTTCTTTGCCTATCGCGACTTCACCGGCGACCCGGACGCCATTCTCGAGAAGAGCGGATTCGGCCGCGCGCATCATCGCGTCGTGCATTTCGTCAACCGGGAACCCGGCATGACGGTCGCGGACCTTCTCGAAACGCTGAAGATCACCAAGCAGAGCCTTGCCCGTGTCCTCAAGCAGTTGATCGATTCCGGCTATATCCGGCAGGTAACCGGTCCCGAAGACCGGCGGCAGCGCATGCTCTACACGACGCCGGAAGGCCAGGCCCTGGCGCGGGCGCTTGCCGAACCACAGTCCCGCCGCATAGCGGATGCATTGGCAAGGGCCGGACCGGGTGCGCGGGAAACCGTGAAGCGGTTTCTCGCCAACATGATGAACGACGTTGCGGGCTGATTCACTGTGCGGCGCTGCAGGGAAGCCGCCCGAGAGTCACACAACGATTCAAAATGTTACGCGACCTGTGCGCGTCTGATTGGACGTCGGCTCGCCGTTCGTGGCAGAACGGGTAGCCCCTTGAATGAGAATGGGAGACCGCGGCGCCTGTGCTGCACGGTCTCCGGCATTTTTGGCGCAGCCTTTCCGGCTCGACCGGCAATGAGGGTACCGAAAGATGATAGCAAAGGCGACAGTCTCCGACGATGCGGCGCATCTTCTGGTCGTCGACGATGACCGGCGCATCCGCGACCTGCTCAACCGCTATCTGGTCGAACAGGGATTTCGCGTAACGACGGCAGCCGATGCCGACGAGGCCCGGCGAAAGCTGATAGGAATCGATTTCGATCTTCTGGTCGTCGACGTGATGATGCCGGGGGAAAGCGGCATCGCTCTGACGCAAAGTCTCAGGCAGATCAAGTCGGTGCCGATCATCATGCTGACGGCCCTGGCGGAGGCGAATTCGCGTATCGAAGGGCTGGAGGCGGGCGCCGATGATTACCTGCCGAAGCCTTTCGAGCCGCGCGAACTCGTGCTCCGCATCAACAATATTCTGCGCCGCAACCAGCCGACACAGACACATAAGGTGGATCAGGTTATTTTCGGGCCCTACACCTTCTCGGTCGTGCGCAAGGAATTGCGCCGCGGAGCCGACCATATCCGTCTCACCGACCGTGAGCAGGAGATCATGACGCTGTTTTCGCAGCGCGCCGGCGAAACCATTCCGCGCCACGAGCTGATCGGCGACGACGCCGAGGTCGGCGAGCGGACGATAGACGTGCAGATAAACCGGCTAAGGCGTAAAATCGAGGACGATCCTTCCAACCCCGTCTGGCTGCAGACCGTTCGCGGCATCGGTTACCGGCTGAGCGTTGACTGACGATGGGCAGAAACGAGTGCCGGATCAAGGGCCATGGCAAGCTTTGACGGTTTGAAGCGCGAAGGAACGACACCCGCGGACGGCGGCTGGAAGCGCGTGGTCCGCTGGCTGCGGCGCCGGCTGCCGATGGGTCTTTACGCGCGCTCGCTTCTGATCGTCGTCATCCCGATGGTGCTGCTGCAGTCCGTGGTCGCCTTCGTGTTCATGGAGCGGCACTGGCAACTCGTCACCCAGCGCCTCTCCTCGGCGGTGACCAACGACATCGCCGCCATCGTCGACCTGATCACGACCTTCCCGCGGGAGGGCGATATCGACCAGATCGTCCGCATCGCCCGCGATCAGCTCGACCTCAACATAACCGTCGAGCCGGGCGGAGAGCTGCCGCCGCCGCGCCCCAAGCCCTTCTTCGAAATCCTCGACCAGATCCTCAGCGAGGAGATTTCGGACCAGATCCGGCGTCCCTTCTGGATCGATACGGTCGGCAATTCGAAGATCGTGGAAATTCGCATCAAGCTCGAAGACGACCGCATTCTCAGGGTCTATGCCCGCCGCAACCAGGCCTATGCATCGAACACACACATCTTCCTCGTATGGATGGTCGGCGCGTCTCTCGTCTTGCTGACGATCGCGATTCTCTTCCTGCGTGGGCAGATCAGGCCGATCCTGGCGCTCGCCAGCGCAGCGGAGAGCTTCGGCAAGGGACAGAAGATCGACGATTTCGCACCGCGGGGTGCCAATGAAATTCGGCGGGCTGGTCTCGCCTTCATCCTGATGCGCGAGCGGATCGAGCGCCAGATCGAACAGCGCACCGCGATGCTGACCGGCGTCAGCCACGACTTGAGGACGATCCTGACCCGGTTCAAGCTGCAGCTGGCACTTGTGGGCAACAATCCGGACCTCGAAAGCCTCAACCAGGATGTGGAGGACATGCAGAACATGCTGGAAGGCTACCTCGCCTTCGCCCGAGGAGACGCGGAAGAGGATGTCGGCCAGCTGAAACTCAGCGATCTGATGGCGCGGCTTTCGGCGGAGGCGGAGTTGTACGGCAAGACGCTGACGACCGAGATCCAGGGCGAGAACGAGATTCACGTGAGGCCGAACGCCTTCACGCGGCTCATCTCGAATCTCGCATCCAACGCCTATCGCTATGCGAACACCGTGCATATCGAGGCCCGCCAGAGCGCGAAATGGCTGACCATCACAGTCGATGACGACGGACCGGGCATCCCCGAGCGGTCACGCGAAGACGTGTTCAAACCGTTCTTCCGCCTGGACGAAGCCCGCAATCTCGACAGTTCCGGCACCGGCCTCGGCCTCGCCGTTGCCCGCGACATCGCCCGCAGCCATGGCGGCAATGTCACGCTCGCAGACAGCCCCCTCGGCGGCCTGCGCGCGACGGTGCGTGTCCCGACGTAAATACGGGGACGATCACATCAGCTTCTTGCCGTTCGGCACTGGCTTGTCGGTGGATGCGAGCACGATCGCACCGGCCTCGTCTTCGAAGCCGAGCGTGAGCACCTCGGAACGCACGGGGCCGATCTGGCGCGGCGGAAAATTGACGACACCCAGAACCTGCCTGCCGACGAGTTCCTCGGGCTTGTAGTGCGCCGTGATTTGCGCGGAGGATTTCCTGATGCCGATGTCAGGGCCGAAATCGATCTTGAGCTTGATTGCCGGCTTGCGCGCCTCGGGAAAGGGTTCCGCTTCCACGATTGTACCGACACGTATGTCGACGCGTTCGAAATCGGCGTAGGAAATGATTTCAGTCATGAATGTTCCTCGGATCACGTCGATGGGTCGATTCGACGTACGACCGGAAACGTGAACGATTGCGACAACTTCAAAGTGAACTGCGAGACGCGCCGTTCTCGCCTGGAATTACCCGGCCAGTTCTTCCGCGCGCTTGCGCGCCGCCTCAATGGCCCGGTCGAAGAGCGGCTGCATGCCGTCATCCGCCATCAATACCGCCAGTGCAGCCGCCGTGGTACCGCCGGGCGAAGTGACGTTCTGGCGCAGGCGCGCTGCATCGTCGGGGGACTGATGGAGGAGTTCACCAGCCCCCGCGACGGTTTCCCGAGCAAGACGCATGGCTAGGTCCGCCTCGAGTCCGGCCTTGCGCCCGGCCTCCGCCATGCACTCGACGAGATAAAAGACATAGGCCGGGCCGCTGCCGGAGACGGCGGTCACGGCATCGATATCCGCTTCGCTCCCGACCCATTCGACGGGGCCGCTGACTTTCAGCAGATCATGCACCAGGGCGCGCTGAGCATCGCTGACGCGCGCATTTGCGAAGGCGCCGGTCACACCACGTCCGATCATGGCCGGCGTATTCGGCATGGCGCGCACCGTCGCCGCCTCACCCAGGTGCCGCTCGATGAAACCGAGCGTCTTGCCGGCGGCCACCGAAACGATCACGGTTTGCGGACCGACGAGCCCTTTCAGGGGTGGCAGCACTGTTTCCATCACCTGCGGCTTGACCGCGATGAAGATCGCGCCCGCCTCGGCGCCCGCCGGAGCGGAGGTCGCATGTTGCACGCCGCTATCCGCGAGCAGCTTTGCCATCGCCGGTGACGGGCCCGGATCGATGACGAGAACGTCGTTGCCGCGCACTCCGCTCTTCAGCCAGCCCGCGAGCATGGCGCCGCCCATATTGCCGGCGCCGACGAGCACGATCGGACCCGAAACGGCAAAGCTCACTTCATGCCTCCCCAACGGTCTCGAACAATACCGCGTCGACCGCGCGCTGCGCATCCATGCCCGACCAAACGACGAACTGGAACGCTTGGAAATAGGACTCGCAGGCGTCGAGCGCGTTCGACAGGAGCACCTCGACCTGCTGGTTCGTCGGTTCCGCTCCACCGGCGAGCAACAGAGATTGCCGGAAGATGATGACTTCTTCTTGGCGCCAAAGATCGAAATGACCCATCAGCACCTGGCCGTTGATATGGGACAGAAGTCGTATCACCTCGTTTGCGCGGCTGTCCGGCACCTTGATGTCGAAGGCGCAGGCCAGATGCAGCGCCTCGAACTCCTCCATCCAGGAAAAGGAAACGTGGTAGTCCGCCCACCTGCCTTCGACGGTCATGGCAATCTCGTCCTCGCCGGATCGCTCGAAGGACCAGTCATTGTTCGCGGCAACGAACTCGATCATATCGACCGGGTTGGACTGGCGCTCGACTTCCATTTCCAAAAGGCTCATGCATCACCCTAAAGGCGCGGCTAAGGCGCACAAAGTCACGCTCACAGGACGCAACACTGCAAACCCAATACCGGATACGAACACACTATGATTGCTGGACCTGCGACTATCCTGGCTTACTCACCCTGCCCGGAGCTTGCTTGGTCCGTGTCGAATCATCATTTAAAATCAGTGTATAACGGCAGAGTCAGCGTGCCAGCCCCTGAGCCTAAAAATTGCCGGGAAGAATTGCGCCCCGCGCTATGAATCTGATTCAGCGCGGCTGCTTAAACGACTCTGCGATAAAGGTTTTTTGCCAGTGTCCACAGGTGGAAAACTTTTCAGTTTTTGTTAACCGTGACGCTGACGAAGTGAAATGCGCCGGGCGACGGCGGGTGGCCGATTGGCCCCGCGCCGCATTCGCATCCATGAGAGCCGGAAAGGCACGCGGCTCGAGGGTAGACGGCGACCGAAGGCCAACCTGCGGCAGGTTTTTTACTTGCCCGTCGTGATGTCGCCGGCTGCCGGACCGGTCGCGGCCAAACGTGCTTCCAGCGCTTCGATACGAGCAAGGAGAGCGTCGTTTTCGTCCCGTGCCCGTGCGGCCATCTCCTTGACCGCCTCGAACTCCTCGCGCTTCACGACATCGAGCGAATTCAGCCAGTTTTCGGTTTGCGCCCGGAATGCCGCCTCGACCTCGCGCCGCACCCCTTGGGCCGCGCCCGCCGCATCCGTCATCAGCCGAGCGAGATCATCGAGAATACGGTTGGCGCCTGTGCTCATCTTTCTGGTCTCCATTTCCAACCCGCCACATGCGGCGGAGCTCATGATTTCAGGTAGGGTCCCCGGCGTGAGGATGCAAGGAAAATGACGTCCGTGACGCCGCTCAACGTTCTCCAGGGTCCTTGAATTTGCGATGGGGCGATGGGGCAGTATAGCGTACTGCGGGCACCTTTCTACGTTCGAAGAGGCGGGGGCGTCGCTGCGCGGCGGCAGCGGGTGCTTGACCGCGCCGGATTCGCTCGTCATGTTCCGCCGAAATCATCGGTCCGGCACGAGAGAAGACCTTGGAAACAATCGCGACCCGCCTCGCCATCCTGCCCTTCCCCGAAATCGACCCCGTCATCTTCACGATGGGGCCGCTCGCCGTGCGCTGGTACGGGCTCGCCTATGTCGCGGGGATACTCCTCGGATGGCTCTACGCGCGCCGCATAATCCAGAACGCTTCGCTCTGGCGCAACGGCATCGCCCCCCTCAACCTGGCGCAGCTTGACGACTTCCTGCTCTGGGCGGCCGGCGGCATCGTACTTGGCGGGCGCATCGGCTACATCCTTTTCTACGATCTCGGCTCCATCCTCGAGAATCCCGTCCGCGCGATCCAGATCTGGAATGGCGGTATGTCCTTCCATGGTGGCCTTCTCGGCACCACGCTGGCGATGATCATCTTTGCGCGCAGGAACGCCATCCCCCTCTGGAGCCTGTTCGACGTCGTGGCAGCAGTGGTGCCGATCGGGCTCTTCTTCGGGCGCATCGCCAATTTCATCAATGGAGAACTCTGGGGCCGCCTGTCCTCGATGCCCTGGGCGGTCGTCTTCCCGACGGGAGGCCCCTTCGCCCGTCATCCCAGTCAGCTTTACGAGGCGGGCCTCGAGGGCATCGTGCTTCTGGTCGTGCTCGCCTGGTTCGTCTATCGCCGCAGAGCCTTGAAAATACCCGGCCTTGTCACCGGCATCTTCGTCTGCGGCTATGCCGCGAGCCGCATTTTCGTGGAATTCTTCCGCGAACCGGACGCACAGATCGGCTATCTTGCGGGGGACTGGCTTACCATGGGCATGGTACTTTCACTGCCGATGCTACTGGTCGGAATCTGGGCCATTGCGCGGGCGCGCAGCGCGGCTGCCGCCGCTTGACTGGACAAGTCATGACGAATCCTCTCGCCGACAAGGTCAAGGCGCTGATCCGGACCAACGGACCGATCAGCGTGACCGACTATTTCTCCCTCTGCCTTGCCGATCCGCAGCATGGCTATTACCGCGTCCGCGAACCGTTCGGGCCGGCGGGAGATTTCACCACCGCGCCGGAGATCAGCCAGCTCTTCGGCGAGATGATCGGCATATTCCTCGTGCATGCATGGCAGCAGCACGGCACGCCTGAGGACGCGATTATCGCCGAGATCGGTCCGGGCCGCGGCACGATGATGTCCGACATGCTCCGCGTCATCCAGCGGCTGGCGCCGGCGCTGTACCGGACCGCAACCGTTCATCTCGTCGAAACCAGCGACCGGCTTCGCAAGCTGCAGGCCGAGACATTGGCCGAACACGAAGGCAAGGTCCGCTGGCATGAGAGCTTCGACAGCCTTCCCTCCGGATTCCTGCTCCTGGCTGCGAACGAGCTTTTCGACGCAATTCCGATCCGTCAATTCGTGAGGACCGCACAGGGCTTCCGTGAGCGCATGGTCGGCCTCGATGCGGAGGGCCGATTGACCTTTGCCGCAGGCATTGCCGGCATTGATCCCGCATTGCTGCCCTCTCCGGCGCCAACCGTCGCGGAAGGCACGATCTTCGAAATTTCCCCCGCCCGCGACGCGGTGATGGCTGCGCTCTGCGAGCGCCTCCGGGCCGGCAGCGGCACGGCGATCATCATCGACTACGGCCATCTGGCGACCGGCTACGGCGACACGCTGCAGGCCGTCCGCAATCACGAATATGATCCGCCGCTTGCCAATCCCGGTCTCGCCGACCTGACCAGCCATGTCGATTTCGAGCAGTTGGCGAGCCGTGCGAAAGCGGAGGGCGTGCAGATCAACGGCCTTGCCCGTCAGGGTGATTTCCTGGTCGGCCTCGGACTCCTGGAACGCGCCGCGGCACTCGGCCGGGACAAGGACGACACGACCCAGGAAAGCATCCGCGACGATGTCGAGCGGCTTGCGGGCTCCGGCGCGGGCAGGATGGGAGAGCTGTTCAAGGTGCTGGTGGTAAGCAGTCCGGAAGTCGCCCTGGCGCCCTTCCGGAAGAAGGCGTCTTAGGGCCGGCCGTGCACCGCCTCGGGTCTCTCGGCTCGGCAGGGCGATTGACAGTCCCCGCCTGCCGGGTCAACATCGCGCCGGCAAATCAGCTGCAAGTCGACGGGCCGCAACGCGCCCTCAATTCCAACGAAGCTTAGAAAATCACGAGGGCGAAAACACCGAATGCAGGATGATGCCTCGCTATCCCCTGTGCAGAGCCCGCTCTTCGCCGCAAAGGCAGGCCCGGCAATCGCACATGGTTATTTCACGCGCCAGGGAGGCGTTTCCGAGGGCATCTACCGCGGTTTGAATGTCGGTCTCGGCTCGAACGACGAGCGGGAACGGGTCGGCGAGAACCGAGCCCGGGTCGCCCGCTGGTTCGACGCGGAGCCACGACAACTTGCCACGGTGCACCAGGTCCATTCGCCGGACGCGATCATCGTCGACGCCAGTTACGACGGCGCGCGGCCGGATGCCGATGCCCTAGTAACGGCAACGCCAGGCATCGTCCTCGGCGTTCTCTCCGCCGACTGCGGTCCGGTCCTTTTCGCCGATCCGGAAGCAGGCGTCATCGGTGCCGCCCATGCCGGATGGAAGGGCGCGCTCGGCGGCGTGCTCGAAAGCACCGTCGAAGCGATGATCTCGCTCGGCGCTCGCCGCGAGCGCATCATCGCCTGTCTCGGACCGTCGATCAGCCGGAGCCACTATGAGGTCGGCCCCGAATTCGTAGCCCGCTTCGTCGCCACCGAGGCAAGCTATGCGTCGTTTTTTACGCCGTCGGGCCGCGACGGCCATGCCATGTTCGACCTTCCCGGATTGACGGTCCGGCGGTTGGCCGAGGCCGGCGTGACGGCGGAAAACCTCGGCATCTGCACCTATGCGGACGAAGACCGCTTCTTCTCCTATCGCCGTACGACGCACAGGCAGGAGCCTGATTACGGGCGGCAGATATCAGCGATTTCCATACGGGAGGTTTGAGATGGCGCTTCATTTCGCCGAAGAAGAATATGCGGCCCGCCTGGCGCGGCTCACGGCCAAGATGCAGGAGGAAAAGCTCGACGCGATACTGCTCTTCGCCCAGGAGAGCATGTACTGGCTGACCGGCTACGACACCTTCGGCTATTGCTTCTTCCAGTCGCTGGTGGTCAAGCGGGATGGTTCCATGGTCCTGCTCACCCGTTCGGCCGACCTGCGCCAGGCGCGTCATACGTCGAATATCGAGCGCATCGAAATATGGGTGGATCGGGTCAATGCCGATCCGGCCATGGACCTCAAGAATCTGCTCAGTGAACTCGATCTCCTCGGCCGCCGCATCGGCGTCGAATACGACACCCACGGCATGACCGGAAGAACGGCGCGCCTCGTCGACCACCAGCTCTCCACTTTCGGGGAACTGGTCGACGCGTCGCTGCTCGTCAGCCGCCTGCGTCTGATCAAGAGCCCGGCGGAGATCGCTTATGTCGAGAAGGCGGCGAGCCTTGCAGACGACGCGCTCGACGCGGCGCTGCCACTCATCCGCCCGGGCGGCAGCGAGGCGGATATCCTCGCGGCCATGCAGGGTGCCGTTTTCGCCGGCGGCGGCGATTATCCGGCCAATGAGTTCATCATCGGTTCCGGGGCCGACGCACTGCTCTGCCGCTACAAGGCCGGCCGGCGCAACCTCGACGCCAACGATCAGCTCACGCTCGAATGGGCCGGTGTCAGCGCCCATTACCATGCGGCGATGATGCGCACGGTGGTGATCGGCGAGCCCACCAACCGCCACCGCGAGCTTTACAGCGCCTGCCGGGAAACGATCCAGGCGATCGAAATGGTGCTTCGACCCGGCAATACCTTCGGGACCGTCTTCGACGTGCATGCGAAGATCATGGACGAGCGCGGCCTTGCCCGGCACCGTCTGAACGCCTGCGGCTATTCGCTCGGCGCACGCTTCTCGCCCTCCTGGATGGAACACCAGATGTTCCATATCGGCAATCCGCAGGAGATCGAGCCGGACATGTCCCTCTTCGTCCACATGATCATCATGGATTCGGACAGCGGCACCGCCATGACGCTCGGCCAGACCTATCTCACCACGGCCGACACCCCCCGCCCGCTCTCGCGCTACGGACTGGACTTCATATCTGCGTAAGGAAATCGCCCTATGATTTCCGTTGAAAGTGAAGAACGCGCCGGCGGCTGATCCTGCTGCAGCGACCTTTGCGCGTCCATAGGGCGCGCGGCGCTGCAGCCGCCGCATCCGGCGCCGGGATGTTCGAGAGCGGGATGAGGAAAAGTGCGTGCGGTTTTCCGCCCGCGTCCCGCTCTCGCTCTTTGGAAGCGATCACGGTCATAATTTCAGGTCGGCTCGACCTCAAATCATCGTGATCTAGCGGAGACGGTGGGAACGATGCGCAAGCAGATCAATCCGATCGCCAGCCTTGGCCTTGCCGCAGCCTTGGCCGGCTGCAACACGACCGACGCCCTGATCCCGCAGGTGGATGTGGGCGAAGGCACTTTCCGCTCCCCTCCGGTGACCCAGTCGGATCTCGACTCCATGTCGGCGCAGACCGCGGTGATGCCGGTGGAAAGCGTGCCGCCGGGCCGCTCCGCCGCCTTCGCGGCACAGCCGAACATTTCGAGCCCGCCTCCGCAGCACGCCGCCGACAATGTCGGCTATAGCGACTACACCGACCCGGCCGGCACGCTGGAAGGCCAGGCAAACCGTCTCGCCGGCGGTGAAGCACCGGTACAGACGATGCAGCCTCAGTCGGCGCCTGCCCGGATCGCCCGGCATCAGGCACCGCCCGTGGAAGACGCGACGCAAGACAATGGCGGCGAGGAGCAGCCCACACCGGTCGAAACGACGCAGGCGCCCGCGCCGACGCAGCAAGCCGCCGCATCGCCTGCGGCAGCTGCGACCGGCTCGGGCGGAATCCGTTTTCTGCCGATCATCGGCGCACCGGTCCAGGCGGTCACGCCGCTCTCGAAGCAGCTCGGAGCCTCTGCGCGCAGTCAGGGCCTCGCGATCAAGAGCTCGACCGACAAAACCAGCGACCATATCCTCAAGGGATATTTTTCAGCGCTCAACGACGGCGGCAAGACGACGGTCGTCTATGTCTGGGACATACTCGACGGCAGCGGCAATCGCCTGCACCGCATCCAGGGACAAGACTCCGTTGCAAACGCAGCGGCCGACCCCTGGAGCGCGGTCCCGGCAGAAACGATGGAGGCGATCGCCAGCCAGACGATCGACGCCTACATCGAATGGCGTCGGTCGACCGCGGGATAGCGTCTCCGCTCGCGCTCCGCTTGCCCGCGCTTTCTGATTTTCGGCCAATCGGCCCGGAATCGCCGTCATCTTGGCCGGCTGGCGCAAAGTTTTTCGGATATTGAGCGTTGCGCCGCAGCAATCCCCTTGCATTCACCTTCAAGGACGCTAAAAAGCGGCCGATCAGCTCTGACAGCGGCCGTCCGCAGTGATTGCCCGCAATCGGAATGGCTCACGGAATCTGCGCGGAGAACCCACCCCCCGGACGACCGGACGTGGCCGCGCCAGCTCAAGGCGGACCGTCAATGAAGGTTTTCGCAGGCAATTCGAACCGGCTGCTGGCCGAAGCGATCTGCAACTATCTCAACCTGCCGCTCGGCAAAGCCACAGTAAGGCGCTTCGCCGATCAGGAAATCTTCGTCGAGATCGGCGAGAACGTGCGCGGCGAGGACGTCTTCATCGTCCAGTCGACCTCCTTCCCGACCAACGATCATCTGATGGAACTCCTCATCATGATCGACGCGGTCCGGCGCTCATCGGCTCGCCGCATCACCGCCGTCCTTCCCTATTTCGGCTATGCCCGGCAGGACCGAAAACCCGGTCCTCGCACGCCGATCTCCGCCAAGCTGGTCGCCAATCTCATTACCGAAGCCGGTGCCGACCGCGTTCTGACCCTCGACCTGCACGCCGGCCAGATCCAGGGCTTCTTCGATATCCCGACCGACAACCTCTACGCCGTTCCGATCCTCGCGCGAGACGTCAAGGAGAACTACAATCTCAAGAACGTCATGGTCGTTTCGCCGGATGTCGGCGGCGTCGTGCGTGCCCGGGCGCTCGCCAAGCGGCTGGACTGTCTGCTGGCGATCGTCGACAAGCGTCGTGACCGCCCCGGTGAATCGGAAGTCATGAACGTCATCGGCGAAGTCAACGGCAAGGACTGCCTTCTCATCGACGATATCGTCGATTCCGGCGGTACGCTCTGCAACGCCGCCGAGGCACTGCTGAAGAACGGCGCGACCAGCGTCACTGCCTATATCACCCACGGCGTCCTCTCCGGCGGCGCTGTCGCGCGCGTCACCTCCTCGATGCTGAAAGAACTGGTGATCACCGATTCGATCCAGCCGACGACGGCAGTGCAGTCCGCGCACAATATCCGTGTGATCTCGACCGCCGCGCTGCTCGGCGAGGCGATCAGCCGCACGAGCCAGGAAGAATCGGTATCGAGCCTGTTCGATTGACGTTTACGACGCCGCGCGTCTCATCAGACGCGCACGTCGCTCATCTCTTGACGTCCAGCATGTATGAGGCCGCCTCGCGGGCCGGCATGGCACTTTTCGCATAGGTGAAAGTGCCGTGCTCCTTGACCTCTCGCGCCGCGCTCATGAGTGCGGCAAGGGCCGCCCGAGCAAAAGAGCCGCCGACACTGATGCGCTTCACGCCCGCCTCCTGCAGTTGGTCCACTGTGTAGACCTGCCCGGCGAGCCCCATGACCACATTGACCGGGCGCTTGACGGCGGAGCAGACCGTTCGGATCGCTTCGATGTCGGGCAGCCCCGGCGCATAGAGGACATCCGCACCGGCCTCCTCGAATGCGACGAGGCGCCGGATGGTATCGTCGAGGTCAGGCCGTCCGCACAGGAAGTTCTCGGCGCGCGCGGTGAGGACGAAGGGGTGCTTGCGGGCTTCCTCTGCGGCAGCGGCAACACGTTCAACGGCCAGGCCGAACTCGAAAACGGGATCGGCGGGATCACCGGTTGCGTCTTCGATCGAACCACCGACGAGCCCGACGCCTGCCGCGAGCGAAATCGTCTCGGCACAGCACAGCGGATCCTTACCGAAGCCGTCCTCCAGATCCGCAGACACCGGCAATTCGGTCGCCTCGACGATATCGCGGGCATTCTGCAATATGACGTCGCGCGAGAGAGCCGCCGCCGAATCCCTGCGGCCGATGGAAAACGCAAGCCCCGCGCTCGTCGTCGCCAGCGCCTCGAAGCCGACCGCCGCGAGAATGCGCGCAGAACCTGCATCCCAGGGATTGGGAATTACGAAAGCGCCCTCGCGATCATGCAATGCGCGGAATTTCAGGTGCTTGTCTTGCTGCTTTTCCATGCCGGCCATCCGTCGCTTGAAGATAACCAGCGATAGCATGAAACGAAAACACGCGGACAAATTTCCCGTGGTCAACCCCGAGGCTGCACCAGGCAAGCCTCGCCCCCACCAAACAGGCGCGAGCGGGTGAGGAACCGCTTCTCCCGGCCGTTATCCAGCGAAAACATGCCGCCCCTGCCGGGCACGACGTCGATGATCAGCTGCGTGTGCTTCCAGACCTCGTACTGACTTGAGCTGATATAGACGGGCACGCCGTCGATCTCGCCGAGCTTCACGTCGTTGTCGCCGACGATGTAGTCGTCCGCCGGGTAGCACATGGGCGACGAGCCGTCGCAGCAGCCGCCCGACTGGTGAAAGAGTATATCCGGATGATCGCGCCGGATTTCGCGGATGAGGTCGATCGCCGCATCCGTCGCAAGCACGCGCGACTCCGTTGCTCCGTCGCTCAATTTGCATCTCCTCATTCGCAGAAGCCGGAAGGCCCCCGATGAAGCATCGGGAGCCCGCCGCGCGGATCGGGCCGGCACGGGCCCGGCCGGATCAGAAGAAGCCGAGCGCTTTCGGGCTGTAGCTTACCAGCATGTTCTTCGTCTGCTGGTAGTGATCGAGCATCATCTTGTGCGTCTCGCGCCCGATGCCGGATTGCTTGTAACCGCCGAAGGCGGCGTGCGCCGGATAGGCGTGGTAGCAATTGGTCCAGACACGGCCGGCCTCGATCGCGCGGCCGAAGCGGTAGCAGCGATTGGCATCGCGGCTCCACACGCCGGCTCCGAGCCCGTAGAGCGTGTCGTTGGCGATTTCCAGCGCCTCGGCTTCCGTCTTGAAGGTCGTGACCGACACGACCGGCCCGAAAATCTCCTCCTGAAAGATGCGCATCCTGTTGTGGCCGTGGAACACGGTCGGCTTGACGTAGTAGCCGCCCGAGAGATCGCCTTCGAGCACATTCCGCCCGCCGCCAGTCAGCACCTCGGCGCCTTCCTCCTTGCCGATTTCGATATAGGCGAGGATTTTCTCGAGCTGTTCGCTCGAAGCCTGGGCACCGATCATCGTTGCTTCATCGAGCGGATTGCCCTGCCGGATCGCCTCGACCCTCTTTACCGCCCGCTCCATGAAGCGGTCGTAGATGCTCTCCTGGACAAGCGCGCGGCTCGGGCAGGTGCAGACTTCGCCCTGGTTCAGCGCGAACATGGCGAAGCCCTCGAGCGCCTTGTCGAAGAAGTCGTCGTCCTCGCTGGCGACGTCCGCGAAGAAGATGTTCGGCGACTTTCCGCCGAGCTCCAGCGTGACCGGGATGAGGTTCTGGCTGGCATATTGCATGATAAGCCGCCCGGTCGTCGTCTCGCCGGTAAAAGCGATCTTGGCGATGCGCGGGCTGGTGGCGAGCGGCTTGCCCGCTTCGAGGCCGAAGCCGTTGACGATGTTGAGGACACCCGGCGGCAGGAGGTCGCCGATAAGTTCCGCCCAGACCAGGATCGACCCCGGCGTCTGCTCGGCCGGTTTGAGCACGACGCAATTTCCCGCGGCAAGCGCCGGCGCGAGCTTCCAGGCGGCCATTAGGATCGGGAAATTCCAGGGAATGATCTGGCCGACGACGCCGAGCGGCTCGTGGAAATGGTAGGCGACGGTGTCATGGTCGATCTCGCCGATCGAACCTTCCTGCGCACGGATGCAGGCCGCGAAATAGCGGAAATGATCGATCGCCAACGGAATGTCGGCGGCCATCGTCTCGCGGATCGGCTTGCCGTTGTCCCAGGTTTCGGCCCGTGCCAGAAGCTCCAGATTGTCCTCCATGCGGGCGGCGATCTTCATCAGTATGTTGGACCGCTCCGTCGCCGAACTCCGGCCCCATTTCTCCCTTGCGGCGTGCGCCGCGTCGAGAGCAAGCTCGATGTCGGCGGCGTCCGAACGCGCGACCTGGCAAAGCGTGCCGCCGGTGATCGGCGTCGTGTTGTCGAAATAGCGTCCCGCAACGGGTTCGCGCCATTCGCCGCCGATGAAGTTTCCGTATTTCTGCTTGTAGGGGTTCTCGACGATCTTCTGATGCAGCATGGACTTCCTCCCTTGGATGACAGCGGTGCGGTTGCTGTGGAAGGAGAGTGAGGCCGAACGTGCTTTTCCGGTAGGGCGGCGCCGCGGTTGATGGCACCGACTGTTTCAGAATTGCGACAGGTCGACGTCCATATCGATCAGTTGAGAGAAAGGCGCTTCATCTTGCGGTAGAGGGTCGCGCGGCTGATGCCGAGGAGATCGGCCGCCATCGACACATTTCCCTTCGCCCGAGAGAGCGCACGGCGCAGCGCCGCACGTTCGGCGTCCGGCAATTCGCCGCCCTCGCCAGGCAGGTCTTCCTGAAGCAGGTCGGAAGCCGGGACGCCGGCGGCGATACGCTCGTCGTCGAGTCCGAGCCACAGCCGGGCAGCCCGCGTCGCGCCGAGAACGAGATCGTCACGGTCGACCGCAAGCAGTGCAGGTCCCGTCCGATCGACCGGGACGAGAACGATGCGAGCGCCGACGAAAGCGCGGCGGAAAAGATTGGCCTCGATCCGCGCTGCGGCATCGCGCACCGCCTGCGAGAGGATCGAAAGCGCCGCCTCGGATGCGTCGTCGCGGCAGGTGGAGATGTCTATCGCCGCGGCGAGCTTGCCGCTCTCGTCGCGGATCGGTGCCGTCGCGCAGCTCAGGCCGATATTGCGGCTGAGGAAGTGTTGGTCGCGCTGGATGAGGACCGGACGCTCGTCCGCGATCGCCGTACCGATGCCATTGGTCCCGACGCTCGCCTCGCTCCACACGGTTCCCGACCACAATCCGATACCGCGAAAGTCCGCATCGTCGCCGCCGGCGCCGCGTCGTTCCAGCGCAACGCCCTTTCCGTCGGTCAGCAGCAGGCAGCACCCGGCCTTGCCGACTGTGGCGAACAGCCGGTCGAGCTCGCCTTTCGCCTCCGCGATCAGGACGCCGGAGCTTTCGCGCGCCAGCCGGAACTCGCTCTCGGAAAGCCGCCAGGGTGAACGCGCCTCCTCGGGCGCCAGGCCGTGCAGCGTCATGCAGCGGCGCCACGATGCAGCGACCGGCGAAGTCACCGCAGCGGAAGATTGATGTGCGATGCGGTAGACCCGCTCGGAGTGGTCCCTGATCGAAGGCATTCGCTCCCTCCCTGGATCGCGGCGATCGGGCCTGCCGGCCCGTGGACGTGATCAACGCTTACAAGCAAGGCACACGGGCGAGACCCGCGCTCCCCTCCTCCGCTTGGACAGCGTTCTTCGGCGGAACCAGGCGCCGAACTCCCCCACGGCGCAATTCCCCCGGCCTAACTATAGGCATCGATGCTGCGGGAGGTCCAGCTAGACGAAGGTTTTTTCGTTCCGCCCTCGACGCGCGCCGTCAGATCGGTATCGACAGGCGGCGAGGATATGCTACTCGACACGGGACCTCGCTTATCGCAACACCCGGTTGTCCGCCATGCTCCGAGATTTCTCCGTCCAAAGCCTCTTCATGGGCGTGCTGATTGCATTCGTGGGCTTTGCCAGCTCCTTCGCCGTGGTCCTGCACGGGCTCGCCGGCGTCGGTGCGAACGAGACGCAGGCAGCCTCCGGACTGATGGCGCTGTCGGTCTCGATGGGCATCTGCGCTATCGTCATCAGCGCCGTCACGAGACTTCCCGTCAGCGTCGCCTGGTCGACACCGGGCGCGGCTCTGCTCGCGAGTTCCGGCGCAGTGGAAGGCGGCTTCAGCGCTGCCGTCGGCGCCTTCCTCGTCTGCGGAGTGCTGATCATCGTCGCCGGCCTGTGGAAGCCCCTCGGCCGGATGGTGTCCGCCATCCCCGCGGCATTGGCAAACGCGATGCTCGCCGGCGTACTCCTGAGCCTTTGCTTCGCTCCGGTCAAGGCGATCGCCTTCAACCCGCTCTTCGGCCTGCCTATCGTTCTTGCCTGGGCCGTCGTCGGCAGCTTCAGCAGGCTCTATGCCGTTCCCGCCGCGCTCGTCGCCTTCGTTCTCGTCGTCGCCTTCGGGATCGAGATGCCGGAGGGCGCCGTGGCCGGGCTCTCCGCCGCGCTCGTTCCGAAGCTCGAGTTCGTTCCGCCTTCCCTCAGCACCTCCGCCCTGGTCAGCATCGCTCTGCCGCTTTTCATCGTTACGATGGCATCGCAGAACATTCCCGGCATCGCGGTCCTGAAGGTGAATGACTACCACCCCGATCCGGGTCCCCTCTTCGCCACGACCGGGCTTTTCACGCTGCTGAGCGCGCCTTTCGGCGGACATGCGGTCAATCTCGCGGCGATCACCGCGGCGATGTGCGCCGGCTCCGATTCTCATCCGGATCGAACGCGCCGCTACTGGTCGGCAATCAATGCCGGCATCGCCTACGTCGTCTTCGGCCTCCTGGCCGGAGCCGTCACGACCTTCGTCAGCCTTGCCCCATCGGTCCTCATCGAGGCCGTTGCCGGACTTGCGCTGATCGGCGCCTTTTCTGGTTCCGCAGTTGCCGCCTTCACGAATGCCGAGACCCGCGAAGCAGCCGCCATCACGTTTCTCGTCACCGCCTCGGGCGTCGGTTTCGCCGGCGTGTCGGGGGCCTTTTGGGGGCTTGTCGCGGGCGGCCTCATGCTGGCGCTCGCGCGTCTAGCCAAAAAGAGGGCCTGACGCCGCGCCTTGCATTTGCGCCGGTTCTCGGTTATGGACCCCGCGTCCGCGCAGACACCCTTGGAGGCAACGCGGATGAAGCCGCATGGCGGCTTCAGGTTTTTCCGCATTCTTGACGGACGAACTCTCCAAACAACATAGAAAGGTCTACCTATGAGCGAAACCTACGAGCTCAAGGCCGAGACGCGCGAACGGGTTGGTAAGGGGTCCTCCCGTGAACTTCGCCGCAACGGTCTTATCCCGGCTGTCATCTACGGTGACAAGCAGGCCCCGCTTGCCATCGCACTCTCCACCAAGGAAGTGACGATGAAGATCCACGGCGGCGGTTTCATGACCACCGTTGCGACGATCAACGTCAACGGCGAAAAGATCCGCGTCCTGCCGAAGGACTATCAGCTCGATCCGGTGCGTGACTTCACCATGCACGTCGATTTCCTGCGCGTCACCAAGGGCAGCCAGGTATCCGTACAGGTTCCGGTTCGCTTCGAGAACGAAGAGAAGTCGCCGGGCCTGAAGCAGGGCGGCGCGCTGAACATCGTCCGTCACGAGGTCGAACTCAACGTGTCCGCCGACAACATCCCGGAATTCCTGACGGTCGACCTCACCGGCCTCAAGATCGGCGACACCGTTCACATTTCGAACGTCGCGCTTCCCGCAGGTGCGACCCCGGTCATCACCGACCGCGACTTCACGGTTGCCACGATCGCCGGCCGCACGCAGGAAGTCGAACCGACTGAAGAAGAAGCTGAAGGCGGCGAAGAAGAGGCTTGATCTCTGTTTCCGGCGGAGGCCCTGTCCACGCCGGATCGCCCCCGAGTGAAAGAACCCGTCCCATTTTCGTGGGGCGGGTTTTCTTTTGCCCGTCAAATGCTGCCTCCCGCGCGCGAACCGGATAAAGTGGTACCGGAAATAGCCGTTGACTTTGGGTGATGGCGGTGATTTTGGGCTGAGGAAACTGGGCGTGGCGATTGCCACTCAAATATATCGCCACAGGGGCGAATGCAGGAGTTTGGCCGCATGCAGATCATCGCGGGACTTGGCAATCCCGGCCCGAAATATGCCGGCAACCGCCACAATATCGGCTTCATGGCCGTCGACGCCATTCAGCGGCGCCAGGGCTTTTCCGCCTGGTCGAGGAAATTCAAGTCGGAGATCTCCGAAGGCGAGATCGACGGCGAACGCGTTCTGCTGATGAAGCCGCAGACCTTCATGAATCTCTCCGGCGAAGCGCTCGGCGAAGCGATGCGCTTCTACAAGCTCGCGCCGAAGGACATCGTCGTCATCTATGACGAACTGGACCTTCCCGCCGGCAAGGCCCGGATCAAGACCGGCGGCGGCCACGGCGGGCACAACGGGATCAAGTCGATCGATGCCCATTGCGGCAAGGAATACCGCCGCCTGCGCCTCGGCATCGGTCATCCCGGAGTCAAGGATCTGGTCCACGCACATGTGCTCGGCGACTTCGCCAAGGCCGACCAGGCCTGGCTGTCACCGCTGCTCGAAGCGATCGCCGACAATGCCGACATGCTGGTGAAGGGCGAGGATTCGCAGATCATGAACAAGATCGCCCTGGCAACCGGCGGCAAGCCGGAGGCGGAAAAACCCGTCGCTGCGAAAAAGCAGGCGGGGCAATCCCATATCCATCAGGCGCGCGTCACGGCCCAGCCGAAGAAGCTGCCGGCGACGGGGCCGATGGCCGACATGCTCAAGAAGATGTTCGGGCCGAAGGGGGATTAAGGCCTTGCCGCGCGGAGGAGTCTTTCAGTCCAAGGACTTGGCCTGGCTGGATTCCTGTGACAAGCACAGGAATGAGGGCCTGGGGATGTGCGGCTACTACAACTTTCGATTCCGAATATGCTAGGGAATGGTCACCTGTCACGCAATGAAACGCGCCGAGGACCGCACCCTCTCCGCCCTCATCCCTGTGCTCGTCACAGGGATCCAGCAGCGCCGCGTCTGCGGCGCGGAAGAGCCTTTCCAGCCCAAGGACTTGGTCTGGCTGGATTCCTGTGACAAGCACAGGAATGAGGGCCTGGGGATGTGCCGCCACCACAACCTTCACTTGCGAATATGCAAGGGAATGATCAACCTGTGACGCAATGAAGCGCGCCGGGAGACCGCACCCTCTCCTACCCTCATCCCTGTGCTCGTCACAGGGATCCAGCAGCGCCGCGTCTGCGGCGCGGGAAGAGCCTTTCCAGCCCAGGGACCAGGTCTGGCTGGATTCCTGTGACAAGCACAGGAATGACGAGAGATATGCGCGGTTTCGCCCGCATCCCGCTCCACGCGCAGGCCGCCGCCTCACTCCTCGGGCTCTGCGGTGAACAGCAGCGGAAAGCCTGCCTCCTTGCCGAGGTCGGTCGCTTCCTTGGCTTTGGTCTCCGCAACGTCCTTTGCACACACCACCACGACCGAAGTGCCCATCTTGTGGGCCGTCATCATCACCCGGTAGCCTGCCTCCTCGCTCATCCGGAAAACCGCCTTCAGCACCATGACCACGAATTCGCGCGGCGTGTAGTCGTCATTGACCAGCAGCACCTTGTAGAGCTTCGGCCGCTCCAGCTTCGGCTTGGTCAGGCGCTTTGCGGCTACATCATTGTCGCTCATGGGTAATCCGCCGTCGATGACATGAGAAAAGCGTTGGCGATCAAGCGGGCGAAGGTGGCAAACCGCCCACCTTTTTCCTCGCTCCGCTACCGCCAATATCGCGCTCCGTCCCCCGGCATTCAAGTGAAACCCGGCTCCCGGAGCAAGCGGACCGGCGCGAAAAGCTTGACCGCCTCTCTCCTTTATCCCATAGCCACGCTCAAGAAATCAGGAACGACGGATTATAGCCATGGGCTTCAAATGCGGTATCGTCGGGCTGCCGAATGTCGGCAAGTCCACACTCTTCAACGCGCTGACCAAGACGGCGGCGGCGCAGGCGGCGAACTATCCTTTCTGCACGATCGAGCCGAACACCGGCGAAGTCGCCGTGCCCGACCCGCGCATGCGCAAACTCGCCGACATCGCCAAGTCGAAGGAAATCATCCCGACCCGCATCTCCTTCGTCGACATCGCCGGGCTGGTGCGCGGCGCGTCCAAGGGCGAGGGCCTCGGCAACCAGTTCCTCGCCAACATCCGCGAGGTGGATGCCGTCGTCCACGTGCTGCGCTGTTTCGAGGACGACGACATCACCCATGTCGAAGGCCGCATCCATCCGGTCGAAGACGCCGACACCATCGAGACCGAGCTGATGCTCGCCGATCTCGACAGCCTCGAGCGGCGTGCCGAACAGACGCGCAAGCGTGCGACCGGCAAGGACAAGGAGTCGATGGCGCAGCTTCCGATCATGGAAGCATCGTTGAAGCTGCTGCAGGAAGGCAAGCCCGTGCGCACCCTGCTTTCCAAGCTCGACGCCGACGAGCTTCGCATTCTCCAGAGCCTCAACCTGCTCACCTCGCACCCGGTTCTCTACGTCTGCAACGTCGCCGAAAGCGACGCCGCGACCGGCAACGAGCACACCCGCGCCGTCGAGAAGATGGCCAGGGAACAGGGCGCCGAAACGGTCGTCATTTCGGCGGCGATCGAATCCGAAGTCGCGCAGCTTCCGGAAGAGGAAGCGAAGGAATTCCTCGCGGCGCTCGGTCTCGAGGAAGCCGGCCTCGACCGTCTGATCCGCGCCGGCTACAAGCTCCTCGATCTCATCACCTATTTCACGGTTGGACCGAAGGAGACCCGCGCCTGGACGATCCCGCGCGGCACCAAGGCCCCGCAGGCCGCCGGCGTCATCCATTCGGATTTCGAGCGCGGCTTCATCCGCGCCAACACGATCGCCTATGACGACTATATCGCCTATGGCGGCGAAAACGGCGCGAAGGAGGCCGGCAAGGCTCGCGACGAAGGCAAGGAATACGTCGTCCAGGACGGCGACGTCATCCATTTCCGGTTCAATACGTAAGCGCGGAACTGTTGCGAGCCAGGATCACCGCACGGCATGCAGCCGCGCGGTGATCGCGACCGGCAACAGGCTCATCGCTGCGCGGCGCAGCGGCTGCCAGAAAATGCCGATCACGAGTACCGTCAGCCCAACCACCGCGAAGGCGATGAAGACGTAGGTATCGAGCGAGGCGCCGCTTTTCTGCAGGATCGTCCAAATGGCCGCGCCCAGCGACAAAAGGCCCGAGGTCACGAATGCGCGGCGATCGATCACCAGACCGATCGTCATGAAAAGCGCCACGAGGAAAATGACGGCGGCTGACTGACCCAGGCCCCCCTCGCCTCTCCACCAAACGTCGCCCTGACCGGATAAGACGATGAAACCGAGCATCGCATGGAGTAAGGCCGGTGCCGCGGCGAGATGCAGCCAGAAGGCTATGTCGGAGCGCAAGGTCAGACGATTCGGGTCCGAGATGTCGTAGCGCATGGCAAGCGCAAAAATCGCCAGCGCCGCCACGAGAAGAATCGCTGCGACCAGATGGGGATACTGTTCCAGAACGAAGTCGACCCCGAAGGCTTTGTCCAGAGCGAGGAAAACGAAGGCGACCGCCACGGCTGCTATCGACAGCAGGAACAGGGCGAAAGACAGGGGAACTCTGTAGCGCCAGTAAAACAGCCCCAGAGGGACTGGAAAAGCGCAGACATAGGCCAATATCAAATAGGTCTCGTCCGTCCACGCAGGCTGTCCGGCCGCCATGACGTTGTACATTCCCTGCCCGACCCAATGGACGAGCGCCAGGGTCAGCGCAACCGCGGGCAAGGCCAGCCTCTGCCGGCGCACGAGTATTTCCGCCAGAACGATGATTAGCGGCAGCACGGCGATCGTGCCGCCGATGCCCCAGAGACCCACAAGCACGACCACCACGCCGATCGTGATAAGAATGTCGTGGAATCCGCGCAGGAAGCGCGGCTGCTCGCTCTCTTCTGCCGCTAGCGCATCGTGAAGTGTCTCGCCAGGGCGGCTTGCTGCGGCCATTGCGGGGCCTGCACTCACCCCCCGCGCCGAAAGAAAAGTATGAAGATCATTGACACGATCGGCTGATATGAGTCCCTTTTCGGCGGCTGCCGCCAGGGCCTTGTTCAAATCTGTCACGGTCGAATCCTTGCGGGAAAATACTGCAACGCACAACTTTCGGTAAGGTGATCGCATGAACAATCGACATGCGCAACCTGGAAAATCAGCCGGACCGAAGCCACGTAAGGGCCGGCCTTTGTGCGTTCTCTTGGAACGCGCGTCGCCCAAGGAGAGAATGAGGCATGCTTTATTTCGAGGATTTCACTCAGGGGCGGCGTTTCGACTACAGCCCGGTCCTGATGCAGGCCAACGACATGATCGCCTTCGCCAGCGAATTCGATCCGCAGCCCATGCATCTGGATGAAGAGGTCGGCAAGAGCAGCATTCTCGGCGGCCTCGCCGCTTCCGGTTGGCACACGAGCGCGGTCGGCATGCGGATGATGATCGAGGCCTTTCTCGGCAATTCCTCCTCGCAAGGGTCACCGGGCATCGACTTCATGGAGTGGAAGAAGCCGGTCCTTGCCGGAGATATCCTTTCAGGCTTCAGCCTTGTCCTGGAGGCGCGCCCGTCGACAACCAAGCCCGCGATCGGCTTCGTCAAATTTCGCAACGAGATCGAGAACCAGAGCGGTGAAGCCGTGGCGGTTTCGGAATGCTCCGTCATGTTCAGGCGCCGCAATGGGGAGGCGCGCGCATGATGACGCTGGAGGAGCTCTACCAGGCCGGGCGCAAGGTCGTCACCGGCAGCCTGACATTCACCGCGGAGGACATCATCCGCTTCGCCCGCGATTTCGACCCGCAGCCCTTCCACGTCGACGAGCATCAGGCGAAACAGTCGCTTTTCGGCGGTCTTTGCGCCTCCGGATGGCATACCAGCGCCGGCTGGATGCAGTGCTTCCTGCGGTTCTGGAAAGACGAGAGCCGCCGCCTTGCAGCCGAGGGACTGCATGCGCCGAAGCTCGGTCCCTCGCCCGGCTTCAAGGAACTCAGGTGGCTGAAGCCGGTCTATGCCGGCGACACGATCACCTATGCGGTCACTTTGCTGGAGGCCCGGATCGTCGCCTCGCGACCCGGCTGGCGGATCAACACGATCCTCTGCGAGGGCGAGAACCAGCACGGCGAGCCGGTCATCCGCTTCGAGAGCAAGGTCATCGAATTCGCTTGAATGGCCGGGGCCAGCTGTTCGATCCTGGCCTATGAGCCTGTGGGCTCAATGCCCCTCGAATTCGATGAGCGTGCGCACATTGACGCCGAGCGCTTCGAGCTTCTTGCGCCCGCCGAGCTCAGGCAGATCGATGATGAAGCAGGCTGCGACGATGTCCGCACCCATCTGCTTCAGGAGCTTGGCGGCGCCCTCGGCGGTGCCGCCGGTGGCGATCAGGTCATCGACGAGGATCACCTTGTCGCCGGGAGCGACCGCGTCCCTGTGCATTTCCATCTCGTCCACGCCGTATTCCAGACTGTAGGCGATCCGCACCGTGTCGTGCGGCAACTTTCCCTTCTTGCGAATGGGTATGAAGCCGGCCGAAAGCTGGTGCGCAATCGCCCCGCCAAGGATAAAGCCCCTCGCCTCGATGCCGGCGATCTTGTCGACCTTGGTACCGGCATAGGGATGGACGAGCTCGTCTATCGCCCGGCGGAAGGCCCGCGGATTGCCGAGCAGGGTCGTGATGTCACGGAACATGACGCCGGGCTTCGGATAGTCCGGAATGCTTCGAATGGCTGAAATCAGTTCCGATTGAACAGCGGTCATGTGTGAATGCGGCCTTTGCTGGATCCTCGATTGCCACAGGCATAGCACCAACAAAGCGCCCGTTTACAGGATTTTCTTCGCTCGGGGCCCGGGCCGGAACAATTTGGCGAGAGCGCGGGTTGATGCTAGGCTTTTCAAGGGGAGGCTTGCCGATTGTAGGAAGGAGGAACACCATGCGCCTATTCGAATGCGGTTCGCTCGTCCCGGGTTGCGCTTGGCACACCCGCGCTGACAATGATGCGGAAATCGTGCGGCGGGTCGTCGAGCACATGCGCGAGACCCATGGCGAGACGATCATCCGCGAAAACATGGTCGACAACATCAAGGCCCGCATCGTCGACGAAACCAAGGTCGCCTGACCGCGGCCCGAACCGGTCTCAGCCCGACTGCACCATCGACTCGAGCCGGGCGACGAGGGTCGCCCGCTCGACCTTGAAGTTGCGCTCGACCCAGAAGGCTTCGAGCTCTGCCAACACTTCCCCCACCTTGGGACCGGCGGGAACCCCCAGCTTGAGGACATCGGCACCGTTCAACGGGAAGACAGGCCGCTGCCATTTCTCCGCCCGTGCAAGGAGTCGGTGAAAGGACGCGCTGTCGGCAAGGAATGCCGGATCGGTTTCGGCCTTGCGGCGTGCCGAGGCAAGCGCAAGCCTCAGCCGGACGACGATGCCTTCTGCGCCATGGCGATAGAGCCTGCGCTCGAGCGCCGCATCCGCAAGAGTAGCGGCGATTTCCGGCGCTTCGGCGAACCGGTCGAGGTAAGCGCTCTCCGCCTTGGACAGCCGCAGACGTTTCGCCATGGCTTCGAGCCGGTCGGCGTCGGGCGGGACCATCGCCGCAAGCCTCAGGAGCGGGTCCGCCTGCCAGGAAAAACTCTTCTCCGCCGCGATCAGCGCGGGGATAGCGTCGATGCCCCATTTCTCGGTCTCGGGCAGGATCTCGCTCAGCACACCTGCCTGCCGCATCCACAGGAGCGCACGGCCGGGGTCGTCGGCCGAAAGCAGCTTCTTCGTCTCCGTCCACACGCGTTCGGCGGAAAGCGTCGCGAGCTTCGCGCGGGCCTGGGCGCAGGCCCGCAGGCCCTCGGCGTCCGGACGGCCGCTGCCGTAATGGGCGAAGAAGCGGAAGAAGCGAAGAATACGGAGATAATCCTCCGCCACGCGTTCGGCCGCGCTGCCGATGAAGCGCACCGTCCGCGTCTCGATGTCCCCGAGGCCCCCGACATGGTCGATGATCTCGCCGTCCGCACCGGCGTAGAGGGCGTTGATGGTGAAGTCGCGGCGTTCCGCATCCGCTTTCCAGTCGGTCCCGAAGGCCACTTCGGCGCGACGCCCGTCGGTCGCGACGTCTCGGCGCAGGGTCGTTATCTCATAGGGAACACCTTCTATGACGAGCGTCACGGTGCCATGGTCGATTCCCGTCGGCACCGCCTTGATGCCGGCGCGCCCCGCCCGCTCGGTCACCTCCTCGGGACGCCAGGTGGTTGCCAGGTCGACGTCGCCGGCCGGCAAACCCATGAGGCTGTTGCGGATCGCGCCTCCGACGACCCGAACCTCGCCGCCATCGGCGTTCAACAGGTCGAAGATGCGGCGAAGATGAGGAGCCTGAAACCAGCGCTCGGCGACAATGGAAGTCATGCATAGAGCCTTTCATAGAGCATGCGGACGATCCCCGCGGTGATCCCCCAGATGTTCCTTTCGCCATAGGGCATGCGATAGAAGTGGCGCTCAGCGCCCTGCCAGTGACTGCTTCCTCGTCCATGATTTCGCGGATTCATCAGGAACGACAACGGCACCTCGAACACGCTCTCCACTTCCTCCGGGTTCGGCTCAAGCACGAAGCCGGGCTGAACCACCGCAAGCACCGGCGTGATGCGGAAGCCGGACATGGCCATGTAATGCGGCAGCCGAGCGACCGTCTCGACGAAACGCGGATCGAGCCCGATCTCCTCCTCAGCCTCGCGCAGTGCGGCGACTTCGATGGAGTGATCTTCCGGATCCACCGCACCGCCCGGAAAGGCGATCTGACCGGAATGCTTGCGCAAATTCGAGGTGCGCTGGGTGAAGATGACGTTGGCGTCTTCGCCGTCGTCGACGACGGGGACGAGGACTGCGGCGTCCTTCAGATGCAGGGACTCGAGATAGGATACGATGCCCGGGTTCAGCAGGAAATCGCCGTGATCGCGCCAGGCAGTCTCGATCGGCCCCCCCGCCTGCTGCAGCGCGCGGCGACGGAATTCGTCGGCGGAGTATGGGTGACCGTTCATCGGCACAAAGCTTCCAGCTCGGCCGCGGGCATGATCGGGAAGATCGCTCCGGCCGATCTGACGCAGAACATCTCCACCCCTTCCACCGCGATGGTCTCGCCGAGCTCGACGATGTCGTACATCACCGGTCGCGAGACGAGCGCTTCAAGCCGCCCGCGCACATGCAGATAGGGTTTGAGTTCACGATTGTCGCCGTGGATAACGAAGCGCAAGGGATGCTCCGGGCCCGCCTCGACCACGTCGCCGACATTGGTGCGGAAGGTCAGCACATTCTCGCCGTCCTTCTCGGTCACGCTCATCTCCACGGCGATGAACGGCGCGTCGGCGACCCGGATGCCGACCTTTTCCACAGGCGTGACGAGATAGGTCTTGCCGTCCTCGTCCTTGCGAAGCACGGTCGAGAACAGCCTCACCAGCGGCTGCCGGCCGATCGGCGTGCCCATGTAGAACCAGGTTCCATCGCCGCGGATCTCCATGTCGATGTCGCCGCAGAACGGCGGATTCCAGCGGTCGACCGGCGGCAACCCTCTCGCCTCGCCGCCCGTCTGCCCGGCCGCGCGTGCGATCAGCGCCGCCAGGCCGGCCGCATCGCCCATTTGCTGAATCTTGGCTTCTGCCATTGTTCCGTCCCGTTTGGTCTCGATCTTGCATCCGAAGCATGACGCCGTTGCCTGCTGCATGTTTCCTTGTTCGTGGCCGATCGAGGACAAACGCATGCAGCAGTTAAAAGTGCTACAGCAAGCCTTGCGCGTCTGATAAGACGCGGCGCTGTAGCGGGTATGCACCACAAGCGCGCTTCGGCGCATATGTCCGCATTCGCGCCTGGAACGCAATGCTTCAGGCTTTGGTGTCAAGCTCACGAGATAGTGCGACGGCGGCGGCTTGTCAGCCGCCCCGCGGGGTCTAAATTGAAAAACAGGAACTGGACAGCCGGCATCGGCGATCGATCCAGAAGCGGACGACCGGGAGACTTGCAATGAGTGTAATGAGAGGCGCGACCGAACTGGCCGACGAAAAGGCGATCGTCGCCGCAGCCGAGGCGGCGCTCGGAGAGGTCGCGCTGGTCCGCGCCGAGATCGGCAAGGTCATTTTCGGTCAGGAGAGCGTCGTCGAACAAACGCTGCTCGCGGTACTTTCCGGCGGGCACGCGCTGCTTGTCGGCGTTCCGGGGCTTGCCAAGACCAAGCTCGTCGCCACGCTCGGCATCGTTCTCGGGCTCGACAACAGCCGCATTCAGTTCACGCCCGATCTCATGCCCTCCGATATCCTGGGTTCGGAAGTCATGGACCAGGACGCGGCCGGTCATCGCTCCTTCCGCTTCATTCCCGGCCCGATCTTCACGCAGCTCCTGATGGCCGACGAGATCAACCGCGCCTCGCCGCGCACGCAGTCGGCCCTGCTGCAGGCGATGCAGGAGTATCACATCACCATCGCGGGCGACCGCAAGGACCTGCCACAGCCGTTCCACGTGCTCGCAACCCAGAACCCGCTGGAGCAGGAAGGCACCTATCCGCTTCCCGAAGCCCAGCTCGACCGCTTCCTGATGCAGGTCGATGTCGGCTACCCCGAGCTTGCCGCCGAAAGACAGATCCTGCTCGAGACGACCGGACTCGCAGAAACCGAGGCGCGGCCCGTGATCGACGCAGGCCGCCTGCAGCAGATCCAGGGTCTGATCCGTCAGATGCCTGTCGGCGAAAAGGTGGTCGACGCCATCCTGGCGCTCGTTCGTTCCGCACGCCCCGGCAACGGCAATGCCGACACCGACAAGAACGTTGCCTGGGGGCCGGGTCCGCGCGCCGGACAGGCGCTCATGCTCTGCGCCCGCGCCCGCGCGCTCTACGACGGGCGGCTTGCCCCTTCGATCGACGACGTCCTTGCGCTCGCCGAGCCGGTTCTCCAGCACCGCATGGCGCTGACCTTCGCCGCCCGCGCCGAGGGCATGTCGGTGCGCGACGTCATCGCCGACCTGGTGAAGCGGGCCAAGGGCTGACGCATGGCCTCCATCGGGCACATTGTCGCGCGTACCCCTTCCGGTGAGGTCCTGTCGCGCGCGCAGCAGCGCGCGATGCTGGTGCCCGACTGTCTTGTCGAGGCCCGCAGGATCGCCAACACGGTCATCACCGGTTGGCACGGCCGGCGCAAGCGCGGTATCGGCGAGAACTTCTGGCAGTTCCGCCCCTACAGCGACGGGGAAAGCTTCTCGCGTATCGACTGGCGCCGTTCCGCCAAGGACGACCACACCTATGTCCGCGACCGCGAATGGGAGGCAGCGCACACGATCTGGCTCTGGGCCGATCTCTCGCCCTCGATGATGTACAAATCGACGCTCGGCGCCGTTTCGAAGGAGAGCCGCGCTCTGGTGCTGATGCTGGCGCTCGCCGAAATTCTCGCCCGTTCCGGCGAGCGGATCGGCTGCCCGGGCGTGATGGAGCCGGTTTCGGCACGCAACGCCGCCGAGCGGCTGGCAACGGCAATCATGCATAGTCCGCTTTCGGAGGGCCTGCCCGATACCGCAATGATCCGCGGCGCCAGCGACCTCGTTCTGATCGGCGATTTTCTCGACCCCGCCGACAGGGTGATGGAACGACTTGGACCGCTCGCCCGCCGGGGCCTGCGCGGCCATGTCGTGGAGATCGCCGATCCGGCGGAGGAAGTCTTCCCCTATGCCGGCAGAACCGAGTTCACCGATCCTGAAACCGGCGAGAAGCTGACCGCGGGACGCGCCGAGATCCTGCGCGAGGATTACCAGCGTGCCTATCGCGCCCGCCGCGACAGCCTCGGCACGAGCCTGCGCCATCTCGGCTGGACCTTCATTCCGCACAGAACGGATCGGGCGGCGTCGGAAGCTCTGGTCACGGTGCATATGCATCTTTCAGGCATGCCGGGCCGAGCGGCCCATGGGGGGCTTGCATGATCGGCGGCCTCTCCTTCATTTTTGCCAACCCCGCCATTCTGGCAGCACTCGTGGCACTGCCGGTGATCTGGTGGCTGCTGCGCATGACGCCCCCAAGACCTGCGGCCGAAATCTTTCCGCCGCTGCGCATCCTGGCTTCGGTGATGAAGCGCGAGGAGACACCCTCGAAAAGCCCCTGGTGGCTGACCCTTCTCAGGATGCTGATGGCCGCGGCTGTCATCTTCGCGATCGCCGACCCCGTCTTCAACCCGCGCAGCAATACGCTCGCGACCTCCGGGCCGCTGGCGCTGCTGATCGACAACAGTTGGGCAACGGCGCCCGACTGGGAGCGGCGTGTCGAAGCCGCCTCGGCGCTGATCGACGACGCCGAGGCGAAGGATGTCGCGATTTCGATCGTCTTCACCGGAGAGCGCCAGCACGACGCGACCCCCGGATCGGCGAGCACTGCGCGCAACCGACTGGCGGCGGCCAGACCCGAGCCGCTGCCCGCCGACCGTGGTTCCGCAATCGCGGCCTTGCAGGCGGCCTTCGAAGACGCTCCTCCGGGAACGGTCGCCTTCATCACCGACGGCATCGAAGGGGGCGACGGCAAGACGATGGAGGCGCTGGCCGGGATCGGCGCGGCCGGTCTCAAGGTGATCGAAGCGGACGGCAGCGAGGCCGTGGCACTCACTACGACGAGCAACGAGTCCGGCGGCATGTCGGTGACGGCGAGCCGGCTGAAGACCGACGACGGCCGTTCCCTGCCCATCATTGCCTTCGATACCCGCGGCCGGGCGATCGCCAGCGGGGCGATCGATTTCGCACCCGGCGCAGCAACCGCCAAGGGGATGATCGAGGCCCCGTTCGAACTGCGCAACGACTTCGCCCGCATCGGCATCGAAGGAGCCGCGACCGCAGGCGCCCAGCATCTCCTCGACGACGGCTTTCGCCGCCGTCGCGTGGCTCTACTGAGCGGCGAGGCACGTGACCTGTCGCAGCCGCTGCTCTCGCCCCTCTACTATATCAATCGGGCGCTCGCCCCCTATGCCGATCTCGTCGAGCCCCGCCAGAACGATCTTGCCGTTGCGATTCCGGAGCTTCTCGAGCAGCGCCCCTCGGTTCTGATCATGGCCGACATCGGACGGCTGCCGGAAGAGACCTATCCCCTGCTTGCGAAATGGATCGACAACGGCGGCACGCTGATCCGCTTCGCCGGCCCCCGCCTGGCCGCCGCACCTGCGGACGATCCGCTCGTCCCGGTCACGCTTCGCCAGGGCGAACGGGCGCTCGGCGGCGCGCTCTCCTGGTCCGAACCGCAGCCGCTCGCCGATTATCCCGGCAACAGTCCCTTCGCCGGCATGGCCCGCCCCACCGACATTCTCGTCAAGCGTCAGGTTCTGGCCGAACCGACAGCCGATCTGGCGGAGCGCACATGGGCAAACCTCGCCGACGGCACACCGCTGGTCACGACTGCGACACGCGGGGCGGGCCGCATCGTGCTCTTTCACGTCAGCGCCGAGGCCACATGGTCGAACCTGCCGATCTCGGGCCATTTCGTTGAAATGCTCCGCCGCAGTGTCCAGCTCTCGCGCGGCGGCGGTATCGCCAGCGACGGCAAGGCCGTGAAGGCGCAGACCTTGCCGCCCTACCGGCTTCTGAACGCCGATGGCGTGCTCGTCGCCGAGACGGGCAATGCCCGTCCCCTCGACATCGTGCCCGGCAAGGCACCGGTCGCGACAACCGACAATCCTCCGGGACTCTACGGCTCCGAGGACGGCTTCACGGCGCTCAACCTCTTACCGCGCGACGCCGAGCTCAAGCGGATCGACATGACCACCGCCGGCCCTCATACCTCCGAGCGGCTGGCCGGTACGGAAAGCTGGTCGCTGAAGCCGGCGCTGATGACGCTCGCCCTCCTGCTGCTGCTCGCGGACGCTCTGATCGTGCTCTTCATGGGTGGCGTATTTTCACGCGCTCGGATGGCAAGGGCCGCTTCGGCAATCATCATAGTCCTCGCCGGAACCGTCTTCCTCGCCCCACCGCAGGCCTTTGCCGACGACACGCGCCCGGACGACCAGCGCATCCTCGAGCGGCTGGACACCACGCATCTCGCCTATGTGGTCACCGGCGAGGAAGAGGTGGACCGCCTTTCCGAAGACGGGCTGAGAGGCCTCACCGACTTCCTGACCTATCGCACCACGCTCGAGCCCGGCGCGCCCGTCGGCCTTGACATCTCCAAGGACGAACTGAGCCTCTACCCCATCATCTACTGGCCGATTTCCGCCAGCGCGCCCATGCCGAGCCCGCAAGCCGTCAGCCGAATCGATGCCTATATGCGGGCGGGCGGCACGGTCCTGTTCGACACGCGTGATCAGTTTTCCTCGCTCGGCTCTTCCTCGAACGGAACCAGCGCGAACACCGAACGTCTCCAGGCGATCCTCGGCAATCTCGACATACCGCCGCTGGAGCCGGTTCCGGCCGACCATGTCCTGACCAAGGCCTTCTATCTGCTGACGAATTTTCCCGGCCGCTATACCGGCAGCCCGCTGTGGATCGAATCCCAGCTCGATAGTCGCGAGGAACCGAGCAACCGGCCGGCGCGGCCGGGCGACGGGGTGACGCCGATCATCATCACCGGCAACGACTTTGCCGGTGCATGGGCCGTGGATTCGAACGGAGTCGCACTGCTGCCGACCGTGCCGCCGGACGAAATGCAGCGCGAATACGCCTTTCGCTCCGGTGTCAACATCATGATGTACATGCTGACCGGCAACTACAAGGCCGACCAGGTGCACGTGCCCGCCCTGCTCGAGCGGCTCGGACAATGAGGACCCGGCGATGACAATCGATTTCTCGCCGCTTCTCGCCTGGCCGTATCTCGCGGCACTGGCGCTTGTCGCAGCCGTTCTGGCGGCACTCGGTATCTGGCGCGGCGTTCGGGGAGCCTGGATCAGGGCGGCGGCACTGGCTGCATTCTGCCTCGCGCTTGCAAATCCCGTCCTCTTCCAGGAGGAGCGCGAACCCCTCTCCACCATTGTCGCCGTCGTTGTCGACCGCAGCCAGAGCCAGGAGAACGGTGACCGCCGCGCGCAGACCGACCAGGCGCTCGAGGGGCTCAAGCAACGCCTTTCCCGTTTCCCCCAGATCGAGGCGCGCATTGTCGAAGCCGCCGACAGCGAGGAAACCGAGGCCCCCTCGACCAGGCTCTTCGGCGCCCTGACAACGGCGCTCGCAGACGTGCCGCCCGCCCGTGTCGGCGGCGCCATCTTCATTACCGACGGCCAGATCCACGACGTGCCGGACGTCAACCAGAAGCTCGGCTTCGATGCACCCGTCCACGCCCTGATCAGCGGCAAGCCGGACGAGTTCGACCGGCGCATCGAAATCGTCAGCGCCCCCCGCTTCGGCATCGTCGGCGAACAGCAGAGAATGACCTTTCGAGTCGTGGATGACGGCGCGGCTCCCGGCGGCAGCGCCGAGGTGACGATCCGCCTGAACGGCAACGAGATCGCCACGGAGCAGGCGGAGCCCGGCACAGACGTTCCGTTCAGCTTCACCGTTCCGCGCGGCGGCAACAACATCCTGGAATTCGCCGTCAATCCGGTTGCCGGCGAGGTGACGGAGACGAACAACCGCGCCGTGCATGTGCTCGACGGCATCCGCGAAAATCTTCGCGTGCTCCTCGTTTCGGGAGAGCCGCATGCGGGCGAGCGCGCCTGGCGCAACCTCTTGAAATCCGATGCCGCGGTCGACCTCGTCCATTTCACCATTCTCCGGCCGCCGGAGAAACAGGACGGCACGCCGATCAACGAACTCTCGCTCATCGCCTTCCCGACGCGGGAGCTTTTCGTCGACAAGATCAGCGAGTTCGACCTCATCATTTTCGATCGCTACCAGCATCGTGGCGTGCTGCCGATCCTCTATTACGACAACATCGCCCAGTACGTGCAGAACGGTGGAGCGCTGCTGATCGCCGCCGGGCCGGAGCACGCCGGCGACGATTCGATCGCCGCGACCCCGCTTGCGGCGGTGCTGCCGGCAACGCCGACCGGCGTCATGAACGAGAAGGCGTTCTTCCCCCGGCTCTCGGAGGAAGGAAAGAAGCACCCGGTCACCCGCGGGCTCGAAGGGGCAGCGGACGAACCGCCGGCCTGGGGCCGCTGGTTCCGTACCGTCGACGTGGACAGGCCGCTCGGGCAGACGGTAATGGAAGCTGCTGACGGCAAGCCGCTGCTGGTCCTCAATCGCGTCGGCAAGGGGCGTGTCGCCATGCTGCTCTCCGACCAGGGTTGGCTGTGGGCGCGCGGCTTCGAAGGGGGTGGGCCGCATGTCTCGCTCTATCGCCGCACGGCGCATTGGCTGATGCAGGAGCCGGCGCTCGAAGAGGAGGCGCTCACCGCCCGCGCGATGGGCCGGACTCTCGAGATCACGCGCCAGACGATCGAAGGAGATCCCGGCCAGGCGACCCTCACCTATCCTTCCGGCCGGACCCAGGAAGTCACGCTCACGGAAGGCGAGCCGGGGCTCTACAAGGCTGAGGTCGAGACCAATGAAATCGGCCTTTTCGAAGTTGCCAACGACGAATTGACGACGCTCGTCCATGTCGGCAACGTCGATGCGCCCGAATTCAAGGCGGCGATTTCCACGGAAGAGAAGATCAAACCCTGGGCGGAGAAGACGAAGGGCCTGGTCCGCCGTCTGGCGAGCGCCGACGGACCCGTCGACCTCCCGTCTATCCTCCCGGTTCGCGGCGCCGTCCGCGTCGCCGACGATCAGCGCCTGTCGCTGCGCATGACCGACGAGACGGTGTTGAAGGGCATCGATTCCCTTTCGCTATTCGCGGGGCTCTTCGGCCTGGCGGCACTGCTCTTCCTCATCTCCGCTACCTGGTATCGCGAGGGGCGGTGAACGCCGACGAGGCCACGGCTTCGCCATTCTCGGGCCGAGGACGACGAATAGGCCGACGTCCAGAGATCAGGCAGCCGCCCCTTGCGCCTCCGTGCGCGCAGTGAGGCAGGTGGCGCCGTCATCCCGCCAGGCGATCACGCCTTCAAGCCGGGCGTGAACGTCCGGCGCGACCGGCACGACGAGAACCCTCGCGGGATCGACGGGACCCGGGAATTGGAGCGCGCCATGGCGTACCTTCTCGAAACCGAGCGGCTGGTAATAGGGCGGATCGCCGACGAGGATAACCGCTTCGGTGCCCTTGCGGCGCGCCGCTTCGACTGCAATACGGACGAGTTCCCGGCCGATGCCCTGGTTCTTGTGCGAGGGCCGGACGGCAAGCGGGCCGAGCAGATGTCCTTTCACCGAACCGGCCGTTACCGGCGTCATCCGGACCGACGCGATCGTTTCGCCGTTATCGGCGCAGATGAAGGAGAGCGACCGGTCATGGGGCCCCTGCTCGCGAATCCGCGCGGCGGCGCGGGTGAAGCGACCCGGCCCGAACGCCTCTTCATTGATGATTTCGATGGCTGCGTCGTGGGATGCGTCTTCGGTCAGATAGACGAGATCGTGCTTTTTCATGTGTCGAGAACCGGCATGCGAACGGACATGGAGGATGGCTCGCCCCGAATGGGCGTTTGCAGCATCAGCGTCGTCGCAGGCTTCCCGACAGGATCATTGTTGTGATCGTTCCCAGATGAAAGAGCTACCGTTTCGCCGATAGCAGAAAAATGCTGCCAGTCAAAGGGTAAAACGCACTGTTCGGAATTTCACATCTATCGGCCGCGGTTCTCAGCACTAATTATGACGTCAGCAAACGATCGAAAGGAGTTGGCCTATGGGTAGGCTCGTGAATGGCGTCTGGCAGGATGTCTGGTACGACACGCGTGCGACGAACGGTCATTTCAAGCGCAGCGAATCGCAGTTCCGCAACTGGATCACGGCAGATGGATCGCCCGGCCCTTCCGGCGAAGGCGGCTTCGAGGCCGAAGCGAGCCGCTATCATCTTTATGTGTCCCTTGCCTGCCCCTGGGCGCACCGCACGCTGATCTTCCGCAAGCTCAAGAAGCTCGAAGACCTCATCTCTCTTTCCATCGTCGACCCGCTGATGCTGGCCAATGGCTGGGAATTCAAGGGAGAGGACCGTGAGGGCGAGAACGGCGGCACCGCCGATCACCTCTTCGGCTCGCGCATGCTCTGGGAAGTCTATCTGCGCGCCGACCCGGTCTATTCCGGCCGGGTGACGGTGCCGGTCCTCTGGGATAAGCGGAAGAACACGATCGTCTCGAACGAGTCCGCCGAAATCATCCGCATGTTCAACTCGGCCTTCGATCGTCTGACCGGCTCGACGGCAGATTTCTGCCCGCAAGATCTACGTCCCGAAATCGACGCGCTCAATGCGCGTATCTACGACGCGGTCAACAACGGGGTCTACAAGGCCGGCTTCGCAACCAGCCAGGCGGCCTATGAGGAGAGCGTCGCCGCCCTCTTCTCCATGCTGGACGAACTGGAGAACCGCCTCGCGTCGAAGCGCTATCTCACGGGAGACCGCCTGACGGAAGCCGATTGGCGGCTCTTCACGACACTCGTCCGTTTCGATCCGGTCTATGTCGGCCATTTCAAATGCAACATCCGCCGCATTGCGGACTATCCGAATCTCTACGGCTATCTGCGCGAGCTCTACCAGGTGCCGGGCGTCGCCGAGACGGTCAATATGCACCACATCAAGCAGCACTATTACCGCAGCCATACGACGATCAATCCCACGGGCATCGTGCCGGCGGGTCCGGTACTCGACCTTGGAGCACCGCACGGGCGGGATAACCTCTGAACAAGGATGAGAGAAAATGGGCGCTAGCCGCTTGTCCCTTCGTCCGCTTGCTGGGGAGAAGGGACAAGCAGGCGGCTAAGGGGGCGATCCGACGCGATCGGTCCCCTACCAGAACGTATCGGGCGCCGCGCTTCCAGCGAGCTCCGCCAGCCGGCGCCGGGTCGCAGGCGTCGTGTCCGCCGGAAGGTCGTCGAGCGGAAAGAAGCCCGCCGCGGCGATTTCGAGATCCGGACGCTTCGGCCGCTCCTGGCGGACATTATCGCAGCGGAAGAAGATGACGTGATCGCGCTTGCTGGTGCGCCGGTTGTAGTAGACCTGAAAGAGCAGCGGTGCCGTCGTCAGCACGAGGTTGCCCTCCTCCCTGAGCTCGCGGGCAAGGCCCTCCACCGCAGTCTCGTTGCGATCGAGTCCGCCGCCGGGAAGATGCCAGCCCGGCAGATAGGAATGCCTTACGAGAAAGACCCGCCCCTCATCGTCGAAACAGGCAGCCCGCACGCCGAGCGTCATGCCGCGGGCCAGGGCGAAATAAACATGGGCAAACCGCGTCAGAAAGCGGAGCCGCCAGGAGGGCATCTCCGGCCCGCGGCTCTCGTCCATACGCCTTCTCCTCACATTCACGGTTTCCGGGAATAGTCCATTACTGATTCCCCTTCCCGGGAATATGCGCTAGACGAGATTAATGTTCAAACTTGCGCATATATCCGATGTCCACCTGGGGCCTTTGCCCGATCTCTCCCTCCGCGAACTCGCCTCCAAGCGGATCACCGGTTTCGTCAACTGGCACAGGAACAGGGTGCGCCATCTCTTTCCCGGGACGCTCGACTGCCTGATGCAGGACATCGAGGTGCGCAATCCGGATCACCTGGCGATCACCGGAGATCTCGTCAACCTCGCCTCTTCGCTCGAGATCGAGGCGGTTACCGAATGGCTCGCGGAAGCGGGCGACCCCAATGAAATCTCGGTGGTTCCGGGCAACCACGACGCCTACGTGCCCGGCGCATACGAGAAGATCACGCATGCATGGTATCCCTTCATGCGCGGCGACGACGGCCCCAGCGGCTGGATGAAGAAGCATGCCTGCTTTCCCTATATGCGGGTGCGCGGCAGGGTGGCGCTCATCGGCTGCTCGACGGCCGTGGCCACTCCCCCTTTCGCCGCGAGCGGCTATTTCGGGCCGCGACAGGCGCGCGCGACGGTCAACCTCCTTCGCCAGGCCGGCGAAGCCGGATTGTTCCGCATCGTCATGATCCATCACCCGCCGATTCGCGGCGCGACCTCGATGCACAAGCGCATGATCGGCATCCGCCGTTTCGCTGCCACCATCTCCGCCGGCGGGGCCGAGCTGGTTCTGCACGGCCACACGCATCTCAATACGCTCCACTGGCTCAAGGGGCATACGGGGCCGGTGCCGGTCGTCGGCATCGCATCCGCCTCGCAGGGTCCCGGAGGCAGCAAGCCCGTCGCCGCCTATAATCTCTTTTCCGTCGACGGTGAGCCCGGAGACTGGCGGCTGACCCGGGAGCGCTACGCGATCAACCCGGACGCGACCGGCGTGGTGCTCGCCGAAACGACGTATTTCTGAACCGCCGGAAGCCTCTCGGTCCCGGCCGATTCAAGGACCCGCGCCGGCGTGGGGAAAACCGGTTGCCGGGGCGCAAAAACCTCTTTCCGTTCCGGCTCGTCCCTTGCAGACTTAGGACCAAATGTTCCATATCATTGATGGTGCGTCCGCATGGCGAATGGACGCGCGATCCGGCACGTTTTACTGGAAGAGCAATGCGCCCAGCGGCAGAAATGAAGGATTTCAGACGGGATTTGGTCAGCCTGCTGCCCAAACTGCGCCGCTTCGCGATCACGCTGGCCAGCAATGCCAATGATGCCGACGATCTCGTCCAGGAAGTTTGCGAGCGGGCAATCGCGCGCGGTCACCTTTGGAACGGCGAGGGCCGGCTGGAAAGCTGGGTCTATGCGATGACCCGCAATCTCTGGGTGGACGAAATCCGCAAGCGCAAGGTGCGCAGCGCCGGTGCGGTCGACGTTTTCGAGCGGGAAGAACCGCACGTCGAAGCAACAGCCGAAAAGGCCGCCTATGCCAATCAGGTGCAGAAGATGATCCTGTCGATGCCGGAGGGACTGGCAAGCGTCTTCCTCCTCGTCAATGTCGAAGGCCACAGCTACCGGGAAACGGCGGAGATCCTCGGCATCCCCGTCGGTACGGTCATGAGCAGGCTGTCGACGGCGCGGCTCAGGCTCGCGGCCATGTTGTCCGAAAATACGGAAAGGAGGGCCTGACCGTTGCTGCAAACGAAGGGCCTGGCGCTCGAGGTGCGGTTGTCCGCCTATATCGACGGCGAACTCGCAGAAGGCGAAAAATCCGAGCTTGACGCTCTTCTCGCCCGCGACGACGAGGCAAGGGCATTGCTCGACAAGCTCAAGTCGGGCAGCGCCTTCGGCAACGGGGCTTTCGAAAACTTCCTCCATGATCCGGTGCCGCTGGCGCTGGTGCGCCAGATAAAGCAAGGCCCCGGCATCAACCCGAAATCGGAGCGGGTAACGACGGCCAGCCTTCCAAGACGAAGCGCTCGCATCTGGCCGCGCATCCTCGCCGCTTCCACCGCCCTTTTCCTGCTCGGCGGAGCCGCCGGCTTCATTCTCGGCAGCGCCACGGATTTCGCCGAGCCGATGAACCAGGCCGATGACCGCCCCTGGATCGACGATATCGTCGGGTCTCACCGCATCTATTCGCGCCAGAAGGAGCATCTGGTCGAGGTGCCGGGAACGCAGGCGGCCGAGATCGAGACCTGGCTTGCCGCAAGCGTCGGCGTGACCTTCGCTGTCCCCGATCTCGCCCGCAAGGGATTATCCTTCGAAGGGGCGAGGCTCCTTGCCGCCAACGGCAGGCCGGTTGCCCAGCTCGTCTATCGCGACCGGGAGGGAGAGGTCTTCACCATCTGCTTTCTCAAGCAAGGTGACGCGCAACAATCCGGCGAATTCACCGAAACCATCCGCGGCGACCTCGGCTTGATATCGTGGCAACGGGAAAGCGTCTCATTCGTGATGATCGGTCCGTCTTCCGACCCCGCTCTGCAGGACCTTGCCGAAACGGTGGCGGCGAACATTTGACGCTGATCAAGACCGAGTAGCTGCCCTGCATAGAGCCGTCGCGACCTTCTTCCCCTGGGAGGCAGGGCCATCGCATATGAGCCAGGGTCGGGAGCGTTTCCGCGATCCACCTATCGAAGATCAGGCTAATGAGCGCCGCCCAATACCGTCTCCCCTCTCTCCGCGCGCGGAGAGAGGGTCGGGGCAAGGGGCACCTACCAGGGCAAGCGCGTCACTTCCCCATCAAGTCCAGCACGCGGTTGGCAGCCGAGACGATCGCCTCCAGTGAGGCGGCCACGATATTGGTGTTGATGCCGACGCCGAAGAGCTTGCCGCCCGGATACTCGACCTCGACATAAGCGATCGCAGCGGCGTTCGAACCATGCTGCAGCGAATGCTCGGAGTAATCCGCCACCGAAAGTTCGACGCCGAGATAGATCGACAGTGCATTGATGAAGCCGTCGATCGGGCCTGTGCCCTTGCCCTCGATGTGTCTGGTCTCGCCGCCGTCCGTGATCTCGGCGGCAACGACGCGCAAGCCTTTGTGCTCGCCTACAGGGTAGGTGTGATGGTCGACGAACTTGATGCGCGCGCCCGGCTGCTCGACATAGCTTTCGATGAAGCGCTGATGGATGCGCTTCGAGGGCAGCTCTTTGCCTTCCTCGTCGGTGATGCGCTGGACTTCCTCACGGAACTCGATCTGCAGATTGCGCGGCAGATTGATCCCGTAGTCCTCCTGCAGGATATAGGCGATGCCGCCCTTGCCCGACTGCGAGTTGATGCGGATGATCGCTTCGTAGCTGCGTCCGACATCGCGCGGATCGATCGGCAGATAGGGTACCTCCCAGGTCGGCTTGTTCGCCTGTTTGATCGCCTTCATGCCCTTGTTGATGGCATCCTGATGCGAGCCCGAGAAAGCCGTGTAAACCAGTTCGCCGACATAGGGGTGGCGTTCCGGAATGACCATCTGGTTGGAATATTCGTAGACTTCCTTGATCCGTTCGATGTCCGAGCAGTCGAGCTTGGGATCGACGCCCTGTGTGAACATGTTGAGCGCCAGCGTCACCACATCGACGTTGCCGGTGCGCTCGCCATTGCCGAAGAGCGTCCCCTCGACACGGTCGGCGCCGGCCATCAGCCCCAGCTCGGTTGCGGCAATGCCGGTGCCGCGGTCATTGTGCGGATGCAGCGAGACGATCAGGTTCTCGCGATTGTCGAGATTGCGGCACATCCATTCGATCTGGTCGGCATAGATGTTCGGCGTCGCCATCTCCACGGTCGAGGGCAGGTTGATGATGAGCTTGTTGTCCGCCGTCGGCCGGACGATCTCGATCACGGCGTTGCAAATCTCCAATGCCACTTCGAGTTCGGTGCCCGTGAAGCTTTCCGGCGAGTACTCGAAGCGATAGCCGCCGCCCGCTTTCGCGGCCATATCGGTGATCATCTTGGCGGCGTCGGTCGCGATCTGCTTGATGCCGGCCACGTCCTTGCCGAAGACGACGCGGCGCTGCAGCTCGCTCGTCGAATTGTAGAAATGCACGATCGGCCGGTGCGCACCTTCAAGCGCCTCGAAGGTCCGCGCGATCAATTCCGGCCGGCACTGTACCAGCACCTGCAGCGACACGTCTTCGGAGACGTTGCCTTCCTCGACGCACCAGCGGGCGAAATCGAAATCCGTCTGCGACGCGGAGGGGAAGCCGATCTCGATCTCCTTGAAGCCCATGTCCAGGAGGAGGTGGAACATGCGCGCCTTCCGGTCGTGACCCATCGGGTCGACGAGTGCCTGGTTGCCGTCGCGAAGATCCACGGAACACCAGATCGGCGCCTCGGTGATCGCCTTTGACGGCCACGTGCGATCCGGCAGCGCGATCTGCGGATAGGGCTGATATTTCACAGCCGCTTCGGGCATGCCGGTCTTGATGGAATGCGATTTCAAAATCATGTGCAGCTTCTCTTCGTCACTGGAGCGTAGCCTGCCGCAGCAATAGCCGATCATTCGGGACATTGCGATGGCGATGCCGCGGGGGCCGCGCGATTTGGTTCAGCTTTTCTGGATTTCGAGGAGCAGGTGCCGGCAAGGCTTTTCGGCCGCCGGGCGCTCCTCAGCGAACCCGGCAACCGCGGATAAGGCCGAGAAGAAGAAGGGAGGCGAAGGCGCGCGCAGGAGCACGATTGGCATCGTGTCCCGAAAAGATCGCTGCGATCTTGTGTGCGTCGGCCTCAGTCATGGAAAAGCCTATACACGGCTTGGTAATGCGGAGCAAGAGTGCCCTTTCCTCGGGTTTGGTCCGAGGACTAGCCCTTTCCCCGCGCGCGGGGGAAAGGGTCTGAGGCGGCGCCTCGCGTCCCTTCGCCCCGCTTGCGGGAGAAGGTGTCTGCAGGCGGATGAGGGGCGGACGCTCTAGATCTCCGCGATGGAGGTGACGATGCGCGAAACGAGACCATAGGCCTTCGCCTCTTCCGCACCGAGCCAGTAATCGCGATCCGTGTCCTTGGCGATCTTGTCGACCGGCTGTCCGGTCGCTTCGGAGAAGATCCGGTTCAGACGCTCGTTCATCTTGATGATCTCGCGTGCCTGGATCTCGATGTCGGAAGCCATGCCGCGCGTTCCGCCCGAGGGTTGGTGCAAAAGGAAGCGGGTGTTCGGCAGGCACAGGCGCTGCTCCTTGGGCGCAGCGACATAGATGAGCGCGCCGGCGGACGCGACCCAGCCGGTGCCGATAGTCCAGACCTTCGGCTTCACGAACTTGATCATGTCGTGGATGCTGTCGCCGGATTCGACATGGCCGCCGGGCGAGTTGACGAAGAGGCGGATATCGTCGTCGCTGGCCGCGGCAAGCGCCACGAGCTGCGAGCAGACCTTCTGCGCGAGTTCCTGGGTGATGGTCCCGTAAATGAAAATCGAACGCGACTTGAAAAGGTTCGCCTCCGTCTCCTTGCCCAAGGGCAATTCGGTCTTCTTTTCTTCCTGGTCGTCGTCGTTCCGCATTCTTCGGACTCCTCATGAAATGTCTTCCAACCAGATAATGCGACTCGACGGCGAAAACAATGCAAACGGCGGCGTTAACACGGTTCGAACCGCCCGCCTCGGCGCGATGGTAAACAGGGTCCGCCAAATGACGTATGGACAGCCGGCGGGAGCCCAATAAGATCAGCGGATCATCAATGTCTGTATCGGGGCCCAGAATGAAGAAACCCGTCCTTCTCGCAGCCGCGCTCTTCGCCGGCTCCTCCGCGCCTGCCTTCGCCCATCTCGATCCAGCCGAACACGGGTCGGTGATGGCGGGCCTTACCCATCCGCTGTTCGGAGCCGACCACGTTCTTGCGATGATCGCCGTCGGCCTTTGGGCGGCTCAGATCGGCGGCAGGGCGCTGTGGAGCGTGCCGGCTGCCTTTGTCGCGACGATGGTGCTCGGCTTCGTCCTCGCCCGCGCCGGCGCTCCCCTGCCCCTTGTCGAACCGGCCATTCTCGCCTCTGTCGTGGCGCTCGGCCTGGTCGTCGCCGTAGCCGTCCGGCTTGACGCGGCAACGGCTGCAGCCATCGTCGCGGCCTTCGCGCTCTTCCATGGCCATGCCCACGGCGGAGAGTTGGGCTCGGCCGGCACCTGGTCGTTTGCAGCAGGATTCGTGATCGCAACCGCTCTTCTGCACATTGCCGGCATGGGTCTCGGCATGGGGCTCGCCCGGCTTGCGGACCGCGGCGTCGTCACCCGTATCGTCGGCGGCGCCACCGCCATAGCCGGCGCAGCCTTGATCCTCGGATGATATTGGTTCGCTCCGCGCTTCCGCAGGAGGCGGACTTTCTCGCTCAAATCGGCCTTGCAGCCTGGCGCAAAGGCATAAAGCCGCTTGTGCCGGCGCATGTTGCGGCGGCCACCGAACAAAACAACCCGTTCTTGCCGTTCGTGCGAGAACTGGGGCCTCGCATTCTCGTCGCTGAAGTCGATGGAGAAGCTGCCGGCCTCGGCGCCCGCGAGCACGACGACGATGTCATCAGCGATATCTGGGTGGCTCCCGCCTTCGAAGGACGGGGCGCCGGATCGGCCCTCATAAAGGCGCTCGAAGCGCAAATCGCCGAGCGTGGATACAGGCAAGCCGCAATCCAGGTGGCGGCCCAAAATGAGCGGGCGCTTCAGCTCTACCAGCGTCTCGGCTACCGAGTGCTTTGGAGGAAGGTCGCTTTCGACCCGATCCTCCAGACCGAACTGGAAAAGATCGGCCTGTCAAAAGCACTTCGGCTCGATCGATAGGGCAATCCGTCCGAACCGGCGGGCGGCTCATCCCCAGGTCAGCGGATCCAGCCGAAGATAGAAAGCGAGACGATCTTCGTCCGGTGCCGAGATCCCGTGAATGGCGAAGAGGCAGTCCCGGGCGGTCTCCGCATCGCCCTGTCCGGTCCAGCTTTCGCGAGCGTTGCCAAGGAGGAGCGAAAAATCGACGTATCGATCCGCCGTTCCCAGCCGACTCAGATCGATAACGCCCGTGCAGCGGTGTGTATCCGGATCAATCATGAAGTTGGGCAGGCATGCGTCGCCATGGCAGACTACGAGACCGGAAGGCTCATCGATCAGGTGCCTCGGCAGTTCAGCCCGCAGAGCGTCGAACAGTTCGCCCGCCGGAGTGTTCTGATCCTCCGGGGCCAGGAAATCCGGATTGACGGCATCGCGCCGGACGACATCCGCGGCCCGGTCGAACATCGACGCGAGTCGCCGCTCGAAGGGGCAGGATTCCGTTGGCAGTCCATGCAGCAGCTTCAATTGCCGCACGATCGACGGCCAGGCCTTCTTGAGGTCGACCGCGGAGAGCTCGCTTGCCGGCACGCCCGGCAGCGCGCTGATGACGACACATGCTTCATTCTCTGCCGCGATCCACTCGCAGACGGACGGCGAGCCCACGCGGAACGGCGCCAGCCACGCGACACGATCGCGCTCGCCCTCGAGCAGTGCCATGGCCTTACCGCTCGCAATCTTCGCACAGGCGCTACCGTCGCTGCGACGATAGACGCGGTCACCGGATTCGCCGTGACGAACCGGTATCCATTCCCGACCTACGGGCAGTTTCGGAAGTAGCGTTTCGTCACCCGCGTCGCGCCTGCTCATGAAACCCGCCATTGCAAGTCGGCAACCGCCATCATCCCCGTCCGCGATAGGTCGGCACGCCCTGATCCGGCAGCCAGACGCCCTCCGGCGGGTTTCCCGTCTGCCAGAAAACGTCGATCGGGATGCCGCCGCGGGGATACCAGTAGGCGCCGATCCGTAGCCACTTCGGCGAAAGCAGCGAAACCAGCCGCTTGGCGATCTCGATCGTGCAATCCTCGTGGAAAGCGCCGTGGTTGCGGAACGAATGCAGGAACAGCTTGAGCGATTTCGATTCGACCAGCCAGCCGTCCGGCACATAGTCGATGACGATATGCGCGAAGTCGGGCTGCCCGGTCATCGGGCAAAGCGAGGTGAACTCGGGCGCCGTAAAGCGCACGACGAAATCCGTGCCGCCGTGCCCGCTCGGCACCCTTTCGAGCACCGCTTCTTCCGGGCTCTGGGGCAGATCGACCTTCGTCCCCAGTTGTGAAAGTCCCGATACGTCAGTCTTGGTCATTTCCGTGATGCTCCACTAACCTTAACGCGCACCCCGTGCGCTTTTTCGCCTTCCGGTTCGACGTGAATGGCGATCTCCGCGCCCGAGTGCACGAAGCGAATCGCCTCCTCGATCCGGTCGCAGATATCGTGCGCGTCACCGACCGCCATCGCCTCGGGCACGACCATGTGAAAATCCACGAAAATCGCCGGGCCCGCCTGACGCGTCTTCAGATCATGGACCCCGAGAGACCCGCCGGCATTAGCCGCGATCGCCGCCTTGATCGCCTCCTCCTCGTCCGCCGGCACCGCCTTGTCCATCAGCCCGTCGACGGAGCGCGAAATCACCTTCCAGCCCTGGAAGAGGATGTTGCCCGCGACGATCACGGCGAGCAGCGGATCGAGGATCGCGTAGCCGGTGGCGATGGCGAGAAGAAGGCCGACGAGCACGCCCACGGAGGTCACGACATCGGAGAGAATATGCTGGCCGTCCGCACTCAACGCGGGCGAGCGATGGCGGCTGCCCGCCCGGATAAGCACATAGGCCCAGACCGCATTGACGACGCCGGCAGCAAAATTGATGGCGAGGCCCAGCGTCGGTGCATTCAGAAGCACCGGTGCCATCATTTCGGGGATGGCTTCCCAGATAATCAGCAACGCCGCCAGGACGATCAGCACGCCTTCGATGACCGCGGAGAAGTATTCCGCCTTGTGATGCCCGAAGGGGTGATCGGCATCGGCCGGCTTTGCCGCATAGCCGATCATCGCATAGGCAATCACCGCGGCGACCACGTTGACGGAGGATTCCAGCCCGTCGGACAGGAGCGCCACCGAGCCCGTCACCCACCAGGCGAGCATTTTAAGACCCATCACGGCCAGCGACAGGGGGATGCCCCAGAAGGCGAGTCGCAGGACGGTTCTATTGTCGGTTCCGGTCATCGTCATTCCTCCTGCAGATGCAAACGAGTTGCAGATGCAAGGCCATTCAAATGCAAAACCGCCCGCGCGGGTTTTCGCGCAGGCGGATCATGGGCGCCATATGGGCGATTACGGGCCGCTTGTCAAACGGTCGAATGCCTCGAGCCGATACAGCCGACGCGCAAGAGGTCAGGCTGCCTTTGTCTTCGCCCGTTTGGCGAGATGGGCAACCACGTTCTCGATCATCCGCATGCCGGCGTCGCCGCCGAGCGTCATGATCGATTCCGGATGGAACTGTACGGCCGCCACCGGCTCCTTGCTGTGTTCGATGCCCATGATCGTACCATCTTCGCTTTCGGCCGTGATCACGAATTCGCGCGGCAGGTTGGACGGATCGGCGAAAATCGAATGATAGCGCCCGACCGTCACCTCCTTGCCGAGGCCGGAGAAGACGACGCCGGGTTCGAGCACGCGGATGCGCGAGGGTTTCCCGTGCATCGGGATCGCCAGCTGACGAAGATCGCCGCCATAAGCCTCCGCGAGCGCCTGCAGCCCCAGGCAGACGCCGAAGATCGGCAGGTCCCGCGCCCGCGCCTTCTTGATCGTCGCCTTGCAGTCGAAGTCCTTCGGGGTGCCGGGACCGGGCGAAAGCACGACGAGGTCGGGCTTGACCCGGTCGAAGATTTCCTCGGCCACGGGCGTGCGCACGGTGGTGACAGTCGCGCCCGTCTGGCGGAAGTAGTTCGCCAGGGTATGGACGAAGCTGTCCTCGTGATCGACGAGCAGGATGCTCACTCCGGCGCCAACGGCAGCGACGTCGCGCGCGGCCTTGGCGCTGTTTGCGGATTTGGCGTCGCGGATGGCTGCAATCATGGCAGAGGCCTTCAGTTCGGTTTCGGCTTCTTCTTCTTCCGGATTGGAATCATAGAGGAGCGTCGCACCCGCCCTCACCTCGGCGATCCCGTCCTTGATGCGGATGGTACGCAAGGTCAGCCCGGTGTTCATGTCGCCGTTGAAGCCGACCATGCCGATCGCGCCCCCGTACCAGGCACGCGGGCTCTTCTCGTGGCTCTCGATGAAGCGCATGGCCCAGAGCTTCGGCGCGCCGGTAACGGTCACCGCCCAGGCGTGGCTGAGGAACCCGTCGAAGGCGTCCATATCGTCGCGCAGGCGCCCCTCGATGTGATCGACCGTGTGGATCAGCCGCGAATACATCTCGATCTGACGGCGACCGATCACCTTGACCGAGCCCGGCACGCAGACCCGGCTCTTGTCGTTGCGGTCCACATCCGAGCACATGGTGAGTTCGGACTCGTCCTTCTTCGAGTTCAAGAGCTTCAGGATCTGCTCGCTGTCTGCGATCGGATCGTCGCCGCGCTTGATCGTGCCGGAAATCGGGCAGGTCTCGATGCGCCGGCCGGAAACGCGCACGAACATCTCCGGCGAAGCACCGACCAGGTATTCCTGGTTGCCGAGATTGATGAAGAAGGAATAGGGCGACGGATTGATCGCCTTCAGCCGATTGGAAATCTCGGACGGGCGGCTTTCGCAGCGCTCGTAGAATTTCTGCCCCGGCACCACTTCGAAGAGATCGCCGCGACGGAAGCTTTCCTTCGCCTTGACGACCAGTTCGGCATATTCGCCCGGGCGGTGATCCCCGTGCGGCGGGATGCTGTCGACGCTCAGGAACGGCTCGGGAGCGATGTCCGCTGCCTTGCCCTCGGTCGAAAGGTCCTCCCTGGCGAAATCGTAGCGGTCGATCCAGGCCTTTGCCGCATAGTGATCGACCACCAGTATCTCGTCCGGCAGGAAGAGAACCATGTCGCGCTGGTCGTCCGGACGCGTAAGCTTCAGTTCGATCGCATCGAACTGGAAGGCGAGGTCGTAGCCGAAGGCGCCGTAGAGGCCGAGGTTCGAGTCCTCCTCCGAGTGGAAGAGGTTCGTCACCGCGCGAAGAACCGTAAAGACCGTCGGCATCTTCGACCGCTCTTCCTCGGTGAAGACACGATCGGGCTCATTGATTGTCAGGTCGAGACGACGGGGCGCAAGCGCGCCGAGCGTAATGTCGGCAACGGACTTCAGATCCTCGGCGATCAGTGCCAGCAGCACTTCGCCGCGCTCGTTATAGGCTTCGATCCAGAGCGAGCGACCGAAGGAGGAGATGGCAAGCGGCGGGTCGACCACCGCAGTGTCCCAGCGGGTATAGCGGCCGGGATATTCGTAGTTCGAGGAGAAGACCGCGCCGCGGCGTTCGTCGAGCCTGTCGACATAGCCGGCGATCGCGTCGCTGTAGGATGCCTCGCGCCGCCTGCGGGTGACGACGATGCCGCCCTTCGTGGTATAGCTCTCCGCGCCGTCTTCCAGAATTACCGCTGCCATTCGTTTCGCTCCGTAAAAGCCCGGTCTTTCCACGCGGCCAGAATACGAAAAAAGCCGCCTCGAAATCTCCGGGCGGCTCCATCTCTCAATCACGCATGACTGGTCAAGGCCGCCTCAGCGAGCCCACCACCAGATCGAAATGTTCTGCGTGTTTGCCATGGGCGGAAGTGTTAGCGCGGCTTGCAGTGGCGCGCAAGCGGGAAAACCGCGGACCCAATCTGTCCCTTAAAAAAAGAAGGCGGCCACAGCGGCCGCGCTCTCTATGTGTGCCGCCGGATCCTCAGAACCGCTGCGTCATCGAAACCTTGAAGGTTCGCCCCGGCTCCGAATAGAATTCGGCAGGCTGCGTGAACGCATTCTGCGTGTTCACCGCATCCCAATAGGTCTTGTCGAAGACGTTGTAGACCCCTGCATTCACCCTCAGACCCGGCAACTGCTCCGGCTCCCACCAGCCGGTGACATCGACGATGCCGTAACCCGGTGCCTTGAAAGTGTTCGTCGATTTGTCCGAAACGTCCATCGCCGCCGTCAGGATGACGTCAGTCCCCCAGGTTTCGGCGGCGTAACCGACATTGAGGACTCCCTTCAGCGGGGCAACGGAGCCAAGCACCTCGTCGGTATCGAGATCTCGGCCATAGGCATAGGCGAGTGCGGTGCGAACATGGACGCCATTGCCGAAGACTTTATGGCCCGATACCTCGACTCCATGAATAGAGACATTAGCACGGTTGATCGCCTCCGTGATGCCGATCGGGTAGATGCCGGTCGGATCGCGAGAAAAGCGTTCGTCAATGAAGTTCTTATAGCGGTTGTAGAAGGCGCTGACTCGGCCGCCGAACTCGTCGTCACCAAGATTCGCGCCGATTTCGAAACCATGGCTCGTTTCGGGCTTGAGATCGGGATTGCCAATGCTCAGATAGCTGCCCGGCGCGCCGTAATTCAGATAGAGTTCCTCGGCCGTCGGCGGCCGGAAAGCCATCGCCCACTGCGCGAAGAGCTCGACCTCTTGCGCTGCCTGATAGGTTGCAAGAAGCTTCGGCGACAGCGCCAGATCGCTCTGTCCCGGCGGCAAGCCGTCATAATTGGGGTTGCGCATATAGGCGGCGGTATTCTCCGGCGAATAATCGTACCAGTCGAAGCGCAGGCCCGGCGTCAGCGCGAAGGGACCATCGCCGATCGAGATGCGATCCTGCAGGTAGATGCCGATCTTCCTGCTGTCGACGTCGGGGCTGTCCGACTGGTTTGTGTGCAGGAAGTTGCAGGAAGGACTCGGCGCCGTGTCGCAGCTATCCTCGCCCGAGGAATATTGGTGCAGCTTGCCGATGGCAAAGTCGCCGCCGAGCGTGACCTTATGCTGCAGGGAGCCAGTGTCGAAGTACTTGTCGACATAACCGCTGGCGCCGAAGCTCGCTTCTTCGGCCTCGTTGAGACGGGAATAATCCCCGATCACCGAGGTGCTGCGATAGGCGTCGCTACCGTTCTCGCGAAGCAGGCGCTGCCAGTAAATCGTGGCCGAGGCGCTGTCGAACCAGGCGTTGTCGTCGGTGGCCTCGAATTCGTAATCGAGCGACAGGCGCTCGCGCCGGGTGTTGTCGAGCTTGTCGTAGTTACCTGGCTGATAATTGCCGGTAGGGCTCTGGCCGGACATGAAATCGATGTCCTTGTCACGGTCGAAGCGCTCGGCCGTAAAGCCGAAGGTGTGGCCGCTCTCGGTATATTGCCTTACTTTGAAGAGGAGATTGTTCTGATCGTAGTCGGCAGGGTCGGCCTCGGTGCGCGTTGTGGAATAGCCGCCAATGTTGCCGTTGCTTTCCTGCTCATGCCCTTTCTTGTAGCCGCCCTGGAAAAGGACCGCCGTATCGTCGTAGCGCGCGGCAACTGCAGCGGACCCGCCGAGACTTTCGTCCTCGCCGTCATAGGCGAATTTGAAGATACCACCCCAGGTCTTGCCCTCGCCGATCAGGTCCTCCGGCTCGAGTGTGCGCAGCACCACGGCTCCCCCGAGCGCGCCGCCGCCCGCACGGCTGGAATCGGCGCCGCGAACGATGTCGATCGTCGAAAGGGCGGCAAAATCGAAGCTGTCGATGCCTCCATCGGCGTCGCGCGCCCCATCGTCGATAAAGGGGATGGGAATACCGTCGATCGTCGTCAGCACGCGCGGCCCTTCGAGGCCCCGTATATTGACGCTGCCATTCGTGCGGTTGAAGTTCACCCCTGGCTCGAGGCTCCTGCCCAGATCCTCGAAGCTCGAAATCTGGTTGTTGTCCAGTTCCTCTTCCGTCACCTGCTCTGCAAGCGGTGTGTCCGCCACGCCCTCTTTCTCTCCCCCCCTGACGGAAAGTTTCTTTAAGACCGTTACGCGCCCCTGCTTTTCGGCGGCGCCCGCCGCCTCTTCGATGGATTGCGCATGAGAAATTGTTGCTCCGGCGAGGGTAGCGAATGCCGTGCAAGCCAAAAGCGCCAGGCGATGATGCCGGTTGAGCATGGACCAGTCCTTTGAAAGTGTTGGCCGGGCTTGCTGTTGAGCGGCGAACTCAAGGGCTGGCTGGGCAGTGCGGAAATCGAACAAGGCGGCAATTTCCGCCTTATTTCAGCCACATACGAAAACATGAGTGTAATTGTCAATATAAATTTGGGGTTCTTCCTCATCTTCATGCCTGCGGCGCGAACTTCGTCCTCAGTTTCAGCACAATTTGAAACAGGATCGTTCCCGGTGCGTTTCGCCGTCTGGGGCTGCAGAAAAGCCTGGGGCTGCAGAAAAGATGGAGAGGACCTCATGCGCCACGCCGGAATCATTCTGATCTCCGCGTTTCTCCTTTCAGGAGCGGCCTTGCCGAAGACCGGACCGGTACCCGCGCCGCGTCCCTCCGCCGGCAGCGGCCAGCCGACGCCCACGCCCAAGCCCGTTACGCCACCGCCGGGTGATGCTGAGAGCCTGGAAAAATCCGGCGGAGAAAAGAAGGACGGCGCGCGAGCGGCGCAGGAATTGCCTCCGAGCTGGAAGGACGACGCCCTCGACGTCGGCCCTGTGCTGACGATCGAAAAAGAGAACCCTAAGGAATATGCATCCTGTCTCTCGGAATTGAAATCGCTCGGCGCCGCCTTTGCCGAGGTCGATGGCATCGATGACGGCAAGGGCTGCGGCATCGACAAGCCGATCCGGGTCAGTGCGGTACTGCCCGATGTGACGCTGAAGCCCGAGGGGGTGATGCGCTGCAAGGCGGCGCTGGCGCTCGCGCGCTGGACGAAGGAAACGGCGGCACCGGCCACCAGAAGCGCCTTCGGGGCCGAGACCCGCATCGTCGCCTTGAACCAGGCATCAACCTATATCTGCCGCCTGAGGAACAATGCAGAGACCGGCAAGATATCCGAACATGCGCGCGGCAACGCGGTCGACATCGCCTCGTTCACGCTGAGCAACGACAAGACGATCGAGATCCAGCCCCGCGACGAGGACGGCACCCTCACCGGCGCGTTCCAGCGGGCGGTCACGGCTTCGGCCTGCCTGTATTTCACGACCGTCCTCGACCCCGGCAGTGACGCGGCGCATGAAGATCATCTGCATCTGGACATTATCGAACGAAAGAACGGATACCGCTATTGCCGCTGAGGAGACGCGGTCGCCCCTCAACCCGCTGCCACGACCTTCTCCCCGCATGCGGGGAGAAGGGGCTTGCGGCGAGCGCCAGCGCGGCCGAGCCGCCTCAAAACAACCCCTCGATATACCCCTGCTCGTTCAGCCGTATCCGTTCCGAAGAAGGCACCTTCGGCAGGCCGGGCATCGTCATGATCTCGCCGGTGATGACGACGATGAAGCCGGCGCCGGCCGCCAGCCGGACCTCGCGAATCGGCACGGTGTGACCGGTCGGCGCTCCGCGCAGGTTCGGGTCGGTGGAAAAGGAATACTGCGTTTTAGCCATGCAGATCGGCAGATGGCCGTAGCCCTGATCTTCCCAGGTGCGCAGCTGATCGCGAACCACCTTGTCGGCGATCACCTCGCTCGCATGATAAATATCCTTGGCGATCGTTTCGATCTTTTCGAAGAGAGGCATCTCGTCCGCGTAGAGCGGTGAGAACTGCGAATGGCCAGCATTGGCGAGGTCCACAACCTTGTAAGCGAGCTCCTCGATGCCCGCCGAACCCTCGGCCCAGTGCTTGCAGAGGACCGCTTCGGAGCCGAGCGTGCGGACATAGTCCTTGATCGCACGGATCTCGGCCTCGGTATCGGAGGTGAAGTGGTTGATCGCGACGAGCACGGGGACGCCGAATTTCTTGACGTTCTGGATGTGACGGCCGAGGTTCGGGCATCCCTTCCTCAACGCCTCGACGTTCTCCCTGGCGAGATCCTCTCTCTTGACGCCTCCGTTCATCTTGATCGCCCGGACCGTTGCGACGATCACCGCTGCATCCGGCTTGAGACCTGCCTTGCGACACTTGATGTCGAAGAATTTCTCTGCGCCGAGATCCGCTCCGAAACCGGCCTCGGTCACGACGTAGTCGGCGAGCTTCAACGCCGTCGTGGTGGCCACGACCGAATTGCAGCCATGCGCGATGTTGGCGAAGGGGCCGCCGTGTACGAAGGCGGGATTGTTCTCGAGCGTCTGCACCAGATTCGGCTGCATCGCGTCCTTGAGCAGGACCGCCATCGCCCCGTCGGCCTTGATGTCGCGTGCAAAGACCGGGCTCTTGTCGCGGCGGTAGCCGATGATGATGTTGCCGAGCCGCCTTTCGAGGTCCTTGATGTCCATAGCCAGACACAGGATCGCCATGACTTCCGAGGCGACGGTGATGTCGAAGCCGGTCTCTCTTGGATAGCCGTTGGCGACGCCGCCGAGCGAGCCGACGATCTGGCGAAGCGCCCGGTCGTTCATGTCCATGACCCGCCGCCAGGCAATGCGGCGAATGTCTATCGCCTGTTCGTTGCCCCAATAGATGTGGTTGTCGATCAGGGCGGCGAGAAGATTATGCGCCGACGTAATGGCATGGAAATCGCCGGTGAAGTGAAGGTTGATATCCTCCATCGGCACCACCTGGGCGTAACCGCCGCCCGCCGCCCCGCCCTTGATGCCGAAGCAGGGGCCGAGCGACGCCTCGCGAATGCAGACGATCGTCTTCTTGCCGATCCGGTTCAGGCCGTCGCCGAGACCGACGGTGGTCGTCGTCTTGCCCTCGCCCGCCGGCGTCGGGTTGATGGCGGTCACCAGGATGAGCCGGCCGTCCCTCTTTTCCTGCTGAGCCGCGATGAACTCGGCGCTCACCTTGGCCTTGTCATGGCCATAGGGAAGCAGATGCTCCGGCGGAATGCCTAGTTTGGCGCCCACCTCCATAATCGGTTGCTTGCGCGCGGCACGCGCGATCTCGATGTCGGACTTTACCTCTCCCACGGCTTCCCCCCAGTTTGCCTCGCGCATCCCGCCTCCTCCGCGGGGTGCGCAGGTTCCGTTCCTTTGCCTAGGCTCGCACGTCACCCGTCAACGGGCAAGAATGTCGCGCATTTCCACGAGGTTCGACCGAACCCTGAGGATATAAAAACCCATGGTGGCGAGGTGCGTCGGCATGATCCAGCCGTCCTCGCGGCCGTTCGAAATGATGAGCGGCTGGATTCTGAGCGCCGCGCGAAGCTGCTTCATCGTTTCGGTATAGATCGGCCCCAGGCCACGCTGGGTGACGACATTCTCGAAATCGGCACCGGCAGCCGAGAGAATGCCGTAATAGCCGTAGAGCTGGCCGAAGGCGAACCAGAAGCGGTCGTCGGCCCGCGTGTCGAACCAGCCGCCATTGTGGAACTCCGATCGTTCGCGGATGATCGCCGAGGTGTTGCCGAGATCATTGGCTACGCGATCGAGGAACTCGACCATGTTGTCGGACCGTCCGTCGAAGATCGCCTCGCACTTGCCGAGCGAGACGTTGAACTTCCTGAGGTCGCGCATCGCCGAGCGATAGAAGCTGGGCGTCGGGGTCTTCGGACCAAAGGGGTTAAGGCCGAAATACCAGGTTTCCTCGTCGAACTGGATATTGCCGCGCGCGCTCTGCAGGTCCGCATTGACTCCCGATGTACCGCGGACACGGCCGAGCGAATCCACCAGTTCCACCGCTGTGCGCCGGACCGCCTGATTGATGCCGCGCTGGAAGGACGCCTTGTTGTCCAGCCAGGGCGTATCGTCCCAGTCCAGTCCGAAAAAGCCGAGCTTGTAGCCGAGCATCGACGAGATCCAGGCATTCTGATTGACATTGAGATCGATGAGATCGGCCGCCACCTCGACGACGGCCGAGGTCTGGCAAACCGTTCCGGCCGGAAGCTCCGCCACTGCGAGAGCCTCGGTCGTGCTGTCCGCAGCGGAGGGTGCGACCGTAGCTCGGTTCGCGTCAGCCGCAGAACCGGACTGGCCCGTCGTCGTTCCAGGTCCGCTGACGGGCGAACCGGCCGGAGTCCTGCGGTCGGCGAGCTTGTAGCGGTCGACATAGTCCGGGTCGAAATTCGTCCAGGCTTGCGTCTGCCAGACAAAGTAGGCGTAGAAGAGCACGAGGCAGAGGAGGATCAGGCCGATCGGCCCCTTGATGATCCAGCTTCGTCCCCGGTACCAGTTGCCGAGCGCGACGAACGGCCACAGAAGCCAAGCCACCGCCAATCCGATGCCACGGCCGATCGCCGTGAATACACGCTGGAAGAACGCAACGATCGGATCGAACATGTTTTATTCCTCTTTGAGACCGTAGAGCTTATGACGGAAGGCGGCCTTGTCCTTGAGATATGTGCCGGTCAGTGTCGCAACAACATATTCGCGGAACTTTTCGCTGTAGCCCTCATAGGCTTTGTAGAAGCCTTGCTTGTCGAATACGAATCGCGAGACGAAATCGCGAGGGACGAGTTCGGAGATCAGGCGGTTGACGAGCCATTGATCCGGATGCTGCGGGGCGGCCCGGACGAGCAGAAACCGGTTCTCCGGGGCGACGTCCTGCATCCTGATCGTACCCGTCGCGGCGATCGCCCGCGCCATTTCCTGGAGGAAGGGATAAATCCCGTCGCGCGCCACGAGCGCGGCATTGCGGTGGATCCAGGTCTGGAGCCATATCCGGTCGACACTCGTCAGATCGGCCTGCGGATCGGCATCGTTGACGAGCCCACGGATCACCATGTCCGCGCGATGCTGGAAGAGGCCGGACTCCTGCACCCAGGATGCCTGCGGCAATTGCAGCCGGTTGGTCGTCGCCAGAAAGTCATAGATGCGGGCGTGGTCGGTTATGGCAATGTAGCTGACCTGCCAGGGCCGCGACCGGCGGAAACCGGGCACGGAGGGGTCGCAGATGACCGTCGTCGTCTTCTCGTCGAGAAAGACGTAGACGCCGCCGAAGTGATTTGCCCAGAAGGCCTCATGGCGGAAGACGAGTTCGTCCGGCACGAGCACGTTCTGCCTTATGTCGCCGGTCGTCCTGGCGAGTTCGACCATCCGATCGAGCATCGCGTCGTCCGCCCACGCGTTCGGCACCTTTTTCAGCCGGTCGACGAGCTCGCGCAGTTCGGTCGCCTTGCCGAGCATGTCCTCGGCCGAGAGCACCCGGAAGCGGACTTCGTTGATGGAAAGCAGATCGTCAATGTCCTCGACGACCGAGACCGAATCCTCGATCTCGCCGTAGAGCGCATCCTTGATGGTGATCGCATTGATCGCGCGGCCATTGGCGTTGAAGAATTCGTGCATCAGCGCCGCGGTGTTTGAGAAGCTCGTGTGCACGACCGGCAGCTCCGCCTGCGCCGGCGTCAGGATGATGAAGCGCCGGTTGACCCGGTTCGGATCCAGATAGTCGCGGTCGCCGATTTCCTCGGCGATTTCGGGTGAGAAGCCGGTCATGTCGATGCTGAACCGCTGAAGAGCCGTCGGCTTCAGCCCGAAGCCTTTGAGAGCCTTGTTGTAGCGCGAGACGAGATGCGGTTCGGAAATGTCGAGCAGCCGTCCATAGATGAGCTCCGCTTCCAACAGGCGCTTCATGCGGCGATGCTCCTCAGCATTCTGCCCCTCACCCTAGCCCTCTCCCCGCGCGCGGGGAGAGGGGACACCGTCGTGGTCTGCTTCAACCTCCCCAGCCAGAAGCAATCTCGTCCCCTCTCCCCGCCTGCGGGGAGAGGGTTAGGGTGAGGGGCGGACCGAGACGCCGATTTCGACGCCCGACTCATCTCTTCTCCCCCGGAATGAAGGTCAAATCAGCACTCCTCATTGCTCCCACCATCCGCTTTTCCAGGACCGCCACGATCATTTCCAGCACCGCCGCGCGGTCATTGAAGACGTCCGTATTCCAGAAGCGGAGCACACTCCAGCCATTCGTGACCATGAACGCGTCGCGCCTCTCATCGCCGCTGCCGATCTGATGCTGACTGCCGTCGACCTCGACGACCAGCCGCTCATCGCGGCAGGCGAAATCAGCATAGTAACGACCGATGGGGACCTGCCGGACGAACTTGAAGCCGTTTAGTCGCCGGCCTCTCAGTTCCGACCAAAGGAGCGCTTCTGCTTCATTGTCGCTTTGCCGCAGACCTCTCGCGCGTTCTGTCTGACGTTCGTTCGCTCCTCTCATGCTTGCGGGTTGCCCCCTCACCCTAGCCCTCTCCCCGCGCGCGGGGAGAGGGGACACCGTTGTGTTCAATCGCACCCGATAACGCGCCCAAGGGATCTCGTCCCCTCTCCCCGCCTGCGGGGAGAGGGTTAGGGTGAGGGGCAAATGCCGCGAACACAACCTTCATCCCTGCCACCTGCCCTCGCGCTTCATCGTCTCGATCTCTCGGATCGCCCTCTCGCGCTGACGCTCGCGGCGGATGATCTCGCCGACGGCCGCATCGTCGGATTTGTCGGTGTAGCGGAACTCGCTATCCGCATAGCGGTTGATTTCCTGCAGCACCATGTCGATGGTGATCGGGCCTCGCAGTTGCTCGATCATCGCCTTTTTCTCGTCGTAGGACCTGTGCATGAACGAGCCGGCGTCCCTGAACCAGTCGTCGGGCAGTTCGACGTCCATGGCCCTCAGCTTGACGGCATCGGTGATGTTCCTGATGGCGCGCCCGGTGAAGCGGGGTTCCGCCTCCTTGATCATGTGCAGATAGGCGCCGACATCGGCGAGCGTGGCGATCTTGCCCTTCTCCTTCTGATGCCGCTCCCAGACAGCGGCAAGCCCCTCCTCCTGCGGTCGCGCATGCGCGGCATAGGATTGCGAGACGGCGCGCTTGATCTCCTGACCGGCATAGAGGTCGTGCTCGCCGAGAGGGATCTTGTGGTTCTTGCCGACGAGCAGCGCGAAGATGTCGATGTAGTCGTCCTCCGTCTGCGGCCCGTCGACCAGCCAGCGCGCACCGGCCCGCTGGCGCAGCGCGTCGTCGACATTCTCGGGATAGTTGGAGAACATGCCGAAGGTGCAGTTGCCGCGCACCACCGTCGAGGCGCCGGCGAAGCTCTCCATCAGCACTGCCGTCACCTCGTGCTGACCGGCCGAGGCACGGTCGTCGGAGCGCTTTGCCGCCACCTGGTCGACATCGTCGATCGTGCCGAAGCCGATCGCCCGCGGGTTCACGACATTGTTGACGAATTCCTTGCAATTCTGGCCCGATTTGCCCTGATAGGAGGAAATCTGGTCGACGCCGAAATTCTCGTAATGGAAGGGATAACCGGCGATGCCGCAATATTCGTGCAGCATGCCGGCGAGCATCTGGATCAGGATCGTCTTACCCGTACCCGGCATGCCGTCGCCGATGAAGGTGAAGAGAAAGCCGCCGAGTTCGACGAAAGGGTTCATCTGCCGGTCGAAGTCGTAGGCCATCAGCATCTTGGCGAGCTTCAGCGCCTGGTACTTGGCGATGTGATTGCCGATGATCTCCTCGGGCTTCTTGAAGGTCATCACCAGCGGCTTGCGCTTCTGCCCGGGCGCGACGTCGAAACCGTTGAGCGTAAAATCGTCCTGGTCGAGCCGGATATGCACGCTCTCGAAATTCTGCAGACCGGTGAAACGCGCCTTGCGCGCAATCAGACCCTCGATCGCGATGCGAGAAAAGGCCCGGGATCGTGCGACCAGCGCGAGCTCGTCCGGCGCACCGGCGATGCTGCGGTCGAGACCGGCGACCATGGTTTTCAGCGCATCCTGCGGCGTGTCGAAAAGGAAATCCGGCTCCGCGGCATCGTCCACCGGCTCGCCCTCTTCCTGCAGCGTCGCGCCGAGATAGGCGGCAAGCGTGAAGGCGGCGATATAGGCCGAAGCGGAGAGCAGCGCTTTGAAATGGACCGCATCCTCGCCGGTAAGCGGCGCGGTGGCGTTACGCGCCTGCAACTGTTCAAGGTTCGTCTGCCGCGCGAAGACATCGGCAACCGCCAGCGCCACCTGGATGCCGCGACGCGTGCGATAGAGCACCGAATGCTGCGCCGGCGACAGGAGCGGGTCGGCGCTGCGAACCGCCTGGATGGTGCGTGCGAGTTCGACCTCGCGGCTGCGGCGCTGACCGCCGGTCGAGACCGTCGAGACGAAACGGCGCCCCGTCCCTGCCAGCGGCGTGGCGGCCGCGCCATCGTCCCGCTCGATAACGGCAAGCTTGGTGACCAGGCTCTGCGCCACCGCCTGATGTCTGGCGATCTCGTCCTCATGCAGTGTCGTCAGCCCTGTGTTCAATGCCATGGCTCAGACCTCGCTCACCACCTGGTTGCCGGATATGACATGCACCTTGTAATCGCCGAAGACCTGGGCGGCCTCGCCGGAGGCATAGAGCGCCTGGTACGCGTCGTGCGGCACCAATGCATGCTTCTCATATGCGCTGACCCCCATGCGCGCCGCCTCCAGATCGGCGGTGTCGATGTGGAACTCTTCCTGCGCCTGGGTGGAGGACCAGAAGCCACGCGTTGCCGGCCGCTCCGCCTTCGAGAAGACCTCCTGCACCGTCCAGGTGAGCAGCCACGCATTCTCGGTCTTGCGCACCCTGGAGAGAATGTCGTTGACCCTCGCATTGTTCTCGGTGATGCCCGCCGAATAGAAGGGGCCGAGCACGATCCGGCGAAGCTGCTTCGGATGCAGTTCGGGGAAGTCCCTGTCGAGATTTGTGGCGATCGTCGCCGGCGTCAGCGAATAGGCGCTGTTCTTGGAGGCGAAATCGTCAAAACGGCTTGCGAGCTCCGGATTGAGCAGGCCGCCGACCGGCAGCGGAATCTCGACTCCCGGATTGAGCTTGCCATCCTCGGTCACCAGCATCTCGACGATATTCTCCGAGGAATCCTCGATCGTCGCCATATAGATCATCGGCAGCGTCTGGCTGCCGTCGAACGCGCCCCAGGAAACGACGTAATAGGGCCGCATCGTCTTCGGATTGACCGCGACCCGGATCGTCTCCGGCAGGATGAACGGCGAAAAGATATCCCCTTTGCCGATCTGCTCCAGATAGAGCCTTTCGGCCATGCGAACCTGAAGCGCTTCGGGAAACGCCCTCTGCCTCAGGATGAAATCGACCATTTCCTCGCGCAGCGCATCGGCGGAAGGAATGCTCGCAAGCCGCTTCTCCGCATTCTGCCGGTCGTTTTCGAGTTCCAGCACGTTCTGGAAAACCGGAAAGCCGCTTTCGGCGCGCGAGATGCGAAACTGTTCGACGAAACCGATCCGGTTTTCCCAGCAGGCGATCGAGGCTTTCAGCCGGGCAAGATAGGGACCGATGACTTCGCCGACGACGCTGTCGCGGTAAAGCGGCGAATTGCGGTCTCCGAGGAAGAGCTCGAGCCCTGCGAGCGCCGCCCGGACGGAGCCGAAATATTGCCTGACGGCCGAAGGAATGGCGGTATTCATGGCAGCTCTCCCGGCAAATGTCGAAAGGCGGTCGCAGATCGGATCATTGCCGCCTTGCCGATCACTGCTTCACATAATTTGCTGCATTATGCTTGTCCATCACCGTCTGGAAGCGGCGCGCGAAGGCGTCGTCGGCGAGTTTCTTGCGCCGCTGGATATCCTGCGTCGCAAGCATGTTCTTTTCATGCATCTCGAGCAAATCGCCGATGTGGCGCTGTGCGGCCGCGCCGATCCCGGCCATGGTCTCCTCGGCGGCCGTGTCCACCTGACTGCCGAGCGTGTTGATCTTGTGCGCCACGTCCTGCTGCGCAGCCGTCTTCAACGAATCTTCCAGTGCCTTGTAGAGAACGATGCGCTGTTCCGTGTCGATGGTGAGCTTGTTGATCAGCGTGTTCTGGGCCGCGATCTGGTTATTCAAAGAATCGACGAAGGTCTGGAACATGGCCGTGTAGCGCTCGAGCGTCTGGCTCTCGGCCAGAAGCTCCTGTTCCTTCGCCTGCTTTTCATTGTATTCGGTCGCAAGCTGCGAGCGTTCGCCTTCGAGGTCGGTTCGGGTCTTCTGGTCTGTCGAGGCGGCGATCCTGTTCTCGATATCGAGCAGCAGCGGGTTGAGCTCTTCGATCCGCTTCTGAGTCTGTTCCAGCGCAGCCATCGTGCCCTTGCGGCGCTCGATCACCTGGACGAGGCTCTGCTCGGAGGTCTTGTAGCGCTGGTCGAGAATCGCCTTCTGGTCCTTGAGGATGCCGACGATGGTATCCGATTTCGACAGCAGTTCCTGCAGGTTCCCTGCAAGCGACATGTTGCGCACGCGATCGGTCCGCAGCCTCTGCATCTTCTGCTTCGAGAAGATTCCGATGAACTTCTCGTAGCCGGTGTAGCTCTTCATGCTTTCGAACTCGGCACCGAACACGTTGGTGGCGTCCTCCAGTCCGATGATCAGATCGGCGATGTTGGCTTCCATCACCTTCTGCTGGTTGACGACGTCCTGAATGCGGGCGTTCTCGATATCGAAATTGACGTCGCCGAGCTTGGTGTCCGCCTTGGCGAATTGCTCGAGAACGACGCCGGACTGCTCGAGCTTGCTGCGCATCTCCTTGACGACGGTTCTGGTCTTCTCGATCTCGGTGTCAAAATTCTGAAGCGTCGCCATTGCCTTCTCCCCTAAGCCAGCCAGCAGTGCGAGCGGACTATTTCAGCCCTTGATTGCACTTATATAAAGGATGTTTAGCACGGATCGACAAGGGCGGTGGCCGCTTTTTCAAGCGCACGACAGTAGGGCCGGTGCATCGCCGCCGGCCGGCTTGCGCCTCACCCTTCGCGCATCCGGTCTTCCCAATGGCGACGACAATAGGAGACGTATTTCTCATTGCCGCCGACGTCCACCTGAGCGCCCTCCCGCATGACCTTGCCGCAGCCGTCGAGGCGAACGACCATCGTTGCCTTGCGCCCGCAATGGCAGATGGTCCTGACTTCGCGCAGCTCATCCGCGATAGCGAGCAGAGCCATGGAGCCGGGGAAGAGCTTGCCCTGGAAGTCCGTCCTCAGGCCATAGGCCATGACCGGAATGCCGAGGCGATCCGCCACACGCGCCAACTGCCAGACCTGATCTTCACCGAGGAACTGCGCCTCGTCCACGAAGACGCAGGCGATTTCACCGGAGCCGTCGCCGTTCAGGCGCTCGATCAGCGCATGGAGATCGTCCTCGCTGCGGAAGGGGATCGCCTCCGATTCCAGCCCGATGCGAGACGCGATGCGACCCTGGCCGGCGCGGTCGTCGAAAGCTGCGATCAGCATCACGACGCGCATGCCGCGCTCCTGATAGTTGTAGGCGGCCTGCAGGAGCAGCGTGCTCTTGCCCGCATTCATCGTCGCATAGCTGAAATAAAGTTTGGACATGGTCCCATCTCCGGACATTGTGCCCGCTACATGACGGGGCACGCGTCCGATGACCAGAGCATCCCGCAGCGACTCACAGATTTCCGAGAGGGCGCACATGCGATGGCCCGCAAGTCCTGCTCGCATCGGGGGGGCGGTATTTCGCGGGCATTGCGACATCAGGCGTCGCTTTGTGCATCCCGTTAATGTACTGAGGCAATACACTTCTTTAAACGCCAGGGCGCTTGAATTCGCGCTTCATTGGTGTTTGGCTAACGCTTCATTGGTGTTTGGCCAAAAAAGAACACAAGGCAGGGGAACGACGACGATGATAAGGACGCTTTCTCTCAAATTCACGTTGGCGGGAGCCGTTTGCATGGCAACCCTGACCGCCGGAAGCGCTTTTGCAGCCGAACCTGAAAGCTGTGGCACGGTCCGCTTCTCCGACGTCGGCTGGACCGATATCACAGCGACCACGGCGACCGCGACGACCATCCTCGAGGCGCTCGGCTACGAAACGGACGTGAAGGTCCTGTCTGTGCCGGTTACCTACACATCGCTGAAGAACAAGGACATCGACGTCTTCCTCGGCAACTGGATGCCGACCATGGAAGCGGATATCGCCCCCTACCGCGAGGATAAATCCGTCGAGACGGTGCGCGAAAACCTCGCAGGCGCGAAATACACGCTTGCGACCAATGCCAAGGGCGTGGAACTGGGCATCAAGGACTTCAAGGATATCGCAGCCCACAAGGACGAACTCGACGGCAAGATCTACGGCATCGAGCCGGGCAATGACGGCAACCGCCTGATCATCGACATGGTCGAAAAGGGCACCTTCGATCTCAAGGGCTTCGAAGTCGTCGAATCCTCCGAGCAGGGGATGCTGGCGCAGGTCGCCCGCGCCGAGAAGTCCGGCGACCCGATCGTCTTCCTCGGATGGGAACCGCATCCGATGAACGCCAACTTCAAGCTCACCTATCTTTCCGGCGGCGATGACGTATTCGGCCCGAATTACGGCGGCGCGACGGTGCACACCAATGTGCGCGCCGGATACACGACCGAATGCCCGAACGTCGGCAAGCTTCTCCAGAACCTTTCGTTCTCCCTCCAGATGGAGAACGAGATCATGGGCAAGATCCTCAACGACGGCGAAGACCCGGAGAAAGCTGCGGCCGCGTGGTTGAAGGACAATCCGCAGAGCATCGAACCCTGGCTTGCGGGGGTCACGACCAAGGATGGCGGCGACGGACTGGCCGCGGTCAAGACCGCCCTCGGCCTCTGACCGGCGGCAGATCACGCGTGGCATTTTGAATTGCTGCATGTTCCGTGCTCAAATCGGCTCCGATATGGGAAATGCAGTGAGGCGGGGAAACACCCCGCCTTTTTTCCACCGGTCTTTTGACCTGAGTGTTGACCCTGGCAAGAGGACCCTGTTTCGTGGAATTCCTGACTGAAAACCCCATCCCGATCGGCGCCTGGGCGAAGTCTTTCGTCGACTGGCTGACGACGAATTTCAACCTGTTCTTCGACCAGCTCGCCAACGTGCTTTCGGCGATCATTTCGGTCCTGCTCTACATCCTCCAGACGCCGCACCCGCTTATCATCATCGCCGTCGTGACGGCGCTCGCATGGTGGTTCCGCCGCTCCCTCGGCATTGCCGCCTTCACCTGTCTCGGGCTACTCCTGATCGTCAATCAGGGCTATTGGCAGGAGACCACGGAAACGCTGGCGCTGGTCCTTGCGGCAACCTTTGTCAGCATGGCCGTCGGCGTGCCCCTCGGCATAGCTGCGGCGCGCCGTGCCTGGATCTACTCGATCATGCGGCCGATCCTGGACCTGATGCAGACGATCCCCACCTTCGTCTACCTCATTCCGGCGCTGATCCTTTTCGGACTCGGAATGGTACCGGGGCTGATCGCCACCGTCATTTTCGCCATTCCCGCGCCGATCCGGCTGACGCGGCTCGGCATCATCTCGACGCCGCCGGCGTTGGTCGAGGCCGCCGAATCCTTCGGCGCGACGCCCTGGCAGGTGCTGCGCAAGGTCGAACTGCCCTTCGCCATGCCGCAGATCATGGCAGGCCTGACCCAGACCATCATGCTGTCGCTCTCGATGGTGGTGATCGCAGCGCTGGTCGGTGCCGACGGTCTCGGCGTGCCCGTCCTCAGGGCGCTGAACACGGTGAACATCGCAAGGGGATTCGAGTCCGGTCTCTGTATCGTCATTCTCGCGATCGTTCTCGACCGTCTTTTCCGCTCGTCCGATGAAGGAGAAGGCGCATGACCGACGCCGTCGTTTTCAAGAATGTCGACATCATCTTCGGCAAAAACCCGCAGATTGCGGTGCAGATGGTCGACCAGGGCAAGACGCGCGACGAGATCGGTGCCGCCACAGGCCTGGTACTGGGCGTCGCCGGCGCTTCGCTGACCATCAATGAAGGCGAGATCCTCGTTCTGATGGGGCTGTCCGGCTCCGGCAAATCGACGCTGCTCAGGGCCGTCAACGGCCTCGCGCCGGTGGTGCGGGGCGAGGTCGAGGTCAAGACCGCGAACGGATCGCTGAACCCCTATCGCTGCAACGCCAAGTCTCTGCGCGACTTCCGCATGCATACGGTCTCGATGGTGTTCCAGCAGTTTGCGCTTCTGCCGTGGCGAACGGTGGCGGACAATGTCGGCTTCGGGCTCGAACTGGCCGGCGTCGCCGATGCCGAACGAAGAAAGCGCGTCGGCGAGCAGCTTGAACTCGTCAACCTGGCCAAGTGGGCGGACCGCAAGGTCAACGAGCTCTCGGGCGGCATGCAGCAGCGGGTCGGCCTCGCAAGAGCCTTCGCCACCGGCGCCCCGATCCTGCTGATGGACGAGCCGTTTTCGGCTCTCGACCCGCTGATCCGCACGCGCCTCCAGGACGAACTGCTCGAATTCCAGCGGCGGCTGAAAAAGACGATTCTCTTCGTCAGCCACGATCTCGACGAGGCCTTCCGTATCGGCAACCGCATCGCCATCATGGAAGGCGGAAGAATCATCCAGTGCGGGACGCCACAGGAGATCGTGAAGGAGCCGGCAAATCAGTACGTGGCCGATTTCGTCCAGCACATGAACCCGATCACCATGCTGACAGCGAAGGATGTGATGCAGACCGGCGTCGGGCGAGCCGCCGCCAGTACCGGCGTTTCGGCAACGGCCAGGCCCACCACGCCGCTCGTCGATATTCTCGACGCCATGTCGCGTCAGCCGGGCAGCATAGGTGTGGTCGACAACGGCTCCGTCGTCGGGACCATCGACGCCCAGAACATCGTCGAAGGATTGACGCGCCACCGCAACAAAAGTTGACGCGGCACGCTGGCCCGCCGGAAGGAGTCGATCATGAGCGAGAAACCCAGTGTGCTGCGCGAGACGGACGAGGAAGCACGCAAGCTCGCCCGGGTGCTTCTTCGTTCGGCGAGAAGCGGCGCGCTTGCCGGGATCGAGCCGGAGAGCGATGGTTTTCCCTTCGTCAGCCGTGTACTCGTCGGCATCGATATCGACGGAACGCCGGTCATCCTCGTGTCGCGGCTGTCGACGCATACTCAAGCGCTCACGGCGGACCGGCGCGCTTCGCTGCTGACCGGCGAGCCGGGCAAAGGCGACCCGCTCGCCCATCCGCGCTTGACGATCCAGTGCGAGGCGGAGGCCGTCCCGCGCGATTGCGCGCTCCACCGGCGTCTTCGCGAACGATTCCTTCGCCGGCACCCCAAGTCCAAGCTCTATGCCGATTTTCCGGACTTCGGCTTCTTCCGTCTCAACCCGCTGCGGGCAAGCCTCAATGGCGGCTTCGGCCGCGCCTATGTGCTGACGGCGGAGGATCTCGCCATCGCTTCGCCGGCCGCTGCCGCCATCGCGGAAATGGAAGGCGGCGCGATCGAGCACATGAACGCCGATCACGCCGAAGCCGTGAGATATTATGCAACCACTCATTGCCGCGCACCGGAAGGCGACTGGAAGATCGTCGGCATCGATTCGGCAGGGCTCGACCTGTCGGACGGCGACCGTCTGCGCCGCCTGGAGTTCGAGACGCCCCTTGCCGACGAGGCCGAATTACGGCCAATTCTAAAAAAACTTTACCGTTAATCGCATCTTAGCTACCCCCATTTCTTGCAGGGGGTGGTTGCCCTTTTATGCATCACGGCTAATTATCGTGCTTCATCAATCATAACTACGTGTGATGAATTCTCGCATGGAGCACACGATGCAGCCTCTTCCGCCTGAAAAACACGAGGACGCCGAAATAGCAGCCGGTTTCCTTTCGGCCATGGCAAATCCGAAACGCCTGCTCATCCTCGACTCTCTCGTCAAGGAGGAAATGGCGGTTGGCGCCCTGGCCCATAAGGTCGGGCTGAGCCAATCGGCTCTTTCTCAGCACCTCTCGAAGCTTCGTGCGCAGAATCTGGTCAGCACCCGTCGTGACGCACAGACGATCTACTATTCGAGCTCGTCCGGCGCCGTGTTGAAGATTCTGGGCGCACTATCCGACATCTACGGCGAAGACACCGATGCCGTGGACGAAAAGCCTCTGGTTCGCAAATCGGCGTAACTCCCAGCACGTCCGTTCGACCGAACAGCACGCCTCATCAAGCCCCGCCGATCCGATCGCGGGGCTTCATTTTTGGCGGGCGAGCCTTCTCGGTCCCGTCGCAGACTGGCCCGCAACATCGTGCTACATGATCATGCCATGAACCTTGAAAGCGAAATTCTCATCCTCACCGGGCCACCCGGCTCCGGAAAGACCACGACAGCGCAGGCGCTCGCGGCAGAGCCAGGATCATCGAAGGTCCATCTTCACTGCGACGACTTCTGGCATTTCATCAAACACGGGGCGATACCGCCCTATCTGCCCGAAGCTCACGAACAAAACGCCGTCGTTGTCGACGTGTTGACGAAAGTTGCCGCAACCTACGCACATGGCGGCTATTTCGTCATTGTGGACGGCATCGTCGGACCGTGGTTCCTTGAACCATTCAGGAAAATCACGGCACCGCTCCACTACGTCGTTCTGCGTCCGTCGCTCGGTGTCGCCATCCGGCGCTGCCAACAGCGCGGCGGGGACACATTGACAGACCCCGTGCCCATCGCGGCGCTTCATCAGCAGCTCTCATCGCTCGGCCCCCTCGAGCGGCATGTTCTCCCGACCGAAGGACACACTCGGGAGGACACGCTGAGTGCCCTGATCGAGGCCCTGGAAAGCGGATCGTTTCGCCTGGCTTGACGCCCATCGGCGGGCTGATAGTTTGACCAACGGGTAAAGAATCCGCCCCGGCAAATCCAGATTGCCGGGACTCGACGAGGAGGAAAGACATGTCCAACCGCCTGAACACCACGCCCAACGACCTCAGAGCCTTCTGGATGCCCTTCACGGCCAACCGGCAGTTCAAGAAGGAACCGCGGCTGTTCGTCGGCGCCAAGGACATGTACTACACCACCCATGACGGGCGGACGGTTCTCGATGGAACTGCAGGGCTCTGGTGCGTCAATGCAGGTCACTGTCGTCCGAAGATCACCGAGGCGATTCGCGAACAGGCGGGCGAACTCGACTACGCGCCGGCCTTCCAGCTCGGCCATCCGAAAGCCTTCGAGCTCGCAAACCGGCTGGTCGACATCGCGCCCGAGGGCATGAACCACGTCCTCTACACCAACTCAGGATCGGAATCGGTCGATACCGCCTTGAAGGTGGCTCTCGCCTACCACCGCGCCAAGGGCAATGGCTCGCGCTTCCGCCTCATCGGCCGCGAGCGCGGCTATCACGGCGTCAATTTCGGCGGTATTTCGGTCGGCGGCATCGTCGCCAACCGAAAGATGTTCGGCACGCTGCTGACGGGCGTCGATCACCTTCCGCACACGCATCTGCCTGCCAAGAACGCCTTTACCCGCGGCGAGCCCGAGCACGGCGCCGACCTCGCGGCCGAACTCGAGCGCATCGTCACCCTGCATGACGCCTCGACGGTCGCCGCAGTCATCGTCGAGCCCGTCGCCGGCTCGACCGGTGTTCTCATCCCGCCGAAGGGCTATCTCCAGAAGCTGCGCGAAATCTGCACCAAGCACGGCATCCTGTTGATCTTCGACGAGGTCATCACCGGCTACGGCCGCCTCGGCACGCCCTTTGCCGCTCAATATTTCGACGTGAAGCCGGACATCATCACCACGGCCAAGGGGCTTACCAATGGCGTCATTCCGATGGGCGCGGTCTTCGTGACATCGGAAATCCACGACGCCTTCATGACCGGGCCGGAACACCTGATCGAGTTCTTCCACGGCTACACCTATTCGGGCAATCCGATCGCCTCGGCCGCGGCGCTTGGAACGCTGGATACCTACAAGGAAGAAGGGCTGCTGACGCGCGCCGCCGAACTTGCCCCCTACTGGGAGGAGGCGCTGCACTCGCTGAAGGACTGCCCGCATGTCATCGACATCCGCAATATCGGGCTGATCGGCGCGGTCGAACTCGAGCCGATCGCCGGCGAGCCGACAAAGCGCGCCTTCTCCGCCTTCCTCAAGGCTTACGAGAAAGGTCTGCTGATCCGCACTACGGGCGACATCATCGCATTGTCGCCGCCGCTGATCATCGAAAAGCAACAGATCGACGAGCTTTTCGACAAGCTGCGCGACGTTCTGAAGAACAATATCTGAGGCATTCCTGCCAAAGGCAAAATCCTTTCCCCGGATACGGGGAGAGGGTTATTGTCATGAAATCAATATCAAGGACGAGGTGCACGCATGTCCGAAGCGCTGGAGCGTCTCATCGATCAGGGCGTCGGCCGCGAGCCGGCGGACATCGTGCTCAAGGGCGGGCGGTTCTTCGATCTGGTCACCGGCGAGCTGGTCGCCTCCGACATCGCCGTTTCGGGCGAGCGGATCGTCGGCACCTGCGGCGACTACCAGGGCCGTGAGGAGATCGACGTTACCGGCCGCATCGTCGTTCCCGGCTTCATCGACACGCATCTCCACATCGAATCGTCGCTCGTCACCCCGCACGAATTCGACCGCTGCGTGCTGCCGCTCGGCGTCACCTCTGTTATCTGCGATCCGCACGAGATCGCCAATGTGCTCGGCACCGAAGGCATACAATATTTCCTGGATTCGGCGACAGAGACGATCATGGACATCCGCGTCCAGCTCTCCTCCTGCGTGCCGGCGACCCATCTGGAAACGTCCGGTGCCGACCTGCCGATCGAGCGCCTCACGCCCTTCCGCCACCACCCGAAGGTGATCGGCCTTGCCGAGTTCATGAACTTTCCCGGGGTGGTCAACAAGGATCCGGTTTGCCTCGCCAAGCTCGATGCCTTCCAGGACGGTCATATCGACGGCCATGCCCCCCTGCTCCGCGGCAAGGAACTGAACGGCTATCTCGCCGCGGGGATCCGCACCGATCACGAATGCACGAGCGCGGAGGAAGCGCTCGAAAAGATACGCAAGGGCATGCACATCCTCGTTCGCGAAGGTTCCGTTTCCAAGGACCTGCAGGCCCTCATGCCGATTCTCACCGAGCGGCTGTCGCCCTATCTGGCCCTCTGCACCGACGACCGCAACCCGCTCGATATCGCCGAGCAGGGCCATCTCGACCACATGATCCGCACGGCTATCGCCGCCGGCGTCGAGCCGCTCGCCATCTATCGTGCCGCTTCGATTTCCGCCGCGCGCGCCTTCGGCCTGCGCGATCGCGGCCTCGTGGCACCTGGCTGGCGCGCCGACCTCGTCGTCGTCGACAGCCTGGAAAATTGCAAGGCCGAACTCGTCCTCTCCGCCGGCCGGCGCGTTACGGATGCCCTCTTCGCCGGGCGCAAGCCGGTCGAGCCGGTGGGGCTCGACAGCGTCAAGGCGCGTGAGGTCAAGGCTGCGGACTTCGGCCTCCCCTACAATGAAGGCGAGACTTCGGTGCTCGGCGTCCTGCCCGGCAAGATCATCACCGAACACCGCCGATATCGCCTGCCCGCCGAAGGCAACCGGACCGGCGTCGATCTCGACCGCGACATCATCAAGGTCGCCGTGATCGAGCGCCACGGGGTCAACGGCAATCATGCCAATGGCTTCGTCCAGGGCTTCGGCCTGAAAAAGGGCGCGATCGCCTCCACGGTCGGCCACGACAGCCACAATATCTGTGTCGTCGGCGTGAGCGAGGAGGACATGGCTGTCGCCGCCAACCGGCTCGGCGAGATCAAAGGCGGCTTCGTCGTCGTCGAGGACGGCAAGGTCACCGGCGAGATCGCCCTGCCCGTCGCCGGCCTGATGAGCCTTGAACCGCACGAGCGCGTGCGCGATACGCTACACCATCTGCGTCAGGCCGCGTTTGCGCTGGGCGCCACGCTGGAAGAGCCCTTCCTGCAACTTGCCTTCCTGCCGCTGCCGGTGATCCCGCATTTGAAGATTTCCGACCGCGGGCTTGTCGATGTGGACAGGTTCATGCTGATCGGGTGAAGGTCGAGGCGCGGCATTCGCTGACGCAGCCGCACCTCGACTCCACTACCGCAACCTCCCGCAGAAAACGTCGAGCGCGGCGAGACTGATCGCATTATCCGCGAAAACCGGTGCAAAACCGGGCATGGGATGCGGCTCGGCGACGAGCGTCGTCGGGAGGTGAAACGTCTGCGGCTCCTGGGTCAGGTTGAAGACGAACAGCAGCCGCTCGCCTTCCTTTTCTCTGGTGAAGACCAGAAGGTCCTGGTTGGTGCCCAGGAAGGTCATGTCTGCGTCGACCAACGCGGACTGCGCCCGACGGAACGCAAGGGTCTGGCGATAATGCTCGAGCACCGATCCTTCGACGCCCTCCTGTGCATCCACCGCCAGCCTTCGGTGCCCGTCGCGCACCGGCAACCAGGGAGCCCCCTCGGAAAAGCCGGCATTCGTCAGCTCTCTTTCCCAGACCATCGGGGTCCGGCACCCGTCGCGTCCGGCGAAGGCCGGCCAGAAGCGGATACCGTATGGGTCGCGCAATTCTTCGAAGGCAAGCTCCGCCTCCGGCAGGCCGAGCTCCTCTCCCTGATAAAGGCAGATGGTGCCTCGAAGGCTGGCAAGCAGCGAGATCGCAAGCTTCGCCACGCGCTCCCGGTCGGCCTCGCGCGGCGCGAAGCGGCTGACATGACGCATGACGTCGTGATTGGAGAAGGCCCAGCAGACCCAGCCGTCCGTCACCGTAGACTGGAAATTCTCGACGCAGCGGCGGAAGTGGCGCGCGGTGAATTCCGGCCCGAGCAGGTCGAAGGTATAGCACATGTGCAGCTTGTCGCCGCCGCTCGTATAGGCGGCAACCGTCTGCAGCGAGCGTGACCCGTCGCCGACCTCCCCCACCGTCGCACGGCCGCCATATTCATCGAGCAGCGCTCGAAACCGGCGCAGGAAACCGAGGTTTTCCGGCTGCGTCTTGTCATAGAGGTGGTCCTGCATGCCGTAGGGATTGACCTCCGGAGCATCGCGGCTCGTTGCATCCGGATCCGGCACCAGCGGCGGATTGTCCCGCAGAAGCTTGTCGTGGAAATAGAAATTCGCCGTATCGAGCCTGAAACCGTCGACCCCGCGGTCGAGCCAGAAGCGGACCGTCGCGAGCACCGCCTCCTGAACCTCCGGGTTGTGGAAGTTGAGGTCCGGCTGCGACGACAGGAAGTTATGCAGGTAATATTGCCGGCGCACCCCGTCCCATTCCCAGCCCGGACCGCCGAAGATCGAAAGCCAGTTGTTCGGCGCCGTGCCGTCCGGCTTCGGGTCGGCCCACACATACCAATCCGCCATGGCATTGGTCCGGCTCGAGCGGCTTTCGACGAACCAGGGGTGCCGGTCGGATGTATGCGAGATCACCTGGTCGATGATCACCTTGAGCCCCAGCCGATGGGCCTCCGCCAGCATCTCGTCGAAATCGGCAAGCGTGCCGAACATGGGATCGACGTCGCAATAATCCGAAACGTCATAGCCCATGTCCGCCTGGGGCGACGTGAAGAAGGGCGAAAGCCAGATGGCGTCGACCCCGAGCGAGGCGATATGGGGAAGCCGCCGGGTGACACCGCGAAGGTCGCCCATTCCGTCGCCGTCCGTATCCTGGAAGGAGCGCGGATAGACCTGATAGATCACCGCTCCGCGCCACCAGTTTTCGTTCGATCCAGATGCCGCCGGCATGCGCAGCTCTCCATGGTTGGTTCAGCAACCCAGATTTATCTTCACCGCTTCTTCGAGTAAACGCCGCCGTCAACATTCGCTTGCTCGCGCAGTGACATGCGCTTAATTCGGATCAGCGGAAAGGGAGGACTGAATGACGGGCAAACTGCTTTCGATCGGCGAATGCATGGTGGAACTCATGCAGGCGGAAGGCGACATGCTGCGCAAGGGCTATGCCGGCGACACCTTCAATACCGCCTATTACGCCCGGCTCTTCCTGCCGGCGGACTGGACGGTCGATTATTTCACGGCCGTCGGAACCGACACGGTTTCGGACGAGCTGCTGGCCTTCATCGAGAGCACCGGCGTCGGCGCGGCGCACATCCGCAGGATCGAAGGGCGAACGCCCGGCCTCTATATGATCCACCTCAAGAACGGCGAGCGCAGCTTTTCCTACTGGCGCTCGACTTCCGCTGCGAAACTGCTCGCGGACGATCCCGATCGGCTCCGGACGGCGATCGAGGCGGCGAATGTGGTGTTCTTCTCGGGAATCACCCTGGCGATCCTGTCGCCGGAGGCGGCAGAAACATTGCTTGCGGAGCTTCGGCGGGCAAAGGCGGGCGGGCGGCAGGTCGTCTTCGATCCGAACATCCGGCCACGCCTTTGGGACGACGCCGCACGGATGCGCGCGACGATCGAAGCCGGTGCGCGTGCGGCAACGATGGTGATGCCGAGTTTCGACGACGAGGCCACGCATTTCGGCGATGCATCCGTGGAAGCGACGATCGAGCGCTATCGGGAACTCGGCGCCGAAAACGTTGTGGTCAAGGATGGTGAAAACGGCGTCACGCTCGATTTTACGGGTGAAGACCGGGTTCACGTTCCCGCCTCGCAGGTTTCCGCCGTCGTCGATACGACCAGCGCCGGCGACAGCTTCAACGGTTCCTTTCTCGCCCGTCTTGCCAGCGGCGACAGTCCGGCCGATGCCGCGGCCTTCGCCGCCCGTGTTGCGGCCGCCGTGATCGGTCACCATGGCGCGCTGATCGGACGGGACAAGCTGCCGCGGGGTTAAAGCGCGATCCGGGTGAAGGTGGCAGCAAGCCCCCCTGCCGGGCGGAGGGGTACCCTACGCGCTTCGTGCCGCCGCCTCCCGCCGGAACCCCTTGCTCGCGACCATGAGATTGCGCGTATATTCCTCGGCAATGCGGCCGGCGACCAGGTCGGCCGAGGTCAGCCGCTCCACAACGCGGCCGTTCTGCATCACCGCCAGCCGTTCGCACATATGGGTGACGACGCCGAGATCGTGGCTCACCATGATGAAGGTCAGGCCGCGGTCGCGCCGCACCTCTTCGAGGAGGTTCAGCACTTCCGCCTGCACGGACGCGTCGAGCGCCGAGGTCGGCTCGTCCAGGAGCAGGATCGAGGGTTCCAAGATGAGGGCGCGTGCGATCGCGACGCGCTGGCGCTGGCCACCGGAGAGCTGGTGCGGATAGCGGAAGCGGAAACCGGATCCGAGGCCCACCTCGTCCAGGGCCTTCAGGATGCGGCGCTCGCCGTCGCCGATGCCGTGGATCGCCAGAGGCTCCATCAGCTGCCGGTCGACCGTCTGGCGCGGATGCAGCGACCCGTAAGGATCCTGGAACACCATTTGCACCGCCCGATAAAAGGCCTTGTCACGACGCGTGCCACGAACCTCGCGGCCTGAAACCCGGATCGTTCCTTCGCTTGCCGCGGTGAGACCGGCGACGGCGCGCAGCAGGGTGGACTTGCCCGAGCCGGATTCGCCGACGAGACCGAAGGACTCGCCCTTCGCGACATCCACGCGGACGGCATCGAGCGCCTTGAACTCGTCGAAGACGACGCTCAGATTTTCGACGGATACGGCCTCGGTCATAGCGCCCACTCCGGTTTGCGGTCGAGCACCGGCAATGGATGGCGATCCGCCCCGATCACCGGCATGCAGTTCAGGAGACCTCGTGTATAGGGATGCTTGGCGTTGCCGAGTTCCGATGCGGCGATCTCCTCGACGATCCTGCCCGCATACATCACCAGAACGCGGTCGCAGAAGGAGGAGACGAGGCGCAGGTCGTGCGAGACGAAGATCAGCCCCATGCCGCGTTCCGCCACCAGCTTGTCGAGGATCGCGAGGACTTCGAGCTGAACCGTCACGTCGAGCGCCGAGGTCGGCTCGTCCGCGATCAGGAGTTCCGGCCCGGCAACCAGCATCATGGCGATCATCGCCCGTTGTCCCATGCCGCCCGAGACCTCGTGCGGATAGAGGTCGAAGACGCGGGAAGCATCGCGGATCTGCACGGCCGCGAGCATGTCGAGCGCCCTCTCCCGCGCTTCCGCGCGGCCGACCTTCTCATGCCGCCGCAAGGTCTCGACGATCTGCCGTCCAATGCTCATCACCGGGTTCAGCGAATATTTCGGATCCTGCAGGATCATGGCGATGCGCTTGCCACGCAGGTCCCGCCGGAGTTTTGGGGAGGCCGAAAGAAGATCGATCCCTTCGAAGGCAAGCCGTTTCGCCGTCACTTCCGCGTGCGGCGGCGTCAGCCCCATGATGGCACGGCCCGTCTGCGACTTGCCCGAGCCGCTTTCGCCGACGATGCCGAGGCGCTCGCGCCCGAGGGTAAAGGAAACCCCGCGAACGGCCTCGACAACCCCGGCGCGCGTCGGGAACCGGACCCGGAGGTCCTCGACTGTCAGAAGCGCGCTCATTGGCCGCTCTCCCGGGGATCGAGCGCATCGCGCAGCCCGTCACCGAGCAGGTTGAAGCCGAGGCTGACGATCAGGATGGCGATGCCGGGCATGGTCGCCACCCACCACTGGTCGAGGATGAAGCGCCGGCCGGAGGCGATCATGGCGCCCCATTCCGGCAGCGGTGGTTGCGCGCCGAGGCCGAGGAAGCCGAGGCCCGCGGCCGTCAGGATGATGCCGGCCATGTCGAGCGTAACGCGGACGATCAGCGACGACATGCACATGGGCATGACATGGCGGAAGACGATGCGCAGGGGCGAGGCGCCCATCAGCCGCACAGCGGCGATGTAATCGGAGTTGCGCACCGTCAGCGTTTCGGCGCGGGCGATGCGCGCATAGGGCGGCCAGGAGGTGATGGCGATCGCGATCACCGCATTTTCGATCCCCGGGCCGAGCGCCGCGACGAAGGCCAGCGCGAGCACGAGCTTCGGAAAGGCGAGGAAGATGTCGGTGATGCGCATGAGGACCGCGTCGACCCATCCGCCGGCATAGCCGGCGACGGCGCCGACGATCAGGCCGACCGGTGCCGCGATGACTGCGACGAGAAGGACGACGAGGAGCGTCAGCCGCGAACCGTGTATCAGCCGGGAGAGGATATCGCGGCCCTGGTCGTCCGTGCCGAGCAGGTAGCCCTCGCTGCCGGGCGGCAGAAGCCGCGCGCCGGCAAGGTTTCCGATGACCGGAGAGTGAGGCGCGAGCGCATCGGCGAAGATCGCAACGAATACGAGCGCCAGCAGAATGCAAAGGCCGAGCACCGCAAGCCGGTTGGCGGAGAAGCGCCGCCAGGTCATATAGGCACGGCCGAGCCGAGCCTGGGTCCGCGACTGCGGGCGATCTGAAAGCAGCCACTCGCGGCGCGTCATCGGGCGTGTTTCGGTGGCAAGGCTCATCGGGCGCGCGTCCTCGGGTCAAGCGTCCGGTAGAGAAGATCGGACAGGAGATTGATGGCGATGAAGACCGATCCGATGATGATCGTGCCGCCGAGAACGGCATTCATGTCGGCATTCTGCAGTGAATTGGTGATGTAGAGGCCGAGCCCCGGCCAGGCGAATACGGTCTCCGTCAGGACCGACCCTTCGAGCAGGCCGGCATAGGAGAGCGCGATCACCGTCACCAGCGGCACCGCCGCATTGCGCAGCGCGTGCGTCCATATGATCCGCGCCTCCGAAAGGCCCTTGGCTCGCGCCGCAACGATATATTCCTGCTGCAGCTCGTTCAGCATGAAGCTGCGGGTCATGCGGCTGATATAGGCGAGCGAGAAATAGCCGAGCAGCGAAGCCGGCAGGATGATGTGCCGGAAGACGTCGCGGAAGACGTCCCATTGGCCCTGCCAGGCCGAGTCCAGGAGGTAGAAACCGGTGGCCGGCGTGAAGCTGTATTCGTAGACGATATCTATGCGGCCGGGATAGGCGACCCATTGCAGCCGCGCATAGAAGACGAGCAGCGCGAGCAATGCCAGCCAGAAGATCGGCACGGAATAGCCCACGAGGCCGATGACGCGAACAACCTGGTCGGCGATGCTGCCGCGCTTGACGGCGGCGAGAACGCCCAGCGGCACGCCGATGAATGCGCCGATCAAGGTTCCGAGCGTCGCGAGTTCCATGGTGGCCGGAAAGACGCGGCGGATATCCGCCATGACCGGATTGGTGGTCAGCACCGAGGTCCCGAAGTCGCCGGTGAATGCTTGCCGGCAGTAGATGAAGAACTGCTGGTAAAGCGGCAGGTTGAGCCCCATCGCCTCGCGCGTGCGTTCCACGACGTGATTCGGCGCCCGATCGCCGAGAACGGCGAGCACCGGATCGATCGGGATGACGCGGCCGATGAAGAAGGTGACGGCGAGAAGGCCGAGATAGGTGGTTGCCACGACGACGAGAAACTGCAGTACCGCGACAAACGCCTTCCGGGAACGGGCGCGCCGGCGCCCGCTCATGGGTTCAATTCCGCTCATGCTCAAGGGAACGGTCCTTTCGACTATTCCTTGGATACGTTCCAGACGTAGTTGGTGTCGAAGCTCGGTCCGAGCTTGAAGCCCTCGACGTTGCCGCGGAGGCCGGCGACCTCCGTCTGCTGAAAGATCAGGATGAAAGGACTATTCTCGAGAACCGTCTTCTGCAGCTCCTTGTAGATATCGGCGCGCTTGGCGCTGTCGCGTTCGAGGAGCGCGTCCTTGGTCTTCTTGCTGAGTTCCGGAACGTCCCAGGCGTTGCGCCAGGCGAGCGTCTTGTTCGTGCCTTCGTCGGAATTGTCCGGATTGTTGGTGAAGGTATCGGCATTGGAGTGCGGATCGAAATAATCCATGCCCCACTGACCGATATACATATCGTGGTTGCGGGCGCGGTACTTGGTCAGCGTCTGCTTGCCGTCACCGGGAATGATTTCGAGCTTCACGCCCGCCTCGGCCAGGGTCTGCTGGAAAGATTCGGCAATGCCGGTCACCGGCTGGGTGTTGCGCACATCCATCGTGACCGTGAAGCCGTCGGGATAACCCGCTTTCGCCAGCAGTTCCTTCGCCTTGGCAACGTCGAACGTGTAGGGGTTCTCGTTGAGAGCACCGAGCACGCCCTTCGGCAGGAAGCTCTGGTGAATCTCGCCTATGCCCTTGATCAGCGTCGAGCCGATCGCGTCATAGTCGACCAGATACTTGAAGGCCTGCTGCACCTCGGGTTTTGCCAGCGTCTCGTTCTTCTGGTTGAGACTGATGTAGTAGACCGTGCCCTTCGGCGCGCTCGCCATCGCCAGATCGGCATTCTTGCCGACCGCCTCGTAGTCGCCCGGCTCGAGGTTTCGCGCCACGTCGATGTCGCCGGCTTCGAGCGCCAGCCGCTGGCCGGAGCTTTCCTTCATGTGACGGTAGATGACGCGGGCGAGTTTCGCCGGTTCGCCGTAGAAGTTTTCGTTGCGCTCCAGAACCACGACCTCGTTTGCGCGCCATTCGCGCAGCTTGAACGGACCGGATCCGGCGTAACCGGTCTTCAGCCATTCATTGCCGAAGTCGTTGTCGTATTTGTATTCGTCGCTCGGCGTAACGGATTTCACGTGCTCGAGCACGAGCTTCTTGTCCACGACGGAGGCGACGGTCGCCGTGAGACAGTTGAGCACGAAGCTCGGCGCGTAGGGTTGGTCGACCGTGAAGACGAAGGTCTCGGCGTCGGCGGCCTTCGCCTTTTCCGTGACGTTGTCGCCGGTGAGGCCGAACTGCGTAAGAATGAAGGCCGGGCTCTTGTCGAGCTTGACGGCGCGTTCGAACGAATATGCGACGTCCTCGGCGGTGATCGGATTGCCGGAGGCGAATTTCATGCCGGACTTGAGCTTGAACGTATAGGTCAGGCCGTCATCGGAGACCGTCCAGCTTTCGGCGAGGTCGCCGATGACCTTGGACGTGTCGTTGAGATCGAGCCGGACGAGCAGGCTGTAGGTGTTGCTGGTCATCTCGGCGGTCGACAGCTCGAAAGCTTCGCCCGGATCCATGGTGATGATGTCGTCGAACGCGAATCCCTCGACCAGCGTATCCTTCGGCGTTTCCGCGAAGGACGGCTGGGCCGCACCCATTGCCATGGCGAGTGCCGCCGAGGCGGCAAGAACTCGAAAACGTCCGTTGAGCTTGTGCATCATATCGCGCTTCCCTCTTTTAACCCTTCTCGGGCTTTTCTTCATGATGATCAGGCAGGCTTGTGCCACGCCTGACCCAGAACTCTCAGCCAGTTCTCCCGGCATATTTTCGCCAGGTCGGCGTCACCATATCCGGCGTCTTCCAGCGCGGCAACGAGCTTCTGATTCCCCGCCGCGTCGGCGATTTCCTCGGGGATGGTCGCGCCGTCGAAGTCCGATCCGAGCGCCACGCATTCGATACCGATACGTTCGACCAGATAGTCGACGTGGCGGACCATGTCGGAAAGCGGCGTCGTCGCGTTCTCCTGCCCATCGGGGCGCAGCATCGTCGTCGCATAGTTGAGGCCGACGATGCCGCGGCTCTCGCGGATGGCGTCGAGCTGCCGGTCGGTCAGATTGCGGGCGACCGGCGTCAGCGCATGAGCATTGGAATGGCTGGCGACGAGCGGCTGGTCGGTCGTCCTGGCCACGTCCCAGAAACCCTTTTCCGTGATGTGCGCGAGGTCGATCAGAATGCCGAGCCGGTTGCAGGCGCGCACGAGTTCGAAGCCGGCTTCGGTAAGGCCGGGCCCCGTATCGGGCGACATCGGGTAGGCGAAGGGAACGCCATGACCGAATACGTTATGGCGGCTCCATACAGGGCCGAGCGAGCGAAGTCCGGCGGCGTGGAAGGTCTCCAGCGCCGCGAGGTCGGGCCCGATCGCCTCGCAGCCCTCCATATGCAGGACGGCAGCAAACACCTCGTCGGCCATTGCCGCGCGTATCTCTTCAACCGAACGGCAAAGCCGCCAGGCGCCCGCGCGGTCGAGCTTGAACGCGATGTCTGCGAGCTCCATGGCGGTCGCGAGCGACGGCAAGTGGTCGAGCGGCGCCGCCATGGGCGTCGCGTAATGGCCATTCTCATCCGGCGTCTTGAGCACCAGATCGCCGGACGGGACGTAAATCGCACAGAGGCCGCCTGCGAGACCGCCTGCCCTGGCGCGCGCCGCATCGATGTGGCCCTTATCGGTGCCTTCCGAAAACTCGGCCACCGGGTCGGCACCGCCGCGTGCATGTTGCCAAAGGCGCAAAAGCACATCGTTATGGCCGTCGAAAACCGCCTGCATTCCCAAATTTTCCTTCGTTATATCAGGGAGATCGGATGGGACATCGCCACCGCGCGTCCGGACGGAGACGAAAGGCGATGCTATTGAAACGGACTGCGCATTTCAATGAATATCCGGGAATTTCAGTGGATAGGCTGTAGCGAAAACTTGCAGGAAGCCGAGCGCGATCGTCACCGCGATCAATGGAAGGTGGATTTCGAGAAGAGGTTGAGTACCAGCACGCCGGCGATGATGAGCCCCAGCCCGAGAATAGCCGGCAGATCGAGCTTCTGACCGAAAACCACGTAGCCGGCGATCGAGATCAGCACGATGCCGAGGCCGCTCCAGAGCGCATAGGCGATCCCGACCGGGATGTAGCGGAGCGCATAGGAGAGGAAGAAGAAGGCGACCGCGTAGCACAGAACCATGAGCACGGTGGGCGTCAGCCGCGTGAAGTGCTGCGCCGCCTGCATGGCGGACGTGCCGAGCACTTCGAAGACGATGGCGATCACCAGAACGGTGTAGAGCGTGGCGGGATTCACGGAACGTCTCCGATCGAAGTATGGGAAAGCGGCACGGGTCTGCCCTCTATTCCAGCGAAAGCGCGTTGAGTTTCTGAAGCAGGATCGCCCTGGTCGACGCTTCGATGTCGTGGCTGCGCATCAGATCCGACAGCCAGACGCCATCGGCGGCGAAGCGGGCGAGCAGACAATTTGGCGAACTGTCCGTCGCGGCGAATTGCGCGGACCGGCGCGCCACCCATTCGCGCCAACGCTCCTTGAGGTGCGGCTCGGCCAAGAGCGCAATGGTCAGCATCTGCCAGCCTTGCGCCTCCGCATCGAGCGCGAAACAGACGCCGAGATAGGCACGCGTAAAGCGTCCCTTCTCGACGTCATCTCCGGCCATCGCTTCGTCGAGGGCGCTGTCGAAACGCACGACGAGATCATCGAAGAGGGCGTCGAGCAGAGCCAGCTTATTCGGGAAATGGTGCAACAGCCCGCCTTTGCTGACACCCGCCGCCTGCGATACGGCGTCGAGGGTGACCGCGGCGATGCCCTGCTCCAGCGACAGGCGTCCCGCGACCTCCAGCAATTGCCGGCGGACGCGTTGCGGCTGCTTCTTTCTTGAAGGGGCGTTTGTCATAGCTCATAAACATACCGTCTGGACGGTTTGTCAAGTGGCTTTCCTCGGGGCGATGTTCGTCGCGCGGAAGGCAGACGACGATGTCTGCCGCGCCGAAAAGCCGCAAGCGAAGGAATGGCAAGCCATTGCCCGCCCGGTTCGCGCGCTGTACCAATCCCGGCGAGGAACGTGACCATGACGGAACCGCAAACGACGACGCTTTACGAGGCGATCGGTGGCGACGCCACCGTGCGCGCCCTGACACGGCGCTTCTACGAACTGATGGACAGTCTGCCCGAGGCGGCGCGCTGCCGCGCAATCCACCCGCCGGATCTGACCGGCAGCGAGGAAAAGTTCTACGAATATCTGACCGGCTGGCTCGGTGGACCGCCGATCTATGTGCAGAAACGCGGCCACCCCATGCTGCGCCGCCGGCACTTCATTGCCGGGATCGGGCCTGTCGAGCGCGACGAATGGCTTCTCTGCTTCACCCGCGCACTCGAAGAAACCGTCTCCCACCCGAAGCTGAGGGACATCATCCTGGAGCCGATCACCCGGCTCGCCCATCATATGCAGAACAAGGAATAGCCAGGATGCCGAACAGCGGACTGCGCTCGACCATGCTTTTCGTCGCCGGCCTCATGGGCCTCTTCGGCGTCGCGAGTGCCGCCGCCGCTTCGCATGGCGATCCGCGTCTTCTCGGCGGCGCATCGGCCATGTGCCTCGCCCACGCACCGGCGCTCGTCGCGCTTCATGCCGGATGGGCGCACTTCCGCACCGCCGCCCTCGCCGCCTTGCTGCTGGCGGCAGGCACGGCACTCTTTGCCGGAGACCTCACCATGCGCCATTTCTCGGGCCACGGCCTCTTCCCAATGTCGGCGCCGCTCGGGGGCCTGACGATGATGGCCGGCTGGCTTGCCGTCGCGATCGGGGCATTCCTGCGCCCGGAAGCGTGAGGAGGGACAAGCCCGAAGTACAGGAATTCCGGTAAGAGGGGAGTTTCAGTATGCAGTCGCACATTTTCGGAGGCAGACTGGCCTTCCGGATGAAAGTGAACCACACCTGTTGAGATTCGGAGGACCGCAATCTCTCTCATCCTCATCCCTGTGCTTGTCACAGGGATCCAGCAGCGCCGCGTCTGCGGCGCGGAAAGCGTTTTTTCAGCCCAAGGACTTGGTCTGGCTGGATTCCTGTGACAAGCACAGGAATGAGGAAATCAAACAAGCCGCCGCGGGTTCGCCAAGCATGACGGCGCGGCAGATCAGGCACCCTCGACGACGGTAAAGCCCTCGAACTTCGGGGGACCGAGATACATTGCCTTGTTTTCGCCGGCGCTTCGGTGCGCCGCCCGGAAATTATCGGACTTGGTCCAGGCGATGAAGGCGTCCTTGGTCTCCCAGGCCGATTTCGAAATAAAAGGCGTGTAGCCTTCCTCCGGCACGCTGTCGCCGCGCAGCAGATGGAATTCGATGAAACCCGGCATCTCCGAGAGAGAAGAGTCCCGCGCCTTCCAGACCGCCTCGAAGGCCTCCTCCTGGCCGGCTGCGACACGGAAACGGTTCATGGCGAAAAACATGGCTAGCTCTCCTGTAGCGGGATGAGGAAAGTGTGTGCGGTTTTTCGCCCGCATCCCGCGCCTCAACTATTAGCGCATCCCAATGTTTCATGGAAACACTGGAATGCCCTAACCCTTGGTCCAACGCACTTCCGGACGGAAGCGGTTACACACGTTTCCTGGAAGCGATCTAGGCCTTCTTTTGCGAGAGGGGCTGCGCGATCGTTGACGGAAACGGCAGGACAGCTCCCCCGCTCGGCGGCGCAAGGCCGAGAGGATCCCTCGCCGGCGGGCGCGCCTGCCAGGTCGGAAACTCGGTCACGTTTTCGTTTTCCTCGAGCATCCGTGCTCGGCGCGTGAGAAGCTCGTAGAGCTCGGGAACCAGTCCGTCACCGAATTGCGAAGCGAGTTTGTGGAGACCGATCATCGTCATCTGATCGGGACGTTCGTCATGCATTTGAAAGCTCCATGCGGCCGGCGAATCTCGTCTGACCGCTCGTAAAAGATTCAGTTCTCGCTGCCGTTTCCGGTCAGATCCTGAAGCGCCCGCTCGAGACTCGACTTCGAGCCGTTGCGCAACGGCACGAAGGCCTTGCCCCACTTCTTGCAGCCGGTCTTCACGCGAAGACACGCATCGTGGCTGATGCAGTCGATCGGGCAGAAGACGCAGTCGACCGAGGGCAGGACGCGATCGATGCGCGATACCGCCTCCCGTAAACCGCCGTCATGGTGGATGAGTTCCGCACCGTAGGAACTGGCGATCTGGCGCAGATGCGCAACCTGGCAGTCGCGTCCGCCGACATAGAGGAAGCTGCGGCCCTCGAGCGTCACCTTTCCGGCATTGGATTGCGGCTCGCTCTGCGCATCCTTTGCCCTGCCCTTGCCGCCCTTGCCTGCATTCTGGTGCCGCTTGCCACCCATCCGTCGTCTCCGTCTTGCTCCGCGACGTCGGCCCTGCGGCCCATCGCCAATCAGATTTGGCACACACCGATCGGTTGCGTGACGGAGGCAACCTATAAAACTTGATAGCGGGAGTAAAGTATAAACATGAGAGTTTCAATCATATATTTCGATGCTCGCCTTCGCGACTTTTTCCTCGCCCGCGGAAGCAGATTCACAGCCTGAATTCACCGGGTGAAGGAAACCGGGATGTTGAATTCCCATCTGTCGCGGCCCGCACCGGCGGGAATGGCCGGGAAAGGTGCCGCCCGGCGGACGGTTTCCAACGCCGCCTGATCGAGGACGGGTGAACCGGCGCTTTTCGTTATGCCGACCCTTGCCACCCCACCACCGGAAGTTACGGTAAAGGCGACATGGGCAACACCCCGCAGCCCCTGCCGTCTGGCCTCGGCCGGGTAGCGAATAGCGCGGGTCAGCTTTCTTCTGACCTTGCCGGGATAGTTCGACACCGCGGCATTGCCGATTTCCCGCGACGCACCGCGGCTTTCTCCGGTGGCGGCAGCCGCCGTGGCATTCTCGGCGCCGTCGGCCTTGCCCTTTTTCTGCGATTTCGCCTGGGCGCCGCCCTCACCTGCCTTTTTTCGGACGACCTTCTTTTTCTTCGCCGGCTCCTTCTTCGGCTCCACCTTCTCGACCTCGGGCTTCAAGACTTCCTCAGGGTCCGGTCTCTCCTGCGGAATGACGGTCTCGACCGGAGCGATGCTTGCGATCACGTCTGCTTCTTCGGCCTGGCTCGCCGGCATCTCTTCCGCGGGAAGTATGACGTCCGCCTCCGTCGGCGTCATCTCGGACGGCTCCTGGGCAACAGGTTCGGTCTGCACCGGCTCTACGGCTTCGGCCACCTCTTCCGTCGGTTCTATCTCGGTCGGCTTCAGCTCCTCGGGGGTCTCTTCCGTCGGCTCCACCACTTCGGATGGGTCCCCCGCCTGAACGGCATCTTCGAAGGCGTTGCCGAGCATCGACACTTCCACGGTGGAGCCGCCGGCGATGAGCGCCAGCTCCTTTTCCTCATCCGGAGCAAGCAACATCGCCCCGCCGGCATGCGCCAGCAGGGAAAGGCCGATCGCCGCCGCCCATTTCACCATGTGTTTCATTCTGTCTTGCCTTCCGTCGGCAATTTCGCGAACGCGAACCTCAGCCCTTGAGCTCCACGGCCGATTTCGAGCCGGTCTTCAGGCCCGTCATACATGCACCCTTGTCGACGCCTTCGCCGACGCAGGTCGGCGCATCGTTGATCAGCAGGCTTTTCACCGCCTCGCACTTCGTACCCGGCAGATCGAATTGCCTGACTTTCGTCTTGCCCGCGGGAAGATCCCTGAAGTCGAGCACGGCCATGCGCTCGACCAGACCTTTCTGATCGAAGAGCACGAATTCGAACGAGACCTTCGAAAGAGCGAGCGCGCTACTGGCGACGAAGGTCAACTTGCATCCCTTTTCCGACGACGCGATCTCATTGAGCTCGATCGAAAGGCCGGCTGGCGCGGCAGCATCCTGCGCTCCGGCTGCCCCTGCCGTGAAGAGAGCTGCAAAGGCCGCAAAGGCAAAACGGGAAAAATAAGTCATCCTGGCACCACTCGCTGTCCGCGGCGGTCCTTTGGGTTCCCGCACGCGTTCCTTTTAACTTGACCGCAACATTCCGGTATTGCGTCCTTAATGAAATATGAGTAGTGAAGTCAAGATACTAACTGGAATGGGCGGGATCAATGGATGACGCACTCGTCTCGTCTCCTACTCGCGAACCGGCAAAACCGTGACACCGAACGACAACGATAATCCACGATCCCCGCAGACCGAGACGCCGCTGAACCGGCCGCAACCGATCGTCGAGAGCCACGACCTTTTCCGCGGCCACAACGAGATTCTCATTTCCCACGACGGGGCGATCTACCGAATGAAGATCACCCGCCAGGGCAAGCTGATTCTGAACAAGTAGCGAGATGACGATGACTGAGAGCGCTCACCCCACCCCGTCCGATATCCGGGCCTATCGCGCCGAGAATCCGAAGCTGCGCGAACGCGACATCGCCGCGAAGCTCGGCATTTCCGAGGCAGCGCTCGTCGCCGCCGAATGCGGCCTTACCGCCGTCCGGATAGAATGCAGCGCCAGCCGCTTCCTCGAGCGCGTCGAGGAGCTGGGCGAAGTCCTTGCGCTTACCCGCAACGAAAGCGCCGTCCACGAAAAGGTCGGCGTCTACGAGAACATCAAGCAAGGGCACGGCGCGGCTCTGGTGCTTGGTCCCGAAATCGACCTGCGCATCTTTCCCGGCGCCTGGGCACATGGTTTCGCCGTGACCAAGACGGATGCGACAGGGGAGGTTCGCCGCAGCCTGCAGTTCTTCGACAAGTGGGGCAATGCCGTCCACAAGGTTCACCTGCGTCCTCTCTCGAACCTGGCCGCCTATGAGAAGATCGTCGAAGACCTTCGCCTGGACGATCAGTCGCAGGACTTCATCGCCGATCCCGGCGCACCCGCGGCCGACGATTCGGCCGATGCTGTAGTCGATACGGCGGAGCTGCGCGACCGCTGGTCGAAGCTCACGGACACGCATCAGTTCCCCGGCATGTTGCGCAAGCTCAATATCGGACGGCGCCGGGCGCTGCACGCGATCGGCGACGACTTTGCCTGGCGGCTCGACACGGCCTGCATCGAGATGATGATGCGCAATGCTGCAGAGACGGCCCTGCCGATCATGTGCTTCGTCGGCAACCGCGGCGTCATCCAGATTCATTCCGGTCCCGTCGTCAAGATCGGCACCATGGGGCCGTGGCTGAACGTGATGGACGAAACCTTCCATCTGCATCTGCGCACCGATCACATCGCCGAACTCTGGGCCGTGCGCAAGCCGACGGCGGACGGACACGTGACCTCCCTCGAAGCGCTCGACGCCAAGGGCGAGATGATCATCCAGTTTTTCGGAAAGCGGAAGGAAGGTTCCTCGGAGAGGGCCGAATGGCGCAGCCTGGTCGAGGCGCTGCCCCGCCTGGAAGCCGTCGTCGCGGCCTGATGGTGCCGCCCGACCGGGCGGCGATTTGGGACGACACGCACAGATCAAAGGAAGTGATGATGAACGGCTTTGGTATCCGCCGTCTTCGGCGTTGGGAAATGGCCCTCGCGGCCTTCGCGCTGTCGGCGCCTTTCGTTCTGCCCCTGCTTGCGCCGGGAACTCCTCCGTTCCTGCGCCCGGCGATGGCCGAGGTGCTCGAGCAGCCGGACACCTCCCGCGTCGTCTCGGTGGGCGGCGCGATTACCGAAATCATCTATGCGCTCGGCGAGGAGAACCGCCTCGTCGGCCGCGATTCCACCAGCATTTACCCGGAGGCGGCGACCAAGCTGCCGGATGTCGGCTACATGCGGCGATTGGCGCCCGAAGGCGTTCTTGCCGTCAACCCGACGGCAATCGTGGCCGTCGAGGGCAGCGGCCCGCCGGAAACGCTCGCCGTGCTCCAGGAGGCGAACATTCCCTTCACCAGCATCCCCGAGACCTATGACAAGGACGGCATCGTCAACAAGATCCGCGCGGTCGGAGCCTTCCTCGGCGTGAAGGAAAAGGCCGAAACGCTCGCGCAATCCGTGGAGAGAGATCTCGCCGCCGCCGTGGCCGACAGTGCCGCTCGCCCGCAAGCCGAGCGCAAGCGTGTCCTCTTCGTTCTGAGCACCCAGGGCGGCAGAATCCTCGCCTCCGGTACCGGCACCGCCGCCGCCGGCATCATCGAGCTTGCCGGCGCGGTCAACGCCGTCGGCACCTCGCCCGGTTACAAGGCGTTGACGGAGGAGGCGATCATCGAGGCCAAGCCCGATGTGGTCCTGATGATGAACCGCGGCGATAGCCATGCTGCAGGCCCCGACGAACTCTTCGCGCTTCCGGCCCTCAGCCTCACCCAGGCGGCAAAGACCAAGGCGCTGATCCGCATGGACGGGCTGCATCTGCTCGGCTTCGGTCCTCGCACGGCAGGCGCTATCCGCGAACTCAACGCCGCAATTTACGGAAAGAAGACCAATGCCTCGCAGTGAGGCCATGGAAGGCACGATGCGCAGGCCGGCACTTGCCGCCCGGATCGTCCGCGACTGGCGCAACGGAGACCGGGCGGGCCTGGCGCGTGGCCTGATCCTCGTTCTGGCGATACTGGCGGCCGTGACGTTCATGACCTCCATCACCACCGGCGCGGCCGACGCTTCGCTCGGCAATATCCTTCGGTGGCTTTTCGGCGAGGCCGATCAGGCCATGAGCGCCCGCGACCGAATCATCATCCTCGATATCCGTCTGCCGCGTGCCGTGCTCGGCATGCTCGTCGGCGCGTCGCTTGCCGTTTCCGGCGTCGTGATGCAGGGCCTCTTCCGCAATCCGTTGGCCGATCCCGGCCTTGTCGGAGTTTCCTCCGGCGCAAGCCTCGGCGCGGTGCTGCTGATCGTGCTCGGTGACGTTGCCTTTGGCCCGCTATTCGCGGTCTTCGGCTTCTATGCCCTCCCCTTCGGCGCCTTTCTCGGCGGCCTCGCCACCACGCTGCTGCTCTACCGGATCGCTACCCGCGGCGGCCAGACCTCGGTCGCGACGATGCTGCTGGCGGGCATTGCGCTGGGCGCGCTTGCCGGTGCAGTGACGGGCGTACTCGTCTTCATCGCGGACGACAAACAACTGCGCGATCTCACTTTCTGGGGCCTCGGATCGCTCGCCGGCGCCAACTGGACCAAGATCGGCGCCGCCGGACCGATCATCCTCCTGTCACTTGCAGTCGTCCCCTTCCTGGCGCGCGGGCTCAACGCCATCACGCTCGGCGAAGCCGCCGCCTATCACATGGGCGTCCCGGTTCAGCGGTTGAAAAACATCGCCATCTTCAGCGTCGCCGGCGCCACCGGCGCGTCGGTGGCCGTCAGCGGCGGCATCGGATTCGTCGGCATCGTCGTTCCGCATCTCCTGCGGCTGATCATAGGCCCGGATCACCGCTACCTGCTGCCCGCCTCCGCCCTCCTTGGCGGCACGCTGCTGATCTTCGCCGACATGCTGGCCCGCACCATCGTGTCGCCGGCCGAACTGCCGATCGGCATCATCACCGCCTTCGTGGGTGCGCCCTTCTTTCTCTGGGTCCTGCTCAGGGGCCGGTCGAACTTGGGACTTTGATTGCGAACATGATCAGAGCATCCGACATTTCCGTCCGCCTTGCCGGAAGACAGGTGCTGCACGGCATCTCCCTCGATGCCGCTCCCGGTGCGATGACTGCAATCGTCGGCCCGAACGGATCGGGCAAGACCACGACCTTGAAGGCGATCTCGGGCGAGCTCACGCCTTCGGCCGGTAAGGTCACCATCAACGGTCGCGACATCGCAAGCCTGAAACCATGGGAGCTCGCACTGAAGCGGGGCGTGTTGCCGCAATCGACGGTCATCTCCTTTCCCTTCACCGTCAGGGAAATCGTTCGCCTCGGCCTCGAGGCAAACGGAACCGGCAAATCGGCCGCCGGCGACCGGACAGCCGATGAAGCTCTGGAGGCCGTCGATCTCGCCGGCTTCTCCGGCCGCTTCTACCAGGAACTTTCGGGCGGCGAACAGCAGCGGGTCCAGCTCGCACGCGTCCTCTGCCAGATCTCGGCGCCGGTCGCAGACGGCGAACCGCGCTATCTCCTGCTCGATGAGCCGGTATCGAGCCTCGACATCCGCCACCAGCTCACGATCATGCGGCTTGCGCGCCAATTCTGTGCCGACGGCGGCGGTGTCGTCGCAGTCATGCACGATCTCAACCTTACATCGATGTTTGCCGATCAGATCGTGATGATGAAAGCCGGCCGCATCCGGGCGCGCGGAGCGCCGAAAGACGTGCTGACCGACGAGACCATGGAAGCGGTCTTCGGCTGCCGAATGCGGGTGAGCGTCGCTCCGGCACAGGATATCCCGTTCGTATTGCCGCAGTCCGCCACGATGTGAAACCGGGCTCAAGAGGCAACGTCAGGATTACCGAAACAAATTCCTCCCTCATGCGTTGATCTACAATGCCGGCGTGTAGACCGCGCCCGCTTGGAGTGCCGCGTGTCCTATCGGGCGCACAATGAGCCGGGAAGCGTGCCTTCGCCGGCCGATTCGCATGAACCGACCACATGCCGGCCGTTTCGCGCCGGCACAGCAGCGAGGGAAAAGACAATGGCGACAGGCATGTTCTCGGGCTCGGGCAGCCGCAAGCGCAACGGTAGCGCGATCGACCCGTCGATGGAGGATCAGCTCAACGAAATACGCGAAGACATCGCGCAGCTCATGACGCTGATTGCCGACCGCGGGGCTGCGGCTTCGCGTGATGCAAAGGCCAAGGCGCGCGGCGCCCGTGACCAGGCCGAAACCGATCTGCACGCCTTGTTGGAGAGCGGCGAGCAGATGCTTTCCGACTTGCGCGGCCGCTATGCGGATACGGAAAGGGAGGTTCGTCGGACGATACGCGAGCATCCTCTTGCGACGCTCGGCACCGCAGCCGTTATCGGCCTCATCGCAGCCGCTTTGCTGCGCCGATGAGGACCTGTCAGGCGTCGCGTTGACCGAGTATGAAGGGGAGCTACCTTATGGGGACACTCGGAACTGTCCTGTCGGCCCTGCTTGCGTTCGACGCCGCCGCTGCGGCGTCGCGCTATAAGCGAAATGTGGTCCTCTGGGCCATCATCGCCGTGCTTCTCGGCAGCGCCTACGTCTTCGCCCTGATAGCAATCGCCCTGCTTCTCTCGGCGCGCTATTCGCCGGTCGCCGCAGCGCTGACGGTCACCGCCGCCCTGATCGTGACGGCTCTGGTCGTCATCGGCGTCATGGCCGGGCTGAACGCCCGCGACCGCCGGCTTGCCGACGAACGCCGCCGCCGCTCGGCGATGCGGACGAATCTTGCGCTCGTTGCGGTGACAAGCATCCTGCGCAAACAACCGCTTCTGGGAGCCGCGACCGGGATTGCCGTTGCCGCGCTGCTGGGACTGAGCCGGGGCCGCAAACGCAGCGACGATCGATAGTTGATATCGCACGGAAAAGGCGCCGGCGGGGCCTTTTCCGTGCGCCGAGGCGCGGTCCCTCAGACTGCACTCAAAGCGGCAGTCGGATCAATGCCGTGACCCCCGCAGGCAGATATTCCACTTTCACCGAGCTCCCGATGATCTTGTCCAGGCTGCGCTCGATCAGGATCGAGCCGAAACCGCGGCGACGCGGCTCGCGAATAGGCGGTCCGCCCACTTCGGTCCAGGTCAGATGCAGGACGGTCTCGCCGTCCTCGACCACGCGGCGCGCCGTCAGCACGATTTTCCCCGTCGGGACCGAGAGCGCGCCGTATTTTACCGCATTGGTCGCCAATTCGTGCAGCACCAGTCCAAGCCCAACGGCCTGGTCGGGACCCAGCAGGATCTCGTCCTTGTGCAGCTCGACCTGTTGGGAATAATCGCTGACATAGGGCAGCAACTGTTTCGAAATCAGTTCCGAGAGGTGGATCGTGCCCCATTCGTAGTCGGAAAGGAGTCCGTGCGCCTCGGAAATCGCCTGAAGGCGGCCGGCAAAGGCGGTCATGAACTCGGCTGGGTCACTCGTTTGCCGGAGCGTCTGGCGGGCGAGCGACTGGAGCATTGCAAGCGTGTTCTTGACCCGATGGTTCAGCTCTTTCAGCAACAGCCGCGTACGGTTCACCGACGCCTGCTGGTCCGAGACGTCGATCGTCATGCCGAGAAAGCTCAGGGGCGCGCCCTTGCTGTCGCGGTCGTGCACGCGGCCGCGGCCCAGAAGCCATCGCCCGTTCGTGCCGATGCGAAACATGCCGTCATATTCCTCGTTGGCAGCCATCGCCTGACGGAGCTTCGAGAAGGTCGGGATCCGATCCTCGGGATGAATGGCGGAAAAGATCGCCTTGGCGCCGACGGTGCGCTCCGGCGGAAGACCGAACATGCGCATCATCGCGCCATTGCCTGAAACCGTGCCGGCGCGAATGTCCCAGAGCCAGCTGCCGACATTGGCCGCGTCGAGCGCCATGGCGAGCCGCTGCTCCTCGCGGGAAAGCGCGGCCTCCTTGAGCGCACGCCGGCGCGTCTCGTCCTTCAGCTTGAACAGCGAGGCGGCGACACCTGCGATGCGCTGCAGCTCGCTTTGCCGTTTGGCCGAGACCTCGGACCGGGGCTCGACATCGAGAACCGCGACGGTTCCGATCGCCTGACCGTCCAGAACAATCGGCGCGCCCGCATAAAAGCGCAGGAATGGCGGGCTGGCGACCGCCCGGCGGTGGCGGAACGCCGGATGACGGGAGGCATCAAGCACGAGGAAGGGGCCGCCGTCGCCTGCCGCAATCGTATGGACGCAGAAGGACTCGCGAACGTGCGACCGCGTTTCAGCCGTGCCTATGCACGCCTTGAACCATTGCCACTCGCGGTCGACCAGGCTGACGAGAGCGATAGGCGCGTCGAAAAGGCTCGCGGCAAGCCGCGCCAGCCCGTCGAAATCCTCGTCGGGAATCGACATGTCCGGCACGGCGGCCTGAAGGACGCCGAGCCGCTCCGGCGCGTCGAGCACCTGCGCTACCGCTGGAAGCATCGCCTCTGTCTTTTCACGCATTCGGCCTGAACTCCAAACTCGCGCAGGCACCTGAATTTCAGCTCCGCTGAATGTTGCCTTCGACCGGAGCCGGTCTAGGGAGGAAAACATACAGCAAATTGGAGCAATATGGCGACCACGCTCCCTCGGTCGAACGCAGCCCTCCGAATGCCCTCTTTCGAGCGCCGCACGAACTTCAATCCGGCACCGGTCTATGCATATGTCCTTGAACCGCTATCGATTCAAGGACAAAACATGCAGCAGATCGAGGTGCTACAGCGACTTCGCGCGGCCGACAGGACGCTGCGGGATCGCATCAGGAAACGAAGGCACGCGAGGTGATGGGTGCGGAGGTCTCGTCGGGCCCGTAGTCGTTTTCTCCCCTAACCTGGAGAATTTCCTGCAGCCGTTGACGCGCTCTGTTGACACGGCTCTTGATCGTTCCGAGCGCACAGCCGCAAATCGTGGCGGCCTCCTCGTAGGAAAAGCCGGAGGCCCCCACAAGGATGATCGCTTCACGTTGATCGGGCGGCAACTGTTCGAGCGCCCGGCGGAAATCCTGCAGATCGAGCGAGCCGTATTGTTCCGGGTGATGGGCGAGCGTCTCCGTCAAATGGCCGTCGCTGTCCTGCACCTCGCGCCCACGCTTGCGCATCTGACTGTAAAGCTCGTTGCGCAGGATCGTGAAAAGCCAGGCCTTCATATTGGTACCGATCTCGAAATGATCCTGCTTGGCCCAGGCCTTCATGATCGTGTCCTGCACGAGATCGTCGGCCCGGTCATGTCGCCCGATCAGTGACATCGCGAAGGCGCGCAGGCTCGGCAGCGCGGCAAGCATCTCACGCTTGAACTCTTGATTTTCGGATGACATCCGGCGCTTACTCCTTGCCCTGCAGAGCCGATTGCTGTTCCGCAGCTTCCAGCTTTTCCAGTAGATCGAGAAAGCGTGCCGGTATCGCTTCCTCCTGCACCGACTGATAGAGGGCCTTCAGCTTCACCGCAATCTGCGCATTCGGATCGTCGGAGGACGGACTTTTACCGCTCATCCGCCCTGCCCCTGTCGTATATCTCATTGTTACAATTTCGCCCTTGAAAGTTCGCCTGCTCCATAACGCAGCGGAAAAATGAAATGTTCCGAAGCGGAACCATTTTTTCGGCGAAACGTTTTCGCAACGATATTACGCCCATGGATTGAGGGAGTCCCTGAATGACATTGTCCACCCGTATTGCTCCATTTCTTCCTTATCTGCGCCGCTATTCGCGTGCCCTGACCGGGTCGCAGACCTCTGGAGATGCCTATGTCGCGGCCGTGCTTGAGGCACTTATCGCGGATACGTCGATCTTTCCGGAAGCAAGCAGCGACAGGGTAGCGTTGTTCCGTCTTTTCACGTCCATGTTCGGATCGTCTTCCGTCCTCGTGCCGGAGCCGGTGTCGCCCTTTGCCTGGGAACAGCGCGCATCCGTCAACCTTGCGGCCGTCTCGCCGCTCGCACGCCAGGCGTTCCTGCTCGTATCGGTCGAAGCCTTCACCCCACAGGAAGCCGCCGAAGTACTCGATGTAGACGCCGCCAAGCTGGCCGCACTTCTCGACCGCGCATCCCAGGAAATTTCCCGTCAGGTTGCAACCGAGATCATGATTATCGAGGACGAGCCGCTGATCGCGATCGACATCGAGCAGATGGTCGAAAGCCTCGGCCACAGCGTGACCGGGATCGCACGCACCAAGGATGAAGCGATCGCCCTCTATGAGACGACGAAGCCGAACATGGTGCTCGCAGACATCCAGCTCGCCGACGGCAGCTCGGGAATCGATGCCGTCAACGAAATCCTGAAAACGGCTGCCGTTCCGGTGATTTTCATCACGGCCTTCCCGGAGCGTCTCCTGACCGGTGAACGTCCCGAACCCACGTTCCTCGTTACCAAGCCGTTCAATCCGGAAATGGTGAAGGCCCTGATCAGCCAGGCGCTGTTCTTCAACGAGACGACGAAGGCTGCGGCCTGAGTCGAGATTTGCCCTCACCCACAGGGGCCCCGGCGGCATTGCTTTTTTACAGTGTCGGGGCCTCATCCCAAATGCTCGTCACAAGATGAGGGCGCCGCGTCGGCGGCGCAGACGTTTCTTTCAGCCCGAAAACTTGGGCTGACTGGATTCCTGTGACAAGCACAGGAACGCCGCGCCTAAGATGATCACCATAGCAAACGCCCATAAGGAACTCGGTCGGATCGCCCCGATGCTCCCGAAGCAAAACAGCCAGTGCCGAGGGAAGGGCACTGGCTGAGCTTTGGCAACTCACTGAGGGGGGATGTGAGTTGGCAACCGGCGGTATGCCTCCGACGTCACATTGGGGGCGATGTGCGTCACCGTCCGGTTATCGCCATAATGCACGAGGCGAAAAAAGGTTCCGCGGATAATCGGCAAGATCTGCAGATGAAAATCTGCACCCCTCACATGTCGAATCACTCCATCGACTCCAGCTCCTCGCGATGCCGATAGAGCGCGAGGAAGCGCCGATAATCCCGGTCGTAGATGCGGCGCAGCGCCGGATCGGGGAGCCGTTCCGTTCCAGCCGACGACATCGCCGGTCCGGCGCTGGCGAGGTCCGGATAGAGCTCTCCGGCGACGGCCGCCGTCATTGCCGTGCCGAGGAGAACGGCGTCGGGCACCTGCGGTGCGACGACCCGGCAGCCGGTGACGTCGCAATAAAGCTCCATTAGCAGGGGGTTGCGCACATGCCCGCCGGTCACGTGCAGCGTGTCGAGTTCGTAGCCCGCTTCCTTCATCATCTCCAGGATGTGGCGAATCCCGAGCGCTATCGCGACGCAGGTCCGCCAATAGAGCCGGCACAGCGCATCGAAGGAGGAGTCGAGCGGCAGTCCGCTGATGACGCCGAGTGCATGCGGATCGGCAAGCGGCGACCGGTTGCCGTGGAAATCCGGAAGCACGTGAAGGCGCTGGGCAAAGTCCGCACCATGAAGCGCGCGCATTTCCTGCACCCGCTCGATGATCCTCGCATGGGTTTCGGTCGTCGGCGGCAGTCCGCCTCCGTGCAGCCGCACGATATGATCGAGCAGCGCTCCAGTCGCCGACTGACCGCCTTCGATGAGCCAGAGCCCGGGCAAGACCGCTTCGAAATAAGGCCCCCACATGCCGAAACCCGGCTTCATGTCCTTGGAAAAGGCGACGATGCAGCTCGAGGTTCCGCCGATCAGTGCCAGCTGGCGCTCCAGCTTCGCCGGCGCGTCCGCGAAGCCGCCGAGCACGCCGAGCGCCCCGGCATAGGCATCGATCAGCCCCGGCGCCACCTGGCATGCGGTGTCGAGCCCGAGCTCCTCCGCCGCGCTCGCGCTCAGGCGCCCGACGGCTCGCTCCACCGGCAGCGTCTCCTCGGGCAAGCCACCACGTTCGAGGAGGTCCTCAAGACCGATCTGGTCCAGATAGTCCTGCTGCCACCCGCGTTTCTCGTGGGCGAGATAGTTCCATTTTGCCGTCAGCGTACAGCGCGAGCGGGCCGGACTTCCGGTCGCCCGCCAGGACATGTAGTCCGCGAGGTCGAAGAAATACCCCGCTCGTTCCCATTGCTGCGGGAGGTTGCGCTTCAGCCACATCAGCTTCGGCATTTCCATCTCGGGCGACATCACCCGCCCCGAATGATCGAGAACGGGATGTTTCGTCGCCGTACAGAAATCCGCTTCCGCCAACGCCCGGTGGTCCAGCCAGACGATGGTGTCCCAGCGTGCCTCCCCCTGACGATTGACCGAGAGCGGGAGGCCGTCGCGATCGCGCACGACGAGCGAACAGGTGGCGTCGAAGCCGATCGCCGCAATGCTTTCCGCCGGCACAGCCGCCTTCTCGCGCGCCGATCTGACCGCCCCGCAGACCGCAGCCCAGATGTCCTCGGAATCGTGTTCGGCGTGGTTTTCCTCCGGACGGTTCATCGCAATCGTCCGATCGGCCCGCGCCAGGAGCCTACCTTGCCGGTCGAAGACGCCGGCACGGGCGCTGCCGGTTCCAATATCGACCGCCACGACATATTCGCGCATCAATGGATGCCCCCGTCCCGAAAAAATGATGGAAGTTCGCCGAGCGGGACGACGCGGCAGCAAAACCGCCCCGTCCTGCTCTCCCTATTGACGGACAAACTGTATCAATTCGCCCATGTCGTCAAACAGCACGTCGGGTTCGAGGCTGGCGAGCGTCCGCCGGTGGCGGTCGTTTCGTGCGTGGCTGCCCCCCGCGAAGGCGAAGACGCGCATGCCGGCGGACTTTGCCGCCTCGATGCCGGCCGGGCTGTCCTCGATGACGATGCAATCGGACGGGTGATAGCCCATCTTAGCGCTTGCATGCAGGAAAAGGTCGGGCGCCGGCTTGCCGCGCGCCACCATGCTGGCGCTGAAGATGTTCGGCTCGAAGAGATCGATGAGCCCCGTCACGGCCAGCGAGAGGCGGATGCGCTCCGGCTGGCTCGACGAAGCCACGCAATGGGCGGTGCCCAGCCCTTCCACCGCCTCGCGTATGCCGGCGATTGGCCTCAGTTCCTCGCGAAATCGTGCATAGAGCCGTGTCCGCATGCCTTCGAGAAAAACCTCGTCGGTCGCAAGTCCGTGTTCTTCGTGCAGGATCGTCGACATCGTCTTCAAGCTGCGGCCGAGGAAGCGCTCGCTCGCCTCCTCGGTCGTCATCGAAACGCCGGCAGCCGCGAGCGCGTCGACGAGGACCCCGAGCGAAATCGGTTCGCTGTCCACCAATACGCCGTCACAATCGAAAATCACCAGCCTGGAGGCGTGCCCCACCATCGTCATTCCCCGAGGTTTCCGTCCAGATAAAGCTGGAGCGTGGCACGCGTACCCTTTTCCCAAAGCACTTTCAACGCGTGAGCGAAACGGCGGCGGAAGAGATCGGATTGCGCGACATCGCCGAAGATGTCGGCAAGCGCAAGGAACGCCATCGGATCGTCCTTCGCTGCAACCGCGGCGGCATGCAGCCGGTCGGCATTGGCATCGTTGAAAACGATCTCCTTGCCGCCATCCGACTTGCCGGCGAAATAGCGGCACCACAGCGCCGAAACGAGCGACAACCCGACGACGTCTTCGCCGCGGCGCAGGCGGTCGGCCGTCGACGGCAGGATGAATTTCGGCTGTCGGTTGGAGCCGTCCTGCGCCAGCCGCGCGACCGTGTCGCCGATCTTCGGATTGGAGAAACGCGTCTCGATGAGCTTGTAATAATCCTTCAGATCCGTGTCCGGAACCGGCGGTATCACCGGGATGATCTCGTCGTGCTCCAGCTTTGACAGGAAGGCGCGGATCAACGGCTCCTCCATCGCCTCATGAACGAAATGGATGTCGAGCAGTGCCGCCGGATAGGCGATCGCCGCATGGCCGCCGTTGAGGATACGGATCTTCATATGCTCGTATGGCGCGACGTCCGGCACGAACTGCACGCCCACCTCTTCTAGCGCCGGGCGGCCTTGCGGGAAACGGTCCTCCAGCACCCATTGCTTGAATTCCTCGCAAAAGACCGGCCAGGCATCGTCGACTCCGTATTGCGAGGCGACGATGCCGATCTCGCGGGCACCGGTTGCCGGCGTGATGCGGTCGACCATGCCGTTCGGAAAGGCGACATTGGCATCGATCCAGTCCGCAAAGCCCGGATCGGAGAGGCGCGCCAGACCGGAGACGGCAGCGTGGGTGACCTCTCCGTTTCCAGGAATATTGTCGCAGGACATGATCGTGAACGGCGGAATGCCCTTGGCGCGGCGTTCGGCGAGCCCCGCCAGGATGAGGCCGAAGACGGTTTTTGGAGCCGTCGGATCGCGCGCATCCTCGACAATCGCCGGATGCGCCGGGTCGAAGACGCCGGATGCCGGATCGATGAAATAGCCGCCTTCGGTGATCGTCAGGGAAACGATGCGGATGAGCGGGCTTGCGAGCTGCGCCACGATCGCGGGCGTGTCGCCAGGCTCGAGATAGGCGATCATGGCGCCCGTGACATGCGCGCCCGTGCGGTTGTTGTCCTGCTCGACCACCGTCGTCAGGAAATCCTGCGCTTCGAGCTTGTCGCGCATGACCTTGTCCGATGGCAGGACACCCGCGCCGATAATCGCCCAATCGCGATCGCGTCCCAAGTTGAAAAGGTCATCGAGATAGACCGCCTGATGCGCGCGGTGGAAATTGCCGACGCCGAAATGCACGATGCCGGCCCGAAGGTCATGCCGGCCGTAGTTCGGGACGCCGGCCCTGGCTTTGACCGCGTCTAGCGTGGCAAGGGAGAGTTTGGTCGCCATCCTTTCAATCCTTTCGCGAACGAGCCTCAGCTCATCCAGTTGCCGCCATCGACGTTATAGGTCTGCGAGACGATGTAGTCGCTTTCCGCCGAGGCGAGGAAGATCGCCATGCCGGTCAGGTCCTCTGCGGTGCCCATGCGTCCGAAGGGAACGGCCTCCCCGACCAACCGTTTTTTCTCGCCGCGCGGACGGTTCTCGTATTTGGCGAAAAGCGCGTCGACGCCCTCCCAGTGCTCACCGTCGACGACGCCGGGAGCGATGGCGTTGACGTTGATGCGGTGTTTGATGAGGTCGAGACCGGCCGACTGGGTAAGGCTGATGACCGCAGCCTTGGTGGCGCAATAGATCGCCACCAGAGCTTCCCCACGCCTGCCCGCCTGACTCGCCATGTTGATGATCTTGCCGCCCCTGCCCTGCGCGATCATCTGCCTGGCGGCCGCCTGCAAGGTGAAGAGTGTGCCGGCGACGTTGATCGCGAACAGTTTTTCGTAGCTCTCGCGGGTAATCTCGACGATCGGCGCGAGGTCGAAGAGCGCGGCATTGTTGACGAGGATGTCCAGCCCGCCGGCATGTTCGACGGTCGCGGCGATCGCGGCGTCGATGGAGTCATGCCGGGTCACGTCCATTTCGACCGCATAGGCCGCGGACCCGATCTCCGCCGCCGCCCGTCTCGCCCGCTCGATATCGATGTCGGCGATGGCGACCGTGGCGCCCTCGCGCACATAGGCTTCGGCGAAAGCGCGGCCGATACCCCGCGCCGATCCGGTGATCAACGCGCTCTTTCCTTCAAGACGTTTCATCGAATTGCCATTCCCTTTTCATCGAACCTGTGAAGGCGCTCGGGATCCGGCGTCAGATAGACCTGATCGCCATGGGTCACCGCGAAGTCGCCGCCGACGCGCGCCGTCAAAGTGCCGATGCCGTCTGCATGCACGTGCAGGAAGGTGTCCGAGCCTAGATGCTCGGCCACTCCCACCGTGCCCCGCCACGTGCCCTGTTCCCTCGAAAGGGCAATATGCTCCGGGCGGATGCCGATCGTGTGGGCCTGATGGGCCGCGGCAGGCGCACCGGTGACGAAGTTCATCTTCGGCGACCCGATGAAACCGGCGACGAATAGATTGTCCGGCCTGCGGTAGAGGTCGAGGGGCGAGCCCACCTGCTCGATGCGGCCGCGGTTGAGCACGACGATCTTGTCGGCCATGGTCATGGCCTCCACCTGGTCGTGCGTCACGTAGACCATCGTCGTCTTCAGTTGCTGGTGAAGCTGGCTGATCTCCAGTCGCATGTTGACCCGCAGCGCGGCGTCGAGATTCGACAGCGGCTCGTCGAAAAGGAAGGCTTCCGGCTGGCGGACGATCGCCCGGCCGATCGCGACGCGCTGGCGCTGGCCGCCGGAAAGCTGGCGGGGCTTGCGGTCGAGATAGTCGGTGAGGTTGAGGACGCGCGCCGCGTCCTCGACCTTCTTGTCGATCGTGGCCTTGTCCTCGCCCGCCATCTTCAGCGGAAAGGCGATGTTGGAGCGCACGCTCATATGCGGATAGAGAGCGTAGGACTGGAACACCATCGAAAGGCCGCGCTTTGCCGGCGGCAGCTCGGTGGCGTTGCGGCCGTCGATGACGATCTCGCCGTCGCTGACGTCCTCCAGTCCGGCGATCAGCCTCAGAAGCGTCGACTTGCCGCAACCCGAGGGGCCGACGAAGACGACGAATTCGCCGTCGGTGATATCGAGGTCTATCGAGGGAATGACGGCGTGGGCGCCGAAGACCTTCGATACGTTCTTGAGAGTGATGCTTCCCATGGTTTTACCCTTGTTTGAACCGCGTCGCCCTTACTTGACTGCGCCGAAAGTGAGGCCGCGCACGAGCTGTTTTTGCGAGAACCAGCCGAGGATGAGGATAGGGGCGATCGCCATCGTCGAGGCCGCCGACAGCTTGGCGTAGAAGAGGCCCTCCGGGCTCGAATAGGAGGCGATGAACGCGGTGAGCGGCGCGGCCTTCGCGGCGCTCAGGTTCAAGGTCCAGAACGCTTCGTTCCAGGCAAGGATGATGTTGAGCAGCAGCGTCGAGGCGATGCCGGGGATCGCCATCGGCGTCAGCACATAGATGATTTCCTTGGAGAGCGAGGCGCCGTCCATGCGCGCCGCTTCGAGGATCTCGCCGGGGATCTCCTTGAAATAGGTGTAGAGCATCCAGATGATGATCGGCAGGTTGATCAGCGTCAGCACGATCACGAGCCCTGTGCGCGTGTCGAGCAGTCCCCAGTTGCGGAATATCAGATACATCGGCACCAGCACGCCGACCGGCGGCATCATCTTGGTGGAAAGCATCCACATCAGCACGTCCTTGGTGCGCTTCGTCGGCGAAAACGCCATCGCCCAGGCTGACGGGATCGCGATCAACAGGCCGAGCAGGGTCGAGCCGAAGGAAACGACCACCGAATTCATGAAGTGCTTCAGGTAATCCGACCGGCTCTGCACCTCGGAATAGTTTTCTGTCGTCCAGTCGAAGAAGAGGAAGACCGGCGGAGAGGCGATCGCCTGGGCTTCCGTCTTGAAGCTCGTCAGGAAGGTCCAGAGGATCGGAAAGAAGATCAGGATTCCGATCGTCCAGGCCACCACGGTCGTGATGAGCTTGCGCCCGGTAGAGACATTGCGTGCCATGGTCTCAAGCCTCCAGCGTCTTGCCGATCATGCGCATCAGGAAGAATGCGACGATATTGGCGAGGATGACCGCGATGATCCCGCCCGCCGAGGCGCCGCCCACATCGAACTGCAGAAGGGCTTGGGCGTAGACGAGGAATGTGAGGTTCGTGCTCTGCGTACCCGGACCGCCATTGGTGGTGACGAGGATCTCGGCGAAGACCGACAGCAGGAAGATCGTCTGGATCAGGATGACCACCGTGATCGCACGCGAGAGATGCGGCAGGACGAGATAGATGAAGCGGCTTACCGCGCCTGCGCCGTCCATCTGTGCGGCTTCCTTCTGCTCCTCGTCGAGCGACTGCAGCGCCGTCAGCAGGATGAGCGTGGCGAAGGGCAGCCACTGCCAGGCGACGATCAGAATGATCGAGAGAAGCGGCGCGTTGGCGAGAAAGTCGAACGGCTGCAATCCGAGCAGCTTGGCAAGCCAGGCGAAAAGTCCGTTCACGGGATTCATGAACATGTTCTTCCAGACCAGCGCCGCCACCGTCGGCATGATGAGGAAGGGCGCGATCACCAGGATGCGCACGATCCCCTGCCCGAACATCGGCTGGTCGAGAAGAAGCGCCAGCCCGATGCCGCCGACTACGGTGATGAAGAGCACGCCGAGAACGATGGCGAGCGTGTTGAATATCGCCTGGAAGAAGGCCGGGTCGGTGAGGAAATAGGTGTAATTCGTAAGCCCGGCGAACTCCTCCATCCCCGGCATCAGCAGGTTGTAGCGCAGCAGCGAGAAATAGACCGTCATGGCCAGCGGCACGATCATCCAGGCCAGAAGCAGGAGCACCGAGGGCGCGATCATCAATCGCGCGGCGGAGCGGGTGTGCAAGGTCGCCATGGCGTCCCCCGTGTGAAGTCGACGCGGTTCTTCAAAAACGGCAAGCGTATCGCCATCCGAACGCGCGCCATGAATTGGAAAAGTCAGAGCGGAACGCGGATCGAAGGCGGGTTGCCCCTTTCCCCGTCCCGCTCTGGAGGTAGCCGGGGCGTTCGCTGTTTCCAGCAGACGCTCCGGCTCCTTGGGAGCTCACTTGATGTAGCCGGCTTTGGTCATTTCGCGGGTCGACAGCTGCTGCGCGCTGGCAAGCGCCTGATCCACGCTCATCTGACCGGCCAGCGCCGCCGAGAACACCTGCCCGACCGCCGTGCCGAGACCCTGGAATTCCGGGATCGCGACGAACTGGACGCCGACATATGGCACCGGCTTCACCGCCGGGTTCTTCGGGTCGGCGGCATTGATCGAGTCCAGGGTCATCTTCGCGAAGGGGGCCGCCTTCTGGTACTCCGGGTTCTCATAGAGGGAGGTGCGGGTACCGGGAGGAACGTTCGCCCAGCCTTCCTTCTCGGCAACGAGCTTCAGATAATCCTTGCCCGTGGCCCAGGCGATGAACTTCTGCGCCGACTCGGCCTTCTGCGATCCCGCCGGAATGGCGAGATTCCAGGCCCAGAGCCAGTTGCCGCGCTTGCCAAGGCCGGTGTCGGGAGCGAGCGCGAAACCGACCTTGTCGGCAACGGTCGACTCCTTCGGATTGGTCACGAAGGAGGCGGCCACGGTCGCGTCGATCCACATGCCGCACTTGCCGGTCTGGAACAGCGACAGGTTCTCGTTGAAACCGTTGGACGAGGCGCCGGGCGGGCCTGCGTCATTCATCAGCTTGACGTAGAAGTCGAGTGTGTTCTTCCATTCCGGCTGATCGAACTGCGGCTTCCAGTTCTCGTCGAACCAGCGGGCGCCGAAGGCGTTTGCCGTGGCCGTCAGGAAAGCCATGTTCTCGCCCCAGCCGGCCTTGCCGCGCAGGCAGATACCGTAGATCTCGTTATCCTTGTCGGTGATCTTGCGGGCCGCATCGGCGATGAAATCCCAGGTCGGCGCATCGGGCATGCTAAGCCCGGCCTTCTCGAACAGGTCCTTGCGGTACATGACCATCGAGCTCTCGCCGTAGAACGGTGCTGCATATAGCTTACCGTCGATCGTCAGGCCGCTGCGGATCGCCGGCAGAAGGTCGTCGACGTCGTATTCGGGACCGAGATTGTCGAGCGGCAGGAGCCAGCCCTGCTTCGCCCAGATCGGCACTTCATACGTGCCGATCGTCATGATGTCGTACTGACCGCCCTTGGTCGCGATGTCGGTCGTGACCCGCTGGCGCAGCACGTTTTCCTCGAGAGTGACCCACTCAAGCTGGATGTCGGGATTTTTCGACGTGAAATCGTCCGTCAGCTTCTGCATCCGGATCATGTCGCCATTGTTCACGGTGGCAATGGTCAGCGTCTCCGCTTGGGCCAGACCCGCCAGAGCGACTGCCGAGCACGTGCCCAGCAGGAAAGTTCTCAAATTCATCGACTTCCTCCCAGAAGAAATTGAGCATTTGCCTTGCTCGTGAGCAATTACTCACCGATTGAGACGAAATGTCAATCCGCATTTGTCGTTCCGGTGCGGCAGAGCAGCTAAGAAGATGTTTTAGCTTTGGATTTTTTACAGGGATTTCACGAGAACGACGCCGATGCCGCGGCCCCGCGGCCGGCTGCGCGATCTAGACGCGGAGCAGATAGTCGGCCGTAGCCTCATCGGTGACGAGACCGTTGATGATCCTGCCCTTGAGTGCGGCGCGCAGCGCCTCGTATTTGCGCCTGCCTTTGGCGATCCCGATGACCGACGCGCGGTCGCGCGGCGGCAGCGGAACCGAGGCGACGCGCTCATTGATGCTGTCGGGCAGGAGCACGCCTTCATGGTCGAACATCCAACCGCAGATCTCGCCGGCAGCGCCCGCGGCCATCAGCCGTGCCATTTCATCGCGAGCCAGGAACCCGTCTTCGCAAAGCGGCGCGTCGGGCCCCAGTTCGCCGACGCCCACGAAGGCGGCGTCGGCCTCGGCGCCGAGTTCCAGGGCGATCTGCACCAGGCTCTGCTTGTGCAGGACTTCGCGCTCTTCCGGCGAGGAGACGAGAACCGGCAAGGGCATGGGAAAATGCCGCGCCTTGATCGTATCCGCCATGCTGAAGATGACGTTGTAATAGGCAGCCGACCCGTCGAGCCGGATATTGCCGGTGAGCGAAACGATACGGTGCTGCGGGCATTCCATCGACGGAAGCTGGTCGATGGTCGCCTTCAGCGTCCGGCCCGTGCCGATCGCGAGCACCACGGGCTCGGCCGACTTCAGCCAGCGCTCGATTTCCGCCGCTCCGGCCTCGGCGATTCCGACGGTCGTGGATTGGGAACCGGGGTCGCTCGGAACGACGTCGACATGCTTGAGGTCGTATTTCTCCTTGAGACGCGCCGCCATTTCGAGGCAGGCGGCGATCGGATGGTCCAGGCGCACCTTGATCAGCCGCTCGGCCATGGCAAGCGACACGAGCCGTTGCGCCGATTGCCGCGAAATTCCCATGACCGACGCAATCTCGTCCTGCGTCCGGCCGGCGACATAATAGAGCCAGCCTGCGCGGGCTGCATCGTCCAGCCTGTTGCTGCTTTCCGCCTTGCGTGCCATCGATTGCCTCCCTTCCCCTTGATTTGCTGCCACTATTTTCCATGCGCTGTCAAACGGGGGGCGATATGCGGCGCGCCTTGGCACCGGCAAGGTCCGCTTTTCCAGGCTTTTGCAGCGGTTTGGAAGGAAATTTTACCGTTTGATAAAAAAATAAAGCGTGTTACCGTTCCGTCATCCTGAGAAAACATTGGGAGCCAAAAATGGGAACGACGCAATCTGGGATTCTCGGCGGGCGGCTGCCGCTTGCCGAGTACGAAGCCAATTTCTCCGACCTTCATGCGCCACTCGACAGGCACGAGGCGCTGGTCGCCGCGGACCGCTGTTATTTCTGTCATGACGCGCCCTGCATGACTGCCTGTCCCACCTCCATCGACATCCCGCTCTTCATTCGCCAGATCGCGACGGGCAATCCGATCGGCTCGGCGAAAACGATCTTCGACCAGAACATACTTGGTGGCATGTGCGCCCGCGTCTGTCCCACCGAAACGCTCTGCGAAGAGGCCTGTGTCCGCAACACGGCCGAGGAGCGGCCGGTCGAAATCGGCCGCCTGCAGCGCTACGCGACCGACATCGCAATGCGGGAGAACAAGCAATTCTATACACGCGCCGCTCGTTCCGGCCGCAGGGTCGCCGTCGTCGGCGCCGGGCCGGCGGGGCTCGCCTGCGCGCATCGGCTGGCCGTAAAAGGCCACGACGTGGTGATCTACGACGCGCGCGAAAAATCCGGCGGCCTCAACGAATACGGCATCGCCGCCTATAAGGCGGTCGACGACTTCGCCCAGAAAGAGGTCGAATACGTGCTTTCGGTCGGCGGCATCGAGGTCAGCCACGGCAAGGCGCTCGGCCGCGACTTCTCCCTTGCCGATCTGGCGGAAGAATTCGATGCCGTCTTTCTCGGCCTCGGTCTTGCCGGTGTCAATGCACTGCGGATCGAAGGCGAGAATGCCCAAGGCGTCGAGGATGCCGTCGACTTCATTGCCGCACTTCGCCAGTCGAAGACAAAGGCCGACATTCCGGTCGGCCGGCGCGTCGTGGTTCTCGGCGGCGGCATGACTGCGATCGACGCGGCGGTCCAGGCGAAGCTGCTCGGCGCCGAGGAAGTGACGATCTGCTATCGCCGCGGCAAGGAGCACATGAACGCCTCGGAATTCGAACAGGATCTCGCGGCTTCCAAGGGCGTCACCATCCGCCACTGGCTGCAGCCGAAGCGCATCGCCGTCAAGGACGGCAAGGTCGCCGGCATCGAACTCGACTACACCACGCTAGAGAACGGTAGGCTGACGACGACCGGCGAGACCGGAATCATTGCCGCCGACCAGATCTTCAAGGCCATCGGCCAGACCTTCGAGGCCTCCGGCCTCGGTGCGCTACGCATGGAAAGCGGACGCATCGTCGTCGATGCGGAAGGGCGCACCTCGCTCGACAAGGTCTGGGCCGGCGGTGACTGCGTGCTCGGGGGCGAGGACCTCACCGTTTCCGCCGTCGCGATGGGACGCGATGCCGCCGGATCGATCGACCGGGCTTTCGCCGCGGCTCAGCCGCTGGCGAGCGCCGTTGCTTGAAAAGCAGAACAGGATCGAGAGGACGAGAACAATGGCTGATCTTCGCAACAATTTTGTCGGCATCAAATCCCCGAACCCGTTCTGGCTCGCCTCGGCGCCGCCGACGGACAAGGCCTACAACGTCGAGCGCGCCTTCAAGGCAGGCTGGGGCGGCGTCGTCTGGAAGACCCTGGGTGAGGAAGGACCGCCCGTTGTCAATGTCAACGGCCCGCGCTACGGCGCGATCTGGGGCGCCGACCGGCGGCTGCTGGGTTTCAACAATATCGAACTCATTACCGACCGCGATCTCTATGTGAACCTGCGCGAAATGAAGCAGGTGAAGATGAACTGGCCGGACCGCGCCCTGATCGCCTCGATCATGGTGCCTTGCGAGGAGAACGCCTGGAAGGCGATCCTGCCGCTGGTCGAGGAGACAGGCGCCGACGGCATCGAGCTCAATTTCGGCTGTCCGCACGGCATGTCCGAGCGCGGCATGGGCTCGGCGGTCGGCCAGGTGCCGGAATATATCGAGATGGTGGTGCGCTGGTGCAAGCAATATACGCGCATGCCGGTCATCACCAAGCTGACGCCGAACATCACGGACATCCGCAAGCCCGCCCGCGCTGCCAAGGCCGGCGGCACCGACGCGGTATCGCTGATCAACACGATCAACTCGATTACCGGGGTCAATCTCGACACTTTCTCGCCGGAGCCCTCGATCGACGGCCGCGGCAGCCATGGCGGGTATTGCGGCCCGGCGGTGAAGCCGATCGCGCTCAACATGGTGGCCGAGATCGCCCGTGATCCCGAGACCCACGGCCTGCCGATTTCCGGCATCGGCGGCGTGACCACCTGGCGGGATGCGGCGGAATTCATGGTGCTCGGGGCCGGCAACGTGCAGGTCTGCACGGCGGCGATGACCTATGGCTTCAAGATCGTCCAGGAGATGATTACGGGCCTCTCCGACTGGATGGACGCCAAGGGCCATCGGTCGCTCGACGACATCAGCGGCCGTGCCGTCCCGAACGTCACCGACTGGCAATATCTCAACCTCAACTATATCGCCAAGGCGAAGATCGATCAGGACGCCTGCATCAAATGCGGCCGCTGTCATATCGCCTGCGAGGACACTTCGCATCAGGCGATCACCCAATTCGTCAATGGCGTGCGTCATTTCGAGGTGATCGAGGAGGAATGCGTCGGCTGCAACCTCTGCGTCAATGTCTGCCCGGTGGAGAACTGCATCACCATGGAGCCGCTCGCGGCCGGCACGCTCGACCGGCGCACCGGGAAACCGGTCGACCCGAACTACGCCAACTGGACGACCCATCCGAATAACCCGATGGCCCGCCAGGCCGCCGAGTGAAGACATACAAGTCGGACCGGAGGGCCGCCGGCATCGCCGGCGGCCCTCCGGTATTCTATCGCGTCAAAACTCTATCACCACCTTGCCGAAGGGGCCGCGGTCGAGATGCGCGAGGGCCTCGGGGACCTCGGTGAACTTGTAACGGCTGTCGATGACGGGCTTCAGTCCAAGGCGATCGACGGCCCCGACCAGATCTTCGAGTGCTCTGCGGTGACCGACGCTGATACCCTGCACGACGGGAGACTTCAGGAGAAGCGGCCCGACGGGACCTGAGACCTCGAAGCCCTCGAGCACGCCGATCACCGAGATGCGCCCGTCCGGCGCGACTGCCTTCAGGGACTGGCCGAGCCCGGCGCCGCCGGCGATCTCCAGAATGTGGTCGGCCCCATGGTCCCCGGTCAGCGCATAGACGCGCTCCACCCAGTCCTCCTCCAGGCGATTTATGCCGTGATCGGCACCGAGCGCAAAAGCCCGATCGAGCTTTTCGCGGCTGCTCGAGGTCACGATGACCTCGGCTCCGGTCGCCTTGGCGATTTGCAGCCCGAACAGCGCAACGCCGCCGGTGCCCTGCACGACGACACGGTCGCCCGCCCGCAGATGCCCCTTCTCGACAAGAGCGAACCAGGCGGTCAGGCCCGCACAGGGCAAGGTACTCGCCTCCGCCGCGTCGAGGCTCTTCGGCGCTGCGACGAACCAGCCTTCAGGGAAAACCACATATTCGGACAGGACGCCCGGATGCGCCCCTCCGAGCGTCTGATAGGCAGGCGTCCTGCCGGTGCCGGGTCGTAAGCCGTCAAGCCAACCGGGGGCGAAGGTGGAGATCACGCGATCGCCCGGCTGGAAGCGTGTCACGCTCTTGCCGACGGCCTCGACCACTCCGCTCATATCCGAGGCCGGCACGAAGGGGAAAGCGAGATCGAGCCCCATGCCGGTCTCCAGTACCAGCTTGTCGCGATAGTTGAGCGATACGGCAAGCGTTCGCACGAGTATATCGTGCTCGCCGACCTCCGGCACCGGCCGTTCGGCACGCTTGAGATTGTGGGGGCCCACCGTCTGCGTGCTCCATTCCTGCATCCATTTGGACATGCTCGTTCCTTTTCATCCGTTGCGGTGAAGCGAGCATACTGTTGAACATTCGTCTTCGGTTGCGATATGATTTCCCATCATTGGTTCCCAGGAGGACGCAATTCGTGGAGCGCTTCAACGGCATTTCAGTTTTCGTGGAAGTTGCCGATGCCGGCGGCTTTTCCGCCGCCGGCGCGCGACTCAACCTTTCGCGCTCGGCCGTGGGCAAGACGGTATCCCGGCTCGAACGACGGCTCGGCGTGCGCCTCTTCCATCGCACCACACGGACGCAGAGTCTTACCGAAGAAGGGCAGCTCTTCTACGAGAGCTGCCAAAAAGCGCTGGGCGAAATCAGAACGGCCGAAGACCTCCTCGAATCCGGGAAGCGGGAAATTCGCGGCCGCCTGCGCATCTCGATGCCGGTCCTCTTCGGCCGCCAATGCGTGGCGCCGCTGCTTCGCGACCTGTTGCGGGCGCATCCCCGTCTGGAACTCGATCTCTCCTTCAACGACCGGGTCGTGGACCTTCTCGACGAAGGCTTCGATCTCGCCATCCGCAACAGCCCGCTCGGCAACGGCTCCGGCCTGATGATGCGCACGGTGGCGGAACAGCGGATGACCGTCTGCGCCTCCCCTGCCTATCTTGAAATGCACGGCACGCCGAGAACGGTGGCCGAACTCGCAGCACATGAAGGCATCGTCTACGCCCGTGGAGGCGAGCCGCTATCCTGGTCCTTTCCATCCGACGGCAAAGCGGCCGAAATCGTGCTGCCGCAAACGCGGCTGAGGCTCGATGATCTCGCCGCGATCGCCGATGCGGCTTCCGCCGGGCACGGCCTTGCCTGGCTGCCTTGCTGGCTGGTGCGCGAGCGCGTGCAGAAAGGCGAGCTTGTCCGCGTCCTCACCGACCGCCCCGGGCTGATCTTCAAGGCGCATGCGGTCTGGCCGCGAACGCAGCACATGCTGCCGAAACTGCGGGTGGTGATCGACAAACTCGCCGCAGGATTGCCGCGCATCATGGAGTAGGACGGCATGGGAGATGCGCACTCCGCGCAAGACCCGAAAAGCGAAACAATTCGTTTAGAAAACGTAAGTTGCCGGCATCGGTGATCTGGTTAATAAGGAGGACATTGACGCGAGCCTGTTTCGAGGCCGCCAGACCCAGGCAAGATTGTTTGACGATCCTATCCGCCAGCACGCGCAAGAAGATGCACCTGATTTCGGGGGCTGTGCTCGGCGTCTTTGTGCTCCTCCATTTCTCGAACCATGCGCTCGGCCTGGTGTCGATCGGAGCCATGGAAACGGGCCGGCGGCTCTTCACCTCGGTTTGGCAGAGCATCCCCGGAACGGCCCTCCTCTACGGCGCGTTGTTGCTGCATTTCCTGATGGCGCTCGACAGTCTCTACCGGCGGCAAACCTTCCGGATGCCTGTCGGCGAAGCCCTGAAGATCATCTTCGGCCTGAGCCTGCCCTTTCTGCTCATTCCTCACGTTGTCGCCGCCCGCGTGGAGCCGCTTCTTTCAGGTGTTTACCCCGACTACCCCGCAATCCTGCGCACTCTCTGGTCAAGCTCGTTCAACACCTCTCGCCAGTCGCTTGCACTCATCGTCGTCTGGGGTCACGCCTGCCTTGGTGCCTGGTTCTGGATGCGCGGCCGCGCCTGGTTTCCGAAGTACGAAACGCTGCTCTATACCGTCGCCCTGCTGGTGCCGATCTTCGCACTGCTCGGCTTCGTCAACGGCGCCCGATCGCTGGAGCGCGACTACGCCGAACATGGCGGTTATGGCGACAGGGCCTATGCCAGCGAGGCACCTCGCGTCGACCCTGCCCTCCTCGATAGGATCAGGCTGGCATTCTATGGCGCCTTCGCAAGCCTGATCGGCGGCACCCTCGTTCTGCGCGCCCTGCCGGCGCGCGGCCGTATTCGCATTCGTTATCCGGACGGCCGGGTCGCTGCCGTCAGCCTCGGCTTCAGCGTTCTGGAGGCGAGTCGGGCGGCTGGAATCCCGCATGTGTCCGTCTGCGGCGGACGCGGCCGCTGCTCGACCTGTCGCGTGCGGATAACGCAGGGGCTCGAAGGCCAACCGACGCCGGAAGCCGCAGAACTCGCGACGCTGACCCGCATCGGCGCTCCCGAGAACGTACGCCTCGCCTGCCAGTTCCGCCCCGTGCACAATGTGAGCGTCGTGCCCATCCTCGACACCGACAGCCTCGGGATCAAGACGCAGCTTGCCCGCCAGAACGCCGGCGGACGCGAGCGCCGCGTCGCAGTGCTCTTCTGCGACCTGCGTGATTTCACCCGCATCGCCGAACACCGGCTGCCCTACGACACGGTCTTTCTGCTCAACCGCTACTTCGAGGTCGTCGGCGAAGCCGTCGAAAGTTCCGGTGGCGTCGTCGACAAGTTCATCGGCGACGGGGCGCTCGCGATCTTCGGACTGAAGGCCCCTCTGCCGGAGGCCTGCCGCCAGGCCCTCTCGGCCGCCGCCCGCTTGTCGCAAGGAATCCGGGCGCTCAACCAGACTTTCGAAGGGGAGCTCGAGCAGCCGCTGAGGCTCGCCATCGGCCTTCACGCGGGGCCGGCAATCATCGGCGAAATGGGCTACGGCCAGGCAACCTCGCTCACGGTCGTCGGCGACACGATCAACACCGCGAGCCGACTGGAAGGCCTCGCGAAGGAGCACGACGTCGAGCTTGCCGTTTCGGCCGAACTGGTCGAGCGCGCGGGTTTGAGCTTCGAGGGCCACAGACGGCTCGAAATCAGCCTGCGGGGCCGCAAGGCAACGCTTGAAACCTGGATCATCGGTGACGCCGCGCAGCTCTCCCGATCCCTGCCCACAGCCGGATAGGCTACTCCCGCACCTGCAGCCCGTCGACGAATAGCCGCTCGAGAAAGCGCGCGGCGTCCTCGAAGCGCCCTTCGCCGGCATTCTCCTGGCCGAGCACGGCGCGCACCTGAACGTCGAAGTCGGCATAATGCTGCGTCGTCGACCAGATGGCGAAGATGAGGTGATAAGGGTCGCATTTTGCGATCTTGCCGGCCTTGGCCCAGCTGCGGATAACCTCGGCCTTCTCGTCCACCAATTGCTTCAGCGGACCCTTGAGCTCGTCCACGATACGCGGGGCGCCCTGCAGGACCTCGTTGGCGAACAGCCGGCTTTCGCGCGGGAAGTCGCGCGCCATTTCGAGCTTGCGCCGGATATAGCTGCGGATCTCGGCGACCGGGTTGCCCTCGGCATCGAACGCGCGCAGAGGATCGAGCCAGGTGTCGAGAACGCGGTCTATCAGCGCGCGATGCATCGCCTCTTTGGTGCGGAAATAATAGAGCAGGTTCGGCTTCGACATGCCCGCCACGTCAGCGATCTGATCGATCGTCGACCCGCGAAAGCCGTTTGCGGAAAACACCTCCAGCGCCGCCTCGAGGATCTGCTCCTCCTTCTCCTCCTGAATGCGCGTGCGCCTCTGGGTTCTAGCCGCTCTCGGAAGTACCATCTCGTCCCCTGTCCAAGTCCCCAGCGAAAGACGTCGGCACAATTTGCCCAATATTCGGACGCGCCGATTTCTTGAGCAGTAACTCCTGTTTTTTTCTTTTTCCGGCTTGAGTGCCGCCACGGAAGTTGTAATGTTTACCAACCGGTCAAATTATCAGTCAGATTGCCGACAAAGGCAACGCCTGATCGAAGGGCATCACAACAAGGCCCCGATTCGGCCGACGGGAACATGAGGGCTATCCCGGGGAGGGACTGGCCGACAATAGAGGAGAACGCCATGGCAGCACCTGGCGAGAATAGGCGCGTCAATGCCGACCGTCTATGGGATTCGTTGATGGAAATGGCGAAGATCGGCCCCGGCGTTGCCGGCGGCAACAACCGCCAGACGTTGACGGATGCGGACGGCGAAGGTCGCCGGCGTTTCCAGTCCTGGTGCGAAGAGGCGGGGCTCTCCATGGGTGTCGACAAGATGGGCACCATGTTCCTCACCCGACCCGGTACGGATCCGGATGCGCTGCCCGTCCACATCGGCTCGCATCTCGACACACAGCCGACCGGCGGCAAGTTCGACGGGGTCCTCGGCGTCCTGAGCGGCCTCGAGGCCGTACGCACGATGAATGACCTCGGCATCAAGACGAAGCACCCGATCGTCGTGACCAACTGGACCAATGAGGAAGGCGCGCGCTTTGCGCCTGCCATGCTCGCATCCGGCGTCTTTGCCGGGGTCCATACCCTCGAATACGCCTATGCCCGCAAGGATCCCGAAGGAAAGAGCTTCGGCGATGAACTGAAGCGCATCGGCTGGCTTGGCGATGAAGAGGTCGGCGCGCGCAAGATGCACGCCTATTTCGAATACCACATCGAGCAGGGACCTATCCTCGAGGCCGAGGACAGGCAGATCGGCGTCGTCACGCACTGTCAGGGTCTTTGGTGGCTGGAGTTCACGCTGACCGGCAGGGAAGCACACACCGGCTCGACGCCGATGGACATGCGCGTCAATGCGGGCCTCGCAATGGCGCGGATCCTCGAAATGGTCCAGACCGTCGCCATGGAGAACCAGCCGGGCGCCGTCGGCGGCGTCGGCCAGATGTTCTTTTCGCCCAATTCGCGCAACGTCCTGCCCGGCCAAGTGGTGTTCACCGTCGACATCCGCTCGCCCGATCAGGCCAAACTGGACGGCATGCGCGCCCGGATCGAAGCCGAAGCGCCAAAAATCTGCGAGCGGCTCGGCGTCGGCTGTTCCATCGAGGCGGTCGGGCATTTCGATCCCGTCACCTTCGACCCCAAACTGGTCGAGACGGTACGCGGGGCCGCCGAGAAGCTCGGCTACAGTCACATGAATCTCGTTTCCGGCGCCGGACACGATGCCTGCTGGGCCGCAAAGGTCGCGCCGACCACGATGATCATGTGCCCCTGCGTCGGCGGGCTCAGCCATAACGAGGCGGAGGACATCTCCAGGGAATGGGCCGCGGCCGGCGCGGACGTCCTGTTCCACGCCGTGCTCGAGACGGCGGAGATCGTGGAATGAGTTTTGCGGGCGGGACGGTGGTTCCGCCCTTTTTCGTGGTGGCCTGAGCCGCCGAAGGCACCTTCCAGGGAAACGAACCAATGAGCACTGTCATCAAGGGTGGAACCATCGTCACGGCCGACCTGACTTACAAGGCCGATTTAAAGGTGGAAGGCGGCAAGATCGTCGAAATCGGACCGAATCTCTCCGGCGCCGAAACGCTCGACGCCACCGGCTGCTACGTGATGCCGGGCGGCATCGACCCGCATACGCATCTCGAAATGCCTTTCATGGGCACCTATTCCTCCGACGATTTCGAAAGCGGGACCCGCGCGGCACTCGCCGGCGGCACCACGATGGTCGTCGATTTCGCGCTCCCCTCGCCCGGCCAGTCGCTGCTTGAGGCGCTCACCATGTGGGACAACAAGTCGACGCGCGCCAACTGCGATTATTCCTTCCACATGGCGATCACCTGGTGGGGCGAGCAGGTCTTCGACGAGATGGAGACGATCGTAAAGGAAAAGGGCATCAACACCTTCAAGCACTTCATGGCCTACAAGGGCGCGCTGATGGTGGACGACGACGAGATGTTTTCCTCCTTCCAGCGCTGTGCGGCGCTCGGCGCGCTGCCGCTGGTCCACGCCGAAAACGGCGACGTGGTGGCGCAACTGCAGGCGAAGCTGCTGGCGGAAGGCAACAGCGGCCCGGAGGCACATGCCTATTCGCGGCCGGCGGAGGTCGAGGGAGAGGCCACCAACCGCGCGATCATGATCGCCGACATGGCCGGCTGTCCCGTCTACATCGTTCATACTTCGTGCGAACAGGCGCATGAAGCGATCCGGCGCGCCCGCGCCAAGGGCATGCGTGTCTTCGGCGAGCCCTTGATCCAGCACCTGACGCTCGATGAGACCGAATATTTCGACAAGGACTGGGACCACGCCGCCCGCCGGGTGATGTCGCCGCCTTTCCGCAACAAGCTTCACCAGGACAGCCTCTGGGCGGGGCTTGCCTCCGGTTCGCTCCAGGTGGTCGCGACCGACCATTGCGCCTTCACGACCGAGCAGAAGCGCTTCGGCGTCGGCGATTTCACCAGAATCCCGAACGGCACCGGCGGACTGGAAGACCGCATGCCGATGCTCTGGACCTATGGTGTTGCGACCGGCCGCATCACCATGAACGAATTCGTGGCGGTAACCTCCACCAACATCGCAAAGATACTGAATATCTATCCCAGGAAGGGAGCGATCCTCGTCGGCGCCGATGCGGACCTCGTCGTCTGGGACCCCAAGCGCTCCAAGACGATTTCGGCGAAGACGCAGCAATCGGCGATCGATTACAACGTCTTCGAGGGCAAGACGGTCACCGGTCTTCCGCGTTTCACGCTGACGCGCGGCGTGGTTTCGATCGAGGACGGAACCGTGAAGACCCGGGAGGGCCACGGCGAATTCGTCCGGCGTGATCCCTTCCCGGCGGTCAGCACCGCGCTTTCCACCTGGAAGGAAGTGACGGCGCCACGGGCGGTGCAGCGCAGCGGCATTCCCGCAAGCGGCGTCTGAGAGATGCCGCAACCTTATCGCATGCGAGAAACGGCGATCGCGCTGATGACTTTTCCCGGAATTGATCTAGGCGGGCACGAGCCCGTCGAGCTCGGGCAGCAGCACGACGCTCTCGTTTCCTTTCGGATCCGTCCGGGCGATCACCGCCGTGCAAGGGGCGTGCGAGAGGTTCGCCGGCAGGTGCGGCACGCCGGCGGGAATGTAGAGCATATCTCCGGCCCTGGTGATCACGTGTTCTTCGAGCCGCTCGCCGAACCAGGTATGCGCTTCGCCGGAGAGCACGTAGATCGCCGTTTCGTGGGTCTCGTGAAGATGCGCCTTGGCGCGCGCACCGGGCGGCATGGTCACGAGATGCATGCAGATGCCGGTGGAGCCGACCGTTTCCGCGGCGATACCCTCGAAATAATCGAGCCCCTGCTTGCCGGCAAAGGCATCGCCCGGGCGAACCACGCGACAGCCAGGATTGGGTGATCGAGACATGACCGTCCTCCAGAATACGCTGAAAAACCAGCAGCAGGCGACCTCGCCGGCAAATCCGCCATTGCATGTTGCGGGTCCGGATAGCAGTCTGACACAGGCAGTCGATAATGAGAATCCGTCCATGACATCCAATCCCGCCTCCGTGGTCTCGGCCCGGAACCTCGGTTTGACGTTCGAGACCAGCGACGGTCCGGTCAATGCACTCACCGGCGTGAATCTCGACGTGGTCAAGGGCGACTTCGTCTCCTTCATCGGCCCATCCGGCTGCGGCAAGACGACGTTTCTGCGCGTCATCGCCGATCTCGAAAAGGCGACGGCCGGTACCATTTCCGTCAACGGCATGACGCCGGAGGAGGCCCGCCGGCAGCGCGCCTATGGCTATGTCTTCCAAGCGGCCGCCCTTTATCCCTGGCGCACGATCGAAAAGAACATCGCGCTGCCGCTGGAGATCATGGGCTACTCCAGCGAGGACCGGAAGGCGCGGATCGAGCGGACGCTGGAACTCGTCAACCTCTCGGGCTTCGGAAAGAAATATCCCTGGCAGCTTTCCGGCGGCATGCAGCAGCGCGCGTCGATTGCCCGGGCGCTGGCCTTCGATGCCGATCTCCTGCTGATGGACGAGCCCTTCGGGGCGCTCGACGAGATCGTCCGCGACCATTTGAACGAACAACTCCTCAAACTCTGGGCGCGCACCAACAAGACCATCTGTTTCGTCACCCACTCCATTCCGGAGGCGGTCTACCTCTCGACCAAGATCATCGTCATGAGCCCCCGCCCGGGCCGCGTCACGGACGTGATCGAATCGACGCTGCCGAGGGAACGGCCGCTCGGCATTCGGGAAACGCCGGAATTCCTCGAGATCGCGCATCGCGTGCGCGAGGGCTTGAGAGCGGGGCACAGCTATGACGAGTAGCCGCCGGGCGGAGATGACCCCTCCCCAACCCCTCCCCACAAGGGGGAGAGGCTTAGCGGCGTGTGCCGCAACCGGTGCGGCAGGGTCGTCCTTCCCCCTTGTGGGGTGGGTGGTGAGCGAAGCGAACCGGGAGGGGTTTTCGGCACATTCGAACATCGACCCGAAGACCAGACAACCCGCGAAGAAGCTGCGCACGGAAATGACCAAAGCCGAAGCGGCGATGTGGAACATGCTGCGCGACCTGCGTCCGACGACTGGCGGGAGAGCGTGACCATGCGCGAGGAGAGCTTCCTTAAGGACAAACTGCTTCCCGTCTCCACGGTCGTTTTCCTGTTGATCGCCGGCTGGTACGTCGCAGCGGTTTTCCTGAACGCACCTTTTGAAAGAGATACCGCCGCGCGTGCCGGCACCGAGATCGGCTTATCCGAAATCCTCCGCAATACCATGGCCCAGGAACGCCCGGTGCTGCCCGCTCCGCATCAGGTGGTCGCCGAAATCTGGGATACGACTGCCAATAAGGCCATCACCTCGAAGCGCAGCCTCGTCTATCATGCCTGGATCACGCTTTCGGCCACTTTGCTCGGCTTCGGCATCGGCACGGTGCTCGGCGTGCTGCTGGCTGTCGGCATCGTCCACAACCGCGCAATGGACCGATCGCTCATGCCCTGGGTGATCGCCAGTCAGACCATCCCGATCCTGGCGATCGCGCCGATGATCATCGTCGTGCTCAACGCCATCGGGATTTCCGGCCTGCTTCCGAAGGCGCTGATTTCCACCTATCTTTCGTTCTTCCCGGTGGTCGTGGGCATGGTCAAGGGACTGCGCAGCCCCGAAACGATCCAGCTCGACCTGATGCACACCTATAACGCCTCGCCCGCCCAGACCTTCTGGAAGCTGCGCTGGCCCTCGTCCATGCCCTATCTCTTCACCTCGCTGAAGGTTGCCGTCGCGATCTCGCTCGTCGGCGCCATCGTCGGCGAGCTGCCGACCGGCGCAGTTGCCGGGCTCGGCGCACGCCTGCTCGCCGGGTCCTATTACGGACAGACCGTGCAGATCTGGGCGGCGCTGTTCATGGCTGCGGCACTCGCCGCGGTCCTCGTCATGATCGTCGGCCTGGCGCATACGACCGTCCTGAAGCGCATGGGGGCAAAACCATGAGTATTGCCGCTCTCGCCGGCGCCATCCTCTTCTGGCTCGCTGCCTGGGCCTTCAACGAATGGCTGGTCCGGCGTCAGTTCGCAAGCGACGCCGCAAACAACGCGGCACGACTTGCCGTGCCTCTCCTCTTCGGCATCACCATACTCGTCCTCTGGGAAGGCATCGTCCGCGGCTTCGCCGTCCCATCGGTGCTGTTGCCGGCGCCATCGATGATCTGGCAGCGGCTGATCAACTCGCTGCCGACACTCGCGGCCGATTTCCGGCAGACCTTCCTGAAGTCCGTGCTGACCGGTTACGCGCTCGGCTGCGGCCTCGGCTTCGTCGTCGCAATCCTCATCGACCGTTCGCCATTCCTGCAGAAAGGGCTGCTGCCGCTCGGCAATTTCGTCTCCGCCCTCCCCGTCATCGGTGTCGCCCCGATCATGGTCATGTGGTTCGGCTTCGACTGGCAGTCGAAAGTGGCGGTCGTCGTCATCATGACCTTCTTCCCGATGCTGGTGAACACGGTTTCTGGCCTTGCAGCCGCCAGCCACATGGAGCGCGATCTGATGCGCACCTATGCCGCATCCTGGTGGCAGACACTCGTCAAGCTCCGCTTGCCGGCCGCCTGGCCTTTTATTTTCAACGCTCTCAAGATTAACTCCACGCTGGCGCTGATCGGTGCGATCGTGGCCGAATTCTTCGGAACGCCCATTGTCGGCATGGGTTTCCGGATCTCCACGGAAGTGGGCCGCATGAACGTCGACATGGTCTGGGCCGAAATCGCCGTAGCGGCGGTGGCTGGCTCCGTCTTCTACGGGGTGGTCGCGCTCATCGAGCGCGCGGTCACGTTCTGGCATCCGTCCATCCGCAGTGGGCGAGCCTAGAGCACTTCCAGGAAAAGTGTGTAACGGTTTTCCGTCCGGAAGTGCGTTGGACCAAAGGGTTGGAGCATTTCAGTGTTTCCATGAAACATTGAAATGCTCCAGGGCACTTCCGGGAAAATGCGTAATGGCCTTCCCGGCCGAAATGCGTAGTTTCAAAGTGTTAGAACGACAAGGCAACGATAAGAGGGAACTGAAATGAACAAGAAACTTGGAATTCTGCTGGCAGCGAGCGTCTTTTCGCTTGCCGCTTTCCACGCCAATGCCGCCGAAAAGGTCACGCTGCAGCTGAAGTGGGTGACCCAGGCGCAGTTCGCCGGCTACTACGTGGCGAAGGACAAGGGCTTTTACGAGGAAGAGGGCCTCGACGTCGAAATCAAGCCCGGCGGACCGGATATCGCTCCGGCGCAGGTGATCGCCGGCGGCGGCGCCGACGTCATCGTCGACTGGATGCCATCCGCCCTCGCCACGCGCGAAAAGGGCGTGCCGCTCGTCAATATCGCCCAGCCCTTCAAGACATCGGGGATGATGCTCACCTGTCTGAAGGAATCCGGAGTGAAGGGTCCCGAAGACTTCAAGGGCAAGACCCTCGGCGTTTGGTTCTTCGGCAACGAATATCCGTTCCTCTCCTGGATGTCGCATCTGAAGATCCCGACGGATGGCGGGCCGGACGGCGTGACCGTGCTGAAGCAGGGGTTCAACGTCGATCCGCTGATTCAGAAGCAGGCCGCCTGCATCTCCACCATGACCTACAACGAGTACTGGCAGGTCATCGATGCCGGCATCAAGCCGGAGGATCTGGTCACCTTCAAATACGAGGACCAGGGCGTCGCCACGCTCGAAGACGGCCTCTACGTGCTCGAGGACAAGCTCAAGGACGAGGCCTTCAAGGACAAGATGGTGAAGTTCGTCCGCGCCTCGATGAAGGGCTGGAAATATGCCGAGGAGAATCCGGACGAGGCGGCCGATATCGTGCTCGAGAACGACTCCACCGGCGCGCAGACGGAAAAGCACCAGAAGCGCATGATGGGCGAAGTCGCCAAGCTGACTGCAGGATCCGACGGCGCGCTCGACGAGGCGGATTACCAGCGCACCGTCCAGTCGCTGCTGGCCGGCGGCTCCGACCCGGTCATTTCCAAGGAGCCGGAAGGCGCCTGGACCCACGAGATCACGGACGCGGCGCTGAAATAAGGCGCCGCATGACGATCAGGAGCGCGTGGCACTCGCCGCGCGCTCCCTATGCGGAGGCGTGCCGCTTGCCGCGAACTCGCACCCCGTGGTCAAAGGTCGCAGCGTTACTCCCGGAGAAGCGCACCGATCAGCGCCCGCCCGCGCGCAAAGGCTCGATTCCAATGGCTTAGCGTGGCGGGTCCGCTGTCGAACGGCGAAAATCGCTCACCACGCTGTGGTTGTTAAGACTACCTTCAGGTTGCACCCGTATTGCATCCGAAGACGCATGACAGTAGAAATAGTGAGGCACCATTGCTTCGCTGCTCTTGTAAGCATTTGCTCCGGCGACTACATAGGCCGGAACGTTTGACTGGAGGGCAAGCGAATGGAGGAATCTTTATTTCTTTAGGATTGCCCATCAGGGAATTTTCTTCCCATCCGGTGCCTGTGGCTTGAAACCGCTGCCCGGGCAGCGATTCAAAATGCTGCAGCGGTCCTTGCGCGTCCGAAAAGAGACGCGCGGCGCTGTAGGTGAAATAGCGTGATTGCGGCCGGATATTCGCCCTGCGCGGGCGTGATCGGGCACGTGTGCTTCAGCTTCGGGAAAACAGGCCTATGGCTCAGAAACTCCTGCCTCTTATCGGCGCTTGTGCAGCGATGCTCCTGTCCGCGCTTGTGAGCGCTTCGGCCGAAGAGGCCGCCAAGCCGCCGCAAAAACAGGCGCCGCCCTCCATCGTCGTGACCGAAGCGACGAAGCGTGCGATCACCGACCGCGTCATCGCCACCGGTTCCATCGAGGCGGTGGAGGAGATCTATGTCTCTCCCCTGGTGGATGGCCTCGCCATACGGTCGCTCAATGTCGACGTCGGTGACCGGGTGGAAAAAGGCAGCACGCTGGCCACCCTCAACCAGGACGCCCTGCTTCTGCAAAGAAGTCAGCTCGAAGCCAACCTCGCCAAGGCCGAGGCATCGCTCGCCCAGTTGCACGCCCAGCTTGCCGAAGTGACGGCCAATTCGGAAGAGGCGACGCGTGTCGCGAACCGTGCTGTGCAGCTGTCGGAACACGGTACCGTCTCGACTGCCGAGGCCGACCGCTTGAAAGCGCTTGCCGCAGCGGGCCGCGCACGCGTCCGCTCGGCGGAGCAGTCGGTGAGCGTCGCAACGGCAGATATCAAGGTAGTGCAGGCCCAGATAGACGACGTCGACCTGCGTCTTGCACGGACCGCCGTGAAGGCGCCGGTCAGCGGCGTCGTCTCGCGAAAGAACGCCAAGGTCGGTGCGATCGCCAGCGGCAGCGGCGAGCCGCTGTTCGCGATCATTCGCGACGGCGAAATCGAGATGTGGGCCGATGTCGCCGAGTCCGATGTGATCAAGCTTGCCGTGGGGCAGACCGCAACAGTCAAGCTTGCCGGCAGCACCACCACGATCGAGGGGAAGATCCGCCTGATCGCCCCTACGGTCGACCCGCAGACGCGCCTCGGCACGGTGCGTATCAGCCTGACCGACGCATCCAAGGCGCGCGCGGGCATGTATGCCAGCGCCGTGATCGTGGCGGAGCAGAAGGAGACGGTGGTTTTGCCGCAAACGGCCGTTACATCGGAAGACGGCAAGTCCATCGTCCGCAAGGTAGAAGACGGCGTCGTGCGCCTGGTACCTGTCGAAACGGGCATCCAGGACGGACAATTCATCGAGATACTCTCCGGCATCGAACCGGGTGAACAGGCGGTGGCGAAGGCCGGTGCCTATGTGCGCGATGGCGACCGCATCAATCCGGTCGAATCCGCCGAGCCGGCAACCAACTGACGGGAATATGAGACCATGAATTTCTCCGCCTGGTCTATCCGCAATCCGGTCGCGCCCATCCTGGCGTTTTTCGTGCTCGTGGTGCTCGGGTGGCAGTCGTTCAATTCGCTGCCCATCACCCGCTTCCCGAACATCGACGTGCCGATCGTTTCGATCGCCGTCACGCAGAGCGGTGCGGCGCCCGCCGAACTGGAAACCCAGGTCACCAAGGAGATCGAGGACGCGGTCGCCGGCGTCTCCGGCGTCGACCATATCGAGTCGACGATCACCGACGGCATTTCGACGACCGCCGTCATCTTTCGCATGGAAGTCCCGACGACGCAGGCCGTGCAGGATGTCAAGGATGCCATCGACCGCATCCGCAGCGATCTGCCGACCTCGATCGAAGAGCCGATCGTTTCCAAGGTCGACGTGGAGGGCCAGGCGATCCAGACATTTTCCGTCTCGTCGCCGGGCATGACGCTGGAAGAGCTCTCCTGGTTCGTCGACGACACGATCAAGCGCGCCATCCAGGGCCAGACCGGCATCGGCCGTGTCGACCGTTACGGCGGCTCCGACCGCGAAGTCCGGGTCGAGCTCGATGAGGACCGCCTGAATTCCTTTGGCATCAGCGCCGCCGACGTCAACGCCCAACTTCGCCGGATGAACATGGACCTCGGTTCCGGCCGGGGCCAGGTCGGCGGCAGCGAACAGGCGATCCGCACATTGGGCGACACGCGCGACGTAACGGCGCTGGCGAGTACGATGATCTCGCTGCCGAACGGCCGCTTCGTCCGTCTGTCGGAACTCGGCAATGTCATCGACACCTATGAGGAGCCGAAGTCGTTCTCCCGCTTCAACGGGCAGCCGGGCGTCACCTTCGCCGTGTTCCGCGCCAAGGGGGCGAGCGAAGTCTCGGTCGCGGAAACCGTCGGCAAGACGCTCGATGAAATCCGGGCAAAGCACCCGGACGTCTCCATCGAGATGGTGGACGATTCGGTCTACTTCACCTACGGCAATTACGAGGCGGCGATTCATACGCTGATCGAGGGCGCGCTGCTCGCCGTCATCGTCGTGATGCTGTTCCTGCGCAATTGGCGCGCGACCTTGATTTCGGCGGTCGCACTGCCGCTCTCGGCGATCCCCACCTTCTGGGTGATGGAACTGCTCGGTTTCTCGCTGAACCTCGTCAGCTTCCTGGCGATGACGCTCGCGACGGGTATTCTCGTCGACGATGCGATCGTGGAGATCGAGAACATCGAGCGTCATATCCGGATGGGCAAGTCGCCTTACCGCGCAGCGATCGAGGCTGCGGACGAGATCGGACTTGCGGTGATCGCCACCACCTTCACGATCATCGCCGTCTTCGTGCCCGTATCCTTCATGCCGGGCATTCCGGGACAGTACTTCATCCAGTTCGGCCTGACGGTCGCCGTCTCGGTGTTCTTCTCGCTCCTGGTCGCCCGCCTGATCACGCCGGTCATGGCGGCCTATCTGATGAAGCCTTCGGATGCCGGCGGGCATCATGATGATGAAGGCTTCATGATGCGCCAGTACACGCGCCTCGTACGCTTCACCACGAAACGCTGGTACACGCGCTACTCCACGCTGCTCGTCGCCATCCTGCTCTCGGTCGGTTCGGTGGTCGCGCTGCTCGTCTTCGTCCCGGGCAGCTTCCTGCCGCCGGAAGACAGCTCGCGGGTAAGCCTGTCGATCGAACTGCCGCCGGACGCAATGCTCGCGGATACGGACCGGACCACCACGGAGATCTACAATCGCGTCAAGGATATCGACGGCGTGGAAAACGTCTTCGTGCTCGGCGGCGCCTCGCCCAAGGGCGACCTCGAGCTGCGACGCGCTGCCGTCACGGTGCTGCTCGAGAAGCTCGATCATTCGCTGATCAACAAGGTCGTCAACGACGTGATCGGCCGCACTCCGCTGATCGGCGAATACCTGCCGAAGCTGCCCCCGGCCGGGCGGATCAAACCGCAATCCGAGATCGAGAGGGAAATCTTCGCCCGATTGCGATCGATTCCCGATGTCCGCGTCACCAAGCTCAACGATCGCGGCGAACGTGACCTGTCGTTCAACCTGCTTTCCAACAACGAGGAGGATCTCGACAAGGCGGTCGCCACCCTGGAAGCGGATCTGCGCCGAGACCCGCTGCTTGCCAACGTCAGCCCCGAGGGGGCGCTGCCCCGACCGGAACTGCAGATCCGGCCCCGCGACGACCAGATGTCGCGCCTTGGCATTACGACGGCGCAGATCTCCGAGGTGATCCGCATCGCCACGATCGGCGATATCGACGCGCAGTTGGCGAAGATCGCGCTCGATGGGCGCCTGATCCCGATCCGGGTGCAGCTCGACCGTGATTTTCGCACAGACCTGGCGGCGATCCGCAACCTGAAGGTCCAGACGGCATCCGGAGCGACCGTGCCGCTGTCGAGCGTCGCGGACATCAACTATGCGGAAGGGCCGAGTTCGATCAAGCGCTACGACCGCTACCGCGTCGTCAAGCTCGGCGCCGATCTGCCCGCCGGCGTGGCGCTCGACACGGCATCGGCCCGCTTCAGGGAAATCGCCGCCGACGCCGATCTGCCTGCGACGGTCCAGTTCCTCGAAAGCGGCGACGCCGAGGTGCAGGCCGAGATGCAGGAGAGCTTCGGCAACGCCATGCTGCTGGGTCTGATGATGGTTCTGGTCGTGCTCATCCTCCTGTTCAAGGATGTGATACAGCCTTTCACCATCCTGTTCTCGCTACCGCTCGCGATCGGCGGCGTGGCAGCCGCCTTGATCCTCACCCAGAACGCGCTGTCCATGCCGGTGCTGATCGGTATCCTGATGCTGATGGGCATCGTCACCAAGAATGCTATTCTGCTCGTCGACTTCGGTATCGAGATGATGCATCACGGCATGGACCGGACGCTTGCCATGATCGAGGCGGGACGGAAGCGGGCCCGTCCGATCGTCATGACATCGATCGCCATGTCCGCGGGCATGCTGCCCTCGGCCCTGGGCGTCGGCGAAGGCGGTTCCTTCCGTGCACCGATGGCGATCGCCGTCATCGGCGGCATTATCGTCTCGACGGTCCTGAGCCTCGTCGTGGTTCCGTCCTTCTTCCTGATCATGGACGACCTGTCGCGTCTCCTCGCCTGGGCTTTCGGCCGCTACATCGGCAAGAAGGACGAGGAAGAACCGCCGCTCGACCAGGAGGCGCTGAGCAAGCTTGCCGCCGAACAGGGCAGCACGATCGAGAGCCTCGAAGAGCGCATCAAGGCGCTGGAAGACGAGAAGCGCCGCAAGTCCGACGGCAAGGTCATCAGCCATCCGGCGCTGGCCGCGGAATAGGACGAGAGCTGCGCCGGGGTGCTCTCCTCAGAGTCCCCCGTGCACCGTCAGGAATTCGACGATCCGCTCCACCCCGTCGCCGCGTTTCATATCCGAGAACACGAACGGCTTTTCGGCTCGCATCCGTGCCGCATCGCGTTCCATGACCCCGAGGTCGGCACCGACGTAAGGGGCGAGATCCTTCTTGTTGATCACCAGCAGATCGGACCTGGTGATTCCCGGTCCGCCCTTGCGCGGAATTTCCTCGCCCTGGCAGACCGAGATCACATAGATCGTAAGATCAGCGAGATCGGGCGAGAAGGTCGCTGCCAGATTGTCCCCTCCCGACTCGATGAAGACGACATCGAGATCGGGAATGCGGCGGTTGAGATCGGCAATCGCCTGAAGATTGATCGACGCATCCTCGCGGATCGCCGTATGGGGGCATCCGCCCGTCTCGACCCCGACGATCCGCTCCGAAGGCAAGGCCTGCATACGCACCAGCGCTTCGGCATCTTCCTTGGTGTAAATGTCGTTCGTGACCACCGCGACGGAGTATTTCTCCCGCATGGCCTTGCAGAGCTTGTCGGTAAGTGCCGTCTTTCCGGACCCGACCGGACCGCCGATACCGATGCGCAGAGGACCGTTTTTCGATGCCATCCCTTCTATCCTTTCGAAGTCCGTCCGTCGTTCCGTTAAGTGCGGAACAATCGTGAATGCAAGATCTCGTGTCGCAGCGAGGCAATGTCGGCGATGATCGTCGCGGCGCCAAGATCATCGAGCGAGGCGCGCGCGGCGCGCTCTGCCGCCGCCCCTATCGTCCCCTCCATACGCGCAAGCATGCCGACCCCGTCGCGCTGGCCGGTAACGCCGCAGCGGATAGCCACCGACACCGCGTTCGATATGGTGGCATTGAGGAAGGCGGCGAGCGCCGCTTCGAGGCCGGTAGAGTGCGCTCCGGCGACCGCGCCGACCGCCACCGGATAGGCGGCTCTCCCGCCGGGGAATTTAAGGGCCGCGTGCGGCCAGTGGCCGGCGGCGGCCAGGAACGCCTCGCCGAGGAGCATGGTTTCCATGTGCCGCTCGCGCGATCCGGCAAGCGCCTCGGCCAGTTCCGATGCCGCAATCAACCGCGCGGCATCGTCAAATGCACGGTAACCTTCCGCCAGAAGCAGCGCGTCGTTCCACGTCGTGCCGTGATCCAGGAGCGTTTCGCACCAGAGCCGCAAATCGTCGGCACCGGTGACAAGCTCGTCATGAATGGCTTGCTCCAGACCGCCGGAATAGGAGAAGGAGCCGACGGGAAAGGCGGGCGAGAGCCAGGTAACGAGACGCAGGAGCGACTGCGTATCGGCATTCTCAGCCATGACGGTGGTGATCGCCGTGACCGTGCTGGTGATAGGCGCCGTGCAGGGGATGAAAGGGCTCGATCACGTCATCGACGGTGGCGCCCAGGCCCTCCAGCATGGCGCGAATGACCGGGTCGCGGGCTATCAGAATCCGTCCCTCTTCCACCGCCGCCGGCAGGTGCCGGTTGCCGAGATGCCAGGCAAGCTCTATCAGATGCAGCGCGTTTCGCGCGCGGATGTCGTAAAGCGCCTCCGCTGCCGCCTTCACCTCGATATGGCCGCCTCCCTCGAGCACCAGGAGATCGCCATCGGCGAGCATCACGGGCTCCTTGAGATCCAGCATCACCACATCGTCGTTGTCGAGGTGCAGGAGCTTGCGGCGCAGATGGCGCTGCTCATGCGTCAGGGTCAGGCGATGGAGCGGCGCCCTCTCGCCCGGACCGGGCGAACGAACTTCGGTCGAGCGATAGGGCACGTCAGACCACCTCGATCTTTTCCGGATGCACGATCTCGACGCGGGCGCTCGCCAGCAGGCTTGCCGCCGCCGTCTGAAAGGCCTTCAGATGCGGTTCGGCGAAATGGGCATCGATAGCTGCCCTGTCCTTCCATGTTTCCACGAACACCAGCGCATCGGGATCCGTGGGCTTGCGATAGAGCTCATAGCTGACGCAACCGGCCTCTTTCAGCGTCGCCTGGATCAGCGGCTTCGTCAGCGCCACGATCTCGTCGCCCTTGCCCGCATGCGCCGTCAGATATGCGATAATGTAAACCATGAATTTCTGCATTCCCCTTGCCGGTGAAAGAGGAAACGTGAACGGTTCTCGCCCCCCACATCCGCTTCCTCTTGGAAGTCTTCACTGTAGCAAGAAAAAGCCCCGGCACCAGCAAGAAGGCGAAAATCGCGTGGATTTTCAGGAACCTGCTTGCGGCAGCCGGGGCTTTATCGATTCGGTAGAATCGGGATCAGGCGGCGAGCTTCTTGGATTTCAGCGCCGCGAGAATGTTCTGCGGCGAGGAGACACCGTAGGGATCGCTGTCGCAATTGTCGGAGTAGCCTTCCTCTTCGAACCACTTCTCGACAACGCCGTTGTTGACGACGGCGGCATAGCGCCAGGAGCGCATTCCGAAGCCGAGATTGTCCTTGGCGACGAGCATGCCCATCTTGCGGGTGAACTCGCCCGAACCGTCCGGAATGAGCTTGACGTTCTCGAGGCCCTGCGATTTGCCCCAGGCGTTCATCACGAAGGCGTCGTTGACGGAGACGCAGTAGATCTCGTCGATCCCGAGACCCCGGAATTCGGAGGTGAGCTTTTCAAAGTCCGGCAACTGGTAGGTCGAGCAGGTCGGGGTGAAAGCACCCGGCAGCGAAAACAGCACGACGCGCTTGCCGGCGAAATAGTCGTCCGAGGTAACGTCCTGCCAGCGGAACGGATTGGAACCGCCGACGGACTCGTCGCGGACGCGGGTGCGGAAGGTTACAGCGGGAACTTTTCTGCCGAGCATCATCATCTCCTAACAACTGGCTGCCGGCGGCGCAGTCTTGGGAGGACAGGCGCACCGGCGAAATCGAGTGCCCTTCCTAACGAAATTTCCGCTGCAGTGCAGCATCAAAGCGACGGTTCGAGGCCTCCCGCATGGCAGCCATGCGGCCGATGCATGGCTGTTCGGCTCAAAACAGGAAATAGCGCTGCGCCATCGGCAGCACCGTCGCCGGCTCGCAGGTCAGGAGCTCGCCGTCGGCGCGGACCTCGTAGGTTTCCGGGTCTACTTCGATATGCGGCGTCAGGCTGTTGTGGATCATCGACGCCTTGCCGATGCCGCCGCGCGTGTTCTGAACGGCGACCAGCTCCTTGGCGACGCCGAGCCTGCCGGCAAGCCCGGCATCGAGCGACGCCTGCGAGACGAAGGTGACCGAGGAGTTGGTCCGGCTCTTTCCATAGGCGCCGAACATCGGCCGGTAGTGGACCGGCTGCGGCGTGGGGATGGAGGCGTTCGGGTCGCCCATGGGGGCTGCTGCGATCGTGCCGCCGAGGAGCACCATGTCGGGTTTCACGCCGAAGAAGGCCGGATTCCAGAGGACCAGATCGGCGCGCTTGCCGACCTCGAGCGAGCCGATCTCGTGGCTGAGACCGTGGGCGATCGCCGGGTTGATCGTGTATTTGGCGATATAGCGCTTGACGCGGAAATTGTCGTTGTCGCCGGTCTCCTCCTGGAGCCGTCCGCGCTGGCGCTTCATCTTGTCGGCGGTCTGCCAGGTGCGGATCGCCACCTCGCCGACGCGCCCCATCGCCTGGCTGTCGGAGGAAATGATCGAGAAGGCGCCGATATCGTGGAGGATATCCTCCGCCGCGATCGTCTCCTTGCGGATGCGGCTTTCGGCGAAGGCGATGTCTTCCGGAATGGTGGGCGACAGGTGATGGCAGACCATCAGCATGTCGAGATGTTCCGCAAGCGTGTTCACCGTATAGGGCCGCGTCGGATTGGTGGAGGACGGGATGACGTTCGGCTGGCCGCAGATCCTGATGATATCGGGCGCATGCCCGCCGCCGGCGCCTTCCGTGTGATAGGCATGGATCGTCCGGCCCTTGATCGCCGCAATCGTATCCTCGACGAATCCGCTTTCGTTGAGGGTGTCGGTGTGGATCATAACCTGCACGTCGTATTCATCGGCCACGGAGAGGCAGCAGTCGATGGCGGCCGGCGTCGTGCCCCAATCCTCGTGCAGCTTCAGCGAAGTCGCGCCGCCGAGTACCATTTCAACGAGCGCTCCAGGCAGCGACGCGTTGCCCTTGCCCGCAAAGGCGAGATTCATCGGAAACGCATCGGCCGCTTCGATCATGCGGGCGATGTGCCAGGGTCCGGGCGTGCAGGTCGTGGCGAGCGTACCGTGCGCCGGTCCCGTCCCGCCGCCGAGCATGCATGTCAGGCCGCTCATCAGCGCCTCTTCGATCTGCTGCGGGCAGATGAAGTGTATATGGCTATCCATGCCCCCGGCCGTGACGATCTTGCCCTCGCCGGCGATAACCTCCGTACCCGGACCGACGATAATGGTGACGCCCGGCTGCGTGTCCGGATTGCCGGCCTTGCCGATTGCCGCGATCCGCCCGTCCTTCAGCCCGATATCCGCCTTCACGATTCCCCAATGATCGAGGATCAGCGCATTGGTGATCACCGTGTCGACCGCGCCGCCTTCGCGCGTCACCTGGCTCTGGCCCATGCCGTCGCGGATGACCTTGCCGCCCCCGAACTTCACCTCCTCGCCATGCGTGGTGAAGTCCTTTTCGACCTCGATGAAGAGCTCGGTGTCGGCGAGGCGCACCTTGTCGCCCACGGTCGGACCGAACATGTTGGCATAGGCCGCGCGCGACATTCTGTAGGACATGGCTCAGGCTCCCTGGGGCAAATCTGAAGAGACAAATGGATGAAGCCTGCGAAGCCGCCCTTGCGCTGCGAGCGCATCGACATAGCGGCGCTCGGCGGCAAACGGGTGCCACTGCCAGCCGATATGGCCGAAGCCGGCAAGCACGACATCGTCGCCGGCTGCGGCAAAGCTCGACACGATGTCGGAAATGACCACCAAGCCGCTCGACGGCGCGACATAAGGCGACGGCGCGAAGCGGGCGAGATCGCGCTCCAGCCGGTCATGCGTCTCGGCCGCGATGACCCGGTGCTTGCGTGCCGTAGCCCGCGCGAAGCTCTCGAAGCCGGCCGTATAGTCGTCGCAGAAATCGTCGAGATCCGGATGTGTCTCGGCAAGTGCTGCCCGCATCGCGGCGAACCTGGCTCCGGCGCGGACGCTCCATAGCTCGCGTGCCTGCCGGACCGGCTCGCTCGTCTTCCAGCGCCCGCCGGCAAGCATTGACAGTGCCGGGCGGCCGGTGTTGCAGACGGCGATGATATCGGTCCTGCTGCCGCCCTTCCCGACCGAGCGGCAATCGTTGAAACGGATCACCAGATCGGCTGCATCGATCGTCGCGGCAGCGCCCTCGGGCACGTCACCATTGCCAACGATCATGATGACGCGGCCGCTTCGCAATGATCAATTCTCCGAAGATTCCATGAGTTTCTTGAGCTCGGCCGTGCGCTTGCGTGTCAGCTCTGCGAGGCAACCGGAGACCAGCATGGGCTCCATCGAGCCCCCCCTCGCCTCGAACCCGGCGAGTTCGCATTGGCCGTCGCGATAGCCGATCCAGGCGCGCTGGGCTTTTTTCAGTGCCTCGAGCGCTCCGACGTAAGCCGCGTCGATGCCGCCAAGCTCCTTGTCGGTCGCCTGCATGGCCGCGACCGCGAGGCGGTAGGTCTTGTTCAGCTCCGCATCCGCCGCCCGGTAGTCCTGATCGGCGCATATGTTGAGATCCATCTGGGTCACGGCCTTCCCGCAATCCGGCTCGGGCTGTTGCGCATAGGCGGAAGCCGTGCAGCACAACAACAGGCTCAAAGCAGGAGCGGCCGCTCTCATAGCTTCCCCATGACCTGCTGGCGGAAGCCGAAAACCTCGCGCTTTCCCGAAAGCGGAATGAGCGTCACCTGCCGTGTCTGTCCAGGCTCGAAGCGGACGGCCGTACCCGCAGGGATGTCGAGCCGCTTGCCGCGCGCGGCGTCACGGTCGAAGATCAGGCCCGGATTGGTCTCGGCGAAATGATAATGGCTGCCGACCTGCACCGGTCGGTCCCCGGAGTTGGCAACCTCGATGCTGACGGTTTCGAGGCCCGCATTTAACTCGATCTCACCGGCGGCGGCGATAATCTCACCTGGGATCATGATCGTTCCCCTCAGACGGCTCGTTCGGGCGCACAGCCTTCGGGCTTCAGGACGCGCTCCGTCGATGCCGGATATTTCTTCAGCATTGCCACAGGCCGCACCGGGCGCCGGACCAGTTCGCCTCCGCAATTCGGGCAAGTCCCGCCAAGCTTCGTTTCCGCACAGCCGGCGCAAAAAGTACACTCGAAGGTGCAGATCATCGCATGGCCGCTATCGGGTGGCAGGTCTCGATTGCAGCATTCGCAGTTTGGACGCAGGCTGAGCATGGTGCCTCCTCGCTAGCGGATAGGCTCGTGGACGGTGACGAGCTTCGTCCCGTCGGGAAAAGTCGCCTCGACCTGGATGTCGTGGATCATCTCCGCAATGCCCTCCATCACCTGATCGCGGGTAAGAACATGGGCGCCTGCCTCCATCAGATCGGCGACGGAACGGCCGTCTCTCGCGCCTTCCACGACGAAGTCGGTGATGAGGGCGATCGCCTCGGGATGATTGAGCTTCACGCCCCGCTCGAGCCGCCGCCGCGCGACCATCGCCGCCATGGAAATCAACAGCTTGTCTTTTTCGCGCGGAGTGAGATTCATGCGTCGCCGTCCAGATCGATTGCAGGGATCAGAGAGTCCAGACTTTCGGCACTGACGCGTCTTTACGCAAGTGCGAAATGAGCGGGATCAGGATTTTTCTGAGCGCGAACCCATCGGCCGCAGCAAGGCGGGCGACGATCTTGTCCCGACCGCCGACGTGGTAATGGCTGACGCCGGACAGGGCATGTCCCGCGAGCGCCAAACGCATTCTGGAAAGCTGCGACTCGCAATCCGGCGCGGCATAGACGAGGGTCGCGAAGGCGGAAGCGCCGTCGAGGACCGCTCGCCGCGACGCAAGCGCCGCGACGTCTCCGGCCAAGGCGAGGTTCTCTGCGTGAATCAGCCTGCCGCCGCTTCGAATTCGCCAATTGTCGCGGAAGAGGCCGGCGCGCACCTCCTCGCCCATGGCCTTGCGGCCGATCAGAACTGCCTCCACCGCGAGAAAGGATGCGCCGGCGGCGAGGTCGACCTCCAGGCTCCGCGACAGGGCCGACCGATCGAACAGAATCGTCTCCTGCGGCAGCCAGTCGACGTGAGCGCCGGCGGCGACCGCGATGCGCGTCGCAATCTCGGCCGTGCCGGCGCTTGCCTTGTAGATCTTCTCGCAGGCCTGCGTCGTCAGCGTGAGTTTCGTGCCTTCTCCCGCCCTGAATTCCCAGGAAAGCCGGTCACCGCCCGTCACGCCGCCCGATGAATTGATGAGCACGGCCTCCATCGAGGCATCGAAGGTTCTGGGCAGACGGATCTTGGCGCAGCCTTCCTGGTAGAGCTCGGCGATGCGCGTGCGTCCGCCTTCGGCCTTGGCGACGAGCCGCCCCTCTCCTCTCGCCCGCTGCGGTGCGATGATCGCTGCCGTTTCCATGGACGTTCGCCGAAGCTCCCCTTGGGACGGGTTTTCGCCCGAACCGCGTTGCAGAAGTCAAACCATTGTTTCACAGGAAGAAACCGAAGCCTCGCAAAAGCGAGAGACCGACGCGTCTAAAACCCGCTCCACGGCCTGCGGCCTGCGGCAAGTGATAAGAATGCGCGGCTTGGCGGTCATCATATGTCTCCCGGAATCCGTCCGGATAGTGCATGAAATCGAGCCGATGGGTAGCCGGTCGGATACAAAAAAGGGCACCCTCGGGTGCCCTTTTCAGCTGCTCTGCCTGCAGCAATCCCGCTGGCTCAGGACCTTGCGAAGTCGAGCAGGTCCTTGTTGAGCTGGTCCTTGTGGGTATCCGTGATGCCGTGCGGCGCACCCGGATAGACCTTCAACTCGGCTTGAGGCACCAGCTTCTTGGAGGCACGGGCGGCAGCATCGATCGGCACGACCTGGTCGTCGTCGCCGTGTATGATGAGCGTCGGCACGTCGAATTTCTTCAAGTCTTCCGTGAAATCCGTCTGCGAAAAGGCGACGATGGAGTCATAGGCGTTCTTGTGACCGGCCGTCATGCCCTGCAGCCAGAAGCTGTCGATCATGCCCTGTGAAGGTTTCGCGCCGGGCCGGTTGAAGCCGAAGAACGGGCCCGAGGCGATGTCCCGGTAAAGCTGCGAGCGATCGGCGAGGCTGGCGGCCTGCAGGCCATCGAAGACCTCCTTCGGCAGACCGCCGGGGTTGTCGTCGGTCTTGACCATCAAGGGCGGCACTGCCGAGATCAGTCCTGCCTTGGCGACGCGGGCGGTCCCGTGGCGTCCGATATAGCGGGCGACTTCGCCGCCGCCGGTCGAGAAGCCGGCAAGGAAGATGTCCTTGAGGTCCAGCGTTTCGATCAGATCGGCGAGATCGTCGGCGTAATGGTCCATGTCGTTGCCGTCCCATGGCTGGCTCGAGCGGCCGTGGCCGCGGCGGTCATGGGTGACGACCCGAAAGCCGTTACTGGCGAGATAGAAGGCCTGTGCCTCCCAGCTGTCCGACGAAAGCGGCCAGCCATGACTGAGGACGACCACCGGTCCGTCCTTCGGACCCCAGTCCTTGTAGTAGATCTCGACGCCATCACGCGTGTTGATCCTGCTGCCGGTTACTCTCGTGGCCGCCGCACCGGCTTGCGGCTCGGCGCCACCGGCGACGGCCGGGCTGGTGGCCGAGAGTGCGGCCGCGGCGGTGGCGGCGCCGATTGCGCCTGCCAGAATTTCTCTGCGGGAGACGTCGTTCGTGGTTGTCTTCGCCTGAGCCTTGGTCATTGGAAATGCTCCTTTCCCTGAAATCCGATCAAAATTCACGATCCGATCATCGCGGCGGGAGTTGTATTGGCAACAATCAAATCGTGCACGACATTTATCGCGAACTGCGGCAGACGTCAATACCTTGCGATTATATCGCGAACGATTTATTATAGTCGGAAAGACAATCGGGACCGAAGCGATGGCAAAGGCAAACCTCCCACCTTCGGAGGAACTCATGAAGCTCGACGACTTCCTGTGCTTCGCGATCTACTCCGCAAATCACGCCTTCACGCGTGTCTACAAGCCGCTCCTCGACGAGCTCGACCTGACCTACCCCCAATACCTCGTGATGGTGGCTCTTTGGGAAAAGGACGACCAGACCGTCGGCAGTCTGGGCGAGAAGCTGTTCCTGGAGTCGAGCACGCTCACTCCCATGCTGAAGCGGCTGGAAGCCATGGGCTACATTTTGCGCACCCGCGACAAGGCCGATGAGCGGCAAGTGCGCGTGCGCCTGGCCGAGACGGGCCGCGCGCTCCGGGAAAAAGCAAGCCGCGTCCCGATCGGCATTGCCGATGCGACGGGGATGGAGCCGGCAGAGGTCGCCCGACTGAAACAAGAGATCGCGGCTCTCCGGGCATCGCTGCTGCGATAAAGTGCATCATTGAACAGGAAGCGTCGGCGCTCGAACACCAGCGCTAAGCCGATAACACCAAGACCGAATAGTCACCGCTCGGCGAAGGAGGCGGCGATGGCGCTGATGGATCGGAACAGGACGAAGGGATCTTCCTTCGAGGGCGTGAAACCACGCCTCTGCCAGAACAGCGAAGCCTCGACGTCAATCGCATTAACCATCACAGCGCGGCCGCCGATAAGGCTGGCCGCCCGGACGCAGCGTTGTAGCGCGTGCTTCGCCAGACCCGTCCCGATACCCAAGCCTGCCCACTGAGTGTCGGTGGCGAGTTGGCCGAGAAGGAGGCAGGGAACGGGATCAGGTGGCTGGCCAGTGCGGATCGAACGCGGAAGGACCGACGGCACGACCGCCGTGGGCGCCAGACCGTAGTAGCCGACGGCACGGCCTTCCTCATGCACCACGAGAACGGCAGTGAACCCCCTCTCCTGATTGGTCAGGGCGCGCGTTTTCAGCCAGTGATCGAGCGACGGCTTGCCACACGAGAATTGCGAGACATCATGCGCTGCGGAGAGCGGCTCGGGAACGGATAGCACCGGGTATTACCGTCTCGGAACGTAGCCAGGCTCCCATGGAGCAGGCCGTTTGGCCAGCTCGACCATCTCGGGAACAGGTTCCGCCGGAGCGGACAGGGCCTCCATGAAGGCGGCAAAACTGTCGGGGCTCATCCGGATCGGGCTTTGCTCCATGACCACTTCCTCGGCCGCGCGCACCGCCGCATCGCGCACGAATTCGGTGCGCGAGCGTCCCCGCAGGCTGGCAGCGCGATCAATCATCGCCACGTCTGCTTCGGGCAGGCGCATCGAGATGGGATATTCCTTGCGTTCCGCTGTGCTGGCCATCATTCGTCTCCTTCGGGGGAATATAGGGGTTTGTATCGCATACTGCAATACGAGATGGTCAATTCAATGGCCGAAGTTGTCGGCGAGAGGCGGGACGGAGCGGGATATGGCGATGCCAAGGCGGGAATCCCATAGGTCATCGCGCTATACCACAGTGCGCGATAGCGCGGTGGCCGCCCCCCCGCGGCAATCCGGACCCGCGCTGGCTGCGCGTGGTCGATTTCCTGGCACGGCAGTTGGCAAGGGAATGCTATGCTCAAGAATACAGATGACGAAGCGACGGAGGAAGCGCACCACCTGATGCTTCGGAGCGAATTTCAGTGAAGGTTGCCGTCTACGCCCGCTGTTCCTCGGACCTGCAGCGCGAGGCCTGGATCGCCGACCAGCTCCGCATGTGCCGGCTACGGCCGAGAAGGAGGCAGGTGGACCCTTCCATCTCCGGCTCCAGCATGATCCAGCGGCCCGGTCTCCAGGCGCTGGTCATGGATTCCGCGCGCTGCCGCTTCGATATGGTGCTTGCCGAGGCGCTGGATCGCGTCAGCCGCGACAAGAGTGCGCCCATGCCGGGCGCACAACGGCAGAAGGCCCGGCGTTTGCCGCCGGGCCTTCCAGATTGCCTGTAAGAAGAACTATTCGTTCTGGAAGTAGCTGAACTTTCCGTCGTCACCCTTTTTCCAGGTGTACATGACGTAGTCCGGGCGTGTGATGTCGCCCTTTTCGTCGAAGCCGAGCTCGCCGATTGCCGTCTTGAACGGGCCCTTGGCCTTGATGGCTTCGGCGACCGCCTGCGGATCGGTGTTGCCGGCGGCCTTGGCGCCTTCTGCGATCACCTGAAGGGCCGCATAGGCATAGAGCGTGTAGGCTTCAGGCTCGAAGCCGGCGGCGCGGAACTTCTCGACGAGGTCCTTGGCAGCCGGGCTCTTGCGCGGGTCTGGTGCGAAGGTCATCAGCGTGCCGTCGACCGCATCGCCGGCAATCGAGGCCAGTTCGTTCGAGACGATGCCGTCGCCCGACATCATCGTCGCGTTCAGGCCCTGGTCCTTCATCTGGCGCATGATCAGGCCGGCTTCCGTGTGCAGACCGCCGTAATAGACGATCGAGACACCAGCCTGTTTCATCTTGGCGATAAGTGCGGAGAAGTCCTTGTCGCCGGTGTTGATGCCTTCATAGAGCGCCTCGGTGACGCCGGCTTCGTTCATCGACTTCTTGGTTTCGTCGGCAAGGCCCTGACCATAGGGGGTCTTGTCGTGAATGACGGCGACTTTTGCGTCCTTGAAATTGGCCGCGATATAAGCGCCCGCAACGGCGCCCTGCTGGTCGTCACGGCCACAGGTGCGGAAGGTGTTCCACAGGCCGCGTTCGGTATATTGCGGGTTGGTCGAGGCCGGCGTCACCTGCAGGATGCCGTTTTCCGCATAGATTTCCGATGCGGGAATCGAGACGCCCGAGTTGAAGTGACCAACGACGAATTTCACGCCATCGGCCACGAATTTCTGGGCGACGGAAACACCCTGCTTGGGATCCGAAACGTCGTCGCCGAGTACGACCTTGATCTGTTCCCCATTGATGCCGCCTGCAGCATTGATGTCCTCGGCCGCCTGCTCTGCACCTTTCTGGATCTGCGCGCCGAAGGCGGCGTTCGGACCAGTCAACGGAGCTCCGACACCGACCAGGATGTCAGCCCACGCGGTGCCGCTGAAGGCGACCATTGCTGTCAGCGCAACGGCCGACAGAAGAGACTTTTTCATCTTGTTACTCCCAAATATTCGAGCGGGTCTCGTTTCATAAGCCTGCGCAATGCCCACCATCATTGCGCCGGTGTTCTTTCGCACCGGCCGCGGACCGGCACGCGCCGTTCCCTTATTTTGCCTTCCAGGAGAAAGGCGAAGTTTTTTCATAAAGCCAATAGTACATGCTGGCCATTTGCTTGGTCCGATAGTAACGGAAACCAGCGGCAGCAAACAATAAAAGGACGACCGTGTCCACTACATAGTATTGCAGGGTGAACATCGTTCCGTTGAAAAGCGCATGGTGGATGAACCGGATGCCCCAGCCCAAAAGTGCGACATAAATCACGAGCCGCGGAACGTCACCCCAGCTTTCCGCGACGCTCTTGCCGGTCCGCCACGCGGTCCAGCCCCCGAGAACGCAGGTGATGAAAACAAACTGCCAGATCGAGGCTTCTTCGTAGAGAATTCCGTGCATCTCACTCAACTCCACACCCGGCGGATCAATGGCGGCCGCCTTCGAGATAGGCCGCGCGAACCTCCGGATTGGCGAGGAGGTCCTTGCCTGACCCGCTCATCGTCACACGGCCGTTGACCATTACATAGCCTCGATCGGAAAGCTTGAGCGCTCCGAAGGCGTTCTGTTCGACGAGGAATACGGTGAGGCCCTCGTTCTTGTTGAGCACCTTGATCGCTTCGAAGATACCTTTGACGATCAATGGCGCAAGCCCGAGCGACGGCTCGTCGAGCAGCAGGAGCTTCGGACGGGCCATCAGAGCACGGCCGATCGACAACATCTGCTGCTCGCCTCCCGAAAGCGTCCCCCCACGCTGCGCCTGCCGCTCCTTGAGCCGCGGGAAAAGCGTGAAGACCTTCTCCACGTCTTCCTTGAAGTGCTTCAGATTGTCGAGGCTCGCACCCATCTGGAGGTTTTCGAGCACCGTCATGCGTGGGAAAATCCGGCGCCCTTCCGGCGACTGGGCAATCCTTAGACGCGCGATCTCATGCGTGGGCAGACGCGTGATGTCCTGGCCGTCGAAGTGGACCGAGCCGGTGCGCGCCTGCGGGCTGCCGCAGATCGTCATCATGAGCGTCGACTTCCCGGCGCCGTTGGCGCCGATCAGCGCGACGATCTCGCCACGATGGACCTCCATGTCCACGCCGCTCAGCGCGCGGATATTGCCGTAATAGGTCTCGACGCCTCTCACATGCAGCAGGGGCGCAGTCATTGTCCGGGCCCCCCACGCTCGCCTTCGATTTCCTCGATTTCTCCGATCACCTCTTCAACCTCTTCGTCCTCGACACCCAGATAGGCCGCAATGACCTTTGGATCGTTCTTCACGAAGTCCGGGGTGCCGTCGGAAATCTTCTGACCGTATTCGAGCACGACGACGTGATCCGATATTTCCATCACAACGGACATATCGTGCTCGATCAACAGGATGGAGGTGCCGGTATCGCGGCGGATTTCTTGGAGCAGTTCATTGAGGGCGAGCGATTCGCGCGGATTGAGACCCGCCGCGGGCTCGTCCAGGCAGAGAAGCTCCGGCCCGGTACACATTGCGCGGGCGATCTCGAGCCGCCGCTGGGCACCATAGGGCAGGTCGCCGGCCGGATCGTCGGCTCGCTCGGTCAGCGATGCCTTTTCGAGCCAGTGCCTGGCGAGCTCGATCGATTCCCTGGATGCTTCGCGATAGGCCGGGAAGCCGAACAGGCCGAGAATGGTATAGCCGGATGCCCGCATCAGCTTGTTGTGCTGAGCAACGAGCAGGTTTTCGAGCACCGTCAGACCCGAGAACATGCGGATGTTCTGGAAGGTCCGAGCCACCTTGGCCTTTTTGGTGATTTCAAAATCCGGCAGCCGTTCCAGAAGGAATTCGGCGCCCGACTTCTGCCGCATGGTGATCATGCCCATCGTCGGTTTGTAGAAACCGGTGATGCAGTTGAACACCGTCGTCTTGCCCGCTCCGTTCGGACCGATCAGCGCTGTGATCTCGCCACGCTCCGCCTCGAAGGAGAAGTCGTTGATGGCCATGAGACCGCCGAAGCGCATCGACAGGCGTTCAACCTTGAGGATGGGATCTTTTGTCATGGTGTCGGTCCCAAAGGCCATCAGCCGTGCCCCTCTTTGGTGAAGCTGCCGGAGATTGCCCTGCGTTCGCGCAGGAACGCGGTCGGCTCGCGTGATCCGACGAAGCCGCGCGGCTTCCAGACCATGACGACGACCATGGCGAGGCCGAAGATCAGCATGCGATAGAGTTCCGGCGTGAAGGTCGGTCCGAAGATCATCTTGAGAAAGGTCAGTTCACGCAGGATTTCCGTGCCGCCGATCATGACGACGGCGGCAATGGCGATACCCGTCAGCGAGCCCATGCCGCCGAGAACCACGATGGCGAGGATAACGGCCGATTCCAGGAAGACGAAGGATTCCGGCGAGACGAAGCCCTGACGCACGGCGAAGAACGAACCGGCAAAGCCGCCGAACATCGCGCCCGTCGCAAACGCCGTCAGCTTGGTGGTGACGGTGTTGATGCCGAGGGAACGGCAGGCGATCTCGTCTTCACGCAATGCCTCCCAGGCGCGGCCGATCGGCATCCGGCGCAGCCGGATCGTGACGAACGCCGTCAGCAGGGCGAGACCGAGGATCAGATAGAACAGGAAGATCTTGTAATAGGCCGAAGACATCGGCAGGCCCATCATTGCCGCGAAGCCGTCCTTCGTGGCATCGAACTTGATACCGAAGAGCGTCGCCTTGGCGATGCCGGAAACGCCGAACGTGCCTTTGGTGACTTCCGTCCAATTGATCAGCACGAGGCGGATGATCTCACCGAAGGCGAGCGTCACGATCGCGAGGTAATCACCCCTGAGGCGCAGCACCGGAAAGCCGAGAACGACGCCCCAGCAGGCGGCGAGAAGGCCGGCAATCGGCAGCAGCACCCAGAAGGACAGGCCGAAATAGCTGGAGAGCAGCGCGTAGGAATAGGCACCGACGGCATAGAAGGCCACATAGCCGAGATCGAGCAGCCCGGCGAGACCGACGACGATGTTGAGGCCCCAGGCAAGCATCACGTAGATGAGGATCTGAATGCCGAAATTGTCGACCCATTTCAGCGATCCCTGGACGCCCACGAGCGCGACGATCACCGGTGGGTAGAACAGCAGCAGGATGACCGCGATCTTCGACCAGTTGCGGCTGAAGAAGGTCTCCTCCTTCACCACATCGGGCGCGGCCGCCTTTGCCGCCTTGCGCTGCGCCAGCCGCGGCTGGACATAGGCGACCATGAGAAAGCGGCCGACCATGGCGATGGCCACGAAGGTCGCAAGCAGGCCAAATCGCGGCGTGAGGATGAGCTCGTTGCGGATGTTCTGGTCGGTCTTGAGGCCGACGAAGAGCACGAACATTCCGAGCGTGATGAGGCCCGCAAAGACAGCCTCGCGGAGCGCCCGCGCCGTCAGCTCGCTGCCGGCGCTTGCGGTTGTGGATGCGACATTTGCCATGGAACTATACCTTCTCGACTTCCGGTCGTCCGAGAATACCCGACGGCTTGAAGATCAGGACGATCGCGAGAATAGAGAAGGTCGCGACATCCTTGTAGTCGATGGTGAAGTAGGCGGACCACAGCGACTCGATGAGGCCTATCAGCAAGCCGCCGAGCACGGCGCCGGGCAGCGAGCCGATCCCACCGAGAACGGCAGCGGTAAACGCCTTGACTCCCGGGGCGAAACCGTCGGTGAACACAACCACGCCGTAATACATCAGATACATGGTCCCGGCGACGGCGGCGAGTGCGGCGCCCATGATGAAGGTCACCGAGATCGTGCGGTCGACATCGACACCGAGCAGCGCCGCCATCTTGCGGTCCTGTTCGGTCGCACGCTGGGCCCGGCCGAGCGGCGTTCGGTTGACGATGTACCAGAAGACCGAGAGCAGGATTGCCGTGATGACGACGATGATGATCTGCTTCAGAGAAACCGAGATGCCGAACAGGTCATAGACCGAGGAGACCAGAGGCGGGATAGGCTTGTTCCGCGGGCCCTGCGTCACCTGGATGAAGTTCGACAGCACGATCGACATGCCAATCGCCGTGATCAGCGGCGCCAGACGGAAGGAACCGCGAAGCGGGCGATAGGCCACGCGTTCGATGGTCCAGTTCCAAAGCGCAGCAGTCAGCATACCGACGACCATCATGATCAAAAGCGCCAGTACAACCGGCACGCCGGCAATGAAAGTCGTGAGAAGCAAGAAGACGATCAATGCGGCAAAGCCGCCAAGCATGAAGATATCGCCGTGGGCGAAGTTGATCATGCCGATGATGCCGTAAACCATGGTATAACCGATCGCGATCATACCATAAATAGACCCAAGCGTCAGCCCGTTGACGAGCTGCTGGACAAAATACTCCATCAATCTTCCCCTGGACCGGATCCTGTCGGTCCGATCTCTTGTTTTTTAATACTCGTTTTCGAGCATGTGCTAGGCCCGATTTCATACCGCTTTCAATTGAAAATGAAAGCTAAAAAATGCGCCACCACCAAATTGTTCTGCGATAAAATCGATTTGACACTTTTCGAGCCGGAAAAATGAAAATTTCAGCAGCATTCGCTTGCGAAATAGCCTCCTTCGGCAGCAAAGGGCAGAAAGCGGCAATGAAGCGGGGCGCATTACCGTGGGCGGAAGCCCATCCCGCCGCGGCAAATGACCCGCGCAGCAATTCAAGTGCTACAGTGGCCGTTGCCCGTCTGATAAGAGGCGAAGCGCTCCAAAGCGAATCGCCTCGACCGCAAGAACAGGAAGCAATGCTGGACATACTGGAGACATCGGCGCTCGCCGCCGGACAAGCAATCCTGGAAATTTACCGGGCCGGGCCGGCCGTCACCTACAAGGCTGACGCCTCGCCCGTGACCGATGCGGACCACCGCGCCGAGCAGATCATCCTTGCCGATCTGGCGGCTGCCTTCCCGGATATACCGGTCGTCGCGGAGGAGGAGGTCGCCGCAGGCCACGTTGCCGATATCGCCGGAACGCGCTTCTTCCTCGTCGACCCGCTGGACGGCACGAAGGAATTCGTCGAGCGCAACAGCCATTTCACCGTCAATATCGGTCTCATAGAAAGCGGCGCACCCGTCGCCGGCGTCGTCTATGCACCGGCTCTCGGCCTCATCTATTCGGCGGCCGCGGGCATGGCGAAGAAGGCGGCGGTCGAGGATGGCCGGGTCACGGGCGAATGGACCACAATCGGCTGCCGCCGCTGCGGCGACCGGCCGATGGCGCTGACCAGCCGCTGGCACAACAGCCCCGAAACGATCTCCTTCCTCGCCGATCAGGGCATCAGCGACCATGAGGCCGTCGGCTCGTCGCTGAAGTTTTGCCTGCTGGCGGAAGGCATTGCCGACATCTATCCGCGCTTCAGCCGGACGATGGAGTGGGACACCGCGGCAGGCGACGCGATCCTGAGGGCGGCAGGTGGCCAGACACTGACAATGGCGGGCAATCCGCTCGGCTACGGCAAGCGCAATCAACCGGATGACAGCGACTTCGCCAATCCCTGGTTCATCTCGCGCGGCAGGGCGTAGGCCGCAACGGCAGTCACATGTCTCTTGAAGAGGCGGCCGTGGCGATGAGGCTGCTGAGCGTTCCCTCGCTGAAGGGTTTGTCGATCCTCGGAACATCGCGAAGATGGCTCGGCAGCGCCAACAGTTCCCCATAGCCACTGGTGAAGCCGAAGCTGATGCCCCGCGCCATCAGCGCATCGGCAACGGCAAAGCTCGTGTCGTCCCCCAGGTTGATGTCGAGAATTGCGAAATCGAACGTATGATCGGCGATGAGTTCCATCGCCTTTGCCCTGGTGGTGGCGACGTGAACGCTCGTCACCCCGAGTGCGACGAGCATCTCTTCCATGTCCAGAGCGATAAGGAAATTATCCTCGAGGACGAGGACTGACTTGATGGCCGGCGGAACCTGACTGACTGGCATTATATCTGCATCCTCGGCCTCTCGATTTTCCGAGACCATAAAGAAGCGGCTAATAGAACACCCGGCAGGCCGGGCGCATTTAAAAAAGACATGTTGTACGTAATTAGACGCATGAAGATTCGCATCAAATCAGCGGCCGCTTCGGCTCGCTGAATCCGTCCCAGCCCGCAAGCGCAAGCAAGCCGTCGATATCGTGGACGGCGCAGCCCTTCTCGGCCCAGCGCAGGAGGCCCCTGGCAGCCAGCTTCTTCAGCGTCTTGTTGGTGTGGACGATCGAGAGGCCGAGCGTGTCGGCAACGTGTTGCTGCGTGACGGGAATAACGGTCCAGCCGCCGCGGAAGAGCTCCAGCGTGGCGGCTCTCTGGTAAAGAAAGGCGATGAGGTAGGCTGCCCGCTCCAGAGCGGAACGGCGGCCGATGCTCAGCAGATTCTCGTCCAGCATCCGCTCCTCACGCGCTGCGATCCAGGTCAGGTCGTAGGCGAGGTCGGGATGCTGCCTGTAAAGTTCGCCGAGCCTGTCGCGCTGGAAGACGCAGAGCACGACCGGCGAAAGCGCCTCGATCGAATGCTGCATCTCGCCCATGAGAGTGCCTTGCAGCCCGACGATATCACCCGGCATCACGTAGTTCAGGATCTGCCGCCGGCCGTCATCGAGCATCTTGTAGCGAAAGCCCCATCCGGAAAGCACGGTGAACAGATGCTCGCTTTGCTCCCCCTCCGCGAGTATCGTCGCGTTCGCATCGAAGACGAGCTCGCCGATCTTGAAGTGGGAGACGAATGCAAGTTCTTCCGCCTTGAAGGGGCGAAACAGCGGAAGCGGGCGCAAGGGACACTCTTTGCAGGGCGTGCCTTTGTTGAATTTGCCTTCGGTTATCATGAGGTATCTCGAGGCCCGGCGGACCGGAGCGGATGGGGCAGACTTGACACACTAGCATGGCGCAAAAGAACGACAAGACCGAAGACGAAAGCTGGTGAACGTGGCAACGCAGCACGCATTTTTCCCGTCGCGCTCCACGCAGTCTCATGGACTTGCCGGCGCGCAGACCCTATGTCTGCCTGATCCGTTCCAAGCAGAATCGAAACCATGCTGTCCTACTCCGCCATAGCCAAGAACAACGTCGCCGTCGTGACCGGCGCCGCCTCCGGCATCGGCCTTGCCTCGGCGCGGCGCTTCGCCAGCCTTGGAATGAAGGTTGTGCTCGCCGATCTCGGCGGCGAGAGATTGCACGCGGCGGCGGCCGAGGTCTCGAAGGTCGCTTCGGGCGGCTCCGGCGATATCGCGGCGATCGAAACCGATGTGTCGCGGGCCGACGACCTCGTGGCTCTGGCGCGTGCCACGCAAGAGCGCTTCGGACACGTGCATGTGCTGATGAACAATGCCGGCATCCAGCCTGGCAGCTCTGTCTTCGGCCCACTGGAAAACTGGGAGGCCGTAATCGGCATCAACCTCTGGGGCGTCATCAACGGCTCGCGCATTTTCGCGCCGGCAATGATCGCCCATGGAGAGCCCGCGCTGATCATCAACACGGGGTCCAAGCAGGGCATCACCACGCCGCCCGGCGATCCGGCCTACAATCTGTCGAAAGCGGGCGTGAAGGTCTTCACCGAGGCCCTGCAGCACGAACTGCGCAATACCGAGGACTGCAAGGTCAATGCGCATCTGCTGATCCCCGGTTTCGTCTACACGTCCCTCACCGCGCAGGGACGCACCGAGAAGCCGGCGGACGCCTGGACGCCGGAACAGACGGTGGACTTCATGATGGAGAGCCTTGCCCGCGGCGACTTCTATATCCTTTGCCCCGACAACGACGTCGCGCGTGCGACCGACGAAAGGCGCATCCTCTGGGCAGCGGGAGACATCGTCGAGAACCGGCCGCCCCTATCGCGCTGGCATCCGGAATACGGCGGAGCCTTCCAGTCGTTTCTCGCCGGGACGACGGCAGGGAGGACAAAACCGTGACGAGCGGCATTCACCACATCACCCTGATCGCCCGCAAGGTACAGGCCAACGTCGATTTCTATGTCGGCTTCCTGGGGCTGCACCTCGTCAAGCGGACCGGCGGCTACGAAGATCCCAATCAGTTGCATCTCTTCTACGGCGACGCCGCGGGCTCGCCGGGCTCTCTCGTGAGTTTCCTGGTCTGGGAGGACGGCTCTCCGGGCCGGGTCGGTCACGGCCAGCCGAGCGAGATCGCCTTCGCCATTCCGCCTGACAGCATCGGCTACTGGATGACGCGGGCGCTGAAGTTCAACATCCAGGCAACCGGCCCTTCGCAGGAGTTCGGCGAACCGGTCCTGCGTCTGAAAGACCCGGACGGCGTGATCGTCAAGCTGGTGGGAACGAACGCGCTTGCGGAGCCCGCGCCCTGGGCGGGACGCGACATCCCCGAAACGGACTCCATCCGCCGCTTACGCGGCGCGACGGTGCTCACGGAAAAACCGAAAGACACGGCGCACTTCCTTCAAAACCACTTCGGCTACACCGAGACCGGAGCGACGGAGAGCATCCGTCGCCTCACCTCCTCGTCCGGGGACGTGATCGATGTCCGCGATGCCGGCGGCTTCTGGAGTGCCGCCCCTGGTACCGGCACGATCGACCACATCGCCTTCCGCGCCCCCGATGAGGCGACCGTGCTTGCGGTGAGAGCCGATCTCGAGCAGGACCACGCCGGCGCCACCAATGCGCATGACCGGAAATATTTCTTCTCGCTCTATGTGCGCGAGCCCGGCGGTGCGCTCTGCGAGCTCGCTACGGACGGGCCCGGCTTTACCGTCGACGAAGCTCCGGATGCTCTCGGCACGACGCTGTTCCTGCCCCCGCATCTGGCGAGCGATCCCACGGCAACGCTGGTCAGGCTGCCGCAATTTGCGCTGCCCGGCGAACCCAGGGTGCCGCAGCGCGAGCTTCCCTTCATCCATCGGTTCCACCGTCCGGAGAAGGCGAACGATCGCACCTTCGTGCTGCTGCACGGCAGCGGCGGCAACGAAATCGATATGCTGCCCTTCGGCCGTCAGCTCGATCCGCATGCGACTCTCCTGGGCGTGCGCGGCCGAAGCACCGAGGAAGGCTTCCCGCGCTGGTTCCGGCGTTTTTCGATGACGAAATTCGACCAGCAGGACATTCGCTCGGAAGCGGAAGCGTTTGCCGCCTTCGTAGAAGGCGCGCGCGAGAGCTACGGCCTCGACCCGGAGAAGACCGTGTTCATCGGCTACTCGAACGGCGCCAACCTGCTCGCCGCGGTGCTGCATCTCCACCCGGGCATTGTCAGGAACGCGGTGCTGATGCGCGCGATGGCGGCGCTCGAAAGCGCGCCGGAACCGGACCTTGCCGGCACCAAAGTGCTGATGCTCACCGGCAAGGACGACCCCTACGGCAAGCACGCGCCGGAACTGAAGAGGGCGCTCAGGGCCAGCGGAGCCGATTTCGAGGAAGTCGACCTCGATACCGGCCACGGAATAGGCGTCGAAGACATCGCCGTTATCCGGCCCTGGCTCGCGGAATCCGGCCTCTGAGCGTCATGCCTTGCCGGCGACGTGATCGGCGAAGGCCTGTACGAAGCCGCGCAGCCTCTCCAGGGTCTGATCGTCCTTCAGCTGTCCGTCGCCGTCGAACAATGTATCGGCTTTCGGCACCATCAGCCGCTTGCCCGACCACATTTCGGCGCCGAGCGTCCGCATCACCGACAGCCAGGCGTTTTGACTGAGAATGGTCCCGAAGCTTCCCGAAGATGCGCCGGCCAGCGCGAACGGCCGGCCGCCGAAGACCTTCTTTATGTCGGCTGGCGGGCGACTCAGCCAGTCGATCGCATTCTTGAAAACACCCGGGACCGAATTGTTGTATTCCGGCGTGAAGAAAATGACGCCGTCCGCCGCGACGATCTTCTGCTTCAACGCCTCCGCAGCGGCCGGAACGCCGCTTTCGGCCTCCACGTCTCCGTCATACAGCGGAATGCCATGCAAGGTCGCGGTCTCGAATTCCACCCCGTCCGGCGCCACCGCTTGTGCGGCCTTGAGCAATGCAGTGTTAAAGGAGGCCTTCCGCAGACTGCCCGATATGCCGAGAAGCTTGGTCATGAACGACAAATTCCTTTCGCTGGCGCGATGCCGCGCAAATCCCGCGTCAGTCAAAAAACTAGCGGGCTCGCGGCAAAAGGAAAGCCGGAATCGCTTCCGGCTCTTCATGTCCCGGCCCGGCGAGAACGGCAGCCGTTACTCCAGAGGCTTCAGTCTCGCCTCGATCTGAGCCCTCTTCGGCTCGAGGAACGGCGGCAGCGATAGGCTTTCGCCAAGGGTTTCCACCGGTTCGTCGACCGCAAAGCCGGGCCCGTCGGTGGCGATCTCGAAAAGGATGCCGTTCGGCTCGCGGAAGTAGAGCGAACGGAAGTAGAAGCGCTCGACCTCGCCGCTCGACGGCAGGCGGAACTCGCCGAGGCGCTCCGTCCACCGATGCAGCGTTTCGACATCCGGCGCCCGGAAAGCGACGTGGTGGACGGCGCCCGCCCCCTGGCGAGCGGCCGGCAGATCGGGCTGGACCGCTACATGCAGTTCGGCCGCCGGCCCGCCCTCGCCCATCGAGAAGACATGCACCTCTCCGACACCATCGGGCGACGGATAGCTCCGCAGTTCGGCCATGTTCATGACACGCGTCAGCACGAGCGCGGTGTTGCTGATGTCCGGCACGCTGATGGTGATCGGCCCAAGGCCCTTGATCTGGTGCTCGGCCGGAACCGGGCTCCTTTCCCAAGGGTGGGACGGCGCCATTCCACCGTCGTCGACGAGCCGGAAGCGCTGGCCCTCGCCGTCCTCGAAATCGAGGGAGATACGGCCGTCGATTTCGGCGACCTCGCCGGAAGCGACCTCCAACTCATCGAAACGGCGCTTCCACCACCGTACGGTTTCTGCGCTGCCGACCCGAAGCCCGGTCCGCGAAATGCTGTGCGTGCCGCGTCCTTCGGGTCCGACCGGCCAGTCGAAGAAGGTCAGATCCGTGCCGGGGGTCGCCTGCCCGTCGGCATAGAAGAGATGATAGGCCGTCGTGTCGTCCTGGTTGACGGTCTTCTTGACCAGGCGGAGACCCAGCGTCCCCGTGTAGAAGCGCAGGTTCTCCGGCGCATTGGCGGTTATCGCGGTCAGATGGTGAATACCAGTCAGTTGCAAGCTCATGATTGCCTCCTATTCGCTATGCTGCAGCGCCTTTTGCGTCAGTTGCGCGGCGCTGCAGGGCGGGCATTTCGGTTGAGCACAATATCGATCCGACCGAGCGTTTCCAAAAGGGGGACGACGCGAACGGATTGTTCTCCGATTAAGAACGATCTGGCAGATCAGCCGCGTTTCAAGTCCATGAGATAAGTATTCTCCGCCCGGGAAATGGCAAATGCCTGCGGGTCGATTTCGGCGAAGATCAGGGTTTCATCCGCGGAACCGGCCTTTGCCAGTGCCTGGCCATCCGGTGACGCTATGAGCGAGAGTCCCGCAAATGAAAACATGTCGTCCGAACCGCAGTGATTGACATAGGCGACGAAGAGCTGGTTCTCGAAGGCCCGCGTCCGGATCATATGGTCGGTGATGAAAGTGCCGGACCATCCGGCCGGGAGGGCCGTCGGCACCAGCACCGCATCGGCACCCGCAACCGCCAGGCGACGGACGTTTTCGGGGAATTCGACGTCGTAGCAGATCAGCATGCCGCAAGTGACGCCGCGATGTTTGAACAGGCGCGTCGAGGGCTCCGCCGGCGTGAAGAGCGAACGCTCGTATTCGCCATAGAGATGCGACTTCCGATAGACGATCGGGGTGGTATCGCCGTCGACATGGACGGCGCTGTTGTAGATGGCACGCGCGTCCTGCTCCGCGAATCCGGCAACGATGGCGATGCCGGTTTGCAGCGAGATGCGCCCCAATTCTCGAACGATCGGCCCATCCGCCGGCTCCGCGAGCCTGCGGATGGCTTCCCCCGCGCCGTAGCCGGTGATTGCGAGTTCGGGGGCGACGAGCAGGCTCGCCCCCTTCCCGCAAGCCGCGATCGCCGCCCGCTCGATGCGGGCGAGATTGGCGGCCACGTCGCCGCCAATGCTCTTCATCTGCAGGGCAGCGAACTTCATCATTTTCCGTCCGACGACATGGCGCCGAGCAGCTTCGGCAGGTCTCCGAAGCGGGCGACGAGGCTGAAGATGACCGCGGCCGTCGTGACGAAGAGGATCGTCACGGAAGCCATGGTGGGCGTATAGCCGTAGCGAAGCGCGTTGAAGATCTTGATCGGCAGCGTCTCCATCGTGAAGCCGACGGTCATGTAGGCGACGATATACTCATTGAGCGACAGGACGAAGGCGAAGGCATAGCCGGAAACAATATAGGGCAGGATCAACGGCAGAACGACGGTGCGAAAGACCGTGCGGTCGTCCGCGCCCATCGTCGAGGCCGCCTCGACCAGCGAGCGATCGATCGAGGTGAAGCCGAGAGACAGCGTGACGAGCGGCAGTGTCACGAAGAAGATCGCGTGGCTGACGACGGCGGTCCAGGGCTGGCCGTAAAAGCCGGCCGTCGCCCAGAAGGTGAGCAGGCCGAGCGCCGTAATAACCGGCGGCAGCGTGAAGGGCGCGACCCCCAGAAGCTGGAAGATGTTCGCCCATGGCGCGACGCGCCGCCAGAGGAACCAGGCAAGCGGCAGCGCGATCGCGACCGCAAGTGCGGCGGAAAGGAGCGCAAGCGTCACCGAGGCAAAAAGCGCGCTGCGCCATTCGGGGTTCAGGAAGATTTCCCCGTACCAGGATGTGGAGAAACCCTGGGGGGGAAAGGCGAGCGTCTGCTTGGCGTTGACCGAGACGCCGGCGACGACGATCAGCGGCAAAGCGAGAAAGAGCCCGATCAGGGAGAAGTAGACCTTGCGGAAAATGGTGCTCATGCCGCCTCTCCCTTCCGTCCCGCGATGACCGTTAGAGCCACCAGCCCAAGCGTCACCAGGACGAGAAATACCGCCATCGCCGCGCCGAAGGGCATGTTGGACTGATAGATCGCCTGATCGGTGATGAGCACCGACAACGTCCAGTGCTGCGGCCGGCCGAGGAGTTGCGGCAGGAGATAGGAGCCGAGCGCGAAGATGAAGACCATGATCAGCGTCGCGGTGATCGTGTTTCTCAACGCCGGAACGACGACGGTGAAGAAGGCCCTGAGCGGCGAGGCACCGAGTGTGCGGGCGGCTTCCGTCAGTGTCGGGTCGAGGCGCACGAGCGCGGGGAAAAGCACGAGCACGGTATAGGGAAAGGCCTGATAGACCATGCCGGTCAGCACAGCGGCAAAACTCGGCGTGAGCGCCTTCGCCTCACCCATGAGCCCGAGCGCCACGAGGATGTTGGTAATGCCGGCCGTGCGCGAGAAAAGGGTGGACCACGCAAAACCGATGATGACTTCGGAGAGAGAAAGCACGGAGAGCAGAGCGACGAGCCACACGACCTGCACCCGGCGCGCCATACGCGTGAGCAGATAGGTGAAGGGCAGCGCCAAGACCACGCAGCACGCGGCGACCGCGATCGCCAGCATCAGGGAAAAGCCCAGCACGCCGCCGAAGAAGGCCGAGAGGAAGCGGGCATAATTGTCGTAGACGAAGGCCGACGTATAGAAGCCGCCCTGCTGGCGCTGAAAGAAACTGACTGCGATCATCGTGCCGAAGGGCACCACGAAGAAGATCGTCAGCATTCCCGCGGGGAAGAGGATCGGCAGGTAATCACCGAGGGTTCGGGGCGGTTCGCGTCTCATCTGGCGAGCACCACACAGACATCCGGCGTGAGAGCGACGCCGACCTGTTGGCCGACCGTCACCTGCGGCCGGGCGCGCGGCGTCGAGACCGCGACGATCTGCCGGCCGGCGACATCGACGAATGTCTCGATCGTGCCCCCGAGGTCGCGCACGAAGGTCACCGTGCCGGAAAGCGCTCCGGTACCCGGCGCGGTCAGGTGCACGTCTTCCGGGCGGATCGAAAGCATCGCCTTCGCCGCGCCCGGCGGCAACTGCAGGCCCGGCACAGGCTGACCGAGCACCGTCACGCGGCCCGAAGTGTCCGCCTCCGCTTCGATCAGATTGGTCTGCCCGATAAAGTCGGCGACGAAGCTGTCGGCCGGCCGGCGGTAGATCTCGATCGGCGAGGCAGCCTGCCGGATCTCGCCGCCGTTCATGACCACGACCGTATCGGCCATGGTCATCGCCTCGCGCTGGTCGTGGGTGACGACGATGGTGGTGATGCCGAGCTTCTGCTGCAACTGCCTGAGCTCGACCTGCATCGCCTCGCGCAGCTTGGCGTCGAGCGCCGACAGGGGCTCGTCGAGCAGGAAGAGCTTCGGCGAAATCGCCAGCGCCCGGGCTATCGCCACGCGCTGGCGCTGACCGCCGGAGAGCTTCGAGACCGGCCGGTCGGCATAGCCCGACAGGTGGATCATCGAAAGCAGCTCGTCGACCCGTTTCCTCTGGTCTTCCTTGGGCGCGCCGCGGATGCGCAGCGGATAGGCGATATTCTCGCCGACGGTCAGGTGGGGAAACAGCGCCAGCGACTGGAACACCATGCCGAGATTGCGTTTATGCGTCGGAACCCGGGTGATGTCCTCGCCGTCGAGCCCTATGGAGCCCGAGGTCGGCAGGTCCAGACCTGCGATCATGCGCAAAAGCGTGGTCTTGCCGCAGCCCGACGGCCCGAGCATGCAGACGAATGTGCCGTGCGGCACCATCAAGTCGACATCGTTGACGGCCCTGAACGACCCGAATTCCTTGACGACGTTTTGAAGGGCAAGTCCCGACATATGTTCCCCGTTTCGCGCCTCTTACGCGGATGTCACCGGCCACGTCAGACGCTGCCGCAGTGACATTTCAAAAACTTCAAATCAGCTTATCCCCAAACCGATTCCGGTTTAAGGTCGCGCAATACGCTGCGCCGCCCCGGGATACCGAGGCGGCGGCTCGTGGCCGGCGTCAGCCGACGATCAGTTCCGTCCACTTCTGGTTCAGCCAATCCGACTTCGTCTGGTAGAGATCGTAGCGCGGAACGATCGGCTCGATGTCCGAGGAGACGGCAGCGAATTCCTTATCGGTCAGATCGGTGGACTCGCGTTTGACCGTCGGCGAGGTGCCGACCTTGCGCGAGAGCGTCGCCTGAACCGCAGGCTGGCACATGTAGTCGATGAAGATGTGGGCTTCCTCGACCTTCTGCGACGCGCGCGAAAGCGCCCAGCAGCCGGAATCCTGGATGCCGCCCTCCTTGGGGAAGGTGGAACGCACCGGATGACCATCCGCCGCGGCAAGCCCCGTCACGTCGTGATAATATTGCCCCATCGGGATTTCGCCCGACTTCAGCGCCTGTTCGAACTGCGCTTCGTCGCGGTACCAGAGACGGACGTTCGGCTTCACTTCGGCGAGCTTCTCGAACGCTTTGAGAATCCCCTCTTCCGTGTCGAGCGCATTGGTGCCGCCCATGAAGGTCTTGGCTGTCACTTCGAGCAGGAAGGAATTGGAGACCAGCGCCAGGAGGCCGAGCTTGTCGGCATTCGCCGGATCCCAGAACGCCTGCCACGAGGTCGGCGCCTCCTTGTAGACGTCGGTGTTGGTCACCAGCGTGATGTACCAGGAAACGGCGCCGATGCCGGCGATGCGGCCGTCCGGATATTTGTTGACGAAGCGGTCGAGCAGGTTCGAGCCGTTCTTGATCTTGGCCATGTCGATCGGCGTCCAGAGGTCGGTCGCCTGCCCTTTGAGCATCGCCACCTGAGACATCATGGAAACGTCGGCGGGCGCCTGGCCGGCGCGGGCGGCCTGTTCGAGCTGGACGAGCCATGCCTCGCCGGTGGGCTCGGCGACGGATTCGATCGCGATGCCGGTCGCCTTGGTGAATTCGGGGAAGATGTTCTTGTCGAAGGAGTCCTTGAAGTAGCCGCCATAGACGCCGACCTTCAGCGACTTGTCCTGCGCCCTCAGCACCGCCGGCATTGCCAGCATCGACGCGCCGGCAAGCCCCGCACCGAGCAGCGTGCGGCGCTTGATGGAATTGATGATCATCGCATGTCTCCTTTGTTTTTGGCGGATTGCGCCGCGTTCCCTTGTTCTAGGTGATTCCCTGCGCCCTTTGTCCCCGCTTCGCTTCAGCAAGGAAAATGATCTGGCAATAGATTATCGTGATCCGCTCGTGCCCGCCATGCGCATCGGTTTCGGATCGTTCATCCGCGCATCAGCCCTTGCCGGCAACGGCCGGACTGAAGACCATCAGGCTCAGGATCTCGAAGAGCACCTGGGCGCCGGCATGGGCCGTATTGGTGGTGGTGTCGTATTGCGGCGCCACCTCGACGACGTCGCCGCCGACGAGATTGACGCCCTTCAGCCCGCGTATCAACTCCAGCACCTCACGCGTCGTCAGGCCTCCGACTTCCGGCGTACCGGTGCCAGGCGCGAAGCTCGGGTCGAGGCTGTCGACGTCGAAGGAGAGATAGGTCGGACCGTCGCCGACGATCTTCTTCGCCTTTTCGATGATCGCCGGCATACCCAGTCCGGTGACCTCCTCCGCATGAACGACCGTCATGCCTGACTCGTAGGAGAACTCCCACAGATATTCCGCCGAGCCGCGGATGCCGATCTGGATGACGCGGGTCGGGTCGAGCACGCCGTCGAGGACGGCGTTGCGGAACGGGCCGCCATGGTGGAACTTGGTCAGGTCAAAGGCGCCGCCAGTGTCGCAATGCGCGTCGATATGGATCATGCCGACAGGCTGCTTCTTGCCCACGGCCTTGAGGATCGGATGGGTGATCGAATGGTCGCCGCCGACGGAGAGCGGCACGACGCCCGCACCGACGATCTGGTTGATCCGCTTCTCGATGTCCTCGTGGCTGATTTCGAGCCGATAGCGGCTGCGGAAGGGAACATCGCCGATATCGGCGACCCTGAGATCGTGCACCGGTGCGCAGCCGAGCACGTGATTATAGGGCCCGATCCGCTCGATCGCGCGCAGCGCCCGTGGCCCGAAGCGCGATCCCGGGCGATTGGTGACGCCGAGATCCATGGGAACGCCGATCATCGCCACCTGAAGATTGCCGAAATCGGGCTCATCGGCATCGACCGGCATGTGAGGTGCGGTCAGGAATGTCGGAATGCCGGAATAGGGCGCCAGCCGCGTGCCGCTCTTCGTGAAAATCTTGTCCGCGACCTTGCGGAAAGTCGGATCGAAGAGCTCGCCGCCATGGCTCTCGCCATATTTCGCCTTCAATGCGTTGAGCTTCTGTTCATCCCAAGCCATGCGCCGGACCTCCGTATCGTTCGGCCGGGGCTGGCACATGATGCACCGCAAGTCACGACTTGCGGTGTGCCGATCTGAAGCGGCGCAATCAGGTTCCCCGGCTTTTGCCTTTGTTGCGCATATTAGGAGACAATTCTTCTGGAAAAGCAATTGACATTGTTATAGCGTTTGATGTGAGAAAAATTCACATAGATGCCCTCCCCGGAGCTTCTTCTTGTCGAGCCGCCTGCCTCCGCTGAATCCGCTGCGCGCCTTCGAGGCAACCGCCCGGCGCGGCTCCGTTTCCGCTGCGGCGCGTGAGCTCAACGTCACCCACGGCGCGGTAAGCCATCAGATCCGCGCGCTCGAACTCTCCTTCAACGCGCCCCTTTTCGAGCGGGGCGGCAAGCGGCTGAAGCTGACGCCGCAGGGCGCGCTGCTCCTGCCTGCGGTGACGCATGCCTTCGCCGAGATCGCCGCGGCAACGGCGGCGATGACGCGGCCCGCGACGAGCGGGGAGCTCACCGTCACCTGCGTCCCCGCACTGCTCTCCTTCTGGATGATTCCGCGCCTGCACCTCTTTACCGAGCAGTTCCCCGATGTCCAGTTGCGGCTGATCGCCTCCAATGACGAGGCGAACCTCGATTCCCCGGACGTCGACGTCTGCCTGCTCTATGGCGACGGCAACTGGCAGGACTGCTGGTCGAGGCTCTGGAGCCGGCTCGAGCTTTTCCCGGTCGTCAGCCCGACGCTCCTCAACATGCGGCCGCTGCGCTCCATCCGGGACATCCGCGACCACGTGATGCTGCATGGCGACGACGGCCGCGAGTGGAACACCTGGCTCGCCGCAGCCGACGCGATCGATTTCCAGCGCGGTCGCCAGCATTTCATGAGCGATGCGCGGCTTTCGACCGAGGCGGCCCTCCACAATCAGGGCGTTGCGCTCGGCGATACGATCACCGCCGGCAGCCTGATCGCCCGCGGCGAGCTGATCGCCCCTTTCGACCTGACGGTTCCGGCCAACGACGCCTTTTTCGTCGCCTGCCGTAATGAAGTTCGCGCCGCGCCGATCGTCCGCGTTTTCATCGACTGGCTGTTTGCCGCTCTCGAAAGCGATCCGATGCCGGAGCTGCAGATGTCCGCCCGCACGATCATCCGCAGCCGCATGTCGAAGCCGGAAGATGCGGGCCGCAAGACAACACCGAAGAGCCTTCAGCCCCGTTCCCCGCCGCGCAACCGGCGTCCCGAACGTCCGCAGAGGCGCAAAATCAAATCATGATGCGGGGCTGAGAATCCCGTCCGCTTCAACAACAGGAAATCCGCCATGCCACATTTCAATCCCCTCGTCGAAAAGCTCTCGCCGCCGCCGATACCCTCGGTGCTCGCATGGTCGAAGGCTTATGACGGGGCAAAAGGCCCCCTGATCGACCTCTCCCAAGCCGTGCCCGGCTATCCCGCTCATCCCGACATGCTGAAATGGCTGGGCGAGGCCGCGGCGTCGGCGGCCTACACGGGCTACGGAGCGATCGAGGGTGAAGCGGAACTGCGCCAGGCCTATGCCGAGCACGTGGCATCGCTCTATGGCGCGGCGGTCGCCGCCGGCAACGTCCACATCACCTCCGGCTGCAACCAGGCCTTCATCTGTGCCGCCATGGCCGTTGCCGGGGCCGGCGATACGGTGCTGATGACCAATCCCTATTACTTCAACCAGGAGACCACGCTGGCGATGCTGGGGATCGATGTCGAGCTTGCGCCGCTCGATGCGGGCGCCGGGTTCCTGCCCGAGGTCGAGACCATCGCCTCTGCCTTGCGGCCGGGCATCCGGGCACTCGCGCTCGTTTCGCCCAACAATCCCACGGGAGCGGTCTACCCGCCCGAACTGCTGCAGCGCATCTACGAGCTCTGCCGCGCGAACGGAACCTGGCTCATTCTGGACGAAACCTATCGCGACTTCCTGCCGGATGCGGCCGCCGCGCCGCATGGCCTGCTTCGAACCCCGGGCTGGGAGGACAGTTTCATCGGTCTTTACAGTTTCTCGAAGTCCTTCTGCATTCCGGGCCATCGTCTCGGCGCGATCACCGCCGGGCCGCAGGTGGTCGAGCAGGTCGCCAAGATCATGGACAATCTCCAGATCTGCGCCCCGCGCTCCCCCCAGGCGGCCGTCGCGAGAGCGATACCGGCGCTTGCCGACTGGCGGCTTGCCAACCGCGCCGAAATCGCCGCCCGCGCCGAGGCGCTGAGGACGATCATGACCCGGCTGCCGCAATGGAACCTGCAGGCAGTGGGCGCCTATTTTGCCTATATCCGCCACCCCTTCCCCGATATCGAGTCGCAATTCGTCGCCGAGAAGCTGGCGAAGCTCGCCGGCGTCCTCTGCTTGCCCGGCGATTATTTCGGCGAGGGTCAGGAGAACTACCTGCGCTTCGCCTTCGCCAATGCGGACGTGGCTACGATCCTCAAGCTCGAAGAGCGCCTCGCGCGATTCGAGCTGCCGGGGATCTGAGTGGCTCAGCCGCGGCGGGCGATCAGGATGCCGATCAGCACGATCGCGCCGCCGATCGCCTGCATGGCGCCCACCGGCTCGCTCAGCAGAACCCAGGCGAGTAGCGCAGCCACGACCGGCTGCAGGAGCAGCGTCAGCGAAGAAAAGGCCGGCGGCAAAAAAGCGAGCGCATAGGTGATCGCCACCTGCCCGCCGGCGTGGCTCACGAAGGCAAGTCCGAAGAGCATGGCCCAGCCGAAGGCGCTCGTCGGGAAAAGCGACGGCTCGGCCAACAGGGCCATCGGCAGCATGCAAACGGCTGCCGATGCGGTGCTCCAGATCATGATCCGGTTGGTGCTGAAGCGGCTTCGCAGACGCCCGATCGCGAGAATGTAGCCGGCATAGAAAGCGGCCGCGACGATGGCGATCCCATCGCCGGCGAGATCGCCGCCGCCGAGTGCCGCCGGACCGCCTTTCAGGACCACCACGCCGGCGATCGCCGTCGCGAGGCCGCCCAGGAAGATGCCGCTGACCGCCGAGCGGAACAGAGCCCATCCGGCAAGCGTCACGAAGACCGGCGCCAGATTGGCAAGCAGCGTCGCATTGGCGACCGAGGTCATGGTGAGCGCAAGGTGCCAGGCTGCGAGATCGATGGCCAAAAATACGCCTGGCAGGACAAGTTGAGCGTAATCGGACAGGCGCTGCGGGGGCTTGTCCGCGGCTGTGCCGCCGCGCAGCCGGGACCAGGCCAGCAGCGGAATCAGCGCCAGCGCGACACGCCAGAAGGCAGTGGCCATCGGCCCCACTTCCGAGAGCCGCACGAAGATCGGCGATCCGCCGATGGCGGCACCGCCGATGATGAGCGCGGCCATGGCAAGCCTATTACGGGGAACGGCGGAACTGGCGGCTTGGGTCACGGCGATGTCCGATGGCTGGGAAGCGCGCGCAGAACCGGCGCGCGGCAAGCCAGCTATCAGAATCCCGCCGCAAACGACAGCCGAATTCGCCCGATAGGCGAAAAACGGCCACACGCGCGAACGTGCGGCCGTGGGAGAAACGACCGGTCAGGCTGCGTCCGGCAGGTGAACCGTTTTCACCTCCAGGAAGTCCTCGAGCCCGAACATCCCGCCTTCCCGGCCGTTGCCGGACTGCTTGTAGCCGCCGAAGGGGCTTCCGTAGCGGTGCGGACCGCCGTTGATGTGCACCATGCCGGCGCGGAGACGCGATGCCACGCGCTCCGCCCTTTCACGGTCGCGCGTCTGGACATAGGCCGCGAGGCCGTAATTCGTGTCGTTGGCGATCGCGATCGCCTCCTCTTCCGTATCGAAGGGAATGATCGAAAGCACCGGCCCGAACACTTCCTCGCGCGCGATCCGCATGGAATTGTCGACATCGGCGAAGATCGTCGGCTGGACGAAATATCCGGTCTCGAAGCCTTCCGGCTTGCCGGGGCCGCCGGCCAGGAGCGTCGCGCCCTCGGCAACGCCCGCTTCGATCAGCGCCTGCACCCGCTCGAACTGAATATGGCTGACGAGCGGGCCGATATGGGAGCCATCCTTCGTCGGATCGCCGACCCTCGCCTCCATGCCGACGCGCCTGGCGATTTCCACGACCTCGTCATAGGCGCTGCGCTCGACGAGCATACGTGTCGGGGCATCACAGGACTGGCCGGAATTGTTGAAGCATTCGAGAATGCTGGCGGTCACCCGCTCCTCGATATCGGCATCGGCGAAGACGATGTTCGGCGACTTTCCGCCGAGTTCGAGCGTGACGCGCTTGACCGTATCGGCGGCGTCCTTGCTGACGGCGATACCCGCCCGCGTCGAACCGGTGAAAGACATCATGTCGATGTCCTTGTGCTTCGACAGCGCCGCCCCGGCATGAATGCCGTCACCATTGACGAGGTTGAAGACGCCGGCCGGAAAGCCCGCCTCTTCGATCATCTCGGCGTAGAGCATGGCGTTCAGCGGCGTGAATTCGCTGGGTTTCAGGACGCAGGTGCAGCCGGTCGCAAGCGCCGGCACGACCTTGAGCGCGATCTGGTTGACCGGCCAGTTCCACGGCGTGATGAGACCGCAGACGCCGATCGGCTCACGCAGAAGCGTGTCGCCGTTCGGCAGCTTTTCCTTGAGTTTCAGGCGCTTCAGGGCATCGATGAAGCCCTGAAGATGACCGACGCCCACATCCGCCTGCTGCTCGCGGCTCATCGTTCTCGGCGCACCGAGTTCGGCCGTGATGGTGTCGGCCATTTCATCGTAACGCCGCTTGTAGATCGCGAGCAGCTTTTCGAGCAGCGCCAGCCGTTCCTCGACGCTCGTCCGGCTATAGCTTGCGAATGCCTTCTTGGCGGCTGCAACCGCCCGGTCGACGTCGGCAGCGGTGCCGAGCGAGATAACCGCTATCGGCTTCTCGGTCGCCGGATTGAGCACCAGAAGATCGTTCTGCGTGGCCGGCTCAACCCATTTGCCGTCGATGTAGAATTTCCGCTTGTCGAGCATTCGCTCCTCCATCCCGTCTGATTTCCGCCGGCAAGGCTACGACGGCGGCTGCACGCGGACAAGGGCGGAAAAGCGGAAGGGAGCGTGTCGGGAAACGGCACCGGCCGATGAACGGCTGCAGATGCATGAGCACCTGCAGCCGTTGCCAAATCAGAACGCGCCAATGAGGAGCGCGCAGATGAAAGTGAAGGCTGCAGCCACCGCGATGGCCTGGGTAAAGTGTCTGGCAGTCGGACGACGGGCTGGTCGAGCCCGGTAGACGGTATAGCGGGATTGGGTCATCGCCTTGGTCGCGTTCATTATGTCTCTCCGCTGTTGGGGCGTGGCCTGTAGCCGTTGTTCTCCTATATTCTTGATCGAATTCCTAGATAATTTTTTCCCACGGATCAAACGAGAAATGAAAAATTCGTTTAACCGGCCTGCCGGGCAGTGCGGAATACACGGTTTTTTCGAGGTCTCCGATGCCCAGGAGTGATCGCCCCGGCTACCAGCCGACGGCGTCCTTGAGCATGTACCACCACGATCCGACAGTCGAATACTGCGCGCGGAACATCCGTCCGCCGGGGAATGGATACCAGGGAAGCTTCGCGAAGACATCGAAGCGGGCCGCGTCCCCGTCGATCGCTTCGGCAAGAGTGCGGCCGAAAAGGTGGGAGCCCGTCACGCCATGACCGCTATAGCCATGGGCGAAATAGGTATTGCTGCCGATCCGCCCCATTTGCGGCACGCGCGTGAAAGAGAGTGCGAAGTTGCCGCTCCAGGCATAGTCGATCTTCACGCCCTTGAGCCGCGGAAAGACCTTTTCGAGATTTGGCCTGAGCTTTGCCACGACATCCGCCGGGTCGGTACCGCCATAGACGGTGCCGCCGCCGAAAATCATCCGCTTGTCGGCGGACAGCCGGAAATAGTCGAGAATGTATCGAACGTCCTCCACGCACATGTCGCTCGGGATCAGAGAATGGGCAAGCTCCTCGCCGAGCGGCGCGGTGGTGATCATCTGGGTCGAAACGGGCATGACGCGGGTGGCGAGCTTCGGCACGGCATCGCCAAGATAGGCGTTGCCGCAAAGCACGACGATCCGTGCGGATACCTCGCCCCCCGCGGTATGGACGGTCGGCCGGGCCGATTCGTGGTCGACACGGGTCACCGGTGACATCTCGTAGATCACGCCGCCGAGGCTCTCCAGGGCGCGTGCCTCGCCGAGCACCAGATTGAGCGGATGCATATGGCCGCCGGTGGTGTCGAGCATGCCGCCGCAATAGGCCTCGGAATCGACGAGCTTGCGCAGCGCCTCGCGGTCGAGAAGCTGATGATCGTCCATCCCGTGTTTGCGCCAGAGCGCCTGCTTGGCCTCGAGCTCCTTCATGTGGGCTCCGGTATAGGCGGCATAGATATTGCCGGGCTTCAGATCGCACTCGATCCGATACTGGCTGACGAGCCGGCGGATGATCCGTCCGCCTTCCTGCACAAGGCCGCCGATGAAGCGGGCGGCATCCTCGCCGTAGCGGCGCTCGATCGTCGACAGGCCGGCATTGAGGCCGTTGACGATCTGGCCGCCGTTACGTCCGGAGGCGCCCCAGCCCACCTGCGCACCCTCGACCACGGTGACCTTGTAGCCCTTTTCGGCAAGATGAATGGCCGTGGACAGGCCCGAATACCCCGCGCCGACGATGCAGATGTCGGTTTCGATCCGGCCTTCCAGCCTGACCGGATTGCGGATGATGTTGCGCGAGGCGGCGTAGTAGCTCGTCGGGTAGCTGCCGTCCCCGGCGTAGGATTTCTGCTTCCGTGCCATCAGACGATTTCCAGATAGGCGCTGAATTCGTAATCCGTGACCTGCTCGGCGAAGCCGGCGATCTCCTGGCGCTTGCAGGCGATCAGCATGGAGCGAAGCACGGGATCGAAGATCTCGGCGGCGATCGGTCCGGCCTCGAAGGCGTCGACCGCCTGCCCCCAATCGGCAGGAATTTTGGGCAATTTCTCCGTCGCATAGGCTCGTCCCTCGACGGGCGCCGGCGGCTTCCATTTGTTGCGGATGCCTACGAGCGCCGCGCCGAGAATCGCGGCGATGACGAGATAGGGATTGGCGTCGGCGCCCGCGACGCGGTGCTCGATCCGCCGCGCCGCCGGATTGCCGCCCGGAATGCGGATTGCCGAGGTGCGGTTCTCGTAACCCCAGGAAATCGAGGTCGGCGCATGCGTGTCGGGCCGCAGCCGCCGGTAGGAATTGAAGTGCGGGGCGAACATGAGCGTCGTCTCGGCCATGCCGCGCAGGAGGCCGGCCACCGCATGCTTGAGCACGGCCGATCCCTCGTCGCTGCCGTCGTCGAAGACGTTGTTGCCTTCCTCGTCGAGCAGGCTGAAATGGATGTGCATGCCGTTGCCGGAACGGGTGCCGTAGGGTTTGGCCATGAAGGTCGCCGCGAGGCCGTGCTTGCGGGCGACCCCCTTGACGATGCGCTTGAAGAAGATCGCGTCATCCGCCGCCTTCAGCGGATCGTCGCTGTGCAGCAGATTGATCTCGAACTGGCCGATGCCGTTTTCGGCTATCGCCGCATCGGCCGGCACGTTCTGCCGCGCGCACTCCCTGTAGACGTCGGAGAAGAACTCGCCGAAATCGTCGAGCTCGTCGATCGAAAGGATCGCGTCGGAATCGAGCCGCTTGCCGGTATAGGGCGAGATCGGCGGGACGGCGCTGTCCGGCTCGGGATCGATGAGATAGAATTCCAGCTCCGTCGCTACCACCGGGCGCAGCCCCAGTTCGCGATATTCGCGCATGATCGCCGCGAGCGCCTGGCGCGGATCGGCAAGAAAGGGCCTGCCGTTCTCGACGAACAGCCAAAGCGGAACCAGCGCGCTCGGCCGCGACGTCCAGTTGACCGGCAGGGCCCCTCGCCCCGTGACGCCGCAGATGCCGTCGCGGTCGCCGGTCGCAAAGACCTGCGCGCTGCCGATGATATCCTCACCCCAGACGTCGACGCCGACGATCGAGAGCGGCATGCGGATGCCGCCGCCGAGCACCTTCCTGGCCTGTTCCACCGGCACCCGCTTGCCGCGCATGATGCCGTTCAGGTCGCAAATCACCGCCTGAATACTTTCTATCGGGCCGTTCTGTTCAAGCCAGGACTGGAACACTTCCGGGTCGTCCGCATCGATTGACATATCGTTTTTCTTTTTGTGATCACATTATCGGGAAATTGACATAGTTGCAGTTTTGAAGTCAAGCTGCCCCGGGTCGGTAGGATCGACTCGTTCCAACGCCCGGGTGCGGGAGGAATCGCCGTCTTGAAGACCCTTGCTCTGCCCGCCCTTGATCGGCCGGAAGGCATGACGACCCACGACTATGCCTTTGCGCGTCTCAGGCAGGCGATCATGGTGGGCGCCTTCCGGCCCGGAACCTCCGTCACCATACGCGGGCTCGCAGATGCGCTGGAGAGCAGCCCCACGCCGGTGCGCGAAGCACTGCGTCAGCTGACCTCGATCGGCGCCCTGCAATTTCTGGAGAACCGGCGGATCGTCGTGCCGCGGATCACGCCGGCGCGTTTCGAGGAGCTGATCTCGCTTCGTATCGCGCTTGAAAGCCACGCCGCGCGCAGGGCCGTCGCCCATCTCTCCGACCGGCAGATAGACCGCATCATCGCATTGGATGACGCGATCGAGGCCGCGATCCTGGCGGGGCAGAAGGCGCAGGCGCTGATCGCCAATCAGGAATTTCACCGGCGGATCTATACGGCCAATCCCGATCAGGTCGTCATGCCGCTCGTAGAGAGCCTCTGGCTCCAGCTCGGGCCGATCCTCGGCATCGCCATGGAGCACGTCACGGAATTCTACGTCATCGACCGTCACCGTGAGGCCATCGAGGCCCTGAGACGGCGTGACGAGGACGCCGTGGCGCAAGCCATCGCCGCCGACATCCGCGAGGGCATCGGCGGCTTCGATCAGCAGGCGATCGGCAAGCTGCTCGCGCTTGCGCGGTGAATGCGCCTTGGGTTTGCTCCAGTAGGGTAGCCACCCTGATCTGCCCCGCACCCTAGCCTTCTCCCCGCGCGGGGAGAAGGGACACCCTTGTGTTCCGCTTCAGCCTCGATGGGTCAATACGGACTCGTCCCCTCTCCCCGCAAGCGGGGAGAGGGCTACGGTAAGGGGCAGACCTCAAGACTCGACGCGACGCTCATCTGGCCCTTGACCACCTCTTCCGTCCCCTGCATATTGCTCAGATGTCAGACCAATTATGGTTCTTGGGAGAACCGGATGCCCCTGCAGGATAGAGCGATGCTCCTGCCCCTGCCGCCCGCGGACCGGGCGCAGCAGGTAATAGCCGCTCTTGCCGATTTCATTCAAAGATCGGGGCTGAACCCCGGGGATCGCTTGCCTGCCGAGCGGGAAATGATGGCGGCGCTCGCCGTCGGCCGCTCCACCATTCGTGAGGTGCTGAGCCATTTCCAGGCGCTCGGCGTTGTCGAGGCGCGCAAGGGCAGCGGCACCTATCTCCTGCGCGCCATTTCCACCGCAACCATCCACATGCCGCTGGCGCTCGACACGGAGCACCTTCGCGACGCGCTGCTGCAGACGCTCGAAGTGCGGCGCGGCATCGAGGTCGAGGCCGGCATGGTCGCTTCGCGGCGCCGCACGGAGGCCGACCTCGTCAACATCGAAGCGAAGCTGAACGAAATGGAGCGGGTCCATCTCGCCAAGGGAACGTCCGGCCCGGAAGACCTCGCCTTCCATCTTGCGATCTACGACGCGACCCACAATCCGCTCTTCAAGCAACTGCTCGAACAGATGCGCGAGGCCTTCGAACGCTTCTGGGACGAGCCCTTCGACCGCTCGGACTTCGCAAGGCGCTCGTTTCCCTTTCACCGAACGCTCTTCGATGCGATCGCGGCGCAGGACGCCGAGGCCGCGCGCGCGGAAACGCTGAAAATTCTCGCGGTCGTCGAGGAAGACATCAAGGAAATGTCCAAATGAACAACGGCCTCGATCCGTTCGAGAGAGCCTCCCTTATCGTCGCGCATGACGAGAGCAACGCTTTCGATGCAGTCGTACCGCCGATCGTGCAGACCTCGCTCTTCACCTTCAAGAACTATGACGAGATGGTCGCTTCCTATCGGGGCGAGCGCGTGCGGCCTATCTACACCCGCGGCCTCAACCCGACGGTCAGGCATTTCGAGGAGATGCTGGCGAAGCTCGAAGCCACCGAAGACGCCATCGGTTTCGCAAGCGGCATGTCGGCGATCTCCTCCACAGTCCTCTCCTTCGTCGAGCCGGGCGACCGCATCGTCGCCGTGAAACATGTCTATCCCGACGCGTTCCGCCTCTTCGGCACGCATCTGAAGCGCATGCGTATCGAGGTCACCTATGTGGACGGGCGCGACGAAGAGGCGGTTGCCAGGGCGCTTCCCGGCGCCAAGCTCTTCTACATGGAAAGCCCGACCAGCTGGGTGATGGACACGCACGATGTCGCAGCGCTTGCGGCTCTCGCACGCCGGCAGGGGATCGTCACGGCCATCGACAACAGCTGGGCCAGTCCGGTGTTTCAGCAGCCGGTCTCGCTCGGCGTCGACCTCGTCATTCACTCCGCATCGAAATATCTGAGCGGCCATAGCGATGTCGTCGCCGGCGTCGTCGCCGGGTCGAGCGACCTGATCGGCCGCATCCGTTCGGAAGCCTATCCCTATCTCGGCGGCAAGCTTTCGCCCTTCGACGCCTGGCTGCTGATCCGGGGCATGCGCACGCTGCCGGTGCGGATGAAGGCACATGAGCGCTCGGCGCTCGCGGTTGCCCGTCGTCTGGCCGAGCATCCGCTGGTCGAAACCGTCTGCCACCCGGGCCTCGGCAACCATCTGCCACCCGGTCTCTCCGGCACCTCCGGACTTTTCTCCTTCATCTTCCGCGAAGGCGTCGACGTGCGCCGCTTCGCCGATCACCTGAAACTCTTCAAGCTCGGCGTCTCCTGGGGCGGCCACGAAAGCCTCATCGTGCCGGGCGAAGTCGTCCTGGCGCAGAAAGCCGAGCCCAATTCCGCGGCAGCCTTCGGCATTTCACCGCGGTCGGTACGGCTCCATGTCGGCCTGGAGGGAACGGAGGCCCTCTGGAGCGATCTCGAAGCGGCGATGACAGCCGCTTCATCAGGCTGACGAACACGCAACAGCGAGAACAAAGGGAACGATAAAATGAGGAAACTGATCACCGCCACCCTGCTTGCCACGCTGATGGCCGGCAGCGCCCTTGCCGACACCAAGCTGAAGCTCGTCGAGGTCATCACCAGCCCCGAGCGCACCGAAACGCTGAAGTCGATCGTCGCCAAGTTCGAACAGGCGAACCCCGGCACGACCGTGGAGATCATTTCGCTGCCCTGGGGCGAAGCCTTCCAGAAATTCGCGACCATGGTCTCGGCCGGCGAAATCCCCGACGTCATGGAAATGCCGGACACCTGGCTGTCGCTCTACGCCAATAACGGCATGCTCGAAAGCCTCGAGCCCTATCTCGAAAAGTGGGAGCACACCCCCGGCCTCACCGAGCGCGCGCTCGAACTCGGCCGCGACGTCAACGACACCGCCTATATGCTGCCCTATGGCTTCTATCTCCGGGCGATGTTCTACAACAAGAAGCTGCTCTCCGAAGCGGGCGTCTCCGAACCGCCGAAGACGATGGACGACTTCGTCAAGGCTTCCGAGGCGGTCTCCAAGCTGCCGGGCAAATCGGGCTATTGCCTGCGCGGCGGTCCGGGCGGCCTCAACGGCTGGGTCATGTTCGGCGCGACCATGGCCGGCGACAACAAGTTCTTCAACGAGGACGGCACCTCGACGATGAACAGCGAGGGCTGGATCAAGGGCCTCACCTGGGTCATCGACCTCTACAAGAACGGCCTCGCCCCCAAGGATAGCGTCAACTGGGGCTTCAACGAGATCGTCGCCGGCTTCTACAGCGGCACCTGCGCCTTCCTCGACCAGGATCCGGACGCGTTGATCGCGATCGCCCAGCGCATGAAGCCGGAGGATTTCGGCGTCACCACCATGCCCAAGGGGCCGAGCGGCAAGGCCTTTACCACGATCGGCTTTGCCGGCTGGTCGATTCTTGCCGCCAGCCAGAACAAGGATCTCTCCTGGAAGCTGATCGAAACGCTGGAAGGCCCCGAAGGCAATATCGAGTGGAACAAGCGCACCGGCGCGCTGCCCGTCCATAAGTCGGCCGAGAAGGACCCCTTCTATGCGAGCCCGCAGTTCAAGGGCTGGTTCGATGAACTCGCCGACAAGGACGTCGTGCTGACGGTCATGCCGACCTATCTCGAAGAATTCGCCTTCTTCAAGGATTCGCTCGCCATCAAGACGACCCAGGAGGCCCTGCTCGGCGACATCACGCCGGAAGAGCTCGCCAATCAATGGGCCGACTATCTGACCAAGGCGCAGCAGAAGTACCTCGCAAGCAAGAAGTAACGCAGGCACCGGCGGCGGTCAGCCGCCGCCGGTCGTCCGACGCAAGATAAAGGCACGCCGATCGATAACGGCGGTCAAAAGAGGGGAAATTTCGATCGATGGCCTATGCCGCACGCCATGACGGCCTGCCCGCAACCCGTCCGCCGCTGATGAAGCGGATTGCCGACGCCTCTGCGCCCTATCTCTATACCGCTCCGGCGCTCATCCTGATCGTTACGGTCATGCTCGTGCCTCTGGTGCTCGGGATCTCCTACGCTTTCCGCGACATCCAGCTGCTCAACCCCTTCTCCGGCGGTTTCGTCGGCCTCGACCACTTCCGTGCGCTCGCCCAGGACCAGGCATTCTTCCGTTCGCTGCGCAACACGCTCTGGTGGACCGGCGCCTCCGTGTTCCTGCAGTTCGCCTTCGGACTCATCCTGGCACTCCTGCTCGACAAGCCATTCTATGGGCGTGCGGTTGCACAGGCGCTCGTCTTCCTGCCCTGGGCGGTGCCGAGTTTTCTGGCCGGCCTCAACTGGGCCTGGCTTTTCAACCCCGTCGTCGGTCCGCTGCCGCACTGGTTCTTCGCACTCGGCATCATGAGCCAGCCGAACAACATTCTGTCCGATCCCCAGCTTGCCATGTGGGGACCGATCATTGCCAATATCTGGTGGGGCATCCCCTTCTTCGCGATCACCCTGCTGGCAGCGCTCCAGGCGATCCCGCGCGACCTTTACGAGGCAGCGAGCATCGACGGCGCCGGCCCGGTGCAGCGTTTCCTTTCAATCACCCTTCCCTTCCTGGCGCCCACGATCGCGATCACCATTCTGCTGCGTACGGTCTGGATCTCCAATTTCGCCGATCTCATCATCGTCATGACCAATGGCGGGCCGGCGGACCGAACCCAGATCGTCGCAAGCTACATCTTCACCCAGGCGTTCAAGCGGCTGGATTTCGGTTATGCCTCGGCGATCGCGCTGGTGCTGCTGGCGCTGCTCCTCGCCTATTCATTGCTGATCGTGATCCTGCGGCAGTGGCTCCTGAGCAAGGATTGAGACCATGCGCGCCAAACAAGCATTTCTGACCATTGCGCATCGCCTGGCGATCCTCGCTTATATCGCCTTCGCGCTCTTCCCACTCTTCTGGCTGCTCAAGGTCGCCGTCACGCCGAACGATCTCCTCTATTCGGAGGGCATTCGTCTCTGGCCGTCGCGGGCGAGCCTCGAACACTTCGACTTCGTGCTGCGGCACAGCGCCTTCCCGGTGTTCTTCCGCAACAGCCTGATCGTTTCCGGGTCGACCGCCGTCATCGTCACCATCCTCGCCTCGCTCTCCGGCTACGCGCTCTCGCGCTTCCGGTTCCGCGGCAAATACTGGCTGGTCACGCTGATGCTGCTGACGCAGATGTTTCCTCTGGTGATGCTGGTCGCGCCGATCTTCAAGATCCTCTCGCCGCTGGGGCTGACCAACAGCCTCACCGGTCTCGTCGTCGTATACACCGCCTTCAACGTTCCCTTCGCGACATTCCTGATGCAGTCCTTCTTCGACGGCATTCCGAAGGACCTGGAAGAGGCGGCGATGATCGACGGCGCGACGCAGTTCGTCGCCTTCCGCCAGATCATCCTGCCGCTGACGCTGCCCGGAATCGCCGCGACCCTCGGCTTCGTCTTCACCGCCGCCTGGAGCGAACTGCTCTTCTCGCTGATGCTGATCTCCGGCAACGCACAGGCGACCTTCCCGGTCGGGCTCCTGTCCTTCGTTTCGAAATTCTCGGTCGACTTCGGGCAGATGATGGCCGCCGGCGTGCTGGCGCTGATACCGGCCTGCCTCTTCTTCCTCCTCATTCAACGCTATCTCGTCCAGGGCCTCACGGCCGGCGCGGTGAAAGGCTGAAACGCAATGGCTTCCATCGACATCGCCAACATTAAGAAGTCCTACGGTACCCACCCGGTGCTGCACGACGTCGACCTCAAGATCAGCGACGGCGAATTCGTCGTGCTCGTCGGTCCCTCCGGCTGCGGCAAGTCCACCCTTCTGCGCATGATCGCCGGGCTCGAGAGCGTGACCGGCGGCGAGATCCGCATCGCCGGCAGGCGGGTCAACGAACTCGCCCCGAAGGACCGCGACATCGCCATGGTGTTCCAGTCCTACGCGCTCTACCCGCATATGTCGGTCGCGAAAAACATGAGCTACAGCCTGAGGCTCCGCAAGACGGCCAAGGATAGGATAACGACGGTCGTTGCTGGCGCCGCTGCCAAGCTCGGCCTCGACCCGTTGCTCGATCGCCGCCCCAAGGCGCTCTCCGGCGGCCAACGCCAGCGCGTCGCCATGGGTCGCGCCATCGTGCGCGAGCCGAAGGCGTTTCTCTTCGACGAACCGCTCTCCAATCTCGATGCGCGCCTGCGCGAGCAGATGCGCGCCGAGATCAAGAAACTGCACAAGGATCTGGGCGCCACCTCCATCTATGTGACGCACGATCAGATCGAGGCGATGACGCTGGCAGACCGGATCGTTGCCATGAACGGCGGCGTGGTCCAGCAGGTCGGAAGCCCGCTCGATCTCTACGACCGTCCGGCCAATCTTTTCGTTGCCGGCTTCATCGGCTCGCCGGGCATGAACTTCTTCGAAGGTACCTACCACGCGGGCGACGCGCCGCGCTTCGAGATGTCGGATGAGATCGGCATCCCGCTCGACGCGACCGCGCCCCTTTCGAATAACGCAAAGGTGACGCTCGGCATCCGTCCCGAACATGTCGTGCTTGCCGGCCACGGCCCGGAGACGCTGCTTGCCGGCGTCGATCTCGTCGAGCCGACGGGCTTCGGCATCATCCTGCATCTCTCGCTCGGGCGGGCGCCCTTCAAGGTCTTCACCAACGACCGGTCGTTCCTGACGGCGTCCGGCACGATCCCCGTCCACTTCCCCGCCCACCACCTGCATTTCTTCGATGCGGAGGGCAAGCGCGTCTGACGCACGCGCCGAATGGCGGCCCGCAGGTTCAGGCTTAGCCAGAAGGAGCAATTGACTTCTCTACGACAAGGACTAGCTTCTTTCCTGTCGCACGTATCAACCGCCCCGGCGCACCATTCCTTAAGAGAAGCAAGCACCGCCAAAGCAGATTTGACGATAGCCTTCCTTGCCCCGCGCCGGGCGAAATTGAGGAAGTATCATGCGAATTGCACTTGCTGCCCTGTCTTTTTCGGCACTCTCGCTCTGTCCGGTCGCCGGGCTTGCCCAGGAGGGCGATGCCGAGGCCGGCGCCACCGTCTTCAAGAAATGCGCCACCTGTCACGTGATCGACAAGGACCAGAACAAGGTCGGTCCTTCGCTGCAAGGCGTCATCGGCCGGACGGCCGGCACCCATGCTGACTTCAAATATTCGCAAGCCATGATCGATGCGGGCAAGGGTGGTCTCGTCTGGGACGAGGCGACGCTCGCCGAGTATCTCCATAACCCCAGGGCCATGGTCAAAGGCACCAAGATGGTATTTCCCGGCCTCAAGAAGGACGAGGAGATTGCCAATGTGATCGCCTACCTGAAGCAGCATCCCAAATAGGAATACTTGCGGGATGCGAGAATTCGATCTCGTCCCGATGATTTGCCAGTATTTTCCGTTCGTGCAATAATTGTGATCGGAACTCTGCGATTGCGTATTCGTCTCACGGCCGATCACGGCGGGGGAGGGTCAGGGAATGGCGGTGGTAGTAATTCTGGTTCTGCTGGCCGTCGGCTCGGTGTTGTTCCATTTGCTTAGTCCCTGGTGGTGGACCCCGATCGCCTCCAATTGGAATTACATCGACAATACCATCACCATCACCTTCTGGATCACCGGCATCGCCTTCACCGCCGTGGTCCTGTTCATGGCCTATTGCATCCTGCGTTTCCGCCACCGACCCGGCAATACCGCCGCTTACGAGCCCGAGAACAGGCGGCTCGAAGGCTGGCTCGCGACGGGCACGACCTTCGGTGTCGCGGCGATGCTGGCGCCGGGCCTCTTCGTCTGGAACCAGTTCGTCACCGTCCCGCAGGATGCGACCGAAGTCGAGGTGATCGGCCAGCAATGGCTGTGGAGCTTCCGGCTGCCCGGCGCGGACGGTAAGCTGGGCACGACGGAAGCGCGCGATATCGCCCCCGAAAACGCGCTCGGGGTCAATCGGGACGACGCCGCCGGGCAGGACGACATCATCATCGAAGGCGGCGAGCTTCACCTGCCGGTCGGCAAGCCGGTCAAGATGCTGCTCCGGTCGGTCGACGTCCTGCACGATTTCTACGTCCCCGAATTCCGCGCGAAGATGGACATGGTGCCCGGCATGGTCACCTATTTCTGGTTGACGCCGACGCGGACCGGAACCTTCGAGATACTCTGCGCGGAACTCTGCGGCGTCGGGCACCCGCAGATGCGCGGTACCGTCGTGGTCGACACCGAAGAAGACTACCAGGCCTGGCTCGCCGAGCAGCAGACCTTTTCGCAACTGTCCGCATCATCGGAAACAAGAGCAATTCCAGGAAAAGCGTGTAGCGGCTTTTCGTCCGGAGTTGCGATCGAACAAGGAACCGGAGCATTCGCGCTTTTTGAAGAAGAGCGAGAATGCTTCGGCCCGGCGGCGACCACGGTCGCCGCCTCAGCGGCGCAGTAGGAGGTGCCGTGAAGTAGCCCCTGGGGAGGAGATATGATGGTCGACGTCCGGTCCGGTATTGGCGAGGCACTTCCGCCTCCCGAAGTCGAGGATGTTGAGCTTTACCATCCGCATAGCTGGTGGACGCGCTATGTCTTCAGCCAGGATGCGAAAATCATCGCCATTCAATACGGCACGACGGCGATCGCCATCGGAATGGTGGCGCTGGTGCTGTCCTGGCTGATCCGATTGCAACTCGGTTTTCCCGGAACATTCGAGCTGATCGATGCCGAGCGCTACTATCAGTTCATCACCATGCACGGAATGATCATGGTGATCTACCTGCTCACCGCCCTCTTCCTCGGCGGCTTCGGCAACTATCTGATCCCGCTGATGGTCGGCGCGCGCGACATGGTGTTTCCCTACGCCAACATGCTCAGCTACTGGATCTATCTGCTCGCCGTGATCGTCCTGGCCGCAAGCTTCTTCACCCCCGGAGGACCGACCGGCGCCGGCTGGACCCTCTATCCGCCGCAGGCCGTCCTTTCCGGCACGCCCGGCGGCAGGGACTGGGGCATCGTCATGATGCTCTCGTCGCTGATCATCTTCGTCATCGGCTTCACCATGGGTGGCCTCAACTATGTCGTGACGGTTCTCCAGGGCCGCGCACGCGGCATGACGCTGATGCGGCTGCCGCTGACCGTCTGGGGCATATTCACCGCGACGGTGATGGCGCTGCTTGCCTTCCCTGCCCTTTTCGTCGCCTGCGTCATGATGCTCTTCGACCGGCTGCTCGGCACGAGTTTCTTCATGCCGGCCATCGTCGAAATGGGCGAGCAGCTGCAATATGGCGGCGGCAGCCCGATTCTCTTCCAGCACCTGTTCTGGTTCTTCGGCCACCCCGAAGTCTACATCGTCGCGCTGCCCGCCTTCGGCATCGTCTCCGATCTCATCAGCACCCATGCCCGCAAGAACATCTTCGGCTACCGCATGATGGTCTGGGCGATCGTCATCATCGGCGGCCTCTCCTTCATCGTCTGGGCGCACCACATGTATGTCAGCGGCATGAACCCGTATTTCGGCTTCTTCTTCGCCACGACCACGCTGATCATCGCGGTGCCGACGGCGATCAAGGTCTATAACTGGGTCCTCACCCTCTGGCGCGGCAATATCCATCTGACCCTGCCGATGCTCTTCGCCCTCGCCTTCATCGTCACCTTCGTCAACGGCGGGCTGACGGGTCTCTTCCTCGGCAATGTCGTCGTCGACGTGCCGCTCTCCGACACGATGTTCGTCGTCGCGCATTTCCATATGGTCATGGGCGTGGCGCCGATCATGGTGATCTTCGGCGCCATCTATCACTGGTATCCGAAGATCACCGGGCGCATGCTCAACGAGGCGATGGGCCAGATCCACTTCTGGGTCACCTTCATCGGCGCCTACGCCATCTTCTTTCCGATGCATTATCTCGGCCTCATCGGCGTCCCGCGCCGCTATCACGAGCTCGGCGAGGCAGCTTTCGTGACGGCTTCGATCGCCGAGCTCAACGCCTTCATCAGCATCATGGCGTTTCTCGTCGGCGCTGCGCAGATCCTGTTCCTCTTTAATCTCGCCTGGAGCCTGCGCCATGGCCGGGAGGCCGGGGGCAATCCCTGGCGCGCGACGACGCTCGAATGGCAAACGCCCGAGACGCCGCCGCCTCACGGTAACTGGGGCGATGAACTGCCCGTCGTCTATCGCTGGGCCTATGACTACAGCGTCCCCGGCGCGCCGGAAGATTTCATCCCGCAGAACCAGCCGACGCCCGGCCGCCTCAGTCACGAGACCGTCTCATGAGCATCGTCGCCTTCTTTCTGGCGGCGATCGCCGCCATCGTCGTCTGGTGGCTCGCAGGGCAACGCCTGACATCGCGCCCCTGGCTCGAGGTCGGTCACTTCCACGACCGCCGGGGCGCAACGCGTTTGCCGCCGGCGAAAATCGGCCTCGGCGTATTTCTCACCGTCGTCGGTGCGCTGTTTTCACTTGCGATCAGCGCCTATTTCATGCGCATGGCGTCATCCGACTGGGGCGCGCTGCCTTTGCCCGGCCTTCTCTGGCTCAATACGGGCATCCTCGCCGCCGGCAGCATCACCCTGCACTGGACCAGGGTCGAGGCAGAGCGGCGGAACGACGAGGCAGCTCGGATCGGTCTCCTGGCGGCGCTCGCCCTTGGCCTCGCTTTCCTCGTGGGTCAGCTCTTCGCCTGGCGTGCACTGTCGGACGCCGGATATTTCCTGGCCGGGAATCCGGCCAACAGCTTCTTCTATCTGCTTACGGGCATGCACGGCCTGCACATCATCGGGGGGCTTTTTGCTCTCGGCCGGGTAACCGCACATGCTTCGCAAACACCGCTCGACAACAGAACGCGCCTGTCGATCGAGCTTTGCGCCATCTACTGGCATTTCATGCTGATCGTCTGGCTGGTTCTCTTCGCTCTTTTTGCCGGCTGGGCCAGCGGCGTGATCGATTTCTGCCGCCAACTGCTGACATAGGAACCGTTGAACATGTCTGCACCGATGAAGAAGCCCGCAGCAGAAACGCTCCCGCGCCCCGCCGGTCTGGCCGGGCTCGCGTCGGACTGGGCCTCCGACCAGCGCACCTTCAAGGATGTCTCCTGGGGAAAGGCCATGATGTGGATCTTTCTCCTCAGCGACACCTTCGTCTTCGGCTGCTTCCTGCTTGCCTACATGTCGGCGCGGATGTCCACCGCCGTTCCATGGCCCAATCCGAGCGAGGTCTTCGCGCTCGAAATCGGCGGAACGCACATGCCGCTGATCCTCATCGCCATCATGACCTTCGTTCTCATTTCGAGCAGCGGCACCATGGCCATGGCCGTCAATTACGGTTACCGCCGCGACCGGCGGAAGACCGCGGCGCTCATGCTTCTGACGGCGCTTTTCGGCGCCACCTTCGTGGGCATGCAGGCGTTCGAATGGTCGAAGCTGATCGCCGAGGGCGTGCGCCCCTGGGGCAACCCCTGGGGAGCCGCTCAATTCGGCTCTTCCTTCTTCATGATCACCGGCTTTCACGGGACCCACGTCACCTTCGGCGTGATCTTCCTGCTGATCGTCGCCCGCAAGGTCTGGCGCGGCGATTTTGAAACGGAGCGGCGCGGCTTTTTCACCAGCCGCAAGGGGCGCTACGAGATCGTCGAGATAACCGGCCTCTACTGGCACTTCGTCGACCTGGTCTGGGTCTTCATCTTCGCATTCTTCTATCTTTGGTGAGGGAGGGCATCGTGGCTCACGCGGAAATACATCCGGCACAACCTGCGGTCGCCCATACGGAGCACCAGCAGCACCCGATCAAGCTCTACCTCCTGGTCTGGGGGCTGCTCTTCGTCCTCAGCGCTCTTTCATACCTCGTCGATTACTTCGGCCTGCAGGGCTATCTCCGCTGGTCGCTGATCCTCATCTTCATGATGCTGAAGGCGGGCCTCATCGTGGCCGTGTTCATGCATATGGCGTGGGAACGCCTGGCGCTGATCTACGCGATCATTCTCCCCCCGCTGCTGGTGCTCGTCTTCGTGGCGCTGATGGTGTCGGAATCGAACTATGTCCTCTTCACGCGCCTCACCTTCTTCGGTGGCGGCGAGTAAAAGCGCCTGCCGAAAGGTCGCGTTTCGGCGGCGCGTCCGCCTGCCGCCTCCCTGTTCGAGGAAAAAACGGTTCCTCGCCGTCCCGCAGAGTGTATTTTCTCGCTATATCAGCTAGATGAGCATCCTCGCGGCCGCGACCGTCCCCGCCCGCCGCCCGCAACATTCTGGTCGTGCAGCACGACGATTATGTCGTAGACAGGCTCAACTCGCGGCGCGGCAGGCTCTAATATCCGGCTTCAAAACCAAACCAGGGTCGCATCAATGGCAGAGTTTCCGGAAAAGGCGAAGGTCGTAATCGTAGGACTGGGTGGCATCGTCGGCGCATCGATCGCCCACCACCTCATCGAGCGTGGCTGGGACGATATCGTCGGCATCGACAAGTCGGGCATCCCGACGGATATCGGCTCTACGGCACATGCCTCCGACTTCTGCTACACCACAAGCCACGACTATCTCTCGGTCTGGACGACGCAGTATTCGATCGACTTCTTCGAGAAGATGGGTCACTACGCCCGGATCGGTGGTCTGGAAGTCGCACGCACCGGCGACCACGTCTGGATGGAGGAGATCAAGCGCAAGCTTTCCTCCGCCAAGGCCTTCGGCACCCGCGCACACTATGTCTCGCCGGCCGAAATCAAGAAGCTGTTCCCGCTGATCGAGGAAGATCAGGTGATGGGCGGCATGTTCGATCCGGATGCCGGCCTTGTCATCCCGCGCTCGCAGACGGTTGCCGGCAAGCTGGTCGATGCGGCGGAAAAGTCCGGCAAGCTGCAGATATTCGGCAATACGCCGGCAACTGCGCTCCTCGTCGAAAACGGCCGTATCAAGGGCGTCGTCACACATCGCGGCACGATCATGGCCGACCATGTCGTCGTCTGCGCCGGCATCTGGGGTCGCCTGATCGCTGAAATGGTCGGCGAGGACCTGCCTGTCATGCCGGTCGATCATCCGCTCACCTTCTTCGGCCCCTACAACGAATTCGAAGGCACCGGCAAGGAAATCGGCTTCCCGCTGCTGCGCGATCAGGGCAACTCGGCCTATATGCGCGACACCGGCGACCCGAGGACCACCGAGGGCGGCCAGATCGAATGGGGCTATTACGAGACCGACAATCCGCGCCTCTGCCATCCGCGCGACATCCTCGAAAAGCACGAGGCACGCCTGTCGCCTTCGCAGCGCGACCTCGATATGGAGCAGATCATCGAGCCGCTCGAGCGCGCCATGGAACTTACGCCGATCCTCGGCGAGCTCGGCTATAACGAGGGCCACTCCTTCAACGGCCTGCTGCAGGTATCCGCCGCCGGCGGCCCCTCCTGCGGCGAGAGCCAGAAGGTACGCCGCCTCTGGTACTGCGTCGCCATCTGGGTGAAGGACGGCCCGGCCTACGGCAAGCTGATCGCCGACTGGATGACGGACGGGCGTACCCATACCGACCACGCCTCGATCGACTACGCGCGCTTCTACCCGCACCAGCTCGAAGAGAAGTTCATCGAAGGCCGCTGCTTCGAGGCGGCGCAGAAGATCTACTTCCCGGCCGTGCATCCGCGCGAGCCCTATGCGAGCGGCCGCAACGTCAAGCGCTCGCCCTTCTACGAGCGCGAGAAGGAGCTCGGCGGCTACTTCATGGAACTCGGCGGCTGGGAGCGCGCGCACGGCTATGCCGCCAACGAGCACCTGCTCGAAAAATACGGCAACCGCATTCCGGTTCGCGAGAACGAGTGGGACAACCGCCACTTCTGGCGCGTTTCCAACGCCGAGCATCTGGCGATGAGCGAGGATTGCGGCATCGTCAACCTCTCGCACTTCCACATGGTGGATATCGAAGGGCCGGACCATGTGGAGCTTCTCGAGTGGCTTTGCGCCGCCAAGATCGGCGGAGACGGCAATATCGGCAAGGGCATCTACACCCACTTCCTCGATGACGAGGGCATGGTGCGGGCCGACTTCACCGTCTTCCGCATGAGCGACCGCTGCCTCCTCGTGAACGGTGCCGATGCCGGCCCGCGTGACTTCCACTATATGCGCCGTGTCGCGGAAGACCGGGGGCTCGACGTCACCATCACCGACGTTTCGGAGAAGTTCGTCACCATCGGCATCTGGGGCCCGAATGCCCGCGAAACGCTGAAGAAGGTCGTGGCGGAACCGGCCGGCCTCGATCCGGAGAATTTCCCCTTCGCCGCGATCAAGCAGATCGAGATCGCCGGCAGGCCCGTCTCCGCCTTCCGCATCTCCTATGTCGGCGAGCAGGGCTGGGAACTGCACATGAAATACGAGGACGGCCTGGCCGTCTGGGATGCGCTGCGCGCCACGGGCGTCATGGCCTTCGGCGTCGAGACCTACGCGAACTCGCGCCGGATGGAAAAGAGCCTCCGCCTGCAGAACGCGGATCTTCTCACCCACTACAATCTTATCGAGGCGGACCTTGCCCGTCCGAAGGTCAAGGAAGCGGACTTCCGCGGCAAGGCGAAGCATATGGAGTACAAGGCGCGCGAGCACCAGCCCGCCATGCTCTGCACGCTCCTCATGACTGAGAACACCGACAGGAACGGGGTGAAGCGTTATCCCGTCGGCAACCTGCCGGTCATGGACCCGGAGACCGGCGAGGTGCTGGTCGACGAACTCGGCCGCCGCTCCTACACCACCTCCATCGCCTACGGCCCGACGATCGGGAAGAACATCGCGCTCGCCTATCTGCCCTGGTCTTACTGCCAGGTCGGCCGCAAGCTCAATGTCGAGTATTTTGCCGAGACCTATCCGGTCGAGGTTGCCGGCGTCGGCTACAAGCCGCTCTACGACCCGGAGAACCTGAAGCCGCGGACGTAACCGGGCCGGAGAACCTGCCCGTGGTTTCAGGCCGATCCGGCGTGAAACCACGTGGAAGCTCTGGCCGGGTTTGTCGGCATGTTTCCTTGTTCGTAGTCGATCAAAGGACGAAAACATGCAGCATAAGGCGCGCGGCGCTGTAGGAGAGTTTTCGGAGGACTGCAACCTCTCCTCCCCTCATCCCTGTGCTCGTCACAGGGATGAAAGCAGCGCCGCGTCTGCGGCGCGGGAAGCGTTCTTTCAGCCCAAGGACTTGGTCTGGCTGGATTCCTGTGACAAGCACAGGAATGAGGGACCGGGGGATGTGCGGCTCCTACAACTTTTGCTTGCGAATATGCGAGAGAATGGTCAACCTGTCACGCAATGAAGGTTACGTCTGCATTCTCGCATCGAAGCGAAGCGGGACGCTGTACACGGGCGTGACCCGCGAGCTTCCGCGCCGCCTCGCTCTCTTCACGATTATGAAACGCGCCGAGGGACCGCACCCTCTCCGCCCTCATCCCTGTGCTTGTCACAGGGATCCAGCAGCGTCGCGTCTGCGGCGCGGAAGAGCCTTTCCAGCCCAGGGACTTAGTCTGGCTGGATTCCTGTGACAAGCACAGGAATGAGGGACCGGGATGTGCGGCTATTACAACTTTCGCTTGCGAATGTGCGAGGGAAGAGTCAACCTGTGACGCCGACCAGCTTTACCCCGGCACGTCGCCCGCGTTCGGAAGAGCCGCGCCACGGGCTCTTACGCCGGCATTTCGATCTGTATCTTCACGTCCGTGGGGCGCGCCTCGACGGCGCGGTCGAAGGCGGCGATACTCTCGTCGAACGGAATGGTAGCAGAGATCAGCGGTTTCAAATCGACCTTGCCGGAGGCGATCAGTTCGATGGCGCGGTCGTAGACATTCGCATAGCGGAACACCGTCTCGATCCGCAGTTCCTTGGCCTGCATACCGACGATGTCGAAGGGGACGGGGTCGACGGGCATGCCGACGAGCACGACGGTTCCGCCAGGACGCGCAAGACCCGGAAGAGCAAGGATTGCGGGTGCGGCCCCGGAGCACTCGAAGACCACATCCGCCCCCCAGCCGCCCGTCGCCTCCGCGAGAGCCTCGGATGCCGCCTGCTGGCGGACATTGATTGTCTCTATCCCCTCATAGGCGCCGATGACATCCAGTTTCGGCTGCGCGAGGTCAGCCACATAGACTTTGGAGCATCCCCCCGCGAGCGCGGCCAGTGCCGTCATCATGCCGATCGGGCCGGCCCCCATGACGACGCCGACATCCCCCGGCTTGATGCCCGCGCGAAGGGCGGCCTGCACGCCGATGGCGAACGGCTCGACCATCGCCCCTTCCGCGAAGGACACGTGGTCGGGGAGGCGATAGGTGAAGGCCGCCGGATGAACGACCTCGGGCGTCAGGCATCCATGGACCGGCGGCGTGGCCCAGAACCGTACGGACGGATCGACATTGTAGATGCCGAGCTTGGACGACCGGGAGGAGAGGTCCGGAATTCCGGGCTCCATGCAGACACGGTCACCCTTCTTCAGATGCCGGACTTCCGAGCCGACCTCCAGGACGACGCCCGCGGCCTCGTGACCCAGTATCATCGGTTCGTTGACGACAAAGGGCCCGATCTTTCCATGGGTATAATAGTGGACATCGGAGCCACAAACGCCGACGGTGCGGATTCCGATCAGCACGTCGGCGGGCGACAGATCCCGCCTGACCGGAATGTCGCGCAGCGACAATTGTCCCTTCTTTTCAAGTACAAGCGCTTTTGCCACTACCCGTTCTCCTCGTACAATAAGTTGCCGTTTACTGCCCTGGATCGAGATGGTTTTTGGACCCGTGCCGCCTCTGCAGCAATTCCGGAAGACCCGCGCAGCGATTTCCGTCAGCAATTCCATCAAGTCAGAAGAGCTAGTGTGTTTTTGCGATTCGATGAAGAGAAGAACGCCCGGCGAAGCTTATTTGCCGATGCAGAACATCTCACGAGGTGGTGGGGACGGTCGACCCCTGACGGAAGGATCGAAACCGAAACCATCATCGGACCGATGGATCATGAAAATGCGACCCCGGCATGACATCGGCCGGGATGGGGCAGACATAGGATTTCCCGTCCGTCTTCTCCAGCCATTCCGCCCTGGCGGCGGCAAGCAGGTCCGGCGAAGTCATCAGCGACAGACCCGTCGTGGCGAGCGTCTTGGCGGCATGCGCCATGGCCTTGTGGGCGATCGGGCTTTTGCCCTGCGCAACGACCTGCCAGGTATGCGGGTTGGTGCCGATCGCCCATGCCGGCGCCCAGCACTGCGCCGTCGGCGTCACCCAACTGACATCGCCGACATCGGTCGAGCCGGCACGGAAGTGTGAATGGCCTTCGAATTCGCGCAGGCCGAGATGCAGTGGTGACGATCCATCGACATCGGCGTTGGAGAAGACGTCGCGCTTCATCTGGTAGAGGCGGATGCTGCTTTTGATTGCCTCTTGCGAGAACGTCTCCTGAATGGATCTGGCGAATGCGACGTCGGCCTCGTCGAAGGCGATCGGGCCGAGCGCCACCATATTGTCATGCATGGCGGTCTCGAGCGTGATATTGGGCAGGAGGTTGGTCGAGGCCGTATCGAAGACGATTTCCACCTCCGTCTCGGTCATCATGGCTGCGCCACGCGCCACCTTCTCGACGCGGCTGGCGAGATCCAGCGCCTGAGGCATTTCCGGCGCGCGGATCAGGTAGAGCACTTCGGCGTTCGCCTGCACGACATTCGCCGCCCTGCCCCCGGTATCGGTGATTGCATAGTGCACCCGGCAATCCGGCGGCATGTGCTCGCGCAGAAAGTTGACGCCGACATTCATGAGTTCGACAGCGTCGAGTGCCGAACGGCCGAGATGGGCTGCGTTCGCGGCGTGCGCGGCCACGCCCTTGAAGCGGTAGATATATTCGAGAACGGCAAGATTGTTGGTGGAGCGCACTCCGTTGAACGGTGCCGGATGCCAGGTAAGCGCAGCGTCGACGTCGTCGAACAGGCCGGCACGCACCATGAAGGTCTTCCCGGAGCCGCCCTCCTCGCCGGGACAGCCGTAATAGCGCACCGTCCCGGGCAGATTGTGGGCCTTCAGATGCCGGGCGAGTGCGATTGCCGCCATCAGCGAACCGACGCCGAGCAGGTTATGGCCGCAGCCATGGCCACTGGCGCCTTCGACAAGCGGCTTCGCCTCGGCGATCCCGGCCGTCTGGCTCATGCTGGCGAGTGCATCGAATTCCCCCAGAAAGGCAATCACCGGCTTGCCGCTGCCGGACTCGCCGATGAAGGCCGTGCCCATGCCCGCCACGCCGCGCCGAACGGAAAAATCATTGTCTTCGAGAGCCTTGGCAAGCAGCCCGGCCGAGCGTTGCTCCTCGAATTTCAGCTCGGCGAAATCCCAGATGCTGTCGCTCAAGCGGGTAAACTCCGGTTTCATCGATTCGATCGCCGTGGCGATCGAGATCACGTCCTTTCGGTTCATGGCATGTCCTCGTATTTCGAAGGGCGGGCGCAGGAGATCGCCCCGGCGCCTGCAGCGCTGCGCGTCTCTTCAGACACGCAAAGGTCGCTTCGCCGGGTCGGTCCGATGGGTGATGGATTGGCCGGGTCGGTGTTCTGCCGCCCGGCGCAGGCGATCAGGGGGCTCAGTCGGCGACCGACACTTCCCAAAGGCGGGCGTTCGACTGCCAGACCGGCTGGCCCTTCAGCTTCCTGGTCGCGCCCCAGACATCGACCATGTCATAAAGGAAGATGCCCGGCATTTCCTTCAGCATGAGCTCGTGGAACTCGTCGAAGATCTTCTGGCGCTTGCCCTGATCAGCCTCGGCATAGGCTGCGTTCATCAGTTCTATAGCCTTCGGATCGTCCCACATCAGGGAAGCGTTCTCGTCCTTGTCGCCAACGTAGAAGGAATACATCAGGGCGGGGTCGAGACGCGGCGCGACCGACTGCGAAATGACCTGGTAATTGCCGGAACGGCGGCGGTCGACCTGAGTTGCGTAATCCAGAACCTCGATCTGTACGTTGAGGCCGGCCTGCTGCATCATCGCCTGCGCCATGACGGCGGCCGGGAAGCTCGGCACATTGCCGCGCTTGTTGGCGATGATCGAGATCGGCTCGCCGTTGTAGCCCGCATCCGCCAGCTCCTTCTTGGCGGCCTCGATGTCATAGGGAAGACGCTTCTTCTGCGTTTCGCTGAAATAGACCGAGTCCTGCGACACCATCGAGCCGTTCGCCTCGCCCGTGCCGTTGGAGGCCGCAGCAACGAGCTGATCCAGATCGAGCGCCATCGCCATGGCGCGGCGCACGCCCGGATTGCTCAGGACCTTGTCGCGGGTCTGAATGTAGAAGAGGTTCTTGCCGTTATTGCGCGCGACGATCAATTGCATCGTTTCGCTCGACTGGAATTCGGGAATGAGATCCGGCGAGATTTCCGCCGTGTCGAGCACACCGGATTCCAGACCTGCCTTCACGGTCGAGGCATCCGGAATGACCATGAACTTGACACCGTCTGCAAGGGGCCGCTTCGAACCGACCATGCCATCCGGCTTTCCTTCGTTTGCCGGCGATACATAATCCGGGAATTTCTCGAGATGGATGTACTCGCCTTTCTTCCATTCCCCCCACATGAAGGGGCCGGTCCCGATCGGCTGGACGAAGCTGCCGTCGGCAGCGACGGATTCAGGCGAAATCATGCCGGTAAAGCCGCATTCGGGACGCGACATCAGGCCAAGGAAAACGGCCGACCGCTTTGCGAGCGTGATCTCGACGGTTGCCGCATCTGTGGCCTTGACGCCGGCGACAGGCGCGGCCCCGCCTTCTGCGAAATCTTTCAGGCAGGTCCATTTCGTCTCGGGCTTGAGGTAGCGCGTCCAGTTCCACACCACGTCGTCGGCCGTCATCGGTTTGCCGTTGTGGAATTTCACGTCGGTGCGCAGCTTGAACGTATAGGTCAGCCCATCGGCCGACATCTCGAAGCTCTTGGCTAGGAGCGGCTTCACTTCGCCGACATTGTTGTAGCCGACGAGGCCTTCGACGATGTGCAGGATGATGCTGTCGGTATTGCCATCGCGGTTGACGCCCGGATTGTTGCTGCGCAGATCGGAGCTCTGCGCGATCGTGATGTCGCGTGCTGCTGCCATATTGGCCGTGGCGAGCAGTGCGGCGCCCGCAAGAAGAAGCTTTTTCATTGTTCTACCCTCTTTATTGATCGTTATGAGTGGAATCCGTCCCAGCAGGCACGCGAGAGCCTGCCGATCGTCTCGAGCGCCATCGTGTAACCCGGTGTGCCGTCCGGCATGACCTGCGGCACTTCGTCGGTATAGGCGGAGATGATGTAGAAGGGGGCGCCATCGCGATAGACGATGCCGGCATTCATGCGGCCGCGCTTGCCCGTGCCGCCCTTGTGCGCAACCACCGTGCCGAACGGCAGGCGCGACGGAATGGCATAGCGCAGGATCTGGTTCTTCAGCGTCTGCAAGGCATAGGCGCACAACTGCGGCGATGTGCCGAGCTTCGCGATCGCGTCGGGAGAGGTCTGCGCGTCCAGGATCGTCTGCAACAGGAAGGCCTGGTCGCGGGCTGTCGTGGTCGTGACCGAGGTAAGCGAATGGTCCGGCGGCAGGGCCAGCGGCGGAATGAGGAAGCGATGATGCGTACCGTGCATGCCGATCGATTTGCAGTAGCTGTCCACTTCCTCCAGCGTCAGACGCTCGAACACCATCTTGGTGCAGACATTGTCGCTCAGCACCATCATACCGGTTATCGCGTCGCGCAACGAAATCACGATCCCGGGCGTCAGATACCGGAACATGCCGCTCGCGACTTCCTCGGCAAAGCGGGCTTCGTAAGTGATGGGCTCGTCGAGATCCAGCCGCCCCTCGTGCACCGCCTTCAGCGCCGCCATCATGATCGAGGTCTTGCGCGTGCTGGCAGAAGGCGTTTCCTCGTCGGCCCCGCGTTCGATCGTCTCTCCGGTCCTGAGGTTGCGCACAACGAAGCGTGTCACGAAAGGCTGCGCCTCGCAGATCTCCGCAAGCCTTTCCTTCACCGGGCCAGAATCGGTTAGCCTATCCACATCAATTCTCCAGACGCCATTTGAGTGTCACGCCGCCCTTTTCGTTCTGGTCGAGGGCGGGAATGGCCGAGAGAAGCCGGCGCGTATAGGCTTCCTTCGGACTGTCGAAGATCGTGTCGCGGTCTCCCTCCTCGATAATCCGGCCGTCCTGCATGACGACGACGCGGTCGGCCACTTGTTCGACGACGCCGAGGTCGTGACTGATGAACAGGCAGGAAAAGCCGTAGCGTTTCTGCAGATCCGAGAAGAGATCGAGGACCTGCGCCCTGACCGTCACGTCGAGCGCGGATACCGGTTCGTCCGCGATCAGGAAGCGCGGCCGCCGCGCGATCGCACGCGCAATGGCGACGCGTTGGCGCTGACCTCCGGAGAGTTCGTGCGCATAGCGGCCGGCATAGTCGACCCCGAGGCCGACTTCCTCCAGCGTTTCCAGGGTACGCTTGCGCTTGGCCTTGCCATCGAGGCCCGGGACCAGCCTCAGCGCCTCCTCGACCAGCGCGTCGATGGTCATGCGCGGATCGAGCGATGAATAGGGATCCTGGAACACCATCTGGCAGTTGAGCCGATAATCGGTCCAGTTTTCGGTGCGTGGCCGTCCCTGGAATTGGATGCGGCCCTCGCTTTCCGTGACGAGACCGGCAATGGTTCGGCCGAGCGTCGTCTTGCCGGAACCGGAACCGCCGACGAGTGCCACGACCTCGCCCTCGTGAATGTCGATGCTGACGCCATGCAGCGCGCGCTTCGGCCTGTTCTTCCTGAACAGCGACTTTCGGCCTGCATAGTCCACGATGATATCGCGGGCCGAGATCATGGGTACCCTCGTCATGTCGATCTGGCGCGGCCGGCCGCGGAAGGGCAGCGAGGAGAGGAGCTTCTTTGTGTAGGGGTGCTGCGGTGCCTTGAGCAGGTCCTCGGTCCGGCCCTGTTCCACGATCGAGCCCTTTTCCATCACGACGATACGGCTCGTGTAGCGCGCCACCATCGGAAGATCGTGGCTGATCAGCAAAACGGCCGTACCTTCCGCCCGCGTCAGTTCCACCATCAGTTCCATCACGTCGCGCTGGATGACGGCATCGAGTGCAGTGGTCGGCTCATCGGCAATCAGCAGCGACGGCTTCAAGAGCATGACGGAGGCGAGCATGATGCGCTGGCGCATGCCGCCCGAAAACTCGTGCGGATAGGAGGCAAGCGCCCCCTCCGGATCGCGGATTCCGACCCGCTTCAACATGTCGAGGATGAGGGTGCGTCGCTCCTGCGCCGAGGCCTTGGTGTGCAGGATGAGGCCTTCCTCCAGCTGCCGGCCGATCGTCATCGACGGGTTGAGCGAGGTCATCGGCTCCTGGAAGACGACGCCGATCTCTGCGCCGCGCAGATGGCGAAGCTCATTTTCCTTCATCTTCAGCACGTCGCGGCCCCTGTAGGACACCGACCCGCCGGCGACCTTGATGGTCGGCGGCAGCAGCGAGATCAGAGCTCGGGTCGCCAGCGTCTTGCCGGAGCCGCTTTCGCCGACGATGCCGAAGATCTCGCCCGGCGCGAGGTCGAAGGAGACCGACTTGACGACCTGATGGCCGGTTCTTGCGACTTCAAGCGAAAGGCCGCAGACGGTGAGAAGCTTGTCCATCGTCATTTCAGGCCCCTCATGCGCGGGTCGAGCCGGTCGCGGAGCGCGTCGCCCAGAAGATTGATGCCAAGCAGCGTCAGCGCGATGCACAGGCCGGGGAACAATCCGAGCCATGCGGCCTGCTGGAGGAATGGCCGCCCGGCCGCCAGCATGTTGCCCCAGGTCGGCGCCGGCGGCGGCACGCCGAGGCCCAGAAACGAGAGCGCGCTTTCCGACAGGATGGCCCAGCCGAACATGGAGGTGGCGAGAACCGTGATCGGCGCCACGCAATTCGGCAGGATATGGCGCAACATCGTATAAAGTTCGCCATTGCCCATCACGCGCGAGGCCTCGATGAACTCCCGCTCCCTCAGCGAAAGCACGGCGCCGCGCACGACGCGCGCCATGGAAGGCGTATAGGCGATGCCGAGCGCGAAAATGATGCCGTACTGGTTGGCGCCGAAGACGGCGAGCAGCCCGAGCGCCAGCAATATGCCGGGAAAAGCGAGAAGCGCGTTGTTGACAGCCATGATGATGCCGTCCACCCAGCCGCGCGCATAACCGCTGGTGAGGCCGATGAGCGTCCCGCAGATAGTGGCGAAGCCGACGGTGAGCGCGCCGATCCACACGCTGGCTCGGGCGCCGACCATCAGGCGGCTCAAGACGTCCCGGCCGAATTCGTCGGTGCCGAGCAGATGCGCGCTGCCGGGAGCTGCAAGCCGCGCGGTGAAGGAGAGTTTCATCGGGTCGAACGGTGTCCAGAAAAGACCGACGGCAGCGGTGACGATCAGGATGGCGGTCAGGATGCCGCCGATCAGTCCGTTGAGGGTGAACTTTTTCATTCGGCGACAACACGCGGATCGAAGAGAGGGTAGAGAAGGTCGACGACGAGGTTGACCAGCACATAGGAGAGCGAAACGAACAGAAGGCATCCCTGGATGACCGGGTAGTCGCGCGCGAAAATGCTGTCCACCATCAGTCGGCCGAGCCCCGGAATGGTGAAGACCGTCTCGATGACGGCAATGCCGCCCAGCAGATTGCCCAGGATGAGACCGATCATCGTCCAGGTCGGACCGAAGGCGTTCTTGAACGCATGGCGCCAGAGCACGGCGCTTTCCGACAGCCCTTTCGCACGGGCGTGGGTAATGTAATCGAGACGCAGCACTTCCAACGTTGAGGCACGCGCCATGCGGATCAGCACTCCCGCTTCATGGATGACCAGCGTCACGACGGGCAGGACGAGATAGAGCAGACCGGCGGTCAGATTGTCGCCGATCGAGACATAGCCCAGAACAGGCAGCCAGCCGAGTTCAAGCCCGAAAAGCAACAGCAGTAGCAAGCCGAGCCAGAAGGTCGGGATGGACAGAAGAACCGTTGCCGTTCCAACCAGAGCCAGGTCCGTCAGGCTGTTCTGACGCCACGCGGCAATTACGCCGGCCGGTACGGCAATCAGGCTTGCCAGAAGCACGGCGACGACCACGATCTCCGCACTCACCAGAAAGCGCGAAACGACCAGCGGCAGCACGGCCTCGTCATTGACGATCGAGCGGCCGAAATCGCCTCGCAGCACATCGCCGGCCCAGATCAGGAATTGCTGGGGCATGGACTTGTCGAGACCGAGCTCCACGCGCATTGCTGCGATCTGATCGGGCTGAGCCATGTCCCCCAGCATCAACGCGGCGGGGTCACCGGGAATGAAGCGGATCAGTGCAAAGACCGCCACGGCGACAAGCACGATCGTCGGAATCGCCATCATCAGACGGCTCAGGATAAAGCGTAGCATCGGTTCCCCACGATTGATGGTCGAGTTGAAATCGAGCCATCATCGGTTTCTTCGGCCCAGACTATGCGGGAATGAGGAATGCTGCGCAATATTATGCATATTCGTCATAGCCTTATGCGGGCTTTGGAAGATTGCGGAGCAATGGAACGGAGGGCTTAAAAAGAGCCAATATTTTGCTTTTATTGATCTTCTTGCGAAAGCCGGATCTGCTTCTTCAGGGCGTCGCTGAGCGCCTGGGCGGCGATGGAGAGCGGAACTCCGGCGGCACGCACCAATCCGAATTCCTGTGTCGCGCGAGGCACGAACGGCCGGTATACGACGGGCAAGTGACGGTAGAGATTCGCATAGAAGCTGCTGATGATCGACACGCCCAGTCCATGCGCGACATAGGAACACGCCGAACTGTTGGTGTGGGTTTCGATCTTGACCATCTGCTTTACCCCCGCCCGCTGAAAGGCCTGGTCGAGCGCCATGCGGTTCGGCCGTTGCCGACCAATCAGGATCAGCGGCACGTTTCTCAAATGCTTGATGGTGATCTCGGGCAGTTCGGCAAGCGAGTGATCCTTCGGAACGACGCAGACGCTTTCACCGGTCGCAACCTTGTCGATCGCAATGCCCGGCCCCGTTTCACCTTCGATCCGTAAAAAACCGAGGTCGATCACGCGTTCCTCGACCAGTTTGGTGATCGCCGTGGTCGTCTCGAAGAACGTTTCGATGCGAACGCCGGGAAAATCCCTGACATAATCGATCAACATGGCGGGTGCGAAATTTTCCCACATGCTGCTCGGCAGCCCGATGCGGACGATCTCCGGCCCGGAGGAGCCGTTGCGAAGGTCCTCCGCATGGCCGGACATGCGCTCGATGGCCAGCAGGACGTTTTGCGCATCACGCCCAAGAACCGTCGCCTCCGGAGTCGGAATCAACCGGCCCTTGTCGCGGGCGAATAGCGTGATGGCCAAATCGCTTTCAAGCTGCTGCAGCATGCGGCTCACTCCCGACTGGCTGAGACCCATGGCCTTCGCGGTTGCGATGGTCGATCCGGTTGCAAGGAGTGTCCGCAGGACTTCCAGTTGCTTGATGTTCATGGGGTCAACACCTTCGATGGCGGCATGTTCGTCCCGGCCAGCCGGAAATGCCCTGCTGGAAGGCCGGCGGTATCTTCGACAGAGGAAGCTCTTCGCCGCCGACAAAGCAATAGGTGACCGCCAGATAGAGCGTTTCACTGTGTCATTTAAAGACTGAAACGCTCTGTCGCTTTGAATCTAGGCATGTCCCGACGGAAAACCGCGCACTCTTTCCCGCCTCCGCTCTATTGCAGCGCCGGGCTCGAGGCTTGCTCTTCATGGACCTCAAACGCGGGTCATGCTGCGACGGCGCCATTGGTCGAAGATCACCACGACCACGATGACGACGCCCTGCGCGATGCGCTGCCAGAACGGGCTGACATCGAGCAGGTTGAGGCCGTTACCGAGCACGCCGATGATGGCCGCGCCGATGATCGATCCCCACACACCGCCTTCGCCGCCGAAGAGATTGGTGCCGCCGATGACGACGGAGGCGATGGAACGCAGCTCCTCGCCATCCGCCATAAGCGCATTGGCGGAGTTGAGGCGCCCGACCAGGATGATACCCGCGATCGCCGCCAGCAGGCCGGAAATGGCATAGGTCGTGATCTTGGTCCGGGAAATGCTGATGCCGGACGAATGGGCGGCCGCACGGTTGCCGCCGACGGCATAGATCGCTCGCCCGAGCGCGGTGTAGCGAAGCACGTACCAGCCGGCAGCCGCGCAGAGGAGAGCGATGAGCGCGCTCACCGGCACGCCGAAGAGCTGGCCGCCGCCGACCCAGATCAGGCTTTCGGGAAGTTGCCGGCCGGCATTGAAGGAGGGGACGGGCAGGCCGTCGGTGACCAGCAGCGCCGCGCCGCGGAACGCCGTCATCGTGCCGAGCGTCGCGATGAAATCCGGGATCTTGAACTTGGAGATGAGCCAGCCGTTGAGCGCACCGGCGCCCATGCCGATCAGGATCCCGATGAGGATCGCCGCCGGCGGCGGCACGAAGCCGAAATCGATACCGAACAGCACGAGCGGCTGCGTGAGCAGGACGGCGGTTATCGAGGCGGAAAGCGCCGCAATGGCCGCGACCGAAAGATCTATGCCGCCCGTCAGGATAACGAATGTCTGCCCGACCGCGAGAATGGCGACGAATGCGGACTGCCGCGCCACGTTGGAAAGGTTGTCGAACGTCAGGAAGTTGGATGTGGCAAAGGCGAGATAGGCCATCAGCAGGACCAGGGCGATCAGCGGACCAGCCTGGAAGACGACCGCCTTCAACTTCGCCTTACGGGCACCAGCCGCACCGGCCGGGATGTCCGGATTCTTTTCCGCACGCATATCCATTCCCACTCCCTAGCTTGCATACCGCAGCAGGTTCTGCTGCGATATCTCTTCCCTTGGCAGCTCCGCCGAGAGGCGTCCGCTCCGCATGACCAGCACGCGGTCCGCCATGCCGATCAGTTCGTTGAGCTCCGAAGAGATCATCAGAATTGACGCGCCTTCCGACACCAGCCGGCTCATCACCGCGAACACTTCTGCCTTGGCGCCGACGTCGATGCCGCGGGTCGGCTCGTCGAAAATCAGGATCCGCGCGCCGCTCGACATCCACCGCGCCAGAATGACCTTCTGCTGGTTGCCGCCGCTGAAGAAGAACAGCTTGTGCGTGGTCGACGCCGGACGGATGCGCAGATCGGAAATGTAGCGGCTGCCCTCCTCGCGCTCGCGCGTAAGATCGAGGCGCGACAGAAGCGACTTCCCGGAAAGCCAGGAGAGGCTGAGATTGGGACCGACCGGCTGCATCGGCACGAGGCTCTGCCGGCGGTCGCGCGAGATCAAGCCGAGGCCGGCCGCGATCGCGTCCGAGGAATGCCGGAAGTCCGCACGCTTGCCCCCGACCTCGATCGAGCCGGTCTTGACCGACTGCAAGCCGAACAGGGCGTTGGCAATCTCGGCCTGTCCCGCGCCCATAAGCCCGTAGATGCCGAGAATTTCGCCGCGGCGGAGGATGAAGGAAAGATCCTTGAGCGTGCGGCCGGAGGCGAGGTTTTCGACGGCCAGCACGGGCGCCCCGAGTTCCACCGTTTCCTTGGGAAACTGTTCTTCCAGCCTGCGGCCGACCATCAGCCTGATCACCGTCGCCTCGTCCGCCTTGTCGGCGGGCAGCGTCTCCACGACGAGGCCGTCGCGCAGCACCGTCACGCGATCGGCGATCATCGGAATTTCCGAGAGATGATGGGAAATGTAGATGATGCCGTGACCGCGTTGTTTCAGGCGACGAATGACATCGAAGAGCCGGCTGCGCTCATTATCCGAGAGTGCCGAGGTGGGCTCATCGAGCAGAAGGATGCGCGGGCCGCGCTCCAGGACGCGGGTAATCTCGATCAATTGCTGCTCGGCCACTTCGAGGGTGCGCACTTCGGCCGTCGGGTCGATGGAAACGCCGAGCGCCTCGAGTGCGCGGCGCGCATCCTCGTAGGCCTTGCCCCAGTCTATCCTGCCGAAAGCCTTGCGAGGCATCCGGCCGAGCAGGATGTTTTCGGCGACGCTGAGCGCCGGGATAAGACTCAGTTCCTGATGCACGAGGCCGATGCCGAGTTCCGTGGCAAGCGTCGGCGTCAGCGCCGAAACCTTCCGGCCACCCACCACGATTGCCCCGCCCGTCGGCGCATGCTCGCCGGCGAGAATCTTCATCAACGTCGACTTGCCCGCGCCGTTTTCGCCGAGAAGCACCTGCACCTCGCCCGCGCGCACCTCGAGCGAGATCGACTTCAATGCCACGACACCGGGGAAGCGCTTCTCGATATTCTCGAACTTCAGAAGGATTTCGTGTTGATCCATGCCCCACAACTACCGCTAGGAACTGGCACGGAACGTGCCCTTTCTATCTCTGCATGCCGTTTGCATCTGCATACAAGCGGCGGCGCGGAGCACCCCTCTCTCGAGAGGATGCTCCGCAGCCCTGGGAGAAGCTCAGTCGGCTTTCTTGCAGTTCGCCCGGATGGTCTTCCAGTCGATCGGCTCAAGCTTGGGTTCCGGATAGAAGTTGCGCGCATTCGCCTCGTAAACGCTGCGCGGGCGAATGTCGAAGGTCTTCGGCACTTCCAGGCCGCAGGCGAGTTCGACGGCAAACTTGGTGCCGAACCAACCCCAATCGGCGAAGCCGTGGGTCGTTTCGGCGATCATCTTGCCCTCGGCTATACGGTCGACCGACTCCGGCGTGACGTCATTGGTGAAGATCGCCACCTTCTTGTCACCGACAGTCGCGCCGTCCTGTGTGGTTTCGAGCCGGTTCTGCGAGCCGGCGACGAGCATCGCGCCGAGGCCCATCTCGTTCGACGCCGCCCAGATGAAATCGAGATCGCCCTGATTGGCCTGCAGGATATCCTCGGCGCAACGCGTGCCCTTCTCGCGGTTCCAGTCGCCGGCGCAGGTGCCGCCGACGATCTCGATACCCGGGAACTGCTCGAGCACCTTGCGGAATCCGTCGAGGCGGGCCGTCGAGAAGAAGCCGCCGGCAACGCCCTCGATGATGGCACCGCGCGCCTTGATCTTGGCCTTTTCCTCGGCCGAGAGCTTGGAAGCGATATCCTCCCAGAACTTCAGGTCGAGATAGGTGCCGGGTTCGACATCGACCTTGTCGCCGCTACCGAGCACGCCCGGACCGCCGAAATAGTCTACGACCGAATAGGCGCTCACCTCCGCGCCCTGCGTGTTGTCGAAGCCGATGTAGGACGAGACGTCAACGCCGTCGATCGGCTCGAGCAGATTGACGACGACGACCGGGATGCCGGCTTCCGTCGCGCGGACAAGGGCCGGCTTGACGGTCGCGACTTCAGCCGGGGAAACGGCGATGAGGTCGACCTTGCGCTGGATCATGTCCTCGATGATGCTGACCTGCTCGGCAAAGGCCGTGGGGCTGGTGGGCGACTTCGTCAGAACCTTGACATTGAAACCATTCTTATTGGCGTCCTCGGCAGCCAGTTCGAAGAAATTCGTGGCCGTCTTGAAGACGCCGGTAATGTCCGGCGGCACCCAGCCGATGGTAACGTCGATATTTTCGCCGTCCTGCGCAACGGCCGGCGCAGCGCCCAGCATCGGCAAGAGTGCGATAGTGGCCGCCGCTGCGAACAGCGATGATTTTGCGAGCTTTTTGAACATAGCTCCCCTCCCTCTCGAATTCTCCTCCACGCGTGCGGCGAACGCCGACCGGCTTTCCCACTCTCACGCAAGGACATGCTAGACAATGCCATTTTGTAATTCAACTACATTTTTTGGTGATTTCGCTTGCGACAAGCCATTCCTCGCTTCAGGAAAACGCCAGAAACTTGGCCGTGCACCAGGGAGCACTAGATGAATCAGACAGGAATCTATGCTGGATATGTAGCTTGACTACGAAAAACCCAGGAGCAAGAGGCACCGACAGAAACTCACTGTCGGTGCTTATTTATCATGTTGTACGTATAGCATGTCATGCTGATAAATCAAACCGGGATCGGGTCCCCCTCCTCCCAAACCGCGATCCCGGACGGAAAACCGCTACGCACTTTTCCTAGAATTGCTCTTACCAGCAGGTATAGCCGGCATCCGCGGCAACGATGGACCCGGTCATGAGGCTGGAGGCGTCGGACGCCAGGAAGAGCACGACCGAGGCGATCTCGTCCGGCTGGCCGAGGCGATGCATCGGCGTCATGTCGAGCCATTGCTCGTACATCGGCTTGTCCTCCTTGGCGAAAGTCAGAAGCGGCGTGTCGATATAGGTCGGCGCGACGGAGTTCACCCGCACGCCGCGGGTCGCCCACTCGGCAGCAAGCGAGCGGGTCAGGTGATGGACGCCCGCCTTGGCCGCATTGTAATGCACCTGCTGTTGCGGCCGGTTGACGATGGTGCCGGACATGGAACCGATCGTGACGATCGATCCCCCGCCCTTGGCCAGCATATGCCTGCCGAAGGCCCTGCAGGACCGGAAAGCGCCGCTGAGATTGATGCCGATCATCCGCTCCCAGTCTGCGTCCGAGAGCTCTTCGGCTGGAACGCCGGCATGGGCGATCCCGGCATTTGCAACGAGGATGTCGGCCGCCCTGCCGCCATCTGCCAGCCGGTCCGCCACCGCATTGATGGAAGCGCTGTCGCCGATGTCGATCAGGTCGGTCTCGACGGCATATCCTTTGGCTGCCAGCGCGGCCCGACCGGCTTCGCAGCGCTCCACGCTGACGTCGGTGAGCACGACCGCCGCGCCGGCTTCGCAAAGCGCTTCAGCGCAGGCGAGCCCGATCCCCTGCCCGGCTCCTGTCACCACGGCCACGCGGCCGGAAAGATCGAATTTTCTGAGGTACATACTATTCCCTTCTGGCCGGTCACTGCCGGTCCGTCATTCCCACCTCAGCCGTGCTGGATATAGACGGCTTGCGTTTCCATGTACTCGTAGAAGCCGTGCTTGCCGTCCGCACCGCCGATCCCGGATTTCTTGCGCCCGGCATGGAAGCCCTGATAGGCCTCGCCGTTTTCCCGGTTGATATAGGTCTCGCCGAACTTCAGGCGCCGCGTGACGCGCATCGCTTTGTTGAGATCCTGAGTGTAGAGCGATGACGTCAGACCGTATTCGGTATCGTTGGCGAAGTGGACCGCCTCGTCGGCATCTTCGACGACGGCGACCGGCGCGACGGGACCGAAGATCTCCTTGCGCATGATTTCCATGTCCGGGGTGCAGCCGGTAAGCACGGTCGGTTCATAGTGGCGGCCGCGATTGCGCTCGGCGCGCTTTCCGCCCAGCACCACCGAGGCCCCCGCCTCGCGTGCCCGGTCGACCATGGCCTCGACCTTGTCCAGTTGGACCGCATTGACGAGTGGCCCCATGTCGACGGTCCGCTCGGCGATCGGATCGCCATAGGTGACGGCCGCCATGCGTTTTATGAAGCGCTCCGTGAATTCGTCCGCCACCTGCCGCTCGACGAAGATGCGTTCCGCGCAGTTGCAGACCTGGCCGGTATTGATCACGCGCGACGCCGTGATGGCCTCCACCGCGAGGCCGAGGTCGGCGTCCTTCAATACGATCGCCGGGGCCTTGCCGCCGAGTTCGAGATTCACCCGTGTGAGATTCTTCGCCGCGGCTTCCATGATGGCGACGCCCGTCGGCACGCTGCCGGTGAAGCTGACGAGATCGATGCCCGGATGACCGGACAGGGCGGCGCCCGTCGTGCGCCCGCGCCCGGAAACCATGTTGAACACACCCTTCGGCAGGCCGACCTCATCCGCCAGCTCGGCGAAGAGAAACGCATTGAGCGGCGTTTCCTCGCTCGGCTTGATGACGATCGTATTGCCGGCAACGAGCGCCGGGGCGAGCTTGCGTCCGATCAGATAGAACGGAAAGTTCCAGGGCAGGATGCCGGCGACCACGCCGACCGGCACGCGATTGAGATAGATCGTCTCGCCCTTTCGGTCGCTGGCGATGATCTCGCCCTCGATACGGCGCGCCCACTCGGCCATGTAGTCCATCAGCCCGGCCATGCCGAGCACCTCGTCCCGGGCCAAGGATAGTATCTTGCCCTGTTCGCGGGAAATCGTTTCGGCGAGAACATCGACCTTGCCGCGGATCTTCTCGGCGATCGCCTTGACATAACCTGCCCGTTCGATGGGCGGCAGTTCCGACCAGGCGAATTGCGCCCTGCGCGCGGCGTCGACCGCCGCATCGACGATCTCGGCCGGGCCATCCGGGATCTCCGCGATCTGCTCCGCGGTTGCCGGGTTGTACACGGCGATGCGGTCGGAGGTGCGGTCCTCGACAAACTGGCCGTCGATGTAGTGCGTGTTCCTGGACATGGTGTTTTTCCCGTGTTGCATTGTTCTCGTCAGGCATCCGGCGCGACGCGGGCGACGATCTTGCCCGTCACCGCCCGGCGCCGCAGCCGCCGCAGCGCGTCCGGGACATCCCCGAGCGCCACGATCTCTTCGATCATCGGATCGATCCCGCCCGCCGCAAGACGCGCCATCATGTCATCGCCGATGCGGGCGAAATCGCACTGGGTCGGCAAGTGGCCGGCATGATAGGCGCCGCCCAGAGCGACCTCGTGGATCGATGCGGCATAGGTATAGGACGGCACGTCGGTCATGACCGGCAGCGGGTCGATCGATACGAGATGTCCATTGTAGTGAATAAAGGCGAGCGACTTGCGGGCGTCCCCGGGGTTGACGACTTCCAGCATGACATCGACGCCTTCGCCGCCCTCGGTTTCTGCCCGCACCTTCCGCAAAAGGTCCGCGTCCCGGTAGTCCAAGACGACATCGGCGCCGAAGCCGCGAACGGCGGCGAAATGCTCCGGCCGCGCCAGCGCGATCACCTTCGCGCCGGCCTGATGGGCCAGTTGCGTGGCAAATCCGCCGACGCCGCCATTGGCGCCCTGGACAAGGACGGTCTGGCCCGCCTCGAGCCGTGCCTTTCGGAAGAGCGCCTGATAGGCCGTGTAGCCGGCGCAGGGGATGGCCGCCGCATCGGTAAAGCCCACGCCGTCGGGCAGACGCGACGTGGCGTGCGCCTGTGTGAGGCAATATTCGGCGAAGACGCCGGCCTTCCAGAGGCTGTTGTGAACCACTGCCCGGTCGCCGACCTCCCAGCCTTCGACGCCCGGCCCGACCGCGTCGACGACACCGGCGGCGTCGAGCCCCAACACATGCGGGTAGCTCCATTCCGGCTTGTGATCCAGGGTCAGCTTCCAGTCCACCGGATTGATCGAAACGGCGATGACCTTGAAGCGCAATTCGCCGGGACCCGGCTCGGGTATTGGCAGCTCGTCGAGCGTTACGTCGTCGAGCCGTGCCTGCGGTCCGGGGAGAACGATAGCCTTCACGTCGTGCCTCACATGGTCAGATAGCCGCCGTCGACGACCAGCACGCTGCCGGTAACGAAGCTTGCGAGCGGCGAGGATAGATAGAGAACACCACCGGCAACTTCCGCCGGCTCGCCCCAACGGTTAAGCGGCGTGCGGCCGATGATGGCCGCATTGCGCTCCGGGTTCTCGCGCAGGGCCGTCGTCAGGGGCGTCGCGATCCAGCCGGGCGCGATCGCATTCACCCGGATTTTATCGGCCGCATAGGCGATCGCCAGCGATTTGGTGAGCTGGGCGATGCCGCCCTTCGAGGCCGAATAGCCGGGCACCAGCCCTCCGCCGAAGAATGACAACATGGAAGCGGTGTTGACGATCGTGCCGGCGGCTTCCGCAAGGCGCGGCCGGGCGGCGGCACAGACGCGCATGGAGCCGTTGAGGTTGACGTCGACGACATCGGCGAACACATCCGGGTCGAGTTCGTCGTTACGGCGGATCACGCCGGCGCAGTTCACCAGGTGGTCCAGCCGCGGCAGATCGGCGACCAGAGCCTCGACGGCAGACCTGTCGCGCACGTCGAGCGTGGCGAATCGCACTTTCCGGAGTTCAGGCCGGTTTTTGGCGGCGGCAATCTCCGCCTCGGTAACGCCCGTGGCCAGCACGTCCGCGCCGAGTGCGGCGAAGGCCTCGCAGATCGCCGCCCCGATGCCGGAGGTCCCGCCGCTGACCATCACCTTCCGACCCTCGAAGAGGCCGGGGCGCAGGTAGGCGGCGGGATTGCCGGTCGCGCCGGTCCGCTCTTCAGCGGATGAACTGGTCGACATAATCCGCCCCCAGCCCGACCGCGTCGTAATGGGCGCGGCACATATCGATCTTGGTGAACACGTCCTCGAAGCCGAGCGGCTCGCCGAAGGCGTCGACGTAGTACATGATGCCGTTGACCTGGAAGAAGGTGATCATCTCCTCCACGTCGTCGGGCACGACCAGCGTGTGGGTTTCGCCCGGCGGCTCGAAGACATAGCCGCCCTCCTCGGCCACCCAGTCGTGCTCCAGATAGTGCCAGCGGCCCTTCAGCACGAAGCCATGGACCGCCTGCGGATGCCGGTGGCGGCTGAGCACGCCGGATTTGCGAACTTTCAGCAGGTTCATCCAGTAGCCGGCGGAACGATTGAGACAGAGCGGGCGAAACCAGACATTCTGCCCCTGCGGTACCCACACCCGGTCGTCGGCCGGGATCGCGTCGGGAATGACGATGTCGGGCAACGCCTCCTTCGGCATGGGATATTGATAGGGCATGCGCGGATTGGGATCGGTCTTCATGGGGGGCATGGCTGTATCCTAGGCTGTCTGGCGATTTGTCGAGGGGCTGCGGGGGGCGATTCCCGCAGGCTGGCGGCGCTTGCCGCCGGTGATGAACTCCACCGCCTTGTCGGCGACGACCAGCACGGCGGCGTTGGTGTTGCCGGAAACGATGGTCGGGATCGCGGATGCATCGATGACCCGGAGCCCTTGGACCCCGCGGACCCGCATCTCGGCGTCGAGCACGCCGCCGGCGTCGCCATCTCGGGCCATGCGACAGGTGCCGACCGGGTGATAGACGGTCTTGACGAACCGCCGAGCATGTTCGGCGAGATCCGCATCGGACACCTTGTCGGGACCGGGAAACACCTCGCGCGCGATCATCGACCGCAGGGGCTCCTGCCGCAGGATTTCACGCGCGCGGCGAACGCCGCCGATCGACAGGCGCAGGTCCTCCGGATCGGCCAGATAGTTCGGATCGACCAGGGGCTGATCCTTTGGATCGGCGGAGGCGAGCTGTACCGAGCCGCGCGAACGCGGCCGGGCAACGCAGGAATTCAGTGTGAGCCCGTGGCTGGCCTCCTGGTCCGTATGGTCCTTGTCCAGATAGACCGTCGGTACGCAAAACTGCTGAACCTTCGGGTCGCCGCAGAGATCGTCGGGATCGAAAAAGGCGCCCGCCTCGACGCCGTTGGACGTCACCGGCCCGCTACGGTTGAGAAGATATTCGAGGCCGTTGCGCATCTGCTTCCAGCCACGATCGTGGCCGTAATAGCCGAATGGACCGTTACAAAGCGCCACGACCGGCGTCTCCGTGTGGTCCTGCAGGTTGGCACCGACGCCCGGCAGATCGACAAGCGTCGAAATGCCATGGGACTTCAGATGATCCGCGGGCCCGATTCCCGAGAGCATCAGAAGCTTCGGCGTCGCGATGGCGCCTGCGGCAAGCAGCACTTCGCCATCGCAGCGGACTTCAGCGACAGACCGTCCGCTACCGTTCCCGGAATAGCGTACGCCGACGGCGCGGCCGTTCTCGATGATGAGTGAATGAACGAGACAGCAAGTCTTCACGTCCAGCCGGCCGCTCGCCATGGCGGGGCGCAAAAAGGCATCGACTGCCGAGCAGCGCCGACCATCGCGCGTCGTCACCTGATAGGCGCCTGCACCGCGCTGGCTTCGACCGTTGAAATCGCCGTTATGCGGCAGGCCGATGCCCTGGGCCGCCAGGACGAAGGCGCGCGAGAGCTCGCAGATGTGCTCGAGATCCGATACTTTCCACGGACCGCCGACACCATGATAGTCGTCGTTCAGCCGCGCATTGTCCTCCATGGCCGTGAAATAGGGCAGCAGCGCATCATAGGACCATTGATCGTCACCGATCTCGTCCGCCCAGCCGTCGTAGTCGGCCGGCTGGCCGCGCATATAGACCATCGCGTTGACCGACGAACCGCCGCCGAGCACGCGTCCTTGCGGCACGATGGGCCTTCGGCCCCCGAGCCGGGCCTGCGCCACGGACTTGTAGAACCACATGTATTTCTCGACGCCGAGAAGCTTGACGAAGCCGGCGGGCATGCGGATCAGCGGATTGCGGTCGTCCGGTCCCGCCTCCAGGACCAGCACCCGCGCGCCGTGCTCGCCCGCAAGCTTCCCGGCTGCAAGACAACCCGCCGTTCCGCCGCCGACCACGATGTGGTCGTAGCTCATGCGACGATACTCTCGACCTTGCCCGCCTGCGACCGCGGGAACAGCAAGAGGTGCTCCGGGTCGATCGAGACCGGCACCGCCTCGCCGCGCTTGGGCGTGACCGACGGATGGGCGACCAGGGTGAACCGTGTATCGCCGACGTCGACGAAGATCAGATTCTGATCCTGCAACTCTTCCGTGATGAAGACCTTGCCGTCGAGGCGCAGCGGGCTGTCGCCGTCGATCGAAAGAAAGTGCGGCCGGATCGCCGCGAGGCCCCCCTCGCCGATAGCCTGCGCGGCGGCATGAAGACGCTCCGGCAAAACCAGCTTCCGGCCTTCGAACTCGATCCCCCAGCCGCCGTTCGCCGCCACCACGCGGCAGTCGAAGAAATTGATCGGTGGCTCGCCCACGAAACCGGCGACGAACGCGTTCTTCGGGCGGGCGTAGACCTCGTCGGGCACCGCCATCTGCTGGATTTCGCCGTCGCTCATCACCATGACCCGGTCGGCGAGCGCCAATGCCTCCTCCTGGTCATGGGTGACGTAGATCATGGTGTAGCTGAACTTCTGGTGGAGGCTCTTGATGAAGCGGCGCATGCGGTAGCGCTGGCGCGTATCCAGATGCGAGATCGGCTCGTCGAGAAGGAATACCGCAGGGTTGCGCACCAGCGCCCGTGCCAGGCCGACACGCTGCGCCTGTCCGGAGGAGAGGCCCTTCGGCTTGAGGTTCAGGAGCGGCGTCAGCTCCATCTTCTCGGCAATGTCGCGGACCTGGCGGTCGATTTCCCTGTTGTCGACATTGGCCGAACGCAGCGGAAAGGCGATGTTCTCGTAGATCGAGATCGTCGGATAGAGCGCGTAGGACTCGAAGGACATGGCGACGTTCCGGTCGCGGGCGCGCACGTCGTTGACGCGCCTGCCATCGAAATAGATGGCCCCCTCGGTGATCGTCTCCAGACCGGCGATCATACGCATCGTCGAAGACTTTCCGCAGCCCGAAGGGCCGAGAATGGCGACGAACTCGCCATCGGCAATTTCGAAATCGATGCCGTGCACGGCCTGGAAGGCGCCATAGCGCTTGACGAGTTTTTCAGCTCTGATGGATGCCATTTGTCAAACTCCTGCGGAAGGCGTCGCGTGCGTGACCGCCCGGGCGTTCTGGAACAGATGAATGGCATCGCGCGGGAAGGCGATGGCGACCGTTTCGCCGACACCGAGCGGCGTGCCGGCGGGCACCGAGACTGAAACCTGGTCGCCGCCGATGCCAACCAGTGCGATCTTCATGTAGCCTAGGTTCTCGATGACATCGACGCGGCCGCGAAGCGCGTTGGAATCTCCCTCCCGGGCGATCCGGACCTCGTTGGAGCGGAAACCCACCTGGATCCGCGAGCCGGGCTCGTCGTCGAGGTCCCGGACGGCCTCGGCCGCAAGCGAGGCCACCGGCATTCCGTCCGCCGTAACGAAATCGACCTTGCCGTCGTTGCGCCGCGGCTTCACGGAGATGAAGCTCATCGGCGGGTCGCCGACGAAGGAAGCGACGAAGGCGTTGGCGGGCCGGTGATAGAGATCGGCGGGTTTGCCGACCTGCTCCAGCTTGCCGGCATTAAGTACGGCGACGCGGTCGCCCAGCGCCAATGCCTCGCGCGACGAAGTCGTGGTGAAGACGACAGTCGCGGCCAGGTCCTCCGCCAGCGCCTTCAGTTCGGCGCGTATCTTGTGGCGCAGTTTCGCGTCGAGATGGCCGACCGGCTCATCGAGAAGATAGATATCGGCCGGCCGGATGATCGCACGGCCGAGCGCGACGCGCTGGCGCTGCCCGCCGGAAAGGAAGCCCGGCCGCCGCTCGAGCAGGTGCCCGATGCCGAGAATCCCGGAAATCCGCCTGACCCGCGCCTCGATCTCGGCGCGGTCGAAACCGCGCGCCTTCAGCGGAAAGGCGAGGTTCTCGCCGACCGAAAGGTGGGAATAGAGCGCATAATTCTCGAAAGCCATGGCCGCGTCGCGCTTTTCCGGCGGCACGCGCAGAATGGACGTACCGTTGCGCAGCACGTCGCCGCTGGTCGGCTTGGATATCCCCGCCAGGATGTTGAGAAGCGTGCTCTTGCCCGCGCCGGCAGGCCCGTAAATCACCAGGAATTCCCGGTCCCGCACGGCAAGATCGATCTTGCGCAGCGCGACCTTGGCAAGCCCGTATCGCTTGTGGACGGATCTCAATTCGTACATCAGACGTCCTCCTGCATCAGGGCGGCAACGTCGGCCTCGGCCTGCCGACGCTCGGCGATAAAGCGATTGCGCGCGCGGACGACGAAAGCCGCAGAGATCGCGAACGCAACGATGTTCATGACGATGACGGACACCGACCGGCTGGTGAAATACGGCTCGATCAGGCCGAGCCAGACGAAAACGATGCCGACATAGATGAGGATGACGCGGAAGCCGGTGTCCCAGCCTTGACTGAAGCTCATGACCTTATCCTCTCACAGCGCCGAAGGTCAGGCCTCGGACCATGTAGCGTTGCATGGCCAGCACGAAGACCAGCATCGGCAGGACGCTGATGGTGGCAGCGGCCGCGACCGGGCCCCAGAGAATGCCTTGCAGGGTGAAGAAGGACTCGACGCCTACCGTCACGGTGCTCGCGGCCTTACGGGTCAGGATGTAGGCGAAGAGGAACTCGTTCCAGCTGAAGATCAGCGTGAACACCCCGGTGACTGCGATGCCGGGGGCGGCCAGCGGGCACACGACCTTGGCCAGGACCTTCAGCCGCGACAGGCCGTCGAGACGGGCGGAATGTTCGAGCTCGCGGGGAATGTCCTGGAAGAAGGACACCAGCAGCCAGATGGCGAAAGGCAGGTTGAACACCGTATAGGAGATGATCAAAGCCCCCGGCTGGTCGAGGCCGATGCCGAAGAAGCGGCCGATGCCGGTCTTGCCGACATCCCGAAAGATCAGGAAGTAAGGCAGGATCACTGCAATCGCCGGAAACATCTTTGTCGACAGGATGAAAAAGAGCAGATGGCCGTCGCCGACATTGTAGCGGGCGAAACTATAGGCCGCGAGCGACCCCGTGACGACGACGATGATCGTCGAAGCGACGGAGATGAACAGCGTGTTCTTGATGTAGAACAGGAAGTTCTTGTCGTAGATCGCGTGCGTGTAGTTTTCGAGCGTCGGGGTGAACAGGAAGCGCGGCGGCGACACCATGACCGCATCGGCGGGCTTGAACGAGGTGATGATCATCCAGGCGATCGGAAAGACGATGAAGCCGAGCACGAGCACGATCAGGCCGTAGCGGAGCGCTTCCTTGGCAAAACTTGATTCACGTTGCAGCATGGCGCTCTCCTCAGCCTTCCGATGCGCGGGACGAAAATTGGGTGAGCAGCGGGCGCAGCGCGAAGAGGCTTGCGACCAGCATGGCGTAGAGGAAGAAGATCGCCATGGTGGATGCATAGTCCATCCGGAACAGCTTCAGGCCCGTACGGTAGAGATAGAAGGTCATGGTTTCGGTCACCGTGCCCGGTCCGCCGCGCGTGAGCACCGCCACCGCGTCGTACAGCCGGACGCTGTCGATGGTGCGCAGGACGAGGACGAGGAAGAGCACCGGTTTCAGCATTGGAAAGGTCAGGGTGCGAAGCACCCGGACGGTGCTGGCGCCATCGAGTTCGGCGGCTTCGAAAGGCTCCTTGGGCAGGGCCTGGAGACCGGCGAGCGCGATCAGCGCGACGAAAGGCGTCCATTGCCAGACATCGAACAGGATGACCGACCAGAGCGCGATCGTATAGTCGCCGAGCCAGTTGGGCTCCGGCAGCCCGACGAGGCCAAGGAAGTAGTTAATCAGTCCGAACTGGGTGTCGTAGAGATAGCGCCAGAAAAGGCCCGTCACCGCGGCCGAGGTGGCAAGCGGCAGGATCATCAGGCTGCGGATGACGCCCTTGCCGGCCGTGGCGCCGTGAATCAGGAAGGCGATGGCGATGCCGAGCACCATTTCGAGGGTGACGGCCGTCAGCGTGAACTTGAGCGTAACCCAGACGGAGCTCCAGAAGGCCCTGTCGTGCAGCACCGCCCGGTAGTTGTCGAGACCGACGAAGTCCCCGATCCGGCCGCGCGTCAGGTCGGCGAAACGAAAGGACACGTCCAGCGCATAGGCGAGCGGCAGCAGGGCGAAGACCAGAATGACCAACATCGCAGGCACGACGAGAAGGATCGAAAACCAGCGATCGGACATGGCAGTCGGGCTGGCCACTCCCCTTTCCCGTGACGCCGGCACGGATAGCGACTGCGACATCAAACTCCTCCAGAAGGTTGCGCGGGGTCGCCCGCGCCTTTCGATCGATCCGCATGGTGGGCTGGCGCCCACCATGCATTGCGTTGAGGGATGCCTCCGATCACTTCCCGATCGGGCACGGGCCGCCGCAAATCTTCTCGACTTCGCCGGCAAGCTGTTCGGCGGCCTGGCGGGCCGAGATCTGGCCGGCAGCGGCCGATTGCAGCGGGATCTGCATCGTGTTGTAGATCTTCGCGCCGAACGGCGTGTCGAACAGGTTCGAGCGGAAGCCCTTCATCGACTCGAAGATTTCCAGGAGCGTTGCGAAATGGCCGGTCTTCGCGCGGCTCTCCGGTGCGGCGAAGGCCGGATCGGAAAGAACGCTCATCAGCGTGGAGCTCCCGCCGGCCTTGGCGAACTCCATCTGCGCATCATGTCCGCCGATATAGGCGACGAAATCCATCGCCTCCTTCGGGTGGGCGGATGATGCGGAAACCGCCAGCAGGAAACCGCCGATATAGGCTTTCTTCTCCGGCGCCTCGGCGACGCCCATCTGGGCACCCGGTACTTTTTCGGTCTGCACCGCATTCGGCCACTGATCGAGGAAGAAGGAATAGGTCTGGGCGATCTGCCCGTCCTTCATCTGGTTCATGACGCCGTCATAGGTCACGGTAAGCGCGGCCGGCGGCGCGTATTTGACCAGTTCCAGATAGTCGTTCATCGCCTTTTCGACGGCATCGACCGGCACCTTGCCTTCGTCCGTCAACCAGTCGGCGCCCTGGGACCAGAGCACACCGGACATTTCGTCCTGGATCTCCGGGAAGGGACCAGCCATCAGGCCGACGCCGTAAAAGTCCTTGGTGAGCTTTTCCCCTTTCAGCGTCTCGCCAGCCTTGCGCGTGAAGAACTCGGCGATGTCGCGGTGCTGCGCCCAGGTGGTCGGCACGGCGAGGTCGTAGTTGAAGCGCTTCTTGAAGGCTTCCTTTTCGGTCGGGTCGTCGAACAGGTCGGCGCGATAGATGTAACCGGCCGTGTAGGTGTAGTAAGGCAGGCCCCAGACATCGCCCTTGTACTGCGTCGTCAACGCTGCGAGCGTCGGCGCGACATCGTCGAGTTGCTCCTTCTTGTCCGCGAAATATTCGGTCATCGGCAGAATGAGGCCGTTGTCGGCGAATTCCGCCTTTTCGGAGGTTTCGAGGGTCACGACGTCATAGGCACCGGTCTGGCCGACCATTTCGATGACCTGCTTGTTGTAGAGCTGCGAGTTGTCGATGTTGACGACATTGACCTTCACGCAGTGGCCCGCCTCGAAGCCCGACACCAGCTTCGCCATCGCATCCGTGTAGAAGCCCGCGATCGTGGACCATGTGATCGGCACGCGATCCGCATCCGCGCATTCCTGCGCCATGGCGGCCGGCGCCGTCGAGGTCAACAGCGCTGCGGCCAGCAATCCCTGCTTCAGCATCGTTTTCATTCTATTCCTCCCCAGTTGATGGCCGGAGGCTCCCTGCCCCGGCACGTGTTGGCTATGAAACTAACTCCCCTCGGAGCTTCCGGCCGGTTCGGCCGGGTCCCGCAGCAGACCAAGAAAGGCCGCGGTATCGGGATCGATCGGGATGCCGGTTTGCGCACGCGCGGCTTCGACACGCCATTCGCGGTCGCCAGGCGCCAGCACTTCACCCCCCTCCTGCGCGGGCGCGGCCCGCAGGGCTTCCAGATAAGCAGCCATGCCCCTGTTGAAGACGTCGCGTCCGCCAAATCGGTCCGGATCGATGGCAAGCAGGAAATGACCCATTCCGCGCGGGGTCGAATAATCATCCGTTCCGACCATGGGCATGAGGTCATGATCGAGGGTCATGCCCTGCAGGATGGCCGACAGCAGCGTCGCGACGCCGGCAAGAGCTGCACCCTTGAAGGAAAAATCCACACCGCCGAGCGGCAGAAGCGTCCTGCCATCGGAAGGCTCCACGGTCGGCCGACCCGCCTCGTCGACCGCGACCCCCGCCGGCAAAGACACTCCGAGGGACTTGTAGAGGAGCAGCCGGTTCAGCGGGATAGACGAGGTTGCCATGTCGAGCAGCCAAGGCCGCGCGCCGCCGCTTGGCGCGGCAAATGCCAGGGGGTTGGTGCCGTGGAAGGCCTCGCGACCCTGAAACGGCGCCACGACCCTGTCGGAATTGGTGGTGGCAAAGCCGATCATGCCCGCCTCGGCGGCCACCCGTGCATAGGCGCCGGCCGCGCCGAAATGCGAGGAACGGATGACTCCGACCGCGCCGATGCCGCTTTCGCGCGCCAGTTCGATGGCCTGATCCATGGCGACATAGGCCGCGTGATGGCCGAGCGCGTTGTCGCCATCAACGACGGCCGTGGCGGCCGCGGTCCGGCGGACCGTCATGCTCGGCGTGCCGTTGACCCGGCCGCCGCGCAGCACGCGGTCATAATGAACCACCAGCCGCACGCCGTGACTGTCCACCCCGATGCGCGAGGCGTGCATCATCGCCCGCACCGCTGCAGTGGCCGAGTCCTGCGCAGCGCCGGCCTGGCGCAAGGCGTTCTCGACTCGCGCTTCGAGCAAATCAGGGGCAACTAGTATCTGGACGGACATATCAAGCCTACCTGGAGATTGCGGGCGACGGGGCCTCCTCGTTCGAAGACCATGTGTGCCTTGCCGAGCTGGTCGCGAGCAGTGACGACGATGCCGCAATCGACCTCATGGGACGGCACATCGCGGCGACGCGAGAGCACTATCTGGCTGCAGCGAAGGCGCGCGACGCTGAAGGGGCGACGGCGACCAAGGGACGACGCCGGGCAACCCGTCGCTGAGGTCCCACCCTTCCAGCGGTTCGGCCGGAAACGGCATTGACGCAGGACGCCCATGCAATAGCCCTCCTGTAGCTTAGCTACATTTAACCGAGACAGCGCCAGGATAAATTTACTCATCCCCGGCGTAATCCGGCAATTCCACCTCTGATAGTTAGATTTTCGGATTGACACTCGATTGTCAAGGTAATTAAACTACATTTTTAGAGGCGCCGGGATGCGCATAGCCAGGGAGGGGAGAAGTGTACGCTGAGCTTTTCAGACTGAATGGGCGCGCCGCTTTCATCACTGGCGGCAGTCGCGGCATCGGCTTCGCCTGTGCCGAGGCGCTTGGCGAAGCCGGTGCGCGCGTGGCCATTTCCGCCCGCTCGCGCGACGAAGGTGAAAAGGCTGTCCGGCAACTGAAGCAGAAGGGGATCGAGGCGATCTACCTGCCCGCTGACATTTCCAACGAGGCCGCTGCGCAGCAGGTCGTCAGGCAGGCAGCAGCAGAGTTGGGCGGGCTCGACATCCTCGTGAACAATGCCGGGATCGCGCGCCATTGCGACAGCCTGAAACTCGAGCCGGAAACCTGGAACGAGGTGATCAACACCAATCTGACCGGCCTTTTCTGGTGCTGTCGCGCGGCTATCGAGACGATGGCGGCGGCCGGCCGCGGTTCGATCGTCAACATCGGATCGATCTCGGGTTACATAAGCAACCTGCCGCAGAACCAGGTCGCCTACAACGCCAGCAAGGCGGGCGTACACATGTTGACGAAGTCGCTCGCGGGTGAATTCGCCAAGAGCAACATCCGCATCAACGCCGTCGCCCCCGGCTATATCGAGACGGCGATGACGCAGGGTGGTCTGGATGATCCCGAATGGTCGAAAATCTGGCTCGGCATGACGCCGCTGGGCCGCGCGGGCAAGGCCAGCGAAGTGGCGGCAGCGGTGCTGTTCCTTGCTTCGGACGCCGCCAGCTACATCACCGGCTCGGTGCTCACCATCGACGGTGGCTACACCATCCACTGACCTACACATCACCATGCAGCGATAGGAGCAATTGAATGGCACGGGCATTCGGCGGTCCGAACAAATACATCCAGCGTGCGGGCGAGATCGACAAGCTGGCGGCCTATCTGGCGCCGCTCGGCAAACGCGCGCTCGTCCTGATCGACCGCGTGCTGTTCGACGCACTCAGCGAACGCATCGGCAAAAGCTGCGGCGACTCGCTCGACATCCGCTTCGAGCGGTTCGGCGGAGAGTGCTGCACCTCCGAGATCGAGCGCGTCCGCAAGGTCGCAATCGATCAGGGCAGCGATATTCTCGTGGGCGTGGGCGGGGGCAAGACGGCCGACACAGCCAAGATCGTCGCCATCGACACTGGAGCCCGCATCGTCATCGCACCGACCATCGCCTCGACCGACGCGCCCTGCAGCGCGATTGCCGTGCGCTACACCGAACATGGGGTCTACGAGGAGGCGCTCCGCCTGCCCCGCAACCCGGACGTCGTCGTCGTCGATTCCGCGCTGGTGGCAGCCGCGCCGGCACGCTTCCTCGTCGCGGGGATCGGCGATGCGCTTTCGACCTGGTTCGAGGCTCGCTCCAACATCGAGTCGCGCACGGACAATTATGTGGCCGGCGGCTTCCCCGCTACCGAAGCCGGGATGGCAATCGCCCGGCATTGCCAGGATGTGCTGATACGCGATGCCGTCAAGGCGAAGATCGCCGTCGAGGCCGGCCTGCTGACCCAGGCGGTCGAAAACATCATCGAGGCCAACACGCTGCTATCCGGCCTCGGTTTCGAGAATTGCGGCTGCTCGGCCGCGCATGGCATCCATGACGGCCTGACAGTGCTGGAGGAGGTGCACGGTTATTTCCACGGCGAGAAGGTCGCCTTCGGCACGCTTTGCCTGCTGATGCTGGAAAACCGCGACCGATCCGAGATCGAGACGATGATACGCTTCTGCCGCAGCGTCGGACTGCCGACCAAATTGGCGGACCTCGGCGTCGTCGATGACGTGCCCGCCAAGATCGGGCGCGTGGCGGAAGCCGCCTGCCGGCCCGGCAACATCATCTATGCCACGCCGGTCGTCATCACCGTAGCGGCCGTGCGCGACGCGATCCTGGCGCTCGACGCTTTTTCACGCAGCATCCACTGACCGACGGGAGGCAAACCATGACCGGCAGAAAGCCGCTCGTCATGATCACCGGCGCAAGCGCCGGCATCGGACAGGAAACCGCGCGCGTCTTCTCGGCCGCCGGTTATCCCCTGCTCCTGATCGCCCGCCGATCCGAACTGATCGAGGCGATGGCGCTTCCGAACATGCTCGCGGTCGCCGCCGACGTCCGTGACTATGATGCGCTCGCAAGCGCGATCCGGCAGGGTGAGGCGCAGTTCGGCCCGGTCGACTGCCTCATCAACAATGCCGGCATCTCCCGTCTCGCCCGGCTCGACGAGCAGGACCCAGCGCAATGGCGCGATCTCGTCGATATCAACTGCCTCGGCGTTCTCAACGGCATGCACGCGGTCGCTCCCGGCATGAAGGAGCGGCGCCACGGCACCATCATCAACGTCTCCTCCATCGCAGGCCGCAAGGTCTATCCGCACCATGATGTCTATGGCGGCACCAAGCATTTCGTACATGCCGTCAGCGAAGGAATGCGCCAGACCATGTCGTCTCATCGCGTCCGCGTCATGGTCATCTCGCCCGGCGTTGCGAAGTCGGAGATCGACAAGACCATCACCCACCAGAACGCCTACGACTTCTGGGACAGCGGCCGCAAGCAGCTCGACGGCGGGTTGAATGCCAACGACATCGCGCGGACCATGCTCTTTGCCTACGAGCTGCCGCAGGACGTCAATCTCCAGGAGATGACGATCACCCACACAGGCCAGGAATTCTGACATGACGGAAGTCCCCTCCTCCGACGACCTGCTCGATTTCAGCGGCAAGACCGTCGTGGTCACGGGCGCCGCCACCGGCATCGGCAGGGCAGTTGCCGAAGCTTTCGCCGCGAAGAAGGCGCGCGTCGCGCTTCTGGATCGCGACGCCGCCGTTTCGGATGTGGCCGTTTCGCTCGGCACCGGCCACATCGCCCATGTGGCGGACGTGACGGACGAGCAGGGAGTCGAGCGCGCCGTCAAGTCGGTGACCGAAGCCTTCGGCCGGATCGACATTCTGATCAACAATGCCGGCATCGGGCCGCTTGCCCCTGCGGAAAGCTATCCGACGGTCGAATGGGACCGTACGCTCGCCGTCAATCTCAAGGGTGCCTTCCTCATGGCGCGCGCGATCGCCCCCGGCATGCTGGATCGGGGGTCGGGCCGCATCGTCAACATGGCCTCCCAGGCGGCGGTCATCGGCATCGAGGGCCATGTTGCCTACTGCGCCAGCAAGGCGGGCATCATCGGCATGACGAACTGCATGGCGCTGGAATGGGGTCCACGCGGCGTCACCGTCAACGCGGTCTCGCCGACAGTGGTCGAAACGGAGCTCGGGCTAACCGGCTGGGCTGGAGAGAAAGGCGAGCGCGCCCGCGCCGCCATCCCAACGCGGCGCTTCGCCAAGCCGTGGGAGATCGCCGCATCGGTACTCTACCTCGCCAGCGGCGCGGCCGCGATGGTCAACGGCGCGAACCTCATGATCGACGGCGGTTATACGATCGCCTGATACCAAGAACGAGACATACGAGGAATTACTTTGACAAAGCTATTTGAGCCCGCAGGGTGCCAGGTCGATCTGCGGACCGGTGCCATGAGCGATGCAACGGGCGCCTATCAGAAACGCTTCCGCGATCTCGCCGGTCTTTATGCCGACGAGGCGGCATTCTCTGCCATGCAGGAAACCTGGAACGATACGGTCGTCTACGAGGTCTCGGAATTCCGCCCCAACGAACGCACCGGCGACCTCATTTTCGGTATCACCGGCATGCTGCCGGGCAAGGTGGGCGAAGAGTATTTCGTCACCCGCGGCCACATTCACAAGCAGTCGGACCGGCCGGAAATCTACTACGGCCAGAAGGGGCGCGGCCTCATGCTCCTGGAATCTCCGGAGGGCGAAGTCCGCGTCGTGCCCATCGACGCGCAGACGGTCTGCTACGTGCCGCCATACTGGATCCACCGGTCGGTGAATATCGGCGACGACGAGCTCGTGATGCTCTTCTGCTACCCTGCCGACTCTGGCCAGGACTACGACTGCATCGCCAAGGCGGGCGGCATGCGTGCGCGCATCATCGATGACGGCAAGGGCGGCTGGAAGCAGGTCGACAATCCCAATTGGCGGATGCGCGACGCGGCGACGGTCGCCGCGCTCTATGGCCGCGAAAAGAAGGAGAAAACCGCATGATTGCCCCGTTCGACACAGCCGCAACTCTCGGCGTCGTTCCGGTCATCGCGATCGAGCGCTCCTCCGACGCCGTCGCGCTGGCCGATGCGCTTCTCGAAGGCGGCTTGCCGCTTGCCGAAATCACATTCCGCACCGAAGCAGCCGCCGAGGTGATCGCGATCATGGCCGAGAAGCGCCCGGAACTGCTGGTCGGCGCCGGGACGATCCTGACGCCGGATGCTTTGCGCGCAGCGATCAGTGCGGGTGCGCGCTTCGGCCTCGCGCCCGGCTTCGACGCAGAGATCGTCGCAGCCGCCAAGGCCAAGGATTTTCCATTCGCTCCAGGCATCATGACGCCCTCCGACCTGACGGCCGTATCCCGCAACGGCCTGAAGCTCGCAAAATTCTTTCCGGCCAAGGCGGCCGGGGGCCCGTCGATGCTGGAGGCGATCAGTGCTCCCTTCGCCCATCTCGGCACCCGCTTCGTGCCGACCGGCGGCGTCAGCCTCGACAACATGCATGAATGGCTGAAGCTTGGCGCGGTGGCTGCCGTCGGCGGCACCTGGATCGCCACCAAGGCCGACATCGGCGAAGGTCGTTGGGCCGACATCACGGCAAAGGCGCGCGCGGCAGTCGCACGGGCGAAGGAAATACGCGAGGTGACCCGATGAGCCGCTACCAGCCCGCAACCCAGCCAACTTTCTATTTCATCGGCGTGACGACGGCGAAGAGCTCGATCATGCGGGTCTTCCCCGCCTGGGCGCGTCACCTTGGCCTGAAGGACGCGGTCCTGAAAGGTATCGACTTTCCGCTTCATGCCGATCCGGCGGCCTACCGCGAGGCCGTTTCCTTCATCAAATCGGACCCGCTGTCGCTCGGCGCGCTGGTCACGACCCACAAGATCGACCTGTTCAATGCGGCACGTGATCTCTTCGACGTGATCGATCCGCATGCACTGCTGATGCACGAGACGAGCTGCCTGTCCAAACGCGGCGGCAAGCTCGTCTGCCACGCCAAGGATCCCATCTCATCGGGTCTCGCCATCGACGGCTTCTTGCCGGCCGGCCATTTCGCCGAAACCGGCGCGGAAGTTCTGTCGATGGGAGCCGGCGGTTCGACCATCGCCATCACCTGGCATCTCATGCAGGAAAAGCGCGGGGACGATTTACCCTCCCGCATCGTCGTGACCAATCGGTCGCGCCCCCGCCTCGAGGAATTGAAGCGGATTCACGAGGCAATGGGCGCCCGCGTGAAGGTCGATTATGTCCTGGCCGACAGGCCGGAGCTGAACGATGCGGCCATGGCCTCGCTGAAGCCCGGTTCCATGGTGATCAACGCGACCGGTCTGGGCAAGGACGCGCCGGGTTCGCCGATCACCGATGCCGGCCTTTTCCCCGAGCGTGCCGTCGCCTGGGACCTCAACTATCGCGGCGACCTCGTCTTTCTCGATCAGGCGCGACGGCAGCAGGCCGCGCGCGGGCTGCAGGTGGAGGACGGATGGACCTATTTCCTGCACGGCTGGACTCAGGTCATCGCGGAAGTGTTCGATATCGTCATTCCGACCTCCGGGCCGGCCTTCGACGAGATTTCGCGGATCGCCATCGAGGCGGCAAAGGGGTGACGCCGTGAAGCGCATTCTCGTGACACCCCGTTCGCTCTCCCTCGCCCCGCCGCCGGAACTCGAGCCGCTTCGGCAGGCTGGATTCGAGCTTGTATTCTCCACGCCGGGCCGTATGCCGGACGAGGCCGAACTGATCGATCTCGTGCCAGGCTGTGTCGGCTGGCTGGCGGGCGTCGAGCCCGTTTCCGGCAAGGTCATCGCCGCCGCCGACAGTCTGCGGGCGATCAGCCGCAACGGCACCGGCATCGACAATCTGCCGCTCTCCCTGCTTGAGGGACGGGGCATACGCGTCCTCAAGGCCGAGGGCGCCAACGCAGTCGGCGTGGCGGAACTTGCGGCCGGGCTTATCCTTGCCGCCCTGCGTCACATTCCAACCGAAACCGCCGGCATCCGCGCCGGCGGCTGGCCCCGCTCGCGCGGCAAGGAAATCGCCGAACGAAGCGTCGGGATTATCGGTTGCGGCGCGATCGGAAAGCGCGTCGCACGCGCGGTCTCGGCGATGCGGGCCAGCGTCATCGCCCATGATCCGTTCCGTCCGAATGTCGAAGTGTATGGGCCGTTCAAATGGGGGAGCCTCGACGAGGTCTTCGCGGAGGCGGACATCGTCTCACTGCACTGCCCGGCACCGGCCGATGGCCGGCCGATCGTCGATGCGGCGCGTCTGGCGGCAGTGCCCCCGCACGCCATCCTCGTTAATACCGCGCGCGCAACACTGGTGGACGAGGAGGCGGTGCGCGCCGCACTCGACGAGGGCCGGCTGCAGGCCTATGCGACCGATGTCTTCGTCGAGGAACCGCCGGCGGCCGGCTCCCTTGCCAGCCATCCGCGCGTCATCGCCACCAGCCATATCGGCGGCTTGACCGACGAGAGCGTCAGCAAGGCGACCGCGATTGCGGTGGCCAACCTTCTCTCGGCCCTCGAGGAGGAGAGCGCATGATGTCGCTGTCGCCTGTGCCCTTTTCGGGTTCGCTTACCGAGCGGCTCGCCGTGCCGCCGGCCGACGGCATCCGCTTCTACTGGCTCGGGCAGGCCGGTTTCGTGATCGCGACGAACCGCTTCCGCATCGTCATCGATCCCTATCTCTCCGACAGCCTCGCGGAAAAATACCGCGGCCAGCGCTTCGAGCACGACCGCATGATGGCGGCCCCGGTCGCGCCGTCCGGGCTCGGCCCGGTCGACCTCGTGCTCGTGACCCATCAGCATACCGACCACATGGATCCGCAGACCCTCATGCCGATCGCCGCGGCCAACCCGGATTGCCGCTTCGTCGTGCCCCGCGCCGCGCTGGCTGCCGCGCAGGAGCGTATCGGCGTCGGCCCGGAACGGCTTATTGCAGTCGACGCGGGCGAGCGCATCGAACCTCTTGCCGGCCTCGGCGTCACCGCAATCCGCGCCGCGCATGAAACACTCGAACGCACCCCCGAGGGCTGGCACAGGTTCCTCGGTTATGTGATCGCGGCCGAGGGTGCACGCCTCTACCATTCCGGTGACACGATCCCTTACGAGGGACTCGTCGAGGAGGTGTCGCCCCTCCGGGTCGACCTGGCGCTCCTGCCGGTCAACGGCCGCCGCGCCGAACTTACGCAGGCCGGCATTGCCGGCAACCTGACGCTGGACGAAGCATGCCTGCTGGCGGAGCGGATCGGCGCGTCCGACATGATCGCCCATCACTACGGCATGTTCGCCTTCAATACCGAAGACCCCCGGGTGATCGACGCCAAATCGGCGGCCGCCGATTGCAGGGTACGGCTCCATCGGGCAAAGCTGTCGGTCGAATACCGACTGTCCAAGTAACCGGGGATCTCCATGTCGACCAATGCGCTCCAGCCCAAAACGATCGGCGGCAACAACAACATACTCGAAGTCATCAGGCTGAAGCGCGCGGACTTGCGCAAGTCGGACCGCAAGGTCGCCGAACTCGTTCTGGCCGATCCGAAGCGCGTGATCAATGCGACCATCGCCGAGGCGGCGGAATGGGCGGAGGTGAGCCAGCCGACGGTGATCCGTTTCTGCACCTCGATCGGTTGCACTGGATACCAGGACTTCAAGCTCCGCCTCGCCCAGAGTCTGGCGCTCGGCATGTCCGCGACCCACTCGGTCATCGACGCCGGCGACAATCCGGCCAAGGTATCGGAGAAGATCTTCGACTATACGATCACGAGCCTCGACTGGGTGCGCAATCATCTCGACCCGGTCCAGGTCGACCGAGCCGTCGACGCGCTTGCCAAGGCCAACCGCATCGAGTTCTTCGGCTTCGGCGCATCGGGCATCGTCGCACGCGACGCCCAGCAGAAGTTTCCCCTCTTCGGGGTCCCCTGCGGCGCGGAAACAGACGCCCACCAGCAGATCATGGTCGTTTCCATGCTGAAGCCCGGCGACGTCGCGGTCGTCATCTCCAATACCGGCGCGACGCTGGCGATCATCGAAACCGCGCGCCGGGCGCGCGAGAGCGGCTGTCTGGTCATCGGCATCGTCGGGTCGGACGGCCCGCTTGTCGAATTCTGCGATATCGTGCTGATGGTCGAGACGCTGGAAAACACCAACATCTACACGCCGACGATCTCCCGCATCGCCGCGCTGACGGTCGTCGACATCCTGTCCACCAGCGTCGCACTGCGCCGGGGCGCAGAGCATGTCGATCTTTTCACCGGCATGAAGCGCAATCTTCGTTACCTACGCACCAGCACAGAGACATAGAGATGAACGACACCCGCCGCCAGCCGCCGGCCTCCCTCGCCCCTCGCGATCTCGCCGCCCTGATCGATATCAGCGCCGTCCAGGCCTTCCACACGGAAGCGGACGTGCGGGAACTGGCGGAAATCGCGGTTGCGGAAGGGTTCATCGCTGCGCATGCCCTGCCGAATTTCGTGCCGCTGCTGCGAAGCCTCGTCCCCTCGGGCGGCCTGACGCTTGTCGGCGGTCCGGTGGGCTTTCCCTCGGGCGGCCACAGCACCCGAACCAAGACCGCCGAGGCTGTGGAGCTTGCCGGGAACGGCGCGCAGGAACTCGACATGATGATCAATGTCGGCCGCCTCAAATCCGGCGACTTCGGCTATGTCCGCAACGAGATACGCGCCGTCGCAGAGGCTATTGCCCCGGTGCCGCTCAAGGTCATCCTGGAGCTCGCCCATCTGACGGACGAGGAGATCCGGACGGCTTCGGCGATCGTAGCCGAAAGCGGAGCCGCCTTCGTGAAGACCGGCACCGGCTGGACGCCGACCGCCACGACGCTGGAAAAGCTGAAACTCATCGTCGAAAGCGTTGGGGGCGCGGTGGAGATCAAGGCCTCCGGCGGCATCCGTTCGCTCGATGCCATCGCCGGCATGATGCGTCTGGGGGTCACCCGGTTCGGCATCAATACGCAGGTCGCCGTCGACCTCGTGCGCCAGTGCGCCGCCCTGCCCGGCGGCCGCCTCGACATTGCCGGTAAGGCGGGCTGACGCCATGGGCGACACCGTTGCGGCATTCGACCTCGGAACCGGCGGTGTCAAGGCCGCGATATTCCGTCCGGACGGGACCTGCATTGCGGAAGAGGTGGTTTCCTACAGAACGTTCTACCCCTCGTCCTCCTGTCACGAGCAGCGTCCCGAAGACTGGTGGGAGGCAATTTGCGCCAGCCTCCGGATTCTGTTCGAGAATGCCGCGGTAAAAGCCGGCGACATCCGTGCCATTGCCGTTTCCGGCCACAGCCTCGGCTGCCTTCCGCTCGACGAAAACGGCGCGCTGCTGCAGGAATTCGTACCGATCTGGTCCGACGGACGCGCCGTCGCGGAAGCGGAGGATTTCTTCACGCGCGTCGATCCGGACACCTGGTACCGGACGACCGGCAACGGTTTTCCGGCCCCCCTCTACACCGTGTTCAAGGCCATGTGGCTGCGCCGGAACGCACCCGACATCTTCGCGCGGACACGGACGATCATCGGCACGAAGGACTACATCAACCTGCGGCTGACCGGCCGCATCGCCACCGATCCGTCCTATGCCTCGGGCACCGGCGTCTATGACCTCAAGGCGGGGCGCTATGCCTGCGAACTTGTCGAAGCGGCGGGACTGAGCCGGGACCTGTTCGCGCCCATCATCGCCTCCACCGATGTCCTCGGCGAGGTCCTGCCCGACATTGCCGAACGGCTCGGTCTCTCCCCCGGGGTGAAAGTGGTCGCGGGCGGCGTCGACAACAGTTGCATGGCGCTTGGCGGTCGCACCTTTCTCGAGGGCGACGCCTATGCCTCGATGGGCTCGTCGAGCTGGATCACCGTTTCGGCTTCGGAGCCACTCCTCGACGATCGGGTGCGTCCCTTCGTATTCGCCCATGTGGCGCCGGGCATGTTCATTTCGGCGACCTCGATCTTTTCCTCGGGCACGAGCTTCAACTGGGTGACGGACACGCTGCTGCCGGACGTGAAGCATGCGGCCGAAGTTGCAGGCATGGACGTCCATGACGCGCTCTTCCGGCTCGCCGGCGAGGCTCCGGCCGGTGCGCGCGGCCTGATCTTCGTGCCGACGCTCGGCGGCGGCACGAACTTCGAGGGCGGACCGGCAGTGCGCGGCGGCTTCGTCGGGCTCGACCTGCAGCACGGCCGTGCCGACATCCTGCGCGCGACGCTCGAGGGTGTGGCACTCGGGCTGCGGATCGCATTGGACGAGTTGCGCCGCATGACGGCGATCGGCCCGGAAATGATCATTGTCGGTGGTGGCGCGCGCAGCGCCTTCTGGCGGCAGGTCTTCGCCGACGTCTTCGACTGCACGATCGTCAAGACCAGGGTCGATCAGCAGGCGGCGGCACTCGGTGCTGCGGCGCTGGCCTTCGTCGGCATGGGGCTGTGGGAGGACTTCCTGCCGATCCGCGCACTGCACGTTCCGGAAGGACGCAGTGAACCCGCGCCGGATGCACGCACGGTCTACCGGGCCGCGCTTGCCGCCTATCGCCTCGCGGCCGAGCAGCAACACGAACTGTCCGGCGCACTCGCCGCATTGAGGGAGGCCGCAACATGACCGGAGAACTCTTTCTTGCGATCGACGTCGGTACCGGGAGCGTGCGGGCGGCGCTCATCGACACCAGCGGGAAGATCGTCGAAATCGCCGCGCGCGAGCACGACCAGATCGTGCCGCAGTTCGGCTGGGCAGAGCAGCGACCGCTCGACTGGTGGGAGGGGGCCTGCATCGCCATCCGAACCGTACTCGACAAGGCGGAAGGCGCGCGCGAGCGCATCTCCATCGTCGCCGTATGCGGCCAGATGCACGGTCTCGTGCTCATCGACGATGCCGGGCAATTGACGCGCGATACCGCACCGCTCTGGAACGACAAGCGCACGCTGAACCTCGTGCGCCGTTTCGAGGCGGAGAACGAGCCCGACAGCTATCTCGCAGAAAGCGGCAACACGCCGACGCCGGCCTGGCCGGGCTTCAAGCTGCAATGGGTGCGCGATGCCGACCCCGAGGCCTATCGGCGCAGCGCCGTCGCCATCATGCCCAAGGATTACATCAACTTGCGGCTGACCGGCGAGATCGCCATGGATACCGGCGACGCCTCCTGCAGCTTTCTGATGAACCCCGCAACGCTCGGCTGGTCGCCGGCGATGATCGAGCGAATGGGACTTGATGCCCGGCTGCTTCCGCCCATCCGCAACCCCCTGGAAATCATCGGCCGCGTCACGGACCAGGCCGCGCTCGCGACAGGACTGAACGCCGGCACGCCCGTCATGGTTGGCGGAGCGGACTATCCGGTGGCGCTGCTCGGCTCGGGCGTCTGCCGGCCCGGCCTCGGATCGGACAGCACGGGCACCGGTGCCATCGTCACGATGATCGCCGACAAGCCCTTGCTGGATCCGGAGATTTCCAACGTCGCCACCATCGAAGGCAACTGGGCGCCCTTCGTGCTCCTCGAAACCGGCGGCGACGGCATGCGCTGGGCGCGGCGCGCCTTCCATGACGGCGCGCTGAGCTACGGCGACATCGTCGCGCGCGCCGAGAAGGCGCCGGCCGGCTGCGAGGCACTGCTGTTCATGCCGTTTCTCACCGGCGAACGCCTAGGTCAGCATCGCAATGCGCGGGCACAGTTCTTCGGCCTCGGCGCCGGACACGGCATGGAGCACCTGCACCGGGCCATCCTGGAAGGGATCGCCTTCGCCATGGCGCGTCATATCCGTATCATGGAGCACAGCTCGGGCAAGCGCCTGGAGCGCATGATAGCGGCGGGCGGCGGTGCCCGCACGAAGCTCTGGCTCAAGATCAAGGCAAGCGTCTTCGACACACCGGTGATGGTGCCGCAGGAGCCGGAATGCGGCCTCATGGGCTGCGCGGCCATGGCCGCAACCGCGACAGGTCGCTTTTCCCGGCCGGACGACGCGGCGGACGCCTATGTGCGTTATGCGGAAGAAATCGCGCCGGACCCCGCATGGGTCGAGGTCTACAGCCATGTCCAGCCGGTTTTCGAGCGGCTCTATCATCACAGCATGGCGCTTTATGACGACATGGATGCGCTTGCCGCCCGGATCCATCCGGCCGGCACGCGGACCTGAACAACGAGTATCATGCCTGAGGAGGAATTCATGAAAGACATCGTCGATACGTTTCGTCCGGACCTTTTTGCCGGCAAGGACATTCTCGTCACCGGCGGTTCGTCCGGCATCGGCCTTGCCATTGCACAGGGCTTTGCCCGGCTCGGCGGCTCGGTCATCGCACTCGGCAGTTCGGAAACCAAGCTCAAGGCTGCCGCGGCCGATCCCCAAAACGAGGCAATCCGCTTCGAGCGTGTCGACGTGCGCGACCCGGCAGCGATCAACGCCTTCGCCAGGACGCTGAGCAAGCTCGACGTTCTGGTCAACGGCGCAGGCATTGCCCGGCCCGAGTCGGAATTCGAGGACGCCACCTACATGGAGGTGATGGACGTTAACCTGAATAGCCAGATGCGCTTTGCCATGGCCGTCCTGCCGCTCCTGAAGGCCTCGCGCGGTGTCATTCTCAACACGGCCTCGATGCTGAGCTATGTCAGCGATCCGCTCGTGCCGGCCTATGGCGCCAGCAAATCGGGCGTGCTCGGCCTCACACGCCATCTTGCCCACGCCTTCGGCCCCGACGGCATCCGCGTCAACGCCATCTCCCCCGGTTACCACAAGACCGACATGACGAAGGGTCTTTGGACCGACCCGGTGCCGGCGGAGAAGATCGCCCAGCGTTCGGCGCTCAAGCGCTGGGGCACCGTGGACGACCTGGTCGGAACCGCCCTCTTCCTCGCCTCGCCGGCCGCGGAATTCATCACCGGCGCGGACTTGCCAGTCGATGGCGGTTTCGTGGTCGGCGGCTTCTAGATCAAGGTGATTTCAGGTCGGATCGAGCTGAAAATCATGAGCGTAATCTATTCCAAGAGTTAGGGGATGCGGGCAAAGCGCGCACACTTTTCCTCGTCCCGCTCTGGCTGACTTGCCCCTCATCCGGCCTGTCGGCCACCTTCTCCCCGCAAGCGGGGCGAAGGGACGCGTGGCGAGCGCCTCCGCCGCCATGATCACCAGCGTCGGGCGGGGCACGTCGCCTCGCCCGCTTTGCGGGGCCTAACGGCGCGACCGGGCGGTGACGAACTGTATGAGCATTGCCAGGATGATGATCAGTCCGAGATAGACGTTCTGGTGATAGCCCGGCACGCCGGCGAGGTTCATGATGTTGGTGATGATACCGAGGATCAGCGCGCCGAGCAGCGTGTTGAACATGCCGCCGCGCCCGCCCATGAGGCTCGCGCCGCCGATGACGACGGCCGCGATGACATCGAGCTCCGCACCGACACCGACCTGAGGCGTGCCGATGCCCGTCCGGCCCGCGGCGACGATGCCCGCGACCGCGGCGAGTGCGCCGCTGATGACATAGACCGACAGGACATAGCGCTCGACCGGCACGCCGGAGAGCCGCACGGCCTCCTCGTTCGAGCCGATCGCGGTGACGATGCGGCCGAAGCTCGTATAGAGCAGCACCACGCCCCCGATTGCATAGATGACCAGCATCAGGATCGCTGGCTGTGGAATACCGAAGAGAAAGCCGCTGCCGAAATCGACGAGCGACGCGCCGGGCGATCCCATGGTGATCGGGCGCCCCGCACTGATGATCAGCGAGATGCCGCGGGCGATCGCCATCATCGCCAGCGAGATGACGAAGGACGGCAACCGCATGTAGGCGACGAAGAAACCGGTGACCACGCCACAGGCGGCGCCGGTCAGAATGACCAGCAGGATCGCCATCGGCACGCCATAGCCCTGTGTTGCGATAAGGTGGGCGCAGAGCACCGATCCGACGGCGGCGATGGAGCCGACCGAAAGGTCGATGCCGCGCGTGAGCACGACGAAGAGCATGCCGACGGCCATGATGCCGGCGCCGGAGGCGACCTGGCGCACGACGTTCATCAGGTTGCGCTCCGTCAGGAACGCATCGGACCAGAAGGACGCGACGACCACCAGCACCAGGAAGATGCCGAACGTACCGTAGTGGCGGATCGCGTCCAGAACGCGCGGCGTAAACGACGAGGGCGCGGCGGCGCTTGCGGACGTAATGCTCATGGGCTTGTCTCATTCCTTTCCCGGGCCGACCGGGTCATTGCCAGCGTCAGCAATTGCTGCTCGGTGAACTGGCTTTCAGTGAGTTCGCCGACGATGGCCCCTTCCGCCATCACGAGAACGCGGTCGCAGATGCCGAACAGTTCCTGATGTTCGGACGAAATAACGAGGATTGCTTTCCCGGCTTTGGCGAGGTCGTTGATCAGATTGTAGATCTCGCCCTTCGCCCCGACGTCGACGCCGCGCGTCGGTTCGTCGAGGATGAGCAGGTCGCAATCGGCGTGGAACCATTTGGCAAGCGCCACTTTCTGCTGGTTGCCGCCCGAAAGACTCGAAACCGGCGCGTCGACGCTCGACGCCTTGAGCCGCATCTCGGCGCCAAGCGCCACGGCGACCTGCCGCTCCTTGCCTACGTCGAGGAAGCCGAGACGGGATATGCTGCGGATCTTGGCAAGCGTCGTGTTGATCCGGATCGGCGCATCGAGGATGACGCCCTGCTGCTTGCGGTCTTCCGGAACGAGGCCGATGCGGGCGCGCACGGCCTCGCGCGGTGAGGAGAGATGGAGCGGTTTGCCGTTGAGTTCTACAGTGCCCGAATCCATCTTGTCGGCACCGAAGACGAGGCGAGCGACTTCCGTACGGCCCGAACCGACGAGACCGCCGAGGCCGACGACTTCGCCGGCGCGAACCGAGAAACTGACGTCGCGGACCTTGCGGCCGCGCGCAACGTTGCGCACACGGACGATCACGTCACCCGGAACACGCCCGGCCTTGGATGGAAAAAGCGCGGACATCTGCCGCCCGACCATGCGTGCGATCACCGCGTCGACATCCGTGGCGGAGGTCTCCAGCGTTTCCACATGCGAGCCGTCCTTCATGACGGTGATGCGGTCTGAAAGGTCGAAGACCTCGTTCAGACGGTGCGAGATGTAGACGACACCGGTACCGCCCGCGCGCAACTCGCGGATGATCGCGAGCAGGCGCTCGGCATCGCTGTTGGCAAGCACCGCGGTCGGCTCGTCGAAGACGATGATGCGCGCCCGGTTGGAGAGCGCCTTGGCGATTTCCACGACCTGCTGGTGAGCGACTGTCAGGCGTCCGGCGTGGGTGGTGGGGTCGATGTCGAAGCCGAGACGTTCGAGGATTTCGCTGGCTGCCTTGCGCAGCCGGCGGTGATTGACGATGCGCGGCAGGCGCCCGAGAAAGATGTTTTCCGCGACCGTCAGGTCGGGCGCCAGCGCCAGTTCCTGATGGATCACCGAAATACCCCGGCCGGCGGCGTCCCGCGGGGCGGAGTGCTGCGTCGTCTCGCGGTGAATGCTGACGGTCCCGGAGGTCGGCTTCATTTCGCCGGCAAGCACGCGCATCAGAGTGGATTTTCCCGCGCCGTTCTCACCGACCAGCGCATGGACTTCGCCGGCCCTCAGGTCGAAGTCGACGCCCTTCAGGGCCTGTACTCCGCTAAAGTTTTTGCTGATGCCGGACAGTCTGACAAGTACGGTCATTGGCTCTCCAAGGATGCACCGGAGACCCGGTGCATCCCTTTCTTCATTGTCGATCAGAATACGGACTGCGGGTTGTAGTATTTGTCGACGTTGTCCGCGGAGATGACGTCGGCCGGTGTCAGGTGCAGCTTCGGGAAGTCGGCCGGAAGCTCGCCCTTGAAGGCCTTGTAGGCGATATCGAAGGCTGTTCGTCCGACGAGGTCCGGATCGTTTAGGCCGGTGGCGCCGTAGGTCCCTTCCTTGACCATCTCCAGCGCCTCGCGCTGCCCGTCGGCCGCGGCGGCAAACAGGATGCCATCGAGACCGGCAGCCTTCGCGGCTTGAACCGCGCCGAGGACCATGGAGTCGTTTTCGCCGACAACGAGGTTGGCGTCCGGATGGGCCTGGAACAGGTCTTCCGCAGCCTTCAGACCGCCGTCCGTCGCCCAGTCGCCCCAGCCCTGGCCCAGAACCTGGAGGTTGACCGCACCTTCGTTGACGAGCTGGCCTTCCACGATGCCCTTGATGACGCCCATGCGGCGATCGAGGCCGCCGGGATTGCCCTGGTTGCCGGACAGGAGGAGCATCTTGATCGGCGTGCCCTTCATCTTCTTGGCGATCCAGTCGCCGACGAGACGGCCGTTCTCGTCATTCGAGGAACGGACCTGGGTGACGACGTTGGCCTTCGGGTTCAGCGTGGAATCCATCACGACGACCTTCACGCCGGCTTTGGTAGCGGCGTCGGCGACCGGAACGAGCGCCTCCTGGTCACGCGGGTTGAGGATCAGGATGTCGATTCCCTTGGCGATCATGTCTTCGACGTCGTTGATCTGCTTGGAAAAATCATTCTGGCTGTCCGCCGTCGTGATTTCGCAACCCTGGTCGTTGGCTGCCTTTTCAACCGCAGCGACCTGCGCCGCGAAGTAGGGCGCGTTGAGCGAGGGCATGGTGAGGCCCACCTTGCACTCCTCGGCCACGGCAGCAGAGGTCAGGCCGAACAGGGCCACGGACCCTGCCAAAAGCGTCTTGATGCGGGACATTGTAACTCCTCCTTGTTGATTGCTATTCGTTCGTTCCGGCATGCGGCATGGATGCGATCACCAGAGCGTGTATCCTCCATCCGCAAGCACGATCGATCCGGTCATCAGGCTGGCCGCCCGGGAGGACAGGAAGAGGATCACGCTTGCGACCTCGTGGTCCTTGCCCATGCGCCCCATGGGCGTGGAATCGAGCCAGCGGTCGAGCATGGGCCTGTCGTTCTCGACGAGCGCGTTGAGCGGCGTTTCGATGTAGGTGGGCGCGACCGCGTTGACCCGCACGCCACGCGGCGCCCATTCAGCGGCGAGCGACTTGGTCAGGTGGTGTACGGCGGCCTTCGAGGCGTTGTAATGCGCCTGCGGCTGGGGCCGGTTGACGATGAAGCCGGACATGGAGCCGACATTGACGATCGATCCGCGACCGGCCGAAAGCATTTGCCGGCCGAAAGCGCGGCTGCACCAGTAGACGCCATTCAGGTTGACGTCGATGACCTTGAGCCAGCGTTCGTCCTCCATGTCCTCGGCTGGAATATCACTGAGCGCGATGCCCGCATTGTTGACGAGGATGGAAGCGCCGCCGTTCGCGGTTAGTTCGTCCGCGATCGCCTGCATGCGGGCAGGATCGGTAACGTCGCCCTGGTGCACGGAAACGTCGTAGCCCTTCGCCAGAAGGATCGCATGGGCCTCTTCAAGGAGCGCCGGATCGCGTTCGATGATGGCAAGGCGCGCGCCTGCCTCGCCGAGCGCATCGGCGCTCGCGAGTCCTATGCCGCGTCCTCCTCCGGTGACGACCGCAAGTTCGCCGTCGAGCCTGAAGCGTTCGAGATACACCCCTGTCCTCCCTCTGTGCATGTCGCAACCTGACCTAGGAGCGCGCGTTGGGGAGGCCGCGCAACTGCGCGGCCCTCGGCTGCGAACCGTCGGTCTTCGATTTGCGGTGCGGGAGCTCGTCGCGCCCGGCACATGTTGCAGGCGGGCCGGCGGCCCGCCTTCCTCCCTGCCCTACTCCCCGTAAGGCAGCCACACGTTCTTCACCTGCGTGGCGCGGGCAAAAACGACCGACCCTCACCCCGCATCGGCGCGATCCGGCATGCGCTCGGCGACAGCTTTACTCGGATTCACCTCCGCCACTCCCGTATTTGATGTCCCCGCACAATCTGTTATATCAGAAAGGCTTTTTGTAATGTTGTCCGTACATCGTTACCGGAACGAGTTGTGAGTGTCAACGCCCCGTGCAACCCGTCCGGACGCATTTACAGATGTCCGCTTGTCAGGTCATGGGTATGACGGGCAGAGTTATCCGCCACGGTACGAAAGGCAGAGATTCGCATGAGCATCGAACGCAGTTCACCCATCCCACTCTATTTTCAGCTCGCCGGGGCGCTGCGGGCCGCGATCGAATCCGGCGCTTACCCTCCCGGAAGCAAGCTGCCGACCGAAGGCGAGCTCTGTCAGCAGTACGACATCTCGCGCAGCGTCGTCCGGCAGGCGCTTCAGTCGCTTGCCCACGACAATCTCATCGAGACGGAGCGCGGCCGCGGCGCCTTCGTGCTGGAACGCAAGGTGCCGATCGCGCTCGTTCAGCAGCTCGATCCCCTGCTTGAAAGCATGGCCAAGGCCGGGTTCAAGCTGACGACCCGCGTGTTGAAGCAGGAGCGCATCAAGCCGCCCGCCCATGTCGCGGAGCAGATCGGCGAAAACGATGCGGTGTTTCTGGAGCGCCTGCGCTATGCGGACGGGGTGGTTTTCCTCGTGGTGCGCAACTTCCTGCCCTACTCGCGCTTTCCCGATCTGTTGCAGTCGAAGGAGCTCGAGGACGTCTCCCTCTACCAGTATCTTGCCGAGCGCTACAACGCCGTGGCGACGACCGGCAGACGGCAGGTCGAGCTCGCTCGCATCAATGAAGAGGCGATCGCCGCCCAGTTACATGTGGAAATGAACAGTTACGTCCTGTTCAACCGGGAAGTCACCTACGACCAGAACAAGCAGGTGCTCGAATATTACGAGTCCTGGCACCATCCCGATCGGACCCGGCTGACCATCGACCTGCACCGGACCTATTGAGAGCGGCGCGGCATTCTCAGACGTGCTTGAGGCCACGATAGGTGGCGCGAAACCGGGGCAGGAGTGCGTCCAGCTCCTCGAACGGCCGGGGTTCGATCAGACTGCCGGAATTGTCCGGCAACGGGATGTCCTCGATTGAGCGCCAATGGCCGGCAGCCATGCCCCCGAGATAGGCCGCGCCGATCGTGGCATTGCCGAGATCGTGTGCCGGCACAAGCGGCACCTCCAGAATATCCGCCAGCAATTGCTGCCAGCGCGTGTCCGTGCTGCCGCCACCGGTCAGGAGTATCCGATCCGCCGACACACCGACAGCGCGCAGGGCATCCCAACTGTCGCGCACGGCGAGGGCAACGCCTTCGAAGACCGATCGGATCAGTTGGCTGCGCGTGCAGCCAAGGCGCATATAGGCCCAGGCGGCGGAGGCGTTCGGATCGAGCAGCGGCGCTCGCTCGCCCGTCACATAGGGCAAGAAGATGACGCCGCCATGGCCTTCGTTCTCCTCGAAGCCCGCATGGTACATCTCCGGCCAGGAGGCGCCGAGAACGGTGCGGGCCCATTCGAATGCCGTGCCGCCGTTCTGGAGGGCGGCCATCGAGTAGAGATTGCCGCCGATGCCCCGATAACTGTTATAAAAGGGCTGGACCCGCGGTTCGATGGTTTCGACCACCGACATGATCTGGATGCCCGATCCCACCTGGAGGATGGTGGAGCCGGGCTTCGTCTGGCCCATGCCGAACAGGCAGGATGCCGTGTCGGAAAGGCCTGCGGCCACCGGCGTGCCGGCAGCAAGGCCAAGCTCTGCGGCCGCAGCTGCACTCAGCCTGCCGGCGACCGAATGGGATTCGACGATCGGCGCAAGGATCGCGGGATCGATCGCCAGGTGGCTGAGGACATCGCTTGCCCAGCGTTCGGCCCCGACATCGTAGAGCAGTGTCATCGACGCGTCGGAGGGCTCGGTCGCGGCCTCGCCCGTCATGACGAGCCGCAGCCAATCCTTGGGGGCGAGGATGCGGCGAATCGCACCATAGGTGGCCGCCTCGTTCCGCCGCAGCCACAGAAGGGAGAGACCGGCCATCCCGCTGACGACCGGATTGGCCAGCGGACGCCGCACCGTTTCCGGGAGGGCAAGCACCGCCTCCATTTCGGCGGTCGCCCGCTGGTCGGCCCACAGAATGGCAGGCCGCAGCGGCTTGGCGTCTGCACCGATGGCGACAAGACCGTGTGCCTGGCCCGACAGGCCGATGCCGCGGACGTCGCCGCCGTGCCCCTCGCAGCAGGCGCGCACGGCCGCCACGGTTTGTGCCCACCAGTCCGCGGGTGACGTCTCGGCATGACCCGGCACGGGCGAGGAGACGGGATAGGCTCGCGCGGCCTCGGCGACAGCCTTGCCGTCGCCGTCGATCAGAAGCGCTTTGACCGAACCGGTGCCAAGGTCGATGCCGAGATACATGCTTTCCCCGTCATTGGATCAAGGTGTCAGCACAGGAACCGACCGGCCTCGGATACGATCCGTTCAGCCGTCAGGTTCATGACGCGGTAGATTTCCGGCCCGGGCGCGGATTCGCCGAATCGGTCGACGCCGACGACCGTACCCGGTCCCTTGAGGAACTGGTACCAATAAAGCGGAGAGGCCGCCTCGACAAATATCGTCGGCGTGCCGAAAGCCAGCACGCTTTCCTGATAGTCACGGTCCTGCGCTGCGAAGAGATTGCCATTGGGAATGGATACGAGCCGAACCGCCTTGCCCTGGCCCTCCAGCACCGCCGCGGCTTCGAGAACAAGGCCGATCTCAGAGCCGGTCGCGACGAGGACGATATCGGGCCTGCCGCCCCCGTCCTGCAGCACGTAGCCGCCGCGACGGATACCGTCGAGATCGGCGCTCCTATGCGCGAAAACCGCACCGTCCTGTCGCGCGGCAACGATAACGCTTGGCCCTTCACGCTTCAGCGCCGATTCCCAGGCAACGAGCGCCTCCAGTTCGCTGCCCGGCCGCCACAGCGACATGTTCGGGATAGCGCGGAGCGCCACCAGCTGCTCGCACGGCTGATGCGTCGGACCGTCCTCGCCCACTCCGATCGAATCGTGCGTGAAGAGGAAGATAGTCTTGAGGCCCATCAACGCCGAAAGGCGCACGGCATTGCGGCTGTAATCGCTGAACACGAGATAGCAGGCGCCGTAGGGGATGAGACCGCCATGGGCCGCCATGCCGTTCATCATTGCCGACATGCCGAACTCGCGCACGCCATAGTGCACGAAATTTCCTGAAAAATCGTCCGGCGTGATAGAACGCGCCGCACCTGTCCAGGCCAGCGTCGACATCGAAACGTCGGCCGAACCACCGATCACCTCCGGCACGCTTCGGATGAGATTGCCGAGAACGCGGTTGGAAGCCTTGCGGATCGGTTGCGCGACCGGTTCGTGAGCTAGAACCCGCTCTGCCTCGTTTGCCACAACCGCATCGAACTCGTCCGGCAGCCGGCCTGCGGTACGCCGCTTCAGCTCGGCGGCCAGTTCGGGATGCTTCGCCTCATAGGCCGCGAAAAGGGCATTCCATTCGGCTTCCGCCCTTTCGCCGCGCGGGCGGGCGTCCCATGCCCGCATCACGGCATCCGGCACGATGAAAGCCTCATGCTTCCAGCCAAGGTGCTCGCGGGTGCGGGCCACCTCCTCCACGCCAAGCGGCGCCCCGTGCACCTCCTCCTTGCCCTGCTTGTTCGGCGAGCCATAGCCGATGATCGTCTTGCAGCAGATCATGGTCGGCTTGTCGCTCGAGCGGCGCGCGGCATCGAAGGCCGCGGTGATTGCCTCCGCATCGTGCCCGTCCACGTCCGCGATGACGTTCCAGCCGAGCGCACGGAAACGAGCGGCCGTGTCGTCGGCGAACCAGCCCGGCGTCTCGCCGTCGATGGAGATGCTGTTGTCGTCATAGACGGCGATGAGCTTGTTGAGCTTCAAAGTGCCGGCGAGCGAGGCCGCCTCCTGCGCTACGCCCTCCATGAGGCAGCCGTCGCCGACGAAAACATAGGTGAAGTGATCGACCACGGGAAAGCCGTCGCGGTTGAACTCCTGCGCAAGCTTCCTTTCCGCCAGTGCCATGCCGGCCGCCGTAGCAAAACCTTGGCCGAGCGGACCGGTCGTCGTCTCGACCCCTGCCGTGATGCCGTATTCCGGATGGCCTGGCGTCCTGGAATGCAGCTTGCGGTGATCCTTCAGATCCTGAACCGTCAGCCCGTAGCCGGAGAGATGAAGCAGCGAATAGGTCAGCATCGACCCATGTCCGTTCGACTGCACGAAACGGTCGCGGTTGATCCATTTGGGATTGGCCGGATTGTGCCGCAGGAAGTCGTTCCACAGAACCTCGGCAATGTCCGCCATTCCCATGGCCGTTCCGGGGTGGCCCGAATTCGCCTTCTGCACGACATCAACGGTCAGGAATCGAATGGCGTTCGCCAACACGCGGCGGTCGGACATATATAAAGCCTCCAGATCTCTCCTCATCCTATAATGTTGTAAGTACAACATGACAAGGGAGATTCGTTGGCAATCGCCAAGGCGAACTTCAGGAGCGCTTGAGTGCCGGGTCGTCGAGCGCCGGATTGTAGAAGAGCGAGAGCGTCAGGCTACGCGCGATGCGCTCTGCCGTGGCCATGAACCAGGCCTTCGCTTCCTCATTCGGTGCAATGTCGTCCAGCGTCCCAGCAAAGAGCCCCAGCCATTTCGGAAAGAGTTCCGGAGACATATTGGCGACGCCGAGATGCGCCTGCACCGGCTTTCCGCCGTAAGCGCCGCTGCGGAAGGCAACGGCGGACCAGAAGCTTTTCATCTTCTCCATGTGCTCCGGCCAGCGTCCCGAAAGCCTTGCGTCGAATACCGGCCCAAGCTCCGGATGCGCGAGCACACGCGCATAAAACGTGTCGACCAGCCTACCGATGAACGCTTCATCGATCCCGAGTGCCTTCATCTCCGCTTTTGCGCTTTCGCGCATAGCGGGGCTTTGCACAGCGTGGCCCTGCAATTCGTCGCTCATACCATCCGCCCGGTTCGGTCGCATCTGCTGCCCACTATATAGGGATTGCGGACGTCGCGCCCAAAGCCGAACTGCAGAATGCGGCAATCTGCCCGACGAGGATCAGGCCGTAAACGGCAGCGGCGGCAGTTGCCGTCAATAGACGCTGTCGTAGGCCGCACAAATCTCCGTCTGCGTCTTGTCCGCCAGATAGGCGATCTCGCCCTCCTTATGCTTGACGTAGACGTCGGCAAAGCCTTCGGGGAACCAGCTGCACACGGTCGCATTGCCCTTGAAGCGCTGGAGGGCCGCTTCGAGTGTCTGCGGCAGGCGGACGTAGCCGCGGGCGGCAAGGGCCTCCGCGCTCAGGAGCGAAAGATCTTCCTGCGTCGCCTCCGGCACCGCGAGCCCCTCCTCGATGCCCTGTACCCCGGCATGGACGATTGCCGCGAGGGCAAGATGCGGATTGGCGGTCGCATCGGCCGCACGAAACTCGAAGTTGAACTGGGCGGCGCGGGCGATATCGCTGATGTCGGAAACCGGGCAGATGCGCACCGATGCCTCGCGATCCCGAAAACCGAGATTGTTGAAGGCTGCGCTCCAGCGATGCGGTGTGAGACGCAGGTAGGAGACCACGCTCGGCGCCGTGATCGCAATGATCGAGTCGAGATATTTCAGAATGCCGGCGACGAATTTTCCCGCAACTTCGGAAAGCTCATGTTTGCCGTTCGGATCGTAAGTGACCGGGGCACCCGCCGAATCCAGCATGCTCAAGTGGACATGCACGCCGTTGCCGACCCCGGCCGGATCGCGGATCGGCGTGAAGGTCGGCTCATAAGAAAGCTCGCGCGCGACGAGGCCGACAAGTTCGCGGGTAATCAGCGAATGGTCGGCGATGGTGACGCCCCTCTGGGGGCCCATCGTCACCTCGAACTGACCGGCGCCGAACTCCTTCAGGATCGTATCGGGCGTCACGCCAGCCTCGCGCATTGCCGCGATGATCGCCTCACAGAAATGCCGTTCCTCCTGGAACCCTCCGAGCGTGAAGGCCTTGCCGACTTCGCCAACGCGGTGCTTGAGCTGGAATTCATGCTCGAAGGCACCGTACAGCGTGACACCCGCCACGCTCTGCAGCCGCTCCAGGGCGGCCTCGAGAATAGAGCGCGTGCAGAATTCCCAGGGGCGGCCGTCGGTATAGCGAATGTTACCGAGAACAAAGTTCTCCTTCGGCGCCCCCTCCTCGCTTTCGAAGCTGACGCAGGTCGACGGATCGGGAATGAGCACGAGGTCGCCGAGCGAGCCGAAGGGGCTTTCGGCGATCGCGTCGAAGCAGGTGATCTGTACATTGGTCGGCGTCCAGCCGACGCCCCGCTGCAAGCGCTTGTCCATCTGCGCCAGCGGAAAGGCCTTGCCGCGCACCTTGCCCGAGAGATCGCCGCAGCAGGCGACCATCATTTCCTCACGTTTCATCTGCGTCCCCGTTGATCCTGTCCTGGTCGTAGCCCGGCATCGCAAAGCGGATGCCGTCCCAATCCTTGATACGCTTCTGCGTCGCCTCCCAGTCCGTCTCCGAGACGCGCACGATGAGTGCCTCGACGAGCGCCATGGCAGCGGAAACCGTGTCCCAGGCCGTGCCGGCGTCGATCGGCAGAGCGACGATGTGATCGGCGTTGCGGGCAGCCGGCGACATCCACTTGTCGGTGACGACGACGATGGTCGCGCCACGCTTTTGGGCGATGTTCTCGGCAAGGCGTGCGAGGCTGAGCTGGTAACGCCGGAAATCGATCAGCAGCACGACATCCTTCCGGCGCATGCGCAGCACATGCTCCGGCCAGAATTCCGGGTTGTCGGCCATGTGGTAGATGCCGCTGCGGATCTGCCGGAGATGGATCGACAGGAAGGAAGCGATGCTGTTGCTGACACGCCCCCCGAGCAGGAAGATGTTGCGCGACGGGTCGGCGAGAAGCTCGGCCAGAATGTCGAACTGTGCCTGCGAAACCATTCCCGTCATTTCACCCATGACGACCGAAACACGCGCCACATATTCCGACAGGAACTCCAAATGGCCGACCGGCCTCTGGCTGGATTTCAGGTCGAGGGGCGAGCGCCGGCCCTCCTTCAGCTCGGCGATCAATTGCCGTTGCAGGTCCTGGAAACCGCCGCAGCCGATCTTACTGACGAAACGGGTGATGGAGGGCGCGCTGACGCCAGTCTTGGCCGCCAGTTCCTGAATGCTTTCCAGGCCGGTGAAGGGGTAATCGGCGAGAATGGCATTGGCGATCTTTCGCTCGCTGGCCGTCAGCTGCCCGGCGGCCTCGCGGATCCTCGTGCGGATCGTCGTCGACGATTTCCCATCGCTCATCGGTGTGTCTTCCCTTGGTTGGAACGAATATTCGCGTCCTGAAAAAAATTAGTCAAACAGAAAAATCAGATTGACTATGATTGAAAAATTTCTTTGACTGTTCGCCATTGAAGGCCGCGCCGCCGGCCCGCGCCGGACCGTACGACGGATCTCATCTCATGCTCAGGCTCGCAGATCGCGACACGACCAGATTGCTGCAGGCGGGTGACCCGGATCCCGTAGAATGGATCAATCCGCCCGGCCGATCGGCGATCTTCTTGACCTGCGAACATGCGGGCCGCGCGCTGCCTGCAGCGCTTGGCGATCTCGGCATTGCACCCGAGGAAATGGACCGTCACATCGCCTACGACGTCGGCGCCGAGGGTGTTGCGCGCGGCATTTCCGAGCGCCTCGATGCAACACTCGTCCTGCAGCGCTATAGCCGGCTCGTCATCGACTGCAATCGCCCCTTGGAAGCGACGGACTGCTTCGTGGCGCAGAGCGACGGGACCGTCGTTCCGGTCAACGCCGACCTGTCCGATCGCGAACGTCGCGGCCGCTACGTGGAAATCCATCAGCCGCTCCACGAGGCGATCGCCGTCGCGCTCGACCAGCGACAGGCGGCCGGCAAGCCGCTCTTCCTCGTCTCGGTACATAGCTTCACGCCCGTCATGCGCGCGACCGGCGCCGTCCGGGATTTCGAACTCGGCCTTCTCTACAATCGCGACGCCCGTTTCGCCGAACGGCTGGCCGAAGTCTTCCGCGCCGCCAATCCGGACGTTACCGTCAGGCTCAATGAGCCGTACCACGTCGACGATCTCTCCGACTACACGATCCCCGTGCACGGCGAGCGGCGCGGCATTCCGCATGTGCTTCTCGAAGTGCGCAACGACCTCATCAACGACGCCCGCGGACAACAGGAATGGGCGGACCGGCTGGCCGGCCCCCTCCGACTTGCGGCAGAAAGCATCGAAGGAACCAATGATGGCCGCTGACCATCCGACCACCCGCGACGTGCCGCTCGACCCGGCCGCTTCCGCCATCCTGTTCATCGACGTGCAGAACTTTTCCGTCAGCCGCGAGGGGGGCGAGTTCAAGGATGTCTCCGATGCGGATATTGCCGGCAAGTACGGCTACTACTTCAACCGTATCCGCGAGGTGGCGATACCGAACATGCAGCGCCTGCTCGCCGGTTTCCGCAAGGCCGGCATCGAGGTGCTGCACACGACGATCGAGAGCCTGACGAAAGACGGCCGTGACCGCAGCCTCGACTACAAGATCACCGGCTTCAACGTGCCGAAAGGCTCCTGGGATGGTAAGGTAATCGACGAGCTCGAACCGCTGGAGGACGAGATCGTCTTCCCGAAGAGTTCCTCCAGTGTCTTCGTCTCCACCCATATCGACTATGTGCTGCGTAATCTCGGGGTGAGGCAGATCGTGCTGTGCGGCCTCCTGACCGACCAATGCGTGGAATCGGCAGTGCGCGACGCCTGCGACCTCAACTATCTGGTGACGCTCGTACCGGATGCCTGCGGCACCTATTCGGAGGAACGCCACTACACCTCGCTGAGCGCAATCAAGGGCTATTGCCGCCAGATATCGACCGACGATCTTTTGAAGGAAATCGGGCAGTAACCTTTCCGAACGGCCGATGGGAGGCAAATAGGGAGCATACGAGGGCGGTCCGCACAAGAAGGTCAAAAGACCAGGCCGCACAACGATCACCGCCGAATGGCATCAATAAGGGGAACGACCATGATCAAGACTTCCAGACTGTTTCTGGCAGCGGCAAGCTTCGCGCTTGCCTCTTCCACAGCCATTGCCGACGACGACAAGATCCTGATCGGCGGCGCACTCTCGATGACGGGCATTCAGGCTCCCCTCGACACGCCCGGCTACAACGGCGCGAAGGTCGCCGTGAAGTATCTCAACGACAATGGCGGCTTGCTGGGGAAGCAGGTCGAATTCGTCAATATCGACGGCAAGTCGGATCCGGTGACGGTCGGCAACGTCGCGGTCGAACTGATCGACAAGGGCGCCGAGATCATCGTCGCACCGTGCGATTTCGACTTCGGTTCGCCCGCGAGCCGTGAGGCGCAGTCGGCGGGCCTCGTCGGCATCTCGACCTGCGCCTCCGACCCGCTCTATTCCTCCTGGTCGCTCGGCGACAAGCAGTTCACGCTCTCCATGTGGAATACCACGATGGGTGCGACGGCCGCCGATTTCGCCGTCAAGGAAAAGGGCTGGAAGACGGCCTACGTCGTCACCGACCAGTTCATCGCCTATACCAAATCGCTCTCGAAATATTTCGTGGAGCAATTCAAGGCCGATGGCGGCGAGATTCTGCTCGAAGACACCTACACGAACGGCGACAATAATTTTTCCGCCCAGCTCGCCCGTCTCCAGGCGCTCGGCAAGAAGCCGGACGTGATCTTCGTCTCCTCCTACGGCACGGACATCGGTGTGATCATCCGCGCGTTGCGCGAAGTCGGCTACGATGCGCCGGTTCTCGGTGGCGACGCCTATGACGACCCGGCCATGCACGAGGCGCTCGGCGAAAAATTCGGCAATGACGTCTATTTCGTCACGCATACCTGGATGGGCCCGGAAGCGCATCCGGACATGCCGAAGTTCATCGAGCTCTACAAGGAGATGTTCGGCAAGGCGCCGGACACGTCCTTCGTCTCGACGGGCTGGGATACGATCATGCTGCTCGCCGAGGCGGTCAAGGCGGCCGGAACGACCGAAGGCGCAGCGCTCGCCAAGGCACTTGAAGATGGCCAGTTCAAGCTGCTGACCGGCGATCTCGACTACGGCACGAACGACGAAGGCCATGTGCCGAACAAGGCAGCGGCCTTGATCGAGCTCAAGGGCGGCAAGCCGAGCTTTGTTGGATGGCGTAAGCCGGAATCCCTGCCTAAGCCCTGATCGGTCAATTCGGGCCGGCCGCAATGCCGGCCCCATCACCTCGGAAAAGCCATGTCTGAAACGCGTCTCGCGGTAAACGACGTGTCGGTGGAATTCACCGGCCTGCGCGCACTCGACCATGTCTCGCTCTCGGTCTCCGCCGGCGAGGTCGTCGGCCTCATCGGGCCGAACGGCTCCGGCAAGACGACGCTCATCAATGCCATCACCGGCCAGGTGAAGCTGGCGACCGGCACGATCGCCGCCGGCGACATCACCCTGTCGGGTCTCTCGCCGCGCGAGATCGCGCTTGCGGGCGTAAGCCGCTCCTTTCAGATCGTGCGCATTTTCAACTCGATGACCGTCCTGGAGAATGTCGAGGCGGCGGCGCTGGCAAAGGGCGCCTCCCGCGCTGTGTCGGCTGAACGCGCGAAGGACCTGCTGGCCGAACTCGGCCTGACGGCGAAGGCGGACGAGCTTGGCGAAAGCCTCAGCTATGGCGACAAGCGCCGCGTCGAAATCGCCCGGGCGCTCGCCGCCGAACCGCGCTTTCTGCTGCTCGACGAGCCCGCCGCCGGCATGAACGATGCCGAGACGGAAACCCTGCTGCACACCCTCGCCGAACTGCCCGAGAAACGCGGCCTCGGCCTTCTCATCATCGACCACGACATGGGTCTCATCATGCGCCTCTGCCACAGGCTGCATGTGCTCGCCTCCGGCCGCACGATCGCGGAGGGCGACGCCGCCCATGTCCGCAGCCACCCGGCCGTTATCGAAGCCTATCTCGGCAAGGGGGCGGCCCATGCTTGACGTCACCGACCTTTCCGTCAGCTACGGCGCGATCCGCGCTGTGCGCAGCATCAGCTTCACGCTTCGAAAGGGCGAGCTGGTGAGCCTGCTCGGCGCCAATGGTGCCGGCAAATCCTCGACCATCAAGTGCATCGCCGGCGCGCTGAAAGCCTCCGGCGGCACGATCACGCTCGAAGGCAAGGACATCACCGCGGCGAGCCCCGAACAGGTCGTGCGCGCGGGCCTTGCCACCGTGCCGGAAACCCGCGACGTCTTCCCGGACCTGACGGTCGCCGAAAACCTGATGCTCGGCGCCTATATCCATCGCCGCGACCAAGCTGGCAACCGCGACAACCTCGAGAAGCTGAACACGCTCTTCCCGCGCCTTGCCGAGCGCTCGAAACAGGCGGCCGGCACGCTCTCCGGCGGCGAGCAACAGATGCTCGTCATCGCCCGCGCGCTTATGGCAAGGCCACGGGTGCTTCTTCTGGACGAACCCTCGCTCGGCCTTGCGCCGGCCATCGTCGAACGCATCTTCGAGATGATCGAGGCACTGAAGAAATCCGGCCTCACCATCCTGCTCGTCGAGCAGAACGTGAACCAGGCGCTCGCCGTCGCCGACCGCGCCTTCGTCATGCGCCTCGGCGCCATCGTCGCATCCGGCACGGCCGAGGAAATCCGCTCGACCAGCGACCTCAGCGCGCATTATCTGGGAGGCTGATCCATGGCTTTCGCGATCCAGTTCGTCATCGACGTCCTCAGCCTCGGCGGCGCCTATGCGCTCATGGCACTCGGCCTCGTCATCATCTACGGCATCCTTCGCCTCGTGAACTTCGCCTATGGCGAACTCATCATGGTGGCCGGCTATACGATGTTTCTCGCCAGCGGCTCGGGCCTGCCCTGGCTCGTCATGGCGGTGCTCGCCGTCGGTATGGCGATCCTCTTCGGCATCATCACCGACTACGCCGCCTTCCGTCCGGTGCGGGCCAAATCGGTGACGGCGGTGCTGATCACCTCCTTCGCCTTCTCCAACCTGCTGCAGAACGCGGCGCTGCTGTTCATCTCGCCGCGACCACGCAACGTGCCGCTGCCGGACATCTTCTCGCAGACTGTCTCGATCGCCGGTGCGATCACCCCGGTCCGCAACCTCATCACCATCGCCGCCTCCATCGCACTGCTCGCCGGCGTCGCCTTCCTGATGCGCAGGACGACGCTCGGCATCGCGATGCGCGCAGCGGCGACGAACTTCACCATGGCGCGCATGCTGGGGGTGCCGGCGAACCTCATCATCTCGTCCGCCTTCGCCCTTTCCGGCTTCCTCGCCGGCGTCGTCGGCATTCTCTGGATCGGCCGCATCGGCACCGTCGTTCCGGGCATCGGCCTGGAGCCGCTGCTCGTCGCCTTCATCGCCACGGTCATCGGCGGCATGCGGAGCCTGCCCGGCGCCGTTGTCGGGGGTTTCCTGCTCGCGCTCATCGACACCACGCTCAACTACACCCTGTCGCAGGATCTGCTGAAATTCCGCGACGCCTTCACCTTCAGCCTCGTCATCCTGATCCTGCTCTGGCGCCCCGACGGCCTCATCAGGGGTCCGGCGAGCGGACAGCGGACCTGAGGGGAGCGCGACCATGAAACACTCCTATTTCACCGCCCTCATCCTCATCGGCGTCATCGCCATCATCGCCGTCGGAAGCCAGCTCCTCGGCATCCGCCTCTATGACCGTATCGCCACCAACCTGCTGATCTCGCTCGTGCTGGTCATCGGCCTGCAGACCTTCATGGGCAATTCGGGCCTGCTCTCCTTCGCCCATATCGGCTTCATGGGCCTCGGCGCCTACACGTCCGCCGTGCTCACCATCCCGGCTCAGATGAAGGGCATGGCGCTGCCCGATCTCTACGATTTCATGAAGGTCGTGGAAGTTTCGCCGCTCCTCGCCATGCTCGCGGCGGGCGTGCTGGCCGCCGTCGTCGCGGCCGTCGTCGCCTATCCGCTGATGCGGCTTTCGGATGCGGCGTCGGTGATCACCTCCTTCGCGCTGCTCGTCGTGCTCTACACGGTCATGAACAACTGGAGCGCCTTCACCAACGGCCCGCGCACGCTCTTCGGCCTGCCGAAGACGACGGACATGCCGATCGCCGCCATCGTCGCGGCGATCGTGGTGGTCGTGGCGCTTGCCTTCAAGGAATCGCGGACAGGCAAGCTGCTGCGCGCCTCGCGGGAGGACGAGGTCGCCGCGGCGGCTCTCGGCGCCGACATTCCGCATCTGCGCTGGCGCGCCTTCATCCTCGCCGCGTTCATCGCCGGCATCGGCGGGGCGCTGTGGGGACATTTCATCACCTCGTTCGCGCCGAAGGCCTTCTACCTGAAGGAGACGTTCCTCATCATCACCATGCTGGTGATCGGCGGCGCCAACACGGTGACAGGCGCGGTGGCCGGCACGATTCTCGTCACCTTCGCCTATGAGGGGCTGCGCGGCACGGAAGGCGCGCTCAACGCCACCGCCTTGGGCGCCGGCCAGGTCGTCGGCCTCACGGAAATCGTCCTCGCGCTCGCCATGATCGCGGTAATGATCGTCAAGCCGGGCGGTCTCTTCCCTAATCGCGAGATAGGCCACATCCTCAACCGCGCCCGCCGCAAGAAGGAGTCAGTTGCATGAGCTGGAAGACCGCCTACCGATCTTTCTACTATGCCGGTGCCGAGGAGCCGGACGACATCGTGCTCGATCCGGCGACGACGGCGCTGCTGGTCATCGACATCCAGAACACCTATCTCGACCCGAAGGATACGCCTGAGGAAACCGCCCGCTGGCAGCCTTTCTACGACCGTATGCGCAAGACGGTGATACCGAACACGGCGCGGCTGATCGACGAATGCCGCAAGCGCAAGGTGGAGGTCATCTTCGCCCGCATCGCCTGCCTGAAGCCGGACGGGCGCGACCGCTCGCTGAGCCAGAAGAAGCCCGGCTTCAATTACCTGCTCCTGCCGAAGGAGCTGCCCGAGGGCCAGATCGTTCCGGAACTGGAGCCGCGTAGCGACGAGATCGTCGTCACAAAGACGACAGACAGCGCGCTGACCGGTACGAACCTTCGCCTCGTCCTGCATAACATGGGCATCAAGGACGTCATCTGCTGCGGCATCTTCACCGACCAGTGCGTCTCCTCAACCGTGCGCAGCCTGGCGGATGAAAGTTTCGGCGTGGTCGTCGTCGACGATTGCGGCGCCGCGGCGACGGACGATCTGCACCGGCGGGAACTGGAGATCATCAACATGATCTACTGCCATGTCGTCTCGCTCGAAGAGGTTGTCACCTTTTTCAAATAGAGGAGATTGCCTGCGTGCCCGATCTCTACGCCCGCGAAAGCCGCTCGGTTTCGAAAATGGCGCATCTGCGGTTTTTTCCGCAGGCGGTCGTCGGCGGCAGCGGCGCCTATCTGACCGCCGACGACGGGCGGCAGCTTCTCGATTTCTCCGCCTCCTGGGGCGCGGCGAGCCTCGGCCACTCTCATCCGGCCATCCGTGAGGCGGTGGGCCGCGCGCTCTCCGATCAGGCGGGCGCGAGCTATCTTTCATCGGCCAACGAGGCTTGCGTGCTGCTCGCCGAAAAGCTGCTTTCGCTCGTGCCTGAGCGCGCCCGCGGCCGCGTCTGGTTCGGCCATTCCGGCTCCGACGCCAATGAGACGGTCGCCCGCATGGTGGTCGCCGCCACCGGCCGGCCGCGCATTCTAGCGTTCCACGGGGCCTATCACGGCGGCACCATCGGCTCCATGGGCGTTTCCGGCCATCCGGCACAACAGGGCAGTCGGGCACAGGGCCTGACGCTCGTGCCCTATCCGAACAGCTATGCCGCCGGCAGCCCCGAGGTTGCAAGGGACGCCGCGCTCGCCCGCCTCGAGCGGCTGTTCGCGACCGAAGTGCCGCCGGAAGAGGTCGCAGCGTTCTTCATCGAACCGATCCAGTCGGACGGCGGCATGCTGGTGCCGCCGGACGGATTCTTCAAGGCGGTGGAAGCGCTCTGCCGCAGGCACGGCATTCTGATCGTATCGGACGAAGTGAAGGTCGGCCTCGGCCGGAGCGGCCGCTTCAACGCCTTCGAGCATTCCGGTATCGAACCGGACATCGTCGTCTTCGGCAAGGGCCTTGGCGGCGGCCTGCCGATTTCTGCGGTGGTCGGTTCGGAAGCCATCATGAATCACAGCGTTGCCTTCTCGCTGCAGACCGTGCACGGCAATCCCGTCTGCGCGGCCGCCGCGCTGGCCGTGCTGCAGACGATCGAGCGCGACCACCTCGTCCTGAATGCGGAAAGAAGCGGCAAGGTGCTGCGCGCCGCGCTTGACCGCCTTGCCGCCGGCCATGCCCTCACCGGCGATGTGCGTGGCCGCGGCCTCGCCCTCGGCGTCGAGCTCGTGACCGATCCCGCCAGCCGCGAACCGGCTTCGCGTCAGGCGGCGCTGACCGTCTACCGCGCCTTCCAACTCGGCCTCGTACTTTATTATGTCGGCATGCGGTCCAACGTGCTCGAACTCACGCCTCCGCTGACATTGACGCAGGCGGAGGCCGAGGCGGGTGTCGCTCTGCTCGACCAGGCGCTCGCCGATGTGGCCGCCGGACGCATCGATGAGGCCTTGCTTGGAGATTTCGCGGGCTGGTAACGGCGTCGCTGGCCTTTCATGGACGCATTGCGGGCTTCCCGGTCTCCAATCAGCTGCGTGAGTTCAATGCTCCGGAACGGGCGGAAGCGGAACAGGCCTTTGAAACGTGCGATGTAATTGCTTCCAGCCGGGATCGTGCATGTGAGCGTGCAGACCGGCCCGCTCCACGAGCGCCTTTGCTTCGGCTTCACCGAAAGCCAGCGCCTCATACATGTCGGCGGTCAGTACCCTGCCCTCCTCCATGATGATCCTGCCGTCGACGATCACCGTATCGACATCGCTGCCGAGAACCTGGTGGATCAGCCGGTGAACCGGCATCCAGTTGGGCGTCAGATGCGGCTTGCGCATGTCGATGATGACGATGTCCGCTTTCTTGCCCGCCTCGAGCGAACCGATCTCGTGATCCATGCCGATGGCGCCGGCCGCATCGATGGTGATCATCTCGAAGACCTTGCCCGGCGGCAGGATATAGCGGTCGTGATTGTGCAGGATGTGCTGGGTGGCTTGGGCGCTGCGCGCGATCTGGAGCATATCGAAATGACGGCTCGGAGCCGCGCCGTCCGAAGTGATCGCGACCGGCACGCCCCGGGCCATCATCTCCATGATCGGCGTGGAGCGTCCGGGTGGCGCGTGGGTGACATGGGTGCCGGTTTCGGCCAGGATGTCGATCTCTTCGTGGGATATTCCCCAGCAATGCTGGAGGTGCACATCGGGGCCCAGCAGCGCATTTTCCTTGTCCTGCCAGGCCATGCGTATCTGTCCGGCGAAGGCATCGGAATGGATGCGCACGCCCCATTTGCGCGCGGTTTCACGGATGCGCCGCGCCTGCATCCGGTCGTTTTCGGTCAGATTGACGGCAAAGTCCGGCGTCGAGGCGTTCGACGGTTCGACCGAAGGCACGATCGTGAATGGCGTCAGAAAGACCTTGATGCGCCCGTCGGCGGTTCCGTTCAGGCTTTCGATGACGGCTTCGGCGCCCTCGATCATCTCCTCGAAGGAGACGCTGCGCCGCTCCGGCTTGCCGCTTTCCCACCGCGTGACCGATTGCGGCCAGGGCAGACCCGCTGGGCCAACGCAGATGATCTCGCGAAGCCCGAGTTCCGAATAGGCGCGAGCATGATTGATGGCGAATACCGGATCGTCGCTGCGCGGCATCGATGTGATGATGCTGGCCGAGGTGGTCACGCCCGCACGAAGTCTTTCCAGGCCCGAGACGAGGCCATCCGCATACCAGTAATCGCGGGTGACATAGTGATAGTAGGTCGGCGTCACGATGCGCATCCACAGCGAATTGGTGTCGGCGCCGATGCTGCGGATAAGCGCATGACCCGCATGCCCATGAGCATCGATCAGCCCGGGGATGATCATCTTGCCCCGGCAGTCGATCACTTTCTTTCCGGCATGACGAGGAGCCAGCGCTTGCGACGTGCCTATGTCGACAATCCTGTCCTTCTCGATTGCCAGCGCCCCATCGTCGATGATCCGCCGTGTCTCGTCGACGGTGACGATCGTCCCGTGAAGCAGCAGGAGCCCATCCATTTCCTATTCCCCTTGAAGAATGCCGTTGGCGTTATTCGATGCGTGGTTTCCGCGCCCCGTAATGTCATTCCGAACTGTCGATGTTCTGATTCATAATTGCCAACAATATCGTTGACAATAAAACAATCGATTATGATACTGCCAAAAAATTCGGGCCAACCACTCTATCGACCGTCATAAGGGGAAGTTCATGTCGCGTTTAAACAGGTTTCTGATATCGGCGCTGGCCGCAGCGGCTATTGCCGCGCCGGTGCTGGCCACTTCGGCAAGTGCCGCCACGCTGCGCTGGGGCAGCCGGGCAGATATCTATTCGCTCGACCCGGATTCCGTTCCCTCGACATCCAATCTGGCTTTCCTGAACCACATCTATGAAGGTCTGATCCGTTATGGCCCGAACTTCGAGATCGAGCCGGCGCTCGCCACCGAGTGGAAGCTGATCGACAGCAAACACTGGCGTTTCACCCTGCGCAAAGGCGTGAAGTTCCACGACGGCGCGGATTTCACGGCCGACGACGTGGTCGCCTCGATGAACCGCGTTTCGGACCCGACCTCGCCCCTGCGCGGCAACATTCCGCTCTATGTCGGCGTCAAGAAGGTCGATGATTTCACGGTCGATATCGAGGTTTCGGCGCCGACCGCGCTGTTCCTGAACGACATGACCAATATCTTCATGTTCAGCGCCAAATGGCTGAAGGACAACAACGCAGAAAAGCCGACCGATATCGCGTCCAACACCGAGAATTACGCCACGCACAACACGAACGGCACAGGCCCGTTCAAGCTGGAAAGCCGCGTCCCGGACAGCAAGACCGTTCTCCTCGTCAACGATCAGTGGTGGGATCAGAAGAAGCACAATCTGGACCGGATCGAGTATATTCCGATCGCGTCGGCGGCAACGCGTGTAGCAGCGCTTCTTTCCAACGAAATCGATCTGCTCGATTCCGCCCCCATTCAGGATCTTCCCCGTCTGGAATCCTCGCCGGGTATCACCGTAAGCAAGCGCACGGAATTGCGCACGGTTTTCATCGGCTTCAACGGCAAGGAAAAGCTCGAAGACGGGCGTCCGAACCCGTTCCTGGACCTTCGCGTGCGCCAGGCCGTGGAAGCAAGCATCGACCGCGATCTCATCAACAAGAAGATCATGCGCGGGCTGGCGCGGCCTTCCGGCTCGCTCATAGCACCGGAAATCGCCGGCTATGCGAAGTCGCTCGACACTTATCAGCCTGCCGATTCCAAGCTTGCCCAGAAGCTGCTCGAAGATGCCGGCCAGAAGGATCTCGCCTTCACCTATCTGTGCATGAACGACGAGAGCATCAACGAGGAAGACATCTGCTCGGGCATTGCAAACATGCTCAAGCGTGCCGGCTTCCAGCCCACCATCGACATGGGCCCGCGCGCCGTGCAGCAGCCGAAGCGCATCAATGGCAAGGCCGACATGTTCAATCTGAGCTGGGCAAACGAACCGACGCTCGATGCCTATTCGCTGCTCTCTCAGGTTCTCTCCACGCGCAGCGGCTCGACGGGCGTGTCCAACTATGGCGGCTGGTCCTATCCGGAACTCGACGATCTGGTGAAGAAGGCGGCACAGGAACCTGACACCGCCAAGCGTCTCGCGCTGGAAGAACAGGCGCTGAAAATCGCCAAGGACAAGGCGATCCTGATCCCGCTTCACCAGCAGCCGATCGCCTGGGGCATGCTGGACAAGGTCAAGAGCGTGGACTTCCGTGCCGACAACAAGCCGCGCCACTGGCATACGCAAATGGCCGAATAGGCCTGACCTTCCGGCCCGCAATCAGAGCGTTTCACCCCGGTGAGGCGCTCTTTTGATATGCAGCAGGATCGAAAATCCCATGAAACCTGATCTTTCCAGCCAACTCGTTCTGGGTGAGCGGACCGAGGGGCGAACGCTGATAACCGCACAATGGGTGCTCGCCTGGCGCGATGGCGGCCACGCGCTGATTCCCGACGGCGAAATCGTCCTCGAGCGAAACCAGGTGCTTTATGCCGGGCCGCGTTTCGAGGGGGACGTGGCGCGCCGTATCGATTTCGGCTCGGCGCTGGTCAGCCCCGGCCTGATCGACCTCGACGCCCTGTCCGATCTCGATACCTACCTGCTCGTTCATGACAACCAGCCTGGTTGGGCCAAGGGGCGCATCTGGCCGCGTTCCTATGTAGAGAGCGGACCTTATGAAATGTATTCCGCCGAGGAGCTGGCGTTCCAGAAGCGATTCGGTTTCGGCCTGCTGCTGTTGAACGGCATCACCACCGCCGCGCCCATCGCGTCGCTCTACTATCGCCAATGGGCCGAGACCGTCGCGGAATTCGAAGCTGCGGCCGACGCGGCGGGCGATCTCGGGCTCAGGGTCTTTTTGAGCCCCGCCTATCGCTCCGGTGGGATGATCCTGGAGGGTCCGGGGCGTATCGAGCCGGTATTCGATGAGGCGCGGGGACTGCAAGGCCTTGCGGACGCGATCGATTTCATCGAGCGCAACCATGGCCGCCATAACGGCCTGGTCAACGGAATGCTGGCGCCGGACCGTATCGAAACCTGCACATTGCCCCTGTTGCAGCGCACCATGGCCGCCGCGCGCGATCTCGATTGCCGCGTCAGAATTCATATGGCGCAGGGCAATCTGGAACTCGACACCATGCGCAGACTGCATGGCGTTTCCGCGCCGCAATGGCTGGCGGATCATGGGCTCATGAGCGAAAGGCTGATCGCGCCGCATGGAACCTACGCCTCGCCACAGGATCTGCAGCTTTACGCGCAATATGGCGTTTCGATCGCGCATTCGCCGCTGGTCTCGGCGCGCATGGGCAGCATTCTCAATTCCTTCGCCGCCTGCCGCAGGCTCGGCATCAATATCGGCATGGCTACCGACACCGCGCCGCCCGACATGTTGATGAACCTGCTGGTCGGGCTGATCGCCTGCCGTATCGGCGAGAAGGCTGCGGATGCGGTATTCTCCAGAGATCTGTTCGATGCCGCCACGCTCGGCGGCGCGAAAGCGCTGGGTCGCAGCGACCTCGGGCGGCTCGCCGCCGGCGCCAAAGCGGATATCGCCGTCTTCCGTCTCGACGATGTCCATATGACCCCCAGCGTCGATCCGGTCACCACGCTGGTCGTCGGGGGTTCCGGCAAGGTGACGCAGGCCGTCTTTGTCGACGGGCGGTTATCGATGCTGGACGGCAAGGTCGCCGGCATCGACATGGTTGCGGCGCGCGAGCGGGCGCAGCAACAATATGACGGCCTGATTGCCAAATATCCGGATCGCAGTTGGCAGCATCCGCCCGTCGGGAAAATCTTCCAGCCGAGCTATCCGGTATGGAAGGTCCAGTAGGGACTCACCTGGAACCGAGCATTTTGTCGACATATTCGATAGGGCCGATAGGACAAATATTGTCTACAATCACGTTGACAACTTTTTGCCGATCGCCATACTGTCCTCATATGACCTGGGAGGCAGGTCATGTCGTATGGAGGAAAATCACACCCAACCCCGTGTGCGCCCATCCGGCGCAAGCATTTGAGAATACCGCAACCGGCGACGGATGCGGCGGTGCATGACAACAGACCTCCGAAAAGGAGGCGCAAATTTCCAGAAGCGGAGCAAACATATGATGAAGAAACTTGGCCTCGCGGCCACGATGCTGATGGGCCTGACCTTGTCCGGCCATGCCGAAACGCTGAAATGGGGAGCGGCGCGCGATATCTACTCGCTTGATCCCTACTCCTATGGCGACAGCTATACGCTGTCCTTCCTCAATCACGTCTATGAAGGATTGGTGCGTTACGACGCCGATCTGAAGATCGAACCGGCCCTAGCCGAATCCTGGGAAACCGTCTCCGAGACGGTCTGGCGCTTTCACTTGCGCAAAGGCGTGAAATTCCACGATGGCGCGGATTTCACTGCCGACGACGTGCTCGCATCCCTGAAACGCGTCAGCGATCCGGTTTCGCCGCTTCGCGGCAACCTGCCGGCCTACAAGTCCTCCAAGAAGGTGGACGACCATACGATCGATATCGAGCTGAGCGGGCCCTATCCGCTGCTTCTCAACGACCTCACCAACATCCACGTCTTCGACGCCGGCTGGCTGAAGACCAACAATTCGGAAAAGCCGACCGATGTCGGCGCGAAGATCGAAGGCTACGCCACCTATCACACCAACGGCACCGGTCCGTTCAAGCTGGAAAGCCGGGTCCCGGATTCCAAGACGGTCCTCGTGAAGAACCCGGACTGGTGGGACAAGACCTCCAAGTCCAACATTGACCGCATCGAGTTCACGCCGATCACCTCGGCGGCGACGCGCGTCGCCGCGCTCCTTTCCGGCGAAGTCAACTTCACGGAAAACGCACCGTCGCAGGATCTGCCGCGGCTGCAGGCGCAGCCCGACCTGAAGGTCATGGAGCGCACCGATCTGCGTACCGTCATGGTCGGCTTCAACCGCAAGCCGGAACTCGCGAACGGTTCGGAGAACAAGTTCAACGACCTGCGCGTGCGTCAGGCTTTTGCCCATGCGCTCGACCGGGATCTGATCCAGCAGCGCGTCATGCGCGGCAAGTCGCGCACGGCAGGCGCGGTGGTCGCGCCGGAAATTCCGGGTTACGCTCCCGAGCTGGACACGACGCTGGCATTCGACCCTGCCCTCTCGAAGAAGCTTCTGGCCGAGGCTGGCGCTTCGGACTATCCGTTCACGCTGGTCTGCACGACCGACGCCTATGTGAACGAGGAAGAGCTTTGCCAGGGGCTGGTGAACCTGCTGAGCCGCGCAGGCTTCAAACCGCAGCTCGACATTGCCCCCACCGCCGCACAGGCGCCGAAGCGTACGAGCGGCAAGGCCGATGTCTATCTGATCGGCTGGGCCACGGAACCGATGCTCGACAGCTATTCGATCCTTCTCCAGATGATTCAGACGAAGACGGCCAATGCCGGCGTCTTCAACTGGGGCGGCTGGAGCTATCCGGAGATCGATAAGCTGATCGTGCAGGCGTCGACCGAAATGGACCGCACCAAGCGCCTGACGCTGCAAAGCAAAGCGCTGCAAATGGTGAAGGACGAGATCGTGATGCTGCCCTTGCACCAGCAGCCGATGGCCTGGGTCATGTCGAACAAGATCGAAAAGATCGTGCAGCTGCCGGACAACAAGCCGCGCCACTGGCTGACGCAGTTTGCCGAATAATTCATCCACGACGCTCCGGGACGGACTCCCGGAGCGTCCTGTGACCGAGGAATTCCTATGCTGGTTTTTATCATAAAGCGCCTGGCAAACGCCGTCATGGTGATGTTGGCCGTCGCTTTGCTGGCCTTTCTGATTTTCCGGCTGGCGGGCGATCCCGTCGAGATGATGGCCAACGAGCAGATGACGCAGACCGACCGCGACAATCTGCGTGAACGTCTGGGCCTCAACGATGGCCTGATGACACAATATACCCGGTTCGTGGTCAACGCCGCGCAGGGCAATTTCGGCATCTCCTACCGCAACGGCCAGGACGTGCTGAGCCTGATCGCCGAACGCTTTCCGGCGACCCTGGAGCTGGTGCTGGTTGCCACGCTGATCTCCCTGCTGCTCGGCCTGCCCCTCGGCGTGCTGACCGCGATCAAGCGCGGCAAATGGTATACGGAGGGCCTGCAGTTTATCTCCATTGTCGGGGTCTCGCTGCCGAGCTTCGTCGTCGGCATCCTGCTGATCCTCGTCTTCTCGGTTACGTTCGGCTGGCTCCCGGCTTTCGGTCGCGGCGATGTCGTGCAGCTTGGCTTCTGGTCGACGGGGCTCCTGACGCCCTCGGGCCGCGCGGCGATCCTGCTGCCGTCCGTCGCTCTGTCGCTTTATCAGGTCACGCTGGTCATGCGTCTGGTCCGCGCTGAAATGCTGGAAGTGCTGCGATCTGATTACGTGAAATTTGCCCGCGCGCGCGGCATTCCGCGCTGGCGCATCTATTTCCGCCATGCGCTGCGCAACTGCCTGATGCCGGTCGTGACCATGACCGCGATGAATGTCGGTTCGCTGATTGCCTTCGCGCTCATCACCGAAACCGTGTTCCAGTGGCCAGGCATGGGCATGCTCTTCATCCAGGCCGTGACCTTCCTCGATATTCCGGTGATGGCGGCCTATCTCTGCATCATTTCCTTCATCTTCGTCGTGCTCAACACGCTGGTGGACATTGCCTATGCGGTAATCGATCCCCGCTTGCGTACAGCCCGCTGAAACGCCCGTTGAACCGACTGTGGGGCCAAGACCGATGAGTATCCAGACTTCTCAAACTCCGCCCGTCACCCATCCATCGCTTTTCCAGCGTGTCCGCCAAAGTGATTTGTGGTGGTCGTTCACCCATAGCAAGACGGCGATGTTCAGCGCCGCGTTGCTGGCGATCCTGATCCTGACGGCACTGTTCGCACCGCTGATCGCACCGCAGAACCCCTATGACGGCGCAGCGCTCGACATGTGGAAGGCCGAACTGCCGCCGGTATGGGAGGAAGGCGGAGAATGGCCCTATCTTCTCGGCACCGACACGCAGGGCCGCGACATGCTGTCGGCCATTCTCTACGGGACGCGCATTTCCATCGTCATCGGCATCGCCTCGGTGGCGCTCTCCCTGCTGATCGGCATGAGCGCGGGGCTGATCGCCGGCTACTTCGGCGGGTTCATCGACAATCTGCTGATGCGCTTCGGCGACATCACGCTGTCCATTCCGACCATCCTCGTCGCCATTCTCGTCTCGACGGTCGTGCGTCAGATGCTGCCTGTCAGCCTGCGAGAGGTCGGGGCGTCCGCGGTGCTCATCCTCGCCATCGCGTTATCCGCCTGGGTGCAATATGCCCGCACGGTTCGCGCGCAGACCATCGTCGAAGCCGGAAAGGACTACGTGTCGGCGGCGCGGCTGATCGGCGTCCCTGCCCGGCGCATCATGGCCAGTCATATCCTGCCCAACACGCTGACGCCGATCATGGTGGCGGCCACGCTCAACTTCGGCATGGCGATCCTCACCGAAGCCACGCTTTCGTTCCTCGGTATCGGCATGCCGCCGAGCCAGCCGTCTCTGGGAACGCTGATCCGCATCGGCAATCAGTTCCTGTTTTCCGGATCCTGGTGGATCGTGCTCTTCCCAGTCATTCAGCTCTGCCTGCTGGTCGTCGCCGTCAACATGCTCGGCGACTGGCTCCGCGATGCTCTCAATCCGAAACTGAGGTAAGCCTTATGAACGACCTTTTGCTCCGCAATGTCCGGCCGATGGCAGGAGAATCCTGCGATGTCCTGATCAGGGACGGAAAGATTGCCGGTTTCGGGCGTTTTGAGGCTGAACCGGGAATGGCCGTGGAAGACGGCGGCAACGCCATCGTCGCGCCCGGCCTGATCGATGCGCATACCCATCTCGACAAGACCACCTGGGGCATGCCGTGGCATGTCAACAACCGCGCCGCGATCCTGCGCGAGCGCATCGATTTCGAGCGCGAGCACCGTCTGGACATCGGCATAGATCCGCATCGTCAGTCGATGCGCCATGCGATCGGTCTGGCGGCTCATGGCGCAACCCATATCCGCAGCCATGTCGACATAGATCCGGTCCACGGCCTGTCGCTGGTGGAGGGCGTCTGGCAAACGCGCGAAAAACTCAGGGGCGTCATCGATATCGAAATCGTGGCGTTCCCGCAGTCCGGCCTGATGGTCATGCCCGGCACGAAGGAGCTGCTCGACGAGGCGCTGCGTCAGGGCTGCGAAGTGCTGGGCGGCATCGATCCGTGCGGCATCGACCGCGATCCGAAGGGACAGCTCGACATTCTGTTCGCGCTCGCCACAAAGCATGGCGTGCCGATCGACATTCACCTGCATGAGACGGGCGATCTCGGCGCCTTCACCATGGAACTCATCTTCGAGCGCATCCGCGCCAACGGCATGGAAGGCAAGGTGGCGATCAGCCACGCCTTTGCGCTCGGCATGAACGATTATCTGCGCGTCGGCCAGCTGATCGAACAGCTCGCCATTCTGGATGTCGCCATCCTCACGACAGGTGCGCCTTCGGCCACAGTGCCGTCGATCAAGCGCCTGAAGGAAGCGGGCGTGCGCATCGGCGGCGGCTGTGACGGCATCCGTGACACCTGGGGTCCGTGGGGTCAGCCGGACATGCTCGATCGTGCCAAGGTCATCGGCATGAAGAACGGCGTGCGCTCGGATCACGATCTGGAACATGTGCTGCACATCGTCTCGCAGGGCGGTGCGGATGTCATGCGCCTGGAGAATTACGGCCTCGAGGTCGGCTGCAATGCCGATTTCACCCTGCTGACCGGTGAAACGCTGGCGCATGCGGTGGTGGATGTCGCTCCGCGTCCGCTGGTCGTCAAGGGCGGTCGCGTCACGGCCCGTCAGGGCGTTGCTGTGGTGGAGATGCCGTAATGAGCGAGACATTCGATACTCTTCCGCTCGGCCGTCGTCCGGATGGGCGCACACTGATCACCGCGGGCTGGGTGGTCGGACATAAAGACGGCAGCCACCGGCTTCTGCGCAATGGCGAGGTCGTTTTCGAGAGCGGCGAGATCCTATTCGTCGGGCATCGATTCCCCGGCGAAGTGGGCCGTAGAATCGACTTCGGCGATGCCTTGATCAGCCCTGGACTGATCGATCTCGACGCACTGTCGGATCTCGATACGACCATCCTCGGCATCGACAATCATCCCGGTTGGGCAAAGGGCCGCGTCTGGCCGCGCTCCTATGTCGAAGCTGGTCCTTATGAAATGTACACGCAGGAGGCGCTGGCCTTTCAGAAGCGGTTCGCTTTCGGCCAGCTGCTGTTGAACGGTATCACCACCGCCGCTCCCATTGCGTCGCTGTTTTACCGTGAATGGGGTGAAACCGTCGACGAGTTCGATGCGGCTGCGCAAGCCGCCGGCGAACTGGGTCTGCGTGTCTATCTCAGCCCCGCCTACCGTTCGGGCGGCATGGTGCTGGAAGCACCGGGCAAGATGGTGCCTGTCTTCGATGAAGAGCGCGGCTTTCAGGGCCTGAACGACGCCATTTCCTATATTGAACGCCAGAATGGCAGCCATGGCGATCTGGTGCGCGGCATGCTGGCGCCGGACCGTGTCGAAACCTCGACGATCAAGCTTTTGCAGCGCACTGATGCCGCCGCCCGCGATCTCGGCTGCAAATTCCGGCTGCACATGGCACAGGGCGCGATGGAAGTGGACACGGTGCGGATGCTGCACGGCTCGACCGCACCGATCTGGCTTGCAAAGCACGGTCTGTTGAGCGACCGCCTCATCGCGCCGCATGCCACCAACGCCACGGACGAGGATCTCGGCCTTTACGCGGCGAACGGCGTTTCCATCGTCCATTGTCCGCTGGTTTCGGGCCGTGGCGGCTCGATCCTCAACTCCTTCTCCGCCTGCATCAGGCGCGGGATCAATATTGCCATGGGGACGGATACGACACCGCCCGACATGCTGATGAACCTGCTTACGGGCCTTATCACGGGCCGCATCGCCGACGGCGCACCCGACCGCCTGCGTTCTGCCGACCTGTTCGATGCGGCGACGATTGGCGGCGCGAAGGCACTGGGCCGTTCCGATCTCGGCCATCTGTCACCGGGGGCCCGTGCAGATATCGCGGTCTTCCGCCTCGACGACACCGTCATGGCTCCGTCCATCGATCCGATCACCACGATCGTCACCGGGGGGTCTGGCAAGATCACGCAAGCGGTCTTCGTCGATGGCCGCGTCTCCATGCTGGATCGCCAGCTCGCCGGCTTCGACATGCAGGAGGCGCGCATTCAGGCGCAGGCTCAATATGACGGGCTGATCGCCAAATATCCCGAGCGGAGCTGGAACAATCCTCCGGTCGCCGCAATCTTCCCGCCCAGCTATCCGATAGAGGGGGACGCAAATGGGTGACATCCAGGAACCAGTCATTGAAGTTCGCAATCTGCGTGTGGATTTTCCGGGCCGTCGCGGCACGGTGACCGCGCTGTCGGATGTCAGCCTGTCGATCCGGCCGGGTGAGATTCTCGGCGTCGTCGGCGAGTCCGGCGCAGGCAAGTCCATGACCGGGCTCGCCATTCAGGGCCTGCTCGAAGCGCCGGGCCATATCGCCGGCGGCGAGGTCTGGCTCGGCAACCGTCGCATCGATACGCTCGACGATCGCGCCATGGAAAAGATACGCGGCCGCGAGATCGGTGCGATTTTCCAGGATCCGCTTACCTCTCTCAATCCGCTGTTCTCGGTTGGCGCACAGCTCGTCGAAACCATTCGCCGGCACCTCGGTCTCGGTAAGGCCGAAGCCCGCGCCCGCGCCGTGCAGTTGCTGCGCGATGTCGGCATTCCCTCGCCGGAGGAGCGGGTCAATCAGTATCCGCATCAGTTCTCGGGCGGCATGCGCCAGCGTGTCGTGATTGCGCTGGCGCTTGCAGCCTCGCCGAAACTCGTCATCGCCGACGAACCGACGACGGCGCTCGACGTGTCGATCCAGGCGCAGATCATCTCGCTCCTGCGCAAATTGTGCAAGGAGAAGCAGGCCGCCGTCATGCTCGTCACGCACGACATGGGCGTGATCGCGGAAGCTGCCGACCGCATCGCGGTCATGTATGCCGGAAGGCTGATCGAGATCGGGGCTGTCGAACAGGTGCTGCACCAGCCGCGCCATCCCTATACGCAGGGTCTGATGGCTTCGATTCCGTCGCTCGGCGCGCGTGTCGAGAGGCTCAACCAGATCGACGGCTCCATGCCGCGGCTGGACGCGATACCAGAGGGCTGCGCCTTCAATCCGCGCTGCAAGATGGCGGGGCCGCGCTGCCGGCGCGAACGCCCGGAACTCGTTTTTGCCGGCCAGAGTGCAAGCGCCTGCTGGCTGGGCGCAGGAGGCACCGCATGACCAAACCTTTGCAAAAGACCCCGGCTCTGACAGTCGACCGGCTGGTCAAGACATTCGACGTGTCCGCTCCCTGGCTCAACAGGGTAGTGGAGCGCAAGCCCCGGCAGTATCTGCAGGCCGTGAACGATATCAGCTTTACCGTTCCCGCCGGCGGTTGTCTCAGCATTGTCGGCGAGAGCGGTTGCGGAAAATCCACCGTTGCGCGCCTCGTCACCGGCCTGCATCGTCCGACAAGCGGCGAAATGCGCTTTGCGCCCGGCAGGAGCGGCGCGCCGCTTTCGGCGCAGATGATCTTTCAGGACCCTTACGCCTCGCTCAATCCGCGCTGGCGGGTGAAGAACATCATTGCCGAACCGCTGCGCGAACTGAAGCTGCGCAAGACCGCGGCCGAGGTGACGGAGCGCGTCGAAGAGCTTCTGGGCATTGTCGGGCTCTCGCCATCCGATGGCGAGAAGTTCCCGCACGAATTTTCAGGCGGGCAGCGCCAGCGTATCTCGATCGCCCGCGCGCTGGCGAGCGAGCCCGAATTCCTGGTCTGCGACGAGCCGACCTCGGCGCTCGACGTGTCCGTGCAGGCGCAGGTGCTGAACCTGATGCGCCGTTTGCAGGACGAGTTGGGGCTTACCTATCTCTTCATCAGCCATGACTTGAGCGTCGTTCGCCAAATGTCGGACCGCATTGCGGTGATGTATCTGGGCCGTATCGTGGAGGAAGGCGACACGGAAGAGTTGTTCGCTCAGCCGCGCCATCCCTACACGCGGCTCCTGCTGCAGACGATTCCGAACATCGAGGCACCGAACCGCAACCGCGAGCCGGCCAGCGGCGAAGTGCCGAGCCCGCTGAAACCGCCGTCCGGCTGCGCCTTCCACCCGCGTTGCCCGATCGCCACGGCGCGCTGCTCCAAGGAAGTGCCTACGGTGCGGGTCTTGCAAAACGGCACCCGGGTAGCCTGTCATCTGGCAGAGGACGTGATCGCGGAACGTTTACCTGAAGCGGGATGAGGAAAAGTCTGTGCGGTTTTCCGCCCGCGTCCCGCCTCTCAACGTCTTGGAATAGATCACAATGCCGGCGGTCGGCCGTTTCAAGCCAGTGCTGCGCGCAGATCGTGCGAAAAGTCGCGTATCTCGCTCAAGTCGAGCTCGGATTCCACATGTTCCAGATGATGCGACATGAGATGGACGGCTCTCTGGGCTTCTTTCGCCGCAATCGCCTTGACGATGTCGGCATGTTCGTCGGGGCCGCAATTGAAGCGCGTGGTGTTCCGGTAAACGGCCGTAATCAGCGAACTGCGGGCGATAAGGTCGCGCATTGTCGTAAACAGGAAATCCGACCCGGTCAGTTCGGCCAGCAAAAGATGGAAGCCGCCGGAAAGCTTGATGATATCCGTGGTGCTGTCTTCGGCATTGGCGATCCGCTCATTCTTGACATGATCCCGCAGCCGCTTCACGCTATCCTTCGACATCGAACTGCAGAGCCGCTCCACGACGCATCTCTCCACCGCCTGGCGAACGAAAAACACGTCGCGCGCCTCTTCCACGGATGGCTTGCAAACAAAAGCACCGCGATTGGGAATGATCGTTACGAGGCCGTCGCGTGCCAGAACGGTCAACGCCTGACGAACACGTGCGCGACTGACGTGAAAAATCGAGGCCAGCTGTTCTTCTTTGAGTTGCACGCCAGGACGCAATCGCCGTTCAGCGATGGAAAGCCATACCCTTTCGACAATCTGCTCGACCGACATCGCGGCTTGTTCGCGCATACCCTGTTCTCCTTGCTGAAACAGACAATCGCCAAGCGCGTGAAAAAGTCAACTCGCGGATTCAAATGGCTTGCAATATTGTCTACAATATGAAAGCTTATTGTAGATCATAAGACCGACATTTTGGGACCGCGATGGAATTCGACTTCGAAGAAATTGAGCCGCAAAGCCGCTATCGGCTGCTGACGAATTTCATCGGCCCGCGCCCGATCGCGCTCGTGACGACCCGCTCCGAGAGCGGACATAACAATGCTGCGCCGATGAGTTTCTTCAACGTGTTTTCACATGATCCGGCCATCGTCGTCCTGGGCATCCAGCCGCGTTTAACCGGTGAGCCGAAGGACACGATGGTCAATATTCGCCGCTCCGGTGAATTTGCCATCAGCATGGTCGATATGGCGTTGTCTCAACAGATGTTGATCTGCGGCCTTGGCTTCGACAGCGAGGTCGACGAGCTCGAAATGGCCGGATTGAAAGCCGCCCGGTGCCGCAAGATCGATGTTGCCTATGCCGAGGAGGCGCCGTGCATCTTCGAGTGCCGCGTCGAGCGCCTGATCGACTATCCCCGCCGCACCCTCGTACTGGGCGAGGTGGTGCACATGCATGTGCGCCGCGACTGCCTCGACGCCGAAGGTCATTATGTGGACCCGGAACGTTACCAGCCGATCGCCCGGCTTCATGCCGACAATTACATCACGTCAGACCGCCAGTTCGTTTTGAAGGCCCCGCCGATCGCCGATTTCGTCAAGAAGAAATAGGCGTCAATGAGAGGCAACGAGAATTTCATCATGCATATTCATCTCATCAATCCCAATTCCACAGCCTCCATGACCGCGCAAGCGCTCGAAAGCGCGTTGCTGGTCAAACATCCCCACACGCACGTCTCCGCCTCCAATCCGACCGATACGCCGGCCAGTATTGAAGGTGGTGCAGATGAAGCCATGTCGGTTCCGGGAATGCTCGCGGAGATCCGCCAGGGCGAAGCGCAGGGCGTCGACGCCTATGTCATAGCGTGTTTCGACGACCCCGGACTGCATGCCGCGCGCGAAGTCGCCAAAGGCCCCGTGATCGGTATTTGCCAGGCCGCGGTACAGGTGGCCATGACGATCAGCCGTCGCTTCTCCGTCATAACGACGCTTCCGCGCTCGGTTCCGATCATCGAGGATCTGGTCAGCGATTACGGCGCCGAGCGTCATTGCCGGAAAGTCCGTGCTATCGATCTTCCGGTCCTTGCCCTCGAGGAAGATCCGCAAAAAGCCGAGCGGCTGCTGCTCAAGGAAATCGAGATTGCCAAAGCCGAGGATGGTGCCGAAGCGATCGTCCTTGGCTGTGCGGGAATGTCATCCTTGTGTGCCCGCCTCCAGAGAGCGACGGGAGTGCCGGTGATCGATGGAGTGACTGCTGCAGTAAAGATGGCCGAAGCGCTGCTTGGCGCAGGATATACGACTTCCAAGCTCAACGCTTACGCCTATCCCCGAATCAAAACCGCGGCCAGTCACAAGGTTTGCGCTTAAAGCACTTCCAGGTGCGCGTATCATAGGAAGCGCGGCGCTGTAGGAAAGTTTTCGGAGGACTGCACCCTCTCCTTTTCCTCATCCCTGTGCTCCGTCACAGGGATCCAGCAGCGCCGCGTCCGCGGCGCGGAAGAGTCTTTCCAGCCCAAGGACTTGGCCTGGCTGGATTCCTGTGACAAGCACAGGAATGAGGGACCGGGGATATGTGGCGATTACAATCTCCGATGGCGAATATGCGAGGGGACGGTCGACCTGCGACGCAATGAAAGGTACGTCTACATCTCGCATCGAAGCGAAGCGGGACGATGTATACGGGCGGGAGCTTCCGCGCCGCCTCGCTGTCTTCACGGTTTATGAAGCGCGCCGAGGGACCGCACCCTCTCTACTCTCATCCCGTGACGAGTGCGGTTCCCATAATGCAGCTCATGCCGCGTGCTTCAACGGTCGCGCTCGCTCGACACGCTCGCGTTCCTTGGGCGTGTTCATTACCTCCCAAAGATCGATGCGACGCTGCACGTTGAGCCAGAAGTCCGGGCTGTTGCCAAAAACGCGGGCAAGGATGAGTGCGGTTGCGGCGGTCACGTTCCTGCGGTCCCCGCACAACTCGTTGACGTGCTTGCGTTGCACGCCCATCGCCTCGGCTAATGCGCCCTGCGTCAGACCCATCGGCTCCATGAATTCCTCGGTCAAAATCTCGCCGACAGTCGCCGGCTTGCGCTTGGTCGTCAGCATATCTGCCTCGCTCTCATCGGTAGCTGTGATCGTCCAGGCAAATCCCGTCCGCCTCGCCGCGTTCGCCATCCCAGCGGAAGATCAGCCGCCATTGCTGGTTCAACCGGATCGAATGGAAACCCGCCAGATTGCCGCGCAGTTTCTCGAAGGAATTGCTGGGCGGCACACGTAAGTCCTGATCTGTCGTGGCATCATCGATCATCTGGAGTTTGCGGAACAACCTGACCTCAAGATCCGACGGGATGTTGCGAGAATGGGCATCGTCCACGAAAAAAGCCCGCAACCAATCATCCCGAAAACCAACGATCATTCCTCATCTCCACCGCGGAGTTAATGTACCGCACTATAACTCATAGCGCAAAGGTAATCCTGTCAGATACTTGTGCGCGTCACAGGAATGAGGAAATCAAACAAGCGGCGGCGGGCGGCCCGATCTCAACAGGCCTTAGAGAACGGACCATCGCTGACATTTTTTCGGGGTGAGCTCGCCGCTCCTTACCCCGCGCCGAAAGGGCCCGCTTTTGCGGCGCTTATGGCTTTTGTTGCAAGGGGCCGCTTTTATCTTTCCTTGCGATCAGGATACCATCTCTGATTGCGGATGAATTCGAGGAAAGCCCGCACGGCCGCGCTCGTATGTCGCCGGCTCGGATAATACAGATACCAACTCGGCAGCTTCTGCTTCCAGTCGCAGAGCAACTCAATAAGTCTGCCTTGTTCGACGTCATCACGGACATAATCCTCGAACAGGTGAGCGATTCCCGATCCCGCAAGCGCGGCCTGGAGCTCCTGATGCGCTGAACTCAATGTCAACCGACCTTTCGGGGTGATTTCCACTTCGTCGCCGTCACGCGCAAATTTCCACGTCACCATGGTCCCGCCGGGGAAGCGGCGGCGAATACAGTCGTGCTGTAAGAGATCGCCTGGTGAGCCGGGTCGGCCGCATTTGCGAAGATAGTCAGGCGAGGCCACGATCGCATATCGCAAGGCCGGACCGAGGGGCATGGCGATCATGTCCTGGGCGAGCTGGTTCCCGAAGCGCACCCCGGCGTCGAAACCTTGCTCCACGATATCGATGATCGCAGCATCGCTGACGATCTCGACATTGACGTCGGGATAAATTTTCATGAACTCAAAGGTCAGAGGGCACAGAACGTGGTCGGCGGCCGGTCCCGGTGCGTTGATCCGCACGGTGCCTGATGGGCGCTCGCGAAGCTGATTGAGGTCGTCGACCGCTGTTCTGATTTCGTAAAGAGCGGGCCTTAGCCGCTCGAGAAGCCGCTCGCCCGCTTCAGTAGGCGCGACGCTGCGTGTCGTTCGGTTCAGAAGCCGTATCCCCAGCGCCTCTTCGAGCACGTTGATCGATTGACTGACGGCGGACGACGATACACCCCTGCCAAGCGCGGCGGCTCTAAAGCCACCACAGCGCACGACGTCCTCAAAGATCTCCAAGCTGTCAAGCCGTAGTGGCCGCATTGCAAAGCCCTGCTTAATAAGCTGATCGGTTTTGATTAGCTTATCCTCACGTCCAACCTGTGTCATCCCTAGAAGAAGTCGCCAGACGGCGGCACCAGATGCAGCACCTGAGATCAGCTATTCGAACGGATCAAAAGCATGAGTGAAATTACTCTGAATCGTAGGAAGATCATGCTGACAGCCGCATCGGCGGTCACGGGAATGATCTTGCCGACCGGGATGGCGGCCTCTGCGCGGGCAGCCCCCGCCGCGTCGCTTCCGCCTCAGGGGGGAAATGCCGGCTATTACCGCTTCCGCGTCGGCGACATCTCGGCGACCGTACTGAGCGATGGGCTGATCGGCGGCCCTCCCCGCATCTACGCCAGCAATGCGCCAGAGGCAGAGCTGCAGGACGTTCTGAGGCGCGCCTTCCTGCCGACCGACCGGCTGACGCTGAATCTCAACACGCTTCTTATCGAGACGAATGGCAAGCGGATCCTTCTCGAAGCAGGAGCCGGGCAAACCATGGGTCCGCAAGGCGGTCGCATCTTCGAGAACCTGGCCGCGGTTGGTTTACGGCCGGTGGACATAGACGTTGTGGTGGTCTCGCACACGCACCCGGACCATGTCGGCAACCTTCGAACAGCGGAGGGCGGCAAGGCATTTCCGCGGGCTGCCGTCTTTGCGCCTCGTGACGATTGGGACTTCTTCGTCCGTAACGTTCCGGATCTTTCCTACATGCCGGTGCCCGAGGACTTTCGCCGCAACTTCGCCGCGGCTATCAAGCGGAGCGTTGAACCCGTCACCAAGGGAATCGAGTTGTACGAAGCCGGCGCGGAGATCGTTACCGGGCTGACAACGCTTCCAGCATCCGGCCACACGCCGGGCATGGCGAACTTCCTTGTTCAATCCGGGAACGATCAGCTCCTGCTGACGGCCGATCTCGCCTACCACCCGATCGTCAATGTCGACCGGCCCTGGTTGCCCGGGCCAGATCGCGACAAGGACGCCGCACTCGCATCCCGCCGCCGCATCTTCGACATGGCGGCGGCAGACCGGCTCCTCGTGCTCGGCTTCCACTATCCGTTCCCGGGCCTTGGCCGAATGCTCAAGACGGACGCCGGCTATGCGTGGGTTCCGGTCAGTTGGCAGTTCTGATCAAGTGAGAGGAAATCGTGCTCGATCTCGCCCCAGAACGCAAAAAGGCCCGCTGATGCGGGCCTTTTCGTGTTTATGCGTATGTATATGTGTTTGGTTGCGGGGGCAGGATTTGAACCTGCGGCCTTCAGGTTATGAGCCTGACGAGCTACCGGGCTGCTCCACCCCGCGTTATCCGAGTTTTGCGCGGCAAAAATCTCGTTATTCGTCCGAGTTTTGCGCAGTAAAAAGGTCGGTTTGTTGGCCGGTTTGTTTCGGCCTTATGAGAGAAGATGATCGGTTTGTTTCTCTTGCGATTTGCAGACCTGGCAGCGACCTACTCTCCCGCGTCTTAAGACGAAGTACCATCGGCGCTGGGGCGTTTCACGGCCGTGTTCGGAATGGGAACGGGTGCAGCCACCCCGCCAGAACCACCAGGTCGGCAAAGCGCAAGATTTGCGCCTTAAGGGCGCAAACCGAATTGAGAAGCTGGTGAAGCGGGCGGTTTAACGCCTCGACTTCTTTTGAACACGTCTTTTTTGATGTCTTGTCCGGATCATTCCAGCAGCCGGCAGAGCCGAGCCGCCGGTTGTCCGGCGCGCCGTCCGCAGCGCAGCGATCTTGCGATCGCGTCAGCGTGAGGACAGAAGAATGATGCTCATCTTTGATGAGCATAAGCAATGGGAACGATCAAGCCGATCGAACGATTAGTACCGGTAAGCTTCATGCGTTGCCGCACTTCCACACCCGGCCTATCAACGTGGTCGTCTTCCACGGTTCTCAAGGGAATACTCGTTTTCAGGTGGGTTTCCCGCTTAGATGCCTTCAGCGGTTATCCCTTCCATATATAGCTACCCTGCTATGCCCTTGGCAGGACAACAGGTCCACCAGAGATATGTCCATCCCGGTCCTCTCGTACTAGGGACAGATCCTGTCAATATTCCTACACCCACGGCAGATAGGGACCGAACTGTCTCACGACGTTCTGAACCCAGCTCACGTACCGCTTTAATTGGCGAACAGCCAAACCCTTGGGACCTGCTCCAGCCCCAGGATGCGATGAGCCGACATCGAGGTGCCAAACAACCCCGTCGATATGGACTCTTGGGGGTCATCAGCCTGTTATCCCCGGCGTACCTTTTATCCGTTGAGCGATGGCCCTTCCACGCGGGACCACCGGATCACTATGACCGACTTTCGTCTCTGCTCGACTTGTCAGTCTCGCAGTCAGGCGGGCTTATGCCATTGCACTCGACGAGCGATTTCCGACCGCTCTGAGCCCACCATCGCGCGCCTCCGTTACTCTTTCGGAGGCGACCGCCCCAGTCAAACTACCCACCATACACTGTCCCGGATCCGGATGACGGACCGCGGTTAGACATCCATGACGATAAGGGTGGTATTTCAAGGATGGCTCCACGAGAACTGGCGTCCCCGCTTCAAAGCCTACCACCTATCCTACACATGCCGACACGAATGCCAGTGTAAAGCTATAGTAAAGGTGCACGGGGTCTTTCCGTCTGACCGCAGGAACCCCGCATCTTCACGGGGAATTCAATTTCACTGAGTCTATGTTGGAGACAGCGGGGAAGTCGTTACGCCATTCGTGCAGGTCGGAACTTACCCGACAAGGAATTTCGCTACCTTAGGACCGTTATAGTTACGGCCGCCGTTTACTGGGGCTTCGATTCAGAGCTTGCACCCCTCCTCTTAACCTTCCAGCACCGGGCAGGCGTCAGACCCTATACGTCGTCTTGCGACTTCGCAGAGCCCTGTGTTTTTGATAAACAGTCGCTACCCCCTGGTCTGTGCCACCCCATCCTACTTGCGTAGAAAAGGGTCACGCTTCTTCCGAAGTTACGCGTGCAATTTGCCGAGTTCCTTCAACATAGTTCTCTCAAGCGCCTTGGTATACTCTACCTGACCACCTGTGTCGGTTTCGGGTACGGTCTATACGGTGGAGCTATTTCCTGGAACCGCGTCCC